>JBLWTJ010000001.1:0-1775753 GCA_048270185.1 Bacteriovoracaceae bacterium
GGCGGGGAAACACCTGATACCATCCCGAACTCAGAAGTTAAGTCCGCTTGCGCCGAAGGTAGTGCCAGGGTAACTTGGTGTGAGACTAGGAAGATGCACCTTCTATATAAAAAGCCAGATCATTGATCTGGCTTTTTTTTTGTTTGCGTACAATTGCAGGAGCAATTGACGCAATTCAACCCAGTGAGTCCCACGAGGGGACGAGTGGGATTCCCTGTAAAACTCATTTAACAATAGCTCTTTTTAATTTAAAAGTGGAAACGATACAGTTTCAATTAAGCTAAAATCGAAGACACCTTCTCAAAAACTTCCTCAACAGTAATGAGATCCATCATTCCATCTTCTTTGACACGGAAGCGCCAAGGGACTTCATTAGGAGTTTTGTGGAAGTAGTGCTCAAGAGCACGTGGATAGGCGTTAACACAGTTTTGTATTTGGCCGTATGGACCAGTATACTCTGGTGGGACGGCCGTATAGAGACCGATAACTGGTGTACCTAAGGCTGCGGCCATATGGGCCGGGCCTGAGTCTGGTGCAATAACTAGTTTTGTATTTAAGAAAACATTCTTAAGTTCATTAAGGGATGTTTTGCCACATAAGTTGATGATCTTTGCTGTTGAATTCTTTTCGATTTCTACACAAATTTCTTTATCACTTGGAATTCCTGTAAGTATGATAGGGATATCATATTTTTGGCCAACAAGGTTTGCAACTTCGATATAGCGTTCAGTGGCCCAAGTTCTTTGTAATGAAGATGCCTTAGGGTGGATGACAATAAAATCACCTAAAGGTAGCTGGCCGACTTGCTCTTTAATAATTGGAAGATCAAATGTAATTTCATCTGAATTAATTCCTAGGAAATCACTAAAGCCTAAGAAAGCTTCAACTGAGTGCTCTTGCTTGAATGGAATTGATTCATCAATAAAGAATCTTTGAAGATCTCGCCCGCGCTTACTATCGAAGCCAATCTTTCGTTTGGCTTTTATAAAAGGGTAGATGAAATTAATTCTTAGATTTGCTTGAGCACATAAGAGAATATCAAAGTGATATGGCCTAAAAATGGTTTGAAGTCTGAAGTAATCTTTAAGCTTCTTTGGTTTATCTATTCTAATTAGTTCAATTCCTTCCAAGTCCTCAATTAGGGGAGCGAAGGTATTGCTTGTGATATAGTAGATCTTTGCCTGAGGCATGGCCTTGCGAATGCGATTGAGCATCGGCAGGGTCCAAATAATATCACCAAGGGCGCTCGTGCGCATAATTGCAATTGATTTTACTTCATTTAAATTCATGTGCTTATTATAGAGAAGAAATCTCAAAAAGAAAGGCCCACAATAATGTGGGCCCGAGATTTAGGTATAATTAAATTCTCATTAGAATTTGATTTGGATACCAGCTGCTGCCATTGTTGCTTCATTCTGAGTACCAGCTGTCTCATCTACATCATAAGTTAGAACAGTTAGATTCATATCTAGGTTCTTCGTGAACATATATTTGTAGTGAGCTGCAATTTGAGTATACTCATTATTTGCATCTTTCTCATCACGGTTTTGGTAAGTTACAGCAAATACATTCTTGTTAAGAGTGTAAGTGATACCTGCAAGCATTCTGTTGATTTCTGTCTCAACACTTGCTGCTTCTGTTGTTTCAACACTATAACCTAGGTTGATTTTGAAGTTTGAAAGACCAAGGTTTAGTCCACCAATCATGTAGTCATTACTATTGTCGCTTCCTGGCTTGTTTTCGAAGTCATAACCACCGTAAACATCAACATCGATCTTATCCATTTTTCTTTGGTAGCGAACAAGTGCTGAATAGTGAGTATTTCCATAAGTATTAGCATTTGTCTTAACGTTGCTCATTCCGTTATTACGGTCTGTTGATAGTGCAACAGTTAAACCACCCATGCTTGGTGTTTCGTATGAGAATTGATCATTTCTTGCACGATATCTAAAACCTAGTTTAGATTTAGCACCATCAATTCTTGCACTTGTATCTGAACCTGCCATTGAAGCTACAGTTGAGCTTAGTGGATCTGATTTAAGCATAACAGCATCTAGTGGAGTATAAGTTTGACCCATTTTAATAGTACCAAACTTAGTATCAGCGCCTACGGCCGCTTGACGCATTCTAATTCTGTAATCTGTGTCATTAGTTTCATTTGTGTTAGAAGAGTTAAGACCAGCTTCAAGTACGTAAGTACCTTTTACTCCTTCAATTTCCCATTTACCTTTTACTCCAAGGCGTGATTCTGAAGAATCAACATCAGTGAAACCTGAGAAAGAAGTTCTTCCTGTTGTGTCGTTGTCTGTATAAAGAGCAACTCTGTTAAGTTTTCCATAAACTGTTGGCATTTCAACATTGGCCGCCATTACCGGCGTAGCAACAGCTGCGATAGCTGTCATAGCTAATAATTTTTTCATAATTCTCTCCATGAATAAATAATCTTATATAAATATTAAAACTAGGGTTAATTGATCTGGCAAGTTAAATGCCCAGAAATATTATGGTGATTTTGTTAAATTCTCATGATATAAAGCAGCATGATGAAGAAATTAGAGAATATGGTGCTGCTTGGCACAGCTACAAGACCTCATGGGATCAAGGGTGGGTTTGCCTTTAACCTCGAAAACAAAGAGGATTCAGTCCTTGCAAATAAATCAACATTTCTTGCAATACCTCTTCAGGGAAGTAGTATCGCAAAAGATGGGCAAGATTTAAAAATTAAATCAATTTCATTTGGAAACAAAGTTATTGTTTATCTTGAAGGTGTTGATGATCGTAATATTACAGAATCAATGCTCCCATTTGAAATTTACGTCGATCGCAGTATTTTTCCTGAACCAGATGAAGATGAGTTTTATATGACTGATATCGTGGGGCTCGATGTTTACGATTTGGAGACTGAAAAAGTCGTTGGTAAAGTTGTAAAGTACTTTGATAATAGTGCGCATATAGTTTTAGTGACAAAAGTTAATGGTAAGAGCGTCGATATTCCTTTTGTTGATCAATTTGTTAAACTTGTAAACTTAGAAGAGAATCGAGTGGAGTGCTATATTCCACATTTAATGTAATGAATAAAGTATGGGTCTTAACATTATTTCCACAGTTCTTTGAAGCTTTCAAAGAGAGTGGAGTTATTGGTAAGTTTCTTGGAAACGAAGTAGACTTTCATCCTCTTTACTTAGGAGATTTTTCACCTAAAAGTTTTAAAGGAGTTGATGGTGCTCCTTATGGTGGCGGACCTGGAATGGTTATTCGCGCAGATGTTTTAGAAGAGGCCATTAATCATATTCTAAATAGAGAAAGTCTTTCAAAAGAAGACTTAGAAATTATCTATACATCACCTCGCGGTGAAGTTTTTAATAATGAAGTGGCCAAGTCTTTAGCAAAAGATTTTAGTGGTGCTAAGAAACAATATGTTTTTATTTGTGGCCGCTATGAAGGAATTGATGAGCGCTTTATTGAACAATATGTAACTCAAATTCTATCCTTAGGTGATTATGTTTTGTCTGGTGGTGAGCTTGCTGTTATGACTATTGTTGATGCCATGATGAGATTTTTACCAAAAGCATTAGGTAATAGTGAAAGTGCAATTCAAGATTCATTTGAAGATGGATTAATTGAAGGCCCTGTTTATACTAGACCGAGTGAGTTTAATGGCCAAAGTGTCCCAACTGTATTAACAGAAGGTAATCATAAACTTATTGATGAATTTAACCATCAAAAGAAAATTGAATATACGAAAAAGTATAGACCTGATCTATACGAAGAATATATGAGGAATAAAAGTGCAAGATAGAATTTACCTGGGGTTAGTTCACCACCCAATCAAGAACAAGAGAGGAGATATCGTAACGACATCTGTTACGAATCTTGATATTCACGATATTGCTAGAAGTTGTCGAACTTTTGGTATGCAAAACTATTTCATTGTGACGCCACTTGAGGCCCAACATAAATTAGTGAATCGTATTCTTGGTCACTGGGAAGAAGATGATGCTGGAGTTTATAATCCAGATCGTCAGGATGCCCTTGCTATTGCGCGCGTAATTAATTCTGTTGAAGATGGGATTAATAAAATCAAAGAGATAGAAGGTGTTGAGCCACTTGTCTGTGTGACGGGGGCCAATTTTGAGTCAAATAATGGTGTAGAAACTGACCTGATTAGGAATGCGCGCCTTGACAAAAAGCCTATCTTCTTGTTATTTGGTACTGGATGGGGACTCCATGCACATGTACTCGAACGGGCCCATTTTGCGCTTGAGCCAATTTTTGGTGGAAGTGCAGATGGATATAATCATTTGTCTGTTCGCTCGGCCGTAGCCATTTATTTGGACCGTCTGAATAGTGCCTCTGAGTCCATGAAATAAGGTTTACTTAAGAACAACATAGTGTTGGTCCTCTGAGAAACCCAATAGATGTTAGGAGTTCGTAATGAATTTAGTAGACATTGTTAATGAAAATTACAAGAACGCAAACGTAGAGTCTTTCCCAACTTTTAAAACTGGGGATACTGTTGCTGTTCACGCAAGAATTACTGAAGGTCAAAAATCTCGTATTCAGGTTTTCCAAGGTGTAGTTATTGCAATGAAAGAAGCTGGTAAACTTTCTGGTCACTTTAGAGTTAGAAAGATGTCTTCTGGAATTGGTGTTGAAAGGGTATTCCCATTTCACTCACCAAACGTAGAAAAGATTGAGATCGTTCAAAGAGGTAAATCTAGAAGATCTAAACTTTACTACCTTAGAGATCGTTCAGGTAAGTCTGCACGTATCGCAATTGACTACGATAGAAAGTAATTTTAAAAACTATTTAAGTCATAAAGGGGCCCGCTTATTAAGTGGGCCTTCTTTTATCTATTGTATCTAAAGATCTAGAGTCGTATGTTTGAAAAACAATTTATAAAAAAGCATTCTCATATTATCGCAACTGATGAGGTTGGACGTGGACCTCTTGCTGGTCCTGTTGTTACGGCGGCCGTAAAAGTTGACGTAAGAAACCTTGATAGACTTTATATACTTTTAAAGAAAATTGGCGTTACTGATTCAAAAAAATTAAGTCTAAAAAAAATGGAATTAATTTTAAAAGAATTAGAAATTGAAACTTTCAAGAAGAATAATCACAAAGAGCTCTTTAGCTATAGTGTCGAAAAAGTTACTCCAGCAAAAATTGATGAGCTTAATATATTTCAAGCAAGTCTTCTCGGAATGAAGAAGTCATGCCATAATTTAAATGTTAGTGAAAGTGTCGTACTCGTTGATGGAAAATTTCCTTTTATTTCTAAGAAGGTTTCAGATATTCACCCTGTGATTAAAGGTGATAGTAAATCATCGTTAATAGGTCTTGCTTCCATCATTGCAAAAGTATATCGAGATCGACTAATGATTAAGGCCGCAAAAATTTATCCTCATTACGGATTTGAAAAAAATGCTGGTTATCCAACGGCCGTCCATCGTAAGGCCATTGAAGTTCATGGTATCACCCCAATTCATCGCAAATCTTTCAAAGGGGTAAGAGAATATGTCCAAGGCCAAACAATTTAAAGGTAAGAGCTTAGAACTAAAAAAATCCATCCAAATACATGGAGAGTCTATTCCAATTCTTATCTGTCCCACAATGCTAAGAAGAATTGGCTGTGGTCAGGTTGATATTTGTGGCATCTATAAATTAAATTCTGAATTTGTTATCAAAATATTTGAAGTTAAATCGGCCGGTGTTGTGACTCGTGCTCAACATCAAAGACTTTATCAAAGTGCAAATTTCGTTTCTCAATTCTTTAATTTATCATGCATAGTGTCGTTAATATGAATAATAATTACCTTGCATCAAACAAGGCCATCTTTTACAATTTTCATATGATTAAAAAAATATTCTTAATTACACTACTTATTTCAACTACTTTTACTAGCTTTCAGGCTAAGGCCGACATGGATCCACGTGTTAAAATTGTGGCCTTAAATGCAGGATATGGAACCGTTGGTGGGGCCTTACTTGGTACTGCTGCTATGGCATTTGGTTCTTCAACTCGCTCAGTTGCAATTGGTGCTTCTTTAGGATTATACCTTGGATTAATTTTTGGTGGCTATATTGTCGGCTCTCACGAGTATCGTAAACAACAAATGCAAAGACCAGGTGGCCAAGAGAATTACTATTATCCAGATACTAATGATAGTCCTTATCAGGATTCATATAATCAAAATGGTGGTGGCTATAATTATCAAGGATCAATTGAGGAGAGTCTAAAAGGCCCTGCTGAGATTGGTTTTAAGCAACCCAAGCAAGGCCAAGATATTTACGTTAATCTACTAAATTATCAGTTTTGAAAAGTGCGCTTTCTTTGACCATAGAATTGAGATAGTTCTGTTTCGTCTGTCTCAAATTCGTTGATTAGAATTTCCATTGCATCAAAATTATAAAGTTTGAATACTTTCATAAACTCCGGTGCTACATTCGAAAGCCTAACCTGGTCACGTCTCTTGTTAAGACTTTTAATTGTATCAACAAAAATCCCAATTCCAGATGAACCGACAAAGTTTAGGGCCGTCAGATCTAGCGTAATAAGTGAAGTAGGGTGACTTGTTGTTATTGTCGCTAGTTCTTGTTTTAGAGGAATGATATTTTCATAATCCATTCCACCTTCAATATGAACTGTAATATTACCTGTTGAATCTGTGCGTACTCTTGCTTGCATTGCCATTAAAACTCCTTCTTCCATCAAAAAAACAGCATCTATATTGATTGTATCGCATAGCGTTAGAATATTTTAGATGGAAGTTATTTCTCTAATGCGTTATAAACTAAGGTAATTACAAGTAGAAAAGGATCAACTTTGAAATTAACACTCGTATCTACACCAATAGGTAACCTTGGGGATGTATCCGATAATATGCGTCAGGCATTTTCTGAATGTGATCTCGTTCTTGCTGAAGATACAAGAGTTTTTCGATCTCTATTAAGTAAACTTGAAATTTCCAGAGAATCACTAAAGGTGATTTCATTCAATGACCACTCACAAGATAATTTGAAATACTATATCGATCAGATTAAAAACTCTCGCTTACCAATTCTCGTTTCAGATGCTGGTAGTCCGATTGTGTCAGATCCTGGGCATATTCTTGTAAAAGAGCTACTTGCTCTCGGTGGTGAAGTAACTTCTATTGCTGGGCCTAGTGCTGTAACTGTCGCTCTTGAATTAAGTGGTATGGCCCCTAATCCATATTGTTTCTTTGGATTTCTTCCTCGTAAAAAGGGAGAGATTAGTGCGAAGTTTTCAATGGCCGCAAACTCTGGTGCAACTTCATTATTCTTTGAATCACCACATCGAATTCACGCAACTTTAACTCAACTTTGTGAAGAATATCCTCACGCTCATATTTGTGTTTGTCGTGAATTAACCAAGAAGTTTGAGGAGTGCGTGCGCTTTATTGCAAGTGACTATAGCGATGAACTTATCAAGGCTAAAGGTGAGTTTGTCATTGTAATTGAGTGGCCAAAAATTCCATCGCAAACAGGTGCTGATAATAAAGAATTACAAGACTTGGCCAATAATTATCTAAAGAAGCAAAGTCCGAAGAATCTTGCAAAGCTTCTATCTAAGCTTGTTGGGAGCAAGACTCAAGATATTTATGACCAACTAACCTCTAAGTAGGCTAATTTATTCAATTTATAGTCTGATTAATTGTAGTAAAAAATCTAATTCCAAGTTAAAATAAATTAAATGGAGTTAGAATGATTGTTAAAATCGTTGGGGGACACGGTGGTGTATCTCCTGGTTGTAGGGCAACGTCCTATTTAATTGATGATAAATTACTAATTGATGCAGGTTCAATCGCTTCTGGTGTAAGTGTTAAAGAGCAAACCGCAATTGATAATATTTTAATTTCTCACTCTCATTTAGATCATATTTCAGATTTAGCTTTTCTAGCAGATAATTGTTTTGGCCTTAAAGATGCTCCTTTTCATATATGGGCCAATGAAGTTGTAGAAAAAAATGTAATGGCCCATCTGTTAAATGATGAAATCTGGCCTGATTTTACGAAGCTTCCAGATTGTAAAAATCCAACTCTTAAATTTAATAATATCGAAAGTGGTCAAACAAAAGAAATTGGTGGTTATAAAGTACATGCTATTAAGGTCAATCACTTTGCTGGCTCACTTGGTTTTATTATTGAAAAAGATGGAAAATCGATTGTGTTTACTCAAGATACGGGTCCAACTGAAGAGATTTGGAAAAAGGCCTGTGAGCTAGGCAATGTTGTTGGAATCTTTTGTGAGGTTAGTTTTCCTAATGATATGGAAAAACTTGCAATGGATAGTCGCCATCACACGGCCAATACCATTAGTGAGGAACTTTCAAAAATGCCTAAAGATGTTCCTGTATACCTTGGACACTTAAAGCCCAATTACTTGGATCAACTAAGAAATGAAATTGAGGCAGTTAATACTGATGGTAGACTAAATATTTTGTGTTCTAAGAATTTAACAATAGAATTCTAATTTCTGTGGAAAAAAATCTATTTTCGTGAGATATCTCCTGCGTGAAAAATAACTCTCTTGAAATTACTTTCCTTAATCGACTTGTCGCTCTATGCGGTAAGGAAAACTTTCGTCCTAAATTAGATCATATTAGAGATTATCTTGCTGAGGATCGAAGAGCTATTGAATCGCAATCTAAAGTTATTATCGTTGGCGGAACTAATGGAAAGGGAGAGACTTGTCATAGTTTGAATTTCTTATTCAATCTCAATAAAAAATCAAATTGTCTTTGGACTTCGCCACATGTCTTATCGATTACGGAGAGATTTAAATTAAACGAAACCAATATTTCAATTGAAGAGCTGACACAGTTACTAGATCTCTATGAAGACGATATTAAGAGTTTAGGGCTTTCTTTTTACGAAGCCTTATTCGTCCTTTTTATTAAATATGCTAGGGCCTCAAAAGTAGAATATATCATATTAGAAGTGGGCCTTGGTGGTCGATTTGATGCTACAAATATCTTCTCAAGGCCAATTGCTGCTATAACCTCAATTGGATTAGATCATACGCAAATTCTGGGTTCAACTCTTAAAGAAATCTTGTTTGAGAAGTATGGTATCTCTCGTATCAATGGCCAATTATTTTCAAATATCGAGCAACAATTTCTTTGTGATATTCTTCAGAATTGGTGTGATCGGGATTTTGTTGACTTAAAAACAGTAAGCACAAAAGAGACAGCAATTTATTATGAGAGAAACCGACAAATGGCCAAGGCCCTCTACGAGAAGGCCACAGGAGTTAATGTCGATATTTCAAATTTATCGTGGCCTGTGACACTTGGACGACGCGATGAAATGCAAGCTGGTCGATATAAGTTTTTATTTGTTGGAGCACATAATCAATTAGGACATAAAGAGCTTCTTAAAAGTTTAAATGATTGTAATGCAAGTGAAACATATGATGTACTTATAAGCTTTTCAACTGGGCGTGAAGATCAGATTGGCACGACTTTAAAGCTTTATAAGTCATATCCCTGTATTATTAAGTCGACTAATGTACTATGTTTTGATCACGAAAGAGCGATGTCAAAATATGAGATCGAACAAAATCTCAACACACGAACAAATGTATATCAAATGCATAAATTTCTCGATACAATATTAAGTACTAATGACAAAATTGAAGATAATAAAGATAGTAAATATATTAGAGATATTGATGCCGTTCTCAAGGCCGACAAAATACTTGTCGTTGGCTCTTACTATTTTATTGCTAACGTTCAAAAGTATCTTCTTTCTTTATCTAAATAGCTCTCAATCTCTAGCTGACACTCCAAAGATTTTAGCCTTCGGTGAAAATGACGAAGTACAAATTTTGTCTGATAAGGCTTACCGAAAAAGTAGTGATAACTCATATGAGGCCCATGGAAATGTTATTATCAAACTTGGTAATGACACAATTTATGGAGAAAAGGCGAGTATCTCTCTAGCAACAGGACTTGGAAAGATTTGGGGAAATGTTCGCTACACTGGTCCGCGTTTTAACTTATATGGAACTGAGATTTCTTACTCTTTAAAAAAAGCAGAGTTTGCAGTACAAAATGCAAAATTAGTTGATGAGAACTTTGTATTAAGAGGCAAGGAGATCATCAGGCAAGATGATGGAATGTTTAAGGCCCGAGATGCTGAGTTTACAACATGTAAAGATTGTCCTGAGTCTTGGAGTATACAAGGAAAGGAAGTTACTGTTGTACCTGATGACTATATTTCAATGAAGCATACATTCATTAAAATAAATGGTGTCGTTATTCTTTATATTCCTTATATCTCTCTTCCAATAAGAAAGGTAAGAGAATCAGGACTTTTATTTCCAACAATTGGCCTAGACTTCGATGAAGGCTTCTATTTTCAACAACCAATCTTTTGGGCCATCAATGACAATAGTGATATGACTTTTTCTCCTACTGTTTATGGGAAAAGAGGAAATGGACTGGAGTTAGAGTATCGTAATGCTCTTGGTAAGTATTCAAGCCTTGATATTGAAACACAAACTGTTAATGATAAAATTTGGCAACCAGGTAAGTTAGATCTTTCGCCAAGTGGGGAAGATGAAATTCGTGGTGCCTATGATTTTAATTATTTCTATCATCCAAATAATAATTTCTCTTTTTTAGCAAATGGTATCTATCTTTCAGATCTTGATGTTCAAAGTGACTATGAAGATTACTTTGATAAAGATATTTATATGGGAAGTGAGAAGGGTGCCAAGTTATCTTCTGATTATATGGGAGATGCATTTCTAGTTAATCTCTATTCAAGCTTTATGAGCAATAGTCTTTATAATGATCCCGAAGGCTTTGATTCAAGCTACGTTCAAAATACACTCTCGCTTGGTATTGGGCACAGGCCTTTAAATATTTTCAATTCGAAGGGTATTCTTTCAAAGATTAACTTCTATCAAAATTTAAAATTTGATTATTTTAAACAAGATGTTACGAATGAGAATTCTTTCTATCGTAATATTCAAAGAATGGACTATATGCCATCCCTTGAGTTTGTTCTAAGGCCTATTGCACACGTTAACTTCAAGTTTGAAGCAGGACTTGATGCTCAATACTATATACTACCAACTGAAAAAGTTGACGAGCAAAATGGTTATAAGTATGGAAACTATGTTAACTCATCAATGTGGGTTGATGTTGAAAAAGTTTATGGCCGTGCTTTTGTTCAAGAAGAAGTAATCAAGCCTGTTTTGATCGAAGATGAGGAATTAAATTTAATTTCTAAGATTCCACGTTCAAAAAAAGAAGAGTTAAATATTCGAAAGATTTATCGCTCTTCTTATAAGCATAGTTTGAAATTTGGTTTGAATCATTATTATTACAATGAACAAAAATATCGCGGGAATCAAAAACTAGGTAATCAATTTGCACAACTAGATGACTCTGGTCGTTTTGATGAAAGGGACATTATTAGAGGTAGTAACAATACCCTACAAGATGTATCGACCCGTACCGACCTTCCTGAGTCAAATACCCTCGAGTTTGTCTTTAATAATAATATTCTAAAGAAAACTCCACGTCCAAATTATGAGATGTTTAAGAACTTCAATTATCAACTCGATAATTATGATTATACAAAAATTGCTTATTTAAATATTTCACAAGGCTTAATTCTTCAAAAAGAAGATACAGCTACTGGTGATATTGATGATCGACTTACTCGCTTGGCCATTCTCACAGGACTAAACTTTGAGAGCTTCTCTTTAGGTTTATCAGAATACTACTTTCATTCAGAAAGTAAGCATATTACATCAATTAACTTGGCCCATAATTTAGAAAAATTAAATTATCGTTTTGGGTTAAATTATGATTCTTTTTCTGATGAGAGACGTTATTTTACTCTTGATGTTGATTTTGAATTAAATGATATTTTCTCTTTTAGAACAGGCTATTATTATGATTTTGAGCTTGAGCGTGTGTATGAGTCTTACCTCGGTACTCGTTATAATCCTTTAAATAATTGCTGGGTATTCGATATTGAATATCGTCAAAAAGATGAAATTATCAATAGTAAATTAAAGCTTGATCAATCGATCTCTCTAAAAATATTAATTAATTACAACGCTAAGAATTTTGATTCGGTATTCGGTGTTACTCTGTGAAATTACTATTCATTGATTTCGAGGATAGTTTTACAAATAATATTCTTTCTTACCTAAGTCATGACTTCAGTCTTGAAGTAAAAAACTATCGTGATGTTATGAGAGAGGATTTTCTTGATACAAATATTATTCTAGGGCCAGGGCCTGGTCATCCTGAGGAGTATCTGAACTTCTTTAGGTCAAAAGGACTTAATTTAGCACAGTTAATTCAACAAACTCGTCGTAGTTTAGGAATTTGCTTAGGGCATCAGATCATTCTTTCTGAAGTCTTTTATGCAATAATTGAGCGCAGTAACTTTCCTATGCACGGAAGGGGAATCAGAGTTTTAAACTCAGTTAATTTACTAGGCATTGATTTGGGAGAGTTTGTTTTTCAAAGATATAATTCTTTAACTGCTGTCATGAACAAGGCCACTAGTAATGATCATCAAATAATTTATGATGAAAATAACGAAATTCTCATAACCTACCTTAGTGAACGAATTCTGACGATGCAATTTCACCCTGAATCTGTCGGCACATCTTGCAGTAAATCGATCTTCCAAGCAATCACTTCATTTTTCATGTAAAATGAATAGGATGAAATTAGTACTCGATGGTATTTATGATAAGAGAAGTTTCCAGTTTGCAAATACGCATGCAAAGGGGATTTATGGCTTTGATTTTAGGCCAAGAAGCTTTAATTTTGTTCAGGCCTATGTCGTTGAAGAATTATTGGCAGATAGTCTATTTAACGAAAATGATATTATCGAATTACACTTTGAAAATGACTCAGAAATCATAGTTAATTCAATCGTTTCACAGGTTGCAAATCATCATTCAAATATTCGCTTAAATTTTGGAACGAGCTCGATTCATCAAAAGAGTTATCTTGAATCCTTTGGCAAAGCCTTTAGTGTCATTTTCGATGCTAAAGATTCAAATGCATACCATAAGGTCTTATCTCCTTTGTGTCAGAGTGTTGTTTTTGATTATGAATTCTTGCACGATTTATCGGCAACAGGTCAACTTGATCGCTTCATCATTAATTTCTATTCAAAAGTCATGAAGGCCAAGAATGATAAGTTTGAAATTGGTATAAGACTTAACTGGGACTCAAATCTTTCATCAAGTGTAATAGAAAGTATTGGGCCAAATTATATCAAATTTGAGATTTCACCACAGGTTGAACGTTGTTATCGTAATATCGATGTCCCTAAGTTATCAGAATATATAGGCCATACAAGAAAGGCCCTTGCATTTTAATTCAATTCTATTTTATAAGTAATTATGAATATTTTACTTTCAAATGATGATGGCTTCTCGGCCGATGGAATTCAATGCCTTTACGAACATCTTAAAGATATAGCAAATGTCTCGATCGTTGCACCTGATAAGGAGCGCTCGGCCACTTCACAAGCATTAACACTCCATGACCCATTAAGAGTTAAAAGAATTAATGACTACACCTATAGCTGTACCGGCTTTCCGGCCGATAGTGTTTTACTGGGAATCAATTCAATTCTAGATGTTAGGCCAGACCTTGTGATTTCTGGGATTAATCACGGGGCAAACCTTGGTCAGGATATTTACTACTCTGGTACCGTTGGTGCCGCAAGGCAGGCCGTATTTCAAGGAATTAAGGCCATTGCAGTCTCGACGGTAATGAGTTCAGCAGATGAGCAAAGACACTTCTCGACGGCAGCTGAGATCATTAGAGAGCTTGTTAAGAATAAGTCTGAAGCGATAGCTTCAATGCCTGATTGCTCACTGTTAAATATTAATGTTCCAAACCTTCATCCGTCTGAAGTAGGAGAGGTTATTTGGACTACACCACAGATGAGAAGATACTCGGAAGAAGTTCATGAGAGAGTTGATCAAAATGGTCAACAATACTATTGGATTGGCGGATCGCCCCTTGAGATCGACCCTCACCATACATCTGATCATCACGCAATTATGAATGGTAATATTTCTTTTTCTTTACTAAACCTTTTGAATTTTTCGTCCGATGTGTTTGATGAATGGGCGGCAAAAATTTCCGATTAATCAATATAACTGATTAGAGCGCTCATTCGAAACTAAACGAATGGGGACTCATGAAGAGGTTTGTTTTAATTTTTGGAATCTTGCTTACCATCTTAGGGTGTTCGACTCTTAAGAATGGACGCTATATTAAACTCACCGCTAATTACGATGCAAAAGAGCTTGCGAATATCTTTAATATCCCTCAATGGCAAATAGAAGAATTTAATAAGAATGCAGCTTTTAGAAAAGGTGAGACAATATTCTTACCATACAAGAAAGGAATCCTCTTCAATCGCGTTGAGGGCCGCTCAATTTCTTCGATAAATTATCAACAACTTCGATCATCTTCGCGTTTCCTATGGCCTGTGCCTTCTTCAAAGAGGGTTTCATCTGGCTACGGACATCGTTGGGGGAGACCTCATGAAGGTATTGATATAGCTGCTCGTAAAGGTACCTATATTGTTTCAGCAGACGCCGGAGTTGTTGTCTACAGTGGACGTAAATCTGGCTACGGTAATATTACAGTTATTTCACATGTTGGTGGCTTTTTTACTGTCTATGCTCACGCCAATAAGAACTATACTTCTCGTGGCCAGAAAGTAACTCGCGGACAAGTTATTGCAACAGTAGGAAATACTGGAAAATCGACAGGTAATCACCTACATTTTGAAATTAGACACGATTCAAAGGCGTTTGATCCACTAAACTTTTTTCACAGACACTAGCTCAAGTAACTTAAAGTACATAAGAGCAGTATTAATTGCATCTTCAAGCGCAGTATGGGCGACTTCTCCCATATTTAAGAACTTCATAAGCTTGGATCCGCTTTCACATTCGGCAGGAATTAATTCCATATCAATGAGCCCATAGGCGATACATGAAAGATCAAGTTGACGGTGTTCGAAGTAATTTCTCATAAACTCCCAACCAAGGTCACGATTTAAAAAAGGAAGATCAATAGCACTTAACGACTTTCCAAAGAGTGTAATTTTCTTATTATCAAAATACTCTTTTACTTTAGGTGACTCAAGGTAAGAGGTTAGTTCTTCTTTAAACTTTGTAATCTCGATGCCGTCGTTATGGGCCTTATCGATAAGCTCTTTATTGTGATCAATAACCCACTGATTTAGATTTGGCTTCAATTCCTCAAAACTTGGACATTTAATGTAGAAGTGTTTTTGAAGCTCTTTATTAACAGTCTTAGTTTTAGAACAAAAAGGGATCATAGCAAACTCAATGATATAGTCTTTTTCATCTAGTCCTGTTGCTTCTATATCAAATGATAGATACTTCATTTTATGATCCTTTGTTTTATTTTTATAAATAGTTAATTGTTATGTTTGAATTATACTTGCTAATAATATCTTTTACTAGAGTGTTACAAGCTAATATATCATCATTAATAATACATAAACGACAAATTGCTTCACCATCACAACTCGAGGCCACTGGCAGCTGTTTTAGACGAAGAAAGTTGAGAACATTTAGCTCCAGATCCTCTTGAGTAATATTAAAGTCCCAGGACTTGCCAGAAGCAAGGCCATCAATTCTTATTACTGGCATGCTAACTGCTTATTACGTGGATCAATATATGTACTTAATTTACTTCCTAGTTCTAAAATCGTTAAAGAGCCGAGTGAAGGAGCGTAGTACTGTGAATTACTAGCATCCTGGATACTTTTTCCATATATTTCTGAGATCCTTCTCTTAGGGTTGTGTAGTAGTAGAGAACGTTTTGTATTCATGAGTTCTTCTGGACTAACTTGCTTAACATAGGACTTAATGAGCGTATTTAAAACTTGAGCATTATAAGTAATACCACTCATGAAGATGACTTGATCCGCTTGTTCTTTTGACTTTGAAAAGCATACTGCAGGGTAGTTGTCATTTTCGAAATTTGAAAAGATGATTTCATTTACAGAGTGGGCCAGATCTGGAATTGAGCTTGTGACACCAATAATATAATTATTCTTATTTTTAAAATGAGCAAAGATATTATTGTAAGACTTCTTTGGCTTCTTTAAAATAACGACTTGTGCTTCATGTAATTTGTTATCAAACGAGCAGCTATAGTTTCCGCGAGTAAAGAGATAGTCAGAACTGTAGCTCTTTGTCTTAAGTTTCTTTTGAGAAATTCTTTTTAATCGATTAAATCTTTTTAAATAACTGACTCGTTGAAATAATTCATTTTCTCGAACACCTTGAGCACCTCTAAAATAGAGTTTCTTTAAGTTCTTTTTGGTAAAGAGTTCTCCTTGATTATCCTTGATGAATTCTTCAAGTGATTTAGAAGCGTAGATATATTCACTAGTTCTTTTTTCAATTAATTCCAATCTAGACTTTATTGCAAGTGGCTTCTTATAGAATTTCGCAAGCTTTTCAATAGCATTTATAAAAGAAAAATCATAGGTATCTTGTGGGATACTATTGATGAAAAACTCTCTTCCATCAACTTTTGCAAATAATAATGTATGAGAGTTCACTGTTGTTGACTGAGGTGAGAAGTACAATTGTGATAAAGCAAAATTTATTATTTGGTGGCGATAAGCATTACTAGAGCTATCACTTGAAATTAGTTTTGATACTTCTTCCTTATTACGATTATTTTCTAAAAGTATATTTGATTTTTCTTCAATAACAGGGCAAGTGCTATTGATACTTTGACTTTCGTTGAGTTGCTTTTCAACTTCTGAGCAACCTGAAAATAATATTAAGAGTGAAATTATAAATAATAGTCTATGCTTCAAAATTATCATCTTTGTGAAATTCTTCATGGTCTTCGTAGTAAATTTCTAGATCATGGTCTGCTTCAGTGTTCACTTTACTTGAAAGATTATCTTGAAGTTCTGCAATGATCTTATTTAGTGTCGTATTGTCACCGAATAATTCAAGAATAATCCAGACTCCTTTAGAATTTGAAGGAGTATTTGAGATTTTGAAACAAATTCCATTGCGATTAAGAAAACTTGTAACTTGATCAAAGGCCTTTTCTTGATAGGGAGTCGATCTTTCAGGTGGAGATGGAATAAAATAAGTAAAGGTTTGCTTATGTTTTGTATTTATTTTATTTTTTTCCTGCGAATTCCTGTTGAAAATACTCATCTATTCCTTCTAAGTTTATGTGAATACATACAATTATAAACGTGCTTTCGATCAAATGGAAATGTTTACCCATTTATTTTTTTTCTGCTTTTTTCATTATTGTGCGTTATAATTTAATTGATCGACAGGATGTCGTAGCAAGAGATAGGCATGAAGCCGAAAAATGGAGGGCCAGTTGCAGGGCCCTCTTTTTTTATCTAAATTTCAAAAATCTTTTTTTCAAAACCTTCATTTAATTTTTCTACTGATTGCCCTTGGGCCAAATTGATTACTTTAAATTTTCCATTTGTAATCTTAAAACTACCGCACTCTGTAACAACATAATCAACGACAGACTTACCCGTGAGTGGAAGTTCGCACTTTTCTAAAAGCTTTGGTGCACCATCTTTACTGAAGTGTCTCATCATGACGATAATATTCTTTGCGCCATTGACTAGATCCATTGCACCACCCATGCCTGTAATTTTCTTACCAGGAATTTTCCAATTGGCCAGGGAGCCTTCGATATCAACCTCCATTCCACCAAGTACACAGAAGTCAATATGGCCTCCGCGGATCATTCCAAAGCTTAAAGCACTATCAAAGAAGCTTGCCCCTTTTTCAACGCTAATTGTTTCTTTTCCTGCATTGATTAGAGTAGGTGAGACTTCATCTTTCAATGGACTATCTCCCACACCGAGAACTCCATTTTCACTATGGATAATATAAGAATGATTCTTAGGTAGCTGAGAAGGAATTAAAGTCGGTAGTCCAATACCTAAGTTAATAGTTGAGTTATCAGCGAATAATGTAATGACTTCTTTTGCCATTTCTTCTTTTGACCACATAATTAATCCCTCACCCTTAAGTGCTCAATTGCATTTTCATAGTTACTACCTAAGTAGATTCTTTGGACGAAGACACCTGGAACATGTACGTCTTCAGGTTTGATATCTCCAAGTTCAACAATTTCTTCGACTTCAACGATGGCCGTCTTTGCTGCCATGGCCATTAAAGGAGAGAAGTTACGGGCCGTCTCTTTAAACCATAGATTTCCATAAGGGTCTGCTTTTTGCGCCTTGATAATAGCAAAGTCAGCGTGAAGAGCTTCCTCTAGGATACAAGGGCGATCAAAGTTTTTGACATCTTTTCCCTCTGCCACTTCTGTTCCATAGCCTGTTGGTGTATAGAATGCTCTAATTCCCATGCCAGCAGCTCTAATTCTTTCACTTAGAGTTCCCTGTGGGACAAGTTCAATTTCGATTTCACCTGCAAACATTGCTGCTTCAAGATCGGGGTTACCACCAACATATGAGCAATAGCCTTTTGTGATCATTTTATTCTTTAAAAGCTTCACAAGACCACGTCCTGAGTTTCCAATATTATTAGAAATAACAGTTAAGTTATTTAAATTCATTGTTGCGAGTTGGTTAATTGAATTTTCTGGAATTCCACAAAGGCCAAAGCCTCCACTCATAATTGTTGAGCCACTCGTTACATCTTCCAATGCTTGCTGGGCACTACTAAAAATTTTACTATACATATAAGTCCTCAATTACTTCTTTTAAAATTAAAAGTTTTTGTGAAAGTTCTTGATTTGGAAAGTTTAAATATGGACAAAGAATAATTGTATTTCTTGTCATATTAATAAAGATACCTCTCTTAAGTAACTCTTCCCAAAGTTTTCGCATATCAAGTTTATTATCAATTAAGTCAATGGCCATAAGCATTCCAATACGTCTTGTTTTATCAACGATTGAAATATTACTAATGTCTTTTTCAAAGTTTTCTAAGAGCGCTTCATTCTTTCTCTTTAAATTTATAAAGTCTTGGTCTTCGATAAGATTTAAAACTTCATCAAGAAGCTTAAGTCCAATTGGATGGGCAGCATTTGTTAAACCACAATTTAAAATATGATCATCAAAATAGCTGGCGTTTTCTTCACTGACAAAGACTGCTCCAAAAGGGAAGAAGCCTCCAGATATATTCTTAGCAAATGTTATAAAGTCTGGTCTTAAGTTATAGTGACTAAGGCCAAAATCTTGGCCACAACGACCAAAGCCACAAATAACTTCATCAAGAATTAGTTTGATACCAAAGTTATTACAAATCTTTTGGATTTCGTCATAGTAACTTTGCGGTGGAATGTAGACGCCATTTCCTCCTGTTATTGTCTCTAGGCATATGGCCGCAATATTTTGTTCTCCAACTTGAGAAAGAATCTTCTTTGTCTCCACAAGTTTTGGGTCATTATAGAAGTTTGGGATGAAGGCATGGAATTGTGTCGGTATGCCTGCTCCTTCCTTTCTCCAGTCTCCTGTGACTGCGAGGGCCCCAAGAGTTGCTCCGTGGTAAGAATTATCACAAGAGACTAAGTTCTTTCGTCCCGTAATCTGTCTTGCCATTTTTATAGCATTCTCATTTGATTCAGCACCGGAGAGTGTGTAGAAGATACGTCCATCAAGTCCAATCTTATCAATGAATCTTTGAGAAACCTTCTCTTTTAATTCAAACTCCGCTTTGGGAATTGCCATCGGCAGTACGCTAAGCTGGTCAATTAACGCTTGCTCAAGTTGCTGATTTCTAAGGCCAAATGATTGATGGTAGCTACCACTACTAAGATCGTAAATCTTATTTCCATCATTAGTTAAATATCCCCAGTCAAATGTTGATTTAAGATTGATCTTCTTGGCGTTACTCTGTGCAGTCCATGTGTGTAAATAGGGAAGATGTCCCATAAACTCTCACTTCAAACATCTAATTTATATCAAATTAGGGGTAGAGGAATTTCTACTTCAATAAAATTATCATCGTATTCTTTGCAACCACGCCATACTCTAAGAATTTCTGACTTATAATTATAAAGTGCACCACCACAAGTTTGTGAAGGATCTGCTGCTCCTTCTGGGGCGTAGTGTGAACAAATCGAGATAGGGTGTCCATCATGAGAAGTTAAGAATTGATAAATAGAAGACTCATCATTTAATGTCTTCTCATATTTCTTTGCTAACTCATAACGTGGCGTTGTTGTTTTACTTATATTATTAACATCTTCCACTGCGATAATATTATCTGCTAGGCAGTGGTTGGTATGGTAGATTAAATTCTTTGTTTGTGGTTTTAAGACTTCCTTGGCCGTAGGTGTGATCTCATAGTTAAAAGCTTTGCTACCATCACTAATTAAATAATTGTGACCAGATGTAATATTAGATTCCATAAGAAGCTTAATGATATCTTCTTGCTTTTGTTGAAGCGCCACTTTTCTAATCAGTGCTGGCCAAATAATGCCATTTTTTCCGTCGACGACATTAATATTATTAACACCAATAAATTGCCCGCTATTATTTATGGCCATAAGTCCTAGGCAGCCGCATACAGTATAAATATAGGCCGTCTTACTTGAATCCTTTGGGTCTTTTACCTTAAGTAGCATTAAGTAATTCTTAGCACTTTGGTGCATATCCCACGTCTGACCTGCAATACTTACGTCTTCATCGATATAAGAGAGGGAAGTACACCCTTCGTCTTGGACTTCTTTTTGAAATTGGATATCTCTAAAATCAGTGTAATTATTTAGGATAATGATATCTGTTACTGAAGACTCACTACCCTGAGCTATTCCTTCTATTTCTCGAGCTAAGTCTAAGTCAAACTTCTTAGTCTCTGCAAATTGAAGCTTTGCAAACTCTTCTAATTTTTCCTTCAAATGAGGAGACCTCTTAAGGAGAAGATTAGTTCTTATTTGAATGAGCTCTTTGATGGATACTTTAAATGTCTTGCCGTGAGCAAGCCCATTTTCAAAAGAGTCATCAGATTCATATTCAAAAATTGGAAGATTAATATCGGTCATTAACATTTAAAGAACCAGCTTCCTGTATTGCCAAATCTTTTAGGAGCATCAATCTCCATTGAATAAGGTCTCTTTTCAAATTTTACATAGTCTTTTACTTGATTTGAACTCATATACTCTAGGGCCTGAGCAAGTCCATAAGAGTCACCATCCCAAGTCGAGATCATCATTAATGGCCTTGACTCATAGACTTCTTCTGAGAGCATACAAATACCAATTTGTCCTCCCATGTGGACATAAGTAGCATCTGGAGATAAACCTAATTCTTTAGATAGAAGTTTTCTATTCTTGTGGAAGTAAATTGACTCATTAAAGACAACTTTAGTTCCATGCTTGTGTGAGAGAGTGATAATTGAATTTAGTTCTTCTTTTGAGAATGATTCAAGACGTTTCCCAATATAGAGACATAAGATATCTTCACTCTTAAGTGCTTCCTCAAGCTCACTTAGATCAGAGATTCTTGTGTTTGGATAAAAATCTATCTTACCCGACAGAGTCGCTGACATAAAACTTTGCTTACCAAAGTAGTCACCATTAAAAGAGAGAACTTTTGTTCTTTGCTTTCCATTTTTTATGAGAATTGATTTATAAATCTTATCCACACACTCACTATGGCCACTTGCTGTAAATAAGTGGGCAAGTCCTGTTGGTGCTAGCTCTTTTAGCCCTTTAAGGTTTTCCATAAAACTTGTATCAATGAAGTTTGAAAGACAGATCTTATTAACAAGTGTCTCCATATTATCAAAAGAAGGAGTATTTAATATAGGTGCCGTTGAAAGCTTTGGCGCCTCATTATTCCATTTTAGATTTTGACGATAAATAATTACGTCTCTGTGCTCTTCATTATCAAGATAATTTTCTTTTAAAGTGAACTCTATAATCGCCCCTAGTGAACAATTAATTGTTAGCATTGCACCTGCATGTATATCTCGGTTACGACCATAAATATATTCAAAGCCACTTGTACTAGCTAGGAGAGTAAGAGCATATTTTAAGTATTTACCCATACCACGAGATTGCTCGTCTCCAATAATTGTTGTATCAAGCATGTAAAGAGTCTTGTCGTTATTAAAGTATTTTACAAGTCTTAGACCACTTTCTAGTGGGAAGTGCGAAATTTTACCAGCAAACGAAATTCCAATTAATTGCTTTGTGTTTGAAAGCAGTCCGATGGCAATTGAATTCTTGCATTTGGCAATTTTTTCAAATTTATCAATACTTGTTTGTCTTGTCGGTTCGTATGTATGACGTTGGATTTCAGAAATCTGATGCTTGTAATAATCGAAGTTCTCTTCATCAATAACAATGAGTTCTTGTTCACATTCGTCTTTAAAGAATTTTGCAGCAAAATCGAAAGAGCTTTTAAAGTCAGATTGACCTTGGAAGGCCTGGACTAATTTCTCATGCCATAGATATTCTTTTGGTGCCGTTACTTGAGTTTTTGGAGAAAACTTAAGCTTAGAAGTTTTGTCCAGATATACGCGATTTGCAATTTCATCAATAGCATCAAAGAGATAGTCGATATCTTCTTTTGACCAAGCAGTATTAAGTCTGAAGCGAAGAGTGTTGTCTCCTGCTTGATAGTAGAGGAGTCCCAGGTCAAAGCGGTGCTTAATAAAACCTGGAATATCATTGGCATCTGAAAGGTCAAAAGCAAACGCCACTCCAAAGCAACGAGGAGAAGATAATTGCTCCCATTTAGAAATTAAAACTTCAAGCTTTTGCTTTGTATAGTCTTCAATGTCTTTAATTCGATAGCGTTGTTGATCAATACTAATTGCC
Source organism: Bacteriovoracaceae bacterium (assembly GCA_048270185.1). Taxonomy (GTDB): domain Bacteria; phylum Bdellovibrionota; class Bacteriovoracia; order Bacteriovoracales; family Bacteriovoracaceae; genus Halobacteriovorax_A. Next base: position 22,860 of record JBLWTJ010000001.1, read on the forward strand.
TGATAGTAGCCACGAATAACTGATGTTGTTTGAAATTCATTGTTTTCCCAAAGAGGATCTTGCGTTAGAACAATCCCTGATTGGGCCTTCTTTGCACAAGTTACATAGTCTGGATAGACGATACTTCCTGTGCTGTCTTTTAAATCGAATGTTCTATGCCAGAAGAAGTCGCGACCAAGGTTAAATCCTGTTTGTACTTCGTCGTATATAATGGCCACGCCATAAGACTTAGTTAAAAGAGTTAGGGCCGTGTGGAAACGATTTGTCGAGTAACGATCTCCACCTTCACATTGCATCGGCTCAATTAAAAGTGCAAAGTGTTCATCTTTCTTAAGTTCTTCGTTAAGTTGTTTTAATGAGGCGATCTCAGTTGCAAGTAATTGATCTGCACCTTTTTCAAATTGAGCAAGCTTTGAATCAAAGTCATTTGCAAATGGATTTTCCCATAGCTTTCTCCAGTCGTTTGAAATATCAAGTGTGAAGTTATCATCTTTTGATTCTGGATATTTTATAAAAGTCGTCTCATGCCCCGGAATTTGATACGGTTCTCTTTTAGATGGATTCCAAGTCGAAAAGAGTGTTGATAGAAAACGTCCGTGGAAGCTTCCTTCAAAAGCAATAATCTTCTTTGCTCCTACAATGGCCGACTTCTTATAGGCCATAATAAGTGCTGTTTCATTGGCCTCTGCACCAGAATTGACAAAGACTGGAGTATAATTTGGATTAGAAGTTTTCTCTCTTAATAAATTTGTAAAAGACTCAGCAATCTCAACAAAAGTTGAATCTTGGTAATTACCAGTCCATGCACTTTGGTGCATTGTTGTTCCAAAGAGTGCTGTAGCATTAAATCCAAGTCCTAGGGTTGCAATTTGTGAAGCAGCATCAAGAAGATATTCTGACTTATTCTTATCCGCTGTCTCCATTGCAAGGTATGCGCCTTGGGAATTGCGATGTTGTGGAATATATTCCTTCTTTTCTGCTGGAGTAAAATTATCTTGATACATTTGTGCAAGCTTGTTCTTTGCGTGCTCATGGCTGTTTGAACCTATTAATTCGATTGTCATATTTTGTCCCTAGATGTGTGCTTTTATTTTCTTATGTCTCGAGAGATCTTCTCTTCTAAAAAATCACAAAACTTTAGTCCAGTATTTTCTAGCATCTTCGGAAACATCGAAATACTAGTCATGCCTGGAAAAGTATTAATTTCATTTAAGTAAACTTCGCCATCAGCTAAGAAGAAGTCTACTCGTGATAAGTGTCTAAGTTTTAAGTTTTTAAAAACGGTCTTTGCAATAATTTGCATTTGATTAATTTGATTGATTGTTAAATCAGGTGCTTCTACAAAGGTCTTGGCCTTTGAATCATTACTATATTTCTGATTGTAGTCGTAGAATAAATCTTCTTCATTAACGATTTCACCAGGAACAGTAGCATGGAGGTTGTCTCCTTGCTCAAAGACGGCTATCTCAAGTTCACGTCCTTTAAGTGTCTTTTCAATTAAAACGTCATCGCTATATTCAAATGCCTTATTAATCGAATCAATTAGATCGCTCTTATCTGTGACATGATAGCAGCCAACCGATGAGCCTTGGCTTGCGGCCTTGATGAAAATATCTTCATTAGATATTTCAAAGAAGTCGACTATTTCTTGGCGTTCATAAGGCAGGTTCTTATGTACAGACATCCAAGGAGCAGTTGGTATTCTTAGGTGATCAAACCAAAGCTTTGTTGTCACCTTATTAAAGCAAATACTACTTCCTTCGTGAGCTGGCCCTAAGTAGGGCAGTTTGTGAAATTCAAGAAATGGTTGAATCTCGCCACTTTCTCCTGGAGGTCCATGGATAACTGGAATCACATAACTTATATATGGACGCTGTGTTGCAGTCTCTAGAATTTGTCCATTAAGACTTACTTTGTGGCCATCAAGAGTCAATTGGCCTGACTCATTTAGAACCACAAGGATTGGATTGTATGACTTTGTGAGTGCGACTTGCTCCTTTATGTATTGAGCTGAGCGAATCGAAACTTCGTGTTCGCTTGAGCCTCCACCACAAATAATTAAGATATTTTTCCTTTCCATGGAAACCTTCTCTCTAAAATGGAAACTCCCTAAGGCTTATGCCTTAGGGTATTTTAAATCGTCTAATGCTTTAAGTTTCTCAAGCATTTCTGCGTTCGTCCAATTAAATGAACCTTTGGATCCATGCTTACGAACTGCAACCGCATTGTTTTCAATTTCGCGATCACCCACAACAAACATAAAAGGAATTTTAGACTTTTGAATTTGACGAGTCTTATATCCCATCGTTTCATTTCGATCATCAACGCTTACACGGTAACCTTGTGCAAATAATTGATCTTTGAGTTTGTGGGCCGCTTCACCATGAGCATCATTATTTACTGGAACGATGACAATTTGCTCTGGAGCTAGCCAAAAAGGGAAGACACCGGCAACGTGTTCTGTATATACTCCAAAGAATCTCTCAAGAGATCCAAGCAGGGCACGGTGAACAACTACTGGTCTTTCTTCACCACCATCTGCCGTCGTAAACTTTAGATCAAAACGATCCGGAAGTTGGAAGTCTAGCTGGATTGTTCCTAGTTGCCACTTACGTCCGATAGCATCTGCTACTTCAATATCAATTTTTGGTCCGTAGAATGCACCGTCGCCTTCTTTGATGACATAGTCGTGACCTGAAGCCTTTAATGCTTCTTCAAGTGCATTCTCAGCAATATCCCAAGTCTTATCATCTCCGGCCTTCTTTTCAGGACGAGTCGATAGGTTAACAGTGATATTATCAAAACCAAAGAGCTCGTAAGCAGTGAAGATCATCTTCATTGTTCTTTGAATCTCTTCTTGTACTTGATCAAGAGCTAGGAAGATGTGAGCGTCATCTTGGCAGAAAGAGCGAACACGCGTAAGACCTGCAAGGGCCCCTGCTTTTTCATTTCTGTGGAGTCGGCCAAAGTCTGCATAGCGAAGAGGTAGGTCACGGTAGCTGTACTTATAATGCTTAAACATTAGCATGTGACATGGGCAGTTCATTGGTTTTACTGCATACTCTCTGTCGTCTATCTTTGAGAAGAACATATCTTCTTTATAGTGTTCGTAGTGACCAGAAGTGTGCCAAAGAGAGCTATCAAGAATTTGAGGAGTAATTACTTCATCATATTCATAAATGCGGTAAAGTCTTCTGATATAATTAACTAGTTCATTAATAACAATTGTCCCCTTAGGCATAAAGAATGGTGCCCCTGGAGCAACTGGCTCAAAGTGGAAGAGCTCAAGCTCTTTACCTAACTTTCTATGGTCACGCTTCTTTGCTTCTTCAAGCATCATTAAATGCTGCTTAAGCTCTTTCTTATCCATGAATGAAGCAGCATAGATTCTTTGCATAACTTCACGTTTCTCATCGCCACGCCAGTATGCTCCAGCAATACTAAGTAGCTTAAAGCCTTGTGGTAGATCTGAAGTATTTTCAACGTGAGGCCCACGACAAAGGTCAATGAATTCTCCTTGAGAATAGCAACTAACGGCCTCGTCTTCAGGGATTGCTTCAATTAGTTCAACTTTTAGATCTTGTCCTTGTGATTTGAAGAATTCCACAGCTTCTGGTCTTGAGAGAACTTTTCTATCAATTGGCAGCTTTTCTTTAATAATGGCCTTCATCATCTCTTCAATTTTTGGAAGATCATCCTCGCCCAGGGTTCGATCCATCAGAATATCGTAGTAGAATCCATTTTCAATTACTGGTCCAACACCAAATTGGACGTTTGAATCTGGGTAAAGTCTTGAAATTGCTTGCGCCATAAGGTGGGCGCTCGAGTGTCTGATTGTGTCTAAATCGTACTTAGGCATGTAATCTCCGTAAATTGGGCGTAAAATCTTCACTTTTCTTTATGTGAAGGCCCATAATATCAAATAATTAAAGGGTTCATCAATCTTTTGAGTGTAAATATTTTAATCCAGTTAAACGGTTTTTGACTTGTAGCGTGATGACATGTTATGAACATGTTGTGGTAAGATTCCACAAAATTCTCACAGCGCAAATTTCAATAGGGAGTTGATATGCAGATGACCGGTGGACACGTATCTGATTCAAAAAATGAACAACAGACTTTCAAGTCAGAAGTCCTTGGATTTGTAGGCTCAGGAGAGGGATTAATTCCATCTCAAGAAAGTCTAACGAAACTAGAAGTTGGTAAAGCTTATTATCAATTAGGTAAGCTTCATTATGACAAGGCTGATCTTAATAAGGCCGAAGTTAACTTCCTTAAAGCGATTGATTGTGCTGAACGTCCACAAGACAACTTTCGTGTTTTAAAAATTCTTAGTTTCCTTATTCGTATTGCTGCTGAGAAACTTGAAGACGATAAAGCATCTCAATATATTGAGCAGAGTGAAGATATAATTAATGATCTTCAGATGAATCTTGGTAGCCTTTCTGCTGAGTATTTCTACTATGCTGGTTTAATTAAATCTTATCACAATGATTTTGAGGGAGCATATCGTGACCTTGAATTATCTTATAATCGCTCCAAAGAAGAGAACGATCCGGACCTGCATTCAAAGTGCTTACTAGCTCTTGCTAATAATGCATTTAATAGAGGTGAACTTGATCTTTCTCTCGAGTTTATGGGGCAACTTGATAATCTACTAAAGATTATCAATAAGGAATACCTTGGTGGATCAATGCATATGACATATGGAAAGATCCTAATGGCAAAGGGTGATATTGAAGCTTCTCTTAAGCATTTTCAACTCGCAAACACGACTCTTCAGAATAAGAAGTGTTGGAACCTTTACGGATATATTCTTTTAGGTATTGGACAAGTTGAAAAGGTGAGAGGGGATTACGATAAAGCAACTCTTTATTATAATCTTGCTAAACAAGCAGTTGATTCGACAACATTTAAGCGTCTGACAAATGTACTTGATGCTGAAATTCACGAAGTAAATGATTCAAGTGTTGATATATACCTGGATCGAAATAATAGAAAAGTAAAAGAAAAGAATATCGGTGTTATCGACTTTAAGCACCGTTTCGTACTTCTTGAGATCTTGTTCCTTCTAGCGAAGAATCGTGGTTCTTTCTATGATAAAGAAGATCTTGCTCGTGATATCTGGAAAGATGAATATAACCCACTAATTCACGATAAATTAATTTATACTTCAATCTCTCGTCTTAGAAAGCTTATCGAGCCAAAAGACAATAGTGATACAAAGAGAAAGTATATCATTCGTGGTAAAGATGGTTATACATTCAACCCAGATGTTAAGATTCGTTACCAAATGGAAACGAAACTTACAGCAGGTAAGGCCGTTGCCAACGTAGATATCTCATCACCTGTATAGGTTAATGTTTAGTTGCAAAAAATTGTTTTTGCTTTAAACTAAATCTTCATGCAACGTGTATTACTTATAACTTTAATTTTTACGCTAAATACATGGGCCCTAAAAGATAGGGCCCTTTTTTCTATTAATGGTGAAATTCTTTTCACAAACGACGTCAATTTCATTTTAAAGTCCTATGACTATTCTCGCTGCCTAATTGGAAAGAATAATTTTATAAGCCTAGTGACGGGAATCGGCTCCAAAGTTGAATATGTTGAAGCAACGCCAGTTCCTCTTGATGCAGACCAAAGATTAATCGTTTTAAAGGCTTTAGAGCTTAATAAAGTAATGGCCATCGAAAATGAATTTTTGGAGACTCCAAAACTTGGTAAGTGCAAAGTTCCAAAACAGTATTTATCTAAAGTTTATCAAATCTATAATGCAAACCGTGAACTAATAAAAAGACATGAGAGTTATAAATCAGAAAATAATGATGTATCGATGCAAAGTTATAAGTCTCTCATCTTTAAACCTATTCAAACTCGCTTATTCTTATAGGGCATTTAATGTTAAACTCATCAACACAATTACTTTCTAAATTGAATGAAGATGAAATAACTGCACTTGCTATTTTTGAAAGACAAATATTTGATTGGCCTTGGACTCTTGATACTTGGTACTCAATGGCCAACTCAAGTCGACAAATCTTTGTTGGCCAACTAAAAGAGGGTGATCGTATTGTAGGCTCTAGTGTCTATGAATTAACTTCCCCAGACTTTTGCCATCTTTATAAAATAGTTGTGGACCCTTCTCAAAGAAGAAAAGGTTATGGATATAATTTGTTTAAAGACATGACGCAACAGGCTGCAGATACTCTTGGTTCAATATATGATATTTATCTTGAAGTTGAAGAAACAAATCGTGGTGCCATCGCTCTCTATACAGCATTAGGACTTAAAGAGACTTTTAGAAAGCCAAAGTTTTATCAGAATGGCAGGACTGCAGTAATTATGCAGTGCGACTCGAAAAGTATTACTTATGACAAACCTTGACAAGATTTCAAAATCTTTGATAATTAATAGGTACTTAGATTTATTCTCTTTATAGCGAGTGAATTTGGGTAAATAACGATTAGTTAAATTTTTAACGAATATATAATCGGGTAGACTTTTAGGGCTACCCTTTTTTTTTATTAATGGGCTTATTTGATGGATTTAAACGTCACTTATACAGGTATTGAAGAAAAGTTTTACGAGCTTTCTAAAGAGGTTGTTTCTGAAGCAGGCTACCTTCTTTATGATATGGAATATATCAAAGGTTCAAAAACTCTACGTGTCTATATCATGGATAAAGAAACAAAGAGTGCTCTTATCGAAGACTGTGTAAACGTTGATAGAGGCTTTAGCGAGCCTATGGAAGCTGCCGAGTGGATACCAGATGATATTGTTTTAGAGGTATCTTCACCAGGGATGTTTAGAAAAATAAAAACAACTGAGCACTTAGAGTTAAGTCTAGGCGAAAGAATTCTTATTCAATTAAATAAAAAATTTGGTGATCTTTTTCCAAATGAAAAATTTGATAAGAAAACAGCAAGCTCTAAAAAAGTACTATGTGTATTAAATAGTTATGGAGACGACTACGTCGAAGTAACAATAGATAATGATTTTGATTTAAAATTAAATTTAAATGATATTAATAAGATCGCACTTGAACCAGAAGTGTAATTATTGAGGTGAAAAATGAGTTTCTCAGAACTAGGTAAAATTATTGATGTATTAGGTAAAGACCGTGGAATCGATAAGGCCATTATCGTAAACGCTATTGAACAAGCTTTCTTAGTAACAGCTAGAAAGAAATTTGGAATTCAAGGTGAATACGAAACTCGTTATAATGACGACGATGATGATGTAGAAATCTTTCAATATAAGAACGTTGTAGAAGAAGTTAGAGACTCAATTATTGAGATTAATCTTTCTGATGCTAGAGAACTTGATGAAGATGTTGAAATTGGTGATCAATTAGGTATTAAAATCGAAAACCCTAATTTTACAAGAGTTGACGTTCAAACTGCTCGTCAGATTATTTTCCAAAAAGTACGTGATGCAGAAAGAGAAATTCTATTCTCTGAGTTTAAGCATAGAGAAGGTGACTTAGTTACTGGTATCGTAAGAAGATATGAGCGTGGGAATGTTGTTGTTGATCTTGGGAAAGCAGATGCTGTTCTTTCAAGAAGAGAGCTTATTCCAGGTGAGCAATTCAATCCAGGTGATCGAGTTCAAGCTTACTTAACTGAAGTTGTTATGACGAATAGAGGTCCAGAGATTAGACTTTCTAGAACGTCTCCAATGTTCCTTGTTAAGCTATTTGAAATTGAGGTTCCAGAAATTCAAGATGGAACAATTGAAATTAAGTCAGCTGCACGTGAGCCAGGTCAAAGAGCTAAAATCGCTGTTCAGTCAGTTGATAAAGACATTGACCCTGTTGGAGCATGTGTTGGTATGAAAGGATCACGTGTTCAAAATATCGTTAATGAGCTTCAAGGTGAGAAAATTGATATCGTTAGATGGAATGATGATCTAGCGACGTTTGCTATTGCAGCTCTCGCACCATCAGAAATTGAAAATATTTCAATTGATCATGATAATAAAGCAATGGACGTTATCGTTGAAGAAGATCAACTTTCACTGGCCATTGGTAGACGTGGTCAAAACGTAAGACTAGCAGCAATGCTATCTGGATATAATATCAATATTATCTCGAAGTCTAAGCTTCAAGAAAAAGTTGGTAAAGCTGTTGATAACTTACTTCAAATTCCATCAATCACAGATGCAATGGCCCAAGTTCTTGTACAAAATAGCATCATGGCAATTGGTGACTTCATGGCAACGCCTGCTGATGAAATTGCACAAATGACTGGAGTTGATGAAGCAACTGCTCAAGGAGCAATTGATGAAGCAGCTAAGCTAGTTGAGGAAGGTTCAATTGAACTTCAACCAGAAGGTGAAGAAGAGTTAGTTTCTGCTTCAGCTGTACCAAGATACCTAGGTATCATTAATAAAGAAGGATCTGAGTCTGATGAAGAAGGTTCAGATAAATTTAATGAAGCAGAAAGAAGACTAAGAGAAGAACTAGCTGCTTTTAAAATTAAATAGATTAATAAATTGTAGTCATACTACGGAGATAAAATGCCTAAGAAAATATTTGAATTGGCCAACGAAATCGGAAAGAAGCCTTTAGATCTTGTTGAAGAGTTAAAGTCTTTCGGCTTTACAGTAAGAAATCACATGTCGGTATTATCTGATGATGATATCACAAAGTGGGAATCTCTTTCTGGAAAGAGTGAGAAAGAAGACGCTCCTGCAAAGAAGAAGGTTGTTAAGAAGAAGACGGTCAAAAAGAAAGCTGCTAAGAAAACTTCTGTAAGGAAGAAAGCTGCTGCAAGTGCTGACGGTGAAGAAGCTGGTGAAGAAGATAAACCAGCTAAGAAGACAGTAACTCGTAAGAAAACTGTTGTTCGTCGTAAAGCATCTTCAAAATCTTCTGAGGCAACTTCCGAAGATGAAAGTACTGAAACTCAAACAACACATGTTGCTCAAGCACAAGACTCAAACGATGAGGTTGTTGCAGAGAGTGTTGAAGTTATTGAAGATACAACTTTAGAACAAGATGAAGAAGTTGTTGAGGCAAGTTCAGACGATGAGCAAGATAACTTAGTTGAAGCTAAAGAGAGTAAGGAAGAAAAGAAAGATGAATCATCAACTTCTTCTAAGCCTTTTGGTTTAAGAATTGTTTCGGCACCTACAAAAGAAGACAAAGAAAAAGCTGCTGCTCGCAAAGCAAAAGCTAAGGTGACTAAAGAGGAAGTTAAAGAAGATGATATCAACGATAAGGCTGGTCCTGTTGATGCAACGACTAAAGCTAAGGACTCTAAGAATCGTCTAAGTGGTCTTGCTTCAATGTTAAGTGCTAAGAAAACTGTTAATCGTTCTCAAGCACTAAATGAAGAAAGAGCGACTTCTGAACTCAAGACATATGCCCTTCAAGGAAGTGGCCGTCCAATGTATACGCAAGTAAAGAGAAAGCGTCAGTACTCTGGGCCAAGTAAGTCAACAGAGATCACAGAAGTAAAAGAATCAAAAAGAGTAATTAAGTTACATGGTGGTGCTTATGCAGAACAACTTGCTAAGAAACTATCTATTAAACTTAAAGATATGATCGACATGTGTCTTGACCTGAATCTACTTGTTAGAAATGGAGACTATATAGGTCTTAAGCTTGCAAGCCAGATTGCTGAACTTTACGACTATCGTGTTGAAGACCAATCTTTTGACGAAGATGCAATGCTAGGGAAGGAAGAGCTTTCAGAAGAAGAGCTGAATAAACTTCCACTTCGTGCTCCTGTTATCACAATTATGGGACACGTTGATCACGGTAAAACAACACTTCTTGATTACATTAGAAATGAGTCAATTGCAGAAGGTGAAGCAGGTGGTATCACTCAACATATTGGTGCTTATTCTGTTGATGTTAAAGGTTCACAACTTACATTTCTCGATACTCCAGGTCACGCGGCTTTCGGTGCAATGAGACAACGTGGTGCTGATATAACAGATATCGTTATTCTTATCGTTGCTGCAGATGATGGTGTTATGCCACAAACTGTTGAATCGATTAAATATATTCAAAGTGCAGGAAAACCAGTAATTGTAGCTGTTAACAAAATGGATAGAGAAGGGGCCAACCCTGATCGAATCAAACAAGCTCTTACTGAGTACAATATCACTCCAGAAGAATGGGGTGGAGAGACTCAATTCTGTCATATCTCAGCTCTAAAAGGTGATGGTATAGATGAGCTTCTAGAGTCGATTGCACTTCAAGCAGAAATTCTTGAACTTCGTGCAGACCCAGCAGGTCCTGCTGAAGGTGTTGTTATTGAATCAAGAATTGAGCACGGACGTGGTCCTGTTGCAACTGTTCTTGTTCAAACAGGAACGCTTCAAAAAGGTGACTCAATTGTTGTTGGTGAAACTTTTGGCCGTGCCAGAAGCCTAACTGACCATAAGGGAACGCAACATCCTAAAGTTGGTCCTTCATTCCCGGTTCAAATTATCGGTCTAGCTGAAGCTCCATCTCCAGGTGATTCTCTAAACGTTGTTAAAAACGAAAGAGAAGCTAAGAAAATTGCACAAAATAGAATTGACGAGAGAATTAGACTTGAGACAGCTTCAACTGTTGCAGGACCTAAGGTTTCTCTTGAAGACTTCTTTGCAACTGCTGTTTCAGAAGAAGGTCAGAAGAAAGATCTTAATCTTATCATTCGTTCAGATGTACAAGGTTCTTTTGAAGCAATTAAAACTGCGATGGCAACAATCTCTAACCCAGAAGTTGAGGTTAAGGTTATCCGTGGTGGTGTAGGGCAAATTAGCGATTCAGATATTGAACTTGCAAATACTTCAGGTGCATTCGTTCTCGGTTTCAACATGAGACCTTCGACATCTGCACGTAAGCTTGCTGAACAATATGGAATTGATGTTAAAACATACTCAATCATCTATGAACTAATCAATGATGTTAAGCTTGCTGTTGAAGGTCTTCTTGATCCTGAGTTTACAGAAGAGTACATCGGTCGTGCAGAAGTTCGCGATACATTCTCTGTGCCAAAAGTTGGTACAATTGCAGGTTCAATCGTTGTTGACGGTTCGATCCAAGTTGGATGTAACGTACGTCTTCTTCGTGAAGGAAAAATTATGTTCGACGGGAAAATGTCTTCTCTTAAACGTTTCAAAGATGATGTTAAAGAAGTTAAGAATGGTTACGAATGTGGTGTTGGTCTTGAAAACTATAATGACGTTAAGATTGGAGATCTATTCGAAGCTTATAAAATGATTGAAAAGAAGCGTACCCTTGAAGATGTTATGACATCTGATTCGGCAATTCTTTAATCATTGGAGTCGGCATGAGTGGCAATAAGAAGAAACTTCAGTATGAAGAACAAATAAAAAACGAAGTAAATAAGCTATTTCGTACCGGAATGGACAATAGTGCTTTTACTTTCTGTTCTGTTACTAAAGTTGAAATGAGCCCTGATTTCTCAATGGCAAAACTTTACTGGGATACTTTTGATCCAAGTCGTAGAGGGGATATCAGTAAGGCCATGGAATCTGCCCTTGGGAAGATTCGTACTCACTTGGCCAAGACTTTACAAGTTAGGCATACTCCTGCACTTACAGCAGAGTATGACTCTCAATTTGAAGATGAGCAGGAAATTGAAAAACTTCTGCAATCTGAAAAAGATAAAGGTAAAACTTTCTAATGAGTAATAAAAGTAAGAAAAATAAAGGCCCAATTTTTGGGCCTTACTTTTTTAAAGTGGACAAGCCAAAGGGCATGACATCATTTGACGTTATTAGACGCTTTAAAAGAAATCTTCCAAAGAATATTGGAAAAATAGGTCACTTTGGAACCCTTGATCCATTTGCTACAGGTCTTCTTGTCATTGGAATTGGGCCTGCGACTAGGCTTAATCAATACACTCAGTCTAATGCCAAAGAATATATTGCAACAGGAAGATTAGGTGTTATCACTCCAACTGGGGACTTCGATACTGATGAGTCGACTATTGAGAGAGTTGATTTTAACAATGTTACTTTTGATGAAGTCAGTAATGCTCTAAATTCATTTGTTGGTGCATATATGCAGAGTCCACCTGCCTTTTCGGCCACTAAGCATGAAGGTAAGGCCCTTCATGAGTGGGCAAGACAAGGCGTTATTATTGAAAAACCACCTGTTGAGAGACAAATCTATGAGACTGAACTAATTGAGCTCTCTGGTGATAAAGTTATTTTTCGCGTTAGTGTATCTTCTGGGACTTATATTCGTGTACTCTTTGATGATCTTTCAAAGAAGCTTGGAACCCGTGGGGCCCTTGAAGATCTAAGGCGAACAAATTCAGCAGGTATTCTAGTTGAAGACTCAATTAATTTAGATATTTTTGAACAGGCCGACTTCAGTGCTCAAAACTTCCTTGAAACATACGCAATGCCAATCACTGAATTAATTGATTTTAAGCATATATTGCTGACAGAGGCAGATGCCAAGAGCTTTATTAATGGCCAAAATCCGGTCGTTGAAGTTGAAAATGGCCTTTATTGGGTTAGGCAAGAAGGAAAAACCCTTGGATTAGGGCAAGTTAATGAAAATTTATTGAAATCCTGCGTGACATTTTGTCCTGTAGCGTTAGATAAAATCGATTTAACTATGTGTAATTCCTTAGACGAATAATTTCAAATCATGTTATACTTTGGAAAAATACAATCATTTAATAGGAGATAAAGTGAATACTACTTTAATCGCATTAGCTATTGCATTATTAGTTGTTGCAGGGATGATCGTACAGCTTGGGCTTCTGAGCTTACTATCAGGTGCTTTCTTCTTCCTTTTTGGGAAGTCTAAATTCGATCTTTTAAAGTCATCATCAGATGAGACTTTTGCCTTTGGTTATCGTTGGAATAATTCACGTGAACCAGCAAAGTTCAATCATGTTTCTGTTAGACTTTTCAATCCATTTGGTAAAAAGACTCAGGTAACTGTTTCTAGTGATTTTGCTGTTCAAGACAGTGACTTTGCAGTTGAAGTTAAATTAGGTCCTGCTTTTAAAGATATTCTAGCTACTGAGAACCTAGACAAGGCAACAGTTGAAATCGAACTAAAATCAAAAGATAATGTTTCTCAAACACGCTCAATGAAGGCCCGTCGTTTCATCGAATTATATCGAGGTGCTACGGAAAGTGTTGAGGAATTCAATGATAAGCATGGATATGTAAAACCAAAAACTTTCTATCACCAAAATGGCCGCTCTTTTATTGCTGAGCCACTACCGCAAACAGATATTCCTCTAGGGTTAAGAATTGCTGCTAATCCACAATTTGCTGGAGAGTTTGCTGGTGCCGCTGGTGGTGGAGCAGCAGCTGCTGTTGAGAACTTTGCTGTTGCAAAGGTTTGGATTGAAGAGGGTTGTATTGTTTGTAATGCTTGTGAAGGGATCTATCCTGAGGTATTTGAAGTAACAGATACTAACTGTGTGATTCGTCCAGATGCGCCTCTTGATAATGGACTTCTTATTCTTGAAGCTGCTGAAGCTTGTCCGACAGAAGTTATCAAATTCGACAAAGCTTAATCTTAAAATTAAAATTTTGATTAGATATAGGGCCCGCATTTTGCGGGCCTTTGTCGTCTATAGGGGGAAGAAGTAATGATTACTCTTAGATACTTAACTCTAAATGATCGAGAAGAGTTTTTCCGCGCCATTAATGAAGCCTGGGAAGAAAACTTTGACTTTGTTCACTACCTAGAAAGTCTTGCAGGTAATGACTTTGAAACCTATGTGAAGATTGCTCCTGAAATGGCCAAGGGCCAGCATCTTCCAAGTGGCCATGTTCCATGTGCCATGCTCTTTGCGTTCAATGATGAAGGAAAAATTGTCGGCCGAACTTCGATTCGTTTCGAATTAACTGAACATCTCTTGAAAGTTGGTGGTCATATCGGCTACGGAGTATGCCCTAGTTTTCGTCGTCAGGGTTATGCCACTGAGATTCTGGCAAAAAGCTTAGAATGGGCCTCAGGTAATATTAAGGGCCTTAAAAGGGTTCTTGTCACTTGCGATGAAGATAATATCGGCTCTCGTAAGACTATTGTAAATAATGGGGGAGAGCTTGAGAGTATTATCGACAATGGTGGCGTTAATAAAATGAGGTTTTGGATAAATCTTTAGGCCCAGAATAAAGAAAACCCACCTTGGACGAGGTGGGTTTCTTAATATTTTAATTTTTACTTCAATGGTTAGATTACTTACCTTCCATTGGGTTGATGATTCTTAGGTATAATCCAAGAAGTTTAACGTTTCTCTTGATATCACCGTAACTGCTTTCAACTGTCTTAGTGGCCTTCGCTCCATTTAAGATTTCAGTGAAAACTGCATCTTGCTGCATATTCTGTTGAATTGTAGCATTGTCAGTGTACTGTCTTAAGTATACAGTTCCAAGTTTCATCTGCTCATTAGCATTTAGACCTTCCATTACTCTTGCAACTAGTGGAAGTACAATGCTGTAACCATCTTCTGTAAGTTGTGGCATAGAGATCGCGTTTAAAATATTCTCTTTCTTTCTCTGTAAGTATGCCGCTTTATTTCCTGCTCCTAATTGAACAAGATCTTCGATTTGACAGTATTGGTCATCGTATTCACAGTTAGCAATGCTAATTAGCTCTGGTAATACGTTTTGTGCCATTACATTTAAAATGTCATTTACTGTCGCTCCTCCAAAACCAAGCTCTGCTAGCATTGTATTGAATTGTGCATTTACGAAGTACTGACCACCTCTTTTCATTAGCTCACGCATTACTTTGTAGGCTTCAAGTTGTGTTACTTGATCTCCAATTAGAGCGTTCACTTGTGAATAAGTTGCCTGAAGCGCTTGAGCAATAGCTTGTGGCTCACCAACTGCTGATGCATCATCTAAAGCCTTCTTGGCAGCCGCTAGAGTTTCAAGAGTAGCACCTGGTGCTGGCTCTGAATTTGCTAGTTGTGAAGCTGCAACGTGCATTTTCTCCCACTGAGTAAAGATCTCTGACCAGCGCTCGTCATGTACAATTGCTTGCATTACGGCCGCCTTAGAAATTAGGCTCCCTGATACATAAGAGTCTTCAGAGTAAGGAACATAAGCTCTTCTTCTATCTGACTTCTCTGCAACAAAGTCTTCTGTTACTTCATACTCATTACCATCAGCACCAGTAAATCTATTCGTTAGAAGATCTTGCTTGTTAATATGGCTCACCCAGTAAGCTCTTGCAGGGTTAGCTGTTTGCTCGAAAGTATCGATATTTCCGTAAAGTAGACCACCCATTGCTGCGTAATTAGTTTCAACTTCACCAATTTCAACTTTAAATGCACTATCTAGGGCAACGTTTCTTCCTGTTTCAGAATCGTACACAAGTGGTGTTACAGTACCTGAAAGTACTTGGTTAACAGTTGCTTGAGTAATTGAATCTTTAATATCAATTCCAAATAGGTACTGCTCTAGTAACTGGTATGGAATTCTTAAAGAGTTCGATAAGTATCTGTAAGAGTAAGACTCTGACTGTGTAAGAGCAATAAGAGCTGCTGCCTTATCGTACTCAATACCACGATTTCTTGCTCTTGAAGAAATATTATCAACTGAGTAAGATTCATTCCACTTCGTTTCAACAACCATGGCCTTAGAGATATTAACCTCAAGTTCAGTACCATCATCAGCTTTTACAACTGTTTGTGATGGTGCAATTGTTTCAACAAATCTCTTATTTCTTTGGGCCTGAGTTGCAAGTCCTACTCCTGGAGAAACCTCAGGTGTCGCAACAACAGACTGGAAGAAGAACATTGACTTAATCGTTGCATTAACAAGGTCATTTGTTGTTGCATCGTGTGCCGCTTGATCTGTTCCAGCAAATAACTCTGGAGTATAGATTAAGTGGTAGAATACTTCTTCGTTTAACATTCTAAGCTTAAAGAATTTATTAAGTGCCCATTCAAATGCTGCTCCACCAGTGAAGTTTTGACGTTGTCCTGGGAAGTAAATGTATTCGTACATTTGACGGTAATCTTGAATTTCATAATCAACGATTTCCTCAAATGATGCACCAAAGTCGTGTCTTTGACATTGTGGAGTATCTCCAGCATCTTCGTCTGAACAGAACTTGATTCTCTTTAAGTTAGCTTGCGCCATAATTGCTCTCTTAGAGATATCAGCAGGGTTACCTGTTTCTCCCATTAGAGCATCAATTACGTCTTGAATTTTTACTAAATGGTAGTACATACCTTTTTCAAATTCAGACTCAACTGGAGTAACTTTAACCGTTTTGCCGTTAATCGACTTAGAAGTAATTGGAGTTGATGTATAGTCATCAAGTTCAACCATTCCTGTATATGCTGCACGAAGTGCGTATACATCGTATGGAGCTAGTCCATCGTAAGTGGCATGGTCATCAATTGTGTAATCCATAACTGATGATGATGTTCTTTTCGATTCTTTCTCTCCTGGGAATAGCCAGTTCTTCTTATCGAATGAACCGATGAAGTTGTGACGTAGACCAAGGTTATGTCCGATTTCGTGAGCAAGTGTAGGCATCCAGATATCAATTAGAATATCGTTCTTACCTTCGTTTGTTTTTGCCATTTCTAGAACATCGTAATTCTTAGCAAGGTTACTTAATGCAAACTGTGCAGATTCATGGTTACAGATTGGCGTTTTTCTTCCGTTCTCATCGTAATTCATACTGTGAACGATTTCAGCTCTTTTAGCTTCTACAGAATCTTCACCGTAGATTGCCTTTGCAAGTGCAACTTCATCTTTGTTTGCGACAGCTTTCCATGCATTATGAAGAGCTTTTGAGTCTTTCTCACTTGCCTGTGAAAAGTGGCTTAGTGCTTCTTCTTCATCGTATTGGCTTGCCTTGAAGTCATTTTTCATTAGACGGTGAGCGTCTTTGATCTTTGACATTCTATTGGCAATATTTGGAACTTTAATTCTATTAAGTAAGTTACTCTTAAAGTTGTGGTGCGCAATTCCGTGACGGTGAGAATTGATTTCAATTTTCTCTTTTGAGTTTGGAACTGTGTTTAATTCACCTTCAACTTCAACTTCAATTGTATCTTGTTGAGCCTGAGCCTGTGCTTGAGCAGCAGCCTTTTTTGCTTCGTGGTCTGCAAGTGCTTTTTGTATTGCAGCTTGGTTAGACTGAGCTACTAGGCTTTCAAGTTGCTTTGAAGGTGTCATGTTTTTAACAAAGTTCTTCTCAGCTTTTGCTTTTTCGACCATCCAGTCAATTGAAGACTTCATGTTACCACCGTATAGGTATACAGAAGCTGATTCAACGATTCCGTTTTTAGGGTTATATGAAGGACCACCAAGACCAATAATTGAACTTGAAGTTGCTTTCTCTACCCAGTAGATATGGTTACGTTGTAGATCACCTAAGTGAGTTTTTTCTGTTACTGGAATAGTTGCTGTTTTTTCAGCACCATCAAGATTGTATGTAACAGTATAGTTCTTTGTCCCTGCTGGAATTGAATCATCTTTTTCAATTTCAAGAACGATTACATCTCCACGGCCTTCGTATTGAGTCCCTTTGAATGCTCTCTTAAAACCTTCATTGATATCATCAACAACTTTCTGAGAAGATAGAATAATCTTATTTCTTAGATCTAATTCAGTCTTAGTTAGAGTTCTAATTTTCTTACCAGTGTGATCGAATTGATCAGAAGGTATACCTGTTAGAACATACTTGATTTGTTTTCCATTTTTAATATCAAATACCATCGGAAGATCAACTGTTGCATCATGGTCACGTGTTGATTGGCTATATCCTTTTGGATCTAACTTACTTCCAGTGAATAAACCAAAATTGAACTTCTTTTGCACTTCATATGAAAGGTCTTGATCCGGACCTTCTTGTACGTGATCGTACTTCATGAAAGTTGTTCTTTCTTTGAAGTTTAGAGTCTCGTTTTGTGGTCCCCAACCAGATCCACCAAAATCAGCACAGTCATATTGTCCACGCTTATATGTTTTAGATAGAGTATAGTTAAGAACGTCGTCCTTGTTATCAACAGTTTGAACGATATTTTCAACTCTTCTTAGTCCTCTTTCTTCACCTGATGTACAAGCATTTTTAATGTATCGATCTAGTGCTGTTTGTACATTACCAATTTGATCGTCGCTTAGGTCAACAACTGCAAAGGCAGTCTCATCGTTATGACTTGCAGGAACATAAGAATTCTTATTTGTACGACTTGGTCTGAAGTATTCAGCTTCAAATTCCATTAATACTTCTGAGTCAACACTTGTTTTTCCATCTTTTTCAAGAATTGGTGCTGTTCTCATTACCTTGACGCGATCTGATTCAAATACAAATTTAACAATTTCAACATGGAAAGAGTTCTTTGAACCAGCAAAGCTGTAGTTGAAGATATTTGGTGCATCTTCAAGTACTCTTCTGAATGTATATTCTTGATTTTTGAATTTTTCAATTGGAAGCCAAGCTTCATTAATTTTATCTTTAAGCTCACTTGCTTCAACGAATTCTGGTTTATCATCTGACTTCACTAGTTTGATGAATTTTGCACTTTCTGGGTTAGTTGTTGTAATAACCTTTGTCGCTGCAAGAATATCAGAATCTTCTTTATTATTGTTGTAAGCAACATCCTTATCATATGTGAAACTTACGTATTTAATATCTTTGCTAAACTCTGATCTTAGGAAACAATCTTCGATTGCAAGTTTTGCTTTCTTTGCTGTTTCTTCATCACATTGTGATAGGAGAGTGTTGAATTTTTTAGCGATTACAATTTGTAACTCATCATTTGTAAGTTGAGAACGATCAAGAGCACGTGCAAAGTATGCTTTTTCTTCTTTGTCATCAACAACGATTTTCATGATATCAGTATCTTGAAATTCATGATTATCAATAAGAGATTTATTTTGGAAAGACTCTTCTTCAAGGTAGTCAGATTTAATGTCTTTAATTGTAAAGACAGCTTCTGTTAGAGTCGATTTTCTATAGATCTCTTTAATTGAATCGATTTCAAGTCCAAAACCACCAGCGTATGTTCTATTCTTTAGAAGCGGGTCTAGTTTGAAGTGAGTTGATTCACCCTTTGTTCTTTCTGTATATTTAATATTTCTTGTTTCTTCATCAAGGTCATTTTTGATTTTCTCTCTAATAACGAAATCAACACCATATTGAAATAGTGGAATCCCATCCTCAAGCTCTGCAGCATTTAATGGTAGGAAGTCTCTTACGATTTTCTTATCTTTTTTATCGTCTCTTCCATTGTTAAGAGAATTTGCAATAAAAGTTCCAACAGACTCATCTACTGGTGTCATTGTTGCAACAAGGTAGTTATTTGTTAGCTTGAACTTAATTTTAAAGCGCTTTCCTTCTTCTCCTGCAGGAATTAGTAGATCCTTAAGTAGAATACGGTAACTATCATCATTGATACTCTCAATTTCTGTTGTAAATAAGTTAGATCCTTCTGAACCTAAGCTTCCAACAACATCACTAACAGCAATATTATTCTTTACTAAGTCTTCCTGTTTGGCTTGGCCAAGTGAGACAACGATTGCTTCGGCCGACGTAACTGTCGACATCGCTCTTACTTGCTCTTCTGCGCGATCTGGTTCGTTTTCAGGTAAAGTCTTAGCACAACTCGACATGATTGCAGCAAGTGCAAATGCATGTGTGAGTCCTCTTAGCATGCTTGGTCTTTCGTTTTTCGTTTTTTTCATTTCTCTTACTACCTTGTTTGTTTTTTTCTTTCTCTTTTTTCTTAAATATATTTTTAAATCTTAATTGTTAGTGACGCGTATACAGATGAGTCCCGCTCATCAAAGAACTCGATTTCAGTTTTTCTCCCGTTTGGAGATAGGGGAGAACCCCCAAACTCATGTCCTACTTCTAAGTTAAATGCTGATGTAAAACTGTAGCCGACGGCCTGTGAAAATGAATAAAGGTCTTTAGTATTATTTTCATAAGTCCAACCTTTCATGTAAGTTCCACCTAGATTAAAGTAGAGCTTATCTGTTGCACTATATGTAAGGTAAGCAACTCCTGATAGTGAATAAGATGTATTTGATCTTCCCGTAAGCGAAGTTTTGAACTCATGGAAATTCTTAGTTGCTCCTAGTATCGTCAGAATTGAAAAGTTCTTAAGAGGAAGGATCTCATCAGAAATAGAAATACCTTCAGATAGACTTACTCCTGTTCTTAGTTTTGCGTAGTCTTTTGATCCCTCACTTGTTGGGATCTTAAAAGATAGGGAACCGAATGAAACAATACCCTTTGTTGGTGATGCCACATTTCGTGAGAATGAGAATGATGAATCACCCATATAAGCTTCTCGCTCATTCGTGAGCTCCTTTGAAAATGAAGTCTTAGCACTGATACTTCCAAAGCCAGTTACATAACCAAACTTCAAAGAGTTTTGAGTACTTGCTGAGTGCTGTGTATCACTTGTCTTTAAAAGATCTCTTGAAATTGTTGAGTCAACTCGTAGTGACCATCTCTTCTTGTCTTCGAGTCCTTTTTTGACACTCGCAACATTACTGGTACTACTTTGCGCCACTGCTGTTGCAGAAGTAAACGCTAATAAAATTAATGACATACACTTAAATAGTGTCACATTGTCTCCTTTTCTCACCCTGAAAATTCAAATAGTCTAGTACTTGATGCAAATAGTATGCCATTCGTTCAAGTACGTTCAGGTTCGAGTTTCAGTGTAAGTATATAACTTTACGCATTATGTAGAGGCAATTTTGAAAAATCTATAATGGGTGTGTATGAATTATGCACATATGACTGAAGAACGAGCATTTTCAAATGAATAATATTGATGAGTTGCACGAGATATTAAAAGAGGGGCCATTGGAGATGACCCCCCGTTACACCTAGGTCCCAAAAAGAGAGAGGGATTATGAGGGATATTAGGACCTAAATGAAATGTAACCAAAAATAACACGAAGTACGCGGTGCGTTATCTTCTCTTAATGAGTATGCTTTATAAACGGCTAGAGTGATAGAGAAATTAAGTTAATTTTGTTTAATTGAAGTTAAAGAAATCTCTTAAGAATGCCACTTGTTAGCATCTCTTTAAAGCCCACTTCATTTTCATTCCAGACTTGCTCAAGTGTGACGCCGCTATCAAGGGTTGGACATTCAAATGTGAGAACAGGGCTTTTTAGATCAACACTTCCATATGTTCCAAGTGAACCAGGTGTTGGATAGCCGATATCGTCGGCAACAGGGTAGTTATTATGCTTTGCTAGTAGCTGCGCTACATCTTGGCAGTCACCGTTGTAGTTTATAATTGGCTTCCATGAGTGGATCGATAGAATGAAGGCCGGAGGGTAGACTTTAAAGAGCTGATCTAGGTATTGGTTTTCAGGCTCACTAAGAGGGGCCTTGCCTGGATTGTACTTATCTTCTGTGTACTCGCTCTCCCAACTGGCCGTCGGCAGATTGCGATTGAGATCAACTCCATTAGCATTGATACGAGTTCCTGCCGCAACACCATCGACATTGACGATTGGTATCACTACAAGTGGAAGATCTATCTGAGTACTATCAAGCTCTTTTAGCCATGAATAGATTTCTTTTAGACAATGGACGCCTTCGACTTCATCACCGTGTACTCCGGCCATGAGATAAATATAGCGTGGAGCCTCAAGTTTATTCTTGAAGGATTGGATTTCTTGGCCGTTTACTGATTTTCCAGAGTCTAATTTTATAAATTCCATAAAGAAATTGTGGTTGAAGTTTTCTTTTTTGTAAATGAAGTTTTATACTTATGTTTTAAGGATTGGATAATTAATGAAGAAACAAAATATTTATAAAGTTTTAGATTACCTAGAAAGCGTTTTAGATACTCAGGATGATCATGATGCCCTTGAGCAATTAAGAGAAAGTGTTGATTTACTAGAAGATATAGATACTGGTGTTTCAAGTGCTATTGGTGGCTTTGCAATTGCTTCAGAGGCCCAAGGTGCATACACTGTCTATAGTGATGGAGGATGTCGCGGAAATCCTGGACCTGGTGCGTGGGGTGCCATGGGACAATCGCCTGATGGAAAAGTGTTCTTTGAGAGTTCAGGCTTTGAATTTCATACAACTAATAACAGAATGGAGTTAACCGGGGCCATTGAATCCCTGCGTTCATTAGAAAATGAATTAGAAGAGCAAGGCCTGGGCCTTGATCATCCAGCTTTTCTTTATAGTGATTCAAAATATGTCGTGGACGGTATTTCAAAGTGGGTTCCAGGCTGGAAGGCCCGTGGATGGAAAAAGGCCGATAAGAAAACCCCTGAGAACGTCGAGTTATGGCAAAGCTTTGATGAAATGGCCGCAAAATTCTCAAACCTCTCGTTTCGCTGGGTAAAGGGTCATAGTGGACACCCTCAGAATGAGCATTGTGATCAATTGGCAAATAAGGCCATGGATGAAAATATTTAAGCTTGAAAAGCAAGTTAAAGGCAATTAACCTATTATAGAAAACTTTATTAAAGTAGATCAATTTATACAAAGGATGTTAAATGAAGAAACTACTAGCGACAATGGCATTAGCGCCATTACTATTCGTTTCATGTAGCAAGAATGCTGAAGTGAAGCCAGAAACTGAAAACGATAAAATCTTCTACTCTGTCGGTCACGTTTACGGTGCTCGTTTCAAAGATTTCAAACTAACTGACAAAGAAATTGCTAACCTTATTCAAGGGGTTCGTGATGGAGCAGCAAATAAAGATACTGGAATTGATACAAGAAAATTTGCTTTCAAATTCAGAGATGTTGTTAATGCAAGAATGAGTGAAGTTTCTAAGACTGAAAAAGATGCTGGAGCAAAATTCTTAGAAGAATTTGTTACTAAAGAAGGTGCTAAGAAGACTGAATCTGGTCTTGCTTACAAAATCATTGAAGCTGGTTCAAGCAAGAAAGCTAAGCCAACTGATACAGTAAAAGTTCATTATAAAGGAACTCTTAGAGATGGTACTGAATTTGATTCATCTTACAAAAGAAATAAGCCAATTGAATTCCCATTAAATAGAGTTATCAAAGGTTGGACTGAAGGGATGCAACTTATTGGTGAAGGTGGAAAGATCAAACTAGTTATTCCATCTGAGCTTGCTTATGGCGATCAAGGTGCTCCTCCATCAATTCCAGGTGGTGCAACACTTACTTTTGAAGTTGAACTAATTGAAGTTCTACCAGCAAAGAAATAATTAGTTAAAATATTACTAAATACCTCGATGGGCCTTCTTAAGTTTACTTAATGAAGGCCTATTTTTTTGTCATCACTAAGACATTTGATCTTCATTGTGTTCTCCTAGATTGTAACTAGAAATTTTTATCAATTTTACGGAGGATACTGGTGAAAACTTTTCTTGTTCTAGTCTTACTTATTGGGCCACTTTCACAAGATGCTTATGCAAAGCACTCTCGTCACAAAGGAGAGTCTTTTTTTCAATATATTATAAGAATTTTGATTAAACCTTCTGTTCCCCACGATAGAGAGAATTAAGGTCTTTTAGAAAGCGTAACCGACACTTAGTCCAAGTAAAGTCATGTCTGTTGATTGCTGAAAGCCATCGGCGAATTCTTCACTTGATTGGAGTGCTTCAAAATTCACTTTAAAGATCAGGGATTGATTTGTTGATATTTTATATTCAAGTCCTAGACTTACAGAAGGAAGCAGAATGGCAGTTCCAACTCTTGCCGTATTTTGAATCTCTGTTTGTGAACGTCCAAAACCGGCTCCAATGCTAACAAAGTAGCTAAATCGATAGCTCCAGTCATTTTGAAATGAAAACTTTAAATCGGCCGTTCCCATCATTCTCATCGATTCTTGCTCAACACTAGGGTTTGTCAGTGTTAAAAGATCGGTATCATAACGTCCGCCTAGAATTAGCTGAATTGTTTGATTAAAGGGAATAGCGTAATGGAGTTGAAAACTATCTCCAGTTCTTGAACCATCATTATTTGTACTATCTGTCGTTGATTCACTAAGTCCTTGGTTCTTTGCGTAAAAGAATTCAAAACGATTTTCATATTTAATGTATTGCCTTTCTCTAAGAGCACTTTCTTCTTTGGCCAATAGCTGTTGATAATTCTCATCACCAAGTATCTTTGGAATTTCTAGCCATACTCTTTCAGGTGAATAATTTACTGTAACGATATCACCTTTTTCAAAAGGAACTTTTATATTGTTGTCACTTACTAACCATTGGGAATACTCTTTTGTGATTGATAGAGCACGGGCCGTGAATGAGATTGATTTATTTGAAAATAGGGAAGTTTGACCTTTGATAATTCCATCGGCCAGTCCTTTTCTTATGATGAAAGACAAACCGTCATTTGCTATTTTTTGAACAACGACAAGGTTTGTATTGAGTCTCTTATCTTGTGCTAAAGAGTTATGAGATGAAAAGAGAATGAAGGCAGTGACCACAAAAGATTGCAAAATACGATTTAGCTTGTTCATAGTCTTATTTTATAGGTAAAGCCAAGTTTAGGTAATCATTGAAAAAATCTCCGTAATCATCTATTTACCTGAGTTATGTACTACAGTAATATTAATAGTTTAACTTTATTTATTAATCTCCGATATGAATTTAGGGATTTATGAATATGAGAATAAAAATTTTAATTTTACCATTTATTTTACTTGCTCTTGCTTCTTGTCAGCCGGCCGGAAATACTAGTCGTTTGGATAGTAATTCGTCGAATACAACTGATTTAAGTAAGAAGCATCAGATCTCTCTAATTGAAGTTTCTTCTAATCAATTAATTCTTAATGGAACAAATCTAAATACTGTTTCAGCAGTAAAGACTAAGTATGGCCCTCAGGTCATCAATTTAAATATTTTATCCAAAACGGCCAATATGGTGAGACTCTCTATTCCAAATGGAATGAAATTAGTTGCTGGATATCTTTATGATCTTGTTGTTACTGATGCCTTTGGACAATCGACGACAACAATCAGCTTTGATGTCCAAGATGATTCGATTTCGACGAGTAAAATCCAAGATGGCAGTATTACGAATTCAAAGCTTGGTTCTTTAGGAGCGACGACGGCGGGACAACTCCTGCAATATGATGGTGCAGATTGGGTTGCTGTTGATTACGTTGGTGGAAATAATTATCTTGGAAGAATTGTTCTTGCGCCAAGTGGTTCTGTGCTTCCTTTATCGACATCAGGCTTTAATAATGGTGACTTCTACGTTATTAACGATGCTTCTGCTGTTGTAGGGGATGTGAATGATCCAGCAGGAGTTGGAGCGATAACGTACAATCCTGGAGATATTATTCGCCTTAATACAGCTTTATCAACTCCTGAGTGGGAGTTACAGTCAAGTGGTACATCTTACGTTGGTCCATGGAGTGTTAGTGGATCAAATATTCGAAGAGTGTCTTCTAATAAAGTCACAATCCATAATACCGCATATGATGGTCCAGCAATGTTTAATGTTGGTACTGATTCGGCAGCTTCCGCAACAATTGAGGATAGCTCTCTAATTAGTATTGCTGGTAATGTTGCATCAGGGGCCGGTCAATGGTCGAGAGCGATGTCTTTTGGTCTAAGAGATGAAAGATATGCAACGATGGGGGTTATGGGTTCTAACTCTGGCTTTGGTACAGCAGGTGATTACTTTTATATTGATGTTGATGGAGCAGGGAGTCCTTCAGGAACACCGTGGCTTAATGCAGATTTCTATATTGCAATGAATGGTTATACCTATTTAGGAATGATTCCAGATGGTTCAAGCTATCGACTAAATGTAAATGGTGATACAAGAATTCATGATGATCTTGATGTCGATGGGAATATTGTCGCATCATCTTTCACTGGTGATGGCTCTGGGATTACAAATGTTAATGCGACTAATATGACGAACTCTTCAACGATGACACTTCAAGGTGGAACAAGTGGAAGTGGAAATATTGCATTTCAATCAAATACTTCTGACTTTGCCGTCTTTGATTCTCAGGGGTATCTATCCTTTGGACATAATAATGCGAACTCAACAGACTATACGGCAACAGCTCAGATTGATGTAAGAAGTAATTCTGAAGATGTTGTTGGTCAGTTTTATTCATATGATGGCAACCAATCTTCCATCAATTTAGGTTCATCTCAAGGTTTAACGACAGGTCCTGTTGCTACTGCTACTGGAGATTCTCTTGGTTCAATTAACTTTGGAGGGGATAATAGTACTGGAATTGTAAGTTCTTCAAATATTACTTCACGTGCAACAGAAAACTTTGCTGCTGGTAATCTTGGATCAGAACTAGCATTTAGTACAACTCCAAATACAACAAATACACCTGTTGAAAGTATGAAGTTATCGCACGATGGGCGTCTTCTTGTTGGTGTACCTGCCTTAAGTGATACTTCAGCTAATTCGTTAGTTGTTGGTGGAGATACTCTATTAGATGGTGATATGAGAAATACTGGTCTTTCAACTTTTTTCAATATTGATTTAGGTGGTACTTTTACACAAACAGGTGGTGGAGTTGTGAGTCTTGATGGGCCATTAACTTCGACAAATAATATCACCGGAGCAAATGTAACTTCCACTGGTGGTATGACAAACACAGGTGTTCTACAGAATTTTGGTAATGCTAATGTTATTGGTGACCTTGAAGTTACTGGTACAACAACATTCAACGGTAATATTAATCTTAATGGAGATATTGCGCTTCAAAATCTTACTGTTAATACGATTGGCGGTAATACTTCATCGAGTACAGCAAGTTTTGGGACCATTACGGCAGTTAGTAAACTAATTGGTGTTGGAGATTCGAATAATTCAATTCTAAAAGGTGGTTCGGCCAATAACTTTGAAGTTAACTTGGGCCCAACTGAAATAAAGGTTGGTAACGTTAACACTGGTGGAACAGTTACAACAGCTATTCCACTTGCTCTTTATACAAACGATACAGCTCGTTTACATATTTCGACAGCAGGTGATGTCGGTATTGGTACTACAACACCAACTCAGGCCCTCGATGTAAATGGAAATATTACAGCAACTCAATTATGTATTGGAACGGATTGTCGCTCAGTTTGGCCTGATACTCTAACTGATATTGCTGATGGTGTTACAATTGAAGAAAATGGCGCAAATAAATTACAAGTTGTAGCCGGGAGTATTCAAAACTCTCACCTGGCCTCGGGAATTGATGCAAGTAAGATAACAACTGGAGCAATAAATGATTCTCTTTTAGGTCCAACTGTATCTAAATTAGGTCAAACGATAGAGTCTTCAGAAATCACTGATGCAACAATTGTAAATGCTGATATTAATGCCGCAGCTCAAATTGCATGGAGTAAGATTAATAATAGTGGTGTCATCACAAATGCAAATATCCACCCTACAGCAGCTATTGATTACGCAAAATTAAATATTGCAGATGGTGCTATCCCTTACGCAAAACTAAGTGTTGCTGATGGAGATATACCTTATGCTAAGTTGACTGTCGCTGATGGAGATATACCTTATGCTAAGTTGACTGTCGCTGATGGAGATATACCTTATGCTAAGTTGACTGTCGCTGATGGAGATATTGCGTGGACTAAACTCGATACTTCAGTCGATGTAGGTATTGGCACAAGCTCTCCAACTGAGAAATTACATGTTGTTGGAAATCTTCGCGTTGAAGGTACAACTGACTGTACATTAGGAGATGGAGCTGGAGCAACGAATTGTACTTCAGATCGAAGATTAAAAGATAATATTGAAAATATACCTAATGCTCTTGATAAGATTAAATCACTTAATGGTGTCTCGTTTGATTGGAATGAAAAATCAATTGCGCCAGGAAAGCACTCAATTGGTGTTATCGCTCAAGATGTTCAGGCCCAATTTCCAACGGCAGTAATTGAAAATAGTGAAGGCTGGCTGGCCGTTGATTACGCAGTTCTAGTTTCTCCTTTGATTGAGGCCGTAAAGGAATTAGATAAGAACCTTGAAATGTATAAGTTAATGAGTGAAGGCGTTGAGCAAAAGGTTGAGGCAAATACTCGTGCTATAGCTAGTTTAAAAGAAGAGAATACGGCCTTAAAAACGCAGGTCAATAAGCTTAAAGAGGACAATGCACAAATGAAAGAGGCCCTGTGTAGCATGAACTCATCTTTTAAGTTTTGTCAGTAGTGAAGTGATATCGTCAGGATATATGGGCATTTTTCCTTTGTTACACTTCTCTAACTATATAAAATTACATTAGTTTCGAAGTCGAGTTCTATACATCCTATAATATTGAAATAACTTATTTCTTTTTTTAGCTAAGTTTAAAGTTAAGAAATTAAATGGCGATAAGTTATTGGGATATTTGGGAAAAGTAATGAAACGTATATTATTAATTTCTTTATTTATGAGTTTCTTTGTGGCGTGTACGCCCCAAATGAATTCACTCAGACAAGCAGACTGTGGTGCTGGACACTACTTTGACGAGGTTACTCGTAGCTGTATACTCGATGTCTCTCCAAAGGCTCCCGTCATCACAAGTTCAAGTTTATCAATTACTGAAAACGATGCAAAGACGACATACCCAATTACTTACACTGATCAAAACGGGGGAGTCGCTACATCATGTACGATCGTAGATACTGATACAGGATTAAATCAATCTCTAACTTTTGGATCAATTACTATTGAGAGAGTTAACACTTGGGCCAATGCTCAAGATTATTCAAATCTATTTATTCAGGTTGTTGATAACCCTTCAATTGCCTATGGAAATGAAGTCGTTTCTGTTTCAGGAAATACAATCACTATTGAAATCGATGCTGGTTTTACAACTTCATCACAAATTGTAACTGCAATAAATGCAAATCTTGCTGTCAACGCAATTATTTATGCTTCTGTAACAGGTGGGAATACAACGGAATCAATTACACCTCTTTTAAAAGTTCTTGGGGCAACTTGTGAGTGTGCAAATGGTGCTTGTGAGATGGAAATTGAACCATCTCGAAATATTAGTGGTTCAACTTATGTTGATCTCTACATTACAGATGATGATGGAGATAGTGCAACAAAGAGAATTTATATCAATGTAGCCGATACAAACCAGGCACCAGTCGTTGCCGCAACTCGATCAATTACTGTTGCTGAAGATAATCAAATTGTTTTTACATTTTCTTCTTCAACTACTGAAGTTCCTACAACAGATTATTTTGACTATGATGGAGATATTGCATCGGCTTGTTTTGCTAATTCAATTCATGCAAATGTTCAAAACTCAAATATCTCATGTACTTGTAATATTGGAACAGGAGTCTGTACTTTAAGTTTTTATACAGATGCTGATTATTTTAATACGTCGGCAGAGGCGATGGTCGAATATCAAATCATTGCCAACGGACAGCTATCAAATACTGGTGTAGCTTCGGCTCTTGTTTCAGAAGTTGATGATGATCCGGTTCCTGCTTCAACCATCACAATTGCAGTTAACGAAGATGCGACAGGTATTCCTGGAGCTCAAACAATTGCAGGTTTTTATTTTCCGACAGCAAGTGATGATGGCTTTACAGGATTTAATGCTTCAGATATTCGATATAAATTAAAGAATCTCGATAACTACACAGAGATAGAGGGGTCATGTACTGGTAACCCTGGGTTACCTGATGAAAATAATTATAACTTACTTGTAGATGACTCTACCTATTGTCAGGTTAATTTTGAAGGTAATGCCAATGGAATTTATACTCTTGAGTATAGTGTTTCAGACTCTAATTTACCTTTGACTTCAATGGCACAATTTCATGGAACAGGGTATATTAATATTAGTATCATTGCACAAAATGATCCTCCATTTATCACTGGTGGAACTACTTTTACTCATTCGATGAATGAGTCGACTGACTGGAATCCTGTTAGTTCGACGATTTCTTTAGGAAATGTTTCTGATATAGATGATGCAATGACTGATTTAAGTGTTTACTTTCTCGATAGTAGTAGTTCGAGTTATGTCAATACGATGGCCTCTCAGGCCAGTGTCACTGGAAGTGAAGGGACGATTAGTGATTGTGCCATTGATTCGTCAGGAAATATTTCTTGTCTTTATACGACATTAAATGGAAATAGTTCAAATACAGTAGGGACACCAGATTCATTTAACTTTATTGTACGAGACGATGAAGGGGCAGGTTCGGCCGTGCAAACTCTTGAGGTCGTTGTCTTAGAAACTTCTGATGCACCTGTTATTTGTAATTACTCAACTTATAATCTACGATCTGGCCGTACTGAATGTGGGGTTAATCATTGTATCGGTGAAGGTGCTCCAACATTTGCACCAACATCTCACTTATCAACTGATCCTGTAATTTACTTTGATCGCACGAATATGATTTGTTATCAATCAAATTCAACAACAAGTAGTGGCTGGGAAGTTGCAAGTAATAATGGAAATCAGAACGCTAGCTACATGTCAGATATTGTTATTGGTGAAAAAGAAAATGTTATTATCGATAATGTTATTCTTTCAGAAGGTGGCTCTGTAGATGAAGGTGGGCAAACACTAACAATTCAAAATATAGCTTCAACAAATTCAATTCTAATTAATCCATCAAATATCACTTTCTTTAATGATATTGAAAATGACAATATTTTTGATGAGCCATCAACTATTACGGTTACAGGACCTGGTGGTGGAAATATTGATAATATTAATGCCTTTAATGAGAACTTAAGAATTAAGATGATTCCAACGGCGTCACAATTTGGAGAGACGACGATTTCTTTTGATATTGTTGATTCAGGAACGGGGACGCTTACAACAAGTATTTCTTTCAATGTACGAGTTGAGCCACAAACAATTACCCATAATGGTTGGGAAGATGTTAAGGCACTAGGTGTAAAAGTTAATCACTATGGAACTCGTGCTCAAATTGAAACAACTTGCTCACACTCTTTAACAAAGTGTAATGGAGGGGATGAGTGTTACGGAACGTCATCTCCTGTCGCAGCTGTCATTCCAGATGCACCGGGAGCAATCTATCGTTCAAGCTCTGATAATAAGTGTTACTACTCAACAGGTACAACGGCCGCTGACTGGGTATTATTTAATAAGCAAGTAGCATGTAATATTAGTGAAGTGAACCGTGACTACATTAATCAAGGAATTTTAGAAGATAGTTCAACGACTTGTGACACATTAAATAGCGCGAGTTGTATTGGTGATGTTACTTTTGTAAACCCTGGTTCAACTCAGTTAACTGTTACATTTAATGCAACGACTTCAGTTCTTGATGCTAGCTTAAATAAAGGAAAATTCTTATTTAATACTCTTTATAATGCTTCAACAAAGAACGATTGTTACTACTCTGATGGAACAACTTGGACTCCGTATCATGGAACTTCAACTGTAAAACTAGATTGGGAAGCTTTCACTGTTAATACTTCTGGAGCAATACAGGGCTATAATGTATATCGTAAACTTGCTGGGAAAGAGAATTTATTCAATTACGATATGCCTCTTAATCGTGAAATTATCAGTTCAACAACGACTTCTTATATTGATAATGGAGAGAACTCACGTATTGCGCCGGCACCTAATCATACTTATGTTTATGAAGTAAGACCTGTCTTAAGCTTTACAAATCAACTAAGTGCATCTGAAGAGCTTGAGATTACAACGAATAATAATGTTGCAAAACTAAGAGTGATCGCACCTCAGGAAAACTATACTTTTGTTCACCGTTGGATGGTTAATAAGAAAGCGTGTGAAATGATGCATTCTGAGTCATTCATTGATAATGATTATAAATGTGAATATAAAGGCTTTGGAGATTCTGACTCAAATGGACTTGGAACAATTAATGCTGTCTATGATTTTGGTAAAGATCTACTTGTTCCAAAATTCGAGATGGGATGTCCATTTACAAAAACAGGCTGTGATACTGTCGATGGACAATGTGTTGCTCAAAACTTAGTTAATAACTCAACTCCATATACAGGAGCTTCTGGTTCAATCTTCTATGAAAGGTCAACTGGTGCATGCTATCGTCATGATGGTTCAAGCTTTGTTGCATACAACGGTGAAGACCTTGATGCTGAAAAAGCATATCAGGCATATTTACCTCCTCTTACAAATATTGATTATACTCAAGCTACGGCTGCATGTAGTGCACTAACAGCAAATACTATTATTGGTTATACTGCAGGACTTACTTTCGATCTGCCAACTCGTGACGAACAAATTGCTTATACTGCTTGGGATCTTCGTAATCCATCTGGTGGTAATTATGCAGAGTCTGTTTTTGAGACTAGAGAAAGAGGTCAATCACTAAATTCTTCTAGTAAGTGTAACTCTAATCTTGCCAGTGGTCTTGAGTCTTCATATATGGACGTTGATACTTTAAGTTCAACTGATGTGCACACGATTCCTGGAACATATTCTTCAGGAATTCGCTCTCTTCATACAGGTTCGACTTATACTGAAGATTGTTCTTCAATGTTTGGTATTCAGGATGCTGTCGGTAACGTTGCAGAGTTTTCTCGAACAGAATATACATACGATAATACGACTTTTACTTACGATTTTCCTTCTATTACTTCGGCCACTGATTCAACAATCTATGGTACAGGTGGAACTTATGGCTTCGAAGGGATTTCTGGTCCATGTGCCGATACCGATGGTGATGGATTTTGTGATTCTGAAATGGGTTCTTTCCTATTTGAAGATAAATCAACTTATAGCACAGGTTATTTCAACTACGTCTATGGTATTCCTATTACCAATGATGCCCAGGCCGGTGTCGATGGAACATCTGTTGGAGACTATACGTTAAGAATTGGATCTTCCGCAGGTATCACAAGTGCGCAATTACATGATGATGCAATGTTTAGAGAACTTCCTAATACTGCATCAGGAACAATTGTTAGTGGTGGTGATTATCAGGCATTAAATGAGTCTGGTGTTTATACACTTGAAATGTTCCCTGATGGAGAGGCCAATAGTCGTGTTGGTGTGCGTTGTGTTATTGAAGTTGATCCAACAAATTATGAAGCAGAATAAAGCTATGCTATAATTCTTCCCATCTAATCACTTTGGGGAATTCATATGTTCTTTGGTCGAAATAAAGCTAAAAAAAATGATCGCGGTAGTGGGAAAGTTATAAGCTTTCTTAACCAAAAAGGTGGAGTTGGTAAAACAACGATGTGTTTTAATACGGCACATGCTTTGGCCCACAAAGGTCACAAAGTTCTAGTGATTGATATGGATCCTCAGTCAAATATGTCTTATCTCTTTGATTGCCTGGAGCCGGAAACTAGTGTTTTCAATCTTCTTTTAAACAATGTCAAAGAACTTAAACATCTTCATTCATCGGCAATTTTTGAAACAGTTGTCCATAATAATGAAACAGGAGTTGATTTACTTCCTGCCGCCCAAGAACTTTCGGGATTTGAATTATGTGTTGCTGCTATAAATTCACCAAGGCAAACTATATTAAAGAAGTATATCGATCAAGCTGGGCTTAGAAGTCGCTATGACTTTATATTAATCGATTGTCCGCCGACGCTTGGACTCCTCGTTGTCAATAGTATTTGTGCTAGTGATGGAGTGATCGTTCCATTTAGGCCTGATGATTTCTCAATGAAGGGGCTGGAGCACTTTTATCGCATGTTAGGGGATATTGAGGAAATGGAGTTAACAAAGCTTCCTGAGATTATTACACATATCCCAAATTTAATGGATACTAGGCGCAAGCAAGAAGAGAGCGATCTTGATCAGATTCAAGAACTTATTCGTAAGGTAACTGGGGACGATCGTTATATATCTCCTTTCTTTAATAAGGCCCAGATCGTAAAATCCCAGGCTGCAAAAAAATCAATTTACGCTTATAATTCTAAGGAGTATAGGCCGCTTCATGAACAGTTTAATAAAATCGCAAATATAATTGATTCGTGGAATGAATCGAGTCTATAAATAAGAATAGAATAATTTTAAATAGGAGAATTTGTGGCAAGTATCAAGAATCCACTCTATGTTGTTTCAAATAGCGGTCAAGATGTTGAAGGTGTTTCAAATTATATCGAGTTAATTATCAAGAAATTCGGACTTGAGCCTTATCTTGAACTTCTTGACTCAATGCTTGCGATGATCACAAATCAGGTCGGTAATTACGGCTTTTTTATTGCGCTCCAGAATTTTATTGATCATATTGCGGCCCAAATTGAAAAAGTCGTGGAGTTTGCTTCACGCATTATCTAAATAATGCTAGACTCCGGCCATATCGATTAAGGAGTCAATTTTGAAAATACAAGAAAGAGTTAATGCTCTCATTGAAGAATTTAATGGATTTGGCGATTGGGAAGATCGCTATATGCATATTATTTCTCGCGGCAAGAATATGCCGGCCTTAGACGAACAATTATGTACAGAAGAATATAAAGTGAAGGGCTGCCAGTCACAAGTTTGGCTTGTACCTGAACTCAAAGATGGGAAGATAATCTTTAAGGCCGATAGTGATGCGGCCATTGTAAAAGGAATCGTTTCAATCTTAATTGGTGTCTATTCAGATGCAACACCTGATGAAATTCTTGCAACAAAACCAGACTTTTTAGATACGATTGGGCTAAGACAGCACCTATCAATGTCACGAGCTAATGGGCTTTCAAGTATGGTTAAGCAAATTTCAATGTACGCGCTTGCATTTAAGACGAAAATTCAAATGGGACTATAAGGGAATTAAAGAAAATGTACTTAAATAATATTAGACCAAGAAGAAATAGAAAGAATCATGCCATGAGATCTCTTATGCGTGAAACCATTTTAACAGTTGATGATCTAATTATGCCACTATTTATTATTGATGGTGAGAATAAAGTAGATCCTGTTCTTTCAATGCCAGGGATTAACCGCCTAAGTCGTGACCTTATTGTTAAGGAAGTAAAAGAACTTTGGAATCTAGGTATTAAATGTGTTTCTCTTTTTCCGGCCCTTGATGATTCAATTAAAAATCGTCTTGCGACAGAGTCTAAGAATAAGAATGGACTTCTACAAAAGACAATTAAAGATATAAAAGATGCATGTCCAGATATGCTCATTATGACAGATGTAGCAATGGACCCATACTCAAGTGATGGACACGACGGTATTGTGTGCGAGAAAACAGGTGAAATCTTAAATGATGAAACATTAGAAATTCTTGCGGCCATGGCCATCAGCCAAGTTGAAGCAGGAAGTGATATCATCGGTCCAAGTGATATGATGGATGGACGAGTTGGTTATATTCGCGAGGCCCTTGATAGTGAAGGTCTAAGCCACGCTTCAATCATGGCCTATACTGCAAAATATGCATCAGCTTTCTATGGCCCTTTTAGAGACGCCCTTGATAGTGCGCCAAAGGCCGGTGATAAGAAGACTTATCAAATGGATCCTGCAAATCTTACAGAAGCACTTCGCGAAATCGAATTAGATGAAGCTGAAGGTGCTGATATTCTCATGGTAAAGCCTGGTATTAGTTATCTTGATGTTATCGCCAAGATGAAGGAAACAACAAACCTTCCTGTTGCGGCCTATAATGTCTCTGGTGAATATGCTATGGTAAAGGCTGCTGCTGAAAAAGGTTGGATCGACGGTGATGCTGTTGCTCTTGAGATGTTGACAAGCTTTAAGCGCGCTGGAACAGACATGATCCTAACTTACTTTGCTAAAGAAGTAGCACTGGGTTTTACTCGATCTAAATAGATTATTTTTTGACGCGAATTGGGATGTATGCCTTTGCTCTCTTTTCGCGTGCTTCTTTTTCCTTAAGTGAAGCAAGGCCAATTAGTGCGCCGATAATTAAAACAGGAATCCACATAATCACTCCATTGTTTTTCCTAAGGATATTGTAGCATCCTTCTAAGGTACTTATCGACAGTTCTTGGTCAAATTTTAGTGAACTTCTTCTAAGTACTTGATTCTACGTACTGACAAATTGTCTCAAATGATTGGGCAGTGCCATTTTTAAACCATTTGGCCTCAGGATAGCTGACAATATGAATACCTTCACGGCATTTTCCAAGACAGTCACTTGTCGTTACTCGCACAACTCCTTTGCCATATTTCTCGTTGAAGTGGGACTTTAGTTTTGCCTTTAATTCAATGGCCTCATCACTCATGCACTTGTCGGCAACTTTACAGCTCTTGCAAATAAATAGATGTTTTTTAAAGAGATTCGTCTCGTGTTCTTTTGCCATATGAAGTCCTAACCTGATATTATATCTAAAAGATTTTTAAGGATTATATTATGGATTTTTGCCAAATTCTATCAGCAAAACAAAAAGCATTACAAATTAATTTAGATAGTAATATTTACGGAAGTTTCGCCGAAATCGGTGCGGGGCAAGAAGTCGCACGTGAGTTCTTTAGGGCCGGTGGTGCCGCCGGGACAATTGCAAAAACAATGTCGGCCTACGATATGCAGATTTCAGATGCGATTTATGGTGTCGAAGAGTCGGGTCGCTACGTTTCACAAGGACGACTTTATAAGATGCTCGATACTGAATTCTCTAAGATGTACAAACGTCTTAAAGACGAGCGCGGCAATAGCACTAAGTTTTTTACTTTTGCCGACACTGTCGCAGCTAAGAGCTATTCTGGACGTGGTGAATGTCATGGATGGTTAGGAGTTCGCTTTCAACATGAAAGGGGAGCTGAGCCTTCGGATCTAATTATTCACGTTAATATGCTTGACCAAGAAAACCTGCAACAACAAGAGGCCGTGGGTTATCTTGGTGTAAATATGATTCATAGTTGCTTCTATAATGCACATGAACATGGCCAAGGTCACTTTGTTGCTTCCCTTATGGATAACCTTTCATCAAGTCGTTTAAGAATCGATATGATCGATGTGAGAGGTCCTGCTTTTAAAGGACTTGATCCACGTATTCTATCTCTTGAACTTGTTAAGAGAAAATTCACTTCGGCCGTTATGTTTGATGAGAACGGAAGTGTTGTGCAGATTAAAGATTATCTCTACCGTAAACCACTTGTTGTTCTAAGGGGATCATTTAGGCCACCAACGAAAGGAAATATTGATGCCCTTAAAGTTGGCCGTGAACATCTATGTACAACTGAGAAGTGTGAGAATGTTGTGACTCTATCTGAGATCTCAATGTCTAAACTTCTATCTCGTTCTGAAGCAATCGATAATGCCGATTTTCTTGCAAGAGTTGATGTTCTAGCAAAGCTTAAGCAAAAAGTACTTATTACAAATTTTGCTTCTTATTTTGAGTTAAATCAATTCTTACAACCAATTTCAAAAAGTGAAATTGCTTTCATTACAAATACATATAATTTAAATGAGATCCTAAATATTAAACAATATGCAGATGCTAAGTTTGGTATTCTTGGAGGTCTTGGAGAGTTATTTGGATTAAATACTAAACTTTACCTCTATCCATGTGCCGATGATAACGATCCAAATAATCGTCTTGGATTTGATGATGTTACTTATGATAAGTCGCTTGAGTTTCTTGTGAAGTACTTAAGAGACAATAAGCTTATCGTCGAACTTGAAAATTATGATTTTGAAGCTTCTGGTATTTGGTCACGTACTGTAATTGAGATGATTGAAAATGGACAGTCTGGTTGGGAAAATATGCTTCCTGATGAAGTTGTCGACTTAGTTAAAAAGAATAAACTTTTTAAAAACTAAAACGAGTTTATATATGAAAAAGGCCTTTGTTGGATTTGTCTCATTAGTTGTTTTCTTGATACTAGGAATTTACTTTGCACTACTGGGCTCTTTCCCTGTCATGCAAGGAAGTCTTAAAATTGCAGGCCTTGATTCACTCACAAAGATTTATCGTGATCAGGAGGGGATTGTTCATATTGATGCTCAAACAAATCACGATATGAACTTTGCACTTGGTTTTGCCATGGCAAGTGATCGTGCCTTTCAGTATGAACTTGTTAGTCGTGCGGGACAAGGGCGTTTAAGTGAGCTGCTTGGAGCTGATCTTATTCCTGTCGATAAACTTTTTAGAACACTTAACTCTAAGTACATTCGCGATGGGATTTTAGAAAATCTCGATCCAAAAGTTAAACGTGATCTAGAGTCTTTTATGGCCGGATATAATTACTATCTTGAAAATAACATCAGGCCAATAGAGTTCTTTCTACTAGGAGCAAAGCCGATGAAGATCGGTTTTGAAGATATTTACGGTGTCTTTGTTTATTTAAATTACAGCTTTTCTCCTTTTATGAGAAATGAACTAACGAATACCCATATCTTAGCAAAAGTTAAAGACCGTAACCTTAAGTATCTCTTCGCTAATAATGAAGTCGATCTAAGCTCTAAAATAAGGCACGTTGTTCAAAACTCTGTTATTGATTATGAGTCACTACTTGAGGGGATTGGAACTTTTACAGGCTCCAATGCTTGGGCCATAAGTGGGGCCAACTCAAAGTCAAAGAAGCCAATTCTAGCAAGTGATCCCCATATTAATTACTCAGCTCCAAATATTTGGTTTGAGGCCAATATTAGAAATAAGCAAGAAGATTTCCACATGTATGGACACTTCTTACCTCTTATTCCGTTTCCGGCCATGGGCCATAATCGCCAGCATGGTTGGGGGCTTACAATTAGCTACACTGATGATGTCGATCTCTATCAACTTGAAGATGACTATGAAGTTATTCGTGTAGAAGACTCATTAATAAAGGTAAAGGGACAGGAGCCAATTGACTTTAGTCTTAAATGGAGTAAGAAAGGACCTGTCGTAACAGAGGTTGTTCAAGGTGTAAGAAAGGACGCTAAGAATATCGCAGCTCACTTTAGTTTCTATCAAGAAGGAAATAAGCCGATTCAAGGTTTTCACGATTTGAATTATGCGAAGAATTTTGAAGAAGTGAAAAAGGCCGTAAGTATTGTCAAATCTCCTGGACTTAATATTGTCTATGCCGATCGTGATGGAAATATTGCTAGGCTAATTATGGGCGATAGCTATAATCGTAGCCATCCTTTTGAGTCTGACTTTGTTCAAACTCCTGATCGTGAAATTCTTGGGGCCTATGAATTCATGGATAAGCCTCATGAAATAAACCCGGCCAATGGTTATATTGTATCGGCCAATGATCGTCCAAAGACTATTAAGAACACAATTAATCATCGCGGTGGTTGGCATAGTGATAATCGCTACAATACTATCTTAGAGGCCTTGGAGCTTCGTCATGACTGGGATATTGATGGCCAAAAGATGATGCAAACAGCAAGCTTTAGTTCAAATAATAAGCGTATGGTTAAGCTTATTGAAAAGGCCTTAAAGCTTAGTGATCTCGATGATTTTGAAATGAACGCTCTTTCAATTCTTGTCAATTGGACTGGTCACTCTCGAAAGGATTTAGTCGGACCTACTATTTTTCATGAAACAAATATGGAGATTAGGCATCTTCTTATGGATGAGCTTGAAGAGGATCGTTTAAAATATTGTAAGGCCATTAATTCTTGGACTTTCTATTATCGTCTCCTTGATAGGCCAAATGATTTCTGGTGGGATATCAAGAAGACTGGACCGATTGAAGATATGAATGCTGTCATGGCACAGGCTTTTAAAAACACGATAAAGAAGTTTAGATCAGATCTTGGAGATGATCTTAGTGAGTGGAAATGGGGACGTGTACACCAGTTAAAAATGCCACACGCATTTGAAAAGAGTAAGTTGCTTGCCAAGGTTTTTTCTCACGGCCCATATCCCGCTAATGGATCAATTAATAGTATCAACCATATCAGACGAGTAACATGTGATAATGGCCACACTCCGGTGACTGGACCTAGTACCAGAAGACTTATTGATTTTTCAAATGTTGATATCTCATATGGAATTCTGCCTTTAGGAAATTCAGGCCACATGCTTTCACCATTCTATGATAATCAAAGAGAGCGCTTCTTTAATGATGAGTATCGTCCTCAGATTTTTAATTTTGATTTAGTAAGAAAGAGCGAGGCCAAGATTTTAACTTTGGCCCCGTTATAAGAAATATCTAACTACAATGAGATTTTGAAGAGCGATTTGGCGCATTCCACCTCTCGCTCTCAAGTCCTTGAACAACTTGCTTTGATTGTTCAAAATTTACTTCCTCGTTATCGTAAACAACTCCTGCATCTTGTTGCACATGGAGAGTTTGTGTTGGGAAGGCAAAGTTTATTCCATGGGCCTTGGCCGCTCTTAGAATATCTAATAAGAATTTATGTTTTTCATTTAATTCATCATCCCAGCTATTTACTTGCCAGAACATATAGACAAGAACATTTAGAGAACTTGCTCCCATTGAGTTGAAATAAACTTGAAAATTCGACTTGCGTGTTTTTGGATGGGCGATAATAAGCTGTCTAATGCTCTCACAGAAGTTTTCAATCTTCTCTGGCGGAGTTGCATAATCGATTCCTAGGTTAGTCGAGAAGCGTCTAAATTGTCTTCTCCCAAGGTTGTCGATATTGGCACTGATGAGGTTACCATTTGGAACAGATAGAAGTGAGTTATGAAAAGTACGTATTCTCGTTGAACGAAGACCTACTTCTTCCACGATTCCTTCGATATTATCATTTATTTTAATCCAGTCCCCAATTGTAAATGGATTATCAAATAAGACAGTAAATGAACCAAATAGATTTGAAATAGTATCCTTTGCCGCAAGAGCGAAGGCAATACCTCCAATACCCATCCCAGCAAGAATTGATTTCATATTTAGTTCAAGGGCATCACCTATAAAGATCACACCAATTGCATAAATGAAGAAGCGTGCAGTTTTTCTAATCAGTGGGACGACGATATCATCAAATTTATTTTCAGTTTCACGGGCCTTATCTTCTAGATACAAGCAGACAACAGTTAAAAGCTCATTTAAAAGAATGACAAGGCTTACGGCCATGACAATATCACAGGCCTTAACGATAATCTCTAGAGCATCAGTGGGTAGAGAGATCCAAGTTGATAGAACCTTAAAAAGGTAAGAGAAAGTTACGATCCCAAAAGGTGATGTAAGTCTACTTTGCTGTTTTTCACTAAATTTAATATTTCTCTTTTGAAGAATTGCAATTGTTTTGGAAGCGATATAGTAGCGAATAATTCGATCAAAAATGAAGCATATAATTGTAATACACAGTAAAAGAATCCAATGAATATTTAACAGTAGAAAACGTTGATTAAATGTCCATGCTGGTAGGTATTCTTTCAAACGGTCTTTAACTGAGCGACTGTAAACAACATCCTTGGCGATAGGTTTGCCTCTTAATGAGCGATCATAGCTTGTAAGGGATTTGTATGTTTCTGGTGTAAAGAGCCATTGTATACGACCATCTTGGCCATACTTCTTAATTGAAATTTCCACAGGTACTTCTTGCTCATCAAGTGCGACTACTTCTTTGCGGTAATACCATATATCTTGATCAAGTTGATTTGGTATTTTTTTTACATCGATATATTCAATACGATCAAGAACTGAGATAAGTGTTCTCGAGTAATCTTCTAACTTAATTTCTCTAACAGTTTGAGGAATATTATTTCCATAGAAAGCATCAATGGCCTGCTCGAGTCCTTTATCATCTCCAAGCTTATAGGCCTTCATAGACTTTAAAAAATAATTCATGGTTGCTCTTGGAGAGCTTAAGTCTTTAGGCGGGAGTGTTTGTGCAAAGACATTGGCGTTAAAGAACAAAATAAACGTAAGAATAAATTTAATCATAAAAATCTCTTTATATTCGAAAAAAAAAGTTGGTTACCTTGACAATTATAAAACACCTACCATCTTTATAGTAGAAGGGGAAAAATACCTCATAATTTTAGGTGTTTATGCCCAAAAATTTGCGTGGAGGAATTTTTATGAACAAGTACGATTCAATTGTGGCCGGCAGCCTTGATATTGCTCAGACTCTTCTAATAGAAAAGAGAAATACTCAGTTATCACAGTGGCACTTAGTCTATGGGTTGGTGAAGAACCCAAGCTCTTACTCGGCCAAGGCACTTAAACCAAAATTAAAAGAAATTAAAGCACAGCTTGATCG
Organism: Bacteriovoracaceae bacterium; assembly: GCA_048270185.1. Classification (GTDB taxonomy): domain Bacteria; phylum Bdellovibrionota; class Bacteriovoracia; order Bacteriovoracales; family Bacteriovoracaceae; genus Halobacteriovorax_A. The sequence goes on from JBLWTJ010000001.1 coordinate 64,770, forward strand.
CCTACCGCAGTCTTCAAGTGAAGTTTCCCTTGAGAATGTAAAGCCAACTCCTGAACTTGGTAAGTGGTTAACACTAGCTTCTTCAAATGCCATTCAATCTGGCCGCCAAGAAATCACCGAAACAGATCTTTTAAAGTATATTGTCTCGATTGTGCCTGAGCTAAATATTGATCCAACAGTCTTTGCTCAAAGAGTTGATGGGGATGGTGAAGAAGATGAAGTTCCAACATTTCTTACAAATCTAAATGAACTTGCTGAAGCAGGTAAGCTTGATCCTGTTATTGGACGATCAAAAGAGATTAGAGCAGTTATGGAGATTCTAGGTCGCCGAGGCAAGAATAATCCTGTGCTTGTAGGGCCTGCAGGAGTCGGAAAGACGGCCATTGTTGAAGGTCTTGCTGAAATGATTGTTAAAGGGAAGGTGGCCGATGTTCTTGAAGGAAAAACTGTCTACTCCCTTGATATGGGTGCCCTTATGGCCGGAACTAAGTTTCGAGGAGAGTTTGAAGAACGTCTTCAAAAGCTTCTAAAATATATTAAGAAGAATGCGGCCACTTCGATTCTCTTTATCGACGAAATTCACCAATTAGTTGGTGCAGGGAAAACAGATGGCGCTATGGATGCGGCCAATTTACTAAAGCCAGCACTTGCTCGAGGTGAGCTAAACTGTATCGGTGCCACAACTGATGATGAATTTCAAAAGTATATCTTAGGAGATAGTGCTCTAGAGAGACGTTTTCGTGCAGTTCCTGTTAATGAGCCTTCAAAAGAAGATGCCATTGAAATTTTAATGGGAATTCGTGAGAAGCTTGAGATTCACCATGGAATCAAGATTTCAGATGATGCCATATATAATTCAGTGATTCTCTCAGATCAATATATTACAGATAAGAACTTACCTGATAAGGCCATTGACCTAGTGGATGAAGCAGCAAGTGCCCTTAAGCTTTCGGCCGAGGCAATGCCTGCAAAATTAGTTGAACTAGAAGCAGAAATTCGAGCAAAGAAAATCAATGCCCAGATCGATAAAGACAATGAAAAACTTTTAAAAGATATTGAAAATCTTGAAGCATCTTTTAAAGAGCAAAGAAGTACATGGGAAGAAGAAGTGCTTTCTCTCAAAAGAGTTAGTGAACTTAAGAACCAAAGAGATCGCCTCAAGTTTGAACTTGAAGCGGCCGAACGTAACCAAGATTATGAAAAGGCCAGTGAGATAAAATACTCGACTCTTCCTGAAGTTGAAAAAGAGTTAGAGAATTGTCATCACGACTGGGTTCTTGCTACAAAAGATATTGCCCTTGTCATCTCAAGGCAAAAGGGGATTCCTGTAGAGAAGATTTTAAAGTCTAAACAGGCCCAAATTCTTCAGCTTGAGAGATTTTTAAAGTCACGAGTTTTCGGTCAAGATGAATCAGTCAGTGAGATTGCTGATACTATTATTGCTTCTCACGCTGGATTAACAGATCCATCTCGTCCTCTTGGATCGTTCTTGCTAAAAGGGCCAAGTGGGGTTGGTAAGACTGAAACGGCCAAGGCCCTTTGTGAATTCTTATTTGATACTCAAGACAACTTAATTCGCTTTGATCTTTCAGAGTTTAGTGAAAAGCACTCTGTTAGTAAGCTTATCGGAGCCGCTCCTGGTTATGTCGGTTACGAAGAAGGTGGTGTTTTAACTGAAGCAGTTAGACGCCACCCTTATTCTGTCATTCTCTTTGATGAGATTGAAAAGGCCCATCATGACTTTGGAGACATTCTATTACAAATTCTTGATGATGGACGTTTAACAGACAATAAAGGCAGAACAATTGATTTTAAAAATACAATTATTCTACTAACAACGAATGCAAAGAATGTTGAGACGGCATTTAAGGCCGAAGTCATTGGACGACTTGATGCTGTATGTGACTACAATCCACTTGATCGCTCAATCATGAACTCTCTTATTGATAAGCAACTTAAAGAGCTTAACGCTCGCTTACTACAAAGAAAGCTCAAGATTAATATTAGTGATAGTGTGAGAGCACGTCTTAACGAACAAGGTTATAGTGAGTCTTATGGTGCAAGACCACTTGCCTCTACTTTTAACCGTTTAATCACAAGGCCATTGTCAAAAGAGATTATGGCACACGACCTTGCTGAGAAAGACTTGAGCGTCGATTACAAAGACTCTCAGATCACCATTGAATAACCCCCTCCTAGTTTAGGCCTGGCGAATGCCGGGCCTATTTTCTCTTATAGGGTAGGTAGTCTTCTAATTGCCTTATGTATTCAAATGTTTTGATATTTTGAATCCTAACGTGATCTTCAATTGCTTGATGTAGTCTTGCTTCTTTTAAATGATGGTATGATTCAATTGCAATTGGTTTAAAGCCGCGGTAGAGCTTTTGTTCTCCTTGGGCCCCTGCTTCAAAGACTTCTAAATTATTGTTAATGGTGTATTCCATACCCATATAATAGCAAAGTTCAAAGTGTAAGAATTCAAATTTTTGTTGGTAGAGTGGATGAATTCCCCAGTAACGCCCATAAAGTTTTGTATCGGAAGCAAAGAACATGGCCATGGCAATGATTTGACCTTCTTCACTTCTTGCTAAGTGAAAGAAGCAATTTTCAAGAGTATTTAAACCTAAGAAGAAGTCACTTGTTAGGTAGGCGTAAGCATTCTTCTTATCAATCGTTGTTAAATAGAGTCCATAGATTTCACTTAACTCGCTTATTGTTAGGTTTTGACTTGAAGTAACTTCGATATGAAGAGGGTAGTCAGAAACTTTTCTGCGCTCTTTTGAAATCGTCTTTCTTTTGTTCTTTCTAAGCTTCGATAAATAATTATCAAATGATTCATATTCATTGATGAAGTGGTATTGAGTCGTTATTTGTTTAAAAAAGCCAAGCTTAGCTAGTGAGTCATATTCTTTGTCTGTGAAGAGATAGTGAGCACTGGAGAGGTTGTCTTGTTGGTACAATTGAAAAGCGTCAATCGTTAACCTCTCATCAAAGTTCGTTGTAAACTTAGAGTTATTGACAGGAGTAAATGGAATAGCATGGATTAATTTGGGGTAGTATTCAATCCCCATCCGATGGTAGAGATCGGCCCATGCCCAGTCAAAAATATACTCACCATAACTGTGATCTTTCTTGTAGCTGATTAGTTGATTATCTTTTGAAGTGAAGTGGCATGGATGCCAGCCTCTGTTAGGGCTAGCACTCCCACTATCTTCAATGAGTTTAAGAAAGTGGGAGTTAGCAAAAGTGTGCACTATTTATTTTTCTAATTCTTGGCGAATTTGTAGCTCTAGTTGTTGGTAGCTAAATTGCTCTAGAGGCTTACCATTGATAAAGAAAGAAGGTGTCCCTCTAATCGAGAGAGTCTTCCCATCTTTTGTGTCTTGTTCAATGATTTCCTTAATGGCCGGATCATGCATATCTTGTTTAATCTTATCAAGATCAAGATCAAGTGCCGTAAGGAAGTTCCAGATTAAATCAGGCCTTGGGTTGTGATGATTTCCCCACGCTGGTTGGCTTTTAAAAAGAACTTCTAGAGTTTCAAAGTAGAGACCTTGTTTTCTAGCGGCTTCTAGGATTGAAATAGCATATTTCGAGTTCTTATGAAATGCAGCGTAGCGGATAACAAGTTGAACTTGATCTGCGTACTTTCTCATTAACTCTTTTACGTAAGGAGAAAATGCACGGCATGATTCACATTCTGGATCTAAAAATTCAACTAAGTAAACTTTTGGATTCTCTGCTCCCATTTTCGGGGCATGGTCTGGTACAAAGAGTTTATGGTTTTCGTTGGCGAGAAATCCAAGCTTTTGCGCTTGTTGCTTTTTAAAAAGTGTTGCTCCAATTGCAAACAGTGCAATAATTGCAATAACAGATGCAATGATTTTATGATTCTTTTTCATTCTTAATCCTTTTATTTAAAATCAAAATTAAGCCAATTATTGTAAAGGCAATAAATGACATCATTGGTATTGAGAGAAATCCTAACCAGTTAACCCATTTTTCACTACAAGGAACTCCACTGACACAGGGACTTGCACTTTCGGGAATAATTCCCCATTGAAGTAGGTTCTGGTATAGAGCAATTGGCCAGCCGATGGCCACAAATGGGAGGCCGTAGAGAAAGCTCTTGTCATCTTCGTAATAGAATCCAATGAGAAAAATTATTGCAAGTGGGTACATGGCAATTCGCTGATACCAACATAGTGTACATGGTACAAATTCCATGACGATACTAAAGAAGAGGCTTCCTGCTGTTGCAATGCTGGCAATAATCCAGGCCGTAAATAATAGGTGTGATTGATTTTTTTTCATACCATTATATGGTATCGAATCTTTAAACAGATGACTAATAAAACCGTCATCTGTTTAAAGAATTTAAGATAATTTATAGTGAGTATTCTGGGTTAAACTCTTGCTGATTCTCGTCTAGAACAATTGTTGGCTCAGCAGTAAACTCTTCAGACTTCTCCTCTGTGGCCGTATTGTGTTGACCTGGAGTCATGCGGAAGAAGTGCTCAAGATTTTCTTGAAGCTTTCTCATCTCTTTCATGATTGAATCACTTTCTTTTCCATCATAAGCAAGTTCTTCAAGTAGAATTCTTGTTAAATTCTTATTCATTCTTTTTGATAGATTTCTCAAGTGAGCATATTCTGCAGGAAGTGGTTGCATTGTTTCAACTTCCATATTTGCTTCTTCAATCCCACCACGCTTTGCTGCTGCAATAATAAGCTTTGCTTCTTTAACTGTTTTATCAGCAATCATTGGTAGAACTTTATCTTGGATATCTTTATCTAGTTTGATGATCTCATTAGTTTGGCTAGCATTTAAACTTCCTAGACGACGTGCTTTTTTAACGTGCTCAGAAGCGAGTGCATCTCTTTTAATTGCACCTTTAATGACACTTTTTGAAAGACCTGTTTTTGCTGCAGTGATGGCCGCAAATGAATCTTGGTCCTGTTCTTCTTGTGCTTTTTCTAATTTCTTCTCTTCTGTCGTTGTTGCAATTTTATCGACTTCGATCTTAGTTGCAGTAGGGTGAAGCTCTTCAAAAATTTCACGTCCACGATTAAGACACTTTTCAAATTCAAGCTTATCAAGTGGCTTTCTAACAAGGTTTTCATCAATCGAAATGAGTTCTTGCTCTAGTGTTTGGCGATCAACAATATGAACAGGAATTTCTGTAATTCCTAATTCCTTTAGTGCCGTATATCTTCTTGCTCCAGCTAGAAGTTCATTCTCTTTGTTAATTGTAAGTGGATTAATTAGGCCAACATTTTCGATACTTGTTTTAAGTGTATCAACGTCAGTTTCAGTTCTTAAGTATTGGCTATTAAGCTTAATATCATTGATATTTATAGTCGTGGTTTGCATGAATATCCCTCAATTCGTGTGTGTTGTGGCGAGATTGTAATGGGCAAATCTTCATTTGACTAGAATTGTAAGGTAATTTTAGTAGCCGCGCCCTGTGTTAATTCTCTCGATGATGCGAAGAGATAAGCTGTAAGGAACTGTTGTTAATAGGGTTTTGAAGATTCTATTGAAGAATCCGGGAATAATGTATAGCTGCTTTTTGTTGAGGGCATCAATCGTCTCAATGACAACTTGCTCACTGGTAATTCCTGAAAATGATGTTGATTCTTCCTTGCCTTGGTTGATACGAAATTGAGTATACACAAGCCCTGGACATACGCTTATGACCTGCTTATTTGTACCAATTAGATCTCGACTAAGGGCCAAGCTGAATGAATGAAGCATACTCTTTGAAGCTGCATAAATTGATTGGCGAGGTACAGGAAAGAAGGCATAGAGAGAGGCAATATTGATAATTTTAAGCTTCTCTTTTTGCGCCAAAAAGTGATGAGTTAATCTCATGGGTACTTCCACATGGACTCTTTGCATTGCAACTTGTTTATTGATATCTGTTTTTTGATATTTTCCTGCAACACCAAAGCCTGCATTATTAACTAGGTAAGCAATAGGTGTTTTAATATTCTCAATGACGTAGTCGCAAGCATCAATTTCACTCAGGTCCTTGATTATAACATGGGCCTTGATGGCAAACTCTTCTTGGTAAAGATTAGCATTTCTCGTTAGTGCTTTTTCATTTCGGCCATGTAGATAAAGATCGTAACCTTTGGCCGCAAAATAGTCAGCAAAGGCCTTTCCCATTCCTGTTGTTGCACCTGTAATTAAAACACTACCTTTATTCATTATACCAAATACCTATATTGCGAGGAGATTCCTCTTCTTCAAAGAAGCTCATAAGCTTTGCTTCTTTACCGCGTTCATTTAACATCATAACACGATCAAGGAGAATGTAGAGTTCTAATAATCTTCCAAATTGCCAACGAATAATATCGCATAGAAAGAGCAATTCTAAAATTTCTTTTTGTGAATCAAAGTACTCATTAAATTCTTCATGGCCTTTATTAATTGGAATTTTATTTTCAACACATTTTGTATGAGCATAAGTCGCAAAATCACTAGAGTATAAATTCTTATGTGCATCACCAATAGGGGAAACTTCAGTTTCTGTGCCATAGATTGAATCAATATAAAATTGTAGGCAGTAGCGATAGAATTTAACTTTCTTCTTCATTTGATACTCATCAAATGTCATGCTCTGGTGACCTCTTGTTGCAAGGGTGCAACTATTTCGGCCAAATTCAATTGGATTATTATCTTTTGCAAATTGAGAAAGATTAATATCAGTTTTTGGATTAAGTTTATTATAACAACAACCAAAATTAAGAAGTCCTGAAACATTGCGATTAGAAGCAACCTGCATATGCTTAACAGCAAGTGGCCCGCATGTGTGGAGCCCCAGTGAGAATGAATTTTCACAAAATATTTCACTATTAAGATTACTTTCTAGCTCAATGCTAAAGTCGTGATTAATAAAGCGTACACTGCGATGACCCTCTGGCTTTGGGTATTTATTAAGCCTCTTGAGCCCAATGTCTTGAAACTCTTGATTGATATCGAGACTAATCATATCAAGGTCAAAATAGTGGGCAAGGATACGACTAAGGTGGCCAACACCTCCGCCAATATCAACGATATGCTTAAAGCGCATCTCGTTCTTATCTTGTAATTTATTTAAGAAATTCGCAATGGTTAAGATTTCGTATTGCTTCTTACCTTTTACTTTGTTGAAGGCCCAGCTTGGCAGACTCTCAACTCCTTTGATCCAGTTCTTGTCGATGGCCTCAATATACTCATGAGATTTTAGCTCATCAAATAAGCTCTTGAGTTTTGATTCTGGCATCGAAGTATAATTTCTCTTACAGTCGATTTGATAAAGGGCCTCATTCGAGAGTCCTGATAAGGTATTTAGAAACTCTTGTGGGTAGTAGTCTTTTATTCGCCCAGCGCGCCAAACGTCGATAACTTCTCTTTGCCATATATCACTATATGGGCGTAGAATATCGTTAATATTTAGAAATTGCTGCTGGTAACTCATAGTGGCAAATGTAGCATTAATATTAGTAATTTGGAACTGGTGAAAAATGATTATTAACGAAACTCTTAATCCATATAGTAAGATTGCAATTGTCGGTCTTGGCCTTTCTGGTCTTTCGGCCTTAAAGCTTCTCACTTTTCTTGGAAAGGATGTTTATTTAGTAAATCAAGGATCTGTTGAATCTTGGCCGCAGTTCGAACAAACACCAAATATTAAAGGATGCTATCCGCAAGAACAGAGTGCTGAGATTTTAGCACAGATGGACCTTATTATTCTCTCTCCTGGTATATCAAAGGAAATTTCGATATTTGAAAAGGTGAAATGTCCGATTTGGTGTGAAATTGAATTGGCCTATCAATTTGCTGATGCACCCATTCTAGGAGTGACAGGAACAAATGGAAAGACCACTGTTGTTTCCTTCTTGGCCGAATGTGCAAAGCATGACTCGACTGGAGATTACTTTATCGGTGGGAATATTGGAACTCCATTTTGTGATTATATTTATGAGCGAATGAGTGGAGAAAGAGAGCAGGTTCAAGGAATTATTCTTGAATTATCAAGCTTTCAGCTAAATCTCATTGAATCTTTCCAATGTGATGTGGCGGCGATCCTTAATCTAACTTTCAGTCACGGTGAACGCTATGATGATTTACAAGGTTATGCTCAAGATAAGTTTGAAATTTTCAAGAATATGGCCAATCAGGGGATTGCCTTCTTGCCTCGTAATTTAGAAATAAAAAATACTTATCCAATTAGAAATGAACATCTACTCGATCTTGAAATTAGCAAAATCAAAGAAGAGCTTTCTGAAGTGATAAATCTTTCACAATTAAAGATTTACGGTGAGCACAATATTATCAATACGTACTTTGTTTATCTCTTATGGGATGCCTTTACAGGTAATCTTAGTGCTTTTAAGGCCGCTTGCCAGTCTTTTAATGGCGTTGAATATCGTCTACAACTAGTCAAACATGAAGGGGCCCAATACTTCTTCAATGATGCAAAGTCGACTAATTGGGATGCCACTATTGTGGCCTTAAATGGTGTGAAAGAATTAGGCAAAGTTGATCTAATTATTGGCGGCCAACTAAGAGGCCACGGTGATAATCAACTCGATAGACTACTTGCGTTTAAAGATCAAATTAATAAGATCTACTTCTTTGGAGAGTCGGGGAAAGTTTTAAATGAAATTGGTTGTGAAATTGATAATGTATATTGTGAGAATTTAGAAGAGGTTTTTAAAAGAGGCTTTAACGGGCAAGTAATTGTGTTTTCTCCAGCTTTTCCTTCTTTTGATCAGTATGCAAACTATGTCAAAAGAGGTGCTCACTTTACACAATTAGCACTTACTTAAGAATTGAAACTTTTACTTTTTCGGCCTTAGTATCTCTCATATTGTCAGCAATTGTGATCTTGAATAAGAAAATAATAAGGATTCCAATAATAAATTTACCTGACTTTGATTCCATGACGTAATTATCGGTACTTAGTCAAAATACTTTAGTAAAATATTTGATTTAGTTTAGATTATTTTACTATTTCGTTTGCCTAAGATCCCATTTGTTAAAATATTGCCTACTATTAGGCTCAATAATAACACGCCAAGACCGGCCTTCAAACCAGCGGAAGTCTTTGCAGTAGGGTGTTCGCGAATTTCGTCATCAATTTTCTCAACCGTTCCACAAATTGGTGCCTGTTCTTTCGGGTAAAGGTAAGTTGCACCCTGCCAGTCATCGACACCGATTGTTTCTCGGCCAGATAAGTTCCTAAAGTACATCAATGATGCTGTATCTGAAGAATGTCCCAGACCGAAAGCATGGCCAATTTCATGGGCCAGTAGTGCAATTTTCTGCGCTCTTGTTTGGTCATTGTACTTGGTCGTTGCCTTAGCATTTATGCCAATAACAGCGCCAACAATTTCTGCTCCATTGAGGTTATTTGGCAGAGTGACGGCCAAGATTCCAGAACTTGAAAAAGGATTATTATTACTATTACATACAATGAGAACTTGCTTATTTGTATTAGGAACAGGATTAAGACATGTTGGCTCATCCTCGTCACAAATCATATTATTATTATAATCAGAACTTACTGTAACAATATCACCGGCCCTCAAGTGAAGGCTGCTGGTTGAGATTTTATTCCAATACTCCGAGACAGCAATATCAACCATATCAAGTATCTCATCAGGAGTGTCATTTAGATTTGCACATCCATCAGCGGCCACATCAACTCTGATCTCTGGATTGGCAAAACGAATTGGAACATTGGCCAAGATTGTAAATGAAGCATAACTATATGTTGATATAAGTAAGGCAATTAACAATTTCATTGTGAGTTCCCAAATAAGTAGTTCAAAGAGAGAGCATAGCTGAAGCTACGTTCTTCAGAGTCTTCAATATTAAATATACTAAACTGTGTGTTAAAGTAGAATTCTTTGTTGATAATATAGTCTCCGCCAATAATCACAATATTATTAATGGCCGTCTGAAAATCATCAGGTGTGACAAATTCTTGAGTTGATGTTCCATTTCCCAGTGTTTGAGTTGTGCCATCCATGAGCAGATAAGTGAAGAAAAGCCCTAGCCCTGCACTTATTCTGAATTGTTCATTAATAGAGTGTTCAATTAAAGTCTGAATCCATAAATTAGTTTCTGTCACAATTCCATCTGATGTGGACTTTGGGATTGTGACACTCGCTTCAATATTGATCTTCTTACCCCAGAAAAAATCAGTTCGATAATTCCCTCTAAGGAATGGATTGAAGGTGGCATAATTTCTTCCACCATCAATATCTGTTTGAATCTTTCCGACATGCTTAGTCAGGTTTCCAAGCCCTAGGGAGTATTCTCCATCGAAGTTAAAAAATTGAGCGTTTATTGATAATTGGAATATAACAATAATGCACAGGGGAAATAAGCGAGTCATTTTCATGTCATAATTGTTAAGAAGTTTTCAGGCTTTGACAACTTCTTATTTCTTTGCAAATTAGCGTGAAAACCTTAAAATAGCTGCATCTAATTAAAAAAGGATTTTAAGATGTTTGAAGATTATAAAGTTGCCCCAGAGCTAATTCCTAGTGACCCTCGTTTCGGTGTTGGTCCATCTCTCGTTCCTGTTGAATTTGTTGAAAGGCTTGCACAAACAAAGGCCAGTCTACTTGGTACATCACATCGAAAGCCAGCAGTGAAGAATCTTGTGAAGGAAGTACAAGAAGGCCTTGCTAAATTTTATAATATTCCAGAAGGGTATGAAGTTGTTCTCGGAAATGGGGGAGCGACATTCCTATTTGATATGATCGGCCTAGGCCTTGTGAATAAGAAAAGTGTTCACTACACTTGTGGTGAATTTTCGAATAAATGGTTTAAGTCCCACAATGCAATCCCATGGATTGAAGCTCAAGAGGTTGCAAGTGAGTATGGCCAAGGGTGTGAGCCAAAAGATCACGCTGACGCCGATATGATTTGTTTCACATTAAATGAAACGTCAACAGGTGTTCAAACTACAACAATCCCTGAAGTTTCTGGTGATACTCTTGTCGCTGTTGATGCTACAAGTGGTGCCGGACAGATCGAATTAGATCTTTCTAAAGTTGATTGCTATTTCTTTTCACCGCAAAAAGTCTTTGCTTCTGAAGGTGGACTATTTGTTGCCATCATGTCTCCAAAAGCACTTAAGCGCGCGCAAGAAATTGCAAGTACTGATCGCTATATTCCTGGGATTATGGATTGGAAAGTGGCCATTGATAATTCTCTGAAGAATCAAACTTATAATACACCAAGTATCTCAACACTTTTCTACCTTAATGAGCAAGTAAAGCTTATGAACTCACAAGGTGGTCAGAGCTTTGCTGTCGAGCTGGCCAATAAGAAGGCCAACCTAATCTATGGTTGGGCCCAAGAAGAAAGCTTTCTTGAAGCCTATGTCGCCGATGAAAAATATCGTTCAACTTCAGTTGCGACAATCAATGTTGATGATAAGTATGAAGTCGCTGCACTTATTAAAGTCCTTGAGGCTCAAAAGGTTGCTAATGGAATTGATTCATACAGAAAACTTGGTAAGAATCAGTTTAGAATTTCACTCTTTCACAATGTGAAGCTAGAAGATCTAGAGAAGCTAACTAAAATTATATCAAACGCTATTAAGCAAGCTTAGTATTTTAGAGGAGCACTTTGTGCTCCTTTTTTTTATTTGAGTTTAATTTTCTTAGATCAATTGACATGGAAGCATTAGTGTAGAATTCCATGTATTCACTTCCTAGATGATCCCAGATTTCTTTCGTTGATAGAGGGTTCTTTCTCTTTTGATCGGCGACATAATGAATAGTCCAATAACTTCCCATACTCGTTTCTAACATAGTTCGGTTATGGGTTTTATCGATGTGAAATTTTTGTAATAGAGCCTTATTGTTCTTTAGTTAACCTATAGATTTGGTGAAGAAGTGCTAGATATTTTTAAACAATGCTTTTAAATAATGTTTATTAAGGTGTGTCCGATAAGTATTTGTATTTACAAGCTAGTTAAAGAAATAGAGGGCCAATGAAGGTTAGGGTTATATTAAAGGTTTTTGTCTTTTCACTCTTTGGGAAATTTACGTACTCTAATTGTGAGTATTCTGCCAAAGGGTTTCATACTATCGCAAATTATCCAAAGGATAATCCACAGTACTTTGATAAATTAATACAATATTATTCTGGTCACGAAAGTATCTGGTTAAGTCATTTCAGTGGAAAGTACTTAGGGGAGTTAGCCGATAGCAAAAATATAAAAGGAGTAAATAATTTAAAAAAAATTAATATTGGTAGGAGTTCCTGCATTATTAATACTAAAGATGGCCTAGTTGAAATAAATCATTTAGCAGGAAAACAATATAATATCTTAACATGTGATAGAAGTGACTACTTAAGTAATTCGATTGGCCTCATTGAAAATCAGGCCATTTATTTACCTGTTTCAATAGATGTCAAAGAAGTAAGTATTCCGTACACTACACAAATTCAAAATAAAATTAAAACCGTTAATAAACTAGTTCTTGGAATGAGTTTTAATTTAACAAATGATTTAAAATTTTCGAGTAAGAATTTTTCTATAGAAAAAGTAAATATACGTACAATAGGTAGTGATAAGAAATTATACTCTTTCGAGTACTCTCTTCGAATTAAGGGGAAGTTCATGGATAGTTTTTTTAAAAAGAACTTTTCTCGACAAGATAAGCATCGTTTAGATTCAACGAGAGGCAAAGATTTAATTTACAAGGCAACTTTCTTAGTAAGTGATAAAAATGATATTTGGCTTATCGGTGATAACTCGCAAGATAGTTGCGAGTTTGGTGTCTTGGCAAGTGCTACAAAAAAAACTGGAAACACATATGGTGAATTACCAGCGCTAGAGTTGATTGCTGCATATGATTGGGACTATGACGGAATGCCTGATATTGTTGATTTGAAGGGCGCCGGTTCATCATATCGTTACCTTTTGAATTTTAAAAAATATCTAGTTGTTTTAGAGAGGATTGATAATGATTAGATATTATATATTTATTACTTCTGTTTTTTTTATAACTGAAGTTATAGCAGTATTAAAACTTAATAATGCTAATTTTGATGAATCTCAGTACTCTTGTGTCGACAATAGTAGAGTAGTACTTCCACATAATCTTCCAGTTTCATATGTTGCTGACCAATGTATAAAGTTATACCAAAAAGATCGTGAAATTTTACTCTCTAATAAAGACGTAAGAGGAAGTGGAATATATTTATATTTAAACGAGAAAAAAATTGAAAACTTAAATGCACTTGGAAGTACGTGGAGTAGTCAACGAGGGATGATAAACACTGTTTTTAACAAATCTAACTTTAGCTACTCTAGGTTTACTAGCAGGATGGAAAAAATCACATTCCATTACTCTGACTTACGATGGAGCTTTTTCAAAAATGATATAAAGAGTATAGATTTTAATCACTCGGATTTAAGATATTCTTGGCTAACGCAGCCTCGTCATTATTCTAGTTTTAAACCAGTTCTTTCTTTTCTCGGTAGTGACTTACGTTATGCTAAAATTGATATTAATATTGACCGTAATTCCAATTTTAGTAAAGGTTGGCTTAATGGTGCAAAAATTAATTCTTATACAAATATAGGTAATTTATCTATCAGTGATATGGTTAAGTATGGAGCTATTCTTCATGATGTTGAAAATGATTTTGATAAGGATAAGTGCATAAGTTTTGCTAAAAGAAATGGCCCATATGGGAAGAAAGATTGCTACATCACAAAGAATGAAAAAGATTATGAGTTAAAAAGTGAAACGATTAATACTCCTTTGATAAATCAGAAATTTGACAAGTATACTTATTTAAAAAATAAAACATTTCATGGTGATATTTCTAATGTCTATTTTTCTTATGCGATTTTAAATAATATCTCATTTATTGATTTAAAAGCATCAGACCTAACTATGCATTGGACTCTGTTAGATAAAGTGAAGTTTAATAAGGTAAATGTTTTTAAAGGTAGCTTTAAAGGGCAGTTGATAAATAGCTCTGTAACTGATACTGATTTCGATAAAACTAGTTTGAGTGGGGTAAGAATAATAAATTCTAAATTTCTTAAAAGTACACTTAATGATGTTGATTTTATAAGTTCTTCTTTTATTAATGTTGTACTTGATGAAGTAAGTATTAGTTCTGCGAATTTCGAATATAGTACATTATACAATGTAAAATTTAACAAATGTAAGATAGAGAATGTTTTGTTTAAATTTAATGTTGGTAAAGATGTAACTTTCAAAAATTGTAATTTTAAAAATGTCGACTTCAGAGGTGCAAATTTAGAAGCGGTATATTTTGTTAATAGTACATTTGATAATGTTCAGTTTGACGATCAAGCTATGAGTCAAAAGCTGGGGGTTCCAAACTCAAATAACACTAAAAGTACTTTGCTCAACAAAGTCGTTCCACTGTGTTCTGAAACTAATGCTAGTGTTTATGATGCGAAAGAGGGACAAGTAATTTCTCAGGCAATTTCAAAATGTTCAGATTTTCATAAAAAAGGCCCTGGAGCCCAATATTTTGATGTGTTAGAACATGTCAATAATTGGCTAAAGGTTCGTGTCACTTCTGTGTTTAATTATGAGGCGAGTAAAAAGAAAAGTGGAAAAATACATAGTGTTCCAAGTGATGTAGTGTTTTGGTTAAAAGAGGAGACGATAACAACACCTTATGTCTTAACAGATGGAAAATTTAAAATTTACTTACCTTATAAATTTGTAAAATTCATTTCACAAGATAAGGATTCAGTTACTTTTGAATACTCATTTAGTGACTGTTCGCACTCTAAAGATAAAACGACTTTAAAATATCCAGTAGGCTTTGATTATCGTAGGGGATTTATTCAAAATAACATTCCTTCATACGACAGTGATGATTATTGTGGACATTAAAAAAAAAGGAGCTCGAAGAGCTCCTTTTTTATTATTTGAAATTAGTTTTTTGAACCGTCGTCTTTATTATAATTCTTTAAGAAGTCAGTCTTCCACTCTGTGTAGCGGTTATCAAGAATAGCTTCACGGGCTTCTTCGGCCATATTCTTGTAAAATTCAATATTGTGCATCGTCGCTAGAACTTGTCCGAGGATTTCATTTGAGTCAAAAAGGTGCTTAACATAAGCACGTGTAAAATTTTGGCAACAATAGCATTTACAATTTGGCTCAATCGGAAAGAAGTCTCGACGGTAATTCTTGTGACGAATTCTAATTTTTCCACGTTTTGTAAATAGTGTCCCACCACGTGCAAATTTTGTTGGAATGATACAGTCACTCATATCGATTCCATGCTCCCAGATCATGCAAAGATCTTCTGGGTTACCAACGCCCATTACGTAGCGAGGCTTATCCTTTGGCATTTTTGGCCCAGTGTACTTCACAATTTTTTCCATTAGCTCAGGCCCTTCACCAACTGATACACCACCAATGGCATAACCTGGAAGGTCGCGCTTAACTAGCTCGTCTAAGCACTCATCTCTGTAGTCATCGTAAGTTGAACCTTGGATAATTCCAAAAAGAGCTTGCTTAGGATTTGTCCAAGCATCGATACAACGATCAAGCCAACGGTGTGTACGATCAATCGATGTCTTGGTATACTCGCGAGTTGCTGGATATGGAATACACTCATCAAAGGCCATCATAATATCGCTTCCAAGCTCTTGCTGGATTTGAATTGATGTCTCTGGTGAGAGCATAATTGATTTACCTTTATGGTCTTTAAATTCAGCTCCTTCTTCTTTGATGCTCTTTCTTTGAAGAGAGAAGACTTGGAATCCACCTGAGTCAGTAAGAATTGGACGATCCCAATTCATGAACTTATGTAGTCCACCAGCTTTCTCAACAAGTTTTGAACCAGGAGATAAATGAAGGTGGTATGTATTTGAAAGAATAATTTTTGTGTCCAGATCTTTTAAGAAGTTTGGAGGTAGTGCTTTGATGGCACCGTGTGTACCAACTGGCATAAACACTGGTGTTGGAATTTCACCGTGTGGAGTTGTAATAACACCCGCTCTTGCTCCTGATTTCTTGTCTTCGTGGACTACTTTGAACTTGAAGTGTTCTTTAACTTGATCTTGAATGCGCATAAATCGCCCTTCGTCGTAACTCGACTATTGAAGTATCATTTCTACTAACTTTAATTATTTAAAGTACTTAGAGTTAATATTTCTTTTGCGGCCTGTTGTCCAACAGAATTTCCACTACCTTGTAAAAATTGGGCCAGATATTGGGCAAATTGCTTAAAGACTTGGTTATTAGCAGGGTCACCATTTGTCATGAGAATATTATTTACCTCATGTAATTGGCTCATTAAAATAGATTTATTTGTTCCCTTATAGGCCTTCTCAACTGAGTCTACATGTTCAATTTTAATCTTTGGTTTGGCCATAAAGCTTAATCCCTCAAGCTCTTTTGCCGTCATATTTCCTCCGTCATTGGTAAATTGCATAACAGCATCTTCACCAATATAGAGATAAACTTCTGTATCCTTCGACTTATAGTAAGAAGAGAATTTATTAAGGTTAATATATTGAGTGTATGGAAGCTTGAAATGATCAAAGACCTTCTTTGACTGAGTAATCGCAAGTAGATCCACATATCTTAAATTCTTCGTATCCTGTCCCTTAATAATTTCTCCGCCCCAGAGAATCTTTCCAAAATCCTCTCGAACAAGAAATGAACTTTTTTCATCTTTAAAGAAGCTCGCCAGATAAGGGTAGCGGTACTTAAAGAATGGAATTGACTCAAAAGTCTTTTGAAATGTCTTAAAGAAATTTGATGTTGTATTACGAAGTAATAAAGTGTGTCCTGATTCTTTATTGATAAAGAAATAAACTGGTCGAGTGCTAGGGATTCTAAGAGCAATTGTTTGCTGTGAAAATATCTTAGACATTATCACTTCATTAAATTTAACCGGTCTCTTTCCTAGCTCTTTAGGAATTTGAATTTGTTTTGGAGGATTCTTGTGAGTAAGGCTTTCTTGGATAATAGGATATCCAATTACTAAAGTAACAAAAATTGAAAGAGTGAAAATAGGGATAAATCTAAAGGCACGAATTCGATATGAAATGGCACCTCTTGTAATAAGCTCTTTAAGTGATGGTGTATCAAAAATCGTAGGTATTTCAAAAAGAGGTATAAAGTGTGCAATGAAATCAAGTGGCGTTCTTAGAACGGCTTTAGCTCTCTTTGATAAGAAAGATCCCTTTGTTGTGGCCCCACAAATAAATAATGTCGGAGAAACGCTAAAGAGTAGGTTTGAGATAAATAAGATGCCAAGTAGGATAACAAAGACTTTGGTAAATTCTGGGTTAATCGTAAACTCAGTATAATTAGCTAACTGCTCATTGATTTTTGAAGCAAGTTTTACACTTAATGATTCGAAGGCCGCAACTTCTACTTGTGCAGACACTAAGATCGTCACAAAGAGCAGAGAGATAGCACTTATAAAACGAGTGAATGGGCCAACAAGGTTACTTCCATCTAGTCCTGTTTTCTTCTTCTTTTCTTGTTTCTTTTGGACTTTCTTCTTGGCATCACGTTTGGCCTTGTTTCCTTGGTAATCACGGGCCGCTCCTAGTTGAAAGTTTGGCTCCTTTTTCTTCTTTTCTGAAGCTTTCTTCTTAGAAGCCTTTTGGCGAGGTTGTTCAAGTTCTTGACTGACTTGCGCGACATTTAAAACCTGTGTGATGCTCATGCTGTCTTTTGGGTTTTCCTTTTCCTCTTGCTCTGGTTCATTTGTATCTTCGTTTCTATCATCAGATGCAATCTCAAAAGAAATGTCGTCATCATCTTCAGTTTCCACTTCTTCTACTTCTTTTATTTCAGGCTTCGCTTCTATTTCAGGCTTTTCTTCCACTTCTAGTATAAGTTCTTCAACTTCTTCAACTTGAACCTCTGGACTTGTTAGATCAATCGATTTCAATTCGAAAGTTGTCTCTTGATATGAGAGCTTTTCTCCTACTTCCATGAAGTAAGTAGAACCTTCTTGAACAGGGGAGCCCTGAAGGCTTGCATGAGGAATTTTTTGGATGACTTTTAAAACTAGACAATCTTGATCTTCTTCATCGATTTGGGCACGAATACTTCCACCGTTTTCAGAGATGATCAGATTCTTATTTTCTTCTTTAAAATAAAATTCTTTGCTATTAATATTTAACTCTTCTGTAGAGCCTGCATTGCTTTGGATAAAACCAACCTGCATAGTCAACCTTTGTTAATTTTCAATTAAATCTATCTTTATTTTAAGGGGATTATATAAATTTTCCTACTAATTTTTAGAATAGACTTTGTGTTAATATTTATAAAGATAATAAAAGATTTTTTAACCACGGAAGGGGACATATTGATGAAAAAATCATTTCTAATGAAGACAGCTCTTATGACGCTACTCACGGCGCCATTCGCATTTGGAGCAGATGCTGATTACAATGTACAAGATCGTTTCAAACTTATGGAAGATAAGTTTAGAACTCAAGAATTTCTAAGAGAGCCAGGACATGACTTTCTCATTGATCTTTCTGTCTATGCTAACGCTGATATTATGGAAGTCGTTGGTGATGTATCTGATGCTGAAGATGAGAACGACGCGATTGAAGTTCTTAACGCCTATTCTGATACAGAACAAAATATGCGTTTAAATGTTGAAATTGGAGTTCCTCTTCCATCATTTAATGCTTTCAAAGGTAAGATCAGCCCAAGTGTTCGTCTTGGTGTTAATGTTGGATCTCTTCTTGGTATTGGTGAAGAAGAAGTTTTACTAGAAACTTTCTATGCGGCCGTTCCTGGGGATGCTGAGTTGAAAAGTGTTCTAGAGTCAAAAGTTGATCAAACAGTATTAAATAATATTTTAGGTGGGACGGTCGGTTATCAAACTGTTACAGATCTTGCAGCAACACTAAGTTTATCGTCCGAAGAAGAAGCAGCTCTAAGAGATGCTATCGGTGGTGAAAATATTCCATTTGCAGGTTCAGGTAATAGTGCACCAGTCATTGATGCATACGTAAAGGCCGATGTAACTGCAGGACTTAATTTTGATTACAAGAATGAGAAGTACTTTGGTGGACTTTCTTTATACGGACTATATCGTGCGGATGTAAGACGAGTTCTTGATCAAAAAGTTATCTCTGGAGACTCTGAAGTTATCGATAGTGAAAATCTTGATCAAAACCTTACTCTTTATGCAATGGCCGATCTTAACTTTGGCTTCCATTGGCTAAGTGACTTTAGAACGTCATTTGCTCTGACTGATATCAAACTAGCAACAGTTGTTGATTCTGATGATGGATCGATTCCATATTATGAGCCAGAAATTGGTTACCGTATGCACACAGATTATAGCTTCAATCTATCAAATATGAGACTTCGTCCTTTCGTAGGTTTCCATATGAGAGATGGTTATGACTTTTCTGAAGGTGTCTATGCCGGAACAGACCTAATGCTTCACGTTTGGAAGGAGAGATTAGCTATTACTCTTAGAGGTATGGTTGATTCAGAACACTTAACTCTAACTCCAAGATTTAGATTAGGATTCATGGATTTCATGTATTCACTTAAGCAGCCGATGTCATCTGAGGTCAAAGGCGTGAAAGTTTCAACAATTCACTCTGTAAATTTCAGACTTCACTTCTAATTTAAGAAACATTGTGTTACAAATCGGGGGATCTAAAAGATCCCCCATTTTTTTTCGCGTAGGTACCTATGCCGCGAGCGAAACGCCAGTTAAGGAGAGTACATAATGGCAAAGAACACAAAAGAATTTGTTGATTTAATTGATATGAACCTATTTGAAGGGTTTTTAGCTGAAAATAAGCTAAAATCACCAACTGATGTGCAAACTGAAGCAATTCCTGTCATCTTAGAAGGTAGTAACGTTCAGGTTCAGGCACAAACAGGGAGTGGGAAGACTCTAAGTTATCTTCTGCCACTCTTTCAAAAGTTAAAAGAGACTGAAGCTGACTTTAGCAACCAGAAGCCAGGTAGCCCAAGGGCCCTAATTCTTCTTCCAATTAAAGAACTTGCGATTCAAGTAGGTGAAGAGTGTAAGAAGATCTCTCACCACGTAAAACTACGATCACGTGTTGCTCTAGGTGGTGAAAAAGGCAAGAAGGTAAGTTCACTTAAAACTCAAAAATTTGATATTTTAATCGGAGGCCCTGGTCGTATTAAATCAATGATTGATAAGAAAGAAATCAAACTAGATGCTCTTGAATTTTTAATTATTGATGAAGCTGACCAATTACTTGATATGGGATTTATGCGCGAGCTTAAATCAATTCGCCGAAGCCTGACAAGTCAATACCAAGCAGCTCTAGTCTCTGCAACAATGGCCGAAGATTTCAACATGCTAAAAGCAGAATTCTTCTCTGGTATGGAGTTTAAATCGGTGAGCTTAATTGGTTCACACGGACTTTCTCAAACAATTGAAACTTTCAATATCGCCCTTGATTATACTGAAAAGAATGCAATGCTTAATGTCTTTATGAAGAAGGAAGCAAAGGGTAACGGTATAATCTTTGTTAACCAAAAAGAGAAAGCAGTCGAAGTTTATAACTATATGAAGCAAGAAAAGCTTGCTCGCAATCTCTACCTTTCTCATGGTGATATTTCTGCAAAAGAGCGTAGTGAGAATTTTAAAAACTTTAAGGCAACTGGTGGCGTTCTTATTACAACTGATATGGCCGCTCGAGGTATTGATATCAAAAGCCTTGTGTGGATTTTAAATTATGACCTTCCATTTGAAGCTGTATACTATATCCACCGTTCGGGTCGTGTGGGACGAGCTGGAAGAAGTGGTAGTGTATATAATTTCGTAACAAAGAAAGATCAGAAACTAATTGTTCAAATTAATGATGCCATTAAAAATCAAGATACTCTAAAGATTGATCCAATCTTTCTTAAAACTTCTGCCGGAAAAGGTAGTAAGAAGACAACTAAGAAGAAAGCACCTGCTCGTCGTGGAACGATGCCTAAAACTAAAAAGAGCGTAAATAAATCTCGCGGCCATCGCCGTTAAATGATAAAATGCTAATATGATTAATCGTATTAGCATTTTCTTCTTTCTTATTAGTGCACTTACATTCAGTTCTTGCTCTGAAAGTGATATTTATACACCACTTGAAATGTTTGATATGGCCTATAAATTCGATAATACAATCGAAGAGGTTAGAATTGGAGTTAATGAGAAAGATAGGCATATCGAATGCAGTGATTATCCAAAAGGGTGTATCGAAGGGTCTCCGAAACGATTTAAGATTCGTCTTGTTGAAATGATTGTCGTGCAATATTTAACGACACAAGAGGCATGTCTTGCGGCCGCTAAACTTAATCAATGGCATGCTCGTAATTGGCTTTTTGACGATGTGACAAATGAACCAGTCCTAGTAGACTTTGTTAAACAAGTCTATAAGGCCAAGAACCCTAAATCAGTAAAAGAATGTGACTAGGCCTTAAGCCATTCTTTTAATTCACGAAATATTCTAGTGGTCTCTTTATTAGAAAAGAAAGCGTCACTACTTGTGATAGTAATACTCTTACCATTATCAAGCTTAACCATTATTGTCTTATTTGCTGCAACTCCTGAGCCCATTGCCTTTAAAAGTTTTACATCTTGGATTTCATCAAGTCCAAATTGATCAATCTTCTTTCTTAGAATTGAGCGGGTAACAAGCCTGGCCGTGTTTCTGGGTTTATTCAGATCAAGGTGGCGATAATTGAAGAAGAGTACAAAAGCTAATGGTGTAAAAAGAAAGATTAGAATATCTTTTGGCGCAATTGAGTGCTCTGTATTTATGTAAGCATATGAGCCGACAGCTATGAATAAAACAATAATTAGAAGCATAGTGTGAGGGAAAGACTTTATCGTTATGGACTGAAAGTTTTTTTCAAATTTTAACATGATCATTTCCTATCGTTATTTTTGAAAGAAGTAGCGATCAAATCCATTTTGAAAAGTGTCAATTTTTTTCTCCCAAGCAATGATAAAGTCTTTATCAAGATTTTGATTTTCTTTCAATACTTGTTTAAATAGCATTACCCAACGCCCTAATTCACCCTTTCTGATATTTAAGTACTCATGGGCAGAAAGTAGATTTGCGACACTTTTAGGAAATTTGATACCTAGTAATTGTGCCTGCCAAAAAGCATTGATACTAATTAAATGTTGCTTAAAATCTTCGATATTAGAAACTGGACCAGTATGACCGGTTATTTTTCTGAAATGATATCCGATGAAAACATCATTAATGGCCAGGGTATAGAAATCCCTAGTTATCTTCTCAATTATTTCCTTGTATTTCTCAACTTGTGCTTCAGTCATGGATATAATTCTACACTAAATTTTACTCATTAAATACCGATGAATTAGCATGAGAAATTTATTAGGATTGTTGTTTATCGCATTAACTCAGTCATTTGCCTTTGGTGGACCTTTAACATCAATTGGTAATGATACTTGTTGGTACCGCGAAGGTGAGATGAAGACAAAGATCACATCATTTAATGATAATGTGGCACTCAATACAACAAAAGATGAAGTTCTAGGTGAATTAGTTCAATATTTAAATAAGAGTAAATATACTCCGGAAAGAATCGATGCCATTCATACTTATGGCCTTTGTGGGCCTCGCCTAGCATTTGCTTTTCGAATTAATTACGACAAAATCGACTACTGTGTACGCGCTCAAATGACGGCAGATAAGAAATTCTCCTTTAGTGAAGTGGGGCTCTCTAATGGCCTTGGTGGTGCATGCGAGTTAATTAATTCTTCTAAGCTTATAGTCATTGCAAAACAAACTGATATGGCCCAATTAAAAGATTATTTAAAGAGTCGTGGACGAAACCTGGCCAAACTTGAGACGATCTCTCAAACCACTTTTATTTTTGAATTTAAAACTATTGGTGATGAGATTAAAGAAATTAAGAAAGAGATAGAGGAGTCAAAGCTTGCGCGCTCTGTGGATTTCTCGACTGGCCAATATCATATTGCAGATGAATTCGAACTTTTAAGTCTTAGTTATTTTAGAAAGTAATTCCGAATTGTCCCATCTTGGGACTCTCTGGGTTGAATTGTATCAACTGCTCCTGCAGTTGCCGCAAACAAAAAAAGCCGCTTTAAGAAGCGGCTTTTTTAATTATCTTTTTCCGATTTCAGCAATTGTTTTACCAAGAGATTTAGAACGTTTTAAATAAACATTTGTCTTCTCTTCGTGCTCAGCTTCTTCTTTACATGCAATACAAAGTTCAGCTGTATTTCTTGCGATTAAGCGCTCGAATCCAATTTCGATATCACATTCATCACAAAGGCCATAATCACCTTTTTCAATTTTTTGAAGTGCTTTGTTAATTTTCTTAACTAGGAAGTTCTCACGGTTTCTAAAACGAATTTCCTGAGAAGTTTGCACATTAGCAACAGCTTCATCTAGTGGATCAAGAAGTTCATTCTTGTCCATACAATACTGTTCTTTTTCACTATTCTTGTTGAGGATTCTTTCTTTCTCAGCAAGTAGAGCATCTTTTAAAGTTGCGATCTGCTTGTCTGAAAGGTATGAGTTTGCTCTTTTCATTTCGACTCCCTTGTGTCGCGTTTCTTCCAGTGAAACAAGTTGTTTGTAACTCGAATTGCTCCCTTAAGCAATTATATTACGCACAACAAATATTGTGTTCGTGTGTTGTAGAAAGAATTTACTGGTCTTTAAAGTGTTAGTAAAAGGTAATTTTCTTACAAAGGATTACTTCAGAACGTAATATCAGTGAGTTATAGTCGTTATTTTGGAAACGATGCTTCACAATGGGGGCAAAACTTCCAAAATTGCTTGTCCACGCTACTTTGACAGCCTGAACAAGTGATTGACTGGCTTAATTCTTCGAAAGCTTCATCATACATATTGGCAAATAAGTCTGCACGCATGGCCGCAATTGTTACTGGATGGGCACGAAAGGTTCCAGGGATGGTTTTATTTGGGATAAATTTAGCTGGTGTGACACTCTTATCTGGAAAAATTTGAACTTGTACTTCTTGAGAGGCGCTAGAAGTCTGATACATTGCTCGACCTGCAATATTTCTCTCATTCTTAAGTAATTCTAAATTTTCATTGGCATCAAAATTTCTCTTCATACCGTTAATTATAGCAAATTATTGCCAGCGACGTTCAAGAAGTTCAATAATTTCCACACATGCCTTCTTATGGTTATTAAAGCGCGCAAAGAAGCCTGGCTTGGCCTTTTGAAGATCACCCTTAAAGTAAATGGCCTGTGAGCCAAGAGATTCAATAAGTCTTAATGTCCACTCAAAGACTTCCGGATTTTCGTGTCCTATAAGTCCTTGGAGAGTTTCTAAGAAGTCAAATGGTAGTCTTTCTGAACGTTTATGGTGTTCATCAATAATTTGCTTTCGAGCAACACCTAACGTGAGTACAAGAACTTCTGTATTATGGCATTGATTAAGACAGTAAACGATTTCTGGGTAAATGATCTTATCAAGTGTGATTGTATTATCAAGTAAGCACAGTAGAGGAATGAGCTCTTGCCATTTTCCTTCTTCATTAATTGATGCAAAATGCTTTTTAAAATCTTGAAAGTCTTCCTTTGTATAAGTGCGATTAGGCCTCTTTCCAGCTTGAAGATCCTTAATGACGGCCTGAAAATGTTCATTTATATCAATCATATCTATTTCCCATAGGTGAATTGGACGATTTTATGTGTAGCATTTACTCGATTTTATCATAAATATATGCCATTTTAAGGGCCTATGCTATATAAATACCTTTAAACACTGGTATATGAGAAACTATGGAATTTTTAATCAATGACATTTACCGAGCAACAGAAGGAGAGGGAGTCTTTGTAGGACGCTCACAGGTCTTTGTACGCTTTCAAGGTTGTGCCATCGGTTGTCTCAATTGTGATTCCATGGATACTTGGGCCTTTGATGAGATCGCTCCAACGACTTTAGAAGATATATTTGAGAGGATTCTTGATCAAACATACCAGGGCAAGATTAATTGGATTTCTATTACAGGTGGAGATCCTCTCCATCCAAAGCATGTTCCTAGCGTAACTGAGCTTACTAAATTCTTAAAGGCAAAGGGCTTTAAAGTTAATCTTGAAGCGGCCGGAACACGCGTTGTCGATGAGGTTTTCGAGCACCTTGATTATATCTCTTATGATCTTAAAACACCTTCGACTGGAGTTAGAACGAGACTATCTTTGATCGAAAAAATGGCCAATAATTACGCTGATAAATTTCAAGTGAAGGCCGTCATCGCAGATCGCAAAGATTTTGATTATACTCTAAGTGCATATAATGAGTTAAAGCAAGTTCTAGGGGAGATTGAGTTCCCGTGGGTTTTAACTCCATGTTTTGAACCAAGCGAAGAATTTCCAATGCAAAGATTTATTGATATTCAGGAGTGGAATCAATTAGAAGGTGGGCCTTTTAGAGTAATTGGCCAGCAACATAAGTGGATCTTTGGAGCAGATAAGAAGTCAGTTTAGGCCGCGCGTTTGGTTACAGATAAAGCCTCCCTTTGCTTGGCCTCAAGCATATCAATTCCATATCTTTTAATCGTATCAAGCTTTGTGATTGTATAATCACTTGATTGCGCTTTTGTTTGATCTTCTGGAGAAAATTCATCACAAATGACAACAAGCTTTGTTCCTTGCGGGAGCTTCTTAAGTGCTATTTTGATAATACCCTGAACTTTACTTAGTGAGTTAGTGCAATAGACAACATACTTCTTATCATCTTTTGCAACGCTAAAGTGCCATAGATTAGCTTTATTCTTAGATTCTTCCACGTGGTATTCATATGATTTAAAAACCATCGTACACTGAGTAATGAAACCCTTAATAATCTTTTTAGAATTTGCTATCTTTGCCATTAGATCTCCAACTTTTTACATCTTACCATATCGGAATTTAGAGAAATTCTTTTAGAGATTTTCTAAAAAAAATTTATACAATTTTTAGTGAGTTACTGGCTAAGTAGCTTGGTTTGGCCACGGCCATTGATTCCTTGAGAAATCTTAAAATTCTTGCCAGCAGACGCACCTAATTTCCAAGCGTTAGGATCAAAACTTGTGGCAGAGCTGCTTTGAGCGCTTGTGCGAGGATAGACGCGATTCTTGTGAAGACGAGATAAAGTGTTTAGGTGAACCAGCTCTTTTGATGAAATTCCTTGGGCCTTTGTTGATTTTAATTCGTTTAAATAGGATTTTGTAAAGCTCTTATAGAAAGAGTGTTTTGCTCTAACGCCCTTTAAATTGGCATTTTTCTTTGCCACTAACCACTGTCTCTCCATTGCATGCATGGTGAAGTCATAAATATAGTGAGCAGATTCTACGTTCTCTTTACTGCCAATTACCTCAAGATAGCCCCCGCCACGGCCAGAGCTAAAAACTGGAGCCACTGAGAACTCTTTGATTATTTCGTAGAGACAGTCGTGAATGAGAGATCTTCTTTTGTAGCTAGCGACACGCTTAACATATGTATCTTCTAGGTTTGAATAATCAATATCACCACGCTCAATAGTTTTAGTGCGAATACTTTGTAGGTTGTGTTTCTTAATGAGATCGTTTGCCTTCTTAGTTGCAACACGGGCCTCGTTCTCATTGTCTGATTTCGCGAGCTCAAGAAGTTTCTTAATCTTGGCCGTGATGCCATCATTGGCCTTTACAAATTTTTCAAGATTAATTTGAGACTTTGAAAAAGTCTGATCCCATCCATAACGATTAAAAATACTTCTAAATTCTACTCCGTGGGCCTGCTCATTAACTCCACATTCGATATGAACTAAGAAGTGAGCGATCTCATGCTTTAGAACATTTTCTAAGAGTTCGTCGTTGGTATCGATGACACTCATGAAATACTTATTAATACCAATCTGATAAATAAGTGGATCATAGAAGCCTAGAACGCTATCTGATTCATTAACAACGAATGAGAGAGGGTATGAGTATGCTCCTCGGTAGAGTCGTTGACGTTTAAAATCAAGGCCAATACCTGCAAAGATATCTTGGGCCTTAAGACGAACTTTTCTTAGAAATAATTGGGTATTGTCGTTATATATAAACATTTTAAAATTAATATTTTACACTACATCCGTAGGGCCTTGTCTTAGCGACAGAAATTTGTTTCTTGGCCTTTACTTCATCAATGGCCTTCTTCACATAATTAGTTGCATTTTTTATATCATCTTTATCTGCTGAAGAGATGCTATCAATGGCACCCATATAAGTAATTCGGCCTTCTTCATTGATGATAAAGATCTCTGGCGTCGTCTTTGCGTTATAGGCACGTCCAGTATTTCCTAGAGTATCTAGTAGGAGGTGGTCAGCATTTGATTTTTCAACATGTAGACGATTAAGGGCAGCAGCACTATCTTTCAGATAACCTTGCTTTCCAATATTTGATGAGTTTATTGTCAACCACTTGTAGCCATTCTTTATGGCATATCGCTGAGTTTGTTGCATATTCTTTGAGTCATAGTGTTTGCGAACAAATGGGCAACCTTCGTTATACCATTCAAGAATAACCTTCTTGCCTTTAAAAGATGAAAGACGAATATCTTTTCCTTCTTGATTCTTTAGAGAGAAGTCTGGTGCGTGGTCTCCTGGTGAGATGGCGAAAGTAAGCGTTGAAATAAGTAGTGATAGTAATAACTTCATAATTGCTCCGTGCTTGTTATGTCCTTATTTTATGGTCTTGGGCGTGGGGGGGCAATAAAAAAAGGCCTCTTAATTAAATAAGAGGCCTTTACTTAGATATATTTAGTTTGTTACTTAAACTTATACCTTAGGAGTCGTCTTCGATAGAACGGCAGCTTTTAAAAGCTCAGTGTTCATACGAGCGATATTTGTAATTTGAATTCCTTTCGGACATGAAGCTTCACATTCAGCTTCATTCGTACAGTTACCAAATCCAAGCTCATCCATTTTCTTAACCATGTTTTGAACACGTTGAGGAGCTTCTGCTTTTCCTTGTGGAAGAAGTGCCATCTGAGAAACTTTTGCAGATACGAAAAGCATTGCAGAAGCATTCTTACAAGAAGCGACACATGCACCACAACCGATACAAGAAGCTGCATCCATTGCAAGGTCAGCATCTTCCTTTGGAATAAGGATTGAGTTTGCATCTTGAGCGTTACCTGTATTTACTGAAACAAATCCACCAGCTGCAATGATTTGATCAAATGCACTACGATCAACCATTAGATCTTTTTCAACTGGGAATGCTCTTGCTCTAAATGGCTCGATAACAATAGTATCACCGTCTGAGAATTTTCTCATGTGAAGCTGACAAGTTGTTGTCTCTGCCTCTGGCCCGTGAGCTTGTCCATTAATCATCAGAGAACACATCCCACAAATACCTTCACGACAGTCGTGGTCAAATGCTACTGGCTCAATTCCTTGTGGAATAAGTTCTTCATTTAATTGATCGAGCATCTCTAAGAAAGAAGCATCTGGAGAAACACCATCAAGAGTGTAGTCGGCCATTTGGCCCTTGTCTTCACGATTCTTTTGACGCCAGATTTTTAAGTTTAGTTTCATATTATTATTGCTACTCATATCTTAATCCTCTTATTTGTAACTTCTTTGAGTTAGTGGAACGTTAGGGAAGTCTAATTCTTCCACGTTTCTAATTGGATCACTGTTCGCTCCTGTGTATTCCCAAACAGCTGCGTGACAATATTCATTGTCATTACGAAGTGCCTCACTCTCATCAGTTTGTGACTCTTCTCTAAAGTGACCACCACATGACTCTGGTCTTTCAAGAGCGTCGCGTGCCATTAGCTCACCAAGCTCAAGGAAGTCTGCAAGACGGTTTGCTTTTTCAAGCTCGATATTAATCCCATCAGCAGTTCCTGTAACTTTAACGTCTTTCCAGAATACTTCACGAAGTTTCTTAATTTTTTCAATCCCTTCTTTTAGACCTTTCTCATTACGTGCCATACCAACATGGTTCCACATAATTTGACCAAGTTCCTTGTGGATCGATTCAACTGATCTTGTACCGTTGATCGCAAGAAGTTTTGAGAACCTTTCTTTTGAATCTTTTAGGGCCTTATCAAATTCAGGGTGATCTGTTCCAACTTTATTACCCATTAGTTTTTCACTTGCTAGGTAGTTTGGAACTGTAAATGGAGCAACAAAGTAACCATCTGCTAGACCTTGCATAAGGGCCGAAGCACCTAGACGGTTAGCACCGTGGTCTGAGAAGTTAGCTTCACCAAGAGCAAAAAGCCCAGGGATTGTTGTCATTAGGTTATAGTCAACCCAGATTCCACCCATTGTATAGTGAACCGCTGGATAGATTCTCATTGGTACTTTATATGGGTTTTCATCTGTAATTCTTTCGTACATATCAAATAGGTTACCGTAACGCTCTCTAATTGCGTCCTCTCCGTCGCGCTCAATAGCTGCTTGGAAGTCTAGGTAAACAGCTTCTTCTCCGGCACGTACTGACTTACCTTGATCGATTTGCTCTTTTGCGTTTCTTGAAGCAACGTCACGCGGAACAAGGTTACCAAATGAAGGATACTTTCTTTCTAGGTAGTAATCTCTTTCTTCTTCTGGAATCTCAGATGCTTTTCTGTGATCTCCTGGAGTCTTTGGAACCCAAACACGTCCGTCATTTCTAAGTGACTCAGACATTAGAGTAAGTTTCGATTGGTTCTCACCATGCCTTGGAATACAAGTTGGGTGAATTTGCGTATAGCAAGGGTTAGCAAACATAGCACCTTTCTTATAGGCTTTCCATGCTGCTGAACCGTTTGAAGTCATAGCATTTGTTGATAGGTAGTAAACATTTCCGTACCCACCTGTACACATTAGAACTGCATCAGCTGCGTATTTTTCGAATTCACCAGTGATAACATTTCTTGTGATAATCCCACGTGCACGACCGTCAACCATAACAAGGTCAACCATCTCACGACGAGTAAGCATTTCAACTTTTCCACGTCCTACTTCTTTCATTAGAGAAGAGTAGGCACCTAGTAGAAGCTGTTGACCAGTTTGTCCACGAGCATAGAAAGTACGTGATACCTGAGCTCCACCGAATGAACGGTTAGATAAAGTACCACCGTATTCACGAGCAAAAGGAACACCTTGGGCCGCACATTGGTCGATGATATTATTTGATACTTCAGCTAGACGGTAAACGTTTGCTTCACGTGCACGGTAGTCTCCACCTTTTACTGTATCGTAGAATAGACGCCAAACCGAGTCACCATCATTTGGGTAGTTCTTTGCAGCGTTAACACCACCTTGGGCAGCAATTGAGTGAGCACGTCTTGCAGAGTCTTGAAGACAAAAGCATTTAACGTTATATCCTTGTTCCCCAAGTGTTGCTGCAGCAGATGCACCAGCAAGACCAGAACCAACAACAATAATTTCAAACTTACGTCTGTTGGCAGGGTTAACTAGTTTCATGTTGAATTTATGTTGAGTCCATAATTTAGTGATATCGTCACTTGTTGGAACTTTTCCATCCATCTTCTTAGTATTCATTGTCATTACATTCCTCCCTTAACGTGACAGTAGATTGCAATTGTTGAGTAACCAAGAGTTAGAACAACTGCGTAAACCTTCGATAGGAATTTAATAGCAGGCATATATTTTGGGTGATTGAAACCTATTGATTGAAATGCTGACCAGAACCCGTGTGATACGTGAATCCCGATCACAAGCATGAAGATCACATACATTCCAGTGTTAAGTGGAGATGCAAAGTATTCCATCACTGTTCTGTAAAGGTCACGAGCTGCAGTACCGTCTGATAGAGTTGTGTCGTATACATTTCCATATTTAAAGTTAATTAAGTGCATAACAATAAAGAATAGGATAAGGAAACCAGTATAAGGCATCGTTGAAGATGCAAAAGTTGCACCACGTCCTGTCGGCTGTTTCATGTAGTACTTAACTGGACGGGCAGCTTTGTTTTCCATTGTAAGCTTTAGTGCCATAAAAAGGTGCACTAGAAAGATTGCAAGAAGACCAGCTTCAGCGACGTAGATAAGCGGGTTAGACATTAGCTTGTAACCATACATGTTAAAAGCGTCTTTGCTAACGAGTAATAAAAAATTCCCCATCATGTGCGTTAAAAGAAATCCACATAGTAGTAGACCTGTAACTCCCATTACTTGTTTCTTCGCAATGGAGTTTGTCAAATAAAAGCGTAATGCTGACATTGATACATTTCCTTTGTCTGATTTAATAATATTTTTAAATGTAATTTAGATGCATTATAATCCTTTAATCACGAAAGCTTAAGCGAATTTTTAAGAGTTTTTTAATTGTGTTGCGATGAGTAATTAAATTAAAAGGAGTTATTTTAAATGTTAATCCATTCATTCTTTGACAAAGATACTAATACTCTGACTTATATCATTTACTCACATGCAACAAAGCAAGCAATTGTTATTGACCCAGTTTTAAACTTTGACTACGCAAGCGGATCTGTGTCAACAAAAGAGATTGTTCTAATCGACGAGTTCTTAAAAGAAAATGAACTTAATTTAAGTTATATCTTTGAAACACATGTACATGCGGACCACTTATCTGGAGCCTCAAAACTCAAGGCATTGCACCCAAGTGCAAAGGTAGTCATTCACGAGAATATAAAGTTAGTACAGTCTATATTTAACGAAGCCTATACTTCAGATATAGCTGAAGACGGCTCTCAATTTGATATTCTAACAAAAGAGGGCGAGGTCTTTAATGTGAGTGAAGATATCAAGGTTGAAATTATTGCAACACCTGGGCACACTCCGGCTTGCATGAGTTTGTATGTCAATAAAGAGGCCCTCTTTGTAGGAGATGCTATCTTTATGCCTGATATGGGGACCGGAAGATGTGATTTCCCAAAGGGAAGTGCCAAAGATTTATATTCTTCGATTCAAAAAATCTATGCCCTTAATGATAAGTGTAGTATATACGTCGGCCATGACTACGGCCCAGGTGGACGTGAAATTATGTTTAAAACAACTGTTGAAAAACAGAAGAGAAATAATATTCAGTGTAAGGCCACTACGACAGAAGATGAATTTCTTGAGTTTCGAACAAGTCGCGATGCCATGTTAAGTGCTCCAAGGCTTCTTATCCCTAGTATTCAGTACAATATGAATGGGGGAGAGTTTATCTTTCATGATGATAATAGAAAACCTTACTTGAAAGTGCCGGTAAATTTAATCTAACTAGCTAATTTTATTTAAGTTTAAATGTCATTTGTCGAAGAGATGACTATAGGGAGCTTAAGCTAAATGACAAACGAAACTCATCCAGAAATTGAGAATACAATGCAATTTACCAAAATTGGTATTGCCCTTAAGGATTGGCCTTCTCTTTCTGAATCTGAGCGTTTGAGTATCTTCAATAGTTTCTCTGAAGAAGAAGCACAAGACTTCTTTGACTCTCTCGATTCCAACTATCAAGCAGATCTCTTTGAACAATTTGATCGTGATCTTAAAAGACGATGGGCAAATGATCTTGCCTACGATGACCTTGCCGATATTCTACAACTTCTTGAAAAAGAACAAGTGGAAGAGACTCTTGCTCTTTTAGCAAAGCATGCACGTGTTGAAGTTATGGCCCTTATGGCCTATGCCGAAGACGTTGCTGGTGGTCTAATGAATTCAAATTATATTCGCCTACGTGCCAATATGTTTGTTGAAGAGGCCATTCGCTATATTCGTACTCAAACTTTAAGTAATGTCGAAACGATCTACTATACTTATGTTATCGATGCCTCTCAAAAGCTTTTAGGGGTTGTCTCTTTGCGTGAGCTCTTTGGGGCCCGTGATGGCCAACGTGTTGCTGATCTTATGACTAGTGGTGATGATCTAATTGCCATTCCTGATAATATGGACCAGGAAGAAATTGGTCGCGTCTTTAGTCGATTCGAGCAAGTTGTCCTGCCCGTTGTTGACGAAGAATTTCGCATGAAAGGTATCATTACAATTGATGATATCATTAAGGCCGTCGAAGAAGAGATGACGGAAGATATGCAAAAAATCGGTGGGGTTGAATCCCTCGATGCTCCATATCTTGAAGTTGGATTCTTTGAGATGGTTAAGAAGCGACTTGGTTGGCTTGTTATTTTATTTGTCGGGCAAATGCTGACGGCAACGGCCATGACTCACTTTGAAAAGGCCATTGCTGAAACTGTTGCACTAATTACTTTTATTCCAATGATTATTTCTTCTGGAGGAAACTCTGGCTCTCAAGCTTCGGCCCTTATCATTCGTGCTTTGGCCCTTGGAGAAGTTAAGAATTCGGATACCCTAAGAGTCTTTCTTAGAGAAGCCGGCTCAGGAATATTTATGGGGCTAATCTTAGGTATATTCGGTTTTGTTCGAATTTATTTCTGGCCTCATGCAAATGAGTTATACGGTGTCAATTTCGCAAATATTTCACTAGTTGTTGGTTGCAGTATTATTTGTATTGTGACTTGGGGAACACTGGTTGGTTCAATGCTTCCATTTGGCCTTAAGACGCTACGTTTTGACCCTGCCACGGCCTCAACTCCCTTTGTTGCTACAATTTGTGACGTTACGGGAATCATCATCTATTTCACGATTGCTCATCTGCTCTTGTAGTTTTTGGCCATAAAAAAAGCCTCCATTTCGGAGGCTTAACTTTTTCTTATTTTGATTTTTTCTTGGTTGCTTTCTTTGCCGTTTTTTTGGCCGTTTTCTTTGCTACTTTCTTTGCAGCTTTCTTTGCTACTTTTTTTGGTGCAGCTTTCTTTGTTACTTTCTTTGCTGTCTTTTTGGCCGTTTTCTTCGCTACTTTTTTAGTAACTTTCTTGGCAGTTTTCTTGGCAGTTTTCTTGGCAACTTTTTTAGTTACTTTCTTGGCCGTCTTCTTAGCAGTCTTTTTAGCTACTTTCTTTGCAACTTTTTTCTCTGCCTTCTTTGCCGTTTTCTTTGCAGCTTTTTTGGCAACCTTTTTAACAACTTTCTTCTTGGTCTCTTTTGCTTTCTTCGTCAGATCATTGGCCACTTTCTTTGTTGCTTTTCTAACTTCTTCAACAGACTCTTCAAGATCGTCAGCTGCTTGTTTGGCCACTCGTTGAACAGTATTGATGGCCTTCTTCGTTGACTTCTTTACCGACTCATAAGTATCACCATGACCTAGAGTTGCGATCTCTTTTTCAATCATTGCTTCATATTCAGAAAGAACTTTCATTGGATCTTTACCAAGTCTTTCGAGTTCTTCTTTTAATTCGTTTAGGAACTTTTCGATCTTATGTTTTTGAACATTGACTTTATCGTAGCGAAATCTGAAGTGATAGTAGAGTTCGTCATACTTTTCACTGCCTTCGTCTTGAATGCGCTCAAGTAGGTGAGAGCATTTTTTTAGAATCTCATCACTTGATGAAGTTAGGGCGTGTTTGGCCTGTTTATTCTTCTTTTTTAAAAAATCCTCGATACTCATTTTTCCCTCGCTTTTTCAGCATTGGATCGATGCTGTTGTAAATAATTTTACATTAATAAGGTAAACTCATTCAATAGTATTTTCAACCATTTAATATCGTGTATATTTTAATATTTACTTGCTTTGGACGTCAGAATTCTCTATATATAGGTATAGTAATTAATTGGGCAATTATGGATAACGATATGCAAGAGATAAAGACAACAAATATTGACGAATCAGCGGATCGTGCGGGTTTGCTCTTTTCTGTGATTTGTTGCCTACATTGCATGGCAATCCCATTACTTCT
This sequence comes from Bacteriovoracaceae bacterium, assembly GCA_048270185.1. Taxonomy (GTDB): domain Bacteria; phylum Bdellovibrionota; class Bacteriovoracia; order Bacteriovoracales; family Bacteriovoracaceae; genus Halobacteriovorax_A. Next base: position 99,501 of record JBLWTJ010000001.1, read on the forward strand.
AATTTTTGCACCGTCTGTTGCAAGTATTTTTGAGAATCCTTTAATTCATAGTCTTTCGATTCTCATTATTGTTCCAGTTGGTCTCTACGCCTTTGTAAAAAACCTAAAAGTTCACTCAGATAAGAGACCTCTAATTATTGGTGTTCTTGGAATGGCCACAATTCTCATTGGACACTTCAATAGCTATATCTTTGGTGGGCATCACGTTGGTCACCATGTTCACTCAATTGGTGCAGTTGAAATCATCTCATCACTTGTTGGTGGTTTTGCATTAATTGGCGCACACTTGCTTAATATCAAGCTTTGTCGCTGTAATCACTGCGATCACTAATAACGTAAATTTGTTCGATCTGAAATTCTTAATGAATCATTATCCATGTAATTCGTAATAGTCTCTGTAAAGGCTTGCACATCTTCTAGGTTAAAGAGTTTCTTAGTAAAATTATGGCCAAAATTAAGCCAGACATGGCCAACTTTTAAGAAGAAGCGAATGCGTTTTAAGGCCTGTTTCTTTTCATAGTAATGAAAACAAGCTTGGATATAGCCAATGACAAAGTCACCGTAGAGCTTGGCGTAATCATCCTTTGTCTTAGTTAATATATCCTGTTGAAATTCATCAAGTTGGCAGCCAAGGCTTTGGGCGTACTTTGTAACGATCCATGGCTTGGCCGTCAGAACTCGTCCAAGCATCGTGGCCTGACATCCAGTTTCTTCTCGCATTTGAGAAATATCTTCAAATTCCTGTATATCTCCATTTCCAATAATGGGAAGATCAATACTATCTTGTAAGAGCTTTATCTGTCCCCAGTCGGCATTTCCCTTTCGCTTTTGTTCGGCCAAGCGCGGATGGAGAATAAGCCAGTCGGCCCCTGCATCTTTTAAGGCATGGCAGAAGTCTAGTAAGAAACTCTTGTCGGCCTGAAGTCCGGCCCTTAATTTTACAGAGATCGGAACTGTCGCATACTTCTTAACCGTGGCCACAACTTCATGGGCGTAATTGATATCACCCATTAAAGATACTCCGTAATTATGTTTTAAGGCCTTCTTAACTGGACATCCCATATTGATATCGATGGCCTTTGCTCCCCATGCTTCAAGCTTTGGAATTGATTTGGAGATATAGCGTTCTTCATTGCAAAGAATCTGGGGATAAAGACCAAGATCAAATTCACTCTTTAATGTTTCAGGGGTTTCCCCCAAAATTTGATCGGGAAGGCGTCTTGAGTTGAGCATTTCAGTGGCCCACAATGTTTTCTTGTCATTACCTCTAGGGAAATAGGGCCTTAGTGCGTCTCGTAAGGCAACATGAGAGAGTCCCACCATTGGCGCAAGAAGCAGTGGAAACTCAACTAGCTCATTAAATTTTTGCCAAGAAGGCGAGTGAGGTTGTGACAAATTTTCTTCCTTAAATCATGGAGATCCACATCTTGAATTCTTGCAAACTCTTCATAAACTCTCTTTATTTCGAGTTCGTTGCGGTCGTCGGTTTCAAAGAATATATACTCTAATTTGACTTTGTTCTTCAATAGATGCTTTGCGATCTTTGCCGTTTTCGATTCATAGAAGCGAGGTCCAAGACTGGTGTAGATGCCATGCTCATGGCATGAGTTCATTTGTATTTCATTGCCGTTAAAGTCATGTAAGACCCATGCTTGTTTAGGCCTATAGAGCTTATGCAAGGCCAGGATTTCATCAAGTGCCCGCACATTGTGAATAATGAGTGGCTTTTCTAATTCCATACTGAGCTTTATATGCCACTCAAAAATATTTCTTTGATCTTTGATTGGAGTTTCGATGGCCCGATCAAGGCCTGCTTCTCCAACCATTAAACAATTTTCATCAAGGCAAAGAGATTTAATTTGCTTGAAATCATTTTCGGCGTCTTCGAGGCGCCAGGGATGAACTCCTGCGCTGAAATATTGTTTTGGATAAGGTAACTCATTGATTTTTGGAGAGTAAGAATAAATGTGAATCTCACTTTCTGAAGTGGGCCCATGTGAGGCCCTGTGCCCGTGAAGGTCGATAAATTTTGCACTCTGAGATTCTTTGCTTGTCATATGCTTATTATTTTAATACATTACCGGTCTAATTAAAAATTTGAAAAAAGATATTGCCTATCTTTTTAAATTCAATTATTTATTTAGCATATTTTAATATTTTTTATAAGCGTTACAAATTGATGTAGGAGTACTTAATGTTAACAATTAGATTACAACGCGGTGGTAGAACTCACATGCCTATTTACACAATCGTTGCTGCTGACTCTAGAAATGCTAGAGATGGTAAATTCAGCGAAAAGCTAGGGCAATATAACCCACACCTTTCAGAAGGTAACCTTATCGACGTTAGAGCTGAGAGAATTACTGAGCTTGTTGGTAAAGGTGCTACAATTTCAGATACTGTTAGAACTCTACTAAAGAAGAATAACGTAACTTTAAACTAATTAAAGTTTCAATTTTTTCTTTATTTTAAACGGCATTTTTGTAGAAGGAGTTCATGATGAGTGAGTTAAAAGATTTGATTAACACAGTTAGTCGCGCGCTAGTTGATATGCCAGAGCAAGTAGAAGTAAACGAAATCGTTGGTGAACAGACGACAGTAATTGAGCTAAAGGTTGATAAAACTGACCTTGGAAAAGTTATTGGAAAGCAAGGGAAAACTGCCCGTGCTCTAAGAACTATTCTTAACGCAGCTTCAACAAAATTGAAAAAAAGATCTGTTTTAGAAATTATAGAATAATTTACTTGAATCAATAAATTTTGTGAATTAAAAAGACCTATCGAAAGATAGGTTTTTTTGTTTCAACAATATGGAGAGTAATTATGGAAATCGTTGCAAATACAGATTCGAAAAGAGTGCTCTTAGTTGACGATCAGGTCGAGATTCTAGAGTTACTTCAAGATGCCTTAACAATGGAAGGCTTCCTTGTTGACGCGTGCTCAGATGCACACCAGGCCTTAGCTGCACTTGGCTCTAATAGCTATTCACATATTATATCTGACTATCAAATGCCAGGTGTCGATGGGATGGAGCTGGCCTCTAGGGCCCGTGGAATTCTCAATGAGAAGATGCCTGAGTTTATTTTGGCGACTGGGGATTGTTCGATTAACTCTGAGTCTATAAAGGGCAAGGGAGTGACTGGAATTCTGCCAAAACCCTTTACCTTAAAGCAAGTTATTAGCGTTTTAAAGCACTAAGAATCTTTCTTCTTATCCTCTAATTTCGACTTAGCGCTGGTATTTTCGCTTTCATCGTCTTTTAGACCTTCTTTAAAGCCTGTAATGGCCTTACCCAGAGATTTCCCTAGTTCAGGAAGCTTCTTTCCGCCAAATAGTAGAACGATGATTGCTAGGATAATTAAACTTTCAGTAATTCCAAGACTCATATTTACCTCTTAACTTTAGTAGATCTTTGATAAGTCCATTGTGTACTTACCTGGAGAGTATTCGGCAAATCTCTTGGCGCGAATATCTTTGTATAGCTTCTTTGAGTTTGAACTTGAAGCGTATGGGTAAATGCAAATTCCACCACGAGGTGTGAATTCGCCAATAACTTCGACATATTTTGGCTTCATTAGCTTTGTTAAGTCATCACAGATTTTTTGTACGCAATCTTCATGGAAGTCACCGTGATTTCTGAAGCTAAATAAATAAAGCTTTAATGACTTTGACTCGACCATCTTCTTATCAGCAATATAATTAATATAAATACGAGCAAAGTCAGGTTGTCCTGTCTTAGGGCATAGGGAAGTGAACTCTGTGCAAACAAATGTTGTCCAAGCATCACTATTTGGATTCTTATTGTCAAAAGCTTCTAGGACTTCTGGCGCGTATGTATCTGGGTAATCAGTATTGGCCGAACCAAGGGCGAATGCAGTTAGCTCTTTTGTGTCGCGGCCTTTATTGGACTTAGTAGTCTTTGCTGATTTTGTTGTTTTTGCTTTCTTGATAGCTTTTTTCGATGATGACATTTATCGACTCTCTTGAATTATTTTGATAGGTTATATATGACTTAATTTAACACCGTCAAGGAACAATGGCAATGCGTCACGATCATTTAACATTCCCTGCGGGTAAGAAAGATGGCCACAAAGTAACAAAAGTAGTTTTGGTTCAACTTGGTTCTCCGAAATCTCCAGCAGTTAAAGATGTTAGAACATACTTAAAAGAATTCTTAGGCGATCCAAGAGTCGTCGATATCAATCCTCTCTTATGGAAGATTATTTTAAACCTCTTTGTCATTCCATTTAGGCCAAAGAGATCTGCTGCACTCTATAGTCGAATTTGGGAGGGGAGTGAATTTCCTCTAACTCGTATTACAAGAGAGTTTACACTTAAGGTAAATGAATTAACTCCTGATCATATCGAAGTTGAACACGCCTTTTTACTATGTGAACCACGTGTTGCTGATGTCTATGCAAAGTGGGAGAAGGAGCTAGAAGAAAGACTTGAGCCAGCTCAAAAACTAATCGTCATCCCAATGTTTCCTCAGTACTCAGAGTCGACAATTGCAAGTGGTATTGACTTCTTTGGGAAACTTCTTGAGACTAAAGTTCGAATTCCAAATTTTGAAGTCATTACAAACTTTCATCGCCTTCAATCTTTCATTGATAACTCAGTACGTATTATTAATGAGAAGATTGCGACTGAAGAAATTGATGAATTAGTCATCTCTTTTCATGGTATCCCAAAGAGGCGAGTGATTTATAAGAAAGACCCATACTATCAGCACTGCTTTGAAACTTTTCAATTCATCCTTGCTGGTATCAAGGGAATCACTTCAGATAAAGTTCATATGACTTTCCAGTCACGTTTTGGAAGTGAAGAATGGCTAACTCCATACACTGATGAATTTACTGTCAACCTCGCTAAAGATGGAGCAAAGAATATTGCGGTTTATTGTCCGGCCTTTGTTGCTGATTGCCTCGAGACAATTGATGAAATTGGAACTGAACTACAAGAAGAAGTTGAGGAGTATGGAACTAAGATACATGCAATCCCTTGCTTAAATGATGATGAGCAGTGGGCCAGTGGATTTGCAAATTATGTCGAGACTCTTTGTGATAACCCAAAAGAAGTTGAAAAAATTGAATACGAATTACCAAAGGAAAAATACATGGATATGCCAAAGCAGACGATGGAGTCTGAACCTCTAAGTGATAATGCAAAGAAGTCACTAAAAATAGTCTTTCTAACTCTCTTTCTCGACTTAGTTGGATTCTCGATTATTTTCCCTTTATTTCCATCATTAGCTAAGTACTACTTAACTGTTGATGCTGATAATATTTTCTTAAAGGCAATCTTTGGATCAATTGATACCTTAACGAGTGCAGGTGGCGCAGGAAGTTTCTCGGCCATCGTTCTCTTTGGTGGTGCGCTTGGTGCTCTTTATTCTTTATTACAATTTATTGCTGCACCAATTTGGGGAACCATCTCAGATCGTATTGGACGTAAACCAGTTCTTTTAATTTCTGTTTTCGGACTCTTTATTAGTTATGTTATGTGGGCCGTTGCTGGAAATTTCACAATCCTTATTCTTGCTCGCTTTATTGGCGGAATTATGGGGGGCAATATTTCAACAGCAACTGCAGTTGTAGCAGATGTCACAACAAATAAGAACCGTTCAAAAGGGATGGCGACAATTGGTATTGCCTTTGCTCTTGGTTTCATTATTGGTCCAGCAATGGGGGGGATCTTATCTCTCTTTGATTTAACAAAGATGTATCCATCTCTTGCCTCAATTGGAATTAACCCATTCTCAATGGCCGCGATCGTAGCAGGGCTACTTTCTCTTTTTAACTTATATAATCTTTATAAGAAGTTTGATGAAACACTTCCTCCTGAAAAGCGTGGTCAGCACGAAACAGAAAGAAGTGCTAACCCTCTTAAGTTATTTAAGCCTCTGCCATATAAAGGCGTAAACTTAACTAATTTCGGTTACTTTTTATTTCTACTAGCATTTAGTGGCATGGAGTTTACGTTAACATTCCTTGCGGCCGAAAGACTTAATTATTCTTCGATGGATAATGCTTATATGTTTATCTTTATCGGTCTTGTTCTTGCTCTTGTACAAGGTGGCTACGTTAGAAGAAAAGCGCATACAGTAGGTGAGAAGCGCATGGCCTTACAAGGTCTTGTGACGATTATTCCTGGACTTATTTTAATTGGAATGGCCTCTTCTTCATGGCTTGTTTATGCAGGACTATTCTTCTTAGCAATCGGATCATCTCTTGTTATTCCATGTCTGACTTCACTTGTGTCGATGTACTCACCGGCACAAAGCCAAGGTCATGTGATTGGTGTTTTTAGATCTCTCGGTGCACTGGCCAGAGTATTTGGGCCAATTGTCGCTTCTCTTGTTTACTGGCGATACAACTCGGCAGCTCCTTATTACTTAGGGAGTGTCTTTTTAATAATACCAATTTTAATGATTGCGAGACTACCAAAGCCTCAAGAAATTAAAGGATAGGTCTGCTCCGGCTCCTGCCTCTCGCAGACATACCGTACATCCTGTACATAAAAAAAGCCTAGCATTAGCTAGGCTTTTTATTTTTTAGTGTCCAGTTTTCATTTCGATTTGTGACTGCATGTAATTCTCAACACCAATTTTTTCAATCAGTGCTAGTTGAGTTTCTAGCCAGTCAACATGTTCTTCTTCTGAGTCTAGGATTTTAGAAAGAAGGTCACGTGAAACATAGTCTTGTTTCTTCTCACATAATTCAATGGCCTCTTTTAGAAGAGGTACAGTTTCAGCTTCTGTTTCAAGATCGGCTTCAATGATCTCTTTTACATTTTGGCCGATTCTAATTCTTTCAAGTTTTTGAAGATTTGGCAGCCCTTCAAGAAATAAGATTCTCTTGATGACTTCATCGGCAAATTTCATCTCATCGATACTTGCTTTGTATTCTAAATGGCCAATCTTATCTAGTCCCCAATCTTCAAGCATACGAGCGTGAAGGAAGTATTGGTTAATGGCCGTTAATTCTTTTGTTAGTACTCCGTTAAGAGCTTTGATTACGTCTTGATCACCTTTCATGATTAATCCCTTTCATATTTATTTTATGAGTTAATGCTATAGAAGAATGGCGTGTGTTTCAAGGACTTATTTTTTTGGTAGGGTTAAGTTTTTACTTTTAACTTCGTTCTTTTGAGATTGATTTTTTTTAGAAAGACCTGCTGAGACTTGTTCGATAAGACAAACACCGCATGAATTACCAACACCAAGTTTATTCATAACTTCTTTTTCTGTCTGACCCTGCTTAATTGCATTGTCTAACATATCTTGTGTGATGGCATTACATATACATACGTACATTTTCTTATCTCCTTGTTATATATTATCGGCATTAGTTTCAATAATCAAACAAAAAGTTGGCGTCTAATATATTTTTTAGGGGAGTCTAATGAAAAATCAAGTGTTTAGATATTTTAACATTTCCTTAATTAAAAGATCTGCCAGGCCTTGTTCTCCGATTAATAAGTCAGTATAGGCCATACCTGCGGAGCTATTGGCCTCGAGAAATTTAAATTGGCCATCTAATCCTTCAAGAATATCCACGGTGATAAAGTGAAAGTCTAGGCTCGATTCAATGGCCTGTGTAATGTTCATCACTTCTTTAGGAGTATCATTAACTGCGAAGTTCTTTGTTAGCGAGTTTTTAAAGTTTAAGATTTGAAAATCGGCCTCTGTATGCTTTGGACTTTTTCTTATGATGATCTTTTGAGTTTTACCAATACAGATAACACGCCACTCATAGCGCATTTCAAAATAGGGCTGAATTATATAATTGAGATCTGCGCTTTCGATGATTTGTCTTCGATCAGTGGCCAAGTCAGTACTGGTGCGTACTCCATATCCCTTTTGTCCACGGATCGTTTTGATAATCCACTTCTGTGACTTTGTTAAAAATTGTCCATTATCGATTAATTCTTTTGTTTCAATCATCTTCTCAGATCCAAGAATATCCTTGAAATAACGATATTGAACGAGTTTATCTCTTAATATTCTTGAACAGCTAACTGAGTTTACTATTGGAGCCTTGCAATCCTTACTTAGCACATCCAAGTCTTCATCATTGTAATTAAGTCCTGTGTTACGATTGATAACGAAGAGGCACTCGTTAAGTATATGTCGATTATTCTCTAGCTCATCAGTTCTTAAAATGATTGGTCTTAGTCCATTATCTTTAATGGCATTTACTAGGGCCTTCGTGGCGTAGAGTTCTGGGTTATTGCTAATGATGAGAATAGTTTTTGTGGATTGCATAATTAATGAGATCTCTATAAAATATTGATATTATATCTATTTTGTATGATATTATAACTTGTTATTAATATAGCCAAATTGGTAGCTATGGAATCAAATTTTAAATATAAATTAATTATATCATCTCTATTCTTACTTCTTACTGCTTGTAGCGGAGTTGAAGTTATACAATCAAATCAAAAACCAGAAGTAGCTCGTAAAGAAGTAAAGCATCCAACGACACACAAAGTTGCTGAGCATGCCGAAGATATTTCATCTAACTTCACTGACCATTCTCATAAGAATGACTTTGTAAAAGAGTCTAATTCAAAGAGAATCAACGCTTTCTGTGGTGATATCGATAAGAGTTTTAAAAAATATGGCTGGGGTGAGTCACATTGTGAGTCCTATAAATGGATTCATGTAAGAGATACTCATCAAGGCCGTCCTATTATGTGGACAGTTTTCGGAGATGAATCTGAGCACAAAGTAGAACCAAAGAATATGACTCTTATCTTCTGTGGTGTACACGGAGACGAGATTACACCGATTAAATTCTGTTTTGATATTCTTCATCATCTCTACCATGAAGTGAATACTATCGAAGGCAAGAAGAAGTTTAAGAATAACTTAGTGGCCGTGGCACCTATTGTATCGCCAGATTCATTCTTTAAGAAAAGGCCAACAAGAACAAACTCTCGCGGCATCGATCCAAATCGTAACTTTCCAACAGCAGATTGGGATAAGAACGCTCTAAGGCTTTGGAAGAGCCGCTATCGTTCTGCAAAGAGACGTTTTCCTGGATATAAGGCAAACTCTGAACAAGAGACAGTTTTTCAAGTTAATATCATTGCCCGCTATAATCCAGATAAGATTATCACGGTTCACGCGCCACTGACGATTCTTGATTATGATGGGCCCGTTGTTTCAAATCATATCCATGAAGAAGATGGACTGGCACTTAAGGCCGAAGAACTTCTCAATACGATGAGTAAGAAGGCCAATGGTTATAAAGTTAAGAATTACCCATTCTTCCCTGGAAGTCTTGGTAACTATGCCGGTAACGAAAGAAAGATTCCAACTTATACGCTTGAGCTTCCTTCAAGTGATAATCGCAACCACAAAAAGTATTGGAAGATGTTTAGAGAATCAATTGATTTTGCCCTCTTTCATGCTCCAATGACTCGTAGTGAAGTGACGGCCAATAAGATTGATTAGATATTAGTCATTTTAGGTAGTTGTCCGCCACTTTTTTTCAAATTAGGTCGAATTAAATTGACTGAAATTCTAATATTAACTATTAGTAATCTATGGAAAAGATGACTTACAAACTAGTGGGCCTTGCCCAATCTAGTACGCCTTATGATATGGCAATTACTACTGATACAATCACAAATAATAGTGTGAATATTATCGGTTTTGGTTTCGATGGCACTGCTTGTTTTAGAAAAGGAACTCGCTTAGGTCCAGATGCTCTTCGTGAAGTTTCTGATGGGATTGAAGTTTATTCACCATACTTAAACTTATCTACTGAAGACTATACATTCTATGATCTTGGAAATCTTCCTATTAAGAATCAGGAAGAAGAGAGTTGGTTTGAGGCGACAAAGTGCTTTGAAGATAACTTCACTCCAATCAATCTTAAAGAAGCAGATATTAAACTTCTCACACTTGGTGGAGAGCACTCGATTTCATATGGCCCAATCAAGAAGTACTTAAATGACTTTGATGATCTTATGCTTATTCACTTAGATGCGCATGCGGATCTTCGCGATGGTTATCTTGGATATCATTACTCACATGCTTCAATTATTAAAAGATGCTTGGATCACTTTGGCCCAAAACATGGCCTTATCCAATACGGAATTCGTTCAGGTACAAAAGAAGAATATGAGTATATGAATAAGGAAGGGACGATTGCAAAATCCCGCGCTGAATTCCTTGAGAGAGTTCGTGCTATTGATAGCAAGAGACCAATTTATTTAACTCTGGATCTTGATTATTTTGATCCTAGCTTCTTTCCGGGAACGGGAACACCTGAGCCAGGTGGAGAGGATTTTCATTCTTTTATTAGCTTTATTAAAATTCTTCAAGAAAAGAATACTGTTGGGTGTGATGTTGTTGAACTTGCACCTGAAATTGATACATCAGGAAATAGTTCCGTTTTTGCGGCCAAGGTTGTTAGAGAAATAATTCTTCTTTTAACTTCTAAGACTCAAGGGGCACAAAAGTGACAGATAAGTGGACAATTAACGATTCAGATCGTCTTTATAATGTGAGTAAATGGAGTAATGGCTACTTCAAGATAAACGATAATGGTAATCTCATGGCAATGCCAAATCCAAAGAAGAACGTTGGTATTGAGCTAGATGATGTTATCGAAGAAGCAAAAGAACAAGGTCTGCAATTACCACTTGTTATTCGTTTTCACGATATTCTACGCTCGCAGGTAAAACTTCTAAATAGTACTTTTCAAAAAGTAATTGATGATGAAGATTATCACGGGAAATTCTTTGGGGTTTATCCTGTCAAAGTAAATCAAATGAGAGAAGTTGTTGAAGAAATCGTTGATGCAGGTTCTCGTTATAATTACGGACTTGAAGCAGGTTCTAAACCAGAGCTGCTATCTGCGCTTGCTTATAATACAAATCTTGATTCACTTACTGTTTTAAATGGTTATAAAGATCGTGATTACCTAAAGCTTGCTATCCTTGGGGCCAAGATAGGACGCAAGATTTTCGTTGTTATAGAAAAGTTCTCAGAACTTAAAATGCTAGTTGAGCTTGGAAAAGAACACGGAATCATTCCTTTCATTGGTATCCGCGGACGTATGACAGTTAAAGGTCGTGGTAAGTGGGAATCAAGTGGCGGAGAGAAGGCCAAATTTGGTCTGACGACTTCTGAAATTATTCTTGCTATTGAGTATCTTAAAAAGCATGACCGTCTCGACATGTTAAAGCTTTTTCACTTTCATATTGGATCTCAAATTACAGATATTCGTTCAATTAAAGAAGCGATTGAAGAGGGTTCACGTATTTATTGTAAGATGCAAAAGATCGGTGCTCCTCTACAATACTTTGATGTTGGTGGTGGACTTGGTGTTGACTACGATGGAACGAACTCAACGAATGACTCATCAATTAACTATTCAATTACAGATTATATAACTGATATCGTCTACGGCCTAAAATCTGTGTGCGATCTTGAAGGTGTTGAGCATCCTCATATTATTACTGAAAGTGGCCGAGCGATTACTGCTCACCATAGTTGTGTAATTACAAATATCATTGGTGAAATCGATAATACTAAAATCGAATTCTCGACTAAGCAAGAAACAGGTGAGCACAACCTTGTCACTGAAATGAGACAAGTTGGAGAGGTTCTGGCAAAGACTAAGAATTGGCAAGAAGCATATAACGATGCCATGAAGATTAAGTCTGACTCAATCCACGCTTTTAAACTTGGAATTCTTGAACTTGAAGAGCGTGCAAAGATTGAGACAATGCACCTTCGTATTCTAAAAGAAATTAATACATTAGTCCCTGAAGAGGATTTTCAATCTGAATTAATGGAAGATTTAGAAAATACTCTTAGTGGACAATATCTTTGTAACTTCTCTGTTTTTCAATCAGCTTGTGATAGCTGGGCAATTGAGCAAGTCCTTCCTGTTGTTCCTCTAAAACGTCTTGATGAAAAACCTGGTAAGAGATCAACTCTTGCAGATATTACATGTGATAGTGATGGAAAAATTGATCGCTTCTATGATCCTGATGAAGGATTTAAGAAGACAATTGCAGTTCATCAGCTAACTGAAGGTGAAGAGTATCGCATCGGGATATTCTTAACAGGAGCATATCAAGATGTAATGGGTGATATGCATAATCTCTTTGGCCGTGTTAACGAAGTTCACGTCTACGCTGATAGTGAAGATCCAAAAGGATTTTATATTGAGGAGACTGTTGAAGGAAACTCTGCCCGTCAGGTTCTATCAACGATGCAATACAACCCTGAGTATATGGCCTTTAAAGTGAAGCGCTCGATTGATCGTCAAGTTGCTCGTGGACAGATTCGTCCTCGTGACGGTGTGTCATTAGTTGACTTCTACGAGGCCTGTCTTCAGAGTTATACTTACTTGTCGTAGAATTACTTTGAAATTAATCGGTCCCTGATAATTGACTTACTTACTTTAGTGTTTGATAATTAATTATTACTAAAAGAAAGTTTGTCAGGGATCGATAACATGTCTTTAACATTTGAAAAGAATTCAAAACCAAATCTATTATCTAAAACCAATTACTTAATCATCTGCACTTTGACATTTATGACTCATGGAGTTCTTGTCTATAATTGGCTTATGACTCGTAATATGTACAACCTCATCTTTATGGTCATTGGTGGTGTGTTTGCAATTACGGCCATTATTCCGATGATTAAAGAATATTATACAAAAGTACGTCTTGTTAATGATAAGAAGCTGATGGAGTTGGAAGTTGAAAGACTTAAGTCCGAAGTTAAAGAATTAAAAGATAGTAAAAAGGCCATGCAATTAAAGCTTTCTGAAGAAATGTCCCTTACCGATGAACAATCAGATCGTATTTCTCACTTCGAGCAACAGGCCCTTCAATTTGCAAATATAATTGATGATCTTCAAGCTCAGTTAGTTCTTTTTAAAGATACCCATACTGGTGTTGAAGATATTGCTCAGCAAATCAATGAGCTTCGTGAAAGAGGTCTTGATTTTATTGCAGGACTTGATAGTGGCACAAAAGAAGATGAAGAGCAGTTCCATGCAACTTTTAATAACTTTATGAATGAGTTTAAAGATATGAAAGATCTTATCTTTCAACTTAAAACTCTAAGCTTTAGAGTTGATGTTCAGGCTTCATTATTAAATGATTCTGAGATGGCCCAATCTTCAAGTGAACTAGAAGGGCTAAGTCGTAATCTTGCAAAATTCTATAATACAATTATTGCTCTTCTTGCTAATTTAGAAGGTGATTTTGATAAGACGAAGAAAGAGCTACAGAATCGTCTTGAAACTTGTGCCCATGAGATTACAGATTACACAGATTGCCAGCAAGATCTTAGTGCGGAATTGACAGAGTATAGCGAACAACTTGGTGTCGTTTATGATTGTGTTCAAAATAAACTTACAATCTCAAATGAATTATTTGAAGAGATACCTACTGAAATGTCTCAAGAACTTGATGAGGAAGTGGATTCTTTCGATGTATTCATTGAAGAAAACACAGTAATTTCAGCAACTAATCCATCAGTTTCAACTGATGCCTTCATTCAATAATCAAATATTAAAATAATTTCATTATTCGTCCGATAGGCAAGCAAATGACTCAATTAGAGTCTGCTTGTCATCGGGGAATATATGCCAATTCAAGATTTATCAGACGTCGACTTATCTTCTGCAGATACACATTCTGAGGAAGGAGGAACTGTACGTGAGCATAAATTTGGTGGAACCCATGGCCACAATGACCTTTCACACTTATCTCTTTATTACAAGCAGCCTTGGAAGTCACAGATTGGGCGCACTGGAATAGTTATACTGAGCTTCTTTACTATTGGTCTTTTCTTATCTTTTGGTGCTCTATTTCTAAGTTATACAACTTTTGGGCGTGAGTTTCTTCAGCATCTAGTTTTTAAGATCTTCTAAAATAGTCTGTGCAATATTTTTTGGAATAGGCATGATTGATAGCCTCGAGCCCTTCTTAACCAGTGGCATTTCATCATAGCGAGAATCTGCCTTCATCTCTTTTAATGTTAGAGGCCTTGGATATTTTTCGACGAATTTTACTTTCACTAGAAACCAGCGAGGATTTTCTTTTGTTGCCTTCGGATCAAAGTACTTAGATTTTTCATCAAATTGAGTTTCATCGGGGTGAGACTCCTTGACTACTTCTGCGAGTCCTACGATGGCCGGCTCTTTACAACTTGAGTGGTAGAAAAAGATCTTGTCTCCAAGCTTCATCTCATCTCTCATGAAATTGCGGGCCTGATAATTCCTCACTCCATCCCAAGACTCAGTTTGTTTAGGTCTTTTGGCAAGGTCGTCAATTGAGAAAGCATCAGGTTCGCTTTTAAAGAGCCAGTATTGCATCGCTAGAATTCCTTATGGGTTTTGGATTAAACCTTCAAGATTCTTTTTCATAAATGTTGGCAGATAGAAAGCTGCCTTATGAAGTCCTGCATTGTAGTAAGAGAATTCAAGTCCACTTGCTGCAACAGCTTCTTCTCTAAAATCTGTAATTGGGTTTGTGTCGCCCTTTGTTGCAAAAGTAAATGACCACAGTCCACCAGGATAAGAAAGGTTAGAGAAATTATAAATGAATGTATTCTTAAAAATATCATTTAGAACACCAAGCATGCTCTTTTGAATCTCTGCTTCAAACCAAGGTGACTCACCTTGAGAAACAACGATTCCGTCATCAGCTAGACACTTGTTAACATTTGTATAGAACTCAGGACCAAAAAGTGGAGCCGCGGGCCCAATTGGGTCAGTTGAATCAATGATGATGACATCAAATTTCTCAGTAGTTTCTTGGACGAATTTAACACCGTCACCAATGATTAGGTTTAATTTTGGGTGGCCTTTTAATACTTCTGCAGTTTGTGGAATGAATTCCATACAAGCTTCACAAACAGCTCCGTCAATTTCAACCATTGTACACTTCTCAACTGATGTATGACGAAGCACTTCGCGTGCTGTACCACCGTCACCACCACCAATAACGAGAACGTTCTTTGGGTTTGGATGAACAAATAATGGAACGTGAGAAATCATATCGTGATATGCGATTTCATCTCTTTCTGTAACCATAACAAGGCCGTCGTTAAGAAGCATTTTTCCATGCCCCTTTGTTTCAACAACATCAACAGTTTGGAATTCAGTCTTCTTAGAGTAGAGAACGTTTTCTACTTTATATCTCATTCCGTAAAAATCTTTATATCTTTCTTCAATCCATAAGTTACTATGCATATTCAACTCCTATAATAATTTAAATGGTGCTAAGCGATTTGGGCGTAGTTTATAAAAGTGTGAGAAGTACATGATATACCCACACTTAAGATAGCTTTCAACTTCTGTCTTGGCCTTATATTGATCAAGGTTTAGCTTAAGCCCACAAGATCCACCTTGATTCGGGCAGAACTCAATAAAGTCGTAAGAAATTGGCTCAAGAGCATCAATGAGAATACTGGCAATCTCTTTCATATTAATATCAGTTTCGAAACTAATATATGGACATTCCTCTTGAGGAGTAATGTGACAAGTTAAGTAATTATCATCCTTAATAGCGTTAAGAGAGTAACCGTAAGGATTAAATACAAAATCATCTAACTCAAAACCTGGAAGAATTTCATCAAGCTTTAAGAGATTTCTAATTTCATCTTTTGTGATATTTTCATTTGTTAAAAGTTCTCTGGCCTCACAAGAAATTTCATACATGAGAAGTTCATAAGTATGATCATCTGCCGCTGGAGTGTACTCTTGATCTAGGAAATAAATATAATTGTGATGGTCATCGATATTTCCAAAGCGAAGTGCTTGGCCATCAAATTTTGTCTCAAGTAATTTTATATCATCAGCAAAAGTTGAATGCTGCATATGAGAGAAGTACTCATTCTTTCTTTGAAAAACTAATTGCTTAATAACATCTTTCCCAAATTCATTGGTAAAGAAATCGATTGCTTGAATTAATGTCGTTTGCCCACAAGTGATAATGAGCATGCGATCTTTCCATACAAAGAGGGAAGATTCAGACAGAAGAAATGCTTTAATTTTATCATTTCTAACACTAGAGAGAATTGTGGCCTTGGCCTTCTCTACTAATTGGGCCCAAAAAGAGTCCGGTAACTCGAGTAAATTAAGGTTGTCACCGACGATAATTTCGGCTTTTTTCTCAGATCCTTCAAAAATCATTTAGTTGTCCAAGTGTCTAATATTATTAAAATTTGCTATGGCCCATCTTATTGCTTTATGGCCGTTCAGGCAAGCAATTTGGCCCTTAAAGCGGCCAGTATATAGTTTTTATAGCCAAAAATAGTGGGCAAATTACTAAAGTATTAACAAAAATTAACCGATAAAAAAGGAGAATAGTCTAATGAGGGGTTTCACAATGTTGGCCAGTTTTTCAGAATTTAAGTTTTTCCAATCTTTTCGTATTCCAGTTGAAGAAGCAGATAATCTTCGCTTCTTAATTCAAAAGGAAGATGATGTTGGTCATTTAAGTTATATCGACGATGCAAAGCTTGTAGATATTTCAGTGACGGGATTTGGTTTTAAAACACATGAAAGAATTTCAGTGGGAACTGAACTTGAAGTTTCTCTGCAATTTAAAAAACGTCATCTTGATCTTACTGGTCGAGTTGTTCGTGCTTTCTCCAATGTTTTAGAAGACGAAGAGATTATTTACGGTGTCGAACTAGATGTTGAAAAGGGAATTAATAAATTCCTTGAAAGCTATATTATGAGCTTTTCTTCAGAAAGATTAAAGGACTGTTTAATTCAGTCTGCATTAAAAGAAAGATATACAGACCCTAATGAAGGGTTTGAGATGTTCTCACTTCTTTTATCTCTTTTCAAAGATATTACTCATTTTGGTGATAAGGAAGGTTTCTTAGATACAATGCTTGAAGAAGTTATTCGTATTCTAAATGCCCAACGTTCATCAATTTTTCTAATTAACCCAGACACAAATGAGCTCGAAGCGATTGCAGCTCTCGGTCTTGATAAAACGGGCCTAAAATTTGACTATCGTCTAGGTGTTGCTGGATCAGTTTTTACAACTGGTGTTGCTCTCAATATTTGTACAGAAAGTGATGAATCACGTTTTAACGATGCTTTTGATAACCAATCAGGATTCCAGACTAAATCAATTATCTGTTATCCAATTCATAACCGCGAAGATAAAATCATTGGTGTTATTGAAGTTATCAATAAGAGAAATGAAGATCGATTTACAATTGAAGATGAAAAGACAATGAAGGTATTGGCCCTTGTCTTCTCATCGGTATTTCATAGCTTCAATCCAATCTCGAATAACTCAAAAATTAGAAGATTTTCAGCTCCATATGATCGTCAATATGCCATCATTGGAAATACTCCAGGTGTTAAGTCGATTAGAAATTCAATTTCAAAGCTTAAAGACCTTGATAGTCCAGTGCTTATTTCAGGTGAAAAAGGTGTTGGTAAGAATCTCTATGCTACAGTTCTTCACTATGAAGGAAAGCGTGGACTCAATGAAATTGAAACAGTTAATTGTAAGTTACAAGATACAATCAAATTAGAAGCTCAACTTTTTGGTCCAGATGAAGACGTATGTGTTTTCTCTAAGGTTCAAGGTGGTACTGTTGTACTAAACCATATCGAGCATCTTCCTTTTGAGTGGCAAGAACGTCTATTTGATATTATTTCAAATAAAGGAACTCCTGGTGGAATTGTAAGCTTTGATTGCCGAATTATGGCAACTTCGATCAAAGATATTGCAATTATGGCCGATGACGGAAGTTTCTATCGTGATCTCTATGAGTATTTCTCACAAGCTCAAATTAATATCGAACCTTTAAGACGTCGTGATGATGATATTGAAATGCTTACTGAGTACTTCTTAAAAATCGAGTGTAAGAGACAAGGCCTGCTTCTTAAGAGCTTCTCTAAGAAGGTAATGGATCAAATCATGCAATACGATTGGCCAGGAAACGTTTACGAGCTAAAAAAATGTGTTGAAAGAGCAGTACTCTATCATCCGAAATCACATATTATCTCTGATGTTGAAATCAATGATGGTGTTTCACCACTTGTTGATATTTCAATGAAGCAGAAGCAATTTGGACAAATTGAGCACGTAACTGATTTCTCTCTATCTCTTAAGGATCGTCTAGCTCTTGTTGAGCGTGAAATGATTTTAAATGAGATCAAACGTAACTTTGGTAATAAATCAAAGGCCGCAAAAGAAATGGGAATCTCACGCGAGGCCCTTCGTAAAAAACTTCTATACTCACAGGAAGTTCTTGATACTATCGAAAAAGATCAAAAGAAAGCAGCATAAGCTAATAAAAAAAGCCTCCAATAAGGAGGCTTTTTTTATAACTCTATAATTGGTTTCCATTCCAGCCAATTATCATCAGCTTTTTTATGGAGTTTGAAATATTCTTTTTTGCGCTGGCTAAAATTATCAGGTGTGGCAAACTCAACTCCACCAGAAAGAAGTGTCTCTAGTGATTGTGCATTTATTTTTGCACCAGAAAAGAGTCCAAACTCAATATCAAGTCCACTTGCATTCCAAAACTTTGTTTCTTCCTTGATTAGTTTATTATATGGAGAATTCACAAATATTTCAGCAATAACATTTTTAGCACGTGTATTAAGTCTTACATCCGTAATAATACCAACTTGAATACCACGGTAGTAAACCCCCTGTCCCTTTGCTAGTGAGTTGCGACGATCGCTATAAAGAGAGAGTCGAGTACCGTAACGGTTATGAACCTCTTTAAGAGGTGCTTGATTTAAGGCCCTAAATGTATCTGTTGGTCGAGCTTTTTTAAAGTTGCGACGACTAATATCAACTGCAATATAATTACCTGTAAGAGCATCAAGAGACTCTATCCCACTTAAAGAGATCTTTGGTTTCACTTCCCAGAACTGTGCCCCTTTTACAACAAAGCTTTCATACTCAGTTTTGATTGTAGCGTGCACGATAACTTCATTCTTTTCGCGAATAATTTTTGAATCTTTGACGACGCCTATTTCAATATTTTTAAACTTAATTGGTGTTCTCTGTGAACTAACAGCACTTCCCAGTGGGAATGTTATATAGATATCTTTACCAGGGATTGTGTGAGCTTGACTTGGATAGAGAACAAAACTCTTATCATTTTCTTTTGTTAATTGATTTTCATCATTACTTTCATAATTTGTAAAAGCGATACCACCTTTAATAATAGTTGTTAGTGATTCTGTTTCGACTTTTAAGCCAGCAAGAGAGGCATCAACTTTAATTCCACTTACATTATAAAAACGTGAAGTTGTGTAAAGTAGACTTTGATATCGTTCTTCAATGAATGCCGTCATTTCAACGCCACTTCCATTCATGTCGAGATCGTAATTTGTGATCTCTCCAACTTGAACTTTATTAAAGTAGATAGGGGAGCCGATTGAGATAGAACCCAGTTTTGGTGCTTTGAGTTTGATGTAGAGGCCATCTTCTCTTTGGCTCCGCGGTGCCGTTTCAATGGCGTCAAAAACCTTGTGAAGCTTTCCTTTTACTGGATACATATTAATAAACTTACCACTGATAATGGTACTTAAGCCTTTTATTCCAGATAGATTAATTGTTGGGCTCACAAGCCAGAACTTTGTTTCACGTGATAGAAACTCCTTCATTTGAGTACTCATCTCTACGCGAACTGCAACTGTTGAGAGGTCTTGAGTCAACTCAGTATCCTTAACTCGACCAACAATTGTTCCTTTGTATATAACAGTCGTTTTACCAGGAATAATTCCATCTGCATTTTTGAAATTGATTGTAATATATGAGCCACGGGCCATAATTGTTTGATAGATTAGCCATAGGCCAATTGAAACTGCCGCAACTGGAAAGAACCAAATAGGGTTCATTCCTCTTTTTTCGACGACTTGAGGGCCAGTATTCTTACTCATATTTTTCCTTATCATCCCAGATCAGCCTAGTATCGACTTCATTCGATGCTAGGATTGTCAGTATAACAACTGCTGTAAAGTAGAGAACTGCTGGCTCAGCTTTGATTTGTGAAATAAATTCAATTTTTACAAGCATTACCAGAAGTGCGATCACAAAAATATCGAGCATCGACCATTTTCCAACAATATGAACGACACGATAGAGTCTAGTTAACATCTTCTTTTTCTTTACATTCAAAGTATTTATATTATCTATGATATACCAAAGTGAAATTATTTTAAATATTGGAACAATTATACTGGCCGCGAAAACGATCATTGCAATTGGATACATTTTCAAATTGATGAGGTTTATAACTCCACCCATAATCGTACGTGGGATCCCTCGATTAAAAGTTAGAACAGTCATAATAGGAATTAAATTTGCCGGTATATAGAGAGCAATCGCCGCTATCAAATAGGCTTTACAGCGTAAGACACCATCATAGTTTCTTAGCTTAATTGGAGAACCACATCGCATACATGTAAGTGTTGAATTGACCTTTTCACAATTTGGACATAAGGCCTTCTGGTGATCAATGCCTCTCATATAGCTTCTTCCATAATTCATCGTAGTGAGTAGTTGACTGTAATAGAATACTATTAACCATTAAAAGTATGAGACTGACTGTTCCAATTGTTAATTGTACTTCTGATCGATCAACCATCTTGGCGACTGTGACAATAATGGCCATGAAGTAAACATCAATCATGGCCCACTCATAACTAGGGCGTAAAAACTTAATTAACTTTTTTCCAATATTTTCGTTAATAAAATGATTTTTAAAAATAATTGATGCATAAACACATAGACGAAAGAATGGAATAGCAATGGAGAAGAGAACGACAGAGGCCGCAATAGGCCAGTAGGCCTTTGTCATAAAGGTATTAACTGATTCAACAATTGATGCCTGAAGGTTTTGCCCTGCCATATGAATTTTTAGTACAGGTAAGAACATGGCCGGGTAGAAAAGTAGAAACCCTGAAATTGTTAAGATCTTTACAAAGAAGAGAGTGCTGTCACCATTGTAGAGGATGTGGCCACAACGTTTACAAATTGCTCTCTGTTTAGGTTTTACTAAGTTAAATAGGTAGATCTCGTCACATTCGGGACACAGGATTAACTTAGAATTATCCTTGAGAGTTTCTTCGTCTATAAAGCTTTGATCTGCCATACTTCTATTAGGCCATAAAAGTATGATTTTTTTTAGAGAGCAAATTATAACACTAAATTTTACTTCATTATTTTCTTAATATTGTGTTTGTGAGTTTGGATGAGTTTACCATTTTCAAAATGGCGGCAGGTACCATCCTCACGTAGCTCAATATAGCCACTTACATATTTTGGCTCAGCGCTATCTGATGAATCTTCATCCATACTAAAAGAGGCCAGACTTCTGGAAGCTGTTAGGGCCAAAGTCGAAGAATTGTAAAGGTTTCTAACACTAGCTGCATCGTAGGTGCTAAGTGTTCTCTTCTTCTCGCCACCAGCTAGGGAAGGATACATAATTGATCCAACAGTAGAGGAAGTTGTATGCTGTAAACCTATCAGATGCCCAAGTTCGTGGAGGATAACAGAAGGTAGATCATAGTAAGCATAGTTTGTATTTGTCACAGTATTAGTAAAACTATAGTCTTCGTGGTTTACCATGATATCTCCATGAATCATGCGAATATAGCTTGAGCGCTGCTCTCCAAAGTAAGATGTTATGGCAAGAACTCCAAAGCCAATTGTTGGAATCCAAGAGTCTAGAACATAGATTCCTATCTCAGCGTCGCGATAATTAGCAAGATCTTGACCTGGTGTGTATGTCGTTTGCTGTCCATGTCCAAGCACAAAGTAATTACGATCGGGATCGGCATCATTCCATGCCTTCTGCATTTCTTCAAATAAGTCGTATTCAGTATAATTACCATCGTCTGCGGCAGGGTCGGTAAGAGATTCTGAACCTCCTGTCATACTATAGAATTCACCTTGAATTTTGACGGTAAGAGGAAGAGAAGAAGCGTCCCAGCGTCGCATTAGACTAGTCGCCTTAATTTCATCTTCCTGAGGTACACAGGAAGTCATAACAATGACTAGAGTCAAAATTGATAGACATAATTTGCTAATTTTCATCCCAAACCTATTTAATAAGAGAGCGAAACCCTCGGCTATATGCTCGTAAGCATCATTTTAATAGATATCGGATTTTGAATTTAAATATTTAGAAAAAATAAAGAAACGGGAGCTGTAAGCTCCCGAATTTATATAGATATTTAGCTAATAACTAAATTTATGAGCAAAGACGTCTATTTCTTTGATTTCTCATAATCGGCCAGAAATTGTGCCAGGCCATTATCTGTTAGTGGGTGACCAAAAAGTGACTTAATTACTTTAAATGGCATTGTTGCAACATCTGCACCGGCCATTGAGCAGCTCTTAACGTGATCAGCGTGACGAACCGAGGCCGCAAGAACTTCAGTTTCGAATCCGTAGATATCATACATGTGGCGAATTTCTTGGATAAGAGTCATACCGTCGGCACCGATATCATCTAGGCGTCCGATGAATGGAGAGATATAAGTAGCACCGTTTTTAGCGGCCAATAGAGCTTGGTTTGAGCTAAAGCAAAGAGTCACGTTAGTCTTAATTCCGTTATCACTAAACCATTTACATGCTGAAATTCCGGCCTCTGTTAATGGAAGCTTGATGACAACATTGTCATGAATTTTTGCAAGTTCAGCACCTTCTTTAATCATCCCGTCAACATCTGTCGAGATAACTTCGGCCGAGATTGGGCCATCAACGATATCACAAATATCTTTGATAACTTCTTCTTGTGTGCGTCCAGTTTTAGCAATAATTGATGGGTTAGTAGTAACACCGTCAATAAGGCCCCATTTAACTGCTTCTTTGATTTCTTCAATATCACCTGTATCAATAAAAAATTGCATTGCATTCTCCTAAAATAATTTGGTCAAATTTAGCACGAACCCATCTGATGGACAAGTTTTCTACCTCTTTTAGAAAAGACGATTTGCGCTATAATGAACATATGCTTAGATTACTTATTGCCATTTCATTTATGTCGGCCACTCTTTGCTCTTATGCAAATAGTGATGGTTTTATCATCAAAAGAGACGAAATTCGTAATAAGAATATTAAGAAGGATTACGATGCTTATGAGAATTATATTAAAGATCATGGCTTTGATACATTCTATGATCCAAGTATCGATTATTCAAAATTTTCAGGACGTATAACTGACAAAGACCCGTCTTCGACAATTTTTAAAATTCAAGTTGAATCACAAAATGTTAAATTTCTAAAACCATCTGATGATGTATATTTTAATATCTCAAGACAGATGGATCGCGATAAGTGTAAGGGCCATATTCGTTCTAGTGAAGAAAAATATATTACAATCTATGTTAAAAGCGCCCTTGACTGCTGGGGGAAAAATTCAACATTAAGACGTGGAACTATTCTTGTTTTTGAAAGTGAGAAATTGGCCGTAAGAATTAAAGAAGCCTCTCGTTATAGACTTTCACTTCTTGCTAAAAAGAGAGATTTCACATTTCAGTTAAATGAAGTAAATAAATTCGTCTGGGGCTTTTCGCAAAAGCAAGTTGAAGTGGCCGCTGATTATGATCGACAAATAATTGAGCTTCAAAAGAAAAAAGATGAGGCCCTAAACTTGTTACTTTCTAAGAAGAATGATCAAGTACGAGTTCAGGCCAAGCTCATCTATAGCCTTGATAAATTAGATCAAGATCTTAACTTCTATCGTATTGAAAAAGATGAACTCTACACAGACCGTTGGCATCTTGATAAAGACCTGGGCCTTCCGGTTTATGACAAGCCTGCAAAAATTAAAAATAATTACTAAGCTAGATTAACTTCTCTTCATTTAATGCCAATTCGATGAATTGATCATTGTAGAAGTGATTATCCATATGTTCTTTGTAAAGCTTTAAAGAATAGGCCGGTGAAACACCCATCCACTCTTTAATTAATGCTTCATTTACTCCATTGTGTAGCCAAGTAAAAATACAAGATTGTCTAAGTGACTTAGGTGTAATTTGAATCATAAGCCTTTCACGCCATTCTTCAAAGAGTAGCTCCATACCGCGGGCAGAAAGACCTCCAGAAAGAATTCTGTGAGCATTGGCATTAAAGAGTAATTCATCAAAATTCAGGCCTTGCTCTTTTTGAACTTCTTGTAAGAGTTCAACATATTCATAAAAAATACGTCCGTATATTTTGGCAAATGTAACGGTATATGGATCTCTCTTCTCGTGGTTGATGACGGCCTTAATCTCTTCTCTAAAAGAGAAGTTTGAAACTTTAATCTTTGATAACTCTGAGACCTTAAGTCCTCCAAGATAGACCGTTACAAAAATAAGTCCATTTCTCTTGGCCTTAAGTTTATCAAGTTTAGTCTTTGCATTTCTTTGATCATTTAAAAGAGAGTGCCATAGAGTTTTTATATGTGAGAAAGAGGCTGGACGAGGAATATCTAAGAATTTTGGAGATGTTGGGATCTTTCTAACAGGATTTGCATTAAAGACTCCTTCCTCCACAAGGTGATCAAAGAAAATACGTAGGGCCTGAACGCGGCGTCTGCGAGAATTATCTGATTGATACTTTGTTTCTAAAAATTTTCCATATTCTAATATTTCTGGGATTGAGTAATTTTCAATTCCAGTTTGATTATTCTTTGACGTCACGTATTGGTTAAAACAGGCCAGATCTGTGCGGTAATTCTTTAATGTATTAATGCTTAGGCCTCGGGCCTCAATCTTCTTAAAGAAGCTCTTTTGCCATTTATCTAATTTATTCTTGTTGAGTTGTGTAATTTCCATGACTTCCCCAAGTATTTTCAACTACGTATATTACTGAATATTCTAGCTAACGGGTTATTATTACACAAGTTTAAAAGGAGGCTTGATTTTGATGGGGATAAGCATTATAAAGCCTTTAACAATTTAATATTAGGTGATTTATGCTCGAGACGACCTCTCTCAACCAAGACGCGTTGAGTCCTACATTTGCACATGCATTTTATAGGCAGACTATTGCTGATTTTCAGCAACTAGGACTGGAGAGCGGAAATATTAAGCATCAAATCACTGAAATCTTCTTTGATCAATCCAATATTCAAACATCATTATTAAATCAATATGACCTTGATTTTAAGGATCAATCTCTTCTTATGCGTGCCTTTACTCATAGCTCTTATGTTCATGAGTCAAAAGTTTCAATTAAGAGTTATGAAAGACTTGAATTCTACGGTGACTCTGTTCTTGGAGCATTTGTAACCAAGAGACTATTTTTAAATTTTGAGAAGATGAATGAAGGTGAACTTTCTAAGTTTAGAAGTGCCCTTGTTAATGAAGAGAGTTTAAGTAAGCTATGTGACTTCTTAGGTCTTGTTGACTTTCTTGTCGTTGGAAAGGGAGAGTTGGGACTGCAGGCCAATACAAGTATTCGTTGTGACCTTTTTGAGTCTCTGCTTGGGGCCATTGCTATTGACCAAGGTGTTGACCGCGCGGACTCATTCTTAGAAGAAGTTCTAGAGAAGTTTGAAGCTGAAACGAACGAAAAATTCTTTGATGCCAATAAGCTTATTGATTTTGATCCAAAGACGAAACTTCAAGAAGAGACTCTTGCACGCTTTAAATGCTTGCCTGAATACCGTAGTGAGAAGAGAGGAGAGTCCTTCTTAATTGAACTCTTTGTTAAAGATCAAAAGATTGCCGAAGTAATCTCAAGTAGTAAAAAAATTGGAACAAAAGAAATCGCAAAAGAATGTTTACAAAATAATTTGCTAGAAAAAATTAAATAATAACGAAACTAAATGAAAATGGAGACAGTATGTTATTAGAAGATCAACACCCGGATAATAAATCATTAATGGCAGCAATCGTTGGTGCACCAAACGTCGGTAAGAGTTCACTTGTCAATTACCTTCTTGGTATGGAGCTTTCAATTGTAACAAGTAAGCCACAAACAACTCGTAACAAATTCCATGCAGTATTTACTGTTGATCACACTGAAGTTGTTCTAGTTGATACTCCAGGTCTACACAAGGCCAGCCAAGAACTTAATAAGAGAATTAACCAACAAGCAGTTGAAGGTGTTGATGGTGTTGATGTAAACCTTCTTCTAATTGATTTAACAAAAGATATACTAGGTCAAATTAAAGACTTTAATGAGCTTCTAGGTGCTAAGCAACTATCTAAAACTTGGCTTGTTTTCACTAAGTCTGACCGTGTTGAAAATGTTGAAGCACTACCACTTGATAAAGTATTTGATCAAGCAAAAGAAGTGATTCCATCAATTGAGAAATTCTTCTGTATTTCGACTAAGACTGGAGATAATGTACACTTACTGACTTCAGCTCTTTGTGATGAAGCACAACCAGGTTCACACTTCTACCTAGATGGAAGTATTTCAAATAAGCCGTCACGATTCTTTGCAACAGAATATATTCGTGAACAAGCTTTTGAATTATTAAAAGATGAACTTCCATATGAAATGGCCGTTGTTATTGATGAGTACAAAGATTTTAAAGATAAAAAGACAGGTGACTTCGCTTCACATATTTCTGCGACAATCCTTGTTAACCGTCCATCTCAACGTGCTATCGTTGTTGGTTCAAAAGGAACGATGATTAAAGAAATCGGAATGCGTGCTCGTAAGAAAATTGCTGCAATGACTGATGGTAAGGTTCACTTAAACCTACACGTTAAGGTATCACCAAAGTGGTTTAAGAATAACTTCGTACTAGAAGAGCTAGGATTACCAAGAGCGACAAATTCAGCTCGTGTTTGGAAGCAAAAGTAGAAAGTAAAAAAGAAAAAAGCAAAATAGGATAAAACTATGCAAAAACGATCAATGATCATTTCACTAATTGGAAGACCGAACGTCGGAAAGAGTTCGATCTTTAACCGATTAATGAAGAAACAACATAAGGCCATCACTCATGATATGCCTGGTGTTACAAGAGACCGTCACTACGGGATTACAACATTCAATGATAAGAATGATGATCGCCCATTAGATGCCATTCTCGTTGATACTGGTGGATTCTATCCAACGCAAGTTGATGAATCTGGTAAGGATGATAAAGAAGTTAACGCTAATAAGTTCTTTAATATCATGACAACGCATGCTCAACAGGCAATTGAAGAGTCAGATCTTGTTCTCTTCGTTGTTGATGTTAGAGAAGGTGTTCTGCCTTTTGATAAAACAATCGCGAACTATATTAGAAAGCAAAAGAAGAAGATGTGGCTTCTTGTAAATAAGTATGACTCTGAAACACAAAGTGGAGATGAGTATAGCTTCTTTGAGCTAGGAATCAACGGCGATGAGATGTTTACAACTTCAGCTGCTCACGGGCGTGGAATTGAGCTTTTAAGAGAAGCGATTCACCAAGAAATGATGGATTTTGATGACTCAAATGAAGTTATGCAAATGACAGCTCTTCAGCGAGGAGTAACACCACGTGAAAACGTTGTGGCCAAGCTTGCTCTTATCGGAGCACCAAATGCTGGTAAATCAACTCTTCTAAATCAACTTCTAGGAAGTGAGAGAGCACTTGTTTCAGATATTGCTGGAACGACAGTTGACCCAATTGATGGCTACTTTGACCTCTTCCTTGGTGACGACGCTAAGAAACTAGATGAAGCGCAGGCCTACTTCAAAAATGATAATGTTCTTTATAATCAATATGAAGACTTTAAAAAGAATAACCCTGATCTTTATAACGAGCTGATTTCAAGCTATGAACTTGAAGAGGAATCAGAAGACTTTGAACTAGAAGGCCTTGAAGATGAAATCATCGCAAGTGATGAAGAGTTTGAAGAGAATGCAACAACTCGTATGGAAGCTCAAGCCTTCAGTGAGGATGATGTAACTGAAGAAGCTGAGTTAACACTAGAAGCAAGTGAAGTCGTAGACGAAACGCTTACTGAAGATGAAGGCTCTCACTGGCGTTCGATCCATATCGTTGACACGGCAGGGATTAGAAAGCAGAAGAAGATTGATGACTTTGTTGAGTCACAGTCTGTTTACCGCTCTCTAAGATCAATTGCTGACAGTGATGTTTGTCTCTATCTTATTGATGCTGAAAAAGGTGTTTCACACCAAGATAAGCGTCTGCTTGATATTGCTGTTGAAAAAGGTGCCTCAATTATTGTTTGTATGAATAAGGTAGACTTAATTGGTGATACATTTAGAGACGCTGATGCACGTAAAGAGTGGATTCAAAATATTCGCGATAAGATGCCATGGCTTAACTACTGCGATATCGTGCCTATTTCAGCAAAGCATAAGCGTGGAATTAAAAGACTTAAGAAGATTCTTGCAAAAACAATCTTCATTCGTCGCCAAAATATCGCAACAGGTGCTCTTAACCGTTTCGTTTTCGAGCTGATTGAAAAGCACCCAATTATTCTTAAAGGTTCACGTGGTAAGAGATTCCGTGTTAAGTACGCATCTCAAATTAAGGCCAATCCTCCAACGTTCTTATTCTATACGAATAAGTCTCGTGGGATTCCTGAAAACTATCGTCGTTACTTAAAGAATGGCCTACGTGGAGCATTCCCACTAGATAATACTCCTGTTCACCTAATCTTTAGAACAGGATCTGATCTTCAAAAGAGAATGAAGAAAGTTTCAAAATAATAAAAATACTAAGGCCTCGTTTTACGAGGCCTTTTTACTTCCTCATAAAATAGTCACTTTATATCATCTTAATTGTTTCCTTTTCTGATTCAATCTTTAGGTTAACTTTAGATTGCTCTTTAAATTAACGTCTGTCATTGGTGGTGTAAATATTTAGTTAAAATTAATAATATTTTAGCTTAGTTTAGACCGATAATTCCTTATCAAACTTTATGTGAACTTGTTTTGTGAGGAAACTTATGTCGAACGTTAGCTCGATTCTAGGTCTATTTATTCTATTTCTAAATATGAATGTATTCGCTTCAGAATGTACTCAGCAGACTTTTAGTGTTTTGCTGACGGTAGAAAAGCTCTTGATGTCGTCAGGCACTCAGCTGGTCATAATACTCATATGGACATTCGATTATATGACTATAGTAAGAATGGAAATAAATTAAAATATAATAATAACGCGTTTGTAGATTTTAAAGGACTTCATGTACCAGATGATGTTGAATATTCTTATCAGCTAGATTCAGAGACTGGTGGATATGTAATTACAAGTAACTATAGTGAACTGTCTGATTTTGAGGTTTATGGAATTGTTGATAAAGATGGAAATGAATCAGCACCATATTTACTCCCCAATGAGCCTGCTGATGGAATTCCGTACTACATAAATGATGGTCATATTTATCCTAATACACGCTTTCCTTTAAGTAGTTATTTTGAGGATAATGACTTTAAAATAAGAGTTACAAGTGTAAGTACTGATAGCAATAACCCATATTGTAAACATCTTGATATTTCTTTACCTCGATTAAGCCAAGTCGGATTTATAACAAATGCTAATGAAACTTATTCTGAAACGATAAAAGCTAACACAACTCAATTTTTTGAAATTGAAAAAAGTGATCTTGGTGATTTTGGAGTTGGCTTTATTGATATTGTAACTACTAACGATGAGGATTTGACATACCGTATATTATATTCATTAAAGGAAGATGATAATACTAATATTTTAGATACAATTAATAGAACTAATGATCTTTTGTATGGGGAATTTTCTGTCTCAGCTCAAAATACAAATTATAAAAAAATACTGAATAGACTTGATAGCGAAAAGGTATTTGTGAAGATATTAAATGAGTCTAGCTCTGACATTTCATTTGATATAAAAGTAACTCCTTTGAAATATTTTTCGATAGATAAGAATATACATGTCAATGTAACGTTTGAATATATTAACTCTGAAGATAATGGGAAGGATGTAAATTATTACTTCTATGGTACAAACCCTAGTTATCTTCTTTCTAAAGATATGGCGTCTATGAATTATACATTTGAAGCAAATCGTTACTCAAACACAGAAGGTTATGGAGCTTATACTTATGGGGTATATTATCCAGCTTCTATGTATCTATATGATGAAGTCCAGACTCCTTATGTTGAGAGACGAGTTTCATATTCCTATTCTACGACTAATACGGGAATTAACGCTATTGTTCAAAAGTATTCTTATAATGGTCAAATACCTATGTCTTCAGTTTCTTTTTCGTATTTATTTTGTGAGTTACCAAATCAGTATAATATGCCTTATACTGTTTATAAATATACTGTATATAATAGTAATAGCTCAGCAGAAACTTCGAGTTTACTAGAGTCATCTGGTTATAATGAGCTTAGGCAGTCAGGTGATTGTCAGTAGGTTCTTAGTATTAACTTAAAGGAAATAATATGAAAATAATCTTTTACTCTATTATTCTCAGCTTTTGCTTAAATATACAAGCTGAAGATATAGTGTACAAGCCTGTGGAAGAATTATCTAAGGCGGGTGTATCATTCGAGTCACTTTTGTATAAGAGTCCTACTTGTCGCTTTACTAAGGACAAATTGATATTAGAAGAAATTCAATCTTATAACTTATTTATTCGTGATGTTACTTGTGACAAGAATAAAACTTATCGTTTTATTCCGGCGAAATTAAAAATGTTAAATGACAGCACGTTAGGGATAGATAAAGATGTCAATGATGGTGTTTTCTATCATCGCTTTGTGAAGAAATGTATAAAGGTTTCGTATAATCAAAATGATCGTCATCAAGTCTTTGATCGTGTCGAAGTCGTTAAATGTCCGGCATATGTAGCATTAAAATTAAGTGAAAAATATAATAATTATAAAACATTTGAAGAATTTAATACTGCTCTAAAAATTTGTTTAAAACGTTTTGACGAGTCCTGTTTAAATGAAATGGTTTACCTTGACACTGAAGTGCCAAGGACAGATCCATCTTTTTACCCTCCTATTATTAGTCGACAATTTGTTAATGAATCTTTCTTGTTGAAAAAGGACTTTGTAGACAATTACTTAATAGCTTCAAAAAAAGAAACTGATAGATTACGTAAGAAAAAGTATAAAGTTAAAAAGGGATTTCCTGTTATGTTTGAGATAGGGAAAGTAGAGTATTGGGTTATTGTTACTTATCACTTTATAAAAGAAATTGGTGAAAAACGCTGGCTAATTACAGAAATTTCAGGTGGACCAGTTACTCACTAAGGGACTCCTGAAGTTAAATGCTCCTTAAACCACGAAAAGATATAGTTGAAATTCATTATTAAAAAAGGGAGCAGCATGATCTGATCCCTTTCTTTTTATTTATTAAGTCATTTAGGAGCGCGGGTACCGATGGAAATATCAGTTACTTGCACTTCTATATTTTAAAAAAATTTTGTATTTTATAGTCAGTAAATTGCCATAATATTCAGTTCTTTGTTGAATTTCATACTTCTAATGAATAAAAACTCCAAAATGAGATGATTTTTGTGAAAACTTGTGTCCTAAGGTATTGATATTTCCATAGGTACCCGCGCTCCTAAGAAAGGAAGTAGGTCTGTAGCAACAGCACCGCGAATGCCTTCACGTCTTTTGGCGAGAAGGTCTCCTGCATGTGAATGGAGCCAGACTCCAAGACATGAAGCCTCAGTGTAATCGAGTCCTTGTGCAAACATGGCCGCAATACAACCGGCCAGGATATCGCCAGAACCTGCCATGGCAAGAATAGGATTACCAATTTCATTTAAGTAAGTTTCATTCTTGTTGGCAATAATTGTTCCGTGACCTTTTAAAACCACATGATCTGCATAGGCCAACAGCTTTGTGGCACTTTCATTTCTGTTGGCATCAATCTCCTCTGGTGTGCAGTCTAGGATTCTGCCGGCTTCGGCCTGATGAGGAGTGAAGATTGTATTTGTTAAATTCTTTAATTGCTCTTTAGCAACAAACCATAGCGCGTCGGCGTCCATGAGTTTGGGGATATCAAGCTTTAGTACTTCATCAAGGAGATTCTTTGCCCACGCATCACGTCCTAAACCTGGGCCTATGACAATAATGGAAGCACGCTCAATGATTGGTCTAACTTCATTGATTGAATCAATTCCGCGGGCCATGATTTCAGGGTGATTGGCAAGCATGATTGAGACATTTTCTTTCTTGGTATAGACGCTTACAAGACCAGCACCTGATCTGAGGCATGCTTCGGCACACATTCTTGCAGCGCCGGCCATCCCGATATTTCCACCAATAATGACGACGTGACCAAAGCTATACTTGCTAGAGTTTTCATTTCGTGGTGTGAGCTTCTTTAGAAGTGATTGGGCATCGATCTTTTTCATAAGTCTATTATAAAGCTTGTGCAAAAAAAAAGCTCCCTAAGGGAGCTTAATATTTATGCTTTAACTGAGTATTTACCACCGTTAGAGAAGAAGAGTGCGATATAGGCCATGGCGTAGAGTAGGGCCTTTTCTTTTCCTCCAAAAGGGTCGTTTCCGTGAACAACAAAAGCTGCCACAAGCATTGTAAATGCTGAGATCGCTGCAAACCAACGAGTTTTAAAACCGATGATGATAAAGACTTGTGCGAATACTTCTGCAAATACTGTGGCCGAAAGGGATACTGGAATTCCTAGTCCAATCGGGTCAGCGAATTTTGTTAAAAGAGTAGAGAAGTTAGCAAGCTTGCCCCAACCGTGGCCAAGAAGCATTGTAAGTCCGATAGATACTCTTAGAAATAGCCATCCTAGGTCTGAGTTTAATCTGTTCATTTATACGTCCTTGTTGAGTAATTGTTTTTTCTATCAAAATCGCTCGAAATGACTGACGTCATTTCTTGCTGGTTTTTCTTTGTGCATAGTCTTTTTTGCGCTTTGCAATCATCAGTGAACTAAAGTTCACTGAGATTAATGTTTCTATGTCATTTGCAAGCGACTGCGCGCGCACCGCTCAAAATGATTATCAATCATTTTGCTGCGGAGTGCGTTACCAATTCCAGACATAGCCGACCATAAGAGAGAAGGCCATTCCTGAAAGATCCGTTACTCCAGGTCCATTATTTTTTGGAGCATATTTAATTGTACGTACATCACTCAAGTTAACTGAGTGTATTAAACCCTCAACGTTAACATAGGATTCCTTAATTTTAATTGGAAACTCTAGACCACCACCAAAGGCAAAACCGATCCCACCGGAAGTATCTTTTTCTTCCGTTGAAATTGTTGTGAGTTTCTCACTTTCGTACCAGTACTCAAAGCGCATTGTTATATAAGGGTTTGAGTAAGTGATGGCCGTACCAAGATTTGAAGTATCGATATAGTAGCGATATCCAAAGAAGAATCTTAGCATTGAGACATCTATGGTTGCAGGCACATCACCAATTCCCTGTGTCTCTTGGAGGAGGGTGATATTATGCTTTGAATAAGCAAAGCCAATATTCCAAGCAGATTGAAAGTCTGAGAAGTACTGAACCCTTAATCCGAATGATGGAGGAAGGTCCTCATAGAGAACACCTCGGTTTCCACCCCACGTCGTATATCCTATCGACATTTGGAATGAAAAGAAGCGTCCATACTTATAATAGCGCTCATCTTCATAAATCTGAGACTCTTCAAGATCTTCATTAAAGTCAGAGAAGATATCTCCTCCGACGTTTAAATCTTCGTCGGCACCGATCATACCTGCTTGAGCAAAAATAGATACTTGAGCAAGTAGTATAAAAAATATTAAAAAATTCTTATGCATTTATCTGCCTAATTTCTATAAATAAAAATGAACGCCGGCAGAAATGATATTTTCTCCCATTGTCGTAATTTCAAAGTCATCAATTTTTTTAAAGCGTACACCAAACTCAGCGCTAAAGCCTAAGCTATCAATTCCTTGGAATGAGAATTCTGTTCCAAATCCAACATCGCCCTGAAAGCCAGAGTCACTGTCACCGTTGGCCTGCTTTGTATTAATGATAACGGCCGATCCTACGGCATAGAATGTCAAGAATGGTTCATCAAAGATATTTCGATAGAGCCTGATCCCACCGTGCCAGCCTCCGTCATCTGCTGTATTGACTCCAAAGACACCACCATAAGAGAAGCCAGTACTTCTTTGAACCTTGATCGAAATTGAAGGAACACTGTCGGCAATAGTATTTGAAAAGCCAATACCTAGACGTCCAACTCTCTCAATTGCAAAAGTATTTATTGATAAAAAAATCGCAAGTATTATTAATGAAGTCCTTCTCATGGTGCGTTGTAATCCTTTAGCTTAAAATATAAGTAAATATATTTTAACAATACTCATGTATTTTTGACAACTTTCAATGTTCTTTATTAGAATATTAAAAATTTAACTTTAAAAAAGGGTAATGGATGACAACACAAGTAGCGCCAAATGAGGGCCTAAATTCGGAATTAAATTCCACAGAGCTGGGAGCATTTATTGCTCATAATAAAGCTTTATTCTTCGGAATCATTATTATTGTTGTTGCAGCAATTGGTGGTTACGGAATTTCTTCGTACTTAAAAGCACAAAAAAATGAAAAAGCAGCAACTGCTTTTTATCAATTTGAAGTAGGAAGTCTAAAAAAGTACCAGGCAGGACAACTTGATGCTGCTGCAATGAGTGCTGAACTAAACCTTCTACTTGATACATATGCAAGCTCTTCGGCCGCTTTTTCTACATCATTACTTGCAGTCGATTACTTATCAAATAAAGCAGCTAATAAGGAAGCACTTGAAGTCCTAAACAAGCTAGATGCTTCAACTTCTCTTCAATCATTCTTTATTGGGCTTCGCAAAGCCGCTTTACAAGAAGAATTAGGTGAGTATGATGCAGCGATTGGAACTCTTACTGAGCTTTCAACAAACGAATCAAAGCTTATGCTAGGAAAGATCGAACTTGATCTTGGCCGTAATTATCTGCAAAAAGGTGATAATGCTAATGCTAAGACTCACTTTGAAAAGGTATTAACAATTACAACTCAAAACGTTTATAAGTCGCTTGCAAAGAGCTACTTAGCGAAAATTAAATAAGTAGATATCGATGAAGCACTTGTTAGCTCTTACTATTCTTTCCACACTTTTGTTCTCATGTTCAACACTTAAGAATATAGAGGGGAAGAAGCTTAAATTAGCACCATTAACTCTTTCTTGGGCAAAGAATCTTGACCCAAGCTATGAGTCGGGGAATCTGCCGATTTCTCTATCGTCACCATTAATCCATGATGGTGTTCTTTACGCCGCTGATGGTAAGGGAGTCTTTAGTGCCTATAATGTCGAAAATGGCCGTAAACTTTGGTCACAAGATATTAAAGGAACTCTAACAAGTGCTCCAATTGTCTATGAAAACCTACTTATCTTTGGAGATGACTCGGGACGTGTTTACGCTCGTGATTTAGGCAAAGATGAGCTTGTGTATGAATTTGATCTCGATGCAGGAATTGACTCAACGCCAGTTGTTCACAACGGCCGTTTATTCATTCATACGAGAAATCATAAGTTATTCAATGTTGATGCTGCTACAGGTCGTGTGCTTTGGTCTTATAAGAGATCAGTTCCTTATTACTCAACTGTCCAACGCGCCTCAACGCCACTTATTTTAAACAACAAAGTATATGCTGGCTTTGCTGATGGTTATTTCCTTTGCTTTACCCTTGAAGAGGGGCAGGTTCTTTGGGAGAGACGTATGACGGCCGGTCAGAAGTTTGTTGATGTTGATATGCGTCCAGTGCTCTTTAACGGCAAGATTATTGTTGGTTCAGTAGATGATAAAATGGAAGTTATCGATCCACGCTCAGGTGTTTTAACAAAGAAGTTAAACTTCCAGTCAAATCGCGCAGGAGTTGAATATAACGATGAGATGGTTTTTGGAACTGTTAACGGCGAACTAGTCTTTGTCGATAAAAGATTCAATGAAGTAAAGCGCATAGGCCTTGATAAAGTGGCCATATCTTCAATAGCGAAATGGAAGGGTGGATTAGTTGCCACGACAGTTGGTAAAACGGCATATTATGTTGATGCTCGTGGTGCCATCACTCAGCGCTTTGATCTTGGTTCGGCCTACTCTGCAGTCTTCGGTCACATGACTCAGGACGAAGATAACCTGGCCTTTATTTCGTCACGCTTTAGGCTCTACACATTTAGATAAAGTCCAAAAATCTCTTGTAGGTGTTATTTCGACAATGTTATTATCTTGTTGAAACTACACACATTATTTTAGGGGAGAGTATGGATTTAACATTTAGCGCTAATGGGATTTTAGGTCGTGGAAAAGGTTTAACTTTTGACGATGTTCTACTAATACCAAGGTACTCAGAAGTATCTTCAAGACGCCATACTAATCTAAAGACAAAGATCACTAAAAATCACAGCATTGATATTCCAATCATTGCTGCCAATATGGATACAATTACTGGTCCTGAAATGGCAATGGAGATGGGCCGCCTTGGTGGTGTTGGTATCCTTCATCGTTTCATGTCTCCTGAACAACAAGTAGAAGATGTTAAGGCCATTCAGAAATATTTTAAAGAACATTCAATAAACCTTCCAATCGCTGCATCTGTTGGTGTGAAAGAAGAAGGTAAAATGAGAGCAGACCTTCTTGCCGAATTAGGAGTTGAAATTCTAACTGTTGATATCGCTCACGGTGACTCAATTATGATGATGGAAGTGCTTGAATATATCAAAAAGAATTACCCAAGTATTGATGTTATCGCTGGTAATGTTGCTACTCCTGACGGAGTAAGACGTATGATTGACCGCGGTGCTGATGCTGTAAAAGTAGGAATTGGTCCAGGGAGTATGTGTACAACTCGTATCATCACTGGTCATGGTGTACCTCAATTAACTGCTGTTGCAATGTGTGTTGCCGAAGCAAGAAAAAGCGGCGTTCCTGTAATTGCCGATGGTGGTTTAAAAAATTCAGGGGATATGGTTAAGGCCCTATGTGCCGGTGCTGATTCATGTATGGCCGGATCACTTTTATCTGGAACTCTTGAGACTCCAGGTGAAGTAAAGAGCGGAATGAAGCAATATCGTGGGATGGCATCAAAAGCAGCTCAAGTATCTTGGCGTGGAGAGCTTCCAAAAGGGATGGCCGCAGAAGGTGTTGATACTCTTATTCCTTGTAAAGGACCAGTTGAAAATATTATTAGTGAACTAACTGGTGGTATTAGAAGTGGTATGACTTATCTTGGAATCGATGAATTATCAAAAATGAATGAAGCTGCTCTATTTATGGAGATGTCTTCTTCAGGAATGGCCGAAAGTAAGCCTCATGGAAAAGTAAATTAAATAATACTTAAACAAAAGAAAGTAATATGCAAAATGAGTTCATTGATGATCTGTTAAGTTATCCAAAAATCATTAAAAGAATTAATGATAGTGATAAACCTGAAGAGACGAAGAAGAAAGTCATCGCAAATTATCATGAAATGCGAGCAGACTATTCCGCTTCATACTTAAAATCAATGAGTAAATTCTTTGATGCTACACTTCCTCGTCTATATGATGGAATTAGTTTTAAAGAAAATGGTGTAGACTTAAATGCACTGCTTGAAGAGGCAAGTGTTGTTCTTGTTCCAAATCACCAGTCTCACGCTGACTATATTGCAATCAATTATAAATTTTTTAAAGAATATAATCGTATGCTCTATGTGGCCGGTGGAGATAATTTAAATATCTTTCCTATCGGTAAGCTCTTTAGAAAGTCAGGTTGCTTCTTCATTAGAAGAAGCTTTCAAAATGACATTCTTTATAAATTTACAATGGAAGCTTATCTCTTTGCTCTTTTGAAACGTAAGGAGCCAATTGAGTTCTTCTTTGAAGGGGGAAGAACTAGATCAGGGAAGCTGCGTCCACCTAAGTATGGACTTTATCAAATGCTTCTTGAAGCACACTCTCATTTGCCTAATGCAAAGGAAAGAGGACTTGCATTTGTTCCTGTTAGTATCGCTCACGAGTATGTGCCAGAACAGAAGGCCCTTGCAAAAGAGATGATGGGCGGTAAGAAAGTTAAGGAATCAACAGGCCAGCTCTTTGGACTTTTTAAGCTTATGGCCTATCAATTTGGTAAAATACATATCAATCTTGGCAAGCCTCAATATGCTTATAAGCTTGATAATGAAGATGAAAATAAAACTAATGTTCGTGACCTAGCTTTCAACTGTTTTAGAAGCGTTGGTGACCAAATGGTTCTGACACCAACGAATCTTCTTGTTCTTATATTATTAGATGAGCCAAGTGGTGCCCTTAAGTGGAATGATATCATTCTTAAGGCCCAGGCAATTCTTGAATATTGTCGTTCATACGATATCCCATACACTGATGGGCTAAGTGATCGCCGTATGGAAGATTCAATTGGGCGTGCTATGGATATTCTTATTGGAAATGATAAGGTTGAAGTAATCGGAAAGAGTGAAGGGACGTCTTTATTTTATTCAATTAAAAAGAATTGTCGTGGAGAGCTTCTATTCTTTAAGAATACAATTGTTCACCACTTTATTATTCCATGGACGATCTCTCTTGCGTGGTTCAATGTCTTTAGTGGTGAAATTGATAGTGTTGAAGGGCTTAAGGATTTCTTTGTTAAACAAAGAAATCTATTAAAGCATGAGTTCTATCTACCAACGGTTAAACAGTATTATTCGAAGACACTTAAAATTCTAAGTAGGGCCGTTGGACGTGAAATCTTAAGTCTTAAGGATGCAATTGAGTTTAGTAATAAAGATCTCTATGAAGTTGCATCAAAATTAAGTCTTTTTGCTCGCTCCCTTACTTATATACACGAAGCCTACTTTGTTTCAGCATTAACTCTTGAAAGTTTCCAAAAAGATGGTGTCGATCACTTTAAGTCAGCGGACTATATGAAGCGCTCCATTGAAGTCTTCAATGCTGAAATTCAATCACAGCGTATTATTCGATTTGCAGAAAGTCAGAATGTTGAGCTTATGAAGACGGCCTTAAAATACTTCGAACAAGTAGGTGTTCTAGGTTATGAAGATAATGCTTACTTTGTTGCTGATACAACAAAGCTATCAGATTTCATTGAATCCACAGAGAAAACTCTCAAAGATCAACTGAAACTCAATTTTAAAGTGGTATAGCTTTGTTTCAGGAATTATCAAATAGAGAAAGGGCCATCAAGAAAGTATTAATCATAACTTTCTTCTTAAATATAATTGTGGCCCTCATTAAAATTATTGCGGGTTTTGAATTTAATTATATTTCACTTCGTTCTTCTGGAATTGAATCTCTTTTTGATGGCACATCAAATATTTTAGGGATTATTGCCATTACACTGGCCTCTAAACCAAGTGATCATAGGCATAATTATGGACATCATAAATTTGAAAACCTCGGTGCCTTAGTCATTGCTTTCATGCTCTTTGGCTCGGCCATAAAGCTTGGGCTCGATTATCATGATATTATTTTTGGAGATGCTCCTCGCAAAGGTCAATTTGGTCTGATTCCTCTCTTATCAATTATTATTTCAATGATTATGAGCTATGGGGTTTCGACTTATGAAGCGGCCAAGGGGCGCGAATTAAACTCAAAGATTCTTCTTGCTGATAGTAATCACACATTTGGGGACATGATCATTAGCTTTGGTGTTCTCTTATCTATCATTGCTTCTTACTTCCACGTCTACTTAATCGATTATGTTGTTGGTGGAATAATCATTCTCTATCTCGTTTATCTTGGTGTTCAAATTACTCTCGAGAATTTAAATGATCTTTTAGACGTTGCTCCTGTCATTAAGGATCGTTATCTTAAAGAACTAGAAGGGATCGACTATGTTCGTGACGTGCATAATTTTCGAGCACGTGGAAATGCTACTTGGATGCAGGTTGATTTTCATCTCTTACTGGATCCCAATTTATCTTTGGCACAGGCCCACGATACGGCCCATGAGGTTGAAGATCGCTTGCGGCACCTATTAAAAGACTATTGTCGTGATATTGATATTATCATCCATATGGAACCTGATGATGAAGGTCACAAGGATTAACTATGACGAATTATACAAGAGATATTGGAAATATACGTTTGGCCCAAGGTGAGTGGAAGTCCGATTTAGGTAATATATTTGCTGAGGCCGCAAAACTTATGAGTCATATTGTTGGTGGCCAACTCGTCCACTTCAAATATGATGAATTATATCTCTTTGTCGATGAAGCTTGCGAGCATTTTCGTGTTGGAATTCCTATGATTGGAAACCTCAGAGATAGTAAGCTTCATTCTCATGATTTAAGTGCAGGCAAGATCTCTGGATTTGAAATAGCTCTTGAAGAATTACAAACTTTAAAATTAATTAAGAATTTATATGAGAAATATGAGCTATCAAGCGACTATTTTCTAAGAATATCCGCAAATCAAGGGGAATATCAGGTATTTTTTGAGAAATATCTTATTCAATAATGTATACTGTGAGTATATTTTTTGTTATGTTTGCAAACATCATCGTAAACCATTAAAATTATGGTAAATGATTTTGAGTAAACTATACCAACAAAGACCAAAGCGCTAATAATTGGTCTTTATCCGGAGGTGATTTATTAGCAACAATTTTAAAGGTGGAAGGTCTAAAAAAGAAAGAGGACCTAGAATTAATGAGCAAATTAGAATTTCAGAATGTCGTTTACTAAGTGATGAGGAACAGTACGGTGTTGTATCAATTGATAGGGCCCGTGAAATTGCTGATGAGCTTGGTGTAGACTTAATTGAAATTGCTCCAACTGCTAAGCCACCAGTTGTTAAGCTAATGGATTACGGTAAGTACAAATACGAACTTCAAAAGAAAGCCGCCGAGGCCAAGAAGAAGCAAGTAAAAGTTCAGCTAAAAGAAATTCAGCTAAGACCAAATATTGAGGCCCATGACTTAGATACTAAACTTAAGAGAGCTTATAAGTTTCTTGAGGGTGGCGATAAGGTTAAATTTGTTATGCAATTTCGTGGACGTGAAATGGCCTACAAAGATATGGGAAAAGAAAAATTTGAAGGTATCTTAAGTGGTGTTTGTGAGACAGCTGAAGCTGTGATCGAGTCACCAATTAAGATGATGGGTAACAGAATTATCACAATTGTGGCCCCTAGCAAGAAGAAATAAAATTCTAAGTATATAAGTGCCTAATTTTACATTGGGCACTTTCTCTAAGTGCCTGATATATTTTCCATATTTGGGCGATTATCCTTTGCATTCCTAGACAAACCTTGTTAAAAATAACGACTATAGTTTTGTTGCGATTTGTTGAATTAGAAGCATGTGGCAACACATGTAATTCAAGGAGTATTTAATGCCAAAAATGAAAACTAGAAGAGCTGTTGCTAAAAGATTTAAGCCAGTAGGGAATGGTAAGTTCAAAAGAAAAAGAGCAAACCTAAGACACATTCTTGAAAAGAAGCCAACTGATGCGAAGAAAAGAGCAGGTAAAACTGACTACGTTCACGCTTCAGATGTTGCTCGTGTAAAGAGATGTCTACCTTACGCTTAATTATTTAAGCGCAAGCGATTCAAAAAAGATTAAGTTGGTCGAAACTTTAAATCGGCAAACAATTGTTTTTTTAACCTGATTTTTGGGAAAGAACGAAAGAACCATTCACTTGGTCCCCAAACGTCAAAAAAATGGAGTAAATTATGTCTAGAGTTAGAAGAGGTTTTAAAGCAAGAGCGAGAAGAAACAAAGTCTTAAAACTAGCAAAAGGGTTTCACTTTTCTAGAAGACAAAAGTACTATCACGCTTCTGAAACAGTAAAAAGAGCATTACACTACAAATACATCGGTAGAAGACTTCTCAAAAGAGATATGAGAAGACTTTGGATCGTACGTATTTCTGCAGCTGCTAAGCTTCTAGGTACTTCTTATTCAAAGTTCATGGGACAACTTAAGAAGAACAATGTTGAAATCAACAGAAAGATGCTTTCAGAAATCGCTGCAAGAGATTTCGAAGGATTCAAAGCAATCTACAATTCAACAAAATAATTAGAACGCAAGTTTTAACTAAGTAACTATTTAATTATTTAATAAAGCCAAAGCAAAACTATAATAACGGGCCTCTTGAAAAAGAGGCTTCGTTGTTTCTGGGCTATCCTTTTAGGAATTTAAGCTTAATCTTTCGTCTATTAGGGGCATCACGAAACTCACATAGATAAATTCCGCTCCATCTGCCAATGTCGATTTCCCCGTCCTCAATTATAAAAGTGAGGCTTGATTGCATAAGGATTGATTTCATGTGAGAAGGCGAGTCATCAGGGCCTTCAGCAGTATGGGTGATAAAGTTTAGCTTGCGTGGAGCAAGGTGTTTAAGGAAGTTTTCCATATCGGCTTTTGCGCTTGGGTCAAAGGCTTCATTAACACATAACGCCGCGCTTGTGTGTTGAATTTGGCACACTAAGATACCATCTTCTTGGTTAGGGTTTAATTCTATCAGAGCATCCTTAATTTGCGAGGTAATATCGTAAAAGCGCTCACCAGAAGTGTTTACTAATTCCGTTTTTATAGGCATCATTAACTCCTATTTATATTATTTCATAATCAATAACTAAGGTTATTATGACATTATTTTCAACCCTGCTAAAGCAATTAAGTATTAAAGATTTCTTCGACGTCGGTATTGTTGCTTTTATGATTTACCAAGTCCTTAAAATTGTAAAAGGGACGAGATCCATTCAAGTTCTACTTGGGATGGTTTTTCTTGCGGCCCTCTATACTCTTGGGATCAACTATAATCTCTATACGGTCAATTGGATCCTTGAACACTTCTTTGATTATATTTTCATTATTTTCATCGTCATCTTTCAAGATCAATTACGTTCGGCACTTGCTACCGTTGGAACAGGAAGAAAGATGTTTACTTTCTTTGATCGCTCTCCAGTTAATTATGACTTAGAAGAAGTTATTAAAAGTGTGACGGCACTATCAAAAGAGAGAACGGGAGCTTTAATTGTTGTCGAAAGAAAGAATGGCCTGCAAAATTATATTGATACTGGAACTATAATCGATGCAAAGATTCATTCAGACTTAATTTACTCTCTCTTTCAAACTATTTCTCCTCTTCACGATGGTGCAATTATTATAAGAGAAGATAAGTTACTAGCTGCCGGATGTTTCTTACCTCTATCGAAGAATATTGAAATTGATCGACATTTCGGTACACGCCATCGCGCGGCCCTTGGGATCTCTGAAGTGTCTGATGCCATTGTATTAATTGTAAGTGAAGAGACTGGTAAAATTAAACTATGTCTTAATGGAACTTTCTACTATGCTCATAATGAAAATGAGTTACGTATGCTCTTAAAGAAGGCTTGGGCCGGTAAAAAGATCGATACTCAACTTCAAGGAATGGGGGCTTAAGTATGCTACGTAAGATCGAAAATAATCGGCTTTTTGAGTTTCTACAAAACCAGATTCTGTCTCTTTTAAGTATTGTTCTTGCTACATTTCTTTGGTTCTACGTTGTTAACTCTGAACCAATTACAACGGAGAGAATTTATACTCTGAACGTTCTTCCTGCAACAAGTGTTGATGTCACGTCGATGTCGGCAACCGAGATTCATGTCACATTAAAAGGGGCCCGTGCATTCTTAAAAGACTTCCATGGTGATGGCCATCTACAGTTACAAATAGATCTGAAAAAAATGAGTGTTAATAAAACGACCAAGCAGATTCGTTATACAATTAAGGATAGTGATCTCATTGTTCCTTTCGGTGTCGAAATTGTCGATATCAAGCCAAAGCAAATCAATATCAATCTCGATAAGCTCATTTATAAGAATGTTCCTATCAAAACTAATTATATGAATAATCTTCCAGCTGATTTACAACTAATTTCTGCAGATATTGATCGTTCTAAGATAAAGATTGAAGGAGCTCGTGATCTTATGAGATCAGTGGGCCAAGTTAAGACTCGTCTAATTGAATTATCAGAGTTGTCTGGTCAAGGTGAAGTGACTGTCCAACTGGAAGAATTACCGAGCTTTCTTCGCTATGGTGAAAGTGACTTAGTGACTTTCAAATACGACATTCGCCCTAAGAAAGCGAACTTGACTCTGAAGAATATTCCAATATTATTTGTCGCACCAAATATGAAATTTCGCTCGAAGGTAAGAAAAGTCTCTCTTGATGTTCTTACTACTGGACGCGATGATATTAAGGTAAGTGAAATTAAAGTGTATGCAGATATTCCGACAACAATGGGCAAGAGTGCAACTATTAAGTTAAGAGCAGAGCTTCCTAATGATGTCCATTTATTAAAAATACACCCAGAAACAATTAAAGTGAGAAGATAGATGACTGAAAGAAAATTATTTGGAACAGATGGAATTCGCGGTAAGGCCAATATTTATCCAATGGTTCCTGAAATTGCGACAGCACTTGGAAGGGCCGTTACTTTTTATTTCCAAAAGAAGAATAAGAATAAGAAAACACCTCTTATTATTGTTGGTAAAGATACAAGACTAAGTTGCTATATGATTGAGCAAGCTTTCTCTGCTGGTGTTCTTTCTCAGGGTGGTCGAGTTATCTTTACAGGTCCACTTCCTACTCCTGGGATTGCATTTGTTACAACTTCAATGAGAGCTGATGCTGGTGTTATGATTTCAGCTTCACATAATGATTTTGACGATAACGGAATCAAGCTCTTTGATGCTCATGGCTTTAAACTACCTGATGAAGTGGAGTTAGAGCTTGAAGAGTTAGTATTAAACCCAAAACTTATTCCACC
Organism: Bacteriovoracaceae bacterium; assembly: GCA_048270185.1. Lineage (GTDB taxonomy): Bacteria > Bdellovibrionota > Bacteriovoracia > Bacteriovoracales > Bacteriovoracaceae > Halobacteriovorax_A. The sequence continues at coordinate 144,152 of JBLWTJ010000001.1, forward strand.
AAAAGTTGGTGGAGATATTGGCCGTGCCAAACGACTAGAAGGTGTTGATGGACGCTATGTTGTTCATGTTAAATCAGCAATTGATGAAGAATGTGATTTGACTGGAATGCGCGTTGTTGTGGACTGTGCAAATGGGGCCAGTTATAAAGTTGCCCCTCTTGTTATGAGTGAGCTTGGTGCAGAAGTTTTTCCAATTGGTGTAACTCCAAATGGTGAAAATATTAATTTAAATTGTGGTAGCCTCCATCCAAGTAAGGCCGCAAGTGAAGTTGTAAAGCTTCGTGCCGATATGGGATTCTGTCTTGATGGTGATGCTGATCGTATTCAAGTCATTGATAAGAATGGGACTCTAATTGATGGAGATCGTCTGATTGGAATTTTTGCAAAATTACTACTGGCCCAAGGTCACTTGAAAAAGGGTGATGCTGTTGTTGGAACTATCATGTCTAACCTTGGTCTTGAAAACTATATCAAATCATTAGGTCTTGAATTTCACCGTACTAAAGTTGGTGATCGCTATATTATGGAGTTCATGAAGAGTGATAATGCTCTTCTTGGCGGTGAGCCTTCGGGGCACATTATCTTTCTTGATCATGCGACGACTGGGGATGGTACGCTTGCTGCTTTAAAAACGATTGAAGCAACTTACTTCTTTAAGAAGTCGATTAATGAGCTTGCTTCTGAAGTAGAACTCTATCCACAAATTTTAAAAAATCTCTCTGTTTCACAAAAGAAGACAGTTGAAGAGATGCCTGATTTTGCTTTAGAACTTAAGAAGTGTGAAGAAGAATTAGGTGATGAAGGGCGAGTTATTTTCCGATACTCAGGAACAGAGCCTTTAGCTCGTGTTATGGTTGAAGGGAAATCTGCCACTAAAATTGAAGAAGTATGTGATCGTCTAATCGCAGCTCTTAAAAAGGAAATTGCATAATGACTGAAAAAATAGTTGCTAGATTAGGCGTAAATATTGATCACGTTGCAACATTAAGACAACAAAGAGATGAAGGTTATCCTAGTGTTGCAAATGCGGCCCAAGACGTTTTAATGGCCGGTGCTGATCAGATTACAATTCATCTTCGTGAAGATCGCAGACATATTCAAGACACTGATCTAACAAGTGTTATGGCCGTAACAAAGAGATTTGAGAAGCCGTTAAATCTTGAGATTGGTTGTGCAAAAGAAATCGTAGAGATCGCAGCTGATTTTAAACCTGATTGGATTTGTCTCGTTCCTGAAAAGAGAGAAGAGAAGACAACAGAAGGTGGTTTAAGTGTTGAAGGAGATCATTTTAATAAATTAAAAGATACGATCAATTTTCTACGTGATAGAACACCTAAGACAAAGATTTCACTCTTTGTTGAAGCTTCTGTTGAAGTAATGAAGGCCTGTGTTGAGTTAAAGGCAGATGCTGTTGAAATCCACACAGGAGCTTACGCAATTGACTTTCTTAAAGAAGGGGATATTGAGCCTCATCTTCAAAAATATTCTGAATGTTTTAACTTTCTAAAGGACAAGGGTGTTGCTTTCCATGCAGGACATGGACTGACGATGGAGAGTGTAAAGCCTCTTCTCGAACAAGGCCTATTTGCTGAATATAATATTGGCCATTGGATTGTTTCTCAGGCCGTCTTTAGTGGTCTTTCTAATGTTACTAGCGATATGCTTAATTTGTTTAGAAACCATCCACTTAAGTAAGGTATGGTTTGCCTTTTATTGCTTTAAGTTTCTTATCATGGAAAATGGATAAGTAAGTTTAAATTTAAGGAGAAGCAGTTGTTCGACTATCAAAATGTTAGGCACTGGAAAAAGGTCTATCAATCAGATATTTCTAATATCATTGTTGAATTAAAAGAATCACTCAAAGAACCTTCTGTTGTTATTTTAAATGGCCCTGTTGGTGCTGGTAAAACGACTTTTACAAATAGTTTTCTTGGTGAAGAACAAAGTGGCTCGCCAACTTATTCTCTTATTAATGACTGCGGTGAGATAGTGCATGCTGATTTCTACCGTCTTGAATCACCAGAAGAGATCATGCATTTAGAGCTTTCAATGTATCTCGATGAGAAGAAGTACTTCTTAGTTGAATGGGGTAAGGATTATATAAAGCATATTTACCGCGAGCTTTCAGATGATTTTTCATACTTTCAATTAGACATTGAAACAAATGATAAGAAAGATTGTGAAGATTCGGCCTCTCGTAATTACTTTTTGAAGCAAATTATTTTTTAACATCTTCTAACAAGTGGGCAGAAATAACCGATTAACTCTGTTTGGCATAAGATGTCATTTACTCGGAAAATAATTCTAACCTTTTGTAATCATTGATCTTTTCTGTCGTTTTTTTTTCTCAATTAAAGAAATATTATTATTTTATAATAATTGATTAAATCAAGTTGACTTTAAGTCTGATGGGCTGACATAATATTTAGGAAGAAAGATTTAATTGATTAGATCTTTCATACAGAAAGGATAGCACGGAATGCGAGTCCTAATAGCACACATAAATTGCTTAAAAGTTTTAACTATTTTTTTTATTTAACATTTGGATTTATGGAGGAAGACCAATGAGACTCACTTCGAAAGGACGCTACGCAGTTAGAGCAATGCTTGACCTAACTACTAATAGCAACGGTAACCCTGTTAGACTACAGGAAATTTCAGAAAGACAAAACATTTCACTACACTACCTTGAGCAACTTTTCAGAAAGCTTAGAAATGGGCAAGCTGTTAAGTCGGTAAGAGGACCAGGTGGTGGTTATGTTCTTGCTCGTTCAATGGAAGAAATCACAATTAAAGATGTTCTTGAGTGTGTTGGTGAAAATATCAACCCAGCTAAAGATATTCTTGGAACAGAAGCAGAGCAAGCTAGCACTACTGAGTTCCACCTGTCTAAGAACTACTTTCAAAACCTTGGTTTCATTATGAATGAATACCTTTCAACTACTTCTCTTGGTGACCTAATCAGAAAGTCTGGTGAAGTTCAATCTGAAGTAAGAAGTAATGAAGTAGCTAATGAGCAAGCTCAGCCAACTGCTGAAGCAGCATCAACTACTTCAACTGAAAGTGCATTCAGTGAATACGCATCAGGGATTAGATCAGGTTTAGGTGAAATTAATCAATAATTTTCTTTACTTAGATTATAATGCAACGGCCCCCTTAGTAAAACCAGTTCAAGACTGGCTTTGCGAGGGGGCCGCATTCTTTGGGAATCCAGCTTCAACTCATCAATTGGGTAAGAAGTCTAAGTCCCTTATCAATCAAACAATCAAAAATATTCAAAAAATTTTCAGTGCTCAGGCATACGAAGTTTTCTTTCATTCAGGTGCAACTGAGGCCATTAACAGTGTTGTTAAAGGTTTCTGTTTTAATGCCCTTAAGTCTAAGAAAGAATTTCATGTCTTGTGCTTTGATGCTGACCACTCAAGTGTTGTTAACCAGAGAGAGCATGTTGAGCTCTTAGGTGGCACTTTTCACGTGCTAAAGACTATTAATGGTGACTTTGATACTGAAGAAGTTATTAGAAAAGTTAAGGCCATCTCTGGTGAAGTCTTAATTAACTTCACTTACGTTAATAATGAGAATGGCGTTGTGTGGGATCTGGGTGAAGTTTTAAAAATTAAGCAAGCAACAGCTGCAACTATTCATGTAGATTGTGTTCAGGTTGTCGGAAAAGTTAAGGACTGGAATCAGTTAGTTTTAGGCCTTGATTACTATACTTTCTCTGGCCATAAATTTGGTGCATTAAAAGGAGTCGGGTTCACTCTTGTCTCGAAAGAAGCAAGTTGGACACCGCTTATTCGTGGTGGTGGTCAGCAAAAGGCCATGAGATCTGGAACTGAGAATGCATTTGGTGTTCATACCGTTTCTTTGGCCCTTGATTATAATCTTGAAAATTTTAACTTTGAAAAAATCTCTCAAATTAAAAATGAATTAGAAAGTTGGATAATGAATAATTTTGGCAACAAAGTTATTTTAATTGGTGAAAAAGCTAAGCTTAGAAATGCTACAACAATCTTTTTAAGCCTTGGTGACGTTGATATCAATACGGTTATGATGGCCCTTGATATGGCCGGAATTGGTGGCTCAAGTGGTTCTGCATGTGCATCAGGTATTATCAAGCCTTCTCGTGTAGCACTTGCATATGGCCTTGATGATAAGTCTTCTACTAATGTACTAAGGCTTTCACTGTCTCCGTATATTGAAGACTCTCAATCTATTATCGACAAATTATCTCCTGTTCTTACAAAATATCTTTCATAATAATCTGCGTATGATGCGATGCGTGATGCACTTTGGTCATACTTAAAAAAACCTAACGAGTTCATTTTGGCCTCAGGGTGCAGATGGACACTATGTCTAACTATCTGTAAATATTAGTTTTAGGTGATTAGTGGGTACGTTCATTTTTGGCACGGCCCTTGCTTATATATAAGTATCAATGGTTAGACGGCCTTGGTTCTTTGAAAAGAGTCCCATCACACTTCTACTGACCATGCTGAAAAACAAGAATTTGTTTTTTTCTCTTGCTCAAAATCCTACCTTTTCTTTCTAAGTTTAATCCAAGGCCCAATTTTTTTTATAAGTATTTTAAGATATTTTGATAGTCATTTTCTCGTGCGATATCAATGGCCTTTTTATGATCCTTATTGAGAATCATTTTGTTTGCACTTTGTTCACTTAAAATTTTTATGCACTCTATATTGCCATTTTTAGCGCTGTAGTGAAGGGCAGTGTTGCCATGTGTATCTTGTCGGTTAATATCGGCACCGGCCTTTAGAAGAGCGATGATTACTTTGGGATTACAGTTATAGCTTTGATCCATCAGGAAAGTATATTGTCTTTTGTTTATAATAAGATCTGGGTCAGCACCATTTTCTAGTGTGTTTATAATCTCTTCTTCATTCTCATCGTTAAAAGCCTCGAGCATTTTATTATTGAGATTACTTGTCTTCTTTGTTTGAAATGTTGACTTTGTTGATGCTAATGCAGACGCACTTAAAGTGATGGCATCAGTTTTTTTCATAATAAATTCTTTATTGATAGTGATAGGTGTATTAAGAGGCCTATGATTGCTATCACTTGCTTTTGATAAATACCAAACGAATGTAAAGATAGGAATGATGAGTAAAAGGGAGCGTTTAATCATTTTTTATTTCTTCAATCGTTTTAAATGCTGGGTAGAAGTATTTCGGTTCTTTATGACTTATTGGCTTGCTTCCGCCAAATTCTTCGATGATATAATTTACCATAAGATCTTGAGACATTTTGGCATTATTGCGATCGACTTTAAAGACATGATGAAAGAATCCAAAGTATACAGGACCTGACTGAGTTAAAAGTTTTCCTGCTAGTGACCTGGTATTCATAAGAGTACCTGTCTTTCCAAGGATGGCCCCTAGATTCTTTTTTAAATTAAGTCTTTTCTTTAAAGTTCCATAATCAAGGCCCGCAACAGGAAGCGCTTCTTGAAGATTGTGTCCGCCATCAACTAAAGTATCGTTTAGTTTCTGGTATAGGCGTACCATGACGGCACAAGTTGAGTAATTGTCGACTCTTTCATTGTTTCTCTTGTCGTCTAAGCCTGAGCCTGTATAGAAAGTGGAAGTCATCTCTAACTCATTATAGCCTTTGCGTGTTTGTACGTAGTCACGACCTAGGTTTTCATCTGTAAAGTTTTGTAGATACCAAGAAGAGAAAGCTTCTTCTCCATAGCTTGTGTAGAGAATATCGGCCATCCAATTATGTGAAATTGAATTTTGATACTTTAGGTATTCAAGAATTGGAGTTGTCGTCACTTCAAAGAAGCGTAGGTCTTTTTTGTTCTGTAATGGGTTCTCTTCACTATAAATTACATTGTTAACTTGCATCTCATAGTTTGAAATTCTGTTTGGCATTGAAAGCTCGCTTAGAACTTCTTGTGGAGTGTTCTTAAGTAGTGCTTTCATGCTTTTTACAAGATCGTCATGCTCTTTGAAGTTGAAATACTTTAGTAGCTCTTTTTTTGAGTTTTCAAGATTGGCCCTTCTTTCACTCATGCTCATGTACGGTTTTAAGGCATTGGCAAATACTGGAACTTGCTTATCAAAACTTAGTGTCTTAATTTTTTTTATTCCAAGTGAGTTAAGTCCTGCGATTAGGTAGAGGAGTTTCTCTTCACTGTAGAGTGGATCATTTGATCCTTTGATATGTAGATTTTCTCCATCGTAGCTTAGGATTGTTTTAAATTGGTACTCAACCCCTAGTGTGTCGATGGCCATAAGTGAAGTAATCGGTTTAGTTGTTGAAGCAAGACGTGACTTTAAGTGTGCTGTTTCACCATAGATCTGGTCATTATAAAGGTAGCAGAAACCATGCTCATTTGAGTTTAAGTTAAATTCTTCTGAGAGTGTTTGCCATTTAAGTTTTATATTTTCGTGAATATCGCCTAGTGCAGAGCTGGCAAGAAATAGCGTCGTAAATAGGATCGTGATCTTTGTAAACATAGTGAGAGATCTTAGAAAATTAAGTCTTAGTGGTCAAATTAGATGATATGACTTGCGTTAAGTCTTTATAATTTGGCTTTTAAGATTGGAAGAATCGAGGCCAGTCCGTTTGTTATCATTTCAACTGACATCGCAAGAAGAATGAGTCCCATTACTCGAGTCGTTACATTTACACCGAGTTGTCCTACCTTTTCACTAATACGACTAGCGTTGATGAGAACAATATAGATGATAAGAACAGCAAGTCCTAGTATTGGAACACTGAGGGCCCAGTCAACTGGAGAGTCGAGTTTTTGAGCATAAATGATTGTCGTCGAAATTGCTCCAGGTCCCGCTAAAAGTGGTATAGCAAGAGGTACAATTCCGATTTCACGAATTGAGTCATCATCCATTTCATCTTGAGTAAGTTTAGATTCAACATCCTTGGCGTTAATCATGGAAGTGGCCATGGAGAAGATTAGAATCCCACCACCAACTGTGAAGGCCCCAATTGATATTCCAAAAAAACTTAAAATTTTCTTACCAATAAAAAGTGAAATAACTAATGTGACAAAAACTGCAATAGAGCACACCTTCACCATGCTGCGCCTTTGTGTATTTGAAAGATTCTTTGTTAATCCCATAAACATAGGTAGTGCACCTATTGGGTTAACAACAGAAAGAAGAGCGACGAAGAAGGGGATCATAAGACTAGTTTTCATAGTTAAATTATGACCGATATCAAAGATTATTCAAGTTAGATTTTTAATAAGATTTAATCGTCTATAGCATCCCAATCAAGCTCTTTAGAGATCGTCACACCAGATATTGTTTTCTGGGCCTCTTTTTTAATGAATGGGAAGTTGATTTTTTCAAGTGGGTAGTTATCGAATAAACCATCTTCAAGAACTTCATCCATTGCGATAAAAATTGTCTTTGGACAAACATCGATGAGGTGCGAGAAGTAGAAATCATTTGGTAGTTCTGGAATATCGAGTTTAACGTCAAGTCCATCTTCACCGTTCATGATAGCTTCATTCATGGCCGCTTCTGCTTGCAGGGCCATAATTTGTTTCGCTGGAGACTCTTCAGTTGTATCGCGAACGATAATTGATCCCTTAATGTTTTCGTGCTTAATGACACTTGTGATATTCCAACTAGCAATATTGAAAAAATCTAAATAGAAAGTCGACTTACCATATTTGATCTTTCTTGGGATTTGTAATTGAGTCAGAAACTTACGCGTTGACTCATCTTTTGACTTACGTGCTAACTTTTGAGCAAGTTTGGCGTCTTGGACGCGGATAATGTAAGCTCCCGCCTCTTTTGTTGATCTAAATAGCATGTATTGGAATGCCAGGCTAAAGAGTGTGTAGAGCTTATGTTGACCTAAATGGACGGCCTTTGCGTCAGTTTCGACCAGAGTTTTTACCGATTCATACAGATCTTGCTTAGTTAGTTGTGAAGACATTGAATTTATTCCTTTAATTTAGTGCGAAAATTTTTTTAAGAATTTCGGCATTTTTTGTCAACCGCTTTATATAAAATAAACACTTAAATATTCTTTGTTTTAAGTGCAAAAAAGCCTTATAACTCGTTGACTTGAATGGCTTTTTTCTCTAATATGCAACACTGATTATTAAGATTTTACAGTTAAGTGAACTAGGTCATCCTATTTTATTTGGACTTATTTAAAGTATTAACAACCTCAAAACGGAGTTAAGAATGATTAACAACAAGCTGATGGCGAAAACGAGAAATATTGGTATTTCGGCGCACATCGACTCTGGTAAGACTACTCTTTCAGAGCGTATCCTTTTTTATTGTGACATGATCCACAAGATCGAAGATGTTCGTGGTGGTGGTGCTGGTGCAACTATGGACCACATGGAACTTGAAAAAGAAAAAGGTATTACAATTACATCTGCTGCTACGACAGCACACTGGAAAGGTATTAGCGGTAAAGGGACAACTTTTGCTGACGGTATTGAAAAAGATACTCGTATTAACCTAATCGATACTCCGGGTCACGTTGACTTCACTGTTGAGGTTGAAAGATCACTACGTGTTCTTGATGGTGCGATTCTTGTTCTTTGTTCTGTATCGGGTGTTCAGTCTCAGTCAATCACTGTAGACAGACAGATGAAAAGATATAACGTTCCTAGAATGGCCTTCTTAAATAAGATGGACCGTATGGGAGCAAACCCATTTAATGGACGTGATGCACTTAGAGAAAAACTAAACCACAATGCTGTTCTTATGCAAATCCCTATTGGTGCAGAAGATCAGTTTACAGGTGTTGTTGACCTAGTAACTAAGCAAGCAATGTACTTTGATGGTGATAACGGAGAAAACGTAAGAATCGAAGAATGTCCAGCTGATCTTGTTGAGCAGATGGAAGAGCTAAGATCTGAAATGGTTGACGCTGTTGCTGAATTTGATGATGAAGTAATGGAAGCTTACCTAGAAGGTAATGAGCCAACTGAAGAGCAACTTCACCTATGTATCAAAAAAGGTGTTCAATCTCTTCAATTAACTCCAGTATTTATGGGGTCTGCATTCAAGAACAAAGGTGTTCAAGCACTTCTTGAAGCAGTTGCAAGATACCTTCCTTCACCACTTACTTGTGCTCTTCCAACAGCTCAAGATGCTGATACAGATTCAAAAATTGAAATCACTCCAGATCCAGCTGGTGATCTACTTGCTATGGCATTCAAAATCACTGATGAGCAATTTGGTCAGCTGACTTATACAAGAATCTATAGAGGTACACTAAATAAAGGTGATACTGTATACAATACAAGAACTGGTAAGAAAGTACGTATCGGACGTATGGTTCGTATGAACTCTAATGATAGAGAGAATATCGATTCAGCACACGCTGGGGATATCATCGCTATCGTAGGTATCGACTGTGCATCAGGGGATACATTCGTAGGTAACGACGATAACTTACACCTTTCACTTGAAGGTATCCACGTTCCAATTCCAGTTATCGAACTTTCGATTTCTTGTAAGGATAAGAACGAGCAAGCCAAAATGTCTAAAGGTCTTGCTAAATTCCTTAAAGAAGACCCTACTTTCCACGTATACACTGATGAAGAGTCAGGTGAAACACGTATCGCTGGTATGGGTGAGCTACACCTTGAGATCTATGTTGAAAGACTTAAGCGTGAGTTCGGTGCTAACGTTGAAGTTGGTGCTCCACAGGTTAACTACCGTGAAACAATCAGAACTGAAGCAGCTTTTGATTACACTCACAAGAAGCAAACTGGTGGTTCTGGTCAATTCGGTCAAGTTGTTGGTCTACTTAAGCCACTTGCTGAAGAAGATAAGGATAAAGAAGATCAAGTATTTAAATTCAATAACGAAATCAAAGGTGGATCGATTCCTAACGAATTCATCGGTGCCTGTGAAAAAGGTTTCCAAGATGTTATGGATAAAGGTCCTCTTGCTGCATTCCCAGTTATTAACTGTGAAGTATTCCTAAGAGACGGTAAGTCACACGACGTTGACTCTTCTGATATGGCCTTCCGTATTGCTGCAAGACAAGCGATGAGACAAGCTATCAACAAAGCACAACCAGTTCTTATGGAACCAGTTATGAAAGTTGAAGTTACAACTCCAGATGAGTTCCAAGGTTCTGTTATTGGTGACCTTTCTTCAAGAAGAGGGATGATCCAAGGTTCAGAAACTGATCCAGGTGGAGAAGTTATCATCAATGCTGAAGTACCACTTTCAGAGATGTTTGGTTACTCAAATGACCTAAGATCAATGTCTCAAGGTAAAGCATCATACACGATGGAGTTTGCTAGATACGTAGACTGTCCTTCAAATATTCAAGAGACAGTTATGAAAGAACGTAAAGAAAAATTAGCAAACGAAGATTAAGCCGATATTTAAAAATATTGATTTATATTCGAAAGGCCTGCATTATGCAGGCCTTTTTTTTGACTAGGCTAAGCCGCCTTTACTATTGAGTCTTTAATTTGATTTAGCATCTTAGAGTCTTTTTCAAGTTGAGTTGTAATATCTCTAACAGTTTGTAGCTGTACAAGTGATTGGTTACTTGATTCATTAATAGTTAGAAGTGCTTGTGATAATTCTTTAACTCCGGCATCTTGTTGGTCTGCCGCTGTTGAGATTTCTTTTAATGTATACTCTTGCTGGTTAGAGTTTTGCTCAACATTTGAAAAGGACTGGCCAAGCTTGTGGTTAATATCTGTCCAGATTTCAAAAGAGTGAGAGATTTGTGATTGAAAACTTGTTAGCTTTTCTTCAACTGATGTTACAGAACCATTTAAGAGTTCTTTCGATGAGTTTACAATCTCATTAATTTCAATGGCCGCAATACCTGAACTCGAAGCAAGTTTTCCAATTTCTTCGGCAACGACAGAGAAGCCTTTTCCATGTTCTCCTGCTCTTGCTGCTTCAACTGATGCATTGAAAGAGAGAAGTTTAGTTTGAAAAACAATATCATTAATAAGTGTCGTCTTTTCACTAATTGAATTTACTGCTTCAACAACTGAGTTAAGCTGCGAAGAGGAGCTCTCTTGTAAGTCTTTCATATTATCAACAAGCTCTGAAAGTGATTGCATGAACTTCTCTCCATCACGAATTGCTTTTGAACTTGTACCTATCGATGCCTTTGTTTCATCCATTTTATTGATGACATTTTCAATTTGTACCTTTGTTGATTCGGCCATTTGAGAAATTTGCTTTGCTGTTGCTGAAATTTCAGTGATGGCCGATGAATTGGATTGTGAGTTTCCAAATAATTGATTACATGAAGCGCTCGACTGCTTTGAGGCATGATCAATATTCTTAACTAGAGGTCCGATATTTTGATTAATTTGTTCTTGTAGGTCGAGAACCTTTTTAAAGCGATAGGCGAGAAAGGAGCATGCTGCAGCTTCGATAACTACAAAGCCTGCATGTATGGCCACAATTCCTAAAGAAGCACTATAGTTGAAAATGCTTGCTGGAAGTAGAAAGTAGAATGCTAAATGGTGGACGGCGGCCGTTGCTGCTGCTGCAATGATAGTCATTGGATTAGCAAATAGACTTAAAATACCAATACAGATGAAAATATGAAAGTGCCACTCAATCATTCCCTTTCCTAAATGAATCATAATTCCGGAAAGTGCAATGAATGTGAATCCCATCATGATGGAAGCAATATTTTTGTTACCAGTTATTTTTTCACAAGTAACTTGTCCGGCCCATAAGAGTATTGGAGCTGCGATTGCAATCGTTAATTCTGTTTTAAAAAATAGGGCCATTGCGACAAAGACAGGGATGTGGCCTAGTATCGCATAGCTTGAGTACTTTAAAACTTGTTTTAAATTCAACTCGTAAACAGACATTATATTTTCTCCTGGTACTTTAACCCAAATGGATCAAGCAATTTTTGATATTGCTTACTAACCGCACACCCCATAACTGGTAGTGATGCAATTGTTCGATTATTCTTTATTTTATTTAGAAATTGTTTGATATCTATTTTTGTAAAAGGTGTGATGACTTTATCTGTGTAGCCACCAACATACTTTGTAATTTTCTTATCATCATAGATTACCAGCAGTGGAACACCCTTGATGGCACTTGCTAACTCTTCATCAAGCTTCTTTGTATTGATACTCTTAACTAGGTAGCCTTTCTTTTTTAGCCTTGTGCTATATTGATCTTTGGTATCATCTATAACTAAGGCAAGCTCAAAAGCTAGAGGGGCACGCTCTAGCAGGTGTGTAAATATTTGCTGAGAACAACTACATTTGGGAGTTAAAAAATGGATGACTCCTAATTCTCTTTCTTTCACCTTTGGGAACCATTTGGAAACGACAGTCGTCGATAAGTCTATTGGTGATAGATCAGCATAGTGCCATGAGTGCATTAATGTAATGACATATGAAACAAGGCCAAGCCATGAAACAATAAATAGAATTTGGGAAAATTTAAGCTTTCTCATTAGTGTTTCTTATCGGGAGTAATGTAATATTTCTTTAATATTAGCCTGTTACTTGCTAAAGCTTTGTTTTATCTGAAGCTTTAAGTGGAGCTTATTGTTGAGTGAATAATTTTTGGTCTACGTTCAGATACTAGTCAGCTCAACCTATTGTAATCCTGTTATATTGATGGCATCTATTTTGCTTTTAGAATCATGTGAAATCTTTATTACTAATCATATTCACAGCAGCTCTAGCTCTTAATGTCTCTGCCATGGAGTTTACCTATATCCTTGGTGGTGTAACCCCACATATCCAAAGGCCAACAGGTGCCAATGCTAGGCCTTTATGTAATGAGTTCTCACAGGGCAGTGGTCTGATCTATAATGAGCTTCATTCTATGCGTGTTAACTATGGTGATAGGTGGTCGACAGGCCTTCTAATGGGGGAGAATTCATATTGTGAGCCTATTTGGGGCGCAACTCAGAGCTATCAATTCTATCGTAACCAATATGTTGAATTAAATGGAACTATGGGGTTCTATCACTTTGATGAAGATGGTTTTGATTTTAGTGAAGGAGCATACTTTGCTAATTTTGGAAGCTTCTACTTTGTTCCTATTGTTGGTGTAGAAGCTAATTTCACGCTTTATCGCTCAAAGAGCTTTCATATCTCTTTTATGAATCTCATTACACCAGTTATTACTAATCATTCATTTGGAATAACTTTTAATTACTAATCAGATTTTATTTTTGTTTACTTTAAGATACTTTTAATATAAGCTCAAACTTATACTTAAGATAAGGTTGAATAATGTTAGAAACAAGTCAATTACAAACTCTCGTGGCCGTAGCAAGGGCCGAAAGCTTTTCTAGAGCGGCCGAAGACCTGAATGTAACTCAGTCTGCCATCTCACAGTCGGTAAAGAATCTTGAGACCAAAATAGGTGTTAAGGCCTTTAAGCGAACTGGTAAGAAAGTTGTTTTAACACAAGAAGGTGAAAAACTCTACGAGCTTGCGACAAATTTCTTAAACGATATGGATGAGACTCTCGTTCAAATACAAGATAATAAAGACGAAATGAAGGGAAAGATCAGAATTGGAACTCTCACTGGTGTTGGAAAGTCTTGGCTAGCTTCAGAGCTTTTAAACTTTGCCACTCAACAGGAAGATCTATCAATTCACATCTCTCTTGGTTTTCAAGAAGACCTTATTCGAAGTTTCGAAGAAAATAAGATCGACTTTCTCGTGTTGCCAGAAGGTGCTCTACCTAAATCTGGTGAAAAGCTTCTTTTGAGTGAGGAAGCTGTAACTTTAGTTTTTCCAAAAGGAAATCCCTTCAATATTACACAAGAGACGACTCTTGATGAACTAACAAAAATGCCGACTGTTCTTTTTGAACAAGGTGATCGTCTTTATTATAATTGGTGTCTTGCTAAATTTGGTAAAAAGCCAAAGAAAGTAAATGTACGCTACTCAATTAACTCACACGGAAATATGCTTCAGGCCGTAAAGAATGGGCTAGGTGTTGCAGTTGTTCCTAATCACGTATTGAAGCGTTGGTACTATCAAGATGATATTGAGACTCTTGGGAAAACTTTTGAAGTTTCAAATGATCGCTTCTATATCGTTTATCAAAAAGGTTCTACTGACCTTGTTCGCGTTAGAAAAACCATTGAAATGTTAACAAAAGAGTCAAACCCATTTCTATAATAATGAAAACTTTCAACCCACAAGATATTCCTGATTCTATTCAAGAATTTATCTTAGATTGCTGGATGAAAGGCTTTAGACTTTGTCTTGTGGGTGGCTATGTTCGAGATTATTTCTTACAGAGAAGTTCAAATGATTTTGATTTTGAAATTCGCCATACCAATGGTTTAAAAGGTGAAGCATGGATTGATTTTTTAAAAACTCAATTTCCACAAGCTTCCTATATTGGAATGGGTGTCTTGCGCATCAAACTTAGCGATATTGAAATTGAAATATCTTCACCACGCCTTGAAGAATTCAATGATGAGATTGATCACAAGAATTTTTCACCAATCTTTGATTCATCTTTAAGCTTTGCTGATTCTTTTAAAAGACGTGATCTTCGTCTAAATGCTATTGGTATAAGCTTTTATGTTGAAAACGGTCATATTAGTGGCCAAGTGGAAGATCCTTATAAAGGTATCAATGATATTGAAGATAGAATAATTTCACGCATCTGTGATGACTTCTTCTTCGATCCAGTTAGGCTCTTAAGGGCCATACGATTTAGTATTAATTTTAACTTTAAAATGGTTAACACCAAAGATTATAAGAAGTTCGATTTATCTAAAATCTCTCTGCACTATCTGAAGTATGAATCGGGTAAGTGCCATAATCATATCGAATTTATCGAAGTTTTAGTTGCCTTAATTAAAGATTGCAATATTGCCATTCCTAAAGATTTGAATGCGATTAAGAATTATCAAAGTGATTTTATTATTGATGAAATTCATAATCTTGAAGAGGCAATACTCTATTGTAAGACTATTGTTGATACTGAAATTTATAAATTTTTGGCCATAAGAAAGAATTTATATTCTAAGATTAATAATTTTAAAGTAGCAATGAATCTCTACGAAGCAAATCAGACTCCTGATAATCGCTATACTTACTTGAAAGAGTTGGCCCGTTTAGAAGAGGAACCTCGCCTTAAGTCCTATGCACTCTATCGAGAAATTAAGAAAAAACTCGAAAATATTCGTACAAGCGACGAAAGGACTCAACTTTTAATGGACCTTGCGGCAAAAAATTCCTAAATAAATAACGCACTAGATTTATGGTTAAATCTTATGAGATAATGTAAGAAGGAAAATCCTTCTTGGAGGCATTATGGTTGACATTCATTCAATAATTGCAACTCATAAGAATAAAGAAGTTGAAACAAATCAGCTAGGCTCACTGTCGTCAAAATCTGCTGATTTTAGTGAAATTCCAGATATTCTCTTTGACGAAATTCTTGTCGACTATAAACTTAATCGCGTTGAAATAATCATCCTTATGTATCTATACCGCAAGGTTTGGGATAAGAAAAATCCATATAAAGATCATGGAATTTCCCAATTAATGTCCATGTCTGAAGTTGTTGAAAGACTTAAAATCTCTCTTGATGAGATCCACCAATCAATTCTTAAGCTTGAAAATTTTGGCTTTATTTCAACCATTCGTGTTGGGCAATATTTCGTACGCAGATTCTTTACTAAGGAATTTGACGAGTATTATGGCCAGAATTACGATGATTTTGAAGTATGATTTTAAACACTCAAATAATTTCGCTTAGTTAACACAAGATTTACATTTTCATGGTATTATTTAGATAAGTAATAATCATTTGATCGGAGCGAATGTGACGTCGAAAAGTATTATTTATTTAGGCCATGACTTAGGTTACTGGGATGACCTCAAGAAGAGGTTTGCTAAAACTTATCCTGATGCCGGACTTTCACTTCTAGATTTCAAGCTTTCAGAAAAAAGTAATAATAAGATTATTCACGATTTATACATGTTAAAGCCTCAGATCATTTACGTCGATGTCGATGAAAAAGATCCTAAAGGTAGTGAGCTAGGTATGCTTTTGAAGCGTATCAATTTCTTTAGTCGAATCCCTGTCGTGGCACTTGTTAGCGATTTAAAACAAGTAAAAAAATTAATATCTGTGCACTTTGACTTCGTCTTTGTTAAAGGGGTTGAAACTCATGATGTTGTTCACCACCCGTATAAATTAATTCGGCCAGAGGATGCTGTCTCAGGAGAGTTTGCTCTTGCGAAACTCTCGGATGACATTAAGCTCAAAGAAATTGCTCGTGTAGGTTACTATGGATTAAGTGCCATGCATGTCGAGGCCAATAATCTCTTAGCTGAAAATACTGTTGTTGAGATTGAGCATGCACTTGATAAAAATCAGATGGCCACAAATTACTTTGTAACACAGAAGATAGGTGACAATAATGTTTACTATGGGGCACGCCACTGGATTGACTTTGAATACCTCTTTGTTGATCCTGCAAAGAAAGAAGATGGAAGCTTTAGCCTAAATGTTGAAGATTTGAATGAAGATACACTTAATAAGAAGGTCATGATTGGCCGGACATTTAAGAAATGGGTCAATGAGAACTCTTCTTATGGCTCAAGAAAGCGCACAAAACTCTTAATGATCGATCCTGATATGCATTACTTTCAAGAGAGTGATAAGATGATCGATAGTTATGATTTCGTCTTTAGAGTAAATGAGAAATTCAATAATGAATATAAGTATATCGAACGTATTAGGCCTGATATCATTGTTTATTGCTTTCCTGATCCAAATGTTCATGCTCAGGAGGATCAGGTAGAGTTAGAGGAATCCTCAAAAGAAACTAAGACACAAGATTTAAAAAATGAGCTGGATGTCGATACTCTCAAGCAAGAAGCTAAGAAAATCGAATCAATTGAAGAAGCACAAGATGCTATCTTGAAAGATGCAATCGTACACTTGAAGAATCTTGGCCCAGAGGCTCCATATTTAATTATATTAAATTGTAAGTCGTACACTTCAATTTCATTTCAACAGAAGTTTAATTATCCTCATGCTCTTGTTAATCCTTCGCGTATTGGAATGAATGTTTTAGCGCAGATGATTCATCAGTTAGAAGAAAAGCGTTTAGAAAAAGAAACTTTGGATATTAATTCAAAGATTGCGGCCTTGCGAAAGAAAGACCCAATGAAGTATGCAAAAGTTAATCGTACTTACTTTGATCCTCCAAAATACTTTGTCAGTAAGAAGTCTGATTTAAGCCACGCTCTGATCTTACGAGACGCAAAGCTTAAGGAAATTTCTGAATCGATTTGTTTTTTCACAATTGATGAAGAAATTAGTTTTGGAAATTACTACTTAACCCACCCGTTTAATTTTGCCGTTAAAGTAGTTCCTCATGAAGGTAAGGATAATGTTAAAGAAGGTGATTCTTATAAGTATCTAGGACTTATCCATGCAATTGGTGAAAAAGAAAAGATGCGCCTTAGACAATTTGTAAATGATATCTACACTCAGCATAAGAAAGAACAAAGAGAGCAAGAAGAACAGGCCTTAAAAGAGGCCAATGAGAAGTTCTTGCTTGATAAGAAGAAAGCTCAAGCCGAAGCTCAAACCGAAGCTCAAGAAGACGCCTCTCAAGAAGAGACAAGTACTGAGGGTAATGGGGAAGTAAAGGTTGTAGAAGAGAGCTCCAACGATCTCGATACCGCTATGAAAGAATTAGATAAAGAGTAGCTGACCAATACACTCTGACATATCCTATAAAAGATTCTCTTCTTTTCTTACATTCCATGATTTATTTTTAAGCCTCCATTAGAATAAAAGAATATTTTCATGGAGGAAGATAATGAGAAATCTAATATTAGCAGTGATGCTATTGGCATCGAGTAATCTACTCGCATCTAATTTACAAAACTTCAAAGATAGATTCAGTTTTAAACGTGACGATAACGGAAAGCTTATTGCTGTTCATGACGCTTCGATTAGAACGAAATTTAAGTTCTCTGAATACGTTGATTTTATCAAGCGCTCTATTCTTAATGAGCAGGCCCTAATGGCCAGTAGTGGTTTAAGCGGTAATTATGAGTCAGATGTTGAAGGTCTTTTTGTAACAGGAAATGGATTTTTAGGAAATGATTTCCAAACTCAAAAAAATGTAAAAAGAGTTGTTCGTTCGATGCGTGCATTTGAGGGAATTGACTTCAATGCTGTTTTTGAAAGTAGTGAATTTAAAGAGCTTATGAATGAATTTGGCTCTAAAATTAAAGAAGCTTTTTACTATATTGATCCTACAATTATTGCAAAACCAGATATCGCAACTTTCTACTACCGTAAGAATGTTACATATAAAATTGTAAACTGGGCCCTTAATCAAGCTAGAAAACGTATCTCAACTGTTCCTGCTTTAAATACGGCTTTCTATGTAATTACTGAAGTTGAAAAACTATTTAGAACAAGAAGATTCTATCACCAAAATTTACTTCTTCATTACTTAGAGACTGCTAGTCCAGAAGAGTTAGGGCTTACAAAAGAAGAAGCTGATTTAATTTTTTCTTCAATTTATGAGTCAAGAATTGATTGGATTGCATTTTGGGAATCAAGTAGTGCAAAACTTAGTTGGCCAACTTATGGAACTTCAAAGTTTTATGCAGAATTTAGAATGGCCACAAATCGTCTGAGACAATATAAATCAAAATATAGTGAAATGGGCGAGAGATTAAATTATGGTTTCCAAGAAGTAACAATCGATGGTGAAAGAGTTATCGTTAATCTTTTTGATGGTAACCATACATTCGATAAGTCTCCAGCTGTTGCTTACTCATTTGACCGTCCAAGAAGAGTTAAGAGATTAAGAAGTGTATTAACTCTAGCAAGTCTTGGCCTAAGCTTTGTACCACTTCCTGCAATTATTAAGGATAATGTTGATAGCTTCATTAAGTCATATTACAAAGAACAACAGATCACAGAAGGTGCTCTTGTTGGTTACTTTGAAATGAATGGGGATCAATTTATGGTTGATGAGATTCGTAAACAGTATTTAAATCCATTTGATTTTTAAAATACAATAAATAAATTGCAATGACTAAAAGGCCCTCTAGTAAGAGGGCCTTTTTTATTTAAGCAGTTCTTTGAATTTTAATCGTTGTGATAATAATAAATATCGTTTGAACGGCAAAGAATGTTCCTAGAAAAATAGCTCCACCTTGAGAGAAACCGTAAGAATGAAGTCCTGTTGCAAGGATGTAGTTAACACCAAACCATGCCATCATAACACTCATAAACGCTGCTGCAACAAGTGTGGCAAAGCGAGTATTGGTAATCCAGTTCGTGTACTTTCCATGTAGTATGGCCATATAAATACATAGAACAATCAGTGACCATGTCTCTTTTGGATCCCATCCCCAAAAGCGTCCCCAAGAGTAATCGGCCCATACTCCACCAAGGATAATACCTGCTGCAAGCATGATATTACCGTACTTAAGTGTCGTATAGATTAGGTCATTATAATATGTTTCATCAGCTTCAGAGAAGTCTGAGAAGGCCCTTTTAAAGAGAATCGTATTGGCCAGAATCCAGCTTAGAGCTAGTGCTCCATAGGACATGATAATTGTTGTTACGTGTGTACTGAGCCAGAAGTTATCTCTAAGAACTGGTACTAGAGGACTGATTGATGGAGATACCATATTTGTCGCAAACGTAATCATCATAAGTGTACAAAGGTTGTAAGCAAGTCCCATGTAGAGATAAGTTTTTTCATTTTTTAAGTGACCTATAATCATTGAGAGAACAAGTCCACCGTAGCCCGAGAAGATAACTGTCTCATACATATTTGTAATAGGTGCGCGTCCCGAAATATAGACTCTTAATGCAATATAGATTGTTTGAACAATTACAGTAAGTGTTGCAAGTCCTAGTGAAATATAGAACTTCTTAAAAAGAACTAATGCTGCTAGGCCAATGAGTGTGAGTGCAAAAGCAATACGTGTAAGTTGTAATTTATCAAAGAGGAATTCAGTTAAGTACTTATCTCCCTCTATTTGAATATAGTCTGTCTTTGCTTGTTTAAATGCGTCTTGAAATGGAGTTGTTGAAGTTTGCGCAAACTTATCAACTCTTTCTTTTGTTAGAAAGTCTGTTACGGGAATCCAATTGATTGACTTGTCTGCTTTGAGGGGGATTTGCCAATTGGTTCCACCAGTAATGTCGTTGTAGAGTTGGATTTTTGAAAGAAGTCGTCCAAGCTCCTTCTTGTAGCCAGATTCTACTTTCTCTTTTTGATAGGCCATGCGGATAGTGACATTATGGTCAACTAACTCTTCAAAATCCATTTTCCCATCACTATCAAGTAGGGACTTAGCATCTTTATGCTCGATCTTTGTCGCTATTTTAAAAGGCGTTTCAAGGCCAAATGCTTTCGCACTTAATAGACAGAATGTTTCGACACTTGTGTGACCTTTTACGGCCTTCTTTCCTGTTAAGTGACCAAGAACTTCCTTCGCATGAACTGATAATGGCTTAACTCGTCCATCCTGCCTGATAGGCATTTTTCCCATATCGTTATGGCAGAAATTTAAATTAGCATAAGCACTCGTTACAATAAAGAAACTTAGAATTAGTTTAAGCATTCTTTTCTCCTGTTGCTCCCTCAAGTCCTAGCATGTCACGTGTTTTCTTTTTTGGCCTATAATTTAGGTAATAGTGCCAAATACAGCCTAGAACGAGTAGGAGAGATCCTAGATATTTAATCCATCTACCTTGATCAAGATTCACTGAGAATGTTGAGCTGTAGGCACCTGTCTCAGGGTCCTGAGAATAAGATGCCTGGTAGAAAGTAAACCCATCGTGTTTGAGTGGGTTGTTCATATAGACATGATGTGGTGTTGTTTCACCATTTGTATAAAGATTAACAAAACTTTCGTAACTTGCCGGTCGATTTGTCCCTGGATCCTTATCCATCTTAAAGCGAGTTAGAGTAAATTCAAAAGGTAGAAGAAATGATCTCTTCGTTAAATAGATATTTGTTTTTACCCCGTCAATAAGAACAGAGACAGGCTTATCATCTGTTAGCCAATATTCTTTGTCTCTGACTTGAACTCTTGCCGCTCTTGTCATTCCTTTGACCAGTCCTCCATTTTGTTGAATTGGAAGTGTCGCAAAAGGAACCATTGTCGGAACAAGATCATCTTCATGCTTTAATAGTTTTAAGGTAAAGCCCATCCAAGGTAAGTCCATTTCATTCTTTTCATTAAATTTTTGGGATACCCATTTCTTTTCCTGTTTGTCATAAAAAGACGCACTTTCTCCAAATAGAAAAAGGTGAGCTTTTTCTAGGAATAAGTTTTTAGAAAAGACTCTAATTGGTGCGTTCATGGCCGGTTTTAATTCTTGATCTAAGGCCCATGGACTTAAGTCTGGCAGGAATGAGTAGACGCTACCTTGATCCTTGATAACAAAGAATCTTTTGTCTGTTGCAGTTTTCTCGACCTTTATACCCTTGTCTTCTGTTGTAAAGCATTCTGAAGATCTTGAGTCCCATAGTATTAAGCCGCTTTCGCTTGGTTTACTAAAACATGGAGCTAGTGTCTTTGGAAGATAAGTTATGCTTAGAAGGCCCATTGAGAGAGAGGCTTCAAAGTCAAATGCTTCTGGGTGTAGACTTAGAGTGAAGTCTTGGGCGACATTATCATTTGAAATAATGTAGCTTGATGAGTGAGCATTATCTGAATCTTTATTGTCTTTTGCTGGAAGCCATGTGAGCTTCTTATCGGCAAATGGAATATAGTTTTGAATCTCAACTTCTTTGTATCGTACGTTGACGTCAGTAGAGAATGCGGCATATGGCAGAGGAAGGATTGCTCTGGTATTTTCTTCCGGACGTGTAATCTCGATTACATCTTCATTTAAGACAACTTGTCTCGATGGATTCATCGGGTTTAAGTTAATTGTCCCATCAATACCTGCAATATAAGTTACAAATGAACCAATTCCAATGACGATTAAACCTGTGTGAATTGTATAGAAACCATAGAGTCTTTTTTTTACTGGAAGTCTAACAAAGGCCGCAAAAAGTATACTTAGTCCCATAAAGAATTGGATGGCCATAAACCACCACGTTTTATAGATCACACGTGAAACAAAATCAGTACCGTAGTAACTTTCAATAAAAGTCCCCACGACCATGGCCAGTGTAAATAATGAAATAATGAAAACTGCAAACTTCATTGAGCCGATCGAACGCTCAAATTTCTTATAATCAATCATTGTTAATTTGCCCTTTAGGTTTGTTCAAGTGATAGCACACTCGATAAAGTCAGGCTATGAAATTAACTATTTTTCATGTCAACTCTTTGTAAACTTTAGGCTTTTATGAACAAGTAAAGAAGATAGACGATAGAGTAAAGAATGAGTTGATGCGTTACGTAAATTATAAATGAATGCTTTCCTAGAAATTGAATCCATCTAAGTATTGGCCATTGAGGATAGTCAATTTGATGCCATTTCAAATGGAAGAAAGTAATGCCAAGTAGGGAGAGTGATACCCAGGGAAAAATTGCAATATAATCCATTGAGGCATGCTCCATTTGAGGAAATGGAATGGCATAGGGAGATAACTCGAGGCCTAAAATGATGATTGCCAAGACAAGGCAAGCCCACGGCCTATTTCTAAGTGGTGTTATTAGTATTGTTGAAAAGAAAATACAGTGAAGAGTTCCAAAGTAAATCCAATTCTTTGGAAACATAAAATAGGTCGATACTGAGATAATGATGGCCGCAATACCTATCTTTAATAATCTGAAGTTATAGGCTTTAAAGTTGATCTTAGACGGGTGGGCCATACAGATTGAGACACCAACTGAGAACATAAAGAGGGTAACAATCACTCTTGGAAGATAGAACCAAAAGCCAGGCCTAAAGAATTCCACATCAACAAAACCAAAGGTATCTAAATCGTATGTAAAATGAAATATGATCATTAAAATAACTGCAATACCGCGTAGTAGGTCAATTAGATGAAATCGTTTAGTTGTGATTGTATTTTGTTGTGTCATAATTCATTATTTTATCATAGTTGTTTTAGGCTGGGTACGCTGTAGTCATTTGAGGACTTAGCTGTTATCTTATTGTTCTATAAATAAGGATAATATGGAAATTTCAACAAAGGCCAAAGAATTTATTAAGGGAATTGATACAAGTAAGTTTGGTCAATATATTTCACCTTTATACTTCGATTCAAGCTTCATGAGTAGTGAAGAGAATGCAGTTGCAAA
The DNA here is from genome assembly GCA_048270185.1 of Bacteriovoracaceae bacterium. GTDB lineage: Bacteria > Bdellovibrionota > Bacteriovoracia > Bacteriovoracales > Bacteriovoracaceae > Halobacteriovorax_A. Next base: position 167,370 of record JBLWTJ010000001.1, read on the forward strand.
GAAGGCCCTAGTGTATAGTGCTCTTTCAATTGTTGCCAAAATCGGTTCACAAGGTCTTTTTAAGATAACTTTTAGAGAAGCAGAAAGCTTTCTGCGAGATGATCCAAGAGAGTCGGCCTGGCCAGGAGTACTTGATCTAAAGAAGTGGTTTGAAACAATTTTCTTACAGATACAACGTGAGTACCTGGATAATTTATTAATGAACAATAAAGTCGAATTATGTAACTGGGAAGAGCTAACTCTGCGTCAAAGAATCGATCAAATGCAAATTATTGTTGAGAATATCAATTCTGCCCTTGATGAGTTGGCCATAGGAAATATTGCACTATTTAGTGTGGAAGAAAACGAAATAACTTTAGAGGATATGACACAGTTTGTAGGCCTTAGGCCTCTAAGTGCTAATGAAGTTAAAGAACTTGTATTTGAATGTTTGGCCAAGTATATAAACTTTAGTTGTCAAAGCAAGAGGATAAAATTAGTTGCGCAGTGATTGTTAAGCAGTTAATATTATAGAGCTATACGATTAAGAAAATTAAGAATTATAAATATCATACAAAATAACTAAAATATAAAGAAAGAGGAATAAAAATGAAGTCTATCGCCCTAGCACTTATCACACTTGGCGTATTTTCAATGAGCAATGTTCAGGCTCAAAGCGTATCAAATGGTAAATCACTTTATGGTAAATGTGTACTTTGTCACGGTGCTGATGGGTTAGGTAAGAAGTCTCAAAATGCTCCTCGTTTAGCTGGTCAGTTTGACTGGTATATTTATTCATCACTTGTTCAATTTAAAAATGGTGAAAGAACAAACGCAGTTATGTTACCATATATCAAGAATCTGAAAGATTCAGATTTCAAAGATCTTGCAGCGTATATTTCTACTCTTTAAGGTCATAACAAAAGTTATATTAAAACTTATTTACTAGGAAGGAATCATGGTAAAGGCCATTACATTAGGCGAGTTAAGTTTTGAGTCAGTTTCATCTCAAAAAAGTGTTAAAGACGTTTACGACTACAATGTCGAGGCTTTCTCTGATAGCCCTGATTTTAAGTGGACACTAGACGATATTAAGAAAGAGTTATCAGATGGATGGCAACTTTACTCTGTGAAGTTATCTAGTGAAATCATCGCGGCCGCTTTCGTTAAGAAAGAAGGCGATAAGCTTCTTTGTAAGAATACATCAATTAAAATGCAACATAGTGGAAGTGGTTTTTCACATCGTATAATGGACTTCTTTGAGCAAGCAGCTCGTGAGTTTAAAGCGAAAGAAATTGTTCATTTTTGTTCAATTGATAATTTCAGACAATATTCTTTAAATGAAAGTCATGGTTATCAAAAGACTTCACGTCGACTTGGCAATAATGGCCATACGACTGAATGGATTAAACAACTTTAAGTTTATCTAATTTGATTCAACAGGATAAAATCTTGTTGTTAGGGGAGACTCGTAATGAGTCTTTCCCCAACTCTTTTCAATTCGTCCACTTTTGTTATCAACTAGAATTTTAAATGATCTTCTAAAGCCTTCTTTATTGTAGTTAACGGCGTAGATACTTTTCTCTGTTATTTTTAATCTCTTAAGTATTTTAAAATCACTTTGTGCTAGGGTTGGGACAGCACTTTTAACTTTATCAATTACTTTTATATCTTCTTTCGTTAATTGAATTGCAACTACCTTTGCTATATCATTTGATCCTTTTGTCGTCGGTGCCGAATGATTGGAAACTGAAGCAATATGTCTGTGATTATGTTTCTTTTGAACTGGCCTAAATTTCTTCTTAGGCGCATCTTCGCCCTGATGAATTTGATAGTCATGCTTCGCTGTGCTCTCTTGGGTTTGATATGAAGAAATAATAAATAAACCTGATATGAGAATACTTGCTACAACAATATACTTTTTCATATGGCCTGGCCCTATTGTTCAATTGTAAAGTTAATCGTTAAAATATTAAATGGTCTTTCTCCAGCATACTCAAAGTCTTTGTAGTCATCATAGTAAGTTTGAGCGTTACCGAATATACTTGTCGTTGTTGGTGTATTTAAGTCGTGATAACAATCTTCACAATTTGAGAAAGTCATTCTCAAACGACATGTTACTTCTGTTCCTAGTGGAAGGTTCTTATTAATTTCAAAGAACATAATATTTGAATCAGTAAATACTGGTGTACCTGATTCATCTGTTAGTGATTCTTGCCAATTAGATTTTGGTAACATGAAAGGAACATTTTGAGTGTTAGCACTTGGAATTGCTTTTACAAAGCAATTATTAAGTTCTTCTTGAGTGCGTGTCTCGCTGTGGCCAAGACAGTCTTTTTCAAGAAGTCCAATATCAGTTTTCATCTTCTTTAAGAATTCGTGTTGATTAAGAAGCTTAGAGCTTGTTCCATCATTATAAGTAAGCATACACACTGGCATGATACGTCCAGTATCCTTATAGTTTGAAGCCGTTACAGCATCACAAACGCGTCCACCTTGAGAGATTGAAGGAAAATTATCACTTAAGTTAGAGCATGGTTTTCCTTCTTCCATATGGGCCCAGTCTGAAGCAATAACACGTGCTCCGGCCATAATTGAATTTGAATTATTGTAGATATTTGCAAAGATACCTACAATTTCACCAGGTGAAACCTTTCCGTTTCCATTATTGTATTGAGCATCGACGTTTACGACTTCGTCAAGATCCATATTATTGTTGATGGTCTGATAAATAGAGCTTCTAACGTCAAAGACATTAATTGCACTATAAGCAGATCGAGTATCTTTCACTAATAAATTCTTATTAATTAATTCAGACTTTTTGCGATTAAGTTGATTAACTGGTTGGTTAACAACAGATGTCAGTGAATTGTAGTCTGTATTATAACTTCTAAATAGAAGTAGTCCGTAAGAGTCAAGTAGTGCTTCAAGATCATTTTGTGTAAACTGATTTAATGAGCATATATTTTGTGTTGAAATTGTGATCTTGAAAATATTACGAGCAAGGGCCTGAGAAAATCTTCTAAAATTAATCGGGTTTACTGATTTAACCCATTCGGTTGCATAATCGATATCGAGATTAATTTGATTTGTATATGAATCTTTACCTTGAGCAGATAAGTCACCAAGCTCGGATAATGTCTCAGTAAGTGTATAAAAGACCAGCTTCTTTGCATTTTCTAAGTCACCTGTACAGCTTGTACTTAACTGTCTAGTTAGAGCAACAAGGAAGTGGCTAATGATTTGTCCATCAAGGTGAATATCGTCTTCTGCTTGAGAAGTTCCTGTCCAAATATTATACCCTAAGTAATCAGGGTAGCTTAGGCGTGAGTCTTCATCTGTAGAGATTCCTGAAATGTGTGAATCATCATCTTCAGAAATCGGACGTGAAGCTTGAGCAAATTTTCCTAAGGCCCATTCACCCATGTGAGTGCGGCCATTAACAAAGTAAGAAAAATAGTCTGCAATTCCTTCATTTAATGAATAGGCTTCGTCGTGTCCAAAGTATCCAAGACGACTTTCTTCAATACAGCTGGCACCACATGAAGACGCGTAGTAAGAACGGTTTCTTAAGTTAATTAAACGATCTACAATTGTATGCCCGAATTCATGATAAATTACAGATGGATCCTGTGCCATTTTTATATTCTTATATCCTTGAAGATAACCAAGTGAAATAAGAAAATTTGTTGGATCAAACATGGCATTATTCTTAAGGGAAGAATCCGCAAGGACAACTAGCTTTGAGTTACTTAGTTGTTTCCAGTAGCTTCCATATGTATTTGTCGTGAAAGGAACTGAAGTTGTGTAACCAATTGTAGAATTTGTTGCGTGAAGTGCGTCTGCATAGTTTTGCATAAAATCGAGATACTTATCTAAAATCTTTGAGACGTGATAGTAAGCATTAATTTGTAAGAACTCTGTGTCCGTTACAGGAAAGGCCCATTGTCTTTCTGGATTGTGAAAAGGGGAGATCCCTGCATCTTCAGTTACCTCAAGACAATCTCCGATTAAGCTACATGTCTTCGTTAGGTACTCGTGGCCAGTAATGTAGACAGGTGAACGAGTAATAAGAGTTGATAGATCTGTTGACTCCGTTGCCACATCACCACTAAGAACAGTAGGGTTTGCAGCTAGAACTCGGCCGTAATTAGCATTTACTGTATCCTTTGTATTTGCTAGTGCCGCTCCTGTTGAGCTATCTCTTGAAGATTGGGCCGGCTCGACGATACATGAAGTTGTAAGAAGCCCTAGTCCAAGAATACACACCATGGACTTCACTATATTTAATTTTTTTTGTGCTATACGTACCGCTTTATTCAACTAGGCCTCCTATGCCTCTTGTCTTAAAATCATTTTTGCAACTGAAGGGTTATTGGATAATCCCATCAGAAGCGATATCGCGTTGGATCTTCTCCATTAGGCCAGGAATTAGGCCCTTAGATCCATATTGTGAGCCATTAATGGCCGCACATGCTGTTCCGTTATACTTTTCCCCAATATCATTCCACTTATCTTGGATACCAGGGTTTAATGCAATTCTTACTGTTGAAGCAGCTTCACTAATACCAAGGGCCGCAAGTGGATTCTTTTCGAAGTCTTTCTTTGCATCTTTTATACATTTGTCATAACTTTTTTGATAAGTTTCAACTAAGTTTATTTTTTCTGGATCACTTTCTGCGGCAGTTAGTTTTTCAGATTGTACCGTACAATTTGTATCCGCATACGACTGTGAACTCATATTGACTGCCTGACAGATAGACTTACCTGGATAAGTTCCACCAATATTGTCATTGGCCGAATTAATCGCAACATAGTTTGAGATATTAATTAGCTCCTGTGAGTTAAGCTCCTTGCTTATGTCTTCAGGAATATCACCATCTGGTTTCTCAAGGTACTTCTTAACTTTCTCTTTGATCTTAGTATCTGAAATAGCATCAAGAATATTAGTTCTAAGCTTTGTTAGAAGACCTTTTGTACTTCCTGAACTTGCACAAGTATTTTTAAAAAGCCTTGTCTTATCTTCTTCATCCATATCATTTGATAGGGTCCCTTCTTGATTTGCGCTTGCACAAAGGTTAGCGTAGTCATTAATTTGATCGTAGATATAAGTATTACTTCCGCCACCAAAGGATGCTGGTCCTCGTGATTGAGCTCTTAGTACTGAAGCGATTTCAACAGCGTCACCGTAGAGCTTTTCTGCTGAGTTTTCACCGTCACAACCTGGCCCTGGACCTTGTTCCTGTAATCCTCTTAGTTTCTGGCAGAATGCATACTGCTCATTTCTATTTTCCATTGCTTGTTCAGAAGCGACTTTGCGAGCTTCAGCTTTTGCCTTCTTTGCTTCAGCAATTGCACTGTTACAGTCTGTAACAAATTTTTGCCATTTTGCAATTTCTGTTTCTTCTGCATTATTTTGTTCAGCAATTTTTTGTTGTAGATATTCTTTTTGTTTTCCAAACCAAGCGTCTAGGTTTCCTTTGAAATTTTCAACATTTCCATTCACTGCATTCATCATATCTGCCATGAAAGCAGCAGGATCTTTCTTAAGTAGAAGTCCTTTAGCTAGGTTTTCATCAGCAGGTTGATCCATATTGATCGTCTTATCAAATTGTAGACCTGTCATCGGGGGAACCCCAAGGGCAGTCACTTGTGAAGAAGTTAAATTTGGAAACATCTTCTTATATAGTCCATTTGCTACGGCCGTCATATCCATTTGAACTTGCGCAATCATCGCTTTTGCTGCATCTTCTGCTTTTTGCATTTCTGCATTATAAAGATCAGACTTTTGCTTTAGTTCATTTGTTTTGGCCGTCACCATATTTGCAGTGAATTCACTACATGTAGCTAAGTTTTCTGAACAAGCTGCAGCTTGAGTTACACAAAATGATTCAGAGCCTGTGTCATAAACACCACCGCTTTCACATTTATTAAGCTCAACTGATTGACCATCACAATTATAGATTAGTTCATCAATCTCGGCCATGATACTACCTTGGCCGTCTGATGCGATTGTTCTTTTGGCAAGATCTTGTAATTCACTAGCTTCTTTTTTTAGCGCTTTTGCTTCTGAGCGGTAAGTTTCAAGTTTTGCAACATCACCGGCCGGCTTTAGGTCACCATTAAAGATGGCCGTACACTCATTCTTTAAATCACTGTAGTAAGCAGAAACTGTTTTTGAAACACTTTTTCCTGAACTATTTGTAACAGTCATTCTGATATTATCATCTGCAATCGAGTTAACAGTACGATCAAGAGAAGTGATTGAAGTTGGTGAGTTAAAAGCTTGTCCTGCAGCTCTTTGGAAGTTATCAAGAACGTCACCGTTACTTCCAAGTTTTACGTGGTTAAATGATTTTAGAGAGGATTGAAGAGTCGTTGAGTAAGCAGCTGCATTACTTCCTGTCATACAATCGAGAATAAACTTCTCTCTAAATGAATCTTCAGACTTTGAAGCGAGACGGTCAACTTTAATCATAAAGCTTGGGTCATCAAATGCCGGAAGGTCTGCATCGCTTACACCAAGTGCCGTTAACATCTTCTTAACTTTTTGAAGTTTTGAAGTAGTATTCTGAGCCGCAAAAGTTCTTGCTTTTGAAAATAGGTTAGAAAATTTCGATCCTTTAAATAGATCTTCTCTTAAGGCCTGATCGTAACCACCAGAAGAAAGTCTTTGAGCTATTTTTCTCTTATCGGCTTCAATTTGATTTCTAATTGAAATGGCCGCATTTCCTCTAAAGTTCTTGGCCTTACGATCATCTTCAGACATTTTGTCTTTTAGGCCAACAAGACCAGCGCTACCGATAATCTTATTCACATTATATGCTTCAACACATGAGGCAGGCATTAGCTTATTAAAATCTGTATTTTTAAAATCTTGACTAATGCTATCACCACCACCATTTAGTAGGGCGTTTAATTCTTTGATATTAATTAGATTCTTCTTTTGAGCATCCGTTACTTTCTTTAAGTTGGCTTCATATGCGGCAATCATTTGTGCATACTTTGCTGTTGCAGCTAAGTATGTATCTTCGATTGATTTAAGTCCGTCTTCTAAACATTGAGCACCTTTGTGCTTATTTTTTCCAACTTCAACATACATATTAAGAACATTATTTCCTAGAGCAAGTGCTTGTTCCGGAATTCTAAGTTGACCTTGTACTGAACATGATCCGTTCGGTGCAAGAATTGCTTCTGGAGCAATTTGACAACCAAATGCAGGGAAGACATTTGGATAAGCCGTTTTGCTCTGAGCATCTTTTTGGGCCTTGTTAAACTCTTGCATGGCATAGATCTCTGTTTGTGAGATATTATTTCGTGCCTGCATTTGTTGAGACATTCCACTTACCGTATTGAGTGCTCCAAGAATTGTTTTCATTCCTGAACTTGATGTTGCCTCGGCAAGTGAGCCTGCAAAAGCATTTAATGGTAGTGAAGAATGAATGAGTGTAAGAGCGAATACGCTGACTTTAACTTTTTTAAAAGAAGAAATATTCTCTTCTTTTCTTAAGTTCTTTTGCACTCTAGCTTTTGTTAACTTTTTCACTTTAGTTCCCCTGTCAATTCAATGCTTTATACTTATCGACAATTTAGTAATTTTCTTTATTTTATTAAGGAAATCATTCCTGACCTAATAATTTGGTTAAATTTGGCAAAGTGGAGAAAATAACTCGTTGAATTTATGACTTTGAGGATGTGATTTCAGAGTGTTAAAATAAGTTAAGAATTCAAAAAATTGAAAATTTTAATGCCAATATTTGTGGCCAACTAACGATTATAGACGAATATGACTTTCACTTCCAACCGATATTTAAGGATTACGGCCACCATTATTGACCTATGTTTATGCCTTTTTATCAGTTACAACTTATTAAGTAGTAAGGTTATCCTCTCAATTAGTGATGTTCTATTTAGCGATCAAAATGCGACTTTATCAATAAAGCATATTCATGTTTATCTCATCACTTATTTCTTCTATTGTTTTTATTGTGGCCTATTCTTTAGCATAACACTCGGTCAAGCAGTATGTGGTATTCGTATACAGGCCGGAAGTTTTATTCAAAAACGACTGGGGGCGATAATGCGTCTTGCCCTCATGCCACTAAGAATACTTTTTGATATCTTTTCAACTGAAGTTGAATCTAGGTGGTCGTCAAAAATTTGCGCTTCAAGGATAGTCTACCAATCCAAAGTTATCTCTTACTTAATAGCGACAATAATATGCATCATTGCTATTGGGTTAACTCCATTTAGCGCATTAATGTATAAGCAACAATTTCTTTCCAGTCAGTATTTTGATTTCGGACTTAAAACATTTGTCGAAGGAGAAATAAGTGACTTTGAATCTTTTCAAGAAATTGGTGCCAAAACACTAGGCTTTTCTAGTTTTACAAACTTATCAGATGGAAGGTTTAGTATTAGGCCAAGTTTTGAAATTCGAAAGGTTGAATCTAAGACGATATATCGGCCACTAGTTTCCATATGGGATAAACACTTATCGCTTCGTGGAATATTTAAAATATCATCACGATTTGATTTATATTCGATTATCTCAAAAACCAGAAGTGAGCTTTTCTTTTTTGATCTCTATTACCCTAAGCTGAGTAAAACTCTTGATTTATATAAGAAAGACGATGGTGACATCTTCTATTTGGATGCAAGGTCTAGTCTTGAGCTTTTTGAATTAGTATCGAATGCTTTCTTAGTTAACTACAAGACAATACCTACATTATTATTGAAAGGTCATTTTCAATTCTTGCCATATTTACAATTAAAGCTGGCCTTAGCTGACTTACTTCAAATAACAGATGATAATTATATCGACTTCATCAAAAGTGGAGAGATGATCTTTGTTCGTAAGAAAGATTATTCTGGTGAAAATATTATCTATCGTGAGACATTCTTTAGCCTTGGTCAACTCAAACCAATTGTCTACTCAAGTATGTGGGATCGAAATATTGACAATGATAAGGCGCAAAGTGATTTTGCTAACTCACTATTTTTCAAGGCCCGTTGGGGCAAAGAAGTTGATGATCGTTACCAAACATGGGTTAAAGAAGAATTACTCAACCCTCTTATTAGCTTCGATCTTATTCAGAGCACTGATCAATCAAAAGAGTATCGTCAGAAGTTTGAGAAATACATTGTTAAGTTCTATCTTGATGATGCACGAAATGCTTTAGAAAGTGGTGAAGGAGAGTATATTAACACTGTTCGCTCTAGTCTTCAGCGATTTAACCTGGTTTTTCAACTTGCTATGAAGAAAAATGAAACCTTCTATTCAAAGGCGACAATTAAATCTTTAAATGACATCTTACTTGCTCTAAAATTAAAAGATAAGAAATTATTAGATAAAGTAAATAAGTAAAAACTAGGATTATTATGACTCTATGGATGGCAATAGTTTACGGGATTATTCAAGGCCTAACAGAATTTCTACCTGTTTCAAGCTCTGGTCACCTGGCCCTGCTTCCATTCTTTTATGACTTTAAGGACCCAGGAATTTTCTTTGATCTGGCCATGCACGTCGGAACAGCTCTAGCTGTAGCCATTTACTTTCATAAAGAAGTACGTCGTATAGGAAAAAATGCAATCTTCTTTGTCATGCCTAATAAGAAATGTGATGATTTCACAAAGAACTTTATGATCGCGACATTTTTTACAGGATTCTTTGCTCTACTGCTAAGGCCCGTGGCCGAGGAATATGGACGCAATGAAATCTTTATTGCTTTCAATCTTGCCTTCTTTGGTATTCTACTATTTATCTCAGATCGCATTAGTCGAACAGATAAGACAATGGAGGGCTTTAGAGCTTCATCATCAATTGTCATTGGACTTTCTCAGGTTCTAGCAATTTTCCCTGGGGTTTCACGCTCTGGGATTACAATTACAAGTGCACGCTTTCTCGGGCTTTCAAAAGAAGATGCTTCTTCTTTTTCATTTCTCTTGTCCCTTCCACTAATTTTTGCAGCATTCTTTTTAAAGAGTTACGGATTAATTTCTCACCCTAGTGAGATCAAGTTTGAGGTTCTAAATTGTATTGTTGGAGTTGTCGTCTCTTTTGGAGTTGGCCTTGCAACGATTCATTTCTTTATGAAGCTTATTCGTAAGATCCAATTTGGATACTTCTTAGTTTATCGCCTGATTCTAAGTGCTTTAGTCTTTTATCTTGTGAAGTGATTCTTCAATAGTAATAACAGGACTGTGGCCAAAATCATTCTTAGCAGCATTATGTTTAAAGTAGTGAGATGTTCCCATTTGTAGGGCCACAAATCGCGTCATTGGCGGTTGGCCATCGAATTTTCCAAGCAGACGATAGAACGCTTCAAAGATTGCACCTATAATATAGACCATTCTTAATGAGACCTTCTTTCTTAGGGGGTTAACTCCCTTTGCTTCAAGGATATCATTGATGAAGTCCCATAATTTGACCGGTCTTTCTTGGCCAATAAAGTAGGCCTTACCGCTATTCTTAGCACCAGTACGTAGCTCGTTAAATGCTTTTATATGGGCAAGGGATGCGTTTTCAACATAGTTAATATCAACTATATTCTCTCCCGTACCAATGATTTTTAGACGGCCAGATTTGGCCCGGGCCACAAGAGTAGGGATGATATTCTGATCTCTTTGGCCATATATGAGGTGTGGCCTAATGGATGTTGTAAAGAGAGTACTATCATTAGCATTTAATACATAAGCTTCTGCTATTGATTTGGTACGTGCATAATCATTAAGAAAAACATTTGGATAAGGGAGGGATTCGTCTCCGTCACAGATCTCTTCCTTTCCAAAAACGACACTTGGGGTACTAGTGTAGATGAGATACTTGATGCCAGCTTTTCTCACTTGATCAACTATATTCCTCGTTCCTAGAATATTGATATCCTCGAAGTCTTTTTTGCGTCCCCACATTCCGACTTTGCCGGCCACATGAAATACAGCTTCAATACCTTCAAGTGCACCAGCTACGTCACTAGCAATTGTTAAGTTACCTCGGCGTGTTTCAATACCAAGCTCTTTTACTTCATCTGTTTCTGAGCGAGAAAAATTGACCACTTCATGGCCTTCTTCTAAAAGATCTTTAGCTATATGATATCCAAGAAAACCTGTTGCTCCTGTAACTAGTATTTTCATATTTATTTAAGTTTTCCTCTTTGGGCCATTAAAGATAAGGCCTTGCGGTCAATTTTGATATTATGTCTGATATCTACTGGAAATTTTGAGCATAGATATATTTCATCTATCACCTTAGTATGTTGGTATTGGTTGGCCATGACTTTAAGTTCTTGCTTGAATTTACTTTTATTAAAAACGGCTCCTTTAGGCTCGATTGAAATGGCCGGCCTAATACGATTATTTCTTGTTATCCAGATAAGGGCCGATTTTCTAACAAGGGGATGTTTGTTAAAAATTGCTTCAGTTGAAATAGGGTAGTAAGTTGTGGCATGGGCCTTTACTTGATGGGCACGACGTCCATAAAACCATAGCTTACCTTCTTTATCTATTCTTCCCAGATCACCCATACGATGCCAGAAAGTATCACCATCATAGATTTTAGCTTCACGTGTTTTGTCGTTAAGTTCATCTCCATGATAGCGGGCAGTTGCTGTCTTTGTACGAACGATAATTTCACCAACAGTTCCTATTGGAAGCTGTTTTGTATCTTTAATATCAGCAATTACACCATCAACATCTTTTATAATGCGAATCTCAACACCAGGACAAGGAAGGCCAATACAAGTTCCCGCACCTTGTGATGTTTCAAATTGAGTATTAGTTAAGATCTCTTTTCCGTTAAAACAGCTGACAGGAAGACACTCTGTTGCTCCATATGGAGTATAAGTATCAGCATCTTCTCTTTCGAGGTGGGCGATAAGCTTTTCATGCACTTCGTTTCTTACAGGGGCCCCGAACATAACGATATATTTAACAGTCTTTAATGTTTCATTATTCTTTGCTAGATAATTTCCAACTCTCTCCCAAATGGCAGGTGAGCCTGCTACAAAAGTTGCACCATTATCATTGATATTTTTAATTAATGATTTAGGGTCGCATTTTGCTGGTTTACTTGGGTTCATATCCGGGATGACACTTGTCATACCCATGGACATTGTAAAGAATGAAAAAAGAGGGAATCCAGGCACGTCTATATCTTCTGAAGTCAAACCAAAGAGTTCCTGCAAAGTATCAGTTTGTGTATTAAAGATTTCATGAGTGTATTCAACACCTTTTGGTCTACCTGTTCCACCAGAAGTGAAGAGGATGGCCGCTAGGTCACTAGGCTCAACCTTTTGTGTTTCAAAAGGCATTTGCTCTTTTTCTTTTAGGGATTTAATTGTCGTAAGGCTTGGGAAGATCTTGGCCTCAGTCGTAAAGTACTTCTTAATAGATTTAAAACTATCTTTTTTAAACTGTCTTAAAATATGAACAACGTTAACTGCAATGAGATAATCAGGTGCAGCGTCTTTAATGGCCTTAAATAAGTTCTTAAGTCCCATTCCTGGATCAATTAGAATTGGAATGGCCCCAATTTTAAATAGAGCGAATGTTAGAGCAGGGAAGTCAAAAGAAGGTCTGACAAAGAGTAATACTTTATCACCTTTAGTTATTCCCTCTTCAACTAGCTTTGCTCCATAGTGAGAGCTAAGATCGTTAAACTCTTTGAAAGTGAGAGTGTCGTAACGATAGCCACTTCCTTTTCTAATCGGAAATTTTAAGCAAATTTTATCAGGAGTTTTGGTTGCCCAATTCTCTATTCTATGCGCGATATTCATTTAAGAAACCTTTGATTTCCTTTATACAATTTTCTTTTTCGTCTTCGATGACGTAGTGACCGGCGTTCTCATAAACGACAACCTTATCTTCTGGAAAGATTTCACGCCAACGAGCTAAGAAGTCCATGTTAAAACAGAAGTCTTTTGCTCCCCATAGAAATATCTTCGGACAAGAAAGACTTGGTAGCTTCTCTTCGATATCTTGTAATAACTCATATGTCGGATGCTTACTTGATAGAGGAATGTCTTTTACAAATCTTGCTGTCGCAATGCGATTCTTATAATTATTATAAGGATGAAGGTAGCCTTCTTTAACATGCTTTTTTAATGGTGTTGTTGTTGTCATAAAAGTTGCAGGCCAAGCAAATGCATTAAAGGCCCTAACCATTGGCTCGCCAATAACTGGTAGCTTACAAAGAGCAATTCTCTTTGGGATGTCAAGTGATCTAAATGCAGCAGTATTTAGATAAATAATTCCAGTAACATCACTAGGTCTTTGAGTGGCCACTCCCATTCCAATAGCGCCACCCCAGTCATGAACAAGTAGTTTAAATTTTGAAATTTCTAAGTGCTTGAGTAAGGCAAGAACATTTGAAACGTGTTTTTCGAGTGTATAGGCATAGTCTTGTGGTTTATCTGAAAGTCCACAACCAATATGATCTGGCACAATACAACGATGAGTTGAACTCAAGGATTTGACAATATTGCGGTAGTAGAAAGACCATGTTGGGTTACCATGAAGCATAATAATGACTTCATCATCTTTACTACCTTCATCCAGATAGTGGTAACGATTACCTTCAATTTCAATAATATTGCTAGCAAACGGATATTCGCTTTGCCATGTTTGTGTTGTATTCATTACCAAGTAACTCCTAGGACGCTACAGACTAAGCCTGAGCCAATTCCTACTAAGGCGATCTTTGCGCCTTTTTCAATATTCTTATGATCGTTTAATTTTGCTAGAGTAATTGGAAGTGCAGCTGAGCCTGTATTTCCCAGAGTATCAAAAGTGTCATAAGTTGTATGATTTGCAAGCCCTAATTCTCCTAAGACAATTTCCTTGTGGGCCTTTCCAACTTGATGGCCAATGACGTAATCAATTTCTGATGCTTTTAGTTCTGAGGCATCAAAAGTCATCTTTGCAAGAGACTTTCCATACTTCAATAATTCTTCTGAATCTGTTTCCATGACAAGTGAGTTTGGGTTTCCATCACCTTGGCATAATTTATTCGCACTTGAATCACTACGATTTGTAATTGAAGTAATTTGCGGTGCACTCGGTGCTTCACTCTTATGTGCTAGACAGTAGGCTACACCTGCTGAGCCAATCGTTAAATTGGCAAAGTACTTCTTAACAGACTTTCTTGTAATAGAAGTATCTTCATTTAAAGTCTTTATTGTATTCTCTAAAAGAGGAGCGCTATTTTCTCCAGAAACAATAATGGCCCTTTTTATGGCCCCTGTCTCAATCATATTAGCAGCAACTTCCCATGCACTCACCATTCCAAGACATGCATTTGAGATATCAAAGAGCATGCAAGTTTGCGCAAGCTCTAGGTTAGAATGGACAACTGAAGCTGTTGAAGGTTCTAAGAAATCACGGCAAACACTAGAGTTTATAAGAAGATTTATGTCATTCTTTCTAATGCCTTTTTTTGCAAGCTTTTCGATTAACTTTTCACCGGCCATTGTTGCAATTGAGCTAGGTCTTGTTGAGTTAGGCCAGAAGCCGCGTGACTTAATTCCAGTCATAAGTTCTAGTCTTCCTTGCGGAAGTTTTAAGCGAGTATAAAGAGGAGCTAGAAGCTCTTCTAATTTTTCACTTGTTAATACTTCTGGAGGATCAATATAGGCATAGTCTTCGATCACGACATTTTCATACTTCATATATATTCCTTACTCCATCAGGCCATGTAGGTTGGCCATGGAAATCCCACTAAGCATTGAACCGATGATTCCAAGGAAGCCTTGATCCGTTCCGCAGAGGTAGAGTCCATTAACTGGAGTTCTTCCGTCTCTTAGTTTATTTGTTGAACCGTAAACACAACCTCTGAAGTGACCAGTGTACCTCTCGATTGAATGAGGAGTGAATACATCCTTAAATTTCACATCAAGACTTAGAGTTGGATAGAGGTTTTTTAGAGTTTGTAATGACTGCTCATAGACTAGTTCTTTCTGTGCTAGATAGGCCTTGCGGTCTGAGTTAACAAGCTCTTTCCACTTTTCATAATTGGCCATATAAGTGAGTCGTATAAGACCTTCATTATTATCATCTTGAGCAAAATTATTTGGGAAGCAAATAACTGCAGATTTACTATCGATAAAATCAGTCGGTGCACGGTAGTGATAATTTTCCCTCTCGTTATAAAAGAGAATGGTATCATTAAGATCAAAGTCCTTTGGCCTTTCGTCAAAGCATAGAATGGTTTCGCAAAAAGTCATGGGCCCGACGTCAATCTTTTGTGCTTCCTGGCCCTGAGTAATTCTCATCGTTTCAGGATGGCCCATACTTGAGATGACCTTGTCACATTGGAGAACTTCACCATTATCTAACGTCACACTCGTGACCTTGTCATTTATTGTATCGATTGAAGAAACACCACTTCTAAAGCGAAGCTCTCCTCCTAAGTCCTTGTACTTATCAAGAAGAAGATTGATAATTTTACGAACTCCACCATCAGGCCTTGCAAAACCTTCAAGGTAGATACTCTTAAACATAATTACAAATTGAGAGAAATCCATATCATCTTCCCATGCTGATCCGTAAATCAGAAGAGGAGCAAAGATCATCTCAATTAGTTTTGAGTCTTTAATATATTTCTTGGCAACATCTTTTGCCATATAGGTTTCATTATTTAGTGCGACTTCGTTGAAGTCCTTGATATAGTCGACGAATTTCATGAATTCATCGATACTTGCAGGAAATTTCTCTGCGATATCACTTGTTAGCCTTTCAAAATCATTTGAAAAGGTAAGTGTTGTGTCTGGAAAGATAATCTTTGATTGTTTTTGTTCAATGAGATCTAATTCATTCCAAGGAATTCTAAGTTGCTTTAGAAGTTTAGTAAGAGGCTTTCCTCTTTCTCCACGAGTTGCATAATTTGTCAGGGCATGTAGACCGACGTCAAAATTTCTCTTTCCGCGGCGGTAGTAGGAGTTGAGCCCTCCAGATATTGAGTGCTTTTCAAGACAGACGACTTTCTTGCCAAACATTGCAAGTCTGATACTGGCCGCAAGGCCTGACATACCTGCGCCAATTACTACTACATCATATTTTTGTGTCATAGATTTTTCTTTTTTTCTTAAGTCAAAATAAGGCCACCGAAGTGGCCGTATTTAATCTACTGAAACTTTGGTGTTAAGTAAGTTACACAACTTTCCATTGAAGCTAGTTGTGGGTAGTCTTCTTGAGGAACTTCAATTGAGTGTCTCTTTTTTAGTTCCATAACGATATCAAGGAAGTCCATTGAATCGAGGTCTAGTTGGTCTCTTAGTGGAGTAGCATCATCAATTGATGTTACATCGTCATCAACAGCGATATCTGCGATAATGTCTACTACATGTTGTCTTACTTCTTGAGGTGTCATAATTTCTCCTTATACGTATTTCTTTAGAATTAGCGTTGAATTAATTCCTAGCATTCCAAATGAGTTATTTAATATGTAATTTACTTCTTTCTTAAGTGGTACATCGAGAACCAACTGATCCATCGCGCACTCTGGATCAATTTCATCGATCTTATGGCATGGGTGTACTAGTCCATCTTCAAAGCTTGGAAGGTTTCCAGCTAGCTCGAGTGCTCCAGCAGCTCCCATGGCATGACCAATAAGACCTTTTGTACAATTAACTGCAACTGTTGGGTTATCCTTAAAGGCTTCTTTAATTCCTGTGACTTCTTGGATATCTCCCATCTTTGTTCCAGTTGCATGTAGATTTACAATATCGATATCGTTAATTGAAATTCCTGCTTTCTTAATTGCCGCGTGAACACACTCCATTTGTCGTTCTGGGTTAGGAAGAACGAAATCTGTTGCATCACTATTCATATGATAACCAACGATCTCACCGTATATTTTTGCATTACGTGCGAGGGCATCTTCTAATCTTTCAAGTGTATAAACACAGCCACCTTCTGAGATGACAATACCATTTCGATTATTATCTAGTGGGCGAGAAGCTCTTGTTTGATCTTCTGGGAAGTCTGCAAGGGCACCTTGTGCTTTAAATGAAACGTGGTTTCCAAATGAGTTAGCCGATTCTGATACTCCACCAGCAAGGGCGAGATCAACTTCACCAAGCTGTAGCATCTGGACTGCCTGAATTAGTCCCATATTTCCTGCGGCACAAGCTGCACCAATTGTGTAGTGAGGTCCTGTAATTCCTAGATTTAGTGAAACTTCTCCTGCAGGAGCGTTAGCAACTGTTCTTGGATTATGATGGTGAGTCCAAAGTGAATCATCTTCATTATTATTCTTATAGAATTGAAATAATTCCTCTTCAGTTTCAACTGGCCCGTGCTCAGTAATACCTAGATAAATTCCGATGCGAGATTTATCGAGGTTAGCTAGCTCAAGCCCCGCATCATCAAGGGCTTCTTTAGAGCAGTAAACAGAGATCGCTCCAACACGTGTTCCACGCTTTCTCATTTTACCCTTTTGGTGTTTTCTTTCATCAAAGTCACATTTACCAACAGGGATTTGTCCTAGGAAGCGAACGTCTTCATAAGTAATTCCTGATTTTTGCTCAAGAAGAGCTGAGCGGTACTCTTTTAAGTTATTACCATTTGGTGCTGTAAGGCCAACACCTGTAATCACAACGCGTGATAAATTCATTTACTGACTCCATTATGTTTTTCATTTTCTATTTTGCTGACGATATTTAGGAATGAATTCTTAAGCCCAGACTTAAGGCCACTTTTAATGTGACTAATATCAGTGAGTGAATTCTTTAAAAGCTTTGTTACCATTGGAAATTTTTCAATGGCCATATAAGGGTTATCAAGTTCTTTGCTGATTGAGATAATAAACTCACTAAGTGAGCGTGCGAAGCGTGTTGTCGTTAGGATATTTGTAATGCGCTTTTTACGTTTGTCATCATTAATATGTTTTAGCGAATCATTTGTAATATTCTCAAATTCTTCAATGATTTCTAATTCACGCTTTTTTACAATATTAGAAACTATGTTGATGGCATCATCATTTGCTTCGTGGATCTTCATACGTTTCACACTTGGGTGATCAGTTGAGATAATCATCTTATAAGTAGCAAGAGTTTTTAAAGCACTTGAGACGGCCGGTTGTGATAGGCCTAGAATTGTCTCGATCTCATCTGAAGCTAGTGGGCGTGGAGAGTAGACTAAAAGGCCAAAGACGGCCCCTTCGATTCTCTTAAATCCCACCTTAGAAAAGAAGGCTTCATAATGAGGTAGGTACTCAAGAAGCTCTGCTTCGATAATATCAGACTTTTGGTCTTTCATTTTTTTATCATCCTTATATTTCAAATATAAAATATAAGTAATATTGGATAAGTGGTCAATATTTTTGAACATTTAATTAGACGCGGGGCAAGGTGCGAAGTGGCTTCAAATTACCATTTTGGACGAAGTGGCACCTATATTCTTTTCAAACAGTAGCATTATGATACTATTTTTGTCGGAATTATGGGAGAAAAGTTGGCACGGAACTTGAACTAGTTTCACTATTCAAAAATTTAAATCAAGAAGATTTAATTTAGTCGAGACATCCATTGCGCTGCAGTGGTTTTTATTTACTGGGGGAGAGATTTTAATATGAAGAATTTAATCGTTTTAGCAGCTATCGCTACTTTATTTGTATCATGTGGACGTGGGGGATCATCATCTTCTTCTACTTATGGAAAGTACACATCACCTTATGTATCAGCTCAAGGATTTGTATCTGCGCTGAATTCTGTTGATCCAAGTTATTATGATTATAATACGCTAGAAAAAGACGAGTATGATTCTTTAAGAGAGGGATTCTTTGTTTACTACGATGCAAAGTATGATGAGTTTGTAGGAGTTGATCTTACTTATCTTAGAACTCTTGCTTATTGGGATTACTACTCAAATAATCAGGGACTAGCTGATGAGTTCCGTGATGTTCAAGCAGATGATGCTTGGTACTATGATGGTCTAATCGGTGATGGTTGGGGTGAAGATTATGAAATCGTTGATTTTACTGGATCATACGATATCAATGGTAACCCTATCTTTGTTGGATTTGACTCTGATATGCTTTACGAAGACGAAGAGCAAACAATGGATACAGGTCTAATGGCCGCAGACGATAGCCAACTTGAAATGTTTAATAAAGCATCTCTTTACTCACAAGCATTCAAACTACCTGCTGATAAGGCCCTATCTCTAGTAACAATGGAGAAGGAAATGGTAAGAATGCTTGAAAATGCACAAAATGGTGAATTACAAGCACAAGATGCTGAAGCAATCGCTAATAATATCAAGCACTTTACAGGTAAGTCAGTTGATGAATTCATGGCAGCTAAGGAAGATCTTAATGCTCGTGAAAAGATCATTGATGATGTAGCTGCTCACCTAGGGACAACAACTCAAAATATTGAAGATGTTATCCTTCCAGAGCTTCTATCAATCGAAATCTAAGTATCTAATAATACTTCAAATACCACACATTAAGAGGGCCTGAATGGGCCCTTTTTTATTTGTGTATAAAGTGAACACTACGTGAATAACTTTCAAAAAGCCCCATGTGTTCATCAATTATTGCTATTTTGTCTAATAATGAAGTCGATATTATTGATAATCCTATTCCTAAATCTTGGTCTTAATCTGGTCTTTGCAGCAGATGGCCTGGTTCCTATTAACGGTGAAAGCCTCCCGGCCGCAGATCTCTATAGTCCTGATTATGGTGCTCTTGATTCCGAGTTTGCATATGAGTTAAAGCAAGAAGGAGTGGACCTCTCACGTCTTAATCCTGTGAAGTCAAATCTTTGGAACGGTGAGGATAATTTTAAACAATTAAATGAAGATCTAAATCTTCCAATTGATAACGGAGATACTCTAAGTTTTAAGGGCCTCATTAGCTCCCCTGAAAGTATCCTTAGGTTTAATGCCACTAATGAGAAAGGGACATTTCAAGTTCATCTTTCAAAAACTCTACATACAATTCTTCTAAGAAAGAATCTTCTGCGTAAGGCAGGCTTTATTATTCCTTCTTCAAAGTATATGAAAAATCTTAGAATTGAGTTTAATTCACAAAGAGAAAAAGATTTCTTTAAAGATGTGGATCTTGTCTCTCAGCTTGGAGCCTCATATAAGAATTGGCTTGTTGAAGAAGGTGATGATTATCTCGTTCTAAAAGATATCTTTGTCAGACTTCCTAAGGAAGACGACTTCTATGATGTTGCTCTAACTTCAATTAATGATACAAAAGATTTAAGAGCGCTTCGAAGTCTTATTGTTATCTACTCTTACTTAAACTTAAATGAATCAATTAATAAATTCTCATTTAATTTTTTGAAGATAAAAAATAATAATTTATTATTTGATTATCCAACGGCAACGAATTTCGATGCAACTTATGACGATGTTGTGTGGGCCGCACGATTCATTGTAAAGCTTACTCGTCGTGATATTCAAGAAATCGTTCAAACTTCATTCTTTCCTATGCCTGTGGCAAAACTACTTGTTGAAAAACTTGTGGCGCGAAGAAATAACTTAATTGAAACTTTAAAACTAGAAGGAGAAATTCTTCCATATGTTAAAGAAGTTAAAGATGAACTGATTGATAAAGGATTTTTAAAACCACATAAATTTGAAGATTATGCTTCTCAATTTAGCTTTGGAGCATCTGTTGGTCCTCTTGATGATATTCCATCATTTCTTTTTGGAGAGGCACAATCCTTTGGTTTTAAAGAAATTATGAGCAAACTCAGTGAAAATTTAAGCTTATTCAATCTTAGTGAAGCCAAGGTTAAATGGTTACAAGAAGATTTTGAGGCCAATAAAGAATTCGCTCTTGAATATTTTGATGAACATGGAGAGTTTCCACCTCTACCATTTTCAAGCTGGAAATCTCCTGTTGCTAAGGGAAATATTATATTTGGCCGTGACGTTGTTGTAGGGCAAAACTTTGGAACTGATAATTTTGTTCAACTAGCTGATACGATTGGTTTTACAACAAACTTAGGCCTATTTATTGGATTAGAACGATTTGGTTCTCAACTCGTTGGTGGATCTGTATTTCCTAATATCGGGATTAATACTAGTTATAGTCATGTAAGACCTGTTGAAGATCTAAAACAGGCCATTAAAACGCCTTACAAGAATATGCTTGTTGGTCTTACATTAAAGAATTTAGAAAAGAAGTTAAGCACTTATATTGCTACATCAAAAAATACTGAAATTGATGAAAGTGAAAAGCTGCAAAAACTAAATGATCTCTATAATTCGATATCTGAAAATATCGGTGTAGGGGAGTCGATCATTATTTCTACTTCTGTGGTTCCAGATATTACACTTTCTCTAAGTGCTCCTCTGTATGGTGTGGGAAATGGATACGGAAGTATTAGTAAAAAATATAAAGAACTTTCTCGTATTCATATTACTAGAAAATCAAAGTATATCTTTCATATTTACTATGATGGTGCCAAGGTAAATGAAGTTCGTGTACGTGGCGGATTATCGTATCTAATACCTATTATCATGGCCGAAGGTAGTGATATCAAGTCAAAACTTGATATGAAATTATATGAACTAAACCTTGACCCGAATGGAGACGAATTAGAGTTTGCTTCTGATGTAGCAAAATTCATATCTCTTTTAAGAGATCGTACAAATGAGGCCATGGGTGAAGAAGATATTCAAGTCTTTAATAAAAGTCATGATAAGGCCTTCAATTTTAATTTCTTATTCTTCGTTTCAAAGTCTCTTAAGACGATTACTGAATTATTTGTTAAAGTTAAAGATCAGGTAAACTTAAAGCTTGTAACGGCCAGTCATGGTGAAATGGATGGTATTAATTTAGCAAAATTAATGCAAAATCTTGGAGCATATGCACTTAAACAATTTGTTGCTGAGTTAGATGTTAACTGGGATAAGAGCTATATTCCAATGGTTCCTGAAGCAAAACATTATTATCAAAATCCTGGAAAGAGTTTCTTTGGATCTGCGACAACATATGAGACGACAATTGAGTCTAAGCTTAGAAATCCAGAAGGTGAGATTGTTCTTGATAATATGAATGAACTCTATATGCACTTTAGAAAAACTCATCAGAAGGCCGTGATGAAGGAAAAGACAATAAAGAAATACCTTAGAAAAGAAAATAAGGCCTTCAATCTTGACCTCTATACTGATGCAGATTCTAAAGATGCTGGTGCTATTAATTTTGCAAAGTTAGAAACAAAAATTCATTTCTTTGATAAGGCCGTTAAACGTATTTTTAATATCTCAGGGCGTGAATTAGACTTTATCTCAAGTCGAATGAAAAAGAGAAATTGTCACAATCGAGAAAATGGTGGGCAGACGATTTCTGGACAGCTTCGTTGTGGTGATCTTGAACCAATTGAAAATAAGCTTTACTGGTGTAAGAAATATATTAAGAAAGAAAGATACCATAAGGGCCTAAAGTGCCTTGCTCACGTCGGTCATTATTTTGCTCGCTATATTGATGCTAAAACATTGTTAGAATTCTTTGGCGAAGAGAATATATATGTTGAATCACAATTATCTGGTTACCGAATCAAGAGTGAACTTATGCTTAAGCCTATTATTGGTAATTCATATGGTAAAGTTAATACTCGTAATTTTGGAGGGCCTGTAAATAAGATGGTTTCTGTCCTTAACCTGATTAAGGCCGAAGTCATGGGGTATTGGTATAGGGGGACACTGAAATGATAAGAAGTTTTATATTACTAGTCTCTCTAGTGTTTATATTAAATTCATTTGCATCTGATATTAATTTTGATTCCAGGCAGTGGTCTGTTTCAAATACGGCCCAAAGCTATAATCGAAAAAACTCAGAGCTAACATATAATACAATCAATGGTATAGAAGGCGTCGATATAAATGATCTGACAAAAGTTCAAAGGCAATCCCTTGGAGCTAATAAGGCCATTGTTGCTATTATAGACTCTGGTGTTGACATCCATCATCCAGATTTAAAAGATAAAATTTGGGAGTTTCCTGATTGTATTGGCAAGAGCGAAGAAGAGAGAAAGTCACTTCCATGCTTTGGTATTAATGTTTTAGATAATAATGGTGATGTTTCTGATAAGGATGGCCATGGAACATTTGTTGCAGGTCTAATTGCGGCAAAACGAGATGGTATCGGGATATCTGGAGTCTTAACTGAAAATGTCAAAATAATGCCTATTAAGGCCATTACGAATTTTAAAGGCTTCACTTATAATGGAAAAGTAGTCACTAGTTATATTGCTCGTGGTATTATTTTTGCTGTTAATAATGGTGCTAGTGTTATTAATCTATCGCTAGGAATTCCAAAAGTTGTAGAGACACCACAAGTCGTTAGTGCAATTGATTATGCACTTTCTAAGAATGTAATTGTTGTTGCATCGGCCGGAAATAATAATAAACGAAAGAATATCTTCCCATGTAATTACAACGGTGTTGTTTGTGTTGGTGGTATTGATATTCAAGGAGAAAAAGTATCGTCATCTAATTATGGACAGACTGTTGATATTTACGCTCCAGGTGAAAAGCTTATTAGTACAATTCCTGTTGGTATGGAGTCGACGATTCTTCGTATCGGTAATTATGATGTTAAGAATGGTACTTCTTTTGCCATTTCGTATATTTCAGCTTTAGCGGCCGCTCTTAAAATAAAGGGTTCAATTAAAAATAGCTATGACTTTCTATCGATTCTTGAGACTTCAAATCGTAATTTCTCAAAAGATGAAATTCTACCTGCTGTCGATTATCAGAAAGCGTTTAATGTAAATCAACTTAGACCCGTTATTCTTACTAAGAAAATTGATAAAATTGCTATTGAAAAAAAGAATGATAAATTCTTTGCAAGCTTTGAGCTTGAAATTTACCATCCAAACTTTGAAAATGAAATCTTGGATGATCACATTTGTATAAACTCCAAACAATCAGTACTTCGCGATGATATTGAACTATGTAAGAAGATTAAACTTTCAAATAAGCTAAATAAAGTGAATCTCCAGTATGAGCTCAAAGACCTGGATATTGATTCGTGGCAGGAATTCGAAATTAATCTTGTTAAGTCTAGCGTATTAAAAAGTATCGATGTTGAACTTCTTGCTCCAGTAAAAGTCTCTAAGAAGAAAGTAGTTTCTAAAATCGCAGCGGGTGCAATCCTTAGGATAGCTTCTAATATTAAAGTTTCGCAGTTAAAGAAAGTAATTGATTATAATGCAACGAAAGAGACACAAGACTATTATGCGCTTAATACGAGATCAAAAAGAAGTATCTTCTATATGAAGGAAGTGGATAATGAATACTTGCCATCACAGATCATATTTGAAGAAGATATTAATGTTATTAGTCTAATGAAAGTTGATATGAATTTAGACGGAAAACTTGATTTATTTGTATATGGTACTTCAAAAGATAATCGAGAATATATTATGGCCTCTTACTCAATGGATGGAAGGCCGCTATTTGGTAAGAATTCGATTTGGCACCTTCAGGCGTCTCAATTTGGCGCTCTCGATTTCAATCGAGGAAGAGCATACTTTAACTTCATAAGGTCGAATTCAAAAGATTTAGGTGATTTCCTAACTCCACTTGTGAGCCGAGTTTTCGAGTTACCGCAAGTTGATAATAATACTGACCCAATTGATTACTTAGAAAACAAAGTAAAAAAGAGACCTTATTATTTGATGCCATCAGTTATCGATGGAAAGGTTAGGCTACAGATTAGAACGATTGAGTCTTATTCATTTGATGAGAAGTTTAGAAATCTACTTGATCTTGATTATTTCAAGTCCATTCAATTCATCTCTTATACAGAACAAGATCGCTTATCGATGAACTCTGGTAGGAGTAAACTTATCTTTGCTGTTGGTGAAGTTAATTATAATCAGTACTATGAGTTAGAATTTACTAACACAAAAGATTTTACCATAAAAAGAAAGGGAAGAGCTCTTCAGTTACATAAATCTGATATTGCAACTGTTCGCTCAACTCGTGATGGTGACTTTACTGATGAATTTATGATTACAAGGCAACAAGAGAGAAATAAACTTGCCTTTAAGTTTTCTCATTTAAGAAGAACTCTTCGCTTTGAAAGTGATTGGGAAGATCCACTTGCTTCAATCTTAGGTGTATTCAAAGAGGGAAATAGTTACTCGATTTATATTGAAGGACGTTATAATATTCATCTTCTAAAAACAGATGGAAATACAATATTAAGTCACTCCGTGACATCAATTAATCGTGAATCAAGTTTTCCTGGTGGTAATTTTTCTCAGTTATTTCAATTAGGTCAGCTTAACTCGACAACAGGCTTAATCTATTCTGATATGCAAATGTTATTTGGTGATAGTATTCACCTACTTACAAGTACTGATGGGCTTATTAGTAAAAAACTTAAGTATAATCTTGCGATACCTAATGACTGTGCACTTCTTGGCCACTCACAGATTAAGTTTGAACAAGAAGTAAGGCTACATTGTTTAGGGCCTGGCAAGTTAACGTCAGTTCATTCGATAAAGGTTGATTAATTGGTAAATGGAAAAAAGAGTGTTGAAACAGAATAGATTTGACACTCTTTTGAGCTACCTTCAGCCTGATCAAATTCATCAGCAAAGCTTTCTATGAAATCAAGTATCTTCTGTCTTGCTTTTGGTAAATCTTCTCTTTTAACATTAATTAGAAAGTGTTCTAATAAACGGTTCTCTTTTGGGAGATAGTAGCTATCTGTCGACAATTCACAAATTTCGCGATGTAGAGGGATAAATTGTGATAATTCTAATTTATACTTTGGTGAATATGATTCATTAAGATAAATTTTAGATTTTTTGATATCGACAATACCTGAGTTTTTCATCTGCTCAATTATCGTAGGATAGCCCTCACTCGACTGATATTTAAATTGCTCATCTGAAATATCTTTTAGACTCTCAAAGTCGCTCCATTTTAGCATCTCTCGTAAGAGTGCCATTTCCCATTTAAATTCAACCTGGCGATCTTGTTTTTCAACTTCTTGAGTACGTTTTTCGACGATGGCCTTAAATGTTTCGTTATCACCTTTTGAACTCTTCTTGGCCTGAATTAAGGCCATAAAGAAATCGGCCTCTTTTTGAGTTAATTCAAGATTTTTAATGAGTTTCTTAGTTAGTGAAGGTCCTGGATGTCTTTGACCTTTAAGGATCATTGTTAGACCTGAGACACTCGATATACCGAGCTCCTTGGCCCACTGGCCAAAAGTGTACTTTCTATCCTGTGCTTTTCTGGCAGCAAATATATCTTCCAGATAGAGACGGTAGTCAATGTAGCTGAATAGGTCTAAGCCTCTAATATCCATGACATACGTATCGACTACTTTTTTGAATTATTAATTATTTTCACAAATTTTTTGAAAATATTACATATGTTAAGTAGATATTATTGAGGAATTTGTTCATAAAGATATTACACACATAGTTGAGCTAATTACACAATTATAGGATAAATACTTATAACTTTCATTAGGATTATTTATGCTTAAAATTATCTTCATCTCTATCATTACTGCATTCATTTCCCTTAATTCACAGGCCCTGCTTGTTAATGATGTAACACCATTTACTGGTGGGAAGAAATACGACTTCACTAAGAAGACAGGATGGGGTGCTAAGACTGGTTGGGGAGCTCGCGAAATTGAAGATCGTGTTAAGCAAATTATTAAAAGAGATTATAGTGATCAGTGTTTTGGAGAAAGTTCATATCGTTATATGATACCAACTCAAAGTATTAATATTAACTTCTATGATGTACCAGCTCTGAATAAGAGAATCTATAAGGAATTGAGTCCACCAGAAGAAAATGAGAGTGATGTTCTCATGCTTAATATTCTTATTTCAAATGATTCAAAGTTTAAGTATCTTTCAAGCTTTGAAAAATATACGATTAAAATTCGTTATGATGATGTTGCTGACGATATCATAGTTGAATACTTAGATGATCTTGATCGCAATTATATGTCTAATTGCTATTAGTTAGAGCCTAAAGCTCACCCCGGCACCGATGAGAACTCCTCCTATTGAGTCAACAACATCGGTGCTAAGCTCATCCATTGCACTCGATGACATTCCAATTAAGCCCGCTTGTCCGTAGAAGCCAATACGAGAAAAGGGTGCAATTCTTAAGCGGCCACCAATATCATAACCCCAAGCCGCACCCGCTGATTTTTCACTATAGTTACTCTGTTCAAAGTCACCTGTTAGGATAAGGCCACCATAGGCTTCAAGGCTAAAGCTTGTGCGATTAATTAAACGGTATTGATATTGTAGTTCACCGTAGATACTTCTAATGCTACTAAATGAACTAGAGCCAAATAAGTAGCCAAGAGAAAACTTAAAGCCGTGGCGGCCTTTTGGGTCTCTGTGCTCTATTGAGAGATCAACTCGGTTCAAGCTTGGTGCATCTTCATTTGCTTGGGCAATATTGAAGTCTTGCCATTCACTTCCTGCAGAAAAAATAGAGTAATCCATTGAGAAATAGCTATTCTCTCTTAATTTCTGCGCATCATTCTTAAATATTGTTTCAACATCGTGGTTGGTGACTTCAGGCGTATGCTCAAGTTTTGAGCCAGATAAAGTGAAGGTAATATCGTCGGCCTTTATGTAGGCAATTTTACCTGAAACAACAAGAGGTACAATAGTCCCTTTTTTAAGACTATTATCGCCAACTTTTAACTTTCTTCCGCTTCTTATAAATCCAATTGGCGCAGTAAGCTCAACATCAGCATAGACAATTGTCTGTCTCGACTTTGAGATGGCATATCGATAGGCGTATGAATTTAAATTGATAAAAGCAAAAATAAATACTAAAAGTTTTCTCATATATCTATTATAATCAAAATAGAATTTTTGACTAGAATAGTTTAGGGTTTATTATGAGATTTCCAGGCAAGAGAAGATCAAAACATTATTTCCCAGTTAGTGCAAAAGGAAGACTTTCTTTTGAAACTGACTTCACTCAAAAAGAGAATGTCTACATTGTCGGAATTGATCAGTTGCTGGTTGATATTGAAATCGATGCTCCAGCTGAGCTTCTTTCTCAATATGGCCTAAAGCCTGGTGAATCCTATATTTTAGATGATGACAAAATCGAGGCCCTTTATCAGAAATGTGTTATGGAGAATCGTATTCTAGGTCAATATGCTGGTGGTGCCGTAGGCAATACTCTTCATAATTACTCGGTTTTATCTGATGATCAATCCTTTGCTCTAGGAACTATTTGTGAAACGATCAAAGTAGGGGATTACGCTTTCAAGTATATCTGTAGTACTTCTTCTAAAGTTGACTTCAGTTACCTTCAACCTTGTAAAGGAAATATGGCCCGTGCCATGTGTTTAATCACTCCTGACAAAGAAAGAACATTTGCCATTGGTAAAGGTATTATGAATCAGTTAAATGAGGACTTTGTTCCTGCTGATCTTATAAAGAAGTCTAGTGCGCTTTTAATTACAGCATTTCTATTAAGAGATAAGAGTGCTCCTCTTTATAAGGCCACGATGAAGGCCGTTAAAGTCGCTTGTGAAAATGATGTACCAGTGGTTTTTGCACTTGGAACGAGCTCTCTTATTGAGAGTGATCCGCTATTCTTTAAAGAATTTATTCGTGAAAACGTTAATGTCCTCGCTATGAATCGCGATGAGGCCCGGGCCTTAATTGGAATTGATGATCCACTCTTAGTCGCTAAGGAAGTTCTTGATCTAACAGATTTAGTTCTTGTCACAGACGGTGAAAAAGGTCTTTATATGGGCTCTTGGGCCTGTCGAACGAAGGCACGTGAGACAAAGGATACGATTCACTCAAAATCAATTGAAAACTATAATGAATATGAATACTCACGTTCTCAGTTAAAAGTAGACTGTGTTGAGCCGATGAAAGTTTACTCGCATATTAATCCATTTATGGGTGGACCTGAAAATATTGAAAATACTAATGGGGCAGGAGATGCTGCTTTAGCTGCTATTCTTCATGATATTGCGGCCAATGTCTATCATCAAAAACTTCTTCCACATTCAATTAAACATGATGGAAAGTATCTTTCATATTCTTCCATTCACCAACTTTGTAAGTATGCCAATCGCACAAGTTATGAAGTTCTTAAGCAGAAGTCTCCAAGGCTCTCTCATAATCTACCGGTTAAGGAACAAAGTTTAGAAGAAAGCTATTGGTCAATGTAAGATCAATTTCTATGGAAAGAGCTTCTTTCTGATATTTTCTGGGGCCCTTGTGATTGAGCGGCCTACAACCAGATAGCTCGCACCGTTGTCAATAGCATCTTGAGGTGTCATAACCCTTACCTGGTCATCACTGCTATCTCCTGTCAGGCGGATTCCTGGCGTTACTTTTGTGAAAGCTACATTAGTGCGATTTTCAAAGGTCTTAATAATGTCAAGATCTGCTCCTGAACAAACAAGTCCACTTACTCCTGATTTATTAATCATTGTTAGAATTTCTTCTAATGCCAGATTTTTTTGTCTTCCCCAAATTGATTGAATTTCTTCTTCACTGTGAGATGTTAAAAGCGTTACCGCAAGGAGAGTACACTCAGGGATATAAGTTTGTGCGCTCTCTAGGGCCTGGGCCATCATTGTTGTTCCACCAGTTGCATGAATCGTTAGAAACTTTATTGGCAGGCCTTTTAATCCTTTAATCGCTTTTGCAACCGTTGTTGGAATATCGTGTAATTTTAAATCGAGAAATATCTCAACTTGATAATTTTGAGCGAGGTCACGAATAAGATCATTACCGTATTGTAGGTAGAGCTCAAGCCCTACCTTGATAAGTTTAATTTCAGGGTACTCTGACAGAAGCTTTGTAACTTCAACTCTATCCATTCCATCGAGAGCGACAAATGTCTTATTCACTTAGCATCTCCTGTAGACTTACTGGCCCAAGTTCACTTGTAATGGTGTAAGTTAATGCCTCAACAACAGCATTGATATTTTCAAGTCTTGTAAAGCATGGAACTGCATATTGAATGGAAGCATTTCGAATAAATTCACCATCCGACATTGATCGTCCCTGATTTAGAGGTGTATTTAAAACCATGGCCATATCTTCGTCTTTAATTGCATCAAGCATTGATGGATTGTCTCCATTGCTTGATAGCTTGTCGACAATTGTAGCATCCACATAACACTTCTCTTTCAAGAATCTAAATGTACCCTTTGTAGCATAGAATTTAAATCCATTGGCAGCAAGTTTCTTGAGGTTTGCAATCAATCTTTCATCGTCTTTATTTGATAGTGATATTAGAATTGATTTCTTATCGAGAAGATCAGGATAATTTCCAAGGTATGATTTGAGCATGGCCTTATCGAGATTCTTGTCAATTCCTAGTGTTTCACCAGTTGATCTCATCTTTGGACCTAAGATGATAGAATCCTGTACGAAGCGGTCAAATGGGAAAGTTGATTGCTTTATAACTTTATATGAGCTCTTTAGTTCCTTAATTGTTTCAATTTCTTCACCAAGAAGTGCTCTTGTGGCAAGGCCTGCAAGATTGATATCATAGGCCTTTGATAAAAATGGTATCGTTCGCGATCCTCTTGGATTGGCCTCAATACAGTATATATCTTCGCCTTTTAGAGCAAATTGAAAGTTAATAGGACCTGTGATTTCCATATTACCTGCCATTTCACTAGCAAGTTGTCTCATCTTTTCAATGATCTCCTTACTTGCTATTTTTGGAGGTGATATCATTCCCGAGTCACCAGAGTGAACACCTGCGTATTCGATATGTTCACAAATTGTAAAAACAGTATTTCCCTTCTTATCTCGAATTAAATCGACATCATATTCAAGAGCATTTGAGATATAGTTTTCTACTTGAAATGTAATCGAATTTTCGTGCAGAGATTTTAAAATTTCTTGTGGTAGATTCTCGATATCTTCTTGTGATTCAAAGATAAACATACTTTCACCACCGATAACGTAGCTTGGTCTAATGATAACAGGAAAACCAATCTCGGTTATTGCATTAATTAAGTTCTTATGGCCTCTTACTTCCTTTGAAGTAGTGTGCGCTAGAGCAACACCTTTGGTTAATTCATCAAATCGCTTCCTGTCTTCAACTGCATCAAGTAAATCAAGGCTTGGCCCTAAAAAGTTAAATTTTTGATGCTTACTTCTAAATGGTGCTTCTAGGTGAGCGCGAA
The DNA here is from genome assembly GCA_048270185.1 of Bacteriovoracaceae bacterium. Classification (GTDB taxonomy): domain Bacteria; phylum Bdellovibrionota; class Bacteriovoracia; order Bacteriovoracales; family Bacteriovoracaceae; genus Halobacteriovorax_A. The sequence continues at coordinate 198,484 of JBLWTJ010000001.1, forward strand.
TATTGATTCCCGTCTGACCACTAAATGAAGTGATGACATGCTCTGGGTTTTCAAACGAGAGGATTTCAAATAAATCTTCAGAAAATAGTGGCGTGAGATAGAGTCTGTCCGAACTATCGTAGTCAGTTGAAACGGTTTCAGGGTTAGAGTTTAGAAGAATTGACTTAACTCCAACTTCTGCAAGTGTTTTACAGCTTTTTACACAAGAGTAATCAAACTCAATTCCTTGTCCAATTCTGTTAGGTCCTGAGCCAAAGATGGCACAGCTTTCTTCTTTAATTGGTTCGACGTCACTATATTGAGTATAAGTCGAATAGAAGTATGGGGTCAGGGCGTTGAACTCACCGGAACAAGTATCAACGGCCTTAAAGACTGGTCTAATTTTATTTTTAATTCTTAGATCAAGAACGTTTTCAATACTTGATTTCGAAAGTAGTGCTAGATACTTATCCGAGAAACCTTCTCGCTTTAAATCAAAGAGTGATTCAGGATTATTAATTATTGTGTTATCGGCCTTAAGTTGATCTTCATAATCTTTGAAGACAACCATTTGTTCGATAAACCAAGGAGTGATGGCGCTAATCTCATGAATATCCTTTGCTGAAATTCCTGCTCTTAGTCCCTCTAGTGCCGTAAGAAGTGAGAGTTCTCTTTGATTTTTTAGACGCTGTTTTAGATAGTCGGCCGTCATCGGATACGGTGTTGTCTTTAGCTGTTCAAGGCTTGGAATCTCAAGTCCTTGCTCTGTTGCCCTTAAGGCCTTCATGAAGGCTTCGTTAAAACTTCCTCCAAGGGCCAAGACTTCACCAACAGATCTCATTTGAGGGCCTAGGGTTTGCGAGCTTGATGGAAATTTATTAAATGGAAAGATTGGAATCTTCACGGCAACATAGTCTAGTGTTGGCTCAAAGGCCACTGGTGAGATTCTTGTAATATCATTTAGAATTTCAAAAAGAGTAAGTCCTACCGCAAGTCCAGCTGAAATCTTAGCAATGGGATATCCTGTTGCTTTTGATGCTAGTGCTGATGAACGCGATACACGTGGATTCATTTCAATTACTACAATATCATCTTCATCCTTAGGATTTACTGCAAATTGAACATTTGCTCCACCTGCCACAACGTTCATATGCTTGGCAATTGTTAGAGACATGGTTCTGAGATTTTGGTAGCAGCGATCTGAAATTGTTTGGGCCGGTGCTACTGTAATTGAATCACCTGTGTGAATTCCACATGGATCGACGTTTTCAATAGAGCAGATAACAACTCCACATCGATTCTTATCAACCATAACCTCAAGTTCAAGTTCCTTCCAACCAAGAAGTGATTTTTCCATCGTAATAGGAAATTTAATATCACTTGAAGAAAGTGTCTCTCTTAATTCATCTGTATTATGAACTAAGGCGGCACCCTTGCCCCCAAGAGCAAAATCACGTCTAATGATAAGTGGAAATTTTACTTTTGAGTCTGCTAGTTCAATTGCATCCTTAAAACTTTGGGCCGTAAATCTCTTTCCTGATTTATATCCCAGCTTATCGAGTTCTTCAGCAAAGAGTTTTCGGTCTTCAGTTTTCTCAATTGTGTCGATATTGGCACCAAGTAGTGCTACATTGTGATCTTTTAGGAAATTTTCTTTTTCCAAGTCAATACACATATTAAGGGCCGTTTGACCGCCCATAGTAGAGAGTACGGCATCAACTCTTTCTTTTTTTATTATTTTCTTAATCGTCTCTTTAGTAATTGGCTCTATATAAGTTCGGTAACTCATTTCCTTATCAGTCATGATTGTTGCGGGGTTTGAGTTTAGAAGAACGACTTCAAAGCCTAATTCTCTAAGGGATTTCAGTGCTTGTGTCCCACTATAATCAAACTCTGATGCTTGACCAATTTTTATGGGCCCTGAGCCTATTAAAAGAATTTTCTTATAAGGAGAGTTTAATTCTCCTTGATGATATTCAGGAATTGCATGAATATCTTCTTTTTTGATTATTTCATTTTTTCCATTTAAGTAATCACCAATTTCACTAAAAAAGATAAGGGCGTCTTTTGGTCCAGGATTGGCCTCTGGGTGAAATTGTACACTTCGAACTCTTGAGTCAAAGCTTCTAAGTCCTTCTAGAGAGCGATCAAATAGGGAAGTGAATTCACAAAATAATTCTATTCCAAATTCATTCTCAAGTGCTTTTGTCTTAAAAGATTGTGCATCAATGGCATAGCCGTGATTCTGACTTGTAATAAGAAGTTCTTTTGTATGATGTGAGAAAACAGGGTGATTGGCCCCTCTTTGTCCAAATGGCAGTTTAATTGTCTCCATCCCACAAGCGAGTCCAATTAATTGGTGGCCAAGACAGATTCCACGAATTGGAATATCTGTTTTAAGAAGATCCTTTACTTGTGCAATTTGATCCTTGTGCTCTTTTGGATCTCCTGGCCCATTTGATAAAAAGACCATCCTTGGTCTAAGTCCTACAACTTCCTGTGCTGACGTATTGTATGGAACAACCACTGTTGGCATTCCAAGATCTTTTATATAATTAACAATTGCCTTCTTTATCCCATAGTCAATAATGACAATTGGGTTTTCACCTTTTGTGATAACTTGTTTTTCTTTTACTGATACTCGTGCTAGATCGTTGCACTCTAGTTGCGTGTTAGAAAAATCTGGTGCAGATTCGCTTGCTGTTATTAGACAGCGATGATCCTTTGACTTACAAGACAGATACTTTGTTAATTGCCTTGTATCGATATCACTAATGAGTGGTATTTCACAATTTTCTAGAAAATTATTATATGAGAAATTTCTTGCGATTAAGGTTTTGGCAACGGGACCTTCATTATTAAGTCTTTGGCCTACCCTTTCGTCATATTCATAATTACCAACATGAGCAGTTGTAAAGATAATGTGCTGGCCAAGAAATGATGGATCTGTAGCCGTTTCTTGGTAGCCGGCCATTCCTGTTGTAAATGCAGCTTCACCAAGTATGCCGCCAGTCAGTCTTGGATCATCTTTTGAAATATTGATATAGGCTTTGAATTTAGTTTGGTCGGGAAAATGAAGAAAAATAGGAGTTTGTTTAAGAGATTTTTTAAAAAGGAGTTCTTGAGACGTGGAAGTTGTAACTTCTGTATCAAACTTTGCTTTCTTCATGCGTGGAATTTCCTTGTGTATTAAATATTTTATTATATCGTGCGCCGATATTATCGTCGCCATTAGTAATCATTGCTTCAATAATGGCCATGCGGACATAGATTGAATTTTCAACTTGTTTATGTGCTTTCCAAAGGTTTGAGTTAACAATAGCACTATCAACTTCAATCCCAATATTTGCCGGGCCTGGGTGAAAAATTGGGATTTCATATCCTAATTTCTTAATGCGATCTATGTTAATTCCCCAGTCACTATTATAGCTTGTCATATCAAATTGATGGCCGTGTCTTTCAGTTTGGATTCTGAGAAGATAAATAGCATCACTTTCTCTTAGACATTGGTCGAGATCAGTCATGACCTTAATATGATTTGGAAGATTTTTAGGAATAAATTCCTTTGGTCCACATAAAGTAATTTCAATTCCAAACATTGGCAGTAGATCAATAAGTGAATGAGTTACACGCGAGTGAGTGCAATCTCCAACGATAGCAATCTTCTTACCTTTTAGATCTCCTGGCCTTTTTACTTTAAATTCTTCCATTAATGTATAGAGATCAAGAAGGGCCTGTGTCGGGTGTTGATTTGATCCATCCCCACCGTTTATCATCTTAATTGGTGGCCTTTCTTTAAATTCAGTAAGTAGCCCTGAATCCTTTGTTCGCACAATACAAATATCAATGCCTTGATAATTCAATGTTAGAAGTGTTTGTTCAAGAGATTCACCTTTTTTAAGAGATGATTTCTCAGCGTCAAAATCAATATGAATACCTTCAAGTTGTTTGATGGCCATCGTAAATGATAATTTTGTTCTAGTTGAATTTTCGAGAAATGATGTTGCTACAGATATTTTGCGTTTTAGAGGAAGTCTTGCCGGTGAACCAAGTTTTAGTTCCTGAGATCTTTGGAGGAGTTGCTCAACTTGCTCGCGGTTTAAATCTTCTATTCCTTCCAGAATAGATGGAAATCCATTCATGACATTCCAGTAGTGCTGAGATACAATATTTTAAAAAAGTGTATTAAATGCAAGGCATCTTGGCCACCAAAAAGATGACTAAAATGACGACTTTTTTTGACAAGACCAAAAGAGACTAAAGTGGCTAATTTTACAGCAAATTTTAAAGAAATTCATAATAAGACTCAGCTTGAGGCCCTAAAGAATGAAATCAAAGGAAATCTCTTTGAATTCCTTGTTGCTAAAGAGATCTCTAGTATAAATAAGATTGAGGCCAACTTTCATCGCAATCTCAATCCATCTTTACTCGCTATGATGCGAGATTATGAACTTTGGTTGAGACAGCATGATCGCAATCTCTTATCTAAGCTTCCAGTCCTGGCCAAAGCCTGTGCTGAAAAAATTAATAATCAATTTGATTGCCCTTTAACTAATATTACTGTTGTAGGAAAATTAAGTGATCACGATATAAAAAACTTCCTTCATGAAGCTGATATCGTTGTTCAAATGGAATCAAAGGTTATTCCAATTAGTCTAAAACTTGTAAAGTCTGGTGCTAATATTACAACGAAGTCGGCAGGGGCCAAGAGTATATTTCATAAATACTTCAAAGACTTTAAAGAAATTGACTTCATTCAGAATACATTAAATGAATATATTGACCAAGAATTTGATCGCTTTGCTCGTGGCCTATATGAAAGGCGAGGACTTGATTATAATGGACGTTTTGACTCTCTGTGGACTGAAACTCACTTACCGGGAGAATTAGAAGGCAAGGATCGCGAAGATCTTTACTCTCTTTATCGCTCACTCATAAAGCACTACCATGATATCTTCACAAAACTCTTAGCGCAGGATCAATCTTTATTTATCAGTAGTATTCTTCCTCTAATGGGACTGGGGAATAAAGATGTTGTACAGGGGATTTGTTTTTATAAACATGGGAGCTATGATTTGGATTACTCTCACGTCGTAAACTATACAAAAATGAACGATATTAGAATTTGTGCTCTTAATCCTGATATATCTTCTTTTAATATCATCATTGGTGAGGATTCTTTACAGATCCGTGTAAAGCCCATGAATAAATTTAGTGCTCCTTCTTATAAGATTAACTGTTCGATGAAGTTTGCAAAAGACAATGAAAAAAAGGAAAGAAATGTTTGATATCGTACTTTGTCAAAGAGACTATAAAGAAATTAGTAGTATAGCTCAAAACTTTTTTGAGGTTCTAGAGTTTAGTGGAGATGAGCAGTTAAAGGATCTCTTAAATGCCAAGAAGAAGGTTCTTCTTGTGACGGCCAAGTCTAGTGTTGTGCCGGATCTCTTTAATCTCTATAATCAAGCAAAAAATGGAAATTGTGAATATTACTATCTCTCTCGTTTAAATCTCAATCTTGATGAATTAGAGTCTTGTGAGAAATTCTTCCCGGAAGTAAATGATATAAGTGTCTGCGCTGACTACTATAGCGCCAGCGGAGTTTTCTTTATTGATACAATCGATCCCGTTGGAATGCCTAATTTTAAAAAAGATATCATGCCAATATTAAAGTCTTATGTTGATTTTAAAGAATACAAGGCCGCACTTTTCCTCGATCGCGATGGCGTTTTAAATATTGACCATTCCTATGTTCATAAAATTGATGATCTTGAGCTTGTTGATGGTGCATATGATTTTCTTCTTCATGATTTTAATCGTGAACGCATTAAAATTGTTGTGACAAATCAATCAGGTGTTTCTAAGGGAATGTTTGAATACCAGGAAGTGGAAAATTTCAATGCTGAGTTGAATAAGTGTTTAAGTCATCTCATTGATGCCTTCTATATTGCTCCTTTTGAATTTACCAAGGGGGTAGGTCAGTACAAGTATCACTCTTTACTTAGAAAGCCGCACCCTGGGATGATCTTCATGGCCTGCTATGATTTTCCAATTGATCTTTCAACATCATACTTAGTTGGAGATAAGGCCAGTGACGATCTTAATTATGAACTTCTTCAGACTGTTCATTTAAGTGGTAAGTATGATCTTTCTCGTTGTAAACGAGTTGCTTCAGATTTTGAAGAAGTAATAAAAATTGCCAGCTTATTGCCAAATAAGACAAATTGAGTCAAAATTCCTCTATGTAAAAGGAATTACATATGAAAATGAACTTATTGGGCCTATTTGGTCTCTTTACTATATTTACTATACTATATCCAAGCTCGGTCTTTGCACGTGAGCTTAATTCAAAAGAAATCGAACTTGAGTCTAAGGCGCAGCTCTTAAAGCAACTCAATGAAGAGTATGTTTCGCGCTTTGATATTAAGGATCTGCCTTTATCAAAGTATCTCTCATTTGTTATCTTAAAAAATGGTTGTGCCCCTTTTTATCAAACGATTGAAGAGATTCGATTAGAAGATGAGAGTTTTCCTGATAAGAGTGCGCAGCTCGATCAACAATATCATCTTTGTCACAAATCAAATATGGCCTTAAAGGAATTTAATCCTGATGATGTCGATTCTTCTGAGACACTACAGCGCTTAAGCAATGAGCACTAGTTCTGTTAAGTATAAAGTCTATCTGGTTTCAAGTAATAATCCATATGTAAATTTGGCATTTGAAGATCACCTTCTGCGAACTCATATTGCAAGCAAGAGTAATGCTCAGATTCTCATTCTTTGGCAGAGTTCTCCTAGTATTGTGATGGGAAAATTTCAAAACCCATGGCTTGAATGTCAGGTGGGTAAAGTAAATGAACTTGGTATCAATCTCGTTAGACGCCAAAGTGGTGGCGGCTGTGTTTACCACGACCTTGGTAATATGAATTACTCATTTATTAGTCCCAAGTCAGATTACAATAAATCTCGTAATGCAGGGATTATTGTCGACGCTCTTAAGTCACTTGGTATAAATGCTTTTGAAAATGAAAGACATGATTTAAGGGTTATTCACGATAATATCGACTATAAAATTTCTGGGTGCGCCTTTAAAGAAACAAAGCATAGTGCTCTTCATCATGGAACACTTCTAATTAATGCTGATACGGCCCTTTTAAATGAACTACTGCGTTCTAAGTTTAAGAGTGAGGCTGCCTTGGGGGTAAAATCTGTGCGCTCAAGTGTAACAAACATACAAAAGCTATTACCAGAGCTCACAAAGGCCAAGCTAACTTCGGCCATTATTAAGTCATTTTCGCCAGATTGTGAAATAGTTGAGATATTTGAGCAGGATATTTGTATGATCGAAGGAATGCTTACTAAAGTTGAAGAGCTTAAAAGTTGGCAATGGATCTTAGGCTCCACTCCTAAATTTTCTCTTAATGTTGATGGGATGGAACTTACTATAAAGAATGCCAGGGTTATTGCTGTCGATCCTCAAACAGACGAATCAGAGACTTTGATCAATTTAGTAATCGATAAGAAATTTTATGAGCAAGAAGAAAATCAACTAGGACAATTAAGCTCCTATCAGTCCGACTTTATAAATAAATGTTATAATATCCTCTATATTTGATGATTTAAATTGGGGATGAAAATGCGCGAACGTATCAATCTTATTATCGATGAAACTCTCATTAGTGAGGGAGAAGCAAGTGATTGTATGTATCTTTTAAAGAAGGGATGCCTGGCCGTCTTTAAGGAAGTTGATGGTGTTCAAAAGCAGATTGGTACAATCTATGAAGGTGAATTCGTTGGGGAAGTTAGCTTTTTAGATAAGAGAAAGCGTTGTGCATCTGTTAAGGCCATGGTTGAGAGTGAAGTCGAAGTCTTTGATAGTCAAAAATTTCAAGAATTTATCGATTCAAGACCTAAGTGGCTACAAAGTATGATGCGAACTCTTGCAGATCGTCTACGTTCAACCAATGATAAGATAAAGGTATAAGATGGCAAATCCAACGACAGTCTTTATTAATGAGGGGCAATACTTAATTCGCGAAGGGGAAGAAAGTAAGGAAATCTATATTCTTGAAGAGGGAACTCTTGGAGTTTATAAAGTTCGCTCAAGTACGGAAGTTAAAATTGGTTCAATCTTTCAAGGTGAAATGGTTGGAGAGATGAGCTTCTTTGATAATGAGCCTCGAAGTGCAACGATTAAGGCCGAAACAAATGCCAGACTTCTAGTTATTCCATCTGCAAAGTTTGAACTCTACTTGAAGAAGCAACCAAAGTGGTTCACTGAGCTTTTAGAGACACTCATAGATCGAATAAGAAAGGCTTCCTCAAGAGTTAGACCTGAAGTTTAATTTGAATTTCTAAGTCTTCTAAAATTTTCAAAATCTTCTCTTGTCACCTCATTGTCATCAATTGAGAGATGATTAAGAATTGGCAGCATGGCAAGGACTCGAGGAATTTCGCGAAAGCTATTCTTATCAAGATTTATACGTTTCAAATTCTTAAGCCATTCAAATTCATTTGGTAATTCATGCAGGTTATTTCCTTGTAATTCGAGGCCTTCAAGATTTTCTAGCTCACATATCCAATGTGATATCGAATGTAGGTCACAATAAGCAAGTTTTAAATGTTTGAGTTTGGATGGGCCATTAATTACTAATTCATTGATATTTGTTATTCCACTTAATTTTAAAATTTCTAATTGATTAAGATTAGTCATCTCAAAGCGGCATGCACTTTGTGCATTAATACTTAAATTAGTGAGTTTACTAAGGCTTGCAAGATCTCCCGTAATTGTAATCGGGTGCTTTGCCATAATCTCAAGAAGTCTAATCTCAAGATTTAGGTCTGTGATCTCATTGATATTGAGATGAGTTTGTTTCTTCGTAGGCTTAACTAGCATATTCTAATTTTAACACAAATTAGAAATGACTAAAGGTATTGAATGAATTTATTATTTTCGTCCACAAGGATCTGCTTTGGATGAATATCTTTCTTATCAGTCATTTGAAAACCAATAATGATAACTTCATGACCTTCATTGATAAGATGAGCTGCTGCACCGTTTAAGCAGATTTCTCCTGAACCGCGCTCTCCCTTAATTACATAAGTCTCAAGTCGAGCACCGTTTGTATTTGATACAATAAGAACTTTTTGTCCTGGCCACAAGTCAACCATCTCTAAGAGCTCTTCATCAATTGTAATTGAGCCAATATAGTTTAGGTCTGCCTGAGTAACACGGGCCTTGTGAATTTTTGATTGAAGCATTTCGCGCATATACGCTTTTTATCAAATAACTTAAGGCCCGCCAACGAAAATTTTTACTAGCGAAACACTTTCATTCTTAGTCAGTACTTTTTATTTGGTTTCAGGTCCTGGAATTCCTAAAAAATAGAGAATTGAGGTCATAGGGCCAAAACTCATATTATTTTGAGCATTTTTACGCACAATGTCTTTTGCGTGAAAGGCAATACCGAGTCCTGCTTGAGCGAGCATTGGGAGATCATTTGCTCCATCTCCAATGGCCACAACTTGTTCAAGAGAAATTCCTTCTTGCTGAGCAATGAGGTTAACTAAAACGGCCTTTTGTTCAGCATTAACAATTGTCCCTTTTACTTTTCCTGTTAATTCACCGTCTATGATTTCAAGTTCATTGGCAAAAGCGTAATCGAGGTCTAGTTTCTCTTTTAGGTGATTGGCAAAGTATGTAAATCCCCCTGAGATCAAAGCGACTTTATAACCATACTTCTTTACTGTTTTGATAAAGTCTTCTACACCGTCTGTCAGTGGAAGTTTTGCTGCAATGTCAGATAGAGTTGATTCTTTAAGACCTTTTAAGTGGCCGACTCTCTCGATTAGAGATTGGTTGAAATCAAGTTCACCGTTCATGGCCCTTTCTGTAATCTCACTGACCTTGGCCCCTATTCCGTGTACATGGGCAAGTTCATCGATGACCTCTGCTTGAATGAGAGTTGAATCCATGTCAAAAACGATAAGCCTTTTTGAGCGGCGATAGACATCATCGCGAATGAAGGCAATATCGGTACTATGCTCATTGCTAATAGTTAGAAGCTCTGACTTAACTTCATCAAGGCCACTTGGATCTGGCACATCAGTTAAAACTTCAAGGGAATTAAAGCCCTCTTTTGAAACGTTATCAATACGATAAATATTAATTCCATGATTGGCCAAGGATTGGGCCACATGGGAGATAAAGCCTGCAGAGATTTTCTTTGGTGCAACACAATTTAAAATGAAGCTATTATAAGGAGTCTTGTACTTAGTGATCCCTTGAATGATTGAATACTCTAGCCTTAGTCCGAGTTCATGGGCCTCAAATAAGAGGTCTTTTAGTACTGTTTGATTGCTTGTCTTATCACTACTGATTTTAATAACAAAAGATAGAGATAGAAGATTGTGAGTAATGGCCTGGTTTATATCAGTGATATCTGAGTTATTATCATTAATGATCTTCATCAGACGAGCAGTAATTCCTGGCCTATCTTCACCTGATACGGTGATTATTATTTCTTTAAATACTTTAGCATTTGTTTGTGAATTATCTTCCATGAAAATTCCTTTTATTTGCGTCTACTCTTTCTAACTTCTGCAATTTTCTTTAGAAGCCCGAAGGTATAGACCATGGCAGAGAAAATAGAAAATACAAATGAGACATAAATTAAGATTGTTCCTACTAGTGGATAGGAAAAGCCCCACGGTTTATCCCATGCCATAAGCATTGGAATGGCCATCATTTGTAATGTAGTTTTCCACTTTCCGAGATTATTAACACTTACCTTCAATCCTTTTTCCATGGCAAGAAGGCGAAGTGCAGTCATATACATTTCTCTAAGCACAAGGACAATAACGACGATGACATTAATGCGCTCTAGTGATTGGAGTAGAATAAGAGAAGAGACAACTAAGAATTTATCTGCAATCGGATCAAGGAAAGATCCAAAAACTGTAACAATATTTCTCTTTCTTGCGATGTATCCATCAAAGAAATCTGTTACTGAAGCAAGGACAAAAGTCCAAGCAGCAATATAGCCGAGTGTTTTAGTCGTTGCTTGAAAAATATTTTCTTCAAATAGACATAGATATAAAGTCAGACAAATAACAGGAATGAGGGCCACCCTGAAAACTGTTAGCCTATTAGGTAGATTATCAATCTCCCATTCGCTTAAAATTTCTTTTTCTGTGACACTAATTTGATTTTTATTTTCTGACATAATTACTCAAAGAAAGATTTTCCTATTTATTAAACTTTAAACCTTACGGCCATAAACGTCTATAATAATTAACATAAATTCTAAAAAACAAAATAAAGGATAAGTAGTCTCATGAAGAAGCATCTCAATCTAATCAAAACTGGTCATCAATCTATTGAAAAGCGTGTTTTTCCTCGTTTTCCTTTCAGTTACTTAGTTTTTAAAAGAGATGATAACTCGATGAATTATCAAGTTAGAGATATTTCATACGGAGGAATGAGTCTAACTCTCAATGATGAGAGTGAACATGCCAAAATGGAAGATGAATTCTCTGGTGAGATCCATTGGTATGATCAAAAAGTAAATGTGAAATGCAAAGTGAAGCGTGTTGAAAAAGATAATCTTGGCCTTGAGTTCATTAAGGATGATATCTTTGATAAAACGCTACTCAACTTCCTGTCTGTTTCTAATGTATCGAGAAATCTAAGGCCAATCCATGAGTACGATGAGCAACTTGAGCTTCCAGTAGGACTTAAGACATGGCTTCGTTGTGATGGGCCGTTTGAAATCTTTGTTTGGCATCATCGAGATGGAGAAATATCTAAAATTCAAATTCTCATGATGAATTCAATTCTTGAATGGACTGATGGTGAAGGCCTACAGACTGGGAAAGTATTGAATGTGAGAAGCTCTGACAAGCCACTTACACATGAAGAAGAATTTGAATTCTTAATTGACTCACCACTAGATCATGAAAAGCTTGATTTTGCTAAAGAGTTAATTAATCACATCCCTGAAAGTTTAATTTCAGAAACTGATCTGCAGTTCTTAACGCGAAAGATCATTGGTTAGAACCTTTTTATTTTAAAAGGACGCTTTTCAATTGGGAATTAACTTCTTAAAATATAGCTAAATATTTTAAATTAAAAGGATTCCCAATGAATAGAAATCTCGCTTTAGAATTTGTAAGAGTAACAGAAATGGCCGCTATCAATAGTGCTAGGCTTATGGGACGTGGTGATGAAAAAGCCGCTGATCAAGCGGCCGTTGATGCCATGAGAACAATGCTTGACTCAGTTGACTGTAAGGCAACAGTTGTTATCGGTGAGGGAGAGCGTGATGAAGCTCCAATGCTCTACATTGGTGAAGAAGTTGGCTCTGGTAATGGACCGGAACTTGATATTGCTCTTGATCCACTAGAAGGAACTACTGTTTGTGCAAATGGTGGTTGGAACTCAATTGCGGTAATGGCCATTGCTGAAAAAGGTAACTTCTTAAATGCTCCTGATACATATATGGAAAAGATCGCTGTTGGCCCTGAAGGCCGTGGCCTTATCAATATTGACGATACTCCAGCAGAAAACTTAAAGAGACTTGCTGAAGCTAAGAAATGTCGTATTCAAGATTTAACAGCAGTTATTCTTGATCGTCCTCGTCATGAAGAATTAATCAGACAAGTAAGAGATGCCGGTGCTCGTATCCAACTTATTGGAGATGGCGATGTTTCAGCTGCAATTGCTTGTAGTGAACCAGATTCTGGTATTGATATTCTCTTTGGTATTGGTGGTGCTCCTGAGGGCGTAATCGCTGCCGCTGCACTTAGATGTACTGGTGGTGACTTCCAAGGAAGATTAAAACCAAGAAATAATGAAGAAATTGAGCGCGCTAAGAAAATGGGTATTAACGATATTAATAAAGTTTATGCAATTGATGAACTTGCAGCAGGCCCTGTCATGTTTTGTGCAACAGGTGTAACGGATGGCCACTTCTTAAATGGTGTTAAATTTAAATCATGGGGAGCGGTGACGGAATCAATTGTTATGAGAAGTCAGTCGGGTACAATTAGAAGAATAACTGCTGAACACAGATTTGATACTAAACCACGCTACTAATACATAGTTTAAAACAAGGAAGTTGAAAAATGGCAAAGGCAAGCCGAACAGAAGTATTTAATGGACCAATTGAAAAGCTTTATAATGTAATTGCTGACTTTGAGTCGTACCCGGAGTTTGTTCTTGGTGTAAATGACATTAAAGTTCATGATATGAGTGAAACGAGTGGTGTTGTTGAGTATACGATCGATATGATTAAGAAGCTCAACTACAAATTAGATATGAAGCTTTCTCGTCCAACAAATGTTGAGTGGACATTTAAAAGTGGTGATCTTTTTAAGACAAATTCAGGTGGTTGGCAGCTTAAGGACCTAGGTGATGGTAAGACTGAGGTAACTTACAGTCTTGAAATTGAAGTCAAAGGCTTCATTCCTGGTTCTAAGATGATTGTTAATAAATTAACAGAAACCTCTCTACCATCAATGATGAAGAGTTTCTTTGATCGAGCGAGTAAGTAATGAGCGAAGACCACAAGAGCGATAAGAAAGAAGGTTTACTAGGTGATACGATAAAGAAGGTTGTTTCTATCGGAATCGGTGCGGCCTTTATGACTGAAGAATCTGTTAAAAAGGTTCTCGAAGATCTTCCTCTACCTAAAGATATCGTCTCAGGTCTATTATCAAATGCTAAGAAATCTAAAGAAGACTTTATTGAGTCTGTTCGAGGTGAGCTTAGGCACTATCTAAAAACAGTTGATCCAAAAGTAATCATTGAATCTATTCTTGAAGATTATGAAATCAATGTTTCTTTTAAAAAGAAAAAGTCGAACACAAAAAAATAATGTCTTCACAAATTAAAGAAAATTATCAAGAAATTGTAACGGCCATTGGAGATAAGAATAAGCTAATGGCCGTTACAAAATATAGTGATTTTAAAGAAATTAAAACTGTTTACGACCTTGGTCATCGTGACTTTGGTGAGAATCGAATTGAATCACTTATGCCCAAAGCACTTCAAGCAAAGTCCTTGGGACTTAATGATATTCGCTGGCATTTCATCGGAAATATTCAGTCAAATAAGATTGCAAAAATCTGTGAGGTTCCAAATCTTTCAAGTGTGCAATCAATTGATTCTCTTAAACACCTAAAGCTCTTTTCCAAAAATCTTAGTTCAACTTGTGACTTCTATATTCAAGTTAATACTAGTGAAGAGGAACAAAAAGGTGGCCTGTGGCAATTAGATGATGTGAAAAATCTCATTGAAGAGGCCCATAAATTACCAAATATTGTTATCAAAGGGCTAATGACCATGGCACAAGCACATGGGCTCGCACCACGTGTCTCGTTTCAAAGACTCGTGGATATAAGGGATGCCATCGATCCATCACTTAAGCTTTCAATGGGGATGAGTGGTGATATGCATGATGCTCTTGAGCTAGGTAGTGACTGCATTCGCGTCGGAAGCGCTATTTTCAAGTCCTAATTTTTGTATCTTTATTATCTAATTTATACACTTCGCATTCTAACATGTTGTAATTATAATAATTATTAGTTTGAACTAATGATAACGCTGGTTGACGTCATTTTATGCGCAATGTAGATGTTATTTATACGAATTAAAATCAATCTTTTGGAGAGCCTTATGAGCGAAAGAAGAGTACCAGAATTAAGCCTAACATCTTACACACAAGGAAGCGCAAGCGACCAAGTTCAATTTGTTGATACATTAATGTACGGATTAAAAGAGTACGGATTTGTTATTCTTAATGATCATACAGTTGATCAAAACAAAGTTGATGAAGCATACGATATGGTAAAGAAGTTCTTCTCTCTACCTGTTGAGACAAAGCTTAACTACCAAGGTGAAAACGGTGGCCAACGTGGTTACACTCCATTTGGAATGGAGCACGCTAAAGATAGTAAGCACCCAGACCTTAAAGAGTTCTGGCATGTTGGGCGTGAGCTAGCTGCTACTTCTCAGTATAAAGGTGTATACCCAGAAAATATTTGGCCTGCTGAAGTTGAAGGCTTTAAAGAAAAATTCCTATCTTTATATGAGTCAATGGATGCAACAGCTAATATCTTACTTGAAGCAATCGGAAAAGGACTTGATGTACCAGAAGGCTTCTTTGCAGATATGGTAAATGATGGAAATTCAATTCTAAGAACAATTCATTATCCACCAACAACAGGGCATGATACAACAAATTCAATTAGAGCTGGTGCACACGAAGATATCAACCTTATTACAATGTTAGTAGGAGCGACTTCTTCAGGTTTACAGCTACTAGACCGTGATGGAACTTGGCTAGATGTAAGTTCAAAGCCAGGACAACTTGTGGTTGACTCAGGGGATATGATGGCAAGATTAACTAATAATCTACTTCCTGCCACTACTCATAGAGTAATTAATCCAGATAACTCTGGTGAAGAGAGATATTCAATGCCATACTTCGTGCACCCACACTCGAATGCTTCCCTTGCTTGCCTTGAAAGCTGTATTGGTGAAGGAAAGAAGTGGGATGACATCACTGCAGGTGACTTTCTAAATCAAAGACTTAGAGAAATCGGTCTTATTAAATAAGCAAATTACTGGGGAATAACCAGGACAACAACACTACGAATATCAAAGGCCTCCCTCACTGATGGAGGCTTTTTTTTGTTCACCTGTCTAAATTGTGAACACTCTCAAACTTATAATTGCCTAAATTCATAACATTTATTGTGGCATCTCCTTTGCATCATGTACCTCATGCAAAACCTTAAGAAGATATCGACAGTGATGTGGATGCTATTCACACTAACTCTTTTAAACCTAACATCAGCTCAGGCATCATATGATGTAGCGATTAAGCGTGAAGTTCTAGAGGCCAAGCGTGTATCTCGTAAAGTAATAGGTCGCTTGAGGCAATTATCTGGTCACAGTAATCAAACTGAGCGCCAGAGGGATTTCGAACAAGCGTACTTCGTTTATCGTAAGATCAATTCTACTATAAGAAAGTTTCATAAACATGTCCTAAAAAAGGATCGTCTTGGAACAGATGCCAATGGTGAATACAGTGAAGACCAAGTTATAAAGGATCTATCTGAATATATAAATGAGGTTGCAAATGGCCTTGTCGCATTTGCTGAACTTGATGGATATAAGAAGCTACCATCTTCAAGACGCTTAATGGTGTCTCAAATTGCCGTGACAATAGATACTTTAGTTGAGTACCTGAGAGAGGATGATATTATTATTTCTCTACCAAAAGAATTTGATTCATTAGCAAGTACATACCGTCGCCAAGAAGAATTCTTAGAAAATAAGCAAGAAATTTTAGGTGATTACTTTGATGCTAAAGATGCCTTTGAAGAGGGAATTGAGCAATTACGTGAATTTGTAAAAAAATATATAAAGCGCAATCACGGTCCTAATAAGGACGATCATCGCATATATACTAGCGAGTCTTATGACTATATCAATTATCGTCGTCTAGCGCGCAAGCTTGTCAAAGAACTTGAAGACTTCGACGTTAACTCAACAAAGACTTTTGCAAGCATCTCAGAAAAAGTGTCTAAAATGCAACACTTAGTAAACTTTTCACGAACTAATACAAAAAATGCCAAAGTCCTTCTAAATCATGTTAACAAGCTTTTCAATAAGTTTTCTTTAGAGCTGTCTAAAGTTAATTCAAAGATCGTGCACAAGCCGATCCAAGCGACTTTAGGTGTTAAAGAAGTTGAGTTTGACTATTACCGTGCAACTCAAGTGTGTTCAATGCTTGGTGGACCGGGAGATATTCTTTTAAGACGAGCTATTGAAACTGATATTGACCTCTTTGAAGACTTTAGCCCAAGAACTTCAGGGGCCATTAAGTTGGTTGAATTTTTAAAGTTTAACGATCGTCAGCTAGATTTTAGACACGCAGAAGTTATTACTGAAATTGAGCGTGATACTAATATTTCGACAGTAGGCTTTTACCCATTAAGTTTTAACTGGGGAAAAGATGAAGAAGATAAGATGCCTCCTTTTATTGAAATATCAAAGGGCTATCGCAAATGTCACTCAGATGGTTGTGACACTTATAGCGACTACCGTACTAATTTTGCTTGGCTAAGTATTAATGAAAAGACGGCCAAGAAGGTAACAAGAAAGAAGGAGAAGGCCTTAAGCAAGGTAGCAAAGAAGGAAAAATACTCGAAACTAGGTGTTTGTTCTGACTTCGTTAACTGGGCCTTTGGCAATGTTATTTCTTCTAATTGGAATCGTATTCCAATACTTAGAAATCTTATTCAGATTATTTACCCTCCAGAAGGGCTTCAGACTCCAGATAATCTCTACGAGTCTTATAAAACAAATGTGGTGTGTGAAGTAGAAAATAGAAAACTTACATATCCTGAATATGTGAATGCTCACACTTTAAAAGAGCAAGTGCTTAGAGATCTTAATTCTAAAAATGTTGAGATCAGCACACATGCTAAGAATACTTTAAATAAGTTAATTAAAGAAAATATTATGGATGAAGAATTAAACCTAAACTACGACGTAATCAATTTTAAAACTTATAAATAAGTTTTAGAGAGAACAAAAGGGAGAATGACAATGAGTAAAAAGAGAAAACTATTAATCGCAGCTTTCTTGATGACACAAGCTCCTGCAGTACTTGCAGACTACTACCGTTCATCAATTGAGGGTATTTCTTTAGATGGTACGTACACGCCAGAAAACCTAAGTAATATCTCGAAAACTGTATGTAAGAAAGTTTATGACGATCCTCAAATGGATAAAGAGCATACTCAAATGTGTGAGCGTGGTGTTCAATCAGCTCAACGTATGGCCGCTGTATACGCTGCTGGTGAAGGGACACACCTTGGTTGTGTTGACGGTTACCAACAAGGTGTTTACCGTGGATACAACACAACATCTAATCCATCAATTGATGTTTTAAGAGAAGAGCAAAGAGCACTTAAAGGTGTAACTCTTGAAAATGCAGTTGCTCGCGGTAAGGTAAAAGCTTCTAAAGATTCACGTCACTCAACTGAAGGTGAAATTATTAAGCGCTTTAGAGATAATATTAGATCATCAAGTAATGATTCAATCCAAGCTCCAAGTGATGATTACTCTGATATCCTAAAAGTACCTCGTTTTGAAGGTTTCTCAGATGGATATGCTGCAGATGGAAAAGGTGGATCATTCAGTGATGTTATCAACGCTGGTTGGGTTTCTTCAAGCTCATCAATTAATAAGAGAATCCAAGCTCGTGCAGTAGCAAGACAGTTTGGAATTAACTCAAACCTTTCAGATAAGTGTTCATCAACACCTATTCTATTTAATAAAGGTCTTCACACAGTATCAATGTGGTCACTATTCTCAGCTTATGGAGAGTATAACTTCAAAGATTACGGTTGGAAGTCAACTTCACGTGCATGGACAAAGTTCCAAACATCTGAAGAGCAAGAAGCAATCGCTTTTAGAAATATCCAGGATGTTAAAGAGCAAAAGCAAGTTCAAGATGGTTACCACAAGAAAAGTGTAGCAGTTGAGATTGATGAGATCGATCCTGCAACTGGGCAACCAACAGGTAAGAAAGTTGTAAAAAGAGATGCAAACGGAAATATCGTATACACTCAAGTTGATGATCTTTCGAGACCAAAATTTAAAACGGTATACGTAACTGTACCTGGTAAATCAGCAAAAGATCTTAAAGCAGTATATGAAGACGCATTCTCTGAGTCATACAGAAATCTTGCAAAAGAGCACTTCGGTAAAGCATTCATATCGACGCACACTATGGCCCGTCGTATGGGGGAGGACGCTGGTAAAGCAGTTGGTCTTATCGTAGCAAGAGACGCAGCTAAGCAACAAGCTTATGATGATGCTTACAAAGCACAATCTGCTGTTTCATTTGCAAAAGAGTACGAAAACCTATTTAAGACTTCATGGTTTAACAACTTTAACTACTTTGCAAATAACCCAATGGTTGAAATCACTGAGTTTGAACTTGTTGGTGATGGAAATGGTATCTTTACTCGTGGTGAAGAACTTAAAGCTAGACTTGGTCTAAACAATCTAGGTCTTAAGTCTGGTCAAGTAAAAGTATCTCTTGATTCTGCTTCATTTGAAACAGGTAGCTCAAGATCTGACTATGTACAAGCTCCAGCTTCTCTTGGGTTTGACTATGTTTCAAATAAATCACTTGGAAAGCTTAAGGATAGCTTAAATGTATTCGATAGAGCAAACCTTGTAATTTCAATTGATGGAACAGATATTAAGAAAGTATACGCTCTTAAAAGCTCTGCTGATAAGACTGTTACGATTCAAGACGTTGCTCAAATTGAAAAAACAAATGTTGAAGTTACTTCTACGATTGCAGGTGATGCAACAGTTTTCGTAAATGTTCACAACCCATCAAACACAGAAACATCATCTTCTGTTGATATTGTTGTAACAACGAACCATGGTCTAACTTTTAGAACAAGTGCAACTGCTCTTAAAGCTGGTGAGTCAAAGAGAATTCCAGTACGTGTAACTGGTCTTGATCCACTAGATATCATTAAGAAAGGTGTTGGTGGGACTGCTACTTCATCTGTCGGTGGAAGAGTAATGAACACAGTTAACACTGGTACTGCAACTGTAAACAGAGCTAAAGAAATCGCTAACTACTTCAATGAAGTACTTATCGGTGGAACTAATAACTTTGGTGACGAAGATAGAGACGGTAGAACACAAACTTTGATTGATCTAATTCTACGTGAGACAAGCGATATTGCTGATAAGCACTTTGATTGGGATGATTCAAGCGCAGTATCAAGAACAATTCTTGGTAATATGATGAGAGTTTACAAGGCATCATCTGCAGCAGGAAGAATGACTGACGAAGCTAGAAATATCTACGCTGATCTTGCTCAAGATTTAGAAAAAGAATACAAAGATGTTGGTGGATACAAAGATTACGTAAAAAACCTAGAAGTATTCAATAAGAAGCTTAAGACTCGTAAGAAGAAAGATCGTAAATAATAAGATCGATAAAAAAGAAAGGCCCGCATCTTGCGGGCCTTTTTTATTTGGTAATAATTTCTTTTAAAGAATTATTGAGCGTCAACTACTGTTTGACCTGGCTTGAACCAACATAGTGGTCTTAGACCAGTTTCGAAGTTTTCACTTCTGTTACAAGTACCGATGTTAGCATCGTCCTTTGAAACATCTGTGTAAGCGTCAACTGTACAAAGTGCACCTTGGAAGTAAGTATCAAGACGACATTGTGGAGCTGGGTGATTGTGATTAGTAGTTGTAACAACTGCTGGATCTGGAGTATCAAACTTAAGCTCAGTAGTCATGCTTCTTAGCGCTCTAAAAAGGTTAGCTAGTGACATACCTGCCATTGAACCTCTTAAACACATTGCATATTCATTTTCGTTAGAGAAGTTCTTAGCACATGCTTCAGTAGCAACAGCTGGAACTTCAACTTCACTCATGATTGAAGTGTTGTCATCGTTTTCCATGAATTTTCTTAGACACTTAGAAGTACCGAAGTAATCAGCTTGACCTTCGTTAGATGCCCATGAAGTACCACCAAACCAGCTAGACTTCTTTGGAGCTCCACCTAGGTGGTGACCAAGTTCGTGACAAACAACAGTAGCAAATCCGTCTCTAGTGATTGTTTCGTGTCTTGCAAGACCACCAAACATACTAACACGCCAAGTGTTTCCAGACTGTTGAGCGTAAGCGTTAACAGTTCCGTCTTCCCACTTTCTTTCGATTACTAAAGTTTTACCTCTTTCTGCGATGATTGGAGCATAGAT
This sequence comes from Bacteriovoracaceae bacterium, assembly GCA_048270185.1. Classification (GTDB taxonomy): domain Bacteria; phylum Bdellovibrionota; class Bacteriovoracia; order Bacteriovoracales; family Bacteriovoracaceae; genus Halobacteriovorax_A. Next base: position 219,282 of record JBLWTJ010000001.1, read on the forward strand.
CGCTTCAATTTTATCAATAATGTCGTTGAACTCAGTTTCTGAAATTGAGTTAACACTTTTTACATTTGATGGAATCCAAAGATTATTATCTTCAACGATTCCTGTCTTACCGTGCTCGTCACATGCGAATGAAAAAGTCGATACACATGCAAGTAGTAGAGCTAAAATTCCTTTTTTCAAATCAGTCCTCCCTGAAAAAGTATATTGTTGATTTGTTTTCACTTTTATATTTCCCTTTGTCGGTTTTATGATTTTTCTATTTTGAACACGATATGTCTAAAGCTTTTTTACTCAAACACATAGATGTAAGTTTTTGTTGGTTTCTGGATGCTGTGTTGTATTAAATAGCTGATATAATGTTTGTGTTAAATTTTTGTTAATTACTTATAACTAATTAAAATTATGGTAGTATTTGGTCATGAGTAAGAAATTTCTATTACTATTCCTTTGTTCAATAAATCTTGTTTTCGCTCAGGTTGATGACCCGATTATGAAGCAATTTCAGCAAATGCGTGATGAAATGATGAAGCAAATGCAGGCAACTGATAGCTTTGATGCTGAAATTCAGAAAATGTTTCAACGCATGCAAAAGATGGGACAGATACAAGGGCTACCTGATCGCTTCAATAAGACTGTATCAATGGTAGATTATTATTGGAAAGACTCTCAGACTCTAGTTCTGAAAGTTTCCAAAGATGATGAAATCAACGTTGAAGTAAAGGATGGAATGGTCGTTCTATCTGGGAGTAGGGTATCAAAAAGTCAAAATTCTTTTTCTAAATCCAGCTTTTCTCAATCAATTGAATTACGTCCAGCTCTTGATTCAACAAAAGTAGATATGTCGATGAAAGATGGGAATATTGTTTTGTCTTTCAAGTTAAAGTCAAATCGACAAATCTAAGCTGCTATTATTTCACCGTTTAAGTTCTCCAATATCGAGTATAACTTCTTATTGAAGTCATTTGCATTAAAGGGCTTTCTTAAAACTTCTTCGACATTCATCTTTGAAGCATCGTGTATTTTACTTTCATCCAGCTCTCCTGAAATAAGCATTATGTGAGGGTAGTTACGGCCATGCATATCTAGGTGGTAGAGCCTTTCAATATATTTTAATACTTCTTGTCCATTCATTTCAGGTAGATTTAAGTCGATGACAATTAGATCGAAGTTATCTTCCTCAATCATTTGACAGGCATCAATCCCATTTGTTGCTGTTACAACATTTGAAAAGTAGCCGCTGCTTGAGATCAGAGATTTTAGTGATTCAGAAATTCTTTTTTTATCATCCACGATAAGTGCCTTCATATTTGATCCTTGCATGAATTGGGTTTAACTACACACATATCTTAATTCCAAGGGATGGCCCTTATTACTTAAGAAAGAATAATATTTGTTTAAATAAGGTAACCTATTGTTTTTACAGTGCTTAGAAGATGTAAAATTTGAGCCTTAAACTAAAGTATGGGCAAGAATTGTCCGATAAATAAATTATGAAAAGCTTCGCTATCACAATATTGACGTTTATTTTAAGCCTAAGTGTTTTTGCGATTGACGAAAATTACTTTGCTAAAGAAAAATTCGACGTGCCAAAGCGTGATATTTCAGTAATTGCAACGGGAAGTGGTTTCTTTCCGTCGACAATCACGGCCTTTGTTGGTGAGAAATTACACCTATATGTAACGGCGGCCAGTGAAAGACCAAGTTGTCTTATTTTAAAAGAACATGAAGTTTATGTTGAGGCGAAGAAAGGTGAAGTTAAAGAAGCTTCATTATTTCTTGATACTCCTGGAAGATTCCAGTTCTACTGCCCATCAGGTGAAATTAGTGGAACTTTAACAGTTATTGATCATCCACGTGAGCAGGCCAAGAAACAAAAAAGAGAAATTGCTTCTCGCTTAGAGAGGCGAGTAAGGGTTTGGCGTCCAAGGGACGAGTAGTATTTAGCGGTCGCCATTCTTATAATTGATGTGTGAGGGATTATGTCTTCAGTATTTACGGATGCTATTAAAAGTTTATTATCGCCAATTGGTGATCTTCTTGATGATGAGGGTGTTTCAGAGGTTATGATTAATGGACCTCATGAAATCTTTGTTGAAAAGAAAGGACTTGTGTATAAAGTTCCAAATCAATTTGAAGATGAAAGCTCACTAATCTCAGCTATGCGTGCGATTGCACAGTCAGTTAATCGAACTATTGATGAAGACAATCCAAGGCTAGATGCTCGTCTACCTGATGGCTCTCGTATTCACGTTGTTCTTCCTCCAATGGCAAAGAATGGAACGACTGTGGCCATTCGTAAATTTTCGAAAGAGAGTCTAACACTAAAAGACTTAATTGATTTCGGCTCTGTTTCTGATCTTGGTGCAAGATTCTTAGATATATGTGTTTACCTTGGTAAGAATATTTTGGTGTCTGGTGGAACTGGTTCTGGTAAGACGACAATGTTAAATGTTTTAGGTGGACGAATTCCAAAGACGCAAAGACTTATAATTATCGAAGATGCGGCCGAGCTCCAAGTTGATGCTGAACACGTTGTAAATTTTGAAACTCGTAAAGCAGACGAGCTTAAGGGTGTTGATGAAGTTACAATTCGTGACCTCGTAATTTCTGCCATGAGACTTCGTCCCGATCGTATTATCGTCGGTGAGGTTCGTGGTGATGAAGCACTAGATCTTGTTCAAGTTATGAACACGGGGCATGATGGCTCAATGGGAACAGTTCACGCCAATAATCCAGTGGATGCATGTACTCGTCTTGAAACTCTATGTTTAATGGGGGATACAAAAATTCCACCTGATGCAGTTAGAAAGATGGTTGGAAGTGCTCTTCAGGTTGTTGTTCAATGTAGCCGTTATCATGATGGTGGACGCCGAACTTCACATATTTCTGAAGTGCTTGGAGTCGATGTAAACGGTAATTATATTACTCGTGACATCTTTCGTTGGGTGCAAACTGGAAAGGATCCTGAAACAGGTAAGTATATCGGTGAAATGGTTCCTTGTAATTATGTACCAAGCTTCTTTGAGGATATCGTTGTCCACAAGCTGCCATTTCCTAAGCAGAGTTTCTTGGCACCTGATTGGGCCAAGCCATTAGTAAAGAAGAAAGCAGCTTAAATCTTGTTTATTAGATATCGACTTCGATACCATCTTCATAGATTTCAACGATAAAGCGATCTTGATCAAGCTCTTTGGTTTTTTCAATGATTTCTTTAATATCGTCGATTTCAAGCTCTGGTTCGAGCTCCATATCTGCACTAAAGACCTTCGTGATTGCAATACACATCTTAAAATCACTTAAGTCACTGAATTCACTTATAGGGAATGTTACTTTGTAACCCCCCGAAAACTTGTCTATATCAACATCTATCTTCATATAATTAATTGTAATTACAAAGGTGAAAAAAGCAATATTATTTTTATTTCGCAGATTCCTGTTGTTCGATCAATATTGTCCAAAGATTAGTGCATACAAAATGAACATGCCCTTGAATATTTTCACTTCACAACAAAATAACTCGCAGAATTGATAAGATGATCTCGTTGATTAATTAAGAGGGATATTGAATGAAATTAAGTTCTGTTTTTAAAAGTATTTTAACACTTGTCGTAGTTGTTTCTAGTACACATGCTATTGGTTCTCAAGTGATTCAAGATGATATTAAAGCGATATCATTTGATTTAAAATCAGAGCAGATTTTTACAATGAAAAATTATGCAAAGGGTGAATATAAGGAATTAGCGTTCACTCGTATTGAAAGACCAAATTTATCTGTAAGCTTGCAAAGATCGGACAAGAAAGCAGCTGAAGTATATCAGGTTGATATTGATGAGTCCGCACTAACTCTTAAGAAAGAATTATTAAATATCGAACTTAAAAAGAATTCAATTGCAAATATCGGTATTGAAAAAAATCAAATTTTAGCAAAATTACAATCTAATAAAGTTATGCTTTCTAAAGTTGACACGGCAAAAATTCTTAAAAAGGCCATGGTTTCTAATTTAAATCAAATTGTTTCTAAGATTGGCTTCAAAGATCAAACGACTCTTAAGTATGAAATCAAGAGCGCAAGTTTAAGATGCCCAGAGCTATCGGGAAGAATTTTAAACTGTCGTGCAAAATATGAAATATCAGCAACGATTAAAAATGTTAAAAAGAAAGTAAGCTCTAATCTAATAGAGATTCTTGAAAATTCAAAGGGTAACTTCAATACTCTTGGTTCTGAAATTGAGATTAATACTTATATCTCAGAGCTTCGTTCAATTAATAAAAAGCTCAACACTCTTGCGGAAAGTGATAGTGCAAAAGCTAATCTAAAACAAATCTACGGTATTAAGAAAGATGTTCAATCTGAGATTCTAGACTCATACCAATACACAGCTGTAGCAGGGTCAAGTGCTGTTAAATTTATCGATGGACTTCGCCAGAAAGTTTTAAACTAATAGGTAATTTCTTTAAATTTAATAAAGAGGTTAATGACTTCATTTAAAACTTCATTATGAAGACTTGTGAACTTAGCTTCATAAGCTTTTGCCCCTTCGAATGTCGCACGATTTTCTTTATTTTTAACAATCAGTTCAAGTGCATCATTTGTGAAAGTGAGCTTGATATCTAAGTTGTAAATAATAACCCTTAAAATGGGATTATCTTCCCATTGGCCATAGAAGATTTTGTAACTAAGGATAGTATTTTCATGATCGATCTTTGATAGTGATTTCTTTAAAGTTAAAAGTGTTACCTTTAACCATTCAAGTGACTTATCTTCATTTAGAGACGTCTTAGGTGCAATTTTCTTGAGTTCTTCTATACTATTATCGATTATGTGTTTGATTGTCTTTTGTTCATAAGACTTGCTGTCAATATGAACTGGTGAATTTTGATATTCGAGATAGTCTTTATCGACTAATGTAAGGGTATTACTTTGATCATGATGGAGAATATATGAATTACTTCCTTCTTCAAGGTGGATGTAAATATCATGGCGATTGTCACGATTATCCATTAGGGGAGTACTCTCAAAATTATTGTGAGCAAGACAAAGTTTTGAAACACTTGTGCTTTCAAGGAGCTTATCGATAAGGGACGTATAATGATCTTTCTTGGCATTACTCGCCAACTTATTTTTCATAAGCTTTTTGTTTAAAGATTTAAAAAATTCTAATACACTCATATAAGTTAAAATAACGACTTTTTTGTCGATGTCTAGTATTAAAGGCTAAAATTTGAAAATTGGTATTTTCGATTCAGGAATAGGTGGCTTAAGTGTCTTAAGAGAAGTCGCAAAAGTCATGCCTACCAGTGAGATTTACTATCACGCAGATCGTCTAAATGCTCCTTATGGAAATAAATCTCGCTTTGAAGTCTTTAATTTTTGTAAACTTATTGTGGATGACTTTGTCGCACTTGGTATCTCAAATATTTTAATAGCTTGTAATTCGGCCACGGCAATGGCCATCGATGAGTTAAGACAGGCCTACCCTAATATTCGCTTCTTTGGTATCGAACCTTTTATCAATGTTATTAATTTTAGAGAAGAATTAAAGGAAAAGAAAGGTGTTGTGCTGACAACCAAGCTAACGGGTGAATCTAAGCGCTTTAATGACTTGAAAGAGAAATACGACTCTAATGGAATCCTCGATTACAAAGTCTCATTATCATTAGCGAAATTAATTGAAGAAAGCTTTGACTGCGGTCGACTCGATGAAGAGGCCATGGTTTTTGAAATTAAAACATCATTAAAACAACTCGATTATCAATTCATTATTCTAGGCTGTACGCATTATCCATTTATTAACGATATCTTTACACGTCACTTTAATTTTGAATGCATTTCTCCTTGTGTTCATGTGGCAAATTATATGGCAATGCAAATCAATAACTATGAGCATAGCGAGGAGTTAAACTATTTTAACTATCGTGAAAGACTCAATGGTGGCGCTATGCAATGGCGCAAAGTCAAAAAGAATAATTTAGAGGGATTCCCTTTTTTCTAAGTGACGTTTAAGTTCCGATAACGTTAGAATATAGCAACTTTTAATTTTCTATTTTTGAATCATTTTAAAAAGGATTTAATATGACAAGAATCAAGTCGATTACACCAAGACAAATTTTAGACTCACGTGGAAACCCAACGGTTGAAGTTGATCTCGTAACTGAGAATGGTATTCTCGCACGTGCCGCTGTTCCTTCTGGCGCTTCAACTGGCTCTAAAGAGGCCCTGGAGTTAAGAGATGGAGACAAGTCTTACTATTTAGGAAAGTCTGTTCGTAAGGCAATCGCAAATATTAATGAATATATCACTCCGGCCATCGTGGGGATGGATGTTTTTGATCTTGAAAGTGTTGATAAGAAAATGCTTGAGATTGACGGAACTGAAAATAAAGAAAAACTTGGCGCAAATGCTATCCTTGCTGTTTCAATGTGTGTGGCCCGTGCTGGTGCACTTGAAAAAGGAAAGTCACTGTATCAATACCTAAGAGAAGACCTTAAAGTGCCAGTTGCAACTGAAAAAGTTAGGCTTCCTACTCCTATGATGAATATCATCAATGGTGGTGAACACGCTTCAAATAATCTTGATATCCAGGAATTCATGATCATTCCTCATCTTGATAAACCGTTTAATGAAAACTTAAGAGCTGGAGTTGAAACTTTCCATGCTTTAAAGAGCGTTTTATCAGAGAAGAATTATTCAACAAATGTAGGGGACGAGGGTGGATTTGCTCCATCTCTAAAATCACATGAAGAGGCCCTGGATCTTATTTTAAGTGCTATTGAGAAGGCCGGGTATCGACCAGGTGAAGAGATCAGTATCTGTCTTGATGCTGCAGCGTCTGAGTTCTACAAAGATGGTGCATACCATATGCAAGGAAAGACGTATTCAAGTGAAGATATGGTGGAATATTACTCAAATTTAGTGGCGAAATATCCGATATATTCAATAGAAGATGGACTTGATGAAGCTGACTATTCTGGTTGGGTAAAGCTAACAGAAAAGCTTGGAAGCAAGTGCTTACTTGTTGGAGATGACTTATTTGTAACGAATAAGAAAATACTTGCTGAAGGAATTGAAAAGAAGCAGGCCAATTCGATTCTTGTAAAAATTAATCAAATTGGATCTTTAAGTGAAACGTTTGAAACACTTAGACTAGCTTTCGACAATAACTTTAAAGCAATCATCTCTCACCGCTCTGGTGAAACAAGTGATGCCTTCATTGCTGACCTTGCTGTTGCAACTTCAAGTGGTCTTATCAAGACTGGTTCTGCTAGCCGTAGTGACCGTCTTGCAAAGTACAATCAACTACTAAGAATTGAAGAGGCCCTTGGTAGTGACGCCAATTATGACGGATTAATCTAATTCGATAAATTAGGCCTCTTTAAGAAATTAGAGAGGCCAATATGTCTAAGTCTAAAAAATTAAATGATGCCCAATCAAATGAAGCACTCATGTTTCTACATGATCTACTCAATCATACTCATGGCCTAAAATTATTCCTAGAATCACAAACAGATTCAATCCAAAAGGCTCCGTTAGAATTAATTTACACAGAAGTTCAGGCCTTAGAGAATCAAATAGCATCTCAATTTAATCGTTTGGTGCAAGGTGATATTCACACTGTGGCCGAATTGATTGAATATTGCTGTTCACAATTTAAGCTGTATAAGCTTGGTTTTGACCTTCACAAGAACGATTGGCAATACCTTGCTGATGAGAAGATTGAGGTTGATGCTAGTCTTATTCAACGATTAGTAAAAAATATAATTAAAAATATCTATCTATGGGCAGATAAAAATGAAAGTATTCAAATGAAAATCTCTTGGACAAATTCACAATTAGAATTATTCTTTGAGAATTCAATCGCCCAAGATAATCGTTTTGATCACGACTCTAATGGAGTTGGACTTAAGTCCATGGCCAAGCTTGCGGCCGAACAGGGAATTGATCTGGCCTATGGGCCCTCTAAGAACTCACAGAAATGGACAACAACAATGTTGATTAATTTAGTAGGTCAAAAACACTTGAAATTGGCCTGCTAGGTAAAAGAATACTATTGCTATAAAAAACTCAAAAACGCGTTATTCTATATAACGTATGGAATTTATAAAGAAATTAATATGTTTATTTAGTATTCTTAGTGCAACTTCTGTAGTCGCTAATAATCGCCTCTATCAATCTGATGCTTCCATGTTGCGCAAAGGTGGCTCGCAAACTCGAGTCGAAGCCTATCTTTCTTCAACCATTTCGCAAGTCGATTCTGAAGGCACAGAGATTACAACAGTTGATGGCACGACTTATTCTCTCATGGATTTTAATATTGATTACCGTTATGGAATTATGGATCGCTTCCAGCTCCTATCTGGTATTAAGGCGCGCTATATTTCAAGTGGAGATGCAAATACAACAATAACAAGTGCTGGCCTTGAGTCTTTCTATGTTGGTGCTATTTATGGTTTTGAAAAAAAACGTGGACGAGACTTCGCTCTTAGCGCTGTTTATCGCTTTAGGCCCTACTCTGTTGATACCGGTGTAACAACGGCCTCAACTGGCGAAGTTATACTAGGTGATGGTGGTAACGATATTGAGTTTAATTTTCTTGCAAAATACGAGTCAACAAAATGGACTAGTTATGAAATGCAGGTTGGTTATCGTTTACCTGGGGCCCCTATCTCAAGTGAAATCCCTTTTGATTTCCGATTAATTAAGCACTACGTGGATTGGGCCTTTTGGGTCTCTGCCAATGGTATTTATAGTCTTGGGGGAGACGAGTACACTGATAGTCCATCGTTAAAGCCAACAGTTTCAAGTGGTAACACTTCACGCTGGAACTCAGTAAATCGTCAGTGGCTTAACTTAGATATTACAGCTCAAACTCTAATTAAGAATAAATACAAACTCTACGCAATGGCCGGAACAAAAGTTATGGCCACTTCAACTGATAAGGACTTTCACGGATCTGTAGGTCTTTCATGGGTTACTGGTGGAGTTAGTGCACAGAAGAAATTTGAAGAGAGTTTCAAGGAATACACTGTCGAGGCAAATGTTATTAAAGTTTCTCCTCGTGGCGTCTTTATTAAAATTGATCATGGTTCACTGGATGATATCCAAGTAGGTGATGTTGTGGATATTTATAAAACTGACTACTTTGGTGGCAATATTTTAGTTGCACAGGGGAAAGTCTTTGAAGTCAGTAGTAATGCCTCAATTGTTAAAGTGATCTCTCGTTATCGAAATGTGCCAATAACTAAAGGCTTTGCTGCTAGGATTAAGTAGCTGAAAAGAGGAAATATTTAGCATTTGATATAATTGTAAGTTAAGTTAAAATATTGAATACAAACATAAAAAGGATTTATCGATGATTAAGCAAATTTTAGTTGCTTTCTTTTTACTGGCCTCAGGGGCCGCTTTGGCCAAGCCTTACACTTCAAATTTCTTAGAATTCGAATTACCTAATGGTTGGGATTGCTCAATCGAAGGTAGTGAGTATGTTTGTCAGTCGACAAATGATCGTCGTAAGAAAGAAGCGATAATTATCTTTGCGGCCAAGCACCGCGGTAAGCAAGATGATTTAATTCAGTACAAGGCCTACCTTGAACAAGCTAAAACTTTTAAGCTTCCTGGTGGTAAGACTCAGATCTCAGAACCTTCTTATACGAGAATGAAGAAGATTCAAGGCCAGGGCCATAATTGGGTTGATTCACTACACTTATCAAGTGAGGTTCCAGGATTCTACACTCGCTACCTTGCAACAGTTAAAGGTGAGCTTGGTGTGGCCGTAACATTCTCTGTTGCTAAGGAACACTACCAAACTTATAAGCCTATTTTTGATAAAATTATTGAAACCATGCAAGTCTTTTCTCGAATTAAGAATAATGCAGATGGATTAAAGCTAGCAGGTAATCAAGCAGAAGCAGTTCCTGGAGCATCAGGTGATTTCCTTGATTCAGAATCAGGCCTTAATGATATCGGTGTTAATAAACAACGAGGAAAGAAAGGCGGAGCTGGCGATGGTGATATGACTTTATATATTATCTTAGCTCTTGTTGCTGGTGCAGCTATCTTTATTATGAAGAATAAGAAGAAGGGCAAAAAGAAAGGTAAGAAGAAAAAGAAAAAGTCATAGGATATAGAAAATAAAAAGCCTCTCGTAATGAGAGGCTTTTTTTATATTCAAATTTTAGATTAAAATTAGAAGAATTAAAGATCTGAAGCTAGACAGCTTTCCACTGCTGCTTTGAACTCTGGGTGTAGTTGAAGAAATGTTCCAGCATTCTTACTGCTATCATTTGTATAACAACCACCGTGAGAGTGAACTCCAACGATTTCACTTGTCTCAAGGTTGATAATACTTGAACCTGAGTTTCCACCCATTGTATCTACTCTGTGCTCAAGTAGTGCTGGTCTAAATTGACCGTAGTAATCACCACCAACAACCATCAGTGGACCGATATTATTTTGTTGAGCAAATTTTCTTTCAACTTCTGTATCACTCCCGTAACCAGTAATTGTTAGAATTGTTCCAACTTCTGGAACTTCTTTAGCGATCTCATAGAACCCTTGAGCTTGACCTGGTAGAAGTCCAGTTTTTTCATTTGCTTTAATTTTAAAAACTGCCCAGTCGTCACCTTGTCCGTTATCTTTAGACTTAATCGTTGAACGATCTGCTAGATAAATATCTTTTGGACCTGGGTGTCTGATTCCTCTTCTATCTGAAGTAGGAGTATTGAATTCAATTACATTTAATGTACTTTTACAGTGTCCAACAGAGATAGCACATGAGTTAGAGATTAGAGTAACAGTACAACCTGCTCTTGCAGTTGCTGTCTCTAGTGAGCGTCCAACTTTAGGATCCGCTGAAGGAACTCTATCATCCATTCCACAAATTGACTTATCCGTGGCAAAAATCGTGAATGGTAATAAAGTGATGAGTAGTAGTTTTTTCACTTTCTTTCTCCCTTTTTAATCGTGAAGATAAATATTAGGGAGGAAATTATCATCCGACAAATAAAGTATAGTTATAGTAAGAAGATGTTAGACAAAAATGATTTCTGTCACATATTGATAATATTTTTTAATATTTCCAAATATCTGTTTTTATTCATGAAATGAGTGTTGTGAGATGCGTTATCTACTGGATAAGAATGGTATTGGCGGCCAGTGTAGATATCTTTGTATTGTGAGTATTTTTTGTCATTTACACCATAGATATAGTGGTAACTAAGCCCTTTAGGAAGCTTGCTAAGGTCTCTCAGATCGTCTTGATTGGCCACTGAAACGATTCCACTTGCTACACGCCAGCTATCTTTCATCGAGTAAAACTGTTCAATCTTATCTTTTAAGAGAGCAGAATCAAAGCCAACAACTTCTTTAATCCCCTCAAAGACACTTTGATCATACCATTTATCAAAGAAGATATGAGCTTCACTTTTATCCTCTAGGAGCTTTTCATCATGGGCGAGGCGTTTGTGTCGTGCTTCTTCTTCCAGAGTAAATCCAGGCGCACCTGACTCATTGATAAAGTGTCCAAAACATTTAAGATTTGATATTGAATCATTTCTTAAAAATTGATTAAAGAGTCTGGCCGACATTGAATAGGTGATAAAGTGAAGTTTACCCTCAAGTTTGTCGATATTTTTAATCAACTGACATAAGTCTTGTTCAAACTTTTCAATATTTAAATATTTGGCGTTTAGGCCATGGCCTACAATATCAACAAAGACAAGTAGGTGAGTCTCGCTAAAAGAATCTTTAAGATATTCAAACTCTGCACTATCTCCCATAAAGCCGTGACTAACGATAATTATATCGCCTGTCGGGTTTCCTATTGCTCGTAGCTTGAAGTCCTTGCTGATGTTAACGTAGAGTTTTGACATGAACTCACTAAGTTTAGGGCGACTTATTTTAATTCCTGTTTGGAAGTTCGAAAGATGAGTCGTTTGTAGAATGAAGTTAGGTTTTTCAAACGACGTTAATGACTCATCGATTATCTTATCGACTTTGCGAATGCCTAATTGATTTGAAAAACTCATTCCAATTAAGTTTTCATAACTCTTGTGCTTGATAGGAATAATAAAATTAGGGCCCAGGCCAAGGTTGCTAAGCTTTGTTTCAAGTATTTCAGGATTAATATTTTCGGCCGCTTTTTGAAAAACAAAATCACGTCGGCCATGAATTTGATAATTGCCTCTTGAGTCAGCTTCTATATGATCACTAACTTGAAAGCGACCTGCAAATGGCGCCTCGCCAAGATAGCCTAAACTAATACTTTCACCTACAAAAAATATTTTATCATCAACTTCAGAAACACTGCCTCTCATTGGTTTTCCACTTGTGGTAAGTGTTGATAGATCAGTTGTTAGCTGGGTTGCAAGAAATTGGGCACTCGTTTCAGTAGCGCCATATGAATTTGATATTTTAATGCCGAGATCAATTGCTTTCTTTATTAACGAAGAGTCTACCTTTGATCCACCAAGAACGATGCCACGTAGGCGTCTTAATTTATCTAGAACAGAGTCACAGTTTAGTAGCCTTTCTAATTGTAGTTGAACGAGAGATATTATCGATACCTGAGGATTTTTGCTGAGATCATCAGTAAGATTTGCTGGCGAGATAATTGTTAGGCTACTACCTGTAGCGATAGTTCGCCATATGATCATGATCGCACCAATGTGAAAAAGAGGCAGGGATAGGGCCCAATTATCTTCTTTAGTGATATTGTAGAGATCAACAGATGCCTTTGCACTTGCCATAAAATTCGACGTTGATAGGCAAACCCCTTTAGGTTTTCCCGTTGAGCCAGAAGTGAAGATAATACTTGCTGTGTCTTTGTGAATTTTGTCTTCTGTAATATCTTCCAAAGCATAATCTGCTGGAGAATGATGGAGCCTGCTCTTGTCTAATAAAACTGCAATGCCGCCGTTATTTATTATTTTTAAATAATTGATGATAAATTCTTTTGAAGATGATGCTTCCCAAGGGAGGAGGGAGAGGCCGGGATCATCGCTTTGCTCACTTATTAAATTTCTAAGTTCATTATATGTTAGAGAAACACTTCCATTCTCATAAATAAAAGGAGCATCATAATCTTTAATAAGGTCTGTGATAAAACCTTTCTTATTCATAACTTCTAAGAAGGCCTACAACGATTCCAGCAATACGAAAATCATTTTCACCTGTAATAACAAATGGAGAGAGTCGATCGTTTGCTGGGTGTAGTTCAATAACACTATTCTTTCGATAGAAGTTTTTAACTGTTGCCTCATTATCAACGAGAGCAATGACAGTCTGCCCTTGGTTAGCATTTTCTTGTGCACGACAAACAAGAGTATCGCCTTCAAAGATTCCATCATTAATCATCGAGTCACCTTGAACATTTAGTGCAAAATAGCGCCCTGGTCGTGCAACCATATGATTTGGTACTAAGGTGTGTTCACTTGGGTTTTCAATGGCCTCGATGGGATTACCTGCAGCGACGTCTCCAAGAAGAGGAATTTCACTAAAGTGTTGATTAACCAGAGGTGTTTCAACTTCTTCAACTTCTAATAACTTGATTCCACGGCGGGCATTCCAGTCGACTTCGATTTTTCCCGCATCCTGAAGATAGTGCATATACTTATTTACAGATCCGAAGGATTTTAGTCCGAAGTGGTCTTTAATTTCCTTTTGAGTAGGTGCGAAGCCTTCTTTGAGGTAGTATTCTTTAATATAGAGATAAACTTGGTTTTGTTTCTTTGTTAATGCCATATTATTATATTATGCGTAAGTATTGCGTAAGTCAACATTTCAATAACTTGCAATAATTCACATTTATTGTGAAAAATGTTCACGGAATTTGTGAAATTTTCTTACAATCACAATTGTTTCATTGAATTCGTTGACGTGCCCCCCTGTCATTAGATACATATATGCCATCAATTCATACGGGAGGAGAAATGAATTTTTTCACTAAGTTTAATAAGCTTGTTTTTATTACTGCATTATTACTATCTGCGAATGCATTCTCCATTCATGAGTCTGCGCTTTCGAGTTTAAATGAGAAGAAATTTGAGTCTTTAAACCCACAGGACAAAGAGCTTTATGCAACTATTGTTGATAAAGAAGTTGTTGAGGTTTACCCACGTTATGACCTTGTTGAAGAAGCTCTTTTAGGTCAAGAGAAAGCTGCTGGTGGTGGAATCGGTGAAGTGATTATGATCGCTGATAAACTTCTAGCACTAGGACAAAAAATTTGGAAGATTGTTGAAGCAGGAAGACCTGTTAGTAACGCTAACTTCACAAAGCCAGTTAGTATTATTCCAAATATGAGTGATGTTAATGGTACTTTTACATCGATGACAAATTGGAAGATGCCGATGGTAAAGTCTTTCAGAGTCGCATACAAGAATGGCTTTGGTAGTGAAGTTGTTTCATTTGTTTATACAGTTGTTTTTCAATACGGTGGAAAGTTTGAAGGGAAGGGTTCTTATATTACAGGACTTTTTGTAACAGCAAGTAACGTAAGTGTTTCTTGGGGATTTAACTTCAATGCTTCAAGTGAGATCATGTCAATTACTAACCAAGGTAGTGCAGATGAGCCAATTGCTTCAGCAGTTGTGAATATCAAATACAAGGTTAGCTCTGTTCTTAAATCAATCGATGAAAGTGATATTTTCTTTGTTAATGGACAGGGAATGTTACAGAGAATGAATTACTAATTCTTTAATTAATATTCAATAATTAAAAAGGCCTGCTTTAGCGGGCCTTTTTTAATGATTTGCTTCTTTTAGAGCTTTGGTTAGTAGATCTTTAAAATAGGCCATATTCTGTTCAGAACGATTCTTATACTTCTTCTTTGTACTTGGTATGCTCTCAAGGTTAATACCCGCAATGGCCGGTGCCATAATTTGCTTGATCATAAATTCCCGTGCTTTTTTACCATTCTTGGTCTGAGTGATTTTCTCCCATTTAAAATCTTTCTTATCAATAATATCAAAGAGATCACCCATATTGATGGTAAACTCCCTAAAGAAACCTTTAAAGCCTCTTGAGCGGTTTCGCATTTTTGTCAGTTCTGTTTGCACAAGAGCGTAGGCCAATTGATCACCAAATGAGTCATCTCCTGTGTCGCTTGTTAGCATTTCCGATAAGAGGGCACGAAGCTGTAAATCCTCTGCGACATTTTCCATGTCACCTTCATCAACCTTCTTAAAAATATAGGCCTGTAGTTTCTTTCCGGCAGGGGTTTTAAGAAGTTTTGACAGCATGGCATTATTTGTAATCTTATCAACCTGTTTGAAAACTAAATTATCCTTTCCATTATAGTCTTTTAATTCTTGTTTAAATGTTTGATTGAGATTCATTCCAAGTTGCGATGCTACAAGGTTTCTTGCAATATCACTACTCATGAAAAATTTAATATTCTCACTTGTTTGAGCATCTGGATTATTCTTTTTAAACTCTTTAAATGCGATGGCAGCACTATTAATGTCTTTTGAGCACACGCTTGCATTATTTGTACAAGAGTAGCTCATGGTTTCACCAACAAGCTCTAGTGTTGATAAAAGTTCAGCATTAGGCATCCCTTTAGCATTAGGATCTTTAAAATTATCTGATTTCTTTGTACTTGGAATTGTCAGAAGTAGATCCATGACGTCACTTAATTCATTAGGAGAGTTCTTTCCATAGACTTTTACGAAACGATTCTTAAGCTCTGATTTTATATTGACTTCAAGGGCCTCTATACACTTTGTCATATTTTCATTTGTTTCATTTAATGTTTCAAATTTTTGATCCATACACTGCTCAAAAGTATAATACGATCTCGTTTCTAAGAATGGAGTCTGAATGCCATCTTTGTTTGCGAATTTATTAAGATCTTTTATAAGGCTTGAAGCAATGGTCTTAGCAATAGGAGAGATCTGATCTTTTAGGCAAGTTTGCGCATTATCCTGCGCATGGACATCATTTTCAATACTATCTAAGCATTTACTGACAAGATGAAGGGCCGAGTGACTAAGGGCCTCTGCCTTCTCTTTTTCTCCAGGGAATAGACCGATAATTGTCTCTAAAACAATCTTTGGTGCAAGGTTCTTATAAGCATCTTTAACTGCAACTGACATGCAGACTTTTGTTTCATCACTTGCTTTAACCTCGCTATCAGCATCTTTTCTTGCGAGAATATCGTTAATACAACTTTGAATTTGTTGGTTGATTGTATTTGAATAATGGTCGAACTCTTCTTTTGTTAATTTATTCTTAAAATCATAAAGTGTTGTTTCAATTGCAATTGGAGCAATATCTTTTACGAGTATTGGTGTTAGCGTATCTATCTTGAAATCAATATTTTCTTTCGTCGAATTTTGAATATGACTATTGATAAGATTACTTAGACTTGATTTTTGAGAATCACTTAATTTGTAATCTTTTGTCTGATCATATGCTGTCTCTAGGGCGATGACATTAACGACATCCTTTTGAGTAATAAACGTACAATTTTGTATTTCCTTATTTAGATTATCTTGAAATGACTGCATACTCTCATATTTGCTTAAACTTTCATTTAAGCACTCTTTCATGACTCCTTTAAAAGTGGAAAGTCGCTTTTGTGTCATCGTCTTATCCACAATCTCTTTTTCAAGGCCTTTTTCAAGTGCTGCTTTCTCAATGCTCTTAGGTAATATTTTTGAAGAGAGTGAAATAATCGCCTGCTTCAGGCAATTATTAACTTCTTTCTCATTTGGTTCTTCTTTAAGGTTACGATAGAATTTATCTTTTGCTTGCTTCGCACAATGATCATAATCTGTAAGAATTTCTTTTTTGAATTTCTCGCTTTCTTGTTCTGATAGATCAAGTGCAATAAATTGTTTATCAAATTCAATTTCAAGAATAGAGCTTGCTGCAGTTAAAGTCGCAATGGCCGTTACAAATTTTGCACATTTATTTCCATCATTTGTGTTTTTTGCCTTAAGACATGCAGGTAGATGTACTTCTTTAATTTCATTAACTAGCTTATCTCTTTTTATTAGCGTTAGCGCACTACTGATTGTTGGATTTGTTGTGATAGCCAGTTCAACGACATCAAAAGTTGCATTCTTAGTCAGACTTGCTACACACTCTGAAATTGTTTGCGCAAATAACTCAGTATCCATTTTTGCAAGCGCTAGGTATTCACCATCTGTATGCTTACTCTTGTTGATGACAGGGGAGAAACGGCAGTCATTTGATCGATCTAAGATTGATGTAACAAGTTTGCTATTATCATCTTTACCTGTATAGCCTTTAATAACATCATTAATTCTCTTCTTTCTTGTTTCTTGATAACTTAAAAGGATACCCTTATAAACACATCCTTTAACAATCCCTGTTGTATCCAGGACTTTTTTAAATTTTCCAAGATTATTATCAATACACTTCATGTAAGTATGAGTTGAATGATTTGTTAAAAGAGAGATACCATCTTCTTGTGAGAAGTTCTTTGCTACTTGTCGCTTAAGTTCCTCTTCTCCAATTCCTATTGCAATATTATTCGTAAATATGGCCGCACACTCTTTAACCTGTGACGAGTTTACTGAGCGCTGAATACATGCTTTAAAATCTTTCTTATAACCATTGATGAAAGCTATCTTCTCTTGATCTTTATCACCAAATGTACCCATCTCATCAAGGATTTTATTAACAATTGTTTCGGCATAGGCAATTGTTAACTCTTTGATTTTCTCAAGATTTCCAAGATCTTTTTTATTAACTTCATTAAAAATCTCAACAATTTTGTCATCAGAGAGATTATCTGCAATTGATTTAGTTTTTCTAAATTGACCTAACAAGAAATCTTCTTCATCAAGTGGGTTTATCGATTCAATGAAGCGTGCCACACTAATAGCACTCTTTTCTAAAACACCAGTTGCTGAATCACCGAAACCAGCTTCTTCAACTTGATCATAGCTTATGCGCTCAATAATTCGTCCACGACGGCACTCTTTTTCAATATCTTTGAAGTCTTGAGCTAATTTCTCTCTTTCCTCTTTTAATTTCTGATCCTGGTAAACCTTAAGAATCTCTTCTAATTTGTCATTTAATTCTTTAACGGGTTTAATCAAATTGCTTACACAGTTAAGAGCATCTTCGCATACTGTTTGAATTGTCTCATCAGCATAGTTACTATCATCAAAATCAACATTAAAATTTGAGTTTAATTGATATTTTTCTTTAAGATCGCTAATTGGAATAAATTCTTGTTTATTTGAAACTACACCCATTAGGACTCTTCGGTCACTATTTCCATCATGACAGAAAACAGGTGCCGCACTAAGTGCGTTTTTTGATTTAGGTTTAGAAGTTCTAATCCTTGCGATATCAATGGTCAATTTATCAGAGCGAATAGGGTAGTCCTTATCGTGGCCCTTAACATAACAATTTCTAGTGTCTTCATCGGAGTAATGCTTTGTTGGGAAATACGGAAGTCGATTTCCAATATTGATGATTTCATGATTTGAATTTCTAGAAAAATCTCTCTTTATTGAAATATTAAAGATGCCATCTCCACAATTTAGGCTCAATCTTTTTTGACGACTTTGTCTACCATTGCCAAGGTAGCGACAAGATCTTTCCATTAAAATATTTGATTGATCAATGATAGTTGCTTGGCATATGGCCTTAGGATTAGCTGAATTTAAACTTAGATTGACGGTACAAGAAGATAATTCGTTACTTGCGTAACTAGCAAATTGCACTAGTGAATATAGTAAAAATAATGTTAAGCCTCGCTTCATCTCAATTAACTTTTCGGTGAGTTTAGCTTAATACTTGAGTGTTATATTTGGTTTATTAGAATAAATTAGGGCCACTTATGGAGTCTAAGTAGCTGATTATTCCTGCTGCCGAGTATTTTGCGTAGAGATGGTGAAACCAATCGTTTAAAACGAGGTCCGCTTCGTGGGAATTTGTGAGAAATCCAGCTTCCAGTAAGATTGATGGCCTTTTTGAAAGGGCCAAGACATAGAAGAGACCTGGCTTTAATCCACGATCCTTCATCTTATAATTCTTAGTTAATAATTTACTTATTTGTGTGTGAACCTTTTCTCCAAGTTTTTTTGATTCTGGGGCCACTCTTTCGACAACTAAGTCAGTTAGAATATTATTGATGATGACTTGCTTTCCTTCAATATCACGGTTTTCTACGGCTTCAATTTTTGCCACGGCCGCATCTTGGTGATTATCCAGAAAGTATGTCTCAAAACCATTTGAGCTCTTATCTGTGGCCGCATTTAAGTGGATTGAAATGAAAATATCGGCCTTAATACTATCGGCCATATCTGCTCTTTTTTGTAAAGAAACTGTCGTATCAATTGTTCTTGTCAGATAAGCACGATGGCGCTTTGTACTATTTATGAATTTTTTTAATTTAAGGGCTATTTTTAGAGCAACGTCTTTTTCACAGACGATACTTAGTTTTTTCTTCTTTGTTTTCTTGTTCTTTTGCCAGACCTTTGCTTTTGCACCACAGTCCTCGCCACCATGGCCTGGGTCGATCAAAACTGTTGCAGCTAAGGCTTGGCAGCTAATAATGATACTCAATAGTAATAGGAATCTTTTAATCATGTTCTACTATTATAGGGAGAATGACCTATGGGCGCAAATGGATTTTATAAAGCCTATGTATCTTTGCATCATGAAAGTCTTGGGGGATACTCCAACGAGTCATATCTCTTATTTCAAACTCTTCTTGTAACCCTTCGTCGAGTTTAAATGAACGTAAGTTATTTGAGAAGTAAAGCACTCCTTTAGGCTTTAAGAGTCCTGTGCATAACTTCACAAGTTCAATATGATCTCTTTGAACATCAAAGAGTTTTTCCATTTTCTTCGATTTAGACATAGTTGGTGGATCGAGAATGATCGTATCAAAGCGTTCATCATCTCTTTGCTTTTCCATAAGATACTTCATGGCATCTTCACGAATAAATTGGTGTTCATCCTTGTTAAGTTCATTTAACGCGAAATTCTCTTGTGCCCACATAATATAGGTATTTGACATATCAACGCTTGTCACTTTCGCTCCGGCAAAGGCGCTGGCAACCGACAGACTTCCTGTGTAACAAAAAAGGTTTAAGACATTCGTACCTTTGAAGTCTTCGCTAGCAAGCTTCTGCCTCAATGGCCTGTGATCAAGAAAGAGTCCTGTGTCGATATATTTGTTCAATAGTAGCTTGAATTTAAGTGGGCCTTCTTGAGAAATGAATTTAACTTCATCCTTTTCTTTTTGATACTGAAATTCGGAATCTTGAACTTTTCTTTCTTTAATAAAGATATTGTCTTGCTCGATTGAGCAAATCTCTTTAATAGCATCAATTAATAGGGGAAGATGATTCTTCTCTTCATCAATATGATCGATGCTTCTCTTATAGATAATACAGTAAGGTCCATGAAGGTCGACGATGAATGGAAAATCTGGAATGTCACGATCATAGAGGCGATAAGAATCAATACCAGCTTTTGTCGTCCATTTTTTCTTATGTCGATATAATTTTTTTATTCTACCTGCGATTGCGCTCATTTACTTCCTGAAATTTATTATTTGATTAAAGTTAAGTATCTACTTTTACGATGATTATGCTTTAAATTTCTTGAAATGCAAGTACTTGACTAAAGTTCGCGGTTAAAATGCCCGTAAAGAGATACGTTAAATTAAAAACTTAGCTTTAAATTGGTTAAGTGAGGAGAGTTATTAATGAAGTTGATTGGTAGAGGCCTTACGGCCCTTTTCTTATGTGTCTTCTTAGCACATTCAGTAAGCGCCAGTGTTTTCTCTTTTGGAGAATTGTTATTAAGGCCAGTATTGATTAAGTCAAAGGTTATTAAAGAGGGGATCTCAGGGGCTTCAATTACAAGCTTAAAGAATTCAATTGAATATAGTGTTCGAACAATTGCGCAAGATCATTCTTCATTAAAAGAAGGTCTAGAAACAATTCTTTCAAAAGCTTCGAGAGAAGATAAAGACAAAGTTCAAAGAATCATTTCATCACTAGATGCACCAACAGATTCGATAAGCGGTGAGCGTTTTAAGGCCATCGCAAATGATCTTGCTTATCTTGCAAGTGCATATGGGACACATGCAGATGATATTTTAAGCTGTTCGATCTGTAAGACAGATCAACTTGCTTCTCTTGGATATAAGTCAAAGATTGTTAAAGTATCTGATCCTAGTTTAAAGAGAATGATGGTTAGACTTCCAAAGGACCAAGATGCACTTAATCGTTATATTGGTCAAAAGTCTAGATCTCTAAAAGTAAAAGATGTTACACGCTACCTTGATAAAGCAGACCGTAAAACACTTGCCTTATTTCTAAGTTTCAACAATAGAGGAGCGAAGAAAGAGTACGCTGAATTTTATCAAGCAGTAGCTAAGTATAGTTCTGATTCAAATGGTAGGGCGCTATTTGCAGGCCCTGGTTCTTCGAATCATTTATGGAAAGTTATCGATGGAAAGTTCTCTCCTGAAAAAGCTCAGAAATTAGCAACAGCTATTAATGAAGCTTCACGTGTTCCAGCATCAAAGAGAGAAGATGCATTCTTTGATCAGCTTTATAAAGTGAGTGACAAAACTCCTGAGACTAAAGCTAAGATTGAAGAATTAAAAAAGAAGAAATGTCTGTTTAAATAATTTTAGAGCAGGATAAAGAATCAAAGAATAACTTTATGTAATAAAGGCTATATATATGGAAAACAAAAATAAAAGATTTAAAGATTATTACTTGCCAGTTCTTGGTACTGTAGCAATCGGGACTGCTGCGGTTTTTGGAATCTCGCATCTTAAGAGTTATGACTTTCGTAACCCTTCATCGAATGGCGATGGAGATTATAAAACTGCATATGAAGCTTGGGCCGACCTTCAATACTCTGGTTCTAGTTATAATGCAAAAGCGATCCTAGTGGGTGGAGAAGCATTACCTGGAATGACTGGTGGTCTTACATTCGGTGCAGAAAAAGAAGCATCATCAAGTCTTATCACACGTGTTATGTCTCCTTCTAATCAACTTATTAAAAAGAAGATTGCAGCATTGTCACAAGAAGATCAAGAAAAGTTTTATCGAGATTTTCTTGAAAATTATGCAAAGGATGCCAATGGATATCGTACGTATCGTAATAAAGAAGGTTTAAAAGTTGATCTTGCACGCGATGTTGTTGATATTGACGGCAATCCAAAAGTTATCAATCTAGAAGAGCTTAAAGCGACAAATATTGCTGAGGCTGACTACGATAAATTAAAGTTAGTATTTGAAAACCTAATTGATCAAATGGAAGACAGGGCAATGACTTTCATAAAGCCTCGTGTTCGTATGAAGTTCTTCGATGGTTCACTACCTGGTTTAACTAAGAAATTCTTAGCATATCGATATGACTACAGTGATTGGAAGCCTAACTTTGGTAAGGCCGAAAGATTCCTCGTGGACGCCCATGGACACAATGGTGGTGGCGGAGGTTGGGAAATCAACTTTAAGGCACAAAATACATATGGAGAGTTTGAGGAGCTTGTTGCATGGTTTAGAGATGAATTATCACAAGTCATTAAAGATCCTAAAACTCTTGAAAATAAAGTTAAGCTCTTTCAGGCTCCTGGGCACCAGCGAATGGTATTTGTTAAGCATCCTGAGCTTGATGAAAGTAAACTCTCAGAGTTCTATCGTACGATTCAATCATATATTGTTCTAAATGGTATTAATGGTGACTCAGGAATTGAGTTTGCGAATTATAAGCAAGTACAACCTGAATCGGCGTTGAAAGATCTATATAGTGGGGGACGAGGGGTAATCAGGCCAGATGGAAAGTTTAAGCCTTGGATTGCCAACACAGGTGGACTTGGAATCGAGTTTAGAGCAGGGACAAAGAACTTAGCTCCTGCTAGATATTATCAAACAACTCTTGGTGCACGCATCGCTGCTAATGACTTTAGCGGAATTGCTAGTATCGACGATTATAATCTAAATAGTGCTAGCTTTCAGTCGAAGGAAAGTATTGTTGCTCGATTCGGCATTGAAGATGAAGTGGCCGACAAGGCACTCAAGGTTCTTGATAAGGCCGGCATTAAACCTGGCTACCGTGTACAGTACTGGGGATGGACCGAAGAAGGTGTTGCTTTTATTGGTGATACAAAGAGAAAGCTTGTAAAAGATCTAGTAAGGCAATTTACTGAACAAGTTGCGGCCCTTGATATTGAACAGGACCAAGCAGTGCTTAAGCAACAAGTTCGTAAGATGAATAAGTCTTGGGTTTCAGCATCAAAGCTAATTGATGATCTTGAAAATTATATGAGACCTAAAATGGTTGATTATGATGCATTAACGATGGACTTCAAGGCCAATGTGGATGCTCCACATCGAATTAATAATCCAGTCGATGTTAATAAGATCGACCTAGGGATTGAGTATTCTGGTAAGTTCCCACTGAGACTTAAGTCCATAACATCACAAGAGCGAATGGAAGATGGGAAACGTGCATGGGTACAAACTACGGTTGACCTCTCAAGTGAGGATCGTGAAGCGATTATTAAAAAAGTAGCTCAAGATCTCTTTGAAGAAATTGGTGGCGAAAATGGCGAGGCTCCAGTTAAGCTCGATGTTGACGGCCACGGGCACGGACTTGATGTTGCCTATTCTATTCGTGATGATAAGGGCCGTAAGTGGCAAGTCGAGTGGGATGGTATTGGCCGCTCTTATTCGCCGTCTGGTGAAATCATTGGTGAGTCTCCACGTGGTGGGACAATTGAGCTTATTACGCCTAAGTTTACGCCAACAATTGATGAAGTAGCTTCAGTTTATAAGGCTTTTGAAAAAAATAATGTTCTACCATCGCTAATGGCCGGTGGTGGTCACGTTAATATTGACCTTGCGGCCTTTGATGGAAAGCCAAAACAACTTGCTCGCTTCTTATCAATCTTTCATGAGCACCGTGGGATCATTTCTCTCATGTTCCAACATATTAATCGTTCTCACACGTCTGAGCCTGTTGAAGTAAGTGATACTTTAAGAAATGCACTTAAGAACTTTAACGGAAGCGAAGAAGAGCTTAAAAAACTTCTCTACAATGAAAGGTATTTTAATACTCGTTTTGGACGTAAGACTCGTTATATTCAATTAGATGTTTCTGCTTATTTTCAAGATGTTATCCCTGAGCAATTTGTAACAGATGACTTTGATATTTCTAACCCAACAGTTGACTGGCGCCGTACTTTCCGAGTTGATCCAAAGATTAGAAAGGCCGAGTTTAGAATGTTTAATGCTCCAAGAGATGCCGCAGAGTCTGCTCTACAGATTAAACTAGTACGTGCAATGCTTGATAAAGCACTCAATAGCACTGAAGAATTAAGTGGTAAGGTTGATTACACAAGTCATGTTGACTATGTTAAGAAACCTGCTTCTGTTGAAGCTGATCTCAAGAAACTTTGTGATGACTTAGGCCTTGATATTAATCAATATCGTACATCAGCAATGGAAGGACTATCTATTTCAGAACTTGAAAGTAAGAAGTTATTCTTTAGAAGTCTTGATGAAAAAATGGCAATTCACCCACACCAGCCAGGTTGGGGGAATGCAGTTAATGCAAGAAGCAGCGAAGATGCTCTTAATTCAACTGGACGCCAATGGGTTCATGGTGCAGCTGATGAAACAAATACAATGGATAATGCTCACCGTGTTCGTGCGGCCCTTGCTGCACAAGAGATGCGTGAAAATACAATTCCTGCGCGAGAAATGCCGGGAGAATTTATTAGAACAAATAGTTGCCAGGAATTAATTAACGAAATTCTATAAATTAAAAGGGGCCCTACTTATTGGGCCCCTTTTTTATGCTTGTAAATCTTGAATATAATCCATGAAAACTTTATGCCTTATTGGCTTATAAAGTATATCGTGCCCACCCATTCTTTTTACCTCATCCAGAGATACCTCTTGGTGTGCAGTAACAAAGACAAATTTTTTGAAGTCGAGACCCTCATTAATTAGGTTTTTTAAAAATTCAATTCCATTCATCTTTGGCATACGAATATCTGAGAAAATATAGTCAAATTGACTATGTTTTACTTTTTCTAAAGCTTCTTCACCGTTATAAGCTACCTCATAGTCTAAACCGATACGGTCAAACATGTATTGGTAGAGCTCAACTAATTCAACTTCGTCTTCAACAAATAAAAATCTCAAATTGCGTATCCTGTTGTGTATGTAGCGTCTGCAACTGAGTTATCATAGATAATTTTTATGTAATTATCAAGTAATTTAGTTTGATGATGTAAACAATTTATAATTATTTGAAATCATTTGTCTTAAAGAATTCCACATCAGCATATTTTTCCGTGGCCAATTTTAGATCCCATTCTGTACGGTAAATAAAGCAAGGTCGATCTTTAATATCAAAGGCAATATTTGAACTATAACGCGAAATAAACTCGTCTTTGATCTTCTCATTTGGAAATTTAATCCATCGAATCCCGTTATAAGGAAAGCCCTCATAATCTCCTTTAACATTATATTCGTCTTCGAGACGACGCTGAACAACTTCAAACTGTAGTGCACCAACAGCACCTAAGATTTTCTCAGTCGAATTATGTCGTCTAAAAAGCTGAACGGAGCCTTCTTCTGAAAGTTGTTGTAACCCCTTATCAAGTTGTTTTCCTTTCATCGGATCTTTTAAAAGAACACGTTTGAATAATTCTGGAGCAAAACTTGGTATTCCTGTAAATTGCATGATTTCACCATCTGTGAAGGTATCACCAATTTGTAACTTCCCTGAGTCGTGAATACCAATGATATCACCTGGAATTGCATACTCTGTTATTTCTCGATCTTGTGCTTGAAAGATTAAAGGAGTGGCAATTTTTAATTCCTTTCCCGTTCTCGCTAGAGTTACTTTTTGTCCTCTTTCAAATCTTCCAGAACAAACGCGGATAAAGGCGACGCGGTCTCTGTGTTTCTTATCCATATTGGCCTGAATCTTAAAAACAAAACCACTGAACTTCTTTTCACTTGGATCGACCATGCGTGTCTCACCACTTTCAATTGGGGCCGTAATAACCTCACGCTTACCAGGGCCAGGAGCGTATTTTGAGAATGTATCAATTACTTCTTTTACACCAAAGTTATTAAGTGCAGAGCCAAAATACATTGGCGTCATTATCCCAGCTAAGAATTCTTCTTCGTTAAATTCTGGCATAAGTTCTTCAATCATTAAGAGATCTTCTTCTAGTTTTTCTAGCAGGCTAGCTCCAACAAAATCTTTTACATGTGAAGCTGTTAAATCACTTGCATCAATGATTGTTGGACTAAATGGATCTTGAGCATCTTTAAAGCTCATAATTGTCTTATTTCTGAGGTCGTAAACACCTTTGAAGTCGACACCCGAGCCGATTGGCCAAGTCATAGGCACACATTGAATTGAACATGTCTTTTCAACGTCATCAATTAGTTCAAATGGATCAAGAGCATCGCGATCAAATTTATTACAGAAGGAAACAATTGGCGTATCTCGCATACGACATACTTCCATAAGCTTCTTAGTCTGTGTTTCAACACCTTTTGCAGAGTCAATCATCATAAGAACACTTTCAACCGCTGTCAGTGTTCGGTAGGTATCTTCTGAGAAATCCTTGTGACCTGGTGTATCTAAAAGGTGCATCGCTCGATTATTATATGGAAATGACATAACAGAAGAAGTAATCGAGATACCACGCTCTTTCTCCATCTCCATCCAGTCAGACTTAGCGTAGTTTCCTTGCTTACTTTTAACCATACCGACACTTCGCACAACTTGACCAAACCAAAGTAGTTTCTCCGTCATTGTTGTCTTACCAGCATCCGGGTGAGAGATAATTGCAAATGTTGCACGCTTTAAGTCTTCCATCTTTATTCCTAAATATAATTATTAACTGCAGCATATATAACACTTAATCAATTAATTGAATAGCTTACAACTAATCTTATTTATATTTTAATTTTAATCAAGTACTCAAGTTGTGCATAATCTCTGTAAACAATTTTATGTGAGATTAGTTAGCAATATTAACTATTTAAGGAGTATTTATTAATTAATCAAAGGTAGCCTGAAACGGGGTCCAATCCACAGTGTCATACCCCTGAATATTCACAACCTTCTCATACACAACATAAGGCGAATGCTAATTTTAACTGTATGGATTGTCATATGCTTAAGAAAGCCTACATGGGAATCGATATGAGGGCCGACCATAAATTCGTTATTCCACGCCCTGATTATACTCTTAAGTATGGTGGTCCAAATAGTTGTACAAATTGTCATGGTGATAAGTCTAAGGTTGAAATGGATAAGCTCTTTAGAACTAAGTTTAATAATCTAAAAACGAAAGACTCTCTACTTGAAATTATTGGAGAAATTCAAAAAGGAAATTTTAAGAATAAAAATGAACTTCTAGGATTTATTAAAGATTCAAATAATGCGCAAATGAGAAGGGCCTATGCCATAAGTTTTCTACGTGAATTTCATAGTATGAAGGCCCAGGATTATAACTCGTTATTAAGCGATTCGTCTGTGCTTGTGGTTCAAGCGACTCTGGAGCTCTTAGCAAATTTTCCTGATATCAAACAACTCCAAGACAGTGTTTTAAAACTTACAAGTCATAAGTATAAAACAATCTCATATAGTACTGATAGTATGCTAAAGCTCGCTTCTCTTTCTCGCTTCGGATATGTTGCAAAATCTCCCGCTAAATTTTACGAGGATTCAGTTAAACGCTTCCCATACTTTCTTCCAGCGTATGTGAATCTGGCCGATTTGCATCGTCAAGTTGGTAATGAGGCACAGTCTCTTCAAATATTAAAGGATGCTTTTTCTAAGAATCCACAAGATGCAAGCTTACTTGTGGCACTTGGAATGTATCATATAAGAATTAGAGATTATCATATGGCCATTGATCTCTTTGATTCGGCCAGCAAGTACGAGCCTGAAAATCCATACTTTCGCTATCTCTATATACTGACTTACAAAGAACTGTATGGTGCTAAGAAAGCATTTTCTCAAGCAAAGTTATATGAATCCAAATACGAGGGGAGTTTCCTCTTTAATCAATTACTATTCGCTCTTAGCGTTGAGCTACAAGATGTCGAAAATGTTAAATTTTATTCTTCAAAAATAAATAAATTTAGGCAGTAATGGCATCTGTTAAATTTGCCTATGTAAATATTACAAAGGGCGTAGACGTAGGTTGTAAGTTCAAAATTAGCGTCGTATAAAACGGGCATAACTGTAGCAGGGATTGATGAATAAACATATTGTTAAAGTTGTGTTGTTGTTCTTTGTTCCCCAAATTCGTGTTAATTTTCGTGTTGTTGTTATTCTCGAATTATTCGTATGTTTTTCAATCTCTGCTACTTTCTATATATAAAAAACGCCAGTTTCATACTGGCGTTTTCTTTTTTTTCTTTATTTTATTTATTTTTCGTCAATTTTATTTCGCTTGATGCTTTTCTCTAATCATTGCAATTACGTCATGAACATTTGTATGACGAAGTTTCTTTGGTGAGATTTCATCTGTTGGAAGTTCCCATAACTTATTAAGTTCTGTGTAGAATTTTAGATTCTTATTGGCCCAAACTTCATCAACTTTTCCTACCGCAGTAAAATGAGGAGCTGTTTGTAATACTTCAGGTGAGTCTGATAGAACATTCTTAATTGCCACTAAAACTTCTGCAAAATCATCTAATTCTTTCTTTGTGAAAGATTCAGTTGGTTCAATCATTAGTCCGAATACTTCAGGGAAAGCAACAGTTGGGGCATGAAGACCAAAGTCTAAGAATAGTTTTCCTACTTTTGCTATAATCTGATTCTTAAGAGTTCCTGACTTTTCAATGTGTGAGAACATGTCATCACTAAGAGTAATGATGAACTCGTGCATTCTTGGTGTTTTATCTGCACCATGAGGTAGCATTGGATATACATCTTTAAGTTTATTAAAGAGGTAGCGTGCACTAAGGACTGCTATTTCACTCATCGTTACAACACCATCTTGTCCTAAGGCCTTTAGGTAAGTATAGGCGCGAACTTTGTGAGCTACGTTCCCATCATGGCGATGAAAATCTCCAATGCACTTAGATGCACGAACTTTTTTGAAGCTTCCATCAGCTAGTTTTTCTATTTGTGTACCAGGAATATAGTCGATAAGTTTATTACTTACTGCTACGATTGCATCACCTGGGCCTCCTCCACCGTGCGGAATTGTCCAAGTTTTGTGAAGGTTATTATGGCAAGCATCGACGCCAAGCTTTTCAAGTGAGACGATTCCCGCAATCGCATTCATATTAGCGCCGTCCATATAAACGAGTCCGTCAACAGAGTGAATTAGATCAGCAACTTCTTTGAAGTTTTCTTCAAAAACACCAGCTGTATTTGGATTGGTTACCATGATACCAGCGATTCTTTCACCATCAGTTTTAATGATCTCTTTTAGTTGTTCAAGATCGATTTGACCTCTTTCATCTGCATCTAGTGTAATGATTCCTACTTGTTTACCATCGACACGGCCTGGAACAAATCCAGCAACAGCTGCTGTCGCAGGGTTGGTACCATGTGCTGAACGAGGAATTAGAATAGTATTTTTAACTTCTCCATTGCCTTTGTCTGCATGGTAGGCTTGAAACATCTTTATTCCGACAAGCTCTCCTTGGGCACCTGCAACTGCTTGAGTAACAACACCAGGTAGACCTGTGATGGCCTTGAAATCTTCTTGTATTTCATGAAGTAACTCAAGTGTACCTTGAGTGAATTTATCATCTAGGTCTGGGTGTGCCATTGTAAAGCCACTAAGACCTGCGGCCCAGTCGTTAACATATGGATTATATTTCATTGTACATGAGCCAAGAGGGTAGATTGCATCATCTGGTGATACGTTTAAGCTTCCACATTTATCATAGAATGCTTTCACTTCTTCGAGAGGAAATTGTGCAATACCCGGAGCTTCTAATCGAAGATTATTAACAGGGATTTCAGGTAGGAAGATTTCTGCTTCTTCATTTTCGCTAAAATTCTTATTAAAGACTTCAATTAGTGCAGTAAGTTCTTCTTGTGATTGTATATCACCGAAAGATACTTTAAGAAGATTTCCTGCAAGTCCATGACGGCCAGAAATATTCTTTCCAATAACAATCTCACTACTTTTATTAATTAGTGAATCAAGATCACCTTCAATCTTTAATACAACTTCATTGTAGAATGGTGCTGCAAAAGCAAGCTCAACACCATTTAGTCCTAGAACTTGAGAAGTGAAGTTAATTGCATTCTGCCTTGAAGTTTCAAGTTTTGCCGCAAGACCTTCGTCTCCAAGAGCTAGAAGTGAGGCACCTGCAATCGTTGCTACAAACGATTGATTTGAACAAATATTACTTGTCGCTTTCTCTCGGCGAATATGTTGCTCACGAGTTGAAAGAACCATGGCAAGACATTCATTATTATTCATGTCAACAGCGTTACCTACGTAGCGGCCTGCTGTTTGGCGAATTTCATTCTTATTCTTTTCATTAAAACGGATTCCAAAGATTCCAAGCCCTGGGCCACCATAATTTGCATCGAGACAAAGGTGTTGTCCTTCACCAACGATCATTGTTGTCCCTTGTTTGTTTGTACCATAAACACTTGGCTTCTTCAGTCCACCTTTTGCAAGTAGCATCGGATCGATGATAGCAATAGAATAGACGTCGTGTTCTGTACACAGGTCTGTAAGTGCATCAACATCTTCTAGTAATCCTAGAGAGTTTACTTGGCCAAAGGCAAAGCAAGCAATGTCATTAGTTGATGTAATGATTTCGCGAGCTTTATCGATATCAATTAAACCGCTTTCTTTATTAATTGGAGCATAAATAATCTCAAGTCCTGTGTGGGCAGCATTTGTTTCTAATACACTTCTGTCTTGAGGATAAATGGCCTCACTAACTAAGACTTTATTTTTCTTTTTAGCTAATCTAAGACCTGTCTTTAATGCTTCATATAGACAAGTTGATCTCTCATATAGAGACGAGTTGATAGCTTCAAAACCTGTTAGGGCAGTAAGGGCACTAGAGTAAATCCAAAGTGTGTTTAATGTACCTTGGCTTCTTTCTGGTTGGTATGGTGTATAGGCCGTTGTCAGTCCCCTAATATTACAAACATAAGGAACAATGTCGTGAATTTTAAATTGTGGCAGCCCATCTCCCAAGAAATTTGTAGGGATGTTATTCTTCTTTGCAAGTTCATCAAGACGCTCAACTAGTTGATCGTAAGATAGTCCAGCAGCTAGAGGAATCTTTTCACTGAACTTCACATCGTCTTTTATATGGTTGAATAATTCTTTGGTATTACTTAAGCCTAGGGTTGCTAGCATTTCTTTTATATCTTCGTCACTGGCGCTGATATAATTCTTTGCTAATTCGCGATTAATTTCGCCCTTTAAACTTCTTGGATCAAAACCAAGAGTAGAAATTGTTTTTTCAGAAATCTCTTGTGAGTGTGACATCTATTCTCCGTGTGTGTTATAAAGTAAGTGTCGTTTTAAGAGAAAGTTATAGCACGATTGGTACACTCCATCTATTTGATTTTTATATGAATACTGCATCAAAAGAAAATATTATTTTAGAGCTTATCCTGGCTCCTGGACATATTGATTCAATAGAATCTCAGAACGATGCGTTGCATGGTTATTTGCTTCATTTAAAATCTCATAATATTGAGTTCAAAATAGTCAAAGAAGCGACAAACTCTCTTTACTTTAATTATGATGGTGAATTATCTCTTGTCGATCAAGATAAGGCCCACGTACTAAAACTTGATTGGGCCCGTGATCTCAAAACACACTTATCACGTAAGTATGCTCTAACAAAGGAGCCACTTTTTAAGGCCTTGAAGTTAAAAGGTGATGGTTTTGCTAGTAATTTTCTCGTTGACGCAAGTCTTGGCACAGGAAAGGATGCTTGCTTACTTTTAAGTTTCGGTTGTCACTTAATGTGTTTTGAGAGAAATCCACATGTCTTTGCCTTGGCCTTATGGGCCTATCAAAAGGCGGTTAATTATAAAGATTCGGCCATAGGTGATATTTTTAAGAATCATTTTTCATTACACTTTGGACAGGCCATTGATGCCGATGTAATTGATAATAGATTTAATAAATGCTTCTTTGATCCAATGTATGAAATGCCTAGTAATAAGAAAGCAAAATCGGCCTTAAGCCGCAAAGAAATGGAAGTTTTTAAAAATCTCGTTGGTAAAGACGAGGATCAGGATCAATATCTTGCTTCTTTGTTGGAGCAATTTTCTCTTGTCTGCCTTAAGCGTCCAATTAAAGCTCGCACAATAGAGCTGACTCAGTCTAAATATCAGATGGTTAGTTTTAGTGGGAAATCAACGCGCTATGATCGTTATTTTCTGCCTTAAATCACTCGCAAATTGATAATTAACTTGTTAATATTTCAGGCGTTTAATACTAATTATTACTTGTAATATACAAAGAAGAAGGACATTCATGGATATTGTCATCTCTCCTGCCAAAAAGCTTAATTTTGAACATAATGAAATTGAAGCCAGCTTCGATCTAGAAACTCCAACCTTCATGGATGAGGCCCGCGAACTTGCAACAAAAATGGCCCGTTTAGAAAGCTCAGATCTAGAGAAAATGATGAAGCTCTCTAAAGCTCTTGCTGATCTTAATATCAATCGTTTCAAGAATTTTAAAAAGACTAATGATCTTGGTGCTGCAATCTTTAGTTTTGCTGGTGATACCTACCAAGGTTTAAATGCTAGTGAATTAACAAAGAGTGAATTAAAATATGCCAATAAGCATTTAAGAATTCTTTCCGGCCTCTATGGAGTACTCGCTCCATTTGATGAACTTCGTGCTTATCGCCTAGAGATGGGTACTCGTATTAATAGCGAGGGTCTCACTAATCTTTATAAATTTTGGGGTGATAAGATCGTCACAAAATTAAATGCCGATGCAAAGAAGAACAAATCAAAGTATCTTGTTAATCTTGCAAGTGAAGAATATTTTAAAAGTGTAAAAACACAATTACTTGAGAGTGAGTTAGTAAATGTACGCTTTCTTGATTATAAGAATGGCCAATATAAGGTGATCTCTTTTAATGCAAAAAGAGCACGTGGAATGATGGCGCGCTTTATTATCAAGAATAAAGTAAAAGATATCGAAGGTCTTAAGGCCTTTGACTATGCCGGATACAAGTATACAGAATTTGATAAATCAAAGAATGAATTGATATTTAAAAGAAAGGAAGAGTAAATGAAGAAGTATGATGTTTACGGAATGGGAAATGCCCTAGTTGATATGGAGTTTAAAGTTAGTGATGAATTCCTAGCTGATCACGCAATTGAAAAGGGTTTGATGACACTTGTTGAAAGTGAGCGTCAAGAGCACCTACTTAAGGCCTTAAGCGGTAATAATGTAGGTCATTCAAGAGCTTGTGGAGGTTCAGCTGCTAATACAATTATTGGAGCTACACAACTTGGTGCAAAGACATTTTACTCTTGTAAAGTAGCTGATGATGAAACTGGTGATTTCTACCGTAAAGATTTAGTTGCAAACGGTGTAAGTTCTAATATCGAAAATGGCCTATATGATGGTGATACTGGAAAGTGCCTTGTTATGATTTCTGAAGATGCTGAAAGAACTATGAATACATATCTTGGAACAACGGCAACTTATTCTGACCAACAACTTGATCTCGCTTCTTTAAGTGAGAGTAAGTGGCTTTATATCGAAGGCTATCTTGTTACTGGAGAAGCAGGAATTGCTGCTTGTCAAAAGGCACGTGATTTTGCTCGTAAGAACGATGTTAAAGTTGCGCTAACTTTTTCTGACCCTGGAATTGTCGGATTCTTTAAAGATGGTTTCAAACAAATGATTGGTGATCAAAAAATCGATCTACTGTTTTGTAATGATGCGGAGGCCATGTCATTTACTGACACATCTTCTGTTGATGAAGCTTTTGAAGCGCTAAAAACTATTGCAAATACATTTGCTATTACTGTTGGTGCAAAAGGTGCGCTTATCTTTGATGGTCAAGAGCGTTTAGAAGTATCTGGAACGAAAGTTGAAGCAATTGATACAAATGGTGCAGGTGATTTATTTGCAGGTGCTTTCCTATATGGAATCACTAATGGTTTAGGTTATAAGCAATCAGGTGAACTTGCTTGTGCATGTTCAGCTAAATTAGTTACTCAGTTTGGGCCACGTCTTGAAAAAGCTCAAGCTCAAGAGATTTTAAAATCTGTATTATAGGAATAATTAATGAAAAGAATTGAATTAAAAACGCTATTTACACAGGCCCAAACATATATTGGTCAGGAAGTAATTGTTAAGGGTTGGGTTCGCTCTGTTCGTAAGTCTAAGAAGTTTTCTTTCATCGTTTTAAATGATGGATCATCTCAGGACTTATTGCAAATTGTTGCGGATGCAGAGATCGAAAATTATGAGGCACTGTCTTCAATGCTTACAGGTACTTGTGTTTCAATAACTGGAAAAGTTGTTGAATCTCAAGGTAAGAATCAAACGATTGAGATGCAAGCGACAACGGGTGAAATTATTGGTGCTGTTGATGAGAGTTATCCTCTTCAGAAAAAGGGTACTTCACTCGAACACTTAAGAGATATTGCTCACCTAAGAGTAAGAACAAATCTTTTTGGGGCCGTTTTCCGTGTTCGTCATGCACTTGCAATGGCCACACATAATTTCTTTAATGAAAAAGGTTTCTTCTATCTTAATTCGCCAATCATAACAGCTGTCGATGGTGAAGGTGCGGGTGAGATGTTTAACGTTTCAACGCTAGATAAGAATAACCCACCTAAGACAGATAAGGGTGAAGTCGATTTTTCACGTGATTACTTTGGTAAAGATGTATCATTATGTGTAACAGGTCAACTAGAAGGAGAGTGCCATGCTCTTGGTCTTGGAAAGGTTTATACTTTCGGGCCAACATTTAGATCTGAAAATTCGAATACAAAGCGTCACTTAGCTGAATTCTGGATGATTGAGCCAGAAGTAGCATTTGCTGACCTTGAAGATGTTGCAGAGCTTGCTGCTGATTACATCAAATATATGATTGATTATGCTTTCACTCATTGTAAGAAGGAACTTGATTTCCTTTACTCAATGCCATTTACTGATGTTGATAAGACACACTTTGATACATTAACTTCGGTTCGTGATAGCGAGTTCAAAAAAATTACTTATACAGAAGCTATCGATATTCTTTCTTCTTCAGGGGCCAAGTTCGAATTTCCAACTAACTGGGGTGAAGAGCTTCAGACTGAACATGAAAAATATCTAACAGATGTACATTTTAAATCCCCTGTAATCGTTACTGATTATCCAAAGAATTGTAAGGCCTTCTATATGAAGCAAAACGAAGATGGGAAAACAGTACGTGCTATGGATGTTCTTGTTCCAGGTATTGGTGAACTTATTGGTGGCTCCCAACGTGAGGAAGATCTTGATAAGTTAATTAAGAGAATGGATGAGATGGGTATGGAGAAGGAAGGATACTGGTGGTATCTCGAACTTCGTAAGTTCGGATCAGCTCCACACTCTGGTTTTGGCCTTGGATTTGAGCGTGCGATTATGTATATCACTGGTATGAGCAATATCCGTGATGTTATCGCTTTTCCAAGAACACCTGGAAATTGTGACTTCTAAGAAACGAAAAATACTTTTTATGCCGGGGCTTAATCAGGCCCCGGATTCTTTTCAATTTAATAATCCAAATATTACAAAATCGACACTATCATTTAATCGCTTAGGCCCCATCTCTTTAAAAGAAGATTTAAAAACAATTAAGAATTTAATTAGTGTTAATAATAATGGCCTTATTGTTGCGCACTCCCTTAGTGCACTCTTGATTGAATGGCTGCGACAAAATGAATTAATTGATTTTAAAGCACATGAGCTTATCTATGTTGCTCCTGCTTTCTATCCTTCACGCTACCATTCTAAAATGATCCGATATTTAACATCTAAGCTTCATATCCCATCTCTTGCTCGCGCTGATACGAGAGTGTCCGCTAGTGTTCAGGCCAGTGTCTACTTCGAGATACTTGATTTCAATAAGGCCATTGAGCTGGATAAGTGTTTCATTAAGACTTATGTAGATGAAGAGGATGAGATGCTAAATTTGAATTACTTGAAGCAATTGAGTAGTTTAGAGATAGTGAGAGAAAATAAATTCCCTCACCATCGTTGTTTTGAAACTATAAAGAAAATAATTGATAATTAAGATTCAG
The DNA here is from genome assembly GCA_048270185.1 of Bacteriovoracaceae bacterium. Classification (GTDB taxonomy): domain Bacteria; phylum Bdellovibrionota; class Bacteriovoracia; order Bacteriovoracales; family Bacteriovoracaceae; genus Halobacteriovorax_A. The sequence goes on from JBLWTJ010000001.1 coordinate 255,523, forward strand.
ATTTTTTGTTTTGATCACCTTGGGATTCGCCAGAAGGTTTTCTGAAATTGCGATTCTTGTTGCGATTTCTGTTTCTGTTACGGTTCTGACGAGGCTTCGCTTCACCGTCTTTTGCTTGAATATCACCTTGTGCATTGTCTCTATTTTTTGGACGATTACGGTTGAAATTCTTCTTATCACCTTTATTTTGATCATTCTTATCTTGGCGATTTCTGTTGTTATTGCGTGGACGAGATTGTCTCTTCCCGTTTGAGCGATTTGATGACGAGTTGTCGTCATCTTCTGTCGCATCAAGTGGAAGCTTTTCAATCTCTTCGTCAATATTATTTGATGAAGTAGTTTCCTCATCATCAGTTAACTCATGGCCTTCTTCTTCGATATCATCGTTTGTATCGATGAGTGAGTTCTGTTGTTTTCTTAGCCTTAATTCTTCTTCGAGTTCTTCGATCCCGATAATTACAGAGTTTTCTTTAGTAATAGACTTAAATTCAGTTGGAAAGCGCCAGTCCTTTGGTGGACGGCATTTGCGCTTATCAAATTGATTCTTGTAGTAGCGTCTGATGTACCCTTTATCTGTTAGCATTTCAAATTGCTCAAGAAGAATGTGCAGTTTTAATACTTTACCGATATCACCGTTCTTAGTGCGGATATATGAATGTTCACCAGGTAAGAATTCTCTCTTATTTGAGTAAACATCATCTTCATATTTTATACAACATTTTACTTGGCCACAGACACCGTTAATCTTTGCTGGAATAAGTGCAAGGTTTTGGTTCTTGGCCATTTTTATTGAAACATTTCCATAATTAGTTAGGAAGTATGAACAACAAGTTTGTAATCCACAAGCACCAGTTGCACCAAGGGCCGCAGCGCGATCCCTAACTGAGATTTGGCGTAACTCAATTCTCATCTTAATTTCAGCAACAAGGTCTTTAACTAAGTTTCTAAAGTCGACTCTTTCAGGGGCCGTGAAATAGAAGACGGCCTTTTTCCCAAATTGAATAAACTCAACGTGAGTTAAATTCATATTTAGATTGTATTTTTCAATGAGGCGAAGACATATAACTTCGGCTTCATTTTCTTTTTTCATGTAACTTTTTTGTTCGTCGATATCTTCTTGTGTGGCAACTTTTGAGATCGAGCGAATAGGGAGCATCGACTTATCAAATTCTACTTCATAAGGAAAAGAGTTGATATAACCAACAGTCATCCCACGGTCACTCATGGCAATTACTTTTTGTCCGTAAGAAAACTTTCTCTTACCTAAGAGAAATGGCTGACTTTTAGCGTTTCCAGGAAAGCGTACTCTAACCATTGTAAGAATTTGGCCGTCTTCGTACTTTCCATCTTGGTCTTTTGCTAATTTATCATCGTGTTTTGTGAATTTATTTGCTTTCTTATCCGCATCAGACTTTCCTTGTGGATTCTCTGAACTAGGAGTTGAATTATTTACTTCTTCATTATTTGTCATTAATTTACCATTAAAATTTAATTAGCTTAGATTGTCGTCTTATTAACACTTTATGTCTAGTGCCAATGCATTACATTATGATGCTTAAAAGTCGAGCTAATCTGGATTTTGCCGCCCCGTTAAAGGGAATCTCATAGGTTGCCTTACTGATTGCATCAAGGCATTGTTGGGTCTTTCTCATATCAGGATTACTTATTTGAGAAAGATAAGAGGCCACTGCTTGGTGTATTAATGCCTCGCGAGTTGGTTGTTCTTTGATGAGATCATGGAGATCATCAAGTTTTAATTGTTCACGACTTGCTGTGCTTAGGACCTCAACAAGTTCCTGGTCATCAATGAAGGCCGTGACAAACTGGTTAAAATTATCTGTTTTCTCTTGTTTTCTCGCAGCATCGATAGGGGTTATATTGATTCTAATAGTTCTAGAATCAATTGTTTCTAAACTCTTTTCATCATTAGACTTTAAAAAAATAAAGATATGTCCTTCTGGTGGCTCTTCTAAGGTCTTTAATAGTTTATTGGCAAGAATTGTTGTGATTTTCTGAGATTGATCAAAAATAGAAAATGAGTACTTTAATTGCGACGGTTTGAATCGAATAAAGTTAAAGAAGCTCTCTATTGCTGGGTCAGCTACCTTATAGGTCTTCTCTTTAGTTTGGATAAAGAGTATATCTGAAACATTTCCGTCTTCCACAGATTTCTTGGCCAGCTCATTATTGTGCCCAAGTTCTTTTGAAACAATATTTACAAGGAAGTCTTTCGTCCAATTCTCAAGAATCTCTCTCTTTTGAGTAGGAGAGTATTGGCCACTTATTTCAAGTGTGTAGAAATGGGCCAGCGACTTATCATCATAGCGTTTTGATAATGCCTGAAAGGCTAAATCTCGACTCTTATCCATTAATAACTGTTTCTACTTCTTGAATTAGACGATTCGTTACACTTTCAAGGCTTCCTGCACCGTCAATTTTTACGATACGATTAGGAAAGATATCAGCGCAGTAGTCATAACCTTCAATAAGAGACTGATGAAAACTATTATCTCTTGATTCAAAGTAATCTTTAGGCATATTTCTTAATTGTTGTCTCTCAAGAGATTTTTCTAGATCAATTCTTAGGTAGAATGTCTTATGAGGAACAATATTTAGTGGAAATTGCGAGTGGATTTTTAGGATATACTCTGGCCCTAGTCGTCTTGCCACTCCCTGGTACGCAATTGAGCTATCGATAAAGCGATCACAGATAACAATTGTATTTGGAGTTTCTAGTTCTTTTAAAATAAGATCATGGAGATTTTGTGCTCTAGCACTCGCAAATAAGTGCGCTTCGGCCGCTGGATGAAGATCTGTTTGCGAAGTTAGAATGGCCTGTCTTAGCTTCTCTCCAAATGGTGTCCCACCTGGTTCTCTAATAACAATAACATTAAAGCCTTTATCTTCAAGATAGTTTTTTACTTTTACTATTTGTGTTGATTTTCCTGAGCCTTCAATCCCTTCAAAGCTAAAGAAGAATGATCCAGGGAAGGCCGCTTGACGAAAGTACTTAGTCAATTCTGTGATAGTTGTTGTGTTTTCCATACCTTGAAAGTATCACAACAAGTTAATTGTTGACTACAAATTCTTTAATCTTTGATGACTAAAATTCATCACCTTCGACAACATCTTCTGGAGAGAATTCATCTTGTTGTAATCTGCCTTCAAGATCTCCTGCAGCAGGTGAGCGATCTAGGTAGTCATCAACAATTTCACGGGCCGCATCAAGTTCATCGTAATTCTCAAGCTGTTCGTCCTGTGGGTCAAATGTCTCTTTTGATACTCTTTGGCGAATTGGGTCAAGCTCTAGTGCCTCTGTATTATCATCAAAGATAACTTCTGGTGGGAGTTCGGCCGTTTCAATATGGCCATCATCCATAAACCTTGCTTCATTTAAGAACTCTGCATCTTTAATTGGCTCCTGACTACGAGTAATCTTTCTTGGCGCTGGTGTTGGAGTTCTCTTTGGCCTTGGAGAGACTTTCTTAGGCTGACCTTGAAAATCCTCAGGTGTTTCTTGTTTTGCCATCTGTGTTGGGCGTGGTTTAGCTTTTGTTACTTTAGATCGCTTAGTGCTTGCTACACTTCGATCTTGTTTTCCTGAAAGCTTATTGTAAGTGAAGAAAACTCCAGCAATTAACATAAAGCTCATAGCAAAGGCTGTCATTTTAACAGTGATAGCACTATCTGTTTTTTGACTTGGATTAAAATCATCAATTTGAGCTTTATTTGGGTTAAGCTTCTGATTTCCAATATAGGCCAAGTCATAAATAAATTCTTTATCTTGTGAATTTTTCTTTGATAGGGCCATTGCCTTATCTGCATCGAGTGTTGAATTTTGAAAGATATGTCCTTGAGGTGAGTCAGGTAATTGCTCATTTGAGCGAGTACGGCGATCAAAGATTTCAAATTCATGAATTGATCCCCAGCTTTGACCTGCATCGATTGAGATAAAGTCAGTATAAATAACCTCAAGCTTATCAAGCTTGGCCATGATTTCTTGACTTGAATATGGCCCGTCTTTCTTATTATTTTTAAGAAGATAGAATTGATCATCTTCATCAATTTGGAATTCTTTTATAATTTCAGGCTTTCTTCTTTGAAAGAGTGGATGAGTTGTAATTTGTGTCCAATCGCCACCAGCTAGGCATTTTACAGAAACACCTTCTTTAAAAAGAGTGTAGTCTTCAATGAATTCTTTGAGATCTTCTTGCCAAAAAGGACCAAGTTCTTTGCTATTATCTTTAATATAATAGACTTCTTCTGGAGCATACATTCCCCCAGACACTTGTTCTTTTGTCAGTAAGTACTCTTTAATATTCTTTCTACTACCGGCCATAATTCCCTAAACCCTGATTGAATTAATCACTTTCTATAGTAGTTATCGGAAATATTTGCCCTTAGTTTAATAAAATATAAACAAAAAAGCCGACTACTGGAGTCGGCTTTGTAAGTATCTAAATATTGAGAATTTTATTAGAAAATTGGGAAGAACGCTGAAACGATTAGTTGAGCATTCTTAAGTGTATCATTTGCAAAATCATCGTCATTGTCTCTGAAGTCAATTGGCTCAAGAGCAAGTGATGCTGAAAGAGAAACTGCTGAGAAAGAGTATCCGATCTCTGGAGAAACTGAAATTGATTCTGCTTCTGCATTACCTTTTCTTCTGTTTTGAGCATAGTACTCGATAGTAAGCGCTGTATAGAGCTTATCGTTTACATAATATGTTGGAGCTACTGCTGCATAATAGTTTGAAAGAAATTTTGATGAACCTGTATTTCTAATATAGTTTTCATAGAAAGCATAAGTTCCAATTTTAAACTTATCAGTAATTTTCTTACCACCAATTAGGTAAAGACGGTTTTTAGCGTCATATCCTGATCCATTTCTTGTATCAACTGGATAGTAGTAAAGACGGTTTTGTACATATAGGTCAAATCCGTGTTTCTCTTCTGTTAGGATATTCTTAACGTAAAGTCTTGCTTGTGTTGAAGCGTATTGTTGGTGAACTGTACGACTTCCGTCTTTGTTTTCTTGAGCGTCTGTGAAGTCAGTTTGCCAAGATGGTACAAGTTTTACAGCAAAGTTTTTGTTGATATTGTAACCAATATATAAGTAGTTATAGAAACTATATCCATTGATCGACTTAGTAAAAGAGTTCGAACCCTCTGCAAGGTATTGCATATTAAATGGTGAGTCTTTAAGTTGCTCATACCAAGACTTACTTACTGATGTCTCTGTTGTGTTAGTAGTTGATGAAGATGGCACTGAAGACGTTGAAGTCGCGGCCATTACACTTACTGTTGCGAATGCGAGCAAAGCTCCCTTAATAATTCCCATTTAAATTCTCCCTCTTTCTTTTTTATAGGAGATGATATTCGAATTATTTTTATTGATTTGCAACATATGATTGTTTAAGGAGTTAATTTTATCTGCTAATGTAAGAAAAAGTCAGTTTATAACTGCGAAAATTAAGATTTTGTTATATTTAGGTGTCATGTCGGCCTTATTTTGTCTTCTAATTAGGGCCAAAGCTATCTATAATGAATCTATGTTATTGATTTTTCTTATTCAATCCATTTTGAGAATTTGTCTTTATCCGTTCTTCGTATTGGCCTATATTGTAAGAATTCCGTTTTTTTACGAGCGAATAGCCTTTGAAAGAAGAAATTATCGAGAGGAAGGGGCCAGGCCATTTGCTCGCGTCGGAAAGAAGGCCGATTGTCTTTTTCACTTCTCAAGTGAGGGTGAGTTCGAACAGATTAGGCCTTTGGCCGATGAAATGATCTCTCTTGGTAAGAATATTGAGTTTATCTTCACTTCACCAAGTGTTGAGACAAAAGTTTGTGAGTACTACAGATCAAATAAAGAAAGAGTCCGTTATTTAAGGCTTCCAATTCTTATCTACTTTCCACTTTTGTCACGCCAAAATGTTATCGCATGGTCTAGTGCTAATAAAATGATGATGGTTCGTTATGACTTTTTTCCTGAGTTGATATATTTAGGAACAAAAATGAAGGAATTTATCCTATTTTCTGCGACAATTAAGAACTCTAAGTCTCAGAAGATATCAATTGCAAAGAAGTTTATCTACAATCAATTTAACCGTATTATTTGTGCTTCTAACAAGGATTTCGAGCAATTTAGTGCCCTTGCCTCACAAGGAGAATTTTCACTAGAACATACTCGATTTGATCCTCCAATAGAACTTAGAATGTTACAAATTAACTCTCGTCAAAATTCTTTTAGAAAACATAAATTCTATGAAGAATTTAATTCTCTCATTTCACTATATCGTTATGAGAAGAGAATCTGCCTTGCTCAGCTTTGGCCTATTGAACTTGATATCTTTAAGGATCAAGATTTAGTCAAACTTATCACTGGCCGTGATCTCTTTGTCTTCGTGGCACCACATAAATTGAGTCAAGAAAGTGTCGACACGTTTATAAATTCTATTACAGAGAGTTGCCCACAGCTTGTCCTCTATCACTTAAGTCAAGAGACTCTCGATAATGGAGAGATGGACAAGCTTATTGAAGACTTTCAAATGTCTCCTGGGATTATTCTTTGTACTGTTAAAGGTGTACTGTGTGAACTCTATCCATACTTTGAGAAAGTCTTTGTGGGTGGCGGTCATGGTAAAGGTGTTCATTCTCTACTTGAGCCATATGTTGCTGGGGCAAGTATTTATTGTGGCCCAAATATTCACAGATCAACTGAGTATGATACAATCATAAATAACGGCCAAGAGGTCACAATTCTAAATAATTTTGAAAATGTTATGGCCAAATTTATTAGTCCGGTTTCAAATAGAATTGATAATAAAGTACTAGCACAAATGCTTAAAGAGAGTGAGTTATCTAAGAAGAAACTCATTCAATCACTAACGAAGTAATATGAATAAAACAATCGATACATTAGTCATTGGAAATAATATAACAAGCTTTTTAACATCTTCTCAGATCTTAAAAAGTGGACAGAAAGCGATCTATTTAAGAGATAAGCGAATCAAGTCAAGTGATCCTTACTTTATGTTCTTTGGCCCTTTAGACTTATCATTTATAAAAACATGGGTAAGTGATCTTGAAATGGCCGAGGATATATTTAACGAAGACTCATTCGTTCTATCTCCATTTAGTATTATAATAAATGGTAAGCGTACAATGTGTGCAGGGGCCAGTCCTTACTTGAACTTCATGCAAGTTTGTCGACATTATCCATCTTTACATAATAAATTTCTACAAATTCTAGCTTCTGAAGATGTTGATCATGCTAAGTTTGATTCAGATTTTCTTGCTTGTGCAAAAAGGCTAGGAGAGTCCTTTTGTCGTTATAAAACAATTCATCAAATATCTGTTTCTACTTTCAAGGCCGACCTGCCTAAGTATATTTATGATATTTATACGGTCTTTAAAGAAGAAGTTAAGAATAATCGCGAACTACATCAGTTTATCTGCACTCTAAGATGTGTTTATACTCATGGATTAGAGCTAACTCTTTCAGACCTTGAGCTCATGTACTACTTTATATCTGTCTTATCTCCACGCTATCACTTTCTTTGGAGTCCTGCTAAGGAAACACAGGTTAATGAAACGATTAATTCTCTTGGTGGATCTACCTATGACGATATTATTGAAGAGTTTAGCTTTTCTAATAATAGACCTTGGGCAACACAATTATCTTCATTTTCAGGTGTGATATCACCTGCAAAAATTGCTATTTTTAGTTCGAATGTAGCAAAACTTGGAATCTCACATAATCTTGAAAGCCTATATCGATGTATAAAACTTCGTTTTAAATGCCAGGATGATCTTGTTTCTGGAATCTACTATATTTTTAATGATGATTCATTTGGTGGTGACATAGCTTTTATTAGAAAGGAAGTCATTGTCGTTGACTCTCTTGATGGAAAACAGACCCTTGCTAATATTAAAGTTTATAAAAAGTATAATGACTGTTTAAAGCTAGATTTTTGCCAAGATGAACTTGAAGCTATGTTAAAAGAGAGTCATATTATTGAGAAAGACGATCAATTAATGACTGGTGTAATGACTGATGAAGTCTGTGTTCTTAGAAATCATGGTATGATAAACTCTGGAGCTAAGATTAACTTAAAGTTTCGAAATAGTGATGGACCTAAAGCTTCTTGTGTTAAAGGAGTATACTATCAAGGACCACTTAAGAAGAATGAATTAGCAATTACTCAAACATTAATTGAAGCTCGTGAATTTAAAACCTTTATATAAGGATGGCCCATGAAAGTTAGGGATTCTGGACAAGTTGTTGTTGAATATCTCCTGCTTATAGTAGCGGTCGTCTCAATCATGTTTGGGGTCTTTGAAATATTAAAAACTCGAATTTCCGCCGACCCAAATGCTTGCCGAAATGGAAGTATAAACCCTCTTTGTTACCTCCAGACTCTCGGTCTTGAGAGCAATACTGACGTCAGATCTAACAAGTTTCGCAATTATAAGCTATAATTGACACTTGTAACTCATTAAATTTACTCATGTTTTCTTGGAAATCTGAAATTATTTCATCAGTGTTCGTTTTTGCAGAGAATAATCTCGCTACGTGTTATAAGAATTTGTAACTCTATTTAAATAAAATTAAAAGAGAAAGGGAGAACATCATGAAAACAACAATGATTAACTCGGCCGTATTGGCAGCACTGCTTTTTTCAAGTGCAGCTGGTTATGCGCAACAGGAAGATCCGTTACTAAGTGAAACTGATCAAGTTGTTCATACAGATGAAATCAATATCGACGGCTTCTACAAGAAGAAAAAGAAAAAGTCACAGGCGGATAAGATTCAAGCACTACGTCGTCAGCTCGAAGAAAAACATGAGCAGATGATGAGAAAGAATGTTGAAGATATGCGTCTACAAGAAGAGAAGCGCATTGCTAATAAGATTCAAAAGGCCCTTGAAGGTCAACTTAAGGCAATGGATGAAATCAATACTCAACAAGCAGCTCCTGTTAAAACTGTAGCAGTTGCTCCGGCAGCACCGCTGGAAGCTGGGCTTGAGAATAAGATCTCTCTTGAAACTGGCTATACAAATATTACTGGTGCTCAAAAAGAGTGGACTGCTGGATTTAATTTCAAAGGTTCAATGGAGACAAAAGTGAGCGATCACTTCTCTGCTGGTATCAGTGTTGGTTATATGAGTATCAATATCAAAGGAAATGACCTTTACGGTTATGGAAATAGTTATGGGTACGGGTATGGATATTATGGTTATAATAACAACTATAATGCTTATAATAATCAATCAACTAATGATGAAATCTCTTATGGAGAGTTCAATTTTGGTGCATTTGGTAAGTTTTATTTCTCACGTGCTTCAAAGATTAAGCCATTCTTAAGTTTTGGTACAGGTCTTCATTTTGGAAATTTCACAATTGAAAACCCAATCAATACTTATAATGAAACTGATTTAGGTTATAAGTATCTAAGTGGTAGTGCATCACTTGGTGCGGAAGTAAATTTCGCAAAAGAATTTAGTGCTTCGATTGCTCTTACTTATGAGAAGAATATCATGGCGCTAGGTGAAGAAGCTCAGTACGATGGTTCTTACAATAGCCAGGTTCTTAATGACCAAGCTAAGAACCTTGAAGGTGCTAGCTCATTTGCAATTGGAGCAGGAGTTTCATTCCTATTCTAGTTAAGAATTAATTAATTATTTAAACAATGTTCTCATTAAAGGCCCGTCTCATCATTGGACGGGCCTTTTTTACTTTTCATAATCCCTCAATATCCATACAATATTACCAAGTTAATTTAATATCTAAAGAAAGGACTCAATAGATGATGGAACCAGTCTACATTGTTGAGGGTGTCAGAACTCCTCACGCAAAATCCGGAACAATTATTAAAGATATTCAAGCTCCATACCTTGGTGCTTATCTTGTTCGTCACTTAATGGATGGAACTAATATCGGCGATGATCAAGTTGATGAAGTAATTTTCGGAAATACGGGAACTCCTGCAAAATATCCAAATATAGGGCGTGTTATTGCTCTAGAAGCAGGTCTTCATAAGAAAACTTCTGGTTACTCTGTTCACCGCAATTGTGCTTCTGGCTTAGAAGCTGCTTCTCAAGCATTTTTAAAGGTTGCAAGCGGACGTTGTGACGTTGTTGTTGCTGGTGGTGTTGAGTCAATGTCAAATATGCCTCTAATTTATGGGAAGCAAATGACTGAGCTTTTTGCAAAGCTTATGAAGGCAAAGACAGCTGGTGACAAGCTAAAAGTACTATCAAGCTTTAAACCTGCATATCTTTCTCCAATTATTGCAATTGAACAAGGTTTAACAGACCCTTTCTGTGGCCTTAATATGGGACAGACGGCCGAGCTTCTTGCTCGTGAGCTAGGTATCTCGAGACTAGAGCAAGATGAGTATGCAAATAACTCTCACCATAAAGCAATTAAGGCAATTGAAGAAGGTCGCTTTGCAGACGAAATTGTTCCACTGATCTACGGTGATAAATTAGATAAGTTATTAATGAATGATAATGGGCCAAGAAAAGAGTCTTCAGTTGAAGGTCTTGGAAAAATGAAGCCTTACTTCGATCGTAAGTCTGGGACAGTTACTGTTGGTAATAGTTGTCCAATTACAGACGGTGGTTCAGCAATCCTTTTCTGTAGTGAATCGGCCGTAAAGAAATATAACCTTGAGCCAATGGCAAGAGTTGTTGATTATCACTTCCATGGTTTAGAGCCAGAGAGAATGGGGATGGGTCCTCTTCTTGCAATGGATGGTGTCTTTAGAAGATCAAATATGACTCTTGATCAAATGGATCTTGTGGAAATTAATGAAGCGTTTGCTGCTCAAATCATTGCTGTGAAGAAAGCATTCACTGATCAAAAGGTTGCTGACAAGTTTGGTATCGATAAGCTTTGGGGAGAAATTCCTGATGAGAAATTAAATGTTAATGGTGGAGCTATCGCTCTTGGACACCCGGTTGGATCGACTGGATCACGCCTTATTGTAACTCTTGCTCATGAGCTTAAGAAGAGAAAGGCTGGATATGGTGTTGCTTCACTATGTATCGGTGGTGGCCAAGGTGGTGCCATGATTATTGAGAACTTACAAAAGTAATTAGGATTAGGATAAACCATGACATATAAAAGAATTAGTTTTGAAATTAAAGAAAAGAGAGCCTACATTGGTTTTGGTTATAATTGCCAGGCATCAATGACTGTTCTAGATGAAGAAACTCTAAGAGAACTTCAAGATATTGTTGAAGATCTTCATACAAAGGAAAAGGAATTAGATGGTGCCATCTTCTTTTCTCATAAGGATCGTTGTTTCCTTGCTGGTGCCGATATTAAATTATTCGATACAATGCATACTGCTGCCGATGGGCAAGCTGGTGCAGAAGCAGGACAAACAATCTTTAATCGTGTTGAAGATTTAAAAATGCCAACTGTTGTCTGTATCAGTGGAGTTTGTCTTGGTGGTGGACTTGAGTTTTCACTTGCTTGTAAATCAAGAATTGTAAGTGATGATAAATCAACTGCTATTGGACTACCTGAAGTTAAGCTTGGACTTATTCCTGGTTTTGGTGGGACGTTCAGGCTTCCTAAAGCAGTAGGTCTTCCAACAGCACTTGATATGATTCTCTCTGGTAAATCTCTAAATGGTAAGAAGGCCAAGAAGGTTGGGCTTGCAGATGAAGTTTACGCTAAAGAGAGACTCCTTGATTTAGCACCAAATCATTTTAAGAAGAAAGTTGATAAGCGCGGATTCATGGATAAGATGCAAGACGCAGCAACAGATAATGTTTTTACTAAGAAAATTATTTTTCAAAAAGCTCGTGAGTCTGTTTTAAAGAAAACGAAAGGTTTCTACCAAGCTCCACTTAAAATCCTTGATGTAATGGAAGCAGGGGTTATGAAGGGACGTTCATCTTATTTAACAACAGAAGCGCAAGCTTTTGGAGAGTTATGTATCGGTGAACAATCAAAGAATCTTCGCCATATTTTCTTCCTAATGGAGGGATCAAAGAAGATGGACGATGCTAAAGGCGTTGGGCGCAAGCTTGGCCGTGGTGCTTGTCTAGGTGCTGGTACGATGGGGGGCGGTATCGCTTGGCTTATGGCAAAGAATGATATGTACCCAATTATGAAAGACCTTAATCAACATGGATTAGAACTTGGGCTTAAGCAAGCTTCATCAAATTTTGCAGGAGCTGTTAAGCGTCGTCGTATGTCAAAGGACGATTTTGAGCGCAAGATGCGATCAATTAGCGCTCAAACTGACTACAGAGGTTTTGAGCATACTGATCTTGTTATTGAAGCAGTTATTGAGAATATGGATATTAAAAAGAAGGTATTTGCCGAGACTGAAACAAAAGTTCGTCCTGATACAATCTTAACTTCAAATACTTCATCTCTATCAATCCAAGAGATGTCGACAGCACTACAAGATAGTTCTCGTTTTGCAGGTCTTCACTTCTTTAATCCAGTCCACATGATGCCACTTGTAGAGATCATTACTCACGACGGAGTTTCAGATGAAACAGTTGAGTCTCTTTATAACTGGGTTGTAAAAGTTAAAAAGACACCAGTTGTTGTTAAAGATGGACCAGGTTTTCTAGTAAACAGAATTCTAATGCCATATATGAATGAAGCTGGATTCTTATTAGAAGAAGGTGTTTCGATTAAAGATATTGATGATGCTTGCCTAAATTTTGGAATGCCAATGGGTCCATTTAGACTTCTTGATGAAGTAGGTATTGATGTCGGAGATAAAGTTTCAAAGATTATCTTTGATGGCCTAGGGCCACGTCTTGCTTCAAATGGTATTGGTAAGCAGATGCTTGAAAAAGAATTCTTTGGTAAGAAAAATGCTAAAGGATTCTACCTATATGATGAAAAAGGTAAAGTTACTGGGCCTAATCAAGAGGCCTGGAATATGCTACCAAAAGCAACAAAGAAAATGAGTGAGACAGAAATCCAGATGAGAATTTTCTTACCAATGATTAACGAAGCTGCCACAACTCTTGAAGACAAGATTGTTTCTAAGGCTAAAGATGTTGATTTAGGTCTTATTTTTGGAATTGGTTTTCCTCCATTTAGAGGTGGACTTCTGAAATATGCTGACACTCAAGGTATTTCTCGTCTTAGAGATGAAATGCTTAAGCTTGCAGAAAGTACAAATAAAGATCGCTACACACCTTGTGAACTTATTAATAAGCTTGCAAGTGACAACGCAAAGTTCTACGAACTTTAATCTTGTCGATAGCAGATGTTTGTAAGCTTCTTTAAATTTTTTTTAAGTTATTTATTTAAGGCAAAGACTCGTCAAAGGCTATTAATTATGGCCTTGGCGAGTCTTGTTATTTCAAGCTTCTGTTTGTTAAGTGTTCAGTCTGTTTTAAAAGGTCTCCAGTCTAATCGAATAGAAAGAGGGAAGTTAACGCTTGGACGCTTTATTATTGATTATGATCAAGGTGAGAAATCAGTAGAAGAGACGCAAGAATTTTTAAACTCTAAAGATCTTGAATATGGATTTGAATATGAACTAGAAGGTTTGATTAGACTTGAAGGTTATTTGGCTCCAGTTATTTTTCATGGTGTCCTAGATTCTGTAAGTAATAAGCTACCTAAGGGACTAAATCGCTGGCCTACTCGTAATGAGATTCTTCTCTCTCCATATCTTGCTCGTAAAATCTATGCAGGCATTGATGATAAGATTATGCTAGTTTCGCCAGCTCATACTGATACTTTCTTTGGTGAGCTTCCTCGCTTTAAGACTCTAATGATCCAAGGCTTCACTGATTCAATGGATCCTGATATCGATGAAATTCATGCATGGGGACATGCTTATACTGCTTTCTCGATTGTAAAAACTCGTAAGTATAATAAGATAAGAATTTATAGCGAATTGAGTCCGCTTTTATTAAATGAAGTTAAATCTTTCTTTGGTAGTGGTGTTTATTCATGGGAAGAGCTTAATCAAAATCTCGTCTATGCTCTCGCTCTTGAAAATAACGTTGTACTCTTTTTATTTCTTGCCACAATTCTCTTAGTCACTTTTTCTATTATATCAGGCCTAAGTATTTTCTATGCTCGTGTTAGAAATGATTTTGCATCATTTTGGATTTTAGGAATGAGCATGAATCAAATCAAAAAGTATGGTGGGCTCAATATTGCAATCATTACAATTATTGCAATTATATTTGGAAACCTGCTAAGCTTTGTAACTCTTAAGCTCTTTGCGAGCTTTTCGCCAGTTATCATGCCGGCAATGTTTGTAGATCGTTCACTTCCTGTAAGATTTGAATTATCTTCGTTCTTTTTTTCATTCATTATCCCTACATTTATTACGGTGGTCTTCACACTATTTTCAAATTGGCGTTTCTTTAAAGATAACGGCAGCTTTATTGGCTTTGTTAAAAAAGTTGGAATGTAGGCCAAAGCCTCTAATTCTTGGCTGAGCTATAAATTGTTGCTTTATGTAAGTTATTGATTTTATTTGCTTCAATATTAAATGTTTATGTAAAGTTCAATTGTTGACGATAATAGATATATGAGGGGATTTTATTGTCAATTATTTATAGTTACACTTGCTCTCTTGCCGTGGCCTACCCTGGCCTCTAGCAAATGTATGCCTTCAGTTGATAGTCCAATAAGTGACTATGCTGCAAACCCTGATAGTTTTCTTATCTCTCAACGCTTTCTAGGTTGTCTTGATCCTAATGAACTTAGAAATCTTGGGATAAATTCTCCGACTCTTTTAACTAAGGATCAGGTTATTGAATACTATATGCCTCAATTTTCTTTCAATGATGATGATAAGAAGGCCCAGAACTATATTAGAACACGTACCTATATCAATGCTAAGAATACATCATTCTTTGAGCGAATGGGGGGAGCGAATTTTAAACTTGAAAACTTACTAGATACGTTAAATGGTGCATCGATAAATAAGACAGATTGTGGCTGTATGCCACAAAACGACCTTGATAGACTCTATTTTTCTGCAATTGATGAAAAATTAAAACATGTTAAAAGAAGGTTTCGAAGACATTCAAGGAGATTGGTATCTAAGCAGTATGAGCAGTTGGCCCATGATTTTTTATCGATAAGTTCACTCGTGTCCCAAAAGCTTATTAAGCCCGAAACTGCACAAAACCTTTTTGCACAATGTACTATTAGTAAAATGACTGAAAGAATAAAAGAAAAGCAAGATATGTCAGATGAATTAAAGTCTTGTATGGATGAGCTTGGAGATGAGCCTTTAAAAACATTAATTGGCGATCGAATCTTAGGGCGGTTTCAGTCAGTAGTAGAAAATAAACCTATGGGCTCATGCATGCCATATCGAGCTTATCTTGATATTACTATGAGCTCTAGTATTGATGAGGCCATTCCATTTGTTTCAAACCATAAGGCAAATCGACAAAGACGTGCAATTCTAACAAATATATCAAATGGTGTTGTTGGCAATAATAATAACCTACAGAATGCTCAGCGCTATTCTAGGCAAGTTAACCAATCAATTTTCACTCGTTATCTTAGTAGTGATGACTATATTCATTATCAAATTGAACCGGCCATGGCCCATATTCAACCTGTTGCAGCGACTTTAAATAAATTGCGCGAAAAAATTCCTGATCACTTAATTCAGAAAATGATTAGACTGCCCAAGGATTCCCATGCATTGAGCCCTGGTATGAGTGAGATGATTGATAAGGTTCTAGCACTTCCTGAGTTTCAGGAAGCGATTAAAGCTGGAGTTATTGATATTGGCGATCGAAGTCTACGTTATATTGTCGCAGACAAGGTTAATGAAATTATTGCTAATCCTGATTCATGTAGTAGTACTTTTTGTGGTGCCAATATGTTATCTAGTTTAACTAATCTCGTTAGGGGGAACCCTCCACAAGATGATAGTATTACAAAGTATGTAGCAGAATTAAAATCAAGCTTTCTTAATAAAATTGTTCGTAGTGAAGATTTAATGGATAAGATTGTGGCCGGGACAATTGAGAAGTGTGAGGCCCTTGCAGATCCTGAGGTATTTACACAGTTGGCCTGCCCATTTGCAGCTAATCGACCTGAAGTTTTTGTGACAAGTGGCCGTGAGGATTCAAGTCTACTTAAGATTGCTCGTGCTCCTGCGGGGTGTCTTGAGAAAGAAGAGAATGACCATAAAAGCTATGAAAATAAAAAGCTAGATTCCGATATCGTTAATAAATTAAGACATTTTGACACAAGGGCCGGCTTTGCTCCAAATATATGTAGTAATGATTTATTTGCAATCCCTAAAGAGTTTAATGAAGCATTTTGTCGTGATATAGACAATGTTTCTTGTGTTAAAGGTGAGGATTGCCAGGAAAAAACGCAAGATTTAATTTCTAAAAGCTTTAATAGTGCTGTTTCTAATTCTAAAGAATTAATTTCTAATCTTAAAAACCAATTTAATGATTGTTCAAATGAGAATGTAAGAGGATGTTCTTATATTAAGCGTATGGAAAATATTTTAGCTAAAGAGCCAATTAACCTAGAGGATTTAAATGAAGAGGCAAGGAGCCTTTATGTTTCCTTGGCCGAAGATAATAGCTTCTTAAATCCACCTTCTGCAGATCTAATCGATATCTCATCAAACTTGTTAATGGTTACAGGTTCTTTGAGGAGATTGGAAGAGCATAAAACGATAAAAGAAAATGAACGTACTGAAATATATCGAAATCGTGACGAAGAAGATGATGAAGTAAAGGTTAGTCAGATTATGGTTTCTGGTAACGTACAAGAAGTCGATAAAATAATTAAATCAATTTCAAAGAGTGGAGATATTAGTCGATCGATAAAAGAGTATGAAGCTCATGTTAGTAATGTTGTTGTGCCCGTCGTAGGTGATAATGTTGTTGAACCTCAGGTTGTAACACCAAATAATATTTCTTCAAAAAATTATGATGTTCAACAATCAAGTGACAAATTAAAGAATAATGCATTCACCCCACAAAAGGATATTTTTAAGCACAATGAGAAAGACAGTCAATATTCGTCACATGGTGTTTCTCAACAAATTACGACATCTTCTTATGAAGATAAGAAATCAAATACAATGAATCAAAAAAATAATACAAGATCAACTGGAGCGGGTTCAGTTGAAAATGGTGGATTCAATGTAGATTTGGCCGATTCTTTTGATCCTGAAATCGCACAAAGAATAAAAGAGGTTCATGATCTAAAGTCAACTCTTGATCAACTACAGAATGACTTTACAAAAAAACCAGTTAATCATGGAAATAACATAAATAAAATAAATAAAAAGAAGAATGAAGTCGCATCCAACTCTCAATCAACATATAGTAATACTTCAAACTCTAATAATGCAATTAGACCTTCTTCAGGTCAGTATCGCAAAAGTTTAAATCGTCCAAATAAGTCACAAAATATTAATTCAAACAATACTGCGACAAGTTCCGGTGTTGAAAATACCTCATATAATCCAAGTTCCACTAGCGCTAGTGGCCGCTCAACAGTAGCTTCAGGCGCAGGTGTTTCAATGGGATCGGGGGACTCTAAAGCATCTGCTGGAGGCGGTTCTGCCCTTAAGGGAGGAAGAAAAGAGGGACGATCGATTGCTAGTGTTGAAGATAGTGAAGTTACAAATGAAGATAATATTGTATTTGCTAGTGGAGAATTGCCAATGCTCTTTAACGAAAGTGCCTTCCAAGCAAATTTTACTAATATACTAGGCTACCCTGGAGTTTTAGGTCATCGAATTAAGACTCTTGAAGTAAAAGTTAATACATCAGGAGAAAAGAGGTATCTCTTAAATACATATGATTTTAAACCCAGTGATTCTTTAAAAAAGTATCTATTAATAAGTGATGTGAATGCACAGAGAAGTGAAATCGCTAAAAACTTTAACAAATTATATGAGCTAAGAAGCGATAAAGAAAAGAAGATTCAATACCTTTACGATATTGGAGATGAGGATTCATTATCTCAGATACCACTTTATCGAAAGAAAATTTCAAATATTAATAATGTCCTCACAAGATCGATAAGTAGTGTGGAGTTAGTAAGCAGTGAAGAAATAAAAAACTCTAAGAATATTAGTTCCTATCTCAAGAATATGAAGTCCAATTCTGATATTATGAGTCTTTTCCGCTAGGTTATGAAAGCAATATTAATGTCCCTGTTGATAGGGAGCGTTCTACAGCTAAGTTCTCATTCTCAAAGTATAGTTGGTATTAAATCCACCGATAAAATAAAAAGCATTCGTATAAAAGCTATTTTCAAAATTGATGTCTTTAAAGATAATGAAGTTATTTCACGAGGAACTGCTTTTGCTATTAATAAGAAAGGCCAATTAGTTACGGCCAAACATATTATCGAAGAATATTTAAAGCACCATAAATCGATTGGCCCTTCATATCGTATTGAGGTAATGGCCTATAATGGTAGAAAGTTCAGTCTGAATGCTATTGATAAGAATTGTGATACAAGTAAACTCAACTTAGATCTATGTATTCTTGAGTTAGGTGTTGAGGCAAAGTATTATATCCCAATTAATGAAGGTCGAGAACCTTTGCGAGGCATTTACATTGATCCTTTTTCGGATACAAATTCTCATCATCGCTTCTTTACATTTGGAAACCCTGCTGAAGGTTATTTTAGGTACCTCGAGTATCGTCTGATTCGTTATCATAATGAACCCAAATTAACGATAAGAGGCAGCTATCAGAGTACAAGTTATAATCATATGACGCCATTGCTGGATTTAACAGAGTATCCTTATATGAAAAGCACCAAAGGATACAGCGGTGCTCCACTTATCGATTCCCGCGGCCGCCTCGTTGGTGTCTTATCTCAGTCATGGGAGAGGCTTGCATCTGATAAATATGTAGGTCAACATAAGAGCTCTATAGCGATCCCGTTCAGTTATATTAGTAAGTTTTACTTGAAGTACACATCTCAGTAATTGTTCTCATTTTGTATTTATTATCTTAAATCGTTTACGTTATAATTATTAGATGAAAACCTTATTGATCTTTTTATTCTTATCCCTACTAACAGGTTGTAATGTTATGACAAATATATCTTCAGTTATTATGCCAACGCTTGGAAAATACCCAAGTGAAGAAGATCAGCAAAATTTTATTGAATCGAAACAGTTTAATTCAGTCAAGATGCGTTTTGAAAACCGTCGACCTGAAATTACAAATCAGATGCCAATTAAAAAGAAAGGCTTTGGAATAGGAAAAATGATTGAGTTCTTAGGCAAGGGTAATGGCCGCTATCCAAAGAAGCCTCTTCCAATAGTTAGGCCAGATTTAGCAAGTTTTATAGAGAAATCTGATATGATTAAGTCCATTTGGTTTGGTCATTCAACGATTATGCTAAATGTTGATGGAAAGATTGTTCTTATCGATCCTATCTTTTCAAGTTCATCATCACCTGTAACTTTTTTCGTAAAACGTTTTCAGTCTCCCGTTCTACAGTTGGATGAGTTACCTGAGATTGATTATATTATCCTGTCCCACGACCACTATGATCATCTTGACATGGAAACAGTGAAATTCTTTGCGCAAAAGAAAAATGTTAAATTTGTTGCACCACTTGGAGTCGGATCGCATTTGAAAAAATGGGGTGTACCACAAGAGCGTATTACAGAAAAAGATTGGTGGGAGAGTGCCCATTTTGAAGATATTACATTTACTGCGACTCCTGCTCAACACTTCTCTGGACGCGACGGCGCACATGAGAATATGACTCTTTGGGCATCATGGGTTATAGAGTCAAAGAACCAAAAGGTCTACTTCAGTGGAGATACTGGTTACGATACTCACTTTAAAGAAATTGCTGATCGTCTCGGTCCATTTGATGTGGCCTTTATGGAGTCTGGTCAATACAACCCAGACTGGTTTGCTGTTCACCTGTTACCTGATGAATGGCCAAAGGCCTATGCCGATATTAATGCCAAGTACTACTTTCCGATCCACTGGGGTGCGTTTTCACTGGCCTTTCATACTTGGGAAGATCCAATTGTAAGACTTCAAGAATTTGCAGAGCAAGGTAAGTTAAAACTTATGGCACCAAAGCTAGGGGAGATAATTTCATTTGAAGAAGAATATGTAACAAAGAAATGGTGGTAAATAAAAAAGGACCTTTAAAAGGTCCTTTTTTTATTCATTGCATCCCGCCCTCGGCTCCGGCCGCTGCCTCTCGCCTAAAGTATCCAGGAAGTTATTTGACTTTAAATCCAGCAAGGGCCGCAAAAGCGTTGTTCTTTAAAGGTGCATCGTTTTGCTTTGGCATTTTTGGTTGACCGCCACGTGGTTTACTCTGGCGAGGGCCTCCTGTTGGACGCTCATAAGTTTTTGCTTCTTCTGCACCATCTGATTTAAGTGAAAGTGCAATACGCTTGCGGTCCATATCAACATCAAGAACTACTGCTGATACTTCTTGACCAACCTTTAAAACATCTAGCGCATTATCGACAAAGTGATCGGCCATCTGACTGACGTGGACTAGACCATTTTCTTTGATACCAATATCAACAAAGGCTCCAAATTGAGTGATATTTTTTACAATACCTGGATAGCGCTCACCAATCTTTACATCTTTTATTTCGCGAACATCTTTTCTAAACTCAGTTGTCTTAAATTCTGTACGTGGATCCTGAGATGGAGCAGTTAGTGATTTATAAATATCGTTAAGTGTGAACTCACCTAATTTTTCAATAAGTTCTTTGTCTGATTTAAGTTGATTTGCAACAGCATTATCTGTTGTTAGCTGCTCAAGAGTGTAACCCTTTGATTGTGCCCAGTTCTCTAGCATTTCGTAACTTTCTGGGTGGATAAATGTTGCATCTAGTGGATTGGTCCCATTATAGACTCTTAAGAAGCCCGCTGCTTGTTGGAAGATTTTATCTGTGAAGCGTGAAACCTTCAAAATATCTGCACGTTGCTTAAAGAGTCCGTTCTTATCTCTGTGTTTAACAATATTTCCTGCTACTGTTGGCCCAATACCTGAAATGAATGAAAGAAGTGGCGCTGAGGCAGTGTTTAAGTCTACACCTACAAAGTTAACACAACTTTCGACCACTCCATCAAGAGACTTCTTAAGTCTTACTTGATTTACATCGTGCTGGTATTGACCAACACCTATTGACTTAGGATCAATCTTTACTAGTTCTGCAAGTGGGTCTTGGAAACGACGGCCAATAGAGATTGCTCCTCTTACTGTTGCGTCTTTATCTGGGAATTCTTTCTTCGCAATTGGTGATGCCGAATAGATTGAAGCACCATCTTCTGAAATCATTGTTGCTTTAACTTTTCCATCTCTTACTGCAGTAATATTGTCTTCAACAAATTGAAGTGTCTCACGTCCGAAAGTACCGTTACCAATAGCAATATACTCGACATTGAATTGTTCAATCATGGCATTAAGAATCGTTGCCGACTCGCGAACTTGATTTCTTGGTGGGTGAGGATAGACAACAGTATCAACGACAAATTTACCTGTGTTGTCGACAACCACTGTCTTACAACCCGTCACAACACCTGGGTCAAGAGCAAGGACTGTCTTAGGGCCTAGATAAGGCTGAAGTAATAAGTTTTTAAGGTTAACTCCAAAGACATCAATAGCTGATTCATCTGAAAGCTTCTTTAATTCTCCTTTGATCTCAAGATCAAGAGAAGAGTGAATATAATTCTTATAAGCCTTTGAGGCACAGTCAACAAGGGCCTTGTAGCTTGTCACAGAAGTGTCTGAGAAGTGCTTAGAAAGAATCATATTATTTGCATAATCTTCATCAAAGACAATTTCAACTTTTAAGATTTTTTCTGTCTGAGCACGTCGGATTGCTAAGAATCTGTGAGCTGCTTTTGGGTCTCTGAGATCAGATACTTTTTGTTCATATTCAAAGTAGTCTTTGTATTTTTGCCAGTCTTTGATTTCTTCGTATCCTTTTCGCGGTGAAGATTTAATTTGAGCTTGTGCCCAGTAATCTTTACGAAGATTTTCTTTCAGTTCTGTATCATGAGCGATCTCTTCAATAATAATATCGCAGGCACCTTTTAAGACATCTTCAAACGTTGCTATCTTCTTGTCTTTGTTTATGAATTTAAGGGCCTCTTTTGCAAGCTCTGGCATTGGAAGCTTTGATTCCTTCATAAGGATTGCAAATGGTTCAAGCCCTGCTTCTTTTGCAATTTGGGCCTTCGTCTTTCTCTTTGACTTAAATGGCGCATAGATATCTTCTAGTTGGTTGATATTAGTTGCGGCCTTGATTTTCTTTTCAATTTCAGGAGTCATCATCTCTTGTTTCGTGATGGCCTCTAAAATAAAAGCACGACGTTTTTCACGCTCAATATATTCATCATATTTTTCTTGAATTAAACGAATTTGCTCTTCGTCCAATCCACCAGTTTTATCTTTACGGTAACGAGTGATGAAAGGAACAGTACAGTCTTCAACGAGAAGCATGGCAAGTACTGCCATAATTTGTTTTGCTGTGATGTCTGTGTTGTCTACACAGAATAGGACTGCGTTTTGATCAATGATATCCATTGGGTTCTTTGTGGCTTTTTCAGTCGTCTCTGATGACATTATAATTACTCCATTAACTAAATTTGAATTAAAATTGTAATGCGATTAAAATTGGTCTGACAATTAAAAGTTGAGTAAATCCGGCTGGTTAACTTAAAAATATTGATGTAAGAAGTTATTATGAAAAGAAATTACGACTATATGATCGTTGGAGATGGAATAGCTGCTCGCAGCATTTGTTATTTTCTAACAAAGAAATACCCAAAGGCCGCAATAGGTCAGATTGCAGATGATATTTCATATCCATCTTGCTCTCTTAAGACAACAAGTGTTGTTTCTCTGGGCCTCTTCGAGGAAGGCATCTCAAAGCTTGGAGATATTCTCTTTAACGCTCATATCTTCTTTAATGACTTTGTTAAAAAAAATAATCCAAACGGTATCTATCCAGCTAAGCAGTACTATCTGCCTCCTAATATCAAAGAAGATCCGCTAAAATTTAAGCAATTTGAGGCCAGGTATGGCAGTCATTTTGTTGATTTTAAAGGCAATCAATGTGTGGCCAAAGATGCTTTTCTTATCAACCCTTCTGATTTCATGGATTGGCTTAAATCCCATTACAGTAATGAGATTGAGTTTATGAATGGGAGAGTTTCAAATGTATCTTGTGGGCTTTTACAAACAAGCTTAGGAGAGTTAAGAGCTAATAAGATCATCTTAGCAACCTCGGCCTACACTAGTTTATTTTTTAAAGATAAATCACTTCCAGAAGGCAAACCAGTTAAAGGTACATATTATTTTTGGGATAATATTGATTTTGATGAAGATTTCGTTCTAAGTCATGGCCACTATAATCTCATTTACCGAAGAAATGATAAAAGACTTCTCTTTGGTGCTAACTCAATTGAGGGACTTAATCACTTGCATACAACAAATGAAGTGGAAGAGGAGTTTGAATTCTTTAAAACTTTAATTCCACAGCTTAAAAGTTTTGGTGTACCAAGTGTTGAGACTGGTATACGCCACAAAGGTAAGAGACGAACGCCATTTATGGGTGAGGTAAGTGAAGGCATTTATGCTCTAAACGCACTTTATAAGAACGGATGGAGCGCTGGGATTAGCTTAGCAAAAGATCTAGTGGAGTTGTTGTAATTCTGGCTTTGCAGCTTTAATTTCTTCAAGAACAAAATCCCATAGCTTTGATCTTAGGGCAAGTGACTCAAGGGCCACATCGAGGGCCTCTTTGCTCTTTTGGTCATCGCTACATAGTTGTTCCAGAAGCTTTCCTGCGAGATCTCCGTGTTCATCACCATCTAATTCGATATGTCTTTTAAGGTAATGCTTAAAGTATGGAGCATCGATTTGTTTTTCATCTAAGACTTTTACAAATGGTGTGAATAAATCAGGAATTAGATTTTCTCTTCCATAGAAGAAGGCTGAGGCCACTTGCCAAGGGCCAGTATTAGTGACTAGATTTAGATTAAAGGCCGTAAATGTTGAAACCTCATGTGGAAGGTTTTCAAATGAAAGATCCTTTAGAAAATTCTCCATAGGGCCAGTATCGGCACCTACTTCTTTCATTGCATTAAGATACATTGTGAAATGATCGATATGACCACCGTTGATATCTTCATCACTTTCTTCACCTAAGACAATCTCATTGATAAATCGTACAGCGTTCTTGTCGTATTTTGAAGGCATCCAAGGAGTTGTCACACACGTTACTTCCCTTTGTAGTCCTTTTAGAAGAGACATGAAATCCCAAACGGCAAAGACATGCCATTTCATAAGAATTTTTACATCTTCAATATCGTTGATATTTGAATAAAGAGGGTGATTACATAGCTCATTATGAGCAGCTTGAATTTGTGATGTTAGCGCCTTCATAGGCGCTAACTATAGCGCAAAATTCACTTCTTAAAAAGCTGATTTCACCGAATTATTTATGGAATAAATGGTGGAAATCAGGTTTATATAGCTTTCTGCGCCGCCCGTTTCGATTTCTTCGGCCACCGCTATTAAGCTTTTGGTTATAGCGTCTATCTTCAATATATTTTGTATATATTTTCGCATCACTCTCGCGATAATCTTCTAGGAGAGTGAACATTTCATTGAATGATAGAATTTTTTCATTTTCCTTCTCAGCTGCTGCTATTTTATCATAGAGCTTTTCTCCAACTTGATCGAGTACCACAAAGAGATCGATTTGTTTTGAGCCAAGATTCAATGGAAACTTATGTTCGAGATCGATTCCTGAAATGACTTCGACTATCGATCGCGTGACACTTGTTCTTCTGGCAAGCCAAGCAAAGTCATTTCCTAATTTTGTTCCAAGGCTTGGGTCAAACTCATATTTTTCTTTTTCCATCCATTCAAAAATCTTTGAAAGAATAGCGTCTTTATATCGAGTGTCTTTCAGTTTTGTTGGATTTCTCCATTCGGCCACTAGATCAAAGCGTGAATCGAACTGAATTTCTCCTGGTCCAAATGTTTTAAAAGTTGAGATATTCTTCTTAGTAACTTTTAGGCCAAAGTCTTGTAAGAATGAAAGTAGGGCAGGATTAAAGCTCGTCTTATATTCTGGAATATTCATCTGTCTGCCATTAATCTTTTTAGATGCTTCGTTGTAGCCATGATAGATTACTTCTGAACAAAAGATTTCACTGTCATCTTGATAGTCCATTGCAAAGTCATATGGAATATTCTTCTTTTTCTTTGTCGTATGATTTTTAAATCTCTCATACATTTCTTTACCTGCAGCATGTGCTAGTTTTTCGTCTTTTAAACGAAAGACAACTGTACGGGCATTTTTTTGGTCAAGGTGAACTTGAAAAGGAGCTGCCACATTTCCAATTTCAATATGGGCCTCTGATGTAAAAAGCTCTCCCGTTTTCTCATTTTTGTAAACAAGTGTAAGGTGTGAAAATTGATGATCATCATCGCCAATTCTTGCGATGGCCGCACTTGAGTAAGCATTGCCTCTTGAGAGAATGATGTCGCCTGACTTTAAGTCCTTTACACCATTAAAGTCATATTTTGGATTAACCATAAAGTGGATAGGGGTTGGCCCGTCAAAGTTTAGGGTCGTAAAATCTTTAGGTCTTGAATCTAAGCTTTGTGATTCATAGTAAGATTCAATAAAGTAATCCTCAAGGTAGCGAAGAGATCTAAAAATATCCTTAACGCCTTTTAAGCATTGTGCTTCAACGACAGATAATTCTTTCTCTGAACTATTTAAGCCTTTTAGCTGTTCTTTTAGATCAAGTCTTATATTGAAAGAAGCATTAACAAAATCTTGCATTTGATATTTAGAAAATTCAGCAAAATCAATATCATCTGATTTTATGGCAAAGAGTTCACGGTAGTATTTTTGAGTCTTTGAAACACATTCTTGGGGGGATTTTACTCCTTTAGAAACTTGCTCGTGCATTTCATGCATGAGGGCCTCAAAACCCGATTCCCTAAGAGAGCTTGGCATACGATATCGTTGTTCACTTTGACAGCTGGCCAATTGAGTTAATAATAGGAGTCCAGAAGTCCACGTAAGTACTTGTTTTTTCATCTATCCCTCTAAAATACTAAATAAATTTCGCGTTTCACTCAATAAAATTTTATCGGATTTTACCTTTTAAAACTTAAGTATTATTATCGGGTTTACGAGATAGAATTTATGACAAATAAGAGTGAAGAAGTACATTTTAGAATTTTAAATGCAGTGACTAAACTTGAAGTGGCCAAGGGGCATCTTAATTGGAAGATTGCTGAGGTTGCAAAAGAAGCCGACGTTACAAGATCGCTAATTTATTATTACTTAGGTAAAGAAAAAGACGTGATTTTAAAAGAGGCCGTAAAGTTTATGATTGCACGAGTCTTTAACCTTTCGCAAGAGAGATCAGTTGGAATCAGAGAGCGAATAAAAATAGTTCGTAATCAAATTATCCAAATGCCTTATCTCTTGGCCCTCTATATGATTAATAAGGGTGCTGGAAATGAGATTTCAGATATTATTGTTGAAGCGGAGCAAGAGCTCTTTACACTTCTTGCAAAGAAATATCCTACTCTTGATCCAAGAGAGCACCTAAGAATCTATTTGATGCAATTAGGGGTTTGTTTATACCGTGATATCGATGATGAAAGTCTCGACTATCTTTTTACTAAATATGATGAAGACAATGTAATGCATAAAAAAAGCCTCTAATTAAAGAGGCTTTTTTATTATTAACAAAAGTCTACTGATGCGTGATTATACTCATCTGGTGGTAGTTCACAATCATCTTCAGAGAAGTTATGATCTCCACCGTTATTAATTGGATCAAATTTTTCAATCGTTCCAGGAATCGCCTGGTCATCAATTAAATCGTGGTTACTATCAAATGCTTCTTTATATGTTTTGTATGCTTCTAGCATATATACATCTGGTGATTGAGTTTTTCTCTCTTTCAGATTAAACATTGAACTTGAAGCCTTTGCTAGGAAGTCAGTGAACTTATAAAGTGTCTTTCTTCCTCTAAACATCATCGTATACTGGTTTTCAGTCATTCCAAGACGATCTCTTAGGATTGAGTTGAATTGGAATCCTTCTCCAGTGAAGTACCAAGTTTCTTCAAGTCTTTCTTTACCTTCTTTTGGCTTACAGATCTTGAAACGAACTGGATTATTTTCTGCAACATAAACAGTTACTGTCTGTGGCCCACCGTATGGGTTATATGTTGGTCTCTTTTCTTTTCTCCACTTTGAAGTTCCTTCAATCATGAAACATTGTTGAGTGATTGCTTCAAAGTTTAGAGTAATGGCCTCGGCATATAAGTCAATTGATTGACCTGAATCACTTCTGTTGTTTTCTCCATTTGAACGGTCTAGTGACCATGTCGTAGACCAGTCGTAAGAAGCCGATACGCCAACTCCGCCACCAACTGGTGAAGCTTCACCAAATGGGATTTTAAAGTCTAGCTTTGCTCCAACTCCTGTTTTGTAACCATGAGAGAATCCAACTCTTCTATTCTCTGTAAAGTAAGTCCCAGTACCTGTCGACTTATTGATTCTAATTGTATTCGAATGGGCAACTTTTGGAGCACTCGTAATATCGATGATATGACTTACTGGAGTGATCATCATGAAATCCCATGGGCGCTCAGTACACTTTTCCATATTGTAATCAGTGTAAGTTGTTCCAATTTTATACCATGGTGCTTTTTCTTCACTAAAGAAAGCAGCACATAGTTTTGCAAGTGTCGCTGCACCGTAATTATCTTCATATATTCCAGCAAATTCTTTTGCAGTTAGTTTGTTCTCATCACTTAATCTAAAGTTAAGTGCTTTGTCATCGTAGTTAATTGTTTCATCAAATGACTCGTGCTTGCTAAGTTCTTGCTCAAAAAGTTGCTTTGAATTCTTCTTGTAGCGTGGAGCAAGTTTTGCATCGATGATATCTTTCTTAGAAACTCCTTTAATATCTGCTGACATTTTCTCAAGGTAGTTTTCTAGCTGAACCATCTCAGTCATTTTTTCGTTAATCTTTGAATTCGTGTAATCAGTTTCATCAAAGTGATCTGTTACCTTCAGTTGTGTGTGAAGAACAGAACGGAATGATTTAGATGAAGCATGGAATGTACCAGCTGCCCATGCAGGTAGTGGTGCAGTTCTTGGATCATCTCCTTCTCTAATGATTGGTGAAAGCTTAATGGCCGCATAAGTTCTTGTGTGAACATATGGAATGTCAACAAACTTAATAGGCATATCAATTCTTGCTTTAAGTAGGTTATTTTCAACTTCAACTTCACGAGAAGCGACTGAGATTAGCTTAAACTTGTGCTTATTCTCATTTGTTAAATCAATATCACCTTCAAGTGGAGCTAGGAAGTAAACTTCAAGTTTTAGTTTACCTTGATAGAAAGGCTCTACTGGGTTTGTAGTATGTACATAGTTACCATAGTTAACTTTTGGATACATTTTGATAATGAATGATTTCTCAATAACTAGATCAAGATTCTTGTTGATGTGAAAACCTTTTCTATTATCGTGACCTAGGAAGTTATAATCAACTTCGTCAACAAATAGACGAGCTCTTTGCTTGTTGTTATCTTCTTCACATTGACCTGTTCTTGAAACTTCAGCGAAGATCCAACCGTTATTTGACCATGGGTAGAGACAAAGTCCTCTTGTTACCTTTGCATTCTTTAGTGTTTCATTTTGTACTTCAATTTCAAGGTTAAATGGAATACGACGAGTATTCGTATATCTTTCGTGTTCAAGATAGAATTTAATTTCTGCACAACCTGATTCATCAAGTTGACCGTCTGTTGAGTCATACATTTCAGTTACGGCGTGCTCTTCTCCATTTCTTTGTTTTTCAAGGTTAATAAGTCTTGCTTTAACGAATTCATTTGATAGTGAACGTCCATCTGCCTTAAGGTTTAGACAACCATTAACAACAACTTTCTGGTCAATTACTAAATTATCATTTCTTGGATCAACAAGACCGAAACCTTTTGGTGTGATTTTTACATTTTTAACGTTAATCATTTCTTCACTTGAAAGCTTCTGAGCATTCAGTGAATTCTTTAGGTGGTAGTTATTTCCGTGGATAATGCTGTTTGCATATTGGTTAACAGCAAGCTTTAGGTCGTAGCTAATGCTTGGATTTGTTGCTAGTGACACTTTTCTTTCAAATGGTAGATATGTATTTGGAAGTGAGTAATCCATTGGCATTTGCTCATCCCAGAATATACAGCTATTTGCGTCAGCTCTTTTTTCTACAGTTTCAAAATTTGCACCTGTAACAAAGAAGCTATTATATTGTAGGCTTTTTCCAATTTTAGAATTTAGACATGCTTTAACATGGAAAGTCTTCTGATAAGCAATACGTGATTTCATTGTTGGCTTATCTTCACTAACACCTTCAACACTGAAACGTGAAACGCTGATAAGACCGTTTTCATTAGCAGAAGCCTTAAGCTGTCTTGCTAACATTTGCTTCTCATCATTAGATGTATCACTTCCACAACCAACAAGTGCTGTTAGTGTCAGTAGAATGATACTTAGACGTGATAGGTTTTTAGTGTTCTTACAAAATGTCATATTCTTTCCTTAATGAGATGCTGTAAACTTGCTCATCGCTGTAACCATTGATTAGGTAAACTGAGTCTTCGTTTCCTATAACTGTGCGATTTGTATATTTAATATCTGCTGAAAATCCACCAAGGCCTGTCATCGCTAGACTTGCTTGGTAACCTTCGTAGTCATTTGATAAAGCATTAGCGCGATAGAATGCTGGTGCTGTATCCGCTTCGTTTCTAAAAGCAAGTGCTTCAAGAGAGATCTTTGATCCAGCAATTTTTGTTTCATAATTTGCACCATAAAGGTATCCAGTATTCTTTCCTGTTGGTGCATCTTGGTTATTTACATATGAACCAAATACTTTCATCTTATCTTCACCGACTCTAAAGAGCACTCCAGCATTGGCGTACATTCCTGTGTAGTCATAGTAGTAAAGACTTTGATCTGCTGCTGCACCTTTACTTACTGAGTTCCCCCAGTAGTAGTCGTTATCTGCTACATCGGCCGAAAGCTTAAAGTAACGATAGCTTCCAACTGCTGAGTATAATTTCATTCCACTTGTTAGGTATGTTAGATCGATACTTTCATTAAAGAAGCTTGGGCTTCCTGAATCATCGACATTAAAAGTTTCTTTTAAAATTCTGTTTTCTGGCCTTGCTTGTGTTGCTTGTAATCTTACATAAAGATTTCCAAATTTTTGGATAGCAACTTCTCTAGCTCCAATAAATGAGTTTCCACCATTAATAAACGGTGAAATAAATTGTTGTGAGCTTGAATTATTTAAGGCACCAAAATTGATTTTTGCGAAATTTAAAATCTTGTAGTTAAAGTAACCGTAATTATAAGTGAATTTTGGCTTAAACTCGGCCGCTCTTCCTTGCTCTTGTGTTGAAGAGTTACCTGACTGATATTTGAATCCACCATCAAAGTCAAAGTCGAGTCCACTAGCAATGTTGGCCTCAAGATCGATATTGATATTAGTCTCAAAGCGAGAGAACTTATCAGTATCAGAAGACATTGAGCTATACGAAGAGTCGATATTTAGATCGAGGTTCTTAATTCCAGCTTCTTTAAGGCCTTGGCGTACCACAGATGTCTGTGATGTAGACGCTTTGCTTTGCCCAAGAACTGGAGTGGCCAGTAGTAAGCTCAGTAAAATTAAATGTTTAGTCGTTACTTTTTCGTTTTGCATATCTTTCCTATTTGGTACGATGTTATTAGAGATGCAGGAATGATGCCAGTTGTCATGGACAATGTTCACGGTGTCTAAATTTTAACCTACCGAAATAACGTTCATCATTGAATATTATTGATGTTTAGAGAATACTCAGTGTTCATAATGTGAACACTAAATAAAAAAGGAATGAATAAAATGTCGACATTAGAAAGTCTAAAGAAGCGAAATTCGCAGTGTGAATTATGTGAAGGAACTCAGAATCTTGAAGCATATCAAGTTGAGGCCGCAAGTGGACTTGATCTTGAAGGAAATATTCTTATCTGTAGTGATTGTAAGAGTGCAATGGAAGATATTCAATCTTCAGCGAATCACTGGCGCTGCTTAAATGGTGCTATATGGAGTGAATATGCGGCCGTTAAGGTAGCAGCATATCGAATCCTATGGGAAATCAAAGACTTAGGTTGGCCATCTGAATTATTAGACCAGATTTATCTAGAAGATAGTGAGCTAGCTATTGCTAAATCAACAATTAACGAAAGTGGAGTTGTCTGTCGTGATTCAAACGGAACTGAACTTATGGCCGGTGATAGTGTGACAATTATCAAGGACCTTAATGTTAAAGGTGGTGGATTTACGGCCAAGCGTGGAACAACAGTTAAGAATATCGTTCTTACAGATGATCCTAAGTTAATTGAAGGACGTGTAAACGGAACAAAAATTGTTCTTGTTAGTGCTTATTTAAAGAAGTTGTAATTGAAGTGGATGAAAATGGTGCGAAAGGGCAGATTTGAACTGCCGACCTACGGGATATGAATCCGTCGCTCTAACCAACTGAGCTACATTCGCACATTCAGAATAGATAGGATATTAATGACTTGCGGGTTGCTTGTCAATATCATATTTAACCAAAAATTAAATTTTTTAAAAAGTTTTATGGTGAACACAGTTATTAAACAAAAAAAATATCACAAGGCCCTATGGAAGATGCAAAAGCATTTTGCTCTCTTTAATGAGGAAATGGGCCTTGATATGAATTCTCCAATGGTTATAGCCATTAGTGGAGGAGTTGATTCTGTCGTTCTTCTTGATCTTCTTATCAGTATTGGTGTTAAGAATCTTCGCCTGCTTCATATTGACCATGGGACGCGTTCACAGATTACTGACGAAATTGCGATGCTACGTGATTTGGCCAACTCAAAAAATATTGAATTTCAAAGTATTAAAATTACTTTAAATGCTAATGCAAATTTTGAGGCCCAGGCCCGAAAGCTGCGTTATCAAGCTCTACTTGGAAACCTAAGAGAAGGAGAGTTGCTCTTAACAGGTCATCATCTCGATGATTGTTTTGAATGGTCCCTTATGCAGCAACTTAAGTCTTCGGCAAAGTTGATTGATCTTGGGATCCCATATCGCAATGGGCGAATTTATAGACCTTTATTTGCATTTTCTAAAAAACAAATCCTATCTTATGCGCAAATGAATGACCTTCACTGGTTTGAGGACCATACGAATCATAATTTAAAGTACGAGAGAAATTTTGTGAGAAATCTCGTTACACAAAAAATAGCAAAGAGATTTCCACAATATCTGAAGCACTACTGTGCAAGAATGAATAAACTTAAGAATTTAAAAGATATTAAAAATAATGTGGATCATAAAATCACAAAGCGCTCTTGGGGTATTGTCGTTAAACACAAAGGCCAGCTCACTCAAGCTATTGAAGAAGCAATATTGTCTCAGAGTGTGGGTGTTAGAGGAAAAACGAGAGAACAATTTAATAAACTAAGTAATTTATTAAAGACGAAGGCCAGCATCGGGCCACTAAGTTTTTCAGGGGGCATCAAGGTTTATCTCTTTGGAGACTATTTGGCCGTGACAAAGAAATCTTGTGATATTTTATTTTCCAAAGAAGATGCGCAGATTCCTGATGCTATTCCTTTTCTTTCAAAACAAGACCGAGTGAAAGACTCGCTTAAGAAATGTCCTTTAAATAATGCATCGTTGAAAAAACTTTTTCCTCATCTTGCGGCCCCTGTTCATTATTCATGGCGTAAAGAGGGTAAAGTTTTAGTGTGGTTTTAAAATACTAGGCTTGACGTGGCCTAAAATGATACCATATTTAGGAGTATAGGGTTACAATAGAGCTTTATATTTTGAATACAATTGTGAACGGATACTTATTAAATAATTAAATTAAAAAGGATTTTAATGAAAGGACAAAACAAAACTCTTCTTCTTTGGATCATCTTAATCCTCATGTTTGCGGCCATTGCAAAAATCTCTTCAGAAAGTCGCCAGGTTTATAAGCCTGTTACTTATCCTGATTTTGTAAGTGCTATTAAAGGTAAGCATGTTGAAAAAGTTGTTCTTAAAGGAAAAGATAAAATCTTAGGTAAGTTTAAGGACGGTTACGAGCAGGGTGCTTGGTTTGAAGCAACAGGGACAACTGGAGCTGAAACTTTTAAAATTTTAGAAAGTCACGGAATCTACCCTGAGTACGAAGCTGAAGAAAAACAAAATGTTTTCACGACATTCCTCCTACACTGGGGGCCAATGATCTTCTTATTCGTCATCGTAATATTCTTCTTAAGACAATTACAGTCTGGTGGAGGAAAGGCCATGAGCTTTGGGAAGTCAAAAGCTAGAATGCTATCTCCACATGATAAGAAAGTAACTTTCTCTGATGTATCAGGTGTTGAAGAAGCAAAAGAAGAACTAGAAGAAGTTGTCGACTTCTTAAAAGATCCAAAAAAATATACTGGACTTGGTGGAAAGATTCCTAAAGGTGTAATCCTTGTGGGTCCTCCTGGTACAGGTAAGACACTTCTTGCAAGGGCCGTTGCTGGTGAAGCAGGCGTACCATTCTTTTCGATTTCAGGATCTGATTTCGTCGAAATGTTCGTAGGTGTTGGTGCTTCACGTGTGCGTGACCTATTTGAACAAGGTAAGAAGAACGCTCCATGTATTATCTTTATTGATGAGATCGATGCTGTCGGACGCCACCGTGGACACGGTATGGGTGGAGGACACGATGAACGTGAGCAAACTCTAAACCAACTTCTTGTTGAAATGGATGGTTTTGAATCAAATGAAGGTGTCATCCTAATTGCGGCAACAAATAGAATTGACGTTCTTGATAAGGCCCTTCTAAGACCAGGTCGTTTTGATCGTCGTGTAACTGTTGGACCTCCAGATGTTCGTGGACGTCTAGGGATTCTTAAAGTTCATACAAAGAAGACTCCACTTGATACAAATGTTGACCTTGAAGTAATTGCTAAGGGAACTCCAGGCTTTACTGGTGCTGACCTGGCAAACCTTGTAAACGAGGCCGCTCTCTTTGCAGCTCGCTTTGGTAAGAAAGTTCTTCAAATGATCGACTTTGAACAAGCAAAAGATAAGGTTCTAATGGGACCTGAAAGAAAGTCAATGGTACTTTCAGATCTAGAAAAGAAAGTAACTGCATACCATGAAGCAGGTCACACGCTAGTAGGAATGAATCTTCCAAAGACAGATCCTATACACAAGGTATCAATCATGCCACGTGGTGGAGCTCTAGGTGTAACTCAAACTCTTCCAAACGAAGATATGCATAATCTAACTCTTGAGAAGGCAGAAAATTTCATTGCTTTCCTTATGGGGGGGCGTGTTGCAGAAGAAATCGTTTTCAATGAAATTTCAAACGGTGCTTCAAATGATATTGAAAGAGCAACTCAACTTGCTTCAAGCATGGTTTGTTCTTGGGGTATGAGTTCAAAGATGGGACCTCGTAATTTCCATCAACCAGGAAATTCTCCATTTGGTTCAACGGCTCCAAGTGAAGGTGTTGGATACTCTGAAGAGACAGCTCGTGAAATCGACAATGAAATCACTCGCTTCCTTGATGAAAATTACAAGCTAGCAAAGAAGATCCTAACTGATAACCGTGATGCACTCAATAGAATTGCTGAAGGTCTTATTGTTTGGGAAACTCTCGATGCAAAACAAATTAAGGCCCTAATCGCTGGTGAAGATATTGGTGTTCCTATAATCGAAGAATCTAAATCGAATGATACTCTCGGTGGAGCTAGTGCAACTGAGCCTAAGGCAACAATTGCAAAACCAATTGATGACCCAAAACTAGCTTAGTTAAATCAATAATGAAAAAAATCAAATACCTAGGGGTAGCTAATGCTACCCCTAATTCTTTCTCCGACGGCCATTTAAATCTCGACCCTAATTTTCAAAAGCGAAAACTTAATAGCTTTTTAGAAGCTTCTTATGGGCTTGATCTAGGAGCTGAAAGTACAGCTCCATTCAATGATCCTATTAGTGAGAATACTGAATGGGAGCGTTTGGAGAAGTACGTTTTAGAGAATCTCGAGACGTTAAAGAAGTTTCATACCATCTCAATTGATACTTATCGTGCAACAACGATGAAGCGCTTTATGCAAGAATATGCAGCGTTATTCCAGGAAGTTGTTTGGAATGATGTTTCTGGTGTTGTTGATGCTTCTTGCATTCACTTACTGCAGAGTTACCCTCATTTAAAATATATTCTATGCCATAATCTGGCCCCAGAAAGGTCTCTTGCTGGACTTCATATGAAGTATGCTAAAGAAAAATTAACGTCCATAGATATCGCAAAATTCTTCAAGCTAACTTTAGAAGAGCTATCTAATAATGGTGTTGAATTAAATCGAATCATTCTTGATCCATGTTTTGGTTTTTCAAAAACTCTTGAGCAAAATCTCGAAATACTAAAAACGATTAGTGATATTTTTGAAATTCATCCTCATTGGCTTATAGGAATATCTAAGAAATCATTCTTGCAATTTTTAGTTGATAGTGAAGGAAAGTCTAAGCAGGAGAAGATCGAGCTTAGTGAAGCCTATCATTGGCGTTATTTAAAAGAGCTTGAGGATAAGTTTTCCAATGTTGTTACATGTAAGTCACTGTATTTTCGAGTCCATGAGATTGGAAATATTACAGCCTAACTCGTTAAAATAAGATAAATCGACTATAAGTAAGGCTCAAATATTAGAGGGCCTATGAATCTATTTAAATTCTTATCACTTATTATTGTCTTAAATTTTACTGCACAGGCAAGCTTCATTACGTTGCCAGTTACTTCGTTGCCAGTAATGAGAAAGATAGATTTTGATCTTAATAATATTGATAAGGCCATCTACGGTAGTCTTGATGTTAGGCCAGTTAATGCTAGTCTTAAGACTCCTATCGGTAAAAAGGCCCATGCCACGGCCCTACTTGTTAATCGTTTCAGCTTAAATGAAGTTGTTGAAGATAAATTATTCGAACTGACAGGTGTGAATTTTGCAAAAGAGGCAAGATTATGTGAAGGGGAGAATGACTTCTTAAGGCAAACTCAATTTGGAAAGTGTAGTGCAGTTCTTGTCGGCCCAAAACAACTTCTGACGGCCGCTCACTGTATTCGCAATATTCAGCTTGATTGTGATCGTAAAAGCTTCATCTTTGATGCACGCCAAGATCTAGGAACAGATAAGAGAACTCAATACTTTGTTAAGTCTCAAGTCTATCACTGTAGTAAGATTCTAGCCTATAATCAAAGCCGAGATGATACCTTTGACTATGCTCTGATTGAGCTTGACCGTAATGTTACAGGCGGTAGAGAGCCTGTTGAAGTTAAGAAGGATGAGCTTCAAAATGGAGATGAAGTCTATATGTTAGGGCATCCAAATGGATTCTTAGCTCAATATTCTTCAAATGGTTTTGTTCGCTCAGATGATGATCTATTTTATAATACAAATCTTGATGCCTTTGGCGGCAATAGTGGTGGACCAGTTTTCGATAAGAGTACGAATGAGCTAGTGGGACTGCTTATTCGTGGCCATGATGATCTAAAGTGGGATACCGAAGCTCAATGTAATCGAGTTGTCTATTGTGAAGAAGATGAGTGTGATGGTGAGTCAGTCTTAAAAATTGGCCGCATTATTGACGATATCCAAAAGGCCCGTAATAATTAATATATGAAACTTGGCCATATCATTCTCTTTAGCTCAAATGCACATCTTAGTGCCGCTTTTCTAAGCGATGTCTTTGATCTAGAAATTGAACAAGCCTCTGACTCAATTGCTATCTTTAATGAAGATTTGCGTTTCCTAATTGTTGAGCGTCCAAAGCTTGCCCAGGTTGGAAATAATATTGTCTTTGACTTCATTGTCGATTCTTATGATGAACTGGTTGAACTTCAAAAGAAGGTCGAGTTTGTTAATTATCGTCTTGAAAGCTCTGGTGAAAACCTACACATCTTAAATGAAGAAAAATCTCCTGAAATTCTTGAGCATGAAGGTGTGCAATTCTTCTTCCTTACAGACCCTGACAACCGTCGCTGGAAAGTTACCCTACTTAATTCATTATAATTAAAATTCACTCAAATTAGCTTTTAACTTAACTTTATTTAAGTCACAAAGATGACACCTCTTTACTTGCAAATTGGCACTAGTGCTGGTCATTTTGACAGTGGCCTTGATGGATGTCGTTGATATCGCGACATGAACAGTTGGCACGAATCGTGCTTTATATATTAACAGATGCCGGCAGGATGCTAGCAGAACCCGAATAATTAACTCAAGGATGAGTATGCGCTTTTTAGTACTTGCTTTGGCCGCTTTAACAGCGGCCAATATTTCGGCCAACTTTATTATTAAGTATAAAGATGGATCAAGTGAAATATCGACAATCAATCCCACTTCAAAATTCTCAAGTTTTGCTCTTTCTGATGATGTTGAATACGTTGAAGAAGATACAAGACTCTTTGCTAACGCAGGCGAGTATAATGATACTTACTATAATAGTCAGTGGTATTTTCAAAATTATCTATCAAATTCTTTCTATCATGCAAGAGAGCAGGCCGTGGCCGATGGAGCAAGAACAATTAATGTCGCTGTTATCGATACCGGAATAACTCCTCATGTTGATCTAAGCTCTTCTGTTGTCGGAGGCTATGATTTTATTTCTGAAAGCGCAAATGCACGCGACGGTAATGGCCGAGATAGCAATCCTAATGATGAAGGAGATTACTCCGATTCATCAAACTCGACATGGCATGGAACTCACGTTGCAGGAATTATAGCTGCTCGCTCTAACAATAATTATGGAATCGTTGGTGCCGCTAAGAATATAAATATAGTTCCTATTCGTGTTTTAGGAGCAACAGGTGGCCTAACCTCAGATATTGCTGATGCCGTTCGCTGGGCCGCAGGAGGTAATATTGCAGGTGTTCCTGCTAATTCTTACCCTGCACGTGTCATTAATATGTCATTAGGAGCACAGGGAAGTTGTAGTCGCTATATGCAAGAGTCAATAGACTTTGCTAAGTCACGAGGTGCTGTTGTTGTTGTTGCAACGGGAAATTCAAATGCAGATGCTTCTTATTTCACTCCTTCTAATTGTCGAGGTGTTTTAAGAGTTGGTGCAGTAACTGCAAGTCGCTCACGTTC
Organism: Bacteriovoracaceae bacterium; assembly: GCA_048270185.1. Taxonomy (GTDB): domain Bacteria; phylum Bdellovibrionota; class Bacteriovoracia; order Bacteriovoracales; family Bacteriovoracaceae; genus Halobacteriovorax_A. Next base: position 293,727 of record JBLWTJ010000001.1, read on the forward strand.
TTCATACTCCAATTATGGTAGTATCGTCGATATTGCGGCCCCTGGAGATGGAATCATTTCAACAGTAAATAGTGGTTCAACAACCCAAGTGGCCGGCACAATAAAAAGTATGAATGGAACTTCCATGGCCGCCGGATTTATTTCGGCCACGGCCGCTATGATTTTTCAAGCTAATCCAAGTCTATACCCTGATCAAGTTCGAAGTATTATGACTTCAACTACGGCCTCTTACTATTGCGATAAATCAGCTTGCTCACGTGGGGCCGTCGACCCATATGAAGCAGTCGATCTTGCCTTTAGCACAACTGCCGATGCTAATTTTAGCTACAATGATCCGGTGCTTGTTGGTGGAACTGCGGCCTTAAATGGTGTTAATACTGCCTCTAGTAGTGGGGGAGCTTGTGGGACAATAAGTGATGCTTCTAATAATGGACAGGGGGGAATGTTTGTTGGCCTTGCCCTTATCTTTGCCATTGTATGTGCTCATCGTTTCAAATACGTTCGCGTTAATACTTAGGACGCCTTTAGAATCGAGCACTCAACTTCAATACCATCATCAAGAATTCGGCAATTATCAACTTTGTAAATCATTTCTCGACTAGTATGTCCTTCAAGCTTAATAAGTGAGTTCTTGGGAATCTCTTCATTAGTATAAAGTTTCATATTTGTAGGATTCTTTTCAACCACACGATATCCCTTTATTACATCACTTACTTCAAAGACTTCGATAATATCTTCGCTAATCGAGCGATCACCGTTAATAATCTTGTTGATTTGATTTATAACAACATCAAAACCTTGTTGCTTTAAGACAAAGAGATCAACGCCTTTTCTCATTGCCTCTTCAATGACTATGCTATCATTCTCATTTGTCACAAGCATGAAGCTTATACTCTTTCCTAATGTACTAATTTCATCAAATAACTCGATACCATCCATTTGTGGCATCATGTAGTCACAGACGATATATAATCTCTCATTTTCTTCTAATCTTGTGGTACGAACTTCTTCAATGGCCTTAAAAGGATTAGTGTGGAATTTAACGTGTGAATCAAAAGTATGCTCTAGACTTGTTGCAAGAAGCTTGGCTGTTTCATAGCAATCGTCGATAACAATGATGTGCTTTTTCATATAGACAGTATAATTGAGTTAATTGGGAGTCTAGGGATAAGCTATCTAAATTTTACTTAATTACCCTAAGGAACTCCCTTATAACGATTACATACTCACTTCTTGAATCTTGTATCCTTCACCGTAGACACTTCTGATGATGAAGTTTGAGTTTTTAATTTTCTTTCTAATCGAGCTAATATAAGTATCAATCATACGATCGTTTACTTTGTGATTGTCTGGAGCTATATGATTGAGGATTTTTTCTCGTCCAAGTACACTTTGTTCATTCTTTAATAAGAGATGAATAATCTTAAATTCACTTGAGGTGAAATGAATCCTTTCCCCACGAATTTTAACTTCTTGAGAGGGGATATTAAGAGCAATATCTCGATAGTTTAAAATCTCAAGAGCATTTTCATTATTCACTGATTTTAGAGTTGTGTTAATAATGCTCTTGACTTCAGAAGGCTCAAATGGCTTTGAAATAAAGTTAATACCACCAAGCTGATAGCCCGTTACACGTGTATTGACATTATTCTTTGATGAAATAAAGACAATTGGTGTGTCCTTTAATTCCTCATTCATTTTTAATTGCGAGCAAATCTCAAATCCTGATTCATTTTGTAATAAGATATCGAGGAGAATTAAGTCAGGCTTTTCCTGCCATGCAAGCGCAATGGCCTCGTCCTGATTGCTGGCATCAATTACTGTATAGTTACTCTCAAGTAGAGCGCGTAATAGATCTCTTACGTCTTGGTCATCGTCAATGATAAGAATTTTCTTCATGAAGATCTCCTTTATATTCATAATATAATGTATAAATATATTAAAAAATCTTCAGCTTAATAAATCTTAAAATAAATTAAATTGGGCTCTTAAGCTCTTCACCTCGGCTATAACAGTCGATATTTGCATAGATTAAATCGGCCATATCCTGACGGGCCTTATTATTGGCCGAACCAATATGGGGAAGGATAAAGATATTTGAAAGAGTTCGAAGGGGAGAGTCTACTGATAAAGGCTCATTGCAAACGACATCAAGTCCAGCGCTTGCTTGTGTATTTTCCTTAAAGAAATTATACATGGCCTTTTCATTAATAATTTCACCACGGGCCGTGTTAATAAGAAGAACATCCTTCTTCATCTGCTTAAATTCAAAATCATTTAATAGCTCATGAGTACTAGTATTATAAGGACAGTGAATTGAAATGATATCGCTTTCTTTTAAAAGCGTTGCTAACTCAACATATGTTGCGTTAACTTCCTTTTCAATGCTCTCTTTTCTATTAGGTCCAGTGTAGATAATTTCTTGATTAAAAGCACCTTTACACATTTTTGCAAATTGTGTTCCGATACGCCCTGCTCCAATAATCCCGTGTTTTAGGTTAAATAGTGATTTGCCAATAAATCCACATGGCTCCCACGTTAGCCATTCATTATTGACGACATTATTTCTTGCTGCTTCAATCTTTCTAGCGCTACAAAGCATCAATGCCAGGGCCAGCTCCGCTGTAGCCTCTGTTAGAACATTTGGTGTATTAGTTACTTCAATATCTAATTTTCGTGCCTTCTCAAGATCAATATTATTATAACCAACAGCATATTGGCAGATGAGCTTTAATTTAGGTAGTGACTCTAATAATTGTGCATCAATTTGATTACTCAACATTGTTATAAGGACATCACAATCTGTGGCCCTTTCTTTTATGTCATTATTTGTTATAGTTCCTTTCTCACTGCGTTGCCAGACTTCAATCTTGTGCCCTTGTTCTTGTAGATTTTTAAAAATTTGGCCTGGTAAGTTTTCGGTGGCAAATATCTGCAGCTTTTTAGACATATTTTTCCTTATTATGTAAGACGTTGTAAGCTTAGTTCATTTTACATCTGAGCAAAGCATTTTAAAATAGAATATAGTCTTAATTTTACAAGAATAATTTCATTGGAGGAAATTATGAAAACAATATCAAAACTATTGATGCTGGCACTGGCCGCTCAAATCTCTCATGCTGCTACAATTGCTATCATTGACTCTGGAACAGATATGCTTCACGAGGTAATAGCACCAAAGGCATGGACTAATTATGTTGAAATTCCTGGAAATAATCGCGATGAAGATCGCAATGGTTACCAAGATGATATTCATGGTTGGAACTTTGCTGAATCAAATAACCAAGTGATCGACTACTCATACTTAGGCACTCTAAATGATGACATTGTAAGATTCTTTGAGCTGCAAGAAAAATCGATGAGAGGAACAATTACTCAAGAAGAACTCGACTGGATGAGAAGTATTCTTAAAGAAGAGGATTTCTTAAAACGTATTCAAATTTATGGTAATTTCATGCACGGAACTCACGTGGCCGGCATTAGTGCAGTCAAGTCTGATGATGCTAAAATTATGGCCGTTAAGCTTATTCCAACAGAAGTTAAACTTCCTGGACAAAAGCTTGATGAGAGTAATGAATATAGTGAAGAAGGTGTGATCGACTTCTTAGTTAAGAAGGCCATTGATCAATTAGCAAAAGCTCAAACTGCAACATTTACTGAAATTGCATACTATATTGATGGACACGGTGCTCGTGTTGCCAATGGTTCTTTTGGGACTGGTTTTCCTCAGGCCAAGATGATTGTTGAAACTGTTATGAAGACTTTCTCTAAGAAAGAGCCAAAACAAGAAACAGTTGAGCACTATGCTAAATACTTTATTAATGCTCTTGTAGCTAATTCAAAGGCGATGCTTGAAGCGGCTCCAAATACTCTCTTTGTATTTGCTGCTGGTAATGATGGTTCAAATAATGATATCTATCCAACTTCACCAACAAACGTTCAAGGTGATAATGAGATTTCAGTTGCTGCAACAATTGACTTTGATAAATTAGCTCCATTCTCTAACTATGGTGAGAAAATGGTTGATCTTGCAGCTCCTGGTGTCGGGATTCTATCAAGTGCCCCTGGAAATAAATATGTTAAAGTTTCTGGAACATCTCAGGCCGCTCCTTACGTTGCTGGTGTTGCAGGTAAGATTCTTGATATTAACCCAGAGCTTAGTGCAAAAGAAGTTAAGACAATTCTTATGAAGACTGTTGATAGTAAGAGTTTTCTTGCTGGTAAGGTTAAATCATCTGGTATTGTAAATATTGAAAGAGCAACCACTGCAGCTAATCTAACTCTTAATATGTCATTAAATGAAGCAATTAGTGAGTCGATTAAGATTGTTGCTGACATGGAGTCTCCACGTATGGAAAAAGCAAGAACTAAGCCAGTTTATTTTGAGGGTCTAGTAGCTCCACTACCATCACCATTTACAATTAAGTAAGTACAAAATAAAAAAGCCGCTTAAAGCGGCTTTTTCTTTATTATAATGTTTTTTCTAATTCTTTAACTGTTCCTCTTCTCGCTGTTCCAAATTCTGGCCTGTCTGCCATTTTCTTTAAGGCATTCTTTTTAATCCCTTTCATGTAGATGACAAGACTTAATTGGTTTTCACGTTTAGGATCATTAACTTGATTGATATATGTTTGAACCAGATCAAATCCATACATGGCCGGCTTACCCATAACCATATTAACATCCCATTCAATACCTTTCTTATTTTCAAATGGGTTTGCTTCATAAGCATATTGAATGAGCTCTGTGCACACAAAGCGCGAGTATGAATTTCCATCAAATGAATAATCATACTTTTTTCCAAGGCTTGCAAATGCTCTCTCAAGGGCCAGCGCTTTATCTTTAACTGAAAGATTTGGTCTAATAATCACTAGATTGTCCCATGCCATTGATGGGCCTAGCTCCATAAAGACAACCCCTGGCTTTAGACCTTCGATTGTGACAAAAGGGCGTCCTTTTTCTTCACTTTCGCGGTAGTCTTCCATATAGTCTGAAAATTGTGTGTTCATATAGCTCATAAAATCATAACACTCAAGATTTAGATCCATACATTTTTGTGCATAGACTTGAGTTGTCTCTAGATCGTTTGAAAAGTATTCTTTAAATTTAGAATGCTTTCCAATGTAGAGAAGACCGTGGGTCCAATTCCCTTTAAAAACGAGATTTGATAATTTTCCGTAGCGCTGAATGGCACCAATATCACCTGGTAGAAATTCGGCCTCAGATACTCTCTTTAGCTCTTTTTCTTGTATTCTGTGCTTCATTGGAAGTGCTACATAGCTAAATGATTTTAAGATAAATTCTTTAATATTATAAAAGATATTGTAACTTCCAGCGTTCCAGTCAGTATGTTTCTTTAGGTACTTGAATGTACTAAGCTCTTCGAGTGACTCTTCAACTGCATTTTCAATCATCTCAAGCTCAGCGTCTTGTTTATTGTACTTTGCATATCTTCTAACTTCATGATCAAGAAGGCTAAAGTCTTTAATTGTAGGATTTGCAATAATGCTCAAGTGGTAACGGTTAACAGAAGGGGAGCTTGATCTTCCATTTGCCTGTCCGTGTGGACGATTAGAATCATAGGATTGATAATTTGTTTTTTTAAATAATTTTTCAAATTCTTTTGAGTCGTAACCAATATCTTCAAAATCATCAGAGAAGACGGAGATGAAATTCTCTCCACTCATCATCAAATAATTCATCAACTGAAGTGATGTATTATATTTAGCTACTTGCATTCCCATTAACTCAACGGCGCGATCGTATTTCTTCTTTCGAATATTCTTTCTTATCTTTTTTATTTCTTCGTCATTCTTATGGAGAAGTTCTTGAAGGTTTTTAAAACTATTAAGGAGGTTGATACGCTCGTAGTGCTTGACGATATAGCGCGGAGAGTAGGTAGTTTTACTGGCAATTTCCTTAGAGCTTTCAACAAAACTCATCAGTTCACGATCAAGATCTTTTTGGTATTTCAGAGCATCAAGCTCAGCTGAAAAAACCGACATTGTAAGTAGAGATAGGCATAATAAACGTTTCATAATGCCAATATAACAAAAAAAGGGCCCTATTTTGGGCCCTTTGGTAAAGCTTACATAGATAGAAAGTTTTTAGTCATTAAGGATTGTATTATGGCGATATTTCCCCGAAATCCAATTACTTAGATCACTCTTGTAGCCCTTAGAAAAGCGCCTATCACTAAGTCCTCCTGGAAGTACTGTGTAGACATCATGCTTAGTATGGTCTGTTACCATTTTCCATGACGGTACAAATGAAGTAGTGCGCCCATGTGCCTCATAAACGGCCCCTTGGCTAATTGTCGATCGATTTCCTGGTATCTCCACATTATCAACATCAAAGCCTAGCCAACTTGGTAGCATCCCATCAAAAAGGATATGCTTCATTTTATAGCGGTTAGTATCTCCCCAGCGACTAGTATTTGTATCACATCCATCAAGTGCCGCTAGAATATACTTCTCCTTGTCGGCATGATCTTTAAACCAAATATGGTCAATATCGTTTGTTAGAAAAATTCGATCAAAGAGACCGTAGAAGTCTGCAATGATTGATGTCTCATCCATGCAGTAATTAGTTACACTCTCACCAAGTAGGTGATTACTGAAGAAGGACTTTAGAAGTGTTTTGTAAAAAGATTCAAATAGAGATGCAGTTTTATTATCCACATCATAACTACGATTCCAAGCAAGAAGTTCTTTTCCAACTGGATGAGTTTCGAATACTTTATGAAAGACATTTATGTAAAGGTCGGCCTGCCTTGAGATAGTATCACCTTGCATCTCCTTGAATAATTCCATCGAATGATCTTTGTTCTCCATTAAGAGCTCTGTGATTCGATCCTTTCGGTAAGAGGCCATCGGCGCATTGATGGCCGTAGGGAATTGCTCATCTTGAATACGATTATTTGCTGTTGCGATAATTTTTTCTGGCGGATTCATAAAGTGATAAAGCTGGGCCCCGTCATAATAGCCTTGCCAGATATTCTGCTTGAAATAACCTTCAACAGGGTAGAGGCCAGAGAAAGCTCTCTTAGGTAATATTCCAGATTGGTGATAGCCAATATTTCCTTTGGAATCAGATATAAGCCAATTACAGCTAATGGCAACTTGAGAGACACAAGCAAAAACTTCAGAGACATCTCGTGCCTTTAGTAAATCTGTAATTGCCTTGAGTGTCTTTGCCCCACCTCTTTGGCGACAAGACCAGGCCATTGATAGATAATGTCCGTCTGGAACTTCCTCAAGTTCACTATCTACTTCTAAAAAGCCTGCATGAGTTTCACGAAGAAAGAGTGTTACATCATCTTTCTTCTTTCTTTTAATAATGTCTCGGCGTGTTTTAAATTCAAAGAGATTTGATTCAAAACGATACTTATTACCACGGACTTCTTCTATAAAGTGATCAACCATATCCATGAATCCATAGGTAAACGAGAATGCAGTATCATCTCCTCTTCCCATTACAAATCCAGGAACTCCTGGCATCGTAATCCCAAAGAAGTTACCAAGGGTCGAAATATTGGCCTTCATTTCATACCAAATGGCCGGGAGTCGATTACATTCAAGATGTGGATCACAAGCGTGAATGGCATGGCCTTTTATATTTGAAACCCAATTATTTGAAGCCTGAATTTTTGGTATGTATTTCAAGAATTTATATGATTCTGGAATAAGGGGATTATAGACTTTTACTTTCTTTACAAGGTGTAACTCGCTATCTGAAATTGTATCAAGGGCACCTTTGGCAAGAGATATAACCTTTTCAACCTGATCACTTGCTTCATCTGCATTTTGTAGCAGTTGAATGATGAGCTTTTCAAGATCTTGCTGCCCTTGGGCCAGGCCTAGGAAGCTCATGGCCTTAATTGTAAGAATTGTATCATTTATTTGCCAGGGAGCAGGAGTATGTCCTAAAAGCTTGAACTCAAAGGGTGTTCCCTCTGAAATGGCCTTATTTATCCCTTCAATATAGATTTCGAGCAATTCCTTTGTTTCTTCGTCTAATTCAGCAACTTCAAGACGTGCAAAATAGTCAATTCCAAGCTCGCGCATATACTTATCAATAGCAAATGTTTCGTCACTATCCTTAATACACTCACATAATCGTCCTTGGGCGATGAGTCTAAGCATTTCCATCTGCATAAATCGATCTTTAGCGTGATAGTATCCTTGGGCGTGTAGAAAATTTTTGACGTCTTGGCATGAAATCTGTCGAGTGACATTATCCAATACCGATGTATTGTAGCTTAAATTAGGTTTTTCCATATTATTATAATGACACGATTAGCGTTTCCTAAAAAGGGATTTTTTGCGATATAATATCTTACAATTTAAATTCAAGGATAATAAAAATGACAAGTATTGATCACTCTATCATACCTGATTTAGAGCACCGTAATTTTAGAAATGATGATTTTTGGCAGCAGATTCCTGCATGGTCAAATGTGACAAGAGGTGAGTTCTCAAACCACCTTTGGCAATTAAAGAATTCAATTCGTAAAATCAAACAAGTTAAAGAAGTACTAGGAGATCGTATCTCTAAAGAGTTCTATGAAGATCTTGAAAAAGGACAACATATTACTCCGATGAATATTCGTATTACTCCTTATGTTTTTGCTCTAATCGACTGGGATGATCCTGTAAATTGTCCACTAAGAAAGCAGTTTTTACCAATTGGTTCTCAGTTCCTAGAAGATCACCCTATGCACATGGCCGACTCTCTAAGTGAAGATGTTGATTCACCAGTGCCAATGTTAACTCACCGCTATCCTGATAAAGTTCTCTTTTTACCACTAACAATTTGTCCTGTTTATTGTGCTTATTGTACACGCTCTCGTGTCATTGGTGGTTCAACTGAATCAGTAGAAAAAGAATCATACGGAGCAAACCAGAAACACTGGGATAATGTATTTGCTTATCTAGCAGCTCATCCAAAAGTTGAAGATGTTGTTATTTCAGGTGGTGACGCGTTTATGTTAAATGCGAAGCAGATTCAATACATCGGTGAAAATCTTTTAAAGATCCCTCACATCAGAAGAATTCGTTATGCAACTAAGGGGATTGCAATCTTTCCTCAAAAAATTCTAACTGATGATGCGTGGATGGAGGCCCTTGTTAAAGTCAATAACCTTGCAAAAGGCTTTGGAAAGCAAATGGTTATCCATACGCACTTTTCTTCTCCAGTTGAAATCACTAAATGGTCGCAAATGGCCATGGATAGACTCTTCAGTGAAGGTATACTTGTCCGCAATCAGGCCGTTCTACAAGAGGGCGTAAATAATCATGTTGATACAATGGTGCTATTAACTCGTAAGCTTGGTTATATGAATATCCAACCATACTACGTTTATATGCACGATATGGTCCCTGGTTGTGAGCACTTTAGAACTACTCTTGGCGAAGGTGAAGAACTTGAAAAAGCAGTACGTGGAACAACGGCCGGATTCAATACTCCTACATTCGTTTGTGACCTTCCTGGCGGAGGTGGAAAACGCCACGTTGCCTCTTATGAATACTACGATCAAGAAAATGGGATCTCTGTTTGGCGTGCACCATATGTTAAACCAGACAAGTTATTCACATATTTTGATCCAATTCATAAATTGGCCCCTGATGCACAAGACAGGTGGAAGGATGCGGCCACACGCAAGGCCATGATCGATGAAGCCATTTCAAAAGCATAACTAACTGAATTTACGCTTATGTGTGTCCTAAGATTGGCACACATAAGCTATTAAAATCACAAAACACGATACAGATTTCAAATACTTAATTTCTACTTGAGTAAAATTCTCTTTATTCCGATAAAATATATATAATTTTAAGTTAATAAAAACAGAGGGATTTATGCTCAGCCTAGTACGTAAACTCATATTGCTAATGACCCTGACTTCTTTGCATGTCTTTGCGCAAGATTCAGATATCAGTAAGCTCATAAAAGAAGAGACGACAAAGCTTACGCAGATTATCTCGGCGTCAACGAAACTCGATGAAAAGGCGATTAAGAAATATATCAGCGAGAATTACGAGGGAACTAGTTCTGAGTACCAAGATCTTGTCATCAGGGAATTAAAGAAAGTATCATCTGGGCGTCGTGCTGAAACTCTTGCAAAAATTCTCTTAACAGAAAGAAAATTTATAAAAGCAGGTGAGGCATGTTATTCAGTTACAAATCAATGTCTTGGACAAATGGTCTGTGATTTTCCTCTTGCAAGTAATCCTGCTAGTGCATTTGAAAAATGTCTTACTCCAAAAGAGGAGAACCAAGCTTGTTCCCCTGAAGTTGATATTTGTTTAAGTGGAAGTTGTAAGAAGATCACACGCCTGACAGATATTAACACTTGTACGACTGAGAAGAATTCTTGTAAGAGAGATTCTGAATGTTGTTCAAACTCATGTGATAAAAAAACAAAAACATGTAATGCACAATTTACTTGTTCAAAATGCTTCAGCGTTGGACAGAAGCCAGGAAAAAAAGGAGAGTGTTGTGAGTCTCTCTTTAAGAACTCTCGAGGTGTATGTTCGCCAATTCTTCCGGCCTTCTCAAATATTTTTCAAATGCTTAATTGGATTATTCCTGAAGCAAATGCAGCAGAAAATAGCGCTGAACTAAAAGGGCAGGTTGAAGCAACTAAAACTAAGCTTCAGGCCTTATTAGAGTCAAATAATGTTAATTCATCAAAATCTCAAACTTATATAAACAGTATTTCAAGCTCAATTGAAACTTGTAATTCAAAACCTATTTCAACAAATTATGATCATGGACAAAGAGATTATCCAAGAAAAGATTGTTTCGAGGCATTACAAGTAAGAATTGGTGCTGAATATAATCACCAAATCGCTGTTCAAGCAAAAGTTAATGAAGCGACAAAATTACTTGATGATTATGAACCTATTGCTAGAGGAAATCCAAAACACCCTCAGCACACACAAGAAGCCTATGATCAATTTGAAGCGCCTTTTAAGCAGGCGATGACTAATTGTATAAACCGTCACTCAAGTCTAGGTACAAATCAAGATAGCCGATTAAGTGAAATTAATAAGTGTGTTGATGCAACTAAAGATAATATTAATGATGCTATAATTGAAGCAGACTACCTTCTAACTCTTAACGGAGGAGAGTCAACTGCTCCTGATTATAATCTTTTTAACGGTGCTCAAGCAGCTTCTCCTCTATTCAAAGATGTACAGATCTCTGATATGAGGGCCTGTCGTGTAAATCTGTTTGGAGATTATCTTGCAGCTCAGCCAAATTCATATTTTGAAATTATGATGATGATGTTTGCCATGGATTATACAACTGGTGGTAAAGATGAAGGTGACTACTTTCATATCAAGTCACAATATAATACAGAGAAACGTGCCTCTGGTAATATGACAGGAACTTCAAATCAAACTTACAATTGGAATGTTCAAACTAATGCAATGAGAGGATATGATTTAGAAAGATTTGATCCAGGAGTCGTTGGTAAGGGACGTGCCCTATGGGATGAATTTGATTATTCAGTTGGTGAAGGTGCATTAAATGAAATTACAAATTATCTAGCAAACCTGCCTGAGGAAGAAAGAAAAATATTTCTCCACCTTTACTATAATGGAAAAGTAGATGGTGCGACAAATGATAGAATTATTAATTACTATATGAAGCAAGATGATAGTTATATAAGTAATTTTTCAGGCAATAACCCAAAGGCCGGAGCTGGACGATATAATATTCGCGATGTTGTTCGTTTTGAAGCGATTAAATATAAACATTCAATGTATAAGCTCTATTCAATACTAAAGAAGCGCAGTTTAGAAATGATGTGTCGTTGTGTTGATACAGTTGGCCCAATGGAGAAAGAAGGTTGGCTTGAGTCTGATGTTGAAGCAAATTATCTCGCAAATTGTAATGGCCTTGGGAAGTACGATACTTTCGTCGTTGATAACGATAAGGAAGTATGTGATGAAAATGGCGCAAATTGTAAGAAAGTAAGTGATAAAGACTATATCGATACAATAAAGCAAAAGCAGGCCGATGGGTTAGAAGAAGTAGGCGGGACAAGTGCAATTTCTGAAAACTCTGTCGGAAAGAAAATTGTCAATAATGGTGATTATAATATTGTCGATCGCCAGAATGATTACTTTGTTAATACACTAGATCGCGTTACCTCATGTATAGGAAGTGGCGAGTGCTCTAAAACGTCTCGCTATAGCGAGTTTGTAAAACAAAATAAAGTATCTTTTACAGAAATTCGTAAAGAAACTGCTAAGGGTGATGGACTTGATTTCTCACTTTTTCTTCGTGATATGACATTGATGAAAATAAAGGCAATCGAAGATGCTACACTTCAAAATATCAATCACGGAACAGCTCTATTTGAATACACTGTTCAATGGCTAAAAGAATATAATTTTACCTATTTAAAATATGAAGGTGAAAGATATACGAAATCTAAAAAGTGTCTCTATCCAGTATGTTTTATCTTAGAGAAATTAAAATTCCTAGGAAGCTTTATTAATAAACTTCTTGCTGCATCTGTTAATTTAAGCTCTCTTGGTTTCGTGATCGGTGGAGATTTTAATATTGATCTCGATCCACCTCGTGGACCTGAAAATATTTGTGGACCACGAACAAAGAGTAGGTGGAAGAAACTTGGTGTGACCATTGGGAAGAAGTATAAGATTAAATGTATGAAATTTCATGCTCGTGCCAATGATGTTTGTAATAAGGTCTTTGCATCAGGATCTTGTACAAGAAACTCTTATGTTAAAAGGGAAGGAGGAGCAGCAATTCGTTTGATTGATCCATTTCTCCCTGATATGAGCTCTTTTTATAATACGTCATATTCATCAAAAACTAAGATTCCGTATAACTCTACTGCAGATAGTGTACATAATTATCATGAATTAACAGATGATATTGCAAACTTCTATCGCTCACATGCTGCTGGTTACTTTATGTCGAGTTTAGTATCTGTGGATAATGGAAGTGATACTGAGAATGCAGACCGCGAACGTATGGCAAAGGACTTTGGTCAATATGCTTACCGTTTCCATTTCTTTGCACCAAAAGTGAGTAAACTTGATTACTATATTACTCCAGGTCTTATTCCATACTTTGAATTATTAATTTCAAAACTTAATAATTATATGGGGCAAAGCCTTGCGAACCTTTCAGCTTCTGCTGCCTATGCTCTGCAAATGCATAATTACTATTATAATGTAAATGAAGGCTTAAATGCTTCAACACAGATAGAGCGAAAAGAGACTCACCAAGGTATTCCAAGTATTGTTCTAACAAATGATTTTGGTAAGTTTACAAATTGGCTCTCAGGCTTTAGTACTGCCGGAAATGGCTTTAATTCGTTACTAAGTGACGATGGTTCAGCTAACTCGACTTTAAAGGGTAAGATTCGTGATGGTGTTGGCTCTGGGACAAATGCTATTTCACAGGTTTCAAAAGGTGTCTCAAAGCAGATTGAACGAAATGAGCGTCGAATCGCCGATCGTAAACTTATGGCAGAAACCCTTGCTAAAAGAGGGAAAAGTGGTGACATGGATAGGCTACAAAAACTTGCTGATAAGAGAAGCAGTGAACATTCAAGTGTCCTATCTTCTCTGACTGATTCATTCATAAACTCGACTTTTGGTAAAGATAGTTCGGCAGCAAGAAGACGTGCCAGAAATGCTCAAGAAGATGAAGCGACTAAAGATAAGCTTGCTGGTCAACAAGAAGGACTTACACAAGAAGCAATCAATCCGGATGCTAATAAGTCATCTAGTAGTGCAGCTGCTAAGTCATCTTCACGAAATGGAGAAAAATCAAAAGAAGAAATTTCCGTTCTAACTTTTGATAATTTAGACGAAGCACAAGGCCTCTTTGATATGGATAATGAACAACTTGTTATGCTCGGTGATAAGAAGATGACTGCTGGCCAACTGAAAAATTATATTGCTGGCCTAAAGGATTCAGATAAGAAGCAAAATGATATTAGAAAGCAAGATGATCAATGGGAGAGGGATGGTGTTTCACTATTTCAGCTTATTTCAAAGCGCTATAAAATATCAGCATTTCCAAAAGTATTAAAATAAAAAAAAAGGCCGGATTATTTAATGTCCGGCCTTTATATTTTATCTATGATCCAGCGATCATTAAATTTGAAAAGAGAATCTTTGGTGTAAAGAATGAATTATCACTTGAAGATTCGATCTTATCTGAAATTAATTCAATTTCACTAAGCATCTTAAAGAAGTTTCCACTAACTGTAACATCCTTAAAATAGCCTTCAATTTCTCCATTATTCCAAACACGTCCACTTACTCCGAGTGAGAACTCACCACTAATTGGACGAATTCCACTGTGAAGTCCTTGTGCCGTAAGGATTTCAACATAGCGACGAGAGTTAAAATCGTCTTGCGTATTTGATCCTGCTTCAATCAAGAAGTTTGAGGTCGTTGCAGAAAGCCCTGACTTGGCCCCTCTTGTTGCACAGAAGTTATTAGTGAGGCCAAGCTCTTTTGCTGTGGCACTATTGTGTAAGAATTGGACTAGCTTACCATTTTCAAGAAGTGTATTTACTTGCTTTTTCTTTCCTTCACCGTCAAATGGGCACACACTATATCCCTTCGTAAAGAAAGGATCATCCTTAAATGTAAGTCTACTATCAGCTACCAGTTCTCCTAGTTTATCTTTCCAAGGATTTGACTTGTTGATTGCTGCTCTTGCACTAAAAAGTAACATAAAGCTTGAAAGAATATCGTCAAATAGGTCGATTTCAAAATTGACATCGTAATTACCTGTTTTGATTTGAGAAGCATCGATGAAATTATTAGCTACTTCGAGAGAGCCATTGATGACTTTGTCATAATCAAGATTTCTAAAATCTCTCTTTGTGTCGGCCAGGTAGTGCATGGCATTTTTATCGCCTTTTTTAATGAGGGCCGACGTATATGCAGTATATGATTTTGATTGATGTGTACAAAGAACACCTTTAGAATTTCCGATGGCAAAGTTTGAAACACCTTCAGCTATACCGTTATAAGGTGCACTTTGACAGTTTGAATCACGCTTACGTACTTCACTTTCGAGAAAGAGTGATTTTTCAATCATCTCATTTGCATCCGGAGAATATTCAACGTTAACACTTGGGTTAGCATCATCTAGTGCTGTTCCTTCTTCTATTACCTGGTATTCATCAACTTTAGAGTACTTTGAATTTGCAAGGGCATTTTCTAGTGTTATCTTAATTGCTTCATCACTTAAGTCTTCAGTGAAGCTTATTCCAACTCTTTGCTCACTGATAACTCGAACTCCAAGAGCACCAGTATTGGCCTTTTTATACTCACTAAGTTCACCTTGCTCTGCTTTTAAAGAAAAGGCTTCTGAGCCAGAAATAATAACATCAAGGTCTTTAATGCCTATGTCGCGGGCCATATCAAGAGTACGAGCTATATATTCTTTTTGCTGTTTTGTTTTATTATTTGTGCTCATTACTTACCTCCACCCACTAAAATTTCATCAACTTTTAGGGCCGGTTGACCTACTGTTGTATTGACTCCTCCTGATACTGATCCACAAACACCAGCTGCAAAGTCTAGATTATCTGCAACCATTGAGATCTGCTTAAGAGTTTCAGGACCTGTTCCAATAAGAGTTGCACCTTTAACTGGATCACCGATTTTTCCGTTTTTAATTTCATATCCCTCAATTACTGAGAAGTTAAATTCTCCTGTACCAGGACTAACGGAACCACCACCCATTTGTGCACAGTAAATACCATGCTCTATTGACGAGATCATGTCTTCAAATTTATCTTTTCCTGCTTCAATATATGTATTTCTCATTCTTGAAGTTGGAGCATACTTATATGATTCACGACGAGCAGATCCTGTTCTTTCAAAGCCAGTCTTCATGGCCCCAAGTTTATCAACCATAAAACTTGTCAGCTTCCCATCTTTAATCAGTTGAGTTTTTTGTGTCTTCATACCTTCATCATCAATATTGATCGATCCCCAGTAATTCTGATTTGTTCCATCATCAACGGCACTAACAACACTTGAAGCAATCATTTGATCCATCTTATCCCAGAAGACAGAGGCCTTCTTAGCAACAGAAGTAGTTTCAAGTAAGTGACCACAAGCTTCGTGGAAGATAACCCCACCAAATCCATTATCAATAACAACAGGCATTTTTCCCGCTGGACATGGCTTGGCCTTAAGTTTTGTTAGTACTTCCTTGGCAAGCTTTTCTGAAATAAATTTTGGGTCTTGTCCTTCAATGAATTCCCATCCAAGCATCGCTCCTGGTGAGTAGCCAGCACTATCTTGTATATTGCCGTCACTTGCAATACAAGCAGCTCTTAGGCGCACATAATTTCTTTCATCTGTAATATGAAGCCCTTCAGAATTAAAAATTTCAATTTCTTGAAAACGAAGATTCGTTCCAATAGGGACTTGTGTGATTTTATCACTGGCGGCTCTAGTGTATTCATCAATCTTCATAAGAAGAGGTATCTTCTGGTCAAGAGAAATATTATTTTGAAGTCCTGCTTGTACAAAGTGATTTTGAAGAGGCTTTTCATAATTAAAGTTTGTAAGAGAATTTACTGGATCTCGTCGATCCTTTGCACTTAGAGAATTAACGATCTCTAAGAGTTCTTCTTTATTTGTTGAATTTGTATAACCATAAAGTACTTTGGTTCCGTAGAACAGTCGGATACCAATTCCAAAATTGATTCCATTTTCTATATTATCAACTTTTGAATTCTTAATATCGATTGATTCAAAACTTTGTCGATCGACAAAAACTTCTGCAAAGTCAGCTCCTCTTAAAAGAGCGAAGTCGATGACTTCTTTTGCAGTATTACTATCTAACATCATATATCCTCCAAATGTTGAGATATTTTAACAAATAAATGGATTGAATAAAAGGTAATAGGAGTTATTTAGGCAGCTTCTTTTACTTCTTTGAGCTTATCCTGAACACGTTTTACTGAAGGGCCGTGTCGATCACTGCGATCTCCTGCACGGCGTGATGTCATTGATTCTAGACTTTCAAGAAGATCACTATGGCGAGAAGTTATCTCATCAAATTTTTCCTTATCGAGGCGATAGAGTTCACAATAACCAATGGCGCGAACATTGGCGTTTCGCTTTGTGTCGTATAAGAGGGCACTTTCACCAAAGAATTGTCCTTCGTGAAGAGTGGCAACGACATTTCCATCGCTAAGGATGATTTCAACGCTTCCGTGACCGATAAGATACATCTCCTGGCCCGTTTCACCGATATTGATGATCGTTTGTCCAGGACCGTAGTACTTTTGCTCCAGTGCTCCGGCCACTTCTTTTAGACAACTTGCTGAAAGTTTTTTAAATATAGGCAGATTTCTAATGAGTTTAATATTCATGTAAATTGTTAACTCACCTTGAAGGGCCTGAGGTAGTTCATTGATGATCTTGTTATCATTTTCAGTTAGGCGCTTTGTTACAAGATGGTTGTAGTAACTAAAAACATTTTGCTGAAGTCGTTCCGGAACATTATAGTGTTTCATAAAACTAATTAAGTCTTGAACTTTCTCTCTGTTTTGTTGCTTATAGCGCTCACCATCTTGAACCATCTTTGTTACCGTACCGATAACAAAACCGTAAACACCAACACCAAGAATCATGATGACCATTGTAAAAAGTCGCCCTTGATTATTTGTCGGTGTGATATCTCCATAACCAATTGTTGTCAGTGTCGTTACTGTCCAATACATGGCCGTAATATAGTGAGTGAGTCGATCTTGAACAAGTGAAGCCTCAATTGGTGCGATCATAATCCAACACAGACTAATCCAGTGAACCGCAACCATAAAGACTGTGACAAGGGCCGTGAACTTAATAAATTTCGGAACAAAAGCAAGATTTGAAACGATTTCAAAAAGTCTCGCAACTCGAACAAGTCTAAATAGTCTAAAATAAGTAAAGGCGTGTAGGCCAAGAGAGTAGCTTAAAATATCATATGGAATTGAAGCAATACAATCAATCGCCATAAGAGCATACCATTTTCTCTTATGTGACTTACTTGAAAAGCTCATATTCTGTGCTCTTTTCTTTTTAAGTCGCCAGATTAAATCGCCAACAAATACTGATGACACAAAGAAATCCGTAAATAATTGCCAAGATTGAATTTTGGTTTGAAAGACAAATGAGAATGGAGCTTCAATAGCTGTAAAAATCACGGCAATAAAGATTATTGCATTCCAGACGATTTCTTTTTTTGTGATTTGCTTATTGTTGATCATTATTCTCTACTAATTGGACATGGCCCCATCTTCTATGTTCAATATTTTTAATCGGTTCATTTGTGAATTTCTTTAATGATTTTGCTAGGTTTTTTAATTGTTAAATTTTCGTCAACTAAACCGGTTTTCGTTGACCACAATTGGCCCAAATTTTAAAATGCAGTGGTAATTATTAATTTTTTTTTGGAGACTAAATGCAACGTTTCTTTCTATTCTTTCTAACTAATATACTTGTTGTTGCAACAATTGGAGTTGTTCTTAACTTGTTAGGAATTCGTGGTTATATCACATCCCAGGGACTTAATTTTGAGGCCCTATTAATTATTTGCTCAATCTGGGGCTTTGGGGGCTCTTTTATTTCTTTGGCCCTATCCAAATTCTTTGCCAAGATGGCCTACCGAATGGAGAGAATTGAGCCTACCGATCCTGAGTTTGGTTGGGTTGCCGCAAGTGCTTATCAATATGCTCGTGCTTCAGGAATTTCAAATCCAGAAGTCTATGTATATCAATCAAATGAAGTAAATGCCTTTGCCACAGGCCCTAGTCGTAATAACTCAATGGTTGCAGTCTCGTATGGATTAATTCATTCAATGAATCGCGACGAAGCCGAAGGTGTTATCGCCCATGAAGTGGCCCATATTGCCAATGGTGATATGGTGACAATGGCCCTTGTACAAGGTGTTGTGAATGCCTTTGTTATGGTTTTATCTCGTGTTGCGGCCTTTGCAATTTCAAATGCTATGAGAGGAGAAGATGAAGAAGGCCCTGGGATTGGCCCATTTGCCCATATGTTTCTAGTAATGGCCCTTGATATGTTATTTGGCCTTCTTGCTATGCCTGTAACAATGTGGTTCTCACGCTATCGTGAATATCGTGCTGATGCAGGAAGTGCAAGGCTTGCAGGACGAGAGAAAATGATTGCGGCCCTTGAGCGCTTAAAGACGAGTTCAATGATGATTGATAAAGGGGAGCCAAATCTTGCGGCCTTTAAAATTTCATCTTCAGCTTCAATGGTTGAGCTTTTTAGTTCTCACCCTAGTTTAGAAAAGCGAATTCACGCTCTTCAGAGAAGTTCTAACATTTAATAACAATTATTGTTCCTTAGCTCCTCATGTCTCATAATTAAGTGTTAACACATGAGGAGTTAAATTATGAAGAAGCTAATTCTAGGAGCAACGATGCTCCTAAGCCTTTCGATCCAGGCACATTCAAGCGGATCTAATCCATCTAAAGTTCTTACTATCAATGCTAAGTCAAATTATGCAAAGACACTAAAAATCCTACATAAAGAGGGCTTTGATGTACTTGGTGTCGATATCAAAAACGAACTTATAGATGTTGCCCTTACTAAAGAAGAATTCAATGATTTCAAATCTTATAACTTCCAAGTGTTAGAGGAGAGAAATGATGCCCTGACAGCTTCAATCGATGAGCGCTATATGAACTCACAAGAGGTTGCAAGCTTTATTGAAGAGTATGCAAAGAAGTATCCGGCCATTGCAAAGAAGATCAACCTTGGTGAAACGCTAGAAGGGCGAAATATCTTTGCCATGAAGATTTCAGATAATGTTGATTTAGATGAGGCAAGCGAGCCTTCTGTTTTATTTAATGGAATGCACCACTCACGAGAAATTATGACGGTCGAAGTGACGACAGATATAATTAAAGAGCTTTTAACAAAATATGGAAAAGACGATAAGGTTACACATTGGGTTGATAGCAATGAAATCTATGTTCTTCCTATTGTAAATATTGATGGAAACGTCAAGGTTTGGGAAGGGGAGAATATGTGGCGTAAGAATGCACGAGGTGGATACGGAGTTGATATCAACCGAAACTATCCAACAAATTGGAATGCTTGTAATGGTTCAAGTGGATGGAAGTATTCTCAAACATATCGTGGAAGTGAAGCGGCCAGTGAGCCAGAGACAAATGTTCTTATGAATTTTGTTTCAATGATTAAGCCAGTCTTTAATATTTCATACCACGCTTACTCTGAACTTGTTATTTACCCTTATGGTTGTAAGGGCCAAAGAACGGCCAATAAAGAAGTTGTCGAAGGAATTGGTAAAGAGCTTGGTGCAACTCTAAACTACGTACCGGGGACTTCATGGGAAACTCTGTATTCAGTTGATGGCTCTGATATTGATTGGATGTATCAAGAGGAACAAGTTATTCCTTATGTTATCGAAGTAAGCCCTCGTTCAGATGGTTTTCAGCCTCCATATAGTAAGCGTGATGCAACTGTTGAGCTAAATCGTAAAGGTTGGCAATTACTACTTGATAAGTTAGATGGCCCAATGGTTCGTGGTATCAAAAAGGACGCTAAGACGATTAAAGTAATTAGTGAAAATTTTGAAACGCAGTATCGTATCAATCCAGATGGAAGCTACTTTGTCGTTCTTCCAAAGGGATCAAAGATTCAAGATTTTGAAATATCTTTTAATAAGTAAAAGCTTCTAAAATATTCATCCCCTTCTTCACATTGGAAGAAGGGGCATGATTAATCACAATACCATCTGTTGGTGCAAGAATAGGGGTAATGGCCTCTTCGAGCTTATTTAATTTATCAAAGTGATAGAGACTCATGATCTTTTCACCCTTTTTAAATTTAGCACCTGGGGCCTTGTGATATTCGATAAAGCCTGTCTTTGGTGCAAAGAAGCTCTTATAATTTTCTAGCTTACAGTAAATTGCTTCATTCTTATGTGTTGCAATTTCTTGATCTTCAACAACACCTCTTCGAACTAGGTAATTATATATATTAATAGCGTCAGTGTGGCCTGCCTTTGAGTCAATTATCTCTTCACTTCCTAGCTCAAGAGTATAAGATTCAAAGTGATTTTGGCCTCCCATTACTTGATAGTATCTAACCCAAGGATAGAAGCTTGCTTCATCCATGGCACCACCAAACTCTGGAGGGATAATAAGATTAAATGGAAAGTTTAAATCTTGCATCTTTGTTTCAAGATAATCCGCTCCATAGAGATAGCGACAACCAACTCCTGCAGTATGAAGATCTAAGACTATATCAGCATCGCTGGCAAGTTCTTGGAGCGTGATAAAGAGATTCTTATTCTCATCAATACCGTATTTTTCATGGGCCTTACGGTACTCAGACACTTTATTCTTAAGAAGTTCTTTGTATCCATTAATATCTTTTGCTTCTTTGATTTCTTCATCGCTAATAGCACCGTATCCTTCTTTTTGCGAAAAAAAGTTTAGATACATACGATTCCAATTATCGCCAGTTATAGGATTGAAGCGGCCATATGTGTAAGTTCCCATCTTATTTGAAGTTGCATAAGGGTTTGCATTGGGAACAAAAGTAATTTTCGAGTTGATCTTCTTATCTTCTAAGAGATTAACTAATTTTAAGATGGCCATATTCCCTTGTAACTCAGCACCATGTACATTGGCCTGAATATAGACGATAGGAGAGTCGGGCCTAATATGCTCTGGTGTGATTTCGAAAATATTGAGCAGATACTTTGCTTGATTCGTTTCATCGATCTCAATAACTTTCTTCTTTAGCATAAGGGGCTCCATGTCTGATAATGCCATCTATTTAAGTCAGCGACTTTTCAATATTTTTAGTCTAACTCCCTAATTATACAACAAAAGCCGTAAGTTGTTTGAATTAATCAATAATTAAATAATAATTAAGTAATTCAGGGCTTTTGGACGATAAGGATGTGATGAAAAATTTAAAGAAATATTTGATTCTTATTCTCGGGCACTTCTTCCTATTAAGTGTTGGGGCCATGGGCCTTGAAAATAGGCAGTATAGTCTTGATCCAAATAGACAGGATCTAAATTTCATCAATCTACAATACTACTATAATTCAGTGGTTCTTTTTCAAGAGTCTTTTGAGACTGCAAGAAATAATAAAAAATTATATTCGACATTATCTTTCATTGATAATGCCTATGCTGATGCAACTTCAACTTGCTTTGTTGGCGGAAATGTTTCAAGTATTTCTGGCGGTAAGTGTGAAATCAAATCAAGTATTGCATGCGAGAAAAGTTTCTGGTCGGGTGACATTAAGAAAGTTCGTTGTAATCCTTCATTGTATGGCCCTGGTCAAGATGGGCGAGGGGCCTGTGTTGATGTGAGGAATGCATCAATGAATTGTCGTAATACACCTGGTGCTCTTACTACTCCACAAGCTGTTAAGGCCATAATGGAGAGTAAGAAGAAGCGTGAAGACTTTGACCAGCTTGCTGAAGAGATTGAAAAGTATTGTCAAGAAAGGCCATCTGATAAAGTTTGTATTGATCAAAAATCAAGAATTTCTGATATTAGAAAGGGGATGGACGAAGCTCAGGCCAATCTTGAAAAAATGCAGAAGAATCAATCTCTAGGTACTTCAAAGGCAGTCGGTATTCTTGATCGTTGTGAAAAAGATTACCGAGCTCAAAAAGAAGAAAATCTCTTTGGTTCATTCTTTATGAGTTCACGTAATATTGGAGATTCACTACTACAAACTGCTTGTTCAAATGATCAAGCAATTGAGAGTATGACAACTAATAGTTTAAATGACCTATCTAAAGGTTTTGATAAAATCTATAAGCATACTTCTCTTTCATCAATGTTAAATGACGGCCTAAAGATAGGAAGCGAGTTATCGATGAAGAATTATATTCTTCATAAACTTAAGTCAGTTGGTGTAAATGATTCTGAAATCGATAAGGCCGCAAATGCGATTCTAGTAAAATCTCCAGAGTTTAAGAAAATGCCATATTCAAAGATCTTGGCCGATGCTGTTAGTGAATTTAAAGATGCTAAGTCAAAAGGTAAAATTAAAGCAACAGATAAGAAGAAATTAAGAGACGGCATCAACGATTTAATGACAAATATTAATGAACAATGTGATGCCATAAAAAAGAAATTCCCATGTGTGACTTCAAGTGGTTCCGGAATGTATGGAATGGCACTTCTTCCAAAGGGTGTCGAGTTATGTGCATCAATTCAAAGAAAACCTGAATATAAAGAATATATTGCAACTGAACAGGCAAAGTACAACCAATTACTACAGAACTTCTCTGATCGAGAGCCTGACTTTGCTAAGTATGTGGCCACAAAAGAATTTAGAAGCAAGTATCATGAGCCAACGAATTCTTTTGCTAAACAATGTAATGAATCACCACGTAAAATATTTGGTAAGTATGATCCTGCTTCAAGTTTAACAACATCTGATATTGCTGAACTTGATAAAGAAGTTTCGCAAGACATGCTTGCAGATCTAGAGGATCTCTCTGATAAGATTCCAAATGAAAGTAAAGATGTTGATGATCTCGAAGATGATTTTACTGATCTTTTAAAATATCGTCCATATCTCGTCGGACAGGCCCTTAAAAATAATCGCATGTATCCAAAGCTTCAAGATATGCAGGCCCAGTTTCTATGTCGTCAAATGAGAGAAATTTATGAAAATGACGAAGATTGGCGAGTTGCTAATATGGCAATGGGTGGAGCTGGTATTCTTCTAAGTGGTGCTCTAATGGCAACAGGAATAGGATCACCGTTAGGAATTGCCTTATCTGCTGCTAGTGCAACACTAGTTGTTGGAGAAGGTATTTCGGGTGTTAGAACACTACAAGATGGTCTTGAGCAACGAGACACTGCTGATGCAAAAAGGTCTCAAAACCTCTCTGATCAAGCAGAGCATACAGCTGATATTGAACAGGCCAATAGTAAGATTACAGAAGGTAAGGTGCAAGTCGGTCTGGCCCTAGTCGCGGCCGGTGCTGAAGGGGCGGCCATTAGGCAAGGAATTAAGACAGTAAATCAAACGAGTCAGACAACGAGACGTGCTGCACTTGAGTTGATGCCTCCTTCTAGTTCGAATAAGGCCTTATCAGTTAATGTTAATTCTCCAAGAGGGGCCAATGTCATCATCGATAATGCTACAGGACAAATAACAGATAGTAAGAAGATTCTTGATGCAGTTGATGAAGTTGTTGATAACGCAATTGATATAACTCCTGGTGCTGTTTCTATAATGAAGGCACCAAAGCCTGTGAATCTGCCTGTTGATTACGTAAAGTATGTGGATGAACTTGATACTCCTATTGATAATGTTATTGCATGGACAAAGCATGGAGAAAGGTTTGAAACTCTAAAAAGAGGAAAGCTTTTAGATGATGGCAGTGGTGTTATTATTGCAAATAATAGCTCTGATATTGATAAATTTATCTCTAAAGGCCTAGGTATTCAATCTGAAGAAGGACTTATCCTAAAATTTGGAGATGATATTAGCGAAGCTAAGTTCGTATCTTCTAAGATTGATGATGCGGGTAAGGCCTATAAAGTCGATAATGCTTTTGTCTTTACACCAAATAAAGTTGTTATTGATGATGTACCTGTTAGAAGTATGAATGATCTTGATGTGGCCTATGGCCATATTTCTAACCTGCCTCCATCTAGTAAGAATACTATCTATGCAAGTATTGATAGTAAAATAGCAAATGGCCAAAGACTTAATGATAATGAATTAATGGTACTTGCGGCCCGCAAACAAATTATTAGACCAAATAGTAGTAATACTAAAAAGGCACAACTACTTGAGCTTATTAATAAACGTGATCCAGCTTTAGTTGATGAGTTAATAAGAGGCACTAGTGCCACTTCAATTGCTCGTCGTGAAGCGATGAAAGAAGCCCTAAAGAATGGTGATAATCTTCCGGCAGTTGTGAAGCCAAATCTTACGGCCGTTGTACCTGCAAAAGCACCTGCTTCAAGTGTGGCAGCGACCAAGGAGATTACAGGGGATAATTTACCGAAATTTATGCTCGATGCTGCTAGGCCAAAACCTAAGCCTAAGAGTGTTTTTGGTAAGTTCTATGACTACGGAACGAATACTGTTAAGGGAATAGTTAAGGGGTTTCCTTTGTTTAGTCATTATTTTTCTGCAACGAGAGATGATGCAACTCAGGCCAAGAAGCCAGAGTTAAAGGATTCTATTGTTCATCCAGCTATTAAGATTATGCTAGATCGTAGCAACTTAAGACTTAATGTTACGTTTCGTCCAGAGGTCATTAGTGAGTGTCAGTTAATAGAGAAGAAAGCATCTGAAAAAGAAGGAAAAGTTATTACTGATCTTAAAAATAATCAACCAGCAAATCTTCCATTATATGATGAGGCTACAGAATATACTGTTGAGTGTAAGGAAGATGGCGGTGCTTTTTTAATTGCTAACACTAAGAGTTTCCCATTTTACAATATTATTGGTGAAGCACATTTTACGATTCCTGGCACACAGAAGTATATTAAAATTGAAGAAGATAATTTAAAACTTACTATCACATATAGTAAAGCAGTAGAGAGCTGTAAGCTTGTTGAATTAAAAGTAAATGGTGAAACTGAAATTGTTAGTTCAGATATCGAAACAATGGCATCTGGTAGCAGTTATCAATTATACAAGAAAGATTATAAATATGTTGTTGAAGTACATTGTAAGAGTAAAGAGGTTGATTTCGCTATCGCTAAAACGCAGAATTTCAAAGGTTTTAAAATCGATGGAGACCCAGTCATCAATGTGGATAAGAATGAAGAAGAATCTGATATTGATATTAAGTTTGATGACTTAGAGTTTACGGTTACTTTCAGTAAGAAAGTTACGAGTTGTAAACTTGTTGAAGAAGTTATAACTAAGTCAGACAAAGATGCTGACAAAGTAGAGCTTAAGCAATTACTAACTTTTACTTCTGGCGAGTCTAAAACTGTTGATCAAAGGGATGAAGACTATACTGTGATGGTACAATGTGAGGTAGAAGGAAAAACAGCTACTGCAACTGCTAGTAATTTTGATAAATTAGTTATTACTGGAGATGGACCAAAGCATACGATTAAAAAGAAAAAGAAATATGATCAGGATATTCTCATTAAACGTGATGGTGAGAGTCTCGACTTCAATATTATTTTTAGTGAGGAAGTTACTGAATGTCGCTACTTACAAGAAACAGAAGGTGAAGATAAGAAGAAAGAATACTATGAGATTGCAAAAGTTAAATCGGATGACGAAACAACTATCTCTCGTGAACGTTATGACTTTGTGCTTGTAATTGAATGTAAAATTCCAGAAGGTGACTTTATGGAAGCGACTGCAGATAATTTTCCTAAATTAGACGTTGTAGGTATAGCAAGACATAAGATTGCTAAATGTATCGGAGATCAATGTCCAACTGACTCGAATGCAAGGAAAAGACCTGCGCGATATAGTCCAGGGAAATTGATTGAGTTTAATATGCCGCAACCTGAGCCAGAAACACCGATAATTTTAAATACGCTATAATATAAAAAGGGCCACTTTTGGCCCTTTCTTTTTATTCAATCCAATCATCACTTGTTTTAATCGTTCTTGGGGTCATGATATCGCCCTTATATTTTACGACTTCTGCGGCCAAATTATGGCATAGGAAGAATGGCATACTTTCAGTGAAGCCATAAGCACCACATTGAGAAAAGACTAACCAATCACCATAATCACAATCTTCTGGTAACTCGAAGATTCCAAGCTTATCAAGTGATGTGCACAGAGGCCCATGCACATGAAAGGCCTTAGTCTTATTACTGGTTCTTGCAAGCACACGACATGGAAAAGCTTGATCTGTTAAAGCTGGACGGGCAATATGATTGATTCCACCGTCTAAGACAAGTATATCTTGACCTCTGACTCGTTTTCGATCAATGACTTGGCTTAGATAGAGCCCACATTCACCAACGGCGTAGCGACCTAATTCCATCCAGATTTTGCTCAGTTGATACTTGTCCTTAAGTTTCATCAAGATCTTATTAATATCTTTAAAGTCTATACGTGCGCTTTCATTTTGATATGGAATGCCAAGACCTCCACCCAGATCGATGACCTGAGCTTCAATTCCCATATTTTTAGCGAGGGTGTCGATTCGCTTACAAGTGTGATCCCAAATGAGTTCTAAGCGGCTAGCTTCTAGAATATTTCCCCATTGGAAGACGTGAAAGCCAATAACTTCTACATTTTGGTACTCACTTAAATTAACTGACTGCCAGCCTTCTTCATCAAGGCCAAAGGCCGTAATATCATCTCCACCCAGAACTGATTTTTCATTTGAATCCCATTCTAGTTGAACTCTTAGAAGACAGCGCGCTTTAATTCCAAGCTCACTTGCTTGTTCATTTAACCATTTTAATTGATAGATACTCTCGACAACGACACAATTAATTTCGTGGTTTAATAGACTTCGAATATAACCCCTAGACTTACTTGGGCCTGTTGAGATGATGTCTTGTGGCTTCACGCCACTTGCCACAACTTGCGATAATTCGCCTTTAGAGGCAACATCCACTCCAATCCCTAAGTTTCTAATGAGCTTAAGGATTGAAGAAAGTGGGTTGGCCTTGCAGGCATAGTAGAGCTTAATACTTTCGTCTTTATTGTCCACAATGTACTTTAGGTGCTCTTCAAGAGCGTCTAGGTCGTAGAAGTAAAAAGATGAATCAAGTCTCTTTGTTAATTTTTCTAATTCATTTTCGATATTCATCATTATCTTAAAAACGCCTCTAGTTCTAATGAAGCATCAGATTTCTCATCGCGGTACTTAACGATCATGGCACAATTCATTGATAGGCCTTGCTCTTTTGCCCATGAAAGCTTGTCGTTAACTGGACGAGTTCCTGGAACAACGATGGCACCTTCTGGAATTGCTTCACCTGGTTCAAGTCGTCTTTCATTTACACAGTCATAAACTGGCACACCCTTTGAAAGAATTACTCCTGGGGCGATAACTGCACGCTTTAGAACTTGGATGCCTTCTACGATAACAGCTCCGGCACCAATGAAAGCGTCATCTTCAATAATAACTGGTGCAAGACCGATTGGCTCGAGAACACCACCAATTTGAACACCTGCACTTAAGTGGACATTCTTTCCAATTTGAGCACATGAGCCAACAAGGGCGTGTGAGTCAACCATTGTTCCTTCGTCAACGTAGGCTCCAATATTGATATAAGCAGGTGGCATAATGATAACTCCGCTTGCGACATAGGCTCCACGACGAACACTTGAGCCACCTGGGACCATACGTACGCCACGGTCTACTGTGAATTTCTGTGCTGGAATATTGTGTTTATCAACGAAGCCAGGCCATCCAAATTCATCTTGTTCAACATTCTTTCCTGCTTTAAAAACTTCAAGAATCATCTGCTTTACTTCGGTATTTGCCTGCCAAACACCATCAATCTTAGATGCTGATCTTAGTGTTCCGCTTTCTAATCCAATTAAAATTTCTTCGACTGTTTTCGTCATTATGCTTTACTCCATTTTAAAATTTTCTCATTCATATTTCTTACGATACTTTCGCTTTTCATGTCTTTAATTGAAAGAGGAGGTCTTAGGGCCGCTGAGCCAATTACTCCTTGCTCCTTCATAAGCCATTTTACTGGAACAGGATTTGAAGCAACAAACATTGAATTACTTGCTTCAACCCACATATTCTTTTCTTCATCACTTAACTCATTAGTTAAACAAGCTTTTGTGTAGGCGTGAGTTTGAGTCGGCCATGCATTTGAGGCCACAGAAACAAGACCTTTTGCTCCAAGAGGTGTAAATTCTGGAAGAAGGGCATCGTCACCGCTGTAAACTCGTCCTTGTGGCCCTGCAGCTTCAACGTACTTTGCAAAGCACTCTGGTGAACCGCTAGCTTCTTTAATGGCCCAAAAGGCCTTGTGCTTACTAAGTCTTTTAACCGCTTCATAAGAGAGGCTTGCTCCTGCTCGACCTGGCACATTGTAGAGCATAACAGGCTTATTTGAGACATCCATGAGGGTTTTAAACCACTCGTACTGACCTTCATCACCAGGCTTTGCATAAAGCGGTGTTACGAAAAGATAAGCATCGATAGCAAGCCCATCTAAGTATGAAACCCATTCACAAGTATCTGTTAAGTTGATGCCACCAACACCGCACATGATAGGTGATTTAAGGCCTAGATCGAGAACGAAATTTAAAATATTCTTTCTTTCTTCTAGGTTTAGATTTAGCGCCTCACCAGTTGAGCCAAGAATTAAAATTCCGTTTCCGGCCTCATCTTGATCTCTTAGAATTCTCTCTAGCGAATCGAGGTCTATGGTTAGGTCTTCGTTTAAAGGTGTAACAACGGCAGTCCACAGGGGAGTTGAGTTGATAAAATCATGATTAGACATATATTCTCCTTAAATTTAAATTTCTTCTCTAATAACTTGAATCGCAATATCACTAAAGTCGTGCAGTCCAGGGCTAAGTCCTTTAACACGACGACATGCCCATAGAGCACCACTGGCAAAGATGCGACGATCTTTTGCTTCATGCTTTAAAGTGATTAATTCATTTGGTGTATCGATCGTTAGCTCATGAACTCCGATAACATCACCAATTCTTTCACTTGTTATTTGTGTTGTCTCGTCATGGCCAAGCCATTCATTCCAGGAAAGGGCAGTTCCACTAGGAGCATCAAGTTTCTTAGTATGGTGAATTTCATTAATATGATACTTGATATCTCCTTGGTTAAAGAGAGTGTACGCCTTTGAGGCAATATTAATCATCTCCTTGGCCAAGTTCATGCCTAGACTAAAATTAGTGGCCTTGATCCATGCAGCATTTGATGACTTAATTTCTTCTCTCATTTCATTAGTCCATTCAAAACCAGTAGAACCACAAACTACGCAGATTCCTGAGGTTTTTAATAATTCATAATATGAGTCAAGAAAGACATCACCATTTAGAAAAGAGAGGACGAGATCAAATCCATTAAGAACATCTTTCTTTAAGGGATTTTTAGAATCAAAAACCGTTAATTCAATATCTGAATTTTCAGCTAATTCACAAAGTTCAATGACCTTTGATCCTGTTTTTCCTTTTCCAAGAAGCGCAATTTTCATTAAATAAATTCCTTATGTAATTTTTGAATCACTTCATCAGCATCATTTGCATCCACTAAGAAGCAGAAATTATGCTTACTTGCTCCCAGACAGATCATGCGAACATTTGTCCCAGTAATTGAATTAAAAATTCTTTTTGCAATATCTGGTGTGTGATTAATATCATTTCCGATAAGACTTACTAGTGTAAGGCCCTTTTCTACTTTTACAGAACATAACTCAGATAAACGATCAATCATCTTATTATTTAGAAGTGCTGAATCATCAATTGTTAGTGCAACTGAAATTTCAGATGTCGTGATTGAGTCAATACTCACTTTGAAATCATTAAATATTTTAAAAATCTCATATAAGAAACCATGCGCTTGTAGCATCTTTGGTGTTGATAATGTCACAAGCGATTGTTCACGTCTTAAGGCCATGGCACGGATCATTGGAGCAGAGTTTGTTTCGTTCTTAATCCATGTTCCTGGCTCATCAGGCTCGTAACTTGAGCCCACAAAGACCTTGATTCCAGCTCTTAATGCCGGAGTCAAGGTCGTTGGGTGAAGTATCTTAGCACCAAAAGTTGCAAGTTCTGCAGCTTCAGAGAATGTAATTTCATTTAATAATTTTGCTTCTTTTACGATTCTTGGATCTGTCGTGGCTATACCTGCAACATCTGTCCATATTTGAAGTGTATCAGCACCCATTCCTTCTGCAATAAGGGCCGCTGAATAATCTGATCCACCGCGACCTAGTGTTGTCGTTAATCCTTCTTCAGTTGAGCCAATGAAGCCTTGTGATACATAGACAATGTCGCCGTATTTAGCGTTGATTAAGTATTGCTGGGATTGTTTTGAAATTTCTTCAATATTAGGCGTTGCTTGCATAAAGCGATCATCAGTCTTTAAAACATTTCTGATATCAAAGAATTCAACTTTCTTATCAGTGTTGGCCTCTTGGTGTATTTTGCCAAGAACTTCGCTGAAAATAAGTGATGAGAGTCTTTCTCCAAGGCTTACAAGTGAGTCATAGGCCCTATCGGAACACTCTCTTAAAAGGAGCATACCTTGGGCGATCATATTTATTTCACCAAGTAGTTCTGCTACATCATTTCTTAATGCTTCCGAGGCATTCATATCATTTAGTATTGAATGATGTTTCTTTGTGATCTCTTCAATTAGTGAATGGACCTCTTCTTTTTTATCTTCACCCAATGGAGCAATCTTTGAGATATCTACAAGTAGATTTGTGACTCCATATACGGCCGAGACAATAACCATATTAGCATTCTTGCTTACGCTAATTTGTGCACTTCTTATCATGGCCTCAAGATTGGCCATTGATGAACCACCAAATTTCGCAACAATAACTTCATTTGTTGAGTTTTCCATAAAACCTTTTTCCGTTTAAAAAAATTAAGACAATTGTATGAGGCGCAGATGATAAATGCAAAAAAAGATTGGCCGACGAATTCACTATGAAATAGGGCATGGCCTTGCATTTACCTGAAGCGCTCCATCAATAATCTTAATACTTTCTTAAGTTAAAATTATTAATGACAATCCTAAGGCTTCTCCCTTAGTGACCAACAAAGCTCGCTGCACAAACAGGCTTTGTTTCGGCAAGGCTTCCATGGTGCTGACTGATAACGGATAAGTTGTGCGTCCTCGTCAACATTTACTAAGCAATGCTCCTCTTCAGTTAATAATAGTAGTGTATAGACACATTGATGTCTATACTTTTATAATTTGTAGCGTAATTTTAATTTCAAAAATCCGGAGTAAAGATGAAGAAAGTAGGAATAGTCGGTTGGCGTGGAATGGTTGGTTCTGTTCTACTTGAAAGAATGGAAATCGAAGGGGATTTTGCAAAAATCGATCCGTACTTCTTCTCGACTTCACAGGCCGGACAAGCTGGTCCACTTATTTATAATGCAACACATACGCTACGAGATGCTAATAGTGTTGAAGAGCTAGCTGATATGGATATTATTATTTCATGTCAGGGTGGAGATTATACAAAAGACATTCGCCCAAAACTAGAAAGTGTTAATTGGCAAGGTTATTGGATTGATGCTGCTTCAGCTAAGCGCATGGATGATGATTCACTAATTATCCTTGATCCAGTCAATAAGAATATTATTGATGAAGCACTAAACAAAGGTATCAAAAACTTTGTGGGTGGAAATTGTACTGTAAGCTTAATGCTTATGGGAATCGGTGGCCTCTTTCAGGAAGGTTTAGTTGAATGGATGAGCTCAATGTCTTATCAGGCCGCTTCTGGTGGCGGAGCTAGGCATATGAAAGAGCTTCTAACTCAAATGAACATTATTGGAAAAATGGCCGAACCGCTAATGGAAGGGCCAATTCTCCAATTAGATTCAACGATTTCAAATCTTCTAAAAAGCGGTGATCTAAATAGTGATTGCTTTGGAACACCACTTGCGCTTAACCTCATTCCATGGATTGATACTCTTGTTGAAGAAGGACAAACTCGTGAGGAATGGAAGGCCTTTAGTGAAACAAATAAAATTCTTGGAAGACAAGATAATCCAATTGCCATTGACGGTACTTGCGTTCGTGTTGGGGCCCTTCGTTCACATTCTCAAGCACTGACAATTAAGCTTAATAAGTCAGTTGATATTAGAACAATTGAAGACATGATTAAAAACTTCTCTGAGTTTACTGAATTTGTTGAGAACACACCTGAAGCGACACGTGAGAAATTAAACCCTCGCTACGTTTCAGGAACTCTTAAAACAACAGTTGGTCGCGTTCGTAAAATGAAAATGGGCGATGATTTCTTAAATATCTTCACTTCTGGAGATCAGCTTCTATGGGGAGCGGCCGAGCCACTTAGAAGAATGTTAAATATTGTGTTATAAAAGATATATATGGAATTAGATTATAAGAAATTAGTAAATGACTTTTATGAGAATGGCTTCTGTATTGTTGAGGGGCTATTCGATCACAATGATATAGAGAAGATAAAGCGCTCTTTTGATAATCTCTACCAAGCATCGACAACAATTAATGATACACAAATGCTTAAACTTGCTCAATTTGTCTTTGATAAGGAAGCTCTCAATCGCATCGTTTGGTGCGGAGGTTATGACGAACATCTCTTAGATGTTGGTGCAGATGCGCGAATTACAAAAATTGTGGCAAGTATCTTAGATTCTGATGAAATGGTTCAATTGATTAATCAGGCCCACTTCAAGCTGCCTGGTCAAATTGTCGAGTTTAAATGGCATCAAGATAGTGAACACCGTCGCTACGGAACAGATATGTGGGAAGATGTGGATGGACGTGGAAGCTATGTGCAATCTGTTATGGCCATTGATGATATGAACTCCCTAAATGGGCCACTTAAGTTTATTCCAAAATCACATCGACAAGGACACTTAAACTATAAGGAAGATCCAAGTATTATTGAAGATTTACTGGCAAAGATTCCACCAATCGACTTAAAGCTTAAGGCCGGAGATGTTGCCTTCTTTGGCCCATATACATTTCACTCTTCAAGCTTAAATAAAACAGATTCACCAAGACGTGTTCTTATTAATGGTTACGCACAGCCAGGAGCTAATAAGCGCGAGTACCCAGGGGCCGGACTTGGCCGAAATATAAAAGTCGAAATTTAAGATCAATTCATAAGATTTTTATACTGACTTCGCTATACTCAGAGCAAAGGAGTCATTATGAAATTACAGTACTTGGCCATTGCCGTTATTGTCACATGGGTTCTTACGGTAACATATCTTGTAACTAGTAATACGCCGCCTGAACGTGGGCCAGCTTCTAATCCTATACAAGATTCTGAGGCCCTTGAACACGATATTCAAAAGCCTCAAGAGTTTCAGCCAGGCTACGACTTAAGGTAGCGACTGAAGTATTGGTCTAATTTGTGCTTAACTTTTGGTGCTAGCCAAATGGTAGCAATCATATTCGGCACCGCCATCAGCGCAAAACCAATATCCATTGCATTAACCATATCATCTGGTGCAGAGATTGCTCCCATTAGAACAGTACCGGCATAGAATAGGGCAAAGGTAAGTCTCGCACCAATAATCGGAATTCCCCCAAAGAGAAAATCCCAACACTTCTCACAGTAGTTTGAAGAGCCAATAACTGTTGAAAGAGCAAAGAGAATGATAGAAATTCCTAATAAGTGTGAGCCCATCATTCCAAAGTTTTTAACAAAGGCCATTTGGGTAATAAGTACACCATTACTTCCTTGTAACTCACTTGGACTAAGAGAGCTAAGAATTACAATTGAAGTCATGGTACAAACGATAATTGTATCAATAAATGGTCCAACCATGGCCACTAGACCTTCTGCAATTGGCTCACTTGTTTTAGCATTTCCGTGTGCCATTGGTGCAGAACCTACACCTGCTTCATTTGAATAAGTTGCTCTTTTAATCCCTGTTTTAAAAATATGAAGTACAGCAAGTCCTTCAGCACCACCAATGGCAGCTCGTCCATTAAAAGCCTCTTTAAATATTAGGGCAAATACATCTGCAACATTAGCAAGATTCATAAAGATGATAACAAGGGCACTGCCTACGTAGAGAATACACATGGCCGGAACAAGTTTTGATGTCGCTTCACCAATGCGCTTAACTCCACCCATAAGGATATAGACAAGGAGACCCGCTGAAATAAGACCAGTTATATAGGTTGGTATTTCATAATTAGACTCAATAAATGTCGCCATTTGATTAGTATTGAAAACTCCAAGTGATCCAATTAAACCTGCAAGTGCAAAGAAGTAAGCAAGAAAGTGCATATACTTAGGTAGACCCTCTAAGATGGTATACATTGGCCCACCTTGAATTTCTCCGTGGTGGTCTTTTCTTCTAAACATGACGGCAAGAGTACATTCAAAGAATTTTGTATTCATCCCAAGAAGAGCACCTACCCACATCCAAAAGATTGCCCCTGGGCCCCCCTGTGAAATCGCAACTGCAACACCGGCGACATTTCCCATCCCGACTGTTGAGGAGAGTGCATTTGTCAGTGCCTTAAAGTGAGAAATCTGACCTTGAGATTCGTCATCATGCTTGTGATGAAATTTACCTGAAATAAGTTTGAAGGCATGAATAAAGCCTCTTAGAGTCTTAAAACGTGAGATGGCAACTAAGTAGAGTCCGCCGCCAAGCAAGAGAATGATTAGGGGTAATCCCCACACAATTTCAACCGTTTCAGCAAGAAATGCGGAAAGACTCATGATAATCCTTTGAAAATAGTAATAATTCAAATTTTTCCATATTGGCACTCATGTTGCAACTAATATCAATAAGAAGCAATGAGAGAGGTATAAGGTGTTAAAATCCAGATTTTTACTAGCTATTCTTTTTACACTGTCGATTTTATCGACAGGTATTCACGCAAAAGATCTTCATAGCGGACCAATCTATGGGCCAGGTGATGAAGAGATCAGTAGCGAAGAAGCTCTAGTATCTGTTAAATGGCCACTTAAGTTCCTTCGCCATGATATCAATGAAGTTCTCATGGCCGATGGTGGATCATTTAAAGAAATCTCTAAGATTGACCTCGATCCAATTAACCGCACTCTCCATTTTGATGCCACTATTATCATGCCAGATTCGATGCTTCTTTCGATGGAAGATAAGGCCGGAGATAAATTATTAAATGAACACAAACTCTCACTTGTTCTAGGATTTCCTCAATATGTAAGAGGACAGTACATAGAATTAACGATTAGAAAATTTGTTCTTGATGATGTGGATTACTCAGGTGGGATGCATATTATTACAAATGTAGCGGCAGCTCTTTTAAAGAATAGAAGTCTTATTAACTACTTTATGAATGATGATAAGGCCCCAACAGATTATTCTGATGAAGACCTATCTAAAATGATTAAAGAGTTATTTGATAACGAAGATATCGTGATGAAAGATAATCGCATTAGACTGCGTTTTAACTTCACAAAGCTTACAGGGCTGACTCGTTATAAAGAAGTTGAAGATCTTCAAATTTGGTATATTGGCCCAAAGAAGGCCAAAGGGACAAAGCAGGGAGCAACATTTGTTATCGAAGCAGGGATTAAGAACCCTTCAATCAGTTATATTAAGTCAGTAAAAGATGAAGGTAAGCTTGCTTCGCAAGAACTGCAAGAACTTAGAGCACAAGAATATATCACTTACGGATATAATAAAGACGTAGACGCTCGTTTAGAGAAAATGCAATCAAGACTTCTTGAGGAAAGTGGTATCTTCACTTGGAATGAGAGAGAGCAATTCATTATTAAATATATGCTTCAGACGGCCGTATCAAAGGCCCGTAAAGCTCTTGATAAGAAAGACCTATACTTTATCGATGAGCCTCAAAAGGCCAATATTGAGTTCTTTAAAGCAGCTGAAGAATTTTTAAGAGTATCAGTTGCTGACTTAAAGCTGCGTCACGTGGTTGATATGCAAAATCGAAATGGTGGTGTTGTCGGTAGCAATATGCCATTTGTTAATGCTCGTATTTCACAAAATGCCATTTCTCAATTCACAAATTACTTTCGCGACTTCAAATTAATCGATAAAGAACCACTCTTTAAAGAACTAAATTTTGTTCTGGCCCCACATCTACCAGGTGTTGTTCTTAAAGGACGCGTAAATCTTGAAATGAACTCACTATTTGAGATGGGACTAGAAGGTGAAGGAATTGATTTCAATAACCCAGATATCAGACTAGATAGCAAGACTTATGGAGATTCTGTACCATTTGAAATCTCACTCTATACTTATATGCGAGATAATGGAGTACTAGAGCTTGATATTAAAGATGCCGTTCTTGGTGAAGGACAGGCAAGAGTTCACCTAACACCAAAGACAGATAAGGGCTACTTCCTTGAAGAGTTCACGAAGCTTACAATTGCCAATATCCTAAAGACTTATCTTATTAGTGATCCTCTTGCGACAAAAGAAGACGAAACTCAAGATGATCCAGCACAGATTAAGCAAGAGTTAATTGAAAAGCTACAAAAGCTAAAAGAGAGCTTTAAAATGGCCGACAAGGTTGAGACTGTAGATGAAATTATCGCAGTTAAGAAGCTTGATCTTTCAAGCCCATTCATTTCGATCCCAGAAGAGATGACGGAAGATAATCTTGTTGAATTCTTTAATAATATTCTTGGTATGGATAGAGAAACGGGAAGACTTCAAGTTAATCTTGATCCAACAATCTTTAGCGAAAAGATCCTCTATGCTAAGAATGACGTTCAAGTATGGAATATTGAGCCACTATTCGACAAGCTAATGGATAAGACTTATATCGATCTAGCAGTTGGAAATGGTGTAAGAACGAAGAAATACCTTGATAAGATTTATAACAGAATTGAAAAGCAAGATAGTCTAAATTTTGCTGGAACAAGCGGGAATATCGATAATGAAGGGCCTACAGATTACTCAATCAATATTGAACTTCGCCAATTTGAGTCAATGGTTAACTCAATCCTATCGGCTTCTATTGCTCCTCAAGTAAATGCAGCGAAAGAGCAGTTTAAGAGTTTAGAAGAAGGAAGCGTTAATATCCTTGAAGACCTTGTTCTTAAATCACAAAGTGATAATGAGCTATATCTTAAGATTTCACTAAATCAAATGACAAAGAAGAAGCGCTGGTTTGGTGCCCGTATGTGGAACGGAATGTTTAACCGTGAAGACAAGAACTATATTATTGAAAATAACAGATCATCAATCATGGCAAAAATTAAACTACATGCAGTTGATCTAAAAGATTATAAGAAAGACCTTCTTGAGAAGAATCGAAATGAGATTTTCCTAGGTAACACTCTCCTTAAGATTGAACTTGAGTCAATCGGACGTACACTTAAGAATCCAGGAATCTTTGGTTCAGTTCTTAACTTCCTAATTGGGGACGTAAACCTTAAAAATGGAATCGTTGGTGCAAACCTTAAGAAGCTTGTCTTAAAGATTGCAGGACCTATGCTTAACCCAACAGATAGTGAAAATGGAAATGTAACACTTGCTGGTTTTGCCCTTAATAACTACCTAAAGGTATTTACAACTAAGAAAGATATCCTACTACAACTTAACCCAAGACTTGCAGGACCTGTATGGGATCTACTTCTAGTAAAAGATCAAAATTTTAAAGGAAGAAAAATTGGTGTGGGGATTAACCACCAAGAAAAGAAGATCAACTTTGACTTTAAGATGGTCTTTAACCCATCAACAGTTGATAAGCACGAGCTATACCTAATTATGGAAGAAGCTAAGAATATTTCTCTCGCAGTTAAAAAAGGTGAAATTAGCTCTACGGCAGACCTTATTAAGGTATACGACAGACT
Source organism: Bacteriovoracaceae bacterium (assembly GCA_048270185.1). Taxonomy (GTDB): domain Bacteria; phylum Bdellovibrionota; class Bacteriovoracia; order Bacteriovoracales; family Bacteriovoracaceae; genus Halobacteriovorax_A. The sequence continues at coordinate 332,213 of JBLWTJ010000001.1, forward strand.
TTACTACAATAGTGATATCACAAAGCTATCTCTTGTTCACAGACTTAAGAAAGTAATCAATAGCTACGATGCACTAGCACTATTAAAAGAGGACGATGCTAATCGAGACAATTATTCAACAACTGGTGCAGAGCTTATGCAAATTGCATCTGCTGCCAAGGTTATCAGCGATGCCCTTAGGGAAGTAAGCGAGCTTTCTCATGAGCAGGCCATTGCAAGCTATGCTTCAAACGCCATGAGAATTCACGATGATCTCGAAGAGAATTATATTGGGCCATTTAAGACTCTCTATCTTAAGAGATACCAGGCCAATAATAAGAAGATCATTGATGGCGACATCACTGACTGGACTCTCTACATCCTTCCAGACGCACTTTTTGCACAGAAGGCCTACGAGTTCTTAAACTAGAAAATCCTTGGGCCTACTTCATTGTCGAAGGGCCAAGAATATAATTTAATCCTAAGAATAAACTTGAACGATAGCCTCTTTTTGTTAAGGGGCTATCTTCCACCGCACTCGAATACTTCGTATAAGAATAGAAAGCATTAAGGGCATATTTATCAGCAACAGGGTAGTTAAAGATTAATCGTCCACCATACTTATGAGTCGCATTTGGTGTAAACTCTGGGCGATCGGCGCGCGCTTCTTCTGGAGAGACACCAAAGTAATAACGAGACCAATTCTTTGTATGCTGAGCATAGAAAAGACCTGGCACAATACTAAGCTTTTTGTTCTTCCAAATATTAAATTGAAATGCCTTAGAAACCCCAAAAGAATATTTGATACCTTCTGAATGACCACTAATGTCTCGCTCAACTGAAAGGTTTGAAATGAAGTACTTACCAGGAATCATGAGAGTTAGGCCCAGATCAAGTGAGCGCTTGCGTCTAGTTAGGCCTTGATTATATTCACCATCATCGGGATCAACACTATTAAAGTCAGGCTTTAATGTAAGGCGTGTTAAAGGAAGTAGACGAAAACTTGCGGCCACACCACGAAATGAAAATCTCTTATAATTATAATTAATTGAAGGAACAACTGGGATATCGAAAGTATCGCCTTCTTTGTAGAGAGATGTTGAAAAACTTGATCCAAATCCAATCTGATTGGTTGGCGTGGGCCTTTTCGCTCTTTGTTTTTCTAAATTTTCTAATTGCTCAGTTCTGCCATTAGCAAAAACAAAGGGCCCATTTAACAGGGCCCCTATAAGCATTATTTTGAAAAGTACTTTTTGATTACTTGGCAAACATATTCGCATTCTTCTTCCGTGATATAAGCGTAACAAGGTAGGTTTAAAACGGCCTTACTAATGTAGTCCGCATTTCCATTATCAATTTTTCCAACTGAATATGCTGGAGCAGCTTCTTGCATACTCATTGCACCTGGATAAATTGTTCCAAAACCAATATTTGCTTCTTTAAGAGCTTCCCCAAGTCCTTCTCTAAGCTCAGGATCAATTAGAGCAACTGAACAGTAACCATTCTCTTCAACATGTGAAGGAACTGACTGAAGCTTCAGCGGAAGTCCTTGTAGGTTTTCTTTATAGTAATTTACGGCCGCACGACGTGAATCAAGGCGTGCATCAATATGGTCTAGTGACATATTTAGAAATAGTGACTCGTATGCACCAATTCTTGAGTTCCAACCAATGAGGCCATGAGAATAGTGGCTTGTACGTCCATGATTAATAAGCGTACGACAAGTATTAATTAGATTTTCATCAGTTGAGAAGATCGCACCAGCGTCTCCTGAAGCACCTAGAACCTTTGCAGGGTAGAAGCTAGTCGTTGAAATCTTCGCACTTCCAAGAATCGACTTTCCGTTAATTCTTGTTCCAAAGCACTGGGCCCCGTCTTCAATTAACATAACGCCAGCATCTTCTGCGATCTTTCTAATTTCCATTGTATCTGGACATGCCCAACCATATAGGTGAACAAGGATGGCCGCTTTTGGCTTAAATTTCTCAATAGCTTCCTTAAAAGTTTCTTTATCCCAGTGAAGTGTTTCACGGTTTACATCAATTGTTGCAGGATTTGCACCAACGTTAACAACTGCTTCAAATGTTGCCCAAAAAGTCATATCTGGAACAAGAACAGTATCGTTCTTCTCAACACCACTTGCACGTAGTGCAATTTGGATGGCATCAGTACCGTTGGCACAGCCAACAACGTGCTTTGCTTCGGCCTTGGCCTGTAGCTTTTCTTCGAGCATATTGACCTGAGGTCCGCCGATAAATTGTGTGTTATCAAATAATGTTTCGACACCTTTTAAAAATTCATCTCTGAATCCATCTTCGAAACGATTTAGGGTAATAAATGGTACGCCGTTTACAGACATAATTCCTCGCTTGAGTAAGTGATTTTAGACCATTATATGGGAAATGAGATGACTTAGAAATGGAAATTTTACCTACAAATAGGCGAGTAGTTTACTCAATAAATTTCAGGCTACACTATATATAGTTTTGACACCCCAGTTTATTTTTCAATAGCGTTCATTCCTGAATAAATTTCTGTTATTTTGGACGCATTATGATGAAAAATAGCCTAAAAACACTCGCTTCAATACTTCTAATTTCTCAATCATTTGCTTCACAGGCAATCTCAATGGATGCTACAAGCTTTCGTGAGACCATTGAAGGAGTCATTTCACTCTATGATAGTGAATTACCAGCTAATCGCAATATTGATATTTCATGGGAATCTGAGACTCTAAACGCTTCCGTTGGGCTTGGAAAGAATGGTGTGACAAATTTTAGTTTCCACGGTGGTTTTGCGAGAGAAAATAATCTCAATCAAGATGCCTATGCCGTGGTTGTTTGCCATGAAGTCGGCCATATTGTTGGAGGTTATCCGAAGGTGATGCCAACTCAGAAGTACACAAGTGAGGCCCAGTCAGATTACTTTGCTGCCAATGACTGCTTAAAGAAATTCTTTGCTAGTAAGCCAATCAATTTAGCTCAAATAGATCTTTCCAATATTGATGAAAAGAAGATCGCCGATTGCCGAGAAGATCAATTATGTCTTAGAGGTCTTGCGGCCATTCGTGATGTATCTGTGATTTATCCGGGCTCAAGTATTAATGCAAAAGAAAATAAGGTTGCAGAGTTTACTAACTTCAACTCATACCCATCAAATCAATGTCGTGTCGATACACTAGTGGCAGGCCTAATGAGGCATCCAAGGCCTACTTGTTGGTTTAAGGGTTATCAGAAAGATCGTTATGAGTATGAGCCTGAGTACGAATATGAAGAAGCGCAGATCGTTGCTGAGATCACTACGATTACACCGACATTCTATGGTTGCCACCTTACGACAAAATACCCTGACTACTGGCGTACAGGCTACTTTTCGTCATTGACTGAAAGTGATTTAATGACAATTGGGGCCACGATGGTAGGGGATTGTTCAAAGTATAAAGTAGGCGGGACTCTAAGTGGTGTTCTGACACTCTTTAAAAAGGCATTGTATTTAAATATTGAAGCGAGAGATATGTAGTCATACCCGATTTTTTTACTTTTTTTTAAGTTTTATTTGCGCACCTTGCCCTCAATAATAATGAAATAATTCATTTAAAAACTTGGGGGCCATATGAAATATTTCATTTGTATTTTATTACTTTTTTCTGCGCACGCATCACGTTCAAAATTTGGAACATCATCAAAAATAAGCTTTCGCTGTCAAGTTGATATCTTCAATAAGCTAGTTGATCCAACAACATATAAGGCCTATGCAGGTGACTTAGTTAATTCAGTCATGCACGAGCAATATAATAATGTCACAGACCGTGATCTTAAAAAGCTTGTGGAATTAGATAATGGTAAGAGCTTATTTTCAAATGCATTAATTGGTGGTGCTGGCTATCTTAGATGGTCAGTCATTGAAACAAATGATGATGGCATCGTCGTTGATCTCGAAAATATCAAGTCACCAATCACGGCCCGTACCATTTACAGTAACCGTGCTCATGATCACGCAAGAAATATGAAATCAATCGGAGAGTCAGATTCATATCTGTATCGAATTGAATGTTCTAAAGTCGATACAGACGGTAAGGATGTGAAAAAACCGACAATGAATAAAGGTGTCGCAACATATCCAAACTAGTGTAAAATAGACCTTATATGGTCGATGATTTAAATGAGAATAATGTTTATGACTGCATCGTTATTGGTGCAGGGATTGCAGGCTTAACAGCAGCCTACGAGCTACATAAAGCAGGTCTAAGAGTACTTATCCTTGAGTCCAAGGACTACGTTGGTGGCCGTATCCAAACCATAAGCACAGATCAAAAGCATGTTGATACAGGAGCGCAATTCTTTAGCTCTGAGTACCATACAATCCTATCTCTTATTAAAGATTTAAATTTGGAAAATTCGCTAGGGGAGACATCCCCAAAAGCGGCCAGCTTAAAAGATAGGAAGCTTCGAATACTTAATAAGAATAATCCTCTGTCCCTTTGGCTAAGTGGTCTTTTTGGTTTCATGGACTTTATGAAATTAGGATTATCAATTTTTAAATTACAATCAAAATTAAAGAAAATTCGTCTTGAACGAATAAGTGATTGGCATGAATTTGATAATGAAGATGCTGCAAGTTGGTCATTAAAAAACCTTAATAAAAATATCTTGGATTATCTTATCGAGCCTTTTATTTCAGGGTTTACTTACACATCTCCTGAGAAATCTTCGGCCATGTTAGCGGCGAGAACCCTTGGGCACCTGAGTGCTAATACGGATCTTTTGGCCTTAGAAAATGGCCTCTATATGATAATTGATGCCTTAGCAAAGAAGCTTGAAATCATTAAAAGCTGTGAAGTTCTTGAGATATCTGAAGGCAAAATATTAACAAATAAAGGGGAGTTTCACGCAGGGAAAATCGTGTGTACAACCCCTAGTAAAACCGCCAAAAAATTGGCCTATATGCCCTATCAAAATTTAGAAATTTTTGACCTCAATTATTCGGCCACCATGCATTTATCCTACCTAATTGATAAGGATTTGATTCCAAATAAAGATGGGATTTATGGCATGATGATAAGTCATCTGGAGAGTTCGTTAATTAATGTCGTATCTTTTGAAAGTTTTAAGCATCCAGGACTTGTCACAGATCCTTCAAAAGAATTGATCAATATTATGCTTACAAATTCAGGTGCTATGAAATTATGGGATTTATCTGATGATGAGATCCATGATGAAATAATTCGAGAGCTCAAAATCGTTTTTAAGCTTCCTGAAATAAAAGTCCATGCAAAGACCTTAGTAAAATGGGATAAGGCCATACCGTTATTTCATCAAGGACATGTTAAAGCGATATGCAAGTATCGTGATGAATTAAGTGCAGATGATACGTTATTCTTTGCAGGAGATTATCTGGGAACGCCGTGTTCGGAAGGTGCTGCCGAGTCGGCCAAATTCATTGCCGATGTCATCACATCTAAAAGATCATCATAAGGGTTAATATTGCCTTATATGTCACATGGGATATTTAGGCTAAAATAAGAAGATATTGATTTCATATACGCCTTACCCCATATAACGAATATTATATGGGGTGATTTGTTTTCCCCCTCTATCACATATCCCAGATCATTTAATTCAAATTATCGACTAATTGCTTAGCCAATAATTCGAATCACTGGGTCCATAAATTTCGAATTCTTTGAAATTCGTCCAGGTACTGCAAAGAAGAAAATCATCATAAGATAATTCACTATTGGTAGTATCATTAAAACGACTGCAATAAACACATAACGAAATTTCAAGCTTCCAAAAATATCTCTTAGTCTCTTTAAATGAAAAAGAATAATTCGATAGACATAAAGAATTGAAATCATCAAAAGCCATACTGAACATAAGAGATTCCCCATCGGAGATGGCCTTATCCCTGCACGAAGGGTTTCATTAAATAATAGATCGACATTTAAGCTTAAAGTTCCAAAGTCAAACAGGCCATATGCTATTGAGTAAACCTTGAAAGTATCTGTTCCATAGATAAAAAATAGCCCAGATAAACTTAGAATAAAGAGCAATACGTTTGTAAGTACAAAACCTTGAAGTAGAAAATTAGAGCGACTTGATACACCCTTCCAGCTGCTGAATAATTTCATCGAATACTCTCCTAAATATTTATCTTCAAGAACTATACTATGAAATCACAAGAGCATTCATTCATTTTATATACACACCCTATAGATTATACAACATATTATATTTGCACAGGGTTTCCTGATATATTCAAAAAAACTTATATTATGAGGAGCCAGTTATGATCAAAATATTATTTGCAATAATCGCTTTAAACTTCTCTGTAATGGCCTCAGAAGAGTTAGTCCTTGAAGGTCAGTCTGGATATTTGCCTAAAGGTGAAGTTGAATTTGAACTAATAGATGAATCATGTGGATTAGTCCTTGTAGATGGTAAGCACTTTGGAGCCTTCTTAGGTGATCAGCAATACTATTTCACAGATGTAAAGACAATAACTCCACAACAAAATCCAAACTTAAAGAGCCCTGTATATATAGGTTCATTTGAAATTGAAGCCAACGATGATTCAAGGCCAGTAAAAACTGTAAAAATCATGGTTAGAACTTACGGCAATACACTTGATCCAATCAGAAATATTAATGCTTTTCGAATAGAGCTTTTCGATAAACATAAGAAGTCTTTGGCGGCAGCTCTTTGCGTTGATGTAAGCAAGAAGTAAAAAGCCTAGGCAATAAGTCCAATTTTTCGCTCAACACTCTTGTCGTGTAGAAAGAACTTAACTTGCTGCTTATAGAAATCACAAATAGTTTTTTCCATTTCACTATAGACCTGCTTTTCTAAGTAGGTCTCATACTCTCCTGCTTTAATCTGCATGTCTGTCTTATCTTGGATATATTTAAAGTAAATCGTGTCTTCAACTTTCTTATAACTAATATCAAATTTAATATTTTCAGCAGGCTGAAGTGTCTTATTAGCGTCGATATGAAGTCGTAAGAGAATTGAAAAAACCCAGTAACCATTATCAGCAAGTTTTACGGCACCGTGAGGAGTGTACGAAATATCCTCGTCAATTGGTGTATAGAGCTCTTCCTCGCCTTCTAATAGCTCAGGATCAACATGGATCGTTTGCACAAGCTTAATAAGATCGTATTCATTTTCTTTTAGGCCTAAGTACTTCTTAAAACCATGGAATAAGACACTTGCAAATGTCGTGGCATCTTCATGGGCCTTAAAGAAGAGTTCTCGTGATTTCTTATATTCATTACATAGATTGAGGTATGACATAAGGAATAGTTCGGAATACTTACACAAATCAAAAGTTATGATTTCTAAAATAAATCTTTAAGTAGCACAGGTGACGAATAAGAAATTGCTATGCAAAAGTGATTGCTAAAACAAAAATCAAGATCAAACCAATGACAATCGCTTCAAAGACGTACGTCTTGTTTGTTTCCGGTGCTTTAAACTCACCTGTTAAGCGAAAGTGTGAATCATTAATGTTATTTATCACGTATTGAATTTTTCCAAGAGGTGTAAGTCCTGTGAAGTCATAGAGAACTTCTCGATTCTCACAAATGGCCGTGTAAGGAACTCCACGAACACCAAAGTTGTCCGCAATCTCAGGACTCTCCATGGTATTGACTTCATAAACATTTATATCGGGATTATTTTCACTTAAGGCCTCAAAGACAGGGGCCATTGTTTTGCATGGGCCACAAGTATCAGAGTAAAACTTGATAACGAATACACCTTTTTCACTAGATGCAATCGATTCAAAGTTTTCGTTATTCATTTTTTTAATATTCATTCGACTTCCTTATCTTCCTTATCTCCCTGATCTTCACCAAGATAATTCACAATATTTGCAATCTCATTAATCTTCTCTTTACGGCGCTTGTTATAGAGAAAGGTCATACGAGGGTCTGAGTGCCTGGCATAAGTCGCTTGATCCTCAAGGCTTGCGCCATTCTCATAGAGGTTTCCAATCCCTGTAGCACGAGATGAGTGCGGTGAGATTCTGTGTTTGATTCCTGCAAGCTTAGCATATTTTTGAAAGATCTGGTCAATTGTGTTTCGGTTTAAAGGCCCAAGCTCATGTGACTTTCGACCTGATGTAAAGAGAGGCTCACTCTGCGCAAACTCACGCCTTAAACTAAAGACTTCAATGTAGAATTTAATATCGTTAAAAGTCTCATCAGAGAGATAGACCTTTTGCTTCTTTCCACCCTTACTTTTTACATGCAGGTAATTGCCAATATTATCGCTGGCGAAGTCCCCTACTTTAAGGCCAATAATTTCAGACTTTCTCAGTAAGGTATGGAACATGACTTTTAGAATCGTTAAGTGAAGCACGCCACTTAGATTATAGCTGCCATCCTTATTATGGAGAGTGACACTCTCAAACATATCCACAACCTCAGAGGCCGAAAGATCATTGGTCTTAACTTCCATAACGACCTTAGGCCTAAAGACACCTGTGGCCGGATTCTTATAGCAAAGCTCCTTTTCCACTAGGAAATCAAAGAAGCGCTTAATAGAAGAAAGATGCCTTGCTACTGTCGCATCCTTAAGCTCTTCATTCTTTAAAAGATGGTCACGGTAGGCCGAGATATGGCGTTGGGAAACGTCTGATAGGTTTGAGAAGGTCTCAAATCCCTTTAAAAACGTTAGAAACTTCTTTAGGTCTCTCTTATAAGCATCTCTGGTATGGATGGAATTGGACTTAGTTAAGAAGTCCTCAAAGATATCATTAATGCGCGCACTTGAACGCCTAGGGCCTACGGCACGAGATCCATTTCTGGCGTAGCTTACTTCAACCATTACTGGAAAGCCTTTGTGTCACTTGTGTGCTTTAAGCTCTTAGACCATGAATCAAGGGCATCTAATAAGTTCTCCTTAGGCGAGATAACCCAAGTATTAATCTGTGTGATTTCGGACTTTGTGAATGCCTCTAATAAGTCCTCTTCATCAAACATGAATTCAAAGTGGAGGCGCTTAAAGATATGGCGCCCTTTTAAGACACGGGCCTGATAGTGATCAGCTTGCCCAATACGCCCATGTTTCTTATTTGATATAAGTAATTCCGTATCGGCGATAATTTGATCAAAGAGATTTCTAAGCTTTGTAAGAAGCCTCTTTTTGCGAATTAACTCCTTATCATAGTTTTCAACTAGGGCCTTGAGGATGGTTCCAAGCCCTGGCTTCTTACGTGTTATCTTTGAGGCCACAAGATCATAGGCCCATGATAGATACTTATTCTTAATCATAAGGGTCTTATGGATAACATTATCATCTATGTGTTTACTTGCGTATTCACTCACAGAGCTTCCCTGAGAGAGAATAATCATATCGTATTCGTCGTACTTAGGTGCTTCAATTAATGGTGTGGATGCTTGAGATGTCCTTCCAGACAGTGATCTAAGCTGTGTCATAACCGCTCCTTGGTTATATATTATTTTATCAAACACATGGGTCATTTATCAATTTTTCCCCACGTAAGATTTTAAAAATTAATATCTAGGCATAACTCCAATTATGCCTAGATATATTATATGTTAGTTATAAAATGAAAACATGTCATGTTTTTAAGAGTGAAATTAAGCGGACATATCTAAGTCATTTACTTCAATTTCATTTAGTGATTGTTTCTCATAGGCATCAAAAGTCATTTCAATACTTTTTTCACTTAATCGATCAAGTCTTGGATGAAGAAAGGCTGTCAGGCCAATACTTGCTAAGTATGAAACCACAAAGAGTTCGACAGAAATTCCATTAGCGATATAGCCCATGAAGCCTAAGATAATCACGGCCTGAGCAAAGGCCCATGATGAAACCCAGCCAGTAAAGACTTCATTGCGATAGACTTCATAAGAGCGGCCATATTTAAGAGTTTTAGTAACGATTCTTTCGTCATTGAATAAAATAAAAAAGTAAACAAGTGAAAGAGACGCTGGAGCAAGACTTAGGATTTGAAAATTTGCTGTGATATCGGGATTATTTCCACCTTCGATAATTCCACCGACAACCATGTAGAAGAGAAATGTTTGGGTAATTAGCATCGAGGCATATACAAGCTTAGTCATAAATTTCACGTGTCCAATATTTCCATTCATTCGTCTCTCCCCCGCCTTTATTGTTTCGTGTTCATCAACAATTATTAGGGAGAGTCTAGGTTATCTCCTAGTAAAATGATTATTCATTAATTCCAGTGACTTATCTCTGCAATCTTTAGTTGATCAAAGATAGTGGATATTACCTTTTAAAAACAAATACTTAGCTTAAGAAAACCTTAACAATTTCCGATAATTAAGCTGAGGTCAATAAAATATAATGCCTCATATAATTGCTACTTTATAAGTTAGCTCTCCCTTTAAATTATTGATATAGGGCCAAGTTAACTTTCTTTCGATTACCGGGGATATGATTTGAGAATGACGAGGATATTACTTTTAATTTCAACATTATTTCTAATTACTGCTTGCGGAAAGAAGGCTTCAACTAATGCAACGATCAGCATCGTTTCGGGCCTTTCAAGTGTAACGACTCTCTTTGCCGGTGGCGCTCATCTCTTTGCCACAAATTCTGATACTGGTGTTAAGCGATCGATTGAGTTAACTGATACGACAATGGATATCGAATTTGATAACGGGACTTGGGATTTATCTTTCTATGCGTGGGATGATCCGAATATGGGAAGTATGCCATATTGTAATAAGATGACAGGTGTTGTTCTTGATGGAGCGGCAATTGAGCTAAGTGTTTCGATGCTTCAAGATGCTTCTTGTCAGCTAACAAGTAATATCAATCTTCACTCTCCAGTTATGGGTGCAACAATTCCAATTGTTATGCCGGCCTCATCGATTAAGGTACATCTTCTAAATTACGATTCAGCTCCAAAGCATAGTTTTGGAATGAAGCCGGGCCTAAATTTTTCAAGTCACAATATCTGCGTTGGTGACACTGGACTTACAGTAAACGATCCTCTAGATGTTGGAACTTATCTTCAAAATATTCCAGAAGAAAATGCTCCTTTCTACATTGAGGTCTTTGACGGTGTAGCCGATTGTTCTGGCTCAACAACTCGTGAATACTTCTCTCCAACAGGTATATATACCGTAGCCGGCGACCTTACGGCAGATCTTTACCAGATTCCGCTTACTGACTTTATCTTTACTGTAAAAGTTCTTGTTGGGGGAAATTCATTTGTCGCTCCAGTTAAGTCTGGTGGGACATATAACTTCACGATTGATTATGGTGATGGCTCAGCAAGTGAGACTATCGTCTCAGATGCTCCAGCGGGACATACTTACTCTGCGACAGGACAGCATCTCGTTCGAATCTCTGGGGAAATGAGTGGAGTTGAAGTTGCAGATAATGCAAATATGTATGTTGAGAATGTTATGAACCTTGGGGACACCAAAACTCAGGATTATTCTGGTGCATTTCATGGACTATCCAATTCGGGAGTAAATCTTAATAGTATAGCAGGCGGATTCACTTCCTCAGCAACAGATATGTCAATATTTCTCCGCTTTCTTGGCCTTCTGACAAGGGTCGATTTGTCTAGTTTTGATACTTCAAATGTGACTTCAATGAGCGGCATGTTTGCATCATCAAACGCTATCACACACTTAAACCTTAAAAACTTTAACACTAGTAAAGTTACAGACATGACTTCGATGTTCAATTATTGTCAATCACTAGAAGAAATAAACGTAAGCTCATTTGATACTACAAATGTAACAAATATGACCAATATGTTTAAGGATACGGTTAGCCTGACAAGCCTGGATCTTAGTTCCTTTAAAACACCAAATTTAACGTCAATGCATTACATGTTTAGAAATACAACTAGTTTAACTGATTTAGACATTAGTAACTTTGAAACTTCCAGTGTTACAAGTATGCTTGGTGCATTTGAGCAAGCAACAAGTCTAACAAGCCTAGACTTAAGTCACTTCGATACTTCAAGTCTTACAAATATGAGTGGTATGTTTTCCGGAGCGACTAATTTAACGAATCTGAATATAAGCAGCTTTGATACATCTAATGTGACAATTATGACTAGTTTGTTTGCTGGTACATCTTCATTAACAAGCCTTGATCTTAGTCATTTCAATACTTCAAATGTTACAACAATGGCGTCTATGTTCAAAGATATGACTAATTTAACAAGCTTGAATGTTAGTAGCTTTGATACTTCATTAGTAACAAATATGGCTTATATGTTTTCAGGGGCACAAAGCTTAACATTTCTAAATACACCTTTTGATACAACTAATGTAACTAATATGGCCTATATGTTTAGCGATATGACTTCCTTAAATGCAATCGATTTTTCTTCATTTGATTACTCAAGCGTTACGGATATGTCATACTTTCTAAGTGGATCTCCTGTTACTACAATCCAAGATTCCGGAACAAATTATAATGCTCCAGTTCTTATGAGTTCAACTTCGCTAATAGACAGTGGAACATGTACATATGATTATACATATCCAACGCTGACATTTTCCTGTCCTTAGGCGTGCCTATCAAACATCCTGATCACTCGGAATCGACAAAACCTGCGACTCAAAGGGATCACTGATATTGATAAAGTAGTAGCACTTATTATTATCAAGCATAAATCCATGAGGTGATTTTTCAGACATCTGAATACGCCATCCTGATGCTAATATCGGCACATCAACTTTAAAGAGATTTTCTTCTAGGTCATAGTAGAAATTCACAAGTGTCACCTTGAGGTAGCGTTGATCGCGGGAGAGTTCACTAACATGGGCAATACTGAAAGAATAGATCGTTCCCATGGGCTGCACCCCCTTTAAAAGGGCCGAATGCTCTGGGATAGCATGGTAGTAGAAGGCCCGCTCAAAATCCTTAATACACTTAAAAGATGTAGAATTGCGCTGTCCTATATTATCAAGATTCTCCTTGGCCTTAATGCCGCGCTCGTGCCACTGGTCAGATAAAGCTGCTGACTTTGAAGATGGATTACGTGCTTCTTTGGACTTGTCATTACTTGAACAAGAGAACGCACTGAAAATAAAAATCGTAAATAGAATGAAGAGGGCCTTAAGCATAGAAGACTTCTCGGTGAGAAATTCTATCTTCTGGACTGGCTTAGGCCCTTCTTAAGAAAACTTAATAAACTGAGCTAAAACATGAAAGCTCAAATGAGCGAGTGTAATTATCGCTTAAGCGAGTAAGTACAAGCTCAACTGGTAAGTAACTTGTCGCCTTACCAATGAATTCAGTTGGAATATTAATTAATTCTCTAATTGGCCCTTCCTTTGTTTCATAAGTATGAACTTCATCATTCACACCAACAAAGAAGAGATCTTTTAAAATTCTGTGCTCATCAGGAAGATGCACACCATTAGTTGCAAAGTAAGTTGAATCATCACCATTTAAATTGATAACAAAACCGTTTGTTGAATAAGAATCTGCTTCAGAACATTGAATATACTGACGTGCGCTTACAGACACAGAAAGTAGAAGTCCTAGAACGACTAAGATATTTCTCATATAAATTCCCCCTATCGAATTTAAAATTAAAAAATCCTATGAGGGAGAGTTTGATATGTCAAACTAAATTATAATTCTTTGGTCAGATCCCACAACTTGGCACGACGTGAAATATACTTATTATCCTTATCGAGATGATCATTGAGATAGAGGTCTGTCACTAAGGCCTTAATTGCATCCTTAACATTGTCCGCGTAGTAGTCATTGTACTCGTCCTTATCAAGTCTTTTAGCTCTAAGACTATCAATCGTTTTAGGAAGCTCATTTTCAAGGTTCTTAAGTGTTAATTCAAGATCTCTTACTACATAGGCATCATAGATTGCCGAAGCAATGAAGCGCCCCTCAGGAAGTTTACGATATTCTTCGCTACTTTTTAAATCCTTGTCATTATCAACATCATTAAGCATTTTGTTAACCTTTGTAATCTTAGGGTCTTCTTCGTCAATTCCGACTTTAATCATCGATGCAATATGATGCCCAATAGGATTAAAATAAGAAGAATTAGTCATGGCAATATAAGCATGGCCCACTTGATTTTCAGGATTTTCATTATTAAATTCAGTTACAGCGGCTCGAAAATTCTTAGATAAATAGGCCTTACCAGTATAGTCTCGTAGAACTTCAAGGTAGTCTTCTGTAATACCGCCAATATGTTCAGTATCACATGCACGACAAGCGGCCTTAACACGTTCCTCTTCCTTCTTATCATCTTCACTAGGATCATCATAAGATAGACAACAATCCTCACAAGGATAAGCATATTCAACTCCGTGATAATGAACATGCCCTAAATTGTGAATTTGCTCATGAAAGAGTGTTTTTCTTAGTTCTTGCTTTCGCTGCTTAACTTCATCTTTTGATAGACCGCTTGCTGGGTCTCCAGGATTAACAGAGATATAGGGATGAGAAACTTTTCCATCTAAGATCTTTTCAGAGTCAGGGCCTGCAGATGCATGCGCATATACACCAGTCCATGACAGATAGTCTGTTTCAGAACAAACAACTGTAACATTGTTTTTACTCAAGAGACTTTCTAGATCATGGGCCAAAGTCTTTGCACCATTACCTTTCAGATTTTTAAGACATGAGATTCCAGTAAAGATTGACTCTTTTAGGAATTCTGGAAAATTCGCTCCCCAATTATTTATACATTGAGGGTCAATTTCATAACCGAAGCTTGTTGGAATAAAGCCACCTACAGCATTAGCAGCAATCGAAGACATCAGAATTGAAAACTTATCAATAGACTCTGTTCCAAATGAATATTCCTTATGAGTACAGTCACTATTTTGAATCAAGTCATAATGGTTCTTATATTCGATTTCATATTTCCCATCGTGATCCTTATCTATCTGGATCTTTACTTGTACTTTTTGTTTATCTCGTATTGATAACTTATGAGTTTCAATGCGATCAAATTTTTTATCACTATTTGTATCAACATAGATTCTCTTAATGGTTCCAGGAATTTTATACTTTGTAATTCTCTCAAAATATCCATCAACATTGCGATCTTCATGCAATTCAAAAAGCGTCTTATGCTCTTTATCAAGATAGACTTCAATTCGATCAGCTTTACCATCCTTATTGATATCGATATTTTTACGAAATAACTTACGTGGAGACTCTCCAAAAGAAGAGAGGGCAAAGCTTGAGATGAGAAATAATGGAATGAACGATTTCATTTCAATAGTTTAGCATAATTATTATACCTAGAAGCTTGGGCAGAAATGTTCAAACAATGGAATTTCAGAAGCTTATGCTATAATTTTCTTAAAGGATAGGAATATAGTGTACTTACTTTTAGAAGAAGAGATCCATAACTTAAATTTTTCTCATTATGAATATGAGAAGAAGTATCTTTTCACAAAATCTCAGTGGCAATATATTCAGTCAGTCTTTGACCATCAATTCCTTGAGGCCCCAGAATTTAGTGCAAATCGAGTTCACTCACTCTACTTTGATACCATCTCCCTCGAATCGGCCATGCAAGTTGATTCCGGAGAAGAAAGGAAGGAGAAATTTCGTATCCGCTATTATACGACACAAAATAAGCTATCTCCTACTGCATTTGAAGAAATAAAAATCAAGCGCAATCAAAAGCGTAGCAAGAAAAGAAAGGAGATGGTCATTACTCAAGAGGCCATCAATCAGCTTAGACAAAACGATTATCCACTCGAAGATATTTTTAAGAGACTTTTGCCCATTGTGGATCTTAGTTATTCAAGAAAGCGCTTCATTTCAAAGGACGGGCAAATTAAGGCCAATATCGACTATGATTTAAGTATTGATTGGACCTCGACATTATTCCCACCAAATAAGGCACAATTTTTTAATAACGATTTAATTATTATTGAGTTAAAATCTAATAATCTTAGAGTTATTGAAGAGTTTACAAAGAGAAATCCTGAATTTCATGAGTCGAGCTTCTCTAAGTATTACTATTGGGCCCAAAGAATAAGATAGGTTACTATGGAAGAACAATTACAAAAATTACTACAACTTGATCAAGTAAAAGTACAAAGCATTTTGTCTTATATCGTCGCACTTATTTACAGTTTATATGGAACTATGTGCTTAGTTGTGATTTTTAAGAAGTTTAAGAAACGTGCTGCTATTATAGATGAAACCTTCATTAACACGATTTACTTTCTGGCCATTGGCTCGACAGCGATCTTTATTTCACTACAAAACTCTCTGGCCCTTTCTATCGGTCTAATCGGATCTCTATCAATAATTAGATTTAGAACCCCAATAAAAGACCCTCTACAAATGGCCCTAATTTTCTTAACGATTGCAATTTCTCTGCTCTCAGTTATTGGAAATATTTTCTTTATTCTAGTCTTTATCGGCTTTGTTGTGATGGCGCTCTTTCTTAATGGAGAAAATTCAATCTTTAACTTCTTTAAAAATAATAATCTTCACTCAGGAAAAGTTGTCGTCTCAATTGATAAGACAAAGAATATCAAGGATTTCTTTGGTGAAGAACAAGCAAAGTTTCTCCAAGTTGAATCCATTGATTCAGGCTTTGAAGAATTGAGTGTTGTGACATTTAAGTTCTCTAACCTTGAACTTACGACAATTGAAGATCTTAAATCTCAATTTGAAGATAAGGCCAAGAATGTTTCATTCTATATGTATTAATTATTTTAAAAGATCTTTAATCATTCGGTAAACAAGCTCCACTTGTGGGCCCGTGCTTAATTGGTAATCAAATCCAGTGTATCCCCACCAGTCCCAACAACCATTTGGATTAGAACCTAATTTTGAAGATCTTATCGCCTGAGGAAAGAGAACCACGACATCATAAAGATCAGCAGCTTGAGTAATCTGAGTCTCAGTCATAAAACTCGTCCCAATATCTGAAATAGTCTGAGCACAACCATGAAAGGCCACATGAAGTGAACACCTCTTACCTTTTGCACATCGGGCCGGAATATAGAGATAGGCCAATTCTCCCATCATCGGGTTTAAAAGATAGAAACTTCTTCGATAATCATCTTGCGATATTTTCTTAAATTTACCTTTTCTCGTTAAACGATGGGCCTTCTTGTCAGGGTATAACCACTTCATTGACTCAATTGCACCACTATATGAGCAATTTCCAATATAAGGACTTACTGAACTTTCACAATCCACACCATTTTTTTGTGTCGGATAAGTGTGGCCTGCAGAAATATCATTTACATACTTAACATCATTAACACCTAAGCGCCCATAGAGGTCATTTAACTCATTTGAGACATATGGAGAAACAACGCTATCTTCCTTACCAGAAAAGATAAAGACACGATCATCTGAAAGGTTTGAAGGAGTTGGCAAAATACCAAAAGAACTTACCCAGCGAATTGCGGCATTTGATCTGGCCCCTTGTCCAAAAACACCAGCACCCTTCATGCAAATATTCATCGCGATAAGAGCATCTCCCCCAGCACAACCATAAGGTCCAGCTGCAAAAATCGCAGCACCTTCGACTAATTCACTATGAATAATATGGAATTGATGGGCGAAATAACCACCAGAAGAAATACCAGAGACAGTAATTTTCTTTTCAAGCTTTAGCTCAAAATTTTGGCCCCAAGTATTTAGGCCCAGAAATAATATGATAATTACTTTTTTAATCATAACTCTTGGTTGTGTTCACAAGCAATGCCAGTGATTTCTACTTCTAGCGTATTGGTTAATATTATCTTTAAACTTTCAGGAGTCTAGAAGTACGCGAGTGAAATGTCTTAGGAATTGTAATTTTTTCTCTGATAATATTTAGTAAATACCGTTATTTAGATAACTTAGATAAATTTTACGCAAACGATCCTTTGCCTCTAGCGTCTGGTAAAAGTGAGTTTTATTTTCTTATCACTACTAAAGACAAACTTCTGTTTTGGCGCTATCTGGTCGAAATCACATGCTGGAGAAATTTTAAAATGAGTTAAAAGATAGTGTGCAATAAGTTTAATCTCAACAGTTGCCATCTCTCGCCCCAGGCACATTCGTGTACCCATACCGTAAGGTATATATGCTTTACGTTGCTCGCTAGATAATTCTACAAATCGTTCAGGCCTAAATCCTTTGTGATCATCACCCCAGACTTGTGAGTTACTTAGAATATCACCTAGGAGAGCGAAGACAATACTACCTTTTTTAATTGAAACTTCACCGGTACTGACAGAATTTATTGAAGTATCTTGGCATGCTTCACGAAATAACATAGGAAAGGCCGGCCTAAGCCTTAAGGTCTCACTTAGATAGCGATCGAGTAACTCACAATCAAGGATTGCCTTTGTGTTATTAGAGTCAATTTCACTAAGCTTCTGATAAAGTTCTTCTTGCTTTTGCTCTCCTTGCTGACAGATGAAGTATAAAAGCCACGTCAAAGAAACAGCAGTTGATTCAAATGAAGCACCAACAAGCCCGTAAACATGACCTATAATTTCTTCGTCATTAAGCCCTAATGCTTTTAAGTGGGGAATTAAAGGGGCAGATTCCCCCGTGTGATTTTGAATTATATTACGGACAAATTCCTTACCTTCTTTTGTGAATTTTCTAAATTTAATATTAGAAATCGTAGGAATGTATTTATATAAAGGGCCAAACTGCATACGCTTTGTTAGTTCTTCAATAAGAAATTTTTGGAAGTAAAAGAATTTATCAATACTAACACTAGAATCATAAAATTCTTTTTTTGAAAGTTGGAATTGATGCCCAATAAAGAACTCACTTGTCATCGATAAGGCAATTTTCCCCATCAATGTTTCAAGATCATCAGTTGTCGTCTTATCATCCATCATCTCAACGTATAACTTCATCTTAGAATGAACTATCGGGTGTAATTTCTCAAGATTTGCAGGCGTAAAGAATGAGCTTAACTCCCCTCTTAGCTTTTGCCATTGTGGACCATCGGCATCAAGTATTGAAGCACGACCTTTATTAATGGCCTTAACCTCATTTAGGGTGCTACCTTTTAAGAAAATATCGCGATCTTTAACAATAACCTGCTTATAGAGTTCTAAATTTGAAATAACAACAATATTTTTTGTAAGAAGTTTAAAACCATAAGCATCTCCAAGATTCTTACTAAATTGGCTCAATTGAGCGTATAGACATCTTTTCAAATCGATTAAATGTAGACTTCCAATAAGTGGAAATGAATTTAGCTTAGGTAGAGTCATGAATAAAATTATCCTCAATGAGCTTTAATTGTTTCTTGATTAAATCAATATATCTTATATAATTTTAACATATGAAATTTAAGTTTCTCTACCTTATCGACAAGTATGTTGGTAATCTGTTGCTTTTTCTAATAAAAATTCTAGTTCCAGCAACAAGTTCGAACTCACATGCACAAAGAGGTAGGGCCATTATTAAAATCGGTGAAATTGGCGCTCTGGCCATTCTCTTTAAAGACTGCCAAATCAAAGCTGATGATTCATTCATTGTCCTCGAAGAACAAGTAGAATTCCTAAAGTCTCAAGGGATTCACGATGATCGAATCTTTTATTGTAACAAGAAAAGTATGGGATCAATGGCCTCTTCAATCTTGAAAATGATCAGTGAAATTAGAAGCAAACAATTTTATGAAGTAGTTAACCTCGATCCAGTTGTTAACTTCTCTAAGATTATTTCGGCCCTAATAAAGGCCCCTATAAAAAAGTCACTTAAACTCGATTTGGCCGATACAAAGCATATATCTAGTTACTATTTGAATTTCTTTGAACATACAGCTCCGTATAAGACAGATACAAAGAGAGAAAATATTATTCTCATAAACGCCAATCCAAATGATGAAATTACTCTACGACGCTGGCCAATGGAAAGCTTTAGACAGGTCATTGAAAATATTTTGAAATTAACAAATGCACAAATCTATTTAATTGGCCTGCCAAAAGATCATCACGACCTAAATCATCTAATTGTCGATGAGAGTCGTGTAACAAATTTGGCCGGACAAACGACATTCGACCAGCTCTACGATTATATTGCAAAAGCGCGCTGCCTTATCTCTACTGACTCAGGCCCAGCACATATAGCTGCATTACTTCAGACACCCACAATAACAATTTACGGACCAGAAACACCTGCATACTTTGGAGTAAAGTCAAAACATGCAATTAACCTATACAAGAATATTGAATGCTCCCCTTGCTTTATTCCGTCTTCAGGCTGTATTTCCAGCTGTAGAGACAATAGATGTACAAAGCTAATTACACCGAATGAAGTTATCGCAGCCTTTAATGAGGTAACGAGTATATGATTGCAAGAAAGTATTACAAGGTTTATATCAAAGATATTCTTTCATTTTATCTAAGAGCAAGTAAGTCCATCGACTACCTAACAGTATTTCAAGATAAAATCAAAAATACAACGAAGTTTAAAAAGGCGATTGCCTTAAGAAACGGTCGAAGTGCTATTATCTTAGCTCTTAGAAATATTAGACAAGAAAATCCCGATAAGAATGAAATCATCACCTCGGCCTACAATCTAGGAGAGCTTATCCCTCTTCTTGAAAATGAGAATTTCAAAGTTAAATTAGTGGATGTTAATCCTAAGACTTGGCTTCCAACATCGACAACGATTAAGGAAGCAATCAGTGAAAATACTTGTGCTATTCTTATTCCACAAATCTATGGTAACTCACAGGGTTGCACTGAAATCGCAACTTTGATTAAAAATGATTATCCTGAGATTAAATATATTAATGATTGTGCCCATGTTTTTGGAACTTCTCATATGAATATTGGCGATTATACAATCCTTAGTTTCCAGCATAATAAGCCGCTAAGTTGCGGAGGCGGTGGAATGCTCTTAACTAGTGAAGAAATCGAGTTGGCCTCATTGGTAAAAACTGAAAATATAGAAGACCTTAAAACTTTAATAAAGCAACTCATTGAGAAAGCACTCATCAATACATATCTCTATCGCTTTATTAGGCCAATACTCTTTTCTAAAACACTATCTGAAAAAATACAAGGCCTCTATCGCAGAACTAATAACTCACCATCAATCAAGGTCATCGCTCGTCTATCACAACTTAAAGCATATCTTGGACTAAAAGAATTAGAATCTTATACTATCCAACAAGAAACTTTGAAGAATAACTTTAAAGCTCTAAAAGGACTTTTAAACGATCAGTATATTTTTCAGCAAAGAGACGAAGATAATAATTTCTATAATGCCGTCGTTCTAACACAAGAAGACCCTGACTTATTGAGAGAGAAGTTGGCCCAACATGGATTTGATATCGGAGTAAAGACAGAAGTGATGGATGATTGTTTAAAAGTAGAAGATAGCGTAAGCTCAAAACTTGCAAAAAAGAATATACTTCTTCCGATACATATTAAAACGAATCTAAACGATATTGAGAAACTTGCAAAAATTCTAAACGAATGTAGTCCTCGCCTGGGAAACAAAGAATGAAAGTATTGATTATAAGATGCGACTATCATGCTTCCCAAAAACAGATGCATCCAAGACATCTTCATCCCCCCTTAGATATTATTTATGTTTTAAATGCAAACTTAGATCATGAAATAGATTTTCACGATGAATGGACAGATGGAATATTGGGCAAAAACACTAATAAAGACTATGATCTGGTTATTATTAAAGGGAGCTCATATTGCCTTGAGGAAGTCTTTAAAACTGCTTCACACTTTAAAGACAAAGAAACTCCGTGTTGGGTAATGGGTCAAGTGACATCACATTACAAGAAAACTGAAGACAAAAAGAAATGGCATGATAATTTTTCAAAAATATTTCTAGGTGAATTTGAGACTGCTCTTGAAGAGGAACTAAGAGGGCCTTCTTTGGAAAATATTATCACCAAAGCAACGCTGCCACAAAATTTAGCGACACCGACACTGACAAAAGAACAAATGAAGAAATACCGTTTTCCGTTTCCAATAAGGGGGCATTCGATAAAATATTGGGGCTATGTTATGAGTGCATGGGGTTGCCCTTACATGAATCTTTGTACCTTCTGCTCCCCTATTGTTAGAAAGTCTGATGGACAGGCCCTGAGAAAACGTGGCACACAACTCGTTGTCGAAGATATTAAGGCCCAAATAGCTAATGGTGCGCAGGCAATATGTTTTGAAGATGATACATTAATTACTAATAAAAAATATGCCAATGAATTTCTTGATAGGATGATTGAAGAAGAAATCAAAATCCCATGGATGGCATCCTTAAGGGTTAATGAACTAGACGAAGAAATAATTAAGAAGATGGCCAAAACCGGTGCAAAACTTTTAAAATTAGGAATCGAAACAGGATCTCCAAGAATAATTGAAAAGTTAGGTAAATCACGCAGCGGTGATAAATACCTTAATCATTTAATCGACATTAAGAAGGTACTCGATAAATATGATATCGGAATTATCGGTTTATTCATGGTGGGAAATCCCGATGAAAATCTAGCAGATATCGAAATGACCAAATCGATTATCAAACAAATCAAACCGGACTATATTCAGATCCAAATTCTTACTCCGTACCCTGATTCGCCACTATATGAAAAATATAAAGATAAAATGCCTGTTGATTCAAATCTATACCACTACAAGAGTAATGATTTTAAATTATCACAAATTGAACATCACGACCTTCTAAATGTTCAAAAGGATATCTACAAGAAATACTATCTGGCACCGGCCTATATTATAAATCATTTCTTTAGACATATTAGACACTACCTAACACCATCAACTATGCTTTATTCAATTAAACTTAACAGTCGAATTATTAAGAATTATCTACTGCCTAATTCAAAGTAAATAAACTTCTGTGCCTTTGTCTCAGATTGATAAACCTTCATATCAACGAGACGATTTGAACTCATTAAATTATCAATCGTAAGCTTATCGATTAAAGCAATTCTTGATTGGCTTCCGTAAGTTGTGTTAACAAAGTAATGCCCAGCAGGAAGATCATCAATTTCTTTATAACCACTACGCTCGGCCGATTTTACCTGTAAGTTTCCTTCTGATAAGAACATGATCTTTGCGGCCTCGTAATCACGAAATGCAATTATATCAAGGCCCTTTCCTTTAAAATCTTCTATAAAGGAACGATAGGTAATTACCCCATTTTCATTATAATGACGATATTCAAAAATATGAAATCTTTGAGCAAAAAAACTACTTACTAATAGAGTTCCGATCAAAATAATTTTTTGATATGGTCTTTTCAAAAATTTTAATAGGCCAAGTAGAGTAAAGCTATAAATGAAAATAACGTAAATAATCGTTGGCTGGTAATAAGTTGAATACTCTGCTTCTTTGTGCATAAAAAGTGCGACAAGAGCAATAAGATAACAAGCAATAGCGCGGTAATATGGAATAACTCGGTATCTAACATCTTTTACACATAGGCCAATTATCAATAATGGAAAAACAAGATAAGGCATGTCACTACCGATAAAGTCAACATATTGAGTAAATAGCGGAATTAAATGATTTGAAAGTCGATACAGTAGGCCACTATTGGTACTCACTACATTTGATGTAAATGAAGACAAGTGCAGATAAATATTAAAATATAAAAAAGGGATTAGTGAAATAATAGTAACAACAACAAAATTTAAAATATTCTTCTTAGAGAGATACTCCTTTCTTACTAAACCAAATAACGAAAAAGCCTCCCATATAAAATTGGCCTTTACTAGAAATGGAACGAGGCCAATTGTAACTCCAAGGCTTTTAAACTTTTTCTGATATAAGAATATAAGTGACAACATTAAACCGATACCAAGTAGAGATTCAGTTGTGTCATTCATATTTAAAAAATTTAAGCGCGTATTAGTCCCTGCAACAAAGAGAACAAAGAGTCTTTCATAATACTTTAGGCCAAGTACCTTCATATAATAGAATATCAGAAGTAGAATAATCAAAATAACGGATGATTTATAAATAGCAAGAGCAGCTATTGGGCCAAAAAGAGATGATAATGATCGAATAATATTATAGGAAAGGGCCCCATGATAATTCGAAAAAACAATAGGAATATCATTTAATGTAATCGTAGGAGATGCGCCATACTTTCGAAAAGGACCAACTTCTTCAAAATGTAATTCATGGCCAATAACACCATGTACTCTGTATTGACTTAAGGCCAAAGGGCCGTCATCTCTCAACATGGGGTCGTGTAAAATTGTAAGACTCTGAATATTTAAGAATATTCCTAGAACAAGAAAAAAGAGGATATATTTAATTGATTTCTTATGAAAATCAATCTTAAAAAATGGATTATTATGCACATAATAATTTTATCATAATACTAAATGTTTTCTAAATTTATTTATGAAAAGATATAGGGGTCTCCTCACAAGACCCCTAAATTGATAGCCGAGAAGATCCCCAAGTCTCTTCTCAAACTGCTACGAATATTATTCAACAACTAGGAAGTTGAATTCGCAAATATAGCGCTTTTTAGCTAAAAATCCTGCTTTGTAGAATTTAACATCGCCAAACACATAGCCAACAGTTGAGTTTACAATCCTATTTCTCAACTTCATACACTCAGTATATGATTTATCGTGGCTTGAAGTCAGTTTTTCCTTTATCTTTTTCTTTGATAAAACTGTGCTATAGCTATCTAGTGTTGTTTTAACTACACAAGAAAAGTCTTTCTTATCTTTTTGAACGACAAATTCAAATCCAATACCTTCAACTTTTACATCTTTTAATTCATCATATTCAACTTCGGCTTCTAGACAAGCTGCCTTAGCAATATCTTCTTTCGATGAAGTCGCTAAGACAAGATCGACTTCTTGAATATTCGCTAGTGTTGATACTGATAATGTTGCACATAAAATTAGAAATAATTTTCTCATAAGTTCTCTCCCGATTAATTTTTGGTTGAGAACTTATATCGACAAATACTATTATGGTCAGTTAAAGAAAGGTAAATTACTTTCTTAACCTTGAATTAACATTTTTAACTTATCTTCCTTTGGAAGCCAAGAATAACGAGGCCAAGACAAAATATGGCAAAGCCGAAGATTTTTATATACCTTACCGGATCATAGAGAAGACTCATTTTTACAATGGAAGATGTCCCTTCATCTTGGGCTGCATTGACTGAATCAAGATAAATGCTCCACCCGTGTACATTCAATGGAGAATTAAGTTCAATAAAGTGATCTGACTCAGTCTCATTATCTTTAATGGTTACGCTGGCCTTATAATCCAAGAGTGAAATACCATTTTTAGACTCACTCGTTTGAAGCTCATTTAGGTAGAGACTAAATGGTAATTTAATACTCTGATGCCTAAATGAAAAATCGTAAACCTTTCCTTCTTTATCGACGATCTCCTTTGATTCATTCACAAAAATAGTCGATAGCCTTCCAACATCACCTTTAACCTGATATTTGACCACATCATTCTTAGAATTCTTATAGTCAGTTGAAGCCTTAAAATCACGCTTAAATTGTTTATTGCGATAGAATGCATCGAGACTTACTTCTTCAGCATCAAGAGTGATTGATTTCTTAAAAGTATTTAATTTGCAATCATCAGCAAGTGAAAAAATTCCTTCTTCAGTTAGCAAATAAGCATTTGAATGACATAAGTCTTCTTTTACTTTTGTCAGCGAACGGCGAACAAGCACGGGAGCACAGCTAGCATTAACGGCCCTCAAGTCCTTAATGCAATCAAGCATCTTAGAATTTAGAAGAATAAATTCTCTATCACCTTTCTTGTAAAAGCTTCGATAATCAAGGCTATTAGTGGATAGATAAAATTGCTGAGGTTTTAAATTCTTAGAGGAACTGGAGCGTACCGTAATAACTGCACTATTTTCTCCATCCATTTCAACAAGATCATTACTTATTTGAGAATAAGGTAAGTAAGAAATTAAATAAATTGGGCCAGTATCAAGGTTCAAGCCTTGGGGGCGAATTGAAAAATCCAAATCGATATATTGACCAAGTCCCGTTACCTTCTCCGTCACTGAAATTTGATACTTATCAGAATAGGCTTTATTAACAAATGAGCGTGGCGCCAATTGTATTGAGCCTCTGTGGGAAATAAAGCCTGAAAACATCATTGATACAAATAGAATAATAAGACCTATATGAATTGTATAAAGTCCAATGAGTCTTTTTTTAAACGGTAGTCGTTTAAATAAACTAAGAGTTAAGGATAGAGTTACCAGACCAAGCAAGAAAGCAAAGAATGGCCCATTAAAGATCACTGTTTGAGCAACCTTAGCTCCATAAAAATAGTCCACAATATTTCCAACAGCAAGATAACAAACGAAGAAAATCAGTAGAGATATAGCACCATAAACACTGCTCAATGAGCGATCAATTTTTTTTATTACTTTTCTCATGTAAATAGAATATCGTGGGCCAATATTCGTGTCCAATGAATAAATGATATTAATTATTACCTTAACTTACCGATAAGATTATTAATGAAAACTGTTATTTTAAGTATTATCTATTCAATTTTTTACTCCCATCTCGTCTATGCTACTTCTAGTAATCAAGAATGGGTTCATGACTTTAGCTTCGATAATATTCAAGTGTGGAAGAAAGGCAGAATGCGACTAACGGTTGAGGTAAAAACTCAAGTAAATAAATTATCTAATTATAATAAAGACAATATTGAAGAATATTTAAAATCGCGAAATTCCATACTTAAATTTGCCGATTTTCGAAACTTTAAAACTACTCCTGCGAGTTTTAAGAAAAATGAGAAAGAAATAATAATCGACAAAAACGGTCAGTATACGAATTCAAGAAATAAGACGATAAATTTTAAAGAGCGTCATATTCTCTACCCAAAAATGAGTATCATTTCGATGATTTCATCCAATAAAGAACTAACTAAAGAAGATATTAAAGACTTTGATGAAAAGCTCGCCTATGTCATGGAGCAATCTCATGACAAGTAAGCTAATTCTCACAATTACACTTGTTTTTAGTCTTTCAATAAGCGCCTTTGTACCAACAAGTAATTTCGAACTCGACCAAAGTGTCATCACAAATCAGTGTTTAAATACTGATGGTATCGACATTTTAGATGAAAAGAATTCTAGGGCCCTTTGTGAAATCGTAACAAACTCCCCTGCTTGTGAAAATGTCGAATATATTAAGAAGAGACAATGCGATCCGAGAAATCAGATCGAAGCAGGCGTACAAGTAGAGTTTATCTCATGCTTAAAAGGTATCTGGGGATCGGCCGTTGAATTTATGAAATTCATTGGCTCTATCATTGATTATATTATTGATTCTGATACTCGTACAAAGAAAAATAAAGAATTAAAAGATACCTATAATTCGGCCAAGCACTTTCTTGCAATGGAGTGGTCTCGTGCCATGGATGAAACTGATGGTTGGGGACCAATGCATTATTATAATGCGGCAAAGGATTTTTCGAAAACTATCGGCGATATAATTTATAATATGCTACAAGAGACTTATTATACAACCCAGGCCAATTATGCTTGTCTAAATCCTGTTGCAAGAACGCAGGCCATTTGTCAGTTTGCAGGTGCAGTACTTATTCCTCCAACAATTGTCATGGCAAAGATCGCTAAATACCTAATAAAGTCGGGAGTTAAAGCGACAAAGCTTCTTAAAGTAAATATTGATACTAAATTATCGCAAAGAAAACTTTTAGATGCAGATGAATTAGCAAAAAATAAGGAAGACCTCGACATTGAGAAACTGAATCAAGCAGAAGATTTTGATAAGGCCAGTACTCGTCATGAACTTGCGGCCCAAACGAACCTCTTAGAACGACTTGATCTTGCCATGGCGAAAGTTCCAAATGATAAACCAGAAAATCTTATTAAATTCTCTAATCTAAGCACAGATTCAATGAAGGATATGCTCGACAAATTGGGAGTTCCAAGCAGTCCTGCCAATATTATGAAAGATGGTATTGAAGTAAAGAGGCTTCACATTACAAAAGAAGACCTAGCAAAATCAAGTACTCCTATGGCCCAACGTATGCTTAAATTTCTTGAAGGATCAAATAATAAATCACTTGTCATTTCTCCTTATGAAATGAAGAAACTGGAAAAATATGGTCATACTCAGGACAATATCGCCTATGCTTCGGCCAAAGGTCTCTCATATATTTTTGACAAAACAGATGCGAAGAAATTAGCAGCGCAAAAGCCAAGTGCACACACTTTACAAATGATTAGTAAAAACTATAGTGATCGATCAGTTGAAAGACTTGCTAAACAACTTAACGAAGAGGGATTTGCAGTTCGCGTGATCGAGAGAAAATCAAAAGATCCTGAAACTAAAGAAGTAAAAGTCGTTAAAGGATTACAATTTAATCGTTATGCAGCAGATAATAATAACCCTGCAGTGACAAGGCTTGAGAAGTTTAGAAATAAAGACTTCAGACAAAAAATTGTCTTCTATCCAAATAGTCATTCAAGAGCATCAGGCTCCTCTAACAGAGACACTCGAACTGTTTCTTTTAACTTTGACAATCTTGAAGAACTCATCAATGGAGGTCATACAAATACTGTCCCCCATGAATTTAGACATGCGAAATTTGAATATAATCGCTCTAAAGGTAAAGAGTCTCTATATGACTACCGAGTAACAGCACTTAAAGAAGATAGCGTACTTCACAGTGGTCGTACCTATACAAAGTACTTCTCAATGGAAGAAGTCTACAATCATTCACAAGATATATATAAAGTAGCAAGGAAACTAGATAAAGATCCAGAAATTAAGAAATCACTTGGTACTCTCTTTGGTAAATTAGATACCATCGAAAATATCTCAAAAGGTTTTAAAGCGCAAAATGAAGCACTTGACTTTAATTTCATGAGTAATATCAACGCTCAAAATCTTAAAGTAACAACATCAAGAGGAGCTAAGGTAATCAAGGTAGCAAAAGACAGTAATATATCGGTTGTTGTCGAAAAGAATGGTTACTACACAGTTCAAGTAGTTAATGGCGATGTTCATCACGCTATTCCAATCAGTTCACAACAAGGAAAAGCTGCTTTAGAAAAAATCTTTAAAAATATCGATATTGCAGATAGACAAGGAAACTTAGAAGAAGTGGCCAAGCAGACACGCTATATTACAGACATGATTAGAAATCGTAACAAGCAAAGAGAAAGACTAGTTGATGGCCTTGCTCCAAAGATTCAAGAATTAAAACATAAGATTCAAACGACAAGCTATTCAGATAAGAGCCTTGCCGAGATTAAAGAATTATCACGGCATATTTCTCAAATGGCCAAGGGACGCAACCCTACTTCAATGCCTCAACCGCCTGGTAAATAGCTTCTGGATTAATAATACCACCACTTTCACATGGAAGTTTTCCACTTGAAGGTATATAAGCTGTATCCATTATAATCTTTTTTAACTCCATTGGAGTAAGTTTAGGATTTATTGCATGGGCCTTTAGAATGACATTTGTTACAAAAGGTGCGGCCATTGAAGTTCCATTTAGTGCGATCTCACCACCACCAGATTGTGCAGCAAGGACACCAGTACCAGGTGCAAAGATTTGAACTTTCTTCTTCCCATATTTAGAAAAGCTAGCAGGTCTATAAGTATCATACTTTCCTTCTTCTAGTGTTGCCGTATTAAGCGCACCTACTTTAATCATATTCTCATAAGTATAGCTTGCCGGAAAATTATCATTTCCCTTTTGGTCTAAATCAAGATCACCACGGGCATTCCCCGCAGCAACGATAAAAAGTGTATCGGGATTATCAGTAAATACTTTTTCTAAGAAATGAAAAGAATCTCTAGGTGCCGACATTGGTGCACCAGGAAAGCCTATAGCAAAACTCATATTGACAAATTTTACTTTCTTATTTGAAATGTACTCACCTGCTTTTTGCAGATGATCGGAAATAGCAACATCACCAGCAAAGCCAACAAGTCCATAATTATCAAGGTCACGAAGGGCAAGTGAGGCAACATGTGTTCCATGTGATACTGGATACGGTGTGTGAACAAGAGAATGTGTTTCACGGATATTGCGATCATCACGAAGAAGACTTAAGCCTGCATCATCTTGTCTTTGCCAACCCCAAGAGTCATCAACTCGTCCATTACCATCGTTATCAATACCATCATTAGGATTATCGTATGGAGAATTATAGAGCTTATGCGTAAGCTCTGGGTGCATAATATCGAAACCAGTATCAATAATGACAACTGGTTCGCGATCTTTATTATTAAAGACGGCCAAACGTCTTTTGTATTCATTTTGAGATAAATTGAATTTTTTTAATTGTGAAGCCACATCAAAATCACCATTCTCATGATACTCACCAATTTTTAGACCTTCAAGAGTATAGGCCTTAAACTCAGTCACAAGATTTGCCATTGGTGCATCAAGATTATATTTTACTTCATAGTATTTTAAGATTTTTCCATCGTTACTAAGAACATCAATTCGATAAGGCTTATACTCATCTTCTCGATAGTGACGTATCCCTTGTTGTTTTAGAGAAGATTGAGAAATGACCCAATCTTTTAAAATGATGGGATCATCAAAGTCACCAGCTAATTCTTGCTTGGCCTCAAGTTTTCCTGCAAGCTCACCATTAGTTCTAAATTGTTCTTTGATGAAATGACCGTTATCTAAATACTGATATGTCGCATGAAAGGTATGAATACCATCAACGCTCCAAGAGTCTTCGATAATAATTCGGCCTTGAGAGTCAAAGCGATCTGAACCAGTAAGCGCACCTGTCTTTATATAGTATTCCTTGGCCGCAAAAAGATTAGCATCACGACATTCATAATGTGTTCGCCAACTCCCACTTGTTTCAATAAGTTGGTCAGGACATTTTGCAGCAAGAGAAAGGAAAGGCACAAGTGCCATAAGAAGTATTTTAGGTGCTTTATTCATGGAAGAAATATAGCATTTTACATAATTTGATAGGGCCTAATTGAAAGCATTACAAGCAGTGATCAATAATTAGACTAGCCTTTTATATCGTTTAACTCTCTGATTTTACTTTCATATTCTTCAAGAAGCTCACTTGAACCTGTCTGTTCAAATTGTTTGGCAAGCTTTTCCATTGAGTATTTAATAAGATTTTTCTTATCATAAACAGATGCCGTTGAGCGGGCAACAAGAACAGGCCCAAGAATCGCTCTCACATCATCGGCAAGACGTGGATCGCGAATTGATTTAATTTCGTGATTTCTTATATCTGAAATGAAATTAATCGTTTGCTCATCAACTTCAGAGTTTTCGATATCAAATAGAGCACGTTTAAGTGCATTTCTTATTTTTTCAATATTCTTAGCGTCTTTGTAATGTGTTTCTAATTGTGCAATTTCGAAATTAAGTTCATCAACTGCCCCTTTGATTGTAGGGCCATCAAAATTTATTGGAGGTTTTGGGCGATACTCTGGCATATGATTAATAATCTTCATGGTATCACTTGCAAGTCTCTTAATTTTTTTACGACTCTTTCCACCGCCAAAAGTTGCAGTATAGCTAATACAAAATGCAGGGTCTTTAAAATCATTATTTGCACCGAAAGAAAGTGATAGTCTTGAGTTATCACTTATTTTCTTACTGTATGCAAAAGATGCACCTAGGCGTCCAGGACTTCTCCCTCCATTATAGTAAGCGGCATCTGATCTTAATGCCTCTTGGTCAATTGCATATGAAGTGGTATCAACAGAGAGCCCTCCGTAGAAACTATCACCATCTGCATAATCCTTCTTTAAGTAGAGATTCACAGTCCCAGGAATACGTCCATTCTTTGCCATATCAACACCAAAAACTTTTAATACACCTCGGCCATTTGTTTGATAACTGTATTCAGAGTCGCCTGAAAGCATGAGACCCACTGACGTACGATCACCCTTATCGCTCTCATAGAAAAGACCTGCACCAAAAGTCTTTGCTTTATCACGACTTCCCCCAAGTCCTAGATGATAACCTGGATCAAAGAAGTCCTGATCTTGATACATCATTTCAATACCAACTCCAGCAAGATTTGGAGTACGAGCGATAATCATTCCACCATTACTAATATCAAGCCATGATGTAATCTCATTGGCAGAAACAACACTT
This sequence comes from Bacteriovoracaceae bacterium, assembly GCA_048270185.1. GTDB lineage: Bacteria > Bdellovibrionota > Bacteriovoracia > Bacteriovoracales > Bacteriovoracaceae > Halobacteriovorax_A. The sequence goes on from JBLWTJ010000001.1 coordinate 364,263, forward strand.
GAGATGATTTCAAGGTGGTTCATATAATTTTGACCTTTTGGTGTTACCATTAATTCAGCAACAGCATCATCACCTTCTTTCTTTGATTCAAGAGTGAATGGAAAGAGTTTTACTTTTACTTTATCACCTTCAATAAACTCGGCCCTTACAAAATATGTTCCATTTTCTTTATCTTGCTGAAATGAAAAAGATAATTTCTTACCACCATTCTCAGAACCCTTGGCCTCAAATGAAATAGCATCTTTTAGAAAACTTGGACCGGCCTTGAATTCGACGTTATCGATTCGCCCTTTATTTCCATTTGGCCCGTCAACGGTACCAATTTCAAAATAGTGACTGACTGTTTTTCCATCATTACTGACTCGTGACTGAGAACCTGCCACCATATTCTTCCCTTTTAAGGCAAAGCTTGCTTCAGCGGCAACTGGAGACTTTGTTTTATCTATATTGACGCGTCCACGTAGGTCGGCATTTAGAATGATATTTGATCCACTGTCTTTATCTTGCAGAAACTCTAAGACACCCACATTGATATTTGCCTTAATACCATTAGTTGGATCTTCTGCTTTAATGACAGATTTATCAACAAGTAGGTACGTTTGATCTTTACTTTGGATCGCGACAATTTTATCAGCATTGATACTTGCACTGATCTGACTATTTAGATCCTGAATATTTACATTATTTAAATCATCAACTTGGATACTCTTAAGGTTTTGACTATCAATAAGACTAATATTACCAGCTTGCCCTGATGCCTTCACCATACTGTCGTAGTTGATGGCCACTACGTCGAGATCCTTACCTTGAAATAACGTTGTCGTCTCACCTTTTGTATTGGTAATTTGAGCAAGATCGGCCTTCGAGAAGGCCAGCGATGCATCGTTGCTCTTATCGATATAATTAATTTTTCCATCTGCTGCTGAGACTAATTTATACTTACCATCAAGGGACTCGATTGAAGAGATTGATGCAATATTGAAATTTGCAAGAGCATTGCTTTCAGGATTAAAGCCTGTGACTTGCCCATCGATATTTTTCGCAAGCACACTTCTAAAGTCTTCATTTTGAAAGTAATTCACAGAATCAAGTAACACATTAGCATGGACATTATTTTTGTCTTTACCGTCTAGTTCAACTCGACTTCCATCTTTGGCGTATATATTATAATTCTTATTAATTCCATCATCATAAATTTGAATTGAATACTGCCCTTCATTGCCATTTGCATCTTTTGCGGTAATATTGACGACAAAATCATCATTAGTAACACTTGTCTTTCCAAGATCTCCTTGAGCAATCGTGACACCTGTATCAGAGTTGTTATAGACGCTTATATTAGAGTCACCTAAATCAAATTTTGTTCCACTACTATGAGTTGCACTTATATTTCCACCAGTAATTTGGGCCGCACTGGTAGCGCCTTGACTAGCAAAGTTTAAATTTGAAAAATTCCCATTGGCATTTATGTCAGAATTAACATAGTTGATATGACCATTAGAGACACTCGCAGCACTGGTATTTCCATTTTTTATATAAAGCGCATTTTCAGCGCTAATATTGGCAACTTCACCAGTACCAATTGACGTTAATTTCAACCTACCATCACTTAATTCAAAGTATTTATATTTGCCATCGATCGATTCAACGCCCTCAATTCTTGCGACGTTAAACTCCGCAAGCTCTCCAGAGTCGCCTTTTACCTCACTCAATTCACCATTTACATTTGATGCCAGAAAAGATTTAAAATTATCATTTTGGAAATACTCAATAGATTCAAACAGGGCCTTTGCGTGGCGGTTATCTTTGTCCGAACCACTAAGTTCAACTCGACTGCCATCTTCAGCAAAGACTTTATAACTTTGATTAACACCATCATCAAAAAAGAAAATTTTAAATTTCCCCTCAACACCATTCTCATCTTTTGCGATTATATTAACACTGTAATTAACTTCTTGCGCTTGAATCTTTCCTAGTTCGGCCTGTGCACTTGTTACACCTTCTTTCTTATCATTATAAAAAACAACATTTGCACTTTCGATTTGAAAATTCTTATTTCCTTGTTGCGCTTTAATTGTTTTTGCATCAACTTCACCATATTTAATACTTCCGGCATCAACAACGCTTGTATTAATACTATCATTACTTAAGTCAAGGCCATTTCCACTATACTTAATACCATTTGAAGAATGATCAAAGCGATAGATACTCCCTTCTTCATTTGTGCCAAGAAATTGTTTTGATGTTGTCGAACTCTCAACCTGAGCATGGTGTCCACTTCCTGAAATACTAGCTTTATTAATTGCTATTTCTTGATAAAGAACTTTTCCATTTTTGTCGGTTTCATTAACTGCACCAAAACCTTCATTAATATCTACTTTGTAGTCACCTGTTTTAATACTGCCTTTTTGACCTGAAGCAGTTGAGATCTGACCACCATCGTAGAATTTCATATTTCGGATGACGACACCACCATCAACACTTGCTTCGCTATCTGAGTTCTTAATTGTTGCATTATTTCCTATGGCAATTGTATCTTCTTTAATCGAGCGGCCATTAAACTTTTCGGCACTGGCCTCATCCTTAGAAGACGTATGCATAGCTGCAATATCATTTAACTCTAACTCAACCTCTCCATTGCTAAAATAAGCATGGGATGACATTGCTTGATATTTTGCACTCTTATCATCTTCTTGCATTGCAAGTCTTAAATCATTAGCACTAATTTTTTGACCACCACTTGTCGTTGCCGAAACATTATCAGCGCGAAGTAAGGCATTGCCTTCTTTCTTACTCTTATCATAAACTCCAACAGCATAGAGACCTGTAAGACTCGTTGTGTTTGTCTTACCATCTTTTGAAGTCGATTTAACTTCAAGAGATTCACTTCCAACTTCAAAGTTCACAGCTCCATATGGGTCAACTTTATTATTTTCTTTATCAACAACAACGCCCTGTGAAACATTCAAAAATGTTTGACCAGTTGAAGAAATTTCTGTTGTCTGGTTAGGGTCTCTCTTATCAATGATTGATACTTGAGATTTCTTTCCATTATTATCAACAGGAGCAATTGCTAGAGAAAGGCTAGCTCGACTTTCATCAAGACTAAAGTTCGCTCCCATAGCAGACGTTGTATCCACAATAAGACTATTATCACTATAAGGATCAGAATTATAAGTAATACCACTCGTTGTCGCTGCTCCAATATTAAGATTCATTTGCTCGTCATTCTTGAAAGTTATATGTGAAGCGACGCCACCATCTTTAACTGCAAATTTCACACGTGAATCATTAGGATCGCTAGGATTTGTTACAGTATGAGTTAGTTTTGAAGTACCAAGTGTGATGGCAACATTCTTACTATCATTAAAACTCTTTGGTATATCTGGGCCGAATTTAGTCTTGTTGTTGCTTTCTTTTCCAATAGAAACTTGAAATGTTGTATCCCCTGCATCAGTTTCAGCAGTCGTAAAATTAGTTTCAGAATCTTTAGAAGTGATTTTTAGATCTGATGCCTGTCCTGTCGCAATATTTAGATTCTTCCCTTGTGTATAATCAAAAGTTAGTTTTTCAGAAGAAACAATCTTTCCACCAACCATCGTAACGAATGGTTCAATTGTACAAGTTCCCTTCTTCTTATTTTTTACCTCACAAGTAACATTGCTCGATCCATCAATCTGCTCAGGTGTAAGTTGGAAATTATAACTTCCATCTTCATTTTCAATAATTGAGTACTCACCACTACCTGGTATAGTAATTGTGTTCTTGTCATCTTCTTGCGAGTAGCTAATATCAATTAAGTCGTATCCACCCTCATCGTTTTTGACAGGAACTTGAATTGTTACATCTTCATTTGATTTGTTCTTATCTTCTTTTTTAGCTTTTTCAATAATGACTTCTTTCTTCTCATCACTTAAATCTGGAATAACAAAAATGGCCACGGAAGACTTGGATTGGGCCATGACAAATGAATGCAATAAAAGTATTGAAATTAGGATCTTCCTCACAATTATTTATCGGAATGAGTAAGCCTAATCTTGAGTATTTAAGTCGGTGTATTGATTAAAAAGTTATCGAGGGCCACATTTGAGAAAGATATTGCGAATGACGTGAATATTTTGACGAGCATAATTAGCTAAGTGTTTAAGATTATATTTAACCTGCTTCTTACGAGCACTGGCCTTTGTATTATCAGAGGGTGCATTAGTCCAATTGAAAATAAGGCCATGCTGGCGATTCAGATTCTTACTAGTAATATAGCTGCCACCGTAAACGAATTCAGGTCGATCACCTCCGCCGTAAGATCTAAGACCTCTAAGGTAATTTTTAACCTTTGCTATGACCTCAGTCTTTGTTCCCTCGAAGCGATACCCATCTCTAAATTCATCACCATATGAAGTTACAGTAAAAACAATTTTAGCGTCCTTAGGAAGATCTTGATAGATATAGTCGATATTGGCCAAGAGCTTAGAGATGTTCTTACCCTGACTCTGGGTTGTATCCACGGCCAGGCCTAGGCCATAAATATTTAAAAGATCTGGCCTAGTACGGTTAACATCGGCACGCATTTGTTTAATTAGATCGTCGATATTACAGCCACGAGAGCTCTTCATAGAATAATCTTTAGCACCAGAGGCAGGAAAGCCTGGAACACGCCAAGTATCAAGTTGAACAGTACCTATTTTCATGATCTCTTCAACATTCTTACTTAAAGCATCAGCAACATCTGAAGAACTAGGATTTGCTCCGCAGGATTGAATGGCCATTTCTTGGAGTTTATCGACCTTGATTGTAATCTTTGACTTTACATTGAATTGACGTAAGTAATTTTGAATTTCAGCTGTTGAACTTGTCGCCTGCAGGCCTTTCTTTTTAAGACAATTATCAAGATCTTCAATACTTCTAATTGAGTTCTGGCATGAGTTTGCTTTTGACGTAATTGAAAATAGAATCGACAGTAGAATGAATGCCTTCATATGAACAATCATAACACAAATATGTCCACAATCGGCCAATCGTTTTAAAGACCGACTTCTTCCTCATTGTTTATATTGGTCAGTATGAATGAAATCGGTTTAGAAGAAGTCACCCAATGAGAAACTCCTTGTAATTCGAATTAGCAGGCTCTTCAATTAATCTCAAGTTTTCAACTATGGCCGTTTCTGGACCTACTTTTAAAAACTCTTCGAGATTAGTAATATCTTCTAACTCTCCACTAGCAAGAACTTCTACTGTTCCGTCTTTCATATTCTTTACGTAACCAGTTAATCTTGGCAAGTGCTTATGGACGTACTCGAAAGTACTCTTGCGAAACCATACACCTTGAACGACGCCCTCGACGCGATATCTTCGATTTATCATGGATCTATTTTAACATGAGCTGAATATTTTCAGTGGGTAAATTTATGTTAAAATGTGCTCATGTGTTTTTCAATTGAGGCCCAATCTAATTTAAAGAAATTGTCTAAAGACTTAGGTATCGGTCTTAATAAGACTGCCTATGAAAGTTTTAAAATGATGCAAGAGCTTGAATCATCTATCGAACAGGATCAAATTAAGAAAATTTTAGGACTCAAGAGAAAACCACAATCCGATATCTTTCGTACGCCAGAAAATGATGGAAGAGTTTTTCCCAACTACTTTACCAACGTCGTAAGCCTTCATAATGGGGTAAAAGAGTTTGGTCCGATGAGATACCGAGTTCGCCCAGCTCATTCAAGTGAAGAGATTCCTACAAAGTTTAATGTCTTTAACGCACGCTTGGACTCGCTAGAAAAAAGGCAAACCTGGGCGCCATTGTTTATGCGCAAGCATGGAGTGATCCCATTTAATGCATTCTATGAGTGGGTTATTAAAGATGGAAAAAAAAGTCTCATTAAGTTTGCACCAACTTCCTCTGACACCATGTGGGCACCTTGTCTCTGGGATGAATGGAAGAGTAACGATGGGCTCATAAGCTTTAAATCCTTTGCAATTATAACAACCGATCCACCAAAAGAAATCGAAGTCATGGGACACGACCGCTGCCCTATTTTTATACAAGATCAATTTATTGATAGTTGGCTTAATCCAAAAGACTTAAATCCAGAAGATGCTTATGAGATTCTAACCCATCCAAAGAACGAAAAGTATCGATACGAATGGGCCTAAAAGAATAAAGTTGAAATTACGAAATCGAGATAACTTCGTACTCACGAGTGATATCACCAGTCTCAACTTCAAAGAAGTCTCCGACTTCCATTCCTAGAGCTTCATTACCGATTGGTGAGAAAACAGAAATCACTAAAAGTGGTTTTCCATCGAGGTTTAGCATAGTACCACCGGCCGTTGGCGTAATGAAGTAATGTCTAACCTGATTATTAAATTTTAATTCGACTAACGAGCCGAGTGCAATCTTGTCACCTTTTGGTAACTCTTCAGAGAGCTCTTTAATCATATTCACATCAATTTCTAATTCATCAACACGCTTTTTTTGAGCTCCAGCAAGATAGCCTGCTTCAATAGCACGCGTATCATACTTACCTTCCTGGGCCATATCTTTTTCCCCAGTCATTGTACGAGTTGTTTCAAAAGCTTGCTTGGCCTTTTCAAGGTCTGATTCTAGGTTAGCAATAAGTGTTTGTGCAATTTTTAATTTATCCATGAGATCCATAATATCGGATATTTGGCCGATCCAAAAGAGTGTATAATTTTCATCTAGACTATATCAAAAAAGCGCTTTGGTCTATAAAGACGGCATGAAGTTTCTCATTGCAATTCTAACTCTATTTAGTGCTCTTGCTCACACACATGTGACTAAGTCTCAAAATAGTCAAAACTACCAGATTCTACCTCACGAAAATCTTGGATCAGAAGTAAATGAGAAAAGCTTTAATTTTATTGCAAAGGAAGCCTACCGCTTATATTTGACTGAAGCCGCTCGTCAAAAGCGTCCAATGATTATTAAAACTCTCGACTGGCAGACATCCTACTTCAGTGCCTGGGCCAACCACGACGCGAAGACAGGTCTGTATGAAATTAACTTCTGGGGTGGTTTTGCAAGACTACCAGATATGACAAAGAGGGCCTTTATCTTTACGGCCTGTCATGAATTAGGACACCTACTTGGTGGTACACCACGAATTACAATAAAAGGCATGACTCAAATGAGTACCGAAGGACAATCGGATCTCTTTGCGGCAGCAAGTTGTTACAAGACTTTTATCTTAAACAATCCTGACTACGTTGAAGCACCGACGCAGCTTAATCCTCATGCGGCGGCCATGTGTTTTGAGAAGTTTAGAGATGATGATTTTAATCAAAACCTTTGTATGGATACCATGCAAGCGGCCCGTGACTTTACGATAGCTATTAACTACGTCAATCGTAATGAGGATCGACCTCACTTTGATACGCCAGATCCAAGAGTCGTAGAAAGGACCCTTGATAGTTACCCAAGCCTTCAATGCCGTATGGATATCGCAATGAATGGTGCTTTGATGACATATATGGGCACGATTATCTCAATAAAAGACCTAGAGGATAGAAAGCCTTGCTGGTTTAAGGCCGAGTAATTTTGACGCTTTAGCAAGAATAATGGTCTAGAGAAAAAGTTAACCTACCTACATATAATCTTAACTTCTGCTATAATTTTAATATGCATGAACGTAATGGTGAACTCTATTCTAAATTTGAAGAAGTAATAAACTCAATGACACATAGTCTTGGAATTATCCTTGGCGTCGTTGGTACAATCATGATGGTCATGAAGGCAAAGAGCGGAATGCATACATTTGCCTATTCTGTTTTTGGACTCTCCATTACTTTTCTCTATACAATGTCGACTCTCTACCACGGGACTGGACACAAGAAGTTAAAACATATCTTTAGAAAGATGGACCATATTGGAATCTATCTCTTAATCGCTGGATCTTATACTCCATTTCTCCTACTCGCTATTCGCGGTGAAACGGGAATGTGGATGATGATTAATATTTGGGCCATGGCCTTTATTGGTATTCTGATTAAATTATTTGCTTTTAATAAGTCTGAAATTCTCACAATTATCCTGTGCCTCGTTATGGGTTGGATGGTTTTAGTCATTCGTCCAGAGCTACAAAACAGCCTAAGCTTTGATTGCCTAAAATGGATTGTCATCGGTGGCGCCTGTTACATGAGTGGAGTTCTCTTCTATCTTCGTGAAAGTCTCTACCTAGGTCATGCTATTTGGCACGTCTTTGTACTGCTAGGCACAACGTCTCATTTTTACGCGGTGTATGCATACGTCTAACCTTAATTTCAATAGAAATTGACTATCATATGACATAGATTCTTCATTGGATTCGTATAATTATTATTGTTATACTGAACGCAATTAATAAAGGAGAAGGTATGAATACAATCAATCAATTAAAACTTATTCAAGCTGATGCACAAGTTTATTTCATGAAGCTTCACAATATCCACTGGAATGTGACAGGAATGATGTTTCTTCCAGTCCACCAATTGACTGAAACTCTCTATAATGAATTTGCCGTCATCTTTGATGATCTAGCAGAACGTCAACTACAACTTGGTCAAAAACCAGTTCTAACAATGGCAAATGCCCTTGAGATTAGCCGTATCAAAGAAACAAATGAATCATCATTTACAAGCAAGCAAGCTCTTGAGCTAATCCTTGCAGATAATGAGTACTTCTTAAGTGCATTCAAAGATCTGGCTTCAACAGCAGATGAGTCTAATGATGCTACAACAGTAGCTTATGCAGATGAAAAAGTAGCTTGGTTAGAAAAAGAAATTTGGCAACTAAAGGCCATGCTAGAGTAAGACATCCTAAAATTTTTCAATACGATTAGAGCCGGAAATCACCTTTCCGGCTTTTTTTTACTCGCTCAACAAAGACCTTAAAAATTTCCATCATATGATCTTTCACACCATTGCCTTCAAGAGCTTCGAGGGCATGGGCGATGGCCTCATAGGTACAAAGGAAGTTTTCTCCAGGAGAGCGGCGAAGCTCGTAGATACTCTCACCAACATCAATTAAATGATACTTTGGCATCTGTCCGAGAATCTCCTCACGCTTATGGAATTTTTTGGCCTTCGACCATGATCCATCAGGAACGACTAAGCAAGTTGGTAGATCACTTGGTGTGAAATCTTTAAGAGGCAATGAATCCTCTGTTGGAAATAAGTATATATAATTATACTTTGAAAAATCAAAAGCTTCAGGATTGAATGGGGCACGGGCATTTCCACGTTCCATGATTTCACAACTCTCAAGAGTCTGTGTTGCGAAATAGGCAGTATTACTAGTAAGCCATCTCTCGGTATAATGCATTGGAATAATAACCTTAGTTCGGTTATTAAACTTTTTTAAGTAGTCACAGAAGCACCAATGAGTATTAATACGACATTTGGGGCAGCGTGATTCTCGTGTATCTCGACGTGACTTTGCCATTTGATTGATTTATCATATTTGGTGCAAATAATACAATAACATAGCTTAAACATAGGACAAAAAATGAACTACTTTAGTGATGAGCCAGAATGGAAATGGATGTTAGAAAATGCGATTGATTGGAAAACAATCATTCCACTTTACTACAAAGACTTCCCTACTGAAGATGGATTCGATAATCAAGAAGAAGTACTTAGCTTCATGGAAGAGCTAATGACTCAAACAGGTAGTTGGGCAGCAGATGCTGTTTATAATCGTGCAGAGGCCATTGATGTCAATGGCGCCGGAGAAATCGTTGATGGTCGAACTGTTCCTGGCCCTGAGCTAAGTGCATTTTACCAAGAGGCCATTGAGCTTGGAGCTTTTGGTATTTGTGTTCCAACTGAGTTTGGTGGAATGGGACTGCCAGCAGTTTCTCTTATGGTGTTGCTAGAGCAACTATCACGCGCCTGTAATTCACAGTGTACACAACTTGCATTCTTCACTTCAATTGCTGATATGGTTCACCGCTTTTGTGACCACGATACGGCAGAAAGAATTATTCCTAAAATTGTAGCTGGAGAACTTTCAGGATCAATGAATCTAACTGAGCCAGGTTGTGGATCAGATCTAGGAATGATTAAAACTTCGGCAACTCCAGTTGGAGATGGAACATACAAACTAAATGGATCAAAGATTTTCATCACTAATGGTGGCGGAGGAATAGGCTTTGTTCTTGCACGTATAAAAGGTGCCCCTGAAGGACTTGGTGGAATATCAATGTTTATTTGCGAGCAAGATGAGCCTGGTGTTGAAGGACCAAATTACATTGTTGCAAAGAATGAGCATAAAATGGGAATGCATGGATCATTTACATGTGAAATCGTTTATGAAAACTCGATAGCCAGACTTATTGGTGAAGAAGGACAAGGCTTCAAGTATATGCTTCACCTCATGAATGAAGCACGTATTGCTGTTGGAATGCAGGCCCTAGGCGGAATCGAAGGTTGTATTGGTTATGCAAGAAAGTATGCGGATGAGCGCGTACAATTTGATAGGCCAATTTCAGAACTTCCACTAATGAAGAGAAATCTCAGTGATTTCGAAACAGAAAGAGATGCTCTTAGAGCGCTTTTAGTTGATACAATCTCTTCTTATGATATTTTCCAAAAGCTCGATCTTAAAAAGAATGAAATTGGTAGTCTATCAAAAGAAGAAGAGGCTACATTTAAGAATGCTTCAATATGGACAAGAAAGAGAACACCACTTGTAAAATACTACGCGTGTGAAACTTATACTTACCTTTCAACTAAGGCCATCCAAGTACTTGGTGGATACGGATTTATGGAAGAATATCCAGTAAGTCGCTATCACAGAGACTCATTTGGTCCACTCCTCTATGAAGGAACAAGTCAGATTCAGGCCCTTATGGCCCTTAAAGATATGATTAAGTATGCGGCCAAGAATCCTAAGAAGTACTTTTCGAATCTATTTATTAAGCATCCTGCATTTGCATGGGTTAATAGTGACGGTCTAGGACAAAAAGAATTAACTACGACTCAATATACATTCAAGAAGAATCTCGTAAAGCTAATCATGAGCTGCCTCAAACCTAAGAAGCTATCAGATCTTACAAATCCAAAAGCATGGATGAATGAAGAGAATATCGACAAGCTTATGATTCATGCCGAAACGATTTGTCAGGGACTCTCTTACCTTGAAACGCTAAGAGTTTTGGCAAACCACGCTTCAATGGATAAGTCACGTCATGACCTATTTAAGCGCTATCACACTCTTGTGACTCCGAGATTAACTGGTATTTATAAAGATTGGGAAATTAGATAACCGAGTTTATAGAAGGCGGCGAAAGTCGCCTTTTTTATTTGTACTATTGAAGAATATATTCTTCGACAAATTGAGTACTGACCTGAGAATTTCCATTACTACATAACGATTGGTATTCTGCCTTTTCAACCAGAGCATTACGAGTTTGACCAGCATTGGCTTCAATTGTCAGTATCGCTTTTTCAATAAGTTTATTAGTTCCATTTTCAACAACAATCATACCTTTCTCAACGATATTTGAAGACGGAAAAGAATAAACAAATCCAGAATTAATATGATTCGTATACACTGTATTAAGGTCATCTCCATTACTATTGGCAACACAGTAATCGGCCATAATACCATTCATATCAGTTTCAATATTTGTTGTAATTAAGAAACCTCTAGTAAGATTAAGATATGAAGTCCCTGAGTAAGGTGATTGAATAGTTGCTTCAGAGTTATACGTTTTAGAAGAAGCCGAACATGTACCTTGAACAACAGTATAGCGTACTGATGCGATATCATTTGTACTTCTAATATCCATTCGCATAACACCCAGACGAGAGCAAATTGATCGAATATTAGAAATTGCAAATTCATCTAAACTTGCTTGAACTTCGACAGAGTCACCAACGCTATAACTTGATAGCGAGGCGCCCCCTTTTCCATACTCACCACAAGACACGAGAGAGACAAGAAAGCCTAAAATAAGAATAAATTTTAAATTTCTAAAATTACTCATCCTTATGTTTATCGACTTAAAACTTAAGAAACTTAAATTGCTATGGCCGTGTAATTGTCACGATGTTAAATTTTACCTATGAATTTCAAAACAAATCTTGGTGAATATAGGCCAATTCAGACTGAAGACGGCCAAATTACTTTATATAGCTCTCTCTATGATGAGAATTGTCACTCAACATCAGGGGCCCTTGAAGAAACGCTCTATAATTATATTCAAGGTTGTGATGTTATTAACAGAGCAAATATATCACCTATCACGATTCTTGAAATAGGACTTGGAGTAGGCCTAGGCGTTCTATGTACATTTGAACAAACAAGAAATTGCCATTTTCCTATCAAGTTCATTTCAACCGAAATTGATCCAGGCCTTGTTAAGTGGGTTTTTGAACAAGAACAATTTAAGGCCATCAAGTCTGACGAAGTGATGACTAATGAATCATACAGAGCGAAACTTGGCGATAATTTTGAAATTGAAGTCTTAATTGGTGATGCTCGCAAAACCTTAAAGAATATAGACTTAGAGGATAAGATTGACTGTATTTTTCAAGATGCATTTTCTCCGCAAAAAAACGGCTCTCTTTGGACAAAAGAATGGTTCAAGAATCTGCGAAGTTTATGTGGTAATAATTCTGTCATGACAACTTATAGCGCGGCCGTAAAAATAAGAAAGGCCATGTTGGATGCTGGTTTCTTTGTTACTAATATGAAAGGTTTTGGAAATAAGCGAAGTGCAACCCGTGCCTATACAAATATCGAATTTAGAGACCTTGAGCTTGAAGACACTTTAACTCGCTCAAAGACACCTCCACTATCAGATAAGGATTTAGAATGAATATAAGAACTCAAGGCAAAACAATCTGTGACCTCTTTAATATTGAGTACCCAATTATTCAAGGTGGTATGGTTTGGGTCTCAGGCGCAAAGCTTGCTGCGGCCGTAAGTAATGCCGGAGGCCTGGGCCTTGTTGGTGCAGGTTCAATGAAACCAGATTTACTTCGCACTCATCTGCAAAAAGCAAAGTCACTTTTAAATGACGGCAAACAAGTTGGTGTAAATATTCCACTTCTCTATCACCTCGTTGAAGAGCAAATTAATGTCGCCCTTGAAGAAGGAATCAAAATCTTCTTTACTTCAGCTGGCTCTCCAAAGAAATATACAAAGTTTTTAAAAGACCAAGGATGCACTGTAGTTCACGTCACATCAAGTCCGGCACTTGCAAAGAAATGCGAAGATGCAGGAGTTGATGCTATTGTTGCCGAAGGCTTTGAGGCCGGAGGACATAATGGCCGCGAAGAGATCACAACAATGTGCCTTATCCCACAAGTTTGCGACACAGTTAAAATCCCAGTCATTGCTGCTGGTGGTATTTACGATTCAAGAACAATTAAGGCCGCATTCTGTTTAGGAGCAAGTGGTGTGCAATTAGGTTCTCGCTTTCTTATGACACAAGAAAGCTCCGCTCATCAAAATTATAAAGAGATGATTGCCAAGGCAGGTCCAGGTGACACCCTTCTACAAATGAAGTCCTACGTTCCCGTAAGACTTCTTAGAAATAAATTTGCCATCGAATCATTAGAGCTTGAAAAGAAATGTGCAAGCGTTGATGAAATCGTTGCCCACCTTGGAAAGGGCCGCGCCAAACAAGGCATGCTTGATGGTGATCTTGACGAAGGCGAATTAGAAGTTGGCCAAGTCTCTGGTGCGATAAGTGATCTCCCAACTGTTGCTGAACTTTTTAAAGAGCTTACAAAGTAATATTTTGTGGCGCCGCTCTGATCCTGATCATTTTTGACAGTTACTTTCTGACGTTCTTTTGCGCGTTAATTCCGACCAAAAGCGTATAAAAACGGCCACTTAGTTGGCACGCCTCTTGCTTTATTTAATAGTGAGGAGGTTAAGATCTAAAACACACAACACACACGCACACAACACAGACATTTTGACGGAGGTCACTGCAATGAATGCATTAGGTTTATCGATAAACTTCTATCGTGAATTAATGATGACACTAGTATGGTACATCGGCTCACTCTCGTTAATGTTATCGCTCTTTGTTTTTGTCATTAGGCCAAAAATAAAAATACCAGAAGTAGAGCAAGCTGATATTAGAACACAAATGGAGATTGCAAAATTTATCCACACAAGAAAGTCACAAGTGACTTTTGGGAATGAAAAAAATTGGAAGTACTTAAGAAAGCAGGTTTTTAGAATACAAGGGACGAAATGCCTCAAATGTGGAATCGAACACGACAATATGCACATTGATCATATTAAACCCAAATCGATTCACCCACATTTAGAGTTTATGATTGATAATCTACAAGTGCTTTGTCCAACATGTAATCGCGAGAAGTCTAACAAGGAAGAAGTGGACTATAGAAAGTCACATCACTTAATGGCACTTGTGAATACAATTAAAGAAAATAAATTATTAAGAGAGCGCTACACTTATGACTTTGAAGCTTTGACAAAAATTACAAAGGAAAAAATGAGATTTGAATTAGCTGCCTAAAAAATAAATTGAAATAAAAGGCCCTTGCTAATAAAGGGCCTTCTTTGAAATTCGGAATTTAATTAATGTTATTCTACGTAAAATTATTCTTTGCTCGCCACCAAAATCAAGCCTACCTAATTGAAGACCTATTATCTCTAGTGGATTATATTTTCAATTTTATAAGCTTAAAGATATGATACATCTCTTAACTTTAAAAGAATCGCATCCCCTTCTGTATCAATAAGGATCTCTTCAGAAGTTGGCAGTGGTTTAGAGTTACCATAGTAAAGAACAAGTAATCCTGCATCTGTCACTAAGTCAGGATAATCAATTGCTTTTAAGATTTTAGATACAAGTCCATTTGAACCACTTAGGTAATGTTTAGTGAATGCCTTATTTCTCTCGTAGCTATAACCAAGAGTTGCGCTTACATTCTTAATGCTAACTAGTTGTTGGCCATTGATTAGGCATTTAAAAACATTGATACCATTTTGCCATTCAAGAACTTGTGTTACTTCACAATCAACACGGGCAATACGCTCATCAGTCATAAGGTTTGTTAAATTAAAATCTAAATTAAATCGCGCAGTTGAAGTTGCGTTTGCATTTAGTGTCATTAGACATAGAAAAGTTAAGATAATTTGTTTCATAAAAATCTCCCTATAGAATTTAGAGAGAATTTATCGAATCAACTGCAGAACTTAAACAAAACAGCGCGCAGCGACACAAGAAAATATCCCTAATTTTGAAACAATATTAACAAAACCAGAGAGTATTACTTATCCTGGCCATCATCGCCAGTGGCAAACATATTGAAATTTAAGACGAGAGGAATCTGCTCTTCTTCCTGACTGGCCTTAGCAACAATACTCTTAAAATCTTCAAAGAATCTTAGATATAATGAGATGATTTCATCACGAGCTCCTTGAGTAGTCGTGAATACAACAGAACCAAAAGCATCACGATTTGTGCGATCATCAAGTTTTTCAAGTGCGCGCTTCAACCAAAACTTACGACTCAACTTCATCTGCTCAGGAGTGCCGCGATCACTTATACGCATACTACCAGCGACATAAAGTCCCTTATCGTTTTGCTCAATAAGGCCATTATTAAGGGCCATCTCTAAGATCTCGTGAACTTCATTTATTTCAAGTCCAGAAACCGTCGCAAGGAAGCTATCTTGATGAAAGCTTAATTTTTTATAACCAGGTAAATCGAGACAAATTAAGATGAGTCCGATATTTGGATTAGCAAAGTAGTTTTTAGCTATCGCCACTCTCTTTTCATTATGTGAGTCTAAGTGAGGAATCGATGCTCCTTTATTCATTTCATAAACAAGGGCCAATGAATCCATATCATCAAGGCCAAAAGTGATTTGTAAGAAATCATTTAAAGTTAAGGCCGTATCATTCTTTTTTAAGCGACGAAGTTTTGTAACAGCTATTCCACATGAGTTAGAAATATCCGAAAGTTTTTTTGAACTAAAGAAATGTGAAAGTAATTTTTCAGTGTTTGATAATTCAAGATCATAACGGAAATAAGATATGAATATCTGTGCTAGATCAATTCTAAAGATATTACACAGACTAATGAAATCGTGCCAAGATGCCTTGGCATGGCCTTTTTCCCAGCGATGGACAACATTTGAAGAAGAGTTAAGCCGTTGGTTGACCCATTCTTGACTCTTGTCGGCCCTAATTGAACGAACTAATTCTTGTGCAAGTAAGTCGTAATCAATTTCTTTTGCGATCCCCATATTTACTATGCCCCTGTTTTATATGATGGGTATATATCTTCATAGGAGTGAATTCCATGATTGGAGTCTCTTTTGTATATATCCTTTCTTTTAAGTCCATTTACATTATCGTAACCTGCGGCCGCAACAATTTCCCTTACTGCCTCAAGAGTAGCGTGATGGAAGTTTGCAACTCTCCTTGATTTTTGTTCGACATTAAGGCCTTTAATCAAGTCATTACTCTGAGTAGCTATCCCAGCTGGGCAGTGATTAGTATTACAAATCAATGCCTGAATACAACCAAGAGCTAGCATCATTGAGCGGGCACCGTAGCATGCATCAGCACCAAGGGCCAAGGCCTTGACGATATCAAATCCAGTAAAGATCTTCCCTGATGCGATAAGTTTAATCTCATCTTTAAGTCCATACTCTTCTAAAATATTTTTTGCACTAGTAAGGCCTTCAACTAATGGTGTTCCGATTGAATCAGAAAATTCAAGAGGAGCAGCTCCTGTTCCTCCTTCACCACCATCAATAGCAATAAAGTCAGGGTAATTATCTCTGTCTTTAAAGACTTGTACCATTTCAATAAACTCATCTCTTCGGCCATAACAAAGCTTAATTCCAATAGGCTTTCCACCAGAAAGTTCACGAAGTTTAATGATGAAATCAACCATCTCATCAGCATTCTTAAATTCTTTATGAGAAGGAGGTGAAGCGACTTCAGTTCCAGCTTTGATATCACGAATACGGGCTATCTCTTCAGTATTCTTTCCAGCAGGAAGGATACCGCCATGACCAGGCTTGGCCCCTTGAGAAAGTTTAACTTCAATCATCTTAACTTGATCATCACAGGCCTTTTGTTTAAAAGTCTCAGGATTGAAGGTTCCATCGTGATTTCTCGCGCCAAAATATCCTGTCCCGATTTGCCAAATTAGATCCCCTCCACCGGCACGATGGTGATCACTGATTCCACCTTCTCCAGTGTTATGGGCGAAATTATCAAGCTTTGCGCCTTTGTTAAGAGCGTGAATAGCGCGTCCACTTAGGGCCCCAAAGCTCATGGCCGAAATATTAAAAATTGAAGCATCGTATTTCTTTGTACAATGTTTACTTCCAATTAAAACTCTAAGATCTTTACTGACCTCATCGAACTCTTTCGGGTACATTGAATGGTTTATCCATTCGTAACCAGTTGCATAGACGTCTTTTTGTGTTCCAAATGGTTTTGTACTAAGTGCAAGCTTTGCTCTTTGATAAATGACATTACGAGATGTTCTTGGAATAGGAGTTCCATCAGTATCACTTTCAATAAAGTATTGATAAATTTTTGGACGTAGGTCCTCCATAATATAGCGAAAACGACCAACCACAGGGAAGTTACTCTTTAATGTATGTTCCGTTTGCATTAAATCAAAGAATCCAAGAAGATAAATTGGAACTAAAATCAAATATTGATAGTAGAAGAATTTAGCAAATAATTCTCCAGCGAAAATTGTGGCAATATTTGTGATTATAAAAAATATCCAAAAAATTTTTCTAGGACTTGCATCGCGACCAAGATAGGCCATATTCACCTCGCATAATAAATAATTTGCATTGTATTTCTCATTATATACCCTACTTATCGTCAACATTTACATTTGTTTTACAATGATCTTGTTTCGGCCTTGCTAAAATTTAATAAGAAATTATTAACGCCACACAAGCGAGACTTTTATGTGTAACAAGAGCTATTCACTAAAGAATTTAAATAAAACAAACACGGCCTTCATCCTTCTAACACCGGTTGTAGCAATTGCAGGGACACTTGCATGGCTTAAAGTTGACGGTTTTGATTGGAAGATCATGGCCCTTGCCCTTGCCTTCAATATTGCAACGGGACTGGGAATTACAATGGGCTATCACCGCCTATTCTCACACCGTTCTTATCAAGCAAGTTGGCCAGTAAGACTAATCCTGCTTATTTTTGGAGCAGGTGCCGTTCAGAATTCGGCCCTAAAATGGTGTAACGATCACAGAGTTCATCATGGAAAAGTTGATACAGAACTTGACCCTTATAATATTAATGAAGGATTCTTCTATGCACACATGGGTTGGATTCTTTTGGCAGAAGAAGTAAAGGACTATAAGTACTCAAAGGATCTCTTAAAAGACCCAATGGTTTTATTCCAGCACAAATTCTATCTACCAATTGTTATCCTATTTAGCTTCCTTCTACCAGCGTATTTAGGACATGTTATTGCAGGTTCTTGGCTGGGCGGACTATTTGTTGCAGGATTTGCAAGAGTTGTCTTTGTCCACCACTGCACATTCTTTATCAATTCACTATGCCACGTTATCGGTAATCGTCCATACGATAAGAAACAAACAGCACGTGATAGCTGGATTATGGCCATCTTCACATTTGGAGAGGGTTACCATAATTTTCACCACACTTTCCAAGCAGATTACCGCAATGGAATAAAATGGTACCACTTTGATCCAGGCAAGTGGCTAATCAGAACACTAAGCTTTACTGGACTTGCGTGGAATTTAAAGCGTACAAGACCAGAATTGATTAGGGCAAAACTCCAGGCCTAATTCCTAATAAACACTAAGGCGTGCCTGTTTGCGAGCACGCCTTTTTTTCCTCATCTTACCCCCTATAAAATTCTAAGTTAAAATGAATTCATGTTTTTACTTAAGCAAGAAGACTGTGGACATAGTTTTAATCTGGATGAAGAATTCTTTGAAAACTTCACCTCAATTCATACACGCAAGTCCTATTTGAATGATATCAATCAATTCTTAGCTTGGATTGAAGACTATTATAAAATTAACGCATTTGACGATATTGAAAGAATCCATGTCATCAAGTATCGAAACTACTTAAGTGAGTTTGGAGGCCATAATCAAAATGCTTCCACTCCAAAAACAATTAACCGAAAACTTGCAAGTCTTAGTGCTTTTTTTAAATACCTTGTTGAAAAAAATCATCTTAAGGCCAACCCTGTATCCAGTGTTAGACGTCCACGTAGTGAGGTTAAATCCCCAACAAATGCCTTAAATAAAGAACAAGTGTTGGATCTCTTCTATCACATGGGGCAAAACCAAAATAGCAAGTATCTTCACCTTGCCCTCTTTGTTACTTTCTTTACAACAGGACTAAGAAAGAGCGAGATTTTAAATTTACGTTTTAAAGATTACCAAAAGCAAGGTGCAAATATGGTTTTGCAATATCGTGCCAAGGGTGGAAAGCTTGGAAAGAAGTTTTTAAATCCAGTAGCAGTTAAGGCCATCGAAGAATATATTGATTGGATGAATGAGAATAAACGTGAAACCGGAGATAACGATTGGCTATTCCAACCAACACGTAATCCAAGTGATCCCCAAAATTTAAATAAACCACTTAATCCAAGAACAATTAACGAACTCCTTGATCGTTATGCAAAGAAAGCTGGTATAGGCTTTAAAATCACTCCTCACTCTGCCAGAGCAACTTTCATTGGCGAGCTTCTTGAAATCGGTGTTGATATATACACTATAGCAGTCGAAGTCGGGCACGCATCCGTTAAGACGACAGGAGAATACGATAAGAGACGTAACAAAATTAAGGAATCTCCGGCCTTAAAATTAACTTGGGAATAGTCCTTTTCAATTTTTCGCACCCCATCGTTCGTATATTTTCACAAGATATAGTAGTGTCAAAAATTCTACGGCCACAATATATGGTATGAACACATTGTGTTAGAACCTACTGAAACATCTAAAAAATAGATGACAGAAATTTTTAGATGAAGATTTTATACCAGAAAAAATATTGTCAATTCTTCTCTACACCCTATTTAATAGGCTCTAAAAGACATACCTAGACAATCAAGTATAAAAATTAGAGTTCGTCTCAAATAAAGTCAAAAACATGACCCGTTGTATGTTGATATTAAACCCTCAAAACCATAAACTAAATTAGAACACACAACACGATCTTTTATTAATACAAAACTAAGAGATTTATATTTATTTTTATGAAACTTAAGTTGCATGCAAACGCACACACGGCATTTGTAAAAGTTAAGGAGGAACTTGTGACTTCAAAAATTCTAGCAGAAAACGAAGACAGATTTGTTCTATTTCCAATTGAATACAATTCAATCTGGGAAATGTACAAAAGACACATGGCGGTTTTTTGGACAGCTGAAGAAATCGACTTAGAACAGGACTTAACAGACTGGGAAAAGTTAAATGACAACGAGAGACACTTTATCACTCACGTTCTTGCATTCTTTGCAGCAAGTGACGGGATTGTTAATGAAAACCTAGCGGTACGTTTTTACAATGACGTTCAAAACCCAGAAGCGAGATGCTTCTACGGTTTCCAAATCGCAATGGAAAATATTCACTCGGAAACTTACTCACTTCTTATCGACACTTACGTAAAAGACGCTAAAGAAAAAGATCGTCTTTTCCACGCTGTTGATCACTTTGAGCCAGTTAAGAAAAAAGCTGATTGGGCCATGAAGTGGTTACGTGCAAAAAATACGTTTGCCGAAAGACTAGTAGCATTTGCAGCGATCGAAGGTATCTTCTTCTCTGGATCTTTCTGCTCTATTTTCTGGTTAAAGAAAAGAGGGCTTATGCCAGGTCTATGTACTTCTAACGAGTTTATTTCTCGTGATGAAGGGCTACACTGTGAATTTGCAGTACTTCTACACTCACTACTTGATAAAGAAGAGCAATGTACGAAGGAAACAATTAAATCAATTATCACTGAAGCAGTAGAAATTGAAAAAGAATTCATCTCTGAAGCAATTCCTGTTTCACTAATTGGTATGAATGCTGATCTAATGAAACAATATATTGAATTCGTAGCAGACTTCTGGATGCAACAATTCGGACTTGAAACTCACTATGGTTCAGCAAACCCATTTGACTGGATGGAGCTAATCTCACTAGAAGGAAAGACTAACTTCTTTGAAAAGAGAGTTTCTGAATACCAAAGACCAGGTATTCTTTCAGAAAAATCAGAAAACACTTTCACATTAGACGCGGAGTTTTAAGAAATGTACGTACAAACGAGAAGTGGCGAAAGAGAGCCAATTAAATTTGATAAAATTACAGATAGAATTTCATCTCTAGCATTTGGTTTAGAGAATTCAGTTGACCCAACTTTAATTACTCAAAAAGTAATCGAAGGTATCTACGATGGGATTACAACTTCAGAACTAGATAACCTAGCAGCTGAAACAGCAGCATACCTTGCAACAAAGCACCCAGACTACAATGTACTTGCTGGACGTATTGCCGTTTCAAACCTTCACAAAGAAACAAAGGGATGTTTTTCTGAGAATGTTAAAGAAATGTATCACTACGTAAACGCTGCAACAGGTGAGCACGCTCCTCTTGTTTCAAAAGAACTTTATGAAACAGTAATGGAGAATGCTGAACTATTAGACAAAACTCTAGTTGATAAGCGTGACTTTGGTTATGACTACTTTGGTTTCAAAACTCTTCAAAGATCATACCTTCTAAAAATGGATGGAAAAATCGTTGAGAGACCAGGTCAAATGCTACTAAGAGTATCTGTTGGTATGCACATGAACGATATGGAAGCGGCCATTGAGACATATAACTTAATGAGTGAGAAATACTTCACACACGCAACTCCTACACTATTTAACTCGGGAACAAATAAGCCACAAATGTCTTCTTGTTTCCTACTAACAATGAAAGATGATTCAATTGATGGAATCTACGATACTCTAAAGCAAACTGCTCTTATTTCTCAGTCTGCAGGAGGGATCGGTCTATCAATCCACAATATCCGCGCAAAAGGTTCATTTATTAAAGGAACTAACGGTACTTCGAACGGAATCGTTCCAATGCTTAAAGTCTTCAACGATACTGCTCGCTACGTAGATCAAGGAGGTGGAAAGCGTAAAGGTTCATTTGCAGTTTATCTTGAGCCATGGCACGCAGATATTTTTGAATTCTTAGAAATGAAGAAGAACACTGGTAAGGATGAGCAAAGAGCGCGTGACCTTTTCTACGCACTTTGGACTCCAGACTTATTCATGAAACGTGTTGAAGAAGATAAAGAGTGGTCATTATTTTGTCCACACGAGTGTCCAGGTTTAGCTGACTGTTATGGTGCTGAATTTGAGGCCCTATACACTCGCTATGAAAAAGAAGGTAAGGCCAAGAAAACAATTCGTGCCCAAGACCTTTGGTTTGCAGTTCTTGAATCTCAAACTGAAACTGGTTCTCCTTATATGCTTTACAAGGATGCGGCCAATGAGAAGTCAAACCAGAAGAACCTTGGAACAATCAAGTCTTCTAACCTTTGTACTGAAATTCTTGAATACACAGCTCCAGATGAAGTTGCAGTTTGTAACTTAGCTTCTGTTGCTCTTAATAAATTTGTAAAGACTGATGCTGAAGGTAATCCAACTTACGATCATGACCACCTTTACAAAGTTGTCTACAGAATGACGAAGAACCTTAACAGAGTAATTGATGTTAACTACTACCCAGTACCAGAAGCGCGTAACTCAAATATGAGACACCGTCCAGTTGGTCTTGGAGTACAAGGTCTTCAAGATACATTCTTTATGATGAGACTTCCATTTGAGTCTGAAGCTGCACTTAAGCTAAACAACGATATCTTCGAAACGATCTACTTTGCAGCTGTTACTGCTTCAAAGGATCAAGCAAAGATCGACGGGCCATACTCAACTTATGAAGGTTCACCAATTTCACAAGGACAACTTCAGTTTGATATGTGGGGACACACTGAGCACTCAGGACGTTGGGACTGGGATGCACTAAAAGCGGAAATCAAAGAGCACGGGGTAAGAAACTCTCTTCTTGTTGCTCCAATGCCAACTGCTTCGACATCTCAAATTCTTGGAAATAACGAGTGTTTTGAACCGATTACATCAAATATCTATGTAAGACGTGTTCTTTCAGGTGAATTTGCAGTTGTTAATAAGTACTTAGTTCGCGACCTAATTGATCGTGGCGTGTGGGATGACAATATGAGAAATGAAATCATTGCTAATAATGGTTCAATTCAATCAATTGAAAGAGTTCCAGAAGACTTAAAAGCACTATACAAAACTGTATGGGAAGTTAAACAAAAATCAGTAATTGATATGTCAGCAGGCCGCGGGCCTTATATTGACCAAGGTCAATCACTAAATATCCACATGGAAAACCCTAACTTCGGTAAACTTTCTTCAATGCACTTCTATGCTTGGAAGAAAGGACTTAAGACAGGAATGTACTATCTACGCTCACGTGCTGCAGTTAACGCTGTTCAGTTCACAGTTAAGAACGAAGAGAAGAAAACTCCTGAGCAACTTGAGCAAGAAGCGGCAGCAATGGTTTGTTCAATCGAGAACCCAGAAGATTGCCAAATGTGTGGAAGCTAGGCCAAGAGCTTAGACAAAAATTAAAATAACGGTCCATGAAAGTGGCCCGATGCTAGAAGAAGGCCCAAGCGACGATTGATTGTCCCTTGGGTCTTCCTTTTTTTAGGTAACAGCATGAATAAAGTAAAAGAAATCACAGTCAATCAAATCGAAGATAATTCAGAGTTTTGGAAGCAAGGATGGGAAAAAGGCTTCACGGGATTTCATCAAAATGAATACAATCCAACCCTCCTCGAGTACTTTAAAGACAAAGACCTTAAAAATAAAACAATCTTTGTTCCACTGTGTGGAAAATCACTCGATATGATTTATCTTGCAGAACTTGGGGCCAATGTCATTGGTGTAGAAATTGTAAAGGAACCAGTTGAGCAATTCTTCATCGAAAATAAACTCGACTACCAAATTGAAGGCAACAAGTATTCATCTAGCACACTTAATGGAAGAATAACCATCATCAATGATGACATCTTTAAGCTACAAGAACTAGGGGAAGTTCACTACCTCTATGACAGAGCATCAAATATTGCTCTTCCACAGTGCATTCGAGAAGATAAGTACTATCCAACAATAAAGAAGTTGATTACAGATAAAACAGGTATTCTGCTTTTAACAATAGACCATGAAGGTAGCAGAGACTTTGGACCACCATATCCTGTAACAAAAGATGAAACACTACAACAGTATCCTGATCTTATCTTACAGAATGAAAGTACAGTAAAATCACAAGATAGATTTCAAAAAGAAGGAATTGATAAAATACAAAGAATTATTTGGGCCAAATAAATGGCCCAAAGATAATATTAACCATCGCTCTTTTCAAGAAGATGTAAACACTCAAGTTCGTCGTAATCAAAATCTGAAAAATCTTCTAAACAAGTAGACAGAGCAGCTTGTAATTCAACTGACATTTCTGATCTTTCCTCGTCACTTATAACACCGTCGGCAGCAATTCGACCAGCTTCTTCATATTCGTTTGTTGTAAATAGATCAACGACTGCTTCAGTTGTCGTATAAAAAGGTGCTACAGTGATAACTGTCGAAAGCTCCGATTCACTCATCCCTTCCGCAGACGCTGATAATCCAGTCAGCAAAGTAAGTGCTAATAGTAATTTCTTCATAAACTCTCCTTTTTGTTCTTATTTAAAGTCGTTCTTTGCAATTTTCATATAATGACCAATAAGTGTGATTTCACTTATGACATCGTTAAAATTATTTTGATAAAACTCATTCATTTGTCTTGTGACCGTATTAGCAAGTGGAGACATTCCAAGCCTTGCACGTTGAGCATTTTGTGCAAGCCAATCTTTATAACTACTTGCAAGTAAAAAAAATTTCTTTTGCTTTTTCTTATCCTTAAAATTTGATGCCGCCTTCATCATGTCGTCTTGTAATTTGACAAGGGCCATCTTCTCTAAAAAGATATATGAGTTTTTTATAAGAGATAAATTCGCTTTGGCCCTCTCTTTAGCAAGTAAAAATCTTTCCTCAACAGAGCTGGCATAATACTCTTCAATACTAGCAAAACCAATATTCCCTAAGTGATTGGCGACTAAACCTGATTTTTCTTTAAAGAATCGGTTCGGTGTCTTAGCAATAATTCCATCTCTTTTAAGATCTTTTAAAAGTCCTTTAGGCGTTAATGCATTTCCAACTAGTTTTTCCTTATCAATTGAAGCCTTCAAAATCTTGAGAGATTCTGTTGCACAATTTGATGAAAAGAACTTGTAGCGTCCCATATTCTTATCAACATACAGCTTAGTAGCGTGGGCAATAAACCTTAGTTTATCTCGTTCAGAAATATTTAAGTCGTATTGTTCTAAGTCTCTATACTCATCATAATTATATTTTTGCTTTACTTGAGCTAGTGTCATGAAATCAAGTTTAGTCGCATATCCACCGAAGATCCCCTTCAATAAGCCTGGCGAAAAATCATCCACATCTGCCGCAATACCGATAATGAATTCTGTTTGTTTTTTTAAAGGACAATTCTCGATATCTTCCTTACATGCTCTGATATAAAACATACTGTGGCCAAAGCGACTCATGGCACTTTCACCATTAGATGCCATTAGATAAGAGAGCTTAATAATACGGTTCTTATAAAAGCTTATTTCTTTAAAACCAGAGTAAAGATTAACAAAAGTAGAAAAGTAATTGTCACACTTCACTGATTCATGAATATTCATTCCTGTAATATCAACAAAGAATTCATAACGGGCCAAGTCTTCACATTTATAATTTTCTCGATTTAAAAATTGATTAAGATTATCTTCAAATTCTTCTCCAGGATTCTTAAAATGATTTCCTTCTTTAAGCGATCGATAAAAGACTTCTCGCTTGCGATCACCACCAGCTTTAATAGTTCTTATATATCTCTTCCAATTAGTTAGAGCTAAATACTGCTTTCTTTCAGTCTTAGTTAGCTCGCTAAAGCTTATAACTGAAGCTTGTGTTATCTCACTAAATAGCGTGAGAGCGATAATGAAAGGAGCTAAATACCTGAAGTAAATCATTGTTATTATTTACAACAAATTAGCGCGTGAAGGCTTATTTTTGAAAAGAAGAAATCGACCGTCCAAGAACTGAACAGTCGCTTGTTTTATCGATAACTTAGACGGATTTGCAAGTCGTTTTGAAGTCCTTAATTTGCATTTGCGCTGGCCTGAACAAAGCTATAGTAGAAAACAGCATTAGGATCATTTGAAACTCGCTTAAGCTCAACCTTCATTTCATCGACAGTTTGCTGATCGACCCTTCCCTCTTTAACAAGCTGAGGGGCCGCAGATAAAAGAAGTTCACACCAATAATCGATAAACTCCTTTCTCTTATCAGGACGTCGATTATCAAGATGCCAAGTCTTTGATTCAACCTTAATATTTCTAAAGCCTTGTTGCATAAGAAGGTTACCAAGCTTTGCTCCAATAAATGGGTCTCCACCCATATCGTATTGATAATCATTAAAGGCCTGCCAATACTTCCAAGTGCTAGGAGAATATGGATCAAGTAAGAAGCTTGAATTCATCACTTCTGTAATATAGATTCGGCCACCAGGACGTAAAACTCTTCTTGCTTCTGAAAGAACTTTTGCAGGCTCTGGTACGTGCTCAAGAATCCAACAAAGAAAGGCACCATCAAATTTATGGGAATCAAAAGTTAAATTTGTGGCATCCATTTGATGAAGAGTGAAACGATTCTTAAAGGAACCATTCAATGTTTCACCAAGAAATTCTTTTGCCGAAGCAAGTTGATGCTCACTTCGATCAACACATGTAATATGCATTTCAGGAAAGCGTCTTAGTAAGATCTCAGTTTGAGCACCAACACCACTTCCTATTTCCACTAATTCTTTGACGCGAGAAAGATTAATATCTTTATAGACTGTCTGCTCTGCAAACCTTGCTTGTGCGCGAAGGCGATCTTGTTCGGCCTTATCAAAGCCGTGTAAATATGGGAACTCACTTGGATTTATTTTATTATCATTACTATTATTAGACATAATCTACCTCAATAAAGTTTAGAAGATTATAACATGGATGGCCCTTATGTAATAGATTTGCTAAATTAGGGCCAAATAATTAAACGGAGTATGATATGCAATTAATATTAGGTAGTTCTTCACAGTTTCGCCAAGCACAACTAAAGCAGTTAGGTTTAGAGTTTAGCTGTGTATCCCCAAATATTGATGAAGAAGCAATTAAGACTCAAGGCCTAACTCCATATGAAGTCTCACGTGAGTTATCACTCCAAAAAGCACAGGAAGTTTTAAAGTCAAATCCAAACGCTATCATCATTGGTGGCGATCAAGTCTTAAACTTTAAGGGCGAAATATTCAATAAACCAGAAACAATTGAAAATGCAATTAATCACCTAAAGAAGCTTCAGGGTGAAACCCATGAGCTAATCACTAGCATTGCCGTTATCACAAATGAAAAAACTATTGTTGAAACTGTTGTTTCAAAAATGAAGATGAAGGCCCTAACTGATGCACAAATCAAAAATTATGTCCTAGCGGATGAGCCACTATGGAGCTGTGGTGCTTACAAGCTAGAAACACTTGGAATCGCTTTATTCGAAGAGATCGAGTGTCCTGACCACTCTTCAATTATTGGGCTTCCCCTAATGGCCCTAACAAGAATCCTGGAAGACTTTGGAATTAAAGTACTCTAAACTACTAATATCTAAAGGATTACATTAATCTGACTCAATAACTCCACTAAGTATGCCGATAAAGTGAATTGAAATACCTGTGGGGGAAAAATGTTAAGAAAACAATCAATGGCCATTGTCATGTCGGCAATACTACTCGCTTCTAGCTGTACTAATAAACAAGAACAATATAATAATCGAGTTATCTCTTCTGTAAACTTATACGGCCCAGAAGTTGAAACGTATTACGATCATGAACACTTAGAAAACTTTCAAAATAGAATTGAAGAAATCCTCGTATGGCGCCACAAGGCCATTGACTTCATTATCGAGTTAGAAAATCAAAAAGTTTTAAAGAGTAATCAAATAACAAAAATTCATGAAGAAGGTACTGAAACATATAAGAGTTTTCGTGATGCTGTTTGGCCTAATGTCGAAGACGCCAAATGGATTACAGATAAGTATAATGAAATAAATATTATCAAAGAAGGAAGAACTGAAATTCTCAAAAAGAAAAAGAAAGTCAAAAAGCCTGGTCCAGGAAATCGAAAACATGACTCACAAAATTATCGCTGGGTAAAATACAAAGAGATTAATATCAATCCACAAGATGAGCTTGGTAAGAGTCTTATCTATGATATCAAAACGGCCATCGCAACTTCCGTTGTAATGTATGACAACTACATGATCGTCTTATCACAAATTCAAGAGATGAAAAAAATTCGCCACCTCATTAACTATGACAATGCCGAACTTAAGAATCAATTAGCAAAGATTACTTTCAGCTATAACAAATATGATAATTATAATCGAATCGAAAGAGGTCTAAATCTCTATAATGAGTTAAATGCATACAATATTGAAAATGATATTATCCCTGATCGAGCTAATTACTATCTTGACTCACTCATTCAATCTTCTCAATCATTTGTAAAATTGAATAAAGATTTTAAGAAAGGTATTTTTGGCCGTAAGGTTACAATGATCTGGCGCTATATTAAGGACTACTTTAAAGAGAGTAAGAATAATACTACTCACATCATTTCAAAAGGCTTCGGAAATGGAGCAGGACTTGTGCAAACAAGAAAGGGAAAACTATATAACCCATCTCCAGAAAGAGTCGCAGAACTAGAGTCGCAATTAGAACCACTAGATGTCCTATTAGAGAAAACTCCATTTCGTCTAACCGATAAGTTTATCCCAGGACACTGGGGCCATGTAGCGATTTGGACAGGAAATAAGAAACAATTACAAGAGTTAGGAGTATGGGATCACCCTGAAGTTGTTCCGTTCCATGACGAGATTGAGAATAAAGGAAAGAGAATTATTGAAGCTCTACGCCCCGGAGTTCAGTACAATACTCTTCATCACTTCATGGATATCGATGATTTTGCGGCCGTTCGATACCAAAAAGAATTAACAAGAGAACAAAAACAAAACTATTTAATCAATGCATTCAAGCAAGTTGGAAAAGTATACGACTTTAATTTTGACGTTGAAACTGATGAGAGAATTGTTTGTTCAGAACTAGCTTATGTTACATTTGATGACATGGACTGGCCTGTTGCTAAAGCGGCCGGGCGCTATACGATTTCACCAGATAATGTTGGTGAAAAAGTTGGAGATCAACTTGAGTTCTCTACTGTTGTTTTAATTCATGACGGTAAAGAAGTTAGTGACAACTTAAATGCAAGCTTTAGAAAACTAATGAAAGATAGTACTTTATAATCGATTTAAAACAGAGAATTTCCAAGCTGGGGAATTCTCTGTTTTTTCAAAGAATACCTCTTCACTCACACTAAATTCACTTCGGTCAAACTCTGGAAAGAAGACATCCGCTTCCCCCTCAAAATCAACTTCTGTTAAATAGATGCGATCAACTTTTGGAAGATAGTATTCATAAATAAATGAGCCGCCAATGACCACGGCCTCTTCACAACCGGAATCATTTAAGTCTTTTAAGACTTTCACAGGATCACTAAAGACATCACATCCTTCAATAGAAAGACTAGCATCACGAGAGATGACGATATTGCGTCTCTTTGGTAGGGGTCTACCGATTGAATCATAGGTCTTTCGGCCCATGATAATCGGCTTGCCCGATGTAATTTTCTTGAAGTTTTTAAGGTCCTCGCTAATATGCCAGAGTAAATCATTACCCTTTCCAATTTCGCGATTCTTCCCTATTCCAACAATAAGTGACAGGATCAAACTGAAACTTCCCCAGCAATATGTGGATGGGCCACATAGTCTTGAAGTTTAAAATCAGCTGAAGTGAATTCAAAGATTGAAGTAATTTCAGGGTTGATCCACATCTTTGGAAGTGAATGCGGCTCACGTGTCAGTTGAAGCTTTGCTTGATCTAGGTGATTTAAGTAGAGATGAGCATCACCCATCGTGTGAACAAACTCTCCTAATTTAAGGCCTGTAACCTGTGCTAGCATCATTGTCAGCAGTGCATATGAAGCGATATTAAATGGAACACCTAGGAAGATATCGGCCGAGCGTTGATAAAGCTGGCATGATAATTTCATATCTGGTGAAACATAGAATTGAATGAATGAGTGACATGGCGGAAGGGCCATATTATCAACATCGGCCGGGTTCCAAGCAGTCAGAATATGACGACGAGAGAATGGGTTCTCACGCAGGCCTTTAACAAGATTGGCCACCTGATCAACTTCATCACCATTTGGAGTTTTCCAATGACGCCATTGATAACCATATACTGGGCCAAGATCACCATTTTCGTCGGCCCACTCGTCCCAGATACGAACTTTATTTTCTTTAAGATATGCAATATTTGTATCACCCTTTAGAAACCAGAGAAGTTCGTGGATGATTGAGCGCAGGTGACACTTCTTTGTCGTTACAA
This sequence comes from Bacteriovoracaceae bacterium, assembly GCA_048270185.1. Classification (GTDB taxonomy): domain Bacteria; phylum Bdellovibrionota; class Bacteriovoracia; order Bacteriovoracales; family Bacteriovoracaceae; genus Halobacteriovorax_A. Next base: position 394,911 of record JBLWTJ010000001.1, read on the forward strand.
GAGGAAAGCCCTCTTCTAAATTATAACGGGCCTGATAACCAAAAACTGAAAGCGTTCCCGTACCAGTACGATCTTCTTTCTTTTGACCATTTTCAAGCACGTGCTTCATTAGATCTAAGTATTGTCTCATCCTTGTGTCTCCCTAGTGTTTCGTGTGTTTGTGCGTGTTAATTCTAAATTTTATTATAGCTAAATCAGCACGATTTTAATAGCTTGCAACTCGTCAAAAAGGCCCATAAAATATTACAAATAAGGAATAAATTATGACTCAAATTAAGATTGGTTTAGAACGACTAAGAGATGACGCATCTCTTCAAAATAAAGTAACTGGAAATATTGCTCTTCTGTGCCATAGCGCAAGTATTGATTCAAAATTCAAAGTTGCACCACTCATTTTTAAAGAAATTTTTGGCGAGCGCTTCATCAAATTATTTGGGCCACAACATGGCTTTGTCAGTGACGTCCAAGATAATATGGTTGAAACTGACCATTATATTCACCCGTACTTCAATATTCCTGTTTACTCACTTTATAGTGAGACAAGAAGGCCAACAAAAGAGATGCTAAAGGATATTGATACTTTTGTGGTTGATCTGCAAGATGTCGGAACGCGAGTCTATACCTATATAACAACTGTTACTTACCTACTTGAAGAATGTGCTAAGGAGGGAATAAAGGTTATTATCCTCGATCGCCCAAACCCAGTAGGACTTGATAAAATCGAAGGCAATATCTTAGAAACTAAATTTAAGTCCTTCGTTGGTGCCATGGAAATCCCTCAGCGTCACGGACTATCAATGGGAGAATATGCCCTATACGCAAAGAAGAAACTTGGGCTTGAAGTCGAACTTGAAGTTATCGAAGTCGCAGCTCTTACAAGAAAGATGCAATGGAGACAAACTCAACTTTCATGGGTCAACCCGTCACCAAATCTTCCAACTCCAGAAGGCTCACTTACATTTTGCGGTACAGTTCTATATGAAGGCACAAATCTAAGTGAAGGGCGTGGAACAACGAGATCACTTGAGGTTATTGGACATCCGGCCATTGAAGCCTATAGCTTTGTCGAAGAGATCGCACCGGCCATCAAGGAAATTGACAATGGAAGCTTTATTCTACGCCCAGTAAACTTTATGCCAACATTTAATAAACATGCAGGTGTAGCATGTGGTGGTGTTCATATCCATGTAACAAATGAAGAAGAATTCAACTCATGGCAATTATCACAAGTACTATGTCGAGAATTTGCAAGAAAACTAGGAGATAAGTTTTCTTGGGATGAGAAAGATTATGAATACTCATTTGGTAACCTTGCAATTGACTTAATCAATGGTAGTGAGTTTGTTAAAGAATGGGTCGAGAGATATGGTAGTGTAAGTGAACTTCGAGAGTTTGAAATCCAAGGACACGAAGCTTATCTAAAAGACATCGAATCAATTAAAATTTACAAATAAAAAAGGCCTCTTTAAAAGAGGCCTTTTTTTTATTTACTTATAAGCTTTCATTTGACCAGATCTAAAACGACTTAGATAATCATTTGTCTTCTCTTTAAGAATATCAGAGAAACAAATCATTCCGATGATATTTGGGAATGCGATTGAAAGTAACATTAAGTCAGCAAAGTCTAGAACGTGTCCGATCTGTAGAACAGGACCAATTATAATGATGAATACATATATTAAGCGATAAAACTTTACACTTGAATAACCGAAACGTTTTTCGAATAAGAATAGAGTTGCACGCTCACCATAGTATGACCAAGAAATAACTGTTGAATAGGCAAAAACACAAATAGCAATCAGAAGACAATATGGCGCCCATTCACCTAGTGTAGCAAAAGCGTAAGCTGTCATTTCAACACCCTTACCAGCAACACTTGGCTCAACATAAGCACCTGTCACAAGAAGTGTAAGAGCTGTAATTGTACAAACGATATGTGTATCAATAACAGGCCCAATCATTGCAACAATCCCCTCTCTTACAGGCTCACTTGTTTTTGCCGCAGAGTGAGCGATCGCCGCAGAACCAAGTCCTGCCTCATTTGAGAAAGACGCACGCTGAATACCAACTAGCATAACTGCAAACGCCCCACCAAAGGCAGCATCAGGATTCATCGCCTCTTTAAAGATAAGAGCAAAGATATGTGGAACTTCACCAATATTTGATAAAATAATTGCAAGACATGTTAGTACATAGAATGCACACATAAGAGGGACAAGTTTTGAAGTTACCGTTCCAATTTTCTTAATTCCACCAATAAGAACGACACCAGCAAGGAAAGCTAGCACAATACCAACAATCCATGGAGAAGCTTCAGGGTGTTGATCCGCAATGATCTTATAAGTTTGGTTTGCTTGGAAAAGGTTTCCCCCACCAAAAGATGCACCAATTGTCATAATAGCATAGAAAATTCCTAGGTACTTCCCTACAACAATGAACTTAGATTTTTTGAAAACTTCAGTTAGGTAGACCATTGGGCCACCAAGCATATCGCCATTACTAGTTTTTGTTTTAAACATTTGACCGAATGTAGATGAAGCAAATTTCATCGACATACCAAAGAAAGCAATAATCCACAGCCATAGAACAACACCAGGGCCACCTTTACCAATTGCAAGAGCAACACCTGCAATATTTCCAAGTCCAACGGTTGCCGAAAGAGCAGAAGTCAGAGCTTGAAAGTGAGTAATATCACCTTCATCTTCTGGGTTGTCATACTTACCGCGAATAACGTCAATTGAATGTTTAAATAGTCGGACATTGATAAAACCGAAACGCAGCGTGAAGAAAAGTCCACCTAGTACCATAACAAATAAAATTAATGGCATTTGAATAATTGGGATTTTCCAAAATAGGACAGGAAAATAGTATCCATTAATAGTCCCGAAAAATTCATTAACTTTTTCTTGTAGATCCAGCTCATTTTGAGCGTAAGTGCTGAGGCTAATGATAGAGAATATAAGTCCCATCATCGCCCTTGTCATTGCGATTCTAATCATTCAACAATCCTTTGTTTTTTGTTCGTGTCTCGAAATTACTTAGCGTATTTTCAATCTTTTTAAATTTTTGTGTCTGTGTCTTCAGTAAATTTTATCGAAAGTTTATCGAACTTGTCACCTTTTTTATTTTATAGTCATTCAAAATCGGTTATTCTAAATTCATTATAAAAAAGGAGTACCCAAGTGAGTAAACTACCGACACTTGAAGAAGCGATTGAAATTATCCGCCCACTTGTTAAATTTTCTACGATTGATAATCAAAAGCATATCGACCTATCAGTTGCCACTGCTGACAAGAGAGTACTTAGTCAACAGGCCCTGATGGTTATCAAATCATCAATTGACTTAGGTCAGACAGATCAACAAACAATTAATGAAAAATTAGGGCTCTAATAGGCCCTAAATATACTTAAATTATATGCTAAGTCTCTGATTTATTATGAATAAAACCCAGGAATATGCGAATCTATAAATTCGTTCAATTTATAATCACTAACGAAATTCTTACACTAGGCCAACGTCAAAGTCTTTGACGATGTTACTATATCCTTATGAAAGCACCACTACTTGCTCTATTGATCATATTATCTAGCACGCAAATTTTTGCTGCCATCCCATTTAATGGCGACGATGAAAGAACAATTTCAATCCCAACCCAGATTGAAAAGCAAGATATAACAATTGATCGAATAACAATGAAGATGAATCTCCTTCTTATAAAATATGGAGAGATTAACAGTGTTCAAGAAGATCTTGATCTTGAGTTCAATGAGTTAGTTGAAGAAGTTGAGCATTTAAATAATTTTAAGGGTGTTATTGAGCTAAGATACTTAGAAAACCTAGAAGAAAATATTGAATTACTTCATCAAGAAATTAATCTGATGAATTAAAAACCTCCCCCCCATAATTGATATTACTAAGAAAGCGAGGCCTTAGACCTCGCTTCTTTTGCCTTTAAATTAATTTTTGAATGACTGATAGATCAGAGAGTAATCACTGCCCCTGTAGTCTCTAATAAAGATTTCACTTTGCTCACGTACCATTCCGTAATAGCGAGAGCTTGAATCAATATCAACACGGTACTGATAAGAACGATATAAATAATAGCTACCATCAGAATGCTTTGTATAAATACCGATATCAACGCGATTATCAGCTAAGAAGTGATAAACCTGATAGCGAGCACCGACTTGCTCTTGCACCTTAGGGATACTTCCAACATTATTAAGAGTGTAGTCACAAATTGTTTTTAGGTAGAGATTGTTATCTGTTGGAATGGCCGTAATAAAGTCTCTTGTTGAAGAGTTACGAGATGCGAATGTTGGAGTCGACGTGTAATCATTTGGAACTTCAATATAAACCGAGAGATCAGTTAAATTACGAATCGTGCTATCTCCATAGACTTTCTTACGACGAGTGAAAGTAAAACTTTCATTAAAAACATTTCTTAATATATCATCATGATGCCTTTCAAGGGCCTCACAAATACGAGTTGCACGAGTTAGAGAAAGGTCAGAAAGATCTGTATTTGCTATCTTTAAAGCTTCACCAGCACGAATAACAGGTGAATTTCCATTATCTTCTTCGCTACCGTAGTCTTCACAGCTAACGAAACCAAATAATAAACATAAAACAAAAACTAAGTTTAACTTCTTCACAAACCCTCCAACTATTAATAGTTAAATTATAAGTGAAAAACGAAAACCATTTCTTTCAAAGTCTTACTTTATAACTCGATAGTCAGCTTCAATCACATCGTCGTCATTTGGGCCAGAATTTGTCTTGTAAGAGTTTTGTTGAGAATAAGATGGATTTGGGCCACTAGAAGTTTTGGCATTTGAAAGCACACCACTATTCTTTAGAAACTTACGAATCGTGATAAATAACCAGTAGAAAATGGCGGCCTTAATAAGTGCTGCAATCATGCTTAAAATCTAGCATAAAAGTGCTAAAAATATCATTAAAAATCTTAACTACGTGAAATTATTTTGCTATAGTGTGAGCAATTTCAAAATTATTAAACATATAGGTATCATATGACACAAAAATTAAATCTTGTTCACTGGGCCGACATGACGGCAGACCGCATTATTCGCCAACATGGAGACAAAGATGATTACGTTGTTGCTAGTGGGATCACTCCTTCAGGTGTTGTTCACTTTGGTAACTTTAGAGAAGTCATCACAACTGACCTTGTTGCTCGAGGGCTTCGCGCTCGTGGAAAGAATGTTCGCTTCATCTTTTCTTGGGATGATTACGATACATTCCGTAAGATTCCGGCCAATCTGCCAAAACAAGATGAGCTGCAAGAGTATCTATTTCAACCAATTGTCGACACACCTGATCCATTTGAAGTTGCAGAAAGTTATGCTGCTCACCACGAGCAAAGCTTTGAAGCACAACTTGAAAAAGTCGGTGTTGCAGTAGAGCCAATCTATCAAGCAAAGAAATACCGTGCAGGTGATTACAAAGACCAAATCAAACATGCACTTAACAAGAGATTTGAAATTCGCGATATCTTAAATCAATACAGAAAAGAGCCGTATGGAGATGACTACTATCCAGTGTCAGTTTACTGCGAAAAATATAAGACAGATAAAACGACAATTCTTTCATGGGACGGAGAAAGCAAGCTGCGCTACAAGCACAACGAACACGACTATGAAGGTGAAGTTGATTTAAACACAACTAGCTTAGTTAAACTACCTTGGCGAGTTGACTGGCCAATGAGATGGGCATTTGAAAAAGTAGATTTTGAGCCAGGTGGAAAAGACCATTCTTCTCAAGGAGGGTCATTTACAACAGCAAAGGACATCGTAAAGATCTTTGACTGGGAAGCCCCAATCTATCTTCAATATGATTTCGTCTCAATCAAGGGCCTTGGTGGAAAAATGAGTTCATCAAAAGGAAACCTTGTTACTGTAAACGATATTCTAAAAGTATATGAGCCTGAAATGGTTCGCTGGATCTTTGCTTCATATAAGACAAATGTTGATTTCGCGATTTCATTTGATCTCGATGTTTTAAAAACTTATGAAGACTATGACCGTCAAGAACGCCTCGCATTTGGAGTAGAGGAAGGTAATGAGAAGAAAGTTGCTATGGCCAAGAGAGTAATTGAGCTATCGCAAATTAAAGAGATGCCATCAGAGTGTCCATTTCAGCCATCTTTTAGACACCTTTGTAACGTTTTACAAATTAACGATGGTGATATTGAAGCGGCAAGAGCTTACTATGCAGATCAAATCAAGAACGACAGAGATGAGAGACGCTTTAGAGAAAGAAGTACTTGTGCCCTTCATTGGCTACAAGAAAATGCTCCAGAGGAATTCAAGTTTGCGATCAATAAAGAAGCTGTTGATATGCCACTAGAAGACAATGTTCGCACCTACCTCGATAAATTAGTTGCTCTTTGTGAATCTGAGTGGGAATCAATTGCAGATGATAAAGAATTCAATGATAAGATGTATGAGATTATGCATGAGCTTGAACTTAAGCCAGCAGATATCTTTGCACCTATTTATCAAAAATTAATTTCTCGTGAAAAGGGACCAAAGCTTGCAGGCTTTATCCGCACTATTGGTAAAGAGCGAGTGATTAAACTTCTAAAATAAATTTAAATTAAAATATTTTCTTAAAGACTAGGCCATCCTTTGCGATGGCCTTTATTTCAATTGGGTAATTCCTAAACTCTTTTAATCTCTTCACAACTTTCATATCACTTTCAGAAAGCATACAAAGACGCAGCCTATCGTGAGCTACTTCACATTGGCTCAGATGAGTATGAGAAAGACTAAGCTTAATAACCTCTCCCCCAAATCTTCTTGCCTGTGATTCAAGCTCTAGGGTTTGAGACAGAATTCCAGCATAAGTCGAAACACGATTATGAGTTCCCTTGATAATTTTAGAAAAGAATTTGTGGCCATTATCTAGTTCAAGACAAATCTGTAGCACTTCTCTTTTGACTAAGCCAAAGAGTGCATAAGAATGCTTTAGAAGATCATATTCATTGCGAGTAATCGGCCGAATCTCCTGTCCATTAAAGAGGACGCGATTATTAATGGCCTTAAGGCCTTCAAAGGATGCACTCAGGGCGTGAAACTTAATTTGATCATAAAGACTTAATTCCATGACTACTAATCGAAATCCTTAAGATAATCGTTAAAAAATCTATAGATTTTGAATAAAGGGGCAATTTAGGGACATTTAGAAACCAAAAATGGCCTAATTTTGTAAATTCTACTTAATTAGAATGTCATTTTCCTTAGAATTTCTTACATTCTGCCTTTTTTTGGCCTTCGTAACTAATTGAAATTGTCACATTTTTAGATAATTCATAAAACTAATTTAACAAAGTAAAAAAACGAGAGGGGTTTTATTTATGAAAAAGTTTTTAATTGCTGTTGGTTTAGTTTTATCTTCTGTCTCTGCTATGGCCGTAACTTGTAATGCCGAAATGGTTGCCAGGAATGGTCGAGTCATCGATAGGTTTTCTTCATATGATTACTCTTATGATCAAGCATGTCGTGAAGCATTGAGAGAGTGTCGTTATGAAAAACAAAGACGCTCATACGATGTTGTTGTTCAAAGAGCAACTTGTGAAGTTGAAAGAAGAAATCCAAACCCAGTTCCAAGAAAAGAAGTATGTTCATTTAACCTAGTCAATTCAAATAACGGGCGTATTGTTGATACATTTACGGCCCAAGGACAAAATGAAATTCAAGCTTGTAAGAAGGCCGATGATAAGTGCTTTGATGCAAGATACACAAAAGCTAACCCATGGAAGTTCTCTTGTGAGAAAGTTCGTGGTGGTGGATATGACCCAAGACCAAGACCAAACCCGACTGTAACAAGATTTTGTACAGTAGACCGTATTGGTAATACTCGCTACGGTGGAAGAGTACTTCAATCATACACTGCAAGCGCAACAGGTGTTCAAGGAAGCGGAGTTCTTGCCAGAGCTTGTCAAAAAGCGGCCAGTGACTGTTCAATCGATTCACGCTACAGCGGACAACGCGACGCTTGTGTACAAAGAAGACAATAATAATCTCGGGGAAGTGATTATCTCCATTAATTTTTGGTTGTTTAAGCAGGCCCTGATTCAGGGCCTGTTTTTTTAGCTATCCTTTGACGCCCTAATCCCTATTTTGATATGATTACCCCACTAAAATAAGGCTTTAACACAAAGCACAGAGGTAATTATGTCAAATCTATCAGATATCGAATTTAAAAATAGAAGAAAGCAACTTCTCGCTTCAATGGAAGATGGGATCGCAGTTATTGCATCAGCAAGATATGCGCATAAGAGTAATGATACCGAGTTTCCATTTCGTCAGAACTCTAATTTTCGTTACTTAACAGGACTAAATGAAGCAGATTGCATTCTCGTTCTAAGTAAGAAAAATGGCAAAGAAAAACAAGTTCTCTTTGTTCGTCCTAAAGACGAAATTGCAGAGATGTGGGCAGGAAGAAGATTAGGTCCAGATCTAGCACGAGAGCAATCTGGAGTGGACGAAGGTTATTCAATTCTTGAATTTGAAAAGAAATTAGAGGAAATGCTACCAGGCCACAAGAACCTCTATCTTCATCTAACAGAAAGAGCAGATGTTACGGCCAAGGCGCGAGAAATTTGTGGAAATCTATTCAATAAAAAAAGAGCACAAGAAGAGCTGCCACCAGATACATTTAAAAATCTTGGGCACTTAATTGAGAAGATGCGTTTCATTAAAGATGAAACAGAAATCTCTCAAATGAAACAGGCCATGATCGTAACAGATAAGGCACACCGTGCGGCCATGGCACTAGCTCGCCCAGGGGCCACAGAACAAGAAGTACACGCACTCATGACTTACTTATTCATGAAAGGACCGACTCAAGGTAGTGCCTATGACAATATCATTGCAGGTGGAAATAATGCCTGTATTCTTCACTATGTGAAAAATGATGAAGTATTAAATGACGGTGACCTATTGCTCATCGATGCAGGGAGTGAGTTAAATAACTACGCAACAGATATTACAAGAACATTTCCAGTTAATGGAAAATTCTCGGGAATTCAAAAAGAAGTTTATAATATCGTTCTTGATTCTCAACTTGCTGCCATCGAATTATCAAAACCAGGCAATAACGCACAAATGCTACACCAAAAAGTTAGTGAGATCTTAACTCAAGGTCTTATTGATCTTAAGGTACTAAATGGAAGTGTTAGTGAGAATATTGAGAAGTCTAATCACAGAAAATTCTTTCCACACGGAACTGGCCACTGGCTAGGACTTGATGTTCATGATCAAAACCCTTACCTACTTGATGGCTCAAGTGACCCTGTACCATTTGCAAAAGGCTGTATCTTTACAATTGAGCCTGGACTTTATTTTCCAAAAGAAGCAACAAATATCCCAGAAGAACTAAAGGGGATTGGAATTAGAATCGAAGATAATATTCTTATTACAGATAATGGATATGAAAACCTATCTCATATGATTCCAAAGACAATTACTGAAATAGAAGAAGCTTGTTCAAAAGACGTAAAGGATTTTCTAGTATAATGAAAACAATAAGTATTTTCTTCCTATTAACTCTACTAATAACTTCTTGTGCAAGCAATGAGCGCAGTGAAGATGAACTTCACTTAGTTCATTGGAATATAAAAGAGCTTGATTCAACTAAACTTCGAAAGAAGAATGATCAACTAAGTAGTGTTAAAAGTATTCTTGAAAAACTAGACTTTGATGCCCTTAGTGTAAACGAGCTTCAATATGATCTACCAAGTGGAAAAAACTTAGAGTTACTACTAGGTCAATTAAAAGAAGATACAAGTGAGTTTGCCTTTAGTTTCACTCAGGCCAACACAGGAAACAAGGCCCGTAAAGTAAACGGAAAGTATACAAAAGACCGCAAGAATGCTGACCAAGTGAATTACGGCCTATTTCCGGGTCAATATTCAACAGGCTTTGCTTCAAAGCACCCAATCAAAGAAGAAATTATTATTAAAGACCTTAAATGGAAAGAATTTAATCCTAATGCTGACTTTTCAAAATTTAGAGACGGCAATGGAAAGAAGATTCCTAATGATATTGAACTCTTTGATAAGAGCTTCACACATCTTGTAATTGAAGTAGCAGATCAAGAAGTAAATCTTATTCTTCTCCACACTGTTCCTAGTTACCACTTTGGTAATCGTCAAACGCCTAACTATGAAAGAAATCGTGATCAACTACGTTTCTTAGAGTGGTATGTAACTGGTGCGACAAATTTTAATATTAATCTTCCAAAGAAGTATGAGCATATTAAGCCTATCAACAAAGAAAAGCGTGTTGTGGTTATGGGAGACTTTAATACTTCCATTTATATGAACAATCCTGGTTCAGTTGTTTTAAGAAGGCTATTTAACTACCTTACTCCTTGGCTTAAGAATCCGGGGCCTACAAATGAAAGACAAACATTTGCGGCAAAGCGCAATCCTCTAACACTAGACTATATTGCATACCGAGGACTTAAACTCATTGATTCTGGAATTTATAACCCTGAAACATTAGTTGATAAGGGAAATGTTTTCTGTACACCACCAAGTCAGCTTCCAAAGTACATGGTGAAAGGACTTGATAAGAGAGTTCAGTGTATCGATGATGATGCGATCGAGCTAAAAAAAGCAAGTGACCACTTCCCTATCTGGGCAACTTTTAAATTATAAGAATTAAGGCTAGGCCTTGCGATCTAAGATAAAGCCACCGATTAACTCGAGTGGTTTTATCGTCTCTTTTAGACGCTCTTCATTGTGACCATTTTCAAGTAAGTGAGTACGAATCTCATGAAGAATATCCGTTGCTTCATCAACAAGGGCCTTCGCTTCATTCTTAATATTAGAAACATTTGAAGAGATATCACTTAAATCAACAATATCGACAAGAGAGCTGCCTGAAACATAGGCATCCATTTTTGTTGGATTATTTGCAAGGTAGTCATAGACCACAGAATTAACTAAGTTTTGTTCAAGATCTAGGTGTGCATCTTTTAAGCTTTCACCATCACTGAAATCAAGAGTATCGTCAATCATTTGAAAAGCGATACCAAGAAGATGGCCAAAGCGGGCAGCTTTATTTGCAACTTCCTCATTCTCACTTCCAAGATAGGCCCCAGACCAACAACACCACCCCATTACAGAAGCAGTCTTATGAAAGGCGATCTTTTCAATCACTTCTTTTGAGTACTTGCGTGACTCAAGAGCATCCGATTGGATCCACTCACCAATGGCAAGGTCCTGGATAACTTGAGACATACTTTGAAGGACTTTAACTGAACCAATTGAAGAAAGACTTAAGATGACATCGGCCAGTAAGTAATCACCAGCAAGAACGGCTTTCTTATTTGAAGCCTCAATATTTATTGATGGATTACCACGACGCTGTGTTGCACCATCGATAACATCGTCATGGGCAAGAGAAGCTGCATGAACCATTTCAATCGCTCGAGCACAAATCGTCACATCATTCTTCGTATGGCAATTGAAGAAATCGGCCATTAGAAATGTAAGCATTGGGCGCAGACGCTTGCCACCAGAGAGAACTGTTTTTTCAAGTACGTCTTTTACGGCACTTAGACAGTTTTCGGACTTAATATCGAGGTTGATATTGACCGCTTTCTCTAGGATTTGTGGAGGTATTGATTCAAAAAATTCGTTCATATTAATTTCCGTTTTAATACTAATACCACTTGTCTAAAGGGGCCGTAAATGATTAATATAACGCAAATACAATTGAAAAAAGAAGCCATGCAACATGGCCATTTAAACACAGTAATATAGGTTAGAAATATGAGCAATAAAGAATTAGCGACACGTAAAACAAAGTCATTTGAAATTTTTGATAAAATTGCAGGAACATACGATCTGCTTAACCACATCCTTTCATTTGGAATTGATATTTACTGGCGTAAGGTTGTTATCGCAAACCTTCCAAAACAAGATAAATTACAATGTCTCGACCTAGCATGTGGTACAGGTGATCTAACGATTGCACTTGCGAAGGCACCAAATGTTGAAAGTGTAACGGGAATTGATCTTTCAAAAGGAATGATTGAAATTGGAAAGAAGAAACTAGAATCGAAGAGGGTTTCACATAAGGCAAAGATGCATATTGGTGATGGTGTTGAAATACCTGCGGCCGATGAGACATACGATGTAACAAGTGTAAGTTTTGGAATCAGAAACTTTCCAGACTTTAAGAAATCACTTGTAAATATGTACCGAGTGATTCGTCCAGGTGGCCGTAGCTTCGTTTTAGAGTTCTCTATTCCTAAGAACCCACTCTTTAAAGCAATTTACTTCTTCTACTTCAGATACCTACTGCCATTTGTTGGTAATTTAATCTCAAAACACAAAGATGCTTATACTTACCTAAATCAAACAGTCGAAGACTTTCCTTACGGACAAGACTTTGCTGATGAAATGACTAAAGCAGGATTTAAGAATGTTCGCTTTATCCCATTAACTTTTGGAATTGCAACATTGTATATAGGAGATAAGTAATTGCGTTTAGCTGCTTCTAATCTCCAAATTGATATTATCAATCATTTAATTACACTTGATTGTGAGAGTGAAGATCTAATAAAGGGCCCTGAATATAGCCTATATAAGCTACAGGGTGGATTCAATAATATTTCATCAACAATTGATCTTTTTCAGACATTTCGTAAATTCTATTTTTTGAACAAAGACAAAGACACTGAATTTCTTGCTCTAGGAGCTTGGCAAGACTTTACTTCCCTCTATCATTATGAAGAGATTGAGAAATTAATAGAAGAGCACGATTTTTTAAAAATTTGTGGGGCCCAACGTTTCAAATCAGAACCAGATTGTCTTGAGTGGCATGGACTTGATGACTGTTCATACTTTCTGCCAAAGGTAATTATTGAAGCGACTTCTCAAGGTGTCGATATCAATATTATTCTCCCTAACCGATTCTTTATTGATGATGCAAATCGAAAAGAAGTGCTACATGAACTTGCAATTTCGCTAGAGCCAAATCCAAAGCATACAATTAGCGACTACAATCAAATTACAAAGAATATTTCAACAACTAGTAAGAACCAGTGGTCTAAAATCGTCAAAGCCGCTATTTCTAAGATTAATAAAGAGCAATTATCTAAGATAGTTCTTTCCCGAAAGCTTATGGTTTCCTTTAAGAACCCAATTAGTGCTTATGGGCAATTTAAGATTCTTAAAGAAAACAATAGTCATAATGCATACAATATACTTTTTCAATTCTCGAGTACACAGTGTTTCTATAGCGTAACTCCTGAAACACTATTTAAACTTAATGAAAGAAAAATAGAAATCGACTCACTTGCCGGAACGATAAATCGCGGAAGTAATAAGCAAGAAGATGTTTTCTTAGAGCATACTCTACTTGAAAATAAGAAAGAGTTAGAAGAACATCGTCACGTTTCACAATATATTGAAGAAACACTTGATTCACTTGCCGCCGATATAAGAAAAGTGAAAGAAGAAGAAATTTTAAAACTTAAATATATTCAACATATTCATTCAAAATACGAAGCGGTTTTAAAATGGGACGCAAAAAGAAGTGACCTTATTACAAAACTTCACCCAACACCAGCTGTTGCAGGACTTCCAAAAGAGCGTTCAATGGAGCTAATCTCTGATTTAGAGAAAAGTTCACGAGGCCTCTATGCCTCACCTATTGGCTTCTTTTCGAAATCAAAAACTGAATTTGCAGTAGGACTTCGATGTGCTCTCGTTGATAAGAACGATCTCCACATCTATGCTGGTTGTGGAATTGTCAAAGACTCTTCGGCAGAAAAAGAATGGAATGAAACAACTAATAAAATGAAAAACTTTACGGAAGTTATCAAGGCCAAATCATGGACAAATTTCCATTAACACAAAACCTTTCACGCTTATGGGCGTCAGTCATCGTCGATGAGCTGGCAAAGAATGGAATTACAGAATTCTATACGGCCCCAGGAATGAGAAACGCTCCTGTTTTAGCTGCTGCTCATTACCATGAAGATATTAATACATTTTCATTCTTTGATGAAAGGGCCCTAAGTTATCGTGCCCTTGGACGCTCAAAAATTGCAGATTCTATTCCTCTTTTAACTTGTACATCAGGAACTGCCATGGCCAACTTTGCGCCAGCAATTATTGAAGCAAACAAGTCTGGCCTGCCACTTATTATACTTACGGCAGATCGCCCAAGCGAGCTTGTAAAAACAGACTCAAACCAAACAATAGATCAATTAAAAGTAATTGATTCTCATACTTGTTATAATTTAAGTCTTGAAGCTCCTAATGAAGCACTAAGTGCAACAAGACTTAGAACTCTTATTTCGACGGCCATCGGTCGTGCGAAGATAAATAAGCGTCCAGTTCATATCAATCTACCAATGCGTGAACCACTGGATGCAACAAATGATCCAATGACAAAAGAATACCTAACGAAGACACTTGAGAGTTTTAAAACAAATCAAGCAAGAGTAATTTCAAGTGCCTATCAAAGTTATCACATGGAGTATGAGCTTCAAGAGAAGCTTGTGGCCGCAAAAAATATACTTCTAGTAGTTGGAAAACTTGATGGAAAGAAAGATCTTGGCCACTATCACGACGCTCTTAAGAACCTTAAAATCCCAAAGTATCTTGATATAACTAGTGGTCTTAAGTATCAATTCTGTTTAGAAGATTACTTAACCCCTAATTTTGATCACCCAGAGGTACTTTCAGTCTATGAGAAAGGGCCACCTGAAATCATTATTCACATTGGTGGTAGACTCGTTTCAAAGCATTACTATAATTATCTTGAAAGAAATAATTGTGAAGTTATCCATGTAACAAATGTCGACTTTGATCACGACCCAGGATTTTCAAATACTCATAAAATCATTTGTGACCCCCTATCATTTCTTAATGATATGACAAAGCTTGGATTAAATATTACACCTCCAGTTATGTGGCATGAATTCGTTGAAAAAAAGCGCGCCATAATTGAAGAAGAAGGTTTAACTCAACCTTTTATTTCAAAGAATATCATTGAAAAGGTTAATATTGATTACGACCTTGTCATCGGAAACTCAACGATCGTTCGAAGCTTTGATAACTTTGTCTCAAGTGATTTTAGAAGCCATGTCAATGTCTATACGAATCGCGGAGTAAGTGGCATTGAAGGCTTTGTTTCAACACTAGTTGGACTAAGTGATGAAAACGAGCGCCCAAAACTTCTACTACTTGGCGACATCTCTTTTAAGCACGATCTTAATGCTCTTTATATGCTAAATGAACTTGGTGTTAATTCGAGGAATTTAACAATTGTTATTATCAATAATTTCCAAGGTGATATTTTTAACCTTCTTCCAATTGCTAAAGAAAAAGACTTTCTAAGTCTTTTGACAACGCCACATAATGATCAATTCGGAAAACTTATAAGTGCTTTTGAAAATATTAAATATGATATCTGTGAAGATAAAGAACAATTTAATAATCTTGTGGCCCATGCCATAAGAAATAATGGTGTTAATATTATTGAGGCCATAACAGATAATGACTCAAATATTTCTCTATTTAAGAAATTAAAGACGGTTAAATTATAATGAATAAGAATGTGCAAGGATTTATTATTGCTTCTCGCCCAAAGACTCTGCCTGCTGGAGCAGCACCGGTCATTCTGGCAGGATTTCTTGCAGCAAAGAATTTAGGTGGAGAGGGTTTCAACTATGTAATCTTTGTCCTAACTCTTATTTGCACAATCCTCTTACAAATTTCTTCAAATCTCATTAATGATTACTACGATACAAAAACAGGTGTTGATACGAGTGAGCGTCTAGGGCCTCACCGTGTGACAAATACGGGATTTATCGATGCTGAAACTGTTAAAAAATTCTTTATTGCAACACTCTCACTAGCATTTATCATGGGGATCTACCTCATGTTTCAAGGTGGCACTCTTATTGTCATTTTAGGACTTGCATCCATGGCCGCAGCCTACCTCTACACAGGAGGACCGTTTCCCTTATCACACTATGCCCTTGGTGAAATTCTAGCTTTGCTATTCTTTGGAAATGTTGCCGTTATCGGAAGCTACTACCTCTTAACAGGACAAATTACTAATGAAGCCATTCTCCTAAGTATATTTCCGGGGCTAATTAGTAGCACAATCATGGCCATCAATAATGCCAGAGACTTAGAAAATGATCGCAAAGCAGACAAGCTTACCATGGCCATAATTCTTGATAATATAATGGGAGAAAAATCTCGCTACCTACCAATGAGCTTTGTGCTTTTGGCCAATATCATCATTATTGCTCATGCCTATCTTTATGGGCACTGGTATAACGCAATTTCTGTGATTGTGTTAACGACACTCTTTTTTAAAACTTGGAAATATATCGCAAAATCAAAACCTAATGTAGAATATAACCAAAGACTTGCTGAAACTGGAAAGTTTCTCTTCATCTCAAGTCTAATCTACGGAGCAATCATTTGGATAAGCTAGTCTTAAGACTAACATATAACGAAAGAATAAAGCTTAAAAGGCCTCTTGTTGCCCGCTCTAAAAAATTTGAATACCTAGACTACTTTGAAGCTTGTGTTGAAATTGCAGGAGAAGAGTTCACTAGTTACGTCAATCAATTTAGTTTCTTCTATGAAGGGCAAATGCTTGATGGTGAGTATACGATTAATTACGATCTGAAGTCTTTATTAGATGGTGAAATTTTTGATGCAAAGATCATTGAAAAGGGAATTGATAACCCCCTACCGCCAAATATTATTTTGGCCTTTGAATACGCTCTCATCAAATACTATCTTCGCTATAATAAGAAAAAAGAAAATTATTTTCATCAGGCCAATACGACCAAGATCAATCTTCTCTTTTTCGAAGGCATGAAGCTCAACAACAATAGCGATGAAATCATTAAGTATAAAATTTCAAGAAATAGTGAATTACGTAAAGTTATTAACGACCTAAACGAGCTGGCCGGAAAGAATAAGAAAATTAGACTTGATGGTAATCGCAATCTCTCCTCATCTGTTCTTGAAAGTATTTTCTACAATCTTCTCCCAAGTACAATTGAGGCAATTGAGTATATTGAAGAGCCATTTAACGATATCCATACCTGGAGATTATTTAACTGGAGTGATCGAATTAAGATGGCAGTTGATGAAAGTTTTCAATTTGAGCGCCGTCAAGAATTGCCCGAAGAAATTAATCATGTAATTTTAAAATTTGGGGTCAATATTTCAATTTTTGAATACTTCACTCTAAGACGAGAAAAGACTCCCTGGAAGATGACAATTACTAGTGGTTTTGAATGTCCTAAATTATTTAATCTGATCATTCACCTCGCTTCACTTGAGCAAAATGCTGCAGGTCTTTCCACATTTAACTTCTTTGAAAATGCGTTAAAATTATATAAACGCTATGATGAGGAAAGCTGCAGTTTAACTGCCTTCCCTCTCTAATTTTCAAGGAGAAATCATGTTAAGAGTACTAAGTTTAGCTGCATTACTTACATTTGCATCATGTTCATCACACCAACACCACCATGATGGAAAACAATGTTCAAGAGATGGTAAGTCTTGTTGCCACAAGAAAGATGGTAAGAAGTGCTGTGATGGAAAACAGTGTGATATGAAAAAATCAAAGAAAAAAAGTAAGAAAAAAGCGAATTAATCCAGTGATACTAGGAGGCTTGCAAAATTTGCAGGCCTTCTTAATTTCCCTAAATCTCCTATAATATTTCTAACATCATAGGAGTTACGATGAAAAATCTTCTAAGTCTAATCACACTTTCTACACTAATTTTATTTGCGACTTCATGTGCATCTTCCACTAGTCGTGATGTTGCCTCAGAAAGTAAGAAATGTAAGGAAGTAAGTGTTCCTGACCATTCGTCATATTATGACACATACGAAGAATGCAATGACCTTTAATGTCATTGTAAGTTCTTCACACTAAGCGTCTTAACACAATTCTGTTTTTACACATTGTTTAGCATTTGATAAATGTCTCTTTATAATAACGCCAATTTAAGAGAGAGACACAAATGCTTAAAAAATCCCTGTTGATTTCATTACTACTTCTAAGTAGCTTTACCGCCAAGGCCTATGACTTTAATGTTAAAGCCTTCATGGTTCTAGACCTTCTAACACTACAAAAGATTGATGATAATCCTACTCGTGCAGAAATGGGATACGGTACAGCAGATATCAAGTTCTATTTTAATCACCAACAGTGGAGTGCAAAATTCAAGCTTGATATTGATGCATCAGAAACAGAAGGCAATAGTCTTGATCTAATGGAAGAGGCCCTAATTACTTACAAATTCAATAGTAATTGGAAATTAACTGGTGGTAAGGGTAAAGTTCCATTCTATACAATGCACTTTGGGATCACAGAAAGAAACCTAATGGATGGTGGATATCTGACTCAAACATACTCAGGAATGAGAGCTGGTTATTTTAAAAGAAAATATCTTCTAACTCTTCGCTACGGTGGTTGGAGACAAGGTCAAATTCACGATGTGACATTCTTTGGTAACTCAACTTCAGTTGATCGCGATCGTGATGATCACTCTAAGCCAAATCTATACGATCCAAGTACAGGCGGAATCAACGCGGGTAAAGAATTAACATATTCAGCAGAGAGAACTTTTAATACAAACTACCAAAAAGGTTTCGGCTACAAGGGTCGCTGGATGCCATCTCAAAACCACGAGATCATCTTTGGTGCCTTCTCATACTGGCGTGATATTGACCCAGATGAAGATTATGGTTTCTCACTTGCCTACCAGTATGACAGCAACAAGTGGTCATTTTGGACAGAAGGTCTTTTTGGTCACTTCTCAAAACATCCAAATGATAAGTACGCAACATTAAGCCAAGAAACATACAATGCTCAGCTTGGTGTGCTTTATAAGATTGATGATACTTGGTCAGCAGGGATCAACGGTGAATACTCATATGTATACGATCAATCTTGGAACAAAGCAGACCTACCTGCAGATTACGGACAAACTCGCTACAACGATGGGAACCTAAGAAAAGTGGCTCTTTGGAGAATCGATTTAGGTGTTCAGTATAAAGTATCAAGAAATGTTCAACTTAACGGTGGGTTCCTAATTGAAGAGCGTACTGATGAAGAAACAAATACATCATCAGATGGAAATCCTGAGACAACAGATGGTTACGGGATTAACTTCTCACTAACTACATGGCTTTAGCCAACGATTGAGACAGGTAAATCTTAGTCTTAATTAACTTATCTTAACTAACAATCAATCCGAATTACCTCCTAAAATGAAAATATTTAGGAGGTACTTTGTGGCCATTGAACAATTCATTATCATTTTATTTATTGGGGCCATCTCTGGCTGGCTAGCAGGAAGTCTCTACAAGGGAGAAACTTTTGGCCTTGTAGGAAATATTATCGTCGGTGTCATGGGATCATTCGTAGGAAGCTTTGCCTTCCATCTGGTAGGCCTTGCAAGCTACGGCCTACTTGGTAGTATCGTTATCTCCACAGTCGGCGCTATCGTCTTTTTAGCGACTCTCCAGCTGTTGCAAAAGATGTGAAATTTTCTATACAAATGACAGGCCCAGAGCTAGAATACGGGCATGGGCCTAATGTTTATTTTTCCAGTATCTAAAGAAGAACAAGATCGTATCACTATTAACGAAGAGGGTTTAACTCTTAAGACCTATGGACTTCCGATGGTCTTCTGGGGCTATCTTCTTGCTGCAGCTGTTGTTGTCTTTGCCATGTTTATTGGCGTCAAAGGGCCAATGGTTAAGCTCTATCAAACAGGTGACACTATCAACCAAGCTCTGGTTATTGCTGTGGCCGCAGTCTTACTTTTCATTCCTTTTGGAACACTTTGCTTTTATATGTATGAGAAATTCATCACGAAAAAAGATAATAAACTGACTATTAAGCATCGACTTTTCTTCATACCAGTTTTTAAGAAAACATATGAGCTAGATGCCAAGGATGCCATCACCATAGACCACTATATGGATTCTCCAAATGTTGCCAAAATGAAGCAAGATCCTACCATGAGAGGATTTGAGAATAAGGGCTATTTTCAACTTCATGCAAAGCTTAAGAGTGGAAAGTATATTTTTGTGGATCGTTCGAATCGAAAAGCGGACCTGAAGAAGATTCAGGCCCTATTAAGTGAGTTTTAATTTTTTATTCTTGCTCGTCTTCTTCTTTGTAGTTTTGCTTAATCCCTTTAGGACGACGGCCACCACCAAGACGTTTTTGTTTTGAGTTATCACGCTCTTCTTTCTCCCAGTGGTTTTTCCAAACTTCACTTTGAGAATCACGCTCTTCGCGCTTGGCCTGACGTTCACTCATTACTTTTTCAACTTCTTCTTTCTTGCGAACTTTAAAAGTTCCAGAAAGTTTTGTTTTTGATACTTTCTTCTGCTTTGCCTCACGCTTGGCCTCAACACCTGCTTTTGAGTGTCCTGACATATCAACAGTTACTTCACCCTTAACAAATGTCTGGCAAGACATACGCTCTTTCGTGATATGAAAGACATTACCGATTAGTTTCGTTTCAACATCAGTAGGCTCATTAAGGTTCTCAGCACCAGCGAGGACTCTAACGATACAGTCAGTACATGTACCGTGGCCACCACAGCTTGAATTAATATAAATGTCATTCTTCTTTAGTTGCTCTAATAGAGATGACTCATCATCAACGTAGATCGTTTCATTTGATGGTGATAGTGTTACTTTGAACATGTTATGCCTTCATTAAATTTATTGAGAAGGATTACGGAGACTAAACAGTCCTCTTAATCTTACTCTCAATCGTTTCTAAAATTTTTCCTTTAAGAGGCTTTAGCATGAAAGATAGGTCAAGATCAACCTGACAGTAAGAATCTTCAAACTTTAGAGATAATTCAAAGCCTTTTCCTTTAGCTACCATGGAATAATTACCATCATTCTTAGTAACATCGGCCTTGACACCGAATTTTGCCACATAATCAGGAGTCACAGCTGACTTAGCTAAATTATATGCTTCTTCTTTATTTGTCGCATTATTGTAATTTACTTTTAAACCCATAAGTCTTCCCTTACCTACTTAGTTCCTGTTGAACCAAAGCCACCAGCTCCGCGTTGTGTATCACTTAATTCTTCCACTGCACTGATTCTGGCCTGCCACACAGGTGCCATTACCATTTGAGCAATACGCTCACCGTGCTTAATCACAAAGTCTTCCTTGCCGAAGTTTCCAAGAATGATCTTAACTTCTCCGCGGTAATCACAATCAATTGTTCCTGGAGAATTTACAACGAGAAGATCTGTCTTAAATGAAAGCCCTGAACGAGGTCTTATTTGTACTTCATATCCATGAGGTATTTCAAAGCTAAGTCCAGTTGGAACAAGAACTCGCGCCCCAGGAGCAATAATAAGACTGTCTTTGTTTTCAAGATGAGCTCTAAGGTCAGCACCTGCTGCACCTGTTGTCTCGTATTGTGGAAGATCGAAGCTAGAGTCGTAATGCTCTAGCTTCTTCACTTTTAAATCAACTATTCTGTCAATCATACTTCTTACTTTTGAAATGGATTACTTATCACCACGTGGCTTTCTGTCGCCTCTTGGTTTTCTGTCATCACGACGAGGTCTGCGATCACCTCTATCACCATCTCTGGCTTCACGTGGCTCACGCTTTGGAGCATCTTTTTGTGCTTCAGCTTCAGTCTTACCGTCTTTTCTCGTTAGAGCCTCAACAGCTTTGATTGAAAGTTTAGCGCGTCCCATTTTATCGATTTCAAGAACCTTGATCTTAACTGTCTGACCTTCTTCAAGGTAGTCAGCTGCATCAGTAATTCTATCTTCAGCGATTTCAGAGATGTGAACTAGTCCACCAACACCTGCTGCAATATCAACGAATGCACCGTAGTCTTTAAGTGAAGCTACTTTTGCTTCATATACTTTTCCAACTTCTGGGCCATTCATTTGTAGAGCAACTAGGGCCATACACTCATCAATTGCTTCTTGGTTAGTTGAGATGAATTTAGTAGTTCCATCTTCATCAATTTCGATAGTAAGATCGAAATCTTCTTGAAGCTTTTTAATATTCTTCCCACCAGGACCGATCAGTCCACCAATTTGGTCTTGCTTGATTTGCATTGACTTCATTACCGGTACACCGTCTTTCAGTGTCTTTCTTTCAACAGAAATTGTCTTTGCCATCTCTTCTAGAATATGAAGACGACCTTCTCTTGCTTGGGCCATTGCCTTTTCAACAATTTCCTTTGTAAGACCTGTGATCTTGATATCCATTTGAATTGCTGTAATACCTTCAGTCGTACCAGCAACTTTAAAGTCCATGTCACCTAAGTGATCTTCATCACCAAGGATATCTGTTAGGATCTTGAATCTTTCACCATCAGTTACTAGACCCATTGCAATTCCCGCCACTGGAGCCTTAAGAGGAACACCAGCATCCATTAGGGCCATTGAACCTGAACAAACAGAACCCATTGAAGAAGAACCATTTGACTCTAGAACCTCACATACAAGACGAGTTGTATATGGGAATTCTGTAGGGATAACTGCTTTAAGAGCACGTTCAGCTAGGTTTCCGTGACCTTGTTCACGACGTCCAACACCACGAACACCACGTGCTTCACCTACCGAGTATGGAGGAAAGTTATAGTGTAGGTAGAATTGATCTTCACTAGTTCCGATAATTCGGTCACTCATTTGAGCACCTTTGCTACCACCTAGAGTAACAGCGGCCATAACTTGTGTTTCACCACGAGTAAATAGAGATGAACCGTGTGGTACTTTTAAAACATCAATTTCAGTTTCGATTTCACGAACTTCTGCAAGTCCACGTCCAGCGATACGCTTATCTTCATCTAAGATATCACCACGTAGCATTTCATACATTAGCTCATCAACACCTTTATAGGCTTCTTTACCAAAAGAATCACCTTCAGATAAACCAAAAGCTTCTGGAGCTTCGGCCATTGCGGCTTTAACTTGAGCTTCGATTGCTTTTACAGCTTTTTGTCTTTCTAGCTTGTCTGTAATTTTCAGTGCTTCACGAGCAGTAGCTGTGTAGTCAGTTCTAATTTTTGCAAGCATTGTTTCGTTAGCAGCTGCTGAAACGAATTCACGCTTAGCCTTACCAACTTCTTTTTGAATGTCTTTAAGGAATGAAACAAATCCTTCGATTTCTTTTTGACCAAAGAAGATAGCATCAAGTACATCTTGCTCTGGAGCGATTTTTGCTTCACCTTCAACCATAAGAATTGCATTGTCACTTGCTGCAACAACGATTTCCATGTCTGAGTTTTCCCATTGATCGTGATCTGGGTTGATCACGAAATTCCCGTCAACACGTCCAACTTTACAAGTACCAATTGGTCCTGCAAATGGAATGTCTGAAATAGTTAATGCAGCTGATGCACCAAGTGCAGCCAGAACCTCTGGGTCACCTTCTGGTGAGTAAGAGATAACAGTACATGAAATAACAGTATCAAACATATACCCGTGTGGGAAAAGAGGTCTAAGAGGTCTATCAATTAGACGAGCATTAAGAGTCTCACCTGTTGAAGGACGACCTTCTCTTTTTAAGAATCCACCAAGGAATTTCCCTGCTGAATAGAATTTTTCAGTGTACTCAACTAAAAGTGGGAAGAAGTCTTGCCCATCTTTTACTTCAGTTGCAGATGTTGCAGTAACTAGAACTTGTGTACCACCACAAGATACGATTACAGACGCGTCTGCTTGCTTGGCCATACGGCCAGTTTCAATTGTAACTTCCTTACCACCAAAGTTGTAAGTAAACTCTCGTTTGTTGTTTAACATAAATAACTCCATTTATATTTTTGAATGTCGGTTTTGAAATGTATTTTAGAATTGTTTTGAGAAATCCAAAGAATATGAAAACTTAAAAACAACGAATTTTGCTCCTAAATTTTAATATCCCTTAAATCTCAAACTCTCCTTAAAATCAATTTCGTTATCTAAATTTTAACTTTTTAAATAAAAAAAAGGAAGCATAAAGCTTCCTTTCTTTTGTCTTGGATTACTTTCTTAGACCAAGTTTCTTAATTAAGTTTTTGTAGCTTTCTTCGTTGTTAGTAGCTACGTACTTAAGAAGACGACGACGACGTCCAATCATCTTAAGTAGACCACGGTTTGAACTGTAGTCATGCTTGTTAGCAGCAAAGTGACCTTTAAGGTTGTTGATTCTAGTAGTTAGAATAGCAACTTGAACCGCTGCACTTCCGCTGTCTTTTTCACCTGCACCAAATTCTTTTCCGAATTCAGCAACGATTTCAGCTGTTTGAGCTTTTGTAATCATAATTTTCTCCATACTTACCACAGGACCGAGGATAGAAGTTATTTTCTAAACCAAGCCAAGGGCGCTATAATTTTGTGCATATTATCTTATAATATCACTCATGTAAACCTTTAAATTCTCAAGTAAACGGGCCTCGATTTGTCTAATTCGCTCTCTTGAGACACCATAGTCGTCTGCAACGGCCTGTAGTGAGCGCGGGGCATCATTTAAAAGCCTCTCACGAAAGATTTCTTTATCTCTGGGCTTTAGGCCTTGAATAAATTGATCCAGGTTATCTTGTAATAATTTCAGAGACTGCTTGAACTCGACATCCAGCGTAAAGTCGTTATCACCTGGTAGCAAATCTCCAACAGTTGCTGTTGAGTCACCAATTGGCGTATCGATACTAAACTCAGTACCACCCTCACCTAAGCGCATATCCATCAAGGCAACGGCCTTCTCACTAACATCTAGGTTTTGGGCAATAGTCTTGTGATCCGGTTTAATCCCCTGTGCCTCAAGACGTTCTTTTTCACGCATAAGATTATAAAAGAGCTTCTTTTGCTCATTTGTTGAGCCAAGCTTAACAAGTTTAAAGTTATCTAAAATGAACTTAAGGATATATGACTTGATCCACCAAGAAGCATAATATGATAATTTTGCACCCTTATCTGGCTCAAATAATGAGACGGCCTTCATAAGGCCAATATTCCCCTCTTGAATAAGATCCATTACATTAGCATGGGCGCTCTTGTAATCCATGGCAATCTTCACAACAAGGCGTAGATTTGAAACAACTAGCTTCTTGGCAAGTTCGATATCACCAGTTTCACGAAATTGTTTAACGAGGGCCTTTTCTTGTTCAGGCGATAGTAGTTCATAGCGAGAGATTTCTTTTAAGTATTGATTAAGCTTATTATCACTACGACTAGGAACTGGAAGTTTAGAAGATATGGCCGGAAGAGTTTCACTGATTAATTCAATTTCTTCTTCAAGAGTAAGACCAGAGTCAATCTTAGGAGAGATATCAACATAGTCCTCTACATCTTCGATATCATCTGAACTTGTCTCTTCGACAGATGGAAGAATTTCGTAATCGAATTCCTTTGAATCTTTAATATCTTTACTATTAGATTTTGCCATTAAGGCTATTTATCATTTTTTGGACTTCTCGGCCATAGAATCAATATTATTTAGTACCTCTAAGGACTTAATTTCCTTAGCATCTCGTTCAGAAAGCTCTGATATAACACGCTTATTGCGGATTGCCACAAGCGCAAAAGGAGCAATTCGTATATTGACTCTAATACTTACTTGGCGAGATTTTGGCAGAATGAGCTCTTCAAGTGTGTCAAATTGTCTAAGAACTTCCTTCATCATTACAGTCAATAGATCGGAGTTAACGGAATAAGTGGCAAGAAGATCTTTAACCTTTTCATAATCTTTAGCAATATATGCATTAAGTCTAGTTTTGAGTAACTCAATACTATCCTCGTCATTAGCATTGACGGCAATTTTATATTGTTCAAAGATCCAATCGAGATCCTTGGCCGGAAATTTAATATCAAAATTTAATGTGATCATATTCTCATCATTAGTGGCTCGATCAAACTCACCATTGACAACATTGAAGTTAATTTGTGGACGGCCCTCTGCTCTAATAAAACGATCGGAGGCTAAGCGATCAACTTGCATTTCAAGTGCATCTTCATACATGACATAATCCACTCGTCTTGCAAGAAGATCCTTTGCCCAAAAATTCCAAAGCCCATCGTTTGAGATAGAGATATATCTTTTAATCATCTCAGAACTCTGGGTCCAAACGTTAAAATCAGGAATACGAGTCAGTAGTGCAATGAACTGTCCTATAAGACGTTCTTCTTGTTTATCAAATTGTTTTAAATGATCCTTAAAATTCTTATCTATATTTGGAGAATAGCTTTGTGTGGCCGTTTGAAAATTTCGACAATAGATAGTAGATAAATCGTAGGCCATATTAGATGAACCAATTGGTTTTGCTATTTCTTGAGTAAAATTACTCAAGGTCTTAGGACGACAAATTTGATTCTTACAAAGTGCTACCTTCTGATCTTTTAGCTTGTCATTAAAAGTGTGTGTTTCAAGTCCAGTCATTTCTCTAATAATGTAGCTCATAATAACTGGCGATCTTAAGAAAGGTGCCATCTTTCGTAGAAATTGAACTTGGCCACCCCATGAGCAAGCATAACTAAAAACACCTGTTGTATAATAGAGTTCATTAACAAGAACTTCATTTTCACTTTGTACTTCAGATACTTTTTCCGTAAATAGCTTCTTTGATATGTCTTGAGGAACTGAAATCGCTTCTTGCGAATCGAAATCTTGTTTAAAGAGATACTTCAAAAGTCGATGACTATAGAGAGTTGTATTTTGTGAACAACTACCGATTAGGCCATCAACCAAATTATCGTATTGTTCGCTATCAAATTGTAGTTTCTTCGCATAGGTGGCAATAGCACTAATCGAATAATTCATCATTTTATATTGAAGAGTTGCAATCATTGAGCGTATAAACTCATCTCTTTCAAAGGCATTTTTAAAATTAACAGGTGCTTTATTTTCACGACAAAAATAATCAAGATTTTCTGATTCGAGATAAAACTTACGATAATTATCAAGTAAGGTAAAATTCTCAGGAGTATTTTCAACGCGGGATTTTGAAATAGAAAACTTTAAATTATCAAAGATTTTATTTCCCTGTCTCTCAAGTCCTGAAACGAACTGAGACTGGGCACAGACACTTGTTGCGACAATAGTTATTAAGGTAAAAAGAAGTGGCCTAAATCCGTTTATACCCACATTGTTTCCCATTAGTTTTATTCCATAAACTTTCCTTTAAGTTATCGGAATTATTCCCGAAAGGTTTAATAAGGAAATGAAATGAACATAAGAAGAATAAATCTTGCCCTATTCTTAATTTTGATCGCTTTTAGCTCGCTAGCAAGGCCACTTAATCGCGCGACTAAAACAGAGCTTGATCCTCCATATAATATCTATGGAGAAATTGAAGCTGATTATTTTAATAATGGACTTCAAGTAGATAAGCGTGAAACATTTCTTAACCAGTTAAAAATAGCAAAATCGCTACTCATCGATGGCCACTCAAAAGATGCAATTCTAGTATTGAATAAGTTAATACAAACAACTAAGAGCTACGATAAACGACTTATCATTAATCGATTTTTGGCCTTAGCTTATTTTTCTATTTCAGATATTAATAAGAGTCGAGAAATATTGGATTCAATTCCGGATACGGCAACATGGCTCTACCAGAATTGTAGCTTAAAAATTATCTCGACTTTATCACTACCAAAAACACAAAATGATAAAATTAATAAAACATTCAACGACTGTATTAATCACTACCGAGTACGAGGTGATAATATTAGAGATACTTGGTTAAGATTAGTTCTTGAAAGAAAAATCAAAGGCCACGTTGTTAATTATAAAGTAAGAGATTTATTTGCTTCTAATAATTTAGAAACCATCAATACCATTTTAAAATATGGGATTTACTTTGATGAAAATAAACAAATATTAAAATTCTACGACTTAATTCCTGTAGAACTATATGCTGATGAACAACTAAGAACTCTCGTAGCAACAAATCTCTATAATAACGCAGAATTCGACAGGGCCTTAAAACTAGTCAATAGCTTAAATAATACAAATGCCAATAATATAAAAGGAATTGAAGAAGTAAAAAAAGAAAACTATAAGACAGCTTATTCTCACTTCATTTCAAATCTATTAACTAAACCATATTCAATCAATGCAAATATTAGCATTCTTGCTTCAGCGATACTCAGTAATAACTACAAACAGGCGAGAACTGCACTATCAAAAATTCCTGTATCCTATGAACTTAGACGAGAAAAACAACTACTTCGCATTAATATTCTCCTTAAAGAAGGAAAATTTAAAGAGGCCACATACCTAATGAACAATCTTGATATTGACTATAGTAAGAAGCTTCCTTATGAAGCTGCTATTCTAAGTACATATTTGAAATTATTAAAAGATGACGACGAATGGAAAAGCTTAAGTGACTCATCTTGCTTAAGTAAGAACGTCATTAGTTGCTGGCTACATATGCAATCTAAAGTATGGCAAAGCTATCCTACTCAAATAGTTAATAGTGATGAAAAGATGGAAGCTAAGACAATTCAATCAAGACTTAATTCCATGATTACTAAAAAAGAACATAAAGAATTTAATGAGCCGACACTTATCTATCAAAAAGATATATATGAATTAGACCTCGTCAGCTATCCTGAACTTAAAAAGAGTATCGATAGCCAAAGTTTACAATAGCGCCACTCATATCGACATCACTGCTATTAGTAGCTGTCGTTGAGATAATCGAATATGAATGATTTAAGTAACTAAATTCCCCATACAGGAAACTGCGTCTATTTAACCAATAATCGGCCTTAGCTCCAAAGTAAAAGCCGACACCACTTTCGATATTATATTGATCATCTTCATTGGTCATATTGTATTTTAGGCCACCATGGATAAAGAGCGTAAAGCGCTTTAAATCAATTAATCTAAAACCAACTTCCCCAATAAAATTAGTGAGAGTTGCACTTGTAATTCTATTATCCGCAGTTAAAACAATCGGCTCTTCATCAATGGCAATTTGAGTACTTGCATAGAAAGCACCACCAAAATGAAAATCTAGTCCGAGATTCATTTGATAAAATCTTTCAACTTCATTAGAAAGTGAAGTGAGCTCAAAATTTTCATTTAAAAGTCTAAACTTTGCAAAAGGCCTAAAGCTCCCATTGCCAATTAAGATAATATCAAACTCAAGGCCTCGTTTTGAAAACGAATAATCAGCATTATTATATGAGTGAGTATATGACTGATCGACTAAAGAGAGTCCGATGATATTGGCAGAAAAACGCTCAGCTGTGGTCATCTTATTTCTTTGAGCATTCTTAAAACTAGCTAAAAGAAGATTGCTCTTAAGAAGGTTATTTAGTTTTTGTGAGTTCTCAAGTGATTCATGAGTGTTATTAACAACAACAAAACCTCGATTAGGATCAATTCTCAAATTCTTTGGAGGTATGAAATTACCGTTGGCTGCGTTAATACGGCCAATCTCTTTTGGAACGTAAACCTTATAAACTTCATTAAAGATAGCACTATCCTCAGGTGGAATATAAATACCTGTACGTATATCAACAAGTCCTCCTGCCTTGGGTGCATATTTCTTCTGCGCCTCAGAGTACTGGCCACGATATAGGGCCTCTTGATCTTTGGGAGCAATGATTTCACCCTTTAGAGGGTAGCTAGCAACTGTTGCTGTCTCATCATCACCACCTTGGTCATAGCGAGTCATATCAACATAGGTATTGCGATATAAAAGCGTAAATTGAATCGGGTTAATCTTTACAGGAATGGAAACAGGTCTTGCATCGTGGAAGGTTGCACTATATTGGCCACGTTCAACTAGGCTTACATCTTTTAGTCGATTGCCGAATAATAGCTCGTTAATTAGCGTAGTATGCGTTCTAACAGAATCATCATTCATGAATTTATAATTTAGCTTTCTTTCACGAACGCTGCGACGATATGTAAGTCTGCGACCGGCGCTAAATTTGGCAGAACGATCAATCCTCTTAAGTCGAGACTCTCCACGAAAGGAGATGAGCCCTGAAACATTATTAAAGAGATTATATGAAAGAAGAGCATCACCATCCTCAACGCCAAAGATTGCACTATTAGTTCTTACATAAATTCGATCATAATGGTTATCAGCAACCTTACGCTGCTTTTTAGCTATAATACGCAATAGTCCATCATGTAATGAAAAGAAATCACCATAACGATCATTGGTTAGTTCAACAGTCATTTTTGACTCTGGTGCTAGAATAAGAATATCACCACGATCATTAACTATTCTTGCATATGAGTTATTCGAAGTAATGACAAGTGAACTACTTGTAACCTCAATTGGGCCAGACATCTCTGAAGTATCAATTTTTTGAACTAGATCATTCTTAATAATAGTGACTTCACCACGGCCACTTGTGATAACAAGGGCCTCAGTATAAGTTGAAAATAAAAGAATTGATATTAAGAAGATATTTCTTAGAAACATTAAGTATCCCAAAGTAAAATTACAATTAGTATAATTTTACTGGAAACTAGATATTGGTCAACAAGGAATATCGACGACTACTTGTCTTCTTTAAACTCTATTCCATCATAGAGATAAGTTAGATCCTTATCTTCAACGACTGTCGTAATTGATACAGGCCTCTTCCAAATCTTATAAATATTGGCCATTGTTTCATTGGCCTGATTCAGATCGAGATCGACTCCTTGGTGTACATGTCGAAGAAGAAGTTCACCACGATTTTTATGATTGGCCGACTCCACCTCAATAATAGGTGTTCCAAAATTTGTTAGTTGTTGAAGAAGTTTTGATTTAATTTCTTTGAAGTCACGAGTTTCGATCTCATTACGCCCTGTGCGTGAATTATACTTGTATGTAAAAAGCTGCATACGATTACAGAACTCTTCAGTAAAGAATTCATCGATGAATGTAATATCGTTATGACTACGCCTTACTTCAAAGATTTTCTCACGCCCTAGATTCGTTTCAATATGCCAATTTTCTTTCTCGTATAGATTGGTACACTCTTGATATTCTTTACCAAATTTTCCAGTATTCCAGCGATATTCGATATCGCGCATAAGCTCAATACCAATTTTATATGGATTAATATTTTGACGACTCATGGCCATAACACCTGAGTGAATATCGGCAAAATCAATAATTTCGCTACTATTAAGAGCTTTCTTTGTTAGGATTTTAGAGTGCCAATAAGATGCCCACCCTTCGTTCATAATCTTTGTCATTCGTTGCGGAAGAAAGTAATAAGCTTCTTCTCGCAGAATACCAATGATATCT
Organism: Bacteriovoracaceae bacterium; assembly: GCA_048270185.1. Taxonomy (GTDB): domain Bacteria; phylum Bdellovibrionota; class Bacteriovoracia; order Bacteriovoracales; family Bacteriovoracaceae; genus Halobacteriovorax_A. The sequence goes on from JBLWTJ010000001.1 coordinate 426,195, forward strand.
GATTGCCAATCTTCAATTGGAGCATAATCCATAAGGAACTTCATGATATCTCGTGAACCACGAACTTCATCATCTAAGAGTTCAAGTGTCGTCTTCTTAATTTCAATCTTATCGACATCACTTGCGTTTTTACCCATTTTTGAGTTCATGAAAGAGCGAAGAACCTGTGAGCGATCATCTTTATGCTCATAGTCTTCATCTGCTGAAGTTAGTTGTTTTTCTTCTCTTTGAAAGAGAACATTCACATCAAGCAAGTTTTCAAAAGATAAAACAGTATCAATAAATTGTTCCACCTTATCTTGGCCATACTTTTCCATATAGCGACGAACCTTCGTCCCATGATTGGCCATAACGTCCATCATGCGGCGGTCAGTTCCTCTAAACCATGCATTATTCTTAAAGAAGTCAGCATGGCCATAAACATGGGCCATTACAAGCTTCTGGTCGACATAGCGATTTGAACTTAGAAGATAGGCGTAACATGGGTCTGTATTAATAACAAGCTCGTAAATCTTTTGGAAACCATATGTATTTCCCTTTGCAAGTTTGTCGTACTCCATCCCAAAGCGCCAGTGAGGATAACGAGTAGGAAAGCCTCCATTTGCGGCCAAGATACAAACAGTATCGTAATCACAAACTTCAAAGACAACGGGATAGAAATCAAGGCCATAGTCAACGGCATAGCCATGAACTTCGTCTCTTAATTTTGCTAATTCACCTGAAAGAGGTCTCGTTCTTTCCATATATAAATATCCTTACTTACCTTTACCTAAGAAATCTTTGATCGAATCAAGAATTGCTTCTTTATTTTTTATTTTACTTAGAATGACATCTTCATGTTTCTCTCCAAATTCCTTTGCAAGATCCTTATAGAATTGTCCTGAACCATAACGTGATTCAACTTGCCCATAGAAAAAAGCATTTGAGTTTGGAATAATTGAATTTTTAAGAATTTCTAAGCATACCTTTGTATCTTCAGCAGACCAATTATCTCCATCAGAAAAGTGAAATGGATAGATATTCCATTCATCAGAATTATAGTCACTATCGATAATATCCTTACACAGCTTTAATGCAGAAGAAATTAGAGTCCCACCACTTTCGCGAGTTCTAAAAAATGTTTCTTCTTCAACTTCCTTCGCGGTTGCATCGTGAATAATGTAGCGAATTTCGATATCTTTATACTGCGATTTAAGCCATAGATTAATCCAGAATGATTCTGTGCGAACAATTTCTTTTTGCTCATCACCCATTGAACCAGAAACGTCCATCATGTAAATAACAACAGCGGAGTTTTCAAATTCAATTTTAGAGTCACTTGAACGATAGCGCATATCACTCTTAATTGGCACAACAACAGGATTCTTAGGATCATAAGTTCCCATTGAAATCTGGCGTTTCAGTGCTTCCTTGAATGAGCGTTTATAGTGTTTAAGAGAATCTGGCCCAACAGTACCGATGCTCGTGTAGCGATCGACAGTTGACTGCATATTCTTCTTTCCCTTTGGTTCAATTTTTGGAAGCTCTAACTCATTTCCAAGAATAGAGGCAAGTTCATCAAGGCTCATTTCAACATCTAAGGCCTTCTCACCTTCACCCTCACCAGCTTCACCTGGCTCCCCTTGTCCTTCTTGTGGTTCACCTTGGCCATCAACAGGATCACCTGGTTGACCATTACCTTGACCAGTTCCCCCTTGGCTCTTATCACCAAAGCGGAATTGTGGAGTATTAATAGAAGGCATAGGAACCTTGAATTCACCATTCCCTTTTGGAATTGGCATCTCACCATTAGCGATATACTTTCTTAAATTATCGCGCACCTTCCCCTTAATGATTTTGCGAAAGCGTGCATGGTCTCTTTTAATCGGGTGATCCATTCGGTCTCCATCTATTTTAAAGTGCAAAGCACTAAGTCACTTAAGACTTAGCGCTATCACCTTTAGCAAAAATACTTGCAACATAATTAAGAGCATCCGTTGCTGAGATTTCACAGTAACCGTAATTCTTAATTAGTCTTGACTTGATAACATCGATTTTTTCTTGTGTTTCTTTATCCACAACATTTGAGATAATCGTTGTTAATTTGATTGCATCTTTTTGGTCTTCAAAAAGTTTTAGCTCAAGTGCACGATGTAATCTTTCGTTCATCTTGTAATCGAATTGTTTTCCTTCAATCGCAAGAGCACCGATATAGTTCATGATTTCGCGTCTAAAATCATCTTTACGAGATTCAGCAATATCGATTTTCTCTTCGATACTTCTCATGAAGCGCTCATCAGCTTCTTCTAGCTTACCTGTGTACTTGTTGCGAACTTTCTCTTTTTGAGTGTAGGCCTTTACATTATCGATATAATTTGCACATAGTGTTTCAATTGCAGTCTCATCAAGAGAGATTGCTTTTTGCACATCATTTTTAACGATATCAGTATACTCTTGGCGAACAATTGCTAGCATCTCACGATATTTTTCAACCGCCTCTGGGTTATTTGCCATTGAGTGCTTAAGACCACTTTCAAGTTCATTAAAGATCATGAATGGATTTAGAGATCCAGTGTGACCATATTTTACAAGTGCATTTGAAATTTTATCTTGAATATAACGTGGAGAAATACCTTCAAGTCCTTCTCTTACAGCTTCCTTACGAAGCTCTTTAACATTATCTTCATTGTATCCAGAAAGTGTTTTACCATTATAAAGCTTTAGTTTTTGAACAAGAGTTAAATCTGCTTTCTTCGGTTCTTCAAGTCTTGTCAGAACGGCCCACATAGCCGCCATCTCAAGAGTATGAGGAGCGATGTGAACATGTGGGATTTTTTCAGCATTAAAGTCTCGTTGATAAATTCTAACTTCATTATCCAGGCGAGAAATATATGGAACATCAATTTTAACTGTACGGTCACGAAGGGCTTCCATAAACTCGTTATTTTGGAGTTTTCTAAACTCTGGCTCATTTGTGTGACCTAGAATAACAAGGTCAATATCTGTTTGAGCAAATTTCTTAGGCTTAATTGATTGTTCCTGAGATGCACCTAGTAGATCATAAAGGAAGGCAACATCAAGCTTTAGCATCTCGATAAATTCGATAATCCCACGGTTTGCAATATTAAACTCTCCATCAAAGTTAAAAGCACGTGGATCTGAATCAGAACCATATTGAGCGATTTTTCGATAGTTGATATCACCTGTTAACTCTGTCGAGTCTTGGTTCTTTTCATCTTTTGGTTGGAATGTACCAATCCCTAAACGATCTTTTTCAGAAAGAACTAGTCTTTTAACGCGAATGTGGTTTTCCATAACTTTCATAAAGTCACCGTCATACTTAACCATATATTCATTTAAGATATATCGATCAGCAGGACAAACTTCACCACGAATTTTAATTTTTCTATCTTTACTTCCCTTATTCATTTTTTCGAGAAATTCTTTTCTAACTTCATGAGGGATAAGTTTTAATGGATCTTCATGCATTGGAGATGGGAAAATCTTTTGGCCACCAAGAATATCTGATTCTTCTTCGTCATACCATTCAAAAGTATAAAGAGCACCGTCATCAGTTCTTGAATAATGTTCAAGTCCTTTCTTAAGATTTCGAGCAATAGAAGATTTTGCAGAACCAACAGGCCCGTGAAGTAGTAGAACCCTTTTCTCAGTTCCATAACCAAGAGCGGCCGCTTTGAAAAAGTTCACAAGTTTCATTAAGTGAACATCAATACCAAAGACTGCATCCTTTCCACCACCAATTGGATCATCGAAGAAGTGATAACGAGTAATTTCTTTCTTATATTCAAGATACGTACTTGTTCCAAAAGTCATGATCATGTCATAAATTCTTTGAAATGAGTTACGTGCGATACGTGGGTCTTCAGTAATAAGATCAATATAATCTTGAAAACTTCCATTCCAGTGTAAGTGAGCAAAGTCTTCAACTCTGTAATTCTCACTCATAAAATCTTTCATATTCATTTTTGTCATATCTTCTCCATCCATGAGTTTTTAGAATATTTTAAAGCTTAGCTAGAAAGCTAAATCCTAAATATATTATAACGTTACTTCCTCAGTTAAAGCAAAATTATCTGTAAAAAAAATCATTTATAAGAGAAAAATACCGAGTGCGTTTTGGCACTGCTTTTTGCTCAACTAATAGGCAAAAATCTAACGTTCATAATTATTTGACTAAAATCTCTATGAGACTGAAAATATAAGAGAAACAGGATAATTATTTTAAATGGACAAGGAAGAACATGGATATTATTTGTGCAGGTGTTTCAGATATTGGACGCAAGAGAGAGACCAATCAAGACTCAATTTTTATCGGAAATTCAAATAAACTCTATGTTGTCGCCGACGGCATGGGAGGACACTCTGGTGGAGATCTCGCCTCGACCATGGCCATAAAGTACTTAGCAGAAAAAGTTAAAGAACTACGCTCTGGAGTTGACATAAAAGAAGCTGAACACGACCAGATTCTAAAAGAATCAGTTCTTTACGCAAATAATAAGATCAAACATTACGCAGATAGCGAGCCAAGCTTAAAGGGCATGGGGACAACTGTAGTGAGTGTCTATTTTGCAAATGAAAAAGTTAATATTGCCAATGTGGGTGACTCAAGGGCCTATGTCATTACAAATGGACAGATTTTTCAACTTTCAAAAGATCATTCTGTCATCCAAGAAAAGATAAACTTTGGGATTTATACGCGCGAACAAGCCGCGGCTGATCCAAATAAGAATTACCTGTCTCGTACAGTCGGTTTTGAAGAAGATATTGAGGTTGATCTATTCGAATATGAGCCGTCAAAGAATGATATTTTCCTCTTATGCTCAGATGGGCTTCACGGAAAATTGAGTGATGAGGATATTCTCTTTATCATTAAAGATATGATTGACTTTAATAATCTAGGCCATCAAACAATTCATGACTGCGTGCAAACTTTAGTTCGTCAGGCCAATGAGCACGGTGGACAAGACAATATCTCTGTAATCCTAGCGGTAGTTAAGTAAAATTAACTACCCTAGTCACGTAAACTTAGTCCCATAGTGTCATACATTAATGTCTTGCAAACTGAAATCAAGAAACCTACAATAAACATCAGAAATTATTGAAAATTCAAGGATGCAATTTTGAGCCGATTTTATACAATAATGGTCATTCCAGAGAAGGAGAAGGGCGTAAAATCCTTTCGTATACCAAGGGTTATTTTTAACTCTGTGCTCTTCTTTATCGTTATTATTGTTGGTGTTATTGGAATCTTAACTTTTGACTATATTAAGATTCTTAAGCAGGTTTACGAAAACCGACACCTCAGTATTGAAAACCGTCAGTTAAAAGAACAAATTCAACTCTTTAATATGAAACTCAATACATTAACTGATGATATTGAAAGAATTCAAAAGATTGAGAGTAAGCTACGAGTAATCTCAGGCTTTAAAGAATTTGATTTAACAAAGCCTGTGATTAAAGAAACACAAGATGCCAGTGATAGTGAAGATCATGGCCACTCTCACAATTCAAGTTCAGGCAGGGATCCACAATCAGTCTTAATATCTCCAAAAGATCAAGAGCTCATGGATCGAGTAAAGTCAGACTTAAAAACACTTAAAACGAACGAAGAGTTTAATGACATTAACGATCTCTATGAAAGAAAGATCGCAACGAATTTTGGTTTAACCTCAGGTTATAGTTTTACAAAAGAATGGAGTAGCTTAATTAAACAAAGTTTTAAGTTAGCTGAAAACTTCGCGTACTTTGATTATCGTTATTCAATCCTACGCAAGATTTCAGGTGACTTAGAGATTAAAGTTAATGAGCTTGATCAATATCTTCTCGATCGCGAATCATTCTTGCGATCAACACCAACTCTGCTACCGGCCCGTGGATGGATTACATCTTACTATGGTCCGCGTATGAGTCACTACTCAAAGAGAGTTAAGATGCACGAAGGCCTAGATGTCGGGGGGCCAATTGGGACAGTTATTCTTGCCCCGGCCGATGGCATTGTTAAAACATCAAAGAAAAATTACGGTTTTGGAAACCACGTTGAAATAGATCATGGATACGGTATAACTACACTTTACGGACATAATTCAGAAAACATCGTTGTAAAAGGCCAAAAGGTCAAACGGGGGCAACCAATCGCCAAGATTGGAAACTCCGGTTTATCGACAGGGCCACACTTGCATTACGAAATTCGTGTAAACGGAACACCGGTGGACCCTCTTTATTATGTACTGGATTAATTAGGAGAAATTTAAATGTTTAATCCGCTCAAGTCTTTATTTGGTACAAAGCACGATCGCGACATCAAAAAGCTTATGCCAATTGTTAATGAAATTAATTCTCTTGAAGCTCAAATGGAAAAAATGAGCGATGAAGAACTAAAGGCTCAAACAACTAAATTTAAGCAAAGAATCAGTGAAGGAGTTTCACTCGATGAAATTCTACCTGAAGCATTTGCGACAGTAAGAGAAGCTTCTAAAAGAGTTCTAGGAATGCGTCCATACGATGTGCAAATTATCGGTGGTATCGTTCTTTATAAAGGCATCATTGCTGAAATGAAAACAGGTGAAGGTAAGACTCTGACTGCAGCTCTACCTCTATACCTTAAAGCACTTGAAGGTAAGGGTGTTCACCTTATTACTGTTAACGACTACCTAGCAAGTCGTGATGCCAATGAAATGGGTGTTCTCTATGAATGGCTGGGCCTTTCAACGGGTTGTATCATCGCCGACATGGAAGATGAGGAACGCCAAGCGGCTTATCGCTCAGACATTACTTACGGGACAAATAACGAATTCGCTTTTGATTACCTAAGAGATAATATGAAATTCTCACTTGAAGAATATGTTCAAAGAGACTTTCATTTCTGTATTGTGGATGAGGTTGACTCGATCTTAATTGATGAGGCCAGAACTCCCCTATTAATCTCAGGGCCAAGTGAAGGTGACTCAACTCTTTATGGAGTTGCCAATAAAGTTATTCCACAACTTTCAATTGAAAAGCATTTCACAATTGACGAAAAGGCCATGTCGGCAATTTTCACAGAAGAAGGTATTTTAAAAGTACAAGAGCTCATGAAGGTAGATAATCTTTACGATATCGAAAACTCGGCCCTTCTTCACCACTTAAACCAAGCACTACGTGCTCACCATCTTTTTAAAAGAGATGCAAACTATATCATTAAAGACGATGAAGTTATTATCGTTGATGAATTTACAGGGCGTCTAAAGACTGGTTCTCGCTGGTCAGATGGACTACACCAAGCAATTGAAGCAAAAGAAGGTGTTGAAATAAAGCAAGAAAACCAAACTCTTGCCTCTATTACTTTCCAAAACTACTTCAAAATGTATGCAAAACTTGCTGGTATGACAGGAACGGCCGATACTGAAGCAGAAGAATTCAAAAAGATCTATGATCTTGATGTAATCGTTATTCCAACGAATCTTCCAATTGCTCGTGTCGATGAACCTGATGTTATCTACAAAAACAAGAAAGCAAAGTACAAGGCCATCATTAATCTTCTAAGAGAGCTTAATGAGAAAGGTCAACCTGTCCTAGTTGGAACAATCACAGTTGATTCATCTAACCTACTTTCAAATGAGTTAACGAAAGCTGGTATTGAACACAATGTCCTCAATGCCAAGCAACACGGTAAGGAAGCGGGAATCATTGAAAATGCAGGCCGTAAAGGATCTGTTACAATTGCAACGAATATGGCCGGACGTGGTACCGATATAAAAATCAATGATGAAGTAAAGGCACTTGGTGGTCTTTATATTCTATGTACAGAAAGACACGAGTCACGCCGAATTGATAATCAGCTTCGTGGTCGTTCTGGGCGTCAGGGTGATCCAGGTCGCTCAAAATTCTTCCTATCTCTTGAAGATGATTTAATGAGAATCTTTGGAAGTGATCGTATTGCAAAAGTGATGAATACACTTGGTATGGAAGAAGACGAACCAATTGAGCACAAGATGATTACAAATGCCATCGCAAAAGCTCAAAAGAAAGTTGAGACACATAACTTTGAAATCAGAAAACATCTTCTTGATTTTGATAACGTTATGAATGAGCAACGTCGTGTTATCTACCGTATCCGTCGCGATATTCTATCAGATGAAGATAATCTTGGTTTCGTTAGAGAAATGACTGAAGATGTTGCAGACTACCTATTTGCAAACTACCGTCCAGAAAAGAAAGTTCCTTTGGAAGACCTTCCTTGGGAAGATATGAAGAATGGTTTCAAAACAACTTTCAACACTGATTATGAAGTTAACGCTATCGAATGTTCAGGAAAATTCTCTGGAGACGTTAGCAAGTACTTTGAAGAAACAGCAAAGGAAATCCTTGCAAGTAAACTTGCAGGATACGACGAAAGACAAGTGACACTTGCACTTAGAGAAATCCTACTTTCAACTTTTGATCAACACTGGAAAGATCACTTAAGAAATATGGATCACCTAAAAGAAGGAATCAACCTTAAGGCCTACGCTCAAAAAGATCCTCTAACAGAGTATAAACGTGAAGCATTCCAACTTTTTGAAAATATGAGAGTTGAAGTTAAGAACAGTGTTGTTCGCAATATGTTCACAGTAAGGCTCTATACTCAAGAAGAAATTGAAGAGTTAAGACGCCAACAAGAAGAAGAGCTTCAGCGTCAACTTGACCTTCTTAAAGCAAAGAGAATTGCCGAAGAAGAAGGACGTGATGGGCCAGAAGTCAATCAAGCACCACGCTCACGCGGACAAGTAAAAGTCGGGCGTAATGACGCCTGTCCATGTGGATCAGGGAAGAAGTACAAGCACTGTCACGGTTCTTAAATTTAAGAATCGATCTGGAATTAAAGTATGTCAGGTGACGACAAGAAAAATGACCTAACTCGAATCGAAGACTTATCTGAGTTTCTTCACCAAGGTGATGATGACTTAGATAAGCTTCTTGCTGACCTTGACAATGAAGAGGAAGAAGCTTCTGCGCCTCAAGGCTTTGACGACGATGAAGAAGACAGCTACGAAGACGAGGCACAGGTTGAGTTGACGTCATTTGACTATGAAACTCCAGCAGAAAGTGATGAAGGAGGTTTCGACAATAGTTCCGAAGGGGACTTTGATGAAGACTCCGCAGAAGACTCCGAAGAAGACTTCACCAACAACTTCCCACAAGACTCACAAGGCTATGACGCAGACGAAGACCTAGACGAAGGCTTCGAAAACGATTTCGAAGGCAGTTACGAAGACAACGACGAAAATGACTTCGAAGGAAACTACGAAGACGATCCCAGCGCAGACTGGCAAGACGAAGAAGAAGATCATCTGGTAGAACCTCTGGCAGCCCCTCTGGCAGACGACGATAACTCTTCTTTCTCATCAAATGATTTCGAGGCAGAGACAGAAGCCGAAATTGAACTTTCTCATGAACTCGATGAACAGACAAAAGACGATACTCCCCACGACTCCGGCCCAGATATTGCCGAAGAAACTGATGATAGGACATACTCTCAACCAGAACCTACAATTACGATTAATGACAATATAAAAGAAGAGATCGTTGCTGCTAAGGCACAATCACCTTCACAACAAGACTTTAATGAAGTCAGAGATTTTGCAACGAACTCAACTTTTGGAAAAGTTGCTATTGGCGGTAACCCTCCATTCTCACTCCTACTCCAGGGCATCAAATCGGAAGAATACGACGAGAGTATTCTTGCGGTTTTAAATGAAGTTGGATTATTGGCCGGAAACGAAGACCTCTATCGTACAAGTTTAGAAACAGGTCAGCTTCTTATTGCACAAATTGGCGAATACAGTGCAATCTATTTAGCAGGAAAGCTTCGTCGCTATTGCCACACAATAAAAATGGGCCTAGCTCACGAAATCCACCAAAGTAGTAATTATGACCACTCTGATCAAAGAGGTCTAACAAGTGCAAGTTCGGCCACGCAAAATAAATCTCAGGCCTTTGAGAAGACAGACTTAGTCTTTAAGAAAGAAGAAATAATTCTAAGCTCATCTCACTTTATCCCAGGCTATCTTGTCACTCATAGCCTTGGTCCAATGCAGATCAATGATAAAATTGATGCCAACGAGTTTGATGATATCAGTTCAATTAACCTCATTGATTATTTTGAAGATACAATGAGAGAAGAAGCCTTTAAAAAAGGCGCCAATGCCATCACTTCAATTCATTTCACAATTAACAAACAAGAAATGAATGATACAAATTACATCCTAATACTCGCTCACGGTGACTACGTCACTCTACGTGAAAATTAAACTATGGTGAAATACAAATGATTAATAAGCTAAGTGAAGCTCGCGAATTTTACAGTACAATAATTATTGGCGGTGGTATCGTCGGCGCAGGTGTCTTTAGGGACCTAAGTCTACATGATATAGACACTCTCATTATTGATAAGAAAGATTTTGCATCACAAACTAGCTCTAAGAGCTCTAAGATGTTACATGGGGGAATTCGCTACCTCGAAAACTTTGACTTTCCACTCGTTTGGGAGGCTTTACACGAAAAAAATCTTTGGCTAAAACTTGCTCCTCACTTATGCTTTGAGGAAAAATTCTATCTTCCTATTTACTCTGATTCGATTCGTCCAAAATGGATGATTCGTATCGGGCTATTCTTATATGACCTACTCTCTAGTTTTCAAAACTCTCCATATGAAATGAAGTCAAAGAATGAAACCCTGGCAGTAAATAAAGATCTAAAAGAGCAAGATTTAAGAGGAAGTGGTGTCTACCACGATGCCATAGTTGATGATCGAAGACTTACGATTGAAGTAATCCGCGATGGAGCAATGAATTCTAATTGTCATGCCCTAAATCACGTTGGAGTCGAAGATTATGTGTTCCTAGAGGATGGGAGCGTTAGAGTTGACTTAAAAGATGAAATTGATGGAACTATTAAAACCGTATATTGCCACGACCTCGTCTTTGCTACTGGCCCATTTACAGACCAGCTATTAGCTAAGAGTAATCAGATCCATTGGCGTCCTCAACTTCTTCCATCAAGAGGAAGTCATATCTGGATTGCAAAGGATCGCTTAAAGATTGATACGGCAATTCTACTAACTCCAAATGATGGACGTGTAATCTTTGTCATCCCGCAGGCCGATCGTATTCTTGTTGGAACAACTGAGGCCAAGATTGAAGGTGACTACTTTGATCTTGAGGCCACACCAGAAGAGATCACTTACCTTCTGGCCAATATCAACCAATACTTCCCAAAAGCACAGATCAAAGAAGAAGATATAATTTCGTCATTTGCAGGGATTAGACCACTTGTTAAAGACGATACAACAGCGACTCTTGGCAAGACGGCCAGAGTGCACAAGTATTTTCAACCTTTAAGAAATTGTCATGTTCTACTTGGCGGAAAGTACACTACTTTTAGAACTATGGCCCAAGATGTAACAAGAACTATTGTTCACAAGCATAAGAAGGCCTATATACACACAAAAGCGGCACAAGAGTTTCAATTTAAAACTCGCTTTAACCCATTTTCTGCCAAAGAAATTACAGCGGATCAAGAAAGAGAGATCCGCCAATATGAATTTATACGAAGTGAAGATGATTTTTTAAGACGTGTTAAACGTTAGCTTATATGCGCACTAAAAACGCATATAAGCACCAGCGATGGCCCTAAATCCACTTAGACTATATGTATTATCAATTGTTGCTGATGAGCCTTCAATTGAGAATGTAGAAGATGTCGAAAAGTAGTCACCCTTTGCATAGAATCCAAAACCTGAATCCATTGTATACTTAAGGCCACCACCAAAATTCATATAAGTTCCGGCCCCTGATAAATTCTCTAAGTTGCTTGAAGTACTATTTTCAGGCATATCGGTAAGGGATGCCATCGAAATTCCAAAACCAACTTCAACAAAAGGTATGAATCGATTAGTTGCCATCGGGTTAGTGATATGGAAGTTTACCGCACCACCAAAATCAAGTGATGAAGTTGTCGATTCTCTTACACCATTTGCTCCACTTGAATATCCAATAACGGCCTTAAGAGAAAATTTTTGTAGGAAGCTTTGTGACTTTGGAAAGAGTAATTCAAACTCTCCATTAAAGCCAAGCCCACTCATTTCAGCGTTAGATTGATCTACATCTGTTTCATAGGTTCCGCTTAACATATTCAAACCAGTTGAGATATTGAGGGCCATATTCTTATCGAGAATCTTACTTGGAGTTGGACGTTTCTCGGCCTTATGATTACTTGAAAAGCTTGTCGTTTTAATTGCTTCGTATTCATCTTGTTCAACAGGAATATCACTAACAATTTTAGTTTGTTCACTTTCACGTCTACGCTCAATATCAACAGGCTCCCCCATTTGTCTGCTATCTTTTGGGTAAGTTGGGGCCAAAGACTTAGAGCGATCATTTGTCACCTTAACAGGAGAAGCAATTTTTAGGTTCGCTACTTTATCACGGTGAATTTCACTTGGTTTCACAATTCGATAAATACTCCAAACTGATCTGGAAGGAGTAGCACGAATAACAACGGCCCTCGCGAAAACACCAGTTGTAATAAAGAATTTAGCGTGATCACCGATTGCAAGACCATCTTCTAATCCACGGTTCATAAGAATTGTCTTCTTTGTATCCGATGTTTGAAGAATTCTAAAAGTTAACTTCTCATCGATATCCAGAGCATTAGCACTAAATGTTGTCATTAGAAGTGTGATCGTTAAAATTGTTCTTAGTAAACTTCCTGTCATAGTAATTCCTTAAAAATATACACTTAAACTTGCAATAAATTTTACGTTATTTACTTTCTGATTTAACTCATAAATCTGGTCGCCCGAAGCGACTTCGTTTAAAGGAGATAAATTTAGTAACTCATAATTTAGCTTTGCTCCTAGACCAAAACTAAATTGATTTTCCTTTTCAAAATCTCTAAAAGTAGAGATACGAGTCTTAATACCTAAGCTTAAAGATGGAAGAGCTACCGCTTCATAATCATAAGTATAGGCAGATAGGCTTGGTGAAGTGACCTCACCAGTACCTCTTTTAAACCCAAAGCCAATATAGGCCAGTAGCTTATTTCGAATATAAGGAGCATTGTAGAAGTAATAATTCACATGAGTTGAAATATTAACAAATGTCATGCGTCCATTAATACCACCAAGATCCACATTCAAGTTAGAAGCATCAAGACCAAAGTCAACCGACCACTTACCAAGTGAATGATGGGCCCTAATGAGATGAAACTCATAGGCAGCAGCAAGGCCATAACCAAGGTTTTGATGATTAGGATCTGAGTCTGAATAATTGGCCAATAAATTTGACATCAGACTTAATTGAATTTCATTACCACTTTCAATTGCAAGAACATTTTCACGTCGATATTTTTCACGGGCAATCCCAGAAGCCTTTAAATAATTAGCTAATTGTTTACTATTCATATCGGCCGAGTATAGAGGTCCTTCACGGTCAATGACGGCCTTAGTCGCTTTACTAATTTGATTCTTAGCACGTTCACGTGCAAGAGTTTTTTCCATTGTATTTGGTATCGATATATTAGAGGCAGATCCAGTTAGGCTAGGGGCCCCTGTATAGTACATTTCCTCATAGCCATCTTGAGCAGCTGATATTTTTTCCAGTTGGGCCTGATTTTGAACTCCAATATCTTTTGATAATTCTTGTTCAGAGAGTTCACTAACATCAATTGGTTTCAATTTAGAGTTAATATACTTGTACTTTATTCTTCCATCTTTAACGATAATCTCATTACCACTTTTAAGAATTGAATTCTCTGTAACCTCGTAACTATTTAGGTCATTATGTTCTTCTTTATAATTGAGGTCGTTTTCTGCTCCCTTTTCTTGAACAAGATCGGAAGGAACAACTCCATCAATGGCATAACGGTTATTTCTCATAACACGTTTTGATTCATGCCCCTTAATCAAGTAGTGTGGAGTCTTTGTTTTACGCCCTTTAGCAACTATTGATCGGATTTGTAACTTGATATCTTTGCCAGTTTGGAAGTTATTACGATTAATTTTATCGCCATTGACCTTTTTAAAATACCAGTGAGAATCACGATCAGAAACTTTTAATAACTCGATAGTTCCAAGGAATAAATAACGAGGCTTTTCAAGTTCACCATAACGAACGGAAACATCGGCGATGTCACCAGGCTTTAGTCCTGCAAGCTTACCAATATCAAGCTTTATTGTTCGGCCTGACTGACTTAGTGCAAGAACTTTTGCATCTTGCATAGACCAAGTCTTCAGTGAAATCAGGGCCATTAAAAGTAACATCACAAATTGTTTATATTTATCCATATAATTAATTATAACGAATGGAAGTATTTGAAACAATATGGTAGAGTATGTATATTTTTATTAAAATTTGCCACGGTGCACCATGAGTGAACGGAGGAAAAAATGGCCAAAAGAAAGAAGAATATCCAGATTTTTCGATATGAATGTCAAATGACTGGCGAAACATACAAGACGACTAAGAAAGCAAAAAATCCTGACGATCTTGTTTCAGTAAATGCATACTACGATATGCACCCAGAAGAAGATGATCGTCCTGAAGATATCAAGAAAGAATTAGGGATTGAATAATATCTAAATTTAAGTAAAAACGGAGTTTTAAATGGCACATCATAAAGTCATTATCATTGGATCAGGTCCTGCTGGTTATACAGCAGCTCTATATGCTTCACGCGCAAATCTATCTCCACTGGTTATCGAAGGACATGAACCAGGGGGACAATTAACAACAACGACAGATGTTGATAACTTTCCGGGATTTCCCGAAGGTATTATGGGGCCAGAACTTATGGCCAACATGAAAAAACAAACACAGAGATTTGGGACTGAATACCTGAGCGGTTTCGTCACAGATATCGACACATCTAAGAGACCTTTCACTCTAACTATTGACGGTGAGAAAACTTACACAGCGGATGCCGTTATCCTAGCAACAGGAGCATCTGCGAAGTATCTTGGTCTCCCAAACGAGAAAGAGCTAATTGGTAAAGGTGTTAGTGCATGTGCAACTTGTGATGGATTCTTCTATCGCGACCGAGTTGTCCACGTTGTTGGTGGTGGTGATACGGCAATGGAAGAAGCAACTTTCCTAACTAAATTTGCTTCAAAAGTATATGTCGTTCACAGAAGAAGTGAGCTAAGAGCTTCAAAGCCAATGCAAGAAAGAGCTTTCGCAAATGAGAAAATTGAATTCGTATGGGATAGCGCTGTTACTGAAATTATTGCGGATGCAACAGGTGTAACTTCAATTAAAGTTGAGAACTTAAAAACTGGAGAAGTTACTGAGCGTGCCACAGACGGCCTATTTATGGGGATCGGTCACAAACCAAATACAGACTTCTTAAAAGGTAAAATTAACCTTGATGATCATGGATTCATTATCACAGAAGGTAAGCACCCAGATACAAATGTACCAGGAATTTACGCTTGCGGTGATGTTCAAGATTCATACTATCGTCAAGCAATCTCTGCAGCTGGTTCAGGTTGCCAAGCGGCCATTCGCGCAGAAAGATTCTTAGAAGAAAACGAGTAAGATATTTTTGTGGCCTAGGTAAGAACTTAGGCCACATCTTCATTCAAGTAAAGTTCAACTCTATCCACCGTTGCATCAAAAAGACTTTTCACAACCTTACTACCATTTGCCAGTCTTTTAACAATCTCATCGTAATCAATTAAAGCATCACTTGCCACAGACTTAAGGCCTACGGCACCGTCTTTTAATTGCTTGGCCACATAGAAGTATAAGTATAGATCAGCACATTGCTGCTTAGATAAATCATGTTGCTCAAATGCCCGAATATTTAAATCGTTAGCATCAAGAGATATTTGAGGCTGGCTATCAATTTCGAAAAGAGGAGCGATTTCACTAGTTCTAATATGGAGGTTACCACTGCCCTTATTAAAGATCATAAGTCTAGCGATGCAGGCCTTAAGTTCTGAAATATTCCCTGGCCAATCGTAGTCCAAAAGAATCTCTTGGACTTGATTTGAAATGCGCTTCTTTGCCGTATGATTCTTTAAGCTGTATTGGGTAATAAAGAAATTTGCAAAGTACAGGATATCTTCTTTTCGATCTTTAAGCGGTACTGTTTTAAATGACGAAATATTAAAATCTTCTAAGAATTGATTTCCAGTAAGTAAAACACGGTAGCTACCATTATCCACAAGATGATTAAGAACATACTTAGCAACAGAGCGACTTAATTTATCAAAGCCTTTAATAACCAAATGGCCACCGACTAACTTATCACGAATTTTCTCAATTTGTGCCTCAAGATCAACTTTAGTCATTTTCTCAGTAGCATTAATAATTTCAACACGTGTATTCTTTGTATTAGAAAAATGAGCTATTTTCTCACAAAGATGATACTTACCGCTTCCCTCGTCACCATAGATATAGACTGGGCCTGTCTTTTTAGCGCCTGAATGTTGAGCGATGAAATTCTGGGCCTGTGTCGCAAAAAGACTTACCCCTAAAGGAGTACTAGCTCTGCCCTGAGCATCTAAGAACTCATCTTCATAATCGATTTCATCATCTTTATTATAAAAATATAGAAGGCCAATTACACGGGCCAAGAACATTGCCTGCTTCAAATCATTTTCAGTGAATAACTCTCCCTTCTCTTTATTTGAAAAGTTTAAAATCCCAAAAATATTCTCATTCTGATCAAAGATCGGACACATCATATAAGTTGAAATTGTCGTATTATTGACAACCTCATACATATTAAAGAATTCATCACTTGAAAGGCTTTGGGAAAATTTTGATTTAATTCCACGAGGATTATTATAAAGCTGCTCTAAGATTCCAACTATTGGATATTCAATATCGTGTAACTCATTCTTTTGAAAATCAAATTCACTAAAGGTATGCTCGTCATGACCCACGATAAACGCTCTCGCATCACGGGCCCTTACAACCCTTTGAACCTCAATAATAAAGAGCTTGATAAGCTCTATTTTATTTTCAAAGTTTTTAAAAATATGAAACAAATCTAAAATCATTGAAGTAGATACTTCATCTTCGCTATCAACTTTCGTACTATCATCAAAATTTCCGGCAACTGCTTCATTTAAAACCATATCATACATAAGGTCTCTAAGTCTTAAACGACTCATCGAGGAAACTAAATCAGACATCAACTTCATAATACTTTCAACTTGGTAGTCAACAAACTCAAGTCCTAAGTAATTATCAGCATTATTGTTTATATTTGGACGATAACGACGAAGTCTTACCGTTTGCATGAGGCGATTCTTCTTAAAGCGAATCTCAATCTTAAAAATTTGACTATCAACATACTCACCGATTAAAACCCCGATTCCTGTCGTGGAAATATTATCAATGATCACATTAAATGAATTAGACGTCGAATCTCCTACCATTTCATAGAGGATACATTCAATATCATCACTTTCTCTAAGCTTTATGCGATAATTTCTTAATTTCTTCAAAATAATAACCCTTAGTGTTTATAAAGACTTATCGACTAGTAAAAAAGCGAACTTTAACTAACAATTGTATAAAAAAATCAAAGAATAGTCCGATGAGCCAAATAGTGAAATACAATATTCAAAACTATAAATTCTTTAAGTCTTACCGCTTTCCTATTGTTGAAGCAGACAGAGTTGTTGCTGAAGTAGTCACTTTTGAGCGAGAAAATATCAAACACAATAATGTACGTATTGACTCAATTAATCTGTCTGGGCTTAATTTTGTCTGTAATCAGAAGTATTCTATTGGCGAGCAAGTTAAAATAAAGATTACGACAAATCGACTCTTTAATAACTGGGACTTTGAATTAACAGGACGAATTATACGATCATTTGTTTACTGTGAAGATGTCACAAAAACAATTTACGGGGTATCGATAGCTCCTAATTCACAAACAACAGTTCTTAAATATTTCCTTAAAGATTTCCTGTCACACTATAAAACAAAGAAGTTAAAAGATAAGCTCTTTCATATTTGCCAAAATAAAGTGCAGATTAGTCGAGATGATGGAGTTGAGCTATTCTCTCTATTTCAAAGTCTAATTCAAACGACTTACAATGGAGAACTAAGTAGTATTCTAAAAGAATTGCCTAGAATATTTCACTGTGAAAATTATCACATCTTTATTTATGATGCTAAGAATGGCGAATTTGAAATTGATCGCTCGAACTCAGAAACACCAGTTCATTTATCGAATCTAAAGAGCCTCTTGAAAGAATCTTATTTTAATAAAGTAATTATCAATAAAACTTTTAATGAGAAGAGTGCAACAGGAGTAGAGATTGAAACAAAGAATATTCTCTTGGCACCGATTATCAATTATCACGGCGAAAGTATAGGAATTACTTGTCTATCAAATACTCTATCGGGTGAGAAGTTTAATTTTACAATGCTTGAAAATATAAAAATTGTCTCAGGCCTCATAGCCTACTTCTACGAAGGCAAGAATATTGTCAGTGCAGAAAAGATTGAAAATAAAACTCCTGACTATTATATCTTTAGTGACCGAACACAAACAGGTCTCTCTATCATCCATAACTTAAATACCATCAAAAACACACGTGAGAACCTCTATATTCGCGGCGAAGAAGGTTGTGGAAAAAGTGCTTACGCAAATTATATCTGTAACAATTATGACAAGAAACCAGGTGATGTAAAAAATCACATCGATTTCGCTAATGCCGAACATCGTAATCTTGACTTAATTAGCGAACTCAACGCCAGTGGTGTGCAAGATTTAATTATAAAGAATATCGATCAATTAACTCTACAAGAACAAGCAACATTCTTTAATCTCATCAGTTCACTTCACATGAGAATAATTACCATCTCGACAAAGGATTTAAAGTCTCTTGAAAAGAATGATCTCATCATGACAGAGCTTTATAACTTAATCACAACAGTTAAAATAAACATTCCCCCTCTAAGACTAAGAAAGCCCGAAGTTCTTGAGATTGCTCGCAACTATATTCGATATGAATGCGAAAAGAGAGAGATTTCACTTAAGAAATTATGTCAAGATTCTATTAATTTTCTCGAATCAAATAGCTGGGATTTTAATGCGAGAAAACTTCACTCTTTAATTGTTAAGGCCATCCTAAAGGCCGACAAATCTGAAACAGTAATCAGAATCACTGAAGAAAAAGGACATTTCGACACTATCATCAAAAGCGACAAAAACTCTCAACTACAAGATTATATTCTTAGTACGCTAAATACATGTGACAAATCAATATCTTATAAAAGTACCGAGACTATTTTTGTTGAAAATTTAATGACAAAAAAAGCTTCTTAAATTTGACAGACCATTGGCCTTCTTGAAATAATTTTATAAGCAGATCACGGATCGATCTGAAGTAATTCATTTATTTTGACCAGGGAAGGTACAACAATGAGCAATTCAAGCAATTTCTTTAATTACAATATCCTTAACGTTTCACTCTCAAGACAAACTCGCACTTGCTTTGTAACGGTTGCGAATGATGGACAGTTTTTCAATACGACAACGTACTTAAATGAATTAGAGAATCTATTTGACTGGCTTACAAATAAAATTGAAATCAACTCTGTTGTCTTTCGCTATAAAGCAGAAAAAATTGAATTATTTAAGGCAGAAGAATTAAGATTCTTCGATGAAAAGAATCTAGGCTCAACTCTCCAGCAATTAGCTCGTCTTAGCTGGGCCCAAGTACTTCTTCCTCAAACTATTATTTGGTCTTTTCAAAAAGAGGCCTGCCCATTTAGCCTTGAGCTTGCCATGGGCGGTGATATTCGCTACTGCGCACCTTCATTTAGTGTGACTTTTAATCAACTCGATAAAGGCATAACTCCAATGGGTGGAATGAATACCCTTACAAATGAAAAAGGTAATAGCGCAAAAATAATGCAATACCTTCTTTCATCTCAAAGTGTTGGAGCTGATGCACTAATTAGTTCAGGCCTAATCGGGAAAACACTTTATTCAGAAAATGAAATTGAAGATGTTGTCGCAAGAATTGCAAAGCAATCCCCTACTGCACGCATTCAAACAAAGAGATCATTTAACAACTCTCTCATTAAACAAATGGAAGAAGTTTTCTTAGAAGAAGTTTCATTTGCTAACTCAACACTTGCAACAGGCGACTTTAAGAACTACGCAAATCAGAAGGCCTTCATTAATCCTCGTGAATTTGCTAAAGTTTTAAGAGAGACTCCAACTGTGGCGGAAGCTGTTTAAAGTTTATAACGATATATATTAAACAGGTCTAACTTCATGAGCTTGTAGCTCACTAGGTAGGTTTGAAATATCAGATGCAAGCCCAAGGAGAAAGCCTCCGCCGCCAGCACCGCAAAGCTTTAGATAGAAGCGATCGTTTTCAAGGCCTTCGGCCCAAAGGTCGCGATAGAGAGCAGGAATCATCGGGTTGAAATGTTCAAATTGAAAGGCGGACAATTCTTTAAACTTATCCCATAGAAGCTCATTATTATCTTCAATATAATACTTGATACATGCATCAGAGATTGGTGATAGAACACGGTCACACAGGTAAGCAAAGTCTTTAGAAGAACATTTTTCCATAAATAAGTTAACAAGAGGTTCAGTTCTTCTTGCACGTCCTGTATTTAATAGGAAGAGGCCAGGGCCCGCTTTGGCCTGATTGAGACTTACTTGAGAAAGTGATTTTGTATTATCAATTAAAAGTGGAACATTAAGATAACTAATTAGAGGATCAACGCCTGAAGAAGAACCGTGAAAATGAGATTCCATTTCTTTGAAGCAATCCTTTAAGAAAGCGATATCATTCTTATGTTCATCACTGATGTGAGCATAGCGATCAAAGACTGCAGCACATAGTGCACCAGAGCTTCCAACACCATATCCTTGTGGAATAGTGCTATTAAAGCGTAAACCACTAGAGATATCAAAAGAGAAAGATTGGTGATCAAAGTCAAAGCTTAGCTTTCCCTTCTTGTGCTCATTTTTAAGATATTGAGAGAAAGCTGCAAGTTCTGCATCGACTCCCGCATTTTGATCAACTGGAAAAGTTAACTTACCTTCAAAAAGACTATAAGGCATTGCCAAAGCCTTTGAAGATCTAATGATTGAATACTCGCCAAAGAGAAGGATCTTGGCATTAAATGAGTTTTCACTTTCCATATTCGACACTAACTCCGCTCCCCATTTCATCGTGAATCACAAGGCCTTCATGACAAAGTGGTTGGATCTCATTGGCAATAAACTCTTTTGCCTTAATTTTATCTTTAGCAAGGTAGAGAATATGAACATTAGGGCCAGCATCAAGAGTAAAACAAATTGCTGTCTTTGTTTGTGCTCTAAAGTTTCTAATCTTTTGAATAATGGCCAAAGTATTTGGCTCCATTAGAATAAATGACGGATTTGAATTCATCATTAGGCCATGAAGTTCTAGCGCCTCTGCTTCAACAATTTGAGCAAAGCTATCAAAATCCCCATTTCCTAGAGCAAAACAAAGCGAATTAAAGTTATTACACGCATTCATAAAACGCGTTTTTGCAAATGGATGATCATTCATAAGAGCATGACCAGCAGTTGAGCTTACCGCCTTCTCACTGGCACTAACAATGGCAATTGAATCACAAATACCTTCAAAAGACTCGTGAAATGACTTAAGGGGAACAGCATATTCTTGCGAGCTATCCGCAATCGATTTGCCCCAAATGGCCATCTTTGGATAAAGAGAGCGACTAGCACTTCCTGATCCTAGGCGGGCCATAAATGATGCTTTTTTAAGATAATAATCTTCGTCATGATCTTCATTTGATATTAATTTTTCCACTTCACACAGTGCACTTGCGAAGTTTGCCATCGAAGCCGCACTCGAAGCAATACCAGATGAATGAGGGAATGAATTCATTGAATCCATCGTTATCTTACATTCACTAATAAAAGGAAAAAACTCAAGAGCACGATGAAAGAATTTCTCAACACGTGCTTTAAACTTAGCATTTTCCTTTGATTCAAATTTAAAATCTAGCGAAAATTCAGATGCTTTTTCAAATTTATATGAAGTTAAAGTATGGGCATGATCAAGCGTTATACTTAAAGAGGGGTTTGACGGGAGTTGTTCACCGTACTTTCCCCAGTACTTAATCAGTGCAATATTCGAAGGGCTCTTAACTTTAAAAGTCGGCCCTTCGTTTAGTTTATTTAAATCAAATGATTGAAGAATGAAATTAGTGGACATTTTTTGGATCAACTTGGAAATCTTTTTCAACGATAAGATCACGATATGGAATTACAACTTTAAGTCCTTTTTCCATAAAGTAATTTGTAACATACTTCTTAGGAGCATTACTTGAGGCAAGAATGAAATCTCCTCCCCATGCTCCTAGAGACTTAACTTCACCATCAAAGTCACTAAAGGCTTCTTTCTTAATTGGACTAAGCTTTAACTGCTTACTTACGATATCTTCGTGAGCGCGGATTAAGAAGTTAAACTCTTCTTGTGTCTTGGCCGCTGCAATCTGATTTGATAGTTCACTGATTGTATTAATAACTTCAGGAGAATGTGGACGTAATTCATTGTAGTAAGAAATTGCGTCTCTTGAATTCTTCTTATGCCCTAAATAGACAAAGTAAAGATTGCTCTTAAAGCTAGGATTGAATTCAACAGGAGACCACTTCGGTCCATCCCCTGATTTTTGATAAATGATAGGATCATCACTTTGAGCACAAGCAATATCATAACCTGATCCACCAAGAGTATTAAAAGCTAACTCAAAAGGAGAAACCATGGCCCAGTCGGCAATATTGTGAATAAGAGTTGAAGAAGAGCCTAGCCCCCATTCAAGTGGGAATCCAAGTTGTGTCACAACGTGAACATCGACTCCGTCTCTTAGAAAGTGCTTATTCTGCTTTCTAGCTTGTCTAAGCATTTGCTGCAGAACCATCATCTCTTTAGTTGGGTTATCATTTAAGATATTAAAGTGCCAGAATTCGAAGATTACTTCAAACCAAAGATTTCCTGCTGGATCATATGACTTCCAATAAAGCTTTGGATCAAATGAAGATGAATATTGTACTCTTAATGACTGTCCAACAGTAGTTGGAAGTCCTAGTGCTTGCGCACCGTCGAGAACGAAATACTCTCCAGATAGAAGAAGTTTTCCGTGTCCGAAATAGAGCTGGCCATTCTTTGGAAGTTCAAGCTGTTGCTCTCCTTCCAAATACTTAAGAATTGAATTACTTGTGTGTGTTGTTGTGTTCATAAATTCTTTCTAGTCTCTCAATAATTCTAACTGTTCCCTTACGGCACTAAAAGATACGACCTTATCGGCAAAGTGTTGTGTAATTTTCTCTTTCTCTTCAGTATTTGCTTCAAGTTGTCCTAGAATATTCATTAGGTGCATTTTCATGTGCCCCTTTTGAATACCACTTGTAACAAGACTCTTTAATGCAGCAAAGTTTTGTGCAAGTCCCACACTTGCGGCAATCATCATAAGCTCATTAGCACTTGGTCTCTCTAAAATATCAAGAGACATCTTAGCAAGTGGGTGTAGCTTAGTTAGACCTCCAACAGTCCCAAGGGCCAGTGGAATTTCAATTTCAAAGTGGAATTTATTATCAATTATTTTAGCAGTCGTTAAAGAACGATATTGTCCATCACGAGCAGCATATGTATGCCCACATGCTTCAACTGCTCTAAAATCATTTCCAGTAGCGATAACAACACCATCGATACCATTAAAAATACCTTTATTATGAGTCGTCGCACGATGCGGATCAATATGAGCAATACGAACAGCGCGAGAGAATTTCTGAGTGAAAGTCTTCGCATCCATCCCAAGGCCCTTATCATTTAAATCTTCAATTGGACATTCAACCCATGCACGAACTTTACAATCAGGAGTATAGTTAGAAAGGATACACATAACAACTTGAACTTTATCAAGTAATTTATCTTCTAAATACTTCCCTACAGCTTCAAGAACAGAGTTAATGAAATTGGCCCCCATAGCATCACAAGTTTCAAAGGCCATTTTAATTTGATAGTAATTTTCTTCTTTATCAGTGAAGTCAACTAATTCAATCCCACTAATACCACCACCACGCTTATCCATATTAACAGTGATTGGAGTTAGTGAATTTAGGATATTTACTTTCTCATTCTCAAAGAACGATTGAATTTCTTCTTTGCTACCTTCGTAAATAAAGTGTACTTGCCCTACTTTTTGGCTACCAACAACACAGGCCTTAAAGCCACCGCGTGAACTCCAAAACTTAGACGCTTTTGAAAGAGCTGCTACAACAGAGCTCTCTTCTATTACCATTGGAACATTATAAACTTTATTATTTAATACAAAGTTTGGAACAACACCATAAGGTAGAATGAAGTTTGAAATTGTATTCTCAGAAAACTCATCAAACGTCGCCTGTGTCTTTTCGTCATCCAACCAGAATGATAAAATTGACTCACGAGAACTTTCGTCAAGATTCTTTGTGATGAAGTTAACTTTTTCTTCTTTACTTAGTTTTGAAAAACCTTGAATCAATTTCAATGTTCTCTCCTTACGCTAAGGTATGAATTAGCAAAATTTAATCCCGCCTTGATTTGCGCGACTTGATTTGCAACCGAATCATAATCAACCATGGCCGTTTTTAAAAACTCACTGGCCATCCCAAAAATAGCATTTCCTTTCGATAGTTTACAAAGGTAGTGTCCATCTAAGTATGATTTAATACCACCTGAGATAATAAAGTTCTTACACTTTATCTCTGGCCCGTATTGGTCAATAATTTCGTTGCTCATGTGTACCATTTCAAGGGCCGTATGGCCAATATGACACAGAGGTTCATGCATTGTTAAGTTATTAGAATTTCTAAGATACTCTAGTTTAGAAAAATTAGTTCCACCAAAGGCAGCAAACTCAATGGCAGCAATATCCATCATCATAAGGGCCTTTAGTGATCGAGGTCCAAAACCTTGACCGACTTCTTTAACAATAATTGGAAAATTGAAAAATGAAACACATATCTCAATGACTTCAAGAGGTGACTTTTTAATGATATCACCTTCTGGCTGAAACCATTCTTGGGCCGGATTGACATGAATAATAAGCCCATCGGCCGCTAGTTTTTCAACTAAAGTATTCACACTTGTGAGATTGTCTTGTGCAATAAGCTCTTCCAATTGAGCAACGCCAAGGTTTGCATAAAAAGGAGCGTTCTTGCAAAGCTTCTTAACAGCAAAGTCTTCTAAAAACTCATCACTTTTTAAAAGCTTTCGACATGAGCCTAAACCCATTCCAAGTCCAAATTCTCCGCAAGCACGAGCGAGATTCTCATTGATATTCTTTGCTATCCCAGTCCCACCAGTCATCGATGAAATCCAAACGGGAAGCGATAATTGATGGCCGGCAAACTCAATACTAAGATCATGTTCAACTCTATTGCCACTAAAGAGTGGTTCATAGTGGAAGCGTTCATCCACTTCGATAGGAAGAACTTGCGCCTGCTTAGTTAGTCGAATATGCTCAAGTTTACGATCTTGATTCGTCTTATTATCTTTCATATATTTTCGTTAACGTTAGTGATTTAAGGAATTTAGCAGATTTTAAGCGAAGCAACAACATCGCTTTTATCTCTTGGAAAAATGTATAATCTAAACAAGTAAAATTGTGAACAATACGGATTAGTATGTAAATGATTCCAACAACTTACCATTATGATTGGTAATAGTAACTTGCTAGTGTATATATCTGGGATGACAAATTATCACTTATTTCTCTCTGTACTACCTGGCCTTGAAGACTTCTGTCGTAAAGAAGTGAAGGCCAAACTTGAGCAGTTCCAGCTCGAAGAAATAATTGTACTCAATGACCTAACCCTATCTTCTAGTAAGCTCTATGAGCTTCTAAATTTCATCAAATACCTAAGAGTTCCAACAAGAGCACTGCTTCGAATTGAGCACTTTGTGGCAAGAGATCTTCCTAAGCTTTATAAGAAATTAAGTAAGATCACTTGGAATGATTATCTCGTCACAAAAAATTATGATGTAAAAATCAGCTCACAAAGCTCGCGTCTTTTTGATGATCGGAAAATTGAACAGGCCCTGCGTGATGCAATTGCTGACTATCAAAAGGCCCAACCCTATAAAGCAAAATATGACAGTATAGAGTGGGATGAGCCACCAAAGATATTTCTAAGATTTGAAAATGATCAATGCCAAGTTTCAATTGATTTAAGTGGTAAGAGACTTGATATGAGAGGATATAAGATCGCAACGGCCAAGGCTCCAATGCGCGAATCACTTGCCTATGCTCTCTTGATGTCCATTGGTGATACAAGTTCAACTCTAGTTGATCCCATGGCCGGCTCAGGTACTATCATAAGTGAATACTTAAATTTTAATAAGATAAATAATCGACGCTCATATAATTTTGAAAATTTCCCAATCTATCGAAGAACGCCTCCTGTGAAGCTTTGGCAGATCGATAATCAAAGCAATGCTAAGGCCTGGGCCTGTGATATTAATAAAGAGAATATTAGCGCAATCAATGATAATTTAAATGGTTTTGATAACCTTAAAGTATTGAACGAAGATTTTTTTAAAAGAGATATGGCCTATACCGATGACTTTATCATTGCCTGCAATCTGCCTTACGGTAAGAGAATTAAGACAAAAGAAAATATTCATCACTTTGTCGAGAAATTCTTAAGACACGGATTTAAGCTTGGAGCAAAGGCCATCCACATTGTGGTACCTGAGACCTTTATCATCGATACAAAGAAATTCAAAGTTACACGAAGTCCACGAATTAACAATGGTGGCATCTGGATTCAATTTATTAAAGTTGTATCACGAGAAGACTAAGCTAAATAGGCCATGGTCTTAACACTAATTCCACTAACATGTGGAATTAAAATTAATTCACCACTTTTTACACTTGTTACTTCTGTACCATCAGTTTGAGTGATCTTATGAATTCTCGTCTGCTTTACCTTCCCATCAGGTGTTGAGAGCTTTAGTTCATCACCAACTTTAAAAGCAACTTCTTCATTTCGCATTCCCTTAACAAATAAGGCAATATGAGATTTTTTTACGACATCAACGACTTCACCAATAAACCCTTCATCTTCTCTTTGCGTTCTCTTATTTTTCAATTTCTTAAAAAGAACATCTGATTTATTTACATGAAAGAAGCCACGAGTAGTTTGGTTTGGATATACTTCTTTAAAGGCCTTAGCATCTTCTTTTGAAAAATTCGAAAGAAGGCCTTGAGCTTCTGAAAGTATTTTTGCACGTTCATCTACACCAAGGTGTCTTAGATCAATTCTAATATCATCAAGCTCACATTGAACTAACTCATCAAGATATTCCAGTAGGAATTGATCCTTTGTATTAAACATGAAAGTTCCATGTTGATTTTCAATAATTGGAAAGCCTTTATGTGGAGACTCTTCACTAGAGCCGGCCACTTCAATATAGTCATCTTCTAATTGCTCATCAGAATATAGAGGCGAAACAAGGTTTCTTGGAGTGTAGAAAAGAAGAATTCTACCAAGTACAAGTAGTTCAGTTAAGACACCCCAACTCTTAATTTCGCGACAGAAATCTTTAACAACATTACTAGATAACTCAATTGAGAGAACAACTTTTCTTAGACGATCACCAATGAGTTCACGCCAAACGCGAATTGACTCCAGATTATGATGGCCACCACTATCTAAGAGTAAATCAATATTAAGATCAGTAAATGTATTTAGACAGAAATTAATGGCCCCAGGGTCTCTTAGTCGAATACTTTCAAATCCGAGATTGGCATATTTTAAGAATTGCTCTTTATACATCCCAAAGCGAGTCTCCGTCATAAGAATATCCCACTCGAGACTATATTTAATATCTTCTCTGCGACATTCTGTCACTATGGCCTGCATTTGCTCAATACTAAGTTTACCGACTTGAGAAAAAAGCTTAGTCGCAAGAATTACTTCTGAACACTGTGACTTATCGAGAATTTCAAAATCGCGAATATCACTGATATAAGTTACAAACTTCACAATTCACCTACTTTTGCGCGAATTAGGTTTTGCTCCTCAACCCCTTCAACATAAGGGATTTTAAAGAGAGCACCGGGACGGGTGCGATCAAATTCGACTCCTGCAAGATTTGTGATTTTAGTAATATCAACGTTAACATGCGCACTATCAAAAGGAAGAATCTCTAAACTTTCACCAATTTCAAATGCACTTCTAACATCAACGACAATGAATTTATCTTTAACAACCTGAGCAACACTTCCAATAGCACGATAAGTCTTATCTTCATGTTCACGGTCATTATAAATTGATGATGAATCTGCTTCTTCAACTAAAGACGCTTGAGTATAAGCACGGTGAGTAACTTTTGTTAGTTCCTCTTCCCACTTGAGTAGGTCTTCACTTAGAAAGTTTCCGTGTTCTTTGTAATAATTTAGGGCCTGCGAATAGACCATTGAAATTGTTCCGGCATACATTGGAGACTTCATTCGTCCCTCAACTTTAAGAGAGTCAATTCCAGCATCGATGAATTCTTGAAGAAGTCTAATTCCTTCAAGATCTTTTGAACTCATAAAGTAGCTATTAAGTTTTTGTTTTCCATCATCAATTTGATATTCAAATCGACAACTATGAGCGCAGCCACCACGATTTGAATCGCGGCCTTGTGTGTAGTTAGAGATTACACAATTTCCAGAGTAGGCCATACACATCGAGCCGTGTACGAACATTTCAATTTCGACGCCAGCTTCTTCTTTGATTTTCTTAGCGTCAGCAATTGAAACTTCTCTTCCGAGAACAATACGAGTGACACCTAATTTCTTCCAAAGCTTAGCACTTTCAACATTTAAACAACTCGCCTGAGTTGAAAGGTGAATTTCAAGATTTGTATTATTGGCTATATAGTTAATTACACCTGGGTCAGAAACGATGACAGCATCAATCTTTATGGCATCAAGTTCTTTGATGAAATCAAGTAGTCCGTCAAAGTCCTTATCGTGAAAGAATGAGTTGAGGACAACGTAAACGCAGGCCCCACGTTCATGAGCAAACTCAACACCTTCACGCATCTCTTCGATAGTAAAGTTATCGGCCGCTTGACGTAGGCCATATTTCTGACCGCCAAGATAGACTGCATTTGCACCATAACTAATGGCAACTTTTAATTTCTCTAGGCTTCCCGCTGGAGCTAAAAGCTCAGGTACCCATCTGGTGTTTTTTTCACTATTCATAAGGTCTTCTATGTACCAGAAATTACATATATAATAAAGGTATAGCTAAAATGACGTATAATTTTTATGAGAAAAGTATTCAATATAGTTTTTTATTTAGTTTTGACAATAATTGTCGTCCTGACAGGTGCTCTAAGTTACCATTATTACAGGATGCCAACGAGACTTACTCCTGCCCCTTATGCTGTCAAGGAAGGTGTCTATCAGCAAGATGATATTGCATCAAATTCAGACGCACTAATTGTTGGGGACGACATGGGCGTTTCTCTAGGGCCATATGTTAATGAGATAACCACTGAACTATCAAAGAAACTAGCAAGACCTTTATCAATCTATAATATCTCCGTAAGAGATGAGGCCCTCTTTCGAACAATTGAAAGACTTAAAAATCTTAAAAAGATCCCAAAAATACTTATCATTGCGACAGGCTTCTCTCAAATGCAAGAGCAACTATACCCTAAATCTAAAAGTGCAATGAAGAGAAATGATCTCAATTTCAAAATCTATCGCAATCTCTACCTCCAAAGCTTAATGCAAGTTTATCCAAGTATTTCAAGACTGGCCTATACAAGTGAAAGCATTAATTTAATTGGCAAAGAAATCAAAGAAATTGATTATACAGAAATTGACGATAATCGCTTTAGAAATATTCTCAGCAAGGAATTACTACTCTTTGATAATACGTTTGAAAAGTTACTAAGAGATCTAAAAAGTAAAGGTATCAATGTAATCGTTCTTATTCCTCCTGTTAATGTTGAATTAAGTGATTTAAAAGTTTGCAAAGATACCACGACAACGGCCATTGAAGAGGCTTTAAAAAAACTATCAAACCTACTAGATAAGAACAAAACTAAAGAGGCCCAAATACTAGTTAAAACACTTGATAAGAGCATTATAGCCAATAGTCGCTATCATCAATTAAAAGAAAAGCTTTATCAAAAACAAGGTGAGTACACAAAGGCTTACGAACAAGCACTATTAAAGTTATCCTTTGCATGTGAAGTTAAATCCTCTCACCCAATGTTTGTTACGATGTTAAAGAAAAATGCACAAGCTCAAAATGTCGACATTATTGATTTTGATAATATTGTAAAAGAAGGCTATATGCGAGGTCCTCTCTTTATTACGAGAAAGAATCCTCAATCAACTTTCTATAGTAAACTCATTGAAGAGATTATTATTAAGCTAAAGCAAGTAACCCAGTTAAGATAGGATCATAAAATGAGAATTATTCATGAACCAAATACGATGATCATACGTGAAGGCGAGCAATCAAACGTCATCTACCTCGTTGAAGAAGGTGAACTTCTAGTCTTCGTTGTTGATGGTAGCAAAGTCAGTCCAGTTGCAACAGTTGGAGCTGGTGAAATGATTGGCGAGATGGCCTTTTTTACGGGAACAGATCGCACGGCCTACGTCATGACAAAGACAAAAACAACGCTTATGGAAATTGATAGTGCAACTATTAAAGAGAAACTACCAGACTGGTTATTTCGTATGACGAAGAATGCAGTCGACCGCATTCATCATCTCGACAAAGTAATCGCTAAAAGTGGAATTCGTAGAAAGAATGTTGATGGGGTTAAGCCCCTTAGCATCGATGAGCAAAGAGAAATTCTCGAATTAATCTAGGTGCCATGCTCCTTTGGTTTCGCATGTGCTAAATAGACTAATAAAAATAAGTTATGCTCCTTTGATTTAGCATCTGCGAAACCAAAGGAGCATGGCACTCTTAAACTAGTCCTAGTTCTTTTACTGTGTCTCTTTCAGCGCGAAGTTCTTCAAGAGTTGCATTGAACTTTTCTTGTCCAAAAGCATTATGCTCTTGTCCTTCAACAACTTTAAGTTCTCCGTTTTCAACACGACATGGGAATGAGAAGATTAGACCTTCATCAACTCCGTATTGACCGTTAGAAGCAAGACACATAGAGAATGTCTCACCAGCTGGAGTATCGTGAGTAAGTGCGTAAACACCGTTTACACAAGCATTAGCAGCTGAAGCAGCAGAAGAAGCACCACGTGCTTTAATGATGGCAGCTCCACGCTTTTGAACAGTTTCAATGAATTCACCTTTTAGGTAATCTTCATCAGTGATAACTTCAGCAGCTGACTTTCCACCAATTTTAGCATTGTAGAAATCTGGATATTGAGTTGCTGAGTGGTTACCCCAAATTGTCATATTTGTAACTTCAGTTACATCAACACCAGCTTTTTGAGCAAGTTGAGTCTTAGCTCTCTTCTCATCAAGAGTAGTCATAGCAAAGAAACGTGACTTATCAAGACCTGAAGCTTCCATTGCAATGTAGCAGTTAGTGTTACATGGATTACCAACGACAAATAGTTTTGAATCCGGCGCAGAGTGAGCGGCCATGGCCTTACCTAGTGGACCAAAGATTCCGCCGTTAACTTTAAGTAGATCAGCTCTCTCCATTCCATCTTTTCTTGGAACAGCACCAATTGCTAGAATCCAGTTAGCATCTTTAAATGCAACTTCCATTTTATCTGTACAAACAATATTCTTAAGTAATGGGAAAGCACAGTCATCAAGCTCCATCTTAACACCTTCTAAAGCACCAAGTGCTTGAGGTAGTTCAAGAAGTTGAAGTTCTACTTCTGTATCTTGTCCAAACATTTGTCCTGAAGCAATTCTAAATAAGATTGCATAACCGATTTGTCCTGCTGCACCTGTAACAGCAACTTTAACTCTTTTCGTCATATAAATTCCCCTTTTGAAAAATTCAGCGAGTTGTAAAATTGAAATTGGCCAATTTTATCATAGGAGTTAGACAAGTTGTAGCTTTACTTAGCAATATTAGGGGCTATAATTAAGTTTAATCTTTATGAAGAATTTTAGAAGGAAAGATAATGGAGCAAGGCAACAAAAGCGCCTCTAACTCAGGTCAATCTAATAACCCTGGTCAAAAGTCAGCATCAGGTGGCAACAGTGGAAATAAGAGACGATCAAATAATCGTCGTCGCAATAACCGCAAGAAACCAAGTGGCCAACAGGCCCAGGGGCAAGACAAGAACAAGCAGGCCAAAGCTGGTCAACCTCAAGGGGAAGGCCCTAAGAAGCGTCCAAACAACCGTCGCAGAAGGCCAAATAATCGCAACCGTAAACCTCAAGCACAAAACCTTAAGGGCGAGGATTTTGTAATTGTTAAATATCTAAACCTACTTGAACAGCATATTGTCGCTCGTCGTAAGTACTTTGATAATTTTGAACGTGTAGGTGAAAAACAACTCGAAAAACTTGAAAGAAATTATATCGAAACTCAAAAGACTTTCTTAGCTTTCAAGGAAAGGCTTAAAGAAGAGGACTTAAAGATTTTTGAAGAAAAATTTGAATCTCTTAAGATGGATGAAACATATTCAAATAATCATGAGCTACCTAAAGGTGAAGTTGAGCCAGAAGTAGAAGAAGATCAAATTGAAGATCCACACTATCTACAAACACAAATTCAATCAAATTTTTCAGAGGATACTGAAGAGTCGGTTGGAACTCTTGATGACTACAAGGCCTACAAAGGCTTATAGTGAAAAGGACTTTTGTCGGCTACGGCCCCTGCCTCTCGCCGACATACCGTACATCCTGAACATAAAATAAATAAGGGGAGCTTTTCAGCTCCCCTTTCTATCAACATTTTTTTCTAAACAACTAAACTATTTCTTAGTAAACGAAACTTGAAGATGATGCTTCAGTGCTGGCACCTGCACCAACTACACCTGAACCATCTTTAAGGTAATTCTCTAGTGTTTCTTCGTGATCTTTAATGATCGCTTCTTTTAGTTCAACTTCGTTGATGTCTAAGATTTCACATACACGACGTAACATTTTTAAAGGAATGTTACATAGAGCACGCTCAACATTCGAAATGAATTGTCCATTCTTATAACCAAGAAGGTGTGACAGTTCAGACTGAGAATAACCCTTTGGGTGTGCTGTTCTCTTGTCTTTAATTAACTTTGCGATGTGGCTAAAACTTCTCATTATAATCTCCTAAGCATTATATTCAAGCACTTACGATTCGTATCTAAATATATTCTAAAGTATAAATATATTTTTGTCCACCGATTTAGCCTCACTTTTGTAAAGTATTTGTTATTTACAGGTGATTTTTGTTGATAATAATGATTAAGTTCAACATCAGGTATTTAGCTCGGCTAAACACCTGATATTAGATTACCGTTGTAATATGTTGATTCAATAAGGTCTGTGTATAACTCACGCTCTTTAGAAGGTTTTCTAATAAGAGAGCGAAGTTTCTCTTCAACACTTAGATTTCCACGCATTTTCTTTGAACCTAAACTAACAAAATGGAGTTTTTTGCCATTTTCAAAGTTCCCACTCTCCTTTTCTAGCCTCAAAGTCTGGGCACCAGCAAGAGTTGCACGATATAGGCCCTGTGTGTAAGAAGTATCATCGTGGCCACGTTTCTTATTTTGTTGCACAAAAGAGTTAATTACATCAAGCATTGAAAGAAATGGCCCACCACCAATATCAGAGGCCAAGGCCCAGTGAACTTTAAAGCGGTTTGCCCTCTTATAATCAAAAAGGCCTGAACCAAGTCCTAGCTCCTTAATTGGAGCATTGCTCGTTGGACAGTGAGCAATCATTGTTTGCTTTTGAGAAAGTAGCTTAAGCTCTTTCGGGGATAGATATATCCCATGTCCCATAATTGTTTTAGGAGTTAGAAGCCCAACTTTGTCATAGATCTCAGTATATGTTTTTACTTTTTCAAAACCCTTAATATCTTTATAGATACTAAGAACGAAATCAATTTCATTTTGAGTTTCACTTAAGTGTGTTTGAATGAAAGAACGATGTTTTTTTGCACTCTTTGCTCCCTCGCTCATCGTTACAGGGTCAGTTGTGATAGCAAAGCGAGGTGTTACTGCATACTTATCCTTATGGGCCTTTGCCAGAGCTTCAGTCTGTTTAACTGTTTCATCAATTCCAACAGTTAAGTACTCAGGTGAATTCATCGTCATTTGAACGTTACCAAGAACGTAATCGCCTTTGAAATTATTTAGAGCTTCTGTAACAGAGTGAGAGTGAATTGAGCCATAGCAGGCTCCCCCTATAGTTCCATTATTTGCAATTTTATTAGCAAATTCTTGTGCCTTATTGCGAGCAAATTTTAACTTTTCAAAATTAGCTTCATAAGGCCATGTATAATTCTCTAACCAATGAAGTAAATTTGCCTTTGGCATTTCACAAACTGCATCTTGAACCCAGTGAAAGTGTGTATCATAGAGACCAGGAATGACGTACTGCCCTTTTTTATCAATAATCTCGACGTCCTTTTTACGGGCCAAGTATGTATCTAATTCATTTACTGGACATCGATGAATGATCTTATAATCACCGGCCTTTGTACGCTTTGCGACAATTGCATAATTTTCTAAAAAATCACATTTTTTATCATTTATAGGATTAAAAAAGTGCGCAATAATAACTTTATAATTACTTTGTGACATGAACTCTCCAATTTAAACAGGTCAAGATATATGAATCACTACATCATTTCAACCCTCATTACTTTATTTACAATCTTTGGCATTAATACCCATGCAAGTGAAGATACAAAATATAATATAAATAAATTCTTGATCCTCGATATAAGTGAGGCCATTACACCGGCCACTATAAACTATATGAAGAAAGGGTTTGAGAGCGTTAAAGGACAGAAGCAGACGGCCGTCTTAATTAAAATCAATACTCCAGGTGGACTCGTTAGTGTTACAAAAGATATCATGCATCTGATTGCAAATAGTGAAAACCTAGTCATCGGCTGGATTGGGCCAAGCTCAGCATCGGCCACAAGCGCCGGGGCCATTATCTCAAGCAGTATCCCAATTCTTTACATGGCCGACGGTACCAGAATCGGTGCCGCCACACCGATTTCAGGCTCAACAGAAATTAAAGACGGAGATATAAAAAATAAAATTATAAATGATCTCGTGGCCCTTGTTAAATCACAAGCAGAAGGTACAGGTAAGAACCCTAAGACTTATATTGAAATGATTACTGAGGCAAAGAGTTTTACGGCCACTGACGCTCTTAAAGAGAATGTTCACAATGGTATAATTGATTCAATTCAAGGTGAATCTGGACTAATTAACGAAATTAATGGCAAAAGCTTTTTAAAACACCATAAAGATTTTAGTGTTGAAGTTCTTCCCAATTATGTAGTCACAACTCATATAAAAACTCTTGGCCAAAAACTTTTGGCCTTTTTCTCATCACCAGATATGGCCTATATACTCTTCTTAATTGGAGCGGCCTTAATCTACCTTGAGTTTCAAGCACCAGGGGGATTTATCGCGGGAAGCATTGGTGCAATCTTCATTCTACTTGCTGGAATTTCATTTGGTATACTCTCTTTAAATGTAGGCGCCCTATTACTCATAATTGCGGCCTTCATTTTATTTATTTTAGAAATCTATATCACAAGTTTTGGCCTACTCTCTATTGCTGGGATAGCTAGTCTTATCTTTGGCTCACTCTTTCTATTTCAAACAGAAGAGTCATACCTACAGATTTCAACTTCAGTACTCATCTCAAGTATTAGCGCTATCCTTTTCTTTATTGGTATCATTGCCTATATCTTCTATAAATCTCGTAAGAAGATTTTTTCAGACCCATATGATCCATATACAAATAAAGAAGTCACAATATCATCAATTGATGGTGATAAGTACTACACAAAGTATAATGGGGAGCTGTGGCAACTAAATTCACAAGAAGATCTGACAAAGTTAAACGTTGGAGATAAAGTTACAATTATAAAAAAAGATAATGTAAAATTACTTGTAAAAATTTAAAGGAATAAGAAATGAGTCAAAGAAAGTCATTTAGACAACTAATGAGTATAATATGTACTTTAAGTGCAAATGAGCTGCCTACAAAAGAAGATATTTCGTGGGCGAGAAAGGAAATTTTAAGGTATTTCTTTTTAATAAGGTAAAAAACTAAGGGGTCGTTGAGGGACGATTGATTTATTTGACAAGGAAGAGAGAGAGTTTCTTAAATCAGCCCCTTAGTTCTTAGATATATAATAGCTAACTAAATTTTTATTAAGTCATCAGTTTGTAAAGTTTTTGTCAATTCACGGAGGACACATGATTACCATTGCCCCATATTTACCATTTATCATACTAGTACTAATTTTAATGTTTAATACTGTTAAGATTCTCAAAGAATACGAACGCGGTGTTATTTTCTTCCTTGGTCGCTTCACGGCCGTAAGAGGTCCTGGACTAATTCTTCTAATCCCAGGACTTGAAAAGATGCAAAAAGTCGATTTACGTACAGTTACAATGGATATTCCGTCTCAGGACATCATCTCAAAAGACAACGTAACTCTTAAGGTAAATGGAGTTGTTTACTTTAGAGTAGAAGATCCAGAAAAATCTATTATTGCAGTTGAGAACTTCTTACTAGCTACGGCCCAAATTGCCCAGACAACATTACGATCTGTAATTGGCCAATTCGAACTAGATGAAATCCTCTCAATGAGAGATCAAATCAACTCTCGTCTGCAAACTATTCTCGATGAACACACTGAACCATGGGGAATTAAAGTTTCAACAGTTGAAGTAAAAGCTATCGATCTACCAATTGAAATGCAAAGAGCAATGGCCAAGCAAGCAGAAGCTGAGCGAGACAAAAGAGCAAAAGTTATTTCGGCCCAAGGTGAGTTTGATGCGGCCATTAAGCTAGCAGAAGCGGCAAAGGTCTTAAATGAGAGTCCTAATGCAATTACACTTCGATACCTTGATACAATGAAAGAAATCTCAAGTGGAGAGGGAAAATCAACAACTTTCTTCCCTCTTCCTGTGGACTTTTTAAGTAATCTTATAAAAAATAAGAGTTAATGATTACAAAATTATTTAACCTAATACCTTTTCATGAAAATGACCTTGAGATTAAGCTTACGGCCGAAATCAAGGTCATTGATGATCTAATAACATTTGATTTCAATCTTCGTGGAAATATTGGGCCAATCTATCTTCTAAGAAATAATGGTAAATTTAATCGTGTTATCGGACTCTGGAGTCAAACTTGCTTTGAATTCTTTATATTTGATAAGGCAACTGGTGAATACTTTGAGTTTAATTTTGGAAGTGATTCAAGTTGGAATTGTTTCTTCTTTAACTCATACCGATCTGAACTGACAGAGTATGAAGAAATATCACTAGAAAATATCAGCATTACTAATGAAGAAAATCTCTTTGGACTTAGTTGCCAATTTCCACTAAAGGCCCTTGGACATAACTTTGAAGATCTTTCAAACTTAAAAGTATCTCCAACTTGTGTCATTAAAGCTCAAGAGAATAAGACTTATTACTACTCAAATAAGCACCCAGACACTAAGCCTAATTTTCATCACCCTGAAAGTTTTGTGGATTTAGTTGATTAATTAATACTCACTAAGATCGTCTTTCTTCTTTTTTATATCTACGTTTTTAAGAATATAGTCGATCTTATCATCTTCTGATTTAAATTCTGTATCACCATCAATCTGATAATCAGCGAGGTCTCTTTCCTTCTTCTCATCTTCTTTCTTACTCTCAAGCTCAATCTTGGCCTTTAGATCTGTTCTTAAGATCTCATCACGACTAGAGAATGTTTGGCCAAACTTCTTCTTCGCGAAATCATAAAGATTATAAAGCTTAGCAGTCTTATATTGACCTTTCTCAAGATAGTAGATCATTTCTTTATAGAAAGATGAATTTTCTAATTCATGTGACCACGCAGAATAAAGAAGAACCATCCCCTTGTATTCAAATCTCTTTTGATAACTTAGTTTTCTAAACTCGTTGTACATCTCAAGTGAACTCTCTTCATCGCGAGATAGACTTAACTTCATATTTTTAAGTAATTTATTAACAACGACCTGATGTTCAGGATAGTTTCGATTATAGGTAAAGGCCATACGATATAGACGACCTTTTTCATAGAATAAATTTTCGACGCCACCTTGAGACTCTCCTTCTTTATCAAAGAAAGAAATAACGTGGAAGGGACCATTTTGCACAATCTTAGTTGCCTTGGAGCTAAAAAGATTTGACCTGAGTTTGTAGATATAAAGAAAGTAGCCAAGCTTTGAAAGTGGATAATTCTCATAGAGATACTTCACTCCACTATAACTAAAGAGACTAACTTTTTTCATTTTTAAATTAAGATTTAAAACATCTAGCCACACTTGCTTATTACTTGCCGGCTTAATGAATTTAGTCACAATTGGCAGGCTAAAAATTTTATCCATTGGGATCGAGTTATTAAATCTTGAGACACTCATATCTGTTACATTTAAAACTCTTCGTAGTTGATAATCGACAATATCAAAATAAGGCCTAACTTCTCCCTTATAAATTGAAGGAGCAGGAAAGAGTTGGAAAGTAACATCATTAAAAGGCAGATCAAACTCATAATCTTGATAGTGCACACTCTTCCAAAAAGGAGTGACACTACGGCTTTGTTCATAGGGGGCAAGCCCTTTGATTAAACTAGAACTATTTGAAGTGGCAAGAAAGTAGTCCGATTGAATCCCTTCATCCTGGAAGGTATAATAGAAACGATAAGGCATCGTAACAACAAGGTAAGCTGCTGATATTACGAGTACAAATAAACTAAATAGGACAATTACCTTCTTCATTATAGGCTTTATCGGCAAAGATCAGGGTAAACTACATGAAAAAATTAATATTTTTTCAAAATTACCGATAAGCATAGTGATAAATTCGGAGATTTAAATGAAGAAACTAATTTTTATCACAACAATTCTATCTCTTGCCTCATGTGTTGCGCCAAGAGAGACACGTTCAATCTATGATACAAATACGAATTCAAGTAATTCGACGAACACAGGTGGCTCATCGAATTCAGGTTCGCAAATTGATATCGATGACTCTAACTCCAGCAGCAACTCAGGAGCTAATATTCCTAGTGAAATTGCTCATTGCAGCTGGTCTTATGACGGAATAACTGGCTTTGCCAACACGTCAAATGCACACTTGGGACCAAATACAGTTTGTCAGTCACGATCAAATCCGTCCAAAGTATTTATTCAAATTAAAAACGTCGATAGCGACTCTCGTATCTGTGTTATTCCTACTTCAGAGGTTTCTGGTAACTCAATTTTTCTTGGATCTGCTCAGTGTAAGTATATCAATAGTTCAGGAATTATCTCACAATTCAACTTAACGAAGGACCGAGATGGTGGACTTTACAAGAACTTCACGATTAATGGAGCGATGGTAATGAAGGAGAAAACATATGATTTTCCTTCTCCATTTTCACGAGAGCTTATCTCATACGATGCTTACTTCTGGTGCTCATTAAATATTGATCTCTACAATGATCGTACTTACTGTGATGCATTCAAAAGCGTTGGGCAATACTTCTACAAATCATTCTAAAAAAATAATGACCTAATGGGCAAGCTTATTACCATCAATCTGCTTGCCTGTTTTATAGTTACTTGAAAGATCCCCGTCAATTGTAGGAAATGAAATAATAGGAACAATCAGACTCTGTTCGTCTTTTTCTATCTTCATACAAAGAGCGATATAGAAGAAGCTAACACCGCTTCTCTCAAACGCTTTAAAGTAAGCAAAAATTGAATCACCATCTTCATCATTAAATTCATAGAGTTCATCGTATGACTCTATTGTTTGCTGAAGATAGTCCATGTAAAGAGTATAATCTTCAAATGGGATATCAAATTCTTTACGATGAGTCATAAGGTCAGCAAGTAGCTTTGATTTCTTAAGTTCGATTTCTTCAAAATCAGTACTATCAAGAAGAGTCACATCATCCGTTTCACGATGATAGTCTTCAAGAGATTCAACTTCTTCACCAACTTGGAAGTTTTGAATGAAATATTCATTACTAGATGCTGTAAGAGATAGAACAAATGAAGGTGTATGGTCAAATACAAAGCACAGAGCGACGACATAGACATCCTCTCCGCCATGCTTCTGCTTAGAGATAAAGCTAAATAGCTCTTCTTTTAGCTCATTCTCTAATCGCCATATTTCGTCAGGCTTATGAAGGACACGATCAATTGCAGCCGGGTGATCAAGAATTTCTAATGCCGACTCTTCTTCAATATTTAAGTCTTTTCGCTTCTTATCAATCTTGCCTGCAAAATAGTCAATAAGTGGAGCATAGAATTTTTCAATACAAAGCTCACTACAAAAACATAGATTTGAACCGTCTTCAACAAAGAGTAAATCTTCTATTTTAGAAACGACTTTCTTACAATTTTTACAATAATAGATGCTATCTGAAACTAACAATGATTATCCTTTTATATAGCAATATTAAGGCCAGCAAAGAGAGAGTTCCCATAGACAACAGGATAATCCCAAACTTTTAAGCTACCATCAAGACCTTTAGTATCAGGCCTTTGAACCTGGAAACCGGCCCCAAGGTTTAGCCTGACATGATTAGACATTTTTAAAAACATTTGAGGCATTAGATATGAATATTTTACTTCGTTATTTAAAGAATTTGTACTTAAGAATTCACTGGCCCCTATTTTTACCTCTCCATAAGTTATAAGAAATTGAATTTCACGAGATACCATAATTCCTAAATCAGCTTTTAAATGCGTTATATCACCGATGGCCATTTCGCTTTCATCTTCAATATTATCAGTAAAGACTCTTTCATAACCAAGTCCTATGGCCGCTGCACCAAAACGCTTTTCAGTTGAGACACCAAAGTATCGATCATTTCTAAGTGTAGAGATTTCACTCTTTCCCTTTAAGCGAGCACCCACATAGAGATCAAAAATAAGCTTGTTGTAATCATTACCAATATCAAGCCAGTTAAAGCCTAGTTTAATATTTGAATTGGCCTGTTCAAATTCTTTTGTTTCAAGGGATTGAGAGCCTTTCATTCCAAGTTCGACAAAAATGCCGTGAGCAAATTGGGACTTTAAGTTGAAATTGATAAAGTTGATATTTTCCTCACTGAAATAAGACTTAGCGGCAGTATAACCAAGATAAAAGTCAGTGTGCTCAGGGAGTAGCGACCAATCACCAGTTGAAGATGAAGTTGCTTTTGCTTGAGCACGCGCCGTAGGCTTAATGCGAGTTGAAGTTGTAGCAGGATTATAACCTGATGAAGAGGAACTAGAAGATCCGCCAGTATAATCTACTAATGCATATGTATTTAAAGATAGAATTAGTGATAAGAGTGAAAGTTGCAGTGATTTCATCTAACATTCCTTGTTTTAAAATAATTAACACCATCATGGTGTAGGTAAATTGTAACTTTATTAAAACTTAATTTCAATATCAGCATATCCTACCGGGGGGCTCGGTTATCAACTGTGAACATGATCAAAAACAGTAAAACCAATGACTTGAAAATCTTCTTCGTCAATATTGTCTATTTATGGCCTATGCATCAAGGAAATGTATTCCGACTGCCAAAGAACGCGAAATATTTATAAAATAAAAAAGAGAAATTTCAGGAGGAAGAATTGATCGAATTAGGATTTTTAAAACGTTATGATTCAATAAAAAGGTTAATCGACTTTGGTACTAATGGATATTTTCCATTATTTGAAGATATTTCGATGAATTCTCAATTCGAAGAAATTCGAATGACTAAGGCCCAAAGACTTAAGGCAAAGTCTCTTCTAAAAAGAATCTCAACTCACAATAATCTCGACAAACAACGTGTTCTTTTTTCTTCTTTTGATGAAATTGATAAGTATATCGTTGCCCGTGCACTCATGGAAATGGTGGAAGGAAAGATCTTAGATGCTAATCCGCAACTTCAGTAAAGTATTTACACTTTCACTATTGGCCTTAAGCCTTAAAGCGGAATACCGTGTGTATCAGTACATGGTATCATCAAGATTACGTCCACAAGCTCCAACGAGTGTTATCGTTACTTCAACACTCGATCCAAATTCCTATATCATGTACCACGGAGGAAATCGCTCAATTCGCGTAAACCTTTTAAATACATGGATGTGCAAAGGTCACACAGGAAATAAGAAGCCTTGTGACTCTCCTATTGCGCAATTATCAAATCAACTTAATCCGATGGCCGACCAGGCAGAGGCCCAAAATTTATGAGAGTTGAAGATAGTTCACAATTTAGCAAACTTAACTTGAAGCTCAAGAACGAAAGAGATCGAGTTATTCAGCAAAAAAAAGTTGAAATTGAAAAAATAAAAGAGAATTATAATCAGCAATCAAAAGACCAAAGAATTATTGGTGCAGAAAAGCTTGATGCCATTAGAGATCAAAACCAAATGGCAATTCTGGAAACTCTCGATCACAAAGAAGCAAGACTTACAGATATAAAAAAATCACTAGAAGAAACACAGAAACAATTCTCTAAACAAGAAAATTTTTCAAAGAATCAATTTGATAATAATATATCTGCTATTCGAGATAATTATCAACAACAGCTTGAGTATGTACATGAGAAAGCTCGCGAAGAACTCGCCGACACAACTGATATCGTAAACGAACTTGCCCAGAAAATAAAATACGATAATGAGGATCTCATTATCGAAGAAACGGCCAAGGCCAAAACGATTGCCAATGAAATGGCCGTGAGAAATGATGGCTTCATCTCAAATGTTGATAAGCAATTCAAAAGACAAGTAGCAAGTCTTGAAAAAGAGAATAAAGTTCAAGTCAAAGGTCTAGAAAAAGATCAAAGACAAGAAATGTCACGTCTAAAGAGCGAGCATTTTCAAAAACTCTCTCAAAATAATACCTTTAATCAAAACGAGCTCAAAGCACAAAAAGCTTTCCACGAAGATACAGTCAAGGGGCGTAAAGATGCCTTTGAAAGTAAATATGCCACTCTTCAAAAAGAACACCAATCACTTATGGGACGTCTCAAAGCCAAGATTGATGAAGAGCTTAATAGTTTAAAAACATATTACACGAAGGCCCGTGAAACGATTTCAAACAAGGCCGAAGACCAATTTTACAATATTACAAAAATTGAGCCACAAATTAAACAAGATGAGAAATTCTACTACTTCTCAATTGAAGTACCAAAACATGAAGAGCCAACTGTTCATATTAATGCACAAGAAAGAAATATTACGGTGACTCAAAATAGACGTTTTGATCAAAGAGTTGAAGAAAATGGCGACGTTTTTAAATCAAAGAGATCAGAAAGTCTTATCAAAGAATTCAAAGTTCCCGATATTCTCGACGGGGCAAAAGTCACAAGAAATTACGACGAAGAAAATGCGACTCTTACCTACCGTATTGCAAAGAGATAATACTAGATATCTCTTTGATGAACTTCAACTTTATTAACTCGAATAAGAGTTTTAATTTCCCTCTTAATTTGATTAACCCAACGTGGGTGAAGTTGAACATTTAAAGTTAATAGCCTTTCATCTGAGACAGCATCAAGTACTTCTTCACTGACAATTTCAATATCTTCAACTCGAGAGTAAAGAATTTCTTTAACGTGTCCACGAATTCGACCATTTGAAAGTACTTCAATAAAGTAGTGTTGCTTGGCCTTATCAGACTCAAGCATCTTATATACAGGGTTAATAAGTCTTAAAACGCCAAATAATGACACTGTAATAAGTGAGGCAATTACAGGATAACCGTAACCTACAGTCATACCAATTGCAGCAACAACCCAAACCGTTGCGGCAGTTGTCATTCCAACAACATTACCACGACCTTGAATAATGGCCCCGGCCCCTAAGAAACCAATACCACTAACAATTTGAGCGGCCATTCGATTGGGGTCAGCATTTGGATGATGAGTGTCAGTTAATGTTATAATACTAAGAGCTGTATATGTCGCCGCACCAAGGCAAATGAGCATATTGGTCTTAATTCCAGCAGACTTCATCTTTTGCTCTCGGTCGTAACCAATAAACCCACCTAGGAGAATTGAACTAACAACCTTAATCCCCATTGAAACATAAACTGGTTGCTCTCCGAGAAATTCAATATACATATAACCTCTTTGCGAATAAAATTAACTAAAGTCTATTTTAACAAGGAATTATCACTTGAAAAGGGCCAAGGCCGTAAATTTTTTGGCAATTCAAACAAATAACTACCTCAACCTAAAGGCCGACTTTACGATGAGTGAGAATCTTTATTCGAAAAATAAAGATTTTGAAAAATTTGAAGCCAGATTTCCAATTCAAGCTTATAAATTGCTTAGGGCCTACGAGTTTGAAATTAAAGTTGTCGTCCTTGATAATGCTAATAATATCCTCTTTAAGAAGAATCTTGAAACTGACTCTTACGGTGGCTTACTAGCAAAGATTCCACTGCCAAAAGAAACAAAAGACTATATCGCTAAAATTGAAATCTATGAGATTTCAAAATACCCAGGCCTTGAACTCCTACTTGGAACATTCATACCTTTAAAGATTACAGATAATCGAAAAGTTATTATCTGTGATTTTGATAAGACTTTAGTTGAAACAAAGTATTCAAAGCCAAGTGAGATTTACGACTCCCTAACAAGTCCACTGAAGAATTATCCAACCCTTGATAAATCAGTAGAGCTATTAAAATCATATATAGAACAAGGCTACCATCCATTTATTCTTTCA
Organism: Bacteriovoracaceae bacterium; assembly: GCA_048270185.1. Taxonomy (GTDB): domain Bacteria; phylum Bdellovibrionota; class Bacteriovoracia; order Bacteriovoracales; family Bacteriovoracaceae; genus Halobacteriovorax_A. The sequence goes on from JBLWTJ010000001.1 coordinate 471,025, forward strand.
GCATCTCCGCATTTTTATGAGGATGCTATTAGAGATTGGCTGTATGCAAATGAAATCTTTACTGCAGGAATATTCTTAAAAGACTATCGTCGTATTCTGTCAATTTTAGAAAATGATCTAACACCAAAAGATATTAAGACTCAGGGGATTTACAAGCTGGGTCATCTGCTTGATATTATCAATATGACAGATATTCCATCCCATATCGTTTTAATGGGAGATAATTTCGAGTCAGATCCACTCATCTATCTTACCTTCTCGGAGCTACTTACAGGACGTGTTGAACCACGCCAGCTTTGGACAGAACTTAAAAAAGTTGAAGATTTTAAAGTAACAGCACGTCAGAATGGATTATTCTTAAATAAGATTTTTCAAATCAAAGATAATGTTAAACATCACGGCCTAGATAAAGAAATTAAAATTTATATTAGAAAAAAGGCAAGTGAATCAAGCCTGAATGTCCCTAGTCCATTTAATAGCTATAGTGGAGATATTGAATTATATGATGGTAACAAGCTACCTCATGCAAAGAGTAATTCAGGGGCCCAAAGTACAATCTGACCAATACAAATATAGAGACCTACTTTATGAAATCTCTCAGTAAAATCTTGCCCAAGTACTCGCGAGACTTGTTTTGAGATAGGCCAATTAGCAGGAGAAAAACGAGTTAACTCAATGGCAACTCTTAGACCAGAAAGGGCCACACATACGGCAATAAAAGTTTGATTGCTAGGATTAACAAGAGAACTTAAAATATTAGACATGGTAGCTCCATTAAATCAAAAACAACATAAAGCAAGTCAAACACTTACTATTGATCTCTTCGGAGATTTAAGTGAAGCCATTTACCAATTAGGTACTCTAGATCAAGAAGATGTAAATCTTGCCTGGCAAGGACTTGCTAAGAGTTCATTCTTTGGCCCAAGTATTTTAAAAGGCCCATTACACAAGCTTTTCAGTAAGGTATTTGCCAAACAAATTGATCGCCAAGCTAAACTTAATCAAAATGGAGTCGATTTCTATCATTCGACATTTTGGTCATTGATTGAAGAATATGCGAGAGCTTTAAAAGTAGATTTCAATGAAGCTCTATATTTAAGTTTCATGCATGAATTCTTAAATAATCCGAGTTCAATTTTTGAAGAAATTGATGACTCACATTTAACGGCCAGCAATAGTGAACTTTTCATAAACTCTCCAAATCAAGAGTATTTCTATGAAAAACTGCGCTTTATAAATTTTAAAACAAATGAGAATCTCAATTCGACGATTCCGCAAAGTCTGGGCTGTCCGTTTGCTCCATTTGGAGGATTTAATGAAGCGGGTCTTGGACTTAAACTTGTTCAAAGGCCATCGCTAAAACTAAATTACCAAGGCTTAAGTGCATCTTATCTTGCGATGGTTGTCCTGTTGGGTATGGATAATATTGATGAAGCTTGCGACTTTCTACTTGATCGTGAGTTAGTTTTTCATTGGGAATTTCATTTAACAGATAAAAATGGAAATAGTCGTGTCATTGCAATAGACGGCAATGTCGCAAAAGAGATCGAAACAAGAGAGCAAGCACAATTTCATACACATAGTGATTTACAAAAACTCTATATAAAGGATCACTCACCTCTTAGTCTTGCAACTATCGAAATTTCAAGTGATCAAATTAATTTATGCCTCTTTGATTCTAGTAAAGCTCAGATCAATTATATCGAGTGCACTGACAGCGTGAAAACAAAGTCACTTAAAGTGAATAAGACAACTCAGAGTATTTTTAAGATTAAGAATTACTTGAATGAGGCCCAAATAGCTTTTAATGAGAATCGCACAGAAGATTGTTACCACAAACTTCAATTGGCCCAAGTCTATACAAGAAAGGCATTTTCAAAGAATAAAAAATTGAATGCTAAATTAACTCTTACATTTTTGACCTGTCAGTATATCTTTGAAGACCACAAGGAAACTTATCAATTTATTCTAAAAGAACTTCTTGAGATTTACTCTGATTTAACTCGATATGATAAGGACTTGACTCTCATTCTTATCCAAAGATTACAGATTCTCATGGATGAACCAAGAAACTTAATTGAAGAGCCTTCAATCTTAAAGAGAATCTTCTTTAATGAATCAAGACTTCCAAAGCTTGCTCATATTGCACTAAAGAGAACAACATTACTTAGACCGAATCATCTCGATTATTGCCCTATTTCTGGCCTTTAAGCTCTAGAGAATATTTAGGCGTTTAATGGCATCTGCTAATTTCTTCTTGATAGGTTTCTTGATAGGTTTATTAACGGCCTGCTTTTCTGACTCCACAAGGTATAAGTCGGCTTTTTTGCTCCCAGCCTTTCGGCGCTTTCTAAGCTTTTCAACAAAGCTCATAATGAGTGAAAAGCGCTTACTGTCATTATTGGCCTGCTGATAATCATCATGGCCTTCACAGCTAGAATGAGGGCGCTCAACAGGAGTCTGATCGGAGTTAATCTCCTTTGTCGGATGCGGTAAATTCTCAAGTTTTTTGATATTTAACGCCATGACTTATTATAACCTTGTTCAAATTAAACAAAGTTTAAATATTATAAAATCTTCCATCGTTAAATAACTGAAATCATTCAGTTTTTAAAGATAATTATAATTGTCATTAGGTAGACATTAAAAAAATGTCACATTCATGCTAAAAGAGCGTAATTTCAAAATGTTAGATTTTTTTTCGTTTTTAAATAGGAGAACAAATGAAACACACAATCGTTGCGATTATGACTATCGTATTGGCCATTACAACGGGTATTTCTTGTAAGAGAGATATGAAATTAGGAAGTAAAGATAACCCAGTTAAGCTCTACTTCACACCATCTGTTGATGCAGACACTATCGCTTCGAACTCTGTTCACTTCATCAAGTTCCTAGAAAAGGAAACAGGTCTTTATTTTAAAACAGGTATTCCAACAAACTATATCTCTGTTGTTGAGTCATTTGGTTCAAAGAGAGCAGATATTGCAGTTATGAATTCATTTGGTTATCTAATGGCAAATGAAAAATACGGAGCAAGTGCAAAACTAAAAGTTCTTCGTTACGGTCACGACTACTACCAAGGACAAATCATTGCTCACGTAGACAGTGGAATCAATTCGATTGCAGACCTTGAAGGAAAGAAATTTGCATACACAGATCCATCATCAACTTCAGGTTACATGTTTCCATTAAAAATTATGATGGAAAATAACGTAAAGCCAGGAAATACAACTTTTGCAATTAAGCACGATAACGTTGTAACAATGGTTTATCAAAGACAAGTAGATGCTGGTGCAACTTACTACTCAGCTCCATCTGAAGATGGAACAATTCGTGATGCACGCTCACGTGTTAAGACTCAATTTCCTGATGTAGAAGAAAAAGTTAAAATCGTAACAATTACAGAAAAAATTCCTAATGACCCATTCGTATTCAGAAAAGATCTACCAAAGGAAGTTACTGATAATTTTATTACTGCAGTTAAGAAATATATCGCAACTCCAGAAGGAAAAGAAATTTTCGAAAATATTTACAGTGTTGGTGGACTAGTTGATACAACTGATGCAGATTACGATGGACTAAGAAACGTAATTAAAACACTAAATATCAATCTTGAAGAGCAACTTAACAAGAAGTAGATATAATTTTTTTATTTTAATAAAGTGAGAATGAAATGATTCTAGAAGTTAAAAATGTTAACAAAGTTTATCCAAATGGCTGTCACGCCCTAAACAACGTTAGCTTTGACGTAAAAAAAGGGGAATTCCTTGTCATTATTGGTCTTTCAGGTTCTGGAAAATCAACAATGCTAAGATGTATGAACCGTCTTCACGATGTAACAAGTGGAGAAATTCTATTTGAAGGAAAAGACATCACAAAATTAAAAGGTTCGGCAATGAGACAAGCTCGTGCAGGAATCGGGATGATCTTCCAACACTTTAACTTAATTCCAAGAAGAACTGTTTTAACAAATGTTCTTTCAGGAACTCTTGCAAGAACTGGAGTTCTAAAGTCAGTTCTAGGTATTTATTCAGAAGAAGACAAGAAGAGAGCTCAAGAGTATATCAAGATTGTTGGTCTTGAAGGGAAAGAAAATGTAAGAGCTGATAACTTATCAGGTGGTCAACAACAACGTGTTGCCATTGCTCGTGCACTTATGCAAAACCCAAAAGTTCTACTTGCTGATGAGCCAGTTGCATCTCTTGACCCGGCAACATCACACTCAGTTATGCAGTATCTTAAAAAGGTAAATGAAGAACTAGGTGTTACAGTTATTTGTAACCTCCACTTCTTATCTCTTGTAAGAGAATACGCTTCTCGCGTTGTTGCTCTTAAAGGTGGAAAGTTAATCTATGAAGGTCAACCTTTAGATATTAACGAAGAATGGTTCCAAACAATTTACGGTGAAGATGCCGTTGAAGTGACAATCAACTAAGCTATTAGGGAAATAGGATTATATAATGACAACGACAACTCAAACAGCTACTCCAGAAGTAAATAACTTACCTCAAAGAAAAGAGGATAAGACATCTTATAAAGTTAAGATGAATATTATTTCTTTCATAATCGACTTCCTACTTTGGTCATATATGATCTTAGTTTCTTGGAAGATCGTATGGGAAAAATTAATTCTAGGTCTTAGATACCCAGATTTTTCATGGAATCAACCACTGCTAGCACTTGCGATTGGAGCAATCGTAGCGGCGGCCCTTTTTATGACAAAAATGTCTCTAGGTCGTGGTGTTACAGGAATTATGAAGCGTGATGAAAATACTCTTTTTATGAAGGAGCCATTTTCAATCGTTCTTATCGCAACAATTGTTCTAACTTTTATTGCGAGTATCTTCATTTCACAAATCTCTGTATATGAATTCCTATCAGAATCAGGAATGACAGGAGCTAAGAGAATCTTTACAGCTCTTCTAACTCCAAACTTTGCAATTTTTGAAGAAGCACTATTTGCTGCAATTGAAACTATCTACATGGCATTTATTGCAACTGCTGTAGCTCTTCCAATTGCATTTGTACTGGCCTTCTTTGCAGCTAGAAACTTAATGAATGGATCACGTCTAACTATGTCGATCTACTCAATTGTTAGATTCTTCTTAAACGTTTCTCGCTCGATTGAGCCACTAGTATGGGCGATTATCTTCTCAGTATGGGTTGGTATCGGGCCATTCGCAGGTATGATGGCACTTTGTCTTCACTCTGTATCATCACTTTCTAAGCTTTATTCAGAGCAGATTGAGAACGTTTCAAATGGTCCAATCGAAGCAATGATGGCAACGGGTGCACACCCTGTTCAAGTTATTTGGTTTGGTGTTGTGCCACAAATCGTTCTTCCATACCTTTCTTTCTCAATCTACCGTTGGGACATTAACGTTCGTATGGCCACAGTTATTGGTCTAGTTGGTGGAGGTGGTATTGGTACAATGCTAATGCAGTACCAAGGTCTTGCTAAGTGGAATGAAGTTGGTCTTTTAGTAATCGTTATTGCTGCAATCGTTTGGGCAATGGACTGGTTATCTTCTAAGATCCGAGAAGCCATAAAATAAATAAAAAAAGAGACTGAGTGTCTCTTTTTTTAATTATGCGCCCTTCTTTAGGGTACAGCATATTCGAGAGAAAGACCTTTAGGTCTTTCGGTTCGCCAAAAGCGCAAAATAAAGATTCTATTTATATAAAGAGAAGGCCAGCTACAAAGCTGGCCTTTTTTATTTCTGCGTTAGTTATCGCACATCCCCTTCTTAACAAAAGTATCCTGAATTTTTAATGCATCACCTTTTGTATACCAGTATTGGCTATGCGGTTTCTCATGAATCAAAATACGATAATGATTCTTTGCTGGGTGCTTTTGTAGTGAACACGTTCCTTCAACCGAGGCGATTCCCCTCGAACTCATCCCACCACAGGATGCAAGTGTTGCACCTAAAATGACTACGGATAGTAATCTCTTCATAATTCCTCCTACGTCCATAATACGTAGTAATTTAATCGGTTATTCAGAGAATTAACTTTAGTAAACGAGTCAATTATTATTGTATTTAAAAGTTGGCCACTTTCATGTATGCTGTTGTAAAGGAGAAAAAATGAAAGGAAATCAACAAGTTATCGATATTTTTAATGAGCTATTAACACAAGAGTTGTCGGCCATTGATTTATACTTTCTTCATTCTCGACTTTTTCAAGATATGGGTTTAACAAAGCTTTTTGAACGTATTAATCATGAAAAAGATGATGAAACGATACATGCAACAATACTCATTGAACGCATTATTTTCCTTGAAGGACTGCCAGAGCTAGGCAATAGACTTCCATATAAGCCTGTACGTGATGTAAAAAGTCTACTAGAAGATGAACTACGTTATGAGGTGGAAAATAGTAAAATGCTTCGTAAAGCTATTGCTCTTTGTGAAGACAAGAAGGACTTTGTTTCTCGTGACCTTCTACTCAAGCTTCTATCAGATACTGAAAACGATCATATTGACTGGCTAGAGACTCAATTATCACTTATCGAAAAGATAGGTATTGAGAATTATCTTCAGACAGCTTCTGAACAGTAAGAATAAATATTAAAAAAACTTAAACTTTCCATGATTTTTTATTTATAATTAATAAAAAATTAAACACGGAAGTTTTATGAGTTTTATTAAGTCAATTTTCATTTGTCTCATGACAATCATTCAAGTTTCAACTTTTGCAGCTTTTGCCAAGGTTGTTTCAGTAAAAGGTAAAGTTTCACAACTTGCACCGGGCGCAGTAAAGGCCAGTTGGATAAAAAAAGGCCAGCTACTTAAGGAGGATACCTCAATTGTCACAAGACTTAGGTCTTTTGTGAAAGTTGAAATCTTAGCTGATGGTAGTTATATCGTCGTTGGTCCAAATTCTAAAATCGAATTAACAAAGATCGAGAAAAAGAGCGGTAGTATCATACAGCTATTAAACGGTAAAATGAGATCAAATATTGTTCCTGCTAAAAAGAATGTTACAGGACATAAAGATGTGAATAAGATCTATGTTAAAACTAAAACCATGGCCCTTGGTGTTCGAGGAACAGAGTTTGTAACTGTTGTCAGCCAAGAAAACCAAGCAACATCAGTAGTAACACTTAAAGGTGAAGTCGCAGTTAGAAAAATCAATCAAGAAGATGTTGATGTTGAGAAAACAGTTAAAGACAGTTTAGATCGTGATGATGTAACAATTGTAAAAAAAGGTAATGCTTCAACAACATATGCTCACCTATATGAAGAAATTCCTCCGCAGAAAGTAAACCCAAACCAACTTATTGCACTTGAAAAAAATGAAACGCTACAGACTGTTGCAGTTAAAGATACTCAAAAAGCAAATGATACAGAACTAAATGAAAAGCAGCTTAAAGAACTATACGGTACAGATGTAAGAGAGGGAGACGTTCCAAATAATGGTGCGATTGTTGATCTTGACTCTGCAATCTTTATCCCTGAAATTAAGGATTCAAGCTTAAATGTAGGTAGTGTTGATAAGAATACTGGCCAATTCATAGCTTCTAACGAAGTAAAGCTTGATAAGAAAAAAGGTTTCGTACCAGTAAAAAAGAACGACGAAGATGCTAAAGAGCTAGCAAAGAAGCTTAATACTAAAATTGAATATAAAGAAGTAAAAGGCCACGAAGTAGTCGATCACTCTCCTACTTATAGAGGATCAAATCTATCTTCTCTTGATAATACTTGGGGAGCATCTTTCGGTATTGCGGCAAAACGCATGGCCTACTACTCAATGGACAATAATAACTCTTCTAATGAATACATCGGAATTGGACTAAGTGCCTCAGGTAGTTACCGTCATGTGCTTAGCCAAGCATTATATTTAAAATATTTTCTCACTCTTGATACAGCATATATGGATCGAGATAAGTCATCTCCAGATGATAAAGATGATGAATTTATTTCTCCAAGTCTTGGAGCAATGGCATACTACCGAGTAAACAATCAAATGCGCCTTATAACAGGATACACACTAGGAACTGATTTTTTCCTATTAGGTCGCCTTGAGAATTCTTTAGACCCGGTGGTTGATCAAGTCCATCAATTTGCTCCTTACATAACTTTTGGTGCAGAATACGACTATAGCGACAATTGGAGTTATAAAGCAGCTTACCGTTCTTACTTTCCTAGTTCAGATGATCCTAAAATTAGAATATATACAGGAAAGGGATTTGAGTTAGGAGCAAGAAGAAGACTTTCTAGCAGTAACTCTATCTTATTTAACATTCTACAAAGAGAGTACCTAGTACAAGATGTTATTGTAAAAAACATCGATTTTAATATTAATTACGAGATGGAGTTTTAATGAAGAAACTACTATTAATTATATCATTTGGACTACTACTGACATCATGTTTTAAAACAGATTCAGAAGGGAATGCGTTTATCTTTGAAAATGGTAACCAGATGGCCTTTAGACTAAGAATTGAGAATGTTACTAGTTCAACAGTCTATTATGGAGCATATAATACTGTTGCAACAACAAGTAACACTGACGTTACACCATTTTCAAATAATAGCTATTGGTGCTTTAAAAAAGTCCAACTCCAACAAGAGTCCGGAGGATGGTCTACTGATAACGTAAGTCTCTATGTAAATGGTCCTTCTGTCGCGACCTCTTCATCATTGAACTCAGAACTCAATTACTCAGTATCACCTGGAGATACTATCGTCTTTAGCCTTAACTGTAGTTCATGTACAAATTTAACAGGATACTTGATAGTTGAGTTAGATGATTGTAATAACTAATTAAATAAAAATATCAAAGCAAGTATTGGACTGGAACTCTCCCAGTTCAATACGTCCTTTAATGCTCTCTAACTCCTCCCGAATAGAAGCAAGCCCCATTCCACTACCTGGTGTCCCCTTGGTACTTACGCCTAACTCAAAAGCAGCGTCAGGATTTATGAAATCTTTATATTTTCCATTATCAATGTATTGGAGATGTAATTGGTCACCATAGACTTCAACAGTTATTCTAATGAACTCTAAATTGTCACCAAGTGCTTCATGAGAATTCTTTATCAAGTTTATCAAAGTGTTCTTCATGATTGTCGAGTTTACACGGCGCTCAAATGAAGGCGCCTTATAGATAATGTTAAAATCAGGAAATATTTCAATTACTTCCTTAATAACTTTAGATATCGGGGACTTTGGCTGCTCATCTCTCTTATAATTGTTGAGAATTTGAATTGCACTATTAGTCGCGCTATATAGGGAATCCATATCTTCTGAAAGCTCATAAATTTCTCCACGCTTTTTTCTTCGGTCAATTTTTTGTAAGCGTGTCCATGTATACTGAAGTGGATTAGCAATATCATGAATAAGCATTTGCTCTTTTGTTTTGTGCCTTTCAAAAGCTTTGTTTATATTTTCAACCTCTAATTTTTGAAATCTAGTGTATTCAATAATATCAATTAAAAAATAAAAGGGCGCCCACATCGTCGAATCATTTGAGACAAAGAGTATCGAGTAAAGAATAAAAGAAATACTTACTGCAAGTCCAACTTTTAAGGCCAAATCATCAGACTTTAACGCCTTGATAAAGAAACGAATATAGATAATCGTAACTGAAATCAAATAAACCTGTAAGAATCGTGTAAGTAATGGACTCATACGAAATGGATTTTGAATTCGTATAAGATTATTTGAAATATTATTAACGACATTATTATCAAGACAACACTGTCCTCCACCATCGATAAAAAAGAGTAGTATATGGATGAGTGTAACAGCGGCAGCACAACTAATAATAATATTATAAGCAAGTCTAATTAGACGTTTTTCATTGAAGATAATACTAAGATTTTTCCAGTAATAAAAACGGGCAAAGGAAATAGCGAGGAAGATAAGCAAGTTAACCAAGACTTTCTTATCAGAATACATTGGTAAGAAAAAGTTCACGAATACTAATAAGCAAACAATAGTTTGGCAAAAGGCCATAATATCAGTTCTTAGGCCATTTGAGTGTATGGTATTTTGTATTCTATTTAGATGTAATCCAGAAATTCCTAACGAAAGATAGTAACAACCAGTGGCCATAGCAACAAAGGCATAGGTAAAAGACTGCCAGAAGTTAAAATCAAAGAAATTAAGATATTCATACATGTGCCTATAATACTAAAATCAGAGAGACATCTCAATAATATTAATTAATACACACAATTATTATAATATTATCTTAAAGCATGTATTTGAATCCTCTTCTTCTAGCATGAAGCTTCCACTAACACTCTCAATTTCCTTTTTAATCGACAAAAGACCTAGACCCCTACCGCTACGTCGAAAATTTACAAAGCCCTTTAAAAGCCTATTAGGATGCTTGATATTAGAATATTTTCCGTTATCAATGATTTTCAACTCAAGTCCATTTTCGATATTATGGGCCTTGATTTTTATCCATTCTAATTCATGCTCTAATGCTTCATGAGAGTTTTTAATTAGATTTATCAGTATATTTTTAATTTTAACTCGCGGAACAGAGACTTCCTTTGCCGGAGGTTGGTAAATAATATTGGAATCATTAAAAATAGATTTTACCTCTTCAACTACTTGCGAGATCGTCGCCTCTTCAGACAACTGCCCGTTGTAATGTTTCAATATATCTATTGCACTTCGAGTGCCGTTATAGATGGCCTTGACATCTTTAGAATCATAAACTGCTGGTCTTTTACGAAGTTTCTCAAGTCTAACACTATTAATCTGTAACGGATTTGCAATATCATGAATCATCATTCGATAAGAAAGGTCTTGATTATGAATCTCTCGGGCATACTCACTTAACTCGATTTGTTGTAATCTCGTGTACTCCAATAAGTCCACAATGAAATATAGAGGAATCCAGTACTTGAAGCCGAAAGCATGAAAGCTCGTCGTATAGAAAATATTAGCAACGCTAAGAAACAATCCAACGATCATGAATTTATCACGAGTTTTGAATGAAATTGTAAATAAACGCAAATAAACAAGAGACACACTTATTGTGAAAAAGCTTATAAAGCGTGAAAATGTCTCATTCATTTTAAAAGGAATTTGAACCTGTAATATGTAATTTACTGGGTTTGTCTTTTGTACAGGATAGCCTAAACAACATGTATAAACATCAGAAGAGTACAACCAAATAAGATGGATAACACATGCTCCAATTGCACCAAAAACGATTGCGTTATAAACCCATCTTAAAAAGTAGCGCTCTTTGAAAACCTCTGAGACATTTCGTAAGTAATAGTATCGAGCAGTGTATGTGAAAATAAACATAATTAATGTGAGAGTGACTTTAACCTCAGAATAGAGCGGCACGAAGAAATTTGAAACGATAATTAGACAAACAACCGCCTGAGCAAAACACATGAGCGAAGTCTTTAAATATGAACGGCGTGCCACATGAACAATACGTTCAAACTTTAAACTTGTAAGGCCCATTGAGATAAGATAACAAGCGGCACCTAGACACAATAAAATGTAAACAACTGATAGCCAAAGATCTGCGGACAATTCTGATAAATACTCATACATTTTAAGAATATCTTCTGAACTGAAACGATAGTCAACTACCATTATTGACCAATATTTTTTGTGAAACTCTCAACAAATGATTATAAAAACTATTGAATTTCGCTGACATAAATATCCGAAATTACGTAAAAAAAAATTGAATGCACAACAATAATTGCCACTTTTCTATCAAATTCCTTTAAGTTTGCCCGCTAAGTAGCTGAATACTGGATATCGACAGAAATAGGCCAATAATGGTTAAGAATTATTAATAAAATGACGAAACAATTAAGGTGGAGTTTTTAGATAACTTCATGAAAATAGAGGGGAAACTTTGAAACTTAGTAATGTTAAGATGCTTGCGTTAGCAACCATCATATTAACAATAACTATTTGGAAGCTATCGAGTGATAGTGAAGATAGAGCTAAGTCCCCTTACAATGAACTTGCTAAGAAAATTAATTTAAAGCACGAGTTAGTAAAACCTAAAGCGAAACAAAGGGTTCTCTCATCAAGAGGTCCATCTTCAATTGATAATTTTGATGATGATCTTCAGCAAGAAGCACTTCCTTCAAAAACCAAGAAAAAAAGCATTTTCAAAAAATTTAAGGCGCCTCTTTTAAAAGCAGTAAATGAAGCAAGAAACGAAATTCCTTATGGAGACTTTTTTGTTGGTGAAGAAGTTGCTGAAAGTAAACCGAATAAACCAAAAGATGATGTTACACCTGTACCACCAAGTTCAAGGCCTTACCTACCACCTGAAACAGATAATCCAAATACAAAATCGTCAGGTGGATCAGGAAATAATACCATTGTAACTCCTGCTATTTCAGGAACGATTCCACCCCTCAAAGGAATTGTAACAAATGTAGGTTACTCTCCATTTAGTGCATATGCTGCTACTTGTGTTGATCCGAAAGTTGAACTATTCGATATGGTTACAATGACACCACTTGAAGATAATCCAATCGAATTAGAAGGTGTTGAAACGACAACTTATTTTGAGTTTGACCCAAGTGTTCTAGGTTTAGACCTAAGTAAGCCAGCACGATACAAAGTTAAAGTTACAGGTTGTGATGTTGACCTTGAAAAAGTTGTCACTAGCTTTTACATTCCTCAAGACATTACATCGATCTCAAGTTTACTTGCTCAACTTACAAACACTGATATCGCTTATGATCCAGATTTATCATTTTCAACTGGTTTAGGCGAAGTAGAGAAGGCCATTACTGATGCACTTGGTGATCCAACAATTTCAGATTATGCCACAATCTATTCAGAGCTTTCTTCAAATACGCAAGCGCTTGAAACATTCACAGAAATTACAAATGGTGAGAATACAATTATCTTAAAAGACTCTGCCCCAAAGGTTAAGTCTTTAACTATTCCTGCTTCAATGGAAGAGGACTTAAGTCATTCATTCTCTACTTTAGCAACTCACTGGGATACTGATTACGAAATTGCCTATCAATGGATCCTAGATGGAGCCACAGTATCTAACTCAAATACATGGGATTATATTCCACCTGATAACACTGCAGCGACGGCCAATATTATTTTAAGAATTGGTAAGAAGAATATTGCTGATAACGATGTTAATATTGCAACGGCACCTTATCATGAATTTACATATACATTAGATGTATTACAAATTAATGATGCTCCAACTCTTGCAGCAACTCAATCAATTGATGTAACAGAAGATACAATTCACACATTTCAATTAACTGAAGGTTTTGATATTGATTCACCTTCAATTGATTATATTATTACGACCCCTCCTTCAAATGGAACTCTATCTTGTGTGGGAACAACTAATGACTGTACATATACACCAAACCCAGATTATCAGGGTGCTGATACTTTTGAATACAAAGTAAATGATGGAGAACTAGATTCAACGACAGCAGTAGTAAGTATCAATGTAATCAATGTTAATGATAGACCTGTAAGTGGTGCTGACCAGTCCTTATCAATCGCAGAAGATACAAATCTATCAATCACACTTAGTGCTGCAACTGATATCGATAATGTACAATCAGATATCTCTTATATGCTAGTTAATACTCCAGTAAATGGAACTTTATCAAACTGTATTGTGAGTGGATCATATTCACAGGATCTTACTTGTGACTACTTACCTAATGCTAATTACTATGGAACTGATTCTTTCTCTTATAAAGCCTATGATGGGGCCCTTGATTCAGCAACAAATGCAGTCGTAAATATTACAATTACACCAGTAAACGATGCACCGACTCTTGCTTCGACTCAAACACTATCAACAGATGAAGATACAACACTTAACTTTGACTTAACGGCCGGTGCCGATATTGAAGGCACGACATTAAATTATACGATTTTAACAAACCCTGCATCTGGTACACTTAATTGTACTGAGGGGACTTCAAGATCTTGTACATACTCACCTGCTTTGAACTACTTTGGTGATGTGACGTTTACTTATAAAGTTGATGATGGTGAGCTTGATTCATTAAATGTTAATACTGTAACAATTACAGTAAATCCAATTAACGATGCTCCAGTAATGGGTGCCGACCAAACACTTGCAACAAATGAAGATATCCCACTTAACTTCACACTAAGTAGTGCCACAGATGTTGATATCCCTGCGCAAACAATCTCTTATAAGCTACTCACTGCTCCTGTAAATGGTGTTTTGAGCAATTGTATTCAGACAGGTTCATACGTAACAGATATCGACTGTACATATACACCTAACGCCAATTATTATGGATCAGACTCATTTACTTATATTGCAAATGACAGTGTGACTGATGCTGTAACGATTGCAACAGTTACATTAAATATCGCGGCCGTTAACGATGCACCAACACTAGCAGCAACACAATCTGTAACAACTAACGAAGATACGCCTGTTGCCTTCACTCTAAATAGTGGTAGTGATATTGAAGGAACAACACTTAATTACACAATTGTTTCAGCTCCAGCAGATGGAACTCTTACATGTGACGAAGGAACATCAAGAAATTGTTCTTATTCGCCTGATCTTAACTTCTATGGAACGACGACTTTCACTTACAAGGTTGATGACGGAGAGCTTGATTCAACTCTGGCGACAGTAACGATCAACGTAACATCTGAAAATGATGCTCCAGTTATGGTTGGCGATCAATCAGAAACTGTTGCGGAGGACAATACAATTAGCATTACATTAAGTGGTGCAACTGATGTTGATATTCCGGTTCAAACACTTAGCTATAAATTAATTACAGCACCAGCAAATGGTACTCTTTCAAATTGTATCTCAGCTGGAACTTATACAACTGATATTATCTGTGATTACACACCAAATCTTAACTTTAATGGAAGTGACTCATTTACTTATCGTGCAAATGACGGCCTAACGGACTCATCTACTGACTCAACAGTATCTATCACTGTTACTCCAGTTAACGATGCCCCTACATTAGTAGCGGGTCAAACTGTAACGACTGCCGAAGATACACCAATTACATTTAACTTAAATATTGGTTCTGACGTTGAAGGTTCTTCTCTTGATTATATCGTTGTCACAACAACATCAAATGGATCTCTTTCATGTGTTGGCGCAACCTCGAGATCATGTACTTACTCTCCTTCTCTAAACTTTAATGGTAGTGACTCATTCACATATAAAGTTAATGATGGAGCACTCGATTCGACAACAGAAACAGTTTCAATTACAGTTAATCCAGTCAATGACGCTCCTGTTATGGTTGGAAATCAATCGGTAGCAACTAACGAAGACACACTACTTAGCATTACCCTTTCAGGTGCAACTGATGTAGACCTTCCAGCACAAACACTTAGCTATAAATTAATTACAGCACCATCTAATGGTGTCTTATCAAATTGTATTTCAGCAGGTTCATATACTACAGATATTATCTGTGACTACCTTCCTTCTGCAAATTTTAACGGAAGTGATTCATTTACTTACCGAGCTAATGATACTCTCCTTGACTCAGTAACAGACTCGACGGTAACAATAACAATCAACGCCGTTAACGACGCACCAACACTTATTGCAGGACAAACAGTATCAACAAACGAAGATACTCCAGTAAGCTTTAGTTTAAATGCGGGTTCTGATATTGAAAATGATACTCTAACGTATGCAGTTGTCGCGGCTCCATCAAACGGGTCATTAAGTTGTACAGGAGGAACATCAAGAGCGTGTACATATACTCCTAGTCTCAACTATAATGGTAGTGATTCCTTCACTTATAAAGTTAATGATGGATCACTAGATTCAAATATTGTAACTGTAAATATAACTGTCAATGCAATCAACGATGCACCAGTAATGGTTAGTGATCAATCATTTACTACTAATGAAGATACAGCGTTTAGTATTACACTTTCAGGGGCAACTGATGTTGACCTTCCGGCCCAAACCATTTCTTATAAAATTACGACTTCACCTACTAATGGGACAATTACAAATTGTATAAACTCATCAACTTATACAACAGATATTATCTGTACATATACTCCAAATGCTAATTTCAATGGCAGTGACTCATTTACATATATTGCAAATGACGGACTAATCGATGCAACTTCAAGCTCTATTGTTAGTCTTACTATTAATCCAGTTAATGACCAACCGACAGTTCCACCAACTCAGAGTATTGCAACGAATGAAGATACACCAATTACATTTAACTTAAATGCAGGTAGTGATATTGACGGAGACACACTAACATATATCAAAGTGACTAATCCTGCCTCAGGAAGTGTGACATGTGCAGGCGGTACTTCGCGTTCTTGTACTTATACTCCAGCACTAAATTATAATGGAGTTGTTTCATTCACTTATAAAGTAAATGATGGAACAATCGACTCAGCTAATGCGACAGTTTCTATTACAGTAAATTCAGTTAACGACGCTCCAGTAATGGCATCAAATCAATCGTATTCAACTAATGATAATACTGCCCTATCAATTACTCTAAATAACGCAACAGATGTAGACGGTGATGCATTAACGTATAAGATTGTATCTGGCCCAACTAATGGGACACTGACAAATTGTATTACAACAGGATCTTATGGAACTGACCTTACTTGTACATATACGAGTAATATAAATTTCCATGGAACTGATACTTTTACATTTATTGCTAATGATGGACTAGTAGACGCAGCAACAGTAGAAACAGTAACGATTACAGTTACAGATAAAACTCCTTCTGCACCTCCTACAATTGCACTAAGTTCACCTCTTTATACTAACTCAACAGCTAATACACTTACAGTTAGTAGTTGTAGCGATATTTCATCTGTTCTAATTAATGAGGGAACACAACCAGCAGCAGGTTCAGCATCATGGCAGACATGTTCAACAACAGCTTCGGCCATCACTTATACTCTAGCATCGACGACTCAGGGACTACATACACTTAAAGCATGGTCAAAAGACCCACACGGTAACGTTTCGACGACTGCTAATAACGTGAGTGTTTACTATGATACAATTAACCCTTCGATGGCACTGACTACTCCATCAATTCAAAAAGGTGGAAATTCTACTCCACTACAGTGGACGGCCACAGATGCAAGTACATCTTCATCACAGACATTCCAGGTTGATTTCTTTAACGGTTCAACATGGAGTTCAGTAGGGACAACAGCTTCGGCAAATGGCCCAATAAGTTCACAAGCTTTTTCAAGAGCATGGACTGTTCCATCAATTAATACAACATCAGCACGCTTTAGAGTAAGCTACACTGATCTTGCTGGAAACTCAGCGACAGTTCAATCTGCTACATTTACTATCGACTCAATAGCACCGGCCCTAAGCTATACATCTCCGGCCAATAATTCATATCACCTATCGAGTACAACAATCACAGGTAATTGTGAATCAGGCCTTAATATTAATATCTCAGGAGACCTACAGGCAAACTTCTCAATTGCATGCTCTGGTGGAACATTCTCACAACTTGTTAACTTTTCAGATAATGACGGAGCAAAGAATATTACAATCAATCAAGTTGATGCCGCAGGTAACTCTACATCAGTTACACGTACATTTATTCGTGACGAAATTGCACCAGTTCTTACAAAGACAGCAGGAGTATCTCCAGACTTCACAAACGCTAACGTTCCAAATGCATGGTCAGGAACATGTGAAGGTACATATACGATATATGTCACAGGAGATCAGACGACATCATTTAATTGTTCTAATGGAACATGGAATTGGACTCCATCACCAAAAACTGTTGATGGAACGTATACTTATAACCTAGTTCAAACAGATGGTGCAGGTAATACTTCATCACCAGCACTTTCTCTATCTTGGGAAAGAGATGCGACTCCTCCTGACTTTAATGCCACAAGCCCTGTTGCAATCTCAGTTGGACAAAATATCTCTCGTACTGTTTTAATGGATTCAATTACAGTTTCTGGTACATGTGAAGGTAATAATGTTATTGCCATCACAGGCGCTCAGTCTGATACGATCACATGTTCATCAAACTCTTGGACTTGGACATCACAATCATATACAACTGATGCTACAAGAGCATTTACATTCACTCAAAGTGACTCAGCAGGAAATACATCTGCCCTAACTTATACATGGACAAGAGACTCAAACTTCCCTGCTCTAGGTATTAACGTAGCAACAGTTAAGAACAATGGTTCAACAGCAACGTTCTCTGGTACATGTGAAAATGGTCTAACAATTAATATTACAGGCTCACAAGCAACTACGACGACGTGCTCTTCAGGGGTATGGTCTTGGACAACAGCATCGACAGCGACTGATGTAAACAATACTTATAACTTTGCTCAAACAAATGCATCTTCAAATACATCAACTGTAACTGGTTATTGGTATCGTGAAACTGGCCTTCCAGTAGTGAATTCGATAGTAGCAGGAGTTGCTGATCCATCTCCAACAAACTTTGTACCATATGCCCTAACAGCAAGCTCACAAAACGCTAATGTTTTTATCACTCATGTTTGTATGAAGTCTGATGATACAACAACGCCACCAATTGATGATGCTTGTTGGATTGCAGTTAATTCATCTTCAATCGGAATCGTTCCAGCACAGAACGTAACAATTCCAGAATATTCATATCTTGTCGGTTGGGAGCCTGCACTTTACTCTGTATATGCTTGGGTAAAGGATGAAGCTGGAAATATTTCAACAAATACAGCGACACAAGATACAGACTTAGATTCAATAATCTATACAAAAGATGACCCACCACTAATCTGGGACGTTGCTGCTGCAAATAATGACACATCGGCTATTCCTCCTACGAGAACAGAAACTTCTGTACCAACAGGATCCGACTTATATATCAGATGGAAAGTTGATGATGCTATTGGACTTAGCGCTACGTCGATCAATTTATTCTACACACAAGACGAGCAAGTCTTTACGGCCATTGCAGGAGCTCAAGGGATCGCCCCACATACAAATCATGGTTGTGAAGCAATTTCACTAGCGGCCAATGAAGGTTGTTTTAAATGGACAGGTGGTTCACCTCTAGCAACTGCTTATAAAATTCGAGTTAAGGTAACAAATACTTCAGGAATTAGTACTCAGCTTACATCGACACCACTAAATGCAGATAAGATTAAAATTATCGCTGGTAACACTGAAGCTGGTCTTGGCGGTGATGCACGTACAGCACTATTCTTTAACAAGGTAGTTGGAGACTCAGCTGATATTCAATCATTAGTATTTACAGACGATGGAAATATTTATTTTGCTGATTATAAGAGAGGGATTATTACTGTTGACCCTGCTGATGGAAAGCAAAAATTATTTATTCAAAAAACTGGGACGTCGACAGGAGATGGTGGTCCAGCAGAAAGTGCTACTCTACGCTTCCCTCTAAAGGTAACTCTAGATTATCAAGGAAGACTTCTTATTTGGGATTATAACCGAATCAGACGAGTTGATCTAAACCTTGAAAACCCAACAATTGAAACAATTATTGGTGGCGGTACAAATACAGCAGATACAGTTGCAAACCCACTTGATTTGCAAATGTATAATGTTTCAACTTCAGACTATCGTACCAATGGTGCAATCTTTACAACTCTACCAAACGGCGATCTATGGTTCACATCAGACCGTCCAGAAAGTACAGAAACAACAGACCTAAGACTTAGAATCTATAAGGCCGCTACAGGACAAGTTATATCAAAATATCTGACGGGAACAGGTGACGCCTGGATTCCAACTCAAGATATATCAAAGTGTCGTTTAGGTTTTGTCGGAGTTAAATTCGACCCAACGACATCTGCAATTCAAGGAATTAAAGGGACAACATATCACCACCCTAATTTCCCAGACTGTGGAATGTACACTTCAACATCAGATTATAACTATTCAAATGCATACTTCGACCCAACAACAGGACAGGCCATCACGCCACCAGACAATAGCTACCGTTGGTACCATTACTATAATTTTGCCGGTATGGATGGACAAATGTATGTAACAGTAGCAAGATCATATATGAATCGAAATAACTTTGATGGAACATACACTAGAATTCTAGGTTCTGGTACTCGTGGAGAATGTGCTGATGGAACACTGGCCACAGCTTGTAATATGGACATCTATGGTGTCTTTGTCGACAAGAACGGTAAAGTGTACTTTAATGACAGAGGACGTATTAGAACACTTGATGCAGACGGAAAAGTAGTAACTATTTTCGGACAAGGTTACTCATATGGAGACGGAGTTAATGCTGTTAATGCACGTTTCGGTAACGTTTCAAGAGTTGCAAGACTCGATAATGGAAAGATTTTTGTAAATGAGACTGCTTCATATTACTTAAAAGAGTTCACGATTGAAGGGAATATCGACATTATTGCAGGTAACGGAACAATCGCAACACAGAATACGACAGATCAAGCAAATACTCAGCCAATGAGAAGTTCATACTGGGCCATAGCTGACAAAGCTACTGGAAATATCTATTCAACTCGAGACGATCACTACGGACGTATGGCCATGTTAAATCGATCAACTGGTATTTGGGAAGATATATTCACAAATAGTAGTGGGACAAATTATGCCTCGGCCGATGGTATGGTTGCAGGTGATATTGATATTGGTGGCAACCAAAACCGTGCTCTTCCAGTAGGTTTTGCTAACGGACACCTATTCCAATCTTTCATGAAGTATGATGCCTCTAACAATCGCTACGATGGTTTTATGATGAAATCCTTTAATAGTGCCGATAGTTACCGCCAGGCCCATATTATAGGGACAACAGGCTACGGTTCATATGGACCGAATGAATCTTGTGTTGAGCTTAGAACAGGACCTGTATCTGGAACGACATGTGAATTTGAGTACTGGGACAACTATAGAAATATTGTCTATGATAGTGTTGATCAAAAATACGTAACAGCAAAAATGTATCGTGGAGCAGAAAGAAGGGTTCTCGCTTTTAAGAATGGTACAGTTGAGCAAATTGCTTACACTGCAAGAAATATAAATGATGGCTGGACCTATGTAAGACGTGGTGGCACTCAATACCTATACTACTGCTATGGAAATCGTCTCTACGCTCATAATATCGATACTAATACGGACCTTGGAGCACTAGAATGGTCAATGCCACAATTATCATGTCGCGGTATGCAATTTGACTACAACCCTACTAATGACTCAATTCTGTTCCCATTTGAACAAAATGGTCTCTATGGTGTCGCGGAATACTTCCTGCCATAGGAGTATGTCCAAAAAAATTGCGCAAAATTTACATTAAGTTTGTCGATTTAAATCGAATTAGCTAGGATGCCTTCAAATTCATCAATGAGGTATTCCGATGCAAAAATTACTAGTAATTGCTACTACTCTACTAACAATTAATGCTATTGCCTGTGATAAGTCAGTCTCTTATCAATTAAGAAAAGAGATTCGTTCAGACTATCCGCTAGAAGTAAAATTCATGGGAGAGCTTGCTGCAGGTGACGACTTAGTTAGTAACCGTGGCCATAAAATTGCTTCCTTCAATAAAGACATGCTGATCTATTCAGCTATTGGCAGTGAACACTCAGGTTGGTTTAATGCGGCCGTCGCAGTTGATAAGAAAACATGTAAAGTTGAAAAAATCGGCTACTTTGCGGCCGAGTAACAGCGTTAAATGAAATAAAAATTCATTAAAAATAATCCAAAGGCCCTCAAAAAAGGGCCTTTTTTATGTCTGTTATGGACGAACTCTCCCTTTTTTCATAGAATCTAACCCTAAAATATTCAATACCAAGAAGGATTTATGGGAAGAAAATCAGCTAAAATTGCGGCCAAAAAAGGTGCTGCAGACAAGGCCCGAGGCCAAGTATTCACAAGAGCTCTAAAAGATGTATTCTTAGCTTCTAAAAGCGGAAGTGGAGACCCAGACACTAACTTTCTTTTAAAAGTTGCCATTGATCGTTGTAAGAAATTTAACGTACCAAAGGACAATATCGATCGTGCCATCAAAAAAGGTCAAGGCGGAGATGGTGCAGGATATGTTGATATCAACTACGAAGGTTATGGACCAGGTGGTGTTGCTGTTTTCGTTGAAGCATCAACTGATAATAATACAAGAACTGTTGCCAATGTAAGAAGCTACTTCACTAAGGTAAAGGGCTCTCTAGGACAAACTGGTTCACTTGAATTTGTTTTTAAAAGAGAAGCAAACTTTCTTGTTAATGAAGAAAATGTCAGTGATGCTGATGAGTTTGAATTAGAAGTCATAGATGCAGGAGCTGAAGATATAACACTTGAGGATGGTGTCTTTGAAATAATCTCACCGGTAGAAGCCTTTGGTGATATTCAAAAGAAACTTCAAGCAATTGGAGTTACTCCAGAAGAAGCAAGACTAGAGAGAGTTCCTCTTAATTTTAAAGCGATTGATGATGAAGACACGTTAAAACAATTTGAAAAACTCATTGATCTTCTTGAAGAAGATGATGATGTTGTCACAGTCTATCACAATCTCGAAGAAGAAGAATAAACATAAAAAATGGTCACTAAAATTTTTGGTGGCCATAATTTTCTTCTTAAGAAAAAAATCAAGTATACTTTCTAAACAATTAAAATAACTCCAGTTACAACACTCTCCTACTACGCAAAACTCAATATATTCAAATAGTTATAAGTTTTCTCTAGAGTTTAGCCGATAATGTATTTAAGGGAGAGAAACTATGAATAATTACCACTTTGAATTTAAGGGTAAGGGAAAAGATTTATTCGTCCTTATTCTAAAGAACATCTTACTCACACTCATTACTGTGGGACTTTATTATCCATTTGCTAAAACAAATATCAGAAAGTTCTTCTGGAATCACCTTGAAGTGCAAGGTGAAAAATTTCATTACTCAGGAAAGGGTTGGGAAATTTTTAAAGGTTATGCACTAGTTTTTGCAGGCTACGCAGTCTTTGTTGCTTATCAGTATCTAGTTAAAACTTACCTGCCAGGCTTTATGCCATTTAACCTGATCCTCTTCATTGGTTTAATTGTCTATTTCGCTCCACTTGTAATCGTGGGCAGTCGCGCCTATTTATTATCAAGAACACAGCTACGAGGTGTTTCATTTGGAATTGATCGATGTGCAACGGGAAAGATAAGAATAGAAATGGCCAAGGCCGTCTTTCTATCAATTATTACACTAGGTATTTGGAATATTATCTTCTTTTTCAGACTTAGGTCTATTATGGTCAACAATAGCTATTTCGGAAACAATAAGTTCGAATACAAGGCAAAGGCATCTGACTTCTTCTGGCTGAACGTAAAAGGTATACTTCTGTCGTATGTAACTCTTGGTATCTATGGAGCATGGTTCACAAAAGACGTTATGAAATTTCATGCTAATCATACTTACATCCAAGGTCATAATTTTGATATTGATCTAAAAGGAAGTGAAGTACTCGTTCTCTACTTAAAATGCTTAGGACTTATTCTCGTAACACTTGGACTTGCGATGCCATGGGTAGCGACTATAAATATGACCTTCTATGTGAAGAAATATCGCTACACTGGTGAATTTGACTATTCACAAGTAGGACAATCAAAGCTTGAAAAATATGGTGCAATCAGTGATGGAATTGGTGACTCACTAGATTTAGACTTAGGTTTCTAATGAATATTAATTGTCGCTACACAAATAGTGAAAGTGCAGAAATATATGACGTCAGGACCTTTATAGGTCCTGACTCTCTCACTATCTACTTTGGATCTCAAGAATATTCTTGGAAGAATCAAGAGTGCATTATTGAAGAGTTTGGTAGCGATCAAATTATTCTTATTAATGAAAATAGTCGATTATATATTCAAATTGATGATTGGAAATTAATTAAAGATAAATTCCCTCAATACAAGGAAAGTTTAAAAATACCATGGTATGGATATGCAGCCGCTATTACAATTGTTATCGCTAGCTACTTCGCTTCAATACCTTTCTTATCAGAAAAAATAGCCGAAGTCGTTCCTGATTCAATGGCACAAAAGGTAGGCGAAGAGTTCATTGAAAGTATTAAAGAGCGTGAATGTAAGTTTGAATATCAGACAAAAGTCATTGAAGATAAGATTTATGAACTAGTAGGTGAAAATAACTTTAAGGTTGTTGTAATAGAGTCTCCACAATCAAACGCCTTTGCGGCCCCAGGGGGTGTTATTGTATTCACTTCAAGAATTATTAAAGATTTCGATAATGAAGAGCAACTAATGGGAATTCTCGCCCACGAGATTATGCATCATAAGAAGAGACATCATATTAAAAAAATAATTAAACTTAGTATGACCTCTGCAGTATGGTCCATGGCAATTTCATCAGTAACAGGTTTTGTCGCTTTTGACCCAGAGATTATCAAAGGATTTCTTCTAAGATCATATAGTAGTGCCGATGAGAAAGAAGCAGATATCGAGGCCATAGCCCTCTTAGAAAGCAAAAATCATACTGCACGTGGATTAAAAGAATTTCTAAATAATAACTACAAGGGAGTCTTTGGAAATAAATATATTGAAAAGATATTCTCAACCCACCCTGCGACTGAAGATCGTATAGCCTATATCGATGAAAAAATGACAATCAAAGATCAACTAGCAAGAACAACATTTGACTGGGTAAAATTCAAAGAAAAATGTAAAAAATAATACTACTTCAAATTAAGCCGATCATTAATAAGATTATGGTAGTGAACTAACTTGTCTTTTAGACGATGAGTATAAGTTATCATGTGCATAATAATACTAGCATCACTACGATGAGGCTTGGCCATAAGCTTTAAAAGTTTCTTATTATAGTCAATTAACTGAATTTCAAATTCTTTAATTTCATGGGCCAAATGTTTTCGATCTTCTTCACTTAGGTGTGGGTTTGACATCTTATCAAAGAAATTAAGGGTTCCCGTGGCCAGGGCCCTAACGATGAGAATGATATCACTCTTAAGTTCAATATAATTTTCATCCATTGAAACTTTCATTTGTGATAAGTCTTTGACTGAATCATGAATTTGAAAGATATATTCGTAGACAGTCATTATACGGATAACAGTATTAATTTGTTCTTCATCTGCACATTCTGAAATATACTTAGAAGAAAAAACAAGCATTTCGGATTCAACATAATCAATATAATCCATACGCCTCTTTGCAACTTCATTAATGCCTTTATAATTCGTTTCAATACTTAAAGTGACAAGATTGTAATTTTCTTGTACAAATTCATAAGTCTTTGGGAGGTTTTCATAGAGGGCTCTTTCAAGTTCATCAAAATCCGTATCAGACTTAAATATACTTAAATCAAAGCGTTCAAAGTCCATCTTCCCTTCTCCGAGAAGACGATCGATAAAACGGGTAAAAGGAGTAATAAGTGCAACGAAAACAACAGTCGTTGTCACATTGAAAATTAGATGAAAATTAGCAAGAGCAATTGCCGGGTTATCAGAAGTAGTAGCAAAGCTTCCGGCCCAGAAATATACAATAGGAAGAAATATTATAACTCCCCCAATATTGAATAAGAGATGTGTCAGGGCCGTCTTCTTTGCTGCGATATCCATATTAACCATCGAAATTACGGCCGTCACAGTGGTTCCAATATTGGCCCCCATTAGAATAGGTATGGCGTTTTCAACAGATATTATTCCTTGCTGAGTCAGGATAATGGCAAGTCCAGTCGTAACAGATGATGATTGGACAACGGCCGTAATAAGACTTCCAATGAGTACACCTAAAAGTAAATTATGTGGCCTAGAGAGGAACTCAACAAGCCTAGCATCATGTTGCAAAGGCGTTAAGGTTTGAGAAATTAGATTCAGAGCAAAGAAGACAAAACCAAAATAGAAAAGAGATTTTGCAAAGACTGAGTACTTTGAACGAATAAGAGATAAGAAAAAGCCTATTATAATGAATATAGGGCCAAAGGCCGTAAGCTTAAAAGCAACTAACTGGGCCGTAATGGTTGTTCCGACATTGGAACCAAAGATGATACCAACGCTATTTTTAAATGAAAGTACACCCGCATTTACTAGGCTAATTGTTATAACAGAGGTAGCTGATGAGGATTGCACGACGGCAGTTACAACAGCACCGATTAAAACGCCAATACCTGTATAATTTGTGACTTTACCGATAATCTTACGAAATTGTTCACCAGTAACTTTTTGAACTTCTTTAGAGAAGTTTTCAAGGCCAAAGATAAAGAGAATCACACTTGAAGTTGCCGCAATTATTATATTAAAATCACCCATCGTTCCATCCTAAGTATAGTCAATATTTTAACTATACTTAGCTTTATTGGAAACATAATTAAAAGCAAACACCTTGTATTCGGTCTATTTGTGAACCAGAATTGAACTCAACTTCTCGTAAGATTGAATTTGCGGGACACTTTAAGCTAAATGATGACCCACCTGAGCCACCTCTTTGAGTTGAATTAGATGTCGAACTTCCGTCATATTTTGCACATATAAGACCAATGCGGTCGATACGTGAGGCAGATCGTCCAACTAAACCAACAGCAAATTTTCCGGCAGGACAAGTTATAGAAAAAGATGTTCCACCATTTCCTCCCGCAAGATGAGATGAATAAGCGCTACCACTTGCGATAGGTTCTAAAGTTTCATAATTAATTTCTCGGCATATAATACCAAAGGCATCAACTTCTGATCCAGACTTACCTCTCATTCCAGTTACCCCCATACCAGCTGGGCACTTAACAGAACTTTGTCCGCCTCCGTAATTTCCGCGAGAAGCAAGTTTCGTGATTCCAACTTTAGATATGCGACATTTTGGACTTGATGACTCATCATAGAATTTACCGGCCATATGGCAGGCAAGCTCTTCGTTAGATGATGATTCTTTAACAGAACTACAAGAGAGAATTCTTGAGACGCCACTTGACTCAGGAGACTGACCAGTCGAGAGCCCAACATTAATATCAAAATTCATTGTTAGTTCTCTTTCTTTAGTTGAACTGACTTTTTTTGTATAAACAACTCTAACAACACCAACGTCATTATGAGCAGAAGAGTCAGCATAGTCGGTCCCTACACCATTATTCATAATGAGCTTAATTGATTTGATCGTAAGCTTTCCAAATTTTGACTTATCTTCAGAACCAGGGTTATTTGCACCGTTAAACTTCTTTAATGTTCTGGTATCTCCATCTTGATTAGACAAGAAGAGAGCGATGTCAAGGCCTTCAGTATCCTCATCATGATCAGATTTTTTGAATGTAACAGCAGAAGTGGGAGCTCCAGCACTGCCATTGCCAGCGAGACTAACACGACAATATCTCTCATCATCAAGAAGTAGTCTTATCGAGTTCTTTAAATCAACTTCATCAGATACTGATTGAGCAAATTTTGAAGCATCACCCATATTCTTCATTAACTGCATACCAGCTAAAGAAAGAACCCCAAGAATTCCTGCGGCCACAACTAGTTCTGCTAAAGTAAATCCTTTATTATTCTTCATAGTAATAGTTTAAATGAGCATTAACTTACATACAAATTCAAACGCTTACTAGTGACAACTTTTAGATATTAAATAGCTTTTATACTCATTAAATTGCCTACCTAAGTCTGCACATCGATCTGGCTCCATAGGACAAGATGCATTTACTTTATTAAGTCCCTTAACAATCTTTTTTCTCATCAATTTGGAAGTGTAATCACTACAATTAATTCCTTCATCCATTCCATCATCGATAAAATGTGATAATTCAATTCGACGACTAAGTTGATACTCATTATCAATACACTTGATATATCCATTAGAATTTAAATCCTCTTTAGTTAGTGGATCAATACCTTTTCCAAAAAGATGCTGAAAGAATCTTAATCCATTAAAATTTGCAACTAAGTCACCATTAGATATAATCCCATTAAAGAAACCACCCCACATTATCTTTTCAGAGCTTCTGCCATACTTTAAAATCTCTCTCGTATTAAATCCGTGTTCTAAGCGTCGATAATAGAGGTAGCCGATATTAAAAAAATGACTAAATTTATCACTACCAATAAGAGCGTCATCAACTTTTAAAAGTGGTGAATATGGCGTTAATTTTAAAAAGGGTTTGTAGATCAATGGGATATATCGATAAATCGATTCTTGTTTTTTCGTTCGTATTAGATAGTCCGCTCCGATACGATTCTTATCGATATAAGTTTGAAGTGGAGATGATATAAATAGGCCACGAACGCCTGCCACTAATTTCTTTTTAACTTTTCGCCGAAGCGTTCGATAACTGCAACTTCGTCCATATAAATGATCAATCTTATTTGCTTCCTTTATTGCTTCATTTACTTTGTCGTTAACAAAGTCATCGACTAAATCAATAGCATCGGGAATTGAGCGATCACGATGAGTGAAGCTATCCACTTCAAGTGCGCTACTATTAAAACTTAATAAAAATGGAAATAAAAAGACCCCTAAAACTTTCATTATAAGAGCCTACAAAAAAGGACATTTCTTACATATTTAAGATTTATTAAAAAAAATTGCACTTTCTAAAACTTTACTGTAATTATGAGGAAATTCACCAAGGGAGCTACACCAAAATGTGGCTGAGAATAGCGGAATAGGGCCGTAATACCTTTTAACTTGATCCAGATAATGCTGGCGTAAGGAGAGACTAATGAAGCAATCATTGCTTTGGGTACTACTGTCTGTAGTACTCTTACCACTAACATCAAATGCCGAAATCTTTATTTACGGAAACTTTCTTAAAAATGATTATTATAGCGACACAAGTAGTGTTTCAGTAAAGTCACAAAGTGAGCTTTCAAAGACTCAAAATACCGACATGAGTGATGCTTTTAAACTCATACCAAATGTGAATGTGGCCAACGGAAGTTCTCGTTCAAGCTACTTTCAAATTCGTGGAATTGGAGAGCGTTCAGCCTATGAAGCCGTTTCAAATTACTCCGTTGGTGTTATGGTTGATGAAATTGATTACACAGGAATCTCAGGGGTCACAAATCTAAATGGACTCTCACAGGTCGAAGTCTTTCGTGGCCCTCAGGCCACTCAATATGGGCCATCAGCACTGGCCGGTATGATCCACCTAAGATCACAAGAAATAAGTGAGAAGAATCAATTTAGCACATACCTTTC
The DNA here is from genome assembly GCA_048270185.1 of Bacteriovoracaceae bacterium. Lineage (GTDB taxonomy): Bacteria > Bdellovibrionota > Bacteriovoracia > Bacteriovoracales > Bacteriovoracaceae > Halobacteriovorax_A. The sequence goes on from JBLWTJ010000001.1 coordinate 500,156, forward strand.
AATGGAATCATTTAATACTTTTGAAGAGGCCATTGGCTACACTGGCATGATCTCAGATAAAACAGGCCTTAACATATCTCTTAGTAAGCGAGACAGTGATGGCCTCATGGAAAATAAATATCTCAATCGTAAAGATACAAATGGACAAAATGAGCTTGCAGCTCGCACAAGTCTAAGACATGATTTTAATGATTCAACACTTACACTGGGTCTCCACTACTTTGATAAAGACAATGGTTATGATGCCTTCATTCAAGATAACTCATATACGACAATATCAGATAAGCCAGGAAAAGATAAGAGTGAGACTTTTGGGCAATTTCTAAAATTTGAAAAAGATATTAATGCCAACCTAGTTAGCACCACAATATTTACTCACCTAAGAAACGACTCTCTGTATAGCTACGATGAGGACTGGGGAAATAACCCATACTGGAATGCTCTGCCGGGTTATAACGCTGACTATGATTACAATATTGAATTCACAAGGGATCGTGAAGACTTTTCACTCGATCAAAGATTTGATCTGAATAACAAAGATACTTTTGGAATTTATCTAAAAAAATCTGATGAAGACTTTCATGAAGTAGGTTTTAAAGATGGTAGTGAGAGAAAGAATATTCTAGGTAAAGTCGAAACTCAACTAGCCTCTTTTTATGCCCAAAAGAAGCAAGAATTAGAAAATAAAAAACAAATTGAATACGGTGCACGTATTGAATACAGAGACGTCGACTACAAAGATAACTCGGCAGAACTTCACTCAGATGATCTAATGTATGGGCTTAATATTACCTTATCAAAGAAAGATCTTTTAGGTGATCTCGCCTATATCAAATTGGTAAAGGGTTATAAGCCAGGAGGCTTTAACACACAGTCAGCAGTTCCACAGTCTCGCAAGGAATTTAAACCTGAATCTCTCTATTCACTTGAAGTTGGCCAAAAAGCAAAACTTAGTGATTCAAAAGTTGATCTTAACACTAATCTCTTTGTGATGTACCGTGAAGATGCACAAGTTAAGACATCCTTTCAAGATGACCCAATGGATCCTAGCTCATTCACTTTCTATACAGACAATGCAACTAGTGGACTAAATTACGGAGCAGAAATTGAAGCTGCATACACGCAAGAGCTGGGTTTAAATCTCATGTCATCGTTAGGACTTCTAGGTACTCGTTATAATGATTATACTGTTGGTACAAGAGATCTGCGTAGTCGTGAAATGCCACACGCCCCAAATTATCAAGCGAATCTAAATATCGAGTACAAGTATCAATCAGGGATGTACTGGAATGTGAATTTCTTTGCCTCAGATGATTTCTTCTACTCAAACTCACATGACAATATGTCAGAACCATACCAATTAGTTGATGTGAAAATTGGCTATCGCTATAAGGGCCTAGATATAGCAGTATGGAGTAAGAATATCTTTGATGAGAACTATAGTTTACGTGGCTACTACTTCGCCAATATGCCGCCAGCATGGGCCGATGAACTCTATACGCAAAGAGAGGCGCCTAGAAGTTTTGGCCTATCGGCACTTTGTAAATTCTAACTCGTGATATAATAGAGGAATGATAAATCAGATATTTGATCACTTCATTCCTCTTTTCTTCTTAGGGGCCATGACCTTCTTCGGTCTTGCCTTTCACCTCATTATTAGAAGTATTAATTCTTATTACAAAACCAATGGTAAGCTTATCAAAGCAAAGATCATTGCTTTTAAAGAAGAGACAAAGACTCGAAGATATCGTGGAGGGCGTGAGACATCCACAACTATTAGACCAGTTATTGAGTATTACCAAAACGGAGATCGCAGATTATTTCTAGGCTCTAATCAGAATTACTTAAACCATCATATCGGAAAAGAAGTTGATATTTATCTTGTTGAAGATAAAGAGAATCATGTTCTACAAAAAGAGAATGTCTACCGTATCTTCAACTACGTTTCACTTATTTTTGTTATTACTCCCCTCGTGATTATCTTCTTTAACAATGCGCCTATCGTATACAAGCTCACAATCCCTCTAACATCGCTTCTTATCTTTATTCCTATTATATTGAAAATGCGCGCAACTAAAGCAAAGTTAGACGACAGCAGAAGTCTTCTCACTGTCGTTCAAGAAAAATTGATCGAAAATAATAGCATGATTGACATTAAAGAATTTGATAATAGTAATGACTATATCAAGGCTTCAAAAGACTTTAATAAAAAACTTAGCTCGGCCAACCTAATAGGAATTATTATGACGGCCATTTTTGGTGGTGGCCTCTACTTCCTTACAAAGCATGTTTATCAAAATAGAATATCTAAAGAAAATAAAACCCTAATTGATAAGTTTCTAAATGATGCCAATGAGTATGGGCCAATATTTGAGCAAATTGGAAAGAATGAAGATATCACAATTCTTGCCATCTTCATTGCTTTTTCAGTTATATTAGTAATCGGTTTCTCAATCAATCTAAATGGATTCCTAAAGAGATAATTAAAATCTCACACCAACACCAATATAAAAATTTACTCCCTCTTGATCAATTTGTTGCGAGAGTCCACTATCGTGCTCTAAGGGTGCCATTACATAGTTGCGGTATTCGACACCTGCAGTAATGAAGAAGCGATCATTTATAGTTACTTTTGTTTCGAGTGAAACACCATAAGAGTAGCCACCAATGTCATTAAAGTGCTCATCATTGTACTCATCATTATTAAAATTAGTCTTTGTTCTTGTATTAACATGGACTAATCCTCCACTAATGCCAGGTCCTAATTCTAACTTTAAACGAGGAGTATCGATCATACGAATTACATAGCGGACGCCTAATTGAATATCATTTAAGATTTTTTCGTTCTTAGCTTCATAAATAGAATACTCTTCGTCAGAGAAGAGTCCTCCCTCAGTGCGTCCAACACTTCGACCAATCATCTGATAATGACGGTAAGTATCAGCGATCTCACTTCAATTAATGCTGTTCGCGCTTACCTCAACCTCATCCCAGCCGATGCTACAGGTAAGGCTACGATTTGCATCCCTAGTGAAGACGATATCTTAGAGCTTCAAACAAAGGGCCGAGTTGAGATAAATTTTGTAACGATTGAAAGTGATGACGTCTATTCGGGTGTCTTTAAGAACTATGACAAACTTAGTGATAAGACAATTATTTTTGCTGCCGGTGAATTCCATAAAGTTAAGTCATTAAAGGAAAGCATCAAAGAAATTGGTATTGTTAAGAGTGAAAATACTTTCATCTCAAGTTACTGGAAAAGAGGAATGGATGATGCTTCATTTCGAGATGAGAAGAGAAAGAAAAACGTATAAATAAAATTAAGCTAATAAATAAGTTAGTACATTAACTAGTTGATATAAAACGTGTACATTCACTAAACATCATTGTAAATAGTGCAAAAGATAAATGAAATCAGCTTAACTCGTATAAGATCTGAATACTATGAAAAGCACTAATATTTTTACATTACTTGTCGTATTACTTTTTAACACTCTTATTCTTGCGAACTCAATTGAGATCTCAGCTCTGCCTGACAAGACAGTTCAACCCGGAGAGGTCTCAATTCAAGTCCTACCAGTTAGAGCAAGTAGTGATACAAACTACACAATTGTCACTGAAAGTAACCAACAATGGCGTGTGGAAGCCCCTGAGTCAGCTCAACTTAAGGCAGGAGAACTAACATATCTAACTTTTTATACTTATTCTCCAAGCTTTGCTGATGCAGGAACAATTCACGAACTAAAAATAATATTCATTGACGAACAGACAAAAGAAAAAATCGAAAAAACGATTAGTTTTGTTATTGCAAAGAAGCAGGATCTTGACTTCTTTAACGCTGATAAAAACATTGAAACAAATAAAAAAGTCTACACGCTAAACTTGAAAGTAAAGAACACAGGAAATAGTGCTGAGAATTATAACTTCTCAGTTAAGAATCTCACTCCTGAGGTTGGTATTTCATTAAATACTTCTCCAACAAGAATTGAGAACGGTGAAACAAAATTACTACCAGTAAGAGTAAACTTTAAGAATAATACATCAACTTATGCGGCCTTTGAAGTTGTTGCCAAAGTTGGTGGCATTATTAAATTTCAAAAGAAATTCCAAGTTAAATTTGTGAACAACGCAAATAATCAAGACCGTCAAGGTAATTATCTTGATACAACTTTGACAATTACAAATGATTATATGAGTGTTGAAGGTCGAGATTCTAACCTTAGCTCTGTCATTATTAATTCAAACGGAGCACTTTCTGACTATGTTTCACTATCAAGTTATATCCAGGCCAATATGGTGGACGGACAAGCAACTGACGCAAGAGGTACATTTCATTTTGACGGCGACAGCTGGAAATTTAGTGCTGGAAATAATGTTGATTTAGATATAGATGCAGATGTAGGAAATGAGGCAAGAGACGGGATTGGTTTTTCGAAAGATATTTTACCTAATCTGAAAGTTGGAACACTTGTTGGTGTCAATGAAAATGATGAGCTAAATACTGCAGCAATGCTTCAATATGACCCAATCCCAGGACAAAGAACATTTGTTATCCTTAATCGAAACTCAGATACAAACGAAACATCTGGCTCAATTGGTTACCGAGGAAACTTTAATTCTAATGATAAATTATCATTTGCTCCTTCACTAACAGTATCAGATGATCCACAACGTGGTATTATTCAAGACTATCGATCGGCCATGCGTTATATGGTGAAGAAAAACCTACCGATTGCGGTATCAACTGGTTTCAAGAAAGATCGCTTTCAAGAGGTAATCTACAATAGCGCTTCAATGTCTTATAATTTTGATGGTGTCCTAATTGAGCTGACACGAAATGATGAAAGAGAAAGAGATCTATATGAAACAGAATCAAGTACAACAACATTTAGAAATTCAAATGAAATACGTGTAAGCTTCCCTTTAGGAGATGGTCTGTCAGCGAGTGTAAACTACCAAGACCATAATAGTAGCGACGAGAGTGAAAGCAGAAAGTTCATTACTTTTGCTTATCAAAAAAATGGATTATATGCAGCAATGAGAGCTGGTGTTACCGACAAGGAATACAAGGACAATCACTTTCAGAACTACACAAACGAACCATTCATTACAATTAACTTAAGTTATAAGCGACCAGAGTTTACGATTAGTGCAAATCTTGAATATGAATCATTTGGTGACGACTCATTTAGATCGAGAGCAAACATTGGAATTAATATTCCAATTAATAATAATCACTTCAATGGTGATGCATACCTAAGAGCAGGACACGATCAGGGTCAAAGAAATGACTATGTGACTCAAACGGAAACAAATCTCGACTACATCGAAGCTGGAATTAGAGCTGGAACAAATAGTAACTATTCGTTAGAGATTTATGCAAGAGCAGAAAATAATAATTACTATGATGATGTCGATTATCAAGTGGGACTTCGATTTCAATATAGATTTGGAGCAAAAACACCTCGCAGTGTAGAGAATATATTCGGAGGGAAGAAAACTGGTAGTATTAGAGGAAGGATCTGCATTGATTTAAATAATAATGACGTGTGTGAATATAATGAGCCAGGAGTTGCAGGACTAAGCGTATACAGCGTAACAGGTTCAGCGACAACTGAACTGGACGGTAGTTACTTAATTGAAGGTCAGAAAGCAGACAAAGATCATATTTCAATTATTGAAAGACATGTAACAGCACGATCACTCAAGGCACGTTCATATTTACAACATACAAAAGTTAGAAAGAATAAGACAGTTGAGGTTAACTTCCCTCTTAAGCAAATATCATCTTTAAACGTCTTTTCTTATAACGATATCAATAAAAATGGTCAGTATGATAAAGACTTTGACACTATTATCACAGATGTTAGCTACATGCTGATAGATCAGTATAGTGCAATCATTCCTATCAGCGGGAGAACGGCAGATGCGACTATATACTCAAGACTAAGAAATGGTGAGTATAAGTTGATTGCAACAGCTAATTCATCAGTCTATGAAGAAGTTGAAAAAGAAGTGATCCTGAACTTCCCTGAAGATAATATGGAGTCAATTGGTGTTTCATTCACCCTACTTAAGGCTCAAGACCTTAGTACAAAAGAGAAAATTGTTACTGAATTTGACACAAGTATCTTAAGAGGCCCTAAGTATGAAGCGCTATTAGTTTTAGATTCATCTGAAACTAGCTATAAAAATATAAAAACAGTGATTATTGAGTTAAATGGATACAAAGCTCAAGTAGATATCGAAGAAGTTTTCGAAGGGATGTGGGATATAAAACTTAACCTGAAAGAACTAGCTGAACTACTTAAAGATAAGAACAAAGTCATCGTTACAATTATACTTTCAAATAGTGATGGCGATGATATTCAGATTAAGAGAGATAGAGTTTTATTTTATAACAAATAAAGCTAAAGGTTAAATATGAAAAGAATAATTTGTGTAACTCTTATGCTAACAAATATAGCAACTTTTGCATGTGCAATTTTACAAAAAGGTGAAAATGGTAATCGTTCACACCCAGCAATTAAGCACTTCGTTGAAGAGAAAGATGAAAATCGTCAAATTGTGCTAAAGAATATAACAGACGAGGACTGTACTTTCACAATAGCTAAAACAGAATTAATCCAAGCAAGAGATGGTAGCTACTCTTACCTACCATACAAGATAGGACAGACAACTAAGAGATCTCTTAACCCCTATATCTCTTTACTTGATGACAAAGGTAGTGAGAGCTTTAATATAATTCAGTCACTCGCTCCAAACGAAACAAAGAGCTATGCAGTACAAATCAATATTCCTAAAGCAGAGAATTTGGGGAGCTACCACTCTGGCTTTCAAATAGATTTCACGAACAAGCAGACCTCATTTATGTTAGGTGAAATATACTATTCGACAAAGAATACCAGTGTGTCACCGCAATTAAGGTACTTAAAATTCTTAAAAGATAAGAAGAAGTTGGCCTTTGCAGTTACAAATAAAGGAGATGCTTACACGTTCTTTACAATGAATCTAGTGTACACAGACCCTATTACAGGTTTCGAATCAAAAGGTGTTTTAGACGAAGACGATATGTTTTTATATAAAGCAAATCTAAATAATTACTTACTACCAAATGGAAGAACAATTTTAGGAGAAGTTTCTCTTAAATATCATATAAAAAATCTAAGAAGACAATTCAATGAACAATTCCCTGGACAACTATTTCCAGAAGTATTGAACCTTACCGCTATTCCGCTATACGGAATTGATTATGAAAACTGGGAAAATCACAAAAATATACCATTAGGACTAAAGTCAATCATGATTCAGACTAACTAGTATAAGGAGAAGACAATGAATCTAGTAAAAATTACAACAATTGCAGTAGCACTAAGCTTTAATGCAATGGCAACAGACTCAACGGGTAATGGGTCAATCACACTTTCAGGTGGTTTTTCACCAAAAGTTAATAGTGTATCAATTGCACTTGCAGACTGTGGTGAAGATGTATCTTTTAATGACTGTGATGCAACTTTAAGTACAACTAATTTTTCAGGCCATGTACAAGATGCAACACTAAACCTTGGAACATTTGATGGAGAATCAAATATCCGTTTTGTAAAATTTGAAATTAAATCAAAACTTTTACTTTTCAAAGGTGACTCACTAAAGATTGCTAAATCACTTACATCATCAACAAATGACGTATCTGTATCACTAGAGAAAATGATCTTTGTATCTGCCGGTTCAAATACTTTTGGACAACAAACTCTTGGTAACTCATCTGCTAACCTTTCAAGTGGAAGTGTTATGTTTGATTCTTCAAAAGACATCACTGATATTGCATCAGATATGTACAATTCAGCGGCAGAAAACCCAGGTGCATCAAATGCAAAAGTTTTATCAGCACTAACTGATTCAACGGCATTTACAGTACGTGGTATCCTAGCTCTAGAAGCAGGAGACGAAGCAAAGTCAGAAGACTTTGATGCAAAAATCAATGTTGCAATCACAGGTGTCGACGGTAACTAATGAATAAACTAATAGCTCTTACATTTATAACTCTACTTACTCTTACAACTTATGCTGTTTGTAATACAGGTGGAACCTTTAACTGTGAGAGCTATACTGATAATGATCTTTATGGACTAGTTCTTGACCCATGGCAGGTCTATGAAGGTCGCTATTCTTGTGTCTCATGGAGTACACGTTACTATTATAACGACATTGAAGATATTAGTGTTAATTCATCAATGACACTTGAAATAAACTTTAAAACTGACTCTAGTGCAGAACTAGATATAAAAGCAATAACTTCTAATGGAGTTCAACATGTTCAAAGAACAAGAAGTCATGTTGTCTATGACGCTGTAGATGGAGAACGTTGGTACTGGCATACATATCGTTTACAATTTAATCGTAGCACAACACTAGAGCAGTTTAGAATTCATATTCCTCGTTTTGTAAATATTGACGAATTTGAATGGAACCTGGCCGGAGCAAGTCAAAATAATCGTTATCTAAGCTTAAAAAACCAGAGTGATTTTAATTACGCCATTAGTGAACAGGATATCATCTCACAGAGCTTGAAAAATTGGACAATAGATCTAGAAGGTGTTTTTGGTGCAAATGACGAAGCACTGATAAAATTGGAACCAAATAGTATTGCCCCTTTCTATGCACCAAATTGCAAAGAGATAACACAGGCCCAAGTCAATGTAGCGACTAACGAGCAAGGAAATGATTCATTTACAATCGAGTGTGTAACTCCTCCTACTCCTCTAGGAAATAGAATCACCTATCTAAGAATAAAAAACAACACATCAAAGACTTATTGTTCGGCGATAAACTTTAGTATTGAAACTAAATTTGATTTAACTATCTCAGATAAGGTAGAGTCGACAAACTACACTGAAAAATTTGATATCATCACAAGCTTTGATTAGAGTTTAGTCACAAAAACTACTTTTTGATCAAGTAATGGTTGTTGAAAGAATTGTACGCATTTTGATACGAGAGATATACAAGCTATTAAAACTAAGTAATAAGTACCTGAAACTGGCCCATTGGATTGGTGTTACTTAAATTTTAAAAATTTTATTTAATCAAATAGAAACTCCTGAAATATCAAAGGGTTAACATTTCTCACCTTGCTTTTTTATTGCTCTATAAGGAGTATGAAAATAATCTGCCCAGAAAAAACATGTAAATCGCCAAGTCTAATCATTAAAGATGGAAGTTTTTATCGACGCGATGATTCTAAGAAAATCCAACGTTATCGCTGCAAAAACTGTGGTAAAAGATTTTCTCGAGCAACTCTTAGTGATCAATATCGTCATCGAAGAAGGCGTGACCTATTGATGATTGAACATCTCCTTTGCTCCAAAACATCAATGCGGCGTATCGCTAAAGTTTTAAGGATTGATCGAAAAACTGTTGCGAAGCGAATGGAGATTCTAGAAAAGAGAGCGTTAAGAAAACATCAAAATCTCATGATGCATCTTAAAGAAAAGAAAGTCATTCACTTACAATTTGATGATATGATTACTCATGAACATACAAAAATGAAACCTCTATCGATTTCTTTAGCTGTCGATAAGGATCGCCGATTAATCCTCGGAGCAAAGGTTTCACAAATACCCGCATTTGGGCATCTTGCAAAAAAATCCAAGAAAAAATACGGATATCGACAGAGTTTTTTAGAAGTCGGTTTAACACAATTATTCGAAAGTATTTATGAAGTCATTGATGAAAATGCGATCGTCCAGTCAGATATGCACAAGCTCTATCCAAAATATGTTTTGAAGTATCTTCCTTCATGTGACTACAAAAGATATGAAGGAGGACGCTCGTGCGTTGCTGGACAAGGAGAATTAAAGAAGAAAGGTTTTGACCCCCTCTTTATTCTTAATCATACATGTGCAATGTTGAGGGATTCTATAAATCGACTAGTCCGTAAGACATGGTGCTCGACGAAGTGTCCTCAAAAGCTTCAACAGCATCTAAACATCTTCATAACATACTATAATTATCGATACTTACAATATGAACTGAACACCAATTGAGAGGACCAGTTATTATCAATTAGACAGTGAATATCGATTCTAAAAATATTGTCAGGTTCTCACTTGAGTGCCTGATATTTCTTGCCTAAAAACACTACTAAATATTTAATATTACGTAGGTATTAATAATATTATTAGATATTTAAGCACCGTGTTATTATTTTTGAATGAAATTACTTTATACGTCACTTATCTTAATTTTACTTAACACAAATATTTTCGCTGATATCACTTGTGAATCAGGAATTGAATCCACTTCAAAAGATCTGGACCTACTCTCAAGTAATGTTAAAGACATCGACTGTAATGTCATCAATAAGATGAATAATTGTAGCGAAGTTCATAAAATCGATAGTAATTACCTAAACCAACTCACAAGTACATTTGATCTTATTAATAATACAATGAGCGAAAAAGGTGAAGGCTATGCCCACCTAAAATTCTATAAAACAGGTTCTTCACATCGCAGAGATTTAGCGAAAGTTTTTGATGTTAATTACAAAGATCCGTACCGTTTTGAAAGTGTCCTAAGACTAGAAAATGGAAATCAGCAAGTAGATCTTAACTATGATAATTATAAAAAGCTTGCGACACAAAGAGAACAGGCAGTAGTCAGTCCACTACATACATTTATGAATGTATCTAAATCAGCTGACCAGTACGAAAAAATCAAAAATGCCGTTGCAAGAAATATGGCAACCTTTAACGAAAAGTATAACTGCAATAAAAGAGTAAATATCATCAATCTACCAAGGAACTTGGGTGTTCCAAAAGACCTACTAACAAGTCGTGATGGTTCAACATGTTTTGAGAGTGAACAAGCAGCAAGAAAAGCATTTCAATCTAAGAAAGCTGAAATCGACAAATATATGAAAGAGAACTATTCTCAAGATGAGATGCTAAATCAAAACTTATCTTGTTCAGATAGAGTGAACTTTAGAAATTGGAATGTACAAGTAAAACAAACAAAGTCTTGTGCCGGTAAATTCTCATCGTACTTTCCAGATAATCAGTGGGAAATCAATAATGTCATGCTTTCAGAGGATCCGGCCTATAAAGAATTTCAAAATTGTATTGAGGATATGAAGGCCAAGGGACTAAAACTTAGCAAAGTTAATATTAGCTCTTCTTCGTCACAATTAAATAATACGGGAGCGGCCAAGGATGAGTTCTGTGGAAAAGGTTTCGAGAGACTATCAAAGGCCCGTGCAGCTTCTGCTAAAGGAATCTTACAAGACCGATTTGGCTTTGAAGATAAAGACTTTAGTATTTCTTATAAAGGTCAAAATGGTAATGGGTCCTCAGGAGAATGCCCTTATGAGATGAAAAACGGTGTCGAAAGGCTTAAGCCAGAGTTCGCACCAGGAGGCAGTAAGAGAAAAGATCTTGATGACTCTAAGTATGTTAAAGTATCTGTTACATTTGAGCCAAAAATTGAAAGAGGCCCAAAGACTAAGACGTGCTTCCAACCAACATATTACTGTAGTCGAATTGGGTATAAGTGTGAAGACTGGAGCACTTACCAACCAAATTGGCCTAGGCCACAAAAATAGAAGCTAATTACTTCTTATCTCTTACAATGAGTAGATTACAATTTGCATGACCAATCATGTATTCAGCAAATGAGCTTGAGAATAAGCTTTCAAAGCCATGTTTTCCACGAGTTTCAATAACCATCTGATCAATCTTATTCTGATCAGCATAATCCCTTAAGGCCACTCGAGCTGAATTTGAAAAGACACAATTATGAATGATCTTCCCCTGGTAGTCATAAGATATGACTTGGGCCGAAAGAGAATTTAATATTTCATCAACAGATTTCTCAATATCTGAAAACTGACTCTCCAATGGATAAGATGCATAGAAGAAAGTATCAGCATAGACGTGAGTCTCAAAGCCATGAACAAAGTGAACCTCGCTCCAATCATCCCAATTAAAGTTGGCCAATTGCTTCTTATAGGAATCAATTGATTCATTAGTTATATCGACACAAATCATTAACTTACTCATACAAACTCCTTTAGTAAGCCTATTGTCTGCCTACAATTAGCTACAGTATATGACCTAAATCATATCAACAAAGACAAATGCATCACATAGCAAAAGGGTAAATTTTAAAAAATTAACTATCTAAAAATATCGCTAACTTGTCCTTTACAACAAGAATTGAAAAGTTCAGAATTTAGGTATTAAACTTGTAAGAGGATTTACATGTCAGCAAACTTCATGATGAAGCACATATTTCTAATAGCTCTATTATCATTTAAGGCCAACTTATACGCCTGTGAAGTTGGACCAAATATCCAAGTCACAATCTATGATGAAATTCAGTTTTCTCCAAAAGACTGTGACTATATCGGCCAACGAATCAGTAAGTATCAAGATATATTTAAATATTCAAAAAAGACCCAACAGCAGAATCAAGAAAAGTATTACTTAAGTGACCAAATCATCACAATCCAGATCCAGCAACTCAGGATTCATAATCAGGTGTATGGACAACTTATGATTGGAAAATTCGCTAAAAATACTAAGTAAATATTATCAATAGTATTTACTTAAAAAAGAAATTTACCTATTTAGAGTTATACATTCGACTTAGGGAAACGGGGGCACAATATGAAATTTCTTATTTCAATCATAACACTTTTATCAATCACTTCAGCTTCAGCTCAAACTGACTTTCTAACGAAGTCTGAAGCAGATAAAATCAATGGTTATATGGATGATATCTGTATGGATACATATTGTGGTGGAGATATAAATTTCTACACACAAGGTATGAGTTGTTCTGGTGATACTTGTACGATTAAATACCTTGCAAAGACTTGGTCTGGATCAAGTGATTCATTTGATGCTGATCTTTTAAAGGCCCTTGAAGGTAAGACAAAGAAATTCTACTCATTAAACTCAGAGCTTAAGTTTGAAAACTTTGGTCCAGATGAAGATGACACAGCTTCAGTAAATATCTCCTGTACAATGAAAAAGCTTAACGCCAAAGATCTAGCAGAGTATGACAATGACAAGCAAGAATATATGTATATGACGATCCTCGAGTCATGTATTGATCCGATTGAATCTCTAATTCTCGATTACTAATAAAAATCAATATCCATATAAGAAGGCCGGCGTTATGCTGGCCTTTTTTATTTGCAGCTATATAACTTATTTAGAGTTGTGTAAGACAATATTTGATTAACTCCTTAAACAGAGCTTTGCTTTCGTATTCTTTGCGAGGTAGATATATCTCATCGGAGGAAGTATGAAGGTTGTTGCTCTTGTTAATCTTATAATTCTAACTGCGTTTCTATCGTTGATTTATCTTGGGGTGTGAGTACACAGTTAAAACCTCTGGAGTGCATGTATTTTAATAAGTTAAGTATTCAATTAAGCACATGTAAGCACGACGTAATTAAATTTACATTTCGATGCAAAATTAGCGTGTTAATCATTACTTATTTTTGATAGTATTTTTCTTCTAGCTCTTTTTAAAATCTTGTTATAATCACTTTTGAATGGTTCAACTAACTTTTCTTCAAAACTAGCTTCTAAACTCCAAATCACTCTTTTTTCAGATTCATCTAAAAATGTGTTTTCAAGTGCATCATCATTATTCACCCGTGCTAAGTACTCAAATAAAACCAATGCTTCTTCTTTACTAAATTCAATTATTACTTTGTCTTTCATTCTATAATCTCACGATTTAGACGATAGCTTGTCGAGCGACCTGCTCCATCATTTTTCAAAATCAAACCTTTTACCAATAAATCTTTTAAGTCTCTCTTTGCACTTTCTGGACTCGTCTTTGCCATAGCGACATATTTCTTATTAGTAAGACCTCCTTGAAAATCATTAGGAAGGTTTTCAAGTAATTTCCTCATCACCTTAAGCTGTCTCTCATTTAAGCTCATTTCATTAATCACATCAAAGAACTTTGAAATTGAAAGTGATTTATTAATATTAGAAAGTGAAGCATTTATACTTTTGGTAATCGTCTCAAGAAACCACACTATCCACAGGGTTATATCTCCTGCGCTTTTTTGTGTTTCTTCTAAAATTTCATAATACTTTTTACGATCTGCTCTTATCTGAGAAGACAAACTGTAATAACGATTTTGCGATTGTTCGTCCTGGGCGACGGCCATATCAGTTATGCATCTAGAAATACGGCCATTACCATCTTCAAAAGGGTGAATCGTAACAAACCAGAAGTGAGCAATCGCTGCTCTTATATAACCATCGAGAGAGAGACTCTCGTCACTGCTAAACCAGTTTAAGAACTGTTGGACTTCCTGGTTTACTTGGCCAGAAGGAGGAGCCTCATAGTGAATAATTTCACTTCCCATGCGACCTGAAATGACACGCATAGGATTAAGATTGGCTCTAAATTTTCCTACCTCTTCACTTGAGATAAATGTTTGTGAGTTTAAAAACAAAAGTTTATGCCATTCAAAAAGTCTATTTTTTGTCAGTGGTGATCTGAAATTAGTTGTTGCTTCCATAAGCATTTCAACAATACCTTCTGTATGTCTAGAAGGAGCCGGAAGGCCTGCACGTGTGAGTCCAAGTCTTTTGGCCACACTTGATCTAACATCATTAGGGTCTAAAACTTCTCCTTCAATAGAAGATGTTTCAATAACTTCTGAAGCTAGGATTTCCCCTAGATTATTTAAGTTAATTGAACCTACAACAGAAAGAAGTTGTTGTTGGGTCTGTCTTGCATTTTGAAGATATGGAGTAATCGTAGTCGCATCCCAATTGAAGTTAGGCCAACTCGAATGCTGCCAAATGTAATTTTCCATAGTTACCTCATTTATGACCTGATTAAAACACCTTATTCGGGTCAGATATGACCTGATTATAGCTTTTATTCGGGTCAGACGCAAGATGCCTGGAATATCCGGATTTACCCGACTCCCAAACCGGGAGAATACATGTTTAAATCGAGCTTATCTTCAGGTAAAAAAAGAAAACCTAGAACAAGCCTGGGTTTTTCTTTTTGAATTTGGAGGATTCGATAGATTCTCCGATATTTCAATAAGTTAGATATTCAATTAAGCACAAATTAGCACGGCTATTACGATTTAAATTTAAGATGTTTCGATCGAATCAGTTGGGCAAGTACTCGATCGCTATAGTTTGAGTACTAGAGTCGAGAATTAAAAATGAGCTATTACTTATATTCCTCTGCCTTTATAAGCTCACCGGCCTTCTTAATACCGAATTTCAGTGCCTCCAACTGACAATTATAACTGACTAATGACCGACTAGAATTAACACAGCTTAAATTGTACTCTGTAGAAAGAGAGTTATCTAAAATCGTGGATGAATAGTAAGCATGCTCATAGCTTTTCATTTTTGTCGAATCAGTATTTATCTTAGAGCTACAATTGAAATCTAGCTCATCAAACGTAGACGTCCATACTTCATTATCGTAGTCGTCTTTTGCTCTGTTGTTATTATTAACAATGTTTAACTGACCTATATAGTTGTACAACGCATTTTTAAAAAGAATGTCATCATTAAATGTAGAAGATATTCTCTCTTTCATGTTACTAAGAATTTCTTTGTTTAAAGTATTATTAAACCTTTCTTCACATAGAACATCATATTTAATAATACTAACAAACTTTTGTTCTGACATTGTTTTATGAACTAGCTTTTTAGATAACTTCTTCATACGGCGAATATTTTCACATGAAACTTCAGCTTTAGTCTTTAAATCATTAATCATATGAAATATTAATTTTTCACTATTATTGAGAATGATAGTTTTAAAATCATCTATTGAGTTAATAAACGAGTTTAAAGGCCTGCAAGAGTAATCCTTTTTTTCTGTTCTTCCATCTATATCAACAAACTCAAATTCAGAAGAATACTCTAAAATACCATTTCTATTCTTTGTGAACTTAAGCTCAAACTCCTTTTTTATACTACCTATTAACAATTGCTTTGTATTTAAAGATTTCTTGTCAATGCTTGCTCTATCAACGGCATATACTGTTAGATTAAAAGTAATACAGATCAAAATAAGAATATTCATAAAGTCCTCAATAAACACAAGTTATTACATTAAATACATTGTTTTTATTGTATATAGAAGACAATTGTAAATATGTTAATAAAAACAAAAACGCCAAGGACATAAGCCTTGGCGTTTCTAGTGGAGGACGAGACCGGATTTGAACCGGTGAAAAACAGTTTTGCAAACTGCCCTATTAGACCACTCTAGCACCCGTCCGCATGAATGATTTTAGAATTCCTATAATATGGATTTTTACTGATAAGTCAACGGAAATACTTAGGATAAATAGCTGAAAATGTAGGCCCACTTCATAAGAAATGGACCTAGCACCAAGTATTGGATGTCAATGAGACTTAAGCTTCACGAATAACGTATTTGTCCTTACCTTCGTCAACCATCTCTCTTAGTTCTTTACCAACTTTGAAAAATGGAACTTTCTTAGGTGGAACCTTAACGACTTTACCAGTCTTAGGGTTACGTCCTTCATAAGCCTTATAATTACGATTCGCAAATGAACCGAAGCCTCTGATTTCGATTCTTTCATCATTAAATAAAGCGTTGATCATGTCATCAAAACAAATATTTACAACAGTCTCTGCCTGCTTGTGTGTAACATTCGCTTGCTTCTCGATTGCTGCAATTAAATCTGCTTTAGTCATATCTATCTCCTCTCCAATCTATGAGAATTGTATTCGAGTAAAACTCAATCCTATGATTTTTAGTTACCCACTTATCGTCCAAGTCTCTAAAAACATTAGATATATTTATAATGCCACAAAAAATTTACTATATTTCTGAACAGTCACTATCTGCCCCATTATATAAGGTACTGAAATCACGTTAATGCGTCAATAATTTCAAGGGAATGTAAGGAATTAACCTAAAATTAAAGAAGTCTTAAGAATATGGCGATTAAGTAAGTAGTATTTTAAGGAATTTGGCCAATGAAGGTAATCTATTTAATTCTATTTTTGTTCATTACAAGCTCTTGTGTTCCACAAGTTGCCCGTCCAGACGGATTCTTTGACGATGTGAACGTATCTGATAGCTGTGAGGATCTCTTCTTCTTACTAAATGAAGGAAATGTCTGTGCCAGCTCATGCAATGACGGTGAAGTTGTCGCTACAGATGAACAAGTTGAAGAAATATTAGCAAATGAAAATCTTGATGATTTCACACGCGAAAATATTCAATTATCTATTGGTGTCTGTATCACGGCCGAAGAAGAGATTGTTCGCCCAAGTGATTCCCTATTTATTGATGATAATTTCTGTATTTGTAAGAATCAGAAAGTTGCTTCAGTTACAAGTGGTGCCGATTGTGCGGCAACATGCCAAAATAAAACAGCAACGGTGGCAACACTTTACGGTAGCGTTTCAGTAGGGGCCCTTATTCAAGGTAATGCTAATCTTGAAAACCTTTTTGGTTTCTGTAATAACGCCATTGATAATGGCGCCACAAACCCTCCATCATGCTCTCTTGTTGCAACAGATATCGATGGAAAGCGCTTTACAAGTGTGCTTAAAACTTTCCAAGGAACAAACCTTTTTGAAGCAAACCTAGAAGCAACAGGTGCAAACTTTGGAGAGGCCTATACTTTTCATATTGAAGAAACTGGCAGTGGTGTTGAATACGCAACTTCAGATCACGAGCAATTTAAATTATTTGAACCAGGTGATGATGACGAATATGATGGAAATCTAAAGATCAAACTTATTTCACAATACACTTGTATGATTCGTGCCACGGCCACTAGCTCAAATTATGATGCCAGCCAACAAATCTACCTTGATACAGTTAGAAAGCACTTCTATATGCCTGTCGATTACCCTACACCTTACCTTCCACCAGGAGTCAGTGATACAATCTTCTGTCACGACTATATTAAGACGGGACAAAATGATGACTCTCCACAATTTGCAAGACTTGAACTAACCCCAGATCATTTTTCTCTTTGGGATGTAAATGATGTTCGCTTTATCGCTGATGGTGATAACCGCACAGTCGACTTTCTTATTAAGAATAGAATGATAGAAATGGGGGCCAATATTTCAGGAACGAAGTCTTACTTCGCGCCTCTTGAAACATGTGTTGCACCAAGTGTTAGCGTTGAAGATGGTGGCTTCCCTGAAGCCTGTACATCAACTGAATCAGGCCTAATTCAATCAGGGCTCGCCCTTATGCCTTTCTTTACCGACAATAGTGGCCGTGCAATCTGTCCAGGTTATACAGAGTACAATTCGAGCAATATTGAATTTAAGGCCCTTGGAGAAATTATTGGTGTTCCAACAGAAGGTCTCTACTTTGCTCAAGGACCACGTGAAGTAATTGAGTTAACAGATGGTACAAAGCAAGAGATCAAACCAGCTGATGTTATGTTTATTCGCGAAGGACTATTAAAGAATATCTGGTTCCACCTGACGACAGATGGAGTCCACTACAAACCAACAAATGATACAGTTTCACAACCGACCTACTTCTACTGGCCGGCCGATGTCGATGCTCCTTATGTCCAAAAGCGTGGTTATCAGAAGCTTTATCAAGTCATGCATGCATCTGAGCTTGTAAGTAGTGGGTACACATCTTCAATACCTACGACGATTAAGCCTCTTGATCGCAAGATGGGATGTATTCCGGTTACAAGTTCAAATTAATTTAGAGAACGCGTTTTTTGAAAACTTCCACAGATGGATCAAGGTAATCTTTGTATAAGATGTAGATCACGATAAGCTTTGTGGCAGTTGAAAAGAAAAAGAAGATAATCCCCTTAACAAATCTTAAGAGAATAAAGTCGTCTTTTTTGATAAACATTTTTTTAAGAAAATACATAAGAATAAAGAGACCTATCACAACTCCAAGTGCAATTTTAAGGATCTTCTTATCTTGAGTTAACTCAAAGAGATAAAGCATGGCCTTATCATCTTTAATGAGCCCAACAGCAAAGTTTATGGCCTTATCACTTTGCGAAATATAATTTACGAGAGGTTTTCCCTCTAAACTTGTACGAATCATTTCCGCAACTTGATCATCAGGCATATTCTTAAACTGGGAATTTACTAATTTGATGGCCTGTCTAACCATGGCCGGATTGGCCATATTAAGATTACCTGTACCTACTTGTGAAGGATCAATATGTGCAATAGGTGCTGAATCAACGCTCCCCTCATCTTCATTAATAACATCTTCTTTAATTACATTGATTGATTCTTCAAGATCTTTGAGTTGTTCTTTGGAATTATAGGTATTATCTCGGCTATCGTAATCATCACCGTAAGCAAAAACCCTTTGTGCGCAAAGAAGCACACAAAGGGCCGATATAAACATAATTGTATTTTTTAACAATTTCGTCTTAAGCATTTACTGGATTTTTTACTTCATTTCCTCTGAAACGATCAAAAAGTAATACGACAGGTGCAGCAACAAAGTTTGATGAATATGTACCTACAACGACACCAAGAGTGATTGCCATAAAGAAATCACGGATTGCAAGACCACCAAGGAAGAACATCGTCGCTGAAACAAAAAGAGTTGTTCCAGAAGTTAAGATAGTTCTTGATAGTGTTTCATTAATTGCATTATTGATGTGTTCTTTAATATCACGTCCAACAAATTTCGCTTCGTGCTCACGAACTCGGTCATAAACAATAACCGTATCGTTTACCGAGTAACCAATAACCGCAAGGATTGCCGCAACTGTTTGTAGAGTAAACTCTGTTCCAGTAAGAGCAAATATCCCTAGGATGATTGTAACATCATGGAAAAGAGCAACAATTGCTCCTGGTGAGTATTTGAAATCAAAGCGAAGACCTACGTAAACCATAATCGCAAGAAGCGCCCATAGCATCGCTAGGAATCCAGACTTTCTAAGTTCAGCACCGGCCTTTGGACCAACGATATCAACTTTTCTAATTTCAACACCATCAGCTTGGTACTTTGTTTGAAGAGTTTGAGATACTTTTTCAGTAACTTCATTTAAGTTCTCTTCACTAGCACTTACTTTTAGAAGGTATTCATTCTGATCGGCTTCACCGATTGTTTGGATTGTTAGCCCTGTAAATCCAGCAGTTCCCATTTCCTTTCTTAATTCATTTAAATTTTCTTTCTTTTGGAACTTTACCTGAATTTCAGCTCCACCTCTAAAGTCTACCCCGTACTGCATCTTTGTTGCGATTAAGAACAATGAGCCAATAACAAGAATTGCAGAGATGAAACCAGCGATTCCAAACTTTCCAACAAAATCGAATTTTGTATTACTTTTAATTACTTCAAACATATCAACTCCAATACCTTAAATACTTAAATCCTGACCTTCAACTTTGTTCATATAGAATTCAAAGAATAACTTAGAAGCAAAGTAAGAAGTATAAACTGTTGCCATAATTCCGATTAGTAGAGTTACAGCGAAACCTCTAATTGGACCAGTACCAAAGTTTAGAAGACAAATACCAGCAAGAGCTGTCGTAATGTTAGCATCAACGATTGTCCAGAAAGCTGAATTGAAACCATTCTCAACAGCTTTATAGAACCCTACATTCTGCCTTATCTCCTCTCGAATACGCTCGTAGATGATGATATTGGCATCAACGGCCATACCAACAGTAAGAGCGATACCTGCAATACCTGGAAGAGTAAGAGTTGCACCAAGACCAACAAGCATTGCTAAAACAATAAGAACGTTAAGTCCTAGAGTGATAATAGCGAAAACACCTGAAACTCTATAGTAAACAAGAATGAATGCGAAAACTAGAATACAACCAATTAAAGAGGCAAAACGAGCTTTGTCAATTGAGTCAGCACCAAGTGATGGCCCTACAGTTCTTTGCTCAAGGAAATCAAGTTGAACAGGAAGAGCACCAGCACGAAGAACAAGAGCTAAGTCTTTTGCTTCCTTTAGTTGCTCATTATAACCCTTTCCTCCAAGTGAAATCGTTGCACGTCCACCGGCGATTTTTCCGTTAATACGTGGAGCTGAGTATACATTACCATCTAACGTAATTGCCATTAAACGACCGACGTTCTCACCAGTAACGTCGGCAAAAACCTTCGCACCACGAGACTTAAAGTTAAGCCCAACTTCTGGTTGATTATTTTGTTGTGGGTTAAATTGAACACGAGCATCTTCTAGGTCTTCACCTGTTAGTCTTGCTGTTGCTTCAATTAAGTATGGGATTAGTTGGCTAACTTCACCCTTAGCGTTAGTTACACGCTCAAATGCTAGAGTGTGACCCTTTGGAAGATCTTTAGCAACGATTTCGTTAACCTTAGAAACATAATCAGAGAATCTCTCACCTTTCTTATAATCAATTCCTTGATCTTTAGCCTTTGCAACCCAACCTTGGATTGTTGCAGGAGCAATATCAGAATTAACCATTTTGAACTCAAGCTTTGCTGTTTTACCAATAAGCTCTTTTGCTCTTTCAATATCCTTAACACCTGGAAGCTGAACAACGATGCGATCCTGCCCCTGAGAAACGATTTCTGGCTCAGTAACACCAAACTCGTCAATACGGTTTCTGATAACTTCGATTGATCTTTTAACAGATTGTTCTTCGATATCTGTTTTAACTTTCTTCGTTAAAGCAATTGAAATTGAAGAAGCATTTTCACTAGTGATTCTTAAAAAACCATTAAATTGATCGTGAATAACATTCTTTAGGGCCTCAACATCAGCAGCTGATGAAACGATGATCTCAATTTTTGGATCAAGCTCGTCTGTTGCATCAACGTCCCCTAGCTCAAATGAATTTCCTGTTTCATCTTTATAGCCAAATTCCACACGGCGAGCATAACCTTTTACCTCGTCCTTGTAGACTTTCTTAAAATCAATACCAAGGATCATGTAAAGACCACCTTGAAGGTCTAGTCCTAAATTGATCTTTGACTTAACTGGAAAGTTGTCAGTTTCTTTAAAATTAAATGCAGTAGGTACGATAGAAATACCTGAAATGATCGCTACGATAAGTAGAAATATGAAGCGATACCACCAGCCTCTTCTCATTAGATTCTCCTAATCCTTGGGGTTCTTTTGGTTTTCTCGATTAATTGAGTTGTATAAACTACAAAAATTATATGAGATTAACTACTTAAAAACAATATTAAGAGAATATTAATTTCAAAAACTTATGATTGAACTTCTTTGTCCGACTCTTTTACTTGGTTTTGGTTTTCTTCATCTAATTTAACTTCGGCTTTAACCGCAGTTTCAGATTCTACTTTTTGAGATGATGCATCATTTGTTTGCGCTACATCATTGACATGATCCATGAGATCATCTTTGGCCTTTTGGAACTCGCGTAACCCCTTACCTAGGCCCTTGGCCAACTCAGGAAGTTTCTTTGGCCCGATAAAGATCAGGGCAAAGACGAGAATAATAAGTAGCTCACCAGCTCCAAAACCGCCAAACATTATTAAGCCTCTTTCTTATTAGCAAGAACGCTTTCTTCTAGTCCTGCAATTTGAGAACGTAGAATTTTGATTTTGATATTGTCTGCAACTTCAAGATCAACCACTTTTTCAGTAAGTCCTACGATTTTTCCAAAGATTCCAGCTTTTGTATAAATTCTGTCACCTTTGTTTAGGCTATCAACAATTTTCTTTTCTTCTTCAATTTGTCTCTTTTGAGGTCTAAATACTAGAAAGTAAAATACAAGAACAACAAGAATGATTGGAACAAAATTCATTGCTGTCGGTTGTTGAGCAGCTGCTCCTTGTGCGAATACGTCTGATATAAAAAGTTTAAACATTTATAGCTCCTAAAATTAGTCTATTGGCCTGCGGCCCATTTGCGTGATGTGTATCTTTTATAAAATTCTTTGTAATAAGAGTCAAACCTATCTTCTAAAATCGCTTGGCGTGCATCTTGTGTCATCTTAATCATGAAATAAAGATTATGATAAGTGATCAAGTTACCAGAAAGGAACTCTCCAGTTGTATAAAGATGGCGAATATAAGCACGTGAATATGTTCGGCACACTTTACAATCACAACTTGGATCTGGTGCTCCTTTATCTTCTCTAAAGCGAAGGTTTTTGATATTTAGCGGTCCGTCGTGAGTTAGAAATTGTCCGTTACGCGCATTTCTAGTTGGAAGAACGCAATCAAACATATCAATACCGGCACGAATTCCATTTAAAATATCAAGTGGCTTTCCAACACCCATTAAATAGCGTGGCTTCTCTCCAGGCATTGTGTGAACAAAGTCATTTAAGAAATCAACCATCTCTTCATTCTTTTCGCCAACAGAAAGTCCACCTAGAGCAAGTCCAGGAAAATTCATTTCTTCTAAGCGCTCCATACATTCTGTACGAAGGTCTTTATGAAGTCCTCCTTGAACAATCCCAAAGAGTTTTTGGTAGTCACGAAGTTTGTAGTCAATACAGCGCTTTGCCCATCTTAGGGTTAGCTCCATACTTTCACGAAGCGTATCTTTTGTAGCAGGAAGTTTAGGGCACTCGTCAAAGGCCATAACAATATCTGAGCCAAGGCCCTTTTGAATCTCCATACTTTTTTCAGGAGAGATAAGATGCTTTGAACCATCAATATGTGAAGAGAAAGTAACACCTTCTTCAGTAATCTTATTAATATCTGATAAAGAGAAAACTTGAAAGCCACCAGAGTCAGTGAGAATTGGCTTATCCCAATTCATAAAACCATGAAGACCTCCACCAACTTTTTCAATAAGTTCATGACCAGGCCTTAAGTATAGGTGATAAGTATTTCCAAGAATAATTTGAGCATTCATTTCATTGAGATCTTCTTGCCACATACACTTAACACTTGCACGAGTACCAACAGGCATAAAGATTGGTGTTTTTATTTCACCATGTTCTGTTGTTATCGTCGTGGCACGGGCCAGTCCAGAATATCCTTCAACTTTAATCATAATACTTACCTTAATATCAGCATCGCATCACCATATGAAAAGAAACGATACTTATTCTCTACTGCTATTTTATATAACTCTAATGTTTTTTCGCGACCGATTAATGCACTGACAAGCATAAGAAGTGTTGACTTTGGCAGGTGAAAATTAGTCACAAGGCCATCAATACTTTTAACGTCAACACCAGGGTGCAAGAAGATATCAGTGTCCTTCATTTCACCTGGTGTGTAATTTTCAACACCATTTTTCCAAATTGTTTCGAGTGTTCTTAAACTTGTCGTTCCAACGGCAATTCTCTTTTTTGCCGATGTGATCTTTTTAAAGTTCTCACTATCAACATAGTAGTTTTCACTATGCATTTTATGATCTTCTAAATTATCGACCTTAACAGGAGCAAAAGTCCCAAGACCGACATGTAATGTAACCTTTGCGATATCATGACCGGCCTCCTTAATTTGAGAAAGAAGCTCGTCACTAAAGTGAAGTCCTGCAGTTGGTGCAGCAACACTTCCCAGTTCATTTGCAAAGACTGTTTGATAGTCTTTCTTATCCTGCTCATCTGACTCTCCCCCTCTAATATACGGAGGAATTGGAACCAGAGCATTAGCATTTAAGTAATTTATTAAATCATATCCACTTAGGCTTGGTTTGATTAAGAACTCACCATCGACATTATCGATGATTTCTATTTTAAGATTATTGGCAAATTGATAGTGATCACCAATTCGCTTCTTACCGTTTGCCTTTACAAGAGCACGGTAATTTCCGTCATCATTTGCTTCTACAGTTAAGAAGAAAACTTCAACACTTCCACCAGAATCTTTGTGTCCTTTAAGACGACATGGAAAGACCTTACTTTGATTGAGAACAAGTGTTGTTTGTGAGGGTAGAAAGTTTATTAATTCATTGAATTGATGATGTGTAACTGAATCAGTTTTACAATTATAAACCAGAAGACGTGAGTGATGGCGGCCCTCAACAGGACGCGAAGCAATCTGTTCTTTTGGAAGGTCATAATCATATGACGATAATTGTAAATCTTCTTTATTCATGGGCGCGATAGTACCGTGAAATGACGACATCGTCATCATGTAAGTTTTTCAAATCACAAAAAATATATGTTCAAAAGTCGAGAATGTTGTAAAAACTTACAAATTAAAAAGATGGATATTAGAGTACAAAGAGAGGACGATTTGAAGTTATCACCATTAAAAGCATTATTGCTTACATCAGCAATTTCTTTCAACACAATGGCAACAAATAAAGTTATTTACGGTGAAGATGACCGTGTCGAAGTAAGTGAGTCAAGCAAGCAATCACTAACAGACAGCGTTGCAGCAATGGTAAGTAAATACTATTTCACTTCAAATGATGCCGAAGAAAGTGAATATAAATTAGGATATTATTCAACACTAAAAAGCCACCGCGGTTATCCAACATGTGGCAATATGAGATTTAGAGAACAACCAACAATTGCAAGTTGTAGTGGATTCTTAATCGGTGAAAACCTGATGATGACAGCTGGTCACTGTGTTGTTCCTCGCGGACAAACAGTTGCCAATGCAATCACTTCGGGTTGCGCAGGTAATAAGTGGGTTTTTAATTACACTTCAAATTCAGTAGATAAAGACGGAAAACTTAGTATTGAAAAGAATGACGTCTATGGTTGTAAGAAAGTTGTTGCTGGAAGTTACACACAAGGTCTTGATTACGCCGTTATTGAGCTTGACCGCAAGGCCGCCGATAAGAAGGTTGTTAAATTAAACCTAAAAAAGAATGCTGTGGACGTAGGAACTAAGATCTATGTAGCAGGTTACCCAACAGGACTACCTCTTAAAATTGCAGATAATGCATCAATTAAATTCAACAGCAAAGATCGTACAACAGTATCAACTGACCTTGATACATTTGCTGGTAACTCCGGCTCACCAGTCTTTAATACTAATGATGAAGTTGTTGGTATTTTAGTTTCAGGTGAGATTGATTACGCTTACGATTATGAGAATCAATGTTATAATGTGAATATCTGTAAAGGATATGGTAAAGAGTGTGATCGCCAAACATTTCCTTGGGGAGCAAGTGGCGAGTCTGTGACAAAGCTGTTAAGCGCATACCTTGATTACAAATTAACAGCGACACTAGGAGATTTAAGAGTTGATACAAACAAGAATAACAAAGCAGGAAATTAACGAATTTGATCTCATTGACTTTGAAGGCACAATTCATCTTATCGACACAGAAGAAAAATGCCAAAAAGCAAAAAAAGAATTTCTAAGTTTAACAAGTAAATATCTTATTACTGGCCTTGATACTGAATCAAGGCCTTCTTTTAAAAAGACTGATAATTTTAAAATAAGCCTCATTCAAGTTTCATTCGATGAAGTATGCTTTCTCTTTCGTTTAAATAAGGTGAAGTGTCCTGATTACTTAGTGGATTATCTACAAAACGATAAGATCATAAAATCAGGAGTTGCAGTTAAAGACGACTGTCGTGACTTGAAAAAACAATATAAGATTGATGCAAAAGGTATAGTAGACGTTCAAGATCTTGCCAAAGCACAAGGCTATATCACTCTCGGTCTTGCCTCTCTAACAGGAATCCTACTTAAAAGAAAGATTTCAAAGAAAGCAAAACTGACTAATTGGGAGAATAATAAATTAACTCCTGCTCAGATTAAGTATGCGGCAACTGATGCATGGATTTCACTTAAGCTCTATGAAGCCTTAAGTGTGAAAGAATCCTAATAAATTCTGCTAAAAAAGCTCACAATCATGCCTCAAAATTGAGGGATGAAAACTCTTAAAATAATTTTTACATTATTCTTGGCCTTCACAAGTCTTAGTGTCTTTGGGGCCGCACCTAGTGCTTCGGGAACAAAGAGTTACAAAATGGAAGGACTTGAATCAACCAACCCCTTCCAAGAAGCGGCCGAACCTGAGGAGAGAAAGCTTCGTAGGCCTTCATCTGAAGAAATCTATCGCAACAAATATGAACTCGATCAAGGCTCCCAATGGCAAGATATGGAGGAGCATTGCGGTGATCGTTGTATCTATCCAGACTCCAACCACAAGTAATATCAAAGACTTAATCTAGGTAAAATATTTCCTAACTTAAACATAGATGATTTAACCTATAATTTAGTTAGGTAAACTATGTTTAAGTGGTCAATATTATTCACATTCTTAGCTCTTCTAACCTCTTGTTCTGGCGGTGCAAGTGAAGAGGAAATTGCGGCCATTCCACTAGCTCAATACCCACCAACCTCAATCACAACAGCAAGTGCCATTATCACAGGGGCCCTACCTCAAAACGCTCCGGCAATTAATTGGACCAACCCTGCAGTTTTCGATCACATCATGTATGCCCTTGGAACAACCTCTGGTGCTCAAAATCACACGGCCTGGAATAATATCGGTACTGTGACAAATTATACTCACTCAGCTCTTACTGGCCTAACAGAGTGTCAGGCTTACTACCCTTCAATCAAAGCAATAAGTGCCGAGGCAGACGAATCAACAGTTTTGACTAGTACAAGTTTCTATTGGGACAATACAGCGCCGACAGGACTTGGAGTACCAGATGTATCAGCAGATAATGCCACTAACCTTTCTTCAACGACAACCACATGGACTGCGGCCAGTGATAATTGTGTGTTAGATCACTACGAAATTGCTATTGGAACAACGGCCGGTGCTACAGATATTCAAACTTGGATTGATATTGGAAATGTCACAAGTTACAAAGTACAAAATGGGACAGATGGCGCAAGTTTCACCTTAGCTGAATCAACTAATTACTATATTACTCTTAAAGCTGTTGATGAAGCAGGATTTGAGATGATTCAAAACTCAGCGGCCTTCACTGTTTTTAATCCGGCCGTCTCACTACCAAATATGGTTTTAAGATTAGATGCAAGTGACTTAACCTCCGTTCTCGATAATGGCGGACTCGATGCTAGTAATGGTGCATTTAATGGATCAGTTGAAGATTGGCTTGATACATCAGGGAGTGCTAATACACACCACTTCTATCGTGATACGGCCGCACCAACTTTTGATGGAGTCGACAATCACCTTGTCTTTAATGGAACAAATCAAAATCTTTCAGTGGCCAATCATGCTGAGCTAAACACAGCAACGGTTAATCAAAGAAATATCACGGCCTCTTTTCAAACATCGGCCGATACAACGACTCTTCAAATTATCTATGAAGAAGGCGGAGCAAGTCGCGGAATGAATATTTATATCAGCGGCGGAAATCTCTACTGTGGCTTTTGGAATGTCGTTGATGATGGTGATGGAACTCAACCATTTACTTCAGTGAGTACGGCCATTTCGGCAAATACAATTTATCATGTGACTTGGGTCTTTGATTATACGAATTACACAGGGGGCGCTGGCCCAGATGGAGACCTTACTTGTTATGTCAACGGAAGCTCAATTGGTTCAACTCCATCAACAAGTCTTCTTTACGCCCACTCAGGGGCCATCTCAATTGGATCTTACGCCAATGACTCATATGATCACACAGGAAGCCTCAGTGGTGATGGAGGCTATTTTAATGGTGATATTATGGAGGTTATGCTCTTTAATGATCCACCAGATGCTACGACGGTGAACACAATTCATACATACCTTGAAGATAAGTGGAACTAATCTAGCCTAAATCGCAATCAACTGTTATAAAGTCAGCATGAATTTAAGTGTTTTTGATATTTACTCGATTGGAATTGGGCCGAGTAGCTCACATACAGTGGGACCGATGAGGGCCGCACGTGACTTTTTAGATCGTCTTGAAAATCAAGACCTCATTACTTCAACAACAAAAATTTCAACTGCACTCTATGGCTCGCTTGCCTTAACAGGAAAAGGCCACGGTACAGATAAGGCCATCATCCTAGGCCTAAGTGGACACACACCAGAAGAAATTTGTCCTGATAAGATTGATGCCATTCTTGAGCGTGCCCACAATGACAATAAACTTCATATCTTTGATCAGACTACAAAAGAAAGAATCATTGAATATTGTCCAAGAGCAGATATCAATTTTCACCGTTCAAAGACTCTCGACTTCCACTCAAATGGAATGTGCCTACAGGCCATCGACAGCAACGGAAAAGAATTATTTAAAAAGACTTATTTTTCAATCGGCGGAGGCTTCATTGTCGCTGAAGGTGAAAATAACGAAGGCGATATTTTTTCTCAACATGAAAGCAAGGTGAAGTATCCATTCACTTGTGGTGATGAGCTTCTTGCTATTGCAAAATTTAATCAATTATCAATTTGTGACCTCATTCGTGAGAATGAAAAAACTTGGCGTAATGAAGAGCAAATCAGAGAAGGCCTAATGCAAATTTGGCAGGCCA
This sequence comes from Bacteriovoracaceae bacterium, assembly GCA_048270185.1. GTDB lineage: Bacteria > Bdellovibrionota > Bacteriovoracia > Bacteriovoracales > Bacteriovoracaceae > Halobacteriovorax_A. Next base: position 529,475 of record JBLWTJ010000001.1, read on the forward strand.
TGGATAATTGTATCGATAGGGGCCTTAAGGCCGAAGGTCAACTTCCAGGTGGACTTAAAGTTACTAAAAGAGCAAAGAAGCTTCATGCTGCACTTTTAAAGAAGGACTGTGAAAAGAACCTCGATCCATTAACTATAATGGACTGGGTAAATCTCTTTGCAATCTCTGTTAACGAAGAAAATGCTTCAGGTGGAAAAGTAGTAACAGCACCAACAAATGGAGCTGCTGGAATTATTCCTGCCGTTATCAAATACTATTTAAAATTCGTTTCCAATGCTAGCGAAGAAAAAGTCGTGGACTTCCTTCTGACAGCTGGTTGTATTGGAATCCTTTATAAGAAAAATGCTTCAATTTCTGGAGCAGAAGTTGGATGCCAAGGTGAAGTTGGCGTCGCCTGTTCAATGGCCGCGGCAGGACTTGCACAAGTTCTTGGTGGCACTAATGAGCAAATTGAAAACGCTGCCGAAATTGCGATGGAGCACAACCTAGGTCTTACATGCGATCCAATCGGAGGCCTTGTCCAAATTCCATGTATCGAGCGAAATGCCATGGGTGCCGTTAAGGCCATCAACGCTGCCAGAATGGCCATGCGTGGAGATGGAAGCCACTACGTCAGCCTTGATAAGGTAATCAAAACCATGAAAGATACTGGTGCAGATATGCAAACAAAGTATAAAGAAACCAGCCGTGGAGGCCTTGCGGTAAACGTGACAGAATGTTAATTCAGTAACTTAGACACCGTAGATCTTTCATATATCTAAAACTTAACTTTCTTTTTTACCTTCCTCAACGTACAAGAGTTCACTTTTATATTATTTAGGAATAATCGAGGGAGACAAATGAAGAACCTTTTACTACCACTTGTAGCAATTCTAATAGCTACATCGATGGCCTCTTGTAACAAACTAGAGCAGGCCATGGATATGCCACAGAAGATGGATAAGCTAGGAGAGACAACTGATGGGATGAGCGATACAACGACTCAACTCTACTCTCAACTTAGATCAGCACAATCATCAGTTGAAAGACGTGACACCATGGAACTAATTCTTGATGATAAAATTGAGATTGGGCAAAAACTGACAAATGCAGCAAAGTTCTTTATGGCCTTCGAATTCAACTTATATACAAATCTTAAGCCTTACGACGATTTAGCAATTCGCGATATGCTATTCTTTGATGCTGTTGAGGAATTCTATAAAGATATGGCCTCAATCTATGACACAGATATCAAGGGTGAGTTCAATGTTAAAAAGGCCATCAGTAAAGATAAGATGACTCCAATCCACACTGGAAAATGGTCACTAAAAAAACGTAACTATGAACAAGCTTTCTATGCCATAGCAGCAGCAATGCATAAGAAGCACCACCGTCAAGAATATAATGCTCAAAAGAATGGTTTCCTTGCGGTATCGATCTATACACTAATGAAAGAAGCACTTCTAAAAGATTCACAAGGTGCAACTCTGACTGAATACGAAGAATATATGGTTGCAGGAAAGAATAAAGAGATCTCGATACAACTTCTAAAGGCACGTGTAGATTTTATTCTTGCTCTTGCTGTTAATGATGCAATGGATGCTGACGAAGCATCATTTTGGCCAGGTCTTTTACATGTAGTTACTGGTGGTAAACTTGGAAAGCTTGAACTTCCATCGACATTTGAAAATTCTAATGAAGCGACAATGAAAGAAGCTAATAAGAAAATCGAAGAAGCACTAAGCTGTTACGACTTCCTACTTTCAATTGGTGTAAAACATAAGTTAGATAAGAAAGTAAAAAACATCTACAAAAATGTTGAATTACCTAAGCTTGATGATATTCAAGCACAAAATGAAAATATTCACGAGTACCGTGAGTATATCGAACAAATTCAAAAACTAGACTAATAAAAAAAGGCCTCAAATGAGGCCTTTCTTATTTCTTAAAGTACTTTAAAAATTCTTCTGGTGCCTTTGCAATCTTTCTTTCATGATAATCAAAGAAAACAAGACCATTTTTTGCGTAGGCAATCTCACGCTCTCCACAGGAAATCTTATACAAGAGATCATAACCGTAATCATTAATATCTTCCACGTACATTTCAATATTTAAGACATCACCATGAAAGGCCTCGCCGCGATAAGTATAAGCAGCATCGGCCTGAATAAGAGACTTCCCAAAGCAATCAAGCTCACTGTGCCCAATTGACTTGAGAAAACGCATACGACCTTCGTGACATAGAGTTGCCACAGCATCATTGCCCATATGGTTACCATAATTAATGAAGTTTACAGTTAACTGAATTTGAGTTGTAAAGTCAGCTTTTCGATCTGGTGTTTTTAATTTTATACGTGCCATTTAAAAATCTTAACTAAATCAAATGATGCTGAAAAGTTATTTTTAAATACTCTTTAAAAGATCACGCATTGTTAAACGACACCTCTTATCATTCTTATAAGCTAAGATATCAAAAGCTGTCTTATGGACACGGTGAACCTTAGTGAATTTAGTACTGATCCCGCTTTCAATAAGTACAGATAGAGAACGACTATTACAATTAAGTGCTGCTTGATACATAAGGTTCTCGTCACGTTTTTTATCGCGATCATACATTGGATTATCTAATAAATATTGACTAATCTTACCGGCATCACTTCTTACAACAGAATTTAAGAAATAACCATCATAGCAGGATTTAACTTTATTAAGTTTACAAAAGTACTCATCATACGAATCGATAGGAACAGGTACTAGCTCCTTGAGTAAATCCAGTGAATCATTATCGACAATTGCGGCCATAATAAAGCGATCATCAAACCATTGATAGAGTTTATCTTGAGGCATACCATTGCGGTAATAAGATACGAACTCTTCAGGTTTATCATTAAGAAGTTCAATTCCATATGAAGGTTTAATAAATTTGAACTCACTTAAAACATCATAAGCACGTAAATTAACATGAATTTGACTATATACAAATATTCCTAAGAGTAGATTAAAACCAAGCAAATAAGAGTAATTAATAGCATGAACTTTTAATTGCTTACCAAGACTTGGTTGAACAAAACGATATGATGTATGTTCATTCCTTGTTCTTGAGTTTGTCATTATTCTCTTAAGAAGGAGAATATCATATACACATATAAAAAAGACGATAAAGTTGAATGCTGAGAAATACTCACTAAAAACAGGTACAAGCGCCTTTAATGCTACAGTATCAAATAGAAAAATAATAATCATACCAAAGAAAGCAATACCATTTAAGATAATGATTTTTACATTTTCAAGACTACCGGCCTCCATAGTTGTATATCGATCGATAATATTCATCTGATGAACATGAGTAACAATGATAAACAAATGCAAACAACTTATAGCAGTGAAAACGTATAAATGCCCATAGCCGGAAAAATCGATAAAGGAAGGTGATAAAAAATAAATGTAATAAGTTATAGGTATAACGATAAAGAAAGAATTTATCGAAGATGAGAATAGTGAAATCGTAAACTTTTGCAAGTAAGTGAGTGGTAAAGCATTATTATATAAGAATGTTGGATTGTCTCTACGACTTAGAAGACCTGTTTTCACAACACTTGAAACTTGTTTATTGAAAAATATTGAAGAGACAAGAAGAAAGATAAAATAAACCGGTAATGCTCTAAAGATAAAGATACGATCAAGTACATGTATAAGAAGTCCTAGAACAAGGGCCCAACATAATTGAACAAAGAATAGCTTCTTGTTTTCTCGCCATTGATTTAAAATTAATAATCTTACAATACTATGCTGCTTCATTTTGCACCTCAAGATTATTAATAGTTATCACATGTACGTCATCAAACTCAGTATCTTCAGGAATATTTGTTGCCATAAGCACGCTTCGACCTTTAGCACATTCTTCACGTAACACTGAATTGAGCTTAATTCTTGCATCACGGTCAAGTACGGCCGTTACTTCGTCCATAAGAAGAAATGGCACTTGAGAACTAATAGCAGCGATAAACTGAATTCTAACCTTCATACCCGTTGATAATTGTGACACATACTTGTTTCGGTCGAGACGAAAAATTTCGAGAAGTTCTTTTTCGCGTTCTTTATCGTAATTAGCATACATTAAAGAATAGTTATCTAAAATAAAGCCAACACGTGAACTTGGGTCAAACATTAAGTCATGTGAATTAAAGAACATCTTTTGTAAAATTTCAGTATTTGCAGATACTGGATTCATACCAAAAATACTAATCTCTCCTTCTAGAGGATGCCTTAAACCGAGTAATAAATTAATTAAAGTACTCTTACCTGAACCATTCTTACCCAATAAGACATAGAACTTACCTTCAGAGATCTCAAGGTTAAGGTTATGAAATATCTCCTCTCCACTTGGATAGGTATAAGATAGATTATTAATCGATAGGATATTATTACTCATGACAGGCCTTTATCCGCAAAGAGTTCATTATAATAGATAATATATCTCAATAAAAAATCGGTACTTTAGAGGCTTTTCTTTAGATGATTTAGGAAAATATAGAGAATAAAAGTGGTATGTGCCCAAGATAGAACACATACCAAACTAAATTATAAATTGAGAGCTTCTTGAAGCTTCTTACCTATTTCAGGGTGAGTCAGCTGGCCACTAAACTCATTGGCCCATTCTCTTTCACCTAGAGTATAGACATGCACAGGGGCGGCCGTGTGACCACCTGTTCCCCAAACGATATTCAATTTATCAGCAATAGCATGAGTGATAAGTGCGATTCTGATATTTACGATATCGTACCAGTAGTGATCGTGATAATCATGTAATTCAGGCAGTTGTCCTTTTGAAAGGCTTAACCCTTCACGACGCTTGTCTTCTGCTGTAGCTTTTGTAAGGATTTCACGACACTTAGACTGTTTAAGTTCGATCGAAGTGATATCCTTAACTAATTCACACAATTTTGCAGGAGTCTGTGACTTCTTTGGTAACTCAAGAAAATCAACCCATAAGTTCAAAATATTCTTCTTTTGACTGTAAAGAGTATCAAGTGAGTTATAAGCACCATAATTGATAAGTGGCTTAAGCTCTTTTCCACCGAAACGCGAACCATTTAAAACAACACCAGGATTTTGAGTTCCAACATTATAACCAAAACCAAAACCACCTGTTTCGTGATCGGCCGTGATAACCAAGAGTGTATCAGGATTCTTCTTCACCCAATCAGTTACCCAATTGATTGTTTCATTAAAAGATAACATTTCGTGAAGCATACTTCCTGCATCATTTTGATGACCGGCCCAATCAATCTGACCACCTTCAATCATCAGAAAAAACCCTTTTTCACTCTTTGAAAGTTTATTGATAGCAGCTTTTGACATCTCAAGAAGAGTTGGCACTTCACGCTTTGGGTCTTCTTTAATATCACGATACCAAATTGCTTCTGGCATACTTCCGTTTGTAAAGAGGCCTAAAACTTTTTTAGATGGATCTATTTTTTCTAATTCGCTACGTGAATGAATAACTTGAATTCCTTTTGCTCTTGCTTCATCAAGAAGATTTCTGTCATCCTTTCTCTTTGACTTAAGAGTTAAGTGTGGTGCGATTTCCTTATTCATTCCCTTCGGAATAAAACGATAGGCACCACCAGAGAACATAATATCTGGTGCACTCTCAACCATTCCCGCAGCAATTTGATCTTCTGACCAACGATTAGCAACGTGGGCCGCAAAAGAAGCAGGTGTCGCATGAGTAAGTCTTGTATCAGAGACCAATCCAGTCATTAAACCTTTGTCTTGTGCTTTTTGAAGAATTGTCTTCTTAACTTCACCATTAATATCAAGTCCAATCATTTCAGACCTAGCAGGCTCTCCTGTTGCTAGTTGAGTTGCTGAACATGCAGAATCTACAACAATATTGCCATGAGGCTGGGTATTTGAAATACCAATTTGGTTTGAGTTAACTCCATCAAAGGCAAACTTCACATTCTTCATTGCCGGGTTAGAATTGTATTTTAAATAATAGTATAAGAGAGAAACCTGCCCAGGTCCCATTCCATCCCCAATCATTAAAATTACATTCTTTGGTTTTTTTGGTTTTGTCGACTGACAACTAGTCACTAGCAACAATGAAGTGATTGCTGCCATAAAAAATAATTTATGCATGGATTATCCTTCAATTAATAAATTTAGGTATGATTTTATCTCATCTTTGTTATTTAAGATACCTTTATAGGTCATGGTCTCAGCAGTCATTGACGCTATCGCGTCCCTGAGTAAAATAAGCTCACCAACAGGAATCTGCGAAACATTTAGAAAGTAAGTTTTTATTGTGAAAAGAAATGAATCAAGCTTAGGCAGTCCTACCATATGTTGTTTTTCAATTCTCATATACAACTGATGTTTACCATCGTTAATAAAGTAGCGGCCCTGCCAATTCTTTTCCAGTATATCTTTTGGGGCCTCTGGGTGGTGATTAAGTCTCGTATCAGTCGCAAGTCCCCAGGCATAGCGTTTAAATGGCCCTCGTTCAATCATGGAGCGGCATAGTCGTTGAGCATTCTTTGCAATTGGGCCAAAGTCGGCAACAGGGATATGAATGTCATTAAAGTTTTTAGAAATCTTTTCTCGAGGATCCCAATGATTTGGAAAACACAATGAAATGGCCACGGCCTTATCCCCTTTAATAATGGCAAAGTCTTCTTGTGTATTAAGAGTTAGTTCCTCAGTATTTGCATAACTATGATTGGCACAAATATTTAAAAATTGCATATACTCTGATTCATTTTTTAAATACTCGTTATCAAGACAAAGGTACTTATTCTTATCTTCATTAAAGCAAAGTCTCTTCTGAGCTTGATAATGATCATATCGATTGTCTCTTTCAAAAACCTCACCCTTTAAAGGAGAAAGACCCGCAATAACTTCATACTTTCCTTTTCTAAGAGGAAAGAGATTATTTGAAAATGGAAGACAATCAGCTTGAGAATATTGCATTAAATATTTTCTCCTTTGCATAAGTAAGTAACTTATTATTTTCAAGTAAGTAGTTAGACCAGGCATGAAAACCATCTTTATATTCAATGAAGTGAACGTCCACACCACTACGTATTAGTTTTTCATAAAACATTACACTATCATCATAGAGAACATCTTTCTTAGCAGCATAAATAAAAGTAGCAGGCAAATGTTCAAGCTCATCACTAAAGAGTGGAAATATCTTAGGATCTTGTAAATGAACATCTCGATCACTGATAGCAAAATCTAATAATTTTAAAAGCATTGATTTTGAAAGTCCCGACTCTTCACCACTTTGATAAGTATTGGCCGACTCCGTTTCAAAATCACTTTGAAAATGCCCCGTAATCAAGTGTAGATCCTTAATCTCAAAGTCCATTGCTTTTAACGCAATAAGAGACGCTAAATTTGCTCCGGCCGAAACACCTGTTAGACTAAAAGACTTAACGCCGTTTTGTGCAAGTTCACCCAAAAGCTCAACACCCCAATTAGCAATTTCATCAATCGTTGATTCAGGAGAAAGCGGATAACTTGGACATAGAATAGCCTGATTTGTTTCTTTAAAGTAAGCTTCACAAAATTGCAAACTTGTCAGTTCACTACCGGTAACATAGCCTCCGGAGTGAAGGTGGATAACCAGATGATCACTATAATCTCCCCAGAGAAAAGCTCTTCGCTTTGCCAAGACGATGGGTTCTACACTTAAAAAAGATACATTCTCTTTTTCAATGAGGTCCATCGCTCTTCGCATTTCATCCAAAGTTATACGAGAGAATCTCTTAATTCCAACATCAAAGAATGCCTGCATCGAGGCCAGTCTTTTGATTTGAATAAACTCATTAATTTCTACTTCTGGTAATGACATAGTAACTACTTATAAACACGCGCTTCCAATGTTTTTAACTTAATATGGTTAAAGTATATAAATAAAAAACCGATAATTAAAGATAGATTAAGATTAGATTAAAACAACTATAACTAGATGGAAATGCCTTCCCATGAATATTACAAAATTCATTAAAGCTGTACTAACAACATTACTCGCAATGCCAGTTATGGCAGCATCTCTAGTCGCAGAGCCAGTACAAGACTACTCAGAGTACGTAGAAAACGAAGAAGAGAAGACAAAACAAACAGATCAATATGACGGATACGACCAAAATCCTTTCTTTTCAAAGGGTCCTCGTGCAAAACTTAAGCCTGTTCACAATGTGGAAGTCGTGGACGATGACCAACATGGACCGACAATGCCAGTCAATGTTCGGGCCCAACGCTACCCGGCCAATGAATAAAGTAGCTGAACAGACTCGTGTGCATTATCAATTTTTTCAAACAATAAATTCATAAAAATCACAATTTAGAGATCAATAATAGGTCCAAGTATTTAACTAACAACAAAGGTTGTAAGAATGAAAACACTTGGACTAATGACTCTCTTATTTCTCTATACTCCTCATGCTTATGGTGCCGATTATGACAATCGCGATAACACGCAAGAAGTTACCTCAGAAAAGGTCAATAAAGAAGTTAACACCAAAGAGGAAGAACTAAAACAAGCTAAAAATATAGGAATGGAAGATGATAGTCGCGTACCGGCCAGTGTAGAAGATAACAAAATCTTCGAACAGCACTATCTTCACTACTACTAAGATGAAAGTACTATCAACAAACACATTTAGATTGTTACTTATTGGACCAATTATTTTACTGCCTCTATCTTTTGCACAAGAGCAAAGTACTGCAGCCATTGTCCACGACAAAGACCCGTCAGTGGAGAGATTAATCGAAAATAGTAAAGATAAACCTCCCTATACAAATGATGAAGCGACAAAGAAGGAAAAAGTAAAAGAATCAAAAGAAAGGACACCTGCTTCAAAACAGGAGGAAATGAAATTATTTCGAAACTTAGAAAGACCTCTTTACGATCGACGATATAAATAACATAGGTTTCTCAAAACTATATTGTACACAATATAATATTGTGCTATATTTCTACAAAAGGAGAAGCTATGAGCATTTATGATTACAAAGCAGTTGATATTAGAGGCAATGAACGTTCATTAAGTGAATTTAAAGGTAAAAGCCTACTCATCGTTAATACGGCCAGTAAATGTGGCTTTACACCGCAATATGAAGGCCTACAACAACTTTACGATAAATATCAGGGAAAACTTGAAATACTTGCCTTCCCTTGTAATCAATTTGGAAAGCAGGAGCCAGGTAGTTCAGAAGATATCCAATCCTTTTGTGACCTTACTTTTAAAACATCATTTCCTCTATTTGAAAAAGTCGATGTAAATGGTGACACTACTCACCCACTATTTAAATATCTAAAAGATGAACTTCCAGGACTTCTTGGAAGTAAGAAAATAAAATGGAACTTTACTAAATTCCTCATTGATCACAATGGAAAACCAGTTAAGCGCTATGCTCCGATTGATAAGCCAGAATCATTAGAAAAAGATATCGAGGCAAGCTTTGAGTAGAATTGAACAATTGGCTTTAGACAACCAGTTCTGTTTTAGTCTTTACCGATTAAGTAAGCTTGTTACAAATCAGTATAGGCCATACTTGGATGAGATAAATTTAACATACCCTCAGTATTTAGTAATGCTGTGTCTTTGGGAGGATGAGAAATTAAACATGTCGACACTAGGAGAGAAACTCTCTCTTGATAACGGAACTTTAACCCCTTTAATTAAACGTCTTATAGAGAAAGAGTTGGTGGAGAAGAAGCGCTGTGAAGAAGATGAAAGGATTGTCTATATTACAACGACAACAACAGGAAAGAAATTAAAGAAGAAAGCATCTGGTATTGCGCAAAAGCTACTTTGTAAGCAAAATGCCGATATTAATAAGATGTTAAAACTAAAAAAAGAGATTGATGATCTCTATGATAATTGGAGCACACATGAATAATGAAGAAATTTTGAAAGCACTAAATTGGCGATATGCCACAAAAGTATTTGATAAGAATAAGAAAATTTCAGAAAAAGACCTACATGTCCTAACTGAATCATTAAGATTAGCTGCAAGTTCTTTCGGGCTACAACCTTGGAAGTTTATCTTAGTTAACGATGAAAAAACTCGTGAGGAGTTAAGAGAACATTCTTGGGGTCAATCGCAAGTTACCGATGCCTCTCATTATTTTGTCCTGGCCTATATGACGGAACTAAATGAGGATTATATTGAAAAATTTGTGCAATCAATTGCAGATCAAAGAAATGTTGAGAGAGAAAGTCTACAAGGTTACTACGATGTAATGAAAGGTGCACTTATCGATGGGCCACGTTCAAAGGAAATTCCAGAATGGTCCCAGCGTCAAACATATATCGCGATGGGACAACTACTTGCAACAGCTGCAATTCAAGGAATAGATACGTGTGCAATTGAAGGCATCGTAAATGAAGAATATGATAAGATTCTTGGACTTGAAGGAACAAAGTATAAAACTCTTGGTACAGTTGCCCTCGGTTATCGTTCAGATGAAGATAAGTATAAAGATCTTGAAAAGGTGCGTTTTAGTTTCGATGAAATTTTTAATGTAATATAGAGAATTATAAAAAAAGAAAGGCTCTATTAAAGGGCCTTTCTTATGTTAAAGTATTAAAATGATTCTTATTCCTATTATCGCATTCTTTCTTATCATTTTTGGTTTTCTTCTTTATAAGCACTACTCTTTAAAGTTTAGCAGACAGATTGCCAAGAAAAAATTCATACAATATATTGATACTTGGAGCTCAAAGCTTAATAGTAAAACCACTTTATTTAAAAGCTTAACAGATCAAGATCAAAAACAACTCTTAGATGCAATCCAAGTGTTTCTTAGTGAGAAGAAGTGGGACAAAACGATCAGTGAGGATGAGAAACTTCTTACATCTTATTATGCATCTCTATTAATCTTTAAGAGAAAGACAAACTACTACCCTAATATCAAGTATATCAATCAATTCAAACCTTTTGAATATTGGATAGAAGAGAATGAGAAACAATTTGAAATTGATTTCGGGAAAATGGCGCTAAAGGAAATGCAAGGTAATTTTGTCAAATACACTATCGAGTACTTTGAAAATGTCGTAGCAATTAAATCAGAAAGACCAAAGATATATCAACAATTGAACTCTTATTTTAAATTTTGGCGTCAATAAAAGTCAGCATCGTTTGAGCTATATGGATGAACTCTCTTATACTGAGGACCTTGCTCAATATGGGCCTTAATATTGATTAGATTCCACTTGAAAGTATTGGTCACACTACGCTTTGTTATGAAGCGAAAGATCTGTTGCCAGAGGAAGTATTCGAAACTTGAAGGCTTCTTTTCAAGCTCTTCTCTTTTGATATATCCTGAACGAAAAGTAAGCAGTGTCTTCTTCTCACCTAACTTCTTATAAATTTGTTCAACGAGAAACTCTCCTTTCTCATCATAGTTCATAAAATCCATGAACTCATTAAAGTTATAGGCCCTAATTTGTTTGTAGTACTCCGACTCACCTTTTTCAATTTTAGTTGTGGTCTCATCCCAGAATGTTCCTGTCTGACTCTTGCGTCTGAAACATCTGCGAGTGAAGCCAATATCACTCTCCATCAAATCTTTATTCCAAGGGCATTGCGAATCAGGACAGGCAACAATACTATAAAAGTAAGTCGACCATTGACGGGCGTTTTCGTTAACTGAATTATAGGCCCATACTTCATCAATTGAAGCATTAATCTCAATTGAATATTCAGCGTATTCAGACGGCTTTGTGTACTCGAAAGCAGTAGTCGATAGACTGAAGAAAATCAGAAATAGAGATAGAAGCTTTCTCATTTAATAAGGATAATGGCGTATGCCTCACCGAGTCAACGACAAGCAAGATTTTTCGTTGCCAAATAATTCTTAAGTGATTAATATATCAAAAGAATTTTACGCAAATTCAGTGATTACAATGTGCCTAGGTGGTGAAATTGGTAAACACGCACGGTTGAGGGCCGTGTGCTTTCGAGCTTGCTGGTTCAAGTCCAGTTCTAGGCACCATTTCCAAAATAAATCCATATTCATTTTTGAATTTCTTAGCTGCTTAGTTAAAAGCAAGCGTAGCTTGATGGTTTAGCGCCAGGATGGCGTGTATGCCGACGAAGGCAGGAGCCGAGAGTCGGCCAAGTCCAGTTCTAGGCACCATTTCCAAAATAAATCCATACATAAAATAAAACCCAATTAAGTTAAGAGCTTACAACCAATTTCGGACTCGAAATCATGTGAACTTGGCTCAACTAATAACTATAGTTAGGTTGGACTAGTATTAAGTAGTTAGATGCCCGGGCGCTGCCTGTAATTAGATCTTTCTTTTGGCTGCGCCTATATCTTCAAGGTAGAACTTGAGACGTTGCTCAATTTCTTCAAGAGCTTTGAGACGAATTTCAAGGGCCATTTGGCATGAGCGATTACCTCGAATCTCAGAGATTGCTTCACTAGAAGGAATTGCCATAACGGGCTTCTTTTCTTTGGCCTGAACTTGTTGTTCTTCAAATTCTTCGATTAATTTACTAAGAGGAGTTACTTCTTCTTGGCGATCTTCAACTTTAGATTCGACAGGAAAATGCTTCGACGCTGGAAACATAACTAGAACGTCGTTGGCCTGATTTTCATTTTGAGTCGTTTGCTTCATTTAATTCTATTCCTCTAGGTAAATATTGATGGAGTGCAATCTTGTGATCACTCCTATATATAAAGCATAACTTGGGCCAAGATATTTTGGCAGATCCATTGTAAAATTAACCTCTTACAATAAGTGAACGTCAATTTCTTATACAGCTGAAGCTAATATGGACAAAAAAATTCCTGTGATTTCAAGGGCTTGTTCATAAAATCTATTGTGTTAAAATGGAAGGGTGAAAAGAATCAACTGCATGCAATGCGAATATTACTATAGTACATGGGATAAATACGCACCTCGCGGGTGTCGTAAATTTGATATGAAATCCACGACAATGCCCTCAATTCTCGTAAAGCAAGAAAGTGGAAATGACTGCCAATTCTACAAACAGAAAGATCATTTCAAGAATCGAAATAAGAAGGGAAAATTAGACGATCTCAACGATCCAAAGCTATGGTAATTGCTTAGCTTGCTCATGATAAGTCGGCCCTGACTCCTTAATCATTCCCCCACCAAGACATACCTGCTCACCTTCTAATTCAGTATAGAAGACGATTGATTGGCGCTTAGCAATTGCTCTTTGAGGAGTATCAAAGTCCACTCGAATTTCACCGTCACTTACTTCAGTGATCGTGCAATCTTGATCTTGCTGACGGTAGCGAATTTTTGCCTTAAGCTTTTGTCCTACTGTTGGCCTAAATTCTTCATCAACCCAAGATAGGTCTGTTGCCGTTAAAAAATCAGCATATAAGGCACCGTGCTTCTCACCACGCTCAACGATAACAACATTGCGCTCAGTATCTTTTCCAACGACAAACCATGGCTCTCCAGGGCCACCAAGCCCAAGGCCCTTACGTTGTCCAATTGTATAGAATGCACTTCCACTATGGGTTCCAACCTTAGTGCCATCAAGTAATTCAAAGTCACCTGATTTAATTTGGATATAATTTGAAAGGAAATTCTTAAAGTTGCGCTCACCGATAAAGCAGATCCCAGTGGAGTCTTTCTTATCGTGTGTTATAAGGTCATATTTTTTAGCAATCTCACGTACCTGAGGCTTCTCAATTGCACCTACAGGAAAGAGAACCTTATCAAGAACTTTAGATTTAATTGTATATAAGAAGTAAGTTTGATCTTTATTATTATCTTCGCCTTTAATTAAGCGCGACTGGCCATCAACGACTTTGGTTTGGCAGTAGTGACCAGTGGCCAGGTAATCTGCCCCAAGTTCCATGGCCTTATTAAAGAAGACTTTAAACTTAATTTCACGGTTACAAAGGATATCTGGATTTGGTGTATAGCCTTGTTCATATTCTTCAAGGAAATTAGCAAAAACATTATCGCGATACTCTTTTACGAAATCAACTGAGTAATATGGAATATCTAGCTTTTCACAAACGGCCACAACATCTTCAAATTCAAGAGATGCCTTACAATTGCCATTTTCGTCCTCTTCTTCCCAGTTTTTCATGAACATGCCAATGACGTTATAACCCTGCTCTTTTAATAAAGCAGCACATACAGAGGAATCCACACCTCCGCTCATTCCGACAATGACTGTTTTTCCATTTCCAATTTCACTCATATGCCTTATTTAGCACATTTGGGGGCTAGAGGTCTAGTGCCCATGAAGCAATGGCCATAGCGATGCTCTTAGTTGAGTGAGCTAAAGTCTTAATATTGAGAGAGGCCACAAAATCGGACTGTGTATGGATACGATTGGCATTAAAATCACTTTCCCAATTCTGAGTATAAACAAGGCTTGGTATACCAAGCTTTTGGAATGAGACATTATCGCCATTTTGGAAATCTTTTTGAGTTGGAGTGAAATCCACAGTAAAGGTACCACCAGCACTCTTTTGGTTAAATAAATTGGCCATGGCCTTTTCCTGCTTATGAAGTCTCGAACTTGCTGGAGAATAATAAAGCTTCATATTCCCTGTCTTAGCTTCCTTATCAAGATTTTGCGTATCATAACCAAGCATCAAAAGTTCAACATAAGAGGCTACATTGATATCTTTTTCTACACTTAAGTTTTTGGCATAATCAAAAGAGCCTAGAAAACCAATTTCACCAAAATCAAAAAAGACCACGCGAACTGTCTTTTTTAAATCGAGTTCAGATAAAATATCAATTAGGGCAAGAGCGGCCGTTACACCAGAAGCATTATTATCTGCACCAGGTTGGTTGCCACCGTGAACCATTTTTAAATTCTTCTTATCAAAAGCTGCCGTGTCATAGTGAGCACCAACGACAATAACTTCATTAGGCTTCTCAAGGCCTTTTTTTTCCCAAACAATATTATATCCATTAATAAGTTTTAATGTATCGATATGAGCAATACGCTCTTTTGTAAATCGATCCCACTTTTTAAACTGTTGAGCGGAGAGAGTTGCGCGACTACCATTTAGATCATCTTGAAACATTTTCTTTGCACCATCTAAATCAGGCACGAATTTAACCTTGACCATATTTGTATCTTTGGCCCTTGTTTGAGTCTTAATGTAATTTTGTATAAATTCTTGTGCCTTTAGATTACCTGCACTACCGACATAACGGTTAGGCCTAGTTTCTTTAACAAAATTATTAATTAATTTTTGGAGATCATCTTGACGATACTTATTAACTGAATAAAAAAGTTTTCTAAGTCTTTCTGGTGATCTTTGATTTTTTGCTAATTTAAATTCACGGCCAAATGATTGACTCGCACATAGAACAATTAAAATAGATAAGATATAATTCATTTAAAAACCTAATTCTCTTTTTTTCGCTTTAGTTTGATTTTCCTCTAGAAGCTCTTTTTCTTTTTTCTTAAGTGGCAAATGATAGAATTCACCATCAACAAATGATCCACTTCTAAAGACTTTTCCATGTCCGATCACTTTAGAGCCAGGGGCATGTTTAGAGTAAAAGACAACGCTATCACCTCTAAAGACGATCCCTTGGGCCTTATCATCTAAATCAAAATAAACATTTTCATTATTTAATAGGTAGAGAACACCTTTATAAACTTCTCTTGTTGAAACAACTTGAGCATAACACTCAAGAGGCTTAGAACTATCGACAACATTAAAATTAACAAAGTGATGTGCAACAATTCGTTCAAAGCTTAGCTCTTTAGACTTAACGACATAGATTAATCCACGAGACATATGAATAGAAACAATTTTACTATCCGCAAGCTTTGGCTTTGCGTCTTTTAACTTATATTGAGTTTGTCCTAAGTGATAAATATGATGGCCATCGTGCTGACCTAATTCGCTATCGTCGTAGTACCCGTAGACATAACCTTCTTTAATAAATTTTGAAGAAATATAGTGAGGAACAAATGAGGCAAGCTCTTCGACTTCATAAAATTTTGCACGTGCATTCTGGCGTTCTTTTAAAATTGCTCTCCCAACCGTTTTAGAGTCAACAAGTGTTCCAATTTTATCAACTTCTGAACTTTTAAGATCAGCTAGAGGCAGTATTAATTTTGACAGAATATCCTGATCTAACTGAGACAATAAATGACAATCATTCTTATCGAGATCATTTGAAGCATTAAGGCCATAATGACCGTGTGTCATTGATACTTTACAATAGTGTCCTGTAGCAATACGCTCGGCCTTTAAAGCAGCAAGCTTTGAGTCTAGAATTTGAAAAATTAATGTTGCACGCTCAATACTTGGATTGCACCAAATACCACCAATACGTGACTCAACTAACTTAGTCACAACACTTTCTTCAAATAAATTACTTGCGTTGGTCACATAGAAAGGAATTCCAATAAGCCTGCAGATGTCACGGATCTTTTCCTCTGATTCACTGGCCCAAGGTTTGAATACTTCATGGTATTTTTTAAGCCAAAGAATACGCTGATATTGTTTGAATTCTTCAATGGCCTCTTCATCTTCAACAAATTTGTCGGCCAATTGACCATCTGGACCAAGCTTTGCTTTAAATAGAGAGATGAAGCTTTCATCATCACTTGTTATCTTATCAAAGAAAGAAATATTAACGCCAATACAGTCATGGCCCTGCTTCTTAAGCAGCAATGCAGTAACAGCTGAGTCAATACCGCCGTCCATTCCAATAATTACTCGTTCTTTCTTGATTTTTTGCATACTTACATTATAGGTGATTTTAAAAATTTAGGTATGTAAAAACAAAATTCTTCCCCTCTTTGCCACACTAAAAAGCTCATATATTCATTGACATAACTCAACGCAAAATCCGATAATAAATACTTAGAAAATGCAACACACAAGGACGATTCAAGATTTATGAAAGCAGGGAACGCAAAGAAATCTAAAAAAGTAAAAAGCTCTAATGCCAAGTTAAAATTTATTGATATCTTCTCAGGGGCCGGTGGCTTCTCATGTGGGCTTGAATTGGCAGGCCTTGAGTGTGTCATGGGAATTGATTTTAATAAGCATGCAATGGATACATTTGCGCTAAACCACAAGAGCGCCTATCCATATTGTGGAGATATCTCGAAACTAACAAATAAGAAAATCATGGAAGTATTGGGTGATACAAAAGTAAACCTAGTTGTTGGAGGCCCTCCTTGCCAAGGTTTCTCAACTGTGGGCCCAGGTAATCCAGATGATATTCGCAATAAATTATTTCTTGAATTCGTACGTGTAGTTAAATTAACTCAACCTGAATTCATTGTTATTGAAAATGTAACAGGAATTCTTGCAAAGAAGAACGAACTAACTCTAAAAGCAATTTTTAAACGCTTTAATAGTCTTGGCTATAATCTCGACGTAAGAGTTCTTAGTTCACAAAATTACGGAGTACCAGAAAAGAGACGTCGTACAATTTTCATTGGGACAAAAGTAAATGAAAAAGTTGAGTTCCCAAAGATTACACATGACACAATTATAGCAAAAACACACAGACCTCCAGTAACAGTAGGAGAGGCCTTAAGTGATCTTGCAACTAAATCTGGTGAAATTTACAATCACGATATTGATAGTGCGAAAATTAAATCAAAGATTGATCTAAAAAGAATCAAGAGAATTCCTGAAGGAAAAGGCATTCGCTACGAAAAAGATGAAAAGATGTATTTAACTCCATCACTTAAGCTTGGTGTCGATTGGGCCACAATAAGAGAAGGACGTTTTAGACAAACTAAATATCAAAGACTAGATTCACAAAGCGTATCACCAACAATTATGACTCATCGTCATAGCTACTATCATCCAACAGAGCATCGCTACTTAACTCAAAGAGAAGCAGCAAAAATACAAAGTTTTCCAAATGACTTTATTTTCAGTGGACCACTTTCTGCTCAATGGAGACAAATTGGAAATGCTGTTCCGCCATTAATGGGGAAGGCCATTGGTAGTGCTATTAAGAAAATGTATAAAGCTCACCTCAAAACTCAACATGATGGGACTGTAAAAAAGAAAACAAAAGTTAAGTCAATCATCAATGATGTAAGAGGAGGAGCATTTGTTTACCGCTAGAAATTTTAAAATATTCTTCTTATTTTCAATTCTTGTTTTTATTGCTTCGTGCTCGACAACTCAAACACAAATAAGTGAAAGTTCAAATTGTCATTCAAAAAGAGCGGCCATTGACCTGGGTTCAGGATCAACTAAGCTTGTAATTGGTCTCGTTAATACTTGTGAAAATATTGTGGAAGGAATTCTCTTTGAAGCACAAAGAGCTCTCGCACTAAAAGATCAACTTCAAAAATCAAAAGATAATAAATTTAACAAAGCGACTATCAACAAACTTACTTCTATCTTTGAAGAATTCAAATATCTCGCACAAAACGAAGGGATAACTGAAGTAAAGGCCGTTGCAACGTCGGCCTTCAGAACTGCAAAGAATGGGAAAGAAGCTGCAAAAAGTGTTTTTGATCACACGGGAGTTCAAATTCAAATTATCTCTCAGCAGCAAGAAGCTAAGTTTGCTTACTCTGCGGCCCTATCAAAATTAAAGAAAGATGGAAACAAGAGTACATCCCCTATCGCTGTGTGGGACATCGGTGGCGGAAGCATGCAAATTACAAAACCACTAACAAGTGGTGAAAAGAAAGTTGCACTTCTAAAAATAGCATCTGTTACTTTTAAGAATATGGTGTTGAAAGAATTCTATCCAGAGAGTGCCATCACTCCAAATCCGATGACAGAAGAAAGAGCACTAAAGGCGATGGATCTGGCACGAGTTACGGCCAAAGAGCAATTAAATGATTTTGGAACTCTAAAAGGCTACAGTGTTGTAGGTGTCGGCGGAGTTCACTACTTTAGCCTTGGCTCACAATTTAAAGAGTCGAATCGAGTTTATAACCAAAGTACTTTATTAAATACTTTATTAAAAAGAAGTAAGTTAAACGACCAAGAAATTGGTGGAAAGTACTCTCAAACAGATATTACAAATATTGCTCTTGTCCTTGGCTTTATGCAAACTCTTAAAGTTGACGAAGTTAGGCCACTTAAAATTAATATGGCCCACGGGCTACTTGTTGAACCAAGCTTCTGGAACTAGTTTAACTAGTGAGAAGCTTGGCTTAGATTATAGAAAATACCTTTCGACTTCATTAAATTATCAGGCGTATCAAACTCAACTAGCTTTGCATCTTTAAAGACTAAGATTCTGTCACATTCTTTAATCGTATCAAGTCTGTGAGCGATAAAGAATGAAGTCTTGCCGTCCATTACATTATGAATTCCTTCATGAAGAATCATTTCAAAATATGGATCAACATGGGCCGTTGCCTCATCTAGGATGAGAATATGAGGATTTTGCAAGCATACACGCGTGAGAGAAATAACCTGCTTCTCCCCTGCTGATAAATTTGACCCACCGTCTTTGAGAACACTATCCAGAGTAAGTTTAGAATAATTCATCACCTTACTCATCCCAGTCTTATCGCAAATAGATAGAATATCCTTGTCTGTTAAATCAGGATTCACTGAAAGATTCTCTCTAAGGGTTCCATCAAAGATAATAACGTCTTGTGATACAATTCCAATCTGATCACGATAATGATCGATATCAAGCTCTTTAAGATTTTGCCCATCAATTAAGACATCACCTTTTTGATAGTCATAGAGGCGTGATAAAACAGCTACGGCCGTGGTCTTTCCCGATCCAGTCGGACCGACAATACCAATCTTTTCCCCTTTATTGATCTTAAAAGAGACATCTTTTAGTGCAGTCGATATTTCATTGTAACCCATTGTCACATTTTTAAATTCAATCTCACCATTAATCTTATGGCGTCTCTCATCTCGCTGATCAAAGACTTCCTTCTCTGTTTCAACTTCGATAAAATTTGCGACACGATTAACACTAGTAAAGGCCGTAATGATATTGGACATCTCTCTAAAAAGAGACAGTACTGGCCAGAAGAATTTTTCACAATAGCGAAGAAGAGCAATGAAGAGAGCAAGCGATAGAGCGCCATCAAGATAGGCATTACCTCCAAGCCATACAAGAATAAGTAGAGGCAGACCACATAGAAAAGATAGCATTGGCATCGTCAGCGCATAGAAGGTATTGGCACTTAATTGCACAACTTGTTGCTCATTGACGGCCGACTTGAAATTATCATAAGACCAATCTTCAACACCAAAAGAGCGAATGACATGAATACCATCGATATACTCTGATAATTTTGAATTGATATTAGAAGAGTACTTACTAATGGCCCTATTAAGGGAGCCTATTTTATTTCGAGTAACTAGTAAGAAGATAATTGCAGGGATTAATCCTGAAATAACCATCAGACCAATCTTAACGTCGGTCAAAATCATTGCCGTGGCCGATGAGATAATCATTAAGACTGAAATGGCAAGACGTCCAAGAGAGCTAGTAAAGAACTTCTCTATCCCTTCTACATCGTGAGTCATACGTGTCACGATTCGGCCCTGAGGCCATGAATCAAAGAACTTTAAAGGTAAGTGAGAAAGCTTTTGAAAGAGGCGATCTCTAACATTTAAAATCACAAAGCTTGTTTGAACGATTAATAATCGACGGCCAATATAGTGAATGGCAACCCCACCAACCTCGAGGGCAAGTACATAGATGGCCCATTTCTTTGACAAGGCCCAATCAGACTTTGCAAGTCCTTCACCAACAAGCACACCAAGAGCATGTCCTGATAACATTGAAAGAATAGTAAAAGCAATAAGCATCAAAATTGCAAAAGCAATTTGTACTCGATGGCCTTTTGCAAACTTATATAAGAAGAGCGTCGTCTTTAAGGCCGAGTGTCCCTGTGCCTTATGCTTTGATTCTTCCTGGTCATCCTGTGCAAGGAATTGCTTTGCATTACTCACTCTTATCCCCCGCACGATCAAGATTGATTACCTTCTCACAATACTTAAGAGTTGACTCACGGTGAGCAACCCAAACCATTGTTGATTCAGGTAGAAACTTATTAATATTTGAAAGAATTGACTCTTCAGTAACTGTATCAACGGCCGAAAGACAATCATCAAGAAGTAAGATCTTAGGCTTTCTTACGAGAGCACGAGCAAGTGTTAATCTTTGCTTTTGACCACCAGAGAGATTCACTCCCCACTCTCCAAGTTGTGTATCTAGCCCATCATCAAAGCCTTCAACATCACCTTTAAGTCCAGCGATCTCTAGTACTTCCCATAATGTCTCATCATCAAAATCTTGATCCATTAATATATTGTTTCGAATCGAATCCGCAAATAGAAAGGATTTTTGATGTACCATCGTAATATGAGAACGTAAGAATTTATGACTGTATTCTCCAAAATCTCGACCAAAGAACTTCACTTCACCTCTAAAGTCTCTCTCTAAACCACTTAGAATATTTAGGAGTGTCGTCTTGCCTGTTCCGATCTGACCAATAATCCCAATACGCATTCCGCGATTAATATCGAGGTTAATATCATTTAAAATATCGACACCTTCCTCGTAACGAAAACGCAGATTTTTAATTGAAAAAATACTATTACCTATTAATTCATGGTCTTCATGCTTTGAAATTAAATACTCTTCTTTCATGTGAGTATAAATTTCAGCGAGGCGTCTTAATGAAGTAAATGACTTACGCCAGTCCGAGATGATATAGCCAAGCTCCATTAATGGATCTTGTAATAAAAGAACAAGTCCTTGAATCGCCACAAATTCTCCAACAGTGATATCACCATTCATAAGAATACTAAAACCATATGTGAAGAGAATGAGATAGGTAGCAACAGATGCCATTCCGGAGGAAGGAATATAGAGCATCGAGGTATTATTAGCATCTAATCTCATCTTGCGATACTTCTGAGCACCAGCAAAGAGACGCTTGTACCAGAAGAAGGCCGTATTCCCTAGTTTCTGAAGCCTAACAGTTGAGATGGCCTTTGAAGTCTCATCATTAAAATATGATAAGTAGTCTTGGGCCACATCATAGCGCTCCATCTCAATTGTTGAAATATAGCGAACAAGAACGGGAACAATTAGAAGTGCTAGTGTTGAGATAATTGTAATCTTCACATTGATCATGAAAAGTGAAATCAGAGTAAAGAGTCCTAAGAAGAGAACGTCAGCTGCACCAACGAGGGTGAAACCAAAGACAAAGCGCCCTTGCCCAACATCACTATTGGCCGCACTCATAAGAATACCCTTTGGATATTTATTAACAAGGGTATTAACAGAGAAGTACTGAGCATTTTGCCAAATATCATCTTTTAGAAAACCACCTGCGTGGTGAGTTTGACGTCCTAAGAATATACGCCAACCAACTCGTCCGAAATAGAGAAAAACTCTTGAGAGTAATACGGCCGAGAATATATAGAAGAATTTATGCTTCAAATCATCGCTAACAATGAAGTAATCGATTGTCCAAGAAGGCATGGTTTTATGGGTGAAGAAATCCACCACATCCCCCATGGCACGTGAGTAAAATACCTGACAAATATTGCACACTACTATTGAAACAATCCCTAAGAAGTAAGCTGATTTTTTGCGGCGTAAATAATTCAACCAAATTTTATAATGCATACTCATTGCAAAGATTATATGATTTTATTATGAGATTTCATATTTTTTTATCATTAATATTATCGATCACTTCACCAATCTACGCCCTAGATGACTTTGACTCGGGCCCAGGAAACGCCAAAATATTTCGCATCACGGCACTTGAGGAATATGTAAAGAAAATCAAAGACGAAATTGGAAAAGTTGAAGGCAATGTCGACAAGAAGTATATGAAGGAAATCGAGGCCATCAAAAAAGAAATTGTTGAATTAAAATCAAAAGAAGTAAATAACGATGGATTGGCCGTCTTAGAAAAGAGAATCGATAACCTCGAACTTAAGCATGCTGATGAGATGAAGAAGATGGAAGCTGAACTTCGTAACTTCAAGCAGAGTATTGATCAGTCACTTCTGGATTTATCTAATAAGATTCTGCAAAGAATTCAGATTTTTGAAAAGTATCTACAAAAGCCAGCTCCTTAATGTGAACAATAGTGGTATCCACTTTTGATTCCACCAAGCTTCTTAGCTATCGTTGGCTGCGTTAAGTAGATGGCCACAAGTCTCTTATTATTTGGGACATAAGAAGAGCCCTTCACAAGTTCCTTATCAAGACATAGCTCACTTCTAAGGTTATCAGTAGCAATTCCAGAGATCGCCACTACTTCTGCACTAAACCAATCAGCAAAGACTTCATCCAATTGATCTTTTTGTTTCCCAGGTAGTGGGTATAGGCTTCGATTACAAGTTGGATTATCACGTAAACTTTTTGCAACTTCCGGCTTTAAAATTTGATTCTTAACTAAGAAATCAAGTTGTGAATCATCTCTGGCCAGTGCCTGAACACTTGTTGAATTTCTTAAACACAGGTGTACATTGTGAAAAGGGTTCTTTCCTTTATAAGTTGAAGAAAAGCGACAACTATCAAAAGAGTGTGCAATCTCGTGGGCCATAAGACTGACAAGAGTTGCTTTATACTTGGGATCAGCGAAATTTAATCCTTCAAGACCAATGTTAATTTCATTAGCAGTTGGATCGTAGGCAAACCCCCATTCAAGGAAGTCACGAGGAGCTTTTTCAACTTTTGTTCCTAAGACCTTACTAGGAATAAAGATCTTAAGCTCGTCAACTTTCTTTTTAATCGCTGGATAATTTGCATCTTTTCCCATTTGTAGCTTTAGAACATCAAGAGCACTGGCCTTGGCCACATTAAAGCTTAACTCTAGAAGATGAACTTTCTCTTTTGTATAAACTTCTTTAAAAACAGCACTTAAGCGTTCATCGACATATTTCTTAATTTGAGATGGACGATCTTTAAGAGAGCCAGTAGAGAGAACAATATTGTCGATATAATAGAGTCTCCACTGCTTGGCCACATTAACAGGATCACTAACATCAAGCTTTCTTCTTTTAATCCAAGAAGTCACAACGGGACTTTTCTTTGCGATGAGACTTCCTAGTGCTTCATCAGCAACGGCCGCAATAGGCTTAGAATTTGCTAGGTCGACTTTAAATTTAGAAACTGCATTGGCAAGAGTTTCATCCTTGTTAAAATCAACCCCTCGGCAATATGACTTTGCCACAGAGTTTGCGAAAATAGAAAATGAGATAAAGAATGTGATTAGATATTTCATTGTCATATTTTAAGTGACAATGAAATATCTTACAAATTAAGTTGAAGGTGAAACAACTTCCTGATCAAAGTGGTTTGACTTCATACCACAATCCACAAGGATTCCAGTGGCATTGATCCCACTTGATGCATTTGAAAGTAAGAAGGCCACCGTATTAGCAACTTCAAGAGTCTTCAAGGCCTCTTTTCTCATAGTTAGTTTTTCTGCAAAGATATAATTATCAATATAGCCAGGAATACCTGCAGAAGCTGAAGTCTTTAGAGGGCCTGAGCAAACACTATTAAAGCGTACACGAGAGAATTCACTAAAACTTTTGGCCATATATGAGCAAGTTGTCTCAAGCATAGACTTGATTGGACCCATATATCCATATGAAGTCGCCTTCGTATCTGAAATTGAGATTGTCACAACAGAAGCATCAACTTCAAAATTCGAACGAAGAGCATTTGATAACTCAACTAACGAGAATGAAGAAATTTGAGTGGCCTGCGCAAAATCTTCCCATGAAGTTTCATGAAATGGTTTTGGGTTTGCAAGATTGGCAAAAGCAATCGAGTGAAGCATCCCAGAAAGCTTCAATTGACGATTTTTAATTTCAACAGAAAGTCTTTCAATATCGTCCTTCTTTGTAACATCAACAATGAAACTTAAAGCTTCAGGAAAGAGCTTTTCTAACTTCTTTTGATGCTCTTCACTTTGCACAGTGAAAATACACTTTCCACCATTATCAATAATGGTCTTTGCACTAAAGTAAGCAACACTCTTCTTATTGGCCACACCAGTAATTAAATAGACCTTATCTTCAAATCCTAAAAAACTCATTATTTAAACCTTTGCACAAACGAAATCAATAGCAAGAACGACTTTCCCATCAACTCGTGATCTTCCTTTAAAGAAGTATCCATTTGCAAGTTGTTCAGTTAGTTCAACTTCCATCACAAGTTCATCACCAGGGCGAACCATATTCTTAAACTTAGCACTATTAACTTTGGCGACAACACCAAGCCCAGCTTCACCTTCTCCCGTGGCCATTAAACAGGCACCGCTTTGAAAGATTGCCTCTTGCAAGAGAACTCCGGGCATCACAGGATTACCAGGGAAGTGGCCTTTAAAGAAATCTTCATCCCCAGTAACCTGGTAACTTGTGATGATCTTCTTACCTTCTCTTTCAACAATCTTGTCCACAAAAAGAAAAGGCTCTCTTTGAGGAATTAAATCTTTAACATTTAAATCACTCATTAAAGTCCACCTGTTACTTCTAAAGATGCACCAGTGATATAAGCGGCCTTATCAGAAGCGAGGAACATAACCGCATTGGCCACTTCTTCAACTTTACCAAAACGCTTAAGAGGTACTTGTTTCTTATACTCTTTAACCTGCTCAGCTGGTAAATCAGCAATCAATTCCGTTTCAATAAAACCAGGACATACGTTATTGATTGTAATTCCTTTCTTACCAACCTCTTTAGAAATTGATTTACTCATGGCAACCTGTCCAGCTTTTGAAGCAGCATAATTTGCTTGCCCAGGAAGACCAAGGCTTCCACCAACTGAGCTCATATTGATTATTCGTCCATATCTTTTAGATAAGAAATGATTAACCGCTCTTTTAGTCATAAGAAAAGTTCCAGTAAGGTTAATATCAAGAACTCTTGACCAATCTTCATCTGGCATAATTGGCGATAAATTGTCCTTTCTTATCCCAGAGTTATTAACTAAAATATGAATTTGAGGAAATTGCTCATTCATACGATTCCAAAAAGCTTCGACTTCACTAGCATTAGAAACATCAAAAGCTTCTAAGAAAAGTTTTTCACCAAGCTCTCCTAATTCAGCTTTAAATTCATTAGCGGCATCGTGATTTCCAGCATAAGTTGCAACAACAGTTGCACCACTTTCAAGGAATGCTTTAGCAATTCCTTTTCCAATCCCTCTTGTTCCACCAGTTACAATGGCAACTTGATCATTGAAATTAAACATATATTTCCCTTTTAATTAAGCTTCAAAGCTATCTAAGTAAGTATTTAAATCGTGTGCTGTGATAACACCGTAATTTGCGGCTCCTAACCAACCAGACATAATAATTCCAACTGAACCTGAGTGATATAATCCTTCAACTTCTTTTGGCAGATTTTTAGAAACTTCTAGCCCTTCGAACTTCGTTCCAAAAGAAGACCCAAAGCGATGATGAGTATACTTCTCTACTGTTAACGGACTTGATACCGTAGCGTATTCAACTTTATCTCTAAAGCCTGGAACTAATTTATCCATTGTTGAGATAGCGTTCTCTTTTAAGTATTCTTTTCTCTCGTTATACTCTTCTTCGCTCAAATCCTTCCAATCCTCATAGCGTGCATTAATACTTGAAACAACAGCGTACTTTTGTTTCATATGCTCACGCATGCTTGGATAGTAGATTGAAAAAGTTTGAGAGTGAGCTTTTGGAGAAAGAAGTAAATCCGTATCAAAGTGATCAGAACTTGAGTAAAAAATTAGCTCACCAATATTAGGTAGCGACTCTCCTTCTTTTAGGCCCATAAAAACCTGACAAGAAGATGAGTTCATACGAACATTCTTTGCATTTTCAAGATACTCACTTGAGTACTTTGCATTTGGAGTCATTTTAAAAATAGTATTATAAAGTGCTGAGTTAGAAATCACCGTCTTTGAATTAACAACTTCGTCACCAAAGCGAACCCCTGCTGCTCTACCATTTTCAATGAGAATCTCATCAACCTTTGTGTGAAGTTTGATGTCGACACCATTATTAAGTAACTCATCCTTCATCATACCGATTAACTTATCAGTACCACCTCTAAAGATATAAGCACCTTTATTCATAAAATTAGAAAAAACGATCCCAAAAGTGATGGCCTCGTCTTCAAGTGTTGAACCATTTGCATAAGCAATTGGCTCTAATAAGAAACGAACAACATCATTTCGGCCAGGAAAGTATTTTTCAAAGAGCTGGCCATTGGTCATATTCTCATCATCATAGAAATTCATTTCACGAAGCTCTGTGAAGAAGCCTACGACATGGTCACGATCAAGCTCAAATTTCTCAACAAGAATATTAATATAATCTTCTTTGGTAAAATCTGTATCAATTTCAAATTGTGGATTGATAAAGCGAATCTTATCCACACGCTCAATACAGTCAGCAATTTCTTTAGACCAGTAACGACGACAAGTTTTAACCATTCCATATGGAAAGCCATGAAGAGAGATATCAAAGATATGTCTTTCACCTTCATTTGTTGGGCGTCTAAACCAAGTAGCAAATCCACCTAATTTATTATGAGATTCAAGAAGTAGAACACTACGTCCATCTCTTGCTAATTTATTTGCTGCCGTCATCCCAGCAAGGCCTGAGCCTACTACGATGACGTCGTATTCTTTAGTAATTAAATCTTTTTTCTTAAGTAATGCCATTCTTATTTTGTCTTTAAAACCAGAGTTGATAATTTATTAGTTTCTTTATTTAAAACGTAAACGATAAATGCGATCGTTCCATTGTCATTGATTCTTGGAGCATGAACAAAAGGAGATGTCGTTGCATCAACAACTTCATAGTTTTTACCAAGAGCTTCAATCTTATCACCTTCAGCAATAACTTGTGACCAAGTACCATCAACATACTTAAAGATTGCAGCATCACCCTTCTTATTATAACCACGAATGAGAACGTCACCATTAGCATTGATTGAAGGCGCAAAAGCATCAAATTTTGTGATCATATCACCAATAACAAGGATTGGTTTAAGGACTCCATTCTTTGAAGCGTATAAAGTGCGACCTTGTTCAGTCTGAGTCCAAACAGCAATATCACCATTAATATTAACTGCGTATTGGTTTAGGATACTTTGAATCTTTGAAGAAGGTTGTCCATCACGATCTTGCATAACGATAGTACGAGTTCCTCTTTTAATATTGTATAGATAGAGTCGATCAGGTTGTGACTCAGCAACACCTTTGCCCATTCTTACTTTAGTTAGAACGTAATTACCTTTTGAAGCTGGAGAGAAGATATAACCCATCTCTTTATTAAAGCTTGAAAGTATGTCCTTATCTTCACCTTCGTGCTTGATTACGACTTTTGCTTTATTCGTTCCAAATGAATGACGATAAACGAGAGTACCTTCAGCATTCATTCCAACGCCAGAAACGCCTGTAAACATACCTTCGAAGTCTTCAATTTGAGTCTTCTCACTTGTTTCTAGATTGATTTTATAAATTCCAATGTGCTCAAAACCATTATTTGGAGCGTAAACAACATGGTCATCACCAGTAATTTCATCATTAAATAAATTAAAGCCACTTAGAGCATTATCTTTATTGGCCCCATAGAATTTGAGATCACTTCCATCATTGCCACATAGAATTCCATATTTTGAAATCCCACCGGAAGCACCACTAAAAGAAAAGCAAACCTTTCCTTTATTTGAAAGTCTAAGTGAAGTTGAAATCCAGAAAGTTTGCTCTGGAAGGTTGTATGTAAGTTCACCACTACTAGCGAGTAGTTCATAATTTGCTTGGGCGCTAACAAGTCCTAATGAGACAAGGGCCACTTTTAATAAATTTTTCATATAGATTCCCCAGAAATGTATTGAAAGTGTGTGTTATTAAAGGCGTTATCATACCTAAAGGGCCACATTTCGGCTAGAAAATGCGATGGATTTTTTTGTGCCAAATCATTAAAAATAGGTTAGATTTATGCAATGTCGATACTATGTAACCTTAAAAATATAAATCTCGCCTTTGGGCAGAAAGTCATTTTCAATAACGCACAATTCTATATTGAGCACGGCGATAAGATCGGCCTCATTGGCCTAAATGGTATGGGAAAATCTTCTCTACTTAAGATTATAAATAACGAGATTACACCAGATTCTTCGACTCCCCCATTTACTTTTGAGAAGGCCACGGCGCAACAAGGTCCAACACTAGAATTTAGTGTGTTCAAAGTAGATCAAAACTTCTCAATTCCAAGTTCAGAGACCAGTATTGCGGATTACTTCTACTTTCAATACCAAGACTTTAAAGAGTTAAATAACAAACTCCAAAGCCTTGAGCTGACAAATGAAGCAGATCTTGAAAAGCAAAACACTATCATGGAAGAGTTAGAGCATAAGAATTACTGGGAGCTCAAAAATAATTATGAAAGTTATATTAAGGCCTTTGGCCTAAGCGATCTCGATGCAAAAGTTGAAGGACTCTCAGGTGGAGAGCAAAAGAAAATTCAATTAAGCCTAGGCCTAACGGCAAGAGAGAATCTTATACTATGGGATGAGCCTACAAACCACCTCGACTTTGAGACCATTGAACAATTTGAAGATGAAATCATGAAGTCAAATAAGACTCACGTCATTATCTCCCATGACCGTTATCTACTTTCTAAAGTAACAACGAAAATTTTTCATATTCACTCTGGCGTTGTCTCTCCTTTTAAAGGAACATATGCACAGTACCTCGAATTTACAGCGGCCCAAGAAGAGCTTCGCTTAAATTCTTTAACAAAGCTCCAAAACTCTCTTCGCAGAGAGACCGCTTGGATGCGCCAAGGAATCAAGGCCCGTGGTACTCGTTCAAAAAAACGAGTTGAAAATTTTAACGATCTTTCAAAAGAGGTTCAAAAACTTAAAGACCAAGCACGTAGCCAACTTGATCTTGCCATGAATGATAGCAACCGCAAGACAAAGCAACTGGTACAACTAAAAGATGTGGACTTTGGTTACGCTGATGCGACACCTCTTTTTAAGGGTGTAAATCTTTCTATCTTTAAAGGCGACAAGGTCGGTGTTCTTGGTGAAAATGGTGTTGGTAAATCGACACTGATGAAGCTTGTGGCCGATAAGCTTACAAATACGTCCGGTACAATAAAAAGAGCTGATGATCTAAAGGTTTGTCTCTTCTCACAAAAGAGAGATGAATTTGACTTATCCAAATCACCATATGATTTATTAGGTGAAGGAGAAGATTTTATTCACTTTAAAAATGGCCGCTCAATTCATGTGGCAACTTACTTTCAAAACTTTCTCTTTGATCGCGGCGAAATGCACAGACCACTTTCAAGCTTTTCAGGAGGTGAACTTAATCGTCTCCAACTAGCTCTTAATCTCAAGAATGAAGCTGATATATGGATTTTTGATGAGCCCACAAATGACCTCGATATTGAATCGATTGAAATCCTCGAAACGAAACTTGCGGAATTTGAAGGAACAGTTATCGTCATCTCCCACGACCGCTCTTTCTTAGAAAATATCACTAATCGCGTCTGGCTTATCGAAGACCAACAGGTAACAAAGTTCTCAAGTGGATTTACATTTGTACGTCCATATCTTGAAGCACGTCAAATAGAGAAAGACTTAGATAAGACGAGTAATGTCGAAGTAAAAGAAAAAGTAAAAACCGAAGTCATTGAAGTAAAGAAGCCTGCAGTTAATACTGATAAAATCGAAGAAGAAATAATGGATCTCGAGTCACAGATTGAAAAGATTGATGAACTTCTTTCACGCTTTGATTATTCAAATATGGACGATGAAAAGAACCAGCTTATTGCAGGCCTTAATCAAAAAAAGAGTGCCTTATCTGAACAGATCGACACTCTCTTTGAAAAATTATCGTAATTTATTTTTTTAGATATTCTTTTCTTTACGAATCATGGCCATGGCCACTTTCACACCATCAACAGCGGCAGAAGTGATTCCTCCAGCATAACCAGCACCTTCACCACATGGGTAAAGTCCTTTATGTGATTCAGATTCAAAAGTTGCACGGCTTCTCTTGATCGTTACGGGGGCAGAAGTTCTTGTCTCAGGTGCCAGTAAGATTGCATCGTTATTAACAAAGCCATCCATTTTCTTATTAAAACTCTCCAGTCCCTCTCTTAAGCCTTGAGCAATAAATTCAGGAAGAATAGTTGTTAGGTTTTCACTAAAGATACCTGACGGGCATGATGTTTTAGGAAGATCCTTTGAAAGCTTTCCAGCTAAGAAATCCTCTACTCTTTGAGTTGGGATCTCCTTACCGCTTGCGGCAGCAACAGAAGACTCAAATGCTTTCTTTTCAATATCTCTTTGAAAATAATGACCATTTAAAACATCGTCAGTAGAAAAATCTTTACCTGCCTGAACTGAAACAACTAAGGCCGAATTCGACCATGGCGAATTACGGGCAAAGTTACTCATTCCATTAACAACGATACCATCAGCTTCTGTTCCTGAAGATAGAACATATCCACCAGGACACATACAAAAAGAATATGTTCCCTTATCCACTTCTTTATTGTGATAAGTAAGCTTATAGCGAGCGGCACCAAGATTTTCTCGAACAAATTTTCCATACTGAAGAAAATCAATCTGACTTCTCTTATGCTCAATACGTACGCCAACAGCAAAGTCTTTTGCCTGCATACTAACTTTCTTATCTTTTAAGTGATGATAAATATCCTTGGCCGAGTGACCTGTCGCAAGGACAACATTATTACTTAAAAGCTCACGGCCATCACTTAATTTAACTCCTGCCACCATTTGGTCATCAAAGAGAATTTCATCAACTTTGACATTGTAATGAATCTCACAGCCTTTCTCTTTTAAGTAATCAGTGATTTTCTTAATAAGGCCTCGAATTTTATTGGAACCAAGGTGAGGGTTTGAAACATAGGCCGTCTCAGGTGGAGCACCAAAGTCGACAAATTTATTCATAACATATTGTACATATGGTGATTTAATACGAGTAATAAGCTTTCCATCAGAGAAAAGTCCTGCCCCACCTTCACCAAAGCAAACATTGTTATCATCATCAAATTCATTGTAGCGCCAAAAACGAGCAATATGCTTCATACGATTATGAGCGCGATCACCACGTTCGATAATTGTTGAGCTAATTCCATACTCAGCAAGTCTCAGGGCACAGAATAATCCCGCCGGACCTGCTCCGATAATAATTGGCTTCTTTGAAAACTCATCAAGGAAATTAAATTGCTCGCGGTAGGCAGCAAACTCTTCACCTGGATAAATAATTTCTACTTTATAATTATAAATTGGCTTCTTGCCGCGGTTGGCACCACGAGCATCAAGGGCCTTATTGTGGATACGGTAATCTTCAAAACCTGGAAAATTCTTATTCAGATAGAATTCAAGATCCTGATCGTAGTCTAATTTGAAATTGGTAATTTTACTCATTCTTCTCTACTTGTCGCAATTTATTGTGATAAAATATCAGCGTATATTATAACCTAACTTTGCCAGATTAAAGGATTAACATGGCCAAAATTTCCCAAATAATAATAGGTGATGAACTTCTTAATGCAAAAATAAATGACCTTAACTTGCAAATTCTTGCCAAACAAATTTACCCTCTCGGTTTTGACTTTAGAAAATGTACGGTCTTAGGCGATAAATTTGATCAAGTTATCAAAGAAATTCAAAATCAGGCCAAAGAGAATGACTTTCTTATCATTACAGGTGGACTTGGGCCAACAAAAGATGACTTAACAAAATCCATTGTGGCCCAAACAATCGGTGCTAAACTTGAAGAGAATGAAGAAGCACTTGCCCTAGCAATCGAGCAATACCAACGCTTCGGTCGTGAATATAACAAAGAATCTGGCCAGTACCATATGCTTCCAAGTGGTACGACTCCCCTACCAAACCCAACGGGAATGGCCCCAGGAATTCATGGCAAGATCGGCAACTGCCAATTCTTTTGCACCCCAGGTGTTCCAAGGGAATGTGAGGCCATGATTCGTGAATCAGTCCTTCCAATAATTAAAGGGCAAGCAGGAGAGGCCCACGAGTTATTTGTGGCAAGAACTCATAGTATCCCAGAAGAGACAATTTTCTTTAAACTATGCCCTGGACTCTGGGAGAGATTAGAAAAGTACGGAAAAGTAAGTTCCCTTCCAATTATATCAGGCGTGGATATTACAATTAATCTCAAAGAAGAGTTTCACAACGAAGAGGCCAGGGCAGAAATTCGTGCCATCATTGAATCGACTCCTCTTAAAGACAATATTTGGACATATGGCCTAAGATCCATCGAAGAAGTCATTGTTGAAGAGGCCACTGCAAAAAATCTAACGATTGGCTTTGCCGAAAGCTGCACAGGAGGTCTTGCTAGCTCAACTATCACAGATGTCTCAGGTTCTTCAAATATCTTCCTTGGCAGTGTCGTTAGCTACGCCAATAGTGTGAAAGAGAACATCATACATGTGTCAAATGAAACCCTAAAAGAATTTGGCGCCGTTAGTATTCAAACAGCTAAAGAGATGGCCCTTGGTGCACAAAAATCACTTGCAGTTGATATCGCTATTTCTTTTACAGGAATAGCAGGTCCAGGCGGAGGAACGACGGAGAAGCCAGTCGGAACAGTTTGTATTGGTGTTGCGACGAAGGATTCAGCAAGTTCTGAACGCTATGAATTTCGCGGCAATCGCAAAAGACTTAAGAATAAATTTTGTCAGCAGGGTTTGATCCTACTATTAAATGCAATACGAAAATCTAAATAGGTGCACGCAACCTTTTCAAGATTCTAATACTTTACGTTCATGTGAAGATATTCCATTAGGTATATTGAAGTAACTTCTTTTTAAGGATCTCTTCATTATATTTGAGGCATTAGAACAAAATTGTTTTTCATAAAAACTGACTTCATCTGTATATCTGAAATGTGGTTTAAAATTAATTAAACGCCCCTCAAAATTTGTAAAATGCAAAGAACTGTATGGATATGAAATACAACGATCAACAATCCCTGCTCTCAATGGGTTCTGATAAATATATCGATAAACATTTTGTAGGTAATTATTATCCTGAACAATAGACCACTTATAACGATTACTAAATTTATGATTGATAACTTTTGAATATTTAGCAATTGATTTAGAGAGTCGATGATTAAATAACATCATAAATTTATCAATATTTTCATCAGGAGTGGTAATAAGAAGATGATAATGATTATTCATTAGAACAAAACAATTAACTTCAACATCAACTCTCTCTCGCGCGTAGATTAAAGCTTGCTTAGCTATATCCCAAACATGATACAAAGGTAACGGAAATGGAACCTTGTTATTTGTTCTTGATGTAACATGATATGGATACTTACTTTGTCTTATTAATTTAGGTCTAGGCATGTTTAGCATATCTACTAATTTATAAAATAAAGCGATGATAAAAATACAATTGGAATATACATTTCATTTTTGAAATCGGTACGCGCAACCTTTTCGTGAAATAGATAACTTATGTAATATAGATTCTTTTCGTATCAAGAGAAATAGACAATGTAGAGCATAGTATTAATTGCGCTAATCCTAGAGAGTGATTTGTATTAAGCAGAATAATAGTTAAGTGAAGGAATTGTTATTTGTAAATAAGAATCAGTATAACTGACTTGAATCACGAAAAGGTTGCGTGCACCAAAAACCAAAAAAAGAGGCCATACAATGTATGGCCCCTTACCTCATCTCAGCTTATAACTTAGGCAGCATTTTTATTCTCAATTTCCATGATAAGGTTTGAGATTCGTTTACCTGCGCCTTGTAAACGTCCGGCCAGTAATCTTGATAGATTGAGAATCAAGAGTGAAAATATTCGAGGATTGGTTTTATACAGGCCGAATATGTCGGAGTAGTTCATGACTAAGACGTCGGTAAAGTTATCTGATTGTACTGTCCCATAGCGGACATTTTCTTTTAAAAGAACCATTTCACCAAAGAGGTCTCCCTTTTTGATTTTGGCTATTTCTTTATTGTCGCGATTAAAAACACGAGCGGTACCGTTTAGGATTAGATAAAGCTCTTCACCAATATCACCGTGTTTGAAAACAAAATCATCTGGTTTAAGTGTGAGAACCTTACAGTGCTCACAGATTGTCATAATCTCGTTATCATATAAATCAAAGAATAACGGACAACCTTTAACGATTGATAATACACTCATCTTGACCGCCCCTTATTAAGCTATTTTCTTTTCATCATGCTTAGCTGGTGACTGATTCAAAGTTTTCTCTTCTTTCAAGTAGCGTTCGATACTTTGAAGAACCTTAAGTACACCTTGCATAGCAGTTTGATCTTTCGAGTTACCTTTTTGAAGGTGATACCAAAGATTCTGCATTGAAGTCTCAACCTTTTTAAAGATCTTAAAACGCTTTTCAGGTAATGGGAAAAGTGTGTTTAGAAACGTTAAAATCAGTGAGAAGAAAATCCCCGCAATCGATGTCTTCATCGAGAAGGCAACGTTAATAACGAAACGAGTAAGGTTATCTGATGACTTTTCAATATTATTGAAGTCGATGGCCGCAATCTCAGGAAGGGCCATGGCAATACCAATGAACGTACCGAAAACCCCAAAAACGATGAAAAGGTTCGGGAGAATATCGATCATACGAGATGCACCATCAATTGGAATATGCCCATAAAGCTTCGTCCAATTTCTATCATCACTCATAATACGATCAGTAAGTTCCGTATAATTTGGAGGAACAGTTGATTTAAAAACCGAACTCTCTCCATGGATTGAAGCGATAAGACCGTGTTTTGAACCAATATATTGATTTAGTGAAATACTTGATCCTCCACCATCATCAATTTCGCGATCAATTTCACGCTGGGCCATGGCCTCTTTACCATCGTAGTAACGATTTTGAATATTTGAATTGTTGCTGAATCGAAGAGCATTGTCAGGTAGGGCGGCATTCACTCGCCCTAGAAGATTTGACATATACGAATCAATATCATCAATAGGAATATTTTTTTGCTTATCATCATCGATGGCAGCGTCAAGCTCTCTCGTAAATCGCGAGTAATAAGCATCATCATCTTTACTGTGACGATAAGCTAAGTAGCGAAAGACAAGGGCACAAAGCAAAAGCCCCATCATGAATTCGATAAGATAAGTACCGAAAAAACTTAATACTAACTCAATCATACGTACCTCTTTGTTAGGTTACCAATCCTCGACTATTGGTCAACTATTTAAGTTCAGGAGAAAGTTGTAATAATCTCTCCATCGCTTTTGGATCATCTTTTAATGTAAAGCTCAGCTCAACACGTTGTGATTGTGAACAACTAAACTCACCACACTTCATGTCTTCATTTGCAAGTGGAATTGCAAAACTAGCTGGTTTTCTTTCTTCAACAATAAACCCTTTTGGTTCAATTAATTCAGCTGCAATTGACTCACGTTCACGTTCAATTACTGTCTCAAGAGGAATCGGTCTTGAGAAACCATAACCAATTGATTTCGTCACATTACGCATATAGAACTTATATGGGTAGTTCATGCCATCACTATAGATATAGTTAGAGATAGCAAGAGCTCTTCGTGAAGAAAGGTTTAAGTTGTAGTTATACGAGTAAGCTTCTGCCATCATTGGATCAAGGGCCTTACCACCAAAGAGTGGAGACGCGTGTCCTTCAACATTGAAGCTATCTAGTTGCTCTCTTACTGTATCATCAGCAAATAGAACTTCTGAGTACAGTGGAATAAGAGACTTAAGCTTCGTTTTTGCATGCTTACTCAGTCTTGAAGAACCTGTTTCAAATAGTAAGTTCTTATCCATTAGAAGTGTTACGTTACCTGTTTTAGGATCAACCGCTGCATCAATATTATTATTTCTAAATTTATCAGCAAGGTTTCTCGCAATATTTGCACGTAAGTTCTTCTTCTGATCTTCTACTTTTTTAGCAATCTTCTTAACTTGCTTCATGAAATCTTTCTTATCGTTAACTTCAGCAAGACATGAATTAAGTTTCTTATTAGCACCATCAAGTCCATTACCAAGTTCAGTAACCTTCTTATTCAAGGCGCTTGAACCAGTTTCACAGGCATTTAGGTCCTCACCAAGTGACGCAATCTTACGTCCAAGACTTCCGTTTTCATCATTCTTATTAGCAAGAGCATTTTGAAGATCACTAACTTCTTTTCCAAGACCTGCAACCTTTCCATTTAGCCCATTAACTTGATCTTTTAAGCCTTTATTTTCTTTTCCAAGACCAGCAAGTTCACCCTTAGCTTTTCCCAGAGCATCTTTAAGTCCACCGATCTCTTTCCCCATACCGGCAAGTTTACCTTGGGCCTTACCTAGGGCTTCTTTTAGGCCACCGTTCTCTTTTCCAAGACCAGCAAGTTCACCCTTAGCTTTTCCCAGAGCATCTTTAAGTCCACCGATCTCTTTACCCATACCGGCAAGTTTACCTTGGGCCTTACCTAGAGCTTCTTTTAGGCCACCGTTCTCTTTTCCAAGACCAGCAAGCTCACCCTTAGCTTTTCCAAGAGCATCTTTAAGTCCACCGATCTCTTTACCCATACCAGCAAGTTTTCCCTTTGCTTGTCCAAGTGCTTCTTTTAGGCCACCGTTCTCTTTTCCAAGACCAGCAAGCTCACCCTTAGCTTTTCCAAGAGCATCTTTAAGTCCACCGATCTCTTTACCCATACCAGCAAGTTTTCCCTTTGCTTGTCCAAGTGCTTCTTTTAGGCCACCGTTCTCTTTTCCAAGACCAGCAAGCTCACCCTTAGCTTTTCCAAGAGCATCTTTAAGTCCACCGATCTCTTTACCCATACCGGCCATCTTACCTTTAGCTTGTCCGAGTGCTTCTTTTAGGCCACCGATTTCCTTACCCATTCCGGCAAGTTTTCCTTTTGCCTGTCCAAGTGCTTCTTTTAGGCCACCGTTTTCTTTTCCAAGTCCTGCAAGTTCACCCTTAGCTTTTCCAAGAGCATCTTTAAGTCCACCGATTTCCTTACCCATACCGGCCATCTTACCTTTAGCTTGTCCAAGTGCTTCTTTAAGTCCACCGATTTCTTTACCCATACCGGCCATTTTGCCTTTTGCCTGACCAAGGGCCTTCTTTAGGCCACCGATTTCTTCGCCCATACCTTTCATCTTGCCTTGGGCCTGTCCTAGAGCTTTTTTAAGCCCACCATTTTCTTCAGACATACCTGCAAGTTTTCCTTGGGCCTGACCAAGAGCTTTCTTAAGCCCACCGATCTGTTCACCCATTCCTTTCATCTTACCTTTAGCTTCACCAAGTGCCTTTTTAAGGCCACCATTTTCTTCAGACATACCTGCAAGTTTTCCTTGAGCTTGCCCAAGTGCTTTCTTAAGTCCGCCGTTTTCTTCTGACATACCTTTAAGTTTACCTTCGGCCTGCCCTAGAGCATCCTTAAGGCCACCATTTTGTGCCATAAGAGACTTCTTATCACCTTCAAGTTTTCCAACCATCGCCTTTAAACGATCAACCTCACCAGAAAGACCCTTATTCTTTGCGTCTCCCTGTGCAAGCTTTGATTGAAGATTTTTGATGTCACCTTTTAAACCTTGATTATTTTGCTGAGAACGCGCAAGGTTTGATTTTAAACCTTTAACGTCATCATTAAGTCCTGCGATTTTGCCATCTCTTGCAGCTACATCTGCATTAAGCTTTTTAATTTCGGAATCTTTTTGAGCAGTAAGAGAATCCATTGCTTGTGCATGCTTGCCTTTTAAATCCTTAATTTGATTATCGTAAGCAAGTTTTTGATCAGACTTACTCTTCTCATATTGTTTAGTAAGATCTGTCAGCTCTCTCTTGTGATCGGCATTTAATTTTGCAATCTGTGACTGAGCATCTTTTTTAACACCAGCAAGTTGCTTATCTTTAGATTCAAGTTCTGATTGAAACTTTTTATTTAAGTCAGCAATTTTTGATTCATAGCCTGCTTTTTGTTTCGCTTCAGATTTCTTATGCATTTTTTCTAGATCAGTGATCTTCTTTGCATGATCTGAATTAAGCTTTGCAATTGTCTCTTGTGATTTTTTAATTGTTCCAGCAAGTTGCGCATCTTTAGTATCTAGTTCCGCTTGAAACTTTTTATTTAGGTTAGCGATCTTAGATTCATAACCCATCTTGGTATCTTGTTGTTGTTTTTGATGAGATTTCGTCAAATCGTTAACTTTTTTAGCGTGATCTGAGTTAAGTTTTGCAATAGTTTCTTGAGACTTCTTAATTGTACCGGCAAGTTGTTTTTCTTTTGTATCAAGCTCTGACTGGTACTTCTTATTAAGATTTGCAATTTGAGTTTCATAACCCATTTTCGTATCTTGTTCTTTTTTCTCAAATGACTTCGTTAAATCAGCAACTTGTTTAGCGTGATCAGAGTTCATTTTAGCAATTGTTTCTTGTGACTTCTTCTTCTGACCAGCTAATTGTTGGTCCTTAGAAGTTAGCTCTGATTGAAATTTCTTATTTAGATTAGCAATCTGAGTCTCATAACCCATCTTTGTATCTTGTTGTTTCTTTTCATAACTCTTTGTAATAGAGTCAACTTTCTTTGCATGATCAGAGTTAAGTTTTGCAATTGTGTCTTTTGACTTCTTAATTTCACCATCTAATTGCTGCTGCTTAGCAGTTAATTCGGACTGGTGCTTCTTACTTAAATTTGCAATCTGAGTCTCATGGCCCATTTGGGTATCACGCTGCTTCTTCTCATAAGACTTTGTTAAATCGTTAACTTTCTTTGCATGATCAGTATTAAGTCGAGCTATTGTCTCTTGAGACTCTTTCTTTTGACCAGCTAATTGCTTTTCTTTAACATCGAGTTCACCCTGATACTTCTTATTAAGATTAGCGATTTGTGATTCATAACCCATTTTTGTATTTTGCTGTTGTTTCTCGTAAGTCTTTGTTAAGTCAGCAACTTTCTTTTGGTGATCTGAATTAAGTCGAGCGATTGTTTCTTGAGAATCCTTCTTTTGACCTGCAAGTTGCTTTTCTTTTGTATCAAGTTCTGATTGAAACTTTTTATTCATATCAGCGACTTGTTTTTCAAAACCAGCTTTTTGTTGTTGCTTTTGTTGCTCATAGGTCTTAGTTAAGTCAGCAACTTTATTTTGATGATCAGCATTTAAGGTCTTAATCTCATGTTCTTTTGTTGAAATAATATTTGCATACTTCTTATTTAGGTTTTCAACCTTAAGAGTATGGTCTTGATTAAGCTTTTGCACTTCTTGTTCTTGAGCTTTCTTTTGCTCAACAATTTCATTTTCTAATTTTTCTTGTGCAATAATACGCCCCTGAATCTCTCGATTGGCCTTAGCGATTGCTTCTTCATTCTTTCTCTTAACCTGCTGAAGCTCCTGAATTTTCTTTGTATCTTCTTGTACTTTAGCCAGAGTATTAGCAAGCTTTGAGCGTACTTTTACAACTTCATTATTGATTAGATTATTTTGAGCAACTTGCTCCTTAACCTTTTCTTGTTCAACTTTAAGTTTTGATTCTAATGATTTCTTAGTTACTTCAATTTGCTTGATATCTTGAGTTTGCTTAGAAACTTGAGTTTTTAACTCTTGAAGTTTCTTTTCTTGTCTTGCTTTTACGTCATTAACATTAGAAAGAAGGTTCTCAAGATCCTTCTTCTCTTTTTCCACTTCTTTCTTCTTCTTATCTAGTTCTCCGACACGAGAAAATAAAATATTTTCCTTATCTTTAGCTTTAGCAAGCATCGAGTCACGATCTTTAATTGCTTTTTCAAGATCAATTAATGATTTCTCTTTATGCTCTAGCACAACTTTGATTTGCTTCTTCTCTTCTTCTTTCTTTTTAATTTCTTCTTTTGTTTCTTTTAGACTCTCAGAAAGCTTTTCATTTTCTTTTGACTTTTGTTTCATTTCTTTCTGAATTTGCTGAATTTTCTTTTGAAGCTCTTTTTCTTCTT
Organism: Bacteriovoracaceae bacterium; assembly: GCA_048270185.1. GTDB lineage: Bacteria > Bdellovibrionota > Bacteriovoracia > Bacteriovoracales > Bacteriovoracaceae > Halobacteriovorax_A. The sequence continues at coordinate 570,363 of JBLWTJ010000001.1, forward strand.
TTTTCTGACGCTCCATCATTCTTGATAACTTATCAAGCTGGGCCTCTTTTGAACGAAGGTCATCGTCATTTTTACGAATCTCTTCAAGACGTTTCTTAAGCTCTTCAGCTTTCTCATTGATTTCTTTCTTTAACTGAGTATTTTCACGTGAGATTTTTTTAGATTTGTATTTTTCTTTATCAAGTTGTTGACCAACTTTTTCGACAATAGACTCTTTTTTGATTTGGTCCTTGACCATATCCTGCATTACTTTCTTATTTTGCTCTAATTTTTCGACAAATTTTGAAAGTTCGACCATCTTCTGGTTAATAACGTTCTTATAATCAGTGACCTCATTGATTGATTGCTCAATCTTATTCTTGGCCTTCATCTCTTTTATTTTCTGTTCTTTAGAGACCATCCCTTGCATTTGTTCTTCGTGTTTCTTCTTTTCTTGCGCTTGCTGCAAAGACTTCACCCCGACCTTAATCATGGCGAAAACGAACATAACAAGGAATACAACGGCAACGGTTGTAAACATATCTGAGTATGAACTCCAGATTGACCCGTCGTCTTTTCTTTCTTCTCTTTTCATAATCCTACCCTCGAACAGTTGATAGGATAGCGATTTATAGAACTTATTAAATACTAGTTATGTTATGGGCCTAATATTTAGAAGATTCTTCAATTATTTCATGGTGTTAATAAAGAATTCCTGTAATTTCATGCTATTTTCAACTTTTTTGTTGGCATGAAATTTGTGACAAGTTTTAAAGGCATCACAATATAATATGTTGAAGCGCCAATTAAATGAGTCCTCATACCTGACATGATCATTCCACAATACCCTTCAACATACCGTTATCTCGTAAATCCTAGAATTAACTACGGCATTTTTTAACCCTAAATTATATTAATCTTAAGTAGTTACGTTATTGCGACGATAAATACTTGGGATACTTAATGAAGATTTTTACACGCAAGTTACAATTTATATTTATATTATCGCTACTAGTAGCGCTTGCCTCTTCGTGTGTGCCCCAAGCGGCCAATAATCGTAGTGCGGCCAGTGATGAAAGTGACAGTGTCGAAACTGAAATTAATGATCCAACTTTTTCAAACGCTAAAGGCTTTATCCAATACGCAGGCAACGCCTACACTTCACTATTTGAAATCGATAATTACTTTGATGATAATATTAGTATTCGCGGCCGTGGTATTCACAACTACGTAAAAGAAAACTTATCAAAGACATATTGTGCAATTACAAATTTCTCTGTCATAAATAGTGGAACCCCTCTTATAGCAGTAGGATTCCCTCAATATACACTAGACTCTTCTACAAATACTCGTGAGTACTTTATTCGTTTCACGTACCGTAGTATTGATGCGGCCATTACTGAAAATTACTGTAATAATTCGGCCGTTTTAAGTTTTATGAGTGGTAAGGGACTTAATACAGGTAATCGAAAGTATGATATTGATGATATTTGTCCTACATGTTCAAATCAAACAACATCTTCAAACGCATTATTACTGACAACAAGTTCAGGTGATGATCTAACGACAGCACTTGGGGCAACTCTTACAGTAAAGTTATACTTCACATACACGAGTACAACAGATCCTAGTAATAACCTTTGTTCTGCTGACTCACAATGTGCTGTCAATGGCGAAGACTTCTGTTGTCTTAATGGTCAATGTGTAAAGGATCTCTCTGAAAAAACTGATTCAATTCCAAACTCGATTTTAACAGAGGTCGCAGCTAATCCATCTAGTATTTACAACTATCCTAATTACTATAATATTTGTACTCAAGGGACTATTCCTGATGAAGGAGATAGTGATGAATACACTCCAGATGAGGAAGCGGCCATTCGTTTTAAACGCCTTAAGCAACTCTACCAATGTACAACACCATTTGATGGTGAACGTGGAATTTGTACAACAATTTATGAGGGTGCTAGGACTGACTTAGAATCAAATTATGAAACAAATATTGATGATACAAATTTTGCTTCTATCTATAAAGGGTCATACCCTCTTGCTAACTCAATACATGAGATACGCTATCAGAATGCAGTAATCTACAAGAATGGAGCCTCTGTTGTTCCAGGTCAAGTTACAGTCTCAGGGATAAATGATAATCTAACTGATACAACTAAACTTGCTATCACAACACCTTATGTAGCAACAAATAAGTACAAGAACTTAGAAATTGATGCCTACACTGATGTATCTTGTACACGAATCAATAGTTTCCAGGCCCAGTGTTACAAGGTTTACAAACAAGGACAAAATGAAGGTAAGGCCACTGACCACTTCCCAGGAACACAGAGGTTTGAACTTCCATTTTACGCAAATATTAATTATAAAGTTGTTGTACTAGTTGATGATGTTGCAAGAACACAAAATACTTCTTGGACACTATCGGCAGGAGCAAGCAACGAGGTTGTCTTCAATAGCGATCATATTGTTCAAGATTCACAAGAAGTTAAGATCAACTTCTATGTCGATCTAACAACTTATCCAACTATATTAACTTCCAAAGAAGCTGCACAACAGGAGATTGCAACTTATTGTAAGTGTAGTCTTAACCAATGTGAACTGGAAGAAGTTTTAAATACAAGTGATACAGTTGTTGATTATCAATGTCGTCTGATTCCAACTCAAAGTGAGCCACCAAAGCAACAACAACTCTACTTATCAGCAAAGACAGCACCACAACGCTACTTTGATAGTAATGGAGTTTCAAAGAATGGACTTAGCCTATCTGATGTAATTCTAGAGCCAAATCTCGCTCAAGAAGGAACAGCATTCTCTTATATAGGTAATGATAAATCTAAGCCAAATAATGTGAACGACTATATTGGATTTAACGAAATCTACGGAAGCTTTGACTTAACAAGTAATTCAGCAAAGCCTGCCAAAGAAATTGAAGTAAAAGAAGGAACAACTTATGATATTTTTGTATCAGGTGGTAACTACTCAAGTTGTTCAGGCTGTGGGAATGACTACTACTCTTCTTCTCTTAAAGTTTATCCAAATGAATTCGTTAATGGTGCAGCAGGATATCAACCAGATCTAACAACTTCTAGTCGAACTAAAACTCAAAAATATCGCTCAGATGATTTTTCTTTTGGCCGTGCATGTTTTGTTCCTGCAACAATGGTTGCTTGGACTCACCAAGAATATGAAGACCAGCAAGAACAACGCCTTAATCGAATGAAGGCCCAGCACTTCTTAGTGGCAAACGGGTACGATAGAGATTGGTATGGTTTTAACTATGGCTCAGTCATAGGATCATTCGACGGTGTGAAATGGTTTGCCGTTGGAACAAAGAGACGCATCAAAGCAACAAGTAATAAATTATTCCTAGCAATAAATGCTAAATTATCTGACCAGACGATTGAAAATAGCTACACAGTTCTTGTTCAGGATTCAATTATTAACGGAAGTGCCGTTCTTCCAACAACAGACTACGAAACAGACGGGGCCTCTTGTCAGCAAGTACATGCCTGTAACACAGATAGTGAATGTGTTTCATCACTTGGTTGGGACTATATGTGTGAGAATGTATCAACACTGTCATCGCCTTATCCAAACTTTGATGTTAATGGTAATGAAATACCGCAAGAGTCAGATATAGATCGAATTCTTTCTCTAAGTGGATCTTTTTCAGGTGGAGTAAAACGTTGTGTTTACCGTGGCCGTGGAGCTGCCTGTTTACCAGATTATAATAATGTCACATCAACATCGACATCATACACTGCTGTCGGGACAAAGAGACTACATGGTTGTTCATTTAACAATCACTGTGAACCACTTGAAAGCAGTAATAATGCGAAATTTAACAATAAGATTTCAAGAAATGCTACAAGTCTAATTTTTCAAAATGGACAAGTCGATAATGAAGAAGAACTTGTCTCGACAGTAGGACTTCTTGCTCCAATTATCGGACGTCCTCAGAAGTACATTGGTGATGAAGTACCAAATAACAATGCTAAGAGAAACTTAATATTAAATAATGTTGAAGGTATATGTATCCCAGGTCGTGACGCTAATCTTGAAGACGTAGTGATCTCTATGGATCAAGGCTCCGACTTAACACCTGACTTTATTGGAAATATGGGAAATACTGTTTCCGATCTTCAGAACTCAACAAATATCAATACATTTGTCAGCTGCCCTACTTTTGATACATCAGGAGATTATGCAGCATTTAATCGCCTACAAAACGTAAGTGCAATGTCGAGTGAAATACAATTACTTTCACGCTCACAAAACTTGTCGACTTATTTTCTAGAAATATTCTCAGGCTTAACTAATGATGAGTTAACAAGAGATATTAATGACACAACAAATACCGCTATTGAACAACTTGCCCTACCTGTTAATGCTTGTCTTAGAGCACCAGGTTCAACTTGTTTCACCGACCTCGATTGTTCGGCATCAAAGTTCATTACAGATAATACGAAAGGTGTTGATATTGAAGATTTACTTGTAGCAACAAGTAAGTATGAATTGTCATTCTGGCAGACTGAGCTTGTTTGTGCCCAACCTGCACGTGTTGGTGATAGTGACTACGATATCAGAAATAACCGCTGTTGTTCAGAAATTGGTAACACATTTAAAGTACCAACTCTTGACTACAATACAGGTGTTCCAATTACAACTGACTCTGAAATTATCTCTACTGATTCAGTAGATCTTGAAAAAGTTCCTGGAGCAGAAATAGGCGCCAAAACAGGAACTCGCTTCTCAGGTACAGTATTAACAGAGTATGAGCGAGAAAATGGTGTTGATAACATAAAGACAATGAGAATAGCTGGTGTTGATAGTGTTACCGATGCTTCTTCAACTGTAGATGCACAATATAAATTACTTTCAACTTATGGACGAAAAATGTGCTGTAGTGAAAACTGGGTACGAAGCTTTCACAAAGAAGATAACGGTGGTGGCCATGAATGGGGACCAAATAAAATGCAGGCCCACGGACTTACATCACTAGAAGACTTTAAGTGCTATAACTATGCTGATCAAGATGCAACTAACTGTGCGGCCAATTCTGCACAAGACCCAGATGAGTGTTCACTAGTTGATATTCCAGATCCTATCGGACTTGATATCACAAAATGGCTTAGCTACTACGAACTGACAGGTATTCCAAATATTGTCATTAGCGATCATCAAATGGGAATAACTGATGGCGATGTTCCTCTATGTTCAAAGCCAATCTATCGCTCAACTGGAGCAACACCAGAGTATGTCAACCCTGATGGATACACTCTCCAGAATAAGAATGATTTTGATGGGACTGCAGCTGCATCATTTAAAACAGTTTTTGAAAGCGATGAATTTGCATGTTGTATGCCTTCTGGAACACAGATGGCAGCTGGAGATGATCCAAATATGTGTTGTACAGGATACATCAATCCTCAAAATAATAAGTGCCAACTTAAAAACTTTTCAAATGTTACGGCCTATACAAATCGTTATGTTTCAAGTGAACTACAAAACCTACCAGATTCTGAATTTGAGCAGAAAACTGGAATGATGAATGATCGTGAGAAGCTAGCGGTTATTGCTTGTGAAAAGCAGATGTGTGCAGATGGTTTTGTTGCATTCGGTTTAGTACATGGACAATATGGGCTACCTGAAGAAACAATGGCCGATGCAGATGCAGCAGGTGTTGGTAACTTTAGCCGCTTTATTCAAAACACAGACAATGACAATGAACTAGGCCGAGTTGACTACTTCTTTGATGGCCTAAAATGGAATGCAAATGTATATTGTATTCCTGCTAATGTTGCCTCTGCCCTGCAAAGCTCAACACCAGCAATTCAAGTTCTTAACTGTAATTAAGAATTATTTCTTGATAAATATTTTCAAGAATTTGTTGAGCACAAATAGTATTTTCTTTTGCTATTGAAGGATGAATTTTAAGTGTAAGTGTAAGCTTACCATTAAACTCCATGGCCACGCATCCGATTGGAAAATTCTTAGAACCAGGAGTTGTTGCAAACCAAACCTCATCTGCCCCTAGTCCCTTATAATTACTATCATCCATCTGCCACGTACCAACATTAGAGAAAGTTCCAAGCCAGAAATTCTTAGTTGCTGACTTCTTTGATAGCTTGGCCATATAATTCTTTCCGAAAAGAACTCCAATATGATGAACCCACCAAAGACCTATATGATTTAAAGTCTTAACCTTTTGTGTAAATCGAGATCTTATATCCTCGTATGCAGCATTGGCATTAAGTCTTAACTGAACAAAAGAAGTATGATTCTCGTATGGGTCTTTTTTTCTTACAATGCCACGTATGTTTATTGGTAACAGCCATGAATACTCCTGGCCACGTGCCTGCTCTTTGATAAGAGCGAAGATGAAACGGTTTAGTAATTCAAGGATGACAATATTCTGAGAAAGTTTATTCTCATTTAAGTACTTATTAAATTTTTGAGTTTGCTCAACACTAAGAGCTTTTACAGCAAACTCATAATTATCTTTTGGACGTATTTCATTTTGCTCTCGCCATACAGGCCTTGATGCAGGAGAAATATCCTTTGCCTTTAAGGCAAGCTTCACATGTTGCAAACATGAGATAGGCTTTGTGTAATTTGAATCGATTGGCCTTAAATCAGCACCCAGTTTAGTCATATAATATGGGATGGAGGCACTACCATCCATCAATGAGTGAGAATATTCAAAGTACTCACAATCTTTGAGTTCACCATCGATCCATTTTCCTCGGCCCACAACACATTGATCATTTTCTCCACGCTCTTTTAAAATTTCATACCAAACACCAACCCAGTCTCGGCTGAAGTAGCGATTAGTGATGATCGAAAAAGGCCAGATCACAGAAGACTTCCTTCAAAACGAAAAGGCTTTATTGGCCAAAGTCCATTATTCTTTGAGGTATGAATTTCAAACATATGGCCAGTATTTTTGACAACAATACCATCGATTAAGAAATCGAAATCAATCTCATCCTGTCCAGTGTATAGATTACAAATATGGTACTTCTTTAAAATATTATTTTGTTTCAAATATTTAAGCATACCAGTTATGAGTTCTTTCTTTGTGTCCTCGCTTGAAGCCGTTTTGAAAGTTAAGAATTGAATTTCTAGACTTTTGATATGTCCATTCTCAACCTTAGGTTTACCAGTGCTTTCAATAAGCTGAGTTAGAAGTTTCTTTTGAGTCTTTAGATTATACATTTTATAAGATCGACCAAAGTCGGCATCAGTATAAGCAAAGACAGCGGCCAATTCACTATTATCATAGATTCCAAAATAATGAGTCATTGGATCATTTGTTAAGTCTTCAGCTAACTCGAGATGGCGTGATTCATTCTTATAGAACTCGATAAAATCATTAAAACTAATCTGTCTAACTTTCGCACGTGATGGGTTAAAAAGTGGAGGACTAACAACTGAATAGACATGGTAATTATCGATATGACGATAGTTAAAACCACGCCCCCCTTTTGTTAATGAATTAATTGCAGCTTGATTATCAGAAAGGATCGCAGTGTATGCCATTTCACAACGATCTTCTTCAGGTAAATTAGGTAGTAATTCGATAACTTCACTAAAGAGTTTACGCCACTGTACCTTTGCCCTGCGTCCCCCATTGGCGGCCACTCGTAAATCACAAAAATATGCAACAGGTCTTATGGCCCCATCGACAAATCTTAGTTGTCTAATGATTGTACCGACTCCGCAAATACTTTTGTCATCGTTAAGAAAGAGAAAGGTCCAATACTTATTGCCCTTTCTCTCATAGAATTTAAAAAAATTAGCACCACGATCAAAAGACAGGGATTCTTCCCCTGTCTCCATATGTATATCTTTATAGAATTCTAGAATTGCTTCGTTATCATCTTTAGTCGCAAGCCTTATATGTGTATAAGGCTCCATTACCTCTTGCAAGGTCGCCATTAGAACTCCTTAGCTATAAGATTTTACTTTCTTCATCGATCGAGCTCTTATTAATCTCTTAAATAAGAATGTTACAATACGACCAAAAGAAAGGTGGACATTCATCATCGTCCCATACTCTATAACTTCGTCATCTGGCTCACTCATTCCCGGTAATATTTTAGTAAAACCTTTATAAAGGCGGTAAGGCCTAATTGTATTATAGATCTCCCCTAGCTTAGGCTTTGCACTTGAGTAGGCATAAATATAGTAACTACGGCCCATCTTCGTTGCTTCTAAATAAAGCATTAACCAGAAGTAAACTCCTAGAAGACGACAACGTTGATAGCGAGACATCCAAAGAGCTGTTGCTTCAAAAAGGTTATCTTCAAGATTAGGAACATCTTTATGTAATTTTGCTAAAGCTTCATCAGGAAGACTTTTAACAACACGAGAGTCACTTCCAAGAGCAAAAGTAAAACCACCACACATTACACCGTGTTTATTAAATAGAGCGAATGTCTTATTACGTGAGAGGAAGTCGATTGGAAATTTAACACCAATACGATTATACGTGAGTCTTTGAAATTCAACTAAATCATCGAGATCGCTAAGCTGTCTTAGCTGAGAGCGGTAAACTCTCTTTACTCTACGGCCAGTTCCAACAATAACACCTGGTAGCACAGCTAATTGTCTAATCATTACTCTCTCCTGTTAGAGTTTCCATGTAGTATTGGGAGACATTCTAGGAACATTAGCAATTATCAGTAAAACTTTTGTCCAATGTTAAAATTTCTCCAGCTTTCATCCTGCGCGACAATAATACCTATAAAACTATAGGCTTATAAAGGGCCAAGGCCTGACACATTGTGTTTTCTTACAACGTTTTTGGCCAATTATGTCAAAAAAATTCTATTTGCAATAATTATTAGTGCCATCATGCCACCATATGAACGCTGCGCAATATAGAATAATTTCATATATTAACGCAAGTGTACATGACGAGCAGATTTGATGTTGCTAGATTCCTTCATTCACAAAAGGAGACCTATGAAGGTAATCAATTATCTAGTTATATTAACTATTCTCAACATTTCTGGCCTGGTTCAAGCAATGGACAAAACGGCTTTTTCTGGCAAGGATTTTTGGTATATCGACCAAGTTGATCGAGTTGAGATCATCACTGACCTATATAAGCAAACAAAGTCTGAGTACGCTCTTTGGACTCATAAGAAAAAGCGCATGGGTATTGACGGTGACAAGCTCTTTACAGATGCAATCAATACAGAACTTAGTATTGAAGATACGAAAGACTCTCTTTCTCAAGCTCGTGCAAATATGGAATTCTATGACCGTGCAAAGAAGTTAATTGCAGGGTTTAAGGATACTCACTTTGGACTAAGAACACATATTTCAGCGCCTTGGATCGTTTCAGGTTTTAATACAAAATATGTCGTTGATTCAGAAAAGATTATCATTGCGAGTAAGTATAATAAGGTTATCCAAAAATCGATGATCGAAACTGAAAACACAGATATGGCCCTTATCGAATTAGGTGATGAGCTACTAACTGTTGACGGTGTTAAGGCCCAAGATCTATTAAAAGATCTTTCTCAGTATATCGATGCCTCAAGCCCTGAGTTTGCAAGAGACATGGCCGCAGCTTACTTACTTGAGCGCTACTTTTCTTTCCCAACAAAACCATACTTTGATATCGAAGTTAAAAGCGCAAAGCTTGATAAAGTACTTAAGGTTCGCCTACCTCTTTACTACTCTGGAAATACTTCAAGAGTTAGAAAGAAAGATATCTCTTACTACCTAGACAAGAAAGGGTTCCTAAAACTAAAAGAACTAAGATTTAAGTGGTCTCAAAAAGATATGAAGTTTGTTAAGGATACAAGTCTAGTAGTTGAAACTTTTGATAGCTCTCTACCAAAAGGTGCGGTTGAACTTGAGAATTGGACCTCAGCTCAAGCAGGAGGAAGCTCAATTGTTCAATCGGCGTTAATCCTAAAGAATGCTAAAGCTTATGCTTACCTCGCTGTTAACTCATTCTCTGTATCAACTGTTTACTATAAAGGTGAAGAAGTATCTTTCCTAACTGCTCTTGCAAGAAATATAAAATTCTTCAAAGACCAAGGACTAGATCTGATTCTAGATATTAGAAATAATGGTGGAGGTAATGGAAATTATCCATCTCAACTTGTTTCGATGCTCACACAAAAGGATGCATCTCATCCAAATGCATCTTGGGCAACTCCAGTTACTCGCTACATGAGACACCTAATGGATTACTACTCTGTTGAAGATATCTTTAAGGACGCAACAGGAGCTAATTGGACTAGACAGGCTGATGCTTTCTACGAAGCAGTTGATCTTGAGCTTCCATACTCAAGAGCAATTCAAGGTGATGCTATTACTGCTCACGAAGGTGTAAAAGGTTATGAAGGTAAAATCGTAGCTCTTATCTCACCAAATTGTATTTCGGCATGTGATATCACTTCAATCATCCTCAAGGTTTCTGGACGTGCTCAGATTCTAGGGACAAATGCAAATGGTACAGGGGCCGGTTACCGCTCAAATCAAGACCTAAATACACAGTTTAAAGACCGCTACAACGTATTCGCGACAAATATCCCTAATATGCTTTTTGGATACGGTAAAAAGGATTTTGACGCCAATAATGACTTAGGACTTGATTCAGCATATGAATTAAATTCTGAAAACGTTCCAGTTAAAGCTGATATTGAATACAAGGAAACTTTTGAAGATACGAAGAACTACATGAGTGGTTGGATCACAAAAGCAATTGAAGTATTAAATCAATAAGAAGTAAATAAAGAAGTAAAAAAGGGCCATCTATATGGCCCTTTTTTTTTATAGTGATGCTGGAGATCTTAAGTTCTCTTTGATTTGAAATTGAGTGAAAATATTTTCTCGATTCTCACCTTCTGAGAAGTAATTCAGATATGGAATCCCCCCATTAAGATTTGCACTAAAGCTTCCCTTGTTAGGATGGGCCCCAAATAAACTCGTAAGCTGCGAATCTTTTTTAATTTCATTATTAACATTATAGACAACGTCTTTAAAACGCCACAATGGAAGTTCATGCTTATACTTAGCATAGAGTTGCTTTGAGCCTATCTCCATACAAGTTGATACCATTGCACGTTTCTTTGAAGGCCTAAAGATATATCGCCAACGATACTTCTTCTCACATTTTTTCTTTATGGCCGCAGAGTAATTGCCTGTGGCCCATTCTTTAAGAAACTTCCCGTAGGCATTATAAAGTTTACTTCGACAGCTACTAAATAGTGATCGCAGTTTTACAAAGAAATTCTTTGATTTTAATCCACAGATATCTTTAAAGACATTATAGACTTCTGAAGAATTGCGATTTAAGAAGTTAGCGACATTTGTATTATCCATTGTAATTGTCGAAGAAAACTCAGCAGGGGCTCCTACTGAATAATTCTCAAAAACAGATGCGAAGTTACCATAACTATTCGTTCTCGAACGAATTAGATTCCCCATCTTAGATTCAACCTTTGCCTTCTTACGATTGAATTTATTTTGTTGCCTAAGAGTCATCGTAAAGACGTTGTCACTAAAGATATCAAAATCTTGACGTGCATGAATGAGCTCTTCTTCGGACTCGTAATTCATATTAACAATTTTTGAATCAACTCGATCATTAGACACTAACTGGTCATATCCAATAAGCTTACCAAGAACAATCCCGAGAAGTTTAGATAGGAAGTTTTGCGAATAAGATAATCTCTCATAGCGATGAGAGAAGAATTTATGTACCATTCCATCTTTTACAACTTCTGTCGACTCTGTCTGAGAGCTCTTTACACCACCAATAATGAAGGCCAGATACTTACTCTCTTTTAATTCTTTTTTACGGTTTTCAAAAGTCGTAATATTATCTGCAAGCTTATTGTAATTAAACTTTCCAAAGCGAACAATCTTAGTCAACTCCTTAATCTTTTCACTATCATTTAAGTCATCAACATAAATTGACATATAAGCTTTGTAAGATTTCTCAAAACTATAGTTGAAGTCATAGCGAAATAGAGTCAATTGAACGATCTTTAAGAAATCGATCATCAGAGTTACATTTGTACCTGCAGAGATAAGCTTAGAGTCTGTTGCGTTTAATCGAATTAACTCATTTGGTTTAGCATTATCAGCAGGCCCTAAGCGCTGAATTTCAACACTGGACTTAGTTTCGTACTTTGCAAGAGCTCCTGCTGCGACACCAATACCTTGATAAGAGGCCGTGACGGCACCACCAGCAGCAAAAGTTAAAGAATCTTCCTTCTTAATAAAATCATAATCACCTAATTGATTGAAGTTCTTAGGTTTTAAATATTTATACATAAAGAAGAGACGATCAAAATTTGTCTGAAGTGCATCTTGAGCATTTGGAGCAAAGTGATTATACCTCATCGTTCTCTTGAGAGATAAATTACTATAGGCCTTAAGGGCCGAAGCAGAGATATCGATAATTCCCTTTTCTTGAAGTGCACCCAGGAAATTTCGAGCAGAAATTTCGATAACCATTTCATCATTAACAAGATATTGATCTTCATCAAAGAGAGATGGAGCGGCACTACGGTTAAAGGAAACCTTAAAACCATGAAAGTCACCAGCATGTCGCCAACCAATTAAGTTAACACCACCAAAGAAGCCATTGGCATCCTGACTAAGTCGATCACCGATTGTTTGATAATTTGCTTCATAATTATCATAGATCTGCTTATAGATTGGAGAAATATCGGCCAAATCAGTACCCGAAAACTCACTTTCTAATTTATTCTTATCGACACTAAAATTTGTGAAATCCTGAGCATAGGATGGCATAGCAAATGAAAATATAGTGAATAGAATCAGAAAATACACTATTGCCCCTGTCTTATATCTCTTGTTCACGATTATCCCCCTCTTTTATGACCTGAAATTAGGCCACTCAATTGGAAAAAAAACCGGAACCGACGTGCAATAGTTCTTTTAACCTAAAGAGGATGATACGTTCACATATCGACGCAATGCAAGAATTTATTGATATTTATTGTCAATTATGCAGTTTTAGAGGGTTACAAAGATTTTTTGATAGATTTTAATTAACACAAGTTAAATTTAATTTAATTGAGCTATTGTTGACATTAGACGATACTAAGTTAAGAAATCAAACAAGGGAATTTACTCCCTGAAGGTAGATAAGGAGATAATTTATGGCATTTGAAAGTATTGACGGTAAACAAGTACCAAAGACATCATTCAAAGTATTTAAGGACGGAACTCTAGTTGATGTAACATATGATGAAGTATTTAAGGGAAGAAGAGTTGCTATCTTCTCTCTACCAGGAGCTTATACTCCTACATGTTCATCGACTCACCTACCTCGCTATAATGAATTAGCTGATGCAATTAAGAAGGAAGGCATTGATGATATCTACGTTCTATCAGTAAACGATGCATTTGTTATGGATGCATGGATTCAAGATCAGAATGCAGAAAATATCAAAGTACTACCAGATGGAAATGGCGATTTCACAAAGGGTATTGGGTTACTAGTTGATAAATCTGATATTGGATTTGGCGCTAGAACTTGGAGATATTCAATGGTTGTTAAAGATGGCGTTGTTGAGAAGTCATTTATTGAACCAGATAAACCAGGTGATCCGTTTGAAGTTTCTGATGCGGACACAATGCTTAAGTATTTAAACCCACAGGCCAAGGCGCCTGAAGCAGTTGCAATCTTTACAAGGCCAGGCTGTCCTCACTGTCATCGTGCAAAAGAGCTACTGACACAGAAGGGTCACCGCTATAATGAAATCATTCTTGGTAAAGATGCTTCAAACCAGTCACTATTTGCAATTACTGGTCAAACAAAAGTACCTCAGATTTTTATTAACGGTGAAAGAATTGGTGGACGAGATAAATTAGAAGAATTATTTGGTGTAAAATAAAAATAAGGCCCACTTTTAGTGGGCCTTCTACATTAGATTAAAAATAGCATTTCAAAATAAGTTGGCACAGGCCATGATTCATCAGGAACGATGCGCTCAAGTTTTGCACAATGTTCAGCAATGACCTCACTGATAGGCATTAGATTATAAGCAAGAGCATGTGCTTTCTTCTCTTCATCTTCTTCCTTAGCTAAAGCTGCTAGGCTATTTCTTAGATTACGAGTTTGCTCAAAAGCCGCTTCAAGTGAGAATTGAAGATCTTTTAAAATTTCAGTCTCAACACCTGCTTCAACCTTACAAGCTTTACTTGAAATAATAGAAGCTGTTAGCTTTGATTTGTAATCAAGAGCTGCAGGAATAATATGCTGACCAACCATATTGGCCAAAGTATCAAATTCAATTGATCGCTTTGTAATATAAGTCTCAAGAGCAACGTGATAACGAGTCTCTAGCTCTGTTGCACGATAAATTCCATGTTTAGTTAGAAAATCAGTTTCTTTCTTATCAACAAGTACGTTTAGACAATCTGCAGTTGTCTTAAGATTTGGAAGTCCTCTTCTTTCAGCTTCGACAAGCCAAGCGTCTGAGTATCCATCACCATTAAAAATAATATCCCAAGATTCATTTATATAAAGATGACAAATATCTAATAGGGCCTGATCAATTGATGTCCCCCCCTGAATTTTAGCTTCAAGTTGAGCATTGGCCTCTTCAAGTACACTTGCTACTGCACCATTAAGAACTGTTAAAGGGAAACCAATAGACTGGTCTGAACCACAAGCACGGAATTCAAATTTATTTCCAGTGAATGCAAATGGAGATGTCCTGTTACGGTCAGTATTATCTTTTGGAAGCTTTGCAAGTTGCCCGGCCCCTAAATCTAGTATTGTTTGAGACTCAGGAGAGAACTCCTTACCTTCTTTTATTGCAGATAAGATTTGCTCAATTGTTGAACCAGTAAAGACTGAGATAATCGATGGAGGCGCTTCGTTAGCTCCAAGACGATGGTCATTACTATGAGACGCAATTGAAGCGCGCATAAGTTTTGCGTGTCTTTTAACGGCCGCAATAACAACTGAAGTAAATGCTAAGAAGCGGTAGTTTTGATGCGGCTCACTTCCTGGCTCAAGAAGATTGATTCCCGTATCACTTGCAAGTGACCAGTTAAGGTGTTTACCTGAACCGTTGATACCAGCAAATGGCTTCTCGTGCATCAGAGCGACAAAGCCGTGTCTCTTAGCGACATTTTGAATCATGGCCATAACCATTTGGTTATTGTCAGCTGAGATATTTGCATCTCTAAAAATTTGTGCAAGTTCGAATTGCCCTGGTGCAACCTCATTGTGACGAGTCTTTGCAGGGATCCCCAAGCGGTGAAGTTCAAAATCAAGTTCTTCCATAAAGGCCAGAACTCTCTCATTAATTGCTCCAAAGTAGTGATCATCAAGCTGTTGGTTCTTTGAAGAAGATGCACCAAAGAGAGTACGCCCTGTCATTACAAGGTCTTCTCTTTGATAGAAATAACTCTTATCAATAAGAAAGTATTCTTGTTCTGCTCCACAAGTTGCAATAACTCGCTTTACATCAGTTGATCCCGTTAGGTGCATGAACTTCTTTGCTGCGCTACCAAGAGTTGAAACTGATCTTAAAAGTGGAGTTTTAATATCAAGGGCCTCGCCATGGTATGAAACGAAGGCCGTTGGAATACAAAGTGTTTTTGCTTCCGTCCCCTCTATTAAGAACATTGGAGAAGTTAAGTCCCAGGCCGTATATCCACGGGCCTCAAAAGTTGAGCGTGAACCACCATTTGGAAAAGAAGAAGCATCTGGCTCACCTTGAATAAGTTGCGAAGCTGAAAGCTTTTCAATTGGCTTACCTGTATCGTAATCAAAATCTAAGAAGGCATCATGCTTTTCAGCAGTTGATCCCGTTAGTGGCTGAAACCAGTGACAAAAGTGTGTTGCACCTTTTGAGATGGCCCATTTTGTTACAGCTTTTGCAACAATTTCAGCTTGAGATTTTGTAATGTGTGAATTTGTGTTGATGGCCTCAGCAAGTTCTTCCTTAATTGAATCAGGAATTTCTTCTGCCGTATGAATATCGAATGTATTCTCGCCGTAGTACTCAGTAACTCTTTTGTGATTACCGGCATTGTCTCTTGGACGAAAAAAACCTAGGCCTTGATTTAGTGTTTCTTGAAAAGAATTTTTAACACTCATGATAACTTCCTCTCCGTGGTAGCTTAGTTGAATAACTAGCTATATTATAGGAAAGAAAGGCAATTAGTGCCAATAAAATTTTACTTATTTACAGTTTGAATTTGGTAAGTCTTAACTTGATTATAATCAAAAGTAGCAGCGTTTATCTTTGCCATGCAAAGAACACATCCTGCCATTAGAACGAAGACCATTTTTAAGACTGCTTCATATGCATCCGGTGGTAACATTGCTTTCTCCAAAAGTTTAAGCTAGTTTTATTCTCTAAAATGTATTGATACTACTGCATAATGACAAAAGAAATGCTGATGAGCAACAATAAAATTCTAACAAGTACATATTTATACCTAGGCCCAAAGTCCCTGCCAGAAGACTTCTTAAGCGATGAAAAAGAAGGTTACAGATTGAGCCGCTATTGTCTAAGACAGCTTACACAAAGAGAAAATTTCAATATAACTAACCACTTACATCTAGAAAATGAACCACAAATGCTTGTCTCTCTTTCTCATACGAGAGGATTAGCTGCCAGCGCGCTTTGCGTCAACGAACAGATCAACTCAATTGGAGTCGATATCGAATGGTGTGGCCGCAAGATACGAGAAGGTAGCTTCAAGTACTTCGTCTCTCAAGATATCGAATTAGAATTTCACTCTCCTCTTGAGATCTGGTGCATTAAAGAAGCCGCATTCAAGGCCTACTCTCCTATTTACGAAAAAAATCAATCTCATAATAAGAAAGTGCTCGTTCTTACTGACTTTAGAATAAGCGAACATGGTAAGCTTAAAGGGCCAGGTAGTATCGAGCTCGCTTACCAAATAAGAGAGCATGAATATGAGGGCGATAAATTTATCATCGCCCTAGCTGAATTTTGATTTATTTTAAATAATTTGAAAGTTTCGATTCATCAGCGATCGTGATTTCTTTGATCTCACGAAGACCTGAACCAAATGTCACGCGAATTGTTTGAAGCTTTCCAGTTCTTGCAATGAGAAAATCAACCTGATCATTTTCTTTATAAAAATCCGAAAGCTGATCAAGTAAGGCCTTATCTACTCTTAAAGCATTTATCGCAATGATCTCATCGCCTGCGTTAAGTCCGGCCTTAAAACCACAACTATCCTGACGAATAGACTTAATAATGGCCTTACCACGCTCTTCTGCAATATTTGCACCAAGATCAAGCTTTGGAGTCGTCCATTCAACTTTGGCCCCTAAACGAGATAAGTAATTTTCAAAGTCTATTTCCTCGACACCTTCCACAAGAAGTTTAAATTCACTCGTTTTATCTTCACTTAGCATCGAAGAAAGAATGTCAAAAAAGCCTTCTTTTGTGATTCCCGTCTGTGGCCTTTCTTTGTAATCATTCCATAGTGCTCTAACTAGATCATTAATACCCTTACCTTCTTCTTTAAGAAGAATATTTAAGATAAGGAAAACTAAGCCACCCTTAAGGTAGTAACTAACTGAAGAGTTTTTAAAATCTTCTCCAGCACGATAGAGCTTAATCCAAGCATTAAATGAAGAATCTTCAAGTGAATGATAACCACGCCCAGGTGTGCCTAGGTAATTATTAATATTCTTCTTTAAACACTCTAGATATTCACTGGCCGAGTAAAAACCACTTCGATAAGTTACAAGCTGATCAATGAAACTTGTAAGCCCTTCAGTTAACCAGTGCATACGAGTATAGTTTTCATTCTGATAATCAAAAGGTCCAAGCTCAAGGGGTCTAATACGTTTCACATTCCAAAGATGAAAGTACTCGTGAGCAACAAGCTCTAGGTATTCTTTGCGTCCTTTCTCTTTAGCAAGTTCAAAAGGGCAAAATTGTAAAACAGTTGAGTCAAGGTGCTCAAGTCCACCAAAACCCTTTGGAGTTAGGTGCGTGATAAAGTAATAGTGATCATATGGTAGCTCATCACCAACAACAGCTGCTGTTTCAGCAACGATTTTTTGTATATCTTCTTTAAGACCAGTTAAGACATCTTCAGTTGTAGCAAAATCTCCATAGAAAGAAATATGATGCTCTTTATTTTCAAACATGAAGCCATCAGTTTCGTGACAGCCAATTTCAAAAGGCGTATCCATTAACTCGTCAATGTCGGCCGCTTCATAAATAAATTGATCGCGCACTTCAGAAATATCTTTTAAGGCCGTCGTTACTTTTGACCATAGTGGATTCATCTTTACTTCAACTTGAGCAGGTCCGTTATAGTCTTTAAGAGATAGATAAACACTTGGCCCATGTAAGAAGGCATGCGTATTATCAACATGAGAAGTTCTAACAGTTAATTCATGACAGTAGATACTATAGTTAATACGAATCTTTCCATCTTCACCAAAAGCTTCACTTGGAAAACTTGGATGATTTAAATCCACTTCCCACTCACTCTTAGATAGTTGTTCTAAGTAAAGTCTTACACCCTTTGAATCTTCTGCCTTAATTTCCTTAATATTTCTTCCATACTCGCGCATTAAATAAGATCCAGGTGACCATGATGGAATAAAGAATGTTGCCTTCTTTAATGACTTATCCAGCACTGCGTCTAAACTTATATTAACGAGATGTGTATGTGGGTTTGCAATTTCAATTATATACTTAAGCATCTTTAAGGCTCCTTTTACGTTCATTATATGATCCTTTCATATGTCCAATTTATTTCAATAAAAACCTCTTGAAAAGGGTTCGTTTACTTGCTAAAAGCCAATTAACAACACAATTTAATGGAAATTAACCAATGACGACAAAATCAGCTATCGCAAATGCTTCTGCGCCTAAACATTATGAAGTCGATCGTGAGAAAGTAATTTTACCTATTCTCAATTTTACTCAAATTGCAAAAGATCAACTTAATCTTATGCTCGAAAATGATTTTACTCTACAAGGAAAGTACTTAAGAATTCTTATTAGCGGTAAAGGCTGTGAGGGATTTAAGTATTCGATTGGATTTCATGATCTAAATGACGAAGACTTCCTGATACCTGTGGAATCTATGGGAATAGAAGTTGCCATCGATCCCTTTACAGCATTCTACTTAGGTGAAACTGAAATTGATTACCAATTCAATTACATCAATGATGAAGAAGGATTTGTTGTGACAAATAAGCAACAGTCTGATTTTGAAGGCAAGTTCTGGCGTAAAGACAAGAGCAAGATACCACCAAAGGCCCAGGTTCAATAAGAAATGGATTATCGTTACTTAAAAGCATTCTCTCTTACTGCAAAGTACTTAAGTTTCTCTAAGGCCGCAGCAGAGCTTAAAATTGCTCAATCTGCAGTTTCGAGACAAGTGAAGCTACTTGAAGAGTCGATGAATGAAGAACTTATAATTCGTTCAAGCAAGAAAGTTATCTTAACGAAAAAGGCCAAACAACTTTTAAACACGATTGATCAATTCGAAGTAAATCTTGGAGAAATTTTTGAAACGGCCCAGGAAAAGCCTGTTCATATAGGAATCCTCGACGGCCTTCTTGTTAATTGGTTTAACCCAATCTTAGCAAGCTATGCCAAGACTTCACAAAGAGATATATTTGTCCACGTGGCCGACTCTCCGGCCCTTAGACGTGGTATTGAAGACGGTGTCTACGACATGATCTTCTCAACTGATAACTTCCAGTCGGATTTAACTTCATCTCTGAAGTTATTCGAAGAAAAATTTGTCATCATTTCAAAAGATGAAATTAATCGAAGAAAGCTTCATGAATACACTTGGATTGTCTTTAGCGATCTGGATCATCTTCACAAGTTATCAAAGAAGCCGCCACAGAAGAAGATTGTGGTTGAGTCTTTAGAGAGTATTAAGTCACTCGTTAGACAAGGTGTTGGTATTGCAGTTGTGCCGGATCACACTCTTTCAGACAAAGAAGAATTTAGACTTTCCCCTATTACTGGCCTTAAGAATATGAATATCTATATGACAACATTAAGTTATAAGAATAGGCCAAGTTTTCTAAAAGAATTTATTAAGATACTAGAGGCAAAGTAGTATTGCCTCTAGATTATTATATTGAATTACTTTGTGATTTTAATTGTTTTAATTCCAATCGTCCCGATAAGAAACTTCGTATTAGAAACGAAGTGAAGTCTTTGAGCTCTCTTATTTTGAAAGTTGAAAACCCATGATTCACCAACTCGTTCAACAGAAGCATCATACTTTTTGCGCTCTCCATTAACCCCACTATAAAGTGTATCAAGTTCAATATCGGCACCATCAGTTGGGTTGAAGTTAGATGCTTTAATTTTTGCGACATCACGTCCACTTCTCTTAACAAGTGTTACACCGTTAAGGATCTGTTCAACAGAATAGTTTTCCTTTGAAAGAACACCGCCGCTTTTATTAAATTCAGTTTTATAAACTGACTCAATCTCCATTGTATTGTCATCAACAACCATACCTAAGTGATAATAAGTATCATCTTCATCATTAGTGATGTGAACAAGCTTTACATTGGCAGCAAGCAAGCTTGTCGTCGTAAGCGAAATAAGTAGAAATAATTTTAAAAGTAATTTCATAAATCTCTCCCTCTAAGTGATGCGGCATCTTGCCATTAATCGCCGTCTTTTGGGAGAGAAAATATTACAATAAGGCCCCTTAACAGAAGCCTGAGACATTAGTCATGACTAATAGTACTGATTAGCCTAACTTAAAGTATTGAAAATAATAGGGCCACCGATATGCTTGAACTCATCATCTCGTAAATTTTCAAATTCATAGCCGTGTAGATGGTCATGTAAAATTTTCAATATATACTCTTCGATATTAGAAATTTCGCTTAACCCAAAAGTCAGAGCGAAGTTGTGGGCCTTTTGTCTAAGGTAATCATTATCAAAGATTCCCTGATGAATTTGAGAAGCTGATGCAAATTCTCTAAATTCGCTTATAGAAACACCCATTTTTCGAGAATCATCTTTTTCAAATTTCTCTAAACAGAAGTTGATAAGAGTTGAAAGTATAATGGCCTCAAAATCAATCGAGTTTATATCGTAATTCAAGTAGTAATTATCAGAGAGCATGCCATCATCTTTTAATGATAGATAAGTTTCTTTTAGTGTCTTTATAAATGGCATTAGATCAATTAAAAGCCTGCACTTGCTCTCAAGCTTTCTCCAAACCTCAACATTATTAACAACAACTATTTTATTATCATTATCACGATACTTAACAAGGTCGCTATAAAAGTCATCTAAGAAGAGTTCAAATGAAGCTCCTAAGAAGTTGTCTTCAGAGTCTTCAAGTAGATTCATTCGAAGTGCTTTCTTAACATCTTTTTGTAAAATTCTAATTAGTGAATTTCCAATCTTATATATATCAGTGAAGTCAAAGAATTCAAAAATGCTCTTATCACCAAAGTCCTTCACACTATTGATATAGGACATTCCAAGAAGGATCAATTCTCGATTCTGGTTCCCAATTCTTGTCATGGCCACAGGGCCATCTTTTAGGACACCATGAAACTCCATGCTAGCGTTAAGCATACGAATAAAATTAAAGTGTAGATAATTAAAACGTTTATCATCAGTCACTTTCTGAAGCTCTTCATGGATACTTTGAGCATTCTTTTCAAAAGCTATAATAGAATTCTGATGAAGTGTCTGAAGCTTTCCAAGGGTTGAAATTGCACCTGTTAGGGCCTCTTTCTTATGAATAAACAAGTCCACATGTCCAAGAGAAGCAAATGGATTCACTACCTGTAAGGCCTCAAAATAATCAACAAAACCAAATTCACGAAGACGCTCTTTCTTGTCTTGGTATTGATTTTCATTATAAGTCATATAGTCTTCTGAAACCATTTTAAATAGGTGTTGATAAGCTTTCTCAACCCCCACTTCACTATAGAGATCACGTATGAGAAGCTTTACTTCATCAACGATGTCATTATCATCATCGTATTCAAAGAGCAGAAGATTATCTTCTGTTAAGAAGTAATTATCGTGCTCATCTGGATAAAGTGGATCTTCCACATCAAATGTCCAAACATTGAAGCGGCCTTTTAAGAAGAGAATGAACTGATCTGACTTAACAAATTCATAACGAATTTCATCATCTGGGCACTTAGCAACAGTACTTACCCAAGTTGTAAATTCATTGATATCAAGTTCATCTTTTGTCCATAGATCAATATCATAGAAAGTCTCTCGTTGCTCTTTTGACAAAAGCTTGAGCGAGTGAGTTTTTACCTCAATTGGAAGGGCCTTAATTGAAACATATAGAGGCTGAACAGGAAGCTTTTCTAAGCTCTCCCCTTTGGAAATATAGCTATTTACTAATTCCATGGAAGTGTAGGCCTTTGATTCCTTAAGAATCAAGGTAATTACATCAGTTGTTATAGGGATTTTCTTATTATTTTCAGGCTTATCAGTCATTTAGCTAATTTATGCCATTTAGCACCAGTTGTTAACCTAAATCTGCTTCTAACGCGCCCCTAAGTGTTTGAGGCATAAAACTAATAAATATCATGAAAAGATCCGCAAACATGACCTAGGTCATATTTTTTTACCTATATCTTATTTAAATTAAACATGTGGGATGTTAATATAAATCATTGGAATATTTATGACAAAAATTGAGAAAAAACAATGCAGTGAGTGCCCTTCTAGAGATCAGGGAATCTTTTGCAAACTCTCGTTAGTTGAAACTTTAGAAGTTTCGGCGACAACAAACACTCTTAGTTTTAAAAGAGGTGATAACTTATTTTCTCAAGGAAATCAGTCAGCAGGAATCTACTGCATTCAGTCAGGAAATATAAAACTAACAAAAACAGGTACAGATGGAAAAGAGACAATTGTAAGAATTGTAAAAAAAGGCGATGTCATTGGTCACCGCTCCCTTTTCACTTCTCAAGATTTTAACGGAACTGCAACGGCCCTTGATAATGTTGTAGCCTGCTTCATCGATAAATCAAATTTCTTAAAAATGATTCAAGAAAAACCAAAAATTTCGCTTGAGTTAATTAATCGATTAAGTCGCGATATGGGAATAGCAGAAGAACGATCTAGTGCGTTTCATCAAAAGAATGTTAGAGAGCGTATTGCTCAATTAATTCTCGACCTAGGGCAATCACACGGAAGAACTCTAGAAGATGGATCAACTCAAATCGAGCTGAAGCTTACAAGAGAAGAAATGGCCACAATGATTGGAACGGCCAATGAAACTCTTATTAGAACTATTTCTGAATATCGTAAAGACGGACTAATAGATCAAAACGGAAAATTAATCATCATTAAAGATATTAAAGAGCTTGAAAAGAGAGCTCTTGGATATATTTAAGATTAATTTTTTTACTAATTTAACTATATCAAATTATAGTTTTCATAAAGAATAGAGAAATGGAACTTCACAGAGAATTAGAGAAGGATATTGACGGTGCTCGTGCGAAAGTTGCAGACCAAAGCCCATGCTGCCTTCACTGTGAAGGGCCCATCTCAGAAAATGAACTGGTAGTTCTTGATGATAAACACTTCTGCTGTCATGGCTGTATGAGTGTCTACTCCCTTCTAAGATCTAATAACCTACAAGAATTCTATCATTATCAAGATATAGCAGATTCTAAAAAGAGTTTAAAAAATAATGAAAAAGTCAGTACATCGAAATTCGACTATATGGATAGCGATGCTTTCAAAGATGAATTCGTAATAAAGAATTCTGACAATGAAGTAAGGGTCGACTTCTTATTAGAAGGTATTCACTGCCTTGCTTGTATATGGCTTATTGAAAGAATTTCAAAAATTGAAAGCTTTGTCACAAGTGCGCAAGTTAATATTGGAAATAATTTAGCAAGTTTTAAAATTGATACTAGCAAAGACTACTCCATCGCAAAGCTTGCAAAAACTCTTGTGACTCTAGGGTATATCCCACATCCCTATAATAATAAATCAGATAAGATCAAGGCCATTTCAAATCGACGTGATCTTTTACAAATTGGTATTGCAGCATCGGCCATGTCAAATATTATGATCTATGCTGTATCAAACTATGCTGGGGCCACAAGCGAATATGCCCATCTTTTTGATGGAATCAGTTTTGCCTTAAGTCTACCAGTCATTTTCTATAGTGCGAGACCGATCTTTAAGAGTTCACTAGGCGCTATCAGACTTAAGCAGACAAGTGTGGATATTCCCCTTGCCCTTGCTATTAGTTTTGGCTTTATTATCTCAAGTATCAACTTCTTTACAAAGTCAGGACACGTCTACTTCGATTCTCTAACGACCCTTGTCTTTCTAATATTACTTTCTCGCTACTTTGTTAAAATGCTTACACAGAAGGCCATGTCCACAAAGGGAATTTCCTCTTTATTTTTTAATACAGGTGTAAAGAGGTTTAAAGAAGGCAAACAAGAGCAAGTATACTCAAGTGCAATCAAACTTGATGACGAAGTTATTTTTGACGAAGATGAGAGAATTATATTTGACGGAATACTGCTTAGTGAAAGTGCACTTATCCTAAACACAATTAACACAGGTGAGAGTAAACCAATCGTCGTATATAAAGGTGATCATATTGAAGCTGGTGCTATTAGCATTACAAATAATCTTCGCCTAAGAGTTAATGCAATAGGTGGTCATACAAAACTTGGAATGAACCTCGATTCAATTGAGAGTAATTCCATAGCAAAGAATCCGGCCAACTTGTGGGCACAGAAAATATCTAAATATTTTACTTACACAATACTAATCCTTTGTGCCTTAGTTATAGGGTATGCATCAATCTTTCAAATGCCTATGGAGGCGGCCATTAATACTGTACTTGCCATCCTCATTGTTGGCTGTCCATGTGCTTTTGCTATGGCCACTCCAATCGTTGTGGCAACAAGAATTAATAAACTTAAATCGCAAGGAATTTTCGTAAAAAATGAAGCAAGCCTTGAAGAAATTGGAAATATTAAAAATATCATCTTTGATAAGACAGGGACTCTTACTAAAGGTAAATTTGAAGTTAGTGGATTTCAAAATATATCAAATCTTAATGATAAAGAAATTCTAGCAATAACAGTTGGATTAGAAAGAGCTGTTAGACACCCTATTGCCTTTGCCCTAAAAAAGTTTGCCAAATCTAAGCTTGAGTCCTGTGATTATAATAAGCATATTATCAGTAACGCCAAAGTCATTACAGGCCAAGGTGTCGAGGCCCTTATCAATAACAAGCAATATTTCATCGGCTCTCACAAAGAACAGATTGGTCTCTTTGACATAACAACTGAAAAAACTCTACTGGCCACTTTTAAAATTGAAGATAGTATCCGTGACGAAGTAATTGACCTCGTTAATTTTCTAAAGAAAAAGAATATCGCTATTCACCTTTCTACTGGTGACCACTCTGATATTGCCTTTGAAGTGGCCGAACAACTAGGTTTAGATAAAGACAAGATATACACTAATCAGACTCCTGAAGATAAATTGTCCCTAGCACAAGACTTATCAAATGTCGCATTCATTGGTGATGGAGACAATGACGCTCTAGCAATGATTAAGGCCAATGTTTCAATTGCTATTGGAGCACAGGCAGACATTGCCATGAGAAGTTCAGATATCTATCTTGCTAATGACGACATCAATCAAATAAAAACCCTTTTCAATGTTGCCTCTAATGTATCCTATACATTGAGAAGAAATATAATGTTTGCCATTTCATATAATTTAGTCGGAATGATTCTTGCCCTTATGCAATTTATCACTCCACTTTTTGCGGCCGTTCTTATGCCATTGAGTTCACTGACAGTAGTACTATCAAGTACGATTGGTCTCATTTCATTAGATCGACTAATTAATAACACAAAAGGAAAAAGCTGATGGAAATCATTATCATCCTTTTACCAATTGCACTATTATTGGCCTTAGCATTTTTAATTTTCTTTATTTGGGCAACAAAGTCGGGTCAGTATGACGATATGGATACGCCATCATTAAGAATTTTATTTGAAGATAATAATATTTCTAAAAATATTAGAGAGAAAAAAAGGAAGTAAATTTATGAGCATGAGTAATGATGCCCAATTAGAAAAGTTTTCTTACAATGATAAGATTTCAAAAGCTTTTCTAATGGCAACTGTTTTCTGGGGTGCAATTGCACTCTTTATGGGTGTTTTTGTAGCCTTTCAATTGGCCTACTGGAAATTTAATCTCGGATTAGAATGGACAACTTTTGGACGTCTAAGACCACTTCATACAAATGCTGCAATCTTTGCATTTGTTGGAAACGGAATGTTTCTTGGAGTTTATTACTCAACACAAAGACTCTGTAAGGCCAGAATTTTCTCTGACTTCTTATCATGGGTACACTTTTGGGGCTGGCAGCTGATTATTGTAGCGGCGGCCATTACACTTCCACTAGGGATTACAACAGGTAAGGAATATGCTGAGTTAGAGTGGCCAATCGATATTGCCATTGCTGTTATCTGGGTTGTCTTTGCGGTAAACTTTATCGGAACTTTAATTAAGAGACGTGAAAGACATATGTACGTTGCACTGTGGTTCTATATCGCAACAATCGTAACAATTGCTGTTCTTCACATCTTCAACTCTCTATCTTTACCAGTAAGCTTTTTAAAATCTTACCCAGTATATGCAGGAGTTCAAGATGCACTTGTTCAGTGGTGGTACGGTCACAATGCTGTTGCCTTCTTCTTAACAACTCCGTTCTTAGGGATCACATATTACTTCTTACCAAAGACTGCGAATCGTCCGATCTACTCTTATCGTCTATCGATCATTCACTATTGGTCATTAGTATTTATCTATATCTGGGCCGGTCCTCACCACCTTCTCTACTCTTCTGTTCCTGATTGGGTTCAGACACTAGGGATGACATTTTCAATTATTCTATGGATGCCATCTTGGGGTGGGATGATTAACTTCCTTCTAACTCTTCGTGGAGTTTGGGATAAAGTTAGAACTGAGCCAATGCTTAAATTCTTTGCGACTGCTGTAACTTTCTACGGTATGGCAACATTTGAAGGTCCACTTCTATCAATCAAATCAGTTAACTATATTGGTCACTTCACTGACTGGGTTGTTGGTCACGTTCACGCGGGAACAATCGGTTGGAACTATATGCTAATTGCTGGTGTTCTCTATTTCTGTACAGAGAAACTTTGGGATACAAAGATCTTCTCTAAAAAGATGGCCAACACTCAGTTTTGGTTAGCAACAATTGGGCTTTTACTCTACATGATGTCAATGTGGGTAGCAGGTATTACTCAAGGTCTAATGTGGCGTGCTGTTGATACAACAGGAAAGTTAGTTTATCCAAACTTCATTGAAACAGTTGTAAAAATTGTTCCAATGTACTGGGTACGTGCTTTTGGTGGTGTATTTATTCTAACAAGCTTTATCCTGATGGTTATCAACCTTTGGATGACTTATCAGAAATCAAAAATTAAACCAATTGGTCATACTGAACAAGATGATAAGGAACCAGTATTCCAAGCGGCTCCTCTTAAGGCAACTTATGATAATAGTAAAGAAGACGCTCACAGAAAGCTTGAAGGTCTTCCTGTAACTTTCACTATTCTATCAATCGTTGCCATTCTCGTCGGTGGTGCAATTGAGATTATTCCTTCAATTTTATCGAATCGATTTGTCGAAGTTGACCCAAGAGTTAAACCATATACTCCACTTGAATTACTTGGACGCGATGTCTACGTGAAAGAAGGATGCTATGTATGTCACTCTCAACAAATTAGACCAACTGTTGCTGAAAAGCTACGTTATGGTAACCCGTCGACTGCAGCGGAATCAGTTTACGATCGTCCATTCCAGTGGGGATCACGTCGTATCGGTCCAGACCTTGCTCGAGTAGGTGGAAAGTATAATGATATGTGGCACTTCCGTCACATGATCAACCCACGTGAAGTAACACCAAAATCAATCATGCCTAATTATGATTGGCTAACTAAGAATAAAGTTAATTTCAAGATACTACCTAAGAAGATTAATGCAATGGTAGCACTTGGAACTCCTTATTCTGAAGATGTTGTTGCTAACTCAATTGATATGGCAATGGAGCAAGCTCAGAAAATCACTGAAGGATTAAATGAGCACGGAGTACCAATGACAATGGCAGACAAAGAAATCATTGCTCTAATCGCTTATCTACAACGCCTAGGAATTGATACTAAAGAAGTACAAGGGGCACAGTAATGAAAGCAGAAGTAATGAGCAATATGACTTGGGACTGGATGCCAGTTGTTGGTTTACTTATTTTTGTAGCAATCTTCACATTGGCTTTCCTTTGGTCAATGAGACCTGGCTCAACGAAGCTATACAATGAAGTTGCAAATAATGCCCTCTCTGATGGAGAAAGAGCACCTAAGGGGAATGACAATGAGTAGTGAAAATAAAAACAATAATGAAAATATCGTTTTAGAAGATGAAAAACACTTAGTCCTTGATCACGACTATGATGGAATCCAAGAGCTTGACCACCCACTACCAGGTTGGTGGAGTGGTATCTGGGCCCTTACATTCATTTTTTCGATCCCATATTTTATGTATTACGTCCTAATGGATGGGCCAACTCTTGAAGAAACTTATAAGATTGAGATGGCAGAGATGCAAAAGATCATCGATGCAGAAGCGGCCAATACTGCTAATTTTGATATTGAGAAATACAATAGCTATGTCGCAACAGATTCGGCAAAAGAGCACGGAAAGAATGTATTCATTGAAAACTGTGCCGCTTGCCACCTTGAAGATGGTGGAGGTGATATTGGTCCGAACCTGACAGATGATTACTGGCTAAATATCAAAGAATTTAAACCAGAAGCAATTTATAGTTTTGTTGTTCATGGTAATGAAGACAAAGGGATGCCTGCTTGGGGTGATATTCTTAGTAAAGAAGATATCATGGCCGTTACAGAACATGTCATCTCGCTACATGGAACTACTCCGGCCAAGGCCAAAGACCCACAAGGTGAAGTACTTGCCAAGTAGGTCAAGAAATTAGAAGGAAATATGACAAAGAAATCACAATTTGAATTACACGACTCAAGACTTGGAACAACAGATGACACAGGTCATAGAGTTTTTCTCTTTCCCGAAGAAGTTAAAGGTATTTGGCGAACAAGGCGTGAAATATTCTATTGGATTCTTATCTTTGTTTATCTAATTTTGCCGTGGATATATATTGGAGGAGAACAAAGTATTCTCCTCAATATTCCTGCCCGTGAGTTTTCATTCTTTTCGTATAAATTCTATGCCCACAATGCGCCAATTCTCATCTTCATTTTACTTGGGTTTCTTTTTTCAGTTGGGATCATTACAAGTATGTTTGGGCGAGTATGGTGTGGTTGGGCCTGTCCACAGACAGTCTTTATCGATACAATCTTTCGCCGTATCGAATCCCTTGTCGAAGGGAAACCTCGTGCAAGAAAGAAGCTAGATGAAGCTCCATGGAGTAAAGAGAAGCTATTAAAAAGAAGTTTAAAATGGTTTCTATTTCTAGTTGTCTCCCTCCACATCTCTCATACTTTCTTAGGTTACTTTGTAGGAACACATAGACTGCTATCAATTAGTTTTCAAAATCCATCTGAGAACTTCACTCTCTTTACAATCATGTTAATTATTACATCGATTGTAATTTTAGACTTTGGTTGGTTTAGGGAGCAGTTTTGTATCATTGCATGTCCTTACGGGCGTATGCAGTCTGTTATCATGGACGAGAATTCAATGGCCATTCTCTACGATGAGAAACGTGGTGAACCTCGTCGCGAACCTGGAATGAAGCCAGAAGAGCATGGAGACTGTATTAATTGCTATGCATGTGTAAAAGCCTGCCCTACCGGTATTGATATTCGTCGTGGAGTGCAACTTGAGTGTATTGCTTGTACAAATTGTATTGATGCATGTGACGATATTATGACTAAGATCAAAAAACCCAAAGGTCTAATACGCTACGACACTCAAAACTCAATGGACGGTAAAGGTAAGAAGTTTTTTACAATCAGAAATATTGGTTACCTCATTATTCTGATTGGTATTCTAATCGGCTTTATCTTCAGTCTCTCATCATCACAAGAGATTTCAACACAAGTTCTAAGAGGGCCAGGAACTCCTTATCGAGTTCACTCTCCTACAACAACCCTAAACCACTTCCAGCTGACATTTGAGCAAAGTGGAACAATTAAAACTCATCATATCAAGGTTGAAATTGCAGGCATCCCTAAAGATAGCTATGAAATCAAAATGCAACGAAATCCATTTGAGTTTAAAACAAATCACAAACGTATGAACGTCTTTGTTGTTTTTAACAACACTCAGCTCGTTAACGGAAGTCATAAGATTATATTCTTAATCACTGATCTTGAGTCAAAGAAAGTGATTGAGAAAGAGGCGGTTTTAGTTGGACCAACTAAGTAGCCTAAACGGCATATCACCATACTTAATAATAAGCGGGGCCCTAACAATGGGACTTGTCGCAAATTTCCACTGCGTGGGAATGTGCGGTGGTATTACCATGGCCGTCTCAAAGACTTTTACGCAAAATCTTTCCTATCAAGTTGGACGATTACTAGGATACTTAAGTGTTGCTATGATTATCCCCCTATTGGGCTTTACCATGCTTGATTTTAAATCAAACCCATATCTGATGCTCTTTTCTAGTATCAGTATCGGTGTGATTTTCTTATGGATGGGCCTTAAGAGATTATTTAAGTTTAAAAATTTAAGATTAGCGAACTCGATTGCAGACAGGCTACACAAGCTTAATGGAAGACTCTGGCCTAAGATAGCAAAGCGTTTTGGTAAGAGTCCTCTAATCTTTAACTTCTTCATCGGAAGCATAAGTGTTCTCTTACCATGTGGACTACTTTGGGCGATGCTTGCTCTTGCTATAAGTGCAGCGTCTCCGATACTTGCAGCAACTTTTGTGTTCTTCTTTTGGCTTGGAACTCTTCCAGGGCTTCTGATTGGACCAAGTGCAATTAATAAAATAAAATTACCTGCGAGATTGCAGCTAGGAACTCCCTATCTCTTCTTACTTATAGGAACGGTTACAATTGCATATAGAGTATATGCAATGTGGAACCCACACGCCGGAGCTCCTGCATGTCATTAAAGAAAATGGTTAAGAAATTTTTCCGTAATCCAGACTATTACGCCTTTAATTGGCTTATCTTTACAGTTATTATTCTCTTTCCATGCCTACTTGTGGCACTAACTGTGAAGTATTGGTCTTGGTAGGTGCCATGCTCCTTTGGTTTCGCACCTGCTAAATCAACGGGAGTAGCAAGAAATCGTTTTTAGCAGGTGCGAAACCAAAGGAGCATGGCACCCTAGTCTATTTACACTCGCGCATGCGTTGTAGTAATTCGCTATCTTCTGCACGAATCTTATCTCTTAGATAATCAACTACGGTTGAGTTTTGTTGAATGATTTTTACAAGTCGACATAGGAAGACATTATCCTCTGCGCTTTCAACAATAGACCAAGCATTAACGACATTATTTGTTTCATAGAAAAATTTAAAGAAGAGCTCTTCATATTCAAGTTTTACATTCTTTCCGGCCTGAGCTGTTAGTTGCTGTCCAATGGCCTCATCGTGAATTGAAAAACTCCAAGTAAGCTTATCACCACTACCGAGATCAAGAGTTCCTTCATAAGTTTTAAAGACCACACCTTTCTTAGTGATACGAACAAGTTTACCTGAACGTGTTCCGTCTGACTTTGGATACTTCATCAGTCCCCAACCGAGTAAACCAGTTAAAGTGATAAGAATGAATAGCGTGAAAAATAATTTCTTCTTCAAAATTGAACCCTCTATTGGAATTTTTAATGTTCTTATTTTAACTCAATGCCTTTAAATAGCAACTAATGGGCCTCTAAATATTAAGACCTCTTAAGTTTCATGCACTGACAAAGTGCGCTAAATTCACATTAGCCTATAACGGAGGTTAGTGGGTGTTTGATTTTATCGATCTTACAGATACACAGGCCATTATTCCCGTTCTCGGGTTATGCCTACTCCTATGTCTCATTGCCGCTCGCTTTTCAAAAACTGTTGGCCTGCCAAAAGTTTCTGCTTTTATCATGTTGGGAATCGTTCTAGGCCCTCATGCTACGGGATTAATTACTCATGAGTTTTTAGAAAAGACAAATTATCTCTCTGACCTTGCCCTTGGCCTCATTCTTTTTAATATAGGTGGTGAGTTTAATAAGTATCTCCTGAGGCGTCTTTCAACGCAGGTTATTAAGGAAACACAAATCAAGGTCTTGTTGATGTTTGGTATAAGTGCACTGGCCTTTACCATCACACTCTTAATCTTCTCAGGTCTTTCGGTTGCCAATATTCTTATTATTTCAATTATGCTTGCTGTAATTAGTGTTGAAGCGGCACCTCCAACCACAGTCCTTGTCATGAAAGAGTACAATACTCACGGACCTTTAACAGATGCAATTATGATTCACCTGGCTGTTGTGACAGGCTTTACAATTATTGGAAGCCTTATATTTACGGCATTTTTTCAGGCAACAGGGTTTTGGCCTTCTTTTGCATCCTCTTACGAAATCATACTTACCACGACCAAAAATATTCTGGGCTCAATTGCCATAGGAGTTGCTCTTGGCCTCATGCTCACGTGGCTTGAGAATTTCGATAATAAGATCGGAAATTTTCTCTTCTCAATATTAACGATGATTCTCTTTGCTCAAACACTTGCCTACTTCCTCAATCTCAATGTCTTACTCATATCACTAGTCCTAGGCTTCACTGTCACCCAAGCTTCATCAAAGGGCCGTCTAATTCACACAACAGTCAGAGATATAGGTTCATCTTTGTATGCCATCTTCTTTGTCTATGCTGGTACTCATATCAATATTGCAGGACTTGTTTCTGAAAATGCCCTCTATGTGATTATGTATATTGTCATTCGCGTTGCATCTATCGTCATCTCACATAAAGTCTTTGCTAAAAGAGTTACAGAAAATAACTATGAACTCTTAGGGCATTGCCTCTACTCCCATGCAGGGACTGCCATTGCAATTGCCATGGTCATTGGAAAGATTCCCCATGTCACAAGTGATATTATCTTTCAAACTATCATATCAAGTATCTTTATCTTTGAAATTGCAGGTCCTTTAATTCTCAAGGAAACACTTAAGCGCAGCGGTGAGGTCTCTCTTGAGCAAGGCACACAAAATCAACTTCGCTTAATCCAGGAGAAGAATCGAAGTTTTTTACGCATAACAAAAGACTTTATTACCAATAGTCTCCACTCTCTCAAGAAATAGAAAATACTTTTGTCAGGATTAACAACATGAGTTAAGATAGGGCCATGGAAAATACCACAGTAGACAGCGATCAAGTTGACCAAGCTCAAGAAGAGTCCGTTGAAGAAGTATCACTAGATAAGACGCAGGCCGAAGAAATCACCAAGACCAGAAAAGACCTTCACATGCCAAGAAGAGTCTTTCACTTTGGAAGCGGTCTAATTGCTGGAATGATCTATAAGCACTTTCTGACACACGCTCAGGCCGTCCACATTCTAGGGATCGCCACTTGTCTATTCTATATTCTTGAACAGATTCGTCTAAATTATCCCGAAAATAAATTAACCAAGCTTGGCTCGCGCTATCTTCTTCGCGCTGAAGAACAATTAAAAGAATCAGCTTCCATGCCATATATGATGGGACTACTACTAACAATCTTAACATTTCCAAAAACGATCTCACTTGTTGCAATCTTCACACTTGCCGTATGTGATCCATTAAGTGCCATTATTGGCATTCGTTTTGGAAAGACAAAGCTTGCTCCAAATCGCTCTTTAGAAGGGACTATGGCCTTCTTAATTGCAACACTTGTCATTCACCTCTTAGTACTTGGTAATGTCTATGACTTCAATTTAAGGATTGCCCTTGTCAGTGTCTTTAGTTCACTTGTGGTAACAGCTGTTGATTTTGCAGACTTTAAGATTGATGACAATTTAACAATTCCACTTTCAACGGCCGGCGCCTTGTGGTTCTTTTTAGCGGTTATTGTTTAATCAAAGAATAGAAAGCGTTTCTTCTTTTTTATCTGAACACGACGAAAGAATGCTTCATTCTTGGCCTCATACTTTACTTCGATTTGACCAATCTTTTCAAATTCTTTTAAGTAGGATTCTAAAGCTTCCATGTCCACATCATCCAAGAGGCTTAAATCTTCACTTTTGATTGAAATTAGAATATTTTCCATATTCATCCATTCAAAGAATGAGATATTTTCTAAAATTATTTCTTGGGCAAGTTCATTATCATTCATCGAATTCACTTTTAAATTCTCCTAAGCACTACTATTATAGTTCATATGAAAATGAAAAATTCCCATATAGAAGTTGATGCCCCTATTCCTTTTAACTACTTAGAATTAGGCAATGAAAAGAGTGAAAAGAACCTGTTAATCCTCCATGGTTTTGCCCAAAATAATGAGCAAATTCTCGATGAATTAGTGAAGAAACTCGATCCATCAATAAGTGAAAATTATCGCATCTTCATCCCTAATGGAATCTTTCCAATTCCTAAGATAAGAAGAGAAGGTATCAAGTACCGCTATAGCTGGTACTTCTTTGATGGAAGTAGGCAAGAATACTACGTGGATATGATCACACCGATGACGGCCATCATGAACTTCTTTAAACAATTGGAGCTAAAGGAAGTCATCGTTGTTGGTTATTCTCAAGGCGGATACCTTGCCCCAATTCTTGCAAGTCACTGCTCTATTGTTTCTGAAACAATTTCACTAAATGCAAATACAAGAGTTGATAAACTTGGGCCTGAGAAAAATTTTAAACACACCTCAATTCATAATGAAGGTGATCCAACTGTTGAATGTGAAAATTCATATAAGAGTTATGAGGCCTTAAAAGAAATTATTAGTGAGGCCGAGTATTTTAAATTACCTGTTAATACTCATGAGATCACACAAGAGAGTATTTCAATTATCAATGATTTATTAGAAATCTAATAAGAGATTTAAGAATTCCTTTCTCTTCTTAATTGAAATATCACGATTCACAACAAAGTTTGCATGACCTTCCCCTTGATGAAATTCAATGGTCCACATTGGATTTGCTGAGTAAGGGAGCATGCTATAGCGAGAGTCTACAATTGAGCTCTTCTCACCCCAATGAAGAAAACCATCAGTGAAGTGTTTGAAACGTTCATAGTCATACATGAAATTCTTTGACTGATAATGACTTAAAAGGTTCTTAACTTGTTCTTCTTTGACAATAGGAGCAGTCTCACTCTTTTCATATAATTTGATCGCACCAAAAGGAATACTTTTTACAGCATAGAAGTGAGCATAGCTGCCATCATCAACGATCGCTCGCCAAATGACATTATTAAAAATAGTGGGTTTAACCATGAAACGTTTTGAATCATTATTAATTTTCCCCTCATTTATGAGAAATCTCGTCACGCGCATATTCTGATAGTGGCCAAGGTATAAGAAGAAGGCCAGATAACTAATGGCCAAGTAATTAAGACGAGGCTTTGAAAACTTAAGAGCACACCCTACTAAAATTAAAAGAGGTATCGTACAAAGAGGATCAATAACAGATACGGTATTTAAGGCAACACGAGTTGAACTTAGTGGCCAAAATAATTGTGTCCCATAATTTGTAAAAGCATCAAGTAATCCATGAGTTGCATAGCCTAAGAATGTATAGAGGTAGCTTCGTTTAATTGGCACACGAAAAAGTTTAAGAAATAAACTAACAACTAAGGCCCCAAGAGGAATAAAGAAGAGCGAGTGAGTAAAGTGTCTGTGATACTGGACATGAAAGAGAGGATCACTAGATGAGCGAATTAGAATATCCAGATCAGGGGCCATGCCACCAAGAGCTCCCCAAAGAGCGATGGCCCAAAGAGAAGGCCCCTTAGCTTCCTTTAGTTTCTTTACTTTCTTTTGACCTGAGACAGTTGCCACAGCGGCCATTGTCCCCACCACGGCCTGAGAAATTGGATCCATTAAGCGTTCCTCAAATCTAGTTTATCTAACCCTCCTATGTTACCATAAAGCATGGATTTTCTAAAAGAATTGCCTGAACTTAAGGCGATAAAAAATATTTGTATTCTCACAGGGGCCGGTATTTCAAAGGAATCAGGGCTTAAGACCTTTCGTGACCAAAACGGTCTATGGGAAAACCACGATATATATGAAGTCGCCTCACCTCTTGCTTTTAAGAATAACCCAGCACTAGTTTATGAGTTCTATAATCAGCGTCGCAGACAATTATTAAGTGATGAAGTTCATGCAAATGAGGCCCATCATCAATTAGGTAAGCTCAATAATAGTGATCAATTTAATGTCAGTATCATCACGCAAAATGTTGATGATCTGCATGAGCGCGGGGGCTGCCACGATGTCCTCCATATGCATGGTGAACTGCTTAAGGCCCGTTGTACCAAAACACAAAGAGTCTTTGAGTGGCGCGAGGAATTAACCAGTGAAAGTCGCTGTTCTTGCTGTCATACCAAGGGGAACCTTAGACCAGATATTGTCTGGTTTGGAGAGATGCCTCATCATCTTGATGAAATTCAAGCTAATCTTGAAAAATGTGACCTCTTCATCTCAATTGGAACTTCAGGGCTAGTCTATCCGGCCGCGAACTTTGTAAGCCTTGCCAAGCAAGTTGGGGCCTTCTGCCTCGAAATTAACCCCCATCCAACCAATAATGCTGATTTCTTTGACCTGACAATTAAAGATAATGCCACAACAGGCGTGACAAACCTCGTCAATAAACTCATTTGTCCGTGAAGATATTTCAATCCTAAACCTTAGTCTTTTAATTCTGTAACTCGTTCGCTATAAGATCTTGCAATGAAAAATTGGAGATCATATGAAATCAATAATCGCTATTTTACTAGTGGGATTAACAACGTCTGTAAGTGCTCAAGGCCTTAGAGATATTTGTGAGAACGCATACTATGCAACAGGTTACACAAAACTTCACCAATACTCGATTACTGTGTACTGGGCCCGTATCTCAGACCACGCTCTAGTGGAGTTGGAAGATATTGTTTATGGTGATCTTTTTAAAGTTCTTAGTGAAAAAGAACTCGGTGAAAACCGTAGTCGATATATTTTAAAAGAAAGAATTGGATACGAAGGTTACCAGTATCAAGCGGCCCTTAACCGTCTTGAGAAAATTACAGGTAGAAAAGCTTCTTGTGTCTATCAATTATAGGAGATTAAAGGATGAAAAAAGTATTACTACTAGCTACACTTATGTTTAACGTTGCTGCAATTGATTACACTTATGTAAATTGCGCAAGAGAAGCTCAAGAAATTTGTTCAGAGCTTAAAGATAGAAAAGACTTCAACGCTTGTTACTACTCACAACTTGAGTGGTGTGTAGCTGATGCACAAGGTGAATTTGGATTTAACAAGTCTGTTCCAGGTTGTTTCAAGCAGTGTTCATTTATTGCTGACGAAGCACACAGAGAAATGTGTTATAGAACTTGTACTGAAAAGTAATTTAGATTTAAATGACGATATAAGAAAAAGGGCATCATATGATGCCCTTTTTTATTTGTGTTTTATTATCGTTCAATAATTGCAACAACACCCATCCCACCTGCTGTACAGATTGAGATAAGTCCACGTCCGCCGCCTTTTTCATCAAGCATTTTTGCAAGGCCTGCCACAATTCTTGCACCAGTAGCACCGAAAGGGTGCCCGAGGGCAAGTGAGCCACCTTTCACATTAAGCTTTGAGCGATCAATTGATCCAAGAGCTGAGTCTAGTCCAAGCTTTGTCTTACAGAATTCTTCATCTTCCCAGGCCTTAAGAGTACAAAGAACTTGGGCAGCAAAGGCCTCGTGAATTTCGTAAAAGTCAAAGTCTTGTAGAGTAAGACCAGCACGCTTTAAAAGTTTTGGGACAGCGTAAGCAGGTGCCATAAGAAGTCCTTCATCATCAATGAAGTCAACGGCAGCCGACTGACAAGTTGAAAAGTAAGCTAGTACTTTTAGGTTATTTTCTTTGGCATACTCTTCACTACATAGGAAAACACAAGATGCACCATCTGTTAGTGGAGTTGAGTTTGCAGCTGTTAGAGTTGCTTTATCAGACTTTTCAAAAGCTGTTCTTAGGCTTCCCATTTTCTCAACTGTTGTATTTGCTCTTAGGATTCCATCTCGCTCTAATCCCTTGAAAGGAACAACTAAGCTATTGTAGAAGCCTTCGTTATAAGCACGCTCAGCATTTTGGTGAGATTCCCAAGCTAGTTGATCTTGCTCACTACGAGGAATTTGCCAGCGCTGGGCCATAAGCTCACAACTTTGTCCCATTGAAAGTCCCGTACGCGGCTCTTTAACGGCAGGAAAAGATGGCTTTAAGTCCCCTGGTCTAATACTTAAAAGGGCCTTAATTCTCTCGCCTGTTGAGCGAGCGTAATTTGCCTTACTCATGGCATCTGAAAAGTTCTTTGAAAACTCAACAGGAATATCACTATTTGTGTCCACACCACCAGCAATTCCACATTCAATTTGCCCTGTGGCAATTTTCATCGCGATAATATTTGAAGACTCTAACGAAAGTCCACATGCTTTTTGTATATCAGTTGCTGGAGTTGAAAAAGAAAGTCCAGATTCAATCGTACACTCACGCGCCAGAGAGAAATCATAGGCGTGTTTACTAACGGCACCAAGAACAACCTCACCTACTTCCTTACCTTTAAGATTCATTTTATCAACAAGGCCCTTAAGAGCGGCCGTCATCAATTCTTTGTTTGAGATTCCTTGATAATTTGTTCCCGAACGCGCAAATGGGATACGAGAACCATCAATAATACATACTTTTCTTTGTTCCATTAAAATTCCTTTCTTATTAATATTTAATCTTAAAGATTGGTTAGACTTTTTAACTCAAAGATTATCTTACGATAACTACTTAAATGAAAGAACTCATCAAGTTCTAATAGAATCGAGTTCAATTTTAACTTCTCGCGGGCCTCAATTGCTTTAAGAATTTCAACCACATACTTCTCAATAACAATAAAGCATATTGCTAGTGGAGAGAGGTTTGAAGTGTAGACATCAGGGAAACCAATTCCATTGAGGGCCCCGTGATGTTGCCTCACAATAACGTCAATCCCACTTGGGATACCTGATATCTCTTGTAAGAGAGTCGTGCTCATATTAGCGTGCTCAAGAACAAGCTTTCTTTCTTCTTCACTAAGATTGGCCTGATTGAGATCATCGAGTGAATGAATCTTTAAAAGCTTCTCATCACGTAAGAGGATGTCGTGAAAAAAACATATATAGCAAACCTTATCCATTGTTTGCTTTAATTGCTCACCACGTCCCCATCCCAGATTTGGGATAATCTGATAAAAGAACAGGCTTGTAAGATAATTTCTTTTGAATGCATAAGAAGTTTCATTCTCTAAAAGTGAGCGAAGAAGAGTTGAAACTTTTTTTGATCCTATAACAGTTTTAGTCATGGCCACAATGGAAGTTTTAGCAAGCTTCACTGTTTGCGGAGTAATTCCAATATCATTTAAAAGGTTTTGTGAAATCTCAAAAGTATCTGAACTTACTTCAACAACTTTCTTTCCCTCTTTAAAGGCCTTTACTACTTTAGAAAGAGACTGGGCCAAAATTTGTCCCATAAGTTTTTCAAAGTCTTCTTTTTTAACATAGAAATGCGTTAGATTATTCTTCTCATAGCGCTTGACGATATTCTTATCCAGAACATCATTGGCATAGATTCTTTTCACATAGTGAGTTTCCCCGGCCTTAGACATCTTAAGATAGATATCACAACAAGGATTTGAAAGAAGATAGAAATTAGCAATTTCAGCAGGAACATAATCAGGCATTTTCAAATGTCTTAATTCATCATCTGTCACTCCGAGACTTTTGATAAGCTGAAGGCTTACATCCCTAAGAGAGAACTTTGATGATAGACTCACGAAATTCCCGTAGTCCACCTCTAATTCACCAAGCACGATGACAGGGAGCTTTAGAGAATTATCAATGATAAAATTTATCAAATTTTGAGCATTTAAGACATTGCGTCCTTCACTATCAATATATCGACTCTCACACAGGACACCATCAAAACCACCAAGTCCATCTCTCCTCATTACTTCAGCGCTATTTTGCGCGCAAACTGTCTCAAAGGAATACTCATTTTCTAAGTACTCTCTAAGACTGGAAGCAATACGCTGCTGCGAATGGATGATAAGTAGTTTTCTCATTAAAATGATCGTTTCTTAAAGATATAATTAAATATCATTCCCCATATCCAAAGTGTCGCCACTAGGTGAATTAGTCCATAAGCAAGATTTTTAAATATCTCCATATTAAACTCGGCACCAAGAGAGAGCATATCTGAGATCCCATTGATCTCACCGACCCTTGGCAGTAACCAGTAAAATATAGCTCCAAAGATTGACGATAAATTAAATCCTGATACGACAGGGTTTCCACTTTGGATATATGTGTATGTACCAATAGAGGCCATTACATAGAATAAAGTCATCAGTAGTGTTCCAATCTTATTAAAGAAGAGACTAAAGAAACAACTTACAAACATGATGATAATAATCTGAATAAAATGTGGGATCGTTGAAGCAAGAATACTCACAACTGGAACATCAACACCCGCAGGAAGTAACTCATTTGTACTTAGAATGATCATACCAATGATAAGAATGATTAATAAGTAAAGAAAGCTTAAAAGAGCACCGCCAAACATACGGTTAATAACATATGAAGATCTCTTAATAGGAAGAGCGAGAAGCTGTGAAATAACTCCACTCTCCAAATCACTTTTAAAAATATTTGCCGAAACTAAGGCGGCGACAAATTTAGCGCTTAAACTAATGATCCAGATAACAACTGTCATACTTGCAGTAGCAAGGTATGTATTAAATCCTGATTCTTTGATTTCATCTTGAAGAGCATTCGTTGCAACAGCACCGAGATACATCACCGCAAGAGTCATCACAAATAGGAAGATAACGGATTTATTTCTAATTTCTTTTTCAATTGTGTTCTTTATTAATGTCTTATTAAGCATGACTACCTTCATTTGATTCTTTAACAAGTGTATAGAAACGATCCTCAAGTGTTTGTCCTGCTCTTACTTCATCAAGACTACCACTTGCTCTAACTTGACCATGATTTAAGATAATGACTTTATTTGCAAATTTTTCAACTTCAGAAAGAATGTGAGAATTAATCATTATCGTCTTACCTTGTGCACTCAACTCAAGACAAATATCTTTGACATCTTTTATACCAATTGGATCAAGCCCAGAAAAAGGCTCATCAAGAACAATGAGATCTTTATCGGCAACAAGAGCAATACATAGCCCTACTCTTTGCATTTGACCTTTTGAGAGTTCACGAAGCTTCTTCTTTCCTAACTCACCAATAGAAAGTCTACCTAGAGCGTATTGAATTTTATCGCGATATTCACTCTTGCTAACCCCATGAAACTCCGCAAAGAATTTAAGTGTTTCTTCAACAGAAAAATAATCATAAAAACTAAATTTTTCTGGTAGATAAACTAAGCGAGAGCGAGACATGGGATCACTTGAATCAATATCGAAAATTTTGATACTTCCACTATCTGCACTAATAAGATTTAGCATACATTTAACAAAAGTTGTCTTTCCAGCACCGTTTGGTCCTAAAAGAGCAACCACATCACCTTCTTCAACACTTAATGAAAATTCGCTAAGAGCTAATTGATCACGATATCTCTTTGAGACATTTTCTACTTTAATAACACTCATAATCTTCCTTAATTCGATTTGTTATTTCTTTGGTAAAACTGTTTTTGAATTTATACTTCTTGGTCTCTTGTCTTCATCAATTGCGACATAAGTAAAGATCCCATCAGTCACCATCACTCTTTCTGTTTCAAACTTACGAATGACCCAAGCTTCGACTCTAACAGCAAGTGAAGTATTCCCTTCTCTTACTGTAGAACAGTAACAACAAAGAATATCCCCAACTCCAACAGGTTGAATGAATTTCATGGCCTCAATAGCAATCGTGGCAGTACGACCGTTACATCGTTTTCCTGAATAGATGGCACCAGCGATATCCATTTGTGATAATACCCAACCACCAAATATATCTCCGTTGTGATTTGTATCACATGGCATCGTTAGTGTTCTGACACACAATTCACCAACGGGTTCTAATTCACTATTTTTTCCCACAGTTTCTATCCTTTAAAAGTTCGCTATAATTATAATAACATATTGTAATAATATTAAGTAAAAAGGTAGCGGAATGCTTGAAAAGAAAGAAATGCAATTAATCCTTCGATCAGTTGCAATTAGTACTGTGGTCATCATTGTCTTAAATGGAGCTTATCTCTCAGGTATTTTCCCAAAAGAAGGAATTGTCGCAAGACTACTAATTTTACTTGGCGGTGACTTTATCAAAGGTGGCTATATTCAATGGCTAACATATTGTGCTTTTATATGGTCTCTTGGAGAGATAAAAGGACTAAAAGCTCAGATAACAGCAGAAAAGTCATACTTTAAAGCTAATCTATTACCAACAGCAGAGAGCCACCTACTGATGGCCGAAGATGTTGTAGGTATTGGTCAAAAAGTTAAAGAATTTGAAAAGAAGTATTCAAAAACACTTCTCACTCAACTCATTAAGAATTCATGTGCTAAATTTCGCTCAACAAAGAATATCTCTGAGGTCTTAGAAGTTATCAATATCATCACAGATCTTCACAGAGACAACTCAGAGACCGAACAATCAAATATTCGCTACCTCTTATGGGCCATTCCCTCTCTAGGATTTATTGGTACTGTTCTTGGTATTTCAAGTGCTCTCATGCTTGCCAACTCAAAAGACATGCAGCTGATTACTTCAACTCTTGGCGTTGCATTTGATACAACACTAGTGGCACTGATTTTAAGTATCATTCTAATGTGGATGTTTCACGACCTGCAAAAGCGCACCGATCAATTTCATATGAAAACAAAGGAATATGTTATTGAAAATCTAGTTAATAAGATTGAGATGTAGGAT
This sequence comes from Bacteriovoracaceae bacterium, assembly GCA_048270185.1. Lineage (GTDB taxonomy): Bacteria > Bdellovibrionota > Bacteriovoracia > Bacteriovoracales > Bacteriovoracaceae > Halobacteriovorax_A. The sequence goes on from JBLWTJ010000001.1 coordinate 613,451, forward strand.
TTAATTAATGCGCCAAAGAAAATCGATCGACGTCTTCAATATATCCTTTCTTGATCTTTTATCAGGGGCCTTAGGAGCTGTAATTATCTTATTCATTGTGGTTCCAAAGAATGAAGACCCACAAGTCCAACAAAAAGACCCACAGAAAAAAGAGGTTTGTGTTGATAACTCTAAGGCGCTTTCACAATGTGAGAATATGGCCAAAGAACAGCAGGCCGTCATTAAAGATCTAACAGCAAAACTTCAAGAGGCGGCCAAGCCAAAAGAAGTTGTTGAAGTTAAAACACCAAAAGTTGAAAAGAAAGATAACTCGTCGGCCAATAATGATGTCGGTTTTAATTTCAAAGGAAAGCGCATTGCCTTTTTAATTGATGTATCAGGATCAATGTCAACAGACGATCGTATTGGAGAAGTTAAGGCCGGTTTAAAAATGTTAATTGCGTCCATGAATAAAGACTTTCATGTTGATATTATCTACTTCCCTCACCGCAATGAATCTCAATATGCCCTTTGGGGTGTTCTACAAAATATGCATGATTTAAAAATTAAAGAAGAAATCTACCAATTCTTAGGAAGACTTAAGCCAAATGGGACAACACCAACAAGGGCGGCCCTAAAATTTGCCTTAGATTCCTATCCTGAGCTAACAGATATCGTACTCTTAAGTGATGGTTCGCCTACAAAGTCGGGACGCACCAGCTCCCCTGATAATATTGATGATCTCGTGCGTGATATTACGGCCAAGAATAAGGCCCGACAGGTACAAATTAACGCCATTGGAGTAGGGGCCAAGAATTTCAGTAAGTCCTCAAATTTATATAAATTCTTAAAGAATTTGACCGAATCCAATAACGGTTTTTTCTATGGCTTCTAAAGTTGGCGGAAATCGTTAATTTTTCAAACTATAAATTTTATGTCAATTTTTGGTTAAGTCTTTGATTATACGGCGTTAACTCACCTGTAACTTCAACGACTTACTCAAAATTGCCATAATAGTGTCAATGAGCACGAATCCAAAGCAACTATTCATTGAAAAGGCCAACGCCAGACCGGCCGTCACTAGTATGTTAACGAGAGTATGTTTTTCTCTGATCCTACTAGGTCTTATGACTCTTATGAGTTCATGTGCAGGTCCTATGAATCCATTTGGCAGTGACACATTCTCACTTATTAACGACTCAGGTAAGAAGTTTGAAAATCTTGAGGCCTTCACAAATATTTTAAATGAACATTTGAAATTTAATAATGTTGGCACAAGTACAATTGGAATAGAATTCTTTCCAAAGAAACAAAATCGTCACTCGATTTATGACCTCTATATTAAAATCAATTCAACTAGAGGAAAGTTAAATCCAGACAATATTGTTATCTTTTGGAATGGAAAGAATATCACTTCAAGCTTTAAGCATAATAATAAAGTGATCTTTGAAGATGATAAGCATGTCATCTATAAAGTTAATCGTCTAAGTCTTCCAGCAAGACTAATGACAGATATCAAAATTGGCTATCAATACCGTGGAGAAATCAGGTCTCTATATCGCTATGAAGAACCATCATGTATTCAAGCAACAGATGCAAAAGCAAAAGACTTTGAAATTACTTCAACTGATCCATTTAATGTAAAAGATAGTTTTATCGAGCTTGTAAAAAAGCAATCATTAAGTGTTAACACAAATCCTTCTATGTTACTTGGAATTATCGCTCAGGAGTCAGGGTTTAATTACCGTTCAGTGAGTTCGGCCAAAGCAATTGGCCTAACACAAGTAACAGATGCGGCCAGCCAGCACGTAATAAAAAAATACGATACTTGGAAAGTAGATAAGAGAATTGAAAAACTTCCTTACGGGCTTGTTAAATTTCTAGTTCGCACAGGAAAGATTAATCATCGAAATGATTGGCGCCTCAATCGCAAGAAATCAGTTATAGGTGGACTTGAGTATATCAATTACTTAAAGCAGTACTGGCGTGGGAATTTTGAATTAGTTCAAAAGTCTTACCCAAATATTAGAACAGTTAAAGTCTTTGAAAAGAGCCAGCTTTTTACAGATTTAATCCTTGCTAGCTACAACTCAGGGCCCTTTCGAGTAAAGTCACAATTAATTAAATTTGATAAGAAATGGAAACATTCAGATAAATTACAAGAAGCGAAGAACTACGTTAATAAAGTAAATAGTTACTGTTACCACTTTACACACAATAATACACAAGGAGAAATCCATGAAGATCAAGCCTTTAATCTTTAATATTTACGCATTTGTCTTTATTGCCATTGCCGTAAGTATTCCACTACAAGTAATGTTTCTTTACGGGCATAGCCTTACAGACTTTTCGGCCATGTGGTCAAAGCTGACAGTATTTAATTTATTAGTTATGTCATCTTGTTTCCTAAACGCTTATTTTTCTTTTACAGCACAAGATGAAATAAAATGGAGCTTCCCATTATCGATCGGTTTTGTTTGTCTAAATAACTCAATCGTTCTTGTCTATGGTAATGACTTTGAAGCAGCAACTGTTATTCTTTCTACTTTTGCTTATATTTTAATGACGACATACTTTATTCTCAGTCATGAAACAAATGTTATTAACTCACCTGCAGCTCAGTGGTGGAAGACAGCTTTACGTTATAAGGCTCCCCTTCCGACAAAAGTTTCATCAACTGATATCCCAATTAATCTTGGTGAGACATATGATATTTCAAGAACTGGTGCTTTTATTTCTTATAGTACGCCAGGACAAAAAGATATCTTCAACTGTGGTGAGGCATTCACTTTCAATATCGGAGATGACCTAGAACTTAAGGCCAAGGTTGTTAGAAAATCCATGGCCGTAGGACGCTATCCAGAAGGAATGGGCGTTCAATTTATCGAGCTTGGAGTTGGGGAAAGAATTCAACTTGAGAAGCTTTTAAACTCACTTAAAACAAGTGTGGAACAAGAGAACGAAGAGTACCATGAATATAATAAAGCAGCTTAAATGCGTGAGGGCCTATCAAGGCCCTCTTTTTTTTATTTATGGCCATTAAATAGCTAAAATTACACACTTTTTATAAGCGAAATTAGCAAGACCTAAGTAAATTCTACAATCTCCTATCATCTGTTCAAAAATAAGCGTAAAAGCAAAGCATGCAACGATTTTTAACTTTATTTCTATGTACTTATGTTACCTTTAACGCTGCCGCTGAGACTTCTCAATTAAGGCAGGAGTTATCTAAAGTCTTAAAAGACGGCCGTGAAGTTCTCTACTACAAGATTGCACGTCTTCACCTATTCAATGATATTTACGCTTATAAGAAAGAAGGTAGTGAGAATAAATTTATAAGAGACCTCTACTGTGACAAGGAATATGAGGTTAATGTTGATATCGAATTAAATGAGACTCGCCTACCAGATGGTAATATTTTAAACACAGAACATACATGGCCGAAGTCGCGCTTTTTTGAGTATAGCGAAAGTGTAGATCATGATAAGCAGTACTACGATGATATGCTCTCAGATATGCACCACCTATTTCCAACTGATTCCATGGTCAATGCAACTCGTGCTTCTTACCACTACGGAGAAGTCGATGAGGACACACTTGAAGGCTGTCCACTCTCAAAGCTTGGAATGAACAAGGCCTATCCAAATATTCGCTTCTTTGAACCACCAGATGAAATCAAAGGTGATATCGCTCGTGGTCTCTTCTACTTTGCAGTTATGTACCAACTTCCACTTGATGATCGTGAAGAAGAGTTCTTAAGAAAATGGGATAAGCAAGATCCTGTTAATGACTTTGAGAGATTTAGAAATGATCAGGTTGAAAAGTATCAGGGCAATCGAAATCCATTTATCGACAACCCTGAACTCATTAATCTACTTCCTAATCTTTAGGCTTTTAGACTTTAAAGAAGCTTACTTTTCTGCAACCTTAACTTTTAAAAGACGATCAAGAATCATTTTGAAGTGAGAATAAGGGTATGCGCCTTTAACAGGAACTCCTCCAACAACAAACCCTGGAGTCCCGCTAAACCCTAATTTATTCGCACTTTCAATATCTGCACTTACCTTGGCCGCCACTCGATCCGAGTGCGCAAGTTTTTTCACCTTCTTAACATCAAGCTTTAAGTCTTTAACAACACTCTCAAGATATTTTTCTCCATGACGAAGTTTAGCTTGATTGTGAAGAAGTATTTTATGAAATTCATATGCTTTCTCACCTGCTTCAATTCTCACTGCCTCATAATAGTTTGAGGCCATTCTTGCATTTGGATGGATCGAATCAATTGGCAGGTGACGATAAATAAATGCCACATCCCCTTTATATTCTTTTAGAATTTGCTCAACTGTATCAAATGCTCTTAAGCAAAATGGGCACTGAAAATCTGAATACTCATAGATTTTAATTTTCGCATTTGGATTTCCAATCACAAGGTCATCGCTATGTAGCTCTATTTGTAGTGGATTTTTAAAAGCAGCTTCAAGTATCTCTTGCTCTTTCTTATTGCGATTATTCAGGGCCTTCTCACGCATATCAGAGGCCATCTTCTGAAGTGTCTCCATAAAGAGCTCTGGGTTCTTCTTCATGACTTCTGTGATAATTGTCGGGTCTTTTTCAAGGGCCTCTTTCACACTCTTACTATTTGTACTTTGTGTACAAGAAGCAAGAAAGAGAGAGACGAGAACAATAATGAACGCGACCTTTGTAGAATTTCTTTGCATTATGGGCTCCTAAGCTTCAAGTTGTAACAACCTATCGCTTAATTATGCCCAATCTTTATTTAGATCGCGTTAGAGTTATGTCAATTCTTTGAAAAATAATGGCCTATTGCGCGTGCTGTGGACGCAGCTTATAGCCGATCCCACGAACAGTTTCAATAAGTTGCTCATTAAATTTCTGACGAAGTTGAAGTACGTGAGTATCAACTGTTCGAGTTGATGGATAGCACTCGTATCCCCAAACCTTATTTAAAATCTCATCGCGAGAAAGTGCGCGATTAGGATTTTCCACAAGAAGTTTTAGAAAATCAAATTCCATCTTTGTTAATTCAACTAACTCTCCATCCCAAGTTACTTCACGCGTATCATTATCGATTTTTAACTTTCCAAGAGTTAGAACCCCCTTAGTATCGACTTCCTTGCCTGTTGCTCCACCTTGTTCTCCAATTCGAAGCTGAACACGAACGCGAGCAAGCAACTCTCTCGACTCAAAAGGCTTTGTAATATAGTCATTTGCACCTGATTCAAGTCCTACAACCTTATCAATGAGATCAGTCTTGGCCGTTAAAATAATCATTGGTGTTTTAATATTTTTTGCACGAATCTCTTTTAGAAAATCAATTCCTTGTCCATCCGGAAGCATCCAATCTTGAATAATTAAATTAATAGGAGCTAGATCAACTTTGCGTGCCTCTTCTAAAGTCTGGGCCCAACAGGCATCGAAGCCTTCCATTTTTAAAAAGTCTAAAATTCCCTTTCCGAGAGATACATCATCTTCAACTAATAGTATTTTATCCATTTGGCTTTTTCCTCTTTGGTAGAGTGATAATAAATGTGGTTGGATTTTTTACAAGGGTTATCTTTCCGCCCCATTCCACAACAATATTTTTAATAATATTTAAACCTAGACCAGTTCCTGAACTTTTTGAACCCTTAACAAACTCACTTGTTAGTGTATCGAGATCACGAGTAATTTCACCACCATCACCCACTTCAACAACAAAGTTCTTATCCTTCTCATAAATTTTTATATAATGTTTTTCTTCACCGTGAACAAAAGAGTTCTCAACTAAATTTTTAATTAGGATTTGGAACCAATAATAATCGACATAGATTTCATCTTTAAGATCAACGCTCACGTCGATTTCTTTATTATAAGTTTCCTTAACAGGAATTATTGTATCATAAACAAGATCTTCTGGGTTTTGCAATTTTTCATAACTAAAGGTAATCATCCCACCAGCATTCGAACCTTGTAGGTAATGCTTTGATTTTTCAGTTAGTCTTTGTAGTCGATAAACTTCTCCGGCGACACGCAAAAGATCCTCTTGTTGCTCCTCAGGAAGCTTATCAATAGAGCGATTCATCTTCTCAACGATCAGTAGAAGTGAACTAACAGGTGTTCTAAATTCGTGAGTTAAAACTTGTAAGGCCATCTTCTTGCGATTCTCCTCAACCTTGTCTCCTTTGATCTTACTAAAGAGCAGCCAAAGAATAATGAAGAAAATCACCATGATTCCAGTAAATGAAGTCAGAGTAGAAGTTGAAACAGTTTGCAATAAGTGTTTCGTATTTTGTCGCCAACAAATCGGTCCATCAGTATAAACACACCACTTACCTCCACGGGCCCGAGAAATTTGATATGGTGTTTGCTCAATATATCTTTCAATTGAGTCAATCGAATAGAAGCGATACTCTAATACATTGTACTGACGAGGATACTTAATACGAGATAGAAGATAATTCTTTGCTAAAATTGTCCCCTCTTCATTGATAATATCTGTTAGCGTAGCCTGACTTAAGCTTGCAAGGAGTCCATATATTCCGCCAAGAGGACCAATGTCACGTTGAAGTTGAGAAAGTTCTGAAACATGGAAATAAGAAAGATTCCTTCTTACCCAACTTGTACGAGATGCTTGTCCAGTTGCAAGTTGATACTGAAAAAGTAGATAAGCATAACTAATTCCCGATTCGTGAATATAAGGTGGACTCTTTACAAACCAAGCAGGAATACGGGCAATTCTTCCACATCGAATCTGCTCCCATAGGCCTTTCTTTCGAGTTCCCTGAATTTGGGATTGTAGGATTTCAATATTTGAACATCCTTTTGAACTTGAAAGAAGAGATGAATCAAATTCTTCAATGGCAAGGGATGGGTTTAATAATTGAAATTGTTCTTGTGAGTAGTACAGGGAAGAAAAGTTAACAATAGCATAAGGTGTAATTGAAGACTGCATGTGATTTTTGATCTCGTTAATCTCATCAATTTGGTATTGAGAGGCAAAACGGGGTGCAAAACTCTTTAAAACAAAGCTTCCAGAAAAAAAGGCAACAATTAACGCCGTGAATATAAGTACAATATAAGGTTTCATTAAATCTAGTCTATCCCAGCATTTACAATATTAAACGTATCGTTAATAATTGTCCTAAATTAGTCAAAGTATTGTCAATTATTGATGAACGCAAAGCAAAAGGAAGATTCATGCTCATTCTCGGAGTTGATTTAGAAGGTATTAACGAAAACCTCACACAAAAAGGTGTCAACCTCGATATCGACCGAGTAACAGAAATTGGAGCTGTTCTTTGGGATACTAGAATAAACTCTCCAGTGCGTGTCTTCTCAGAACTGATCGAAGAAAGAGATCGTCTAAAACTTACTCAAGAAGTTATTGATCTGACAGGAATCGATGAAAAACTTCTCGCGGACTGGGGCCTTAAGGGCGAAGAAATTAAGATGGCCCTGCAAAGGCTTACGATCTTAATAAAAAAAGCAGATTATCTCATGGCCCACAATGGGGCCAAGTATGACAAGCCAATGTTAACAGCAATGTTTGAAAGGTACGGGCTTGAGATGCCAAATAAAGTTTGGATTGATACACAAGAAGATGTTGAGTATCCAAAGAAGATCACACATAAATCAATGGCCATGTTAGAGCATTCTCACGGCTTTATTAATCCATTCCCACATCGTGCAGTAACTGACGTACTCTCAATGCTTAAAATAGCTTCTCACTACGATTACTCACGAATGGCCAAGCTTGCCAGTGCTCCTAAGATTAGAATCGTGGCGGAACTTAAGGCACCAAATTGGAAGAATAAGCAAGAAGTTGAAAAGTTTAATACAATCAAGCACAAAGTTGCTCGTGCTCGTTTTCAGTGGGACCCAAATGAAAAAGTTTGGTCTAAAATCGTTTCTCAAGTTCATATTGATGAAGGCAAACTTATGTATGACTTTGATTGGAGACTTGCATAAGGTACTCAACTCGTCCCCTACCAGAGTATAAGTTTAGACCGGGAGTGAATCCTCATCCACTAAAATCTGGTGGGCATATGGAAACCTCAGGAGAGCCAGAAACTGCAAGCCTAAAATCAAGTGATGACTTTAGAAATAACGAAGACTACCTCTACGCTATTGATCTCGTCAATGAAGGCTACTACTGGGAATGTCACGCCTATCTTGAATCCTTGTGGAATGAACACGGACGAACTGATCAATTTGCGACTCTCTTTAAGGCCATCATCAAAATCGCCGCAGGACTTTTAAAGCTTGAGATGAAGCAAGAGTCTGCTTTCGAGACTCACTTAAAGAGATGTCTTGAATTACTTTCTGAAATTAAAGATGACCACTTCTGTGGCATCGAGATCAGAGAATTAGAAGTTCTGGTTTCTCATATGCTCAGCAAACCTCTGGAAGCCGCCCCAAAGTTCTTCATCAAACTTAGGCTTTAGCTTCTTCCTATCAAGGGCCTTGCGCATACAATAGAGCCACTCATCGCGCTCAGCAATACCTATTTTAAAAGGAAAGTGACGCTTTCTCATTCTTGGGTGGCCGTAAGCTTCGATATAGAGGCCAGGGCCTCCAAGCCAGCCAGATAAGAACATAAAGAGTTTCTTATTGGCCGAATCTAAACTCTTTGCATGAAGGTTACGACACTTTGATGCCTTTGGGTCTGTGTCCATAACTTCATAGAAATCATCAACAAGTGATTGCACCCCTTGGGCCCCACCTAGTTTTTCATAAGGAGTTAGTTTTAATTTTCGAATGAGGAAATCAGGTAGTTTTATTGACATAAAAAAAGGCCTCTGTGTTAGAGGCCCTTTATAGCATTAGTTTTTAATATTGTTAAGTAGGCGGTAAGCTTCAATTCTTCCTGACTTAGCATATGAAGTCAGCCCAGCGTTTGGCACTGAAGTCTTGTAGATTCTCTCTTTAATTTCAGAAAAGCTTAATTGATCTTCTTTAGACATAAGAAGTCCTAAGATACCTGAAACCATTGGCGTTGCCATTGAAGTCCCTGACATTTTCTTATAACTATTTCCTGGCACAGTTGAAAGGATATTCTCACCTGGAGCAAATACGTGAACAGTATCTTGACCGTAGTTAGAAAAAGAAGCCTTTGTTCCTTTACCACTCATGGCACCAACAGAGATTACGTTACCAACTTCATAATTTGCAGGATAAGTTGCTCTAGCATCATTGTCTGCTCTCGAGTTACCAGCTGCTGCGACAAAGAGAACACCTTTATCGTGTGCATTTTGGATTGACTCAAGAAGAGCTTGAGAGAATCCTCCTCCGCCCCAAGAGTTTGAAAGAATTTTTGCACCATTAGCTACAGCGTAATCAATTGAAGAGATAGCATCAATTGTTTCACCTGAACCACTGTCACTTAGGAATTTAATTGACATGATTTTTACGTTTGCCATAACACCCATGATCCCTTCACCATTGTGTTCAGCACCAATAACACCTGCACAGTGAGTACCATGAGAGTGACCATCCATTGGATCAGCATCTTTATTTGAGAAGTCATATCCATAAACATCATCAACAAATCCGTTTCCATCATCATCAATTCCGTTACCAGCGATTTCACCTTCATTCTTCCACATATTTTGAACTAGATCAGGGTGAGTGTAATCAACACCTGTATCAATAACAGCAACAACAAGATCGCGGTTTCCAGTTTCAACATTCCATGCCTGAGTTGCATTGATATCTTCACCAGCTTTCCCACTTGAGAACCAACCACCAGAGTTACGTCCAGTATTTAGTAGTCCCCATTGCTGACCAAACTTTTCATCACGATTTAAGCTCTCAAGAGAGTTTGTTTCATTTTGTGGAGCATTGAAGTCATTTAGGTTAATTACCCAGTTTTTTTCAACATAAGCAACCGCAGGGTCATTGATTAGACCTTGAGCATTTTCAGCGCTAATCACGCCACCTTTAAGAACGGCAAATGTACCAAAGCTTAGCTTTCTGATTTGAGTATCAGCAAAGTTTGTGTTTACGAAAGATTCGAAACCTGGCTTAAGTTTAACAATGTACCCGTTGAAGTCTTGAGCTGAAGCGCTCAGTGCACAAGTCATTCCTAGTGCAAGAAATAGTTTTTTCATGTTTTTTATCCTTATGTTCGTCCGTGACCAAAAGTTTTACTTTTTTCAATCCTAAAACTATTTCAAATTAATTTTCTTAAGACAAGTTCACTTTACAACATGTAAGAAGTTGTTACGATACCCAACTTTTCATGTCGGAATTAATCCCCTTTACGTAAACACATCCGATTGGGTAGAATAAGAGCGCTTTCAAAGGATAATTATGACTGATATGCCAAATACAAGTAATGAAAATACAAATAAGCCTAAAAAAGAAAACCCGTTCATCAATCTTCTTTGCAACGTGGTCATTCCATCGGTAATTCTCACAAAGTTCTCAGGGCCGGAAAAACTCGGTCAAGTTAATGCTCTTGTGATTGCCCTGGCCTTTCCACTTCTTTATGGAGCGTGGGACTTCTTTACGCAGAAGAAATTCAACTGGATCTCGGCCATTGGTCTCGTAAGTGTTCTCTTAACAGGTGGGATTGGACTCTTTCAACTTGATAAGACTTGGATGATTGTCAAGGAGACGGCCCTGCCTTTAGTAATTGGACTCTTTGTTCTTGCTTCTCAATATACAAAGAAGCCTCTAGTAAGAATGCTCATTGAACAAATCTTTGATATCGATAAAATCCACGCGGCCGTGGATGCTCGTGGAGGACGTGAGGACTTTGATCAAAAAATTCATATCTCTGGATTTTACTTTTCTTCAACTTTCTTCCTATCGGCTGTTTTAAACTACGCACTTGCAGTTATTGTCCTAAAAGGTGCACCAGGAAGTGTTGAATTTAATGAGAGCCTTGGGAAGATGACGGCCCTAAGCTTTCCTGTCATTTCTGTACCAACAGTTATTGCTACAGGGTTTATCATTTACGGCCTTGTTAATTATATAAAAAAGAATACGGACCTAGCTCTTGAAGAGATGGTCAACCAACATTAGGTAGATAAACATGCAATTAAATCAACTTGGAAATACAGACATAAAAGTTACAAAGATTTGTCTTGGGACAATGACTTGGGGTGAGCAAAATACAATGGATGAAGCACACGCCCAACTTGATATGGCCATCGACTACGGTGTCAACTTCATCGATACCGCCGAAATGTATCCGGTACCAGGAAAGCAAAATACATATTCAACAACTGAGCAGTATATAGGCCAGTGGGATAAGATAAGATCTCACCGCGATAAATTTATTCTTGCTTCTAAAGTTGCAGGCCCAGGAAATATGGATGCTTGGATTAGAGACACTGACGTTAGAAAGAGTGCTTTTTCAAAGTCAGATATTAAAACAGCGTGTGAAGCTTCTCTTAAAAGACTAAATACTGATTATCTTGATCTCTACCAACTTCACTGGCCAACCAGAGTCACTAACTTCTTTGGCCGCCTAAATTATGAGCATATTACGGATGAACTTGAAGTAAGCATTAATGAGCGAGTTGAAGCATTAGATGAACTCATTGCCGAGGGAAAGATTCGTCATTGGGGACTTTCAAATGAATCAGCTTGGGGTGCCATGAAGTATCTTGAAGCCTCAAAAAGTAATCGACCTGTTTCAATTCAAAACCCATACTCACTTCTCAATCGCAGTTATGAAGTTGGTCTTGCTGAAATTTCAATGCGTGAAAATATTGGCCTTCTTGCCTACTCGCCACTTGCCTTTGGCGCACTAAGTGGAAAGTATCTTGATGGAAAGAGGCCAGCTAACTCAAGATTAACGGAGTATGGTGAGTACTTTACTCGCTATTCTTCAGAACATGCACAAAATGCAATTCGCGCTTATGTTGAACTTGCCAATGACGTGGGACTCTCTCCTGCTACACTTGCCCTGGCCTTTGTGAATGATCGTGAGTTTATGACGTCAAATATTATCGGTGCCACAAATCTTGAGCAGCTTCGTGAAAACCTTGCCTCAAGTGAAGTAAGACTCGATCACGCAACTTTGGCCCGCATCGAAGAAATCCACAAGATCTTCACTTTCCCATGCCCATAACGGCATAACTTGCCTAGGCCCTCCACAAAAATCTCAAGCTAATTTAATTTGTTAAAATTAGTTAAGTAAAGATGTGGAGGGGTTCATGTTTAATAGAATTAAACGTACCAATGAACTAGATAATGGTAAGAAAGAATTAGCTAAGATTTTCTACGAGCTAGAAGAGTTTGAAGATGCGCCACTTAGAATGGCCCTGACAAGCTATGAAAACTTAAAGAGAGAATCGAAATCAACAGAGGATTTCTTCTTTTATCTAATCGAAGACTCAATCTTTACTTCTTTATATGCGACTTTCTACGAAAGAATTTTTCAGGCCTTAAATGAAAATCCAGATCGCGCCCTTGAACTCATTGATAGCTTTAGTGCCGATGCAGATGAGCGCGAACAAGTCATTGCTACACAAACTCAACATCACCTATCTTTTATCGAAAATTTAGGAATGTGCCACGGTTGTGGTTCATGTGAATTCCATAAAGACGTTGCTGAGTTAATCGCCCACTATCAACGTGGAGATATCGATTTCTTTACAGAATTATACTTAGGGATGCAGACAATGCAATTTGCCATGGAGTACTTTCTCTATGACTTCATTCCAAGTAACCCTGACTTAGTAAAGCTAACTCACCCGGCCCTTATTCAATACTGGCGTGAATTGATCTACAATTACGCAAAAGTTAAGGCCCACGAAATTTAAGCCCAATACTTACAAGTTCTATCTTCTGCTTTTGAAAATTGCGTAAATAGAAACTCCTGATTATCATTAATTGATAATAAAAGGAGTTATTATGAAATTACTAGTAAGTTTACTACTGCTTCTCCCTGCCTTCGGTGCAGGTCTTAAAATTGGAAATGACCTAACATCAAATCCACTTAGTGGATCAATTCGCGTAACATGTAGTGATCGCGGACAACATGACGTAAGATATGCAAATTGTCGCGCTAATTACCTAGATCCATCTGAGTTTTCAAAATTCGTTCTTGATGAAGGTGAAAAAGTTGATGCTGACAAAGTGACTCTTTACTACAAAGATCACAAAGGTAAGAGAAAATCAAAATCTTCGAGATTTGATGCAAACAAAGGTGAAAGTAAGTCTGAGTTCAACCTTTGGATTCACACTCTTCTACAAAGACCACTTCTAAACTACTACGGTGAAAATGAAATCGAGTACAAATTAGAAAAAGATGGTAACAAAGTAGCTCAAGGCTCATTTATCGTTAACGTTGAAAAAGTTGAAGAGAAACATTGTCCAACAGCAAGTTACTACTCAAATAATATGAATGATTGTTCAAATCCTTCACTTATTTGTGGCCAGTACTTTAGAGAATTCAATTACTGTCAGTAAGAATTTTTAAAATTGATATTATAAAAAAGCCTCCGATTCGGAGGTTTTTTTACATAAAAAAATAACTAATGACAAAGTAAAGGTATGACTAGCAAGAGGAAAGTTTATAAGATTGGCCATATTTTAAAAGAAGAGATTAATAATTAATACTGAGACTTTTTCTCACTTTGAGAATGTGAATAGCACCATATATTGAACCAATAAGCACCCCTATATAAGTTCCCCAGTGAATAAATGCAACCTGTTCAAAATTTTGAGGAAATTCTAAAAGCTCTTCTGCGCCAATAGAAAAGAACGGAAAAGCAAAGAATGAAATAAAGTAGCCTAAAACAGCGAGACCTAGGCCAAAGAAAAGAGGATACAATAATTTTCGGCAAAGAATTTTGTACTCTAATTGCATCATTTTATCTTTTGGATTGTTAGCTACTAAGAAAATTAGCCCTACAATGATCCCCGCCCAATATGATGCTTTAACTGCAAGCCATATAATATCGGGATAAAATTCAATATTTCTTCCTAAACCTTTTGCTATATAGAAATACTCAGAAGAAATACTAAAAGTAATGAAGTCATGAATGATAGCAAAGACAACAGAGAATAAAGTTGTACTAGCTAAGAAACCATATTCTTTGGCCCTCTTTGGGTTTTTTGGATTTTTAAATAAGTCATAAGTACCAAAAATAATAAAGAAGCTTAATGCAAAAATAATTCTTACTTTCAAAGGAAGTAAATTTTCTAAATATTCCATTATTATCATAGTAAGCAATTAAAAAAGTTTTATCCACTTGTTTAAGAAAAAAGAAAGCCTCCAAAACGGAGGCTTTCTTTTTATACAGTGAATCCCGAAAAGGATCCATGAACTTTTTAGTTACACACGGTAAAGAGCTGATGCCCAAGTAAACCCTGCACCGAAGGCAGCACTTGCTACTAGCATACCAGGCTTTAAAACGCCTTCTTTCATCGCATCGTGCATTCCAAGTGGAATCGTTGCGGCCGTTGTATTTCCATATTTTTGAATTGTATTAAAAACCTTCTCTTCTGGAATTCCCATTACTTCAGCAACTTTCGAGTTAATTCTTAAGTTAGCTTGGTGAAATAAGAAAACATCAACGTCATCAACTGTGACGCCATTCTTTGCCATAAGTTTCCCAAGGCTTTCGGCCATTCTCTTTACAGCGTGAACAAAGACAGTCTTTCCATTCATTTGTGGATAGTGAAGCTTTTCATCAAACATCTCTTGAGACATTCTCTCAGTTGAATCAAAACCTGTTCCCGCAGCAGGAAGCCAAAGCTCTTTTGCATACTTCCCTTCACTGTGAAGAGTTGCATCGATAAAGCATGGTTCAGTCTTCTTATCATTAACTTCTGTGGCACTCATAATGATGGCACCAGCACCGTCACCAAAGAGAACAGAAACATTTCTTCCCTCAGGAGTTTGGTCAAGACCTTTTGAGTGAACTTCAGCACCAACAACAAGAACATTCTTATGTGATCCACTTGCAATGAATTTATCAGCAACAGTCATGGCATATAAGAAACCAGAACATTGTTGACGAAGATCAAGACATGGAATTTCTGAAAGGCCAAGCTTGTCTTGTAAAAAACATCCAGTACCTGGAAAATCAAAATCAGGAGATAGAGTTGCAAAGACAATCATATCAACGTCTTCTTTCTTAATTCCTGCATTTGCGATTGCTTCTTCACTTGCCTTAAGAGCTAGATCTGAAGTCGAAGTCTTTGAATCAACCCAGTGGCGTTGCTCAATTCCTGTTCTTTGAATAATCCATTCATTAGAAGTATTCATCATCTCTTCGAGATCACTATTTTTAAAAACTTGTGGTGGAACGTAAGAACCCACACCAATAATTTTACTTGCCAATACACCCATATTATTTCCTTTTCATAAATTTTCTTACATCTGAATTGGTGAATGATATCATTCCAATTTAGCACAATATTCTTACATGCGATAGAGAGGACACTTACAATTTTATTTTTCTTAAATTGCCCCGACGCAACTTTTATGCCCGGTCTTTACCCCTGATTTTTTATTGGCCATCATACTATTTCTTGCTAACATATAATTATTCCAAGGAAGGAATTAAAATGACTAAGCTTAGTCACCTTTTGGTGCTCACATCCATTCTCAATTGCTTTGCCGCTACAGCAGCAAGCAAGTCACTAGGGACAACAAACCTAGAACAATATCCTTACTATCCAAAGGGCGTTGACAGCAACCTTGCAAAAATCGCTAAATCAAAAAAGTCGATTAAATCAGAACTTAAGTACATTCTTACTTCTGGTCACGTAAGATCTGCTGGAAGTAACGACATCTTAGTAGAGTCATGTGCAGATAAGAAGAATTGTTTTAAACAAGAAATCCCTAATACATATAAGCAAGCTAGAAAGTATCTTTTTGGCGATATCTATCTTCAAGGAAGAAGTGGAAACTATAAAGTCAAAGATGTTTATTGTAACCAAGATGTAGGTGAAAGTGCAGGCGTGGGCCCAATGCTTATTCCTAACCATCAGGTAATGAATTGTGAACACAGCTGGCCTCAATCTCGATTTAATAAGAGACTAAGTACCAACACCCAAAAGAATGATCTACACCACCTCTTCCCTGTTAACTCACGTGCAAATTCATCTAGATCAAATCATCCTTTCGGTGAAGTCAATGGACGTACAGTAAATTCAAATTGTACAGATTCACATATTGGCCAGGTAAACTATAAAGACGAATCAACAACTTCATTTGAGCCTCCACAAGAAATTCGTGGAAATATAGCTCGTGCACTCTTCTACTTCTCGACTCGCTATGAATTGCCAATTGGTGAAGCGCAAGAGTACTACCTTAGAAGATGGCACAAAGAAGACCCTGTTGATGAGTTTGAAATGAATGTCAATAATCGAATTTACGAAATCCAAAATAGTCGTAATCCATTTATCGACGATGAAGACTTAGTAGATGCTATTTCAAATTTCTAAATATTTACTCTTAGCATGTTTTCTTTTTTCATGCGCAACTCCTCCTAAACCAGTAAAGCCTCTCACAAGACGTGAGAGACAGCTTCTGTATTATCAGAAATTAAGGCAAGCAAAATGGGATGAGATCTCAAAGAAATCTGGCTATCACCATGATCGCAAAGTAACAATTGAAACCAAACGCAAAAAGAAGAATACCCCTGCACCTAAGAGGAATAAGCCTACACCTATTCCTATTGATCCAGACGATCAAAGAATAGAAATTGAACAATTAATTGGCTTTCACTGTATCAAAGCTCGTGTTAAGAATTGCGACGAAGTTTCAACACAAGTCTATACAGACTGTCTTCAGGAATTCAATCCTGGGGATAAGAGACTTACTTATTGTATCAAGAAGAAGCTACGTCATTAATTGGCCTTCTTGACCTCTTCCTTATCAGAGTCTTTTTCAATTTCTTTCTCTTTATGAATTTTTGTAAAGCGGGCCTTTCTTATAGCTTCGAGATCGAGTAAATTATCGTCCCCCTTAGCTACAGGCCCTAGGACTTTAGCGCATCATCACCATCTTCACTCGATCCTGCACCTTGATCCTTCTTTTCACTCTTTTTACCGAAGCGCCAGTAAGCTTTAATCAAGTTCTTACTTTCCTTCTCTTCAAGCATGAGTCTTTCTTTTAAGTTCATTAGAATCTCCTAGACAACGATATGGCCACATGTGGCAATATATTATATTTGGCCATATGGATCATTTTTTAGCAACTTAAGAGAGTTTCAATTTACCTAAGATCAAAAAATTAAGTTTTCATTAAGTATGATTTATTTCCAATAATCTTTAATTGAGTTTATTGAGTAAACTAAGTTTCGAGGGTATAATTTATCTAAGGTAATAATGATGAAAAATCTTGTAATAAACACCATTGTGAATGCATCTGTTGAAGAAATTCTAGCTAATTTCAACGCCGATACGATGCAAGAAGCGACGCCTCCGTTCATCAATCTTGAGGTAACACGCTTTGATGGGAATCAGGTTTCTGATCAGACTCATCTTATTACTTCTGTTTGTGGCCACTATCAATCTTGGAAAATTGAAGTAACTCAAACGAAGAAAACAAATGATGGGATTATCATTCGAACACAGGCCAATGAATTACCATTTCCATTTACGATTTGGATTCATACTTACCATATTCGCTCCCTCGGAAATGGCACGACAAAAATAACTGATAATATTAAATTTAAAACTGAAAACTTTATCTTCGATCTTATTTGTTATCCAATAATCTACTTCATCATGTACTATCGAAAGCCAGTACTTATGGATAAGTACAATAAAGAAATAAATATCTAGAATGTCTAAACGTAAGAAATGTTCAAATTGCCAAAGGCCTGATGGTTTTTGTGTTTGCCATGCTATAAGGCCCTTAACTCTCTCTAATAAAGTAACAATACTTCAAGACACAAAAGAGGCTTCCCATCCTTTTGCAACGGCCAAATTCGCATCTCTTGCCAGTAAAGAGATAGAACTCATTACAAGTGATAAAATAACGAATGAGTTTATCAGCGCAACGATTGAATCAGGTGCATTTCTCCTTTTTAAAAATGAAGACTCCAAACCAATATCGATCAAAGAAATTCCAAGTAAGAACTTCGTTGTCTTAGATGGAACTTGGAAGAAGGCCCGCAAGATTTATCATACATGGCCCTCTTTAAGAGAGCTTCCGTGCTTTCATCTAGAGGTCGATATGGAAACGATTTATCAGACAATTAGAAAGTCTTGTGGAGAAACACACCTTTCAACACTTGAGGCCATAGGTATAACTCTCCAAATTATTGATGAAATAAATAGTGAACAGTTTCAAGAGTTTATTGAACCGTTAAAATTACTAGTTAAGCAACAAGAAGAACAAATTAGTGGTAGAATAGATTAATGAAGATGCTCGTCTCTCCACGACTTAGCGAAATTGATAACTGCCCTTATATTCAAGGGGAAAAAGAGCAGCACGAATTCTTCTTTACCGCCTTATTAGAAGATGTTGAGCTCGACTATCTCCTCAATAAGGGCTGGCGTAAGTTTGGCCAATTTGTATTTAGGCCAGTCTGCCCTAATTGCCAAAAATGTATTCCTCTACGTGTCGATTTAAAGAAGTTTAAACTCTCAAAGAATCAAACAAAGTTCATAAAGAGATCAAAAGGTAATGGCCTAGATATAAAATTCTCTCCTCTTATTTTCAGAAGAAGACATTTTCAAATCTATTACGATCATGGACGCCACCGCTTTCGCGACAGTATAGATGGAACAATAATCGATAATGAAGACCTTTTTAAAGATACTTTTTATCGCTTTACGGGAACTCAGGTTTTAAGTGAAGTATTTCTCGATGGAAAAGTTATTGCCTTTGGAATTCTTGAGCAATCAAATGATGGATTAAGTAGTGTTTACTTTTGTTATGATCCAAAGTTTGAAAAATTAGGGCTTGGGCACTATGGTGCACTTAACGAAATACTCTACGCTAAAGAACTAGGACTGAGCTACTACTACTTAGGCTATTGGATTGAAGAGAATTCCTTTATGAAATACAAGGCCCGCTACGCTCCCCATGAGCTATACGATTGGAATAAAGGAACTTGGGAGTAGGCTATAAAATCTTTCTAAATGTTAAGTTAATTCTTGGCCCAACAGATTTTGCAGTTTTATTAAGTTGATGTTTCCAATAATGCTGAGTTGTTCCCGACATAATAAGAAGACTCTTATCTTCAAGAGTAATCTCAACTTTCTCCTGAGACTTATCAAAGCGATGCTTTAAGACAAATTTCCTCTCTTGCCCAAAAGACGCTGAAGCAATAACAGGATTTCTACCGAGACTATCTTCATCATCACTGTGCCAAGATGCATAGTCCTTACCATCACGATAGAGATTGCATAAACAACCATTAAAATCTTCTGCGCAGACGGTTCTAATATCAGTTAATAAGGCATTAAGTTCATCATTGAAATCATAGCGAGTTAACTTTATGCCAGAGTAGCGATAATCTTTTGAATTACTATACCAGGCCTGAAGCCTTGGAATGGCATGGGTTTTACCGTAGAGAGTGATCTGATCTTGATGCCAATTGATCGCTTCTTTAAGTGCGGCGAAGTCGTATTTTGAATTTTCAAAAAAGTTCGGATAGTAAATCAGCTTACCATCTTTAAGATCATAGGTCTTAGTCGCTTGAAAATCCTGTGAGTCGCCGAAGAGGCCAAATTGGTCCATAAAGAGAAATTAGCATAAGCATCTGGAATTGCTAAGGGCCATGCCAATAAAAAGACACGCTCACTTAATGAGTAAAACATGCCTAAGTCATTAAAATTGCAATAAATCTTATATAATACTTAGGTATATCAACTAACGTGACTAAAATGAATATATAAGAAGGAGTGAGTCATGAACATGACAGATAATCGAATCCAATTTGTGAAGAAGTTTCTCATCACTATGATTTCGTGGTCACTACTATTTTCACCGATCGCCTATGCAAATACTGAGCGACAGGCCCAAGAAGAACAACGAGAAAATGAGGGTACTCAAGGTGGACACACTGGAGGGACTGAAACCGCTCAAGCGGATACGACCTCGAGCGAAAATACTGATATACCATCTCCTATCGAAGGAAATGATCCAAACTATTGCCAAAAAGATGGGACTGCAAAGCAGTGTACTGAAAGCGGTCAAGTTTATAACTGCCATCTAGAGTCCTGTGTCGCTCAAGCAGATAATAATAACTACAATATGGAATATACAAATTGTGGTGAAAACGTCGAATGTCTGGAAAGACTTAAGGCCGATGCTCAAGAATTCACGCAGTATAAAACACACGGCCCTAAGAATGGTAATAATGATGTTTTAAATATGTTAGCAGCTGCTTCGCAAATCGGTATGGGATGTGCCATTTTAGGAGCATTTGGTTGTAAAAGTGATGGTATTGGTATGTCATTATCTGGTGCAATGATGCTTGGAATGGCACTAATGAAACTTCTAGGTAATGATTATAAGGAGACATTTGAAAAAATAAAGAAAGACTTAAGAGCACTTGATGAAAAAGATGCAAAAGGATGGAATCACGTAACTCAAAAGGCTGCATTACAAACAGAAATCAGCATGCTTAAATTAATGGAAGATGCTGCTAGTGATAAGATAAAACACCATACGAGAACAATGACACTTATTACTGTTGCTGCCGCCATCGCTGCAATTTGCGCGGCCCTAACAATTTGGGGATGTCCAGGAACAAATACCTGTACCTACCCTGTTCTAATTACAGCAGGAATCGCTCTCGTTTTAGAAGCTGCGGCAATGTCACAGGCAAAGAAGGCTAAAAAGAGTGCGAGTAGCTCAAGAAAGAAAGCTGAGGCCGTTTTAAAGAAACTAGAGTCTCGATACAATAATCAATACAATCCTTCAACATCACGTCAAGCACAAATGGCCGCAGCTAATATTAGTGGTCAATCAATGGGGCTTGGAATGAATAATAATGATACTTCTCTTGATATAAATGAAATACAACACGATTCAATTAAAAAGATTCCAAAGATGAGCGTTGACCTAGGAAAACTAGGAGCGACAGCACTGAATGCGGGGAAGGCCATGAACTTTAATGATGTCATGGACGGATATAACAAGACAGCAGAAACAGGAAATACAAAGTATGTTAATAAGGCACTCGATGCAAATGCTGGTAATATTTCTAAAGTAGCAAGAAAGATTCTTGAGGCAGGACTTAAGAATAAAAAAGCCGATCCAAAAGCAAGAGCTGCCATTAGTGCAATCCTAGATCCTAATTCAGCGGCCAATCGTCAATTTCTTGCACAACAGTTAGCAGCTCAAGTATCACCACTTGGGCTTGCAATGAATTATAGAAATGCAGGTGGACGTAACGCAGCTGGTGCCATCGCCAATAATTCGAAAAAAGAAGCTGAAGTTGAGGGTATTGCCTATGATAGTTCTTCAAAAGATTACTTAAACAAACTTAAGTCACAATTAAGTGATTTTGAAAGTCTTCTTGATACTGACGATTCTGGACTAATGGCCATGAAGTCATTTAATGATCCGACCGTTAGCGAAGATGCAGTTAAGCAATTAAATGGAGGTGATAGCAAAGATAAGAAAGACACAATCCACCCAGATTCAGGTCTTTCACTTTGGAATATCATCACAAATCGCTACAACGTTATTAAGCTCAAAAAAGGTTTTAACTAATATATTCTAGGCTTCGCAACATGAGTCATCACGACCAACTTGTTGCGAAGCTTTCTTAGCAAGAAGCTCTTCTTCAATCCTCTTAAATTCCTTTAAAAAGACATGCTTAAATTTCACCATCTCATAGTTGGCAGAAACCCCGTGGCGCTTCTTAGGATCTTCATCAGGAACACCTAAGACAACTGTATACTTGAGATCTAAGTAATCCTTAGGAAGCTCGTGTACTCCCACACCAAATGGTAGAAACTTATTTCCAGATGTTAAAACAGGACGTCCGCAACTAAGAGCTTTTAGCGAATAGTGCGGAAACTTTTTAGAAGTATCAATGACATACTTGGCCCCCGATAAAAGAGGGGCCATTTCACCAGAGCAACGATTGCCAAAGAAAAGCTCAGGTCTCTTCTTTTCAATCTCTAGTAAATGATCATGACTACCAATGAACTTAAATTTCATATTTCCATAGAGATCAATAATCCTATAAACCTGAGTGGTATCAAGTGGCTCACAGTTAATAAGGAAGTAATCGCGCTTAAACATTGCATCGGGAAGAACTTTATAATCTTTTAAAGCTGTCGCCGGTGTAACTTGAATCGCATTTGGAAAATCATTTAATACTTTTTCGTCATTAGACCAAAGAGTGTTAGCACGTTTTAGGCCTTGGCGCTGTTTAGACTTAATAAGAGCATTAAAGAAGAAGTCTTTAAAAGATGATTTCTTCTTATCACTGAACATATCTTCAACAATATAAGTAAAAAGGTAAGTATCATCGCACATTTTAATCTCTTGAGAAAAGCCTCGAGAAAGATTAATGACGAGATCAACACTACAAGGAATAAATAAACCTTGGGCGGCACCGTTTACAAGATGGGCCTTATCAACTAAATCATCCCAAGACTTTACCATCTTCGATAAGAAGCTTGAATGAATTCGACGCTGTTCAACTGGACCTAAAACTTGTCCTTGTTGATGAACAAGAGTGTATAGTTCAACATTATCACCAATCACGCCCATAATGGTTTCAAGGCACTCAATATAATAATCTCTTTCAACAACAGCATCACAGCTGACAACGACTTTTAACATAATTTACTTCTTATACTCTCTAAAAAATTTAGCTGTTCTTTCAATACCTTCGGCAAATGTAATCTTTGGTTGATAACCAAGCTCTGCAACACGGTCAATATTTGGACGACGACGCTTTGGATCGTCCTTTGGTAACTCTAAGTAAACAAGCTTTGAGTTTGAATCAAGTGCCTTTGTAATAAGTTCGGCAGTATCCTTAATTGTGTACTCATCAGGGTTACCAATATTGTATGGCATATGATCACCTAGCATAAGAACGTGATCAATTGCATTAGCTAGATCAGTGACAAAACAGAAAGAGCGTGTCTGGCTCCCATCACCATAAACAGTAATGTCCTTACCTTCTAAGGCCTGATTGATAAAATTAGGAATCACTCTCCCATCATCAGGTCTCATACGTGGCCCATAAGTGTTAAAGATACGAATGATACGAGTATCAACTTCGTACTTACGACGATAAGTCATCGTTAAAGCCTCTGCATATCTCTTGGCCTCGTCATAACAACTACGTGGTCCAATTGGATTAACATGACCAACATATGTTTCAACTTGTGGGTGAATTTCTGGATCACCATAGACTTCAGAAGTTGAAGCTTCTAAGAAACGAGCACCATGATCTTTTGCAAGTTCTAAAAGGTGTTGAGTTCCGATTGAGTTAACCATCATGATTTCAAGTGGAATAACTTTGAAATCAATTGGAGAAGCAGGAGAAGCAAGAGAGAGAACAAAGTCAAATTTCACATCACCAAAGTCAGGAAGACCTTTTATAATATCGCATTCAATAAAGTGAAAATTTTCATATTTTGATAGTATTTCAATATTCGACTTAGACCCAGTAATAAAATTATCTAAACCGTAAACAGTTGCTCCCTTATCAAGGTAAAGTTGAGCGACAGTTGATGGAACAAAGCCAGCTGCTCCTGCAATTAAGAATGTCTTACCAGTATGATCCATTGGTAATGCTTGCATGATAACTCCTATATATGATTTAAATTATTAATAACTTTTTCATCTGCTCGGTTGGCCAATTGTAACATTGTCGAAGCAAGCAGTAAAAGTCCACCACCAATAAGCTGAACAAGAGTTAGCTTTTGATTAAGAACAACCCAATTTATTATAACGGCAAAAAATGGGAATGACATTTCAGCAATTGTACAAACTTTTGCCGAGACAAGTCCAAGGCCTCGGTAATAAAAGTACATCCCAAAGACACCTGAGATAAGGGCGAGAATACTCACCTTCCCCCATAGCTCTAATGGAAAATTAATGCCCTTACTTGAAGTGGCAACAAATGGAATAATCATCACAAGACCCACAAAGAAGCGCAATGACATGACTTCTTTTTCTTGCCAATTATTCTTCATGAGATACTTTCCAAAGACTGTTGCACTCCCCCAACTGATTACAGAAACAAGTGCTAAGCAGAGTCCATATAGTGAAGAGCCATCAAAACTCACCTTGCCAGTTTTAATCAGATTGATAGCACTCGAGATATCTTGGTAGCTTATAAGTAGCGCACCAGAAATGGCCACGGCGGCCCATATCATAAATTTCTTTGTCATTTTCTCATGCAAGATTAGATAAGCTAAGCTTAGTGCAATAAATGGCTGAAGCTTTTGTAATAAGATCACAAGAGAAGGATTGATTAAGGCAAAAGACTTTGTGAAAGTTAAGGTTGCCACAGCTGATCCCATGGCCCCAATCATAAAGAAGCACAAGAATTCAAATCCAGTCATTTTCAAAATTTTCTTGCGAGCAACATAGAGAGTTGGAATGAAGAGAATCGTTAAAAATAAGTGCTCACCAAAGACGATGATTTCACTACTATTGAATTTATAAAGTAATGGATAGCGTATAAGGGTATCTAGCGCCCAAATAAAGCATGCAATTAATATAAATCCTAAACCTTTCACTAGTTAAAATATCCTTGCATAAATTCATCAAAAGAAGCACGTGCTCGATCTGAAGCTAATTGTTTCTTAACTTTCTTGCGATTTTTACGATCTCTCCTTTGCTCCTTAGTAAGAGTGACAGGAGGCAGAAGTCCAAAGTTAATATTTGAAGGAACTGGTTTTGGTACAGTCATGACATAATTGATTAGGGCCCCAAGACCTGTCTCAACTGGAAATGGCTTAACTTCTTCGCCACGTAACTTCTTTAAGACTTGAAGACCGACATATTGTCCAATTGAAGCTGATTCAGTATAGCCTTCAACACCAGTAATTTGACCGGCGAAGTAAATATTTGGAAACTTCTTAACACTTAAGTCAAAATCTAAAAGCTTTCTTGAATTGATAAATGAGTTGCGGTGGACAGAGCCTAAATGGAGAAAGCTTGCATTTTCAAAACCTGGAATCTTTCTGAAAACACGATTTTGTTCAGGATACTTTAAACGTGTTTGGAAACCAACCATATTAAAGGCCGATCCAAGAAGGTTCTCACGTCTTAATTGAACACATGCATATGGAAGACTCCCATCAGGAAGCTCAAGGCCAATTGGCTTCATACAAGAGAAGCGAGCTGTGTCCACACCTCTTTCGGCCATGATATCAACGGGAAGACATGACTCAAAGAATTTGTAATCTTCAAAGTTTTGAGCTGGAACTTTTTCAGCAGCAACAAGTTCTGCAATGAATTCCTCATATTGTTCTTTATTCATTGGAGCATTGAGATAATCTGCTTGCTCACCTTCTTCTTCACTAACTGGCTTGTGGCGATCTTTGTAGTAAAGTTTTGAGTAATCAAGACTATCACCATCAACAACAGGAGCAATGGCATCATAGAAGTAGAAGTCATCATCTGAGATATTCTTCATAATCCAATTCGAAAGTCCTTCAGTCGTTAGAGGGCCAGAAGCAATAACACATGCATCGGCACAATACTCGGCCATCAGCTCTTGTGGATCTTTTGCATCAGCGGCAACAACAGTAATAAGTGGATTATTGTGTAGGCGATCTGTTACTTCTTGAGAGAAGGCATCACGATCAACAGCGAGGGCATCACCAGCTGGAACAGCATGGGTACGAGCACTATCTAGTATGATTGAGCCAAGGGCATCCATTTCATATTTTAATAATCCGTGACCAGAAGCTGGATTCATCGACTTTAGTGAATTTGTACAAACGAGTTCCGCAAAGGCATCAATCTTTTGGGCCGGATTTTTCTTAACTGTTTTTGATTCGATAAGAATAACTTCAACGCCATGTTTTGCGAGAAAATTCGCGGACTCACTTCCGGCCATTCCTGCACCGATAACGATTACTTTCTTTGGACTTGCATCAAGATTTGCCAATTTCAACCTCTTTAATATTCTTTATTTGTCGTATAGACCTTATATATGGAAACATGCTATAAAGTCCATTAATTACACGTATTTAAACATAAAATATGAAAATCTAGCACAGAGATAACGCAATGCAAATCATCATTCATCAAACAGATCACACCATTGGTAACTTTACACAGATTTACAAATACATAGAGGATCTTGTTCACTCAGATGACTTCCGTGGTCACATTCATATTTTCCCAGAAGACTTCCTTGTCGGTTATCCTCTTCAAGATCTTGTCCTACAAAAATCATTTATCCGTGAGTACCACAAGTTCCTAGATGCTCTTAGAGCATTATTTGAAGAGATCAAACTTGATGAAGATACGGCCCTTTTAATGGGTGGTCTTCGCTACGAACTTGATGAGCAAACACAAATTCCATCAAATATTTACAATATTGTTTTCGAAGTAAAGAAGGGTTCAATCCTAAAAGATATTTATACCAAGTGCCTTCTACCTGATTACGATATTTTTGATGAAACCAAGTACTACACACCTGGAAAGTCTCCAACAATTTGGACTTTGGGTGATAAGAGTTTTGGGCTTCTAATCTGTGAAGATATGTGGCACTCAAAACAATATGAAATCAATCCATTACAAATGCTAATGGATGAAGCAAGTGGCAAGAAACTTAATGGAATTATTAATTTCTCTGCTTCACCTTGGAATATTGATAAAGAAGAAAAGCGCATTAAAAGGGCCAGTGAAATCTCGAAAGTTTTTAAAGTGCCATTCTATTACGTTAATAAAGTTGGCGCCGAAGATGAGATCATTTTTGATGGTGCAAGCTTTGTTGTCAATGATAGCACTGTGGTTGCCAAGGCAAAGTCCTTTGTGGCCGATAAAATGAAAGTCGAGATTATTGATGCAGTCGAAGTCAATGAGCTAGGTATAGCTCCAGAAGGAGCCCATTCATGGGAGTCTCTCTTTGGCCCACATATCGAAGAACACACTGGCGTTGCTGGACAGCCTCTAAGACTTAAGCCCTTAACTCAGCACAAGCTTGACTCAATTCTTGGGGCCATCAATCTTGGACTCCAAGACTATGCTAAGAAGTGTGGTATGAACAAATTTCTCATCGCACTGTCAGGTGGTATCGACTCAGCACTTGTACTGACTTTAGTGAAACTTTTTCTAAAGCCTGGCCAAGAAGTCGAGGCCATTTATATGCCAAGTAAGTTCTCAGCAGGCCTGAGCTGGGAAATCAGTGAAAAACTCTGTAAGAATCTTGGTGTTAAGCTTCATAGTGTCCCGATAAAATTTCTCCATTCATCAATGCAGAATCTCTTTCAGGATAGTCTAAGTCCACTCGAAGGATTAGCTGACGAAAATATTCAGTCTCGTTTGCGAGGGGCCATCCTCTATGCTCGCTCAAATCAGACCGGTGCTATGGTTATTAATACATCAAATAAGTCAGAGATAGCAGTTGGCTACTCAACTCTCTACGGTGATTCTGTCGGCGCCTTAAGCATTCTTGGGGATCTTTATAAGAGTGAAGTATTTGAACTTGCAAAGCATATTAATAAGAACTTCAATGGTATTATACCTGTTGAAGTTATTGAGCGCCCACCAAGTGCAGAACTAAGAGAAGAGCAAAAAGATGAGGATTCACTACCTCCGTATCATATCCTTGATGCCATTCTCGAATCATATCTTTCGTACCGATATGATATTGAAGACCTTCTTAAACTAGGTTTTAACAAAACTGAAGTTGAAAGGAGCGTGAAATTAATATTAAATAGTGAGTACAAGCGTCAGCAATTTTGTCCTATCCTAAAACTAAAGGATAAAAGCTTTGGTTTTGGACGTCGTGTACCGATATGTAAAAAGGTAGACTTTGACTTAAAATAAAACGGGATAAAAGGGAGTAATTAATGAATAAGACATTTGAAAAAGTTTTAAGCTCTTTTGATGATGTAAAAGCAATGGTTGATAATGTTATTGCTAACAAATCAGTAAAAGAAGTTGAAAAGAACGTTAGAGACTTCATTGGCCAAGTTGAGAAAGAGGCCAAGAATGTTATGGACAAAGATGTACGCAAAGTTGTGACAACATTAAAAAAAGAAAAGAAGAAAGTTGAGAAATTTGTCGATTCAACAATTCAAAAAGAAGTAAAAGCCGCAAAGAAATATCTTGATGGTCACATTAAAGAAGTTCAAAAGCTTCAAAAGACGCTTGATAAATTTTTAAAAGACGAAATTAAAAAGGCAAAGAAGCAGGCAACAAATAAAGTTAAGGAAGCCGAAAAGACAATTAAAAAAACGGCAAAAAAAGTTTCCAAGAAAGCAGCAAAGAAGGCCCCTGCTAAAAATAAAGTAACAAAGAAAAAAGTAACAAAGAAGAAGGTAATTAAAGCTTCTCCTAAAAAGGCCACTCCAAAGAAGTCGCCTAAATCAATTAAGTCGACAAACAAAGTCGCAAAGAAAGCCGCCACAAAAAAGAAGTAATCACTTAAATTTGATATCAGGGGAACAATCATGTTCCCCTCATTCATAAAGGATGCTGAAATGGAAAGAGGTTTAAATCAACATATTCAAAAGCTTTTACCAAAGTTTAAGGCATCCAAAAAAGCCGAAATTAATCATTTGCTCATTAATGTTGCGACCATGAAAGAGAAAGAATTAAGAGAACTTCTCCATAAGATGGCCGGCAGCTTCGCCTGCTATAATTTTATTGAGATTGGAAACACATTAAGAACATTTGAGAATGACCAAAACCTCGACTCCAAGCGAGCTTTAGTCAAAAAGGCATTAGAAGATATTCTGTTAGAACTCTGAGAAAATTAACTCTAAGTGCGTCATGCCCAATTTTTATTAACATTCCCAATTAATTAAGTAATAATACACCTCACATTTATATTATTGTTTAAGTGAGGATTTATTGAAAAAGCTTGAAAGAAACCTCGGCCTTTCGTCAGTTATCTCTATTAGTATTGCATCAATGTTGGGATCAGGAATCTTTGTTCTTCCAGGACTTGCCTTTGCCGTTACTGGTGAATTTGTTTGGATTTCATATCTGGTAGCAGGACTATGTGTTCTTCCGGCAGCACTGTCAAAATCAGAGCTTGCTACGGCCATGCCTACTTCAGGTGGGACATATATTTATATCGAGAGAACGTTTGGCCCAATGGCCGGAACAATTTCAGGACTAGGCCTTTGGCTATCGCTACTTCTTAAGGCGGCTTTTGCTCTCGTAGGATTTGGAGCATATCTTTCAACTCTGACAACTAATTTTGATATAAAGAATATAGCTTTACTGCTTACAGTCATCATTACATTGTTAAATGTCGTGGGTATCGGTAAGGTATCGGGACTTTTAATTGTCGTCGTACTCTTATCAACATTTGGATTAACAGTTCTCAATATTGGAACTCTTAGTACAGCAACGGTTATTCCTGGGATACCATTTGATATTGGTCACACTGAAACGATTCTAGCAGCTGCTGGTCTTGTCTTTATCTCTTATGCTGGTGTAACAAAAGTTGCTGCCATTGCTGAAGAGATTAAAACTCCAGAAAAGAATTTACCGCGTGGTATTCTACTCTCACTACTCATTGTAACAATACTTTATTGTGTCACAACTCTTGCACTCGCTAAGTACTTACCACTTGATCAATTAAAGAATAACTTAAGGCCAATTTATACATTGGCACTAAGTTTTGGCGGAAAAGGCTTTGCTACGACCATGGCCATTTTAGCAATTCTAACGATGACTTCCATGGCAAATGCAGGGCTTCTTGCGGCCTCACGTTTTCCATTTGCCATGAGCCGTGATCACTTAATCCCTGGCCTATTTGGGCACCTTCACCGTCGATTTCGCACACCAGTGTGGAGTATTGTGGCCTCAGGGATCATCATAGGCCTTGCCGTCTATTTCTTAAATATTGCAAAAATCGCTAAATTGGCATCGGCCTTTATTCTAACGATCTATATGATTGAAAATATCGCCGTTATCGCTCTAAGAGAAACACATATCCAGTGGTACAAACCAACTTACAAGTCACCTCTTTATCCATTCATGCAAATTTTTGGAATTCTCTCAACATTATATTTATTGGTGATGATGAAAAACCTGGCAATTATTGGACTAGTTTCAATTTCTGTTCCAGGGGTACTAATTTATCTCTTCTATGCAAAAAGTCGTGTAACCCGTAAGGGAGTTCTAGGGATACGAGGTAAGAGAAAGGACTTAGTTAATGAGTCGCAATTTCCGGCTCCAGCGATGTCTGAGAGACTTGATCTTAATCAAGATGCAAATGTCGTAGTGGCACTTGTTGGAAATGAGAGATCTCCAGAAATGTTAATTGATATGGGTGCAACACTTGCCAATGGTGAAAGAATCGAAGTTGCTCACTTAACAGAAGCTCCAGAACAAACAGATCTAAATGACTTTACTGTCGAAGACCCTATTCTTAGATCATTACGTCGACGTGTCATTGCGATGGCCATAGAGAAAACAACTCCTATTAATTTTGACCCTATCGTTACCCACGATCTTTCTAAGTCTATTTTTGAGATCGGACAACGCATGCATTCAAATTGGCTTTTCATGGAATGGAAAGGTAGACATAGAGGAACATTTACAACTCAATCTCCAATTGCATGGCTTCGTTCTCACTTAAATTGTAATCTAGCAATTTTTAGAGACAACGGTGTACGCTACATGAGAAAAATCCTAGTAGTGGTTGATCAAGACTCAAATGATGGAATTCTCGCAAGGGCCGCGGAACAAATTGCAGAAAATAACAAAGCTGACATTACATTTATCTACCTAACAAATAAAGATCTCGATATTGAGGAAACTTATAAAGTTGAACAGTACATAAGACTTCTAAGTGATGACTTAAGTGTTCGCACTGCAGGTCATATAGTGAAGTATCAAGACAAAGTTGAAACCCTCGAGATGCTAACTGTTGAGTATGATTTATTGATCTTTAATTCAAACTCTCAGTATCGTTGGTACCATGTCTTTGGAACGGCCGACGACCAAATTATGGCCAAGGCATCCTGTTCTGTTCTAGGGATTCACGCAGCAATGAATTAGAGTTTACTTAGCTTAAGCTTAGCTTAGGAAGTGAAATAGTAAAGGTGGTATATTCTGAAGTAAAATCATACTGAAGATTACCACCGTGATCCATGATGATTTCCTGACTTATATTTAGCCCAAGGCCAGTTCCCTTGTCCTTAGACTTAGTCGTATAGAATCGATTAAAGATATTTTTTGCAACCTCTTTATCAATTCCATGTCCACTATCAAGAACATCGAGAAGAACATAGTCTTCTTCATCATAGAGATTGAGTTCTATCCAACGCTCAGTTTGCTCACTAATTGCATCGTAAGCATTATTTAGTAAATTGATTAGAACCTGAATAATTTCAGATGAATTTATATTAACGATATCGCTATCGGAATCATTTGAGAAAACTATTCTCAATCGCTCATCAACAAAGCGAGTTTTAAATAGAGCAATAGCATCATGGACAACAGAAGATAGAGGTGTAGCCTCTCTTTGAGATCGATCATCTTGTGAGTAAATATTAAGTGAACTTACAATATTAGCAATACGATTTTTCTGATCAGCAATTGATCGAATCTTATCCATTAGAATCTTAGATGATATTTGTTCTCCACGTCGCTCAATGGCCTGTACCTGTAGCTCAATAATTGCCAACGGATTATTAACTTCATGAGCAATATTTGCGGCCATTTGTCCAAGGGCCGTCCACTTAGACATTTTATCAATAGCATCTTTCTGACTTTCAATTTCTTTCTTACGCTGATATTCTTCAGTCTTATCTCTAGAACGATCAAGATAGAAGCATCCAATTTGACCAAATTGGTGATACTCCATCGAAGACTCTAAAACAATCTCATTATCTTCGGCCGTTTCAAAATGCATGATATCAGAAGCAAAAACTCCAGGTTGATCTTTGGCACGCTTAGCACGATCCATAAAGATTTCAAGATCTTTACCTGAAAGTAAATCAGTCACGTTTGAACCAAGGACCTTAACTCCCTTCCATTCCGCATGAACTCGCGAGACATAGACGACATTAAAATCTTCGTCAAAAACAGTGAAGATATCAGAACTTTGCTCGACTAACTCTCTGACAAAGTGATTTGTCGAATTAGGAGTAATCTGAATTTCTCGAGGAGAGATACGTGATAGGATATAACGTTTCCCATCTTCATCATCAAATGGATTAAACTCGACATCCCATTGGATCTCACTACGATTAAGGCCATTGACAAAATTGATGAGAGACTTATTGGACTCTCCAGCAACAGCTTTTGCCATGGCCTTCTTAACCTTCTCGGCTTCTTCCCCTATTAGATGACCTTTGTAATACTCATAAACAGTCATACCAATATAGTCTTGTGGAAAACCAATTAATGGTGAAGAAATATAGACGAACCTCGATTGATCATCAAATATAGCAACTCGGATATTTTGGTCTTCAAAACTCCCAAGTTTCAATAAATCAATGAGTCTATCTACGTTCATCTAGGTCCTTATTTATACAAATTTTACTACACAGTAATTCTTCTTACCCTTTTTAAGGATAAGACAAGATTCACTGGCAAGATCGGCCTGACCAATAATATGATCAACATCGGCATTCTTTACGTTATTAATGGCAACACCATTTTGTGAAACCATCTTACGTGCTTCACCTTTTGATTTGAAAAGAGGTGTAAGAGCTAACATATCAAGATAGCTAATTTCACCAAGCTGTGTTTTTTCAACTTCAATTGAAGGGACATCATCAAAAATACTTTCAAGCTCAGCATCTGTTGTATTCTCAATAACCTTACCAAAGAAGAAATCCGTTGCCCTTTGGGCCGCTTCAATTCCCTCTTGACCGTGGACAAGAGTTACAATTTCTTGAGCTAATTTCTTTTGAGCAGCTCTTAAGTGTGGTTCTGTTTCAACTAACTTTTCGTACTCAGCAATTTCATCTAGAGTTAAGAAAGTTAAAGCTTTTAAATATTTAATAACTGATGTGTCATCAGAGTTTAGTAAGAATTGATACATTTTATAAGGAGATGTCATTGTTGGATCAAGGTAGATTGCGCCACCTTCAGACTTTCCAAATTTCTTTCCATTTGAATCTGTTAGAAGTGGAATCGTCATACAGAATGCAGGCTTTGAGTGCATCTTACGAGTAAGATCCATTCCTGCCGTCATATTCCCCCATTGATCGGCACCACCGATTTGTAAGCTAACATCAAATTCTTTATTAAGGTGAGCAAAGTCATAGCCTTGAATCATTTGATAAGTAAATTCAGTGAAGCTAATTCCTGCATCAGAGTTTAAGCGAGACTTTACAGAGTCTTTAGCAAGCATTTCACCGATTCTAAATCTCTTCCCTACATCTCTTAAGAATTCAATAAGAGAGAATTTTCCAATCCAATCGATATTATTAACCATGACCGCACCATTTTCTCCAGTGAAGTCTAATAGCTTTTCTAGTTGAGCTTTTTGACCGGCCAGATTCCTATCAAGATCATCTTGAGTTTGAAGATTTCTCTCATCACTCTTTCCCGATGGGTCACCAATCATTCCTGTCGCACCACCTACAAGTACATAAGGCTTATGCCCTTGTCTTTGAAGACGCATCATTGTGATAACAGCAAATAAATTCCCTAATTGAAGTGATTTTGCTGTCGGATCATAACCACAGTAAAAAGAAAGTTTCTTATCATTTAAGATTTCTTTTAATTCCTCGTGCGAGTATTGGTTTACAATTCCTCTTGCTTCTAATTCTTCGAAAAAATTCATTATGCTAATCTCTCTTTAATTATTTCAATCGGTGTCAGAGCAACAACCGTCTTTAAGTCTGGCCCATGAGCTCTTCCAGTTAGACAAACACGAGTTCCCATAAAAAGAGGCTTGCCTTTAATTTTTAATTCTTTCTTTAAATAATCCATCCACTCACCAACTTGATCCTCACTTACATTCGTCGTTTGATTAGTTAGTTGTGACTTTAAGTATTCTTTAACTTGTGGAGTAGACTCCCAAGTTAGCGCCTCGTTATATTGATCGTCAGCATCCACACCAGCATCAAAGAAGATCGGTAGGTGCTCATTGATATCGCTAAAGAGCTGAACTTTTTCTTTCATTAGTCCTGCAAACTTCGTCTTCCAAGCATCGTCTTGATTGTGGAATTCACTCTCGGCCGGGATGAACTTTTCAAAACCAGCAGCAATCTCTTGATCATCTAATTTTCTAAGCCACTGCTCATTAAAGAAGTTTAATTTTTGAATATCATACATGGCCGATGATTTTGAAAATCTCTCATAACCAAAAGTGCTTCCTAATTCATTTACATCAAAAATATCTGTCTCATCAGGATGTGACCAACCAAGAAGACAAAGATAATTTGCTAGTGCACCAGGAAGATAACCTAGATCTTTATATTGAGTCACTGAAGTTGCTCCGTGACGCTTAGAAAGTTTTTGACGATCAGAACCAATGAGAAGTGAAACGTGTCCAAAGAATGGAGGCTTAACACCCATGGCATCGTAGATCATTAACTGACGGCAAGTATTATTTAAGTGCTCTTCTGCGCGAAAGACGTGAGTCATCTCCATCTTTGCATCATCAACCACACAACAAAAGTTATAAACCGGCATTCCGTTGGCCCTTAAAATAACAAAGTCACCAACCATATTTTCTGGAAATTTAACGTGTCCTTTTACTAGGTCAGTAAATTCCCATGTCTTACCAGGGTTTTTAAAACGAATGACATAATCCTCACCTGCATCAACGCGAGCTTTCGCTTCAGCTGCATCAAGGTCGCGGAATTTTCCATGGTATGCATGTGGGTCTTTATTTTCAGAAACTGCTTTTTCAGTTAAAGTCTCAAGCTCTTCACTAGTTAGGAAACATGGATAAGCAAGGCCACGATTTACGAAGTCCCATGCTATATCTTTGTAAATATCAAGTCTTTCAGACTGACGGTATGGACCAAAGTCTCCGGCCTTATCAGGGCCTTCATCGTGTTCAATTCCCATCCACTTAAGATCAGCAATTTGTGCTTGCTCATATTCACGCTTTGATCTTTCTAGATCTGTATCTTCAATTCTTAAAATATATTTACCACCATTGGCCTTAGCAAAGAGGTAGCTAAAAAGTGCAGTACGAGCGCCACCGATGTGAAGGTAGCCAGTTGGAGAAGGTGCAAAACGTACACGAACAGTCATAATAATCCTTTCAATTAATTTCTATAGTCTAAAACAGGGATCATTATAGCTCTTAAAACAGCAAATGACACTTGAAAAAGCCTGATTTCCTAGACTTGACGAGAGTGATTAACGAAGAAATGGCCTTGTGAGAATGGATTTAAACGCCGCAGAAAGTCATTTTATAGGATTAAGTTAAATAGAGGCTCTTATGATAAAAAACTAGAACTTTTGTAATATTTTGTCGACGTGCTCAACATTTCTAAGTCGCTTCGACATAGAGCGAGAGACAATACAATTTTCTCCGTAACACTTATTTGTAATATTTGAAAAACAGTGACTTAGTAGTGCAAAATACTTGGGAGTCCCAACAACAATCTTTCCCGTATTGCCTTCATCCTTTGTAACAATTTTATCACTATGTAGTTTTAAACATTCATCAACACCAAAAGTCGTATACTCAAGCAAGTATTGCTTACGGGCCTTTAAATATTCTTTTTGTTGTATAGGAGTATGCTTACGAGCAGAAGCCGTAAAGACTATTTGACAAGAGATAAGCATTATCATTATTTTAATCATAGATTAATTCTAACAACAAAAAAACCTTTAGCAACAAAAGAATACTTATGCGTCGTGAAATTGAACTTAACTCTAATGGCCTTGAAAATCTTGAGGATTACTTGATTGAGTTAGGTCGTATTTTCGACTTTCCTAGCTTCTATTCAAATAACTTAGACGAACTCTACGAGTTCATTCAGACTTATACAGATAAGAATATGAGCCTCTACTGGACAAATGCTAAAGAAGCACAGAAAAAATTAGGTCACGATTTTGAGAGACTTAAAGAGGTTTTTGATCAAATCGACTCACAACACGAATCTTTTAAATTCTATCTTAACGAGTAAAGAAAGTAGTTTGACCATTTGAGATGGGTACTGAAATATTGTTATCAATAATTAAATCGGTTTCACTTAGTCCATCTTCAAGACGTCCTTTATAGAAATAAAGGCCATCGCGAATATATTCAAGCTTAAATTGAAGGCCACGTTTAACACCTACTCCACTAACTGACAGACGCTTTCTTTCGACATCTTCAGACTGATAATAGAGAGCAAAGGTATTAATATTTTTGGCCTCTCTGATATCGACTCTTCTTTCTCCAATAAACTCTGTTTCAAAAATACCCAGACTTGAGTTCTTACAATCGTAATTTGAATTCAAGCACTTCTTTGAAACTAATGTCGTAGCAGGTGTTGCAAGGATATTAAAACGTAGGTGAACACCTTGAATATTATAGTGTTTTGAAATTGGCGTCATACCAACAATATTTGGATTAGAGCTAAATGGAGAAACAGCGAAATCTCCTTCTATATCAGGATTATACCAAGAAGGCGCTAAAACGGCCGATATTGAAATAAAGTTCTTTTGAGAAATGAAAGAGTGAAAATTTATGTCCGTAAAAAGTTGCCAGGTTTCAATGACTTTCTTAGAGCCAATTTTCATATCACGAAGTTCTTTCTTTCCAAGGTTTGGTAGAATATATGTGCCTAGACCAACACCGAGGTTTGCAATACGTGCACCATAAAAAGGTGTCGCCATCGTCATAATATTGTTCACACGACTTGCAAGAAGATCCCCTTTATCAAATAATTTCTTAAGCCAGAAGAAAGTGATCAGGCCACCTTGGGAATGGGCCACAATTGTTATATCCTTCGTTTTCACACCATCAAATTTCTGGTGCATGAATTTATCAAACTCTGTAATGAAGTCATTAAGATCAAGTTGATTATTTCCCGTATCATATTCAAAGAAATAAGGACTAAAGCACTCTTCAGGATAATTTTTTGTGAGATATTTATCCCATTGTCCAAATGCACCTTTATTACTTGCGATACCATGGATAAAGACCACAGGTCTTACTAGTTCACAACGAGCATGAACTAGATTGAAAAATATAAGAGTAAAAAGAAATAAGAATTTCTTCAACGATTTACTCCATTGCCTCTGGATAAATCTGAATTGCGTGATTTAGAGTCGTCTGTGCCCATGCAAACTCTCTGGCAATTAAAGGCGCATTTAAGAAATCTTCTTCACCTTCTTGAGCAAGATCGTAGTCATACTTCGGCATTGATTCATTTGGAAAAATTGAATCTCGAACATAGAAGACACCTTTTTTTGCACAACCAACCTCTTCAAACTTAGCTTGAACGGCGTTTCCTTTCTTCATAACATTTTCTGCATTCGCTAGATACTTAGCACGCCAAGTATCACTCTTAGTCTTAGCAGCTTTTTCAAGATAGCCATCACGTTTTTCTTTCATACGAGGAAGAAAACTTGAAGTAAAAGGACAACCGTTTGTATCGGCATGGTCATTATAACCAAAGATATAATTAGCGTGCCAAAAGCCTTTGTGATTATAGATAACTAGAACTGGTGCATTCCTCTTATGAAGAGCATGCTTAATTATTTCAACGATATTGCTCGGTGCTTTTGCAACGGCCCATTGGTCTTTATCTGCATCGGCGTATAAGACTTCTCTTTTAAAGCTTGGAAGCTTATAAACTTTAGCATCACTTGAAATATCTTTCGTTAAATCAATCCAGTTAAAAGAAGTCCCGTAAATACCGTCTTTATCATCAGCATCTGTTACGACTCTTTTACCATCAACCTTTTTAAAGTGACCTTTTGTAAAATGATAATCATCATTACCAAAGAAGATTGAGCTCTTATTCAAACGGCGAATATTATCTGTGCGCCAGTTATCGATATTATCTTGGTTCTCTTTACGAGTCTTAAGTGCCATATAGTAGCGTTCTGCAAAATTTACTTTGCGATCACCTTCTAAAGAGTTAAGACGGTTGTACCACCACTCTACAACACCAGTGTGAGACATATAGAGGCAAGAGCCTGCATCTTCTTGAGAAGGCGCTGGAACAACATATTTCATTAGTTCGTTAAACCCACCTAAAGTGACATCACTTTCAGTAATTGAGTTTGGTTTAATAATATCGACATAATCTTTTTCAATAGATTGATTTGATTGATTAATATTTGAAACTTCGGCCAGAGATGGCAGAGCAATTAAAAGTAATAAAGTTTTAAGCATTTTTCCTCTTTTTCAATTTTGGTATTCTTGTGTGTTGAGGTGAAAATGCTAGCAAAGATATAACGTATTCACAAAAAATACATCGATTTGCGGCGCTAGCGCCGCACAAAACCTTTGAAATTACGAAAGGTAAATAACTAGGCCTGCCCCAATAATCGTTATAGTAACTAAAATCCATGTATTAAGGCCTGAACTCTTCTGCTTAACTGCTGAATTAGTCACATATTTCTTGTCACGCTTCTTATGCTTTGATTTTGCCATTTTTACTCCAAATAAATTATTGTTATCTCTATTGTAATCAAAAGAAATTAGCTTTGAATAGACCAAGCGTTTCAATCGACTTTAGACGATCAAAAAGTATTTTCTACCACTTCATAGACCGTGTTAAATCCCTAAAATAACTATGATATTATAGACTTATGACGGGAAGAAAACTACTTGATCAACTTATTATAGCATTAACACTACTGGCCACTTTGGCAACAGTTGGTGTCTTCGTCTATACCAATGTGATTTATCAAAAAGAACTTCCAGATGGGGCCAAAGAAATGCAGGCCTTAAAAGACGACTTTACTCAAATCAACTTTCCACACACCTATATTCTAGACAAGATTACAGTGAACCTAGATTCTGCCACACGCAGACTGCGCTTCCTCGATGTAGAAGTTCACC
Source organism: Bacteriovoracaceae bacterium (assembly GCA_048270185.1). Classification (GTDB taxonomy): domain Bacteria; phylum Bdellovibrionota; class Bacteriovoracia; order Bacteriovoracales; family Bacteriovoracaceae; genus Halobacteriovorax_A. The sequence continues at coordinate 652,453 of JBLWTJ010000001.1, forward strand.
TAGTGCTCTTTCTACAAGAAGATTCAGAAATTCTTGATACGATTAAACCGAAAGTCTATGACATCATCATTGACGTTGCTGCCGCAATCTCTCCAGATGAACTTAATTCCCTATCAGGAAAATTGATTTTTGAAAGTCGAATCAAAAAGCGTATTAATGACCTAGCAAAGAAGCGCGTGATTAAGGAAGTTTTCTTTTCTAAATTCGTTGTTCAATAAATCCGAAATAAAGGCCCGGCACACTGGCCAGGCCTTTAGTTTAATTATTTACAAATCTTATCAAGTTCATCTAATTCAATATAGAGTAGACCATCTGTTGAACATGGCCCAACTTCACGATCAAATCTCATTGCCTCAGTTACCTCAATTGTGTTTAAAGGTCCATCATTTGGGTCAAGATAATACTCGTTTAGAGCAAGTGAACTTACCTGTCCGTTTGAAATTGCGAATGTATCAGTAAAGTCATAAACATACTGACCAGCAGTTTGTACTGGATGCATAAGTTGTGCTTGATCAAGAACTAGAAGTCCAGTTGTTGCATCATAATTTCTTGTAACCTTTTGGAAGAATGATGCCCCATTACCATTAGAGACCTCTAAGTCCATAACATAATTACGAGTACTAGAGTACGCTAAATTAGCATCTGCATATGGAACGTAAATTGTCGTACGACCGACATGAGCATGATCACCGTTGGCATCAGGAGCTGACGCATAGAGCGCCTGGTTAATATATAGCATTCCTGAATCAAAACTATCATCATCCAAACTTGAACAAGACGCAATATCTTTAACGTAGAATGAGTTGATACAAATTCCTGTTGTTGCATTATAGTAATCGACTGAACCACAATTACCTGTAACATCATTAGTTGTATACTGATAACCACTATTAACATCTTCAAGTGTACTTCCACTAATATACTTTAATTCAACCCAACTTGTACGAGCATCATTCGCTAATAGTTGTGAGTACTCTGAGCCATCATACTTATAGAAGACTTGTGAACCATCACAGAATGCACTTGTAAATGTCTCAACAGAGGCCATCTTGCTATAATTAAATGAAGCAAGACGATTACTTCCATCATAAGTAAAGGCAAGCTTAGTTGAAGCACTTGCTGAAGTCGCACGATCTTTATGAGCAACATCCGAACCTTGATCACTAGCACCAACCATCATAAAGCTTACATCTTCAATATGTCCTGATGCATTGTAGTTCATGACGAAGAAGTCATTGTAATACTGATCGAAAAAAGTTCCAGTAGGAAATGCTGCAACTGTCGCATCTAAGTTTTCAAGGTCAAGTGTAACATTAATATTTCTCTCTTCAATAGTCGCAACACGCATACCCGTTGAAGCACTTGGACAAAGAACGGCTTTTCTTAGGTAAGTCGCAAATTCTGAGTCATCAATTTCATCGACGATATTTGCATCAATCACATTACAAACTCCACTCTCCCAAGTGAAATTATAGTACTTATTATAAGTTGCTAATGTATCAAAACTAAGAACACTATTGAAGTAAGAGATATAATCATCGTTTGAAACATCGTTTGTTTTTATATAACTAATCAGCCCTAAAAGATCTGCTTGACTAGGATGTGAGTCGTAGTTAACACCAGAACTAATTACTTTATCTAATTCACCAAATTCATTCTTATATAAGTGAACAAGAGTTGTGCGTCCATACCATGCTGAGTACTTAGTAACACGATCTAGTAATCCAGCATCATTATAACTCATGAAGAATATTTCTTCTTGATCATCAACGAATACTCGTGGTTGACCTTTTTCATTATAACGAACAGTACTGATTAGCTCGTTAGATCCATTGTCAAGAACAAAATCAAGTAGACGTGACTTTTCAGCGGCCTTAATGGCAATTGCGAGATCAGTTGCAATAATCGAATCATCAGAGAGTTTGGCCGAGATTGCTAGGTCTGCGATACGATCAACTTTGAAAGAGAAGGCACCATAGACTTGGTCACTATTAAGCTTACCTGTCATTGAAAGATCACCTGCTCCAGAAATATCACTTGCTTCAAGAAGATTTGAGCCAACGATATCACCTGCATTTAAGGAAACTGTGATTTCATCATTTGTCGTTATAGGATTCTGGTCACTATCGACAAGTTGTAGGATGGCGTGAAAAGTATTTCCCTTTTCAACAGAAAGATCTCCATTATTCTCATCGTAATCGACATCAATTGAAGGATGGACTAATAGGCTCGCAGGAACACCAGCTGTAACTGTAAAGTCTAGCTCAGAGCTCACACTTGCATCTGACGAGTCAGCAACATTAATCTTTGATGGCACTGCTCTCATAAGATTAATTCCACTAACAACAACTTGTGATTGACCATCAAGAATGACTTGAGATTCAATTCCATTAAAGTCAAAGGCTCCAGCAACGAAGTCAGGAACTGAAGCAGGTCCACCAATTTGGAAGTCATAGCTATCACCTGTAATTTCAACCTTATTTGGAAGATCATTTACATAAGGAGTAACTGCTTCACTTAGAGTAATAGTACTATCACCACTTGTGATTGGGTTACCATACATATCCTGTCTTACAATAGTAAGCTCAAGTGTATCATCGGCCGAAAGAGTTGCAGCTGATGGTGTAATTTCAAATTGAGCAATTGCAGCAAGGGCCACAACAGGAATTGAATTTGTATGAAGAGCACCAGCTTCTTCACCTTTATAGAATGCATAATCTAGTGTTCCAGCATCAAGACCACGAACAACGATTTCACCACCACTTGCACTTGGTAGACGACCTCTTAAAACACCACTTTCGATTGTTGCATCAAGAAGATTGTGGCTTACGATTTCATTGCGCCCACCACTTGTAAACTCAAAACGTAGAACGTCTTGGTCATTATGACCTGTTGGGTTTGTGAAGCTGTCGGCTGCTGAAACAGAAATTGTAATTTCTTCACCAGCATCTGCTTGAATATCAGGGCTTGCAAAAGAGTCTATAGATGCGATAGCACCAGAAGTAATCACAATCGATTCAGATGCATTAACTGCCGTACTATCAGAATCAGATTTTACCGTTGCAAAATCGATTGTGAAAGTTCCCATGGCCGTTGGTGAGATATCAAAAGACCCTATACCATTTGCATAAGTAACAGTTGGATTCGAAGTTGCTCCACCTTCTTCAGTAAGAGTTACCACAACACTTTCATTGTGATCAGTTACTGTTGAACCATTAATATCGGCAACTAGGAAATTAATCGTCTGAGACTCTCCTGCTCCAAGTTGATCTGGTAAGTTTGAGATAGCAACTTGAGAAGCTGTCCCAAATACTTCAACGTTAACAGTATGGGACTCACTTGTAAGTGATCCATCAGAAACTGTATAAGAGAAAGTATCTTGGCCCACGAAGCTTGCGGCCGGCGTATATGTACAATCAGCACCAGTACAAGAAACTGTACCATTTGCACCATTACTTGCACTAAAAGTTAGTGCATCACCTTCAACATCACTACCTGTTAAAGTAAATGAAGCTGAAGCTGTATTTTCTTTTGTATTAATAATTGATGCAAAATTTGCAACCGGTGCATCATTGATTGGATTAACAGTGATTGTGACAACTTTTTCAATCGAATCACCACTACCATCATTGACAGTATATCCAAATGAATCGCTTCCATTAAAATCTTGCCCAGGCGTATATGAACAAATTGCACCTGAGCAAGTAATTGCACCACTTGCTGGGTCTGAACTAATAATATAAGAAAGAGCATCACCATCAACATCACTACCACTTAAAGTAAGAGGAAGTGAATTATCTTCATCAACACTTTGGTCAGCTAAAGTACCAACAGGTAAATCATTTAAAGCTGAAATCGAAATATTAATTTGAGACTGAGAAACTTGCCCATCATTATCTGTTACACTAACTATAAAAGAATCACTTCCATTTGCATTTGCATTTGGCGTGTAAGTGAAGTTATTACCAGTGAAAGAAACAGTCCCTTTTAAACCTTGACTAACAACTGAATAAATTAAACTTGCTTCTAAAGTATCGTAGTCATCAGAAATGAGCATACCAGTAATATCGCTATCCTCACTTCCACTATGATTTAAGAAATTAGTTGAGATATGTGGAATATTTGAACCTAGACACTCAAATAATACCGATCTTTCTTCGCCATTTCCTGAATCCATATTAAGCTCATAAGTTCTTCTAAGAACTTCATGTAAACCAGAGAGAGGATCAACAATATTATCCGTAAAAGATAGGGCATCATCTGCTAAAGGATTAGCAGCTCCTGAATACGAGCCTGCCTCATAGAATCCGGCAGAACCGTTATCCGACTCTCTATCAGTTGAGAGACTAATTGAAGCATCGATAAATTTATAACCTGAAGGAATTGACCAACCAACAGTTGAACTACCAATAGAAGCACATAACTCCGCTTCTGAGTTTGAAAAACTTGGGTAAGCTTTTGCAGACATGGCCGAAGGCCTTGGCACCATCATCTTGTAAGTATGTCCACTTTGCGTGATCTTATAAATTAATTTCTCAGGTAGCATTGTTACATCATTTGGAAGATCAAATTTTGAACTCTCAGATGAACCAGAGGCGATTGAAACTGGTGAGGCAGGATCAATCCCCGGTCCAACAATACTAATATCTGCAGCAGCGCTACTGTCAACTTCTAGGTTACCTTGAATAATCTTAGTTGATGTCGAAGCTGTCGAAAGTTTTAAATCTTTTGAAATAATATTACGGTGTCTGACAAATAAAGACAGATCACTAATATCTGATTGGTTACCATCAATTGGATAGACATTAATATCGGCCGTTGCTGCATCGGCATCGTAGTCAACCGCTTGAACTGCATCAAAAGTCGTCCAGAAACTTAGCTCTTCACTACCTCCTACTTTCTTTACAAGTCGTAGTGTAATAAAGGCTTCAGGAGTTTCACCGTCACCTAATCCTGATAGTGTAAAGTTCGCTACTTGAACAGCTGAAAGATCAGTCGTATTAGCGATTTTATTTTTAAACCCAGTTAAATCAAGGCCATCATTTTTAAAGGCAGCATCATTAGATGATTCTGTATCAAAGAGTAGGTCATATTGCGCACTTGGAGAACCGCTCCATGCAAGGCGATTGATTGTCGCTTCAATATCATCACGCTTATTACTTGTCGAATTAACCAGAGTCTCAAGTGAAGATTGCGCACTATTTGCAGCGGCAACTTTTGCATCATACTCAGTATCAGCTTCATCCAGAGAATCTGTGTCTAATGGAATTGCTTGAACGTCATTTTCAAGATCTGTTGGATCACCAGCATCGAGAACAAATAGCTCAGTTGATTGAGCGCCAGCATTTGTTGGATCTTTAAATTCTTGAACCTTCGCTTGAATTGTTGGATCTTTTGGTGAAACTGTAATCTCACCATTAGTACTTCCACTGTGATTCATCGTAATACTTAGATTATCTAAAACAGCATCTAGACCTCTATTATTGGCAACGAATGACTGATTCATAATATCAACAGAATCAGTGGCCATAACGGCCTTAATAATTGGCTTAATGGCCTTTCTAACTAATTCCTTATTTGTATTAAGCTTTGCTTTTGTAATAAGTGAATCAACATTGGCCATGGCATAATTATCAAAGATATCACTTGGGTCTGTATCACCCACCGTGTTGGCCATAACTAAGTGAGTAAGTGGCGTAATATTTACAGTTCCACCAATATCTTCACTTGTGGCAGCTGAAGTAAATTGAACAGAAGGGTTTTCAATTGAAGTTACTTTAATAATATAAGGCCCTTTCTTATTAGTGACATTGAAAGTGTACTTACCATTTGAATCAGTATAAGTTTCTCCAAGCTGAACATTATCGTCAGCATCACGATACTTAACCTGTACTCTCCCAAGAATCGGTTTACCTGTTGCTGCTACACCTGAAATATATGACTGACTTCCGCCTGCTGCACTTCCAGCACTACCTGAACCACCGCCAGAGCAAGAAGCTAGTAGTCCCATTAATATAAAAAATGTATATCCCTTTTGAAATTTCACTAACCCTCCTCGACAAGTTAACAAAAATAAGTTTAGTGCTTAATCGGATATATAATTTGGTCCTTAAGCCCGTCAGAGGCCATTGGTAACAATCAATCTAATAATTTCAGCAAGTTAGGTAAGTTAAGGTAATAAGAATTACCAATAAACTTTCTTAAGCTTAACCAAGAATTATTTCAAAATTTTAAGAAATGGCAATTTTGCGTGCTAGTTACATATTAATAAACATCCGGCGTAGCTTATTGCCGTTACTAAAGCGATGGTCTTTTGCATGACTCCCCTTTAATCGAAAATGATGTCTTTGCTTAAATTTCTCACGATGCTTTCTCTTGCCCTTATGATACTTCCGCTGCACACGTTTTTGAGAGCGCTTCTTATCACTAAAGTCATAACTAGTTTCATCATCAGTAAACATCACCTGAAGACGTCTTCGACTTAGGTCAAATAATGGCAGACAAAAGCCTATATAGAATAGGGCCAGTAAGTATTTCATCAATACCTCTCTTCTTAGAAGTTAAATGTCATTTGGATTTTTTAATTAAGAATTGAAGTATTCATATCATTCACCTCGAATGTTGATTTGATTGGTCGTTTTGAAATTGAATTTTAGGTGAAGTTATTTATTCATGATGGATAGATTATAACATATGAAAGCGTGTTCATGTAAAAAGAAAAGGCCCGCGAGGGAGCGGGCCTAAAATCAACAACAACACATGGAAATTTAAAAAAGGGAATTTTTAAATTACTCGCAAAGACCTTCGTGTGCGAACACGGCCTTAGCTCTATATAATTCACAAGAATTTGAATAATTAATAGCAAACTCTCCATCAATACCACTTACAACACCACAGACAGGTGCAAAGATTTCTGGACAAGCTTGTACTTCAGCTGTTTCATCGACCCAATTTTGGCAATCAAGGATAGCTTCTAATTTATACTTACCAAGACCAGCTTGCTTAACAGCGTATTTACCGTTTTCACAACTTTGAGTTTCAAAGTATTCGTTGATTAAAGAGATCTCTTCGTTTTGCTCAGTGATAATCACTTTGAAGATTCTACCTTTAAAAGTTTGTGAGTCTACTAAGTTACCATTTAGAATAATTTCTTTAGCACTTACGTTTAATGTTAATACCGCTAAAAAAATGATTGATACTAATTTACTCATGGTTTTCTCCCGTACGTCCCTAAAATATTTAATCGAACGAAGTCTTATCTTGTGAAAAGAGTTATAGACCAGAATATAAATTAGTAAAAATTATATATTTTAATGATTATCCATAATATTCTGTTATACTAAAACAGCTAAAAACAAGGATAAATAGCTGAAATTATGAACGTTGACCATATATCAATTCCGACATTAAGAGTTTTTATTGAGGTTTTTGAGACAAAGAATATGTCTCAGGCCGCAAAAAATCTTGCTATGACTCAACCAGGAGTCTCTCAGCATATAAAATCTTTAGAGGGTTTACTTGAGACGCCCCTATTTGATCGCATTAGCAAAAAGCTTCTACCAACGGCCGAGGCCGTCTTACTTTATGAAAAGACGAAAACTATCTTAAACAGTCTTGAACTTGCATTAAATGATGTATCAAGTAAGAAGAATAAACTTAGAGGAACGATTCGAATGGGAATGCCGATTGAGTTTGGCAATAATAAAATCCTTCCTATCGTTTCTAGTTGGCTTAAAAAGCATCCACAAGTCTCTCTTATTATCAATTACGATCACGCGGCAAGACAGAGCCAAATGCTACTTGATGGAAGTCTTGATTTTGCAATTACTGATAGTTTCAATTTTCCAAAGCAAATTGCCACAGAAAATCTTTCTTCAGAAAGACTTATTCTTTGTTGTTCTAAGCAATACGCTTTGGAGCATGGCCTAACCGAGCAAAGTCTTTTTAAGAAAACAGATGGACTCGATTTTATCGCCTATCTTGAAGGCGCTCCAATGGTTTCAAGCTGGTTTAAATATCACCTTAATCGTGTCTTTCACGGAAATATAAAATCACAACTAATGGATGTACAAGGGGTACTAAGACTTACCCTGGCCTCTGTTGGAATTTCAATTCTTCCTCTGCACGTTATTTCGCAACAAGGAAATATCGATCAACTCATCCTCTTTAAGGGAAGGAAAGAGCACTTAATAAATGAGCTTAATCTCGCTTTTTTAAAAGGCAGGAATGTGTCAGAGGCGACAGAGAGTTTATTTAATGAATTAAGAGGTCATATCTAAGAAAAAAAAAGCCGCTTTGTAAGCGGCCTTTATCAATTATCAATTTATCTAGTAAATTATTGATTCATTCCTGGAGCTGTTGATTCGTTAGTTGTCGTAACGTTTGCTTCTTCATCTGCCAGAGTGTTTAAGTACTCTTCAACTTGAGCTTTAGTAACTTTACCTTCAGCAATTAGTTTATCTCTTAGTCTTAGGTCTAATACCTTTTCTTGTAGTGCTCTTGAAAGTCTCATGGAATTTCCTTATCTAATAAATTATGGTTAATTTAAATATTAATGTAGCTTTATATCATGTGTTAGAGGCTTTGCAAAGCCCTAAATAATTCAATAAGTTACCTTAATTACTGCCAATAACGCGGCTCTTCTGGGTTTGGCTTCTCTTCTTCATCCACCAATCTAAGATGTCCCTTCTTTTTCTTATTCGCCTTAGCTGAGAATTTATTAGTTCCACCAGCACGCGCACCTTGTGTTCGCAAGTAATTACCTAGTGCCTTAACACCAACGACAAAGACGGCGCCAAAGATCATCGATGCAATATTTCCAAAGGCCTGAGCTCCACCTGGAGTAAAGAAGCCTTGGTAAACATTCATCCCTGCCAGAATTAAGCAGAAGTACTTTGCTTTAACAGGAATAATCATAAAGAACTGAAAAATTCGATCAGGATAAATAACGGCATAGCTCACACACATGGCCGAAGACAAGAAGGCCATTCCGTGAAATGGATAATGCAAAGATGCTCCTCCCATAAAGAGAGAAAAGAAACTAAAAGCAAAACCATTGACGAGAGTAGCAAGCATTAGATACTGAATATAGCGCTTCGAACCCCAACGCATTTCAAGGTCACTTCCAAGAAACCAAAAGAGAAGTCCAGTAAAGACAACATTAAAAAGCCCCACATTCACAAAAGGATAAGTAATCATTTTGTAAATATGGCCTTGTTTTAAACCTGAAAGATTAAGACCTAAAATATTCACAAGTGAAATATCTAAGAATTGAGCAAAGACTGCGGCCACCACAAATGAAACGACAAGAATACCTATTAGGTATCGGTTCACTTTAGTTAAAGGTGGTAAGTATGTTTGCTGCATTCGATCTCCCTATGACATTTTTTGTGCAATTTCGATGAGAACGCCACCAGTTGACTTAGGATGAATGAAGTTCACTAAGCAGTTGTTGGCACCAGTGCGTGGCTCATCATACAAAAGATTATAGCCTAGATCACGTAGCTCTTGGGACTTTTTTGTAACATCTGGAACGCGGTAGCACATATGGTGAATACCTGGACCTTTTTTCTCAAGATACTTGGCAATAGGACCTTGCCCATCAATTGGCTCAAGTAATTCAACATGAGCATTTTCATCAATATTGGCAAATGATGTCGTTACTTGCTGGTCTTCAACCACCTCTCGATGATTAAATGTTAGACCTAAATCTTGATAAATTTTTTCGGCCTTATCGAGGTTTTCAACCGCGATAGCTATATGATCTAAGAAACAATCTTTATTAAACATAAATTCTCCATGACGATAGATTTCCTAGGCATTATAGGAAACTCCTAAAGCATGAGCAAGTATGAGCTTTAGACATAATTAGAGCCTAAAGGTCACTTAAATTAAATGGCGGTGAATCAAGCACATTGTCACCAGTACAATCAGCTGCCGTCGTCGGTGCAGCAGGCTCCTGAGGAGTCACTGGTGGCTTACAAAGTCCGTCAACACAATCCCCAAATGTTGGCACAGAGTAACATCTCTTAGCACAAGAAAGGGCACTATTTGGATCATTGATGCGGATCAAGTAACATTGACGAACATATTCAATTCGACAAAATTCCTTTGATACACACGACTGATTTGGAACCTTTGAACAAAGAACTTGTTCAAAGTCATTATTAACGTGGTCTTTACATGTATTTGTTGATCCATCACAACACAGTGACGAACAATCAAAGTCTGAGTTACAACTATCACCAGTTGACTGATTCCCCGTTGAATCAAAGTCGTCACTACACTGGCCAACAATCGAGCGAGAGAAACAACGATTATTAAAACAACACTCTCCTGAGCCACACTCGCGGTTAGCACCACAAGACTTAAGAGAATTAAAATCATAACCGTCTTTAGCTCCAAGTCCTGTTTTTAAAAGTTGAAGTTTAATATCTTTAGTAACTGCAACCTGAACCTCAAAACCATTTTCCATTGTGAATAATTCGATTGAACCAGTTACGTTACAACTTGAAATTGTCTCACCAGTTACTTCGTTATAATTCTTGGCACGGATATTACAACCATCCATATAATCAGTATCTCCTGCCGCATTTAGTGTCTGCACAGAGCGATTAGCAAATGGTGAAGTTGCACCGAGGTATTGAATCCCTGTTGTTTGGTAGTTAATTTTTCCAGCACGTGGAAATAAGTAAGCCTGCATCCCTGCTGTGACATTTGCGAAATTTGCAGCACCAGCAAGCGGTGACTTAAAGATCGCACTTGGAGTTGTCCCCGACTGATAAATTGCAGAACCTGAAATCTCCCATTCGTCAGTGTTAAAAACACGGTATGGGCCATTATAAGTATAAGCGCTACCATCAAGAGTTAAAACTTGTCCGATACTTGTTGGATGATTAGAACCAAAGAGGCTTAAGAACATTGAACTGTCACTACGATCAGGAAGACATTTCTTCATATTCGTTTCAAGTGACTCACCTGAAAGAAGATTACCTTCAATATCAATTTGCTCATAAGTTGGAATATTAGTTTTAGCAACCGTATTCCCATCAACCACTTCGTTATACCAAAGTGTTTGGTCCTTAATCTTTGCATAAGCGTAGAGACAAGTATCCCCCGCTTGGTCACAATTAGGATGGCTGATTGAAGAAGTAAAAGTTGGATCATCTTCAATACGAAGCCCACGACAATAAAGACCTGCATTTGTTGGGTCATCAATGACATCAGCAGCTGTGTCACTATCATAGTCATTATAGTCAAATAGATCATAAAGGAGTCTGATGTCTGCAAATTGCTTGGCACTCATATCAAAAGTGATAACGTTGATTGTTGAATATTCAGTAATCCCTGAACCTGGAACTTGGCCAACAACACCGTCGATCACAACCGGTGTTCTCTCACGGCCAAAATAGAAGCGACCTTTAATAACTCTATTTTTAAGTGAAGCAATATTTAAACCTGTAAGGTGTAATTTCCCACGGAAATCACGAGGGATCGAAACTTTCTTTTTAAATGAACCTGTATTTGGATCAATAATCTGAGTGATTTCAACGGCCGTTGTCTCCGGCATACTCGTTACTTCATCTTCACCATTGATGGCGCCATTGCCACCACCTGTACTTCCACCATCACCGTCACCGACTGTCTCAGAAGGTGCATCGACGAGAGAAGATCGCGTCGATCTCGGGGCCTCCATACATGAGGCAAGACTTGTTAAAACGAATAGACCAAAAATTAATTTCTTCATAATACTCTGTGGTTAACGAAAGTGATTCATCTCAATACCCTTATCGAAATAAGAATTAATTAAGTTAAGTCTAAGTAAATATTAACCTAAGTTATGAAAATTCTGCCGAATGGACGATAACCAACTGTATTTAGGTAGGAGTATTGAAAACAACCGCCTTAAAAACTGGACTAATTAGCTAGTTAGTTTGCTCTCTTAAATAGGGCGATAACCATTCCCGCTAGGGCGTCTTCGAGGAAGCTGACAAGTAATGCCATGGTGTAAGTAATGGCAAGTGGAACACCTGCTCCTGGAGCATAGCTAGTTAGCACAAAACTAAAGAAGCCAATGACTAGAGTCAGAAGTAGAACTCCAAAATAAGTTACACCTAAAGAAGAAACCTTGCGCTTTGTAATGGCAAAATTAGACTCCCCTTCCTTATCAAAGAGGATTGCCACCATTGGTAGAAAATAAAAGAAGTATAAGAAGAAGATCCCAGGAATGACTAAAAGCGCCACCCCTATTAAGCTCCCAAGACCCATGATAACGCTGAAGAAAACGTATGTTGGAATATCCCAGAAAACTTTTGCAATATTAAATTTTAATTTTTCAAAATTAAAGAAGAAGAAGTTTAAAAGTAAAACAGTATGGATAATTGAGGCCACGGCCATAACAATACTTGAAATAATAACTTGCGCATCTTCTGTTGCATTTGCATTGGCCAGAATATAAATCTTAATACAAAAAGAAATAAAAAGAAGTGGAAGATAGAGTTTGTAATTGGATTTAATTGCATTAAGAGTGTCGTAAAGGGCGTTAAATAGCGTATTCTCGCTCTTCTTCTCTACTAGTAATTCTTGTTGCATATCCATCGCATTTTCCTTAATTAGCTTCTTTCGTTATTCATCGGTATATTCAAAAGTTCTCTTAGCGTGATTCTTTCTCACACCAGGAACTTTAAAAAGTTGCCCGTGAAATGAAATATAAATTCCAGGTCCTACTATTTTGGCAGCATAAAGACTTTCTGTCACATTTTGGAAAGCATCACTATCCACAAAACCCATTGGTTTCATGGCCCCAGTGAAAATGATGGGAACAGTTAAATCTTTTGCATCGTTAAGGTGTGAGTAAACATATTGGGCCGACTTGGCCATGGTATCTGTACCATGGAGAACGATAAGTGGTATTTCTTTTTCTAGCTGTGACTTAATTGTCTTCACTAGAATATTGCGATCATAATCAGTAAAGTATAGGGAGTCCTTATTGATGATATTCATAATATGTAGTCTTGTGTACGGAAGCCTTAACCTCTCCACAATTGTCTGGCGAATAAATGAATCGCGATTCTTTAAAGAGCCGTCGCTCTCACTATAAGATTTCTCAATTGTGCCACCTGTAGAGATGAGCTGAATATCTTGAACATGGTTTTTTTCCACGTAGTACCCTCATTTGAATGATCAATATCTATTATGACATGTTTTATACACGATTTCTTTAATGATTTTAAGCGTTTAAGTAAAAAATTCTAAATCTAACCTTGACGCCTACAAATTTGGCCCCATATTGTCTGTGTAAAGCTTTTAACTATCTGATTAATAATAAATTGAAGGAGTATCAATGACTAATCGCACAGGACAAATTTCAGTTGCTACAAGTGACATTTTCCCAATTATTAAGAAATGGCTCTACTCAGAACACGATATTTTCATTCGTGAGCTTATCGCCAATGCCAGTGATGCCATCACAAAGAGAGCGACTCTGGCCCGCCAAACTGGAGATGAAGTTCCAACAGGAGCAATCTCAGTTGTCATCAACAAAGATAAGAAAACAATTACCCTAACAGATAACGGAATCGGGATGACTGAAGAAGAGGTTGAAAAGTATATCGCTCAACTTGCCTTCTCTGGTGCGGAAGAGTTCGTAAAGAAATTAGAAGAAGCAGGTGGTGAATCAGATAAGGATATCATCGGTAAATTCGGTCTTGGTTTCTACTCGGCCTTCATGGTTGCTTCTAAAGTTGAAGTTGATTCACTATCAATGAATAAAGATGCCAAGGCCACAAAATGGACTTGTGAAGGTGACACAGAATATACATTCGCTGACTCAGATAAAGCTGAAGTTGGAACAACAATCACTCTTCATATCAATGATGATTCAGTTGAGTTCTTAGACAAGTGGAAGCTAAATGAAACTCTAAGTAACCACTGTGATTTCATGCCTTATGAAATCGCTCTTTCTAATGAGGGCGAAAAAGATAGCGAAGGTAAAGAAGTAGCACCAACAATCATCAACGACACAAACCCAATTTGGAAGCGTGATCCAAAAGAGTTAACAGATGAAGACTATAAGGGTCTCTACCGTAAGCTCTTTCCAATGGACGGCGAGCCACTATTTTGGATTCACTTAAATGTTGATCACCCGTTTACTTTAAACGGTATCCTCTTCTTCCCAAAGTACAATCCAATGAAGCCAATTGGTGATAAGAATATTCGTCTTTACTGTCGTCAGGTCTTTGTCTCAGATAACGTCAAGAATATTATCCCAGAGTTCTTAGGATTATTAAAAGGTGCCATCGACTCACACGATATTCCACTTAACGTTTCACGCTCGTCTCTACAAGGTGATCCAAATGTTAAGAAGATCTCAAACTACATCGTTAAGAAAGTAGCTGAGGCCCTAAAACTTCTAAACAAGAAAGACCGTGAAAAATATGAAAGTATCTGGAATGATATCGGGCTATTCGTGAAATACGGATGTGTCTCAGATGAGAAATTCGATACAGTTATGAGAGACCGCGTTCTCTTTAAAACAAGTGATGAGAAATTTGTCACAATCGAAGAGTACCTAAATGCAATCCCAGCAGACTATAATGATAAGATGAAAGGAAAGATTCTCTACTATGAAAAAGAGAATACAAACCAAGCTCTTCTTTCTCAACTAAAGGAAGCAGGCCTTGCTGCTGTTGAAACTGATAATCATATCGATCCGCACTTCATTCAGCATAGTGAAATGAAGAAGTTCAAACTTGGTGAAGAAGAAATTGAAATTAAGTTCACAAGTGTTGATAGTGAAATTGAAAGCCTTCTTGGAAGTGAGAATACTTCTGAAGACGATATCAAAGTAAAAGAAATGTTTGCAAAATTCCTTGATATCAAGCTTGAAGAAAAAGAAGGTGAAGCACCAAGTGATAAGGGACTTGAGATCGGTCGTATCGCAAGTGCTCAAACACCGGCCTACTTTAAAGTTGATGAGTCAATGAAGCGTTTTGCTCAAATGACTCAGTCAATGGGTGGAGGCGCTCAATTCCCTATCAAGAAAACTCTTGTTGTTAATGCTTCAAACCCACTAGTTAAGAATGCACTAAAAATTCACACTAGTGGAAAGAATGAGGAACTTGCTAAGAAGCTTTGTCTTCACGTGCAAGATCTAGCAGGAATTTCAAGTGAAGGACTTAAGCCTGAAGAGCGTGAGCTCTTTGTGAAGCGTTCACAAGATCTAGTTAGTGAACTTTCAAATATGATTAACTAATCATTCAAAATAATAAGTAAGGCCAGCATTACGCTGGCCTTACTTATCACCTAATATACTGAAATAACTAACAAACTTAGATATCGTCCTATATAGAAATTATAGGACACCTCCCATGTCGATATTTTCTATTGTATTCATAAGTTATGAAAATGATAAAAATATTACCTCTAATACTTCTATTAATCTCGCTACGATTTAATCTCTATGCAAATCAGGCATGGGACAGTAACGCTACTTCTTGGTGGCTCATAGCCGATACTAACAAAAACAGAGCAGGAGTGATCCACTACGACGGCACCCTTACTCCATTGACCCTTATAAGACACGGTGTAAGAACAATTGCCAAAAATCTAAAAAACAGTCCTAAACAAAAGAAAGCAGGACTAATGACAGGACTCGTTGGCAAATATTCACAGGTAGCGAACGAGTTTGGTAACTTAGATCTTATTATAAATGATCTTAACGAATACGGTTACACAAAGTATTACCATCCTAGTAATAGATCTATTTTTTACAATTGGAAATTCCTCCACATGTACCAAGTTAAAGGGCAAGAATCTTGTCATAACTTCGTGTTATTTACGTACCATATAAATACAGAAAATCTGCCTTATGAATATATAGAAAAAATAATCAATCAGTGTAGTAGCATATTTATCGTAGAAATTGATTACTTCGATACTTCTCATCCAAACTATATGAATGAAATTAATAGAAAGAAAGATATCTTCTCAAAACTAGGTGTTTCATACTGCGCAACGATTGTAACAAAGGAAGGAATGCAAGGATGTATCGACGAAATCACTGGATTTAGAACAGAGAAGAAATTTAAATGGGACTCAAAATCAAAAAGATGTATAAATCCAACAACAAAGGAAGTTGGCTTAAACCCAAGTGAAGGGCCAAAAGATTTAAAAAATGCTAAAGACCTTGAATGTTATGATTTCAATGGCATTAGTTTTAAATATGGTGAATATGGGGATATAGGAATCGTAAGTAAATCAATCAATGGTTCACATTTCACTGATACAGACTTAAGTCACCTAGTCTTTGAACAAATTAAGCCGATTGAGGGAGTAAAAATCACAAGAACAAATCTTGAAGAGACGTACTTCAAAACAGGTCTTATTAATAGTACTTTTAATGATAATGATCTAAATAGTGTTTCTGTAAAAGGTGAATTTACGGGAAATACTTTTAACTTAGATAGAGTTCATCATTTGAATATTGAGGTACCATTAACTTCAAGTGTTAATAGACAAAATGAATTCAAGAATATTACAGCTAAAAATATCACATTCAAAAACGACAGTAATAGAGTTACGGATAAAGAAAATTGCATCTCGGTCTCTATACAAGATTCAAGTATAAAAGAACTTGATATTGAAAAGTTAAACTTATGTAACCTAGGTATAGAGAATACAATATTAGAAAATTCTAAAATTGAAGAAGTACAAATACTTAAGGGTGATATTTACAATGTGAAATCAGAGAATCTAAGACTTTCAAAGTCCACTATTCATAGAGGTTCAATTAACATTTTCTTAATTAGCAATAGTCGTCTGAAAGAGACTGGTTTCGCAAATATTAAACCATTCAAAAGCCTGACAATAAACAACTCTAAAATCGAAAAATTAGGCTTACTTTACTCTAATGTGGAAGATCTAAAGATTAACAGTAACGAAGGTGGTACATTGATTTTTCAAGAATCTGAAGCACTTAAGACCGACTTTTCAAAATCGAATATTAGTATAATAGCAGATACAACGAACTTAAGTGGATCTCTCTTTAATACAGATCAATTGCAATATAATCTCAATTCCAGAGAACTAGCCTTTCAAAATTCAAAGTGCAACAATTGTTCTTTTAGCAACACCAAGGCATCGAGTTTAATTTCAGTGACCTCTGAGTTAAATGGTTCGGATTTTTCAAACCTATATACTGATAATTTTTTAACTCAAGAAAGTTATTTGAATAATTCAAAATTTAACAACGCACGCCTAAATCATATTGAATCTAACGCAAGCTTCTTTAACTTTTGCGATTTTACACAGGCATCTGGTTTTAGAGATTCGCTCTTTCTAAAGACTAATTTTAATGACACTAATTTTAATCAAGTTGCTTTTACTAATGCCACAATCGTAGAAAGTAATTTCGTTAGAGCTAACTTTAAAGATGCATTTTTTTCAAGTGGTATGTCCTTAGAAAAAGATAATTTTACAGGTGCGAACTTTTATAATGCAAAAGTTGATGGTTTGATCTTTATTCAATCAAATTTAAATGAGGTTAAACAATTCGGGGCCCATGGCTGGAGCATGGCAACAGGTATTCAAATGGATATGACAACAATGGAAAACGCAGAGATAAGAGGCGGTTTTAGAGATGCAAATATTCATAACTCTTCATTTAGTGGAACAAATCTTAATGATGTTACATTAAGTGGTACATTTGTGAATACTAGATTTATTGGTGCTGACCTTAATAATGCTAAATTTCAAAATGCTTTTTTAAAGGATCTTAATTTTACAAATGCAAGCTTAAGAAATGCTACTTTTTTTAATATTAGTCAAACTGGTTTAATTTTTGATAATGCTGACTTAACAGGTGTAAGTGGACTTTAAAAAAAGAAGGCCAGCATTTCGCCGGCCTTCTTTTATATATTCCTTTTGTTTTCTAGTGATTAAAAAGCTGCATTTGACTCATCAAAGTTTCTTGCAAATGTCTCAATTGAAATAACATTTGTATTCTCATCCATCCCATCGGCATGATTAAAAGCAACATTCTTATTATGTGCTGACATTTTATTTCCAGCAGTGTGTGAGCGTTTCTCATATGTACGAGAGCTCTCTTCTCTTTCTAATTCTTCTTTACAAGCAATACAACAAGTTGCAATTGGTCTTGCGTGCAGTCTTCTCATTGAGATTGTTTCACCACATTCTTCACATTCACCAAATGTTCCTGCTTCTAATTTCTCAAGTGCGCGATTCACTTTATTTAGAAGGAATTTATCCCTACCCATAAGTTTTAGTTTTAGTTGTGCATCTCTTTCATTCGAAGTTTGATCGATGATGTCACCCGAAGTTTGGTTCGATAGTACCTGCTCAACTTTTTCAGTTGAACTAACTAACTGGTTTTTAAGATTTAGGAAAAGATTCTTAAAGTGTTCTTTTTGTTCAATATTCATTATTAACTCCCAAGTCTAAAAATATTCCGTCATATGGTACTAAAGCCTACTTCCTGTCCACTTTAGAGAGAATCCTTTCTCTGCCTATTATTAAGCAATGAGTATGCCAACTTTTTGGTCAATTAATGGGAGTATATTGTGAGTTATAGGTGAATTTTGGTGCCGATATGACATTTTGGTGGAGTTTTGGGCCTGCCTCTTAGCTAAAAGCCCCGCCATAACGCACCAGTCAATAGATTTTATACGAGTTTTTCGTCGCGAGAAACGATTAGGCGTTCATCATCAATCATCTTTGAATAGATGCTCATGACTTCCATATGGGCCTCTAGGGCCTGTGATTTAGGAATTTTATTGGCAAGATGAAACTCAATATCTTCACGAATGCTCTTTGGAAGCTTTGTTAAGATCTCAGATACAATCGCTTCATCTTCTAGCTTGAAACTTAGGGCCAAGCTCTTAGGCTTTACCTCTCTTAAGAACTCGCTCATCATTTGCGACGTGATATAGCGCAAATCACTTAAGCGGTACATATGCTTCTTAAGCTTTTGAGCAAGCTGAGCATCCATACGAGAAAGGTTTCCAATTAAAGTATCCTTCTCTTCTTTATTCATTAAAGAGATGGCCTCTAGTATTTCTTCAAAGCCTGACTTCTTACCATTTTGAGACATAGCGATCTTCTTTTAATAAGTAATTCTTAACGTAGTCCTCAACACCTTCTTCCACAATTTTAAATTCAAAATTAGGAAGGATCTTTCTAAACTTATCCATATCAGCTTGTGTGTAGTACTGATATTGATTTCTTAAGTGCATTGGCATATCAATGAACTCAACCACGGCCTCTTTACCCATGGCCTTAAAAGTCGAGTTCACAAGATTTAAGAAACTATCAGCTCTGGCCGTTCCTATATTTAAAATTCCAGAGTGCTTAGCAAGTTCTTGGTTACTTAACTCAATCATGGCATTGACGACATCTTTGACATAGATGAAGTCGCGAAGTTGCTTGCCATGTTCGTAACCTTCTTTATGAGATTTAAAGAGCTTTACTTGTCCTGTCTCATTAATTTGCTCAAAGGCCTTGTGAACGAGAGAGCGCATCTCTTCTTTATGGTATTCATTTGGCCCGTAAACATTAAAGAATTTTAGTCCAAACCAATGACTGGGCTTACTTTCTTGCTTTAGAACCCACTCATCAAATAATTGCTTTGAGTATCCATAAGGATTTAATGGGCGAAGCTTTCCAATTTCCTCTTCATTATCTTCATAGCCTAACTCTCCATCACCGTATGTTGCGGCCGATGAAGCGTAGATAAAAGGAATGTCCAGATCACAGGCAAGTTCGAAGTAATACTTTGAATGGGCAACATTGTTGACCATGAGATAGTCCATATCCATCTCTGTAGTGGAAGAGCATGCTCCCATATGATAGATCTTAGTAATAGCACCGTGAACTTCTCGAAAGCTCTCATCAAAGAATTCATCAGCGTGAAAATATTCGGCATATTTTAAATTTCTAAGATTTTTCCACTTATCCTTGTGATCAAAGCGATCAATGATAATAATATCTTCGCGTCCTAAGGCATTTAATTTTGCGACAAGGACACTTCCAATAAAGCCTGCACCACCAGTGACGAGAATCATGCCTCACCTTCTTCTTTTGTATTTAATTTACTCAAGTGAGTGAGTGAGATTCCACACATGGTAAGAAGAGCGATTAACTTGAAACTATCAAGACGAACGTATGTCTTGTGGTAGCTTCTTAATTGTTCATCAAAGATTTGATATTCTTCATCTGTTTCAATGTAGTTAGATTTTGAAATATTGGCCTCTTTAATTCCAGGGGATAATTTAAAAGTATAAATAACGGCCAAGATCAAGGTCGCAAGAGAGAGAACTTTTACAATCTTAGAAGCAATGGACTTATTGCGATAAAGTAGAGCAAGAATAATGAGGAAACAGGCCAGGATTAATTCGATCACATTAAATGATGTGAAGATGATTCCACCAAGAGTTCCTGCTTCTTTTAAAGAGCTTACATTACGAAAGATATTTGGAGCGGCAATGAAGTCGATGAAAATCGTGGCAAAGAACCAGCTCATTGAAACGGCCAAAATAAGACTAAGAGTGACGTGTTTTTTTAAAATTGATTTCATGTAGAAATCATACCGACTATTTCATGTGATGACGAGCAAGATATGGGTGCACAATTAATGCGACGGCCCAAATTCCGGCCTCAAACAAGCAAACCAATGGAACCCATAATCCCATCATAGTGATGACATCAGGTGGCGTTAGCATGGCCGAGACAATGGCAAAGGCCACATAGACATAGCGGCGCATATTTGAAAGTGATTGTTTTGTCACAATCCCCATAAAGCCAAGGATCAGCATTACATTGGGAAGTTGAAAGATAAGACCTAAAAAGACTAGTACTTTACTAGAGAGAACAAGATAGTCTTTAAGTCCAATCGTTGCCTCTACGTTCTGCACCCCAAAACCAAGCAGTGTTTCAAAAGTTAATGGGAAGACAACGAAATAGCCAAATGCCACACCTAGAGCAAAAAGAAATAGTCCAATAACAATAAAGGGACGCACGGCCTTCTTTTCATGGTCATAAAGCCCTGGTGAAATAAATTTCCAGACTTGGTAAAACCACAGAGGACATGACAAAATCACACTTGAATAAAATGATACCTGGAATTGTGAGAGGACTTTATCGAGAAGGCCTAAGTAGACAACCTTTCCCCCATCACTTCCAAGGGCCATGCGAAGTGGCCTTAATAAGATTTCTTGAATTTGGTCACCTAGGCCGTAGCAGACGATAAATGAGACCAAGATTATCACAAACACCTTAATAAGCGCTGTGCGTAATTCCTCTAAATGGTCAATCAAACCCATCTCTTTCAAAACTTACCCTAGTTTTCCATCTGTACTTCAAGTAAAATAATATTAATACTAAATATTTAACATAGTTAGAGCAAATGAAGTACCCATTAATTCTTATTACATTAATTTTTTTATTCAGTCTTAACACTCAAGCTAAGACGATTCTGCTATGCCTTGGGCAAGAAGAAAGCTTCTATGCGAAAAAGCACGACACGGGTCCTCGCTATCATCTTAATCAAATAATGATTAATGAGATCTCAGCTATTGGTAATCCTGAGTTTACAGGCAAAAAATATAAGAAGTATTGTTCACATCCAGACAAAATGCCTTCACTTCAAATTCTTAAGGCCCTAACTATTGGCAATGAGAAATTATTCAAATTCAAAACAGAAGATACAAGTGCTATGAGTCTTCAATATACAATGGTGACTTATGATGAGTTTAGACTCAAATCCATTAAGATCTTAATTGATTACTTGGCCAAATTACAAATGAATGCAAAGAGTGCAGATTGCTTAACAAATAATATCAAGGGCCTTTCTGACTTCTATGCACGTTTTCGCTATCTTGAAGGCGAAGTCAACTTTCAAAGCTTAAAAGGTTCCAAGACAGAACTTGAGACAATCTATAATTCTCTTGAAAATATTGAGAGTATTTATAAAAAGTGTAAGAAATAACAGCTGAGAATTAAATAAAGAAAACTTTTACGTTTGAATCTGCATCATTAACAAAAGTTAGAAACTTCTTAGCTTCATCACTCGCTTCATCAGCAATTATGTAGAGATGATCTCCAATTAAAGCTTCGATTGTGATATTTCCTAATTGTTCAGCTAATGGAAAGAGGTCTTCTTTTAAAAATTGCCATGGCCT
Organism: Bacteriovoracaceae bacterium; assembly: GCA_048270185.1. Classification (GTDB taxonomy): domain Bacteria; phylum Bdellovibrionota; class Bacteriovoracia; order Bacteriovoracales; family Bacteriovoracaceae; genus Halobacteriovorax_A. The sequence continues at coordinate 674,646 of JBLWTJ010000001.1, forward strand.
CTTTCCTGCCACAGTTTCCTTCTTATAGGAATTAAAAGTCACAGCAGGAATTGTCGTTTGTGTACTTTTACTTTTAAGCATTGGCCTAATATCAACAATACAACTTCCACAACCTCCACCGGCCTTAGAAATATTGGTAATCGTTAGAAGATCACTAGCACCATTATCAATGAGGTCTTTAACACTGGCACGTGAAACACCAAAGCAGCGACATAATAGATTATCGGTATCGATGACTAGACCTTGATTTGGATAGAAGTAATTAAGTACTCCCTTAAAAAGAGTGAATAATTCAATTTGATCTAAAGTCTTATCATTGAACTTGGATTCAAGATATTCAACTAATGGAAGCTTTGTAGCTAAGGCATCATTAAGAACAGTATTTATCGTGGAGTCACTTGATTCCACATAGTATTCTTTAAGCACATTAAACTTATTAAAGCGCATCTGAATGCGACAAGGGTGACTAAGAGTTAAATCAGGAGCGATAAGAGATTGAGTCACAATTAAGGATGAACCTCATCACTTCTTAGTGTCAGAATTTCAAAAGCATCATCTGTTACAAGAATAGTGTGTTCAAATTGTGCCGACCACTTCTTATCTTTTGTAAGAACGGTCCAACCATCTTTTAGAACTTTGCAATCTTTTGTTCCAAGATTGATCATTGGCTCAATTGTAAAAGTCATACCAGGCTTCATCTCGGCGCCCTTACCTCTTTTCCCAACGTGAACGACTTGTGGATCTTCGTGGAACTCACGACCGATACCGTGACCACAATAATCTTCAACAATTCCATATCCGTGATCGTGAGCGATCTCCATAATGGCCGCACCGATGTCTCCGATGTGTCCACCAGGGCGAACTTGCTTAATCCCTTCCATCATACATTGGTAAGTTACATCAACAAGCTTCTTAACTTCATCACTTACATTACCCACAAGAAAAGTCTTGTTAGTATCACCATGGAATTTATTAAGGTATGTCGTCACATCAATATTTAGAATATCACCATCTTTTAGAACATCTTTTGTACTTGGAATCCCATGGCAAACAACTTCATTAAGAGAAGTACATACTGATTTTGGAAATCCGTGGTAATTAAGTGGTGATGGATAAGCTCCATTCTTTACAATATAGTCATGACATAATTTATTGAGCTCTTCAGTGCTAACGCCTGGCTTAACAAATGGCCCAATATACTCAAGAGTCGAAGCCGCAAGCCTTGAAGTCGCACGCATTAATTCGATTTCACGTTTTGATTTTATTGAGATCATATCTTATCCTTATTCTAAGTACTTAAATATTCATACCTTTTAACATATTTGGGCCCACTAAAAAATAGACAAATTGAAAATATTACAATTTCCATGCTTCTAAACCCTTAAAATGGTATGATAAATGAAAATAATCATCAATCGGACCCATATTATGAAAGTAAGAACGAAAATTTTAAGCCTATTCCTTTGTCTCATCCTTGGCCTCAATGTCATGGCCACGCAAGATGATGCTCGTTCAAAACTCTTCATTCTTAAGTCAATTGATGACAATATCAATGCCCTTACCTTTGATAAGATTGGTGAAAAATACGATCCTGAATTTAATAACTTTGATAAATTTAGCGTCATCATGGACCATACAGCGCAGCTAGAAAAAGTAGCGACTACCTTTGCATCAGAGTTAAATGAGAAAGAAAAGAATGAACTTCCAATTAAAGGCGAAGACCTTGCGATCATGAGGGCCCTAATGAGATCAATGATTCTCATTATGGAAAAAACGAGTATCTTCACGAATATTTACAAGAAGGCGAAAACAAGACAAATAAAAATGAGCTCAGAAGAGCTTGATGCACAAAAAGAAATTGCATCACTTTTGGCCAAGCTAAATTATTTAAAAGCTTATAAGGCCGCCTATCATGCTTTTTATAAAAGTAGCCGTACAAAGAGAATGGCAAAAGAAGTTGCAAGGGTCATTGAGAACGACAAGGACAAAGAAATTCTTAAACAATTTACTAAAATTGCTCGACATGATGACTTTCAAGAGTCTCTCCAAAGAGAAGCAAAACAATTCCTTGAGTTTAGAAATTACTACCTGCAACTTTTAAAACCAATGGTGACAACAGGAGTTGTTCAAGTTGAAAAATTTGATCTTAGAAAAAATGTAATTGATAAAGAAATACCTAAAATTAAAGTATCAGGTATTGGAGATTGGTTTGTTGAGATTTTCAGTAAGACAACAAACTTCATTTCAGGTCTTTTTGGAAACCTCGTTGGTAAACTTAGATTCCGTCACGGTTATATGAAAGATCATGAAGGAGCTCTTAAGTATCTTTATGGAACTCTTAAACCACTTGATATCATTGCTGAGAAAACTCCATTTGCGGCCACTGACTTCTTTATTCCAGGACACTTTGGTCACATTGCAGTTTATATTGGAACTCAAGCACAATTAGAAGAAGCGGGTCTATGGAACCATCCATCAATTAAGAAAATCAAAAAAGATATTCAAGCAGGTAAAACAATTCTTGAGTCGATTAGACCAGGAAGCCGCATGGTTTCACTTGAAGAATTCTTAGAAATTGATGAGATCACAATTATTCGTGAAACAAATATCTTAGATAATAAATGGCAGAAGGAACAAGTCCTTGCAACGGCAATCGAGCAATTGAATAAAGATTACGATTTCAATTTTGATGTTTCAACACTTAAGAAAGTTGTTTGTTCTGAAGTTCCATACCATGCCTTTGGTCATAAGAGATGGACAACAAGTTATATCTTTGGACGCAATACGATCTCACCTGATGAGATTATTGAAAATGCTTATACAAGAGGATCTGGTATTGAATTTATTGCTTCAATTCAGGCAACTAAAGACGGTAAACTAAAAGGTATCGATAAAGAAAAAATGGCAAAGAATCTAAGCTTTGACTTTGATAAAAAGAAGAACCTATTCACAAAAGAGACGAAAGAATGTCGACTCGTGAGAGTTGTTCAACATAGAAATAAAAATGATCACTATATTGGTAAAAAATACCGTTATTACAAGAAATGTAAGAAAGTCGACACACCGCTAATTTATAGCGCCCTATAGTAATTGAGGGAAAAAGTTGATAGATTAGAGGTATGAACTACTATATCTATCGACCAGAAATATCGAGCTACCAAGGTGAAAGCTTCCGCTTAAAAGAGCGTAAGGCCCTTGATGAGCTGGGTGCTAAATACGTTGATACACCCATTGAGATTCCTGATGGTGCACAGGCCATTGTCATCTCTACCAGCTATACAAAGAATGAAGAAATTCTCGCATCTCTTTCACATGCACAAATTGCTCTTTGGATTCACCCTAATTCAGGCTATGATAATTTCTCGTATGATTTCGTCAAGACAACACCATTTCCGATTGTATTAGGAAATGAAATTAGGGCCAATGCCGTTTCTCAATTCTATCTGCAATCCCTCCTCGATCACTTGGGGCGTATCCCGATAGTTAAAAATTGGGATAAGAAGAGACAATATAATCGCAATTTACTTGATGGAAAAAATATTCTAATTATTGGACGAGGTCCAATTGGACAAAAGGTTGGAACTTGCCTTGAGAATTTTGATGCAAAAGTTAACTACTACGATCCATATCAAAATACCAAACAAAGCAAGAAAGATCTCACTCAATGCTTAGAAAAAGCTCAAGTTCTTATCATGGCCTGCTCACTAAATAAGTCTTCATTTCACATGATTGATGAAGATGTTTTTAAAATTCTTCGTCCAGAGATTCTCATCATGAATGCAGCAAGAGGAAAGCTTATTAAACAAGAGGCCCTTCTTGAATTTTTAGAAAAGAATAGAGAGGCTCACGCTATTATCGATGTATTCGAAAAAGAACCAATTGATTTTGAACAATTTAAAAAATACTCAAACCTAACAATGACTTCACATATCGCAGGTGTCTATCATGGCATCAATAATAAAGTAATTAAATTTGAAAAAGAAGTGATTAGAAGCTTTCTACAAGATACTAAACTAGATAAATACCAACATCGCTTCTTAAGTAACCGTATCAAAGGCGACCTACTAATATGAATTCACAAGATAAATTAGAGCAATACCTATGTCCTGCTGGATATGGTGTCTTCACAGTCAACACAGCAAAAGAAAGAAAAGAAAAACTAACACAATTTCTCTATAAAACATCGCAAGACAATGAAGTCAGAAATGCGTGGGGTAAGAACTTAGACAAAATTGCAAGTGCAAAAGGCTGTGCTATCTTAGGAATTGCCTCAGACTGTGGAGGTGGAATTCAAAGAGGTGCAAACTGGGGGCCTTTATTTCTTAGAAATACACTCATTGAAGATCATCTTGATATATACAGTGAATGTCTTGATATAGGAGATATTCGTGTTATCCCTCACCTACTTCATGACAAGTACTTAAACGATGAAACAATTAAAAGTGCACAGAACGCATTATATAACGGTAAGGATCTAAGTGTCTCACCATTAAGTATTGCGAAAGAAAGTGTTGATGAAGTTTTTAAAATTAACAATGACCTTAAACTTTTTAGTATTGGTGGTGACCACTCCGTAAGCTTTCCACTAGTAAAAGCTTGGATTAATAATCGTAAATCCTTAGGAAAAAAAGTTGGGCTCATACATTTCGATGCCCACACAGACCTGTTAAGAGAACGTCTTGGTATCGACTACTGCTTTGGTTCATGGCTTACTCACGTCTTAGATGATCTTGATTCTCCATCTCTGTGTTATCAATTTGGAATTCGCTCCACAGGTAAGAGCAAAGAACACTGGGAAAGAGAATTTGGACTAAACCAATATTGGGCAAAAGATGTCAAAGAAATGGGAGCGCTTGAACTAGCACAAAAAACCTGTAAAGAACTTAAAGCACATGGAGTTGAAGAAATCTATATTAGCTTCGACATTGACGCTCTTGATGAGAGTGTTGCCGGTGCAACAGGGACTCCTGAACCAGATGGTATGATGCCACACGAATGTGCTATAATGATAAAAGAGTTCACAAAAGAATTCAACCTAACAGGTGCTGACATGGTTGAAATAGCTCCTCTTGTGGGACTTAGCGAGGAAGGCTCTAAGACAACACTTGAGGTTGGCGCGGCCATGAGCGCATTAATGATGGAGGCCATGATTAATGGCAATAATTGAATTTCCACCTGTCGATATCGCTGATGAGCAAGGACTCCTTGCCATCGGTGGAGATCTGCACCACGACTCTCTCCTTTTGGCGTACAAAAGTGGGATCTTCCCTTGGCCAATTTCTGAAGAATATCCTCTTGCCTGGTTTTCACCTCCACTTCGTGGAATCATTAAACAAGAAAATATCTCTCTTTCAAAATCAACAAGAAAATTTTTAAAGAATTGTGATTGGAAAATAACGTTTAATAAAGACTTCTTTGCAATCATCACTCATTGCCAAGAAACCCATTTAAAATCACAAGATGGAACTTGGATTACAGATGAAATTATCTCTGGCTATACAAATTTCTTCAACAAAGAAATGGCATATAGTGTGGAAGTGAGAGATGAGCAAAATGAGATTATAGGCGGACTATACGGTGTTAATATTGGACATTTCCTAAGCGGTGAATCAATGTTCTACATGAAGCCTTATGCCTCAAAAGTAGCCTTACTGGCAGTCTTATCAATTGTAAAAAAGTTTGATATCCCATATCTAGACACTCAAATGGTGACACCAGTAACTGAAAGTTTTGGAGCAACTGAAATCAATCGAATCGACTTTATAAATACATTAAAGGAGCTAATGAACAAAAGGCCTATTGATTTTCCCGAAGAAATGAAGGCACGTGACTTACTTTCTCTTTTTTAATTTGAAATACAAACCAATTCTTTTTAGAAAAGTACTAATTCTAAAGCGACGATTATAAATGACCTTTGGTAAAATCATTTAATCACCTCCTCTTCATTAATCCCTAAAGCATTCCACTCACAAGCAATCTGAGCAAGAGAAAATCTTTTCAATCGATCTTTAAAATACTCAATATTAGTTAGAGATGGAGTAATATAATGGAAACGCTCTACTTTAGAATCATCATTTAAATAGCAAAGCACACTAAGCTCACCAGAAGAAACTTGTGTTGTTGCATAGAAGATACCTTTTAAACACTCTTCTCCATTTTGTTTGAAGCGTTTTTTTATGACAGGATATTCTTCACATACTTTTATGATATTTGAATAATTATTACTAAGCTCCTGTAGACGAATAAGAATTATTTCATAAGTCGTTCCACGTAAACTTAGAAACTCCTTATTATTAAGGTCGCAATATTCATAAAAACTTTCAAATTTCTTTATATTATAGTGATGGCCAAGTGATTGTAGAGGATATGACTTAAGTGAATAATTTAAAGCAGGTAGAGGGCCATTAAATGAGTCATCTAAACTTAAGAAGTAATCATTACCTTTAGCGATTTCAATAATATGATTTATTTCATCTTGAAATTCATGAATGAGATCTCTAACTTGATAAATCCAAGAGCGATCTTCTTTTTCAAGTAGTGAAATAAACTCATCATAATTTGAAATATTAGCTAAATTTAACTTTTTGACAATAGAACGATATTGCAAAGAAATAAATTGAGTAACTTCACTCATCCCAGCTTTCTTAAATATATTCTCAAGACACTTTAAATTTTCAAGTGCACTTAGAACTTCAAAAATAAACATTCGTTGAATATTTGCTTGAGGACTCTTTAGTTTTCCCTCTGTGTACTCTTTTAATTCAACACATAAAAGAGCACTCATATACTTTAGTGAGAAATCACTTTCTAGAAAGCTTCCTACAATATCATCAATCGACTTTCCTTCCTGATATTTTTCAAAACTTTTAGAACTACCAAGGTCAAATTCAAACTTTATATTCTCTATTAAATTAGCATTAACATCAAAGAGAATATTTGACTTAGAGTAAGGGCCCAAAAACTTTTTAATAGGAACAACCACTTCTTCGTGGCCTATTGAACAGTCTTTAAAATATGAAAGGCAAATATCTTTTGAATCAGTATCTTTTTCAAAACTATACTTCGAAGAAGGATGGACAATTTCATGTTGGATTCGATCATCTTTATGGTAAAAGTGAACACCATAGTGGCGGTTTATTTCAGCTTCAAACCATGTCATGGCACTGTACAAGTGAGCAAAAGAAGTAATAGTTTGCCCATAACTTAAGGCTACACCATAGAACTCACGCTTATGAAGTGCCAAATTTTGGAATTGATAAATAAGTAAGAATCTTGCATTTAATAGGTTATATTTTGACTTCAGATCATAGGCATTCATCAAATCAATACAGCTTAAACTTGTAAAGATGACTTCTTGACTATCAAAATAATCATATGCAAGCTCACTAAGACGTGATTTTGTGATTATCTGAATTTCATCCGTAATATTAAAAATATTCATTTAAATAAAAACCTATTATAAATTAAAACTAATATCGCTTGGAAAGATTATATCTTTTTTATCAGACTTGTCACAGCTTTGTTTCTTTCCATTAAATAAAACCCAATTATAAATTTTTTGATTAAATGTATCGGCACCACTATCGTATTCGATATAACGATAGTATGGAGTGCCCGCTTGTGAAATTGAAGCTAGTAAAGATACTGCAGAAGGAAATGCATCGGCTAGATTTTCATCACGACAACCACCAATGATTTTCCCTTGGTTAACAATGAACTCACCTTTATTATTTTTAATATTTCTAACCCAAGTTTTTAAACGACAATCATAGTAGAAGCCAATTTCTGCCGCATGCTTAAAAGCCGTTAAATATTCGATCTTCCAATGTTTATCTTTTTCTTTCTTAATATCGTAATGACGCACGAATTTACGACAAATATCAAATTTGTTCCAATCATTCTGATAGAATTTTTTTAGACGATCTGATAAATCCTTTTTTTTATCAAATAGTTTTAAAGCGTCAGAGTAAACAACACGGCAAGATTTTTTAAGTGTTGCTAACTCACTATTTGAAAAAAGATGTCCTGAGTTAATAACATACTTCAAGGCCCTACTTGGTAGAATTGGTGACTCTAAACGATAAGCGCCTTTAGATGTACGACCGATTTCATTTCGCCCCATTGAATTTTCGATAAATGCTTTAAAATAGCCCCAATCAATATACTTCTTCAAAGTAGTCAGCCCCTGAGCATTATGTAGACTTTCATCAAGCATACTTTTTGCAATCAGAATAACTTCCGATTTCCAATGATTATTTAAGTCACAAAGACCAGTGAGACAACTTTTAACTATATAAGCGCCAAGGATTTGGACTTGGACACTTTCCTCTTTCGGAAAACTTCCATCAACTAAGTATTTAAGGTCACCAAAAACGGCCACTCGCTGAGGTTTTCCGTTTCGATTAAGTAAACGTGGAACAAAGGCCCAAGAAAAATTTGGACGCTCAATTGAAGACGTATAATTCTTCCAAATATCTTCTTCTTTACAGAAAGTGCGCTCTTTATAAAACCTCCCACTAACCAGATCAATGTCATAATGATTTTGACTATCACGGGGCGTCGAAATAACAACATCAACCAAGTGGGACTTCACATCAATTTGTGGAGCGAAGTCAAAGAAGAGATGACCAACTGTACTTCCTTCATAATCGCGATAAATAAAACCTTCAGGTGAATTAAACCAATTGGCCGTTAAACGATTTGTAGGTAGAACAATTTTTTTTGTTGCACAGCCAATAACAAATAATGCAAGTAAAAGAAAAATGAATTTAGTAGTTTTTTTGAATTGACAAATATACACGTTATAGTCCAAAATCGTTAAGCATTCTAAGCGGTTCGGTGTTGGAATTGGTAGACAATCTGGATTTAAAATCCAGTGGGGGCAACCCCGTGCGGGTTCAAGTCCCGCCCGAACCACCATTCCTTTTTATTAATTATCAACTCTACATTTAACTTTATCAAGCTCATAATTAAATCGAAGAATTTATCATTGATTATTTTGAAAAAATGCACTGCATCTATTTTTAGGCAGCTTTCTTTTGACCTTGGTCCTGATTGAGAATTTCGATCATTCTCTCACCTAGAACTTCCATAATTGTATCTGAGAGGGACTCAAATCTGATCCCAAAACCACGTGGCCTTTGGTGTGAAGTTCGCATAATAGTGAAATCAACAGCGATAGCACGCTCAAAATTCCCTTCGGAGATATAAAGAGTTCCTCTTGTATTCTTTTTAAATTCATCTTCAAATCTTGTGACCTCGAGAAAGCCACCACTAAGAGAAAGATTTGTTATATATCCCTTAAATTCTTTATCAACGTCCATTAACGAAAATGACACAACTTCTTGCATCTCAACGCGATACTCCGTGCGTTCAATAAGATACTTATTATTTTCAGGGTTTTCTTTATCTTCAAAAATAAGCGTTGCTTCAGTATTAAGCTCTAGCCTTTCACTTGCTGTCATCCAAGGAGTACCTGCTTTTTTCTTAACAAGAGTATCAGGCTTAATATTTCCCTTTTCCATATCAACAAGCATTTCATCAAAACGAAGAGGTCCAACAACACCTGCGCCTGTATCATACGACCATGATTTTTTATTTGAAATTTCAAAGCTCTTACCTTTTTTAAGGCCTTCGAGATTTAAACTTTCAAGTTCTTCATCATCTGCGTGCGCACGACTACCAATCTCAAGACTACCACTGGAAATATCAAACTCACCAGTTGCCTCTTCTGTGTACTCTTCAATTCCACTAGTATCTTTTGCAAGTTCATCCTGCGAGATCATATTAAACTTTGGAGATTCAGACGCTACAACTTCATCAAGTTGATATTCCTGTGTGCGATCCTCATCATCATTTACTAAAATATCAGGATTTGTAGAATCGGTGATTTTCTTTTCTGTATAACTTTTAAAATGCTCTAGCTCTTGTTCTGCAACTTCTAGTTTTGCATTTAAGGCCTTAGCTTTAGCAATAACCTTGGCAAGATTCTTCTTCGCCATTTTATTTTCAACAGATAAGGTTTTATATTTAATTTTAAGTGCATTAAATTTCTTTGAATACTCTTGAGAATTAGTCCCACTATCTTCGATTTCTCTAGTTGTCGAAAGTATTTTTGTAACTTTACGATTTACATCACTAATGAGTGTCATCTCATCAAGAACACCGTCGATCTTAGCAAGAATTAAATGACTCTTGTCTTTATCACTTGAACCAATAAATTGGGCCATCTCACCAATCTTCTCTTCTAATGTTTCAACTTTTGTTTCAAAGTCTTCTCTAACCTTTTGCATTTCAGTTTGAATGATTTTAGAAATTTCATTTAGAAGATTATTAGAAGAATTATGCTCAACTTCTTCGACCACATTGATTTGTTTTAACTCAAAACCTTTAGGTGCAACTTGTGGCATATCAAAATGATTAGGAGATACTTGCAGAGACTCGTTTATAACTTTAGGAAGTTGAATATCTTTTAAAAGTTTCCATGTAAGTGAAGATTCTTCAAAGCCATATTGATTAGAAAAGACGATGCCAGACAAAGCTTCGACATAGAGATCATTTAGATCTACCACCCTAAAATCGGTCAATGTTTCTGCAATTATAAGCTTCTTCAAACTATCCTCGTTAATCTCTAAATAAAGTATCGGATAATAATTAATTAAAGTTTAATAAAAATAGGTATTTACTCGGTTTTTATTTAACAAACTAAATATTGAACGCCATAACTGATTAAAATCATAGAACCTCCCCTTAATATTTATTGGGCAAAATCAGTTCGCAACAATATTATTAATTGACTAAAATATGGCCATAATCTTTGGCATGACGGCCCTTAGAAAATATGACAAATTACTTTGATGTATAACTTAAGTGAGAATGAACTTATCAAGACAACAGGGTTTGAAATCGATATTGTTTCAGAAATTGAAAATTCTCTAAAACAAATTGACTGTAAATCAACACCAGAGTTCTATCTCGATGGCCAAAAAGAAGAGGCCATCAACACTTCTCTTCAAGATTTTTACCAAATATTAAAGTCATTTAGTAATAGTCACAAAGGCCCTATTACAATTTGTGATATTGGAGCCTCCTATGGAAAGATGGCATTCGTTGCACAAGCTTATTTTCCAAATATAAAAGTCATTAGTATTGAGCCAGTAAAAAAGAGAATCGATTACGCTATCAATAAATTAAAAAACTCTAAACACGTATTTATTAATGATAGATTTAGGCAAAAATACGTTAGTGAATTTGCTATTGATTACTACTTTCTCTACTTTCCTGTTGGAGTTATTTTAGATGAAATAATTGAGGCCATAGAATCCCCAATTATCGCAATAGAAAGCCATGGAGAGCTTTTAAATCGCTTGGGACATAGCTTCAAGCAAAAGAGACAACTAACAAAACTAATCTCACCTCGTCACAACCCAAACAGCTTTATTTTTTCAGATAAATGTGAAAGCGTACTCTATCAAGAATTTAAAGAGTTTCTATCAAAAGAGAGTGATTTAATCCTAATTACAAATGAAAAGCCTTGGTATGCAGACAAGGCTGATCTTAAATATTTCTTCGATGAAGAAGATCAGATTACACTTGAGCTTATGACGCCTCCACGTACAATCCACTTTAGTAACAATTTAGAAACGATAAAAAGCAGCGAGCTTGATACTAACGTTCAAGAAATCATTTCCATGCGACGTGAAGGTAAACAAATTGATGGATGCTTTATTCGTAAGATTTTTGTAGATGGAAGTTATGAGCTTTCAAGTGGGGTGATTAAGAAGTAACTCTTTCCCATTGCTCCTGCGGAAACAAAATCGACATAAACGTCGATTTGTTTAAATAGTATTCGAGCTAAAGACTGGGGAGCTAACACCGCATCATATCTTGCTTCCGCAAGATGCTGCGGATGTTTTCGTAAGATTTTTGTAGATGGAAGTTATGAGCTTTCAAGTGGGGTGATTAAGAAGTTATGAGCTTTCAAATGGGGTGATTAAGAAGTAACTCTTTCCCATTGCTCCAGAGGCAACAAAGCCGACATAAACGTCGGCTTGTTGAATATATTTTTTTAGCTAAAGTGCTGGGGAGCCTATAGTGCGTCAAATCTTAGCTTCGCTAAGATGCCGCACTATATATTTAGAGGTTTCTTATCAAAGGCATCAAGAGCAGCTTCTTTAAGCGCTTCAGAATAAGTTGGGTGCGCATGACAAATGCGTCCAATATCTTCAGCTGCAGCTCTAAATTCCATTGCCACACAAGCTTCTGCAATTAAGTCAGCAGCACGAGGGCCTACGATGTGAACTCCAAGAACTTCGTCAGTTTCTTTACAAGCAAGTACTTTTACAAAACCAGCAGATTCATTTGATGCACGAGCACGTCCACTTGCTTTAAATGGAAATTTTCCTGCTTTATATGGAGTCTTATTAGCTTTAAGCTCTTGTTCTGTTACACCAACTGAGGCAACTTCCGGCCATGTATAAACAACACCTGGAATTAAGTTGTAGTTAATATGTGGCTTCTGCCCAGCAATAATCTCAGCACAAACAACACCTTCTTCCTCAGCTTTGTGAGCAAGCATAGCACCAGTTGTTACATCACCAATTGCATAGATATGAGAAACATTTGTACGAAGGTGATCGTCAGTAATAACACGACCTCTCTCATCTAGGTTTACACCTGCGTTCTCAAGACCAAGGCCATCAGTGAATGGACGACGTCCTACGGCCATTAGGCAGTAGTCACCATCTAGTTTGATTTCTTCTTCATTCTTTTTGTTCTTGGCCTTAACATGTACCTTGTCGCCTTTTCTAACAACTTCAGTTACACCGTGACCAGTATAGAATTCCATTCCTTGTTTCTTTAGAACTTTCGTCATCTCTTTTGCACAATCTTTATCCATTGTTGCGAGGATCGAGTCTGCGTATTCAACAACAGAAACTTTTGAACCAAGTCTTAAAAATACTGAACCAAGCTCAAGTCCGATAACACCACCACCAATAACGATGAAATGCTTTGGAAGAGTATCAAGTTTTAGAGCTTCAGTAGATGTAATGATTCTTTCTTTATCAATTTCAATTCCAGGAATTGAAGCCGGCTTAGAACCAGTTGCAATGATGAAATTCTTAGCTTTAAGAGTTTCTTCTTTTTCACCAGATACTTTAAGCGTATTAGCATCAACGAATGAACCAATACCATGGAAAGTTTCAACTTTATTCTTACCCATTAAGTAAGTGATCCCACCTGAAGTATCTTTTACAACTTCAGCAACACGCGCTGCCATCTTTCCGATGTCGGCCTTAACTTTTCCAGTTGAGATACCGTGCGCTTCAAACTCATGAGTCGCTTCGTGAAATTTCTCACTTGAGTCAAGCCATGCTTTTGATGGGATACATCCAACGTTAAGGCATGTCCCACCAAGTGTATTATACTTTTCTACGATTGCTGTCTTCATTCCTAGTTGAGCACAACGAACAGCACTGATATATCCACCAGGACCTGAACCAATTATAACAACATCAAATTCTTTACTCATACTTATTCCTTCAAAAAATTAAATTAGATAGTCTTAAATATCTAGTAGCATTCTGGCCGGATCTTCTAGCATTTCCTTAACCATTTTAAGGAATGTTACTGATTCCTTACCATCGATGATTCTGTGGTCATATGAAAGAGCTAAGTACATCACAGGGTGAATAACAACTTGTCCGTTTACAGCAACAGGTCTTTCAACAATATTGTGCATTCCTAGAATCGCTGATTGTGGAACGTTAATAATTGGAGTTGAAAGCATTGAGCCGAAAACACCACCATTTGTAATCGTGAAAGTTCCACCAGTCATTTCATCAACTGTAAGCTTTCCATCACGTCCCTTAAGAGCAAGTCTTCTTACTTCTTTTTCAATTTGTGCAAGACTTAGACTTTCAGCGTTTCTAATAACTGGAACAACTAGACCTTTTGGAGTTGATACCGCAATACCAACATCTGCATAGTCGTGATAAATGATATTTTCACCATCAATTTGTGCGTTAACACCTTTGATCTCCATAAGAGCTTTTGTACAAGCTTTTGTGAAGAAAGACATGAAACCAAGACCGATATCGTGCTTATCTTTGAATGCATCTTTATATTTCTTACGAAGCTCCATTAGGTTGAACATATCAACTTCATTGAAAGTCGTAAGCATAGCAGTTGTATTCTTTGCCTCCACAAGACGTTTTGCAATTGTCTTACGGATACGCTTCATTTTCACTTCTTCTTTAGCGCGACTTGCTCCACCCATTGGTGCCTGAACAGCAATTTCTTGTGCTGGAGCAGACTTTGCAGCAGGAGCTGCGGCAGGTGCTTGAGCAACCTTAGCGTTAACAGCATCGTTCTTTGTAATGCGTCCATCTTTTCCTGTTCCAGCAACAGATGAAGCATCAACACCTTTTTCTGCAAGAATTTTTGCAGCGGCCGGAGATGGATAATTCTTATCTCCACCAGTAGGAGTTGGTGCGCTCGCTGGAGTTGAAGCTGATTCTGTTGCAGGAGCACTAGTCCCTGCTGGAGCTGAAGCCGAAGTATCAAGTTCAGCAACAACAGCACCGATCTCTAACTCAGCACCTTCTTCAGCGATAATTCTAATGATACCGCTTTCTTCCGCTGGAAGTGGAAGAGTTGCCTTGTCAGATTCAACCTCAACAAGTTCATCACCTTCACTTACATAGTCACCATCACTTACTAGCCACTCACCTAGAGCAACTTCAGTAATTGATTCACCAATTGGTGGAATAGTAATTTTTACGATTGCCATTTTCTTTTCCTTATTTATTTAAATGCATTCTCTACAATTGTTTCTTGTTCTTTAATATGGACTGATGCATATCCAGTAGCAGGAGATGCCGAAGCCTTTCTCGAAATACAATCAATATCTCTAAAAGTGTCACGCCAACGATTTAAGTGCATCCAAGCTCCCATATTTGAAGGCTCTTCTTGTACCCAACGATGAGTCGCTTTTGGATACTTCTTAAGAATCTCTTCAATTTTTTCAACAGGAAGTGGATATAGTTGCTCAAGACGAACAACCGCAACATCTTTGCGATCATTTTCTTGTTGATACTTAAATAGATCGTAGTAGATCTTACCAGTACAGAAGACAACTTTCTTAACATCTTTTGGATTTACCCAAGTATCGTCAAATACCTCTTCAAATTTACCATCAGTTAAGTCTGAAACTTTTGACTGACATAATGGATGCCTTAGAAGAGATTTTGGAGTGAAGACAACTAGTGGCTTTCTAAACTCCCACTTTAGCTGACGTCTAAGAGCATGGAACATATTGGCCGGAGTTGTAATATTACAAACAACCATATTCTCTTCAGCACATTGTTGTAGAAATCTTTCTGGACGACATGAAGAGTGTTCTGGGCCTGCCCCCTCATAACCATGAGGAAGAAGCATTACTAAGTTACTCATTCTTCTCCACTTACTCTCTGCTGCCGAAATAAATTGATCGATAACAATTTGGGCACCATTAGTGAAGTCACCAAATTGCGCTTCCCAAATATTTAGCGCATGTGGAGTTGCTTGTGAGTAACCATACTCAAACGCAAGAACCGCATATTCAGAAAGAAGTGAGTTATAAATATAGAAATCACCTTGACCAGTTGTTAGGTGCTCTAGTCCACAATATGCTTCATTTGTTTTCTCATCGAAAACTTTTGCGTGACGGTGAGAGAATGTCCCACGGATAACGTCTTCACCAGAGAAGCGAACATCGTTACCTTCAGTAAGAATTGATCCATAAGCAAAAAGCTCTGCCATGGCCCAGTCGATTTGATCATTATCAAAATTTGCTCGACGTTGATCAAGTAGCTTCTTCGCCTTTCTTAAAGGCTTAAACCCTGCAGGTGTTTGTGTGATTGAGTTTACAATCGTTTCAAGAACATTCTTATCAACTCCTGTAGCAGGAGAATTTGCAAAGTCTTCTAAAGTCGAGAAACGAATGTTCTTCCACTGTTGGTGAGGTCCAGGAACCTTCTTAGGAATAACATTTTGTTTTACGTTGTTAAAACGATCTGAAAGAAGATTCTTATACTCTTCTTGCATTTCTTTTGCCACGGCCTTATCTACAGACCCGTGTGCAGCTAGTTCTTCAATATACATTTCACGAGGATTCTTATGCTTTGAAATCATCCCGTAAAGTTCTGGTTGTGTATACTTTGGTTCATCACCTTCGTTGTGACCGTGCTTACGGTAACAAACCATATCGATGAAAACATCTCTCTTAAATTTTTGTCTAAACTTAACAGCAAGCTCACATGCGTAAACCACGTCTTCAGGACAGTCACCATTAACATGAATAACTGGAATATTTAGCATTTTAGCAACTGATGTTGAGTAGTGAGATGAGCGTGCATCTGTGAAGTCAGTAGTGAAACCAATTTGATTATTAATAACAAAGTGAACTGAACCACCTGTACGATAACCATCAAGCTCAGACATTTGCAGCGTTTCGTAAACAATCCCTTGTCCTGCAACAGCAGCATCACCGTGAATAACGATTGGAATAATTTTACTTTCATCGCCTTCGTAAGCGATATCAATTTGAGCACGAGCGTAACCAGTTGCCACTGGAGAAACTGTTTCTAAGTGTGATGGGTTTGGAAGAAGCTTTAAGTAAACTTCTTTCTCATCTTCAGTTTTAGCAACAGAAGTAAATCCCATGTGGTACTTAACATCTCCATCACCTTGACCTGCAAGTTGCTCTAGTGAGTTTCCTTCAAATTCAGAAAAGATATACTCATAAGTTTTTCCTAACGTATTTGCTAGAATATTTAGACGTCCTCTGTGGGCCATTCCAATAATAAATTCTTTAGCACCTAATCTTGCACCTTCGTTAATGACAGCATCAAGACCAGGAATTGTTGACTCTCCACCTTCAAGAGAAAATCTCTTTTGACCTGTGTACTTAGTTTGAAGAAAGTTTTCAAAAACATTTGCTTCATTAAGCTTGTGAAGAATTCTCTTCTTCTTATCGACTGTAAAATCTTTTTTTAGATATGTCCCTTCGAACTCATTTCTAAACCAACGTCTCATATCTGTGTCAGTTGAGTGCATATATTCAACACCAATTTTTCCACAGTATAATTTCATCATGTGATCCATGATTGCTTGTAGAGTTGCACCAGGCATTCCGATAAACTCACCACATACAAAGCTTTCTTTTAGATCATCATTTGTTAAATCATAATCTTCAAGAGAGATATGGGCATGACGATTCAATCTTGGACGAATTGGATTCGTATCAGAAAGAAGATGTCCTCTTGCACGAAAAGATTGAATTAGACGAAAGACATTAAATTCTTTGCGTAATTTTTCATCACTAACATCTCCACCAGCTGAAGATGATCCCTTACCTGCTCCAAATTCAAATCCTAGAAAAAAGTTTCGCCAACTTTCTTCTACTTCATTTGGGTTTGATTCATATTGCTCATAAAGTGAGTCAATGTAAGAGATGTCTGAACTTGAAAGGGTTGAAAAGTCGAATTGATCCATTTGATAAAAATCCATTTTTTAGCGCTTTGCGGCTATTACAAAATTAATAATTTAGGCACGTTAATATACCTTATATCTTAACAGTTCGTGAAGTTTTCTTTTTTAAGAGGCAAGCTTTGACTAGATAAAAATCAAAGTGATAAAGTCCGAAGATATTCACAAATTAAGTTAGTTTAACTCATCAACTAAACACAGGAGATTATATGAACTCAAAGCAGTATATGGCCGATGCAATCAGAACAGAATCAAGAGATTTTGATGCAATGAACACTCGACTAAATGACGATGGTATTAAAAGACTCTTACACGCAGGAATTGGCCTATCAACTGAAGCTGGTGAGTTCCTCGATGCCCTAAAGAAGCATATATTCTACGGTAAAGAACTTGATCGAGTTAATCTTGCCGAAGAACTTGGTGACCTATTCTGGTATATGGCCATTGTAGGAGATGAACTTGGTATAGAATTCGAAGATGTGATGGCACGCAATATTACAAAGCTTAAGGCGCGCTATGGAGAGAAGTTCTCAGAAGAAAAAGCTGATAAGAGAGACCTTGAAACCGAAAGAAAAATTCTTGAGGAACAGGCCTTTAACTAATGAAACTTCACCAAATCTTAATATTTATTCTTGGGATACTTCTCACCTCATGCCAGAGCGATAATCTTCAAATTCATCGTTTATCGGGAAAAACGATGGGGACAACGTACCACATCAAGTATATTGCACCAAAAGATCACGATGAGAAGACTCTCCAACAAGATATTGATCTTCGACTCAATGACGTCAATAAGGCCATGAGTACTTATATCGCTGACTCGGAGATTTCGCTCTTTAATAAAATGCCAAAGAGTGAAAAGTTCTATCCCGGAGAAGATTTTAAAAAGACGCTGGCCCATGCTCTGGAGTTGGCCCAAAAGACTCAAGGAATATTTGACCCGACAATTGGAACACTTGTTAATCTTTGGGGCTTTGGACCAACCGGTAAGAGAAAAATACCAAGTCCACAATCAATTGAAGAGGCAAAGAAGAAAGTTGGATACGAGAAGATAAAATTAAAAGACGGCATCCTTACAAAAGAAATAGATGGGGTTTACCTTGATCTTTCGGCATCGGCCAAAGGTTATGGTGTCGATACGATTATTACCCTCCTAAAGTCGCGTGGAATTCACAATGCTTTAGTTGAGGTAGGTGGCGAAGTTGCAACAATGGGAGAATCCCTTACTCGTCCATGGCGAATTGGTGTTGAGTCCCCTAGTAATGAAAATGGCAATCCAGTAGTTCGTGTTGTAAAAATCAAGAATGTTGCACTAGCAACTTCTGGTGATTATCGAAACTTCTTCAAGGAAGGTGGCAAACGCTATCAACACACTATTAACTTTAAATCGGGAGCCCCTGTTGCTTCTAAGCTTGCTTCCGTAAGTGTGATCTCTGACACTTGTATGGATGCAGATGCTTGGGCCACGGCCCTCATGGCAATGGGTGCAACAAAGGCCATCGCCTACGCTAAAGAAAATAAGTTGAAAGCATTCTTCATTCACCGTTCACAAGATGGTTCAGGAAAGTATTTGGAGACATCAACGGAAGAATTTGATAAGATAACCGAGTAAATAGCTCACCCTATTAGGAGATCGAATTATGGACGCTAACTTTAAATTATTCCTCGTAACTTTTGCAGTACTCGCACTGTCGATTACAGGAATGGCAGTTGGTGTAATCATATCTAACCGCAAACTTTCAGGATCTTGTGGTGGACTTGGTGCAATTATCGGTGAAGACTGCATGTTCTGTGAAAAGAAAGAAGAATGTAAAGAACATCCAGAAGAAGCTGAAGAATGCTTAAAAGCATAATTTAAAAATCAATAAATTCTAATCATATTGGCCCCGATCTGGGGCCTTTTTTTGTTTCAAAGATGGCAAAAGGCCACCAGTCCCCCAAAAGACACCACCTTCATCATAGCTAAGTCACTGATTGTACGTGTTCAGAATTGGCACGAGACATGCTTTTATACTGGCATCAAGCTCTTAGATAGGAAGTTCAAGAGCAAATGGCTTCAGGAAGAAATAGTGACCATGAAGGGGCCGACATGAAAAAATCAGTAATAAAAGCATTGTACATCACATTTGGGATCATCATGCTTACACTAACGATTCAGGAGACTGCAAGCGCAAGAGAAATGCAGAGAATCACGCCAGAGCAAATCCAAAAACTAGATCGCGCCATGGCAATTGAAACTGTTAATGGACGTTTTCTAGATATCAGCACAGCTGCCCATATCAAAAAAACTTTTGGAAACGTGGAGGAATTAAAAAAATTAGGTGAAATCAAATTAAAAGATGGAGGTTACTTAAACGCAGGTGATATCCGCTACCTTTACGTAGAAAGGTTAAAGGCAAAGAAAGCGAAGAAGTTAGAGGTGGGAAGAACTCCACATGACGAAGAATAATTTTTCAATACGCTTTTGCTACTCCTTCCTTAGTAGCAATAACCAGTAAGACATCCGGGTCGCTCGAAAGAGCGGCCTTTCTTTTTTTTGAGGCCACAAATTTTCGTCCACGAGGAAGTGTTAGAAACTTTATTGTAAAGCCGCGCTCAATTAATAAACTCTCATATTCCATCGAATCTAAAACGGTTACAGCAAGCTGCGTAGCTCGATATTCCTTATGTGAAATCATGGCCTCAAAACAGAAGATCCCACCGTCATTTAAAGCATTAAAAACCTCGTCAAGATATTTCTCAATCTCTCCTACACCGTTCAGATAATGAATTTGATGAGCGTCTAAAATAAGATCGTAAGACTCTCCAAGCTCCCTTAGGTTAAGACTTGAATGAGTTTTAAAGTTTTGATTTGGGAAATTCTCTTTTGCTTTTTCAATGGCCTCAGATGAAATATCAATTCCTGTTATGCGACATTCATCATTAATAAAGTGCAGGCCCTGGCCGCAGCCGACTTCGAGTATACTTGAAATTGTAATCCCACAAAGACTGTGGGCCTTTTCAACAAGTGAGATTAGACTTGGAGAAGCTTCAAAATGATTCGTAACTAAATGGAGCTCATTAAATTTATTCACAATTTAATATAACAGGCCCATATCCTCAAAGTCACTTGAATAGTAGAAATCATTTGGAGAAAGTCCTGGAAGGCCAGTTGGTGGCTTCTTCCCAAAGTAGCGCTCCCAAGCGTCAGTATTCTTATCATAGCTCATAGGCTTTGGAACAAAGTCCACAATGGCATAGACGCTCTTTAGAAGCTTATAAAGAAACTCTGAACAATAGAGTTTTTCATCATCCCAGATATAGTCATGGTCAAACGGTTGCCCCATATACTTTTCTTGATAATTAGCAAGAAGCTGCTTTCTCATAGCGTAGCTTAAGTATTTTGGACGCATAACCTGCGCCTTCTTACGAGAATAACTTAGAAAGTTCTTCAGAGGAATGTGATGAACATTTCCAAGAGACTGAGCGACGAAATAGCGACTACCGTGTTTGAGCACAATTCCAGAGTGAGAAAAAGGTCCACCAGTTTGTTGCTCAATTAGTTCACAACTGAAACAATCCATATCCAAAAGAATAATATCACCTGTTTTTAGGCTTTCTTTTGGTAGTGCCAACGAATTAAGGCTAGCAAAAATTGAAAATAAGGCCATAAATCTAGCTGCTTTCACGTCAAAACTCCTTTAATATCAAAAACTTAACGTCTGATAAAGCAATTGCCCCTCTATCGAAAAACAAGGCTTTGCTGTTATACTAAGATAGTTACTACTTTAATAGACCAAAAAAGAGAGATAGGTAAAAATGAAAGGCATACTTTTAACACTCATATTTCTAAGTTTTGCCCTTGGACACTTTGAGATCTTTGCTACGACAAAATGTCCCACTGGACAGATCTTCAACACAAGTCTCAACCGCTGTATGTACACAGAGGGATCAATAAAAAATCGTAATGATTACACCGAGTGTGAAGGCATTGAAAACGAGACAGAAAAGAATGCATGTATTAAGAGAACGGCCGATACTCGTCAACAAGCAGCAATCAACGAATTAAATGAGGGCCGTGTAAGTGATAGCGACGTAAATAACAATGGTCAATTCAACGGTGGCTTCACAGGTTTTTCAGCTTCTCTTTTAGAAGCCTATGGCCTTGTTAACGGGATTGCTCTCGTGGCCGGTAAGGCTTTTGATTCTGTGGATAAAAAACTTGGTGAACAGGATTGTATGTCTTGTACAATCGTTTCAGCAACAGCAGCCTATAGTTTCTATCAATCCAAAATTCAAAAAGAAGATGTTGAAAAGAAGACAGATGAATTTAAAACAGAATATGAAGAATACACTAAGAATCCAGAGTCGATGAATGGTGCACAACTTGAAGCTTTCAATATGATTGAAAAAGAACAACAGTATCTCGCTGAAGTTTCAGGTAAACACAAAAAACAATATCGTACGACAGCAATGGGCTATACTGCTGCAACAGTGGCAGCGGCTTATGATATCTGGAAAGATGGTGGAACAAAGTGTTTTGGTGAAGAAGGAAGTATGGGACGTGGCAATTGGGCGGCCACTATGTTTAAAAACCCGTGTGTAATTCTCTTTGGGGGTGCTGTCGCTGCGACCGCTTCATTAAGCGTATCAAGTGCAGCAGGCCAACAAGAAAAAGAAGCTGAAGCCAATGTTGCTCAAATTAAAGAACTAAAAGAAAAGTATATCAAAAGTGTTGCATCATACTGTCCAAATGGACGTGACAGCTTGAGTGAGCCTGCATGTTATTGTTATACAGCAGACGGAAAGAAGAATCCAAATCGTCAAAAGTCCAATACATGTATCGCCTACTGGAATAAGTATGATGGCTCATACGTATCTTCCACTGATGCATCAAGAGCTGCGCCAAATAGGAATCCATCAGGATGTATCTATAAAGATGGAAAATTTGACCGTGAATGTAATTGTCGAAAACTTAAAAATAATAAAGGTGAAAATGCCTGTCAAAGCTTAAAAGTCTCATCAGGATTTGGAACAAGTCTTGGTGGTTTAGATGTTTCAGAGGCCCTTGATTTAGTAAATCAGACATCACAAGGTAATGCTGGAACCTATTCTTCATCAAGTGCTAATCAGTCGGCCATAACAGATAAGGCCCTTGCCGCAGTTAAGAAGAAAGTAGAAGCTCCATTCAAAAAAGCAACAGGTATTACTTTAGATCAAGCCGCTAATAAATTCGCAAAAGATTTAGGTCGCTCAGGTGATAACAATAATGTCGCAATCTTCAATGGTTCTCCAGGAGAGCAATTTGCGCGCCTTAGACCAACTCCCCCTTCACAGTTTCAAGAAACCATTGCCAGTGTAGAAAGTAAACTTCCGGCCAAAGGTATTATTGCGAGTAGAAAAACAACACGTACAAGATCAAAAACAAAAAATAGTAATCGTTGGAAATTTGATGACTCAACAAGTTCTCAGGTTTTAAGCTACGGTAAGGGTGCAGATGAAGCAACTTCAAATAAGAAGTATGATCTGGGTGATAATGACATTATCAAAGATAAATCAGTTTCAATTTTTAAAGTAATTTCTCATCGCTATGTTCAGTCAGGACTTAAGAAATTATTCTCAGAATAGGAATTAAATCATGAGTAAAGTAGACAAGGATGTCTTATTCGGAATGACCAAAGATCATCTTATCTTTGATGAATCGATTAATCGCTACTTCCATAAAGAATCCTATGAAGACTTTTTAAAATTCAAAGATGATGGCCTAAATGAAGAAATTGATATCTTTGTCACGAGCTCTTTTCGCTCCTTTGATGATCAACTAAGAATTTGGAATGAGAAGTGTGAGGGAAAGCGTCCAATCTATGATAGAGACGGTAAACAGCTAAACCAACAAGAGATGACACCTTCACAAATCGTAACAAGTATTATCAATTGGTCTGCCCTACCGGGGACATCCCGCCATCATTGGGGCACAGAATTAGATGTCGTTGACGGCAATAGCTGGCCCGAAGGTTATCATATTCAATTAGTTCCTGAAGAGTTTACACAAGGTGGACCATTTGCAGCTTTCAGTGTGTGGCTAAATCGTAAAATTCAGGAAGATAAGAGCTATTCTTATTATAGGCCATATCAAGAAGATCTTGGTGGTGTTGCGCCAGAAGCCTGGCATATAAGCTATGCCAATGTATCAAGAGACTATCACGAGCAATATACATATGAAATTTTTTGTGAATTACTTGAACATCAGAAGATGCGCGAGCTTACTTACTTAGATGAAGTAAAAGCAAACTCGCAACAAATCTATTATCATTTCTTTAGGCTTTTAAAGTAAGTCCTACGGCCTTTAACCAATCAGGATCATGACTTAATAATTTTCTCTCTTTTAGATCAAAGAGCCCTGCCGTCATTGTAAAGTGTGTATAGACCTTTCCACTATCGTCAAACATCTCTTGCTCATAAACCAGGACGCGGCTATTCACAAATTGAGTTGCTCTTGAGCGAATCTTTACAACTTGCCTTAGTCTTAACTCTGACTTGAATTTGATATTGATATCAAGAACAACTGGTCCTTTTTTTTCACGCATAATACGCTCCATTCCCCATCCATTCTTTGTAATCATATCCCAACGGGCCTGCTCAAAAATAGTCAGGTAAGTAGCATTATTCATATGTCCAAAAGTATCGAGATGAGTCTCTTGAACAGTAAATTCATAGATTGATTCTTCAATATTATAATCTTCAATAGATAAGCTTTTTTGAGTACTCATATTATCATCCTGTAAGTTATTAAAATCTTTGAATTGGCCATTATCATTGGCATTATTAAAATTTCATTTTATCTCGCAGATACTGAAAAATGAACATATTTCTAACTACTTATGTTGTGCAACACCCCTCAAAAGCTCAAATCATGCTTAAATACTCAACTTTTCAAAGAAATTAACCGATTAGAACTTATAATTTAAGTAAGCATAAAACCTAACTTTCGAGATATTTATGAAAAAACCAACAAGAAAGATTTTATTCAACATCGCTTCCACGCTCTTCATTATTAGTCTAATGGGCCCTGCTCATGCTGAAATAATCAACCACCCATGTGTAGACGAAAACAATAATCACTATATGGTTGAAATCGAAGATAGTGTCCCTGAAGACGAGAGAGACAAGTACTGTATCAAAGACGATGGAGCTGCCGGTGCTGGGCTTCAAAGCCAAGGTAAAGAAGTTAGTGATAATGTTGATAATAAGCCTCCAGCTCCTGTAAATAAAAAAGCTGTCCAAGAAGTTGGTGTGTGGGAAAAGTGTAGCGGTGAATCAGAAGGTGCCGATGCACTAAAAGATAAAATCAAGAGTTGTTATAGCGCGACAGATCTAAATTTTAGTGAGGTTGCGACAAATAATATTATGGAAGGGACTGCGGCCGCTCAAAATTGTCAGCGCCTACTCACTAAAGCCGTTGATAATATGACTTGGAAGCAGATCACAATGGAAACTTATGATCGTAAAATACCAACGTCATTAAATAATCCCAAAGCATTTGCAAAACTTGTTGCAATCTATCTGAATAATTTATCAGGAATAAGCTCAGGAGAAGAGCCAAGTGATAGTAACATTAAAGATGCAACAAAGATGTCGATTAGCTGCCTTCAGCTTGCGGCAGCCGTTGGTCAAAATATGAAAGAAGGACGTGAGACAGAAGACGCCTATAGTGAAACGGAGAAACTCACTTCACTAGATGGCAAAATTACTTGTAAAGTATCAGGTCTAGAAACTCTCGACTATGATGAATGTTCAAATCTTGTTCTTGCTCACAATGCCGCACAATTAGGTAAGACAGCAACCGCAACATACCAAACAATTTCGGCACAAGAGTTTCGTTCTGATCAACAAAATGATCTTCTTAATATGGACGGAACTGAAAACGTAACAACTGTTGCCCTTAAAGCGCAGAAAGATGGCCTAAATAAGCAACAAGAGATGGCCGAACAAAGACGTGCACTGGAGCTGGCAAGACTTGCAACAATTGGTGAGATGTCTCGCCAAATTCCTACTTCTGAAGATTATTTTGATAATAGAAAGTTATGTGCTGATCCAATTGACCAAGCTAAAGATATTGCAAGTCAAATGGGAGTCGATCTAACTTCGGCTACAACAGCGGCCCTATGTTCAGAGAACTTTTTAAACGGTGGTTTTGCTTTCCTTAGAAATGGAGCTGCAAAGCGAGTCGGTTTTAGAATTATGGCCGAAGCAGGTATCGATGCTGCAGCTGAGACAATGTCGATTGAACAGCTTGGTAAACAAAAGAGTATGATAAATAATGCTATCGGAAAAATTGAAGGGATGGATACAATCAAACTCCCTGAAGGTTTCTTTGATAATGAAGAAGTTTACGCACAATTTTGTTCAGTAAACCCTACTCATGCTCAGTGCCAGTCAGGTTACGGAGCAGCGACAAATGTACCTTCATTTGGCGATTATAATATGGGTGGCTTTGGAACAAATCAGGCTTACCAACAAAATGAAGACGAAGCAGTTGTAACTGCAACGGCCGCTTCATCATCAGACCCAACAAGCGCTGGAGTAGAAACAGGAACTGCTGTTGATAAGAAGACAGTAGCAAGCGGACTGAATGGAAATTATGGTTCTGCAGCTTCGGTAAGTGAAGGTGGCCAATTAGCTCAAGGCTCAGGTGGCGGTGGTAGCTCTCCAGGAGGCGGAGGTGGTGGCGGTGGTTCATCAGCTGGCGGTGATGGACAAGGACAACCACAAGGAACAGGTTCAGTAAATGGAACGAAGGGACTTAGCTACGTTGGTGGTGGCGGACCTAGTTTCGTGGGAGGACGTGGAACATCGAGATCGAGAAAACCGTCTTCAGCAAACCCATTTAAGAATATGTTTAATAAGACAAAAGACCGTAACCTTAGTTCACTTAACTATAAAGGTAAGACGGCCATTGGTTCGAAGACAGGAAATCTCTTTGATCGAATTTCATCGGCCTATGACAAGGCAAATAACAGTGGTAACCTACTGAAATATGAAACGAAAACACTTGAATAAACTTAATTAATCACACGCATTCACAATATTTTATAGACACTGGGGCCAATTTTTTGGCCCCACTCTATTTCTGAACATTTGATTTCGGTAACTTATCAAAAATAAATTTGGCACGTATCGTGTATATGTAATAATGAGCTTACTGATGAGCCCATGACACGACACAACGTGGACAAGATGCAAATGAAAGTGCATATTTCAAGGAAGAGATATGAGTAATTCAAAGGAAGAAATGAATACTGTTCAAGAAATTTTATTAAGTGAATTAACACAATCAAAGAGCTACTTAGAAAGAATTCTCCATGCTACTTGTGAGTTAAGTGATACACACCTTGACCCTAAGGCACGTCTTGCTATTCAAGAGCTTAGTATGGGCTATGAGAAGCTTATTTGCGATATGTTAATCCCAAGTCACTATCCAGAACTAAGTCTTATTCATCAAAATAACTTCCGCCAGGGCCGTGAAAATATGCGCCTGATGAATAACTTCATTGAAAGTTTTATTACTCTAGCTCCAAAGAATGAAGATGAGCTTGTCTCAGTCATTACTAGACTTATTAACTTCTCTTATAAGTATACAAGAGAGCTTCACCTAATTCTCATTGAAAGATCATCTCTTGATGTTGCCACTCCTCGTATGGGGCTTTTAAAGGCCATCGATATTAATGAGAAGAAAGAAATCGTCATAGCAAATAAGCCTATTAAAAAAGGTCCATTCACACTTATCGAAGGTGGACGCAGTGATGAAGAAGATATTGAGTTTGAAGATGAAGTCGACTTCACTCCTCCTCTATTCTTCTTAGAGTCACTCGAAATTATTAATCTTGCAAATGCAAAGACAGCACCAATTCTTGGAATGAATGCCAAGCGAGAAGAAAAGTACGAAAAATATATTTCAGAGGCACACGTTCTCGTTGCAAAAAAAGATCTTGCTGGAGCACTAGAGCTCTTTGAGAAAGCAAGAGGTCACAAAGAAACAGCTGAAGTACTAACTCTTATGGGATGGGTAACTTCACAAATGGGCAACTCTGAAGATGCAAAATCTCTATGTCTAAAGGCCATTGAAATTGATCCTGAATACGGTGCCCCTTATAATGACATGGGAACACTCCTTCTAAATGAAGGTCATATCAATGAGTCAATTAAGTGGTATGAATTAGCAAAGCGTGCTCCAAAGTACACAAACCGCGAGTATCCATATATCAATGCTGGCCGCGCCTATATGCAGTTAAATAACTTCGATAAGGCGATGGAAGAATTTGAAGTGGCCTTAAAACTCGTGCCAGAAAACCAAGAACTTCGCCACACTGTTAGCAAAATTCGCTCATCTGTCCAAAAAGGACAAGAGCGTCAAGATGCACATAAAGGCTTTAATAAGTTCAAAGTTGATTTCTCAACATCCAAAGGGGATAATGATAACCAACCAACACAATAATTAAAAAGGTTTGGATATCATTTATGCCAGAAGCAAAAGTTATTAAGAGAAAAGAGCTCGAAAAGTTTTTAAATAAGCACTTAAATATCTATGAGTACCAAGATTACGGCCCGAATGGGCTTCAAATCGAAGGGAAAGAAGAGATCTCAAAGATTGCCTTTGCCGTTTCGGCCCAAAGAGACTCAATCACAAAAGCCTGTGAATGGGGAGCAGATGCCCTTATTGTTCACCACGGTCTATTTTGGAAATTCCATGGCGTTAGAAAAATCACGGGAAGCTTTGCAAAGCGAGTAAAGCCTCTTATTCAAAATGATATTAATCTATTTGGTTACCACTTACCTCTTGATGCCCATATCGAAGATGGAAATGCTGCGGGAATCGCCAAGGCCTTAGGCCTTACAGATCTTGCACCTTATGGTGATCACAAGGGAATGCCAACTGGCCTACAGGGAAAGTTTCCAACTCCCATAACTCCAATTGAGCTAAAAGAAAAATTAAAGGCCATCCTAAATCACGAAGTCATCCACAGTGAACCTAATGAAGAAAAAATCTCTTCAATGGGAATTATCACAGGTGGAGCAAACTCAGATTGGCGCTACTGTATTAGAGAAGGGCTTGATGCCTATCTGACAGGAGAGATGAGTGAACACGATTGGCACGAGTCACGTGAAGAAGATATTCACTTCTATGCAGGTGGACATAATGCCACAGAGAGATTTGGTGTCTTAGCTCTTAAAGAATTAATTGAAAAAGAGTTTGGGTCAGAGTGTCTCTTTATTGACTCCTCTAACCCTGCTTAAGTAACTGCGAAATTGTTCGTCTCAGGAGTGATCTACTTTCTTTTAAGAGAAAGCGTAATCACGAATTTTGCAACAGGCTCATCTCCTGAAATGTCAGGGCAAGTTGCGATAATATTAAGAGGAAGGTTGTGACGCTCATCACTTGCTAAGACCTTCTCAACAAAAGCGTCAATTTCTTTACCTTGAGTACAAGTAAAGACAGTATCCCCTTCGGCCCTTTTTAAAAACTCAGCATGAAATTCTTTAAAGGCCAAAGAAACTCTCTTCCCCTTATCCATCGTTTTTTTCATAGCAGCAAAACCACCTGCAAGATCCGCACCGCAAGCAAGGGCACCAAAGTACATACTATTTAAATGATTCTTTGAACGACGAGATAGAGGGATTTTAATTGCTGTCACTTCTTCATTTAATTCAAGAACTGATGGACGAAGCCAAAAAATCATAGGAACTTTTGTTAGTCCAAATAGTCTAACAAAGGCAGTATTTCTTAAACCTTCAGGTAATTTATCTAAAACTTTTTTCATTATTTATTTCCTTTTAATTCGAGTGTTCTTTGATAAGCACGCTCAATTGCGCGATTAAAAATCTCTTCAAGATTTGATTCTTTAAAAGATTCTAATGCTTCATAAGTCACACCATTTTTTGAGGTAACGTTATTACGAAGAGTTTCGGCATCATCACTTTGAGAAAGCATGCGTCCGGCCCCCTCTATTGTACCTGCAATCATCTGATGTGCAAGGGCCCCATCAATTCCGCGTGACTTCAAGTCTTGTATCAAGATACGTGCTATTTCGAAAAAGTAAGCCGGGCCTGAGCCAGAAAATGGTGTAATGATATCAACATCATCTTCATTATCAAAAACACAATTTGTACCCTGGGTATTAAAGGCCTGCCAGAAAGTATTCCACTTATCCTTATTAACTTCTTTTGTTTTATAAAGTGCATTCACTCCAAGACCAACTTGTGCAGGAGTATTAGGCATAATACGAATGATCTGTTGAGTTCCAAAATTCTTTGAAAGCTTATCACAATCACTTCCTGCAAGAAGTGAGATAACACTAAGGTATGGATGTGTTAGAAAGTCGATTTCTCCAGCGACTTGCTCAAGTTGCTGTGGCTTAAAGCATGCCCATAGAAAATCAATATGAGTATTTCTTAATTCGTCTAAATCTTTAATCCAAGTAATTCCATTCTTTTGAGCAAAATCACGGGCCTTATCACCACTTGGTGTAAAAACCATAAACTCAGTATTGTCAGACTCTTTGATGAAATTTGGAATGAGGGCCTGGGCCATATTCCCGGCCCCTAAAATTAGGTGACGATAAACCATTATGAATCAAGCTCCATCGGTGCACCATGCCTCATAATATTAACAGCATAACTTCGCTCACAAGAAAATAGATGGAAGAGATCAAAGAAATCCCCACCAATATTATCTTCAAGAGGAGAAATGAAAGTTGTCATCACAAATTGGCCATTCTTTTGTCCACAAAGATCGTTAAACTCTTTAATAGATTCAGTATCACCATCACAAATAACTACATCAAAATTCTCACTCAATAGAGAAATCATTTTATCTTTGCTAACAAAGTAACAATCAATATTCTTCTTAGAGAAGCGATTCTTTTTTAAGATATCAATCAGGTAGCTCCACCAGTGATAGGCCTTGTTATTTGAACAAAGAACAGTAATACCAGTTCCCGTTGTTAAGGCCATAAGGACAGCAAAGAAAGTCTGCATATTAATCTCTTCAGATAAGCTCAAATACAGAGCACGGTCTTTATTGGCATCAAATACTGAGTAATTAATTTGCCCCGGGATATAGCGGTTATTACGGCCGTTATTTAGAATTTCTAAGTAATCGACTTCAAGCCACTTTTTAAGATCTTTTAGTGCGTGTCTTTCTTCCCCAAAAGTTCCTGGAAATAAAGGCCCGAAGTTACTGATAATTTCATCAAGAGCAGGAAGAATTTTTTCACGTCTTACAAAGTGATCTGAAGATGAGCTGCGAGATACAACAGGCTCATACTTACTTCCCTCTTCATAAATTGTCTGCCCTAGCTCAAGAGAGCTAATTTTAACAAAGAGACTTCTTAGATAGTCTGCACCACCGGCCTTAGGCCCTGTTCCAGACATTTTAAATCCACCAAATGGTTCAATGGCAACTCGAGCTCCAGTAATGGGACGATTGATATAATTATTTCCGATTAACATTTTCTTAGTTAGGTAATCGATATCATCTTGTGACTGAGAGAAAACCCCACCAGTTAAACCGTACTCGACACTATTAAAGATATTAAGCGCATCATCATGATCATCATAGGCTACAATATGAATAACGGGAGCAAAGAGTTCACGTGAAGCAAAGCTTTCCTTTTCAAGAGCACGAGATTTAGGAAGCTCGATAATTGTAGGGCCAACACAGTAACCAGGAAGCTCTTCTTCTGAGCGATTAACATGTACAACACCGTTGTATTGTTTTGCCTCTTCACAAGCTTCTTTAACTTGTGAAATAAGACGCTCTTTTTCCTCTTTAGTTACGAGCGGATTTATAAAACTTGCAAAGTCAGTAGCTGGGCCAACATTAATATCAAGGGCCGCTTGCTTAAGACGTGCAACTAATTTGTCTTTAACTTCCTTATGGACAAGAACACGAGAACAGGCCGAACACTTCTGCCCAGCGTGAGCAAAAGCTGAATAAAGAATTCCTGAAACAGTCTCATCAAGCTCAGCATTATTTGTTACAATCACAGCGTTCTTACCACCCATTTCAGTAATAACACGAACTGGATATTTCTTATTACTTTGACGATTCTTATAAAGTCTCTTAGCACATGTTTTTGCAATGTGGACACCAACCGGCTTTGAGCCTGTAAAGATAACTCCTGCAATTCGCTTATCTTCAATAAGGCGTTGCCCTACAACTTCACCAACACCAGGAAGATGAATCAGGGCATCTTTTGGAACACCAGCTTCATAGAAGAGATTAACTAACTCATTTGTAATGAGAGGCGTTTGTTCTGCTGGCTTTAGAATAACAGTTGAGCCAGTAAGGAGGGCCGACGCCGTCATTCCACATGGAATCGCTAGAGGAAAGTTCCAAGGCGCAATAATGGCAAATGGACCACGGGCCTCAAACTCACCTTCACTACCTACCTCCTGGAGTTTTCTTATATAGAAATTTAAGAAGTCGATGGCCTCATCAACATCTGCGAGAGCTTCACCAATGGCCTTTCCTGACTCATGCATAATAAGTGCTGAGTAGTAATTACGGCGCAGATACATAAGTTCTGCAGCGCGGGCCATGATACTTGCACGCTCAATCCAAGGCATTTGTGACCACGCACCTTCATAGAATGATTTATCAACTGCCTCAAGAGCTTTTTCAGTATCCTCAATTGATGCAAATTGAATCTTGCCAACAATGGAAGTGCCGTCTGATGGGGAAAGTATATCTTCATGACTTCCACTTAGAGTAAATTCTGTTTTAAACTCACCACCAATTTCATAGGCCTTAAATTCATCTCTAAAATACTTAAGTTCTTTTTCAAGATAAGTTTTAAGAGGTGGACAATTGGCAAATTGGCCATGAACTTGCGTCAGTGTAGAATCAAGATTTAAAAGTCCATCTCTTTGGTTCTTTGCGTAAATCTCATTTGGAGACATAAGCTTGGCATTCTTCTTATGGCTTCTCATAATTGTAAGAACTCCAACTTGTGAAGAGTTCTCCATAATACGACGTACAAGGTAGGCCATTCCAACAATGAGAGATCCAATTGGAACGTAATTTCTTACGGCCCAGCCCATTTTCGCCATAGCAGTAGAAAGAGCTTCATAAGTCATGTGTAGACACTGGTGTTCGATTTCATCAATTTGCTTATACTTTGTCTCTCTTAGAGCACTTGCAAAGGCATGATCAGAGAAATTATGTGAAGCTAGACATAATTTAATATGTGGGAATGCTTCAAAGATTTCCGAAATAATTTGTCTAAAATTAATATCTGTTTCTTCTTTATTTAAGAATTCAGGAGCATTGTGACCATGGGCCTCAGCTTCGACGGTTTCAGCGTCCCAGTAAGCACCTTTTACAAGACGAATAGGCATTGTGTGACCACGCTCTTTTGCCAGAGAGATAACATCTTTTAAATGTTCGAAACAGTCACGAAGGTAAGCTTGAACAACAATCCCTGTATCAGCATAGTCACTAAGTTCAGGAGTTTCTAAAAGAACTTTCTTATATACTTCAAAGACAATATCGCGATAATGATAGTGTTCAGCATCGATATTAATAAAGACTTGCTGCTCTTTTGCGGTCTTTAAAATTTTAATTAACCTTGGAGCAACTAGTCCGTAAGTATAGTCAAAAGCTTCAGGTTTAAAATCAGAGCAAAGTGCTGAAACTTTAATTGAAACGTGTGCTCTTAGAATACCTGCTTTGTTTCGACTTCCTGGATTAATGTGCATACTAAAACCATTAACTAGTTTTAGAACTTCATTCATATAATTGTCAGCTTCGGCTTCAGAAACAACAAGCTCCCCTAACTGATCAAGAGTAACATCACGTCCTGTATCAAAGATTGCACTAAAATTCTTTTCAGCACTTTCAATTGTCTCGCCCGCAATAAAACGCTTTGCCATAAAGCGAACCTTGAAACGCACAATACTTGCCAATGCTTTGGCCGGAAATGCTTTAACGATTAGAAGAACGAAATAAAATAGAACAACTAATTGAGGAGGTAGAGCTTGTCTGTCTCCTTTAAGATTTAAACGTCTTGCTTTCTTAGAATCTAGAATCAGTCTTCTTAGAGATTCACGAAGAATTCTTTTAACTTCAACTCCTTCAACATCATGATCAAGAGAAGGTAGAATCGCTAAAAACTTTAATAAGTGGATTCTAAGTAGAGCGTAATTGGCCGTAAGACCTAGCGCAAAGTCTGAAATCTTTTCAAAGAAAACAGGTTTGTAAGAATTTAAATATGAAACCAGCTTCTTTGTAATTGTTTCTGACATTGCTGAAACTTCACTATCTTCAATATCAGCTAGTTTCTTAAGAGAATACTTCTTTGTCACAATATGGCTAACACCTGGAAAATCAGATATTTTCACACTCATAACTTTACTAATGTGATTCTTAAACTTCTTATAGTCTTCACTCTCCTCTCCATTGTAATTATCGAGAAGGAAAATTTCATTGGCGAGTTTAACGTTACACAGCCTTAGTACTTTTTCATCGTTGTCGATACCAAGCATCAGTTGAATGCCACCAAGGGCAATTTGATATTTGAATGAAGTTTCAAATTGAGTCCAAAAAAGGAGTTCTTTTAGAACTTCACTTTTTATTTCTTCTGAGTTTTCATTAAAAATTAAGGGCGAAAAATGCTCATAGAAATCAAGACTGTATTCTTCATTAAGCTTGATTCTTTTGATGATCGAAATCTTCACTAATACTCCATAAAAACGCCATTTGGCGCGCAATTGTTTAACGGCCGTTATAATAAACTAAAGAGAATGTTTAAAAAACAAAAATAAACCTTACTTCAAGTAAATAACTCTACGCACAAGATAATAAAAAATTACTTTTGAAAAGGTGCTAAATTTGCGAAAATAACTCTATGAACGAAGAAATTGTCTTCATCGATGATGATGAGAATATTGCTGAATTATTTGCCATGACTCTTACTGCAAAGGGCCATAAGACTCTGCCTATTAGTGGTGAGGGTGAAGTGGACAAATACTTCAACCAGGCCAGTGATAAACTTAAGATCGTCATTGCCGACAAGAATATGCCAGTCATAGGTGGTGCAGAAATTGTGCGTCGTTTTGAACAAGGCCCAAAGGCCGGAAGTCTCAACTATATCATCATCTCAGGAGATGAAGAGTTAGAAAATGACGATATCTCAGATCTCGTCCACTTTATCAGAAAACCATTCAAGAAAGAGACACTCTTCTCTCTCATTGATCAGATTCACTCCAGTGACCAGGGGAAAGCATCTTAATGAGATTTTTGTTTATTCTGGTTGCGCTTACGCTTTCATTTAATTCATTTGCTGTTCGATATACTATTGAAGACCTCAAGGTTCTTCATAGTGAGAAGTCATATAATGAATATATGAAGCACTACCTCGATGTCCGTCCTTCAAAGAGAGACTTTGATTGGAAGAGAATGACGAGAGAAATGGCCACTGCATATGCGGATAATCTCATTGCCAAAAACCAAATTAATGAGAAAAATTTTAAGGCCCTGACTAAATTTATTGAGAATAAAAACCTTAAGGCTTATGCGTTTTTTACTCTTTCTTATTCAAAGTATGCCAATCTCTACTTCAAGAAGTGTCCTCATTGCAAGAGTGACCTCGAGGTCTTTATCTCCCATTCTGCTCGCTACCCTGATATTGACTTTGAAATCTATAAGAGCTTAACAACTAAGCTACAAGACCAGTATGACGTCCTCGTGAAGGCTCCACTATTGAGTAATGATTCAATCTACTACTGCAAAGAAGCCCAAGGACAAAGTGCACTTTTAAGTATTTTAATTAAAGAGATTTCACGTATTGATACAAAGGATGCAATAAAAGAGAAGGCAAAGAAAATCTTCAACCCAGATTGTTTAAACGGAATTAGTAAAGAAGATATAGCTAATCTACTTGCTCAAGGCGACTATAGTAGTGAAATTGCTTTTTTAACATTTAATGCTTTCGATAAATTAGACGTGACAACTAAGAATACATATCTTGCCTCTTATCTTCTTAATAATCCAATTCCTGGTCCAATTATGAATATGGCATGGAATGAAATTGAAGCATTATCGGCCGACTATAATAAACGCATGGCCGTTTTTAGCGTTTTAAAGCAAAGGCATCCTCTAACTGGTGAAATCTTTCACCGTCGAAATGGCAAGGCCTCCGAAAAATCACAAGTCATTATCAAGAGGTTTGCTAAGAACTTCCCAGAATATATTAATTTCTACGCTCAAACTTGCCTAAGTTTCTATCAGGGCTCAAAAACCTACCCTCGCGGAAATCCGGCCCTTCATTGTGATGATTTCATGAGCGAGGAAGTTGCAGGTCCATGGCTAAGTGATGAAATACGCTTAAACTACTCAGGTGTTAAGAAAATCAAATAGTTACACCTGATAATAAATACAACGCACCTAGTTATCACTTGCCGATTAAATTCAACTATGGGACTATGACGTATCAATAAATAAATCTTAGGGAAAGTATATTATGATCAAACAACTAATCGCTCTTATTTGCCTAATTTCAATGTCACCGCTTTTAGCGCATGACGCTGTAAATGATGGAAATGATACTCCACAGGAGTGTCTAGTTTTAACACAAGAGAAATTAATTGGTCTGACTAGTAAGCCAGACAATGAGCTAGTTTTCATCTCTAATAAGTGCTCTTATGCAGACTTTGCAAAAGAGCTTAAAGAAAAACTTCAAAGTGCTCTTTTAAAAGAAAAGAAGGGTCGCCTTCAACTTCTACTTAAAGACGAAAAAATCAATATCATCATGGATACACTGGCGACAGACCATATGGGCTCAACTCGTTTTTCATATGAAGATACAAAGAAGATTGAAGATTTCTACACTTCCACTAAGGCCGATACTCTAAAGCAATCAGGAAGTTTTGAAGCATTTGATGATGAAATTAGTAATGATTTCTATCTAGTACTCTTCTATACAGCTGAAAAAGATAAGTTAATCGTGATCTACAAAAGGCTTACTGAAGTTTTGGATATTCCAACTGAACCAACTGAACCAACTGATCCGGCTGAACCGACTGATCCAACAGATGGTTCAGATGACTCCGGTGACGTACAAGAATTACTATAAGATTAAAAATTTCTTAGCATATAAGCTAGCAGCAAGGTCCGCATTCTTGCTGCTACGATTTTCAATTCGATAGCCAACAAAAACTCTCTTACCACGACGATAACGATACGCTGGAACCAGCTTAACAAATTTCTTCATATCACCTTTATAGATAATAAACTCATCTCCAGGCTTAATATCTTTAGCTGTAATTAAGAGCGAGCCAAGATCAATACTATCAATATCTGCCTTAACTTTAATCTTCTTAATCTCATCACTCTTACTTGCAATACTTCGCCCTTGATCTTTTTGGTATTCAAGGCCATTAAACATCTTTGAAATTTCAGATGCATCAGGGTGGTTTGTAATTGATGATGGAAGAGTTGCACCAGAGCTTTCAAGAGTATTTAAATCAATATTTGGAGCGGAACGTCCTGTGATATCCACAACTGTTGCTTGTTTCTCTGGTGGTGCGAAAGTCGAACTCCCTGTTCCACCAGAACCACCTGCGCCGCCAAAACCTTGACCAGCACCAGCTCCTCCTCCACTACTTGCGTAATTTGCAGGAAAATCATTTCCAGAGGCCGTTGATCTCGAACCTTGTCCAAAACCACCAATAGGCTCTAGCGTTTCAGCATCATAACGCTGATACTTTGCTGCATTGGCCGCGGCCAATTTATCTGCTGCTTCTTTCTTTTTGCGATCTCTTTCGGCAAGGGCCTCTTCAAGCGAGGTTCCTGCCTTGCGAAGTGCTTTTATTGATTCAACAATTTCTTTTGCTTGCTTTGATACTTTGCGATTTGAGCGAGAACCCATTTGCAGAGTTCCACGACGAATCGGTGCTTCAGTCTGCGTTAATTGTTGTGGTTGTTGAGTAGCCTGCGGTGCTTGCTGATGCTGCTGACTTCCACGCATGGCCATATTATTCTTAGGCTGAGGCTTCATCTTCGCCTGAGTTTCATTTACAGGACTTACTTGTGAAGTTTCTTTCTTTGCAATAACTTTTGCTTGAGGTTGTTGCGTTTTTTCATTAGGCACCTCTTCTCCAAAGAATTGGTTAACAAGTGAACCTTGGAAATTTGTTGGTGCCACATAAGAGTAGGCCACAACTTTTTCGTACTCTTCTTCACTTAGGTTGGCCTTAAGATAGGCCTTGTCCTCATCTGATAATGCCTTTGTTGTTGAGTTCTTGACAACCTTATCAACGAGTAATTCCTTTAAGAATTTACATTCTTCATTACCATTTTCTTTATCACTACAATTTAATCTTTCAAGTTCCGCCATGGCAGCATCGATATCCATTTTGCAGCCATGAATTGTATAAGGAGCTTTATCTTCACAGACTTTATTACAGACTGCGGAAGTATCTAACTCTCTTTTATTTTTATATGTTTGAGAAAGTAGTTGGAGAATATTTGTAAATTTAATATCCTTTGAAATCTTATGATCGATGATCTTACAATAGTAATTATAATTATCCACGATTTGTGGATTTGAAAGAGCATCCATTTCAAATTTATCTTTATCCGAAAACTCTAGAGGCTCTTGATTACATAGCACATCGACTTTCTGATTAAATTCCTCACACAAACTTCCAAGCATTTTTTCAACTTCATCTCGTGGTGTTTCACTCGTAACACTTTCAGCAAGATTTAGTTCAGGATTAAATAGAGAAGAGCATGAATTGGTCTTATATGAAGCGATAGTTGAATTCTTTAAGTCACTTCCTTCATATAATTCTTTGTATTCTTTTTTTAGTTCCACAACGGCACTATCAAGGCCATTTTTAAAGTCATTATCAGGAAACATCTCTTTTAATGTATCACTCTTACAACTGGCCTCGAGTACACCTTGTAGGTTACAACTTGCCGTAAGATCATTCTTCCCATAGCGGCTATTGACCTGATTAACGTAATTAGCAAATTCAAAAATTTCACCTTTAATCTTAAGACCGATATTTCGGCGGACAATCCTTCGACTCTTGTCAAAGTCAGTATTCTTATCCTGTGCAATACATTCACAATATTGATCAGTTGAAGGCATATAATCATATTTTTCAACACAAGTTGCACCAACTCTCACCTTAATATCATCAGTAAGACTAGTTGCAAGTTGTTCAATAGTATTATTATTAAATATGGCCGTAATACCGCGCAAGCATTCAGCATGAGTGTTCGTAGTTAGAAAGGTTAATAGAAGAAATATTTTAAAATTCATTAATAATATTCTTCCTATGGCATTGGCAGTGTTATTGGCATATCAGGTTCTTCTTTCTTAATTTGGTCAAGTGTCTTCTTTGGATACTTGGTAATATATCGTGGGTGCTTAAGTCTTTTAACGATAGGAAGGTACTCCATTTGAAATCTTTTCGATTTAGGGTAATGTTTAGCAAGATGATCATAGACAATATACATTGGTCCTTCATACATCTTCCCTTCACGCCAAATACGGACAAATGCATTTGGATCAGCACCATCAAATAAAGGCTTCATGATATCCCCAAACATCAATCCTATATCATCAAGACTTGTTAAGTGGTCAAACATATTCTTAGCATAGCCCCAACACCCCATTGTTAGCATATACTTAAAGAAGAAGTCCGTCTCATCTCCGTCTTTATATTTTTCCGTAATATTTTCTCGAACATCTTTAAAGAATGGGTCCGTAGGATTAGCTCTTGCATAGAATTCACAAACTGTTTTCATATCAGGACTAAGGATTTCTCTTATATTATCTGGCAGCTTTGGGTAATCATAAGAAGAATAAATTCCCCCCACATTCTGTGCTCCAACACTTGCAAGCTTACGCACATTCTCCACATTCTTTTGATCAAGAGTTTCGAGGTTTCCCCCCTCACAATCAACAGAATTGGCCGTTTGGGCCTGAGCAAAAGCAGTGTTAAAGATGAATAATAAGCAAATGAATCTTTTCATAATATAATCCTTTGAAATCTCATCGGATTATAAGTCTATGACTTTAGAGGGAAAATTAAAGAATCTAAATAAATTCAATTATTTATTTGATATTTCAAAAGCCCGAGTAAAACCCTAGAGTTTCAGGATTGGCCACGGCCTGAATATTATCCAGTGCTCGCCCATTGATAAGGCGGCTCACGGCCATTTCCATCTTCTTACCAGAGCGAGTGTATGGGATGCCTTTGACGGCAATCACTCTCTTGGGCATGTGACGTGGGGTTGTATTTTCACGGATGCGATTTCTAATGAGCTTGATATCGTCTTCACTTAGTTCACGGCCGTCCTTTGTTACCACAAAGAGCCACACATCAACATCGCCTTCGATATTCTTTCCAACGCACACTGAATCTTCGATAAAGTCGATGGTTTCAGTTTGGCGATAGATTTCAGCGGTTCCGATTCTTACTCCCCCAGGATTTAGGGTTGCATCTGAGCGGCCAAGAACTTGGGCCCCACCAGATTCAGTGATTTTGATGAAGTCACCGTGGTGCCAAACACCTTTAAATTCTGCAAAGTAGGCCTTGTGAATTCTTTCACCGTTATCATCATTTAAGAAATAGATTGGGCGAGATGGAAAAGATTGGCGGCAAACGAGTTCGCCCTCTGCACCTTTGACTTCCTTGCCACGAGAATCAAAGCAAGTCACATCCATGCCAAGGCCAGCACATTGAAGCTCCCCTCTAAAGACCGGAAGAATCGGGTTTCCTAGAAAGAAACAACCAATGATATCCGTTCCACCAGAAATACTTGAAAGCTGAATATCTGATTTGATCCTATTATAAACGAAGTCAAATTGTTCAGGCAGCAGTGGTGCTCCTGTTGAAAGAATTGTTTCAAGACTTGAGAAATCAATCTTTGAAAGATCAGTGTCAGAGTCTTCTAGGGCCTTTAAGAATTTTGGGCTTGTGCCAAAAATATCAAGTTGCTCTCTTTCAATAATTGCTAGAAACTCTCCCATAGATGGATAGGCCGGAGAGCCTTCATAGAGGACAACAGTTGAACCAAAGTAAAGAGAAGAAATCAGCCAATTCCACATCATCCAACCACAAGTTGTGAAGTAGAAGATTGAAGACTGCTCTTTTAGGTTTGAGTGAAGCCCAAGCTCTTTAATATGGTTAACAAGTGTTCCACCAATGCTGTGTACGATACACTTTGGCTTTCCAGTCGTTCCAGAAGAATACATGATATAAAGAGGATCAGCGAAGTTGCAATCAACATAAGTGATTTCATTATCACTTTCTTTAACCACTTCACTCCATGCCACGGCCTTATGAATTCTTGAAATATCAAGTCCCTCGCCATTGAAGTCAACGACGATAACTTTTTCAATTGAATCCACAACTTTAACAACAGCATTGATTTTATCTGTGAGATCAAAGAATTTTCCACCGTACTCGTAACCATTAACAGTAACGAGAACTTTAGGACGAGATTGGCCAAAGCGATCAATCACTCCTTCTATTCCAAAGTCACTTGAAGTCGAAGTAAAGACACCACCAAGCCCCGTTGTAGCAAGCATGGCAATTGGTGTTTCCGCGATATTTGGCATATAGCACGCAAGAACTTCACCTTTTGAAATGTGAGGCGCAATAACCTCTTGCAGCCCTGCTACTTGTTTACGAAGTGAACCGTAAGTCACACTACTTGTACGACCACTTTCACGTACGCTCTTTAAAGCAATAGCAACGTCACGGCCATTCTTTAACATATTCCTTGCAAAGTTTAGCTTCACTTCAGGAAACCAACCGTAGCTATCAAAGCTTAAGTCGGTACAGACAGGCTCAAGATTTCCACTAAAGTCGACTTCATAGAATTTAATTAATTCTTTCCAAAAACCCTTTGGATTTTCGACAGAGTATTTATGAAGAGAGTGATAAGATTTGCAATCAAGTCCTTGGGTCTTATTAATCCACTTAATAAACTCCATCATATTCGATGACTGAACTTTCTCACTACTTGGCGTATATAAAATCTTATTCACTTCTTCAAACCTTTAAAAACTTAAACGAGACCTTTTAAGATCCCTGCACTCTCATTTTCAACTTTTTCATGGAGAGAGTTTCCATGGGCATCCATTGTCACAACAACAGGAAATTCATCAACTGTTAATTCCCAAATTGCTTCTGGTGAACCAAGATCACGCCAGTAAACATTATCAACTGATTTAATTTTTTCGGCAAGAACTTGTGCAGCTCCACCAATTCCGTGGAAGTAAACACAACCGTACTCTTTACAACCAGCAAGAGTCTTTGGCCCCATTCCACCTTTACCGATAACACCGAGAATTCCGTGGTCACGCATAACTTCCCATTGGTATGGCTCCTCACGAATTGAAGTTGTCGGTCCTGCAGCTTTTACTTCATAACTGCCATCTTTATTTTCAAGTACAACTGGCCCGCAGTGGTAGATGATTTGATTATTTAAATCAACTGGAGGAGGAGTCCCTTCGTGAAGACGCTTGTGAACGGCATCGCGTCCTGTAAACATCTTGCCAGAGATTAAAACCATATCCCCTACTTTTAGTTCTCTAATTTGTTCTTTTGTGAATGGATAGTCTAAACGTTTCATGTTCTAACCTCTTACTAGTATAACCATTTATTGATTGTATTATTTGCTTTAAGAGCAATACCTTGTCTTCTAAATGCCCAGCACATATATGAGACTGAAACAA
Source organism: Bacteriovoracaceae bacterium (assembly GCA_048270185.1). GTDB lineage: Bacteria > Bdellovibrionota > Bacteriovoracia > Bacteriovoracales > Bacteriovoracaceae > Halobacteriovorax_A. The sequence continues at coordinate 716,912 of JBLWTJ010000001.1, forward strand.
AGAATGATGCCGGCAGGCGGTTTAGATCTGTTACCTTACATCCTAGAAGAGTTGTCTTTCCACCAAATCCCATTGGCCCAATACCAAGTTTATTTGCCGTTTCAACGATATCTTTTTCAAGGTCAGCAAGAACTGGATTAGCATTAGAATCATCAAGCTTTCTTAGGAATTGATCTTTAGCAGCGACGTGACCTGTACCACGATCACCACCGATACAAACCCCAAGAACACCAGGACCACAACCCTTACCTTGAGCCTTTTGAACACAATCAAGGATAACCTTTCTTACACCATCAAGGTCTCGTCCTGCGTTTAACTCAGTATTTGGAAGTGAGTATTGAGCACCAACGTTCTCACATCCTCCACCTTTAAGCATAAGCTTTACTTCAAGATTCTTTGACTTGTGTTGAACGAATTTGATAACAGGGTGACCGCCACCAACGTTCATACAGTCATTCTTTCCAGTTAGTGAGTTTACTGAGTTCTGTCTAAGGTAACCGATTTCAGTTGCCTTAAGAACGGCCTTCTCACAAACTTTTCTAAATGCTGCTTGATCAAAGTCTTTTGGGTGATAAACCTTGAAAACAATTGTTCCCGTATCTTGGCAAAGTGGCTGAGATTTCATTTCGGCCATCTTGATATTTGCTTGAATGATATTCATTGCGTATTCAGCTGTTGTGTTCTTTTCTTCTCTGTGAAGAGCTTCAAGAACGACTTTTTGAACGTCATCAGGTAGAACTGTTGAAGTTACTCTAACTAGTTCTAAGAGTGATTCAAAAAGAGCTTTGCTTGGGTTCGCCTTTTTCTTTGTAACTTTCTTAGTCGCTTTCTTTGCTACTTTTTTCTTCGTAACTTTTTTGGCTACTTTTTTCTTAGTAGCTTTCTTTGCCACTTTCTTCTTTGTAACTTTCTTAGTAGCTTTCTTAGTAGCTTTCTTTGCCACTTTTTTCTTAGCTACTTTCTTAGTCGCTTTCTTCGTAGTTTTTTTGGCTACTTTCTTCTTTGTAACTTTTTTGGCTACTTTCTTAGTCGCTTTCTTCGTAGTTTTTTTGGCTACTTTCTTAGTTGCTTTCTTTTTGGCCACTTTCTTTTTTGCCACATCTGACTCCTTAATCTATATAGAAAAAATTTCCAAATTCATGTGCATACTTCTGTGTAATCATCCCATACCCTGGGTAGCTTACACCATCTAATTTAAACTTCTTTCCAAAGCCTTTCACACCCCAAGAATTCTTGAAGTAGTAAACACCCTTATACTCAAAGAATTTCCAAGAACCGTCTTCCATTTGCATACGAGTTCTAACGACAACGTCATCATCGTAACCAACAAGAATCATCGAGTGTCCTCCTCCGTTAACGGCAGAGATGCGACGATCACGAGTTCCAACTTCAGGATAGCCAACGATTCCGGCATACCACTTGGACTTATCACGCTCTTGAATTTCATAGGTTTCAGTCTTCTTTGAGTTCCAAGAACCATAGTATAACTTAGTTCCTAGAATAACGGACTTACCTTGGCTTAACCATTTCTTAATTTTACTCAAGTCTTTCGACTTATATGACTTTTTTCTTGAGAAAAGATCATTCACTAAAGTATCTCTTAAATAAATTGATTCCTTTCTAATAGGAATGAAGTCAGGGTCAATTTTAGAGATATCATAATCTGTCATTTCAAATAGTCGTGGATCTCTTTGTCCAAGAAGACATGACTTAAGATACTGAAGTTTTTCAACGAGATGACCACAAGTCTTGCGGGCCACATTGATTTGAGGAAAGTCTTCATCAAGTGAAGGCCACTTCTTCCTCTCGTAAGGCCAAGTCGATTCATAGACAACACCCCAATCATAAATGGCACGCATATTCTTTGAAGTTGTTGAACCTTCGTAAGATTTATCCTTCATGATTAGGTATTCCATCCACTGCTCAGACAGATCGACTTCAGTAGGAAGAAAGCCTTGTTTCTTAATAAGTAAGTGTTCAACAATTCCTATTGCACTAAACATCGTACACGTTCCGCGAGAGCCCTGAGACTTAACGGAAGATTGCATACTTATAAGCTCATGAATATTACTTTTGCTTGGATAATCTTGTGCCCTTACCGAGGCAAAGACAAGAGTGAATAGAATTGAAAAATTCAATAATTTTGATAAGGTACGTGTTGTTTTCATGGTCAAAATTCTGACTCTTTAACTCGGAATTAGCAAGATGCGTTGCATGACGAAAAGCCTGTGCAAAGCCTCTAAAACATATTGCCTAATCACCTTCTGACAGGCACATTATAGACATGATTTCATTGGCAGGATTAAACGACAAACAACGCGAGGCAGCTGAGACCATCGAAGGCCCAGTACTTATTCTCGCAGGAGCAGGAAGTGGTAAGACTCGTACTCTTACTTACCGTATTGCTCACATGGTCGACAACCTCCACATCCCTTCAAAGCAGATCCTAGCAGTATCCTTTACCAATAAGGCCGCCAAGGAAATGAAAGAGCGCGTTATTACTCTCTTAGGCAAGCAGAAATCTCGTGGGATGACACTTGCGACATTTCATTCCCTAGGGCTTAAGATTCTAAAGAAAGAAATCGTCCACCTTGGCTATCATAAGAATTTTTCCATCTATGACACAACCGATCAGATGGCCATTATTCGTGAAGGGCTTCGTCTCTATCACGATAATAAGGGAAACTTTAAGAAAGAAATCATTCAATCAAAGATCGGAAAACTTAAGAACGAAGGGATCACGCCTGAGAACTTTGCCGACTCACCATATTTTGATGGTGAAGACCCATACGATCACGCTACGAATTTTATATACGATTTCTATCAAGAAAAGCTTAAATTCTATAACGCCATCGATTTCGATGATATTTTGCTACTTACTGTAAAGCTCTTCGATGAAAACCCAGATATTGCAAAAGAGTATTCATCAAATTTTCAATATATCATGGTTGATGAATACCAAGATACAAATCCACTACAATTTAACTTAATTCGCCATCTAACAACAACTCACGATAATCTATGTGTTGTTGGAGATGACGATCAGGCCATCTATTCATTTAGAGGTGCTGATATTTCAAATATTATTGGCTTTGAAAGAGACTACTCTCGTGCCAAAGTCGTTAAGCTTGAACAAAATTATCGTTCAGTTTCTCCAATACTAAAACTAGCAAACGCTGTTATTAAAGAGAATGCAGATCGACGAGATAAGACTCTTTGGTCAGATAAACCAAGTGATCTCAAACCAATTCTATGGGAATTAGAGGATACGGATCACGAAGCCGAAATCATTGTTGAAGATATTGTCTCTCATCAATCAAAAGGTGGACACCTCGGTGATATCGCAGTTCTCTACCGCTCAAATACTCAAGCGGCACCAATAGAAGAACAGCTAAGACTTTCACAAGTTCCTTATACTATTATAGGTGGCCAAAAGTTTTACGAAAAGAAAGAAGTAAAAGATATTATGGCCTATCTGATGCTCATCAAGAATCACTCAGATCAAATGTCACTAAGAAGAATTCTAAACGTTCCAAACCGCGGTATTGGAATGAAGACTTTAGAAAAATTCCTAGAAGAAAGTGAGGCCCATCAAACTGATCTCTTCAGTGTTCTAAAAAACTCACCAGAGATTGCAGGAACAAGAGCAGAAAAGATAGAAGGCTTTGTTCAGATTATTGAAACGGCAAAATCATACTTTGAAAAATACACACTAAGTGAGGCCATAACAAATCTCATCGAAGATTTAAAATACTTTGAATATATCGATAAATGCTACGATCAGGCCAAACAGGCCAGTCGCAGGAAAGATGATATTCACTTCTTCATTGAATCAGCGGCGCGTTTTACTGAGAATTTCAAAGAATCAGCAACACTTGATAAATTCATGGAAAAACTCATGCTTCAAGACTCGCAAGATAATCAAAATGAGGAAGAAGATGATGATGTTAGAAAGAATGAAGTAACACTTATGACACTTCACTCATCTAAAGGCCTTGAGTTTAAACAAGTTTATATGGTTGGCGTTGAAGAAGAAATTCTTCCGCATAAGAGAACAATTATCAACAATGAAGGTGATGCTGAAGAGCGCAGGCTTTGTTATGTTGGGGTCACTCGAGCTCAAGAAAAGCTTATCATGACAGTATGTAAGCAAAGAAAGATTTATGGAAATATGCTTCCACGTCACCGCTCACGTTTTATTGTCACAGAAGATGCCAAGAGATTTTATACAGAACAAGACCGCCAAAACTTTGGTCACCTAGGATCACAAGAAGAAATTGAAGAATATAAGAAGGATTTCTTCTCTGGCCTTATGAATCTTCTAGATTAAATTCCACTGTTACAGTTTGTGATGAATAGCCAGGAATAAGGCTTAACAGAGCTTCAAAGAATCCCTGAGAAATACCCACTCGCATTTTTGTTACTTCAGAGCACTTATAACTGCGTTGCTGTAGGATATCTCGAAGACGACGTTCTTCGATACCAAAACCTGAAATATTCTTTTCGACTTTATAATCTAAGACTTCATCTGACTTTGCCCAGACTCCATTTCTTGAATTACAAAATTTCGAATTTAGCTTAACACCACTAGCACACGAGGTAGCAAGAATTACTATTGGTAGAAGACTAATCAAAAACTTCATATTCATTCTCTCCAATATCAGCATCTGCTCTTGTCTCAATTGTCTTCTCATTAAATAGGCCAAGACTTAGAAATTTTAAAAGTTGCTGTAAACCTGTCTCGTATTCACTGATCTCAACTCGAGAAACATATTCACTACGGTTACGAAAAAGTCCGTCTCCCATCGCAATCTTATGTTGCTTAGGCAGATTTCCATAGAACATATTCTCAATTGTTCTGTGCTCCTTTAGGTCCACGACTTCTCGGTTAGCATGTTTAGAAATATGTAAAAGTCGATTGCCGTCACCTGAGTACAATGTACTCGAACATGAGACTGATAAAATCAAAAATGTTAATAGTGACAGCTTCAAGTATTAATTACCTTTAAAGTCCGGTGCTCTTTTTTCTTTAAGTGCTGCAAGCCCTTCAAAGTGATCATTGGTTCTTTGAGCAATCCCTTGGTAGGCACTCATAAGATTTAGATGAGCTTCAAGATCATCACGAGATGCTCTCTTCATTGCTGTCTTTGTCATTTGCACCGCAACTGGTGCATTAGCAGAAATTTCATTGGCCATGGCCATAACTGCAAGCTCAAGATCTTCACTTGTAACAATATTATTGATTAGCCCCATGTGCATAACTTCTTTAGCTGTATAGATGCGCCCTGTAAGATACATTTCCATGGCCTTAGTGTATCCAACCTTACGAGTTAGAAAATACGGTCCCCCATCCCCTGGAACAAGAGAGAGCTTACAGAAAGTCTCACCAAACTTAGCATCATCACTTGCGATTGCAAGATCACACATCGCCACAAGATCACAACCAGCACCAATTGCACCACCATGAACCATGGCAATAATTGGCTTTTGTAATCTTTCAATTGTTCTTGGAATATTTTGAATCCCTTTAGAGTAGCGATTTCTTAATTCAAATGGCTCACCTGCAAACATTCCCTTGCGACTAACCATGGCCTTTATATCACCACCAGCACAGAAGTTTTCTCCTTCACCTTTAAGAACGATAACACGCACTTCATTATCACCATCAGCATAAGTTAGAACTTCAGTTAATGAGGCGATCATTTTATTTGTAATGGCATTGGCCATTTTTGTATTATCAAGACTTACCCAAAGAGTATGACCTTTTAGTTCTACTTTTAAGTGTTCAAATTCATAGCCGTAAATAGACATTACTTTCTTCCTTTATATGCTTGAAAAAATTTAGATGGTGCTTGATGACCTATCTTATTCGTGATGAATTCACTAGCTTTATGTAGTTTGTCCATATCAACACCAGTATCAAGTCCTAATTTGTGTAGGAGATTGACGACATCATCAGTTGCAACATTCCCACTGGCCCCTTTTGCATATGGGCATCCTCCAAGACCTGCTGCTGACGAATCAAATACTTCGATATCTCCATTAGATGCCTCAAGAGAAGCATAGATATTGGCCAAGGCCATCCCTTCTGTATCGTGAAAGTGCATCGCCATTTGAGATAGTTCAAATTTTGAATCAATAAGTTTTACGATTCTCTTTACTTGAGCAGGGTTTGCAACTCCAATAGTATCCCCTAGGGAGATTTCATAACAGCCAAGTTCTAGCAAGCGTTCGATACCTTCAATAATTGATTTATCTGTAACATCTTTTTCATAAGGACAGCCAAAGACGGTTGAAAGATAACCACGCATCTTCATACCATTCGCCTTTGCAACTTTGGCCACTTCAACTTGTCTTTGATGAGCTTCTTCAACAGTAGCATTGATATTAGTCTGATTAAATGTATTTGAAGTCGCAGTAAACATGCTAATTTCTTTCACACCTAAGTCACGAGCAATTTCGAGCCCCTTAAGATTAGGCACAAGACATGGAGTCGCAATCCCTAAAGGGTCAGTAAATTTTAAAACCTCAGGGTATAGTGTTGCCGCATCCTGCATCTGAGGAATTTTTTCAGCACGTACAAAGCTTGTTACTTCAATTGTTTTAAGTCCTGTTTCACTTAGAAGGCGAATAAATTCTAATTTATCAGTGGTGGCCACGAATGTTTTCTCATTCTGTAGGCCATCTCTTGGACCAACTTCAACAATTTTAACTTTCTTACTCATATTCTTTCCAATTAAGTTAACTCGACGAGATCAACTCCACCATCAACAGTCTGCCCTTCACTTACAAGAACAGCATCAATACTACCATCACGAGAAGCCTTTACTGTATGTTCCATTTTCATTGCTTCCATCACTACAAGAGCGTCACCAACTTTCACTTTCTGTCCAGCTTCAACAAGAACCTTAAGAATCTTCCCTGGCATTGGGGAGCTCATTTCATGGGCCTCACCAGCGGCACTTCCAGATCGTTTTGCAACACTTCTCTTTAAAGCAACTTTCTTGCTATTTACAATATAAGCATTCTTCTGAGTTAAGATATGAAATGGTGTTTCATTAATCCATAGTGAATCTTCTTCAATATCAACTGTGAAAGTATATTCTTCAAAACGTACGATCAGTGAGCTGACACCAGAGAATTTGAAATCAGCTTTGATTAGACGATCTGCGAATTCATACTGACGATTTTCTCTAATTTCACCACTCATACGAAACGAATCCATCAGGATATCGTCTTTTAAAAAGTCATGAGCAAGAGTTGCTGCGATTTCTTCAGCATAAACTTCTGCAGGAGCTAGATCTTCTTCATAAGTTTTTACAAAGTGAGTATATGTATTACCTTCTAAGAATGCTTCATGCTTTAAGATTCTTACAAGATAGTCATTATTTGTTGTAAGACCTTCAAAAGGAAGATGATTAAGTCCTGCAATCATTGTTCCGATTGCTTCATTTCTCTCAGCTCCCCAAGTGATAACTTTTGCTATCATCGGGTCAAAGTTTACAGTAATTGAATTTCCATTCTTATAACCTGTATCAAGTCTTACTTGATCAAGGGCATCTCCAATATATTCAAGACGGCCAATTGCTGGCATGAAATCATTATCAGGATCTTCTGCATAAATTCGGCATTCAATGGCGTGTCCTACTTGCTTAATATCATCTTGTGAAAAATCAAAAGCCTGTCCACTTGCTGCAATTAATTGAAGTTCAACAAGATCAAATCCTGTTACCATTTCAGTGACAGGGTGTTCAACTTGCAGACGAGTATTCATCTCAAGAAAATAAAAATCTTGTCCATCAAGGATAAGCTCAACCGTACCAGCACCATGGTAGTTAATTGTCTTCGTTATCTTAACTGCGGCATCAGTCATCTTCTTTCTTAGTTCTTCATCAAGAGCAAGAGATGGACTTTCTTCAACAATCTTTTGATGGCGTCTTTGAATAGAGCACTCTCTTTCAAAGAAATGAAAGTGGTTACCGTGTGTATCACTCATCACCTGGATTTCGATGTGACGAGGGCTTGTGATAAATTTTTCAATAAGAACAATATCTGAACCAAAAGAGCTTAGGGCCTCACGCTTGCAGCTTTCAAGTTCGGCCATGAAGTCTTTTGAATCTTCAACAATTCTCATTCCCTTTCCACCACCTCCAGCAGAGGCCTTGATAAGAACAGGGTAGCCCATCTTATCAGCTTCTTCTTTCAGAAGGGCCGGGTCCTGATTTTCTCCGTTGTAACCAGGGATAACAGGTACTCCAATTTCAATCATCTTATCTTTTGAACCTTTCTTATCTCCCATTAGAATAATATGTTCAGGAGTTGGTCCAATAAAAATTAAACCTGCATCACTTACTTTCTGTGCGAAAGTCGCATTCTCAGATAAGAAGCCATAACCCGGGTGAATCGCATCACAACCACTTTCTTTTGCAATTTGAATGATCTTATCCATATTGAGATATGTTTCACTAAGAAGCTTTCCTTCAAGATAGAAAGATTCATCGGCATATTCTCTTTGAGGTAGATTTCTTTCCTCAAAAGTATAAAGTGTTACCGTTTTAATGCCGAGGTTTCGACAAGTCTTAATTACTCGAAGAGCGATTTCAGCACGGTTTGCAATAAGGACTTTTTTAATTTCTTTCATAAATTATTTCCAATTAGGTTTTCTTTTTTCTAATAATGCACTCATTCCCTCTTGCCCTTCATCAGAAATTCTCTGCTTAGCAATGACTTCACAAGTGTAATTTGTTACCTCTTCAACATTTCCAAGTCTTTCTTTTACGCCAAAGATTAACTTCTTTGCTTGTCTTTGAGCATTTGGTGCGACTTTAATAAGATCCTTTGCCATGAGAAGAACATCATTATCGTAGTAGCGATCAAGAGATACTTTATGAACAAGGCCAATCTCAAGAGCTCTTTGACCATCAAATCTCTCACCAGTTAGGAATAAGTGTCGAGCATTAGACTCTCCAATTTTTGCAATAACAAATGGAGAAATAACAGCAGGAACGAGTCCTAGGTTAACTTCAGTTAACCCAAATTTTGAACTCTCACTTGCAATAACAAAGTCACAACAAGCAACGAGACCGACACCACCACCAAGGGCGGCTCCATTGATTTTACCAATGACTGGCTTTGAGAGATTATTAATGGCATGAAAAAGTCCTGCTAGCTTCTTAGAATCTGCAATATTCTCTTCCATCGAATAGTCTTTCATGCGCTTCATCCAATTAAGGTCTGCTCCAGCACAAAATGACTTTCCATTACCAGTAATGATAACAACACGTACACTGTCGTCATTTTCAAGCGCTAGAAACTCATCTGTTAATGCTGCAATCATTTCATCATTGAATGCATTATGTACTTCTGGACGGTCAAGTGTAATGAAACAAATTCCATTCTCATCTCCCGTTCTTACTTCTTTTGTATATCCTGTCATAAAAATCCTTTTTCTTCCTAATTACATTCTAAAGACACCAAACTTAGTCTCCTCAATAGGAGCCTGTTTACTTGCCTTGAGAGCGGCCGCAAGAACATCACGCGTCTTATGTGGCTCAATAACACCATCATCCCAGAGTCTTGCCGTTGAGTAATAAGCACTGCCTTCTGTTTCATATTTATCAAGAATTGGTTGCTTAAACTTTGCCTCTTCATCGGCCGTCATTGGCTTTTCACCTTTGGCCACTAAGCCGTCTTGACGAACAGTTGCCAGAACACCTGCTGCTTGTTCTCCACCCATGACGGAGATACGGGCATTAGGCCACATCCAAAGAAAGCGAGGAGAATAAGCACGTCCGCACATACCATAGTTACCTGCTCCAAAAGAGCCACCGATAACAACAGTAAATTTTGGAACATTGACTGTAGAAACGGCCGTAACCATTTTAGCGCCGTGCTTAGCGATTCCTTCTGATTCATATTTAGAACCAACCATGAAACCTGTAATATTTTGTAGGAAAACTAATGGAATATTTCTTTGACCACAAAGCTGAATGAAGTGTGATCCTTTAATGGCAGACTCAGAAAAGAGAATACCGTTATTAGCAACAATCCCAACTCTTTCTCCTGCAATCTTTGCAAAACCACAAACAAGAGTTGGCCCATATTTTTCTTTAAACTCATGAAAGCGTGAACCATCAACAAGGCACGCAATAATCTCACGTACATCAAATGGCTTCTTTGTATCACGAGGAAGTATACCGTAGATATCTTCAGCATCGTACTTTGGCATTTCAAAGTTAAAGTCTTCTTCATTTTGAACAAAGTTTGTATTTTCAACAATTAAGCGAGTGATTGCCAGTGCATCTTCTTCGTCTTCCGCAAAGTGATCGGCTACACCTGAATCACTTGTATGAACTTTGGCTCCACCAAGAGTTTGAGCATCAACCTCTTCACCAGTTGCGGCCTTAACAAGAGGAGGTCCTCCTAAGAAGATTGTTCCATTATCTTTAACGATAATTGATTCATCGGCCATGGCCGGAACATAAGCTCCACCAGCAGTACATGAACCAAGAACAACTGCAATTTGAGGAATCCCCTGCGCTGACATTTGGGCCTGATTAAAGAAGATTCTTCCAAAGTGTTCTTTGTCTGGAAAAACTTCATCTTGCATTGGTAAGAAAGCTCCCCCTGAGTCAACAAGATAAATACAAGGCAAGCGGTTTTCGCGTGCGACTTCTTGTGCTCTTAAGTGTTTCTTAACCGTCATTGGAAAGTAAGTACCACCCTTAACTGTTGCATCATTGGCAACGAACATACACCAAATACCGTGTACTTTACCAATTCCTGTTACGATACCTGCACTTGGAATATCCATTCCATACATACCGTTAGCGGCCAGTGATGATAATTCAATAAATGGAGATCCTGCATCGAGGATCTTATCAATTCTTTCACGAGGAAGAAGCTTTCCACGAGAATGATGACGAGCAACAGACTTTTCACCACCACCGGCGTGGGCCTGTTTTACTCTATTTCTTAATTCTTCTACATTTGAAAAATGAAAATTAAAATTTTCTCGAAAGTCGTCACTTGAGCGCTCAACTTTCGAAACAATTGAGATTGTTTCCTGCATAGATATTTGCCTCTAACTTTGTCTAATAATTGAGGAATTTTATCTATTTAGGTCACATTTTGACAAGGCAGGGCACGTTATATAACGCGCCACTCAGTACTCATTATTCTGTTATTTCTGCAGCGTTTAGAAAGTCGTTGTAGATACTACCTTCAGAACTTACATCTATAGTCTCAGAAGCGATACTGCGCTGTGCGCCAACTTCTACTTTTGCCAAAAGCTCGCTTGGAACTTGTGGTCCTTCTAACTCTGGATTTATGGCAACTTTCATTAAATCTTCTTCAGATGCTGATAGGATTACATTACCTTCTTCATCTAAACCAATAAAATAAGTATTTCCATCAGCGAGAGTTACAAGAGAATTCCCTTGAGAGATTGCACGATTAACAAGTTTCTGGTCTTGGTTATCGATACTCTCGACAGAGAATGTCGTTTTGTTTGCACTTGCTAAAGCTAAACCAGAAGCTTGCGATGAAGTCAGTGCAAGGGAAGAAGCAGCAGTGGCAATAGAACTTGCACCAGAGCTTATAGCTCTTACTCCTGACGAAGCTCCTCCACTTGATGCGATTGACTGTGAAGATGAATTAGAAGGAGATGAGAGATGGCCATTTCTTGCGCCATTACTTACAAAAGTACTTTGTTCATTAGAAATGACTGCTTTACTCGTTTTTGGCTTAGCTAGTCCTTGAGGCTTCTTTGGATTACTACTATCAGCAACCATAGCATTTAACTCTTTAATTTGAGCTCTAAGCGCTGTTAATTCATCATTTAAACCATTGTCCATTTCCGAGGAGTCAGAGCTAACAGACTTACTCGCAAGGCTTTCTTCCTCTTTAATTTTTTCAACTTTAACCTGAGCAACTGGAGTTTGAGCTACTACATTTTGGTCACTTGTTACTTGCATATAGTCAGTATCAATTTGTTGCTGACTCATATTTTGGTTATTAAATTCATTAAACTTTTGATGGTTTTGTTCACTCATTTCTCCAATTAAACTTTCAGTGTATTGCTTTTCATGAACACTTATTTTAGTTTCGGCCGTAACCTCTGGAACTGCTGCGACATCAAGAGAGTGTTGTTTAGTAGCTTCATTTGCAGCAATTGAAGTCGAAAGATAATCTTGGTGTTTCCTCTTAGCATCTTTAAACGTTTTCATTGAGTCATGATCAAAATTAAATACACCACCACTACCAATAGCAACAGCTTTAGAAACTTCACCTCGGTCAATAGCATCACAGTAATACTTTGCTGTCTGAATACTCTGGCCTCCAAAGTTTTTATTAGCATCAGTAAACTCAACAGCACTTACACTCTTTAAGACCTCGGCCATATCTTCATTACAAACTCTTTCAAGTTCACTTATCTGTTGCTCACACTCACTGACAAGGCCATCACGTGCTTCCATATGGTAGTTTTGATGAACGGCAAAAAGTTCATCACGACCTCTAGATCCACTGTGCCCTAACCTTTTCATAAGCTTTCTAATACCCTTATCGTTTCCAAGGGTACGATCAAGTGTTGCTAAGAATTTTGACTGATAAATAAAAGCAAATTGAGAAATCATACGATCTTCTTGAGACCTTGAGATACTATCTTCAGAAAGATCGATACTTCCCCTTTTACCTTCTGAGGCATAGTAAAGACTCTGACCCATTGTCTTTAAGGTATCAATTTCATTACTTCTAAAAGCATAATACTCTTGCATAAGGCCGATATCATGAGCGATATACTTTCGAACATCTTTAATGAATGAATCAGGAATATTATTAAGATCTTTTACTCGCTGATACTTTGGTAAATCAACGAGAAATGTTTTACCAAAATCAACTTGCATATAGTCAGTTTCAACACCTAGCTTGAAGCCATTTTCTTCTTTGAACTTAGCAGTGAAATTTTCAAATTCACGACTTTTATACTTGAATGACATATCAAGATAGTCTTTGGCAGTTTTCTCATCATCTTTTGTAAGAACAGGTCTAAAAGCATAACCAGTCTTCTTTTGAAGAGCTAGGACAATACCTGGATCAAAGCAATTCTTAATCTTTTGACTAATCTTTTCAGCGTCACGACTCGTACAGGTGAATTTTTTTGATAAATCTTCTTCAGGCTCAAAAAACCTTCGATATTCTAAACGACTTTGATTAGAGCCAATAAAATCAAGTAAACTATAAATTCTATTAGCAATAATTGCAGAATAAAAACTACGATTGTATGTACTCATTTTTTCTTTATCATTTTCAAGAGCAATACCTTGCTCTTTTGAAGTCTGATCTACACATTCACAATACTTATCAACATTTGTTTCTTTCTGATAAAGTTCTTCGACAAGACTTACACTAAAAAGTCTTTTTTCACATGCATAAGCTTCATCTCCAACCTTAGGTGCAATAGAAAAAACCTCAGCGGCAGTGTCTCCAATGATCTTTCCGACAGACTTACCACAGTCCCCACCCAATGGAGCTAGAGCAACCCCCATGATTTCAGCTGATTTAGATAACATTAACTCTGAAATCTGCTGTGTTCTTAGGGCCACAAAGTTTTGCTCATTTTGAGTAGCATTTTGTAGAACAAAGTCATCAGAGAGAAGTTCCTCAACTGATCTTTCTTTAATAGGTCCATCTTTAATTGGACCTCCACTTGCCAAAGCTGTTCCCTGAAACATTGATGTTAGAGTAAATGTAATAATGAAAGTGTAATTTAATGTTCTCATTCTTGTCCTAAATAATCGGTCATTTTATCCATCGGATTGTTCATGCTATTTCTATAGTGACCAAAAACTATTGATACTCGAGCTTTTCGTCGTTTCCCTCCTATCTATTGTCTGTTTAAAATGATTTTTTTGCTTTAGATAAAGTATTGATTTTTGTCTTATTAATCGAAGTTACTGAACTTAGGTAAACACTTGTTTAAATTACAACATACACTATTTAATAAGTTCTTTTTATTTGCGCCAATTTTTATACTCAGCTCAATATTTAAGACATAAAAAAAAGACCAACAAAGTTGGCCTTTTTATCTTATTAAAATTTATTTTATTTCTACTATTCTGCAATCTCAGCAGCGTTTAAGAACTTAGAGTAAATACTCTCTTCAGCAGTGCCTTCTTCTTTCTCTGAAGCAATTGAGCGCTTAGCTTCTTCTGACTTTTCTTCCTTCTTAACTGGTAATTGTGGTCCCTCTTCTTCTGGCCCTAAAACCCCAGCTAGAACCTCTTCGGCAGTTTCAGATAGAATGACATTACCATCCTCATCTTGACCGATATAGTATACACGCCCATCTGCTAAGACAACACTATTGCTACCTTCTGAAATGGCCTGTGCAACAAGCTTCTGATCGCTTTTAGCTATATTATCGCTAATTACACCTGCGCTATAACTACGAGCTCCTGAAGCGCCACTTCCACTTGTTAGGCCAAGTCCACCTGTAGCACCAAGCTTGTTTATTCCTGCAACACCTGCACCAGCAGAGCTAAATGAAGATCCAGCGGCTGCAGCGGCTCCACCTATTCCTCCAGCAGAGTTTGAAGCAGTAAAAGTTCGTGCATTATTAGCTTGTCCAGTGTTTCGATTACCACTTCCAGCAAAGCTATTAAAAGAACTTGATGACCTTTTAGTTGGCGCTTGTACAGCAACGTCAACAGGTGCTTCACTTTCTTCTCTATCTGTATCAGCCTTTTTAGCAATTGAAGTGTTAAGTTGATTAATCTGAGCTTTAAGGGCCGCGAGTTGTGCCTTTAACTCTTCATTTTGCTTTAATTGTTCAGTCGAGACAGCATTACTTTTTTCATTTTCTTTAATTTCAGCTTCAACTGATTTAACTTCGGCTTCAATATCAGACTTTGCTTGAATCATTTTTTCGGTACTCACATTCGGATCAGTCACCATTGATTGAAGACTTTGAGAATCCATTACATTTGAATCAGGAAAGTCATTAGCTTGTTGTTGATTATTCATATTATCAAACAAGTTAGCTGCTTCATCAAAATTATAATCGTTTCCTGCTTCAGATGCACCAACAGCGGCTTGAATTGCTGCATCATCCATTCCACCAAGAGGTGCTCCTGGATTATCTAAATCAACAAGACCGCTATTAGAATGATCATTATTATCGTCTAATTTTGCAGTTCCCCCTATTGATCCACTTGGAGGAAATATTGCTGAAGAAGAAATAATACTGATATCATTATCAGAAAGATCACCTGCAGTAGCTGCTTTAGAGTCGATTGCACCATTTTTCCATGCATGACAATAAAGAGCAGAATCTTTTACAGCAACAGTATTATTCTCAGAGAAATAACCTAGTGAATTAACAAAAGTTGAAAGACTTAGATTATTCTTATAGTACTCATTTGAGTTCTCTGCATCACAAATCTTTTCTAAACGATCAATAGTGTTGTTACAAATTGCTTCATTTTCTCTATCAACGATCTCTCTGAAACTATGATTTGCAAGAAAACTTAAGTTACGAAGTGCTCTCTCATCACCATTAACAGCGCCTTGTGAAAGCTTAATAAACTTTTCAAAAATACCTTTTTTCTTAAAATGATTCGTAAGTTTTCGAAACATCATAAGTCCAAATTGTTCATTCAAATAATTCTCACCTTCTTTTTCAAGCATCTGCATAGATGAATAATTCTGTTCTGAAGTCCAGTCACTTGTTGACTTTATAACCTTAGCTCTTTCATCATCCATAAATGCGTAATAGTCGTGACTTAAAACAGGAGATGTGGATGCATATTCTCTAATTGCTTCTGTATCCAAAGAGAAATCTTTATTCTTTTCAAAATCAAATTGCGCTTTAAAAACATCAACTAAGAAGATCTTTGCAAATTTTTGTTGATGTTCTTGCCAGTTTATCGAGGATGCAGTGCTTTCGGCCCACTTCTCACGATCGCCACGAATCTTAGAGAAATATTGCCCCAGACGATCCTTGGCAAGCTTCTTACGTCTTGCTTTATCAGATGTAAGAAAGGAAAGGTACTTACCTTTTTCATAATCGTCTTCATTAACATCGAAGTTTTTTTGTATATCAACAAGCTTCAAGGCTTCTGAGTCAAAGCAACCATTAATTCGTTCACTCATTTCATCAATTTTCTTATCTGAACAATTAAAACCAATACTTTGACTTCCATTTAAACCATGACGATATCTCTTATCCATCGTTTCAAGATCTTCAAAAAATTTAGCTAAACTATTTGCAAGAATTTGTGGACGAGCGATCTTATCAATTTGACGATATATTTCATCAACATCACTTGGTAGCACTAAATCTTTTGGTTTAAAGCGATCAACACAGCCACAGAAGTCAATGATTTTACTTTCTTCCGTATAGAATCTTCCAGTAGTTTTGAGTTTATTTGTACAATTAAAAATAGCATCGACTACATCATTATTATTTGAGGCAAATTGATTTAACTGCAAAGTATCTGGTGAAGAACCATATTGGAGCCCAGGACAGATTAATGGTGTATCTACATTAACAAAGTTACTAAACCTCATATTAAACATGACCGTCGAGTTTTCATCATATTGGTCTTGTAATGTTTCAACAGCTCTTAGATAGAGTCCATTACTTGAAGGTTCATTATAGGTAGGACTTGGACTATACTGTGCGCCACTCCATTTGCGATTTAAACCTGTTGTGCCAGAACCAATGAGATTTTTAAAGTTACTTGAATACTGATTCGCCCTCTCACTAGAATGCGCCTGAACTTGCTTATGCTGATACATATCTTCAATCGTATCACCTGTAGAAATAGCCGCCCAAGCTATATCACCAGCATCCTGTGTAACTAAATCGGCCTGTGCATGAGCACTAAGAGACAGACTAAAGATAGTCGACAGCGTTAGTAGAATTGAAGTTTTTGATAGTCTCATTTCTTCCTCACAAAATAGTAGTCTTCTTAATTTATCGGTTAAAATCTTAGTTTTCTTAAACTCTCTATATGAACTATTTTCACTTGAAATAGGAAAAAAACGAATAATATTACTCAGATAATACAAAGATAATTTTTGACGTTACGATAAAGCTTTGAAAAGACAGTGATTGAAGTAGGTGACAATTTGCTGGTCACTATTATTTAGACAAATAAAAGCGCCAATTAATTATTGCAAACTAACAAATCCCACGGCCATAATCATTAATTTTATCAAGGTGAGACTGAATTGTAGCGATAGCATATTTCTTAAGTCTATCAGGAAGTGATGGATAAATCACACCATAGATATCATCAATTGAATGACCTTCTTCAAGACATTTGATAATTTGTTCTTCTCTCTCAAGGCGATGCTTCAAAGTTTGTGAAACTTTAAGAGTCCCTCCGAGGCTTATTCCGTGTGATGGCATGACAACTCTAGGGTTTATATCAATAACATTTTGTAGGGATTGAAAATACTCACGCATACATGAACCCTTTCCACCTATTGTGACCGTTCCTATTGTTTGGATAAGATCAGAGACAATCATCCAAGCGCCATCGGCCCGTAATAGAGAGCTTTGTCCGAAGGCATGTCCTCCTGTAGTGACAATTTTTACATCATGGCCACAGGATTTCGTTAGGGTATCTCCATCATCGTAGAACTTTACATCAAATTCTTTAAAATAATTCTCATCAAAATCGCTTAAAAGATGATCATAAGTTCCTTCAGACATCGAAAAAGAAACCCCTAAAGTCTTAGCGATCTCACGGCTAAATTCATGGTGGTCAGGATGATGGTGCGTTAAGAAGATCTCATCAATTTTGTGTTTTCGAATTGAGTGGATTAATTTGTCCATCTCTTCGATATTCTTAGGTGAAGGATCAACTAAAATTTTCTTATTCCCTTCATCACCTAGCAAGAAACAATTCGTTCGATTAGCAGGAGGAAAAGTATTAGAAAGAGGCATGAATTGTCTAAGCCCATAAAGCGGCTCAATCATTGGCACTTCTCTTAGCGTATCATATTTTAAATTAGCATCTAAGAAATCAAGACTTGTAATATCACGATCAAGATCTTCTAGAATAGTAATCATAGGAGGAACAACAAGTAGCTCTCCCCTCTTGTATGATTCAAAAGCTTCATGGCAATTAAGCCAGCTAGTATTAGCAATCTCCCCTTCATCAAATTCAAAATTCATTTGAGAAAGAGCTTCTTCATCTTTTATAAAAACTTTAAAATAATAATTTTCAAAACGATGTGGATTAAAATCAGGAGTAACAGCAAGGGCGTATTTTTCAAGGCCCGTAACAAGGCCATCGCGCATTAGCTCATCAAGATTAACATTAAGTTCTTCTGAGATTTCTCTCTTTAAAGCAAAGGCCAAGTAATCATCAGCGCCGTGGATGACATCTTCTGCATCAACTTTCCCTCCAGGAAAGGAAGTATAGCCAGGAAAAGCACGCAAGTAGTTTTGCCTCTTCATAAGAAGAAGACGATCACCACAAATAAAGATAGCAGATACTGATTGCTTCAATTTAACCCCAATTCTCTAAAGGCTTCATTTGCTTTATCATAGCGTACCTCGCGATAGCCTTTAATATTATCTAATTTTTTAAGAGCACGATATTGATTATCGGCCTTATGAATTCCTTCAAATAAATATGTTCTAATCTTAGCACTAATCCCACGCTCCTTAGCATGCCACGTAGGTAAAATTGTACGAAGAATTCTAAAGTGCCTCATTAGACTCAGTTGCCAGTCTTTAGGAGAAATATCGAACTCGATCTTCTTTGAACCTAGATCAAATGCTGGACGATTAATTCTCTCTTTTCGATATGACTTACCAAGTGATCCGTAGAGCTTAGTTTCCATCTCTTTAAGAAAAGGCGAAAGCATGAGGTGTGCCACCATGACTTCATCCTTAACAATGAAAGTCTTGGCCAGCAGTCTTGTCGCAAGGGTGCGATTTTCTTCACTCACAATTGTACCAAGGGCACGAGCACCAGAGATGAACTCAGTCGTCTCTTTTCCACGATTATAGATATATTGATCATGAATTATCTGAATAAGGTGTTCACGCTTCATCCAAGAAATATCAACCATGGCCTGATCCAGGTGTTCTCTAAACTTCTTCACGACATAATCACTATTATGCCAAGGAAGAAGAGAATCCTGAACTGACTTGATAGCAAGATCCAAGTAATCCTTCGATTTTACCTCAAGATTACGATACTTATATTCAAACTTCTCTGTTCCAAGACTTGCTAATTCACGTCCAAGTTTAAAGGCCGCGAGATTATTTTCAATTTCTGCAGACTTCATTGAGTTCTTTAGCGCTTCTAAAAGATCATCTTCACCAAATGGTACAAGACCAAGTTGATAAGCATACCCTAGAATCATAGAAGATGCGTAAACAGCTTTTCCAAAGAAGAGGTTACACCATTTTTTAAGTGGGACTAGAACAACTCTTTCATCATTCTTGGCCTTAAGTTTTTCAAGTAATTTTGAACGAGTTAAACTCTCTTCGCTCTCGCCCTTATCTAACATTATCGAGAGAGGTACTTGATATGAGTCATCAAAGATTGCAATGGCATCTTTGCCTCTTAGAAAACCAAGTTGTCCAATACCATCAAGAAGATCAGGACTTAGAAGAACATCAGCACCACCACGCGGAGTAACCGCACCCATGGACTTATCTTTATGACAGATCGACATATGCCCGGTAACATTTCCATTTCTTTGAGCAAGACCTTTTTGATCCATGAACTTAAAGTCAAGATCATCACGGCCGGCCATTTTAACACAGGCATTCGCGATAATTTTTGAAATCGTTGTAATCCCTGAACCACCTACACCTGTCACCACCATACGCCAAGTATTCCCATCGGCAATCTCATCAAATGACTTACGAGACTTAACTGGAGTTAACTCATAATCAAGATCACCTAGATTTGAATCACGATACTTTGTTGGGTGATAACCCAAGACTTCAACTTTTTCAAAGCTTGGACAGGCCTTAAGTTTTGTACAATAGCTATCGGCCACACAAATTGTTGGGTCGATGGCCATCTTTGTTCCGTAAGCATCAAAGACTTGAGTAAGTCCAGGGCATCCTGTCTCCTCAATACAAACTCGGCAGTCTTCACAGGCCGATGTATTAATTTGATAGAAGGTTTTTGCTTTAACGGCTCCATCATTTTTAAGAAGTTGTCTCTCACTTGCACGAACTTTTGCTTGATATGTAAGAGAGCACTCTTTATTGGAGATAATAACTTTTACGCCCTTCTCTTTAATAAAGTCGCGCATAAGATTCTTATAAAAGTAGCGATCACTTGGATTGACTTCCTTGGCAACTTTTACACCAAGGTTTTGCACGATATTTAGCATATCTTGCTTTGGCCTCTTACTCCCTTCGACATTGATCTTTGAAGCAGGAGTCATCTGATGTCCCGTCATGGCAGTGTTATCATTATCGAGGAGTATATAAGTAATATCGTGGTCAGCTTGAACTGAGTTTGAAATATCAGTAAGGCCAGAGTGAAAGAAAGTTGAATCACCCATTAGTACCACTGACGGATTCTTCGTAAAGAGATCCATCCCAGCACCAAGTGCTCCTCCTTGTCCCATGGCCGAAAGGTTGTGCATTTCTCCAAATGGTGGAAGAAATGATAGAGAATAACAACCAACGTCTCCGTGGCTGATAAGATCGATTCCTTGTCCTTTAAGCCAACGTCTTAAATCTTTTAACAGAGATAATGTTTCACGGTGTGGACAACCGGGACAAAAAGTTGGCAGACGCTTTGGAAGAATTTCTCCGAAATTTCTTTCTTCAAAAGACATTGACTGACATTGCCCAAGCTCTAAGAAGTCTTTTAAGGCCGAAAGTTTTTCGTTGATGATCTCATAACTTAGGCCACCAAAGGCAGGAAAGCCTTCGGCTTCATCTTTAAATTCTTTCCCAACGATATCAAGACTTAACCCATGCTTTTGGCAAAGGGCCCTAATCTCACCTTCTAAGAAGCCACGCTTTTCTTCAACTACAACGAGTTTTTTTAAGCCTTTTAGGTAAGGCAGAATTAAATCATCAACTAGTGGAAATGAACTTGCGACTTTATATAATGAAAAGTGATCAAGGTAAGCACCCTCTTCAAGACATTGTTTAAGTGTTTCAAAAATCACACCACTTGATATAAAACCAATTTCAGCATCGAGGCGTCCAAAAGTCTTGTCTAGCTTCATCTCATTTAAAACTTGTTTCACTTTTGGGAAACGTTCTTTAATCATTGAGATATCAGCAAATAAAGAGTTCGGTGGAACCATAACGTTCTTTTGAAGATCAAAAGTTGCAGGATCGATATCAATCAATTCACCATCAATCTTAGCTTCGTCAAAGCACTCAACTCGCCCTCCACCTTCTGCAAGGAAAGTCGAAAGAAGAAGCCCTTGATAGAGACTTGTCTTACTTGAAACCTCTTTTGCTACAGCGATCCAGTCTTTTAACTCTTTAGGATTTGAAGGTTCAAGAAATGACATATGTAAATGTTTAAATAAATATCTTGAGTCAGCGGCCGTAGAAGTTGACATTGACCATGGGTCATCACCAACACATACGACTGTTGCAGGATAAATCTCACGGCCATCAACCATTTGAGGTTTAGCAGGGTTTGCAAAGTTACCAACACTTAGTGCATCACTGGCCACATGCAGTCCCATAGATTTCATGGCAACAATACAATCACGTCCAGCTTGCTTTACACCACTTGCCATGGCAGCAGCATTAGCTTCTGAGTTAGCAATCACAACACGAATACCTTTCTCGTGTAATTCATTTTTCTTGCGGTATAAAATATTGAAGTAATCTGCAAGTGGTGATCCCGGATAACCTGTATATAAGTTAAATCCTGCTTCAAGAGCACCTTGAATGATTAGCTCATTCCCGTTGAGAATTTGATATTGTCCCATATTTCCTCTAAATGTTATTGAGAAGTGAGTATAGTGGTATAATCATGTTTTTTGACGAACCAAAGCGTCATTTATTCAAATGAAAAATTGATTACCTTACTTAAAATTGTCGGTACTTTTTGAGGCCTAAATCTCCAATGCTTTGCCGAAGCTAATACGACTTCATTAAATGCATCAAAACTTGCAGCTTCCAGTAATTTAACATTCGTTACTAGTCCATTAGTATCAATGCTTAATTCGACGACAACTCTACCAGTGGCACCGATACGTCTAGCAGACCTAGGATAAACAGGGGCCTTAAACTCTAAGATCTGATTATCAAAAGTCTTTGCCGTTAAAACTTCTTGCTGAAAGTCCTGTTTCTTATCAACATGATTGATTTCTTTCTTAGCCATATTTTGTTGAGTTTCTTCTATTTCATTTTTTGTATCTTGTTTCTTGCGCGCTTTGATTTGGATATCAATTCCTATAGGTGCAGGACGGACTT
Organism: Bacteriovoracaceae bacterium; assembly: GCA_048270185.1. Classification (GTDB taxonomy): domain Bacteria; phylum Bdellovibrionota; class Bacteriovoracia; order Bacteriovoracales; family Bacteriovoracaceae; genus Halobacteriovorax_A. The sequence continues at coordinate 739,350 of JBLWTJ010000001.1, forward strand.
CAGAGCGACCTTTCTTTATATTTGAAAAGAAGATAACAGCATGAGTCACAAGACTGATGGCAAAAAAGAAGAACCAGAGGCGATGTTTCATACACTTATCATAATGCAACTTGCTCCATTTGTGAAAAATCGTTAGTATCTGCTCACCTAAAATCAAAATTAATTTACTAAGGAAGTTTTTATGAGCTCAAAAATTTCTCCAGAAAACCCATTAGGGGTACTGGCCATCGACCACCTAGAATTCACTTGTGACACACTAGAAACTGCCACAAAAGACCTATTCTACACATTTGGATTTGCAAAAAGTTATGAACTAAAAGAAGACAAGAGAGAACTCTTTTCTCAGGGTCAGGTTCGTTTTCTACTAACAGCAAAAGAAGATGGTCACTCAAGACAATATTTTAAAGATCACGGTGAAGGTGTCTCAACAATTTCATTCTTAGTTGAAGATTGTGAGCATGCTTATAAGACAGCTCTTGAAAGAGGGGCCGAGTCACTACAAGAAGTTATTGTAACAGAGAATGAACACGGTATTTACAAGTCTGCTCGAATCAAAGGCTTTGGCGATGTTGCCAATGAGTTTATTGAAAGACCTCGCGCATTCTTTAGACCTGGTTATACAAAACTTGAAGAAGATCCAAAGGCACGCCCACTATCTTCTCGTGTTGCACGTATTGACCATTTAACAAATAATGTTCCAAAAGGTGAAATGAAGAAATGGGTTGAGTTCTATGACCGCGTTTATGGGTTTAAAGTAACTCGCTACTTCGATATTAAAGGATCAAAAACGGGACTTAACTCAGAAGTTGTACAACTTCCAAAAGGTGAAGTTATCATTCCTATTAATGAACCAAAAGAAGCTGGTGGAAAAGACCAAATTCAAGAATTCCTCGATCGTCATAACGGCGCTGGAGTTCAGCATATCGCCCTTACTTGTGGAGATATTCTCTCAACTGTAAAAGATCTAAGAGAGCGTGATATTAAGTTCCTCGACATTCCTCATTCATACTATGAAGGAATTTCAAGTCGTGGAATTAATGTTACAGAAAGCCTTGAAGATCTTGAAGATCGCCAACTTCTTGTTGATGGCGATGAGGAAGGCTACCTTATCCAAAATTTCACTGACACTTATGTTGGTCCACTATTTTTTGAATTTATTCAAAGAAAGAACCACAACGGGTTCGGAGAAGGAAATTTCCAGGCCCTCTTTGATGCGATTGAGCGCGATCAGATGGCCAGAGGTTACCTGGACTAATTCCTAATTAAAGCAATTAGAAATGCTTTGTTTCACGAGACTTTCGTTAGACTTTGAAGCAAAGCATTTCTTATTAACCTCTACATCCTTCCAACCTTCGTATGCGCGATCACGAATCTTACTAACTACTGCAACAAATTCTTCTAAAACTTCATAGTCAGTTTTATCGCCACAATCAAAAGCGAAGTTTGTACAAATTACATCTCTTGTCACCACAATATTCTCATGCTCAACACCTAGAACAACATAGGCATCATGGAATGGTTTAAAAGAGTCAATAATATGAAGACTAATATCTCTTGGAGCTGTACATGCAGCGAAAATCGATTTCGTCATCATTACAACAATCATTAGTCTGATTAATTTTTTCATTTCTTCCTCGTTATTTTTAAGTTGCGGCAATATACATGGAAACGAGTGCGCAATGCGTAAAAATGAATAAATTTCAGCCTAGGCCCAATAAAGGCCATATTAGATATTAGTCTTAACTTATATCTAAAAATTAACGATCTAAACGGTTGAAAATACGTCAAAAAATGACTCGATAAGCCTATTCAAAGGGCCTGTCCTTTCCCTACAATATTGCTTTAATTAACTAAAATTTAAACACAACACAACAAAGGACTCTTATGTATAAGTTAATCGCCATTTATAAAATTCCAAATGACATTGATGCTTGGGAAAAGCACTACTCTGAAGTCCATACTCCACTAGTTAAAAAGGTTCCAAGCCTAAAAGAAATTCGTCTAAACCGCATCACGGGAACTCCAAGAGGAGCAAGCGATCTACACGTTATTGCAGAACTAGTTTTCTCAAATAAAGACGACTTCAAGCTTGGCATGAGTTCTGAAGAAAATATGGCCTGCGGAAAAGATCTCTTTAACTTTGCAAAGGAAATCGTATCTGTTCATTTTGCAAAAGAAGAAGTCATTTCACTATAAAGGCCACATTAATGAAGAATATACTTTGTGAATTCCCATATAACGACCACAAGCATATTGCACTTGTGAAACTAAACCGTCCGAAGGTTCTAAATGCTCTCTCAACAGATCTTATGAAAGAATTAGTTGAGACTCTTTTCGAGCTAGACGATAACCCGGAAGTTCGTGTCATCATACTAACTGGTGATGATCGTGCCTTTGCGGCCGGTGCTGATATTGCCCAAATGGTTGAGGCCACGCCAATCGACCAGATCAATGATAATCGCTTCCGTTCATGGCAACAGCTTTCTCAAATTACAAAGCCAATGATTGCGGCCGTTAACGGTTACGCACTTGGAGGCGGATGTGAGCTAGCGATGCATTGTGATTTTATTATCGCAGGCGATAGCGCTAAATTTGGGCAACCTGAAATTAGTATTGGAACTACGCCAGGAGCAGGTGGAACTCAACGCCTAACTCGTGCCATTGGAAAATCAAAGGCCATGATGCTTTGTATGACGGGTGAAATGTTTGGAGCCCAACAAGCACAGAGCTGGGGACTTGTTGCAAAGGTTGTCCCAAGTACAACCCTACTTCAAGAAACTTTTGAAGTTGCAAAAGAGATTGCTAATAGGGCCCCTGTCGCCATCAAGTTAATTAAAGAATCAGTGAATAAAGCATTTGAAATGTCACTATCCGACGGTGTTGATTTTGAAAGACGCAATTTCTATTTAACATTTGCAAGTAGCGACCAAAAAGAAGGCATGCGTGCTTTCTTAGAGAAGCGCTCACCAGAGTATAAAGGAAATTAAGATGTCTAACGAATTTAGAAATATCATAGTTGAAAAAGAAGCCTTCACAGGTGTGATAACAATTAACCGCGCTGAAGTTTACGGTGCCTTAACACGTGAAGCGAAGTTTGAAATCATCAAGGCCTTAAGAGACCTTAACCGCGACAATGAAGTGGGCTGTATTATCCTAGCTTCAAACGGAAAAGGATTTTGTACAGGACAAGATTTAAATGATCGCACAGTACAAGCTGGAGATAAGCCCGTTGATCTAGGAGTGACGCTAGCAACAGAGTGGAATCCATTAGTTAATGCCATCAAAGAATCAAAGAAATTAGTTATTGGAGCAGTTGAAGGTGTTGTGGCAGGAGCTGGTGTTTCAGTTGCTCTTGCTTGTGACCTTGTGATTGCAAAACCTGGTATTAAATTTGTTTCAGGTTTTTCTAAACTTGGTCTTTGCCCTGATGCTGGTTCAACTTTTACTTTCACAAGGGCACTTGGAGAGAAGAAGGCCATGGAATTTTTCATCCTTGGCAATCCACTAACAAGTGAAGAAATGGAAGGTGCTGGTCTAATTAATAAAGTAAGTGAAGAAGCATTAGCTGATGCTAAGGCATGGGCCGCCCAGATTAATGCCATGGCACCACTTGCCGTTAAGGCCATCAAAGAAAATATTCAAGTTGCTGTTGATTCAACGGCAAAGCAATCAATGGATCGCGAAACTGCATACCAGAGATTCTTAGGAAATAGTGATGATTATAAAGAAGGACTAAGTGCCTTCTTTGAAAAGAGACAAGCAAAATTTTTAGGAAAATAAAAGGAGGCCATATGGCAGCAAGAGAATACACTCAAGAAGAACTACAATTATTTGACGACATCGCAAACGGTAAGAAGTTTGATAAAGGTGATGAGCTTCCTCCTCTATACAAGAAAGCTCTAAAGAACCTTCTTTGGATGCAACACGATTCAGAATACTCAGGTGCACTTGGATATGCACCTTGGATTGAAAAAGCACCAACGATGCAAGAGAAAGTTGTTGTTGCACAAATTGTAAAAGATGAAATGAGACACGCTTCAGTTTGTTACCGACTACTTAAGGGAATTGGTGAAGATGTTGACTCACATATTGAATCAAGTGAACTTGGTTTTAAAATGCCAGAAGATAAAGCACAAATTGGATTCCAAAGACTAAAAGAAGATTACCGAGTGAATATCTTCTATTACGGAATTAACTACTGGGAAGATTTCATTCTCTTTAACTTTCTAATGGATAGAGCTGCTGGCCACCAATTAGAAGATACTCTTGATTCAAGCTACCTACCATGGAAGAAAGGAATCGAAGGTATCTATAAAGAAGAAATTATGCACCTTGCTCACGGAGATAAGTGGATCAAGATCTTAGCAGATGGTGAAAACAAAGAATTCCTTCAGGAAAGACTTGAGCTATGGTGGCCAAGAGTAATGAACGTTTTTGGATCAACAAAAGGTCGCTCGAATGATCTTTATGTAAAGCTTGGCCTAAAGAAACGTAACAACCAAGTTGTTCGTGATGTTTTCGTAAAAGAAGTACAAGAGATGTGCGATAAAGCAGGTCTTGTTCTTCCAGAGTATGACGAAGACGCACAACCAAAAAGGTAATTAATTAAATGAATATAAAAAGTGTACTAGTCATCGGTGCGGGAACCATGGGGCGAGGAATCGCTCAATGGTTCTCACAACACGGTGTTAGAGTTGAGCTTGTTGATCAACATCTTGAAATGGCCCAGGCCAGTGGTGATCTGATTTATAGCTCTTGGGATAAATTAGCGAGTAAGGGAAAATTTGATGCGCAAGAGATTGCGGCTTTCAAAAAGAACTTAAATATCGTCGAGATGGAAAAACATCAAATTGATCACGACCTCGTGATTGAGGCCATTGTTGAAAATCTTGAAATTAAGAAGAAAGTCTTTGCTCGTCTTGATGAGATAATGAGCAAGGAGACAATCCTAAGTTCAAACACTTCTTCAATCCCGATTACAAAGATGGCAAAAGATCTTTCAAAAGATCGTCGTGAAAGCTTTCTTGGACTGCACTTCTTTAATCCAGCAACAATTATGAAGCTTGTTGAGATTATTGAAACACCATGGAGTAAGAAAGAGACGGCCCATGCACTTTATGATTGGTTTGAGCGCTTTGGAAAGAAGCCGGCCCTTTGTAAGGACTCTCCTGGTTTTATCGTTAACCGCGTGGCCAGAAATTACTACGGTGAATCTTTGCACCGCCTAGAAAATTATAATCATGAACAAATTTCAGAAATCGATCGTGTCATGACAAATGTTGGTGGATTTCGCATGGGACCATTTGAATTAATGGACCTTATTGGAATTGACGTCAACTACGATGTGACTCAATCAGTTTGGAATGCTTACTATAATGAGCCACGCTTTAGACCTCACAAGATTCAACGAGAAATGGTTGATAGCGGTCGTATTGGCCGCAAAGTAAAAGAGGGGTTCTACCGTTATGAATAAGACAATCTTAATTAGTGAAAACCATCCTCTTTTAAAAAACGTTCAAGGTAGTGACTTCCCTTCTATTGTTGTTGATCCATTTAGCATCAATACTCTTGATGGAGTGGACTTTGATGAAACTGATCTATTAATTGATCTAACTTCATTTGATCGCAACTCAAAGATGGATCTTTATGAGCATCTTGATCAAGTCTATGAGGGGCCAATTGTTTCAGACCTTTCAATTAACTGGGGTGAATACCTAGTCTCACAATATGAAAATGTTGTTGGTGCCGTAGCAGCTGCCTTCTACTCACCAAAGAGTTGTTTTGAACTCTACTTAAAAGACGACACTTTTGAGCAAGCAATTTTTGAGGTCTTTAAGAAACTAGGTTTTGATCTTGAATTAGTTGAGCACGTTGGCATTGGATTTACTTACCCACGTGTAATTTCTCAAATTATTAATGAAGCGTACTTTGCTAAAGAAGAAAAACTAGCAAGTAATGCTGATATTGATAAGGCCATGATGTTTGGGGTGAACTATCCTTTAGGTCCATTTGAATGGGCGCAAAAAATCGGCCTTGAAAAAATCATTATGCTTCTTGAAGAACTTCGAGAAGTAACAGGAGATGCACGTTACCGTCCATCTCGCCTACTAAGGATGAATTTATGAGCTTAACTTTTAAAGATGCCTATATTGTTTATGCTAAGAGAACACCAATTGGTAAATTAGGTGGTTCAATGTCTCACCTTCGCGTCGATGACATGATGGCAACTCTTCTGCGCGACTTCTCTCAAAACTTTGACTTTGATATGAAAGAAATCGACGATGTGATTGTTGGTTGCGCCAATCAGGCCGGAGAAGATAACAGAAACCTTGCCCGTATGGCGGCCTTATTAGCAGGTCTTCCATACGAAGTCCCAGGGGTTACACTTAACCGCCTCTGTGCTTCTTCACTAGATGCCATTATCGATGGTTGGTCACGAATCAACTTAGGAGTCGCCGATTGTCTTTTAATCGGTGGAGCAGAGAGTATGACTCGCGCGCCACTGGTTATTTCAAAAGGCTCAACTCCATTTGGCCGTGACTCACAAATGTTTGATACGACTTTTGGTTGGCGTTTTCCAAATAAGAAGATGGAAGAAATGTTTCCACTTCTTGGTATGGGACAAACGGCAGAAGAAGTTGTGACTAAACTTGGTATCTCTCGTGAAGACCAAGATCAATTCGCACTTAACTCTCACCTTAAGTCATGTGCGGCATGGGAGAAGGGAGAATTTAATGACGAGGTTCTACCGGTTGAAATTAAACTTAGAAAAGAAACCCTAAATATCACACGTGATGAAGGGCCACGTGCTAACTCAAGCCTAGAAGCTCTTAGTGGACTTCGCCCTGTCTTTAAAAAAGACGGAAGTGTGACAGCAGGTAACTCATCAATGATGAATGATGGAGCCGCTTGCGTTGCTCTTGTTAGTGAAGACTTCTTAAAGCGTCATAACCTAACTCCTCTAGTAAAGCTTACAGGAGCTGGTGTGCGCGGAATTCACCCAAGTATTATGGGACTTGGTCCAGTTGAATCGACAAAGAGACTCATGGAGAAATTTGGTAAGAAGATCACAGATTTTGATGTGGTTGAACTTAACGAGGCCTTCGCTTCTCAGTCCCTTGGTTGTATGCGTGAGCTTGGAATTGATGATTCAAAAGTAAATCTTAGAGGTGGCGCCATCTCTCTTGGTCACCCTCTTGGTGGTTCAGGAGCAAGAATTGTGACGACTCTGACTCATATTATGAAAGATAATGCCAACCTTAAGCAAGGTCTTGCTTCAATGTGTGTTGGTGTTGGTCAAGGTGTCTCACTTTCAGTAGAAAATTGTAAATAGGAGAATAAAATGGAAGAAATTAAATTATACATAAACGGAGAAATCCGCCCTTCTTCAACTGGTGAAATGGTTGATTCAATCGACCCATCTAATGGGGAGCTAGTTGCCAAGGTTCATATTCCAAGTGAAGCGGATCTTGAAGAAGCGGTACAAGCGGCCAAGTCTGCTTTCTATAGTAAAGAGTGGCGTGATTTCACACCGGCCAAACGCTCAGAGATCTTACTAAAAATTTCGGAGCTTCTTAAAGAAAGAAAGCGCGACTTCATCACACAAGAAATTAAAGATAGTGGCTCAACTTTTAGAAAAGCAGCTGCTGATATTCACAACTCAATTAGCTTCTTTAAAGTAATGAGTAAGGTAACGGCTAAATTTAATTTTGAAGCCGTTGATGAAGCTGCAACACGTGCAGGCTTTTCAAAGAATACTCGTCGTTATGAACCAGTTGGTGTTTGTGCTCAAATTATCCCATGGAACCTACCTCTTCAGATGGCAGCATGGAAGATCGGGCCGATTCTTGCAACGGGTTGTACAACAGTTCTAAAATCTGCTGTAGAAACTCCTGTGACAGCAATGATGCTTGCTCAAGTCTTAATCGATGCTGGAGTACCTAAGGGTGTTGTTAATATCGTAACAGGTGGAGCAAAAGAAGGGGCCTACCTTGTTAATCACAAGGATATTTCAAAAGTGGCCTTCACTGGATCAACGGCCGTTGGGCGTGAGATTCAAAAGCAATCTTCTCAAACTCTAAAGAATACAACAATGGAGCTTGGTGGAAAATCTGCCAATATCATCCTAGATGATGCTGATCTTGATATCGCTGTTGATGGATCACTCTTTGCCTTCCTTTATCACTCAGGTCAAGCTTGTACATCGGGTACTCGCCTACTTGTTCAAGAAGGAATCTATGATGAGTTTATGACAAAATTCAAAGAGCGTATTGCTCAGGTTCCACTAGGGCCTACGGCCGAGAAGACAACAGGACTTGGGCCAGTTGTTAGTGAGAAGCAATTTAATACTGTTATGAATTATATCAATAAAACGAAAGAAGAAGGTGCAACTCTTATCGCAGGTGGTGAAAGAGCGACAGATAATGGACTTGATAAGGGATTCTACGTAAAGCCTACGGCCTTTGAAATCACGCCTGATAATACAATTTGGCATGAAGAAATCTTCGGCCCGGTTGTTGGGATCACAAAGTTTAAAACTGAAGAAGATGCCATTGCCATGGCCAATAATTCAATCTACGGACTAGCAGGAGCTGTTTGGTCAAAGAATGAAGAACGCGCCCTAAATCTTGCTAAAGATATTGAAGCTGGAACTGTGTGGATTAACGAATACCACCTACTAAACCCAGGAATGCCTTTTGGTGGTTTCAAGCAATCAGGAATTGGACGTGAAATGGGTGAAGAAGGAATCAAGGCCTACCTTGAAGTGAAACACCTATGGGAATCAGACTGCAATACTCGTGAAGGGAAAATGTGGTTTGATGCTATTTTCTAAAAACTAAGTAAAAGAAAAGCCTTCGAAAGAAGGCTTTTTTATTTTTCTAGAATTTCTTATAAAGAACATTTAATGCGACATTGCCGTAATCATCGTAGATCGTAAATGTACGGCCCTGGTTCGTTGTCCCAAATTTAACTTCAACAAATGTATCACTACAATTAATCGCTGAAGTTCCGTAGTAGAACTCATATGTCGGGCGAATGCTTGGAGTGAATTTACAGATTTTAATAATTGGGCGGCCGTAGTAATTGAACTCATACTCAAGAGCGTAGAATTCACGGTATTGATAGCTTCCGTCATTAAGTGCTGATAAGCGAGAAAAGACGTGCGAAATATTGCGACTTGAAGAAAATCTAAAGAGCCCGCTTAACTCTTGGCTGAAGTCTGAAGTCCCAGGCCTAAAAACTGGAGTATCACAGTAACTGGTTTCATCATACGAGATATTGTGCATATTAAATTTCTTAAGTGCACATTTAATTGGTGTTGCAAGTGTTAGCGTTGAACCCTTGCGGCCACGCATGAAACGACGGAAAGTAATATCCTCTGTAATCTCATCGTGAACAAGCCCTAGAACATCCCCACTAATTGAATCAACCACCACTGCACCATGGGAGATATTTCTGATATTACAATTTGTCATAGCAACAACTGATGCATCGTCGTTATTTGTTGGAAATAAGATATTATTACGAGTACGACGACAATTGTAGCGCGTATGCTCAAGAGTATAACCCGTGTTATCGTGCTTTTTGGCGACATACCAAAGGCGGTAGTAATTATACTCAGTCATTCTTGCATCAGAGATTGGAGCAAAATCTCCATCAATCCCATCTTCTAATTCAACAACTGAGAACTCACCATTATAAGCTTCGGCAGCACGACTATCACTTTCCAATTGCTTGATATTGGCGCACTTAACAACCTTACCACCTACAGTCTTCGCAGCAATAGTAGAACAAGTAGCCGCTTCAAGACAATTTGACGGCACAACCATCTCAGTCGAGCTGGCCATATATCCCGTACAATACTTAGGAAAGTCACCAGCACTATTAATGGCAAGGACAAATGAATTTGTACACTCAGCTTCATCCGCACAATCAAATTTGACATTCGTCGATGTCTCTAACTTTGATACAATTCTCTTGATTGGACCTGAAGCATTATCTCCTTCAGGGGCACCACAAGAAATCATCAAAGCAGAAAAAAGAATGAGTGTTGTTATTCTTGCTAAAAGCAAATTCTCTCTCCTAAACTGACTCTAATAATAAAGAAAGTTCATTTAAGTAGATTTCTACCATATTTAATTCTTGGTAATATCTTATTGTAAAATGTTCAAGAAACCTCGACACACCTTGCCAAAATCGACGATTTTAACCTATTCTTGTTAAATATGATCGTCGTTAGTGCGTGTTTGGCCGGAAAAAAGTGTCGTTATGACGGCCAGCACAAAGAAATATCTGATATTACAAGACTTGTCCTTGAAGGCAAGGCCGTCCCCGTATGCCCTGAAGAGCTAGGTGGACTCCCAACTCCAAGACCTCCTGCTGAAAATGTCGATGGCAAACTCATCACCGTTGAAGGAAATGATGTGACTCTGGCCTATAAGACAGGGGCCCAAGAAGCTTTAAAGATTGCTAGGGAGTATGGCTGTGATCAGGCCATCCTAAAATCCAAATCACCCATGTGTGGAGCTGGCCTCGTCTACGATGGTAGCTTTTCAGGCAAGCTTATTGAAGGTGACGGCGAATTTACAAAATTACTTAAGCAGCATGGCGTTCAAGTTATCGCAAAAGATTAATCCAAAGATTTCACACCTATTACATATGCGTAACTAAAAATACTGACCTTCATATATGATAAAGGCACAAGCAATGAAAACAAGGAGCCTTTCATATGAACCCATTAGAGACAAAGAAATTTCAAGCACGAAACCTGCAAGGTCGTATGAAACACTTAAGCAATCAACTTGAATACCTAAAAACCCACCCTGAAGAATGGCCAACATTTAAAGATATAATGAATATGAAATTTGACCACCTCATCAGTGACTCCATTGGACTTGGAAGTATTGAAGCGGCCAATTACCTGGCCCTACTTCAAAATCAACTAAATAAGGACTTTAATATGGATGTCATTTCCATCGTTAAGGATCAATTTGATGAAGTTCTTGAAGCGCTGGATAGCCTTGGAGTTGAATTACTTATCAATGATTTTGATACGCCAGAATTTGCGCATTAAAACCAATACCCCTAAAAGCAAGATGCCCCGCATTCGCGGGGCTTTCCTTTTGCAGTATTTGTGTGTGGTTATAATTAACCAATTAATTTAAGGGCCGCTGCACCTTGAGCATTCGACTGAGCAAGAACTGAAGAACCAGCATTAACAAGAATGTCGTTCTTAGCTTTCTTAGCAGTCTCAGCAGCGTAGTCAGTGTCTCTGATACGTGAGTTAGCAGAGCTTAAGTTTTCAGAACTGATCTGTAGGTTGTTAATTGTAGAGTTTAGTCTATTTTGCTTAGCACCTAGTTCAGCTCTTTGACCTGCGATATTTTCAATAGCAGAGTCAAGGTTAGCAAGAGCGTTTTGAGCACCTTCTTTAGAAGCTACTTGAAGATCTGCTACACCTAATGCCTCAAGACCAGAACTTAGTACGTTTGTATCGAACTGAATTCTATCTTGGAAGTCATCATTATTAATACCGATTTGGATATCAAACTTTTCACCAGATCCAGTAAGAAGTTTCTTACCGTTGAACTCAGTAACTTCTGAAATTCTTTGGATCTCTTGCTTAAGGTTTTGATACTCAAGATCAGTAAATCCACGTTCAGTATCACCTACTGTGTCTGAAGCTGATTGGATTGATAGTTCTCTTAGTCTTACTAAGATGTTTGATACTTCGTTCAGACCACCTTCTGCAATCTGAATCATTGAAATACCGTCATTAGCGTTTCTTTCTGCTTGGTTTGTCGATCTAATTTGAGACTTTAACTTCTCAGAAATTGCTAAACCTGCAGCATCGTCTGCTGAACGTACAATTCTTGTACCAGATGAAAGCTTTTCTAAAGATTTAGTTTGTGCTTGATTACTTAGACCTAACGACCTTTGTGCTGAAAGTGACGTTACATTTGTGTTAATACGCATACCCATTGTGATACCTCCGTGATCTATTTCCCCCCCGTACTCAGGGTTGTCCCGACCATTGGAACAATGAGCATACTGCTCTTGTGAATTTTATTAAAAAATTAATTAAGTCTTCTGACCTAACATAAACCTTCTCGGAGGCCAAAAATAAAGCTTGAGGATTTTTTTAAATTATTTTTTTATTTTTTTCATTATTTGTTCATAAATAAAATTAGTAAGTAACCGATAATTGAAGCATGGAAGATGGTAAACCGCTCATATTTCTAGAGCCCCTCACTGATAGCGTTAAGAAGCTTAAAGAAGCCCTTGAAGCAACGGCCGAACAGGACGGAATAGAGATCTATGAAGTCGAAAATCCAGAGGAATACAATCAACTAATCCCTACAATTGGCCAATCACTAACTATTGCATGCTCTCCTAAAAAGACAGCACAATGTATTCAACCATTAAGAAAATTCATTTTAAAGAATAACGTCAAAGTACTTCTTATTAATAATAAGAATATTCCACCTAAGACTTTAGAGAAGTTCAGAAAGATAGGACTTACTGAATATATACAGGAACCAGTTCCTCCTAAAACCCTACTCTATAAAGTTAGTCTTATTCTACGCTCCTTGAAAAAAGCTGAAGAAGAGCATGATATGGAGTTTAAAACAGGTGAAGAGCGACAGGTCATCGAAAATGATTATGAAGACAAGAAAGAGAGTTCTCGCTTTGCTAACGGTGGAAAACTTGAAGGTAAAGTTCATAAGCAAGAACATATAAAAGATAATAAAGATGTCTTTGACGATAATATGCTCTTTAATGATGGTGGCGAAGCGACTCAAGAAGATCCACATAAGAATACCAAAGAGTACAATGCACGCCAAAAACAAGATTCCTCCACAAGTGGAAGGTTAACTGGCCAAATTTCCAATCAGAAGAAGTATGGTGATGAAAATGATGACTTTGATGATGACGAAGATCTATTTGGTTCACTTGATAATATAAAGAAGTCTCAAAATAAAGCAGACAAGCTTGGAGGTCACCTTCAAGGTAGTGTTTCTAAAGCGCAAGAACAAGAAGACAATGATGACTTTGATGCAGATGATCTCTTTAAGAGTCTCGATCAGAATACTAAGTCATCTTACAAAGAGGAAGACAAAGGTGGAAACCTTAGAGGTGATCTTGCTTCAATAGAAAAAGAAGAGTCTTCTAAAGAAGAAGATGTTGATGACCTCTTTGCTAGCCTCGATAAGAACTCTAAGTCATCATATAAAGAAGAAGACAAGGGTGGAAAACTAAAGGGTAATGTTGAGACAACAAAACGCGAAGAGCTCGAAGAAGATGACTTTGATGAAGACCTCTTTGCTAGTCTTGATAACGTTAAAAAGTCTTCATATAAAGATGCACCTCAAGCAGGGGTTCTAAAAGGTGATGTCTCTCCTACTATTGATGCTGTGGAAGATGAAAAAGATAAGGACGAAGACCTATTTGCAAGCCTTGATGATATTAAGAAATCGTCTTTTCAAGATAAACAGTCAGCTCCTTTAAAGGGAGATGTGACAGCAAATGATGAAACATCTCCTACTCAAAAAGATCGAGAAGCACAAGAAGACCTCCTTGCTGGACTCGATGCCGTAAAAAAGAATAAGGCCCCAACAGGTATTGATGATATTGACCCCGAGCTCTTAGAAGATATGGACTTTCTTCAAGAAGAGTCTCAAAAATCAAATCTTTCAGGTGATCATAGTAACGAATTAATTGATAATGAAAAGGGCCTAGAAAGGAAAGGGAATGAAAAGACGGATGCAAAATCTCGCTCCGATCAAGACCTATTCGATTCCCTGGCCAAGCACGCTTCCGAAGAAGCTCCTCGCCCGGCCAATGAAGAACTCTCTCTAAGAAGACCTGAGGATGAAGCGGACACACCTGATGAAAATCGTGGTACGTCCGATACAATCACATATGAGAAGAAAGGTGACCTTGGAGAGCAGACAATTGACTATCGAAATCTCGATAAACAACCAGTCTATGAAGGTGGAACTAAAGAAAAGCTTGAAATAAAAATCACTGATGGACAAGCTGCTCAAGTAAAGAAAGAGCAAGAAGGCTTCGAACATCAAGAATCATCATTCGAAGATGATGATCTCTTTGATTTCGATTTTGATGACGACGACGATGAATACGATGCAGAGGAAGAAGCACGAGCTCAAGCTGAAGCGCAAAGAGAAGCAGAAGAAGAGGCCCGCGAAGAACAAGAACTTGAAGAGGCCCTCAATTCTATAATTATCCCAGATCCAAAAGATATGGACTTCTTTATTGAAGCTACAAATAAAGTTATTCTTGGTGATAGCATCAAACAAATGACAAGTGATTATATCAATAGCTTCTGTAGTGGAACACTCGTTGTTTATAACCTTGAAAATGAATGTATTCTAGGCAATGAGATTGTTGATGAGCGTTTCGAGGCAATTAAAAATGTTTTAAAGATAAAGCGCAAACCAAGTTGGAACGATACAAGCTTTCGAAGTGAACTTCTATACTACCACTGCCCTATTATTGAAAACGGTCGATATCATAACTTCATCATCTTTATGACAACACCTCAAGATATCAATCGCGACAAAGCTATACCAGCACGTATTGAGCTATGTATGACGGCCCTAAAGGGAAGCTATCTAAATGGGGATGATCGAAGCACCACAAAAATTGAAACGAAAAAATCGGCCATTAATAATGTGAAAGATTCGGTTTCAGGCCTATTTAAAGGCTTCTTTGGAAAGAAAGAAAAAAAGGCATAGAAGAATGAGAACATATTTCTTTATCAAATTAAAATCGTTAAAAGATATTAGAACTTTTCCGTTCTCTCTCTACCTCTATAATACAAAAGAAAAATTCTACAATGACTACCTTGCAGCCAATACGCCAATGACAGAGGATAGCTATCAATTACTTCAATATATTGAAGAGAATAAGAATGGAAAGATTGCCATTAAAATGTCACAGCGTATGACCTACTTGGCAACGGTAGGAGAACTTGTTGATGTTGATCCCCTTGAGATAGCAAAGGCAAAGAAGAAAACACAAGTCTTAAGTGAGTATGAAAAGATTGTTGAAGCAGATGAAGCTGAGAATAAAAGTGCCCAACCTCCTCTTCGTATGATGATGTCAAAATCAATTGATCGCGATGATTTTCTTCCAATTATACTAAGAGCACAAAAAGAAATTATTCTCTTTCCTATTAATCTTTCTCATACAGTCTCTCTAGCAAGGCACTTTGCTAGTCAGCATCTACATACAGATAATTTAACAAATCGAATCGTTGCCTTAAGCTACTTCTTTGCAAAGAAGGTTGGAATCAAAGAGCAACAAAAGCTAGCCGATCTGATCTGTGCGGCCTTCTTATGTAATATTGGACTAACTCAAATCTCACCCAATATTATTCATGAAGATCAAAATAAAATTTCGACAGATCAAATTGAACAATACTATAAGCATGTTAAATTTAGTCGTATGTTCATTGATCAATCAAAGATCGACTTAAGCTATGAGTGCAAGAAGATTATTGATCATCATCACGAGAAATACGATGGTTCAGGTATGCCAAGTCAGGTTTCACAGGCAGGGCTTACCCTTGAATCTGAGATCCTCGAGTTCGTAACCCATACTCTAGAATATAGTAGTGGTTTTATCACAGGGGAAAAGAATGTTCTTAGTAGTGTGATCTATATGATTGATGCTCAAGCAGGACTTCCTGGCCTCAATATCAATTATAGTTCAAAGATTAGGCCCTATATCACACAGCTCTTAAGTCTCTAAAACTTTAGTTAAAGCTAGCATATGGAAGTGTATTACGCCCATTCCATGAATGAAGGTTGGCTTCAACACGTGTACTCTTATCTTTCTTTTCATGTACTTCAATTTTAGCAAAAGTTAAATTAGCATTTGAGCCACCTTTACCAAAATCGAGATTATACATACGAGTCCAAGTTCCGGTGTTGATAAAAGTCTTGCCATTTGTGTACGTTCGACAAATTGGCTCGTGAGTATGCCCAACAATTAGGACGTCTGTATCATCTGCATTTTGTAGGTAATCAAAAGTAATGGATTCATAATCTTGAAATAGATGTAATTCTTTGAAAAAGAGCTTTATCCAATCCCCAAAATTATCGCTAATTTTAAAAAGGTAAATTGAGCGAACCATGATGAAGTAGATGGTATTGGCCATCATAAATCGTAATGTGAAGAAAGTGTCGTAAATTAATCCATTGATTAGAAATTTATTAATCGGTCTCACGGCATTGACGTGATCTCTTTCTTCTTTAAACTTATTAATGACTCGAGTGACATAATATGAACCCCAAGGAGGATTAAAGTATTTCTTTCCTTCTTCATCTTCAATAATACAGTGGTCTTCATCAAAGGTATGAGCGATTTCATATTCATGGCCATGCTTTAAAACAACTCTTGGAGTTGGCCTATAATCATCATTTAGATGCTTAATAACAAAAAGATCTCGTACATCTTCATCAAAGCAATCAAGAACCATCTTCTTAAGTGAATCAAACACTAGCTCTGCATCGTGATTACCAATAATGAAGGTAACCTTCTTATTCTTTGCCTTTAGGAACTTATTTAAGGCTTCCATTACTTCTGGGTGGGCCTTAAGGATCATCTCTAATTTCTTTAAGGACGACTCTTCTGACCAAAATTCATCATCGTAGACTTTTACATAAGGTACGGCCAAAAGATCAAAGAAGTCACCATTGATTATTAACTCAACATCTTTACTGGCATAGTCATCACTACTAAAGTATTCCAGAAATTCAACTAGTTCTTCGTCATAGTGGAAGTCTTCAAGATAATTGCGAACACCATTCACATACTCACCTGCACCCAAGTGAACATCTGAGATGACGATAATAGTTTTCTTTGAATTACTCTTGCGCAGGAATCTCATATGCGGATTTTCCTATATTTAAAATGATTTTTTGAAAGGCCGGATCAAGTGGTACAAAGTAAAATTTCTTATCGGTATCGAAATTAAACTCCACTGTTTTCTCACCATCTGATTTAACTGTGATGAATTTTAGATTCTTTTCATTCTCATCAATAAATTTTCCCTTAATTGAATTTAAGGTTTTATTTTGTAAAATAACTGCAACTCGCCCACCGCGCTTCTTAGCAGGAGAGACGACTTTATAATAATTAGGCATTGCCTGAATAATAAAGGCCTCTGCTCTCTCCATTCGCTGTGCGAGAGTGCTAAATTGTAAACAAATCCCAAAAATTAGTGGCCTAAGGTAATTCATATAACTATTGTAACTATTTAAAATCTTATAAGGGCACTATGGCAAAGCTTACCTACTGCACACTTTCATTCATCATAAATTTGAATGACTCTATAGGCGTCCGATGAATTAGCTATGATAACGACACTGAAGAAAACATTCACAAGATCAAATACACAAGAAGACAAACCAACTGAGTTAGTCAACTTTAGCGACCCGGCCCATCACTGGATCAATGAGAACACTCATATTAAGCGCTTCTTTGAGACGGCCATTTCAATGCTTGATAGCGAGGATATTGAAAGTCTTAAGACTTATGGTGAACTTGTGTTCTTAGAATCTAAGGGAATGTATTCAAGTGTTATTCCATCTCACGGTGATAAGACTTTTATTATCGTCTACCCTGAGCTTATGAAGATGATCCGTTCAGCTGATAATGAACAGGCCTATGCTGTCATCTTTCACGAATTAGGACATCTCTATTATCGTCACTTTACAATGAGATCCGTTATTGATGATATGACTAAGCAAATTGAAGCCGATGAATTTGCCATTCGCCACGGACATGCAAGAGGTTTATTCAATTTTCTAAAGAGTATGCCAATTAGTCATGAAGTTAGCCGAAGACTAGAAATGATTCGTTTAAGAGCTTAATCTCATCACGAATTTTCGCGGCATCTTCAAAGCGTAAATCTTTTGATGCCTCTTTCATCTCAATCTTTAACTCAGCAATACGTTTTTTGATTTCATCAGGAGTCATTGTGACATCTTTTCGTGCAGACTTCTTGCCTTTCTTCTTACCGCCACGAAGGGTTTCGATTACACCTCCAGATACTTCTTTTAGAATTGTTTGTGGTGTAATTCCATGTTCTTCATTGTAGGCCATTTGAATCGCGCGACGTCTCTTGGTTTCACCAATAGCTCGCTCCATCGATTTGGTTTCTTTATAGGCATACATTAGAACCTTACCATCACTATTTCTGGCCGCACGTCCGATCGTCTGGACAAGAGATCTCTCACTACGAAGAAAGCCTTCTTTGTCAGCATCCAAGATGGCAACAAGTGATACTTCTGGTATATCAAGCCCCTCTCTTAAGAGGTTGATTCCAACGAGAACGTCAAACTCCCCTAAACGTAGATCGCGAATAATCTCAACTCTCTCAATTGTATCGATATCACTGTGAAGATACTTAACTTTAATTCCACTTCCGTGATAGAAGTTTGTCAGCTCTTCGGCAAGCTTCTTAGTTAAAGTCGTAATTAGTACGCGTTGTCCTTTATCCACAATACGCTTTACTTCAACTAAAAGATCATCAACTTGATTTGTAGCATCTCTTACTTCAATAATGGGATCAAGAAGACCTGTTGGCCTAATAATCTGTTCAGCAAACTCTCCATGCGTTCTCTCTAATTCATAATTGCCTGGAGTTGCTGAAACATAGAGAACGTCATCTAATTTTGTTTTAAACTCTTCAAAATTAAGAGGACGGTTATCGAGGGCCGAAGGCAGTCTAAACCCATATTCCACGAGATTGAGCTTTCTTGCCCTATCACCACGATACATCCCACCAACTTGAGGTACAGTTATATGGGACTCATCAATAATCATCAAAAAGTCTTTCTTAAAATAATCAATAAGCGTTGGAGGCGGCTCTCCAGGAGCACTTCCTGTCATATGACGAGAGTAATTTTCAATTCCAGAACAAAAGCCCATCTCTTCTAGCATCTCAATATCAAGAAGAGTTCTCTGCTCAAGCCTCTGTTTTTCAACAAGTTTATTTTGTTTTTCTAATTCTTGCAGTCGCTCTCTTAATTCGACCTTAATCGTCTCAAGGGCACCATCCATTTTCTCCTCACCAACAACATAGTGAGACTTTGGATAGATCGTAACTTTTGGCAGTGATTGTATTTTTGTACCGCGAAGAGGATCCACAATGGTAATACTCTCTATCTCTTCATCAAAGAATTCAATGCGAATAACATTTGAGTCTTCGTGGGCCGGGAAGATTTCAACGATATCACCTCGTACTCGAAAGCAGCCACGAACAAAGTCGATATCATTTCTTTCATATTGAATACTCACAAGAGATCTTAGAAATTCATCTCGATCAAGTTCATCTCCAACAAAGAGAGTCTCTCTCATATTGGCATACTCATCAGGAGAACCAATACCGTAGATACAACTCACAGATGAAATGATGATAACATCATCACGCTCTAGTAATGACCTTGTGGCACTATGGCGAAGTTTATCAATCTCATCATTAACAGATGAGTCTTTCTCAATGAAGGTATCACTTCCTGGAACATAGGCTTCCGGTTGGTAGTAGTCGTAGTACGAAACAAAGTATTCAACAGCATTATCTGGAAAGAACTCGCGAAACTCAGCATAGAGCTGGGCGGCCAGTGTCTTATTATGTGCGAGAATCAAAGTCTTCTTTCCTAGCTTTTGAATAACATTGGCCATGGTAAAGGTCTTACCAGATCCAGTTACACCAAGAAGAACCTGCTCTTTTTCACCGGCAGCAAGCTTCGTTGTGATCGTCTTAATTGCTTCTGGCTGATCACCACATGGTTGGAACTTTGATTTGAGATTAAAGACTTTGTTGTTCATATTAGGTATTGTAGCTTAATTACACCCCTAAAAACAAATAAAGCGTTTGTAAGTATTAACCCACAAACGCTTATTCACACACACAACACAAGAGAAAAGTTCAAAAAGATTTTTTGAACTTAAGCTATCTTAATTAGTTATTAAAACAGCTCTCAATTTGATTTTTTATTTCTGTTTTTTCAGAACCATTCTGGATTGAAATCTCCTGAACAAGTAGGTCTCTACATTGCTCAAGCATCTTCTTTTCTCCGAAAGAAAGATTCTTCTTATTCTTAAGTAAGAATAATGATCTTAGGACATCCGCAATCTCTAAAAGTGAACCTGTCTTCACTTTTTCCATATAGTCTCTATAGCGACGGTTCCAAGTTGAATTATCAACCTTCACGTCATGATCATTTAGAAGTTCATAAACTTCATTTATTTCATTTTCGTCAACCAAGACTCTGATTCCATCTTTGGAATTCGTAGGAACCATAACAGTCATACCGTTAGCTACAACTTTTATGATGTAGAACGACAACTTGTGCTCTCCTACTTCGCGATCTTCGATGTCCACAATTTGACCGACACCGTGTCCAGGGCAAACTGCGTAATCTCCAATGTTAAACATTTCTACCTCCATGGGTATTTCTCTCATTCATAGTTATACTACGTCGCATTATTACTCTCAATGGAGTGTGTAAGAAATACAGGCGGGGTATGATTTTTTGACGGAAAGTTGTAGGGGGACTTTCTTTAAATAACAGCTACTTAGGCGAGATAATAAAAGGCCCCAAAAAGGGGCCCTTCGATATTCAAATGATAATTATTTTCTTATTACCAACGAGAAACGATTTCGTTCTTTTCGAAGAAATACGCAAGCTCTCTCTCAGCAGAAGCTAGAGAATCTGAACCGTGAACAGCATTTTCACCAATTGACTTAGCATATAGCTTTCTTAGTGTATTTTCTGCTGCTTCAGCTGGGTTAGTTGCACCCATGATTTCTCTGTTTCTTTCTACAGCGTTTTCACCTTCTAGGCACATAAGAACTACTGGTGCAGAAGTCATGAAAGCAACAAGCTCACCAAAGAATGGTCTGTCTTTGTGCTCAATATAGAAACCTTCAGCTTTCTCTTTAGAAAGGTGAGTAAGTTTAAGTGCAGCGATTCTTAGACCTTCTTCTTCGAATCTCTTTACAATGTTACCAATGTTGTTATCAAGTAGCGCGTTTGGCTTGATGATACTAAAAGTTCTTTCCATTTCAATCTCCTTAAAATTATCTTGTGGAAAATAATAATCTTTAAATTAAAGGTTCTTTAACACCTTTTCCATTGTTTCACCAAGTTCTGCAGGAGAGCGTGAAACAGTTACACCACACTCTTCAAGGATTCTGAACTTAGCTTCAGCAGTATCATCTCCACCAGAGATAATTGCTCCTGCGTGACCCATTCTCTTACCCGGAGGCGCTGAGGCACCTGCGATGAAAGATACAACAGGCTTGCTCATATTCTTTTGGATCCAACGGCCAGCATCTGTCTCAGCAGATCCACCGATCTCACCGATCATGATAACTGCATCAGTATCTGGATCTTTTTCAAATAGCTCAAGTACGTCGATGAAGTTTGTTCCGTTTACCGGGTCACCACCGATACCAACACAAGTTGATTGTCCGATATCTCTTTGAGTTAACTGATAAACAGCTTCATAAGTAAGAGTTCCTGAACGAGAAATAACACCAACACGACCTGGCATGTGGATGTGACCTGGCATAATTCCAATCTTACACTCACCTGGAGTGATAACACCTGGACAGTTAGGACCAATTAGTCTTGATTTTGAACCTTTTAGAGCGGCCTTAACCTTAACCATATCTAAAATAGGAATCCCTTCAGTAATAGCAATGATTAATGGCATTTCTGCATCAATTGCTTCAAGGATTGAGTCAGCAGCAAACGGAGGTGGAACCATAATCATGGCCGCATTCGCGTCTGTTTTGCTCATAGCTTCTTTAATTGTATTGAATACAGGGAAACCTTCGTGAACAGTTCCACCCTTACCTGGAGTTACACCACCAACAAAGTTAGTACCGTAATCTCTTGATTGAAGTGAATGGAAAGTTCCTTGTTTACCAGTGAAACCAACAGTGATTAATTTTGTATCACGATTAATAAGAATGGCCATTACGCCTCCCCTTTTGCCGCTTCAACTGCTTTCTTAGCAGCATCAGCTAGATCTTCAGCAGCAATAATTGCAAGATCTGATTCATTTAATATTTTCTTACCTAGAGCTACGTTAGTACCTTCAAGACGTACAACTAATGGAACAGTTAAATCTAGTTCCTTAGCAGCAGCAACAACACCTTCTGCGATGATGTCACACTTCATGATTCCACCAAAGATATTTACTAGGATAGCTTTTACATTCTCATCTTGCAGGATAAGTGAGAAAGCTTTTTGAACAGTTTCTTTTGTAGCTGATCCACCAACGTCAAGGAAGTTAGCTGGTTCACCACCGTGAAGCTTAATAATGTCCATTGTACCCATCGCAAGACCAGCACCGTTTACTAGACAACCAATTGTTCCATCAAGCTCAATATAAGAAGCACCAAATTCACTTGCTGCTAGTTCTTTTTCACTTTCTTCAGTTGGATCTCTTAGAGCTTCGATTTCTTTGTGCTTAAATAGTGCATTTGAATCAAAGTTAAGTTTAGCGTCTAGAGCTAAGATATCACCTTGCTTAGTTTTTACTAATGGGTTGATCTCAGCAATTGAACAATCATACTTCATATATAGATCGTATAGACCTTTAAAGAATTTTGATGCTTCAGCAACTTCTTCTTTCGTCTTTAGACCAATTCCGTAAGCAAGCTTTCTCGCAACAAATGGAGTAAATCCTGCTGCTGGGTCAACTGCTACTTTAATAATTTTTTCTGGTGTATTGTGAGCGACTTCTTCGATCTCAACTCCACCTTCTTCAGATGCCATCATTGTTACTTTACCAGTGTTACGGTCAAGAACAACACCTGCATAGTACTCATGTTCGATATCACATCCCTCTTCAATGAAAAGAGTTAGTACTTTCTTACCTTCTGGACCAGTTTGGTGAGTAACTAGTGTCTTACCTAGAATATCATCTGCGTGTAGACGAACTTCTTCAATCGACTTAGCAAGCTTAACACCACCTGCTTTACCACGCCCACCAGCGTGAATCTGAGCTTTAACAACCCAAATATTTCCACCTAATTTTTCTGCCGCAGCTACTGCTTCATCAACAGTCTTTGCCACTTCACCTCTAAGAACCTTCAGGCCCATATCTCTCATCAAACCCTTGGCCTGGTACTCATGTACGTTCATTAAAACTCCTAAGTTTTTGGCTATAAAATATTTATGATTTTACTGGCTTATAATAGTGGTCATCACCATAACTTTCTAGGTGAGTCGTGTCATTTTACGCCTTTTTTTGTCCTGATAACAATTTAATTTATCAATGATTCATCTTATTAACAATTAACGCCTGTTGTCTTGTACGAGTTTGAGGTTTTTTGGACAATCGGACTATGGAAAATATATTGATAAGCCCAGGAAAATTTCGTCTCGACGGTGGTGCCATGTTTGGTATTATCCCAAAACCTCTTTGGAATAAGGTACACCCGGCCGATGATTATAACCGCATTGACTTAGACCTTCGACTTTGGATTATTAAAGACCAAGAGCGCATTATTATAACTGATACAGGAATTGGTGATTACCACGGAGACAAATTTGATCAACAATTCGATGTCCGCCAAGAAAGCTCTCCCCTTGTAAAGGCCCTTGCCGAAAAGGGAATTGATTGTGCAGATGTAACAGACCTTGTGATCTCTCACCTTCACTTCGATCACGTTGGTGGTATGGTCTATAAAGACGAAAATGGTGACTTTGCTCCAGTCTTTCCAAATGCAATCATTCACCTCCACAAAGACCACTGGGAGTATTCTTTAAACCCTACTCTTCGAGATGGGGGATCTTTTCATACTCAATACTTTAAAGAAACAATTGAAAGATTTGATAAGGCAGGACGAGTACATTGGCTTACAGGCAAGGAAGGTGAAATACTAAAGCTTACTGGTGATACTCTGCGCTTTAAATGCTCATATGGCCACACTCCTCACCTCGTCCATCCGTACACAAATGAGTTTATATATTTAGCAGACCTTATTCCTACGTCAAACCATGTTCATGTTCCATGGGTTATGGGTTACGACATTGCACCAGGACAAACGACAATCGATAAGATGGAATTTCTGAAGTTGATTGTGGATAACGACCTGCGTGTTATCTTTGAGCACGATCCAAAGTACGCCAGTGCCAAGATCACTCAAAATGAGCGCGGAAAGTATATTCCAATCGAATTAGAGTAGCGGATCGATTTGTTTTTGAATTTCATTCTTTGAAGCTTGGAAGACCACGCGGTCATCATCCATAAACTTTCTTAAGAAAAGGCGCTTTTTCTTATTAAGCATACCGTAGCGTGAAAGTTTCTCAGTAAGCTTCACACTCCAAGCGCTAATATCTTTACCAAGGGCACCCACCTCATTTTCAAGCTTGAGTTCATCAGGCTTTAGATTCTTCTTTTCAAGATCGTAATTGGAAAGAATGAGACTTTGTAGAAGAGGAGCAACATTCTTTGCATAACGCTGTTGAAATTCTTTATGAGCTAGCCAACCACTCGATTGACTTAGGCTTAAACGATAGTGAATAGAAATTGAAGAAATAATTGATTCAAGTGTTCTAAGTTTTTGAGAGATTTCATCAATATTCTTCTTAGAAGCTTTCTCTACTTTCTTCTTCACCTGGGCAACTCGTGCAATATACTCCTCACGAGAGTCAGGAACTAGAAAGAGCTTCTTTTCTAAAACCTCGCGGTTAGTTCCCATGCCTAACTTATTTTTCACATTATCCATTAACCCCAAAAATTCATAAATAAATGTAACTCGATAAGAGCCAGGAATAAAGTTCTGTCCTTCTTCAAAAACAAAATCTTTAAACTCCATCATGCCTCCCTCTCCAATATTATGAGTCTTAATCATAATATCTGTTCGGTGCAGATCATCGGCCTTACGATGAAGAATAAGCTCAACACTTACACGTTTTTCAAATGGAAGCTTTGCATATAGTGCCGTCATCTCTTTATTAGCAATAAGCGTGACATCACCATTATTAACTGGTCTCTTTAATTCATTTAATGATGACATTGAAATATTCTTAACTTCAATCTCTTTAGGCTTTGTTCCCGTGGCCGTATAGAGACTCACAAGGATGACAATTGAAATAAAGAAGCTTGCAATGACTGTTGTGTAGATTGGAAACTTACTAGGAGGGCCAACTTCAAGGGCCTCTTCTTCGTAACTTTCGGCCTGTTCGATAAATTCTTCAGTGAAAGCTTCAGTTGCAGGCTTTTGAACTTCATGAATTGGAATCTCAGGTAATGGATCTTGAGTTCCAAGAACTTGTTGCTCATAGTGGCTCAGTGCTTCATCACGAGCGACTTGAATAACTGCAAAAACAGGCTTCCAGCTCTTAGCACCTTGTCTCCAACACAGTTGATAGGATTTAATTAGACCTTTATCATAAAAGTCGATAATATCTTGAGCGTTGAAAGGTCCCTTATTTTTACCGGACTGATTAATGTACCAAATTTTTTGCATAGCTGTATTTTAAAGGAAGTTACATGACGTGGAAAGAGGTAGATGCCAATCTTGTTAAAAGAAAATCACAATCCATTGCAAATTTATTTGTAAACGATGATTTCCACGCACAAAGAGCTCTTCTTTTAAGTGCAAATGATCTTGGGGTTGTCAGGAATGGAGGTCGCCGCGGCGCTGCCTACGGCCCAAAGGTTCTCACTTCACAGCTCAAAAAATTTGCTCATCATGGACACTTAGAAAGTGTTGGCCTCATTCATATCACCGATTCAGGCCAGACAAATTTTGATAAAATGCAAAAATCGTCAATCGAGAAAATAACAAAAGTCCAAGCACAAAAAATTGTTCACTTAGGTGGTGGTCACGATCATATTTATCCACTAGTAATGGGCGTCGAATTAAATAATCCTTTTATTATTAATATCGACGCACACCTCGATACTCGTGATGATGTGCTTTCCCACTCAGGAACTCCATTTAGACAAATCCTAAAAAGCAAGAAAGCAAAACTTGTGCAAATTGGAATTCACGAATACGCCAACGTCCCACAAAATTATGCGGGAATTGAAATGGATATTATCGATACAAAATTGCTAAAAGAGAAATCAAACTCTTTCACATCAATAGACTTCTTAAAGGACCTTTATAAGAATCATCAAGGGGATATAGTCTTTAGTATTGATGCCGATGCTATAAAGGCCTGTGATATGCAGAGTGTGAGTGCCGTTAATCACGATGGGATTCCTCTTGAGTTTCTAAGACAATTAGTACAACAGTATAAAGAGGCCACAAAAAATAAGAAGCAAATACTAGGGATCTACGAGTACAACCCTTTATTTGATGAGCTTTCGGCAAAAGATGCCAGAGCTCTGGCATCTCTAATTTATGATTTTCTAATTTGATTCTAAACTGACAACTTTATGTAGGTCTGTCTGAGCATCAGTTATTGTGATTTCTTTGTCTGTGATATCCCATTTTGGATTTGTCACCTTCTTACCTTGTTGAGAACGGTACTTATAAGGATAGTCTCCAATAAATTTATTATTCTTTTTATTAAAGATTATCGCATAATAGATATCAATCATATGATAAGTTCCTGCGGCTCCACTATAGTAGATGATTAACTCATAATCATTTCCAACAGGCCTTACTTCGGTAACTTTATTCTCTCCAGTACGTTTTGTGATAACGGCCTTAAGATCTTTATTAGACTTTGAACTAAGCCAACTCTTTCCATCAATATTAATAATCGTCCAATCACTAACCTTAGTAGCAAAGACAGAACTAAAAAAAAGAATGGAAGTTAATAATATTATTTTCTTCATGATTTAAATGGAGTCTTTACTGACCAGTACCAATCATCAGTACCTTCAGAAATCTTCCCCTTTGTATCAATTGGTTTATAAAAAATATGTCGTTGACGTCGCCAGTTCTTAGCTATTTGAGCACGTCCGCTAGAAGTATCTTCATCATACTTTGGATCAGGTTGTCTTAGCTTCTCACCTGATACTTCAACATTAAGTTCAAGTTTACTTTGATTAGCACGAAAGCCTTTCCCCCACGCTCCATCTGTTGGTAACATCCAATTGGCATGATAGTGATAGACATGATCAACATCTGGACGTGGCTTAAACTCTGCCGTACGGTATTTCATATAGGCATCAATGGCCGTTTTAAATTCTTGCTTTCGGCCAGGATACATCATCTGCTTCCAATTATCTTCGTCATGGTTATACATTGAAAATTGAAGTGGATCCAAGGCAATATCCAATGCAGTGATATCTGACTTCTTATTTGAACGCTCGGCATCTTCATGCTTATTGCGAACACGATTATTAATAACCTTCATAATCATCATCATTTCTTCTGGATGCTTTTCTGCCGAATCATTTCGATCCTGAACTAGAATCCCCGCCTCTCCTTGAGAAGTAAAAATCATGGCCGCAAAGTGCTGCTCTTCAGGACGAAGGTACTTGTAAAGATTCCTAAAAATCTCTCCTCGACTTGTTAATGTCCCTTGGCGAGTAATTGAGTTTTGAATACTTTGAATACATTTTCCAAGCTTAGTACTTGTTTCAATATCTTCACTTTCAAAAGTATTTCTGTTGGCCAAAACTTCACAGCCGACTTTCCATTCTTGCTTATTAGTATTAATAGCATCTGGTTTACTCTCAAAGAACTCTTCAACAAAAACCGGACGAGGCTTTGGTCTTGGACTTGTTTGCGGTGCACTTGATGTCGTATCGTGACAAGGCTCAGTTGGAGGGTTTCCAATTGTATCGACTGTTTGATTAAGACGAATAAAATTATAAGCTGCTGAAGTATTTAAAGCATTTTTAAGAAAGTTCTTAGCAACCATATATTCAATATCATCTTCAATTCCATCGGTTTCAATCTTCACACGATAGGCCCAACTATTTTGACCAACAATTCGAACCTTCACAGAGTGGCCACTATCACCAATTTTTGGAGGTTCAATCTTTTTTGTAAATCCAGTTTCAGGATCGAGGGCATCAAAGGAGCGCACAACATCAAATTGAACATTATTTAAGTCAGTCTTGTAAGAATCTACTTCTAATGAGAAGGCCATACCTTGAATTAGGCATATAAAGACAAAATAAAATACCTGCTTTCTCATCAACTCTCCTCACAAGTGCTGTGTGCAACAGAAACCATTGTAACACGACGCCCATAAGACAGTGAAATATGAGCGAAATCTGCCGAATATGACAAATTTCGCTAGCAATTTTTTATGGCATTATTTTTTCGAGATCCCTCTTAGAAGTTAGGCCATATTTAAGAAAATAGACTAAATCACTTTTTTGAGAATTATTGATTTGAATTCGCTGCTCTTTTAGAATCGGATGGGCCGCATCCTTCTTCTTAAAGATCATATAATTATTTGTTTCGACAAAGAGATTTCTTCCAAAATTCTTATTAAACGTATTTAAAAGCCAAGAGCTATCGTAATTATCAATTGCCTTGATACCAGAGCGGTAATGTTCAACAACATCTTCTAATGTTCCATAGGCTCCTGAGTGAAAGTATGGAGCAGTTAAGGCAATATTCCTTAAAGGTGGAATTCTAAATTTATATCGATCATATTCGTGACCAGTGATTAAGAAACGCCCTTCATCGTTCTTTCTTGGATCATTCTTTCCGGGACCAATTTGTGGTGTGGCCACTGCAGCAAATCCACGTCCACCTAAGAGAGTCCCCGCGTGACATGAATTACATTGACCAGTCTCAAAATAAACAACTGCTCCACGCTTGGCCTTTTGATTAAGAGCGAATCGATTTCCTCTTAAGTAGTCATCCCAAGCAGTATCATAGACTGCAAACTCATGAGTTTCAAAGTGAGCTATGGCCTGTCCAAAGTGACCAATATTAAGTTCATTCTTTTGAGTTCTTGGAAAAGCTTCTTTAAATAGTTTTTGATACTTAGGCATTGCCATCAGTCTTTTCATGACAATTTCCCAAACTGCTTCTTCATTAACAGCATTGGCAATTTCGTTACTTCCCTTTACTCCTCTCATTTCTTCATGAGATGTAATTGGAAAAAGGGCCTGGGCCGCAAGAGCACTTCCTAGATTTTCAGTAATATCCCACCTTTCAGGGTAGTCACCATTTAAAGCTTCAACTGGCGTTGTGTAAACATCCCAATCCTTGCGGTAATGAACACGGCCATCCCAAAAGAGATGTTCCATATTCTTGTGACCTAGATTATAAAGAGGTTGAGAGTTACGAGGGATGACATGGCCCTTAGCAATCATTCTCTCCTTGCCTTCCCACTTTCCACCTTCACCAATTCCTACAGGAAGCCTGTCTCCACTACCAAATTCTGGCATGTGACAGTCGGCACAAGTAATATTACGGTTTCCAGAAATTTCCTTTTCATTGAAAAGTTCTTTTCCAAGTCTAAAAAGACTTTCATTCTTACCAGTAGGCTTATTAACCGATTCCATCATAAAGCGCTGAGTGTATTTTTTTAATTTTTCATCGAGCTGATCAGCACGTACGATAAACGCACTGGCACATATTGTGAGGATAAGTAGATTCTTCATATTGTGTGTGTTCCATAAATTGTGTTACGGAATACTAGGAAGAAAAGTTTGAGTCGTCAAACTAAATTCTTATAAAGAACAAATATTGCCATCACAATGAGGAAATAACCAAAGGCCTTCTTTAACTTCTGCTGACTTATGTAAGCCACGAGTTTTGTACCAATAATAATCCCCACACTTGCAAGAGCGATGAAAGTCGCTAAGAAGCCCCATGGAATAACTAATGTTCCGATATAGCCAGTAAATCCAGTAAGTGAGCTAAGTGATATAACAGCAAGTGAAGTTCCCACGGCCTGCTTCATTGGAAGTCTTGCGAGTATAACTAAGGCCGGAACAATGAGAAATCCTCCACCGACACCAACAATACCTGAAATCATCCCAACCGCAAGTCCACTAAGTCCCAGGGCAATGATACTTGCGCTCTCCTCTTCATCGGCCTCTTCAGATTCCTTTCTTCCCTTGATCATAATCACAGAAGAAGACAACATAATGATACCAAAGATAATGAGCTGAATATTAGCAGGGATAAAGGCTGCAACCTTGGCCCCTAAAAATGCACCAAGCATTGTGATCGGAGCAAAAACTCGAATCGTTTTAAAACTCACATTTCCATTTCTAAAGTGAGTAAAGACTCCAACTAAAGAAGTTGTTCCAACAATTGCTAAACTTAGAGCAATGGAAGTCTTAGGGTCCATCTTTAAGAGGTAAACTAAAACTGGAACTGTTAAGATAGAGCCTCCTCCACCGAGAAGGCCAAGACTTGCTCCAATTAGAATGGCAATAAGATAACCGATCATAGTGATGCCTCAACTTTTTCATAAAGCGGAAAGACTTCTGGTGAAACTTTCTTAGAAAACTCCAAAACGCGCGCCTTAGGGTGACCACAAATATGATAGAGCATTAAAGTTAATACTGCTGTGACACGATTTCCTGAGCCACAGTAAACGAGAATATTTCCACCGGCTTCATCAATGATCTTTTTTAGTTTCATTAGATAATCGTGATCAACACTATCAAGCTGACAAGTTGGCATCGCATGATACTCGACACCTAGCTTTGAAAAAAGGGCCTCTTCATCAAAAGTATTCTCTGTTGGCTCTTTAAGATCAACTGCAACAGTGATTCCATTTTCATCGATAAAGTTTTGAGAAAGCTCTTCATTTATACGCGAGGCTATAAAGACATTATCAACCCTTGATAAGTGAGAGAACTCATCTGTTCCAAGTTTCTTATCAAAATTTGTTAAATCTAAACATTTCATTATTAGCTCCAGTGCTTACTAAGTGACTTAAAGATCACCATTCCCACAAGCATACTTCCAACAAAGACAAAGGCCTTTGGATCAAAAAGAGAAAGATTTACAATCCCAGGACCAGGACAGATTCCAGCAATCCCCCAACCGATACCAAATAAACTTGATCCAATAATAAGCTTTTTATCGATCACACGATTTGTTGGAATATCAAATTCTGTGTGACAAATTGGTTTTGGTCTCTTCTTAATAAATGCGAAAGACACAAGATTAAAGGCAACCGCCCCACCCATCACAAAAACAAGTGCAGGATCCCAGCTTCCAAAGATATCGAGAAAGCCAATTACTTTATCAGGATTCGTCATGCCGGAGATCACAAGACCAACAGCAAAGATAATTCCTACAACAAAACCAACTAAACCCTTCATAGTAGACTCCTAATTAAAACAGTAATAACCCCAGCACCAATGAAGGTACAAGTTGCAATAATTGAACGAGGCGAAAGTCTTGGAATTCCGCAAACTCCATGGCCACTCGTACAACCACTACCAAGTAAAGTTCCAAACCCCACAAATAATCCAGCAAGAACTGCTTCAAGGTATGAGAATTTAAATTGGTAATTAAAATACTGAGGTGAATTCATTTGCATGAAAAAACCACCAGCGATTAATCCAATTATGAATGTATAACGCCAACTGTGTTCTGTGCTAAAAGCTCCTAAAACATTCTTTACGATGCCGCTAATTCCTGCAATCTTACCATTAAAAAGTAACATCAACGTTGCGGCCAAACCGATTGTCACACCACCTAAAAGTGGTAGTAGATATTGTTCCATTAATTACTCCTTAATCCTTAAAGGTATTTTTAAATAAGAGACATTATTATCTTCGGCCTTTGGTAAAATACCGGCGTCAATATTCACCTGAATACTTGGCAGAAGAAGTTTCGGTGCAGCTAAAGTCGCATCTCGATCATTTCTAAACTTGATAAATTCTTCTCTTGAAGTATTGGCCTTAAGTTGAATATTTTGTGCCTTACTTTCTGCGACTGTTGTTTGAAACTTAAGCTCACGTCCATTTGGTTGATAGTCGTGGCCTACAAAAATCTTAGTGTCATCAGATAGTTTATAAATTTTTTCTACAACTGAGTCATAAAGATCACTTGAGCTTCCCTTTGGAAAGTCACAGCGACCTGTTCCTGAATCAGGCATGAAAAGTAAGTCCCCTGTAAACACATTGTCACCAATTAGAAATGAAGTACAGGCCGGAGTGTGTCCCGGAGTATGGATAACTTTCACCTCAAGACTTCCCGCTTTAATGACTTGATTGTCTTCTAAGAGCTCATCAAATTGAATACCATTAGTGTTTAATTCTTTTAAGTTAAAGACTTCACTGAACACACTTTGAACTTCAGTGATCTTTGAGTTGATGGCAATCTTTGCTCCAGCTAGCTCATCTTTTAAAATTTGAGCACCTGTTAAGTGGTCTGCGTGAGCATGAGTTTCAAGAATATATGAAACCTTAAGCTCCTTACCTTTTACAAACTCTAAAACCTTCTTGGCCGAAGTATTTGTGATGGCACCACTAGCAGCATCAAAGTCTAGTACTGAGTCGATGATCACAGCGTCTTTAGTCTTATCATCATAAACAATATATGTTAGCGTATTAGTGACTTCGTCATAGAAGCTTTCAATATTTACGTTATTATTCATAATAAACCTCCAGTTATTTATGAATTAAGTATAAACAATGAAAGGCCTCTAAACTTTGATGGGGCCCATACTTTTACTAAAAATTTAACAGGTAGAAATTGATGTTTTATCAACAACTTAGGCCATATCTTTCGAACACTAGCGTCAAAAAGCTTAAATTAAAGCGTGGTCAAATTATCTACCATCAAGGCGATGACCCCAAGGAATTATTCCTCGTGGATAGTGGTGTTATTGGCCTCTTTCATATTTCAGAAAACGGAAAGGAAACCTTTCTGCGTGTCTTTAATAAAGACTGTATTTTTGGCCATCGTTCATTTTTTGCCGAAAGTCCATATCACGCAACTTCCATTGCCCTGACAGAATGCGAGATCAGCGTCATTTCAAAAGATGCCTGTGATGAAATCTGTGCAAAGGAGCCAGGCCTTTTAAAGATGCTCACAAAATCAATTGCCAAGAACCTTGCAGATGCCGAGCTAAGACTTGCCGGCCTGCTTGATAAGTCGGCCAATCAGAGGATTGTAGAGTCTCTTATTTTCTTCAAACTAAAGTATCCAGAAAAAGTTTGGACGCGAAAAGAGATCGCCGACTTTTGCGGCAGTACTTACGAGACTGTCACAAGAGTTATGACTGAGCTAAATGAAAACGGCCTCATTAGAAAACAAGGCCGTGACTTTGATATTTTAAATATTGAAGCTTTACTAAAGTACTATTAAATTGCTTCTTGTGGCCCAAAAAATTCAATATTAATTGAAGATTCTGCAACACCTAATTCTATTAGGTGTTTTTTCATGGCTTGCATGAATGCTTTAGGCCCACAAATGTAGATTTCACTGTTATCTTTTAATAAATCAGAAAGAAACGATTTCTCGATACGTCCTCTGTACTCATTGGCCAAGAGGATCTCATCACTATTTTCATAGAAATAATTAATTTCAATATTTTCATTATTCTCTGATAAATTATTAAGTTCATTTTTAAATGCCACTTCATTCTTAGATTTTGTAGCATAAACAAATTTAGCATTCGTTTCTGGATTGATGGCATTTAGCATACTTAATAATGGAGTGATTCCAATACCACCGGCCAAGAAAAGACAATTTTGAGACATGCCTTTATAAGTGAATACACCTGATGGTGCAGCAAGTTCAACTTCATCTCCAACGCTAATTTGGTCATGAAGAAAATTCGATACATGGCCATTTGGTTTACCTAATGCGCGTTTAACGCTAATACGTAAGAAATTTGAATCGCCAAAATTTGAAAGGCTATAATTACGCATTGTCGTACTATTCTCAAGAGGGACTCTCACAGTTGTAAATTGACCTGCATTAAATTTTGGAATTATCGATCCATCTATAGGAACTAAATGAAAGGACTTAATCAATTCATTCTCGTCAACGATATTAGTAACTTTAAATTTTTTAAATCCTTTATATGCTTGTTCTTCATAGATTTTCTTTTCTGCATCAATAAAGATATCAGCAAGGAAAAAATATGCATCTTTCCAAGCATTAATAATTTCATCAGTAGCCGTATCACCAAGAACATCTTTAATAGCACCAAGTAAATTTACGCCTACTATAGGGTAATGCTCTGGCATTACCTTTAAAGAAGCATGCTTATGTGTAATTAATTCAACGGCCTCACCAAGCGCACCGAGGTTATCAATATTCATAGCATAGGCGCAAATCGCTCCAGCAAGGGCCTCTTGTTGTGAACCTTTAGCCTGATTTGCAAGATTGAAGTATGGAAGAACTTCCGGATTATTTTCGAACATTTTCTTATAGAAATGCTTAGTTAAAACTACTCCATTCTCCTGTAAGACAGGTGCAGTGGACTTAATGATATTAATCGTATCTTGAGACAACATAGAGAACTCCTTAGTCAAAACATGTATTTAAAATACATATTTAAGTTTCTTTCAAATATTCGTCAACCTTAAATATGTATTTTATATATGTATTTATAGTTTTTTAAACAAATCCAGCCAGATATATGATATTAATAATTTCATGAAACTAACTTCATATACAGACTACTCCATTCGCGTTCTTATGTTTCTGGCCCTAAAGCAATCTGGTAATACTGATTTAATCACGTCGAATGATATTTCTGAAGTTTATGGTATTTCACGAAATCATCTATCTAAAATAATTCATCAACTTTCAAAACTTGGTTATATCGAAAGCTTCAAGGGAGCATCTGGTGGTATTCGGCTTATTGAAAAACCAAAGAATATCAATTTAGGAAAATTAATAAGAGAGATGGAGAATGATTTTCACATCGTTGAATGCTTTAATAAGGACGCTAAAACGGCCTGCCGAATATCACCAAGCTGTAAACTTAAATCAATAATCAATGAATCACTCAATCAATTCCTAAACAATCTTTCACGCTACAGTTTAGCAGACATAATTGAAAATCGAATAGAGCTGTTAAACGATTTATAAAAGGTACGCGACACCTTTATACAATTCTAACTACTTAAAGTTTTAAAATTGCACCACGAATCTAAAGAGTTGCCTTATTATTAGGCTTGGTTAAGATATTAAGTCGAAATAATTAGTGAAACTAATAAATTCAAAAAAGTTGAAACCTTTCGGATAAAATTATCATTTAAATAAGAAAATTAGCCAGCTAAAAGGCTGAAATTGCATAAAGGTGTCGCGTACTTTATTGAAGATCACTAAGTTCACTTCGTGAACTGTCGCTGGTTGGGTTTAAGTTTATTAAGGGGATTTACTGGATTGCTTAGTTTCTTCACCTGACCTCCCATACTGGTCGGTCGGCGTTGTTCAGCGTCATTTTGCCATCGTGGCAAATGCCGCTTCCAAAAAAAAAGCCGGTTCAGTGAACCGGCTTCTTAAAGAGAGACATTTTTGACGGAGTGAAAAAATCCTTTCTTCTGCTCCAACACACACACGTTTATATATAAGCAAGGCCCGTGCCAACTTTTGCACAGGTATGACGCATAGAAAAGGTACTGAAAATATATAATAATGATAAATGTCGATGTCATATTAATGACTGACACATGAAGCCAATGTGTTACTTAATTGACTTTAGAAAGCGAGACAATTTCATCATGCCAATATCACAGGCTTCAGTTTCATCTTCGGCTCCAAACACTTGATCAACATGCTTAAAAATTTTCTTTGTTTCTTTATAAACAATTGAGACTTCTGCATTGAAACCTTTGTTAGTTCGGTTAACTTCTATCTGGCCAATGAGATTGTCATTATTTTGTAAAGTCACATAAAAATCTTTCGGATAATCATTTTGTTTCATATACTTGATTTATCTAAATCAAAGGAGAAAGACAATGAAATTTATTATCGCTGGTCTACTCTTCTCTAGTATGACTTTTGCTCAATGTTATGAAGTAAATAATGCCAATACTAAAGTGAAGTGGACGGCCTTTAAGACAGCTAAGAAAGTTGGTGTTAAAGGAGAATTTAAAAAGTTTGATATCAAAACGACGAAGAAGCAAGGGACTATTGAAGAACTAGTTCGCGGTGCTCGTTTTACTATCGACGTGAACTCAGTTCATACAAAAGATACTTCACGTGATGCGAAGATCGAAAAATTCTTCTTCCAAGATATGAAAGTATCTGGAGTTGTCTCTAAAGTTGATAAGAACTATCTCTATGTTGATATGACTCTTGCAGGTAAGACTGTAAAGGTTCCTATGAAGTATGATATTGAAGATGGTGAACTAGAAGCTGAAGCTACAATTGATGTACTCGACTTCGCTCTAAGTAAAAATCTTTCGGCCATCAACAAGGCCTGTCTTGCTCTTCACGAAGGTAAGACTTGGAATGTTGTTGACGTCGAAATCGAATCTAAGTTCTCAAAGTGTAAATAATTCACACACTAACGGCCAAGATTGCTGAACATTCAGTAATTTTGGCCAGTGTTCTTTGAATATTTTTTTATTTATGTCCATAATCAGGCTTCGCTTCACTGAAGTAAGCGTTAAACACTGGCCTGGAGGCATATTTCAAAAAGATCTTAACCCTACTACTCTCCCTGTCGATTCACATAACCTATGCACAGGTAAATGAAATAGCCGTGCAGGAAGAAGAAAGTAGCATCATTGACCTTTCAAATTTTAAATTACTTTACTTAAACTCTACTTATGGTGAAATGAATGCCAGTCAAAGAGATGGTATTTATATGGATCACTTAATGTACTTTCGTTACAACTTAACGAAAGATCAAAATATTCGTTGGGTTCCTGTCTATACTCAGATTTTTGGACAAGAAGGTGAAAAGAGTATTCAAGGTGATTACGCTTACTCATCTTTTAGGTGGTATGTGAATAATATCCTGACGGAAAAAGATCATGGTGTGAGTCTTAATTTTCAAAATCGAAATTATATCTTTGATGGTGAAGATCGTGACAGTGGTTACGACAGTTATCACCGTGCGTACTTTCTATTCACAAAGAACACGACCAACTTCACTTTTGAGCTAAATACTTATGCGCAAATCTATAATCGCAATGGACGTGATCCGAATACTAACACTTGGCGTACGATGCTTGGAACATTTGCATTCTACAACTTCAATGACAACTGGGGCCTAGGTCTTGGAAGTGAGTGGTATACCGATCACCGTGATGGAAAGAAAAGAATTGGTGATGATCGAATGGTACTTTATTTACCATACCTTCGATATGCTAAAGGCGATGGCTTTGTTGAACTCTATGCAACTTATACGGCCTGTAAATCAGGAGATGGAGATCATGCCATGATTATTGATGACTTCCATGAGAATGGAACGCTAACTCTTGATGTGGGTTACTATATCTTTTAATTCTTAACACAATCTCAACTTTTCTATTGAAGAGGTCATTGTTAAATTTACTTTGACCTCTCCACTTCATTGCACGCAACAAAGTGATTAAGTTTAGAGAACACAACACACGGCGGGCCCCTGAACTCGCCGTGTTTCCATTAAACTTCAACTATTTAGCCTATTTCACCAAACTTACCAAATAATATTTACATTAACACAATCCTAACTTTGCATATCGTATCGCCCTTGATACTTAGGCTGAATAATACATTTTTAGGGAGATTATTATGAAGCTAATTCTAGCACTACTTATTTCTGTTGTTTCTTTTGCAAACACTTATGAACTTGAAAAAACAATTACTCCAGAATTCAATTCTGACTACCAAGTGATGAATACAATTTCACTTAAGAATGTAACTCTCGTTGACGCTGATGTTTTCACAAGAACTGTTCTTTTTACAGCTGAGCTTAACGGTAAGTTGGAAAATTTCAAAGGAACTCTTGTTGAGAGAATCAACACAACTGATGGTTCAGAGGAATTCGTAGTTAAGGGTAACCTACAAAGAGATCACTTCAGCGAAGGTTTCTGTGATTCATTTGAAACTTTCTCATATGACTTCGAAGCAACACTTACAATCGAAGTACCAACTCCAGTGAAATACTTTGCAGTTGATAAGCTACAATTAAACCACGAGTACTCATGGGATAATTGCCACAGCACAACTCAGTACAACACACTTAATTACTTCAAAAACTAATTCAAATACCCACGGCAGACCTTGCGTCTGCCGGCGATGGGCGCAAGCCCTGGCCAAACGCGATGGGCGCAAGCCCTGACCAAACGCGATGGGCGAAGCCCTAGCCAATCAAAAAATTTCGAAATGTATGCTGATTATTCAAAGTTTGCTGTGGATGCTGATGCAAGACGAGGGAAGGTGTAGTCTGCTACACCGACCGAAGTCAAGCGCAGCAGACGCAGTGAAATCTGAATAATCAGAAGAAGCCACCGCCCCAAGGTCCGCCCTTCTTGCGTGGCTTTTTCTTCTTTCCGCCACCAAGACCAGGCATACCACCCATTCCCGGCATACCAGGCATCCCTGGCATCCCTGGCATTCCACCACCTTTCATCATTTTTGAAAGGCCACCCATCATCTGCTCCATCTGCTTAAATTTAGCGATGAAGTCACGAACTTGGGCTTCAGTATTTCCAGACCCACGAGCGATACGCTTGATGTGAGAGTCTTTCATAATTTTATAATCTTCTCTTTCTTTCTTAGTCATTGAATTGATGATAACGCGCATACGTGCCATCTCAGCTTCTGCAGGAGAAAGATCCCCTACTTGCTTGAGAAGTCCACCCATTCCAGGAATCATTTTCATAATTGATCCCATTGAACCAAGATTCTTCATCATATCCATTTGCTTCATGAAATCGTTAACTGAAAATTTTCCTTTCTCTAAGCGCTTCATCATGCCTTCCGCATCATCTTTATCGATAGCAGCTTCGGCCTTTTCAACAAGAGTTAGAACGTCACCCATATCAAGAATACGTCCAGCAAGACGATCTGGGTGAAAGAGCTCAAGGTCCTTCATCTTCTCACCAATTGAGATGAATTTAATAGGAACACTTGTTACATGCTTAATTGATAGAGCGGCACCACCACGAGCATCCGAGTCCATCTTTGAAAGAACAACACCAGTCAGTCCCACTGTCTCATGGAAGCTCTTTGCGACATTAACAGCCTCTTGCCCAGTCATGGCGTCAGCTACCATTAGAACTTCAGGGTTAAGCCCCTCAAGACTTTGGCGTACTTCTTTGATCTGCCCCATTAGTTCTTCATCAACGTGAAGACGTCCGGCCGTATCGATAATAACAACGTCTTTTCCATGCTCTTTTGCATAGGCCATGGCCTCTGCAGCAATATCTTTCGGATGCTTTCCTAAATCAGAATCAAACCAATCCATATTCATTGATTTTGCAAGAGTGATTAACTGATCCTTTGCGGCTGGCCTAAAGGTATCAGCAGGAACAAGTAGAACATTCTTCTTTTCTTTCTTTGTTAGATAAAGTGAAAGCTTTCCAGAGAAAGTCGTCTTACCTTGACCGTTAAGACCGACAATAAGAATTGGAGTAACGCCACCTTCTACAAAGTTAAGCTCAGTATTCTTATCTCCCATTGTCTTTGCAAGTTCATCATGAACGATCTTAATGAATTGCTCTTCTGGGTTAACACCTTTGATGACTTTTTCACCAAGTGCTTCTTCTTTTACGTTATTGATAAAATTCTTAACAACTTTAAAATTAACATCTGCCTCTAGAAGTGCTGTCTTAACAAGTTTTAGAGTTTCTTCAATATTACTTTCAGTAATTTTTCCCTTACCAGAAATATTCTTAAACGCTTGTGAGAACTTATCACTTAAATTATCAAACATTGTTCTTCCCTTATTTTTTACTTTTGTATTTTATTTAAAATTATTTCTAAACATTCACTTGGGTGGCTTGCCCAGTAATCAGCGCTATGCTCACCAAAGCCTTCCTTTGTAATACCACTCTCCCAAAGGGCCCCGATGCTTTCAATACCAAAAGAGCGTGCCCCACGAGTATCAGTAAAGCTATCTCCAATCATAATGATTTTATCTTTAGGAGTCCCCTCTAACATTTCTAAAAGCCCCTGCGGGTGTGGCTTTGGAGTTGTGTCATCAAGACAACGAAGTTCCAGAAAGTGTTGAAGCACATTTTGATCATCTAATATCTTAAGCGTTGATCTGCGATCACGGGCAGTCCAAACATAAAGCTGAAACTCGTGATTTAATAGATCGAGAATGAGTTTCTTCATTCCATCAAAGAGACGATAATTATTACTTTGTCGGGCCGTTACTTCCTTCCAAGTATTCATAAGCTTCATACGCTGAAGTTCTGAGTTTACTGGATCAAGACCAAATTGATTGGCCGTATAGACAAGATCTGGCCCATACTTATCCCGTGCTTCTTCCACCGTGACTTCACGGTTTAAAATGATGCTCATCATCTCGGCAACAGCGTGGATGACGGCCTCTTTAGAAGAAACTAAAGTACCATCGCAATCAAAAACAATATATCCTCTTGGATTTTCAAAA
Organism: Bacteriovoracaceae bacterium; assembly: GCA_048270185.1. Taxonomy (GTDB): domain Bacteria; phylum Bdellovibrionota; class Bacteriovoracia; order Bacteriovoracales; family Bacteriovoracaceae; genus Halobacteriovorax_A. The sequence goes on from JBLWTJ010000001.1 coordinate 779,819, forward strand.
AACATTAGTAATTATTTCCAAATTATTGAAAAATGTTGACCTAATTTTAACTACTTGCTAAATAAGCGCATGGCCAATAATCGCACTTTTTCACCATCTCTTCAAGCTAAGATTGACACTCTAATGGCACGTCGCCCAAAGGTCAAACTTGGTAATATTTCATTTGATTCACCACTTCTACTTGCTCCAATGAGTAGTATTTGTACGGCTCCATACCGTTTATTGATGGAAGAGCTAGGTGCCGGTGGAACAGTCAGTGAGCTCGTTTCATGCCACGGGATCAATTACAAGAATGAGAAGACTGTTAAGATGCTTGAAATTCACCCTCGTGAAAAGAATATTGGATTACAATTATTCGGAGAGGATGGGACGGCAATGGCCGAAGCAGCAAAAGTCGCCCAAGAAAGAGAGCCTAAATTCATTGATATCAATATGGGCTGCCCGGTTCGTAAAGTTGTGACAAAAGGTGGAGGATCGGCCCTCCTAAAAGATACTTCAAAACTTGGAAAGTTCTTTAATCAAATGAAGAATGCAATTGAGGTTCCTCTTACAATCAAGATTAGAACAGGATGGGATGAGAATTCAATTAATGCCCAAGAAGTCATTCATATCGCCAAAGAAGAAGGTGTTGAGTTTGTTGCCATTCACGGCCGAACACGTACACAGGCATATAAAGGGCTTGCTAATTGGGATCTCTTAGAAAGTATCGCAGAAGTAAGTCCTCTACCAATTATAGGAAATGGTGATCTACACTCGGCCTTTATGACAAAGCAGCGACTGATGGCCACTCGTTGCCAGGCCCTCATGCTTGGTCGCGGGCCTTTAAGAAATCCATTTATCTTCTTAGAAAGTTTTATGACTGATGAAGATGATTTTCAATTTACTCCACTAGATCATCTTGAAGTGATCGAGCGCTTCCGCGAATATATGGAAGAATATACTGACCGAGATCGTACAGTTCTAATTACACTTAGAAAGAATATTGTCTGGATGGCAGCAGGTTTCCCTAATGTGACTCACTTTAGAAATGTCATGTTCCAAACGCCAGATCTTGAAGAGACAATGAAGGTAACTCGTGAATATTTCGATGCCATAAAAGATTGTCACAAGAAAATTGACCATACGCAGGCGTTTATGGCCGGCGGACACGGCTAAGTTCCCGATAAGCCGTAAATAACTAAAGTTTTCTTAATTAATTGACGAAAAGCTCTACTAGGAGATGAGGTTTATTCATTAAACTCTATTTAGTAATGAGCAAAAGATTTATTTGTCATATTTTTCAAATATTTATCGTGAGTACCTTCACGCTTCAATCGACATTTGCCAATACTTGCTCTCAATATGAAGCCGAAATCAGCAAAATTCACCAACAACAAGATGAAATGCAATTAACCAGTAACGGAAAAAGCAAATCTTTCAGTGATCTAAAGAAGCAAAGAGATGCGGCGATGGCCAACCTTCTTGCTCTTCGCTCTCTACGAAAAGTTCGAGATGAATATACTCAATACAAAAAAGATTCAATGCAAGTTGATATAGCATCTCTTCTGGATGACAAATCAAAAGCTGCTATTGAAAAAATTGAAAATTACACACAAGCAATCGCTAAATACGGCGTACTACACCCTATTGTCGATAAGTTAGCACAGATTAAAACGGATGATATCGACACAGTTAAAGATAAGAATTTTGTTGTAAGAGTTATGATGTATTTAAAAGAAGGACACGGTCGAAGCCTCTATGGCTACATCAGAACTAAGTGTAACGGTTTAAGCGCATCAATTGAAGACATCGAAGATATTTGCCATAATTTTAAAAGCTTTACTAAGAATTTTAGTCAAGATGATAAGTACCAGGACTCCATTAAAGCAACGATTAATAACTACGGTGAGCTTTTAGAACAAATGTATCTTGGCGACATCGATAAAGAAGAGTTTGAAGAGCGCTTGGGAGATCATATTGAGGCCCTTTACGATAACAGTGTTAAAATTGAGCTTCAAAAACAAGGCGACACATACACAATGGTAAGAAATGAATCAAAGCAATCATTTCCAATGCTAACGAGTAATACTGATAATTCTTCTGCTTTTAAAAATATTTTTGAAGATGACTTCCTAAGAATTAAAGATGAGACTCCATCACTTGAAAATTATGATGAAAGTGAATCAGCAGCACTTAACGAAGCCTCTCAAAAGTTAAAGTCAAATATTAATGAAGAAAATGAAGCTGCACTTAGTGCCTATAATGACATTAGAAAAAATCTATCAAAATTAAAAGATTGTCGCGGTAAAATCTCAACCTGCTCATTTAATAATGAAACGGCAAAAGACTTAGTATCAAGTATCAATAAGCTAAATGCTAGAATTGGATACGGGAGTGACAGTGACAAGATTAGTACAATAACGATCACAAATGATGATAAAGATAAGATTAGAGAAAGAGTTCAAGAGTTACTGGCAAGTCCACTAGATGACATTAAAACTCTCAACTTAACATCTGGTAATAAGCTCGATTACAAAGATATTATTACTAAGTATCTAAATGAGTTTTGTAAGGAATCAACAGTTAAGTCAATAGCACTAGATAGTGGTGAGATTAAAGATGATCCTTTATATCGATGTATTGAAAGTGAATTAAATGACGATGCACTTAATCAGAAAATTGCTGAAGCAGAGAATCAGTTAAAGAATCAAGAAAGTTTAATAGCAAAGTTATTTAACAACAAAGCAATGAAAGAACTTGAAGTCGTCAAGGCCATTGTCTTAAAAACTTACGATAACTACTGTAAAGGATATCAATTAAAAGAAATTAGCTGTCTACCACCAGTCAATGGGGAGGACAGTAATTTAAAGGCATTGGTCAAGGTTCAAGAAGGTGCAAAGGATATTCTACTAACAGAAGATTATTCTCGCTACTACTACGGCGGATCTGATACTGATGATGAAAGACAATCTCAAGCCTATCTCAATGCTTACTGTCCAGAGACTAGAACAAAAGTTTGTGGCGGGAAAGTTGTTGAAGTCGAAGTTGAAGAAGGTCAAGAAGAAGCAAGCAAGGACAAATTCCCAAATGCTTGTAACCTACTCCATAATAGAATGTGTAACCAAAAGACTTCTAAACTATACGAGAAAGCCGTTAAACTAAAAAAGAAAGAGTATTATGACTGGGATCCAATATCTGAGAGAATGGTCAAAAAAAGACATGCTAAGGACTTTTGGCCTGAAGTTGCAATGTATGCAGCACAAAACTCTTACCGCTTTATGGGCCCAATGATAGCGACACAGAGCTTAAGAGGGCAAATACCTGGCCAAATCTATGCAGGACAGGCAAACGAGCAACGTATGGCCTATCAAGAACAATACTATGATTGGTATATGGAAAACTTAGATCTTTCGAATTCAAATATGTTTAATACATATTATGGTAGTCCTTTTTACTCAGGATCTTCATATACAAATAACTTTGGATACGCCTTCTAAAAACCACAAATTATTGCCGATCACAGTTTGGTCACTAAAGTACTTCCCCATGAAATTACTTTAAATTTCAATATGTTAACCCATATTAGGTATTTCTTACCTTTCTTTTAATATCAACAGGTTATTATTAAGTTAAGGGCGAAATCTCACGATTAGGATATGGGTAGGACATTATAAACTAATGAAATTTAAGACAACACTAATCACATTCGCATCTTTAATTCTGCTTCTAACTTCATGTATGCAAGCAGCGAATAATCGTAAAAGCGCAAACTCAAATGAAGAGGAACAAGAGTCTTCAGGATTAATCCTGGATAACCCTACTGCCGCCTCTTGGTATGCAAAAGGTCAATATGTTGAAGGACCACTAACACTAAGTTCAAGTGATACAGAAAATATCTATCTTGTCGGTGGTGTCGTTAATAATTATCTAGTTGACCAACAAAAAACTAATCAACCATTTTGTCTAATTGCTTCAATAAATAATCTAACGGACCCTATTAACAAAAGGCCACAAGCAAGGTTCAAAGTTGTTCCAGTTAAGTCGAGCCAGACTCAAGAGACGAGCTTTAGAATAAATCTATCGAATGAAATTGATAACAAAGCTTTCTGTAGTGGAGATAATATTCAATCCTATGATGGAGCAGGAAATCTTCAAACTTATAGTGCAAATCAAGCGGCTTACAGCCTAAGTACAATTTGTCCAACTTGTAACTCAAGTTTTACGACGACGAAATTAAGAATTCATCATTCATCAAATGGTGTAGCAACTAACAATATCATTCCATCAAGCTCAATTAGCTTAAATAGCCTATCAATTACAATTAGTGCCACAAGCACTGTCACAGACCCTACTGGTAGCTGTACAAATACTTCTTGTCAGTCACAGGGATATGGTTGTTGCCTTAATGGTCAATGTGTAATTGACGGAGAAGTAAGACCAGAAACCGATCAGACTAGCTCAGAATATCAGACGGCTCTTGCTGAAATTTTGAATGATGAAAATAGTTTTCAAAATTATCCAAATCTATTCTTCGTCTGCCCAATTCACGTTCAACCAGATGATGGCGACGATGATAATACAACTGATCCAATTGATGAAGCAAACCAATCTTTACTTAAAGATATCGAAGACTACAAATGCCTACTCGGACAAACAGATCACTGTGATCCAGATGTCGATTCTGTACGTGTAAAAGTATGGCAGAAATGTGGATGTCAATTTGAGCCAACATATGTAGCAGGAGAATTACAACTTGATTCACGTTGTATTGATTATGGTTTAAAAGCAACAAAAGATGCTAATGACAATATTACAAATATTACTTGTGATATTCCCGTAGCAGAAAATGAAGATCAACCTTTCCAGAACCTATCAGTATTAGTTTCAGGAAAGAGTGCCCCACATCGATTCTACTCTCTTTCAGGTACTCCATATGACGATCTATCAGAGATCCCAGAAGGTACTAATCAAGAAGGAGATACATTCTTCTACTTGGATGCAGCTAATAAAGCGGGCCCTGTTGAATCAACTTATAGTATGAATTCAATTATTGGCCAGATGACGCTAGATCTACAGCAGGCACAACCGGCCAAGGCCATTGATATTGAAGTTGATAATGTCTATATCATCTCAGTAACATCTGGTTATGCAACTCCATGCCCATATTGTCAGCAAGATGCTTGGCAGAAAGTATTTAGTTCTCACCCTGAGTCTAACCGAGGTTATGGTCTTACTTGGCGTGGTTACACTACAGATCGTCAAGCAATTGGAAGTAATACAACGTATGGTAACTACGAAGATACTATCTTTGGCCGTGCATGTTGGGTTCCTCCTACAATGATCCCTAATGCTCACAAGTCATATCCAAGTGCAGGTGTACAAAGAAGAAATCGTCTTGAGGCCCAAGCGGCAATGTATGTTAACGGTTATCAAAGAGATTGGTTTGGATTTAATCAAGGTGCTCTTATTGGGTCATTTGATGGAACATCATGGTTTGCCATAGGTGCTGGAAGAAGAGTGCGTTCAACTACACAAAAGCTATTCTTAGCAATCAACGCTCCTTTTGCCGATCTTTCACAAAATACAAATTACACGGTTTCAGTTATCGAAGACCTCGGTGGTCAAACAGCCGCTGACTTTGAGTGGGACTTTACAAAAACGGCATCTGATATTACCCAAAACTACGGTGCCAGTTGTCAGTATATGCACTCGTGTGAAACAGATAGCGATTGTGTCTCAAAATTAGGGTGGGAATATACTTGTGGCCAAGTTACAGATATGAGAACTAATTGGCCAAAGTATGATATTGAAGCATTCGAGAAGAATAACTATACCAGAGAAGCAGTATCTCTTTCTTCAATTCTAGCAACAAATATTAGTGGTGGCCAAAATAAGCGTTGTGTTTACCGTGGTGCAGGTGCCCCTTGTAAGCTTAATCCTAACGATAATGTAAAAAAACAATCACAACAAAAGCTTCTAACTTGTGCGCCAAACTTTTATTGTGCGGCACTTGATTCAGGCAATTTTACAAAAGAGCTAATTCGCTCACCAAATGAACCATCAGGTATACTCTTTGGACAAGCAGCGAATGTTCTAGGTCGACCGGCCCAATACATGGATCGTACTTCAAGCCTTCCTATATCTGTGCAAGAAGCTATTGCTACTAACCTATCAGCTTATGCTGCCACAGGAACTTACGGTGCAGGAGATGTTGGACTTTGTGTTCCTGGTCGTTCTGTAAATGCAACACAAGCAAGCAATACAGATGACGAACAATCTGGAATCGACGCCTTTGTTTCGCGACATCAGACAAGAGATCCACTTGAGCGTACAGACTATATTTCTCAAATCGGTATTTGTGATGAAACGCTTTCAGGTATTAATCAAACAAGATCTTGTCCAGTTTTCGACGATGAAGGAAACTACTTCTATAGTGAGAACTCAGATATCAATATACCGTCAGTGCTACAAAATATGTGTAGTCGTGCCTCAGTTGATGACAGCACAAATCTATCTGTTTTTAAAACAATTGAGGCCCCAAGACTAAGTGAAGTTCTTCAACTTCATACAGAATCTCTTGCGGCCAATGCTTGTTTAAGAAGAGCAGGATCTATTTGTCACACGAATTTAGACTGTGGACCAAATAGACTACATGCTGATATCGCAAGAGGTCTCTCACCTGCAAGCTTTGGTGGAACGATGGCCGAGCAACAATTCTGGGAAGAGGAACTTGTTTGTGGACAATCTAAAGAAGAGCCACTTCTTAATACGATACTTGCAGCAGATTATTATAATTACGACATGTCAAAGAACCTTTGTTGTCGCGAAATATCGAAAGACTTTACAATGTATACAGCAGTTGGTTCAAGCACGACTCTTCCGGGTTATAATGTTCAAAACGAAACACTTGATGCTTCGATAAATAATGCTGAAGAAGCTGGGCGCTATTCACGCTATCTAGCTTCTAAAACTTTTAGCACTTCATCTGTTTCTATGTCAGTTGATGAAAATGCCGTACCATCGGCAAACCAGGCCCTCGTAATTAACGAAACAGGCCGCTCAAATTGTTGTGGTGGTGGTTTCATCAGAAAGTTTGAAGACGGAACAAATAATTGGACAAGTGGAGGACGCCTAAGTATTTCTCCATCTAATCTTGCCTGTATGAATTATTCAATGAAGTCATGGCAAGAACCAATTACAGTAGATGGACGTTCAAATTGGCTAATGGAATACTCGTATATGAGTGCAATTGGCGGCTACCGAAACTATAGCTCTGGTGGACAACCATTTGTATGGCTTAAGGCCGGTGACCCAATTGGAAGTATTCAGGCCAATATTGATGAGGAGTCAATAGATCCACCACAAGTGATTAATACGACCAATCCAATTGGAGGACGTATCAGCCTCTACCCTGCTGATGAATCAGGGACACTATTTAATACAAAGATTGCATATGGTATCTATCAAGAGACAGGTACTAATGATACATATAATGCACCTTACTCACCGGTTATTCTAAAACCAAATAGATTTAATAACCCAATTGCTCCGGCCCTTGGGCGAGACGACCTCGATCAAAGAACATTGGCCATCTATATACCAGAGTATATTGATACTGCTTCAATTCTTGCTAATGATGAAGTTGTTCTAAACTATATTACAGATGCTGATGCTACTGATTTCTCAGGTCTTGCCGACTTAACAATTCAAACAGCAGACTTTGTCTACTCTGATTGTTCAGGATCTAGCCTATCTTCAATCAGTACAACACTAGGTTCAGCTAGTACAGAGCCTGTTTACTGTATCCTAGAAGAAAATGGCTTTAAGTATATGCTCTTTAGTGTCATAAATTATACTTCTACAAATCCTACTTTTGAGCTTGGTTGGCCATCATTTACTTTTAATATTAAAGATGATGCATTTGGAACGAAACCAGGTGGACAGAAGTATTACGAAAGAATCATGGAAAAGTATGAACTTCTAGGTGTCCCACAAGTAACTTATGAAGCCATTCGCTGTAATGATCAAAAATATGATCCTGCACAAACTACAACTAATATTGGACGTCTTGTAGACGGAATCTATAATAGCGTAACAGACCCATTCCAAACAGACTCAATTGGAGGCGGTGCCCTATCTATCGATTCAAAAGTTCATTATAAGACAGATGGGTCGACAATATCTCTACCACAGATCTTCTCTGCCGATGAATTTAAGTGTTGTTCAAAACTTGGAACAAATGTAACTGATCCAGGATCAATGTGTTGTTCAGGTTTTGGTGTCCTCAATGCTGATAATACTTACGAGTGTCGTTTACCTAGTGGAACAGACCTCAATACTTACTTAAACCTATTTATCTCTTCAGAGGGAATTGTAACAGATAATGTAGACCTTTCACTAAATCCGGAGACTGATTATGTTCAAGCAACAGGCTTCCCAGATATAGAAGAAGACGATGTCGTTACAAAAATTACTCAAATAGGTATTAGATTCTGTCAGCAGGGTACGGTAAGAAATGGTGCGGCTTTTGATAAGTACTACCCACAACCAGCAGCAGGTTATTTTACAGACGATGACCAGCTTACACAGTACAATTCGATAGTTGATTCAATGGACGACTTGACGGCCACTGATAGCAATTACACAAGCTTTATCTCAGGGTTCCGTTGGAATAGCCATATCTATTGTGACTAGTAATAAGACACTGTCTAATAACTGAACACCCTCTATCTTTTTTACAATGATTTTTTAAGTAGTTAGCACTTGCCTCTTTTGGCATCCCTCTTGCTTTATATATTGCATATAAGTTTTAAAGCACACACAGAGGGTATTATGAAAAACCAAAATCTTTCTAAAATTCTAACTATCGCAATTTTCACAGGAATTGTTCCACTTTCATCTTATGCAAATATCTGTAAGATCATTGAAGCTAAGTTTGAAAGAACTGAATATAAGAAGATCAGCGACTTTGATGATGACTTTAAAGAAAGGTATGAAAAATACAAGAAACGTTGTGACTTAGATAAGTATGCTAAAGCTGAAAAAGAATACCAAAAGAAAGTGAAAGAACAAAAAGCTGATGCAAAAGAACGAGAAGATCTAAAGAAAGATCGTGAGACTTTTAAGCTAACAAAAGAAGAAATTAGAGACTACTACGACAACTCTCCTATTATCGCTTACCGTGGAGTTTTAAGATATAGCACTTACAATGGAAAAAAGAATATTTATCTACAAAAAGCCTCTGATGCTAATGCTGTTTGTAAGAATCTTCTTGACGACAAAAATGCAATGGCAAAGAGTGCGACAATCACATTTGCAGAAAAAGAGCACTTTACAGATACAAATACAGTAGAAATGTCAGACGTACTTGAGCAAAATTATGATGGAGACTCTTCACTTGGTTTTACAATTGAGAATAAAGGATTCTTCAGCTCATCTGAAGATGTCGTGGCAGGTACTGTTGTAAAGAAGTTTGAAACAGATAGAAAGAAGAGACTTGAGTTCTTAGCTGATCTACAGATTAGACAAGCTTCAGGAAGGCCATCAACTTTTATTGGAGATATTAGAGCACTTGAGTTTACTGATATTGAATGTGTTGTAAATCCAGTAAATAAGAAAGATGATCTTGAAGATATTAAAACTAAATTAACTGTTAAAACAAAGGTTAATGAATTGATTGTTGACGGGGAAAAAGAAGAACAAAAAATTGCAATTAATTTTGATGACCAAGAACTAAGAAACTTTACAAAGCAAAAAGGTGTAAAAGACGACTCAAATGACAGAACAGTGAATGACACTAATCGTGGCGGAGCAAGCTCAAGTGACTACACGACTGACGATATTATCGATGACATCATGAACGGTGGCTCAAGATCATTTGGACAATAAGAACGAATAAATATAGATATCGGGCCTGCTACTGCAGGCCTTTTTTTTTGACCCTAAAAACAAATCCAAGTAGAATTAATATATGAATAAATACTTGCTCGCCGTAGGGCTCACTCTCCTATTTAGCACTTCGATATATGCTCAAACTGATGACGCTGCTGAAGTCATTGAAGAAGTAAAATTTCAACCTCATATGATTGAGCATCTCAACAAAGGCTGTCCAGAGAACTCTAGTTGTACGAAAGAAGTCGGAGAAATATCGGAAAAGTTTAAAGCAGCATTTAAAACAAATAAAACATCTCAATTCGTCAAAAGCTACGGGGTTCCATTTAGCTTTTGGACAACAAGGCCAAAAGAGAAAAATACCATAATCTATCAATCACGCTGTAATAACCACAGACCTCAAAAGGATAAGTTTGGTAAAACTGTTATTGATCGTCCTAATATATATGAGGGAATTAGATTTATAAAGAATACGCAAGATTTATTAGCTGATAAAGATATTCTACCTAATGTAATGCTTAGAGATAAGAGTAATAAACTTGAAATAATCCCAAGGGCAGCTCTTCCTGCTTTTACAAGTGGAAATCAAAGTTTTTTCAGACAATCATATCGTGATAATGACTTTCAGCTTGTTATTTCAAATGGAAAGCTTGATCTAACTCAGAGAAAATTTCCTGATGTCGAAATTAAGAATGTTCAATGCTCCAAAGAGCTTATTGAAAAATTTAAAAGTTTAAGTAGTACACAATTATATCAAAGTGCTTACTGTAAGAGTATCTATGATACAAAGAGCAAGAAGTATCAACGCTTCATCTTTGGCTGGAGCTGCTAATTGAGATCAAATGAGTTAGAAATTTGTGTCTATAACCTCGAAAACCTTTTTATTAAAGAGGCCTTTTATCACCCACCAAATATTAATTACTTCAAGTCTAAGATCAATCTTAATCTACTTAAGCGTGTCTTTGATGAAATCAATGCAGATATCTATGCACTAACGGAAATCGGAGAAATTGAAAGCCTTGAATACTTCAATGAAAATTACCTTGAAAGTCGATATGAAATCTATCACGCCAAGGGAAATAGTGACCGTGGTATCGAAAACGCATTCTTAGTAAGAAAAGGTTTAACGATTAAATGTGAGCACTATACTCATACTCAAAGAGAAATTGACTTTCAGCTGCATCACGAGGACGATCAAGCCTATTTTCTAAGTCGTGACTTTTCCCATCTTAGGCTCTTTAATCAGCAGGGAGTGCACGTCCTAAGTCTTCTCAATGTTCACTTAAAATCGCAACGTGATGATGATACAGGCCACGACTTCCGATCAGTTCGTCGACGTGGGGCCGAGCTAAATCTTCTTATGGATATCTATAAGGAAGAACTTGGGAAGTTTCCTGATACTCCAATTATTCTATGTGGTGACTTCAACGGCAATGCTACTCTTGAAAAGACCGACGATGAATTTAAAAGAATTTACGAAGAAACAAGTTTAAAAGACGTGCTCTACCTCAAGGGCCTACCAACAGAGTATCGCACGACATTTTATCAATTTGCAGGCCAAGCGGCCCATCCTTTACAGCTTGATTACTGCTTTATAGATGAGCGCTTTGCATCTCAATTAATCGATGCGGCCGTCTATCGTTATAAGAACTCCACCGGTAAGGTGTTGGGAGCACCGCGCAAGCGCTCTGATATTTGGAATAATCCATCGGATCACTACCCAGTCTATGCTCTCTTACGCATTAATAATTAGTAGCTTAGGGGTCTTTGCTGCGATGCAATTGCAAGTATGAATAAGATCATTTAAAAATTCTCCATGCATCAAATTCAACGCCTGATAATTCTATCTTTATTTGTTCTTCCAACTCTAGCAAAGACAGTTGTTGCTATTAGTGACAACCAAATTGATACCAATCATATTGATTTGAGAGAGCACCTTTATACAAATATTTCTGAATATAAGAATGGAAGAGACAGTGATGGAAATGGAAAAATTGATGACCTTCATGGTTGGAGCTTTGTTCACGATGAAGCCTTTATCTTTGATGATTCTTTGTTAAATTCTTTTGATCCACGAGTATATGAATACTATGAAATCAGAAAGAAGAAGACTCTAAAGACAGCAAGCGAAGAAGAGCTTAAGTGGTACAGCGATATTAGAAAAGACGATAAGTTCATGGATAGTCGCAGTGACTTTTCATCGTATACTCACGGGTCACACGTAACTTGTATTGCCATGGAAACTCAGAAGATTCCAAGAGAAATGACTAGAAATGATCTTCAATTTCTTCCAATCAGATATTTGGGAGATGATGCAAAAGGCCTCTTCAAAAAGACCGAATACAAGGCCAGTAATAAAAAATATCAAACAGGCAAAATTAATCATATCAGAAAATATATGCGCAACTATGAAAATTGGATGATCGAAAAGTTCAAAACAACAGTTGAGTACTCATCAAAAACGGCCAGAATTTATCATGCATCTTGGGGGCAAAGCTGGGAGCCTAGCTATAATATGATCAACGAATTATTCCAAGAAGAGTTTAACTTAAAAGAAAAAGAAGTTGATGCAAAATTCAAAATTCAAATCGAAAATATGCGTAAACAATTTATGCTAAATATTATCCGTAAAGGAAAACTAGTCATCCAACGATATCCGCAAATGCTCTTTGTTTTTTCAGCAGGAAATAAGAAAGATAATACAGATGAAGCACTTCACTACCCATCTTCAATTGTTGCGGATAATGTAATCTCAGTTGGAGCTATTGATGAGCACGAAAAAGAAAAAGCCTACTTCTCTAATTTTGGAAAAGAAACAGTAACAATATTTGCTCCAGGTGTTGCTATAAATTCTTGCTCACCAGGAGATCGCTACATACCTATTAATGGAACATCTCAGGCGGCTCCTCATATAACGAATACGGCCGCTATTATTTTCTCGATGGCCGACTATTACGCCAAGGCAATCACTCCAGCTCAGGTTAAAAGGATACTCATTAACTCAGGTACTAAATTAGAAAGCTTAAAGGATTATTCTCAAAGTTCAGCTAAGCTTAATAAAACACGTGCAATTGAGCTAGCTCGCAAAATTCTACGCTAATTTTGGCTAAAACTCTGTGTCTATCTGACGATAAGAATAGATAAGAGGTATTAGCTATGAAGAAATTAACAACACTATTTTTCCTTATTTCACTAACGAGCTGTTCAAGCTTTAACCCAAGTAAGGACCCTATTGAGCAAAAACTTTCAGAATTTGAAGATCGTTCAAATAGTGAAGTTAATCCGATACCTCCTTTTAAGATAAGACATTTTGACAAGAAAAGTCGAGGTCCTGCCAGTGCAAGTGAGGCTGAGGTAACAAGAGATATCTCCAAGCTCAATAATAAGAAAGTTTACTTTCTTTCTCTCTATGAGCAGTACTTAACTTTCTCATCTTTATACCCAAGTTTTAAAAAAGAGATTAAAACTTGCGCCTACTTCCATCAGGAAGTTGTTAGCTACAAAGACAAGGCCAAGAACTGGGAGTATGAATTAAGAGAAGAAATTAGTGATGATATCGATAATATCGTTTGGCACTTACCTTATGAAGGTAAACGTGCAACGAAAGAAACACTTCCACTTGCTATGAAAGAACATATGGACCGTACTTATACTGAACTTTCTAACCTTTGCTATAACGGTTTCTCTGATAATTACTATGTCTTTGAAAATTACATAACACTGGCAAAAGATAAGAAAGTTGCGGCAGGAACACAAGAAGGTGCAAATTCACTAATTAAGAACTCTATTGTTTTCAATAAAGTACTTATTGATAATCTTTCAAAGAAAAAGAAAGTACCTGTTGGACGTGGAATAGCATCAAAAGTACAAGAAATTGAATACACGGATATTTCGTTTCGTCGACTACAAGCACTTTGGTTTTAATTAGCATTAAGCTAAATTAATATTTCTTAAGTACTTCCTACTCTATCTTTTAAAAGGTTGTTGGACCTATGATTAATCTATGAAGAGATTAATTATACCAATGGCCATAATATTCTTTCTTACTTCTTGTACCCCACAACCCAAAGAGCAACGACTTGCTCAGCTCACTCGTAGTTTTTATGAAATTCCAGATTTTTTTAAAGTTGAAGTTATTGGAATTGATATTGCAAATGAGGTTCTCGACAAAGATTATAATTGTTTTGAATACGCACTTGATATTAATCTGCGAGCAAAAGAGGATCTCCTTACGCTTAGGCCAGAGAAGCCCTTTGGAAAGTATAGGATTAGGACAACTCGCGGAGAGGAATTTATTCCAATAACAAATACTAAAGTGAAACTAGAAGAAGAAATAAGGTATTATGAAGAGCAAATCGATCAAGTGGCACTAATAAAGCAGTGTATAAGAATGCGGGGTAAACGTTGTTTAAAGTATCGCCGAATCAAAGCATCTAGAAATCATAAAGAAAAGATTATTGGACGAAAGATTGCCACAACTAAAAAGTTCTTCCCGCATCCAATAAATAAACATCAGAATACAATTATTGAGAAATTACCCATTATTGTTTGCCAAAACAAGCTTACGAAGAGATGGAATTAGATTGTGTCAGTTAATAAGAGATAAACATCTCTCACATTTGCTCTAACGACTGAAATGGAAGTCATCATATCTGAAAAATAAATATGCTTTCTTCCATCTTCATGGTGGTGAACCTTAGCAAAGTCTTCTCTTTGCTGCATAAGGGATCTTTTAAGTTCTCGAGAGTATTTAACGACTTCATCAATATCTTCTTGAGCAGCTTTCTTACCATTATAAATGGCCAAGCTTTCGTCAAAGAGCTTACTCACTTCATCATAGAAAGATAAAAGATTATGAGTCTCGTCTGTTGAAAGCTCCCAATTCTCATAATACTTAGTGAGCATTGTTGTAAGCTTATCGAGGCTATCAGCAAGTTGTTCAAGGTCTGAAGCAATACGCATTAATTTTATGGCACTACGACTCTCCTCTTCTTCAACTCCGCTTGCGATGACTTTTGATATAAAGTCATTTATTTCATCTTGAATATTATCAATAATTTTCTCATAATCTTTGATCTTAGCAAGTGATCGTGCACCTTTAGTCGGGCTTTCAACATATTCACGACACTTAAGAAACATTCTGGCCACAATATCCATTAACTTACCAACTTCAAGCTCCACTAAGACATAGGCCATGGAAGAAGAAATATGGCGTCGATTTCCTAAAAATTTTAGCTTAGGACGATCCTTAAAGTGACCATCTGGAAAAATTCCTTCAACCATCTCAGAGATAATACTATTGAAGAAATAATAATTTAAAATTGATAAGATCGTAATAAATAGAAAGCCAATAAATATTAAGGCAAGAGGACCTAAATCTGTTTGGGTATTATGATTAATCACGACAACTAGTAGAAAGCCTACAATTGTTGCAACTAAGAAATTAACAAGAGGTGAAACAATCAGTCTAATCGCAAGCGGTCTTGCAACTTTTCTTGTTGTATTAAAATTAATAAAGAATGAAGTTAGAGCTGAAGAAGTAACGATTGCAAAACAAGTACTTGTTGGAAAAACACGACTTATTAATAAAACGACAGCAATGGCCAAAGTCATGGTTTGACTACGTAAAATAATACCAATGACAAAACCAGCAACAAGGCCAATGAATAGATTCATCACAAGAGAATAATCAGCAAGTGATAACACAATATCTTGGACTGTATTCCATGTTAATAGAACGATAAAGCTCTCATGCATTACTGAAACACCAAGAAATAAAAATGCTAGCCCAAAGAGTAACTTGGAAAGCTTGCGCCCAATTTGTTGAGGAATAAGTAAACCAATAATAAGAGCTATGGCCATAAGATAAAGGGCCGTCTCTTGTTTAGAAAAAATAAGTATCATGAAAATGGCCAAGGCACTTAGGCATGATCCAAATAACATTGGGATAACTCTTTCCTTCTTAATAAGGTTAGCATTAACTAATCCAATCGTTACCATATTTGCCATCGAAGGAGAAAAAGCTAAAAGCCCGAGACGAGCACCATTTAAGAAGTTAAAAAAGAAATTATCACCATCAAGGTCGGAAATAATGCGCTTTATTCCAGCAGAGCCTAAACTCTGAATTCCGGCAGAGATAACTCGTTGGCCGTAGTAGAAAATTGCAAGACCGGAGATAAAGAATAGAATATTTTGTATATAGTACATAAATTAAAATTAGTGACTTGCCTCATATAAAATTAAGAAGTCGCCTTGGCCAACCAAATAGGAATTATTATGTACAGTATTGTATCTCGAATTAAATAAAATAGGAAAAAATAAATAAAAGCTTTTGGGCCCTTATTCCACAGTCCTTCGATACCTAAGTATTGAATTTTCTTAGACATTGCCACCATAAACTTAGTCTTACCATAGTGGGTAATAAAGAAAGTTATGGCCCCATCAACCTTGCGATCAAAGGCAAGAAATGGAACTTTAACACGATCGAAGACACGACCCATCCAAGCCTTAAAAGCGGATTGCTTCTTCTTATCTAGGTCATTTGCATTTTTACTTATAGCACTCATGATACCTCAAATTAGCAGAGTTTTACGTCGGTGAAAAGGATTTTAGACATCAATAGTAATCTTTAATGACTCCATAAACTTACTCTATTGGATACTATCTTAGATATGTAAGATAGTAATATTGTAAAGAAGATGTTGACTAATATGTTTTGAAAAGACAAATTAGCAAAATATCAGACAACAATAATATGATCTACATTTCCGTGACACTTTACGGTTTCAATTTCGGTAACCTAGGGAAAATGGAAAGAGAACGACACAGCGCAAGGACGATTTTTTGTTAGAAAAAATACACCTTTTAAATATTCAAACTAAGAGTGAAGACATTCCAACTCACCTACTAAATATGCCAGGGGCATTTGTTTTAATTACATGCCAGCGCACAATTATTCTTACAACTTCAGAGTTTTCTGAATCAGATAGAGCACTAGGAAAATACTATTTTGGAAAGAGTGCATACCACTTTCTAATGGAAACAATCTGCGGTCTACAAAGTAAGCTAAAAGGTGAAAGTGAGATCGTTGCTCAATTTAAAGAAGCATTTTCAAACTACCTTAAAGAAGATATTCGCTCGTCATTAATTCTTAGAGTATTAGAAAAATTATTCAAAGATGCTAAAGAAGTACGTAAGGAACACCTTATAAAAATTGGTCAACAATCTTATGCCGGTATTACAAGAAGAATCATCCAGTCAAAGTATGATTCTGGTGATGTTTTAATCCTTGGTTCAGGTCAATTAGCACGTGACTCAATTAAGCACCTTATGAAGAAGTACAATATCTACATTAGTGCGAGAAACCCAGAAAAAGTACAAGAAATTATTAATGATTTCCCAAACGTCGACATTAAAACTGTTTCTTGGAAAGATTATAAAGAATATTTCAAATTTGATACATACGTTAATACAATCGGTTGCTCAGGTAAAATTTTTGCTGAAGAATTCTTCACTGGCCACTGCCCAAATAACTCAATCTTTGTTGATCTTGGCTCCCCTTCTGCAATTCAGACGGCCTACGATAAGAAACAAGGTGTTTACCGTTTAGGTGATATCTTAAATCATGGCAGTATGCTTGAAGAAGAGAAAGTTGAAAAAATCGACCAAGCAAAGCTTGCCATTGAAAGCCTCGTTGAAAAGCGTGCCAAGCACTTAGCAACAGTTCGCGCAAGCTACTAAGGCCAGTCTTAAACTTAAATTAACTCAACTAAAAAATTAATCAAGTCGAATTAGCTCCTACAAGAATAAATTGTAGGAGATATAATGGAACTTAATGGTAGTACAACAGGTATTGGCCACCTTCCTTCAAGTACATTGAAGTGGATCAGACAGAATGCGCAAGTATTCAATAAAGAATTTATTTCTCTAAGAATGTTACTCGCACTAAGTTTTGTTATAAATATAACATCACTCGCACTTCCCATCGTTCTCATGCAGGTTTATGATCGTATTATACCTAATCACAGCGTGGGTACCGCATTTGTTTTACTAGCAGGACTAGCTGTCTTTATTTTATTTGAAACAGGCCTTAAGTATTTACGCTACTATATTATAACTTTTGCAGGTGCCAGATATGAAAATAGTCAATCAAATGAATTAATTCGAAAAACTGTTACGGACTCAGAATTCTACAATGCAGGAGTATTCCAGTATTCGCTAAAAGAAATTCAAAAAAACAAGGCGTTCTTTGCAGGGCAAGGAATTATCACTTTAACAGAACTTCCTTTCTTGTTTCTCTATCTTGGGTTTCTTTTCTATCTAAACCCATTAATGGCATTGGTCCCTATCGTAACACTATCTTTGTATTTGATTGTTTCATTTTACTCATTAAAAAGAATGTCTCGCATTATTCAATTAAAACACGTCTCAGAAATAGAGCAAAGTAATCTTCTTTTTAAGGTACTTGATAATTTATCTATTATTAGAAAGTTTGGAAGAATCAATCTCTTTAATCATCAATTTAAAAAAGGACAAGCAAATTTAGCAGATAAGAATTATCACTTAAGTCGTTATGAACACTTTCAAGCAAATCTAAGTCAGTTGGCATCACAAGTGACATCGGTGGTAATTTTGGCCATTGGCGCCTACTTAGTAACACATGGAATGATGGGAATCGGAGCACTGGCCGCATCTATTATTTTGGCCAATCGATGTGTTGCCCCAACAGGTAAAATATTTCAGGCATTAAAAAAAGTTCATGAAGTAAAAGTCATGTCAGATATTATCATACATCCAAAAAGTGCAGTTGAATTTGAAGGAAAAAGAAAGATAGATAAGATCTTTTCAATTATTGTACCAATCTATATCGAAGGAAGAAGATATGAAATTCCTTTTATGAAGGGCGACACTGTTTCACTTGAAAATCAGGATGAAGATACAAAAGAATTTCTCTACCCACCAAATTTAAAAGCTATTACAAATAAGATCTACGTCAATGACTTCAACCTTGTAGAAGTTGATGAATTAAGTATCTATAAGAAAATTGCAGTTATCAATGCAAGGCCTAGTATTTGGAATGGAACAGTAAGGGATAATGTATCGTCATTTGGCCTAGTTCAAGATGAAAAGCTACAGGAGTATGTTAATTTATTAGGCCTTGGAAGAATCATCAGAAAACTTCCAGATGGGATGGAAACCTATCTCACCTCAGAAAATAACGACAATATATCTCAAGAGGTTAAAACGTTAATTTATATCACACGTAAACTTGCACTCGATCCAGAAGTTATCATTCTAAATGAATTCGAAGCGGGAGTGGATAGAGAAAGCTATACAAAAATATTTGAATATATCGCAAGTATCAGAGAGAACAAGATCATCTTAATTAACACCAAAGATAAAAATTTACTAAAACTATGCAATAGAGACCTACTTAATAACCGAATTGGAGAAATTGATAACTATTTATCTTAGGAAGAGCTATGGCCAATTTAAAAAGATTATTCCGTGATTTAATGGAATTGAAATTTGAAAATGAGAATAAAGAAGAGATAAATGAAATTCTCTTGTCGTATGAAAGTATGAATGAGGTAGACCTTCTAAATGCCATGGTATCATTAGGAATCCAAGGAAATTCTTTAAAGATCAAATTAAATAATATTGAAACAGATACATTACCATGTCTAGTGGTCTCAGATATCAATCACGCCGATTTTTGTAAGAAAGGCGAACATCTGATCTATCATTATGATCAAGAAAACAACGAGAAGTATCTACAAAATTCACAAGGGAAGAAAAGGCTTGTGAGCGAGGGTAAATTTCAAATCCAATATGCACTGCTACTTAAAGCTCTAACAAATATTGATTATGAAAATGAGAAAATATTTACAAATACAAGTGTTAATTTTTCGACATGGACTAAAACAATTATAACAAGATTCAACAAAAGTCTTCGTCTCGTTTATTTACTTTCATTCATTAATGTCTTCACCACTTTAGCACTTCCTCTCTATGTCATGTTCATCTACGATAAAATCGTCGGATCTAAAGATTTAATGACACTTATTCCAGCGACAACAGGAATATTACTTCTCTTGCTATTTGACTTCAGCTCACGAAATATAAGATCGAATATAATTTCATGGTGCGCCCAAAGATTGGACTACTTATTTGAGAATGCTATTTTACAAAAAATAGCAAATATGTCAGATCATCAAAGAGAAGTAGAAAAACTAGACTTCCAAATTAATCGATTTGAAGGGATTAGAAATGCAGTTAGCTTCTTTTCTTCCCCTGCTGCGACTCTCCTACTCGATACAGTATTTAACGCTTTTTTAATCATTCCGATATTCTTTCTGTCTTGGCAGATGGCAACGCCACTTCTTTTACTCGTTCCAATATATGCTATTCTCTATCGACAGCATCTTGGCAAGTTAAGACTTAAGAAACAATATTTCACAGAACTGAACTCAGAAAAAAATAACTTAACCAATGAACTCAAAAGAAGATCAGAAGATATCTATCTGGAAAGTCTATTTCCAGTTTTTAACAAAAGACTTGCATCACTAACATCAAGATCTTGTTATAGTGGACATCAAAGTCAAATGCTTATTCATAAGCTTGAATTAGTCGCTTACTTGATGACGATAGCTGTTGGAATCTCTTCAATTGCTACAGGCCTTGTCCTTGTATGGAATCAAACACTTCCAATGGGAAATTTCATGGCGATCATGCTAATCCTTTGGAAGATTTTATCTCCAGCACATCAATTATTAAATTCGAGACAAAGATTCGATACAATTAAGTATACATTTCAAAATCTACATCGCTTTTTTAGAGCAAAGAATGAGTCGAGAACTTATCATACACATGAAGATCTTCATGCTGATAATTTTGATATCCAATTCAAAGGTGTTTGTTTTAGATATCCAGACTCTTTAGAGAATATATTTGTCGGTGTTGATATAAAAATCAAAAAAGGTGAAATCTATGGTGTTCATGCTGGAGCAGAATCAGGTAAGAATGCCTTTATAAAACTATTAAACAAAACCTATCTCCCACAATCTGGAGCGATTCATATAGGCGGAGTTGATCATCGTCAATACGATACACTTTTCTTAAGACATAAAATACTGACATTAAATCTTACTAACTCCTTACTTAACGATCTAAGTATTTATGAAAATATTAAATACATCAATCCATTAGCAAAACGTAAAGATATTCTCTTCAAGCTTGGTTTATTTGGAATCGGCGAGATGCTTGAAAATGAAGGAATTGATATTGATACTCCTCTTAGTGGTTCGACAAAGCTACGTGTATCAAATGAACTTTATTCAGCAATTGTACTGGCCATTCCATTCTGTACAGAAGTTAAGTTAGTTCTAATTGAAGATATTCCTACAAGTCTAATAAATGAACAGCTTAAGTTATTAACAAAGTTCTTAAATCTATCTAAAGGCAACTTTGGCGTTGTTTTCTGTAGTGAGCACAAAGAGATATTAAAAGAAGCAGATAATATCATTTATATGGCACCTGGCTCTCAAGTCTTCTCAGGAAGCAAAGATAAATTAATACCAGCTCTTGAAGAGAGAGCTTTAGTTTAAGGAAGTGATATGAAAAAGAATCAAGATACAAAATCATTAAAAGATACATTAGATTATGTAAAGCAGAGTGACTATATATGTCAGGACTTATTACTTAAAGAGGCGCGCATTCCTCTCATCACAAAGTCAATTATCAAACTCTCTGTATTTACAATAGTAGGTTTTATAACCTGGTCGTCAATATCAACAGTGAATGAAGTCGTGAAGAGTAATGGAGAGATCACACCGATAAAGCATATTCAATCAATTCAACACGTCAAAGGAGGTGTTATTGAAGAGATCAATGTCATCGATGGCCAATTAGTTGCTTCAGGAGACATTCTCTATACTCTTTCAGGAGATAATGTAAAAAGCGAAAGAACGCGAGTTCTAGCAAAACTATACTCACTCTCACTGCAAAGAGAAAGACTACTTTCATTTATCGAAAAAAGAGAACCTTGCTTTGAAGAAATTGCACAACAACATAGTCAAAAATATGATTTACAAGGATCACCGCAAGTACAAACAGATGATCTAAGAACAATGCAGGATTCACTAGAAAGTGAGAGGACTATTATTGAAGTACGTCTAAGAACAAAAATGGATGAAGCAGTTACCTATGAATCGACTGTTAAAAACTCTCAGCGTAACTATGAGCTTGCAAAAGAAGCTTTAAAACTTCAAAAGAAACTTGTTAGAAATGATATTGCTCCAAAGGTTTCTCTTACTCAAGTAGAGATGGAAAAGAATCGTTACGAGAATGAATATGTAACGGCAAGGACATTAAAAGCAAAGATTGATAATGAGATAATCGAATTACAAGAACGACTTAAAAGCTTAAGTGCAAACAGCGCAGAAAGTGCATATGAGCGAATCTCACAAATTGATTTACTACTAGAAGAGAATGAAAAGATACTACAAGGAATCGAAAAGGTAGTTGAATCACTCAACATCAGAGCTCCTATTGCAGGAATTGTAAAAGGAGTAGAAATACAGACAATAGGTGGTGTTATTACTGCTGGTCAGAAAATCATGGAAATTGTACCTATTGATGGCCAAGTAAATGCCATTATAAAAATCATGCCACAAGACATAGGGCATGTTCAAATAGGTATGCCAGTCGACTTAAAAATTACTTCATATCAATACAATCGTTATGGAACGATCGTAGGTCAAATTGAATCAATCTCCCCTTCTACATTCTATTCAGATGGTGGTGCAAGCTACTACCGTGCGATTGTACGACTATCTAAAAACCATGTCGGTGATGATGAAAAAAAGAACCTAGTATTACCAGGAATGACCGTTCAAGCAGATATTCTAACATCACGAAAAAGTATCTTAGCCTATTTAATGAGACCTTTAACTGTTTCATTAGATTATGCATTAACAGAGAGGTAATTATGTTTAAGAGATTACAACAAGCAGTAAATAATGAAACAACTGAAGTCATTGATAATGAAACACAAGCTACTGTACCTCAAGTAAAAAATGAGCAGCAGGCCAGAGTTCTTGTGGTCAGTGCTAATAAAACAATTACAGATCGTCTTAGTCTGATACTTGGAGATACATATGAAGTAGAGCATCGAAAAAACTTGGCAATGGTATTTCAGCTTTTTGCAGATGTTAAAGCAAAGAATATTGATCTCATAATTTACTATGATAGCAATACTAAGAAAGACCTCTCAATCTTATCAATGATGAGAAAGTATCCTAGATTCTCTAACGTTCCAATAATTGTTTTGGCCCAGGAAATAAATGAAAAGAGAAGAAATCATTACTTAGAGAATGACTTAAATGACTACATTGATATGCAGAGTTTCTCCCATATTAAGCAACTAGTTAATTCAAAAATCAAGTTACAATCTAAAATAAACTCAATTATCAATTATTCACTAAATCACAATAGTGGACTCGATATTGTTTCAAATGCCCAAATTCAAATTAGGTCACTAGCAGATGTTGCGGGCTGTGCGAGAACTCTAAAACTATTCACTAATGCAACAATTACTCAAGAGCGTGCCTATTTTGAGATCATTCTAAACTCACTAGAGCATGGACAACTTGGCATTGATAAAGAAAAGAGACAAAAAACAAAAGACGAAAACGATTACGAAAATTATTTAGATATTTTATGTAATCGTAATAAAGAACCAATCATTGTTACCTACGAAAAACTTGAAGATAGTTATCGCATTACAGTCATTGATGGAGGGGATGGTTTTGAATACAAGAAATATTTGAAAACGAATCTAAGTGATTCATTAAAGGATTCACAAAAAGGTATCGCAATCGCTAATAGTACAAAAGGTATTGAACTTAAGTACAAAGACCAAGGAAATATTGTTGAAATCAATATTCCTCATCAGGAAAAATTCAAATTATGGCACTAAAAGACTAGAAGAGAAATAATGCTAAACACCTACAAACCTTTGAGCATACTGTACCAAAGGCCAAGCAAGATCTTGACAGAGAATATCCAGAACTCGAGCTAAGAGGTGCCCTCTATAAAGAAAAAGGCCCTCGCACAGAATGAGGAGGGCCAATAATATTATAAATTATTAATAGCTGTGTAGAGATCAACGACTCCACCAGTAACGATATCCCCTTCCATCGATGACTTCTTTGTCACTGAATCCATGAGGATTTGCTTTAACTCAGCTGAAGTTAAAGATGGGTTATGTGAAAGGATTTCAGCAGCAACACCAGAAGTATTTGGCGAGGCCATTGAAGTTCCAGACATATTTCCATAACGATTCCCCGGAGTCGTTGAATAAATCGATGATCCTGGAGCGGCCACGTCTACATTCTTAATTCCATAATTTGAAAAATAAGAAAACCTACCCGACTTTGTCGAAGAAGCGATTACAATCATCCCCTGTGTTTCAAAAGAAGCTGGGTACGTTAATCTCTTATCGATATCACGAGAGCTATTTCCTGCACTTGTAACAACAAGCACATTATAAGTTTCAGAGATATAATTAATCGTATCTTCGACTAATGAACCACCTTCATTATGTGATTTTCCAAATGAACAATTTATAATACGAGCTCCGTTCTTTGCAGCGTAGAGAAAACTTTCTGCCACATCAACATCTGTCTCATCGCCGTTATTAGGAACAGTTCTAATCCCCATAATTCTTACGTTTGAAGCAACACCGGCAATTCCAATTCCATTATTCTGCTTGGCCGCAATCGTTCCTGAGACGTGAGTTCCGTGAGAGTGTCCATCCATAATCTCAGCCGTTGCGTTTCCATCAGCATCACGAACGAGAGTATTAATTCCATGAACATCGTCAATATATCCATTTCCATCGTCATCAATTCCGTTGCCTGGAATTTCACCTTCGTTGACCCACATAACATCTTTTAGATCTTCGTGATTATAGTCAACTCCTGTATCGACAACGGCAACAATGATTGGTGCTGAGTTCTTAGCGAATCCAAATTCTTCATAAGTCTTTGTTACACTCATTCCATGACGATCACTATCTTTAAAGGCCCACAAGCTCGAAAGTTTTGGGTCATTTAAAGTTCCCATTTTCGACTTTTCAAAAGTACGACGAACCTTTTCAACACCAGTTGGTGTTGGAAGTGCCTCTGACTTAGCATATGTATCAAAGTTGGCCGACTGTACCTGAGGAAGAGCTCTCACTTCATCAATTAACTTCAAGTCACCATTTGTTTGAAGAATATAATAGTCTCCAAAGAAATGACGTGCGCTTTTAACTCCGGAAATTTCCGGTAGTGATTTAGCTGAATGAAGTTTAACGATAAGACGATTTGGATTTACATTCTGCGACATTCCCTTGGCAGAGATGTTAAGAATGAAACCGATAATAATTAGGACGGTTCCGATAAAGAGTGATCGATTCATTTGCAATTCCTTTTGCTAATAAAATTTCAGTAAGTTAAGAGTATCGATAAAAATACAATATAGAAAATATCTTTTTCTTACTTTTACACTCGGACATCGGGGCAAATCCCCTTACTTAACTCGTCGCGCATACGCCGTTTTAATGACAAATCCATGACAAAAAAGTAAGTTAAGTATTGTAATTTACATACTCACTTTTAAACACAAGGATATATTTTGAAGTACATCATTGGAACACGTGGATCCCTACTTGCACTCACTCAATGCAATCAAGTGAAAGATCAACTTGAGCAATTAACTGGAGATGAGTTCGAGCTTAAAATCATTAAAACTCAAGGGGACCAAATTGTTGATAAACCTCTTTGGCAACTTGAAGGTAAAGATTTTTTCACAAAGGAACTCGATGCGGCCCTACTTCAAGGTGAAATTGATCTTGTGGTTCACTCATATAAAGACCTTGGAAGTGATCGACCTGAAGGAATTAAACTAGCGGCCATTACAAAGAGAGATTACGCCCACGATATTCTCTTCATTAAGGAAGAGACTGTAAGCAAACTTATGTGTAAGGAGCTAACTGAATTTTTCGTTGGAACATCTTCTCCAAGACGTATTACAAATATTGAAAGCTCACTTGGTGAGTACCTTCCCTACGGTGACCATGTAAAAGTCACAACAAAAATGCTACGTGGAAATGTTAACTCTCGCCTACAAAAACTTGTGGATGGTAACTACGATGCTATTGTACTGGCCATGCCTGGTATTGAGAGACTAGCAATCACTGAAAGTTCTCGTCTTGAATTAGAGAAACTTTTAAAAGATATGACATATATGGTGCTACCACATAGTCAATTTCCAGCGGCGGCTTCTCAAGGAGCACTTGGAATTGAATGTCTTGCCAACCGCGATGATAACGGTGCTCTTGAAGAAAAACTTAAGCGCATCCAGCACAAAGATACTGTTAGCGAAGTAAGCCGAGAACGCCAGGCATTTGCAAGTTACGGTGGAGGTTGCCACCTTGCTGTTGGTATCAATGTTTCTAAGGTCGGCCCTTACTATGTTCATACTCACAAAGGAAAGGTAGATGACAAGGTTATCTATGAGAGACACCTTGAAGGTAGTTTTCCTAACCCAGACTCAAAAGAGAAGGCCTTCATTGGTTTACCTCATGCTGATCACAGAGAAGATGAATATATTTACTGTGAACTAATAAAAAAAGAATCCGTCTCTAATGCAAGAGTTCCAAATAACGATCTACTCGTTTCTGCACGATACGCTACAGATCTTTTTAAGAATCATGGTAAAGCTGTTTACACTGCTGGCCTTCAAACATGGAAGCTTCTGGCCCAAAATGGTCAATGGGTACATGGAAGTAGTGATAGCCTTGGTGAAGCATATCTTGATAAGTTACGTGATTCTCTTGCAATTCAAGTAATGAATGGACCAAAAGAAGATTTAACTATTCTTACACACAAAGATTCGTACTCAGACTACGGCCAAATCTTTGCAGCATACAATAGAACGACAAAAGAAATTTCGGAAACATTTAAAAATGAACTACTACAGTGCGATGTTTTCTATTGGACAAGCTTTTCTCAGTACAAAGCATATATCGAAGCAATGCCTGAGATTAAATCAAAGTTCCACGCTTGTGGACTAGGTAAAACGTTTGAACAACTTTCAAAAGAAGATATTACTGTTCGACCATTTGCCAGCATGAATGAATTTAAAACTTGGTTAAAGAAGTAAAAAGAAAAATAAGAGGAAATTATATGAGTAACCTACAAACAGAAATTTTTGAAAAAAGTAAGAAGATGGTGCCTGGAGGTGTACACTCTCCAGTTCGCTCTTTCAAAGGAATGACTTCAACACCAAAATTCTTTAAAAGTGCAGAAGGTGCATACTTCACAGATATTGAAGGTAAAGACTATATCGACTTTTGCATGAGCTTTGGGCCTCTTGTTCTAGGTCATCAAAATCCTAGTGTAAAAGAGAAATTGACTGAAGCCTTAGGGCGCGGCTGGAGCTACGGAGCTTGTGAACCATATTCAGTTGATCTTGCAGAGTACTTACTATCTCGCCTACCACATGTTGATCAAATTAGATTTGTAAACTCTGGGACAGAAGCCGTAATGACGGCCCTTCGTCTTGCAAGGGGTGTAACAAAGAGAAATAAAATCATTAAATTCAATGGTTGCTACCATGGACACGTGGATGCCATGTTAATCAAGGCCGGTTCAGGACTTGCTGGAGCTGCAGAGTCATCTTCACTTGGTGTACCAAAAGGCGTTGCAGACGATACACTAATTCTTGAACTTGAAGACCTTGAAGGTGTTAAGAAGTGTTTTGAAGATCACAAGGATCAAATTGCAGCAATCATTGTTGAACCACTTCCAGCAAATAATGGTCTATTAATTCAAGACCAAGAATTCCTACAAGGTCTAAGAGATATTACAAAGGCCAACGATGCTCTTTTAATCTTTGATGAAGTTATCTCGGGCTTCCGTGTTGCTTTTGGTGGTATGGCCGAGTTAACAGGAATCACACCAGACATCGTAACTTACGGAAAGGTTATTGGAGGAGGACTTCCTGTTGGCGCCCTTGCAGCAAAGAAAGAAATCATGGAACACCTAGCTCCTGTTGGTGGAGTTTACCAAGCTGGAACTCTAAGTGCTAACCCTCTGGCCATGGTTGGTGGACTTGAAACACTTAAGCAAATGACAAAAGAAAATTATCAAGTTCTTGAAGAGAATACTTTAAGAATGGTCAATATCTTTAAAAAGTGGCTAGCTGAATATAACGACGGTCAATTTTCAAATTACAATATTATCCACCACTCTTCTCTATTTTGGATTGTTCCAGGAGATAAGATTAAATCTGTTGGAAATATTCCAGGTAATATTGGAGAAGACTTTGTTCCTCTATTTGAACTTTTACTTGAGAAAGGTATTTATCTTTCTCCAAATGCTTATGAAGTTGGATTTGGCTCTCTTGCCCATGACGAAGAAGTGACAAAAGACTTAGAAAAGAGGCTTTGGTCATAATTGGAACTTAAGAAATCATCTTCCCCATTCTTTATTATTTCGGCCCTAACGAGTGGCCTTATTGGTCTCTTTGGTCTTTGGTGGCTTTTTTTAATTTTTAAATTAAGCGATCGACTCGCGAGCTTAAATATTACTGATGGCCCAAATATTGGCTCACTTATCAAGTGGGAAGGTACAGCGTTTCTTATTCTAATTCTCATTCTTGTTGGCTCTCATACTCTGCTCTACCTTAGAGATCAAAGAAAGAATCGCTCAATTGGAGCCTTCTTTGCAGGCCTAACTCATGAACTTAAAACACCACTAGCAAGCATCAAGCTGCAAAGTGAAGTTATTAAGGACGAAGTTGAAAAAGTTGAAAATCCAAGACTTGAAAAGTTAACGAATCGACTAATAGAAGATACTCTAAGACTTGAAATTCAAATGGATAAAATCCTACAACTCTCAAGAATTGAGCGTGATGGTAATTTAAACCCAACTGATGTTGATATTACTCATTTTATCCAGGGGATTATCTCAGCAGGATATGCAACAAAACTTGATGTAAATTTATTAGGAAAGCCACAAACAAGTGTTCTCGCAGATGAGTTTGCACTGAGTATTATTTTTAAAAATCTTTTAGAAAATACAATATCTCATACAAGCTCTCGTGATGTAAGAATACAAATTACATCAGATCGAAATACTGCCACAATTTCCTACCATGACAATGGAAGTTTTAACGGGGATGTAAAGAAGCTTGGAAAATTGTTCTATAAACATGAGTCAACAAAAGGTTCAGGAATAGGTCTCTATCTCTCAAAGAAGCTCATTGAAAAAATGAATGGAGCATTTGAAATAGACAATGGAAATGGCCTCACATTTACAATTAAGCTGCCTCTATCTGAACGAGGAGAATCCCGTGAGTAACTTTGGAAAGATCTTAGTTGTAGAAGATGACAATAACCTTGGAGATACACTCAGCGAATATCTAGCAGATGTTGGCCATGCTTGTAAACTTGCTAAATCTGTAAAGGATGCTCGCTACTATTTTGATGAGTTTAAGCCAAATATTATTCTGATGGATATTGGTCTTCCTGACGGTAATGGAATTGAGCTTGCAAAAGAATTTAGAAAAGCTCGTAAAGACTTTATCTTACTTTTTCTATCGGCTCTAAATGATCCTCAAACAAAGGTTGAAGGTTTTGAAGCAGGTGGAGAGGACTATATAACAAAACCCTTTGCTCTCAAAGAACTTACAATTAGACTTGATCGACTTCTAAGTTTTAAAACAAACCTTGAATCCCTTGACGACGAGATCGCTATTGGCGATTTAAAGATTTGGCCCAAACGATTTGAAGTTCAAGACGGTAATGGAAAAATTATTAATCTCACACAAAAAGAATGTGCAATTTTAGAAATACTACTTAAGAAAAAAAATCAGGCCATTGAGCGTGATTTAATCATCGATGAAGTCTGGGGGCAGGATAAGTTTCCTTCTCAAAGAACAGTCGATAACTATATTGTTAAACTTAGAAAATGGGCCGAGAGCGATGCTAAGAATTCCCTAGAAATTCAAAGTGTACGTGGAATCGGTTATAAATTGATCATCAAAGAGTGATTAAAAGGAATTAAAAGATGGGTTTATTTAACGATCGTAAAAGTGAAAACGGAAGAGAATTTGTACCTGTATGGTTTATGAGACAAGCAGGTCGCTACCACGACCATTACCAAGGAATGAAGAAAGAACATACATTTATGGAACTTTGTAAGAAGCCAGATCTTGCTTGTGAAGTGACAATGGGGCCAATTAATGACTTTGGTTTTGATGCTGCTATTCTTTTCTCTGATCTACTCTTCCCTCTTGAACAAATGGGAATGGGACTTGAGTACGCTCCAGGACCAAAACTTGAAATGAAACTAGAAACTGTTGCTGATATTAAAGGTCTTAAGTTCCTCGATAGTGCTGAGAATTTCTACAGGTTCCAAGGTGAAGCATGTACCCTTCTAAAAGATGCCCTACCAAGCAATAAAACACTTCTTGGATTTGTTGGTGCACCATTTACTCTCTACACTTATGCAGTTGAAGGATCACACGCAGGATCTTTATACAGTTCTAAAATTGGATTATACGACGGACGTTGGGAAGCTTTCACAGAAATGCTACTTCCAGAGCTTCTTGGTGAAATGAGAGCTCAGGCCCTAGGTGGAGCTGACGCCATGTGTCTTTTTGATACAGCAGCGGGTGAATTAAATCATGAGGACTATACTCGAATCGTTCTGCCAGTACTTAAGAAAGTTACCGCAGAATTCAAAAAGGAATTCCCAAATAAGAAAGTAATTTATTATTCAAAAATGACTCACCTTCGTACTCTTCAGGCCATCGAAGATGATAATATCGATGTCCTAGGAATCGATTGGAGACATGACCTTGGTCATGTTCTAAATACTCTTGGGAATGATTACTATATCCAAGGTAACTTAGAGCCAGCATATCTTGGCCTTCCATGGAATACCCTAGAGGCAAAGTGGATGGAGCTTTACGAATCTGTTCAAGCATCAAATGCCCCTATGAACAAGTGGATCTGTGGACTGGGACACGGCTGTCTTCAGTGGATTGATCAAGAGAATGTTCGCAAGAGTGTTGAGCTTATCCAAACAAGATTTCAATATTAATTATTTGGGCGCTTAGCGCCCAAACTCCTCTAATACCAACTAGTTCCAACATCTATGTAAGAATATAATAGAATCTATTTCTACATATTCTACTTCTCAAGTCCTAGAATAAATAAATTGTACAAGATAAAAGCAGACGAGAATAATCCCAAATACCAAGGAAGGGTAAAATGAAAAATCCAAGAAACGTAATTAATAAGATGAGTTTATTAATTGCTTTATCACTTCTTAGTGTAAGTACACTTGCTGGTGATCACAAGTTTATCGTAACAGGTAAAGACCTATTCACTTCAACACAGAGTCTTCACTCAAACCTCAACCTAAAAGTTTTAAAAGTTGACGGAGATGTTGTTGTTGCTGAAACAAAAGAAATGGCAGAGAGAGCTGAGATTTCT
Organism: Bacteriovoracaceae bacterium; assembly: GCA_048270185.1. Lineage (GTDB taxonomy): Bacteria > Bdellovibrionota > Bacteriovoracia > Bacteriovoracales > Bacteriovoracaceae > Halobacteriovorax_A. The sequence goes on from JBLWTJ010000001.1 coordinate 811,239, forward strand.
CACCTAGCACACGAAGAACACCAAAGATGTGGGGGTTACTTTGCTTTCCAAACAAAAGAAGAAGCTCTTCAATTTGTTGAAGAATCAAAGAAGAACTTAAACACAAGTTCATTCTTAACTGATTACACAATTAATCAAAAGGATCTAGTTAACTCTTCAATAGAGAAAGCTCAAGAAGGTTCAATTAGAAGTGTTATTGAGAAGCTATCAAGCTACAATAACCGTTACTATAAATCACAAACAGGTGTTGACTCTCAAAACTGGCTAAAAGATTACTGGACGTCATTAACTTCACACCGTAGCGATATCAGCGTTGAATTATTTAATCACTCAAGCTACCCACAGCCATCAGTTATTGCCACAATCAAAGGTAAGTCAGATGATATTATCGTAGTTGGTGGACACGCAGACTCAATCGCAGGTTGGTGGGGACGCACAAATGCCCACGCACCAGGAGCCGATGATAATGCTTCGGGAACTGCAACAGTTACTGAAATTCTTAAGGTTCTAGCTCAAAGCGGTTATCAACCAGAAAAAACAATTAAATTCATGGCCTACGCTGCTGAAGAAGTTGGGCTTCTTGGTTCAAAAGAAATTGCTCAAACTCATAAAAGAGCAGGAAAGAATGTTGTTGGTGTTCTTCAACTTGATATGACAAATTTCAACAACTCTAATGATGATATTACAATTATCACAGATCATACGAACGAAGCACAAAATAACTTCCTAGGAACTCTGATTGACACTTATCTTCCAGAATTATCTTGGGGACGCGATACTTGTGGCTACGGTTGTTCTGATCACGCATCTTGGACATCACAAGGCTTCCCTGCTTCAATTCCATTTGAAACTCGCAAGCGTGAAATGAACGGAAGAATCCATACTGCTAACGACACACTTGAATACATGGGTGGGACAGCTGACCACGCACTTAAATTTGCAAAACTTGGTCTTGCTTTCGTTATCGAATTAGATCGTTAATTCAATCAAAAACTCAATTAGACTTACTGGCCAGTTTTCATAACTGGCCTTTTTTTTACCAAAAGCAATTTATTTCATTTACATCGCTTCAATTTGACATATATAATAGAAATACGTCAAATTCATTAGGGAGAAGTTCGGTGAAAGTTTTTAATCAGCGAGGGTTTACACTCGCTCAAGTCGTCGTAGCGGCAGGCTTACTAGGTGGCCTATCACTTGTCGTTATGAACCTGAGTAAACAACAATCAGATATTACCAAAAGAGCAAATGAGTCTCAGTCCATTATGTTCTTTCAAGACACCGTCATGACAACATTGGCAAATACAACTCTTTGTACTGATGCCATTACAAACCCAGGAGTTGGTCAAATCAAAGACAAAACAAGTAATGATTTAACGGGATTTGGTGAATTCTCAAAAAACTCTTATATTGATGGCCAAACAAAATCAGACTCTTCAAGTAAGATTCGTATTGTTGGCTTTAAAGTTATTAAAAATAGTGAATCCCAAACTCTTCTTGATGGAGAGAAGAATCCACTAAAACTTAGAGTACACCTCATGCGTGAATCAAGTCGCTATAAAACACCTAAGCCAATTCAAAAGGATATCAACTTCTCAGCTATTGTCACAGGTGGAGTAGCAACAAGTTGCTCGACACTAGAGAGTAGCTCAATCGAAAGTGGAATTATCGAAGCAACAAAGAATATCTGTGATGGATTTGGTGGGACAATGGTCGATGGCCAATGTGATATGAGTGCTAGAATATCACAAATAAAAGAAGAGGCCATCATTGAAGCAATCAATCGCATTACAACAAATGAGACGATTAATGCAAGCGTTGCCAATTCAATGTGTAATGACTTTGGTGGTATTCTTGTTAATGGAAAGTGCCAGCTGGCTGTAGCTGCTGCAGAAGAAACACCAGCAGAGGAAGAAGAGCTGCCAAGTTCTGTTACCGTTGCAGGCTCAAGTTGTCCTTCAGGCTACTCTACTGTATCTCGAACGTGGGTTCCAAGAACTTGTGGAGCAGCCCCATTTGCTTGTACTACAGCATCATTCAAAAGAGGAACAACTGCTCCAACATGCAGTTGGGGATCTCCAAGAGAAGGCAAGAAAACTTGCACAGCAACAACTGTTATCAACACAAATTGCAATAAGTCATAAAAAAAGGGAGCTTTAAGCTCCCTTCCTATTTCTTCTATTTGAATTCAATTGATAATGGACAGTGATCACTTCCCATCACATCTGGCTGATGCCAACAGTTTTTGACTCTAGAAACAAAGTCATCTGTCGACCAGAAGTAATCAATACGCCAGCCAACATTCCTTGCACGACAATCTCCTCGGTATGTCCACCATGTGTAGTGGCCATTTTCTTCAGGTGACGTGAACTCGCGGAAGAGATCAGTAAAGCCTTGGGCCTTAAACTCATCCATCCACTCACGCTCAAGAGGTAAGAATCCTGTCGTCTTTGTATTTGTCTTTGGATTTGCGAGATCGTTCTCAGTGTGGGCCGTATTATAGTCACCACAGATAACAACTTCTTTCTTTGTCTTCTTCTTTAGAGCTAAGGCCTTATCGGCAACGGCACGACAGAAGTCCATCTTATATGGAACACGTCCATGATCGCGCTGCCCATTTGGGAAGTAGCAATTAAAGAGAATATAATCATCAAATTCAGAAATAATGGTACGTCCTTCACAATCGAACTCAGCAATACCAAGCCCTACGGTGTGCTTAACATTAATTCCTTTACGAACCCAAGTCGCCACACCTGAATAGCCTTTCTTTTCGGCCGGTGCAATTAACGCTTCATGGTTGTCTGGATTATTTAAGCGATCACTTAATTGTTCAGGTAATGCCTTTGTTTCTTGAAGGCAAATTACATCTGAATCATCCTCTAAATACCAATCGTAAAAACCTTTCTTTTCGCAGGCCCTAAGACCTGCGACGTTCCAACTTGAAATCTTAGTCAAAACTAGGCTCCTAGAATTGAAATACCAGAGTCAACGTAGAGAACTTGTCCTGTTACACCATTGGCAAGCCTTGATCCTAAGAAGACAGCAGCTCCACCAACATCTTCAGGTGTCACATTACGACGAAGTGGTGATTTCTCTTCAACATCATTTAAGAAACCTTTAAGCCCTGGAACACCAGAAGCTGCAAGAGTTCTAATTGGACCTGCAGAGATACAGTTTACACGAATTCCTTCTGGCCCTAAGTCGTCTGCCAGGTATCTCATTGTTGACTCAAGAGAAGCCTTAGCAACACCCATTACATTGTATCCATTTAGAACCTTTACTGATCCATGATATGTAAGAGCTAGAACTGAACAATCCTTTGCCATTAATGGCTTTAGCACGTTACACACACCTAGTAGAGAGTATGCTGAAATATCCTGTGCCATCTTAAATCCATCACGGCTTGTTTTATGGAAACGATCTTTAAGATCCGTTTTATCTGCAAATGCAAGAGAGTGAACAATAACATCAACCTCCCCCCATTTTTCTTTTACAATGTCGGCCATCTTCGTCATGTGTTCTTCATTTTGAACGTCTAATTCAAATGTGAACTCTCCACCAATTTGATCACTAAGTGGTTCAACTCTTTTTTGAAGTGCTTCATTTAAGTAAGAGAATGCAAGACGTGCACCTTGCTCTTTCATTTGTGTAGCGATTCCCCATGCAATTGATTTATCATTTGCAAGGCCTAGGATTAGAACTTTCTTTCCTTCTAAAATTCCCATTAATATCTCCTTTTAAAATTCTTTATTTATCAAATTTATAACCCACAGATCGAATTGAAATAAAATGCTTCGGATCCTTTGGATTTTCTTCGAAGTATTTTCTAAGTCTCACTATGAAGTTGTCAATTGTACGTGTCATTGAATCCTTTTTGTAGCCTAATAATTCAAGTAACTCGCCGCGCGTGACAACCTGACCCTCATTTTGAGTCAAAAGTGTCAAAATTCGCATTTCTTGCTCTGTTAAAGTATGTTCCTGACTACCAGCATAGGCCTTAAAATCATTAAAATAGATCTTATTATTTCCAAATTCATAAACCTCGACTTCTTTCCTTGTCCAGCTTGAACGTTTTAAAAGTCTCTTTACTCGCAGTATAAATTCATCGAGATTAAAAGGTTTTGAAAGATAATCATCAGTACCCAGATTAAAACAACGTACTTTTGATTTTGAACTATCCTTGGCAGATAAAACAAGAACTGGAGTTTTTTCATTAACAGCTCGAATTTCAACAAGTACGTCTTCTCCACTCATTCCTGGTAACATGAGATCGAGAACAACTAAGTCATATGATCCTTCACGATATTTTTCGATACCAAGGTCACCACGGTCAGCGTGCTCGACTTCGTACCCTTCAAGCTCAAGGTTTAAGATAATTCCCTTGGCAATATTTTGCTCATCTTCAATAAGTAAAATACGACTCATTTTAGTTCCTATTTTTTAAAAGTAATTTTGATTGTAAGCCCTTGATCAATTCCTTCAGAGCTTGCACTAATACGCCCACCATGTAGACGCATAATTTGTGTGGCCATATAAAGTCCAACACCACTTCCCTTAGAAGACTTACCTACTTGATAGAATTTTTTAAAAATATTCTTTATCTCGTTTGGAGAAATTCCATCGCCATTATCCACAAAGAATAACTCGAGGAAGCGCTTATTCTCTTTTAAGATGACTTCTAATTTTTTGTCTCTCTTACTATTGTATCGAATAGCATTTGTTAAAATATTCATTAAAAGAATATCAAAGAGCTTCTTATCAAATTCAATTGTGACATCATCTTCTAAATGAATAAAAGATAGATCTAGTTCTGAAAAGATATGGCCATTTCTTTCAACAAAATCTTCAATCGTTGCACGAATACTAATAAGTCTTAGGTCTGGCTCAACTTTCTTCTCCTCTATTCGACCGAGTTGAAGAATCTGTTCAATATTATCCCCTAATCTTTCTGTATCGTGTTTCATAATATCGAGGTATTCAATTTGCTTAGGTCTTGGAAATTCGTGGCGCTTTAATGTATCGATAAAAATCGACATCGAGGCCACAGGAGTTTTTAACTCATGAGTGAAACCATTTATAAAGTTTTGCTGCATTCGATAAAGCTGTCTTAATTTTTGGTAATAATAGAAAACGATACTAAACCCAGCAATAATGAGTCCGACTAGAATTGAAAGAACCAGGATCATAACCCACGTCTGAGTTTGCTGAAATTTAACAAGTGGAATACTTGATTTATTAACAAAATCAGAAAGCTTTTGATTCACTTCCAAATAAGAATAAATATATAGGTATAGAGACGTCCCTAGTGCGATTAAGGATGCAATAAAGATAAAAACAGGATGCAGGAAAACTGGCCCACGACGTATAAGTGACATTTGCAAATTTTAGCAATTAAAGGCACTATTAGTTAAGGAAAAATTCATTTATTGAGGTTAAAACAATGCAAGACTTAGCAAAATATATCGATCATACTTTATTAAAACCAGAGGCAACTGCTGATCAAATCAAAAAGCTATGCCTAGAGGCCAATGAATATGGTTTTAAGTCGGTTTGTATTAATCCATCAAATATTGCAGAAGCCAAACTCCACCTCGATCTAAGTAAGTCGCTCATTTGTACTGTTATCGGCTTCCCACTTGGGGCCATGACCACTGAAGCAAAGGTCTTTGAAGCTAAGGATGCTATCGAAAAAGGTGCAGGTGAAATTGATATGGTTTTAAATATCGGACGCTTAAAAGCAGGAGATCTTGACTATGTTCAAGAGGATATTGCCCAAGTTGTTAAGGCCTGTGGCCAGAAGTTAGTAAAAGTTATATTTGAAACATGCCTTCTCAATGAGAAAGAAATTCGTTTAGCGGCCAAAGCATCTATCAATGCAGGAGCAGCATTTATTAAGACCTCAACAGGCTTTAATTCATCAGGAGCAAACCCGGAAGTAGTTGCAATCATGTTGGAAGAGGCCAAAAATCACTGTGAAGTGAAGGCTTCAGGCGGTGTAAGAAGTGTTGAGGATGCAAGAAAATATATTGAAATGGGTGTGACAAGACTTGGTACAAGTTCAGGCGTGGCCATTGTAAATGGTGAAAATTCTACGGGGGGCGCTTACTAGCCTGTAAGTTTACAAGTATTTATGCTATTGTTATCTTCGTGCAAGAGAGAGTTTCCAACTAGGAGATTGTATGAAGTTTATTTGCCTGTTCACTTTTCTATTTTCACTCTCGGCTTCGTTCGCACATGCCGCTCCTTGTGAACAACTTGATCAAAATATCGCCTACGACAACACTCGAAAATTCATTAAAATTAAAAAACAAATTCAAGAAGAAAAGAATAAAATTTCAGCAGATATCTCAAAACAAATCGATACACTAATTGAAAGTACAAGACGCTACTACTTCCGTTCAAAGTGTCAGAGTTTAAAAACTCAGCAAATGGGAATCCTATTACAATTAAACGACCTTAAGAGACTATAAGCTAGTTTAAGTATTTCTTTACCGTTGCCTACCTATTTTTCCATCTTAGGAAATGCCAAGATAGCTTACAAGACAAGTTATGGCATTACCACGGAAGGTTGAAATGGAAAAATTAAGTATTTCAAAACACGCACAAAGAAGACTTCTTGAAAGGCATATTCACTTTAACGAATTCGATTATGCAAGACTTAGTGAAGCGGCCATGCGTCTAAAAGAAAAAGGTTCAAAGGAATCTCTTGTCATCACAGAGGATGCTGCTTTCATTCTCGATATAGCCCACTTCTGTTTAATCACGGCAATGAGACGTGAAGAGATGGCCGATAATATCTTTACTAAAATAGATGCAACATTGGTCTTATAGATTTACAGATTATTCCAAAAATTTGCATCAAGGCCACCATGGGCAACAAGGTCATTTCCAGATCCAGGAACGGCACCATTAAAGATAAGCTTATTATTTACACTTTCAAAAACTGAAGTTGTAAGAATATTACTTCCTTCCATATTCCCTACTTCCATAACTTGGACAACTTTACGTCCACCATCTTGAGTTTTTCCAAGCTGAATAATATAGTCAACGGCCGTCGAGATATAGCGTCTAACAACATGGTATGGAATTTCGATTCCGGCCATGAGAAATAAGGCCTCAACTCTTTGTAAGCATTCAAGGCATGAATTTGAGTGGATCGAAGTCATGCTTCCATCATGTCCAGTATTCATGGCCTGAATCATATCAAAAACTTCTGCACCTCGAACCTCTCCTAGAATAATACGATCAGGGCGCATTCGAAGAGTATTCTTAACAAGGTCACTCATTTCAATTGCATCTTGACCGGAGCGACTTAGTCCCGATTCCAGACGAACTGTATTAAGATTATTAACAACGAGTTCAAGAGTATCCTCAATGGTAATAATTCGATCTTCTGGGGCCATCTCTTTTAAAAGCATATTCATAAAAGTTGTCTTTCCAGAACCTGTCCCACCAGAAATTAGAATATTCTTCTTAGCTTTAATCAGTGATCGAAAGAAAGGCACTAGGTTTTGATCAATTCCAAAGAATTGTGCATGTTTTTCTAATTGAAAATTATTCGATAGATACTTTCTAATTGTGATCGATGTTCCACCTGAAGCGTAAGGCTCACCAATGATATTGATACGAGAACCATCAGGAAGTCTACCATCTAAGATTGGCTCATGAGTTGAAAATTCTTTCTTATTAAAGATTGCTACTTCATTAGCGAACTCTAAAATATCGCGTTTATTGATAGGAACGTTTAGACCGATAAACTCTCCACCTCTTTCAACAAAGACATTCTTTGCTCCATTAATGACGATTTCAGAAATTCCTTTCTTCGTCGATAAATCTTCTAGCATTTTCCATATACTATTTTCGGCCATGGGCTTCCTTCTTACACAGTCTTTGCATCAATGAGATCAAAGTCTCCGATACTCAAAGCGTAGTTAATTATATTCTTTTGTAATTGTCTCTTTTGCGGTGGCTCTAGCATTGACTCAATCATATCAAAACTCGATTTGGCCTTCATTAAACCAAAGAGTTTTTCTTCCCCAAGATAATTAAGAAAGTGCATAAGCATAAGAATTAGAATATCAATTCGAACATTTCGATTTTTAGAACCCGCTAAAAGTGCATCTATTCGATGATCAGGATAATAAGGGTGGTCTTCAATATTGGAAATATCAGATTCAACACATGAAACCTTAAGGTAGAAACCAAGTGAGATTAATCTTGAATAACCACTTACAGTTTTATCTCTAAATCGATTTTCAATTTTTTTAATATCTTCAACTTCATCGACTACGACAGCATGAGGATGATTACTATTATGCAAGAAATTAACATAGTAAGCTAAGAGTCGATCTCTAATTCCATGCCAACCATATTTTTTTACAAGTGAAGTTAAATCAGTTTCTTCCCCACCATTTAAAATACGATAAAGTATCCTCGCCATAGCAGGCGATTGAAAAATATATTGTTGTAAATCAATTGATGTGTTGCTTGAACTTGAGACGTCACTAATAAGTAGCTGACAAAAACCCTCAGGAAGCTCTACGTAGTCTAATTCCATAAATATATTCTAAATGAGATTTAAACGAGATTCCAGCTTTATATTACCCTAGACCTACTGCTATAATAGAGTAATGAAAACACCTATTCTTGAAGAGTTTAAACTCAAGTCTATTGATAAGGAAGAAATCCAAGCTGCGATTAAATCATTTCGTGTTGGTCATCAACCACTCTTCCTTGATGCATCCAAACTTGAAAGAGATCGATTAATTAAGCTTTTAGGTCTTCTCTCTAATTGTCTTGAAGAGCAGAATCTTTCACCAAAATTCCCATACCCTTTTTATGTAATCTCTGAAATAGAAGATATTTGGACCGGCTTTCCGGTTTTTAAAACACTAGAAGATCTACCAACTTATTATCAATTTGAAGCAACGAGACCGACAAATAAAGAACAAAAGGTTTTAGATTTTATCGATATCTCTGCATCAAATATACGTAACGAAGATGTGCAATTATGTCTTGATGAATTTGGACGTACCATTTCTTCGCAACGAATTATTAAGGCCCTATCAAAAGAGGGTCATAAATTAGAGAAAATTCTCAAAATATTGGAAGCTGAAAAATGAGCGATAACGACGACGATATCAAGAAGATTGATAAGCATATTCGTAAGGTCTTAGGAGATGAGTTTGCTCCTGCGCAAACACGTCCCCTTCAACAAAATGATGGGCATAAGCTGACGAACTTCTTAGATATTGAAAAGAACAGGATCAAGCAATTAAAGGACTTTTTCCAAACACGTATTCCCAATGTAATTGAACTCAATCAATTTGATGAACTTATGCAGGAATTAGTGGAATACAATGACAGCTTACGCGCCCGAGTGTTAAAGAAAACCATGCAAAAAGACTCTAAAATGAGCAATAATCTTAAACAAATATTTAATAAGACATTCATCGAATAAGGAGTTGATAATGAAGAAGTTTATGCTGTTAGCACTACTATGTGCAACGACAATGGCCATTAGACCAGAGACTGTTGAAATCTCAGGAGATAATGGTGGACGCCTTGATGGAAAGGCTTGGTCATCAAATGAGCTAAAGGGAAAAGTACACGTTCTCTTCTACGTTGATCCAGATGAAAAAGATCTTAACAATCACGCTTCAGAAGCTCTTGCGAATGAGAAATTTGACCGCAAGAAATACGGTTCAGTTGCTGTTATTAATATGGATGCAACTTGGCTTCCAAATTCAATCCTAGAAGGTGCTCTTGAAGATAAGCAAAAGAAGTACCCAGATACTCTTTACGTAAAAGACCTTGAAAAAGTTCTAGTTAAGAAGTGGGACGGAATTGTAAAAGATGATGATTCAAATATCATCGTTTTTGATAAAGGTGGAAATATCATCTTTAAAATCAATGGAAAAGCATCTGAAAAACAAGTTCAAGAAATGATCGGTCTGATCAAAAAGAATATGTAGGGTGCCATGCTCCTTTGGTTTCGCACCTGCTAAATAAAAGGCTCCACAAGGAGCCTTTTTTATTTCAAAATTAAAATAATAACTTATTTATTAAATTTATCACTAATTACCGCCTGATTTAGTGCTAGTCGATACGACATGCCAAGAAAATCAATTATTAGAACAAATGAATTTCCCTATCATGTCTATATCAGGACAAATAACAAAGAATGGTTTGATATACCAATGCCCAGAGTTTGGCATATCTGTCAAAAGTCGATTAAATACGCACTTAATAATATCCAAGTTGATATTCAAGCATTTGTCTTAATGTCTAATCACTATCACCTACTTATCTGGACACCTAATAGTGATATCGATAAGTTCATGTTCTACTTGAATTCACATTTAAGTAAGCTAATTAGAAAAGAAAATGGAAGAGTTAACCGAATATTTGGAGATCGTTATAAGTGGAGTTTAATACAAGATCAACAGTATTATCTAACTGTTTTAAGATATATTTACCAAAATCCTAATCGTAAGAACTTGACCGATAAATGTGAGGATTATGAATACTCTACACTCTACTACTATCTAAAAGGATTAAACTTAGGCTACAAACTAAAAGACCCTATACACGGTGACATTAATAATTTTTTAGAATGGGTTAACCAAGAAGATAAGAAATTATCAAATAGCATGATTCGAGATTCTTTAGGCCGTCCCATATTTAAAATAAAAGCAACTCGATCCTCAAGGCGTATTTAGCACGTGCGAAACCAAAGGAGCATGGCACCTACTCTTTAATAATTGTCACTTCATTCATTAAAACAGGATAGCTCTTACGAAGCTTCTTGCCGTTCTTTAGAACATAAGGCCATTCAATTGTCACTTCTTCGACTTTCTCATTTCCAAGTCCGATGTGAACGAGGGAAGAGTTTTGAGGTTGAAATTGGCCAAATGAATAGTAGTGCTGTCTTGTGTAGGTCTTTCCACCCTTTGTATCCACGATAACTTTGGCTCCAATAGCATCGCGGTTCGACTTCTTTCCTATAAGTTTAAGCTTAATGAAATTCTTTTGTGGAAGGCGATTTTCAAACAGGTAAACGCGAGGCTTAATTCTAAAGTCGCGAGTATTAACTTGAATCGTTAGAATATCCATACGGCCATCGCCATTATAATCAAAAGTTACAGTAGAGCTTGGGTTGACGATATCAATTCCATATTCTTTTTCTCGTCCAACTAATTCGTGGTCATTTTCTTGAACGAAAGTGACAAGACGTGAATTAGGAGGGAATCCTGAGTTATCGATAATAAGATCGATTAGGCCGTCATTATTTAAATCAGTCCAAAGACCTCTCATATCACCTTGGTTCCAGTTTAAACTTCCACCATCATTAGTGTATTCAGTACGAAGAAATGAAATTTTTCGACGTCCTTCATTTGTTAATATACTAGAGCGATCACGTGATTCAGGGTCAATGGCCTTCGAAATCTCCCCCATCGCAATATCGTAGTAGCCATCATTATTATAATCGCCACATATTGCAAAAGTTGAGTTACCTCCATTATGAAGACCACCACTTCTTATGGAGTCCATTGCATAGCCAGAACTTCTTCCAGCATCTTCATAAATAATATTCTTTCCTTGCTTACGCGAGAGCCAGAGTTTATTAGCGTATCCAGCGGAATTACTTGTTAGGATATCGGGAAATCCATCATTATTGATATCACAAATACTTGATGAGAATGTTGGTGAGATATAGATTTCTTGATCGGCCACTTCGTCGAGTTCAGTTGTTAGGGCGCCAGAAATATCATGAAGCTTCTTATCTTTATTTGTATAGAGTTCGTTAGCAACAGGGACTCCCCCTTTGCTCATATCAAACCAATTTGAAACAAAGACGTCGAGATTTCCATCATTATCATAGTCAAATAGGTTGGCACTTGTAATAGGAGCAATCGACTTGAATGAAAGCTCTCCAGCTTGTCTAAAAATGATACTGTCGTTACGAGACTTATGACCAAAAAATACTCTAATTGGTTTTTTAGTAAGTGCAGACTTTTGATTATGAAGCCCCACCATCACATCAGTGATGCCATCCTTGTTAAAATCTGAAAATTGCAGGAATGTAGCCTGAACATCTTCTTCAAAGTAAATATTCTTGGCCTTAACAAAACCACCTTCTCTTGTGGCCAAGTAGAATTCAACTGGCGAATAATTTCCCTTAAGAAAGGCCAAGTCCTCTAATCCATCTTGATTAAAGTCATAAACATAGACACGACTTGCAGAAATTCCTCCAAGTCCAACTTTTTCAGTCACATCAACAAAATCTTGAGATGGCTTACTTGGCCCATAATTTATAGGAGGTGCTTTTTTAATTTCTTTTTGCTTTCTTAATTTTTTTAAGGAGCAACTTGCTAGGAGTGCAAGAGATAGAATGATAAGAGAAGATTTATTCATATAAATATTCTAATAGGCCCTAGAAGAATTTACTAGGGCCTAAGAGATTATTTTTTAGAATTCGATAATATCTAGTCCGTATCCATCAAATTCACATACTTGATCTGATGTTTCTTTAACAATTTTATCATCGTGAGAAGTCATGGCCTTAACATTTGTGACAACAATTGCTCTAGCATCTTTAAGAGCAACTTTTGCTAGGTTAAGAGCATAGTCTTTCTTCTTTTGATCAACTTTATCACTTTCTAAGATTGAAGTTGTACGAGAGATAACAGCAAGAATAACGTATAAATTAATTGCCATATCTGCGATACGCTTTTGTGGAAGCTCATTTCCGATAATATTCTTACCGTACTTCATCAGAGTGTTTTCAACTTGAATTGCAAATTGTCCAAGAAGAGTATTAAACTTTCCTGCTTCTTTTTCTAATTTAGGGTGCGCTTTTGTAATTAGACGTTGTCCAATCATCTTTGAAAAACGACCTTTAGCAAAGTTAGTTAAAACACCAACTGATTTAATTGGATCTTGAAGAGCTTTTGAAACATCTGTAGCCTTCCCTAACTCCTTCATGCTCTCAGATGGGTTTCTGATACCAGATAGAGCAAGGAAGATACGAAGAATTTCGTTTGTTCCTTCGAAAATCATGTTGATTCTTGAGTCTCTCATATATCTTTCATAAGGATACTCTTTCATATAACCGTTACCAGCTGCAATCTGCATCCCTTGGTCAACTACTTCCCAAAGTGATTCTGAACCATAAACCTTACAAACAGCAGTTTCAAGGTAGTAGTCTTTTAGGCCCTTGCACATATTACCAGTTGTCATATAAACGATTGATTCAGTTGCATAGATTCTTGCGGCCATGAGAGCTAGCTTATCTTGGATAAGACCAAACTCAGCAATTGGAGCACCAAATTGCTTACGTCCTTTTGCGTGTTCAGTTGCCATTTTTAGAATTGACTTCATCCCACCAACACAACCTGCACCTAGAGATAGACGTCCAGAGTTAAGAACGTTCATTGCAATCTTGAAACCTTTTCCAAGCTCACCGATGATATTCTCTTTTGGAACGATTACCTTGTCGAAGTAGACAGCACGTGTTTCTGAAGCACGAATCCCCATCTTTCTTTCTTTTTCTCCGAAAGAGACACCTTCCATATCTTTTTCAACGATGAAACAAGAGATCTTCTCTTTAACTTCACCATCAATTTCATGGTCTGTTTTAGCGAAAACACTATAGAATTCAGCTGTTCCAGCATTTGTAATCCAAAGTTTTTGACCAGTAAGAGTATATGTACCATCACCGTTATCAACTGCTTTTGTCTTAATTGAGTAAGCATCAGAACCTGATCCTGGCTCAGTTAGACAAAATGAAGCAAGTTTTTCACCACTAGCAAGAGCTGGAAGCCACTTAGCTTTTTGTTCTTCTGTACCCTCATTTAATAGTGCACGGTAACCAATTGACTGGTGAGCACCAATCATTGTTGCAACTGCTCCATCAAATGAAGCAACTTCTGCAAAAACGCGGCTATAAAGAGTATAATCAAGACCTAGACCACCTAGCTCTTCCTTTACACCCATACCAAATAGTCCTAGCTCTGCAAGACCTTGCATAACTTCTGGTGGGATTTTTGATTCTTCATCCATTTTTTCACAATCAAGAGTATCTTCACAGAATCTATTAACTGCATTGATCATTTCACGACCAAAATCTTGTTGCTCATCAGTAAAACCAGGGAATGGGAAAACATTCTCTTCTTTTACTTCACCAAAGAATAGTCCTCCAACAATTGAGTCCATCATTTGTTTTTCTTCACTCATCTAAAAGTCCTTTTTAAATCCATAAGTTTGGATAAATAATAAATTGACTGAAATTCCCTGACATTTTAGCACGACTTTTGTCAAAATATCAAAGCAAACACTTATTAAGTTTAACCGACTCATATGCTCGGCCATAAACAAAGAAAAATCTTACCGAATATTTCAAAGGTTGATGCTTTGGGTAAACAACCTTAAAATACTATAAGGTATTAAAATATAAAAACTTTCAAGAAGAAACTTAATGACGAAAAAGAAAGGATTCTTTTCAAAGATTAAATCTAAATTATCCAAAGATCAGGATGATGCTGATTTTGTTGACGCAGAAATCGAGTCGACAGATGAAGAATATGAGGATGAAGAGTACGAAGAAGAGGAAGAGTACGAAGACGAGTACGAAGACGTCGACTCCGTAAACGCAGACTCACACACTCCACCGATCCCTGTTGTTGAAGACCCTACTCTCGAGGTCTATATTGATGAGCTGAGCTCAGAAGACAGTGACGAAGATAAAGGCTTTCTCAATAAGATTAAGAGTAAGTTAACAAAGAAATCCAACATTGACGACGAAGACTCTGAAGAAGATGACTTCGATGACGAACTCGAAGATGACGACTCAGACGAGCAAGAAGTTGATGAAAGTGAAAAATACAATGTCATGCAACGTATGCTCAATCGCATTAAAGACAAAGCACAAGATATCGATCTCTCTCGCGGGATTCCCAAAAAATCAAAAGGACAATCTTCTGGTGTCCAATACCTACTCCCTAATCTTCTAAGTTCTGAGTCACGTCCAAAGATTCATCAGTATTTCATTATCTTGCTTGCCTGTGTTTTCCTATACCAAATTGGAAAGGTTGCCGCCCTCTTTTTAAATAAGAAGGATAATGTCTCTAATATTCAAACTAATTTCAGCCGCCCTCGTACTTTCGATTATAACGAACCGATAGCGAATATTAGAAATTACAATCCATTTAATATTCAAGAGGACGAAAATGATAAGCCTCAAGAAGTTAAGAAGCCAAAGAATGTTGTCAAAGTATGTAAAGAAGCAACAATTGAATCAAGGCTAGGACTTAAGCTTGAGAATACAATCGTTCTTCAAAATAGCATGAAGTCTGTTGCAAGTATAAAAAACCGTAACAAAGTTTTAAACATTAGAATCGGCTCTAAGATTGATAATATGGCAGAGATCGGAAATATCACACGTCAACGTGTGGTCTTTAAGAACTTAAGATCTGGTGAGTGTGAGTTCATTGCTAATGTTGATAATAAGTCGAAGCGCTTTGAGAGAAAGGCAAAGACAAAGGTTCACCCGCCAAGTGCAGCTAAAACACTAATGCCAGAGTTCAACAAAGATATTGCAGTTGAAGGTAATAACTTCAAAATTAAAAAGCAACTTAGAGATCAACTACTCTCTAATATCGGAGATGTACTTACACAGGCCAAGGCCATTACAATAAAAAACCCAGATGGAACACTATGCTTTAAGATGACAGAAGTTAAGGCCGGTTCAATCTACTCTTACCTAAATGTACAAAATGATGATGTTATTTGTGAAATCAATGGGTCATCAATTAACAATATTAATCAGATAATGGGAATGTTCGGAAATATTAAATCAACAGACTATTATCAATTAGGTATTAAACGCGGTGGCGTTCAACAAAGTTACAATTACAATTTTGTCGACTAAATATAGGGATCATGGATGAAAAAACTATTTTTAAACCTATCTGCTCTTTCTTTACTTTGTCTTTCAGTGCCAACGCATGCGCAGTTTAGGCAGTTTAAATCGAAGACTAAAGTAAATCGAGACTCTGCTCCATCAGCTGCAAGTCTACTTGACAGTAGTGCTTCTTCTGGCAGCGATGCTTTTGGTCGACAAGAAACGTCTCCAAAGAAATCAGATGATGCTTTTGTTAACTTAAATCCTGAAACAGCATTTGGGCCAGAGATCATTACAAGTTTTGACTTTGAAGACACTTCCCTACAAGACCTGACAAAGCACATGCAAAAACTTACTGGTCTTAACCTCATTATCGACAAAGATTTAAAAGGGAAAATCACAATTTCAGCGCCAAATGCCATTACTGTTGGTGATGCATGGAAAGCCTACCTTGCAGCTCTTAATATGAATGGACTAACAATGGTTAAGTCAGGTGCTTTCTATAAGATCGTTCAAGCAAGAGATATTCGTTACGTTCCGACAAAGATCTATACTGGAAACTATGTTCCAGAAACTGAAAACTACTTAATGAAAATTATCGCCCTTAAGAATATTGACTCAACAGAGGTTTCAAGATCATTTAGACCTTTCATGTCTCGCTATGGACGTATTATTGAAATCAAACAAACAAATACAATTATCATTCAGGATACTGGTTCCAATATCAACCGTCTTATGAGTTTAATTAAATTCATCGATGTTCCTGGCCATGAAGAAACACTTCAAATTATCCCTGTAAAAAATACTTCTGCTTCAGAAATTGCAAAACTTCTTGATAAGATTCTAAAAGATGACTCTTCAAAGAAAACAGCTCGTCGCTCTAGTGATGGTGGAGGACAGAGTATTTCAAAGCTTACAGCAGAACCGAGAACAAACTCGATTATTGCCATGGCAAACTCAAGTGGAGCTAAGAGACTAAAAGAGCTAATTAATAAGCTTGATGTTGAACTAGTTGCTTCAAATAACGAACAAATCCACGTCTACTATCTCTACCACGGTGATGCTGAAGATATTTCAAAAACTCTATCAGAGCTAGTTAGTGGTTCTAAGTCGAGTTCAAGTTCAAGAACAGCAAGAACTTCACGTTTTTCTCGAGCAGCACAAAATGATGCCAACGAGTTATTTAACGCTGAAGTTAGGGTTACGGCCGATAAATCAAATAACGCTCTCGTTGTTACTGCCTCTCCTACAGACTGGCTTACACTTGAGAAAGTTATTAAGAAGCTAGACCAACCGAGAGACCAAGTCTTTATCGAAGGTCTTATTATGGAAACAAATATTTCGAAGTCACGTGACTTAGGTGTTTCAATCGTTGGTGCATATGGTTCAGGTGCTGCAAGTCGTGCTGGTTCAATTCAGGGGACTTCAGGTACAACTCTGACTAGTCTACTAACAGGTAACTGGACTTCACTTGGTGGTCTATTTGCCGGAATTGGTTCAGGTAAGAAAATTGAAACAACTGTTGGTGGACAGACTGTTGAAATTGACTCATTCAACGCACTTGTTTCAGCTTTTGCAAGTAATGGTGATACAAATATTCTTTCAACTCCTCAACTACTAGTTCAAGATAATACTGAAGGTGTCTTTGAAGTTGGTGAGAAGGTTCCAGTTCCAAAAGAAACTCAAGCGGCCAATGGTTCGACATCAACGTCACTTGAAACACAGAACGTAACATTGAAAATGAAGATCACTCCACAAATTAATAAAGTGACTCGTTATATTAAACTTAAAATCGATCAAAACTTTGAAGACTTTTCAAGTCGTGCCCTACCATCAGGTGTACAAAATGTTGGAGTTGGAACAGTCGTAAGAAGTGCTGTGACAACAGTGACAGTTAGAGATCGTGACACAATTGCCATGGGTGGGATGATGAGAGACAAGACTGTTGACTCAGTTTCTAAAGTTCCTCTACTGGGTGACATTCCAGTTCTTGGTTGGCTATTTAAGAACACAAGTTCTCAGACAGAAAAATTAAACCTTCTCTACTTCCTAACTCCAAGCATTCTTGATAACTATCAAGACGATGTTGCTAAGTCTGTTAAAGAAGGTCTTAATCGTCGTGCAGCTCACCTAAAAGAGCACCATGGAGAAAAAGATCCATTTAAAGCAACAGCTAAAGGTCTATACAATAAAGCACAAAAACAGCAAGAAGGTCCTCTTTACGATAAGGATCGTGCTAAGTTCTATCAAGACCAAAATAACGATAGTGTTATGAATGAGAGCAATGGCAAAAGCGATCAGGACGTTCCAAACTACAAGGAAATTGTTCAACAAGTACAAAATAAGAAAGCGGCTGCAAAAAAAGCTAGCAATCAAGACGTTATTATTAAAAAGTAATTTAGAGGCTAAATATTTTTATGAAGAACCAAATGCTCGAAACATTTGAACAAGGCAAAGAAAAGATTGGTGAGCTACTTTTAAAGCACACTTCTCTGACTCGCGAACAATTAGATGAAGCCTTAGATATTCAAGAAGAATCAGGAATGCTCATTGGGGAAATTCTACTTAAGAAGAATTATATTCACCCTCACGACATTACGAAAGTTATTTGTCACCAAATTGAGATTCCTTATGAAACAGAAATTAATGTGGATGAGATCGATCCGGAACTGATCTTAAACATCCCTATTAACTATGCAAAGAGCCAGGAACTTATTCCAGTACTTGAGACTCCTCGCTTTGTTTCTGTCATCATAACTGATCCATTCAATTTTGATGCAATTAATGACCTTAGAGAAATCTTTAAGAAAGATATTCATATTTCTGTTGCCCAACCTCTTAAGGTTAATGATGCCATTAATCGTGTTTATGAGAAGGCCAATAAGAATATGGTTCAGTCCCTCGAAGATGAGTTTGATGAAACTCTCGATCTTGACGGGCCAATTGATATTCTCGATGCTGGCGCTGATGAGGCTCCAGTAATTCGCTTTGTAAACTCAATCATTTTTAGAGCAGTCAAAGAGCGTGCCACAGATATTCACATTGAACCATATGAGAAAGAATCGATCTATCGCTTCCGTATTAACCGAGTCATGACTGAAGTTTTAAGACAACCCCTAAAAACTCACTCAGCGGTTGCCTCTCGTATTAAAGTTATGGCCAAGCTTGATATTGCTGAAAAACGTCTTCCACAAGATGGACGTATTCCAATTAAAATGGCCGGTAAAGATATCGATATTCGTCTTTCAACTGTCCCTGTTCAAAACGGTGAACGTATCGTTATGAGGATACTTGAAAAAGACAATAATGTATTGCAACTCGACCACTTAGGTTTCCACGGAAAGGTATTAAAGAATCTCGATGCCCTATCGCAGAGAAAAGATGGAATTGTTTATGTATCAGGGCCAACAGGTCACGGTAAATCGACAACACTCTTTGCCATGCTTAGCCGTATCAATACTCCAGATCGTATGATTATTACAGTTGAGGACCCAGTGGAATATGAAGTACCAGGTATCTCACAAATTCAAGTTAACCATAAAATTGAATTAAGTTTTGCCAAGGCCCTAAGAGCAATCCTTCGTCAAAACCCTGATGTAATAATGGTTGGGGAAACAAGGGATTATGAAACGGCAGAAATGGCAATTCAAGCATCGATTACTGGTCACTTTGTTCTATCGACAATTCACACCAACGATGCAGCTTCAGTACCTAACCGTCTAATTGATATGGGTGTTCAGCCATTTATGATCGCCTCCTCTCTATCGGGAGCAT
Source organism: Bacteriovoracaceae bacterium (assembly GCA_048270185.1). Classification (GTDB taxonomy): domain Bacteria; phylum Bdellovibrionota; class Bacteriovoracia; order Bacteriovoracales; family Bacteriovoracaceae; genus Halobacteriovorax_A. The sequence continues at coordinate 830,917 of JBLWTJ010000001.1, forward strand.
TGGCGCAGCGTCTTATTCGAACTCTATGTAAAGAGTGTAAGAAGCCAAAAGAAATCACTGAATTTGACTTAGAGGTTCTCGGAATTAAGCAAGTTCCAGAAGGATGTACTGTCTACGAATCTGTTGGTTGTCCAAGTTGTGACAATAAAGGCTACTCGGGAATGACAGTTGTTTCTGAATTATTAATGATTAATGACGAGATTCGTTCACTTATCATTAACTCTGCCCCTTCAGGAAAATTAAAGAGAGTTGCTCAAAAAAATGGAATGAAGACATTAAGAGATGATGCCATTGAGAAAGTTCTTATGGGTGTTACATCAATTGCTGAAATGAACCGCGCCATCAATATTGAAGGCCAGGAAGAAGAAACAACGAACGAGTAATAAAAAGAGTAAGAAATGGCCATATTTGATTATAAAGGGATTGATCGCACCGGAACGGAGAAGAAAGGTAATATCACGGCCGAAAATGAGCAGGCCGCTAAATCCAAAATTCGTGCCCAAGGTATTATGCTGACTTCAATTAAAGAGCATAAGTCTTCGAGTAAATCTTCTTTTGAATTAAATTTTGGAAGTACTGTCTCAATCAATGATCTATCACTGATGACAAGACAGCTCTCAACTCTGGTTAAAGCAAAGATTCAAATTGTTGAGGCCTTTAATGCACTCATCGAACAATGTGAAAACCCAAAACTTAAAGTTGTCCTTTCAGAAATTAGGCAAAAAGTTAATGAAGGTAGCTCACTTGCAGCAGCCTTTGCAGATTATCCAAAAATCTTTAATAATATTTATGTCAATATGGTTGAGGCCGGAGAACAATCAGGAACACTTGATGTTGTCCTTATTCGTCTAGCTGAATTTTCTGAAGCGCAGGTAAAGCTTAAGAATAAAGTTAAAGGCGCAATGATGTACCCTATTATCATGCTCCTTGTTGGTGCGACTGTAATGGGTGTTATTCTCGTGCTTGTTATTCCTAAGATTACAAAAATCTTTGTTTCCATGAAAAAGGAATTACCACTGCCAACAAAGATTTCCATCTGGCTTTCAAGCTTTTTACAAAACTACTGGTGGGCAGTTATCATTGGTGGATTTGGTTTAGTTTGGTTATTTAATCGCTATATTCAAACAAAGGGCGGAAAGGCCAAGTGGGACAAGTTCACACTAAAGCTTCCAATTTTTGGGCCACTAATTACAATGGTGAACGTGTCTCGTTTTGCATCAACTCTTTCAACGCTTCTAAATTCAGGTGTACCAATTCTTGCCTCAATGCGAATTGTAAAAAACCTAATTAGTAATGTTCATATGCAAGAGGCCATTGAAAATGCACGTATAAATATTTCAGAAGGTTCTTCCATGGCCGCTCCCCTAGTGGCTTCGGGCTATTTTCCAATTATGGTAACGCACATGATCAGCCTGGGAGAGAAGTCAGGGGAACTCGAACCAATGCTAAACATTATTGCAGAAAACTATGAAGATCAGGTAGAATCTAAGCTCAGCGGCTTAACAACTATCCTCGAACCTATTATGATGGTCGGTATGGGTGGCGCAGTTGCCTTTATCGTTATGTCAGTAGTTGTTCCAATGATGGAGCTAAACTCGATTAAATAGCGAAAGAATTTAATTATAATTACGAGAAGACATTTAAGGAGATTAATTAAATGAAGAAGAATTTTTTAAAGAACACAGTAATTAAGAGTCAAGCAGGGATGACGCTAATTGAAATCCTAATTGCCCTAACTCTTATTTCACTTATGGGTACTTTCATTGCAGGTAGAGTATTTGATAGCTTAGAAGAAGGACGTGTTAAATCTGCTCAAATTCAAATGAAGTCTCTTGAGTCACTTCTAAAAGACTTCAGAAGAAAGTGTAACTTCTATCCAACGACGGAAATGGGACTTGAAGCACTTACATCAAAGCCTTCTGGCGGCAGAGAGTGTAAGAATTATCCACCAAATGGATTCCTAGATGGCTCAGAAATCCCACTAGATCCATGGGATATGGAATATATTTATACTTCAGATGGAAAGACTTACAATATCATGTCATATGGTAATGATAATGAAGAAGGCGGAGAAGGCTTCGCTCAAGATTTATACCTAAAAGAAAAGAAATAATACGAATGCTTAAAGGTCATCGCCAATCGGGTTTTACATTAATTGAAATTCTGGTTTCGATGGCCTTAGCTTCCCTACTACTTTACATGGTAGCAGGTTCAACTTTCTCTTCACGTCGTAACCTCGACGAGACAATCGATAATATTGAAAGATTAATTCGCTACTCAAGTGATGAAGCTTCTCTTCAAAATAAGTTTTTAAGACTTGGCTTTGAACTTGACGATTTTGATCAGAAGCTTCGCCTTGAAATCGCTCAAAAGAATGACTTTGTTATCGACCTAGAAGCAACTCGCTCTTTTGATGACATGACTGAAGAAGAGCAAAAAGAGGCCAAGAAGAAGGGTGGCTTCTTTAATCTTCCAGAATTTGATGCCAATGACTATCGTCCATCTGGTGGAGTTCGTATTGTTGCCATTGGAAGTACCCTAACTCAAAAACTTCACACATCGGGTGTGCCCTATGTGTACTTTTACCCCACAGGTGAAAAAGATTCTGTTATAATTATCATAGCAACTGAAGATGAAATGGTCGCCCTATCTACTCAGCCATATTCTCAAGTAATTGAGCGTGAGTATATAGCACTAGAAGATGTTAACTTCTCTAGTGAAGACTACATCGAAAAACTAACACAAAAAGCTAATGAACTTTATAACGAATGGTTAAGCAACTAAGAAATAATTCAGGTTTTACTCTAATTGAGGTACTAATTGCACTCGCAATTTTTGCGGTCTTTATTACTGCCTATATCACGGCCCAGGGCTTAAATATCACTGATTCCATTGAAATGCGAACTGAGCTTAGACTTAGAGAGTTTGCCGTTGAAAAGATGAATGAAATTGTTGCTTACCCTCCAGACTTAAAAGATGCTCTCACTCTAAAGCCAGAGGTTGGAAAGTTTGAAAGTAACGATGCTTTTAGCTATAGCATTGAATGGAAGAAATTTGCTGTTCCCGACTTCGATAAGATCTCAGGTAATGATCAAGATAGTAGTAACAATAATAACAATAGTAGTGGTATACAAAAACAAATTTTCACTGTTGTTAAAACGAACCTTGAAAAGCTTATTTGGCAAGTTAGTGTCACCGTAAAAGATGATCTCTCTGAAGAGAGCTTTACCATAAGTACTTGGATATCAGATCCTAAATACAAAGTTGAGATTAATGGTATCTAATATAGAAGTTAAAGCAATTCTAAAAAATAGAAAAGGCTTCACACTAATCGAAGTTCTCATCGCTATTGCAATACTCTCTGTACTTATGACGGCCATTTACTCTATCGTCGACAATAGCGTCAATACTAATGACCGTGTATCCAAAGAAGATCGAGAAATTCTTGAGTTAGAAATTGGTTTAATGAGACTGACAAGAGACTTAGAATTAATTCACTCTCCACTCTACTTTGACACAGAAAAGGTTGAAGACAATAAGAAGCTAGCTGCTTTAATTAATGCTAGTAAGAATACAAGTCGCTCGGGATCGACTGGCCAGTCTCAAAGTCAAGGACAAAACCAGGGAAGCTCGCAGTCACAATCACAACAGCAAAATCAAACAACAGCTCAAGTTGTTACAAGTCACGTTTATCAAAACCGTAACTTTGATAATCTTTCAACAAGTAATGCTCCTATTCCTATTGTTATCAATGAAGAAAAGGGTTCTCTCGTTTTCCTGTCGTCTTCTAATCGCCGTTTGTTAAAAGATTCAAAACAATCCAATCTTATGTGGATCCGCTACCGTGTTGCCACAACAAGTACGGAAGGTGTAGATGAAGAAGAACAAAATAAAGAAGCACCTTACTCTCTTACTCGAACAGTTATTACAAAAGATCTCTACGATACAGAACTGGACTGGGAAAAAGCAAAAGAATACGCCGTTATCAATAATCTTAAAGATTTTAGTTTTGAATTCTATAGTCCAGAAAAAGAAAAATTTGTTTCCTCACTTAAAGAACTCAATAAACTGAGAAAAACTCCAAGGCTCTTTAGAGTCAATATGGAATACTTATCAAAGACAGGTGAAGCATTATCAATATCGAGAACAATTCGTGTATTATGGCCTGATTACAACGGTACTGAAGACTTAAAGGAGAAGTATGACAAGAAAAACTAATGATCATCTCTCTGCAACTGATCTTCTAAAAAATGAATCTGGAATTGCCATTATCATGGTAACTACGGCCGTTGCAATTCTTACCGTTCTCTTGGCCCAATTCACGTATGAGACGAAACTTAATAAGATTAGAATTGAAGGACAGGTCGATAAGGTTCAAGCAAAGCTTAATTCAGAAGCAGGAATTCAATATGCCCTATCTGTTTTGAAAGTCTACCGAGAAGCATGGAATAAACTAGAAGATAATACTTCTCTACAGGGAACGATTAGTAAGCAGGATATTTCGTCAATTGTAACTCAGCCATTTATGGTACCAATTCCAGTAACTGGTGAAATGAATATTATTCAAAAAACGGCCATTGCAGAATTTGAAAAAGAATCACTTATTCAAGGTTCAATTTCAGTTAGTATCTCTCCGGTTTCAGGCTTTCTAAACCCTAATTCGTTAAGAGTAATAAAAGCAGCAAATGCCCAAAACTCAAATCAATCAAGTAACTCAAGTCAATCAAATAGCTCAAGTCAAACTCCACAACAATTTATGGAAACGACTTTCACTGAAATGCTAGAAAAAACAATTCAAAATGAGATTGAGACAAATGAGGACTTTGCTCTACATTACTCAAATCTTGATCCTATTATGCTAGTCAAGGAATTAAAATTCTATGTCTCTGGTAAGAATGACTATGATGAACCTGAGAAAGCTGATATTGCTCGAAATTATCAAAATGCCGATATTACTCCAAAGCACGCGGCCTTTGAAACAACAGATGAACTCTACTCACTTGTTGGGTGGGACGATAAAATAGTCAATCTCATTAGGGATCGTATCAGTATCCACAATGTATCTGTTATTAACGTAAATGAAATCACCCAAAATCAACTTAAAGTTCTCTTTCCTGATTTGACTGAAGTACACCTGGAAGACTTCTTTAACTATCGAAATGGTAACGAAGAAAAAGGAATGTCTCCAACTCCTTTAAAAACCGATAAGGACTTTAAAGAACTACTAACAAATCGAATTGGTGCAATGAGTTCAGCAGATTATGATAAACGCATTCAAGAATTTGCCAGTGCTAAAATTGTGATAAGTACTGGAGGAAAGTTGTTTAAAGTCGAATCCATTGGAGCTTATGGAAATTCAACTTTTAAATTAACCGCCTATATTGATCTACCAATCAAGCCTCAAGTAAGTACAACTGCAAATGCAGGAGGACAAACTGGCGGTATTGCTGGAGGTTCTCAGTCAAGTAATCAAGGTGGCCAAGGAAGTCAAAACCAACAAACCCAAAGTAAGCATCATCTTCTAAGACCGCGAGTTGTTGAAATACGCACCTATTAATGGAAAATTTTTCATTAAAAAAAAAACAGCAAAGTTATTGAAATTTGGTAAAATATTTCTATGAGTATTTTAGTTATCGACTGTGGTTCCTACAGTATTAAATTCGTAGAAGGTAGAGTTCACAAGAAGAAATTCATTATCGATGATATTGAAGAGATTCTTTTAGAAGATGTTCGTGGGCCAAATGAAGTCGATCTATCAATCCATGAACTTCAGCAAAGAATCATATCAAGCTTTCTTACTGATCAAAATTATCATGGAAGAATCATTACTCAATTGCCAAATGAGTTCTTAACAAATCGTTATCTTGATCTTCCGGCCAAGTCTAAGAAAGACGCCGAACTTATGATCCCTTTTCAATTAGAAGAGGATCTACCTTTTAATATTATTGATACGCACTATATTGTTAATCTCTACAAGAAGATTAATGGTCAATTCTCTGCCATCGTACAAATCGCCGAAAAGAATGTTTTTGCAACTTATCGCAACTTTCTAATGGCCTACCACACTCTTCCATCCAACCTAACATCTGAACTAAGTATTTATCAGAGTTTCGTTGAAGAGAAGAAACTAGAATCAAATGTTTGTATCCTTGATATTGGACATCAAACAACAAAAGCATACTTAGTTTATAACGGTATAATCTACACTCATCATATTTCATATACTGCAGGTCAGGCCATTGATGAGGCCATTTCTAAAACTTATGATATTGGACCAGGAGAGGCCCGTATCTTTAAACATGAAAATAGCTTCTTCTTAACCAAGTCTCAGCTTGATAGTGTGACGAAAGAGCAACAAGACTTTGCTCTTATGATGCATCAATCTTTCAAAGACCTACTCTCTCAAGTAGACCGTTGGTTACTTGGTCACCGAGTGAAGACAGGACAAAATATTGAGCATATCTACTTAACAGGTGGAAGCGCAAATATTAAGAATATCGAAAACTATATTACAGAACGACTCAAGGTTTCAGTATCCCAGTTTATGGCCCCTGGACTTGAGAAGATGGTTTCAAAAGAAGAGTACAATGCTCTTACTCTTGCTTATACGATGGGAGCAATGAATACTTACCGTGAACCGGCAAAGAACTTCTTTACGAAGGAATTTGCATCGGCACTGAAAGACGGTATTAAGTTAGAAAATACCCTCTTCACTTTTTATCGCATTGCTATCATTTGTCTAATCGCTTGTGCAGGAATGCTTTTTGAAACTTTCTATTTCACTGCAAAAGAAATAAAAACAACAGATCGAGATATTAAAAAATTATTTAAGAGTAGTAATCTAAATCTATCCAAGAAACAAGAAGCATATTTAAGACGCTCTCCAGATCGTCTTTTAAAAATTGTTAACCAGAAGAACAAGGCCATCGATGTCGACTTGGAAGTAATTTCAAGAGTTCCAAAATCGAGTGCTCTTAAAAATCTTCACACAATTACTTCTTCACTTAAAAGAAACAATCAAGTTTCTTTAACAAGTTACCAAGGTGATATCGAAAGTGCCAAAGCGACTTTTTCGAGTAAGTCAGAAAGAGATACAAAGCAGCTCTTGAAAGTCCTTAAGAAATTAGATGTAAATGAAGCTAATATTGATGATTCTAAGAAGAATGAAATTGTACTAAGCTTTAAAGGTAAATAATAATGACTCAAAAGAGTGTTTTTAAAGAAATTGATCTTGCAATTGACAAGCAAATAGAAGAAGCCAGAGGTTCTAATTTTTTTCAAAGTGTCTCTGATCAACTTCGTTCATTTTCAGAAAATGAGCAAAAGATTATTAACCAATTCTTTTCAGCTCTAGTTGTTATTATCCCTCTCCTATTACTAGTTGGTGTCTTTACCTTTCGTACAATCCAAAAAAGTGAATTAAATGAAAGAAAAGAACTTGAAGCGGCCATTATTAATTTTAAAGAAGGAATGGTACAATTAAAAACTCAAGAAGGTGCGGTTGTTACAACTCAGCCCATCTATGAAAAGGGTGATTTTGTAAAACTTCTTGAGTCTGCAACTTCTCGTCTTAACTTAAAGTCAGGACAAGTTAATGTTGATGGCTTTCAAAAAAATAATCTTGGTGGATCGATCAATAAAATTGAAACAAATATTATGATTGAAAAATTTACGAATAAAGCCTTCGTGGGTCTACTTAACGAACTCCATCGTAAATTTAAGGCAATTGTTACAGAAATTGACCTCAATCGTACAAGTGATTCTAAGTTTGTCTCAGGAAAGTTGTCCATCGAATTCTACTCAAAGACAAATTAAAAACAAGGTAAGAGGCTTAAGTGAATACAGAAGTTGCTGATACAGGTTCAGAAAACGAAATTTACAAAACAAAGAAGACAACTATTTTAATGATCGTCATCTTTGCCTCCCTTTCACTAATTGCAGGCTTTATCATGAACTTCTCCTTAGAGGATCGTATTCTTGGCCTGATCCATGACGGATTAAAGAAGAATCGCTCATGTCCTATGTTCTACAAAGAAGCCAAGGTTAGTTACTTTCTACCAGGAATTGCTATCAGTGATCTTGAAATTTCTCCTCGTTGCTTAAGAGCACAAAGAGGGTTGATGATTAAGGATATTGACTTCTCTCTTGGGCTACCTAGTATCACACCAATGGGAGTTACATTTACTTCTCAAATAAGTGAAATTGATGGATTAGCTAGTACCATTAATCTTAAGTCGATTCACAATATTTCGACTCAATATATTCGCATTGAAGAATCCACTCTAAACCTTGCTTCTCTTGAAGCAATAATGGGAAAATTAAAAGTTGAAGGAAGCCTGAATATGACGGCATTTATGAGCACAGATCTTAAATCAATCAAAGATCTCGATGCTTATATCACTTCAAAGAATTTTATTATTCCAGGCCAAGTGATTCAAAACTTTGAAATCCCTACGCTACTGATTAATAATTTATCTCTTAAGGCCCATTCAGAAAATTCTGGTCCAATTGAGATTCAGGAATTGATCATTGGTTCAGAGGATTCTCCAATTAGAGCAAATGCAACAGGTTCAATCGAACTTAATCAAAGAAATATCAACAATTCAAAAATCGATATTGAGGCCCAAGTAAAATTCTCACAAGACTTTATTGAGCAATTCTCGATCATCAATCTCTTTCTTGGAAGTGGAAAACCAGATGAACAGGGTTTCTACCATATGAGAATCACAGGTACTCTTGGACGCCCTAACCCACCAGTGATAGTTAGTCCCTAAATTGTTGACTTCCCCTTATTCTTAAAGCATCTTTAAGCCATGCAAACGTCATCAATAATAAATATTAAAGAAGCAAAGCAACAAATTGAAAGTGATATTCTTAGACTAATAAAAAGTGGCAATTACAATAATTGGTTCCATGAAATCTATGAATATTCTCTACTTCCTGCAGGCAAGTTATTTCGCCCGCTGCTTGCCTATGCTAGTGCCCTAGACTTTGGTATGGACTTTGAAGACAAAACTGCGCAAAACGGAATTAGAAACTTCTCATGCGCACTAGAAATCCACCACACTTACACTCTTATCCATGATGATATGCCATGCATGGATGATGACGAATATCGTCGTGGAAGATTATCAACTCATGCTAAATTTGGAAGTTGGCAGGCCCTACTTGCAGGGGATGCACTCCAGTCACTTAGTTTTTATTTAATTGCTAAGAATAAAGCACAGTATCGCAATGAAATTCTCGACTATGCACATTGGTGTCTTGGTGCAAAAGGCTTAATTCTTGGCCAGGCCCTTGATCTTGATCATCAAATGACAGAGAGCTTTAAAAACCTTATTCTTACTCATAAATTAAAAACGGCAAGACTTATACAACTAAGTCTTGTTGGAGCATACTTACAGACTCCAGCAGTTGAGTTTAAAACAGCTAAGGCCATCCACCGCTTAGGTGAACACATGGGCGTTGCATTTCAATTATTAGATGATCTTTGCGAACTTGAAGATGAAGTATTAAGTGAACACGAGGAAGCTGTAAACCCTTGGAAAACTCGTCAAGAAGACTGCTTTAACGAATTAAGTCGAAATCTTTCGTATATGAAGCAATTCTTTCATCAGTATAAATGTGAAAATATTAGATTAGTATATGGTCAATACTTAGGAAAAGTCCTAACGATCATCAATAGCAACAAAGGCAATATTATTAAGCATCTAAATGTAGAGACAGGCCAAAGGCCCGCCTCTAATTATACTTTAGATCCAATTATTTCTTTGTTGAATACTTTGACTCTTTAGGTTCAATTCTTTGAGGATACTTCTGGCCTGTTCAAGTTTATCTAAATCGATATTGTAATTTGCCAGCTTAGATTTTGGCGACTTCATTTGAACTTTCTTCTTAGAAGCTGTTGTTGCCACTTCCTTTTCAAGATCAACCTGACCGCGAAGAACCAACTTGGCCCTTTCAATTGTCAGTTTCTCATCGAAAAGCAGTCCTTTAATTCGAGCAAGAACTTGAATATCTTTCTGTTCAAAAAGCTTTTGACCAGTTGAAGAAATCAGCGGTGAAATCTCATCGAATTCACTCTCCCAAAATCTTAAGATATACGGCTTAACACCAACGATCGTACAAACTTCGTCTAACTTAAATAGAGACTTTTTAGGGATGTTTAGAGCTTCTAACATTCTAGAATCCATCTCCATCATTTTCAAAATCTTCAGTGTTATTTAAGAATGAACTAAGTGCATTTGGTTTACCATCTTTCGGAGGAATTGAAGTATCTTCTTTCCCTTTATCGTCAATACGGTGAACATAACGTCCAGTAATGTCTTCTTTTAGAACTTGCGAAGGTTTGAATGTAAGAACTCGTCTTGCAGAGATCTCCATTGCTTCACCAGTCTGTGGATTACGTCCCACTCTTGATGCTTTATCACGGATTGAGAAGTTTCCAAAACCAGAAATCTTCACTTTCTCACCACGTGCTAAAGTGTCCTTAATTACTTTAAATACTAGGTCTACAAGGTCAGACGCTTCTTTTTTTGAGAAGCCAGCTTCCTTATAAACTCTCTCGACAATATCAGCTTTAGTCAAGCTCATTGCATTCCTCCATGAATCAAAAGAACCTTTATATATTAATAGGTTAGCAGAATAATACATATTGTACAAAAAAAATTTTGTAGGAAATATATTTCTTTTTAATAACTTACAGACTCTGACCTTTAGCGCTTCATTTAAGAAAATTTTAAGTTGTTTGGATAAATAGAATCTATGTAAAATGTCTCTATCAACTTCTTCTTGTCAAATTGGCGTATTGACATGAACAATCCCCGGCATGAGTTTTACTCTTACCGGGGATTTTTTATTTCTGACCATTTTAATCTGAATTAATTAAGATTTCTTCTTCACGGCCTTCTTTTTGGCCTTCTTCTTACCAAGTTTTTCTTGTTCCTTGGCAATTCTCTTTAGAAGCTTTTGCTTTTCTTGTTCTTTCTTCTTGAGAGTTTCACTAAGTTTAACATCAACATCGTTTAACTCTTCAATAAGTTTCTTAGCGACAAGCTTTGGTGACTTGGCAATTTTTGTATACTCTTCAAGCTTCTTCTTCTCATCTTTGATAAGAAGCTTTCTCTTCTCAACCTCATCTTTCGTCATACGATAGATTGGCATATCTGCTAGGTATTCAGAGTATACGTATTTCTTCTTATCAAGGTGTTCAACAAAAGACTTTCTATTTTTCGACTTCGTCGCCTTTTCGTATTCTTTGTCCTTAATAAATCTAATAATTTCATTATTCTTTTGAATTGAATCCTTAAGGTCAAGACATCTTAGCTCATATCGACGAGTTACGACTTTTAGTCTTTCTTGCGTGAAGATCTCAATAATCTCTTCTGCACGATTAAAGATCTTCACCCCTCTTTCAGAAATTAGAGTGTAGTTAGGAGATAGACTTGAAGTCGCACCAATTTTCTTTTGGGCCTCTTCTAGTGTTACTTCCTGACCTTTCTTAAAGAGCAATTCAATATTGATCTCATTATCAACAGATGCATCGACAAAATCTTTTAGGTATCCATCATCAATGAACTTCGTTAAATGACGATAAATCTTCTTCGCATCATACCCACGAGGTAATTCAGTAATAAAGATTTTTCCATTCTTCTGCTCAAAGCCCATATCAAAAGTTAACTTTCCAGTTTTCTTATCTTCATGAACAGGAAGAGAGTAATTATTAACATGAGGCTTAACCTTGCGGGCCTTACCTGTTTCAATAAATGAAATCATTGAACGAATAATGTCTTTGTGATGAAAGCTTGGAATCGTTGAAGAAAATCCTGTTCCAATTCCCTCTGCTCCATTTAGTAACATGAGGGGAAGCTTTGGCAGAAGCCCTACAGGTTCCATTGATCTCTCATCATAATTGGGAACCATTTCAACTTGGTTCATATCATCAAATAAGAGAATTTCAGAAACTTTACCAAGTTTACATTCAATATACCTTCCGGCCGCAGGATCTGTTTCCATTCGCTCACCGAAGTATCCTTTCTTATCAATAAGAGGATAGTTATTCGAGAAGGTATAGTCTTGGGCCATATTAACAATCGCTGATTCAATTGAAGCAGGACCGTGAGGGTGTAGAGTTAGCACTAGCCCTGTGGCCGCCGAAACTTTGAGAAGACCTTTTGATTGATTCTTCCAAAGTGTATATAGAATTCGTCTTTGACCAGGCTTTAAACCATCTTGAAGATAAGGAATGGCACGATCCATCAGGGTATAAATCTGATAAGTACGGTACTCATCTCTGACGATATCTTCGAGGTTAATTGACTCTAGGGAATGAAGATAAATTTCTTGCATTTTATTTTGTCCTTCTTACTTTTTAATCAAGGTAATCGATCATATCTGCTAGAACACCACTGGCCTTCTTGCTCACTGCTTTTTTCTTAGAGGCCTTGGTTGCTTTTTTGGCAACTTTTTTAGCGGCTTTCTTTGCTGTTTTTTTAGCGACTTTCTTTGCTGTTTTCTTAGCAGCTTTTTTGGCAACTTTCTTGGCAGCTTTTTTAGCAGGTTTCTTTGGTGCTACCGGCTCTTCTGGAGGTACACCTTCATTTAAAATCGTCGATTCTTCTTCATCAAGAAGAAGATCTTTTCTTAAATTCGTATCTTTTCCAAAGCAGATATTTAGCATCTCTTTTGCTTTGCTTGGTTTATCGATAACAATCTTAGTGTATTCTTCTTTTGAAAGAACATATTTCCAAGCTTCAGGAGACATCTCCCCTAATCCCTTGTTGCGATGAATTTGTCTAATCTTTGCTTCACCTGCATTTCTAAACTCATCTAATTCTTTATCAGATTCAAAGTATAGAGTTTTCTTATCTGTTACAACCTCAAAAAGAGGTGCCTTAGCAATCTGGATGGCACCCATTTCAAATAATTCAGGCCAAAACTGGTAGAAGAAATTTGTAAGAAGTGTATTGATATGCCCACCATCGACATCCGAGTCAGCGAGGAAGACAATATTAGAATAACGTAGCTTCTTCTCATCAACTTCTTGACCTAGGACTAATCCAACTGATGCCATGATGTCTGAGAATTCTTGGTTATTTAAAATATCTTTAATTCCCGCTTGGGCAACATTCATTGGCTTACCTCGAAGGGCAATACCACCTTGATATAATTTATTACGAGCTGACCTTAGTCCACCAATGGCCGAGTCTCCCTCACAAATAAAGAGAGTACAAAGATCACGTTTCTTTCGTTCGTTGGCATCAAGTAGTTTTTCAACTCTTTGACGTTTTTGCTTACGGCCTTTTGATGCCGCTTCTTTGAGAACTTGATACTTATGACGAGATTTCCCTCTTTCAATAACAACTTCAAGATACTCTTTATTCTTACGCATGAACTTATCAATATACTTGGCCATCAATTCCTCAAGGGCCTTTTCAAGCTGAACATCACGCACTAGTTTTCTCTTCGTCTGAGACTCAAACCTAGGGTTTGGCATCGTCACTCCAAGAACAAAAGTTAGGCCAGAAAGAATATCGTTATCAACTAACTTAATCTTTTCTTTCTTTGCTTGTCTTTCTAACTTGTCTTTAATGGCATTGATAAAGATACGTCTAACACGATCATGGTGGAAACCACCGTCATATGTAGGAGTTGAATTGACGAAAGAAATAAATTTTTCACGCTCTTCACTCGATTTATCAATATTAAGAGAAAGAGACATATCAATCTTCCCCTTAACTTTCTTCTTCTTTGTATTTATTGTTTCGTAGACATAACTTGCTTCACCAAAGTCATGAGCATTTGCCTCATCAATTCTTTGGGCCAGTTCAAAGAGTCCTTTGTTATAGTGATACTTTTCACCATTAAAAAAGAAGGCAAGACCTGGGTTATTATATGCAAGGTCAATAATACGCTTTCTCAATAGATCTTCATCGATAACATTATTCTTATAGACTTCTTTGGCAAGAGTTACTTGAATCGATACACCAGAAGCACCTTTGAAAGTCTTTGGTTTTGTTTGGCTTATCTTAAGAGCACCATCGATAAATTTCGTCGTCTGCTCTTTCTTCGAATTATAGTGCTTAATCGTTACAATAAATTCATCTGCAGTAAGACATGTGGCCGCGGCACCTAGACCATTTTGTCCAAGTGTACGATGAAGAAATCCCTTCTCATCTGTTTCTTCGTCTTTAAACTTTGAACCTGTTCTAAACTCTGAATAAACCTGCTTTACTTTATTAAGTGGAAAACCAATCCCATTGTCGGCAACTGTAACAGTCTTACCATCAGCACTTAGAGAAGTGTGAATCTCTGTAACGTGTCCGCGGTAGTATTCATCAATACAATTATCAAGTAGCTCCTCAATGGCCTTTGATTTTGCTTGGTGAAATTTAACGGTTTGAAAGTCGACTGACTTATCTTGGTAAACGTAAGTTTCTAAATCTTCGATATCATTAGATCCAAAGACCAGGGTAATACGATTTCGACAGTGCCATCTCTGATCTTTACTCTCAATGACGGCGTCTTTCGTCTTACCTTTACGATTTACCTTTTCAATGCTGCGTCCCATTCTTAAATTTTCCCCTATTCTAGCTTCGTGCTATAATCAATTCTGTATTAAGAATAAGGGAAACTAGCAGGCCTTGAAAGTTACAACGCGTCAACCATTGATAATTACAGCACTTTTTTTGCTAATTTCGATTTTTACAAATCATAGCTTTGCCAATGATTTTAGGGGGATCGAAGATGACATCAAAAATATTCTTGTCGAAAAAAAAAGAATTTACCGCAAGGCACAAGTCGAGACGCACAAAAACAAACAAAGTTTAGATTACAGAATTTATGGGATTCATCCCAATAAGTGCAAGACTGCTCTGCGCAAGCTATCGCGCTACGAAAAATTCAGTGAATATATCGATCTTGTAAAGCTATCTGGTTATTCAGAGAAGAAAAAGCAGATCTATCTCTATCTTGACCACACCCTCATGCCTTTTCCAATGTCATTAAGCTTTAAAATTCCAAGAATCACAAGGCCAGGAGTCTATCCATTCACTTTTGATAAGGGATTCCTTAAAGGCCTAAAAGGTGAAATCAACGTTAGGCAATTAAAAGACGGACGTTGTCTCTTCTTTTCTACTTCATATTGGAAGGGTGAAAAGTCTTCAATCCCAGATACTCTATTTGAGATGTTTTCTGAGACACTTGGAGAGCTTGCCATGGAGAAATTATTTCGTATATCGCGCCGACTTTAACTCTTCAAAGAAAATCTTCTCACGAATATTCCAAAATTGACCTTTCTTGCGTGCAATAACGTACTTTGGTTTTCTAAAGAAATGTCGATCTTTTGAGACTTCTTCAATAGACTTTACCTTGTACTTTAATTCAGGGTTCTTTAAATGCTTTCGAACAAATGAATGAAAGAATGCCCCACGTTGGGAGTCACTTGTTAATTGATAGAATTCTTTTAGAGATTCTCCATTTACATCGTAATAAGTAATTAAGAGACTACGACCTTTCTTGCCACTATATTCGCTAAAGATCATCTCCTCCACCCGCATAATGTGCGCATCCTTTAATTGCATGGCCTCTTTTAACTTCTTATCGGCATCGCGAATTTCATGCTCACAATAGTGGCATACATGGGCACTAATATCGTTGCTTTGTCCGCAATTTTCGCAAGTTTTAAAGCGAAAGAGAAAACCGCATTCTTCCACACTCATATCAGCTTCATTGATATGAATTCCCTGACATTTTCGCCCGTAATGTTCGATGACATGGCCTTCACTATCCATCTTGCCCCAGAAGATATTCCCATGGCCACATTCAGGACAAAGAACTTGTACTTCCTCAGTGTCACCAGAAGGTCTTACTTCGCCTACTTCTGGTTTAAAAATATCGTGATCAAGTCCCGTATAATCAAGGATTAAACAATCAGTTTTTCCTTCATAGAGACGCAGTCCACGGCCAACAATTTGTTGGTATAAACTAATGGACTCCGTCGGACGAAGAATTGCAATTAAATCGACATGAGGAGCATCAAAGCCAGTGGTTAAAACAGAGACATTAACTAAGAATTTAAGCTTTTGATCCTTGAAATCTTTAATTAATTTATCGCGCTCATCTTGAGGTGTTTCACCTGTCACAATAGCACTTAAACCTTCAGGTAAATAAGAGAGGACTTCTCGTGCGTGTTTAACCGTAGAAGTAAAGAGCATGACTCCACGCCTACTTTGAGCTTCTTGAGTGATATGCTTTACAATGCCAGGAGTAACACGGGCACTATCATTTAAAATCTTTTCAATTTCTTGAGTTAGAAAGCGCCCTGTTTCATCATTAATTTCAAGCTTTGAAAAATCATAACAGGCCACAGGTGAATCAATTTTTATCGGTCTTGTTAAGTACTTATTCTTAATCATAAAGCTAAGCGGTAGCTCATAAATACAATGCTTGAAAAAGCGCTCTTCTTTAGTTCTAAGAATTTCATGATAGTGATAATTATAAACCCAGCCCATCCCTAAGCGGTAAGGCGTGGCAGTTAAGCCTAAGAAGAAAACCTTCTCATTTTGATGGCGCAATTTCTTAAAAACTTGATGGTATTGCGAGTCTTCTTCTAGTGAAATTCGGTGACATTCATCAATAACAATAAGTGAAAAGTCTTTAAAGAATTCATCAGGAGCACGGGCAACAGACTGGATAGAGCCAAAAATAACTTTATCATTATGGTCTTTTCGATTCATGGAAGCTGAAAAAATTCCGGCCTTTAAATCATAAGCTTCATACTTAGCATGATTTTGCTCGACTAACTCTTTAACGTGAGCAAGAACAAGGACTCGACCTCGTGCAATTCGCGCAAGTTCAGCAATGACAAGACTCTTTCCTGCTCCAGTTGGTAGTACAATTAAAGCAGGATCACTTGATCTTTGAAAATGACGAATAGTCTTATCAACGGCCTCTGTTTGATAATCTCGTAACTTAAATACCATTTCTATTTTCTTTATCCCTAAACATTACAAAATCTCTTTTAATCCTCATTGCTACGGCCTTAGTGCAATCCTATAAATTTAAAACTTTTCCTTGGAATATTATTAAAGATACTTAACTAAATGTATATTTATGATTCGTTACATATTTGTTCAATTCATAAAATCTAAAACTAAAAATCGTAAGACGTTAGAATTTAAAACCATAACTTTCAGAAGTGAAAACATCAAAGAATCACAACAAAAAAACCCTTAATTTCAGATAGTTAAATTACTTCTCCCTTTTTATTTGGCACCTCAAATGAAATAAAATAAATTGACTCACTAGTGATATTCACTCATTAAAAATAATTTATCATTCAGTTCGCCATTCAAACTATGATAGCAGAAAGGAGTTCTCTATGATCAATTCTATTTCCAAAAATATCTTAACTTACCCATGGGACAATCTAGACTTTGTTCAAAACTTTTTGGCCCAAACTTATTATTACGTTAATCATTCAGAGAAATTATTATGTCTATCGATGGCAAGGCTAAGTGAAGATAAAGAGTTTAGAAGATTTAAGGAGCACCTTATAGAAGAGAGTGCACACGACCGTCTGGCAATAAATGACTTAAAAAAATTTAATTCAAATATAAACAATCATACTGAGTACGCCACAACAAAAGCATTCTATCAAACACAGTACTACTTGATCGAACACAAGCATCCACTGTCGTTATTAGGTTATATTCTTTTCTTAGAAGAGCTTGCGGATCAAGCAGGTAGATCAATTCATGAAAAACTAGAAGAATACTATAGTAAAACATCAGCTTTCATCAAGCTACACTATGAAGAAGATGAGGATCACGTTGAAGAGGCCAAGAAATTAATCAACACTCTACCTGAAGAGATAAAATCAATTATTTATCAAAACTATGATGATTCAAAAAAGTTATATTATTCAATGCTTGATCAAATCGTCGAAGAAATTACTTCAAAGAATCAAAACAAAGCAGCATAGATAAGAAGGTTCAAGATGCATGATATTAACCCAAATGATTTAAAGCTCTATTTAATCAAGCCGGGTGAAATAACACCGACTGGCTACACTTCTCTTCTATTAGATTTTTACTATAAATGGATGGATGTTTGGAGAAAATCATATATCAAACTAGGGGCACGAGAAGATGCGATCGAAAAACTCTACTCTGATCGACTCTTGATACAGGATGAATTAGTTATTCTTACCTATCAAGGAGAAATTGTCTCAGGGGCGAGCTTTAAAATATTTAATCTTGCAAATCAGCTTCACCTTCATCAAGAATATTTTTCAGATATTGATGAATTAACAATGAAAAAACTATTAAAAATATCCGTTGATAATAAATTTATCTCATGTGGAGACTTAACACTTATTTCGAAATTTACAACGAGTAAATCCGATTTCAATTGGAAGTACCTTATTTTGGCGGCTTTATTTGAAAGAAGTATTAGGCAAGATAATGGGCCACTTGTTGCCTATACAAATAATATAATGAAAATAACAAAGGGCTGTGTGGACTTAGGGGCAGAAGTGATAAAGAAAGAATTCAAGCATCACTTACCTTTTGGAGCAAGCTGTGTTGTCGATGTCATTTACGTCAACGATCGGACTCTAGAGAATGTATCGGAAGAAATGAAAGTTTATGGTCTTCTCGCCAGAGACTTACTTGATCGATGCTATAGCAACTCTGATATTCCAGTATTCTCTCGAGAAAGAAAGAAGTCTACTGGATAACAGAATCGTCGTCTTCATTAGATAAATATTCTTGGTCATCCTCTTCCTCTTCTACGCTTTCAAGAAAAATTGGAATCTTAACTTCTACTTTTGTTCCATGAGTATTATCAAAATCAATTGTACCACCAACACGGTCGACAATATAACAAAGAATACCGAGCCCCATACCACTACCGGTCTCATTCTCTGTACCTACCCTTGAAGTAACTTTAGAGAATGCCTTAACAGAATTAATGATTTCATCTGAAATCCCTTCTCCATTATCCTCAACACAAAAACAAAGAGTCGTATTATCTGTATGAATATTTAATTTTACGATATCTCGATATGACGAGAACTTTAAGGCATTAGTTAAAAGGTTACCAACAATTGTCTTAACAATTATTTCACTGCTAACTTCTGTATAGCAGTCTTCATTTTCACCATTAAAATTCTTAATAAGTTTCACACGCTTTTGATTGAATCTATCTTTATAGTTCTCATCAATTGTTGTCATAACTTCAAAAATATTAATAGGATAAAGATTCTTTTCATTATCATTATATTGATTACTAATCTCGGTCTTAAAGCGAATCAGCTCATCAAGTCGATCATTTGCTTTTTTTACATATGAGATATCATCTTTTTTAATTGCACGACTTAAAGATAGTGAAACGAAATTTAAATCATTAGAAGTATCATGGATTAGCGCTTTATATAGAGAATTCGTTAGTTTTAACTCAGACTGTAATTTGTGATCAAGTGATACTTTCTTATCGAGAAGCTTTAAAAGGAATCCCAACATAATTGAAACATATGTGAAGACAGCTCCTGTCCACCCCCATAATTCTGCACCTTCATCAAATCTAAAGAATGGGTATGTTAATGTATTAACGATACCTGAAAACAGAATTAAAGAATAAAAGTAATTGGCAGCTTTGTTTAATCTCTTTAGATGAAAGTAAAGAGCAATAGCTCCAGGCATATATCCACTTATAGAGAATAAGAGAGTATAGGCCGTAAAATTATCTGTTTGAGAGAAAATAACCCCACTTATTGCGATACAAATAAGATGCAAAGAAATGAATTTATTTCGATATTTTGTAAGTTTACCGTCCATAAAGTAATTACCAAGGAAGTAAACAGGAATAAGTTGGAGCGTAAATACAGCAGCTGCCATCACTTTTGTTTGCCCAAAGAATAACGTTATAACGTAAACGATAAAGACGCTCGTAATAAACCTTTTAAACTGAGTGTAATCTTCAGTCTTATCAACCGCAGCAACGATGTAGACACAAATGTTACACATTACAAGAAAGGCCAGTAGCGAAATATATAGAATCAGCATATTATTCATAAAGTTATATCTATCAAACAAACTTTAGGTTAGAAAACATTAATAAATATTATGTATTTTCTACCAGTCCTAAGTGGTTAAAATCATTAGTAAGTTAAAAAATAATCAGCAAAAAAATTAATTAATTAATAACTCAATCTCAACTTAATTGAGTTACAAATTGGAATAACACTCTCTTAGTAAATTTCCATACTCTCTTTCAAGAGTATCAAGTAAATCAGCAGATGAGCGAGGCGCTTGGTAGTACTTAACAAAGTGCTCATAAACATCACGTCTTAAATGATCGGGAAAGTTCAGCTCATTTAGATCAAGCCCCTTGCCTTTAATGAAGATCGAGCTAGGAGTGAAGCGTTTAGAATAATCTACAATATTTAAAGTATCTTTAAAGCGAATATCTCCATCAGGGAATAAGCGGGCCTTAATTCTTGCAAGTCCCTTTTCTCCAAAGCATGAGTTCTTAATTGAATTTATACCGTGAGCAAGTAGCAAATCTTGAATATTTGATTTAACACCGATGATTAGATCAGAGGCCGTGTAGCCAAAGAATTCATGTGTAGCAATGAGAGAATTCGTTCCCCTAGCGTTGGCCCTAAACCAATCTTGCGTGCGAGAGAGAGCCTCTTCAGTCGTGCTACGGCTCCCTTTTACAAGGACATCAAAGTCTGCGTGCATGAGTTCATGAAAAATCGTTGAAGCGAGAATATCAAATTCATACTTACGAGACTGAGGAAAATCACTAGCACCTACAATACGATTACCACGCCAATTCTTTTCACGTAATACAATGGTATTGGTTTTATCGTTATAAGTCGCTTCAGCTCCAGACTTATTCATCATCCATCTTTCAAATGCATTCGGTTTGCGAATACGAACCTTTGAAATGACAGAATCGAGTCGAGATGAATTTAGACCAAAGTGCTTATCTAAAGAATCTGAAAATTCAGAGATTGTCACCGGAGAGGCCGCAAGGACATAAGTTGCAAATAAGAGTGATAAAATAGCTTTCATATCCATATTAAACCTCGTCCTACACGCAATTACTATATGTGTAAGATGATATGAGATTCGCTATTTCTTGAAATGTGAATTGAGATTAAGAGAGAATGAATTTAGGTTTACTTATCAATACCGTTTAAAATAAAGGTAAAATTAGTACCCTTATCAAGTTCTGAAGTCACTTTAAACTCTCCACCAATTTCTTCGATGAAGTGGATTGCAATGGCAAGACCATTTCCTGATCCTTGTTCATTCATTGTGCCATTACTAGAATCTAACTCGTGTAAATTATAAAGCTTTCTAAGGGTCTTTTGGTTCATGCCAACGCCTTCATCAATCACTTCAATGACACAAAGATTTTCTTTCTTTAGATGGCTTAATTTTACAGTAACGCTACTATCTGAAGAAGAGAACTTAATTGCATTTTGAATAAGATTTGTCAGAATATTTTCTTTTAAAATTGTTGGGTTTGTTTCGACAAAGACATCTGCTTCCGCATCAATTCTTAATTCAACATTCTTATTGAGGGCGTAATCAGAGAGATCATTAAGACTTTCTTGGACTAGTTTTCGTATATCAATTTTCATTTTAAATAAACGTGTCGATTGTGAGTTTTTAATAATCCCATTGACCGCAGCAATATAGGAATCAATTTTATCAACTGCACCATCAATATCGCCACGAGAAATTTTCATTTTGGCAAACTCTAGCATTTGAAGCTTATTATAGATATCGTGATTAAGGGTGCGATTTAAGACTTGAAGCTTGCGATTCAGCTCTAATTGCTTCACGGACATAGTTTCAAGCTTCATTGTTTTAAGTTCAAGAGAGTTAGCATACTCGAGATTTTCAAAAACCACGCGCTCAAGCTGGCGAGGGCCAACAAAGAAGCGTCGATGAATTTGCAAAATACTCCAACGATTAAGAATACCGTTTAATTGAAATTCAACACGATCCTCATGCTCTTTAAAACTTACAGAGATGGGTTTTTTATACTTAAAGAACATCATGGGAAAGTGGCGAAAAATACCAACATACATATTCACAAACTCTTCAAATGGACGAGTATCACTGTGAAAAAGAAAAGAAATATTTAAGCTAGAGCGAGACCCTCGACTAAAATTGAGTGTTATATTTCGATAAAGGGCCTTAAATGCGTATTTTAGAAGGAAGCGAATAATAAAAACTTCCCCTGTAAAATAGCTAGCAACATGAAGAAGTGAGCTAAAGATTGAATTCTCTACCCCGGTATTCGTAACTAACTTCACGTAGTCGGGGTAAGTCTGGGCAAAAGACTTAGTAATTAAACTAAACTCTTCCCACGACAGCATATCCCTTTGATCTAATAATGAATTATAATCAAAGCCTAGATCCTCGAAGAATTCTCTCGGATCATCATTTTTAACCTTAATGGCATCAATATAAGCAACTAGCGCTTTATTACTTACGTCCATACAAGAATTTTAGCGGAATAATGAACTAAAGGGAACTTAACTTACATAATAGTAAGGTAATTTGTTTTACATAAACATCCTGCGGTAAAAGTACCTGAAAGGGCAGTTTTGAAGCAGAGATGAATGTTATGTCCAGTATGGACGGTATGTCTGCGAGAGGCAGGAGCCGGAGCAGACGAATTAAAGAAAGCTAGCCGCAGGCGCGGCTTTCGGTTTAAGACACAAAAAGGAATGGTCCCTTTGCGCTTGAGACAACAAAGCCAGCTTAAAAGCTGGCTTGTTGAAGTTTGATTTCATTTCAGGCGCTGGGCGCCCTAACTGCGTCATATCTTCGCTTTGCGAAGATGCCGCAGTTAACCCCCGAAGTCGTCGAGCATGATATCTTCTCTTTCTACACCTAGATCGATAAGCATGTCGATTACACATTGGTTCATGATTGGAGGACCACATAGGTAGTACTCACAATCTTCAGGAGCAGGGTGCTTACTTAGGTATTCATCATGTAGTACTTGGTGAATAAACCCTGTATAACCATCCCAATTATCTTCTGGTAGAGCATCTGAAAGAGCTACGTGCCAAGTGAAGTTATCATTTTCGGCTTGTAGGCCATCAAAATCTTCAACGTAGAACATTTCTCTCTTAGAACGTGCACCGTACCAGAAAGTCATCTTACGTTTAGAGTGTAGTCTCTTAAGTTGGTCAAAGATGTGTGAACGCATTGGCGCCATACCAGCTCCACCACCAACGAAAACCATTTCTTTATCTGTATCACGAGCAAAGAACTCACCAAATGGTCCAGAGATAGTAACCTTATCTCCTGGTTTACAGCTAAAGATATAAGAAGACATTTTACCTGGAGGAGTTCCCTTAGGAGCTCTTGGAGGAGGAGAAGCAATACGCACGTTTAGCATAATGATCCCTTTCTCTTCCGGGTAATTTGCCATTGAGTAAGCTCTGATCGTTTCTTCATTAACAGTCGAATTATACTGCCAAAGATTAAAGTGATCCCAGTCCCCTCTATATTCTTCTTCAACATCGAAGTCTTTGTAGTCAATAGAAAGTCCTGCAGGTCTTTCGATTTGGATGTAACCACCAGCTCTAAAAGGAACTGACTCACCTTCAGGAAGCTCAAGTACGAACTCCTTAATGAAAGTAGCAACATTGTGGTTAGATCTAACCGTACATTCCCACTTCTTTACACCAAATACTGACTCTTCAACTTCAACTTCCATATCAGTTTTAATACCAACCTGACATGCTAGTCTTAGTCCCTCACGAGCTTCTTTCTTAGAAATATGTGACATTTCTGTCTCTAAGATTTCCCCTCCACCTGAGTGAACGTGTACAGTACATTGACCACAAGTACCCCCACCACCACAGGCAGAAGATACGAATAATTTTTGATCAGCAAGAGCGTTTAGAAGCTTTCCACCAGCTGGAATGCTTACAACTTTCTCACCGTTAATTGTTAATTTAACGTCACCACTTGAAACCAGCTTTGACTTAGCAAAAAGAATTACTAAAACAAGTGCCAGAACCACAACGGTAAACATTAAAACACCAAGAATAATTGCATTCATAATATTTCCTTTTTATTACTTACCGTTACTAAAGTTGGATTCCTGAAAAACTTAGGAAACCAAGTGCCATTAGACCTACAGTGATAAAAGTGATCCCAAGACCCTTAAGTCCATCAGGAACGTCACTATACTTCATTTTCTCTCTAATACCTGCAAGAGCTGCAATCGCTAGGGCCCATCCAAAACCTGAACCTAGACCGAAAACAACAGACTCTCCAAAATTATAATCTCTTTCCACCATGAAAAGTGAACCACCAAGAATGGCACAGTTTACAGTGATAAGAGGAAGGAAAATCCCTAGAGCGTTATAAAGAGCTGGCATATACTTATCTAAGAACATTTCTAGGATCTGTACCATCGCCGCGATTACACCGATGTAACAAATTAGACCTAGGAATGAAAGATCAGTACCAGGAATACCTGCCCAAGCAAGAGCATTGTCTTTTAGTAAGTAGTTAAAAAGTAGATTGTTAATTGGGATTGTAATTGTTTGAACAACAACAACCGCAACACCTAGACCTAGAGAAGTCTTAACTTTTTTCGATACAGCTAGGAACGTACACATACCTAGGAAGAACGCAAGAGCTAAGTTTTCAATAAATACCGCTTTAATAAATAAACTTAAATAATGTTCTAACATAATTCACCTACCCTTACATTTCTTCTACTTGATCTTTCTTCCAAGTACGTAGACCCCAGATGAAAAAACCAATTAAGAAGAACGCAGATGGTGCAAGAAGCGCCATACCATTAGTTTGGTACCAACCACCTTCTCCAGTTGTTGCTAAAATAGAAACTCCAAATAGCTTTCCTGAACCAAGAAGCTCTCTAAAGAATCCAACAAATACAAGAACGATTGAATAACCGATACCGTTACCAATACCATCAAAGAATGACATAATTGGTGGGTTCTTCATCGCATATGCTTCCGCACGTCCCATAACAATACAGTTTGTAATGATAAGACCAATATAAACTGACATCGATTTTGCAACATCATATACGTAAGCTTTTAGTACTTGATCTGTCACGATAACTAGTGAAGCAATAATCGTCATCATAACGATGATACGAATTGCACTTGGAACGTGATTTCTAATAAGAGATACGAATAAGTTAGAGAAAGCTGTAACAACTGTTACCGCTAAACACATAACTGCTACTGACTCCATCTTCGTCGTAACCGCTAGAGCAGAACAAATACCAAGGATTTGAAGTGCAATTGGGTTATTCTCAAATAATGGAGAAACTACTGTTTCTTTAAAATTCATTATTCACCCCCGCCTTGTGTGAATTTCTCAATGAATGGACCAAATGCATCGTCCCCCATCCAGTAGCGAACAGTTCCTGTTACACCATTAGCTGTCAGAGTCGCACCTGAAAGACCATCGATATCAAAGCTGCTTGCTTTACTAGCTTCACCTTTAATAACTTGAATTTGTGGATTTCCATTCTCTCCAAAGATTTTCTTCCCTGGCCAGACTGATCTCCAGTGTGGGTTATCAATCTCACCACCAAGACCTGGAGTCTCACCGTGCGAGTAGAAACCAATACCTTTAACAGTATTAAGATCTGTCTCAAGAACTAAGAAACCATACATTGTCGACCAAAGACCTTTCCCGTGAATTGGGAATACAACAGACTTAACTGTTTCACCGTCTTTAACGAAGAAAACTTTACTGTACTTTGCACGGAATTTAATTCTTCCCTTATCTTGATCCGCAGGAATCTTATAATTCATCTTTGGATCTTTAGCAGCTTTAACAGCGTCGTATTTTGAAACATTCACATCAGTTACGTATTCACCTGTTGCAAGATCAACAAGCTTCTCTTCAATATTTGTGTATGCTTCTTCGATTTCTTTTTTCCCTGCTTTAGCTTCAACAAGCCCAGCAGTCATAAGAAGGTTCTTTTTAATATCTAATTCTTTATTAATCGTTTGTAGTGGCTTTAGTGAAACCGCAGACCAAGAAACGACGACTGAACATATAACACAAAGAAGTGTCGCTACGATCAGAGTTTTTGCAGTACTATCATTACTCATTACTGCCCCCTATACCGTCTTGTAGCCGTTTGCACGTTTCTTGATATTACCTTGAATAACAAAGTAATCAATTAATGGTGCAAAACAATTTCCGAAAAGAATGGCAAGCATTGTTCCTTCCGGGAAAGCTGGGTTAATAACACGAACAAGGATAACCATGAAACCGATTAGGGCACCATAGAACCAATGTCCTTTTGGAGTCATTGAAGCTGATACTGGATCAGTTGCCATGAATACTGTACCGAATGCGAACCCACCAAGAACTAAATGCCAAAGAGGAGTTACTGAGAACATTGGATTAGTAGTTGATCCAATTACATTTAGAAGTCCAGAAGTAATAACGGCCGCTAAAGTCATTGAAAGCATGATTCTCCAAGAACCGATACCAGCGATAATTAGAACCGCAGCACCAATTAAACAAGCAAGAGCAGAAGTCTCACCCATTGAACCAGGAATAAGTCCTAAGAAAGCATCTTGCATTGAAACTGTGATCGCTTGAACACCACCAATTGCAGCTTGTGAAAGTGCAGTTGCTCCAGTGAATCCATCAACAGCAGTCCAAACCGCGTCACCTGAAATCTGTGCAGGATATGCAAAGAAAAGGAAAGCACGAGCAGTAAGAGCTGGGTTTAAGAAGTTTTTACCTGTTCCACCAAACACCTCTTTACCGATTAGAACACCGAAAGAGATCCCTACAGCAACTTGCCATAATGGGATAGTAGGAGGAAGAGTTAGAGGGAAAAGCATCCCAGTAACAAGGAAACCTTCATTGATTTCGTGACCACGAACGATCGCGAAAAGCGCTTCCCAAAAACCACCAGCAATTTGAGTTACTAGGAAGATTGGAAAGAAATAAAGGAAACCGTGAAGTAGATTAGCAACATAGCTATCAGGAGAAAAACCAGCTCCAAGTGCCATGATGATATCAGCACGCCACCCCTCTGGAGTCATGCTAGCAGCTGCAAGAGCAGAGTTCGCTTGAAAACCAGTGTTGTACATTGCCATGAACATCGCAGGAATAAGAGCGATGGCCACAGTGATCATTAATCTTTTTAAATCAAGTGTGTCTCTAACATGAACAGTACCTTTTGATACACCACCTGGTGTATAAAGGAATGTGTCGATCATTTCATACACAGCATAAAATTTTTCGAACTTTCCACCTTTGGCAAAGTTGTCATGTTGAGAATCTAGAAGTTTACGCAACATTGTTATTATCCTTCTTTCTCAATAGTAGTTAAGTTTTCTCTAAGTGCCGGACCGAAATCAACCTTACCAGGACTTACGAAAGTACAAAGAGCGATATCCTCTTCGTCTAACTCAAGGCTTCCTAGCTCAACAGCATAGTCGTGATCTTTTGTCACAAGTGCTCTTAAAAGTTGAGTTGGTAAAATATCTAGTGGCATTACTTTTTCAAATGATCCAACTGGAACCATTGCTCTATCAGAACCATGAGTAGCAGTTGTGAAGTTGAAAATTTGCCCTGGCTTTAGCCAGTGTAAGAATGTGCGCTTAACAGAGAACTTATTAAGACCTGGTTTATGCCAACCAAGGAACTCTCTCTCACGACCTTCATTTAAAAGGCTGATCTGATTATGAAAACGTCCAAGGTAAGCAAAAGTGCCGGCCATTGAACGACCATTAAATACTGAACCTGAAACAACTCTTACTTCTCCGTGTCCGATCTTCCCTGAAGTTACTTCTCCAAGGTGTGCACCAGCAATTGTTTTTACAAGAGTTGGATTAACAGATGCAGGACCTGCGATCGATATGATTCTTTCATTTGAAAGTTCACCAGTTGTAAATAATTTTCCGATTGCAATTACATCTTGGTAACCAATTGACCAAACTGTTTTCTTTGCATTAACCGGATCAACAAAGTGAATATGTGTTCCAGCGTTCCCCGCAGGGTGAACACCAGTAAATTCTTTTGTTTCCACCTTAGTTGTACTTGGCTTTGGAATCGAAACTCCAGCAGCTTTACAAACATAAGTTTTTCCGTCAGTAAGCTTTGATAGAACCTCTACTCCATTGACGAAGTCCTCACTGCTTTCAGCAATAATTAATGCTGGGTCAGCAGCAAGTGGATTTGTATCCATAGCTGTTACGAAAATTGAATGTGGTTCAGAATTAAGTGCAGGAGCTTTTGAAAATGGTCTTGTTCTTAGAGTTGGCCATAGACCTGATTCAACAAGAAGATCTTGTACTTCTTCTTTTGTTAAATCCTTAACTCCAGTCCCTTTGTAGTTTTCAAATGTAACTTGCTCATTACCTGAAACTTCAATTACTAAAGTTTCAAACGCTCTTCTTGCACCACGGTTAATTTCGATAACCTTTCCGCTTACAGGTGCAGTGTAAAGTACACCCTCAACTTTCTTACAAGAAAATAACGCTTGTCCTTTTTTAACTTCATCCCCTACTTGAACAAGCATAGTTGGTTTCATTCCAACATAATCTGTTCCAGTAAGAGCGACTTTAGTCACTTGAGGCCCTGCCTCAACCTTTTGTGATGGCTTCCCTGTGATAGGAAGGTCCAATCCTCTCTTAATGTGAATCATAGCGACAAATCCCGTTATTTTGGTTTGTTAACAATAAAATATTTATGAAATTATTAATTTTTTTAACAGAAATACATAAGGTTGTAACCCTAATTTTAACTAAATGCCATCTATCTAAAGAGACCAGTATGCGTCAAAACGAAGGCTGTTTAGTCTAAATTATTGACCACAACATTTTTTATATTTCTTACCTGAGCCACATGGACATGGATCGTTGCGGCCAACTTTAGCACCATCTCTCTTAACCTGCGCTACAATAGGCTCTCCATCAACAAAGAACCAATCTCCGTCAATTTTTACGAACTCAGAACGTTCATAATGCACATGGTCTTGGCCACCTAAACCAAAGTGGGCCTTAAATTCAACCATCCCCCAATCATCGCGCTCAGTTCCCTCGGCCGTATCAACAATCTCAAGACCTTTCCATTCAGATTTTGATGACCATGCCTTGATTTCATTTACATCCATATCTTCTCTATGATCTGGGTGAGTTGAATCAACGATGAAATCGATATTTCCGATTGTGTAAGCGTGGTAACGTGCACTCATTAATTGCGCTGCTGTTTGGGCCTTAGCTTCACCCTTAACAATAGCTTCACATGTCTTTGTATCAAGACCAGAATTACTCATAATAAACTCCATTTAAAATCGATATAATAAGTCAGTAAAATTGGTATTTGTTTCATCAAAATATACCTTGCTTTCAAGTAGTCGACTAGAAATAAATGTAAAATGCTCTTTGAGCAATTTTTGATATTTTGTTCGACTGCGACGAATAGCGTACTCGTCCTTAAACTCAAGCTCTTCTATTTGACGATCTAATTCTTTATCTGTTGGAACTGTGAGATAAAAATACTTGAATCTGGCAGCAATAATTGGCAGACAAAACTCAATTTCTTCATCTGATAAATATTGAAACACTGACGTGCAAATACCAAGATCATAAGATTTTTTTAAGTTCTCATTCTTCTTGCACCAAGTGACAATATCCATCTGGTGTAATTTAAATTTAGTGGATTCAACCTTATTAATTTCACGCTTTTTTACGATATTAAAAGCGTAAGCACTCGGCTCAATTCCTTCGGCCTTATAGGGTTTGTATTCTTTTAATAAAGCTTCAAATAAATGCCCTAGACCAAAGCCTAGATCAACGATGGAGTTAATATCAATATATTCGAGCCCAAAGAGATTCTTGATATAGCCAACATGTTGTTCAACATTACCGATACCATCCATCTGATCGGCTTCTTCATAATTAACTTCCCAGTACTTGTCCGAGAAACCCTTAGCACCTAATTCTTTCATGTATTTTTAATCCTTAATGTATTTCCAATTAAGTATGCATTTGAAATAAAGCGATAGATACCGACTGCGAAAATTGCCCCCCACAGTAGTAAGAAAGATTGTTTCTCATAGCTTAAATAAGCTAGTGGAAGAAAGCAGGTTATGAATGCTATCACCATATGACGCCCTAGAAAATCAAAGCGATTAATTCCGAAAACAAGCCCATCATAGACATAGGCGATGGCAACAGGAATCTGCGCAAGAGCAAGGAAGTTGATAATATCTAAAATTACTAATTGGATACTTTCGTCATAAGTAAATAGCGAAATAATTTGACGTCCAAGAAAAGTGAAGATGAAACAAAAGGCTATCCCCACAAGTCCTCCCATCATGAGAAGTTTCTTGTAAATATCATAAAGGTCTTCATGTCCCTTGTTACGATATAAAGTCCCGCCAATAATATTACCTGATGTTGCGATACCATCAGTAAAGAACGAAGCAAATAGCCATAGATTTAAAATAATCTGATGCGCGGCCAATGCTTTAAGGGAAATCGAACTAGCGACCTTTGTCGCTAAAAAGAAACTTAAAGTTAGAAAAGCTGAGCGCATAAAAACATTGAGAGAACTTTTTCCCATGTGAAATGCATCTGAGATAATAATCTTTTGTGAAAAAAATAAATGACGAATCTTATCATTCATTAATATGAAATATAGACATACAAAGAAGCCAAGGGCATTAGCGAAGACTGTTGCTGCAGCGACACTTTGAAGTCCTAGGCCAAATTGATAGAGCCCCAAGTAAGAAAAGATAATATTAGTTGCAGTTGCAAGACCAATAATACCTAGAACAATATTAACTTTTGCCATTCCCCTTAAAACAGATAAGGCCGACATAAAGAGTAAAATGAAAATATGGCCATATAGGCGAACTAAAAAGTATTCATCACAAAGTCCGTAGAGTCCTTTATCAACACTTAAGAATTCATAAACATAATTTCTGGCCGGAGAGAAAATAACAACGAGGATAACTCCAATGGCAATGGCCATTAAAAAAGTCACTTTTATAAGTGAAACAACATTGGGATATTCTTTCTGTGCTAACTTTTGTGAGATCGCCTGAATCGGCGCGTGTACTAAAAAATTAAACATCCATGTAATGGATGACATGATAGAGACACCAATGGCCATGGCCGCAAGCATTCTTGTATCAAAATTTCCAATCAGTGCCGTGTCGACAATTGAACTTAGAGGCTCAAGCATCGATGCTAGGATCGATGGAATAGAAAGGGCCCAAAGACCCTTATATGTTAACCAATCGCGATTCAATTTTATTTAATCTAGTATTTAGTAATTGCTGAATAAATTGCAACAAAGATTAGGGCAAGAATTAGACCTAAACCAGCTAGACGATTGTTCTTCATACGCTTTACTAAAATTGGTCCCAGTGCTGCGATCGCAACCCAAAGACCGACCTTAACCTTAACCCATAATGGCCAACCAGCTCCATGGCTTACACCGATACGAGCAAGTAGCCCCATACCTGCAACAAATAAAAGTAAACTTGCTACACCTGATGTAATCTTAAATAACTTACCATTTGTTCCATTTGGCGAGATAAATTGAGGAGCAAAAGCTGCAACCATCAACACCAACATAAAAACGTGTAACACTTTGTAAAATTCATAACTCATTTCTTATCTCCATTTCTCTCTTCTAAACCTGTCAGTCTATCATTTATTATATTTAAAGTTTTATTTAATTTATTCAACTCTCTTTCAAGCATAAGGTCTTCACGGTGCATATCTGTTTGCATCCCTTCGACATTTCTTTTTAGCATTTTTACCTTTCGTCCAATGAGTGTGAACTCTCCACCCAGTAATATATTGGCAAAGATGGCAGTGTAAGTAGCAAAAACCCCTGTCCCAAAAATCATAAGAAGTACTCCAACGATTCTTCCTTCACGAGTCACAGGAGTAATATCACCATATCCAACAGAAGTTAAGGTAACAAATGACCACCAAATGCTATCACTAAATTCTGTTACATTCGGATTGGCCGCGAGTTCAAAGTGGTAGAATGCCATAGCAAAGGCAATTGCACCAAAGTTACAAATGACGGTAATGACCCAAAAATCAATTGTCATAAATAACATAAAAAAGCGTTCGACAAAAATGCGTAGGCTTGAGCGCAAAAGTACCTCTTCTATAAATTTTAAATATAACTTATAATATTGAATATGAGCTATTTTGGAAACAGCAATAAGGGAGAAAAGATCTTTCGCGGTGCATATAACTATTTCCGCAAAGACAATCTCTACGCTGAAGAAACATTTGAAGTCTACAGACGCCCAAAGCAACACCAAGTGTACTTCGAAGGTGAAATGCTGGCCCGTGTAATGACCGGTGAACTTCTAAAAATCAATGTTGCCTATACAGTCGACAAGGAATACACACCAATTAAAGTTCAAATCATCAAGAGCCTTGGGGAACAGCTCTCAAAAGAGATCTTTCTCTTTGATCACTCAAATAGTGAACTGAAGTACCAATTTGAGTGTGGAGAAGAACGAAAAATGGAGTCCATTGCAACTTCACCTAAATTCTTTGTTACGACTCCATTAAGCTGTTGCAGCATGCTCTTTTTGTGGTCAAAGAAGTTCGACTCTGTTGGAAAGAATTACTATTCATTCTTCTCAACGAATAATAATTGGAAGTACGAACACCCTATTATTAATAATAGTGTCGTAGTGGAGCGTGCATCTCAAACTTCAGAGTCACTTAAGATTGATGGTGCGAGTGTTACGGCCATTCAATATAAGATTTTTGAAAAAGTCGATATGGATGATACAAAAGATATTAAAGTTGCACCTGAGATTCTAAGTGTCTGGTTATCACAACATCAAACGATCCCTTATATAATTAAAGATAAGCAAGGGACAAATATTACTATCAAGTACCTCAATAATCTCGATCGCAGCTAAATGAAAAGAGTGAAGAAGTTTCTCGTTTTTATACTCATTCTGTCATGTGCGAAACTACCAACAACAAGGTTTGAGCTTAAGGAAGAATTAGCAAGGCCTATGAATGAACAGCTACGCCCCTTCATTTCAGATGGCTGTTCTAAATGGCCTGATGGAACATTAAAAAAGCCAGATGCATGGCTTAAGTGCTGCTTCAAACACGATCAGCAATATTGGCTTGGAGGTACACAGTCCCAACGCTATAATGCCGATCAACAACTGAAGGCCTGTGTAAAAGAAGAGTTTGCAGATTGGATGTCAATTGTCATGTACCTTGGAGTTCGAATTGGTGGTGTTGCCGAATTTCAAACATCTTATCGTTGGGGCTATGGCTGGAATTATGACCGTGGCTATCTTCCTCTAACGCAAAAAGAAGTTAATTATGCTAAGACAATAGCACCAAAAGAATCTGATGCTATTGAAAAATATCTAAGACAAAATTAATTTAGCGTTTGAACAAAGTCTTTAGAGGCTTCAAGAGCATCTTTAAAATTCGCACGATGTATTTGATAAGGTTCCATCTGTTTTGTAAGCTTTGCCATTGTCGAGTTCTTCCACTTCTTGATTCGTGAATCAATAACAACAACAGCTCCTGCATCAGATTCAGTTCTTAAAAGTCGTCCAAGTTTTTGGTGAAGACTTCTTGTACGGTGAGCAAGATAATAATCTTCGAATTCATTTCCAATATTGGTCTCGTAGTACTCACGTCTAAGTCGCACAACTTGATCCATTGAAAGATCAGGAATCTTATCAATAAAGACAAATCTTAGGGCATCTCCTGGAACATCAATCCCCTCTCCAAAGGACTCCATTCCAATGAGGATTCCATTTCCAGATTCTTTAAAGTCTTCGACTACATTGGCCCCCATTCCTTGAACAAAGACCGGCAGCTTCCCTTCAAACTTATCAAGCATATATTCCACGGCCTTCTCAAATCGAGCGCGAGCAGAGAAAAGCAGAAGGGAGCGTCCATCAATATCCTCAATAAAAGGAGTCAGACGATCACAAATCGTCTTTACAAAGTCTTTGTCATAAAGGGATGGCGTATCATCACATAAGAAAACTCTTGTGCGATCTTTGTAGTCATAGACAGAAGGTAGAAATAACCCCGTTCTAAATCTTCTTTCAGGCTCACTGTAGAGATAACCAGTGGACCATTCCATCCCTTTACTTCCAAGATCGCCATGTTCATTGCCAAGAGTTGCCGATGTATAGACAACTGAAGATGAAGTTTGCAGAAGTTG
The DNA here is from genome assembly GCA_048270185.1 of Bacteriovoracaceae bacterium. Classification (GTDB taxonomy): domain Bacteria; phylum Bdellovibrionota; class Bacteriovoracia; order Bacteriovoracales; family Bacteriovoracaceae; genus Halobacteriovorax_A. The sequence continues at coordinate 865,170 of JBLWTJ010000001.1, forward strand.
GTCATGTAGGATTTTACCTGTATTAATTGGCCCAGCACTTAGTAAGAAACCTTGTTTCTCATGGTACTTCATTGAAAAAGAATATGGCTGAGTTGATGTTTCAATCTTTAATAGAAGTGATAATGCATTCATCACATCTTCAAGTGTTCCAACGAAAGACTCAAAGCGAGTCCATGCTGTAATCTCAGGCTGTCCCTGCATATCACTTACTTGCCAACGAATGGTATATGGATAAAGTCGATCATATACTGACTTTAGTAGGTGGTAGATACTCTCCAGGTGATGAAAAACACTTAGGCGAAGTGCTTCCTTTTCATTTGGCATAATCATCGGAAGCTCATTCCAGAACTTATCAGTATAACGAGGCATCTTTTTAAAGATCATTTCAAACTTATCAGGTAATTCAAATAAGTGTTCCCTTAGCATCGATGCCGTATCAATTGAAAGCATTCTTAAAGAAGAGATTTCTTCTTCTTGTTTACCGCTTTCATCATCTCCCATCATATTTGAAATAAGATAGAAGAGAGAGCCTAAACCTTGAAGATTTTGTAATTGCTTTTGTAAGCTTTCTAAATCACTTTGCCCAACTTCTGCCGAGAATGAATTAGTCGCCTCACCTTCAATCTTATGGGCCTCATCCACTACAACATAAGCTGGACGTGGAAAAGACTTTGTCCAAGAAAACATGAGAGCGTGGTTACCAACAATGATATCCGCTTCCTTTGCATCTCTAAGTCCCCTAATATAAGTACAATTCGTATAGAATGGGCATTGCTTATTCGAGCAGGCCCTATAATCAACGGCCAGATCCTTTTGCGCCTGATCAAAATTTTCTAACTTCATTCGCAGAACAAAAGGTAGATCATCTTTTGCAATCATATGCTCTAGTGCACTATTAGAATTATGATAGAAGAGAGCATCAAAATAGATATCTGCAAACTTTTCTTTGAGATCATTTCCTTGAGAGAATAGATCTGTTTCATTCTGTCTTTGCGTAAAGAGTAGTTCACAAAAGTGGTTACTAGAGCCAACTAATTGTCTGATCTTTAAGTCTTTTGGTGATACACCTAAGAGCTTATGAAGAGCTGGCACATCCTTATTCATGGCCTGTGCCTGAAGTGTCTTTGTTCCAGTCGCAATTAATACTTGTTTTTGCTCAGTGATAGCAAATAAAGCTGCAGGTACTAAATACCCTAAAGTCTTTCCTGTTCCCGTTGGAGCCTGAATCATTGAGTGAATATGATTCTTAAATGATTGACCGACTTTTAGAGCAAGTCCTTCTTGTGACTGTCGATACTTGTAACCATTAAAAAGTGTTGAAACTTTTTCTTCATCACCGAAGATCTTCTTAACATTTTCACCAGAAAATTTAAGATCAAAATTCTGATGATATTCCTGCTTATCTTCTAACGTTTTAGGGTATGCCCACGCGAGAGCTTGATCAATATGCTTTGTCGGATCAAAATCTATTTGCTCAGCAATTTCCATGACCTCTTCTTCATAGAGGCATAGAAATTTAAAAAACCAATAATCTTGTAATGAATACTTATGCATTAGAGACATTAGAAAGTTATACTTACCAGCGTCTTTCTTCGTCATAAGTGTTGTGACAATAACAACCTTAAGGAGGTCCACTGAGTCTTGTAGACCACGGTGAAGTTCTTTATCTGCTAAACCAAATCCAACGATAAAGTTCTCTAGTTTAAGAGAAGACATATGTGGAAAAATTAATGACAAGAAATAAAGTGAATCTTGCCAACGGTGTCCTTCTCTAAAGTCTAATTTTTCAAAATGGTGATCGAGAAAACCTTCCTCAAAGTCTGCATTATGAGCGAGAATATCATGGCCATCAAGCTCAAGAACTTCACCAATAACATCTTCTAAGCGCGGAGCTTTCTTAAGCATCTTATTGTCGATGCCAGTAAGCTTTTGAATAAATTTTGAAATTTCAAAATCTGGACGGCATAGTGATTCATATTGTTGAATCAACTTTGTCCCTTCAAATTGCAAAAATCCAACATCAATTATTTCATCGACGCTAGCATCTGCTCCTGAAGTTTCAATGTCTAATAAGGCCCATTTACCAAGTGTGTTATTTTCTGTCGTCATATATTCCTAGACTCCCCTCACTATTTAACTTAGCACCGTTAAATCGTATTGATAATCAACTTTTTATGTCATATTCTACTAAGCATAATACTAACGTTTAACTACCTTAAAGGACTGCCATGTCTTCAGCGACATTTTTCCAAATCCAATCATTTTTGATTCTATCTTTAATGATTTACGGAGTAACACAAAGCAAAAAGAGAATGAAGCACGTCAAGATTATGTCTGCAGCTATTATCTGGGATATCATTCTTGTTCTTCAAATTGAACTAAACAGAAGTGCAATCGATAAAGCACTAGAGGTTTTCCAATCACAAGCAGCTCTAAAGATTCACCTCTTCTTTGCTGTTTCAAGTGTGGTTCTCTACTTCATTATGATCTTTACAGGGCGTAAAGTTCTTAAAGGTTATAATAGCTATAAAAAGAAGCACCGTTTTCTTGGTATCACGACTCTAGCTTTTAGAATTCTAACTTTCATTACAAGCTTCTACGCTGTATCGAAAACTCTAGCATAGGACAAATTTATGTTATTTGAACAAGTAAAAACAATTATCGAAGAGAATATTAAAGATTCACAAGTGCAGGTCTATGACCTAACTGGTGGTGGTGATCACTTAGGAATTACAATCATCAGTGATGAATTCAAGGGCAAGATGCTTCTTGCTCAACATAGAATGGTCATGGATGTTTTAAAGCAGAAATTAAGTGAAGATCTTCACGCTGTTCAACTTAAGACTTTAACAGTTGAACAAGCACAATCTCAGGGGTTAATCTAACCCCTGAAGCATTTTTACGGCCTAATGATGGTCGTCCATCATTGCATCATCAAAGTCCTTACATGCAATAGCTAGAGAAGCTGGTAGAAGGGCCCAAAAACCTACTAAACATAGTGCAACAAATACTTCTAAACTCATATATTATCCTTTTACAGGTTAAATTTAATTGATTCTAAATTCGATTATAAGTCATTTAGACTTTCTTGACTAGAAAATTCGACCTCTGGCAATTGCCCCTTTTCGATGTCGACTTCCATAATCTTTTGAAATCTCTTAGAAATCTTTCCTGTTGTTATATTAATATTATTGACGTCCTTCGTGACTGTCGCAAGATGCTTTGTCAGATCAGTCCATCTCTTTTCATAAAGGCCAAAGTCCACCCCTAATTTATTAATCTCTTCATGGAGAATCGACATATACTTAGAGCGCTCCATATTCATCATAACACTTTGAACTGTCGTCAGTGTTGCCATGAAAGTTGTAGGACTTGCTATCCAAACATTCTTCTTTTGTGAATAGGCAATGATATCTTCATGATAAGCATGAATTTCAGCAAAGATGGCCTCGGCCGGCAAGAAGAGAACGGCCTGCTCCGAAGTCTCTCCATTTAAAATATACTTTGAAGAGATATCATCGATATGTTTTTTAACGTTCTTTACAAATTCTTTTCGAGCATTTGCCTTCTCTTCAATACTTCCTTCAAACATGCGCTTAAAGTTCTCAAGAGGAAATTTTGAGTCCACACAAAGCTTTCCAATAGGCTCAGGCAGATCAAGCATCGCATCGACTAATTTATCATTAGAGAGTTTATATTGAAGTTTGTAGTACTTATCACCATCTCCAAAGACAGACTTTAAAAGAGAAGTCAGCTGAACCTCTCCGAAGATCCCACGGGACTTCTTATCTGTTAGAACCTCTTGTAGGCTAACAACATTAGTTGAAAGAGATTCAATTTTCTTTTGGGCCTCATCAATTTTTGCAAGGCGAGCGATAATTCCAGTGAATGTTTCATTTGTCTTCTTGAAACCTTCATTAAGATTTTCTTGAACCTTATTATTAATCTTTTCAAGCTTGTCTTGAATTGCAAGGTTAGTCTTATCAAATTTCTTTTCCAGATCTTGAGTCAGTTGATCCTTAAACATAAACATATCTTTATTTAAGGCCCCCTTAGTCTCCATTAGACGCTCAACAACGATTTCACGTAGATTTGAAAAATTCTCTGCAAGCTGATTATTATTTTTAAAGAGTGTATCTGTGATCTCATCTTTTTGCGTACGAACAAGAGAAGTTACTTCATCGAAATTAACAGTGTGCTCTTTTTTAAAGATCACAAATAAGAAAGCGATAATTGCGACTTGTAATAAAATGATAATGATTAATATTGGCGTCATTTAGCTTATTCCTCAACTATTGAAAGTGTTAAATTCTGTGGACGACTACTCTTCTTCTGTTCTTTAAGAAATTGTAATCCATCAACCCACTCACCTTGAATGCGAACTCCCCAGTGCAAGTGCGGCGCACTTGAGCGTCCAGTATTACCACTTAAAGCAATGATTTGACCACGTTTTACCATATCACCTTGCTTGACCTTAAATTTTGACAGGTGGCAATACATAGTAATGATACCCGCTCCGTGATCGATAAACACTGCGTTACCATTAAAGAACAAATCGTGAACCAGAATAACTCTTCCATCGTTTGAAGCCTTCACAGGAGTTGGTTTGCGAGCACGCATATCTACTCCAGAGTGCCAGCTATTCTTCTTGTCATTGAAAACCCTGCGATTTCCGTAAACGGCCGTAATTTTACTATTTAGAGGCCTGATAAATTCTCTTTGCGTCAAAGACTTCGAGATCGAAGCACTTGCATAAGCTTCATTTTGTAGCGCTACTTCCTGCTTCCAGCGCTGGACGGCCTCAGGAGAAAGATCCACGTGTTTCTTAGATACTTTGATATAACTCTTCTTGTACTCAAAAGGCTTCACTTCAAAAGTAGCAAAGTGATATTGAACGTCATGGCCATAAACATCAGACTTTAAATAACAGTGAACTGTCGTTGGTGCGTTGGTTTCCTCACCGTCCTTCGTCTCAAAGTACCAGTACTTAGGTCCCCAAACTGCTTCCATCACGCCATCTTTAACATCGTAGCCTAATTCTTTATCACCACAGACAATTTTAAAGTTTTCCCCAATTGTCGGAAGTCTCAAGGAAATCTTATTGACCTTCCCAGGATATGCTACCCTTTGTTCCACATTGTATGAACCTAGTTTCGGAAGAGGTTTAATATTTGCGCAAGAATAGATAAAGAAAAGAAGTGCTAGTATTGTGATTTGTCTCATAAGAAAATTATGACAAAGAAGTCACGTTTTTTAAATGCCTATTGCTTTAAAAGTACTGAAAATCAGGGTATAAACAAATATATTTATTTTTAAGGGGTATCAATGGCAGCGATTAAGCCACAAAATGCAAAAGGGACAAGAGATTTCGGTCCAATCGAATCAGCAAGAAGAAATTTTATTTTTGAGACGATCAAAGAACGCTTCCAGTCACATGGTTTCATGCCACTTGAAACTCCAGCAGTTGAAAATCTAAATGTTCTAACAGGTAAATACGGAGAGGAAGGAGATAAACTTCTTTTTCGCGTTCTAAACTCAGGTGACTTTCTAAAGAAAGTAAAACCACAAGACTTAGAAGAAAAAAACCTTGGGGCCGTCTCAAGTAAGATGTGTGATCGTGGGCTACGTTATGATCTAACAATTCCATTTGCCCGTTTTGTTTGTGCCAACCTAAATGATCTGGCCCTGCCATTTAAGCGCTATCAAATCCAACCAGTATGGCGAGCTGACCGTCCTCAAAAAGGTCGCTACCGCGAATTCTACCAATGTGATGGTGACATCATTGGAACAGAATCTCTTCTTAGTGAAGTTTCACTTGTTGAAGTTTATCACGATGTTTTCAATGACCTAAAAATCGACGGTGTTGAAATCGTCATTAATAATAGAAAAATCCTCCAAGGAATCGCAAGTGTTCTTGGCGTTAGCGACAAGCTAACGGATATGACAGTTGCCATTGATAAGCTCGATAAAATTGGAGCTGAAAAAGTTGGCGAAGAACTTCTTGGCCGTGGCTTTAGTGCCGATCAAGTTGCAAAGCTATCGACTCTTCTAACACTTGAAGGCGATTCAGATAAGAAGCTTGCGACAATTAAGTCATTCTTAGGTGAAGATGAAATCGGAAAACTTGGACTAGAAGAACTTGAATTTGTTCTATCAAATGTAAGTGAACTTGGAATTGAGAATTTAGTATTTGATCCTACTCTTGCAAGAGGCCTTGACTACTACACAGGTTGCATCTTTGAAGTAAAACTTGTGGACGGTTCAATGGGAAGCATCGGTGGCGGTGGACGCTATGATGATCTTACAAGTATGTTTGGCCAAAAAGAAAAGCTCTCGGGAGTTGGAATCTCTTTTGGTGCAGAAAGAATTTATGATGTCATGCTTGATCGTGGCCTCTTTGAAGATATTAGTGCCAGCGTTGATTATATGATCATCAATATGAGTGATGAGGATCAAAAAGAATATCTTAAAATTGCTCGCAAGTTTAGAGCTCAAGGTCATTCAATTGAGATCTACCCTACTTCGGCAAAGATGAAGAAGCAGATGACTTACGCTAATAAGCGTGGGGTTAAGAATGTGATCTTCTATGGGGAAGCTGAGAAAGAGAAAGGTGTTCTGCAAGTCAAGAACATGGAATCTGGGGAACAATCAGAAATTCAAAAATAGTCGACTTCTGCTCCTGCCTCTCGTCGACATACCGTCTATCCTCGACATAAAAAAAAGCCACTCTAAGAGTGGCCTTTTTATTTCTAACGAAATGTATTCGTTCGATTATCCAAGGATATCGTATGGACGAATAGTCTTTCTACCGTTAGCTGTACATCTCTTTTGAGCTTGATCAACTAGCCAGTATACGTACTCGTTCATAGCTTCAAGAGCGTCTGAAGATACATTGTATCCTTTACCCTTAAGTGCTTCTTTAGTCTTAGAACCAACTAGTAGCATTTCTTTTTTCTTAGATGCTGCTTTCTTAGTTGTTTTCTTAGCTGCCTTCTTTGGAGCTGCTTTTTTAGTAGCTTTTTTCTTTGCCATTTTAAACCTCTTGTTTAGTAGTTTTTAACGAAAAATATCTTATATTGTAATTTTAAGGACCTAGCTTAATGAACGTCAATAAAAAAAACGGATTGCCACCTTTAATTGCCAAAAAAAGCCCCTAATCTCAACTAAATAAGTGGGTAAATCGGTCACCTTTGCAGCGATTTTGATCTTAAGGTAATCTTTCATGATGGACATCCAAGATATTAGAATTGCTACACAGAAAAGTAATCAATTCATTCTCGCTTTCGAAAACCTCACGAGTAATACAGAGGTCCTCGACACCAGTAAGAGTCAATTAGTTCTGCTTGAGAGTCCTACTCAAATCTGTGCACTCATACCAAAGAAAAGTTGTGCTAACGGACACCGAATTGAACTTTATATTATTCAAGCAAATGATCTTCAAAAGAATCAAATTAATGATATTCGAAAGGCTCCAAAAGCAATTCGCCTCTCTTGTATCGTCAAGGATCTTGAAGAGTATAACGAAGAACAAAACCATGTTGTTTTCAAAGTACTTGAGGACAATATTGGTCAACATAAAGAAATAGAAGCCGTCATCTTAGAGCGACAAGAAAATTTTAATAATCTCATTAAAGAGTTTAGAAACACACAAATTGTAGAAGACGAGTAAAGCGATGGATAGAGAATCATTTTTCAAAGATATGGAAGTCTTGGTGATCGAATCAATTGGTAACGCCCGCGTTGCCTACGAGAATGCATTCAAGGCCCTAGGTATTGAGCGCAAGAACGTGCGTTTTGCGAAGACCTTTAATGACGCTCTTATTGAAATGAGAAATTTCAAACCTTCATTGATCTTCTCATATGAAGTTATTGGCGAGGATCGCTACACTAGTGTTCTAAAAGAACACTTAAAAATTCTACCAAATCGTCTTAAAAATAGTTTCATTCTTCTGACGCAGAATGATTCAATTGATGCCATTTCAAAAATTGCTCAACAACAAGTCGATCTCGTTCTCCCTATTCCTTTTACAGTCGAAAGTATAAAGGCCCTTATGGAAGAACTCTATCAAATGAAGTCCTCACCTAGTGAGTATCGTGTTCTTATCAATGAAGCTTATGAATTTATAGGAAAAGAACACGAAAGAGTTTTTGAAATTACGGCCAAGGCACGAGAAGTTTCAAAGAACCCATTTGAAGCTCATTACCTCGAAGCTCTTTGTCAATTTAAAGAAGAAAAATACGATGAAGCCGTCATCACTTTAGAGAAGTCTTATGCAATCAATCCAAGAGACTTTAATACATTAAAACTCTTCTTTAAAACTTATAAGCATCAAAAAAATTACTATATGGCGCTTCAATACTCTCTTAAGCTTCACGCCGACTACCCGATATCACCCGATATGCTAAAAGACTTATCAATGGTTGCAGTAGCAGCAGGAAAGCATGAGTTAATACTTAACTACTACGAAGCCTATAAGAAAATTAACGAACCATCTGCAGAAATAAAGGACTCTATTGCTGCGGCCCTAGTTATCTATGCTCGTTGTGAACTTGCAAAAATTGATTTCTTTAAAGAAGATATGCAGTCACTTTCTAAGAATAAAAAGTACAAAGAGACTCTTAAGCTACTAGAAGAAGCATCAATTATCTGTACGGACAAACCAGCTATTCTTGAGAAGATGGTAGTGATTTTGACACAAACACCAGATAACAAGACGACAAAATTCATTCAAGTAAAACAAAAGGAAAAATTTCCAAAATACGAGAATGCACCTCTTATGGATGCCCTTGTTACAGATAAGGACTCTACTCCATCACAGGCCTTGAAAATGGCCATTGATACCTTAAATAGTGGTTTTAAATCAGAAGAGCTTTATGAAATCATCATCAAAAGATCTATTGAGATGGATAGAAATAAAGAAAGTACGCAAGAATGGTATGATCAGGCCGTTAAAATCTATCCAAAACTAAAGCCTCGTCTCGATAAAATTTACCGCTAAATTGTAATTCCAACCCCTTTGCTGTGCGCAACAAGATAAATTACTTTGCATAATTTCCCCAAAATTATATAAAAAAGCAATTTTTTAGGGGGAGATTACCATGATTAGAGCTACGATTCTATTAGTTGCTATTGTCTATTTAACAAGTACGATGGCGCAATTTAGAGCACCAAGAATTCCAAGTCACACACAAGCGACTTGCTATGAAAAGCTATGTGCTAATTCACGTGACTGTCGTTCACAAGATGAGCGCATGAGAGTTTTTGATGCATGTACAAGACAACTTGATACGAAATGTATTGATAATTCAATGGCCACTCTTTCAAGATATGATCAAGATGATATTAACGAGAAAGTTCAAATCGCTCGTTCATGTCAGTATGTATACTCAGCATCACAGGCTATCGTATTTAATAATCTTTCAAGATACGATCGCAATGACTTAAGTGAAGTGACTTACTTAAACTCAAGACTATGGCTAGCTGAGCCAGCTTGTCTTGCAAGTGCAGCTTCACGTCTTAGTCGTTATGACTTTAACGATGTTGAAGATATAAGAAGAGTAACAGCTCAGTGTACTGGAACGTTCAATGCTCAATGTTTTGAAATTCTATGTAAGAGTAAATGGGACTGTAATACTCAAGAAGAAGTAATCAATGCCCTTAGTAGATGTATTAGCGGACCAAGTAAGCAGGACCGCAGAAGACTATAAGTCGACTATAAAAAATAAAAAGCTTTACACACAACACACAACACAGGTTTTTTAATGATTAAAAATTTCTTTAAAATAACGGCCATCGGGATGATGGCCAATTTTACACTAGCGAGCCTAGATCACCCTATTCTATTCTCCGGACGTCTCCAAAATTCTTGTAGTTTTGTGAGCGATACAACTGTTCTCGACGTTGTTGATTCTCTTTCCGTAGCAATCAAAGATATTCGAGACGATCGTTATCGTTGTCAATCGATCTACGCCAACTCGAAAGCATTCCTATCGTCACTATCTGATGGTTACCTGGGTCGTGCTAATGAGGTTTCAATTGTGGACTCAAACTTAGAGTCTCTATCAAATGAAGTCTATAAGATGGTAACGAATCAGACTTATGCTGGTGAATACGACGCTGAGATCATGGCCCTTCAACAAAAACGTTCAGAAATTTTAGATGATGAGTATCAGAACAATAATAATGTTATGAACTCTCTTGGGATGGCCGGGGCAATCTTAGATGATCTAAGAGCAGCACCAGAGTGTGATGAAGACCTTGGAAATAAAATGCTACGTCCGGCAATTATGCTCATGGGACAAGTTGCAGGATCTTTCTACCCTGGCTCAAGCCTTCTAACGTCGGCTGCCTCAACAGGTCTTGCCAATATGGTTGATAGCCTCGTCTCTTATGTTAATTACAAAGGTGATGAAGCGAGATCGGCACTTGAAGATTTATACAGAGACCGTAATTACTATGTTTCATATAAGTGTGCTTATAAGAATATCAATGCCATGACTTGTAATCTGCGTCGAAAGGACGCAACACGAGAAGATGCGGTATGGCTCTACAATTATATCCAAAGCCTTGATACACCTGATAAAGACTTTGAGCGTATTAAAGACCTAAGAAAGCACTACCCAAGATTACAACGAATTCTAAGTGAGTTGCGCGATATTTACGAAACAGCTAATCAACAGGATACAATTGTAACGATTGCCACACTTCAAAAAGAGCAAGCAAAGCTTCAGCTTTTTCAACCAGATCCATACTTTATTCAAGAGTGGTCAGATGAGTACGAAAATATCAAGCCATGGAGTAGCTGGGCACACCAACTGACTTGGTACTCCAATGTTAATAAGAAATTAAAAGTTTACTGTCGAGAATTCATGGATGGTAAGTACTGGGTTAATGAGCAATCAGACTGTCAGGAAGATGCCATCGCAAAAAATGATGACCGCTCTCTTTATATTCAAGAAGTAATCAAGCCAGCACTTCGAGATCTTGCTGCAGATAAAGAAAGACTTTCGGAAAAACTTAGAAATACTGTTAACGTTGAAAGACTTTATAAAGTAATCGAGGCCGAAGATAATTGGCGTGATAATAAGAATGAGTTCTCAATCACAGAAGTTATTGAAGCTTTCGAAGATGATCTAAGAAATACAGACACAAGACCAGAGGCCACAAGTCTATTTGCAATTCGTATTAGAAAAGCACTAAAGGCACTAAGAGCGCTAGTTAAGTTTGAAAATGTTGTGGATAATACAACGACGAGTATGCCAGAAGATTGTGATATCGAGAATCCAACTTGTAAGTGCAATAGTTTCAAGGACCTCTCTCAAGCGGCTTACACATATCTTGCCAACAACCTTTCAGACGGTGATGTTCTTTCAGTCGAGACAATTGATGCTAGTTTTTATAACTATATTAGAACAGTTGAAGAGTACTTCCTCTACGGTCTACCGTATGCAGAGTCTCCAAAACTTACTTATCAAGACAGTTTAAATTACTCGAAGTATGTTTTCCTTGTTCCAATTTACCGTGGCATTCAAGAGAATCTTTTACGCGGAAATAATGTTGGGGCAAGTAATATTCCATTACTAAACCGCGCTCGAGAAAGTTTTGAAAAAGTTTTTGGAAAAGAAATTATTAGTATCCTTCACAAGAATGTGAAGCGTGCACTTGATAAGGGCCCAAGAGATGATATTTACCGTGACACTCTCCACTCTTGTGCGATCTACTATCCAATGATTAAGAAGAAAGGCAAGGCCTTGGACTTCAAGCGCCGTGCCGTCGTAAAGAATTGTAAGAAGCTACTTGATAAGAGTGGCGGGATTCCATACCTCATCGAAGGAAGTGCTAAGTTCTCAACAAAGAATGAGTCCTACCGCTCACAGTGTTTCTACCGTGACTACGAAGAGGCCGTGACAGTTAAGAAAACTGAGCTTGCTCGTGATCTTGACCGTACAGGTGATTTACCAGAATTATAATATTGCCAACCTTTAGAAGGTTGGCTATTATTCTTCTACGAAATATTCCAATTGAGGGCCTTTAGCTCAGCTGGGAGAGCGCTTCGCTGGCAGCGAAGAGGTCAGCGGTTCGATCCCGCTAAGGTCCACCATTTTTCTTTCTTACATTTTTCAATCAAAATTCAGTTCAAGCTAACCACCCAATAACATTACTAACCATGTATCAACTACTTGTGTTCGCTGTTTCTTCTAAAAGTCTTCCAGAATCTCTTCAAGTCTCTACCGTTGGCTAATCTTGGCTAAAATTTTGGCTAACGTGGTTGTAGCACTATGCCGGAATTACCAGATGTATAGACCCGACTTATTGAACAACTAATTAAATCAATGAGATAGTATTGTTTATGGGCATTTCAGCGTTTTAGTCATTTCATTTCTTTTCACATCTTTTAACGTCATTTCACAAAAACAGTCGTGAAAGTCGTGAGAGTCGTGAGAAGTTTTACCAGTTTATTCCCCATATTTAGCCTGCTCAAAAAGCCTTTATTAACAGCTATTTTTAGCAATAAACAACGGAGGCAAGAAATGTCTAAAAAAGAAAACAAGAATGTTACTTACAATTCTCTAAGAGTTAAAAATGAAACTAAAGCTTTGCTACAAAATTTATTAGCAAAGATTAACAAGAATGAAGATTGCGGGAAAATCACCTCTGACAAAATCATTCATCACTTAGTTAAAAATGTGACAAATGAAGACATCAAAGCACTACAGCTAGAATCTATAACATGGGAGCATGAAGATCGTAGATTGAAGAAGCTTTGGGAAAAGAAAAAAGGCAAAATTTCTGAGAATAAATGGAAGGAAATGCTCTACATTGGTCAACTTGCTGAGTTCATAAATGAACATTCTAGGCTGAAAGTTGGGGCAAATGCTTAGAGAGAATATGTACATTAATCAGGGGAGACTGTCACATTTCTTCCCTGATTATAAAGACTTACAGTTAAACCTTGACAAACTACGCTAAGTAGCGTAGTTTGTAAAAAAGATTAAGGATGATTAGCAAGAAAATTATTTATTACACACTGGAAAACGGAGACTCCCCCTTTGAGAATTGGCTCAAGAAATTAGACAATTTAAGCCGAGCAATTGTCGTTAGATTTGTTCAAAGAGTTGCAACTGGAGGAGCAAAAAAATCCATCAAAGCTTTAAAAGATGGAATTTTTGAAATTAAAATAACTCACGGCCCAGGTTATAGAGTTTACTTTGCTGAAGATGGTGATGAGATCATTATTCTTTTAGTTGGTGGTGACAAGAAAACCCAAAGTCGTGACATTGATAAAGCAAAGGAGTATTGGAGGAATTATGGCAAATAGACATAAAGACTTTAATGAATTGGTCGCTCAAGAATTTGAAGATTTAGGTTTTGCTCAAGCATATATTACAAATTTGATAAACAATGAAGACCTTACTTTGGAAGATGCCCTAAGAGAATCAATCAAATCTATGGGCCTACAAGCATTTGCTGAAAAGGCAGAAATTTCTATTTCTTATGTCTCTGACTTCGTAAATAAACGTCGCAAATGGAGCACTGATAATCTTGTGAAATACATTGAGCAAGTGTTCAATCTAAAAATAAAAATGAGCGTAGAAGTTCAAAATAACGAAGTGGCTTAGCTGCCGCTTTGTTCGTAATTGCTAATACATATGAGGCTGCCTATGCAGCCTCTAGGTTGTCTTCAATAAAATTTTCAAGATCATATAACCAGTAATAATTTGATCCATTATCGAATGTAATTACTTGGTCATCTTGCTCTAATCCGTCCATATATTCTGATTTAGCAATATCCCATGCAATTGGGTCTTGCTCTTTCATAACTTCAACTGTCAAAAGTTCAAGAAATCCAACTTTAGTTGTTTCGCCATAGCAATCTTCAATCATTTGCTCGAAACTTTCAGTTATATCAACTGTTTCAAGGTTCTCTTCGAGTATGTTTTCGATAACCCAATCAGTTCCATATTCACACCCATATTCAGGTAATAGCCTCATCAGATCGTCTGAGTGACATGTCTTACAAGTTCCAGTTGGTGCTTCCTTGTAACATGAGTAACAAAATGGAATAGTTTTATTGAAAGCTATTTTTTCTAAATTTTTATTAATTTCTTTTAAACACATAATTTTGCTCCTATATAATTGTTTCATTTCTTGGAAGCCGAAGTAACGAAGTCGAGTGCATTTCAAGGAAAAACTCGGAGGGTTCCCTCTGGGAGACCGTGTTTTTCCTTGAAATGTTAGGGAGCGTAGTGAATGAATAGCGTACAAAATGAAGACAATTTATATATTAGGAGCTTTAATCAGTTTACTAAGAAGCAAATAATTGAAATAAATAACTAATAATACAGTTCTTGTTAGGGGTTACTATGTCAAACAATGAAAAAAAGAATTTCACACTCGATAATTTGATTGAGATTTTTACTGAAAACGACTGTATTGAGAAATGTTTATCTAAAATCTCGAAAGAAAAAAATGATGATACTGAAATAGACAAAGATGTGTTGTTAATCGAAGAAGTCTTAAGACTTGGCTTGGATGGAAAAAACGAAAAGGAACCATTTAAACCTTTCATGGAATATCAGGGCAAGAGAACATTGTCGTTGGAAGATATAAAGACAGAACAATATCAGGTAATAGAAAACTTAATTGGTAAAATAAAAAGTCATCATGTCAATGCTAGACTAGCAGATGTCCTCTGGGCCGGATGCCAAGATTACCCAAAAGTAGAACTGGCACTAGAATCTTATCTTTCATACATAGAAGACTTTGTTAGCAGTGAAGAAAAAAGATCAAAGGCACTAATACGAGATGAATTAAAGAGATGTTCCTCTCTTCTGCGTTTAACTAAAGACAAAGATACTCTTAAAGAAAGATTGTCTAATATTTTCAAAATATTAATTAGTCCTAAAGACAAGGAGCCAAGTGACTTTACAAGATTTATCTATTTTAAGATTTACGCTTTTGCAAACCTTGAAGATGATAAGAATATTATTCAAATGTCAGAGAATTATGCAGATGAATCAAAAACTCAGAAGCACTTTAGAAAATATCGTGACTACTTAGATATATGTTTAAAGTTACACAAAAAAGCAAAAGACGTTGATAAAAGAGATCAGACCCTTAATCTTATTTGTGACTCATATTTCGATGAAATTAAAAGTATAAAAGAAGACGGGGGCAATGGCCTAATGTTAACCGAAGCATGCTCAAGAGCTTTGTACGAAAATATGATGGCACATAAAATAACGAGAAGTCGAAAAGAAGCAATTGATGATATACATGCAGAATTAAATAATGCCTCACTTAAATCACAAGATGAAATGAAGTCTTCTCCATTTGACATAGACCTTTCAAAACCAATGGAAGAAACATTTAAAGCAATTGAGAAGCTAGATACTATAAATGGTATATTGGCTTTAACTTATAAAACGATTCCTCAAGAAGTTGAATATTATCAAAATCATGCAAAAGAAGCTGTAAAGGGTTCTCTGCGCCATTTGTTTTCGACAATACATTATGATGACAATGCGAGAATAGTTGATAGAGATAATGGCCTCTCTTTTGAGAATGAAGATGAGAATGCTTCGATTTTACTCTCAGAAGCCTTATTTCTATTTAAAAACGGAGTCTTAATAAAAGGAACTTGCATAGATCACGGCAGAAATACTCTCCTTCTTAGACATGACATCACTGAATATGATTTTGAAAGTTTTCTTACAAATAATCCTTTTATACCTCCAAACAGAATCTCCATAATCAGAAAAGCCTTATGGTATGGGTTTATTGGGAAATGGGAAGAATCAATGTATTTATTAGTCCCTCAATTTGAAAACTGTTTTCGGCATTTCTTAGAAAATGTAGGTGTAATAGTTACTCTTATTGATGAAGATATAGTTCAACAAGAAAGAACTTTAAGCTCTCTGTTACATCTACCTGAATTTAAAAAAGTATTTGGTGAAGCTCATCTCTTTCAAATTAAAGCTCTTTTGTCAGAAAATAAAGGTTTTAACTTCAGGAACAGGCTTTCACATGGACTAATTGGAGATGATTTCTACGACTCATGTTCTTATTTCTCTCCATTTGTTTGGGGCTATTTCATTTACCTTAGCTATATGCTTAGGGAAACTTTCTATGAAAAGCTCAACCAAGTCAAAGAAATCTAATCACAGCTATTAGAACAGCAGGGCTTATCTTTACCTTCTACTTTCTTCTGTGGTCTTGAAAGTTTAATTATTGTAAATCCACCTTTAATAACAATAAAAGATACAAATGCTCCAATAACAAGGTCTGGAATATTGCTGTTTAGATAATAAACGAGGACACCTGATACAATAACACCAGTATTTACAATGACATCATTTGCTGAAAATATCCAACTAGCCTTCATGTGAACCTCACCATCTTTATGTTTGTGTATCAAAACTAAGCATAAAACATTAGCAATTAGGGCAATTATTGAAATAATGATCATGTAATTGGATAGAGGTTCACTTCCTGTGTAAAACTTTCGACCTACTTCAACAAGACATAAAAGGCCTAACGATATTTGCATGATACCACTAAGAAAGGCTGTTCTATTTTTTGTAACAATGCTTCTTCCGACAGCATACAAGCTGATACCATACACAAATGAGTCGGCTAACATATCCAATCCATCTGCTATTAATCCTGTAGATTCTGCATAAATCCCAACAAATATCTCAACGATGAACATTGTAAAATTTATCGCTAACAAATATTTAAGGGTTCTTGCTTCAACACTAGGCCCAATATCAGGTATGTCTTCTTCAGAAATACTTTCAGTTGAAACAAGTTCGCCAGGTAATGATACATTCTTTAATTCATTCAAAATCATATCACTAGTTATACTATGGTAAAAAGTAACAACTCTTTTATCTAAATCAAATTCTGCCTTTATATCCGTGCTAATCTTCTCAATAAGACTTTCTATTATTTTAACTTCAGACGGGCAGTCCATCTTTTGAATTTTAACAATACTCTTTTTCATTTTTTTCCTTTTCTTATAACTCACTTAGATATTATTGTAGCATCTTCTGTAAGTCATCTCGAACTTCCATTTTTTTAAACGGTGGAACATTACTTCCTCCTGTATTACCTATTGGTAGAATACCAAACATAGAACCTAATACTCCTGTAGGAATACGAAATAATTGACCTATGATTTCTTTTAAATCTTTTTGCAAGAAACCAATTTTAAGCATATAGATATGAGTAATCGTGTGAGGAATTATATACCTTTGCCCCAAGACATGTGCGTCCTCAAGAAAAGAGAAAGCTTCCTCATATTGCTTTAAACTAATTAATCCCTTGGCCTTTGCAAGTTTTAGGTAAAAATTCTTTTTTAGTTTCGTATTCATCAACAAAGTTCCATTATTTATTATTAAAAGAAATTGAGTTAATATCTTCAATACTACACAATGTTCTTAAATCACCGTTAGATTGTGTTTTTTTCTTTCTAAGCTTTGAAATTGTATTATTCATAATATGTCGAACTAATAATTTAAAAAGCACTTTTTTTAGACCTTTAGGATTTGTTCCATACTTCTCGTAAAACTCATCAGGTGAATCAAATATACCTAAATCTTTTACAATACCTTCTTTTTGAATATAGGTATTATTATTCCCACTCCACTCTACCTGAGGAGACTGGAAGTCATCACTAGCAACACCATATCCACAAAGTGTTTTAGGATTACTTGTGAAATATGACTTTAAAGAACTTAAATATTCTTTATCTAATATAAAACCTTCGAGGTTATACCAACTCCCATTGAAATTAACCTCAATCCAGCTATGAAAAATTTCTTTTGGAGTTAACCAATAAAAGATTCCTGTAACAGCTCCATATTGTAGTCTTTTATCAATCGTGAAACCATGAAAACGAGCTTCAATTCCGGCACCTCGAAGTAGTGCAAGTAAAAGGTTTGATTTTGTATTACATTGGCCATACCCATCATTCAAAACCTTTGAGGCAGGAATGTCATCACTCTCGTTATAACCAAATTTAATTTCATCCCTAACGAACAAATAGCAAGCGTTTATTATCTCTTGTTGCTCAGTAAGACCGTTGGTTATCTTATCTATTACCCTTTTTATCTCATAGTGGTTAAAGTTTAAAATTTTTGTTTCATTCATCATTGGACCTCTCTAGTTAATGTTTATTAAGTATAGAGCAAGCATTAATTATGATCTTTTATAAACTGGCTATTCTTAAGGATTTCAGAAGGTGAAAGACCAAATGATGCCTTAATAACCTTTGATAAGTGTGTGGAATCACTGAAACCTGCTCCCAAGGCAATATCAGTTAATTTCATGTTTTTATTGCTAGCAAAGGATGATATTGCTCTTCTAAGCTTCTTCCAAAGAATATACTTTCTAAAGGGTACTCCTACTTGTTCTTTAAACAAATGTAACATTCTGCTTTCAGATAAGGCCATTTCTTTTGATATTTCACTCAGTCGAATTTCTTCTAGGAATTCAGCACTATCTATCATCTCTTTTACCTTAATAATTCTAGAGTCTAAATTTTTACCACTTCCGAGTCCAAGGTGCTTAAGTAGAGGTTCAACATCTCCTATTTCAGTTGGAAAAGTATCGAGATTACGAAGCTTTGATCTCAATTCAGATAAATTAAACAAAGACTCATTATCTATTAAAATAGATAGGAAGTGAGAACAGCTCCCTAGAAAATTATGTGTTTCCTGAGAAGGAATAAATACAACCTTTGAACTAATTAGCTCTTCCCCAACCTTAACTTCGAAAGACTCATCGTTTAACGAAAATGTTAATTGATGAGCAAGGTGAGAGTGTTTTTCGGTATTAAGAGAATCAGATATAATTACAGCGTAAAATTCAAATAGATAAATTTGATTATTCATTTCTCTCACACTTCGCTTCAAACTCAATTGTTGAATATGTAACATTATAGGTCTTTAAAATCTCTTTTACTTTAATTTTCAATGAATCAACAGTCCCAATCTTTGTATCTTCTGGAACGAGGACATGAAACCGTAAATAGTAAGTCGAATCATCAATTGACCATCCTTTAACAGCGTGTATATCGTAGACGAGATCAAGATCCATTATTTCTTTTTTTAACTGCTCAAACTCAAGCTCATCAGGGAATTTTTGGAGAAAAATTAACCCAACTTTTATTAAATTTTTATAAACCCCTCTAAGTATTACTAAAGAAATCAAAATCGAAAGGATAGAATCCAGTATATACCAAGGTTTAAATAGTAAAATCACACTCACAATTAATACAGCAACCCATCCAAGTAAATCCTCTAAGAGGTGAAACATGACCATTTTCGTATTCATGCCATCATCTTTAGACAACCTAAAAGCAGCAAATGAGTTAACTGCAATCCCTAGAATTGCTAGACCTAACATTCCTTCGGGAGATACTTTTTCTGGCGACATTATTCTTTGAGAAGCTTCATAAATCACGAAAATACTTCCCAATAATAAAATCATTCCATTAATTAGAGCTGAGAGTATAGAAAAGCGTCGATAGCCAAATGTAAACTTCTTATCCGCATCTTTATGGCTTAATTTTTCAGCAAAGTATGAAAAGAGTAGAGCAAGACTATCGCCAAAGTCATGTAAAGCATCGGAGTAAATAGCAACACTATTGGTTAAGTAGCCACCGATTAACTCTATAACTGCAAAACCAGCATTAAGAAAAAAGGCAACAAGTATGTTCTTGCTGCCATGATGATGTGAGTGATTATGCGTTCCTGACATTATTCATCCTATTTAGCGTCTTCCACCGCGATCTACCCAATTCTGATTTGCCTTTTTGATATTGGTTTCAAGGTCGTTCTTAAAGTCATTAAGTTTTTCACTAGTCGAAAAGTAATAAGTTTTTCCTCCGTGCTCAAACTTATATTCTACTTTGCCTTTAGTTTTTAAATCTCCATGAGCTACGCTATAGGCACATTGTTTTTCATACTTATGGTGATGATGCTCAGTTTTATTATGATGATGAGCACATGATGCTAAAAACATAGTTAGTAAGACTGCGATAAGGTATTTCATTATAATTCTCCTTTAAATAGATTTGGTTGCATTTGTTTTATAAATAATCTGTATAAACTTGGTAATACTATCAATGTTAGTGCTGTCGCAGATAAGATTCCTCCAACAACAACAGTTGCAAGTGGTTTCTGTACTTCAGCACCAAGTCCAGTTGAAAACATCATTGGTAAAAATCCAAAGATATCGGTTAGGGCAGTCATAAGAACAGGTCTAAGTCTTGTCATGGCCCCTTCTCTAACGACATCGTCTGGTGTTTTCCCATCTAAAATTAGTCTGTTAAAATATGTCACAAGGACAACCCCATTTAATATACTAATTCCACAAAGTGCTATAAAGCCAACTCCGGCTGATATACTAAAAGGCATATTCATAACATTTAATGCAATAACACCTCCGATTAAGGCCATTGGCGCACATGCAAATATTAACACCACCTGAGAGAAGTTTTTAAATGCAGCATATAGCATTGCAAGAATTATCAAGAGGGCCATTGGAACAAGTACGCCTAATCTTTCTTTGGCACTTTGAAGGTTTTTAAAACTACCTCCCCATTCGATGTAATACCCCTCTGGAAGCTTTACTTTTTCTTCAACCATTTTCTTAGCTTTATTTACAAAGCTTTCAATATCTCTAACTTCAGGATTAATAAGTACAGCAATACGCCTTTGCGAGTTTTCTCGACCTACAGCCGAGAAGGTCTCTACAAAATCAATATCTGCGACTTGTTCAATGGGAACAGTATGACCTTCAGCAATACCAACAGGTAATTTTCTAACTGTCATTATGTCTTTTCGTTCTTCCTCAGAAAGCCTAGTTACAATAGGAAACTTGCGTACTCCATCATAGACATGTCCTACTTCTCGACCTCCAATCGCCGTGTTAATTGCATCTAGTACTGGACGTGCAGTAACTCCCAATTGAGCTAGTTCATCCATTTTGGGTGTATATTGAAGTAGAGGTGATTTTCCTTTAGATTCAGACTCAGCCTCTCCCGCTCCCTCAATACTACCAACAATTTCAGCAACCTCTTTGGAGTATGCTATTAGTTTATCCAAATCTTCACCGAATACTTTTGCTGAAACATCTGCACGAGTTCCTTCTAAAAGCTCATTAAAACGTAATTCGACTGGTTGAGAAACTAGCATAACTTGACCAGGGACATGTAAATCTAATTTTTCCTTTACAGCCTTCATCAAACTCTTTTTGTCCGTAATAGAACTATCTTTCGGCCATTCTTCTTTGTTGTTAAGCATCACATATGAGTCTGAGATATTCACACCCATCGGATCTGTTGCTACCTCCGCAGCTCCAGTTCTCGCAAAAACATTTTTAACCTGTGGAAAATCCAAAACAATTTTCTCTGAAAGTCTCTGTAATTTTACCGAGTTCTCAATACTAATATTAGCAGGACGAATAAATTGTAACGCAAAATCACCTTCATCAAGTTGAGGAATAAATTCTGCACCTAATCTTGAGAATAAAAATACCCCCACGACTATTGAAGCTATTCCAATACCAAGAACAAACTTTTTTGCCCTTAATGCCATACCTAATGTAGGACTAAATGCCTTTTCAGCGAGACTCATTAAGAATGGTTTTTTATCTCTTGTTTTTCCACTTAAGAATGTTGCGGCCAATGCAGGAACAACTGTAAAAGAAAGGAGAAGCGCTGATGCTAAGGCCATTATAAATGTTGTAGCCATAGGGCCAAACATTTTACCTTCAACACCAGTTAGGGCAAAAAGTGGAATAAAAACTACAATAACAATTAATTCACCAAACCCAGCAGCAGACCGAATTTCAATTGCTGAGTCTATGACTACTTGCTTAACCTCGGCTCTGGTCATTTCTCTTCCAAGCATCTTTCCTTTACTTTGAAGTCGATGTACACAGTTTTCTATAACAATAACAGCTCCATCAATAATAATCCCAAAATCAAGAGCACCCAAACTCATTAAGTTACCAGATACATTTTGCCACTTCATTAAGATAAAGGTCATAAGAAGTGATACAGGAATCATAAGAGATGTAATAATTGCTGCTCTTATATTACCAACAAGTAAAAGTAAGAATAGTATTACAAGTCCTGCCCCCATTAGTAGGTTATGCTCTACTGTCCCAAGAGTAGCATCTACCATATTTGATCGATCATAAAGCACCTTGAGTTTTACCCAAGGAGGTAGATCCTTTTTAATATCATCAAGTTTTACAGACACTCTTTGAGCTACAGCTCTAGAGTTTTCCCCAAGCAGCATAAAAGCTGTTCCAATAATAGACTCTTCGCCATTTACAGTTGCAGCTCCTGTTCTAATCTCTTTATCGTATTTTACTTGGGAAATATCCTTAATCTTTATGACTTGATATGAAGAAAGTCTTTTTACAACGACTGACTCAATATCTTTAATATTATTTAATAACCCAACTCCTCTAACGAGAAGTTGCTCTCCTGTCTGCTGAATATAACCGCCACCAACATTTAGATTAGTACGTTCAATCGCAGACTCAATATCATCAAAATGAAGACCATATTTGGCCATTTCCTGAATATTTGGCTGGATAAAAAACTGTTTTTCATATCCACCAATAGTATTAACTTCGGTGACTCCTTTAACGGTTAGAAGTCTTGGCTTAATAAACCAATCTTGAAGAGATCTCAAGTCCATTAGTTGAATCAATCTTTTTTCAGGGTCTGTTTCAGGAACCTTAGCTTCAATTGAGTAATGGAAAATTTCTCCAAGTCCAGTACTAATAGGGCCCATTTCTGGAACAACTCCATCTGGTAGCTCAATATTTTGAAGCTTTTCAGAAGCAAGTTGCCTGGCCCTAAAAATATCCGTCTCTTCTTTAAAGATAACAGTTACTTGAGAAATACCATATCGAGATATTGAACGAATTGTTTCAACGCCAGGAATTCCATTCATAGAATATTCAATCGGAAAAGTTACCATTCTCTCGACTTCTTCTGGAACTAGGCCTTTCACCTGTGTGTTTATTTGAACTTGTGTATTGGTGATATCAGGAACAGCATCAATAGATAACTCCTGAAAAGACTTCATACCAAATACAATCAGTAGCAATGTTGCCATAAAGACAAACATTCGATTATTTACGGAGAATTCAATAACTTTATTAATCATGTTAATTCCTAGTGTGAGTGACCGTACTCTGATTTATCTGTTGAATAAACATCTGTTACTCGTAAAAGACCAACGCCATTTACAACAATCTGATCTCCAAAATCAACACCTTTAACTTCTACCTGATAGCCATCAGAAAGCTCTTTTGTAATTTTCGCTGGCATAAACTTAAAAAATCCTGCTCTAAACCTATACACACCTTTTTTATTTTTGGATGCCACTAAAGTCTTCTTAGAAATCTTAAAAGAAGAACCATCTACTGTATTAAGTTTTAGTTTCAAAGTCTTAATGGCTTCTTTTGAAAGTTTGAACCCTTTAATTTCATCTACTTCCTCTATAGCTTTTCCTTTTCCAATGGCCTTTCCTCCACCGTGTCCTTCATGAGAACCATGACCTTCGTGTGAACCATGATCATGCCCATCTTCTTCTTTATGTTTATCATGCTCATGACCGTCATCTTCATTGTGGCCTTTATGCCCATGATCATCGTGGCCGGCATGAGAATCTTTCTTCTTTTTTTTCTTGTGATTATGACCATCCCCATCACTGTGGTCATGAGATTCCTCTTTAGAATGCTTTTCTTTTTTTTCATGAGAACTGTGATCATGTCCATCTTCTGCAAAAGAACTAAATCCTAGAAGGGATGTAACTATAATTCCTGATAATATTAATTTACGATTCATTTATATCTCCTGTTTATAATATTTACTACATTCTGATTCATCTAAGTGAGTGCTTCCAAATAAACCCTTTAAGTTATTAAGAATTTCATAAGAGTTCTCAAGATAATTTGAAAATGATTGTGGACACACGTCAAAATATCCTTCAATGCATTTATCTCTAATCTCTTCAACCATTTCTTTCTCAACGAGAGTTGCTGAGCAAAACTCTCCGATTTCCATAACTGATCTTATCTCCCTAACTAATTGTTTTCTCTTTCTTCGTGTGCCGATATTATTCTTTATATAATCATTAAGTTCAGTAATCTTTAGTGAGAAATCATTAATAACAACAAGATAATCTGCATCAAATTTATTAAACAGTTCCTCGTCCATTATTTTTAGATTAATATTCTCAAAATCTAAAATACCTTTGACTTTAGTCGCTTCAGCGGTAGATGAGTTTACAGTTTTACATATTCGGATTTTACTCCCGGGCCTTTTCTTGCATACTCGCTCACTTGCATATACATTTTGAATAAGCAAAATACTGAAAATAAAAAACGCTATATTTCTAGTTTTCATAACTCTATTCCTCTATATTTAAAATTGGACCACTACTGTAATCACCACTAAAAGTGATCCTTTTGAGTTTCTCTACTAAATCTGAAAATCGAAACTGATATGAGAGTAGTAATATTTTAGATGCATATAGATTGTCTAAAATCTCGACCATTTCCATAACGTTAAGGGTTCCACCAATCGCGATGTGGCTCATCATTGCTTCATAATTAGAATTAGCTAATTCAATTCTCTCTTGAGTAATAGTGTAGTTATGAATTAAAGAGTTATATTCTTTAACAAGAACATTTACTTGTCTCTTAATGATTTCTATCGTTCCTTTGAGCTGTGTCTTTAATATTCTTCCCTCAGATTTAGAGATTCGTATGCTAGCTCCCATACCAAATCCCAATCCATCCTGAATTGGTATATGATCAAAAACTCCATTTCCTTCACCCATTGAGAATGTAGATGTTCCTAAAATACTAAAGTTAATTTGTCCTCTCACTTTAGAAAGGGCATTAATCAAGTGTTCATACTGAACGACTTCAGGAGATGCTTCTATCGCTTTAAATATAATTTTAGAAAAATCAATTTTAGAAGCTCCCTCTAGCTTCGGAAGTATTGGAGGTTGAATCACAACATCTTCTTCATTATTAATTCCTGTTAGAAACTGTAGTTCTTTTATCTCTGAGTAAACTAAATTTTCAAGATTTCGTGAGTCCTCTACCAGTGAAAGATATCTATCCCTTACTAAGTTGTAAGCGAATAAGTTTCCATTTCCAAAAATATTTCTGGTCTTTGCAATTTCCATTATTTCTTTATATTTTTTTTGCTTTTGCAGAACAAGATTAGCAAAAACTTCGTCACGATAAACACTTACAAATAGTAATTTTGCTGTATTAACTTCATTGGCCCAAAGTGCTCTATATTGTTCTTTTCTAGCTTTATAAAGATGCTTGGATTGAGCGACTTTAAACCAATTTGCTGGAACTAAAAAAGGTGCAAAGTCTTGGATAATATCTCCAATGGCCAGAGGGTCAACAAAAACCGCTGGAAGCTTAAGTAGATTCCAAATATTTAACTTTGGAAGCAAATTAGCACGGGAAAACTTTATGTTTTCTTTTTTTTGGTAAACTCGCTCAGCATTTTCTATTACAAGAAAGTTGTCGTTAGAGACCTTCTTAGCAACATCTTCTAGCTTTAGTTCTACTGGGCCTGCAAAGGAAAATGAAGAAGATATGAGTATTGATATCAGTAATAAGTTCTTCATAATTAAATCCTTGTAAGAGAAAAGTTATAGATCATAGCATTGGTACTAGAGCGCAATTTCCCCTTAAACTCTTGAATGTAGTTTACGAATCCGTCTTTTATTTGATTTGCCAAGGCATGGCTCTGTGCCATAACGTCCTGATCCTCTACATTTTGTCCGTCATCAGGTGTATCGGACAGAAAAAGCTGATAAGTATTTGAACACCCCTCAGAAATTAAGTTCATAATACCTTTCTTTAAGTCAGGCTTAATATTTTGTAAAACACAACCAACGGCTGATAATTGACTATTAGGGTTCCATTGCATTATTTGAACGTTTAAATTTAAATTTTGAAGTTCATACTCTAGCTCTGCAAGTGTCCTAGTTCGATCAACATCATAATCTGGAATAGTTGGTGTAATTAGCAAACGGATCATGTAAGTAGATTCTTTTACGGAAAACTGTCCTTCAAACTCTCCTTCAACTGCATTGATAAAAGTTCTTCTTTTATCTAAGTCAACTTCAAGTTTTTCTGCCCACTCCTGTAGGTTTTGGTTTTGAGCATTAATTTCTTCTTTTGTCTGTATCCCTGTTTGTTCTTTCAATCCCTCTTCGCCATCGCTACATGCGATCAGTGAAAGTAACATAAATGCCATAAGTATTATTTTTGACTTCATAATATCCCCCTTAGTAGGTTTTAAAGTTTTTTATTCTCAATTTCCCCATTTAACTTATATATATTCCAAAGAGCTTCCGTTGCTCCATTTTCAAATTCAAACCTTGTGTTAAAAAATTCTATTAATTGTCTGTGTGACTCAATTACAAGTGATGTAGAAATAATTCCTCTCTTAAATAGAGATTCAATTTTTCTATGCTTTTTTTCTAATTTTTCTTTATTTGCAATGGTTTTTAGTGAATCTTTATATTGGTTGTACTTTTGCACCCACGATTGAATATCTAGCTTACTTTCTTGCTTTATGTTCCTCAAGTTCAGGCTTGCCGCTAAAACATCTTTAGCTGCCTTTGCTCTACCACCACCATTAATATTCAGTATTGGTAAGTCCATTGTTAGCGCAATACCGACAGTGTTTGTTTGGCTGACATTAAGCTTTTCATATTCATAAGTTGGCCCAATCTGAAGATTTGGGTAACTATTAGATTTTTCTAAATCTAAGTTCGATTTTGCCAACTCTAAAGCAAGTGATGCTATTTTAAGCTTTGAGTAGTTCTCAACTTTCATATCACTATTAAAACTCTCACTTAAATTCACAGTAAAAGGAAGAGCGTTTCGTGGGATAATGCAGTTTTCTCCCATAAAGAAAGACAAATGTGTTGTTAGATTCATTTTTTCAGAATTAAGCTGCGAGATTTTAAGCTTATAATCATTTACAGCTAATTCAAGAGTTTCACCTTCTACCTGTTGTTCAGGAGAAAGAGACTTTCTTTTCTTGATAGTTCTTAGAATTTTATTGAATGCATCTAAAGACTCTTTATAAAGAGGAATCAATTCATATACTTGCCTCAAGCGGTGAAGTTTAATAACTGTATCAATTATAGTTTGCTGGTTTTCAAATTCTGCTACGGCCATGCCAGTCTTAAATGTATTTCTTGCAACATTAACCCTTGAGTCACGTTTTCCGCCTAGCTCAAAAGTGTGCTTTAGAGAAACAGAGGTACGATAAATATTTCCCTCAACTGAGTCACCAACAGTACTCTCGGCATCTAACTCAGGATTAGGTCTTTGTCCTGCTACTTCTATAGTAGATTCGAGAGCCTTTCCCTTTGCCTCATTAAAAGCGATACTTGGATGGTTTTTCTTAACTAGCTCTAAGATATCATTTGAACTTTTAAGGTTACATTTTGCATAAGTATTAAATGTACAAATACTAATAAAGATGACTAATAAACTATTCTTCATTCCCATTTTTCCTTTTTTTATATGAGAGGGGCGAGAGATCTCTCCCACTCTAACTTCTTAAAGTAACCAAAATCATGTTTGTGCTTATTGCTCAAAGAGTTAACTCTATTATCTGACAATGCCTCTAGAGGACTGGCTCCTACAGGCAATGCTGTTATCAAAGCTAAATTGTTATTAAATTTCATTAAACTTCACCTAATTAGTTAGTAATTATTCCAAGTAAGCATACGCATAGATGCTTATAAAGAATCTAAAATCTAATTAGGAGAACATCGGAGGCTTTAAAGCCGGATCAAGAAATAGGGTTTTATAGTGGTGGTTGTAATACCAAAGGACTTTATTATTAATACCTGTAGGACTTTTTAGTGAAGCCTGACTCTGAGCTGGGGCAATATTATGTAAACCACTACAATGGTGAGAACAGTGCTCCGTGTGGTCGCCACAGTCATTCTCTTGGCAATCTGCACTTACAATCTCAGACGCAGTTGTAAAAGAGCCTACACTAGAAATTTCAGACTCAACACTTGAAGTAAGTTCATGAATACCATTTGACTCAGCAAATGAGCTGAATAAAAATGAAATCAAAATGAATAGTGAAAAGAATCTTCCAATCATATATACATAATTATCAACGTGTATCTTGTTTAGTCAAGTAATAATTTCACTGTAAATATATTAAGAAAATTCTCTGGTTACAGTTAGTCAAGCTTCCTCCTTCAAAGCCTTTCGGCATGGGTGAAAGGAGGAGAGCATGACTAACAAAGACAACAAAATTGAATTTGAGATTAATCTAAAATTTAAAATGAGGGATTACAGATTAAAGTTTGCAACTAAGAGAGCTTGGGTCGTTTCATTTATACTAATCATTCTAAAGATAATATTTAAAACCTACAACGACTCCTCACCATAGTTATTAACTTCTAGCTGCCCACATAGTCTTAATCACAGAATCTTCAACTAAATATGTAATTAAAAGCGATCTATTTTCGCCAGTAGATTTTTTAGTTTTTCTTTCGACTGTGGTTACATAATCACCAAGAGTAATAACCTCTAATACTTCAACTTCCTCGAAGTCCTCAGTTCCAAAAGAAGATTTTAGATGACCCCTTAGAATGTCTTTACCTTTAAAAAGAGATTCATTATCTGGAAGGAGTAATACTTCAATCTGGTCGTCGCAATACGCAAGACACTTTTCAATGTCTTGATTGTTGTACTCCTCTATCTGTTTTAGGACTATTTCTTTAACATTCACTTTGCCGGAATTACCAGAATTAGAAACTATTATAACCCAATTTCAACAACATCCAGCGGAAATATTTCCACAAACAATTCATAACAACTAGTAATCACTTTAAAAACCGCATAGGTTTGACGAATTTTCGTCAAAAGGGAGTCCTTTATGAAAAAGCAATATCGTAAATATAGCGATGAAATAAAAGAAATCATTATACGAACGGGAAACCCAAATGCGTTTCCAGAATTGAATATACCAAGATCAACTGCGCTATATTGGATTCGTCATTCAAAGAAGAAAGTTTCTATCGGAGACAGACGAATAAACTCAGCTAATAAAAATGAGGTCGAATATTTGAAAAACAAGCTCGAGAAAGAAAGGGCAAAAGTATGCTTTTTGAAAGAAGTAAATACTCTCCTATCAGATGAAGTCTCTATAAAGAAATCAAAGAAAATATGCGCTGTCATAAGCAAGTACAGTCAATACCATTCAGCTACTATTCTTTGCCATTTAGCAAAGATCGATCACTCAAAATACATGCGATATAAGTTTAATACATCAACAAACCGCTCACTCTATTTACGAAGATCGAAACTTTCAAGCAAAGAACTGCGAATAATAGAAAGACTGTCAAAATCAAAAAGTCTTTCTCACCTTCCTGCAAAACGTCTTCAACTTTATGCCTACAGAAAAGGATTACTTTACTGTAGCTACGGAACCTGGAGAAAGTATATTAAAATATTTAGCGAAAGAAGAAATAAGAAGAAATATAATAAAAGTAAAAATAGAATAGGACTTAGAGCAACACGTCCAAATGATATTTGGCATATCGACATAACTGAATTTAAGTCAAAACCACATGGGAAAATTTATCTTCAGTCAGTAATTGATAACTATTCTCGAAAAATAGTGTCCTGGAGAATAAGTCATACAAAGGACAAAAGTGTAACTCTTAAAACTTTAAAATGCGTTCTGAAAGTAGAAACTCCTAAAATGATTGTTTTTGATGGTGGAAAAGAAAACACGGCCATAGACGTGAGCAATTTGCTACAAATGAAAAATATTAAAAAATTCATTTGTAAGAAAGACATTCGGTTTTCAAACTCCATGGTCGAATCCTTCTTTAATATTCTAAAGTCTAATTATGTGAACAAGTATCGGTGCTATAACTTTGTGGAACTCTACAAAACAATTAAAGAAGCGATAAGAAAATATCACCTAGCCCCCATTCCATGTCATCATGGTGCAAATGCTCTAGAAATTTATAACAGAAATATAAATACACTATTTCTAAAAGAAGATCTGAGATATAAAATTATGACAAGCTCTCTGGACCGTTATCAAAAATGAAAAAACAAGTACAAACCTATCCTCACCCTTGATGAAGCTAGAACACTTCTTTATCAAACAGAGAGAACAAACTTCCCATACCGTATAGGAATTGAAAAGCACATCACTTTTCACACTCTAAGGGCTTGCTTTGCGACTCACGTATTGGCCTCAGGAGCTGAACCGACTCAGGTTATGAAAATGGGAGGCTGGTCAGATTTTAAAACCTTTCAAATCTACGTCCGTATGGCGGGGGTTGATGTGAAGGGAGTGACAGACGACTTTAGGGTGACTCCTAACCTTGGTTCACTTGATAATGTCATTAGACTTAAAAAATAAGCTTAATGAGGGAGAATATCTCCCTCATTTTAGCTATTTACGCGTCTGTATGGCATAATAACATATTAGAATTATTAGCACAGTTGAAAAAGTATCACATTTGTGATACTTTAGTGTCAGGAGGCTTATGAATGCCTTAGAAAATGAAGTTGATGGAGAGCTATTTTTAGAGAAGCTCATTATTGTTTACGAAAAAGGTGAACTAGATTTTTGGGAGGAGCGAAATAATCCTCCAAACTTATCTAAAGATGACTTTGATATTGTTCTCTATAAAATAGGACAAGTAGATAATTTGAAGTGGCCAGTAAGAAAAAGTCAAAATGGGCCACATGGAAAAACAGGTGAAGACCATTGTTTTCAATTTAATTGTACTGTTGAATTTGGTGGAATTTTTGGAAGCACAATCAAAACCTACTATATAAAAGGTTACTATTTTGACAAAGGAAATCTGAAGGGAGTTACAATTCAAAGCTTCAGAGAGGTATAAAATGGAAACAGTAGAAAGAGAATTTTTAGGACAAACATTTTCATATAAGACAGAAGTTGATTCTGACGGCAAGGCTCTTTGGACAAAAGAGATCGATCACGATTTCTCTAAGTGGATCTACCATTTAAGAGATGAAAATAGAGAACTTTTTAAAGTTCAATATTCCCTATCATCAAATAGCTATGATGTTCTTGAAAAACTCAAAGAACTAATCGGTGTATATGATGATAGCCTACTCGTTCGCGCTATTACGATTACATTTATAAATTTCATTGATACAAGAAACGGTCGCCCTATTCTAAAACGCTTAGGACAATATAAAGAATCAGGTGATTTAGAAATGTTAATGGCAGGCGAAAGAATCAAGAAGAGTCTTTATTTCTCACCTGTTGGAATGAGAGATGTCGTAGCATATTCAAACCTTACAGGCTTTAAAAGATCGAAAGTTATTCAGAATGCACTATACTCAGTTCTTCTTATCTCAATTAATGAAGATGAAGAAATTAAGAAATTTTGGGAAGACTTAATCTTAGAGCAGATCACGACGATTGCTAAGGCTGCTTAATGAGTATTGTTAGAGGTAAAAGACTAATAGGCTTTCTAGACATCCTCGGTTTCTCGAAACGTATAGAAGATGAAAATATAGAAGACCTCTACAAACTCTTTAAAGCCCTCATAAATGAGGCTGACTCAAAAGTTTTTAACACACAAGGAGTTACCCCTAACGGTCAGATCAAAGATAATAAAAATTTCTTTCTATCAGAGTTCATGTCTGATTCAATAGTACTAGTTTCAAATGAGCTTGTAGGCCCAAATGATACCGTTAAGTTTATATTTGGTTGTATTCACTTAATGGAGATTGCATTCTCTTTGAATTTTCCACTTAGAGGAACGATTGGATACGGTGATGTCTTACTAGATCTAGATAATAAAATAATGTTAAGTAAGCAATTTCCTCCTCTCGTAAAATGTGAAACGATACAAGATTGGAGTGGATGTTTCTTGTTTGATTCAGAGACTGAAGAAATCGTTTTAAAAGCGATCTATGGAGACAACTGGAAAGCCCCACAGACAAAAAGATCATCTCCACTAATTCCATACAATGTACCTGTTAAAGTAAAGAATGATTTATTCAATAAGCCAAAACTGTGTTTAAACTGGGTTCATTTAATAGGCCAAGATGATCTAAACACAGGATTAGAGTTCCTTAAGGGTACCAAAAAAGTTGAAACGCAAAAATTTATCGATATAGTGAGCAGTCTTATTGATGACTCATCTCCATTAGGACCAGAGCATCATCCAGCCATCTTAATGAGAACAATGATGTCGAGAGTTCAAATGCGTAGTTCTTTTCAGGATACAAATGGAAATCAAGCTGACCCAGGTGCAGATGTAGAGCTAGTATTTCAGCAGCCGGGAGATACCACTCAACACAAAATGATCCTCTATAAGCATATACCGGGTCAAAAATTAAGATTTAAGTCTTGGTCTGAAAAGTTTTTGAAAAGCCAAAAGATACAATGAATATTAAAAATACATTAGGAAGTAATTGTGCATTGGAACACTAATTATATAAAGCAGAGATGTAACCAACTATACGTTAATCAACACTTTTCAAACTATGATACAACACTGTATCACTACACAAGTAAAAACTCTGGTGAAAATATAATTAAGTCGAAAGAATTATGGTTAACAAAATACAACTTATCTAACGATAACCAAGAATTCAAGCATGGGCTTCAAATAATAAAGACACAATTGAAAGAGATTATAGATAAAGATGAAAAGACAAAAGTAATATTTGAAAAACTCATTCCATTCCTTGAGGAAGAAAGTAAATCACCAAAAACACACTTCTATATGATTTGTTTCTGTAGCACATCAAGAAATGAATACCTTAAACGAAACTACGCAAATGGCAAGAAAGGTCTTTGTCTAAATATAAAATTAGCAAGCGAAGACTTTAACAATCAGAAACCAATTTTATATAAAACAATTTACTCTATAAATAAATTTAAAAGAATACTAACTAAACTGCTCTATAACTATAGAAATATGATAATATCTCATTTTGAAGAGTGGTCTAAATTACAAATCTATGATCAAGTAAATTCTGAATTTTTTGTTCTACTCATTAGAGATTTATTCATTCATGCTTCAAGGTTGAAAAGACATAAATTTTCTGCTGAAAAAGAAATCAGACTTCTTGCATGGGGAGATATGCAAGATGAGAAATATATAATGAAGTTTGAACATACATTGATTAAAAAAGCTTAATTCTTCTCAACATGACCGGACGTGACTCACGTTCGCTCTGTTGTTAACGATCCTTACTTAACTTGTTGGATTAACTTGAACCAAGATAAGTCCACCATTTTTCTTTCTTACAAGGTCCGTACCGGAGACATGGTTTACACTTTTCCCATGCCAAATGGATCCGTTATTGCTTCCACCTTTCTACTCTTATCGTCAAAATATCCCAAATCATAATCTAAAAAACTAACTGCCCAAATTCCATCCTCCATTTCTTTAATTCCTACCTCTACTCCAGCAAATGAAAACAATATATAGAGTTTAATTATGACATTCTGACATTTTCTATAGAAAATACAGAAACTAAAAGGCCCTGTTTAACAGGGCCTTTTAGTTAGATTTTATTTTGTTGTAAGACAGTCAAACTTCTTTTGTGAAACTAGCTCATTATCTCTAAGTGTTGTAATGACAATTTTTAACCCATCCTCAAGCTTCACGTAATCTCTAATAATTTCAATAGCATTCTTATTTTGATACTTACCAGCAAAAACTTCTGTTAGAGTATCCTGTGAGCAGCTCCCCATCGTGTATGCATTCACGTAATGTCTAGTCGTAAACTCTAACTCTCTTTTAAGTCCATCAGTAAAAACACGATCAGTATAAAATGAGAAGTGGACATCAAATGCATGAGCACCATCAACTTCAACTTCTTCAAAGTTCACATTAAAGTCGGCATAGTTATTTTCACAAAGATATTGTGAGTCAAATTGAGGACATGCAAATACTGCAGTACTCATCAACAGAATTAGAATAGCTTTCATTTTTCCCCCTAAGAAAATTACTCAACTATTATGAGCAATCAAATATCATAGGTCAAATAGTGAAAACTTAGCAATGCGTTACGATAAATCAACAATTTATATAAGGAAGAAGTAAAAGAGTATCGACGTACCCTTTAACCATTACCGGAAGTACTCGGTAGCTTACGAGTGTAATAAGTTCATATTCATATAAACCGTTTGCATGTGCGTACGCAATCGTGTACCCTGTACTTACGGAGGTTAATATGACCGAAAATACAAACTCAAGAAATTTTAGAACAAAACTAAGTGAGTTTTTTGATAAAGCACGTAAGTCACCAATCGCAATCACAAGAGGAAATGATCGCTATATTCTTGTTAGCGAAGAAGAGTATCTTTCTCTTAAAGACGAAGTGATGTCATTGCAAAAAAACCTAATCTCAATGATGCAAGTAAATGAAGGAAACTCAAAAACTTTCAATAATGCTGAAGAGAGTATCGACTCTTTATTTGATGAAATCAAAGAAGAGAAATACAATGATGGGGTTAAAGATAAAAAGAAATATGCTGTAGGATAAAGACTTGCCAATACAAATTGTACGAACTGATAACTTCAAGGACGATATTTAAGAATTACTAGCTTTTGTTTTTCAAAGGGCACTTGATAATTCAGAACCACCTCAAGAAGCAGAAGACAAGTTT
Organism: Bacteriovoracaceae bacterium; assembly: GCA_048270185.1. Lineage (GTDB taxonomy): Bacteria > Bdellovibrionota > Bacteriovoracia > Bacteriovoracales > Bacteriovoracaceae > Halobacteriovorax_A. Next base: position 899,903 of record JBLWTJ010000001.1, read on the forward strand.
CGTGACAATCTACAGACAGAGCTGAGAAAGAAAGTTTCACAAATACATGGACTGCCTTTTTCTTATGAGGCATATGACAAGAAAAAGAATCCTGTTAGAAAATGTCCTCTGATGAATGGTGATCTTGTCCTTGAATATCTAATTGGCCCAACAACGGCCGAAGAAAGAACCCAAGTAAAATCAATCTATCTAACAGCTATACTTCCAACTCGATCAGGAAAGTATGCTGGCGCATATAATACAATACCTACAGTAAGTATCGACGATCTTATTGAAGAGTATAATATTTAAAAGTCTCTCTAAATCTTCTCAAGTCTCTGTGGTTGGCTTGAACTAACTAAAATAATTTGTAAGTTATAGGGATTATTCGATTCACGGATAATCCACCATTTTTCGTAAGGCTTTTTTGAAAGGCCTTTTTTTACGCCCAAAATCTTAAAAGACATCGTTAACAACATTCTAAACACTTATGAATTCAATTACTTGGTATCTGGTGTTTGATCTCTTCTTCCGTTGTTCCAAATCTGGCTACGCCGATTAGCCTCCCTTTCATGCACTGTCACAAAATTAGCCTTTGGTTTGTAACCATCTAAATTCCTTGAGCAATTTCACTGGCGTCCCGCTGGCCAGCTAGGCTAATCCAGCAAATCGCCTTAACAACTTTAAGGAGAACTGAAATGACAAAACCTAAATCAAAGCAAAACGCAAAGAAAGCAATTACTTCCGATCACCTCGCCCTTAGAGAGTTGAGGCTTGAGTGTGGCATGACGCTTAAAGAAGCTGGTGCAAAGTATGGCCTATCGGTAGTACTCGGTAGACAGTGGAAGACTTTAATTTATGCATTACGAGAATGTTAAGTTAGCATTTTGGCATGCGGGCTACTTTGCCTTTGCTGTTTGTTCATTCTTCTTATATAAATTTATAAAGTTCACAAAAGATTATAAGAATGGAATTGCTGCACTAGAGAATAGTCCAAACCATGTACTTGCGGCATAATAAAAACATGTCGAGAAACAAGAATAAGAAAAAGAATAAAGAAGTAAAACACCAATATCGCATCCTACATGATGAGGCCGTCAGAAATGGTGAAGATTACTATCGCGATCCAGTTACTGGTGGTCTTGTCTCAACTGAACCTCGTCTAAAAAGAATGAGAAAGTGCTGTAAAGATGGCTGCCGCCACTGCCCTTGGGGATTCAAAAAAAGAAACTAGTTCAGCTTTCTTATTCGTTAAAGATAAGTCCTAGCGTCTCGCTCGGGAAACATAATTTTCACAATCTCTTTGCATAAAATCAACTCACTTCTAACGATTAGAAATTCTCCTATGGCTATAATTATAAAAAAGAGATCGTACTCTTTGGAAAACATAACTAGGAGAAAAATATGTGCTTGAAAAATGTAACAAAAAAATTAACTCAATCAATCATTACGGGGTCAGTTTAACTGGCCCTTTTTTTTTACCTCGAATTATACCCATTACGCGGACAATACGGCAGTGATAAGTGCAAGTGATGTTGATGGTTGTGATCTTCGTGACCGATTGAACCTTTAAATGATTGAGTTTCACCATTTTGTGTTAGCCTAACTTCTCTAACATCAATGGCGCGATTTACTGAATGATAGCTGCGATTTGTATGACGAGTGTCTCCTGTAATACCTGCATGTGAAAAAGAGATTTTCTCAATTGTCTCTTCTCCCCTATCGGAAGTTCTCTAAGGTCGAATTAGTGGATTACGCTAACCTACTTCACCTAGGAGATCATTTTGGTATTGTAGAAGTCTACGTCGGACATGATCACTGGTTTGAAGACAAGAATGTGCGTGAATTATCTCTGCCCCGAGAAGGACTCATCATCCAAAGGACTATATTATAAGTTCTGGGGATACTGTCATCCTCTATGGCCGTGCTGATATGCTAACTGAAATTAGTACCCGTACAAAAGAAGTAGGCGAAGAAGAGCGTGAAAAAAAAGAAGAAGAAGTCCAAGAGCATCGAGCAAATTAAGGACTACTTTAACTGACTAGCAAATAGTTTTTCGACCTCACTAATAACCGAATCATTTACTTGATTCATATCAATATCAAAGCTCTGTGCATTATTCTCAATGGCCTTCTTAATCTCCTCAAGACGACATTCTTTCTTCTTAAAGAATTTCTTCTTACACTTTTTGGATTTAAAGGCATCTGTTAGTAAATCAACCATTTTGTGAGCATCGGCCTTAACGTTAGGGCTTTTATAATATTGATCGACAAGAGAATACTCTGTATATTGATCACCAGCATAACGCTTATTGGATTTTAAACTCTCTCTTATTCCCTTTCCGCAGTAGACGCTGGACTTAGTATCCCACATCTCTTTGAGTGGTTCTTTTTTAAAAGAGAAAACTTCAGTAAGGCAGGTAATAATTCCGGTACCACCGAACACAGCTTTTGCCACTTTTGCATTCACTACTGGCTTTACTTGCATACTATCTTTTAATACTTCTGGTTTTATACCTGAAAGTTGTGCGAGCTGCTTTGTTGCTTCACTTGAATAACAAGAGTCGGTAATTGACTTTTCTTGAATACATTTATCTTCAACTTTTTGCCAATCAACTTTTTTCACTCCATCGATAAGCATTGAAGTATATTTCTCAACTTGCTTACTTGAGTCTGACTTAGCTAATTTCTTTAAGGACTCCATCCCTCCGCGATAACAAAGGTCTTTATTTGAATAAGTATCAGTATGGTCAACAGCATCAGCAACAAGCTCACTTATACACTTATCATCAATGATAATATTTGGAATACGAGATAATCTTACGTTATTGGTTTCAATTGAACTCATTAGTAAGTGTTCTTTATTTGTGTATAAACTGAAACCAGGCTTACTTGAAATACACTTATCTGTACTTGCGATATTAACTTTAAATGGATTAGTAAATTCTTTCCCGTTAAAAATATTCTTTTTGAAATAAGAAAAGTGTTTCGGGCATTGTTTTTTTATTTGTTCTGGAAATAAAATATACCAAGAAATCATTTCAGCATATTCTTCAGTTGGATCAGTTTTACCATACTCTGTAACAGAACATCCTTTTGAATCTCTAGTCCATATATCTGTATCAATACTTATTGAACCTATCTTCTTCTTACCTTTTGTAAGTTTCCAATTATTTAATTTATAATAGGGATCTTTCTCACTAAGTTTTTTTCCTTTCAGATCTATACCGATTGCCATAAAGTCATGATGATGAGCTGTCTCATGAACAATTGTATGAAAAGTATCATCGATGGAACGATTCAATGAACGATGAGTAAAAGTGATACTCCCTTGATTCTTAGAATACTTCGTTTCATATGACGGTTTGGCCCAAGCGAGGGTACCGGCTTCAAGAGTGTACCCTTCAGGAAGAGCATACATCTTCTTTAGTCCTTTAAGTCCTATTAGCTCCTTAGGCATCATTTCCATCGCCGTGCCTAATTTTCGAAGATCTTCTTTACTCCAAATATACTCATCACCTTTTTGAAATGGTCCATTTGATTGGCTAGCACTTACTGTATATCCAGTTTTCTTTGTTATACTTGCCGCTCTCATGGCCGCTTCTTTGTCTTTAAATGTTGCCTCAAGTAAACATATGGCCGTCTTACAACTCTTGGCCTTTTCTTTAAACCAAGTTGGAGTGAAATTCTTGTCTTTATCAGCGTTACTTAAAATACTCTCAGTCACATCAAGTAATGCCTTTGGTCCACTGACATTAATACCTGCGATATTTCTTTTTTGAACTGATTTATTAGGAAATAATTTATCAAATTCATTCTTTGCATCAGAGAAGTACTTACTTTCTTCACAAGTAAATATCTTTCCAGTAATACTATCAATATCTGATGAAAACCCATGAAAGTGATCATGAGCGTGTGGTTCATAGCATGATGGATCTTGAGCAAAAGATGATAATGTTAGTAAGGCAATGAATAATGACTTCACTACTCTCCTCCTTTAGTAATAGGAGGATTTGTCATCGATTTAAAGTGTGCATTTAATGTATCGACTTTCTTCTCTGACTTCCAAGGCTTTTGCCATTGTAGCTTTGTTAATTTGTTTGGAAATTTAAAATAAAAGAGTTGCCCAGTCTTGGCATCTCCTAAAATATAGCTTTTAACTTGACCATGTGATGAGTTTTCTTGATAGACAACTTCAAATTTAGATTGCGCTATACTATCAATGATCTTACTAGAGTCTTTTAGCTCTAATGTTGTCGCTGTCTCACTCTTTTTAAACTCACCATACTTTACAGTGAACTTAGCCTTCTTGGACTTTGAAAACTGTACGTAGTCCCTCTCAACTTGCTTTATATCTTGAGCAAGAGAGTAAGTAACAAAGAATAGAGAAAGAAATAAAAATCTAACCATTACCTTCTCTAGCTTCTCTTTCACTAATTTCTTTTAATTCTTTATAGAGTTTCTTATTCTTTTCAGATAGGGCCTTATTAAGAATAGGCATAAACTCATCTTTTCTCTTCTTAATTAATGGTTCAATCAACTCCACAAGAAAGTAATTTCCATTTACATCTAAGAGCTCATTAAAAACACGAGCAAGCTCTTTAGCAAGTTCTGGTGACCAGTCTTTTGTTAACTCATCAGCTGTCTGGCCAACTAAAGTTAATTGCTTATTATCACCATTGCCCTTAATTTTCTTTATTTCTTTTAGCTGCTTAACATAAGTTTCTTTCATATTTGAAGCGAAAGATGTCGCTCCACTAAAACTAATGATCAGGCAAAATAAAATATGCTTGAGGTACTTTTTAGAGTTCACTAGGTACCTCCTTAAGTTGTTTCTTATACTCATCAGGTATCTGATAATAAATTCCAATTGGTCTTCTCATACCACCGACTCTCGTTGGTTCATCATTAATAAAGTCACTAATATACTCATTCTCAGATGCTTTAATTTCTATATGCCCAGGGGCCCCGCGACGTACTCCATCAACAGTAGTCGTACGACCTGAACGAATCTTTTCATAAACAATAATAGCACCAGGAGGCGCTGTTTCTGGAGTTAGATGTGCCATTTCAGGGTAATCAAGAATATTTTCAAACCCTAACTTCTTAAGCCATCTTCCACCTTCAACAGCGTCGTCTGCATTTTTCCCCCAAGGATACTCAGAGAAATTAGCAAATCGTTTTCCTTCTTCTGCTGGATATGGGTAGAGAGCATGCTTTACATAGGCAGCACACTTTGCAATTGATTTCGTCTTAGGTTTTGATTTCGAATATCTTGTACCCTTACAAAGCCCTCTTAGACATTCTGTTGTATTATCCCTAATTCTAGTTATGGTATCTTTCATACGTTCATCTTCAACTGAAGCTGTGATTGCTTGCTCAAGAATACCGCGGTTAAAGAGCCTAGCTTCCTCTTGCTTCTTTTCAAGCTCTTCAAGATATTCAACGGCCTTTGTCCCAAGTCCATTTGTAATTTTATCAATTTCATCTTGATTAAATGGCGTGATCACATCAGGAAGAAAAGAAATTAAATTTTGCACATCCATACATTGAACAACGGTTTTCGTTGTATTTTCCATAATCCAAGTTAAATTTTTACAATAATCAAAGTTTGTAGAAGAGACCTCACAAGAACGCATTGACTCAGCGGCAATTGCAATATAGGCACTTAATTTCTTTGGGTCCTCTTGTAAACTAATTAAATGATCCATCCCTGCAACATGATCTTTTAGGAAATCATCAATACAAGATGAAGTAGCAAGATTTGGATCAGAATCATCTGTTGTTGTACAGATCCCCTTACCATCATCTCCAGGGCCAAAGATTATGGGATTACAGCGAAAGAGATTCGCACCACCACAGCTATTCTTATAGCCTTCACCAAAAATTTCCATTTCAGGGTTATCTCGAACAGATCGAGACCATGGAGCAACACACTTTCCATTTTTAATATTGGTCATCCAACCACCAAAATTACAAAAGATAGTAGGATCTTCAATTGTTGCATAAGCACTATTAAAAAGATTTTCGAGTAAGTAGAAATTATTCTGTGTTAAATAGACATTGATTTTTTCTTGCTCATACTTTGTCTTCTTAGCTTTCTGCTCTAAGACCTTCATGAGATTGAAATGAAACTCTTTCCTCTCACCTAAACTTAACTGTCCATAGGCGATATCAACTCGCTCATTGGTCCACTGGTAATCAGCGGCCGACACACTTGTCGCCAAAGCAGTAAAGACTAAGGCCAAATTGATAAATACTCTTCTCACATCTTCCCCATAAGAAACTATAGTGTTCCTATCGGTTAATCCTTAAATTTCCTTTAGACACTTTAATTTCTTGTCGTCAATGAACTAAGTTACTGATAATTGGCTTAATATTTATTAATATGTGTGATTTAACAGAAGTAATTTCAATGTAAAAAGTACATAAATTCTATCTAGTTAAGAAAATATGCTATGTATCTCCTAATTTATATTTTGGAGATATTATGAAATTTTTTTTATGCTTAATTATTAGTATTTTTTCACTTACAAATGTAAACGCTCAATCCTGTACTGAACAGTATGAACAGATAGTAAAAAACGATAAGTTCCTACCACAAGAAGTAAAGAATGCCATTTCAGTCTCGGCCGGTGTTACTGGTGGTTTTTTAACTTATGTAGCAGCTTCATTCGTTGCACCGGGTGCTCCACTAGTTTTTGCAGCAATAGGTGCATTAACAACACAAAAATCAGTTTATAAAAATCTCTTTAGCGAATCTGGGGAAGCATTTACAGAGGTATATAAATTCTCTTTTAACAATACAAAATCAAAAATTGGTCAGGAGCTAGTTGCGAAACTAATTATTGAAGGAAAAAATAAAGAAGAAGCGATTAATCGTGTAAAGTCTATGGCCGCAATTACAAAGGACTTAATGGAATCAGATGCACTTTGTAATGGAGAGGTTTCAAAACTAGGTGAAGAAATTGTCACATATAAGAAACGTCATAAAGGTCATAAGATAAAAGTTAAAACGACAAAAACCAGAAAGCTTGCACATATTGAAGAAGTTCTAAACTATATAAAAGATAATAATCTCTAATATTTTTGGTCATATAGCTCTGCATAGATAATTGCTATATGACCAAAAAAATTATCTACCTTAAGTTCATTTACGATAGCATATCAACGGAAAAAGAATTCGTGATTTCAAGCAATTAGGCTATCTAATGACTAAAAATTAACACAAAAACATGATATATGTCAGTAGATTTTTCATTATTTTCTGCAGATTTCTACGTACTTTCACGCGATTTTTATACACAAAATTTACATAGAAAGAGTAAGTGTACATTATTAGTAAGGATTTAAACACACCACATTAGTACATTTCTCATTTTTGATGTTAAAAACTAAATCCATTAAAATAGCTGCATGGAAACAATTCTTAAAACAATAATCGTTGCAGAAGACGACCTTACTTTAAACGAACTCTATGTAGAGGTCTTAGAATCTTATGGCTTCAAAAGTATTGGTTTTGAAGACGGAAAGAAAGCATTACTATACGCAATCACTAATAAAGTTGACTTCATTCTTACAGATTTAAAAATGCCGACAATGGACGGGATCGAACTCCTAGAAGAAATACGAAATATTCACCCGAAGGATCCACCAGTTCTAATCATTACAGGTTACGCTGATGCAAAAACAAGACAACAAGCACAAAACTTAGGGGCCATAGGCTTATTATCAAAACCTTTTAACTTTGATGAAATCATTAAAATAATCAACACAAATATAAAAAGCTAAGTCATGAAACTACACAGAGAGAATAAAGACTTACTCACATTAATAACGAGTATAATAGTAGTCTTTATAGGCTCTATTGTTGTAATTGGTTGGATAATGAATATCCCCACTTTCGTTCAAATCTCAAAGAGCTTTGTTCCTATGCAATTAAATACAGCAATATGCTTTATTCTTTCAGGAATCATTTTAAATTACTCCTTAGGAAGAAAGAAATACTCTCACTTCTATCAAATTCTATCGATTACGCTATTTATGATTTCTTTTACTACATTACTTCAATATATTCTCGGTCATAATTATGGAATCGATGAATTTTTGATGAAGCATTATATTCTAACCAAATCCACATTCCCGGGGCGAATGTCCCCTAATAGTGCAACATGTTTTATCCTTGTTTCTCTTACAAGCTTAGTTAAAGTCTTTCTCTCAAGATACAAAGTATATCTGAATCTACAATTATTAATCATCAGTCTCTTGTTTACTCTATCTGCAACTGCATTTTTAGGATATATATTTAGCCTAGATGTAACATTTGTTTGGCAAAAGTATACAAGAATGGCGCTACATACATCACTAACATTCCTTATTATTGCATCAACTAGTTTCTACAACACAATATCATCTATAAAAGAAGATAACGACTATAATTGGATCCCAATACCTACTACACTTGGCTTTCTTTTTACATTTGTTTTAATCGGGCAAATTATAAAACAAACGGAAATCAATAATATCAAACAAGTGATTCAAAATGAAACAAACTCGCTCAGAAGTCGAATTGAAATAATAATCGATGATAAAGTAAATGATTTAAAAAGATTGGCTAAACGATCTGACATATATAAACAACAGGATGAAAATGCATGGAAGAAAGATGCTTTTAGCTATCTTGAGGCAAATGAACAATATATTCAGCTGCAAAGAATTACAGAAAATGCAAAATGGACAGTTACAGCACATAACAAAGAAGTCTATTTCGAAAATAAGGCAAAGAAAGAAGAAATTCTTAAACAAGTAAAAAAATTAGAAAAAACACTATTTAGTCGTATATTTTCAATACGAGATATAGATGAGAAAAAAAATCGTAATGTATTCTATATAGCAATACCAAGATTTGACTTTAACAAATATGTAGAGACAACTCTAGTACTTGTTGATGTCGAGAAACTATTTAAAAGTATGTTACTAAACATTGACTCACAAAGCTTTCATATAAGATTTAAAGAAAACGATAAAATTATTTATACAAATACTCACTCTGATATATCAAGTATTACTCCAGTCAATTTTGATCTAAATAGCTACAATGATAATAATTGGATAATACAAATAAATGTAACCGAACAATATGTTGATTCTTTTCGTTCTTCTATTGGTGAAGTGATTCTAATTTTTGGAGCTTTTTCTTCATTACTAGCAGGTTTACTCATTTATATCTATCAAGATGCCAGAACACTAAAAGTAAAAGCTCAAGAGACTGAGAAAATTAAATCAGCAATTCTTGCAAATATGAGTCATGAAATAAGAACTCCAATGAATGGTATCATTGGGATGGCAGACTTACTCTCTGATAACTTGAGTAATAAAGAAGATATTAATAAATTAAATATAATAAAAGAAAGTGGTTCTGCGCTATTAAAAATAATTAATGATATTCTAGACTTCTCAAAACTTGAAGCAGGAAAAATTCATCTTGATGAACAAAATTTCAATATTAGAGAATTAATTACTAAGATTACGCAATTATTTGAAATTGAAGCTCATGCAAAAGGTATATATTTAAAAGTTGAATATGAAAAAGACTTTCCAGAATATATCTGCTCTGATGAGTACAGAATAAGACAAATTATCAATAATCTACTTAACAATGCCATTAAGTTTACGAGTAAAGGCGGAGTGCTTATCAAAGCATCAGCAAAGAAAACTTTAACTCAGGGTCATGATATTTCAATATCAATCATCGACACAGGTATCGGTATATCAAAACAGAACCAAGACCTACTCTTTCGAGACTTCTCACAAGTTGACCTATCCACAACAAGAAGATTTGGCGGAACAGGACTTGGTCTCTCGATATGCAAAAAACTTGCAACATATTTCAATGGTTCAATCACAGTAGAGAGTGAACTAGAAAAAGGTGCAACATTCACATTTAACTTCAAAGCAAATACTCTTTGTGAGGGACTGACCACTACGACAAAAACAAATAATATAAAACTAGATAAGCAATCATTGAAGCTTGATATACTTGTAGTTGATGATAATGTTATTAATAGAAAAATCGCACAAGAAATATTAAAAAAATTCAATTGTAATACTTATTCTGCATCTAATGGAAATGAAGCTCTCCTTATTATTGAGAAAAATAAGATTGATATAATATTAATGGATTGTCACATGCCTATTTTAGATGGTTATAAGACAACTCAGAAAATTATTGAAACCTATGGTGAAAATAGACCTCTAATTATTGCACTAACTGCAAGTACGATGAAAGAAGATATTTTAAAATGTGAAGAGTACGGAATGGACGATTTTCTAGCAAAACCTATCACATCTAAAGCTGTTTATAAGGTACTCTCAAAATATAAAGAAGTGGATCAAGTAAATAAAACATTAAGTAGTTTAAAGAGTGATCTTTTAAGCTACTTTGATGGTGATGAGAAGTTTATGAAAGAATCAATTGATTTACTCCTAAGTTCACAAAAGAAAATGCTTAATAATATAAGTAAGGCCATTCACACAAAGGATGCGCATAAAATTAAGAATGCGACCCATACCTACATAGGTGCTATCTCTAACTTTGGTTTAAATGAACTTGTAACTCAGGCCCAGTTGATAGAGAAAAATGGACAAGCACATAAGTTTAACACTTGCGAATTCCAGTACTTAGAACTTAAACGACAATCTCAATTATCAGAGAAGTATTTAAAGCAAATTAGCGAAGAAACAAAAAATGTCTAAATAATTGACGACTCTAAATATTTTTTACTTCCTCTAATAATCTCTCTTAAATTCGGTATACTGCCAAGAAACCAATAAGAGAGAGAAAAATGAAAAAACTTCTATGTATTAGTCTTGCGACCTTACTCGCATTTAACACTGTCGCTCAAGAGATCCCAGGGCAGGTCTCAGCTCAAGAGTCACAGGAACAAGTAACTCAAAATGAAGAAATTATATCTGATGATAATGAAACGATTGAAGTTCGTGAAAAGAATGAAAGGCTAAATGAAGAGATTTACGACATCCTAGGAGAGAACGAAACTCTTGTACAACTAAATGATGCAAAAGATCTAATTCTCGACGAAGAAGATGAGTCCGACCTCGATATTATTAAGGCCATTCCACGAGACGCTTGGGCCCTTGTTAAAGCTCCAGCAGGCTGGTCAAAGAGGCAGTGGATTGTAGCGAGTGGTGCTGTTTCAATTTCAACAATGATTATGGTTGGAGATAAGCGTATTGCAGACTTCTTTCAGGCCAATAAGTCAGAATTTACAGAAGATGTCGCCTTCTGGGCAGAAAAAGGTGGAAGCCAGGCCCATATCGGTTTAGCTGCAACTTATGTTGTTGGAACAATTCTAAAAAATAAAAAACTTAAGAAAGCAGCTACACTTGCCTTCTCAAGCATGCTTATTAGTGGTGTTGTTGTTCAAGGTCTTAAAAAAGTTATTGGTCGAACTCGCCCATATGCAACGAATTCACAATGGGACTTCAAAGGGCCAGTACAGATGTCATCGAGACATAACTCATTCCCGTCAGGGCATACTGCTTCAGCATTTGCCGTTGCAGCAAGTATTGCTACAGTTTATGACAGTAAACTCGTTAAAATCCTGGCCTATGCAGCTGCTGCACTGACAGGTCTTTCAAGAGTACACGATAATAAACACTGGATGTCAGATGTATTTATGGGAGCTGTTATAGGAACTGCTTCAGGTATCTTTATTACAAAGAGACACATGAATAATAATTCTAAGAAGAAACTACAAGTTTATCCAACATATATCAACACTGGAGGCCAAAGTGGCGTTGGTGTTGGAATCAGACTAAGATTTTAATAAAAACAAAGGAGCTCTTAATGAGCTCCTTTTAGATCACTCTTATTAAAGGCATCAGACACGAAAACTTCAACAAGGGCATTGAGGGCGTCTGTTACAGTAAAAATCCCATAAACTTTCCCATTATCATCAAGGACAATTGCCGAACCAATCTTGTTGGCCGACAACTCATAGGCAACCCGGCCAATTCCTTCATCTTTATGGACGGATAGAATATCTTCGCTCATAAAGTCATTAACCAGTACCTCACTACTCCAGTCTGATCCAAGGACCCCCATGACATCTCTTTCAGAAATGATTCCAATAATATTGTTACCATTACTAACGGGAAGATGCCTGATGTCGTTTTCAATCATTAGCTCATAGGCTTCTTGGGCCCTCGCATTTTGATCGATAACATGAATAATTGGAGTAGTAAATTCTTTGACTTTTATATTTTGCATGACAACCTCCATGGTTTATTAAAGATTATCATATTCATGAAATGCAATATTTGATCTATGTCAGTTAAATGTAAATTTTATTTCTAATCGAGATACTTTTTAATTTCTTCTTCAAAACGATCAAGTACTTTCTTGTCATAAGTAATTGAGCCATGACCAGAAATACCTTGCCCCTTCATATAGATATTTTCAGCATTCTGCATTGGACTGCCGTGAATTCCAAAACGTGCAGCATCTCCTCCAACTTTTAATCCTAGGCGATCTTCATTTTGATAGAAGTTTATATGGTTTTCAACATTAGTTGGTTTATATAGTTTATGAGGCTGATCTCTAGTCCAAACGGCTGAGTATGGATAATCTTTTCCACTACCTCCACTCATTTTCCACTGAAGGTATCTAATTGGTTCACCTGCTTTTTGTGGTACCACTTCCTCAATGGCATGATGGGCCTCTTTAACAGGGTCAATGGAGAATGCTAAATCAATATGGGCCGAGGGTAAATCCTTCTTAACATGCTCGGCAAACTTTACGAGTGAGCGTCCACCTGAACTATGACTAACAACAACTACTTTGACTTCAATTCCCATTGCCCAAGCATCTGTCATATAGCTTTTAATACAGTCTCGTGCATTTTGAATTCCTTTAGGGTTTGAAGCAATTGAATCCTTTATTTCACCATAGAGTTTTTTCAAAGATAGGCTCTTGGCCTCATCAAGCCCAGCTAATTGCTCAACTTCCTCAGATGGGAAACTGTACCAATCAACTTTATTTGAGTCTTTAATCTCTGTCAGACTAGACATCACGCCAGCTTGAAGGCCTGACCACTTAGAATCCTTTTTCTTATCGGCTTTGTAGATCTCACGAGTCGTGGCATATATTTTAGATGAAATAGTAGAGTCTACTTTTCCATTTCCAAAACACTTATTAAAAAGTGCCATTGTTCCTGCAACTAGAGGCTCATAAGCCCCAGTACCTTCAAAGGCAATAATCAAAACCTTTGAGTCTTTCGTTGGACTACACAAGTTCATCCTCTTAGTCACCATATGGCGATCAGGTGCATCTTTCATCTTTGCAATTTTATAGAAATACTCCAAAGACTCTTTTAACTCTTCATTAGTTTTTATCATTGGCATTTTGTCACAAAGGGACTGCATACTTGATAACTGCTTAACAGAGTCAAGACTATCTGGAACGTCTTGATTCATACAAGTTGCGGCTTCAACAGAAATATAAAAAAATAGTGTCAGAAAAATGCGGCTAAACTTATCCATATCCCATTATCGTCCAAAACACTATTGTAGTTAATTTTTATTTAAACTCCTCAAGGATATTAGATGCTTATACCTGTAACCTTTGTTATTTCAGAACCTTAGAACAAAAGACTTTAACATGTGTATTAAGTGAAATATAATTTATTCACTATGGCTGTAAAAAAACTTATCCTAGTCGCAGAAGACGAACCAATATTGAATGAAATGTATGTTGAGACTTTCGAGTCTCTTGGTTATGACAGTGTCGGTGTCCTTGATGGAGCTGAAGCCTTAAAATATGCCCAATCGAACAAAATTGATTTTGTCGTTACAGATTTAAAAATGCCAAATATGGATGGTGTTACCCTCTTAAAAGAGCTGAGAAAGATTGACCCAGAGATCCCACCAGTCTTAATTGTAACTGGTTTTGCTGATGAAATTAATAGTCAGAGTGCAATTGATTTAGGTGCCATCGGGCTTATTACCAAGCCTTTCAATTTTGATCATGTTATCAACTATATTGAAAATGAGACTGCTTAGACTCAGCAAAGATAATCGTCATAAAATTCTCATGACGTCGTTAGTGGCCACGACCGCTGTGAGCTTAACAGTCATCATCGGCTGGCTATTAAAAATAGATCTCTTAATTCAATTAAAACCAAATTTTGTTCCAATGCAATTCAATACTGCCTTAAGCTTTTTTTTAGTAAGTATTGCTCTTTTTACGACCAATATTACGCCTTCATATAAAAAAACAAAGTACGTAGCTGCCATTGCTCTTTTCTTAATATCCTTTCTGACATTAATACAATATTCAACAGGTGCCAATTTTCATATCGATGAACTCTTTATGAAGCATTATATTCTAGTTAAAACTTCTCATCCTGGAAGAATGTCTCCAATAACGGCAGTCTGTTTTGTTATAATTGCGATTACATCTTTAGTTCCAAAATTTAAATTTAAATATATCTACCATACAGATATTCAGTTATTTCTAGTTGCGATAATAATTTCATTAAGTGCCACTTCCCTCTTAGGTTATGTAATTGAAGTTGATATTCCCGTTTCTTGGGTAAAGTTCACTAAGATGGCCCTTCATACATCCTTTTTATTTTGTCTTATAGGTACAACTCTATACTTTAATATCGTCACGTCATCTAAAAGACCTGAAAGTCGCTGGATATCACTTCCAACGACACTAGCTTTACTCATAACATTCACTCTAATTGCACAAATTATTAAACAAAATGAAAGTAATAATATAAAACGCGTGGCCATTCATGATGCATCAATTTTGCGAAGTAAGGTCGTATTACTTATTAATGAGAATATTCTGGCATTCAATCGGTTTGCAAATAGACTCGGCAGTCAAAAGGTCTTAGATTTTGATATCTGGCAAGATGATGCTCGAGCTTATTATCGCGACTTCAAATTTTACGAATCATTAGAGGTAATGAGAGATAATAACACTGATTGGCTATTTCCTGACAATCGACTTAATTTTAATCCTGTCGATAAAGAAAACCTTGAAAAGATTAAGGAAGATCTCATCTCAAAATTGACTTTTAGAAGTCAAAATATTTTTAGTGAGGTTTACCAAACACATGATAACCGACATCTCACTTATATCGTAACTCCTGTTTATCGTGGAAGTATTTTTATAGCAAACTCAATCGCACTGATTAACACTCGAATACTTTTTAGTAAAATATTTGAAGATATGAAGGCTCCTTCCTTTTCAATTGCAGTTTATGAAAAGAATCAGAGAATATTTTCGGTTGCAAATAAGGATATCAGTACATATCCACCTGTGACATTTCCTCTTATGACAACACTTGGCGGACAGTGGTTTATACGAATTACTCCAACAAAGCAGTACGTTGAAAAATTAACATCTCCGATGGATGAGATCATCATGATTTTTGGAGTTTGCTTCTCTCTTGTAGGAGGATTACTTGTACATGTTTACCAAAAATCTATAATAGCTAAGCATGAAGCACAAAGAGCTGAAAAGATGAAATCCGCAATTCTAGCAAATATGAGTCATGAAATTAGAACACCAATGAATGGAATAATTGGAATGACTGAGCTTCTTTCAACAAATATTAAAGACAAAGAAAATTTGAAGAGAATCAACATCATTAAATCGTGTGGAGATTCGCTCTTGCGAATTATTAATGATATTCTCGACTTTTCAAAGCTAGAAGCCGGAAAGAATTTAGTTGATGAGAAAACAATCAAAATAAAAGAACTTGTAAAAGAAATTACGGAATTATTCACGCCAGAGCTCAACAAAAAATCACTTACTCTAGAACTTAAGTTCTCAAAAGATTTTCCTGATTACGTAAAAAGTGATGAACATCGTATCAGACAAATCCTAAATAATATTCTCAGTAATGCCATAAAATTCACAAAAGATGGTGGTATAACTATTGATGCAACAGCAACAACATTGAACTCCGACACTATTGAGCTTAGCTTCAAAGTAATCGACACCGGAATCGGAATTAATAAAGCTGACCTACCTAAACTATTTCAAGACTTCTCTCAAGTGGACTCATCCACAACAAGAAGATTTGGTGGTACAGGACTAGGTCTTTCAATTACAAAAAAGTTAGTTGAAATGCTTGGTGGAGAGATTTCAGTTCGAAGTACTCCTCAAGTAGGAACCGAGTTTGATTTTTCGATAAGAACATATCTTGTCTCAGCTAATGAGATTGAAAAATCACAATTAGATAAAACGACTGATATTAAATATAAGCAAGAGTTTAGTGTTCTTGTTGTTGACGACAATGAAATAAACCGAAATGTGGCCAAGGGTTTATTAGAAAAATTTAATTGTAATGTTTCCTTTGCAACAAATGGAAAAATGGCCATTGAATCAGTAGCAAATGAAAATTATGATCTAGTCTTTATGGACTGCCACATGCCTATCCTTGACGGTTTTGCAGCAACACAAGCGATCATCCAAGAACAAGGAGAAAAGAGACCTGTGATCATTGCCCTAAGTGCAAGTACAATGCAAGAAGATATAAAAAGATGCAAAGATGCCGGTATGGACGACTTCCTCTCAAAGCCAATAACACTGAAGTCAGTATTTGATGTTGTATCAAAGTATAAAGAAATCCATTTAAATAAAACTGAAGAAATTAATCAGAAAAAAAGATTTACAAATAATTTAATGGAGCTCTTTGATAATGATACCCATCTTTTGAAAGATTCAATTGAGCTCTTACTAAGAAATTATAATCAAATGCTCGTGAATATTCTTATGGCCATTGATGAACAGAATAAAAGTAAATTAAAGTTAACAGCTCATACTTTCAAAGGCGCTATTTCAAATTTTCATATACACTCGGCCATGAAAATTGCCCAACAAATCGAAAAAGATGCTGACAATGACAATTTTAAGAATGCAAGGGATCACTATACTGAGTTAGTGGAATTATCAGAAGAAATAAAAGGCGACTTGTCCGAATTAATAAAAGAGATGAACACATGAACAGCTTAAAAAAAATCTTAATTATCGATGATGAAGAAATCACAACTCATATAATCTCTCAGAAAATTCAAAAGAAGGGATATAATGTTACAGTTCTTAATCAGGCACATAAAGTAATTAAGGATTTAAGTCTCTTGAAAGACTTTGATTTAATTCTACTTGATATTGTGATGCCTGAAACATCTGGAATAGAAATATTAAAGTTGATTAGAAATAGTCAAGAATACCAACACGTTCCAATAATTATGATGACAGCACAAAGTTCTGTTGAAGATGTTGTTAACGCATTAGAGCTTGGAGCCAATGACTATATCTCAAAACCAGTAAACTTCGACATTCTAATATCGCGAATTAACACTCAATATCGACTTCTAGAGCTACGTCAAGAACAAGAGCAAAGAAAACAAGTTGAAGCTATTAATGCTATGGTTGCAACTTATCATCATGAGCTCAACACTCCACTATCGATTGCATTTTCGTCATTAGAGAAAATAAAAAAAGAAAATCAAGAAAATATCAATATCGAAAGGTTAGAATTTTCACTGTACCGTATTTCCAATATTATTGAAAAAATTCAACGAGTTAAGGAATCATCTGAAATATCTTTCAAACAATATATGAGTGATTCTCAGATGGTTGATTTAGAAGACAAAGAAGACAAAGAAGATTAAGTCTGATTCCACTCTGTTTTTAACTCTTTAATTCGTTTAACAAAGAGAAAAGTTAAAATTGACGAAACAATAGTTAGCCCTATTGCAAGACCGGCCCACAGGCCAGCGGCTTCCATATTGAACTTATATGTTAAGAAAAGTCCTGCAGGAATTGCAATCAACCAATATCCACAAAATGAAAAGATCATTGGGAGCTTACTCATTCCAAGCCCTCTAAGAATTCCCCACATCGTAATCTGAAGCCCATCAGGTATTTGAAAAAGAGCGACATATAAGAAGAGACTACTTCCATAAGCAATAACCGCTTGATCATTTGAGAAGAGTCCTACTAGGATTTCAGGAAATAAAAAATAAAAAGTTGCTGTAATTAGCATATAAGTTTCTGCCATAAAAATACAGCCATAGGCATAATTCTTGATCATTTCAAGGTCACGTCGCCCAAGAGCATAGCCGACTTTTACACCAGCAGCTCCATTGATACCAAGTGGAACCATAAATGTAAGCCCTGCAATAGTCAGAACAACATTGTGTGAAGCTGAAGCAACAAGAGTCATTCGCCCAATTAGAACAGTTACAGTTGAGAACATAAGAACTTCGATAAAAGTCCCAAGTCCAACAGGAATTCCTAATTTAATAAGTCTTTTAAAAGATTCTTTATTGAAGTGAGTCTCGATTGGCAGAACACGATAAGCGTAAATAAAGATCACAATAGCAAGAATTGTTCGTGTCACAACTGTTGCAATGGCCGCACCTTTGATCCCTAATTCAGGGAACGGCCCAATACCAAACATCAAAACATAGTTCATAATAAGGTTCACTACATTCATGAAGATAATGAGAATATTTGCAAAGACTGTTTTTTCAAATGCTTGTAAATATTCTTTAATCATCTGAAAGATCAAACCTGGTAAGATCGAAATATTCACCCAAAAGAGGTAAGTCTCCACTAGAGGAACGATTTTAGGAGTTAGTCCAATATCACTAACAAAGAATGTAAATAGATAAAGGGCCGCACAAAGTAGAGCGCTTAAGACCAGCGCTAAGCTCATTCCACTTCCCCACACTCCATTAGCATGAGGGTTAGAGTCTTCTCCACGCATTTGGGCCGTCACAGAACTAACAGAAAATAATGTTGAAACACCAACCATAATGAAAGGAGATAGGATTCCGGCCGCAACACCAATAGAAGAGACAGCTTCAGTTGAGTACTTTCCTGCAACAAAGATATCACCAACACTAAAGAGCATTTGACCAACTTGTCCGATGACGAGTGGGATTGTGAAATATAATAACTCTTTGAGTCTTTTCTTTGTTGTTTGAACTACCATAACGATTTAGTTTATACCTTAATTTTTAAATATCTGGCATACAAAAATTGTAACTAAATAAACTTTAAAAATGGCCCTGTGTTTCGTAAAATAGGATCACGAAGGAGCAAATGTGAAAATCATATCAAATGCAAAAGAAGCACTCTCAGTTGTCTATTCCAACTCAAATATTTTTATTCACGGAGGAGATGCAACTCCGACAGACTTAATTGACGGCCTTATTGAAAATGCCCATAAATTAAAGAATGTCACAATTTCTCACCTCCACACTCATGGTGATGTGAAGTATGCTGCTGATGAATTTGATGGTATTTTCAATATAGTAAACCTCTTTGTTGGTGGTAACGTTAGAAAGTATATTAACTACGATCGTATTGATTATCTCCCATGTTTTCTATCTGAGATACCAAATCTCTTTCGCTCAAAAAGAATTGAGCTAGACTTTGCCCTCATCCAAGTAAGTCCACCTGATGAACATGGATTTTGTACTCTTGGAACTTCAGTTGATGTGGCCAAGGCAGCAGTCGACAGTGCAAAGCATGTCATTGCTCAAATAAATCCATATATGCCAAGAGTTCACGGCGATGGCTTCATTCACGTAAACGATATCGACTACGCCATTGAGGTTAATCATCCAATTGTAAATGGCCACTCTCTATCTCTTAGTGAAGAAGATTTAAAAATTGGTCAAATAACAGCTTCACTCATTGAAGATGGAGCAACTCTTCAAATGGGGATAGGAAGTATTCCTGATGCAGTCCTAGCAAGTCTAACTAATCATAAGAACCTGGGGATTCATACAGAGATGTGGTCTAATGGTGCACTCGAACTTTTAAAGAATGGAACTGTTAATAATTCGCAAAAGAAGGTTCACCGAGGAAAAACAGTGAGCTCATTTATTGTCGGTGGAAAAGAAGTTCATGACTTTATCAATGATAACCCTAGTGTAATTCAACTAGAAGCCGACTACGTCAACAACCCTAGTATTATCAAACGAAACCCAAAAGTCTGTGCCATCAATAGTGCCGTTGAAGTGGATCTAACAGGACAGGTTTGTGCTGACTCGATAGGACATCGAATTATTTCAGGTGTTGGAGGACAAATGGACTTCATGCGCGGCTCAAGTCTTTCTGAAGGAGGAAAGCCAATCATTGTTATCAATTCAAAGAGCTCTAAGGGATTTAGTAAGATCGTTCCGACACTAAGGCCAGGAGCAGGAGTTGTGACGACAAGATCACACGTACACTATGTGGTGACTGAATTTGGGGTTGCAGATCTCTACGGAAAGACGCTTAAGCAAAGAGCGAGTGAGCTAATTAAAATAGCTCACCCTGATGAGAGAGAAGCCTTAGAAAAGGCATGGTATGAAACACACCACTGCTACTGAACAGTTGGTTGCTCACAAAGAAGCTCAACCATTCCCTCTGAATCTAATTTTGAGTTAGCAATTTTTAAATCAACTCTCTTAAAGATAAATAAAGAAATAAATGAACGCAGATTTAAAATATAGTCTTGTTCATTGCCATTGATCTTTACAGTGTCATCAGTGACATACTTTTCATAAATTTCTCTAAAACCAGAAGAGTCAACAGTTAGAAGCATAATGATAATTGCATTCTGCTGACTCGTTTTTTCGACACTTTCTTGGATAATTAAAGTAAGTTCATTGAGATTCTCGTATGAACGAGATGCTATATCTTTAATCTGAGCACAAAGCTGTTGCACGCAGAATTCACCACAAGTTCTAATAAACTCTTCTTTCGAGCCAAAGTGATAAAGTACCGAAGAAACGTTAATTTCTGCTTTCTTAGCTATATCACGAAGGCTAATTCCATAGACTCCATGCTCGGCCATGAGAGGGATCGCCACATCAATTAAATTTTGTTTTGTTGTTTTTGTTGCCGTCATCAATACTTTTTCCTTGCAGAAAAATTGTTAAGGTGTTAACTATATAGTTAATATATTAACCAAACGGGAGTAAATATGTCAATAGTTAACCTACCGCAAATTGAACACAAAATTGTCGGGAGAATGCTTAGAACAGTAAGAATCCTTGAAAAGATGATATCTGAAGAAGTTTCCCAATATAAACTTACAAAGCCTCAAATGGATGTTTTAGTTATTCTTAAATATTCAGATCAAGAGTCAGTCACGACAACTGAGCTAGCTGAGGAATTATTCGTTTCAAAGGCCAATATCACAGGAATCGTGACTCGTCTTGAAAACGCCAATCTTATTCAGAAAGTAACTGATCCAAATGATACTCGTTCAAAGAAGATTACAGTGACTGAAGAAGGTGAAGCCTTAATTGAGAAAGTTATTCCACGTTATTTTTCAATGGGCGTTGAAGCTTTCTCAAACCTTAGCCAAGAAGAAAAAGAAAAACTACTCGCACAACTTTTATATATCGAAGAGTTTTACAGCGCACGCAGATAGTAAAACCTTTAGGAGACGCACATGAGAAAAATCTCAATAGCTTTGCTGTTGCTGATAGCAGGCACTCAAGTTCTAGCAGAACAATACCGTTTAACGGAAGAATCGGTCATTGAATTGGCCGTCAAAAGAAATGAACAAATAGGAATTGCAAGACAAGAAATTGAGCAGGCCAATGAAAAACTTAGCTCTGCCTACTCTAACCTATTTCCTGTCTTATCAATTACGGCCGGTGTATCTAAGGCCGATGGAAGTGGAAACTTTGCTCCAAATGCCTATGACTGGAGAAGAAACGCCAGTATTAGATTAACTCAACCTATTTATACATTTGGCAAGATATCAAGTGGAATTGATATTACTAAATCAGCACAAAAAATTAGTGAATTAAACAGTGTTGTAACGACAGCAGATGTTATCAACACTGCACGCAAGCTCTACTATGTTGTACTCTTTAACCGTGACCTTGTTGAAATCACGACTCAATCATATAAGAACGCAGTCGATAATAAGAATGCTCTGGAAGGACGCGTCTCTTTTGGACGTATTTCTAGAAATGATAACTTAAAGATGCAGGCCGACCTTGCTTCAAGAAAGCCTGAAATGATTGTAGCAAAGAAAAACCTTGAAACATCAATTCTAGACCTTAAAAACTTTTTGGCCTTATCAGAAGATGACAAAGTAAAAATCATTCACCATTACAATGACAAAAAAGAAATTCAAAAAGTTCCTCCAAGTCTTAGCAAGCTTGAAGAGACAGTTGATGTAAAGATCTTGAAGGAAAATGTTGCTCTTTCGGACCTCTCAATTGATTTAGCAAAGAGCCAGAGACTTCCCGACTTAGCACTATTTGGCTCATACTCTCCAACAACATACCGAGACTCAATTGATGGAGATATCTTAAAAGAACAAAGTGATTTAACGATTGGACTTTCATTAACTTTTGATTGGGACCTCGGAGGAAGTAAGAACTCGGAAGTTGCAGTTAAAAGAAGTCAGGCCATCGTCGCTAAGCTACAATTTGACCAAGTTAAGAGAAATATCAAAACAGAATACCTAAAACTTGAAGCAGAATTTGACAGTCTCAATGAAAGAGCAAAGGCAGAACAAGAAGCTGTAAAACTTGCGGCATCCTCTTATAAAGTTGCACTTTCTGCCTTTAAGACAGGAGGAGTATCTCAACTGCAACTAAATGACAGTGAACAACTTCTAACAAGAAACCGTCTAAGCTTAGCACAGACAAAATTAAGAATAAAAAACACTTACTCTGATATGGAGAGACTTCTTACGAGCGATAGTTCAAAACAAGAAGGAGATAAATAATGAAGCATTTTATATTTGTCAGCATAATTGGGGCACTCTACGCTGCAAGCCTCTATATAAAGGATCTAGACCTTCAAAGAAAGAAAGGTGTCGTAACTCCAACAACTTTTGCCATTCGTTCCAAAACAGGAACTCCCGTGGTAACGACCAAAGTAGAGAGAAGAGAGTTTTCAAACTTTGTTATCGTAACAGGTCAAGCAACAGGCTCAAGAATTGAAGCTTCTGTTGCCCCTCAAATTGCAGCAAAGATCAAATCAGGGGCCGTTGCTAGTATTCGTTTAGATGAAGAGAAGATTTACGGTAATGTCACAAGTATCAACCGCAAGGTTAACTACCTCTCAGGTCTAAACTCACTTACCGTATCATTTGGAAATAAGAAAATAAAACCAAGCTTATATGTTATGGAAATCGAATCAACAAAGCTTCCTCGTGCTCTTGTTTTAAAAAGAGAAGCAGTATCTCAACGTGGTGGTATCTTCCACGTTTATCTCGTGAATAAAGATAGAACGATTCGTCGACAAGATGTTGAGATCGAAGGAAGCAATGAACTTTACTACGCAATTTCATCAGGGCTTAAGGCCGGGGATGAAGTTGTTCTAAGTGATCTACGCTATCTTAATAATGGCGAAAAAATCAATGTAGTTAAGGTCTATGAGGAGAAGACAAAATGATCGAAATATTTGTAAAAAGACCCGCGACAACAATTATCTTCATTGCCATCTTCATGGTCATGGGGCTTGTTTCAATCGGAAATCTGATTATTGAACCAACACCAAAAATTGACTTACCAATTATTACAGTACAAACGATCTATGCAGGTGCCTCACCTGAAGAGATCGAGTCTCAGATCTTAAAGAAAATCGAAGATGAGATTTCTGAAGTATCACAGATTAAGAAGATAAAATCTGATGCTCGTGATAGTTTTGGTATTGTCGTAATTGAATTTGAAATCGAAGCTGATGCCAACATCAAATCGATTGAAGTTAAAGATAAGGTTGAAGCAATTCTAAACGAGTTCCCAGAGGGGGCCGATCGTCCAATTATTGCAAAATTTGACCCACTAATTCAGCCAATTACAACAATTGCTCTTTCGAGTTCAAAACACAATCTAACACAGCTTTATGAGTTTGCTGATAAGAAACTCAAGTCACGCATGTCATCGATTAACGGAGTTGCCTCTGTTGATATTTTCGGTGGACGTGAGCGTGAAATCAATATTGAACTCGATAACAACTTACTTATTCAAAATTACTTATCAATTGAAGACGTTATTAATGCTATTCAACGAAAGAACTTAAATATCCCAGGTGGTTCAATTAACCGTATGGACTCTAAAGTTAGTGTTCGATTTGTCGGTGAATTTGCCAATGTTCAAGAGATTAAAGATCTTGAAGTAGTCTCTCGTGAAGGACAAGTTTTTAAACTTAGTAAAATTGGTACTGTAAAAGATAGCTTCAAAGATGTAGAGACAATGGCAAAGTTCAACGGACGCGATGTTGTTGGACTTTCAGTTCTAAAACTTTCAGATGGTGATGCCATAAAGATCGTACAAAACGTTAAGGGATCTCTTGATCAAATTGAATCAGAGTTACCTGATGGAATGAAACTTGAAGTCGTAGTTGATACGACAAGAATTACTCTTGATGATACAAAAGGAACGATCCAATCGATCTTAATTGGTATTGGTTTAACAATTGCTATTCTTCTAACTTTCCTTGGAGATTGGCGAGGGGCCCTTATTGCAAGTATCGTTATCCCAACTTCAATTATTTCAACTCTATTCTTAATGGATATGGCATCGTTCTCAATTAACGTCATGACTCTCCTTGCATTTGGTACTTGTCTTGGGACGCTTATTGCCAATGCCCTAATTATTATTGAAAACGTTTATAAACATTTAAAAATGGGAAAAGACCCACAAACAGCCTCAATTGAAGGAACGCAAGAAGTACTCCTTGCAGTTATGGCCTCGTCTGGAACAAACCTAGTTGTATTTACTCCGCTGGCCTTCATGGGTGGTGTTGTTGGTAAGTTTATGATGCAATTTGGGATGACTGTTGTTTATGCAACAATCTTTTCAATTCTAGCATCAGTAACACTAACTCCAATGCTATGTTCTCTTCTTCTTAAAGATCCTGATACTTTAAAAGGACCTTTCCCGAAGCTTTCTCACTTAGTTGATAAAGTTCTAGCATGGGTTACAAAACAATATAAATGGTACTTTGATAAATTTATGAATTGGCCAATTACATCAATCATTCTTCTGATGGCCATTTTCTTTACAATTGTTTACCCAGCAAAGAGAATTGGTAATGAGTTCTTACCAAAGTCTGACCGTGATGATTTTACGGCCTATATTCTTATGCCAGATGGTTCACCTGTTGAAAAAACAGCAGAAGTTACAGCATTAGTTGATGAGCTAATTAGAAAGAATCCTGAAGTCAAATCAACTCTTTCAGATATTGGATATGACGGTGAAGAAAGAGCACGTATTACAGTTAACTTAACTCCTGCTGCGACTAGAAAGCGTAGTTATGCTGACTTAATGAATGCAATGATTCCACAAACAGCAAATATCCCCGAAGCCGAGATCACTTATACAGGAGGTAGTCGCTCAGTTTCAAATGACGGGGATATTACAATCGATATTCGTGGGCGAAACTTTGAAGATATGGTTACTGCGTCTAAGAAAATGCAAGAGATCATGAAAAACTCTGGTTACTTCGGTTCGATTGAAAGTTCATACCGAGTTCCAAAGATGGAAGTTCAATTCAAATCTGAGACTCAGAAAGTTATTCGACAAAGCTTAACAAGTGCAAGGATGGGTGGAGTAATCCGAGCCCTCGTCAATGGTAATGACGATGCTGTTTATAAAGAAGGTGGAGAGGAATATGATATCAACGTAACTCTAGCTCCTGAGTTTAAAAGAAATATTTCTGACTTTGATAAATTTCTCATTCACGGTAAAGATGGTCTTATTCCAATCTCATCTCTTGGTGAAGTAAAGGTTGTTGAGGCCACTTCCCCACTTAAACGTCGTGATAAAGATCGAATCATTCAACTTAAGGCATACGTTGTTAAGGGGATTGTTGGGGCGATTATGGGTGAGCTTGCGACAGAATTTAATAAAGCTGATCTTCCAGAAGGTGTTAGTTTTAAATTCTCTGGACAAGCAGAAAGCCAGTCTGAGTCTCAACAAGAAATGGGAAAAGCATTCATGCTAGCGGTTATCTTAACGTATATGCTACTTGTTGCGATCCTTAACTCTTTTGTCTTCCCTGTTTCAATTGGCTCGGCCATTCTGACTTCATTCCTAGGATCATTTCTCATGATGTTCTATACAGAGCAGACGATCAATATCGGCTCCATGATGGCCATCGTAATGGTTGTAGGTCTAGCGGTTAACAACGCCATCCTCATGATTGAGTACACACAACAAAAACTTGAAGAAGGTGTTGAGATCAAAGAAGCACTATGGCTTGGGGCCAGTGAGAAGCTTAAGCCAATTCTTATGACTTCCATTGCAATTATCGCAGGGACAATGCCACAGCTCTTTATGATTGATAAGATGAAGTCGGCCATGGGCGCTGTTCTTATCGGCGGGATGCTAGGGTCAATATTCTTTACTTACACTCTTGTTCCGACTCTCCACTTAATCATCTACAAGATTAAGTCTTGGTTTAGCCGAGTCACAAGAAAAGACAATAAAATTAAAGACTTAGAGGTTATCGTTAAATCTTAATGGCCAACCTCGCCAGGGCCCGTGAACTCCAGTTGCGGGCCTTTTTTCTCATGTAATCTTTACCATTCCAAACATCACTGCGCCGCAATATGCTATATATGTTCATTATTTTTTTGAAGGAAAAGAGAGTGAATATGAAATCTATTATTCTAACATCAGTTCTGTGCTCTGGAGTAAGCCAGGCCATGCCAGTAAAAGTATTCGATGGATCAGTTGTAACTTGTAAATCAAAAGCCGATCTTCACCGTACAAAGCTACAAGCATACAAAGTAAAAAGCTTTAATGCTGAGCAGTTTGGTGATTATGTTGAAGTAACCCTTAATATCCAAATGTTAGAATGTACTCAAGCAAATAAAGACTTTGCTTTTAAAGAGAAGAATATCTTTGATCTCTTCTCATATAAGAATGCAAAGAATGAAAATATTGAAGTAAGAACGAAGTCTGCTAATGTTATTTTCTATCAAGACGGTGTCTACAAAAGTCTATCTAAAGTAGAAGTAAATGATGGGCATGATATGTCTAAGATTAAAGCAGTTTTTAATGTTCGTGATATTCTTACGAAAGATGAACTTGAACTCTATGAATTAGGCGTAGGTGTAAAGCTTAATACAAGCCTTGATTTTAACCTTAATCGTCGTGTTGAAATTAGTAATTCAGAATTTAGTGATGAGTTTAATCAAAGCTACGGTGGTTTTAGAATACAATTAGAAATTCAATAAAAAGAAAGGGAGCTTAAAGCTCCCTTTTTTATTTTCATTATTTTGCTTGAAGCATACCTTTATAACGAGTCTTAGTCATTTGATGAACATAAGCTGCTACGTCTTTAATATCTTGAGGCTTAAGACTTCTAACTTTTGTCCACATCATTGATGTGTTCTTAGTCTTTCTCTTCTTCGATTGAATTGCTTCTACTTGTTCAACAATATAAGCTTCATCAAGACCAGCAATTTGCGGTCCTTTAACGATTGCAAGCTTACCATCTTTTGCCTTCCCCATACCATCAGCATTGTGGCATAGAGCACAGTTTACTTTCTTATAAATTTTTTGTCCGTTAGCAACATTACCAGCAGCAAATACAGAAGCACTTGTACTTAGTACTGCGGCCATTAGTGTGATCTTTAGTAGTTTCACAATATATCTCCTTTTATTTATAGCATGCGATTAATTTATAGAATTATCGACAAATAGTCAGTAAAATTAAGGGATTTTTTAGCGATGACGCGATATGTATTCCGCTAAATTGGCCCATTATATTTTGACTAAATGGAGGTCAATATAAACTCTAGTATCATTAGCCTAATTTTAGGTACAATCTGCATAGGATTGGCCCCTATTTTTGTCAAAGACTTAACCTCAAGCCTCTCTCCTAGTATGATCGGCGCATTACGCTGCGGCATAGCAGGCGCGATTCTACTAATCTATCAAATCCTGAGAAAAGTCATCTCACAACAACCTTTTATCAGAGATAAGCGCTTCTATACTATGACCTGTATCATAGGTTTATTCTTTGCAATGGATTTATTTGTCTGGCACCGTTCTGTTCACCTTATTGGAGCTGGAATGTCGACAATACTGGGAAATACCCAGGTATTTTATTTACTGATCCTTGGCCTCTTTCTCTATCAAGAAAGAGTTAGCACTAAGAAACTTTTAGTTTTCTTCTTCGCATTCTTTGGAGTTTTTCTAATCTTAAAGGGTCAAATCGAGTTCTATACAGATGAAGATTTCTTCTGGGGCGTTCTCTTTGGGCTGGCCACAGGGCTTTGCTACTCTCTTTATACTACTTCGATTAAGAAAACGACGAATATGCAATTTAAACAAAGTGTTAATTCACTACAAATTATCACTTTCTCTTCTCTTGTAACTGGATTTTTACTAGCATTGGCCTCCCTCTTTGAAGTCCAAAATATTACAAGTATCTCAAGTGTTATAGGCCCAGTTCTAGGGCTGGCCATAGTTTGTCAGATCATTGGATGGAGCCTCATCAGCTTTGGACTTAAAACAGCTCCTCTTTCAATTTCAGGTTTGATTATACTTATGCAACCAGTTATTGCTAAAATACTAAGCGTTGCCATATTTAATGAGCCATTTTCAAAATTAGAATTAATAGGCGCTGCCATTTTATTAACTTGTATTTACTTTGGAACACAAGTGGCAAGACCTCATAAAATAAAGAATTAATAAAAGGATAATGATGAGAGTAACTTTCTATTTAATTTTGCTATTATTACTTTTAGGAAGTTGCTCAGGGCCAGAAGAATCGATTTATCTTACACCTGAAGTTAGAAAAGAACATGAGTCACTTTATCAGAATGCTCAAGAGAACTTAGAGCAATCACCTCTCGAATTTAAGAAAAAAAACTTAGAAGAAATTCATCAAGTAGTTCGAACAAAGCACATTGATTTTAACAAGCAAGTAAAGCCAATTATCGACAATCGTTGCGTCGTTTGTCACAGTTGTTACGATTCTCCTTGCCAGCTAAAACTTACAGCAAAAGAAGCCATCACTCGTGGAGCTTCAAAGGAGAAGGTCTATGAGGGCGATCGACTTCTCGCAATCCCCCCAAGTCGACTCTATGTCGATGCGAAAAATACAAAGCAGTGGCGTTCGAAAGACTTTTATCCCGTTATATCTGATGAGGGCCATGAAGGTCTCAAAGGACTTAATAGCAGTAGTCTTGCTAAGATGTTACTTCTTAAAAGTCGGATCCCATTACCGCAAACTCCAGTACTTCCTAGCAGCCTAGATTTTAGTTTAGAAAATGATCGTTTTTGTCCTAAGCCTGAAGAGATGCAAGATTATGCAGAATCATCTCCATTTGGTGGTATGCCTTACGCGCTCCCGGCCCTGACAAAAGCTGAAAATTACACAATTCTAAAATGGGTTGCCCAAGGTTCGAAGATTGAAGATGAAAATAAGATATCTAAGAGTGATCAAATCTATATTGAGAAGTGGGAAGATTTTCTCAATCAAAAGAGCAATAAAGCAAAGCTAATGAGCCGCTACCTTTATGAGCACCTCTACTTGGCCTCTTTATATTTTAAGAAAAGTGACACGCCAGTTTTCTATCAATTAGTTCGATCGAAAACACCGATAGGAAAGCCAGTTGATATTATTGCAACAAGAAGGCCCTTTGATGATCCAAAAATTGAAAAATTCTACTACCGTCTAATTAAAAGAAAAGAGACGGTCGTTGCCAAGAATCATATGCCATATCTCTTTGATCAAAAGCGTATGAATTGGTATCAAAATTTATTTTTAAAACCAAAGTATATAGTTAAAAAGCTTCCATCATATAGACCTGATATCGCATCAAATCCATTTGAATCATTTAGAGACATCCCAACGAAGTCAAAGTATGAATTTCTTTTAAAGGAGTCAATGTATACTATTTCAGGTTTTATAAAAGGCCCTGTTTGCCGCGGACAAATCGCCTTAAATGTTATTCAAGATCATTTTTGGGTCTACTTTCTTGATCCTAAAATTTATGACAACAACGATAACACGCTAATACAAGAGCTTGCTCATATGAGTCTTCCCGCAGAGTATTCAAACCGCAAGGGCGGTATTCAGTGGTTCAAATACGAAATTGAAGAAAAAAAATATTTAAAGAAGAAATTTGAAGTTATTAATAAGACAAAAGATCTACTATCTATTGATTCTATATGGAATGGAAATAGAAAGAATCAAAATGCGGCCTTAACAATTTTTCGCCACTTTGACAGTGCCAGTGTCGTCAAAGGTCTAGTCGGACAAGTCCCTAAAACAGCTTGGGTCTTTGACTATCCTCTACTTGAAAGAGTTCACTACTTATTAGTTGCAGGCTTTGATGTCTATGCCGATGTCTCTCACCAATTAAACACTAGACTTTATATGGACTTTCTTCGTATGGAAGGAGAATCTAATTTTCTGGCCTTTTTGCCATCTCAGTCGCGAATTAAAGAAAGAGATCTTTGGTATAAGAATGCATCTGAGAGTGTGAAAGACCATATCGTTGGCCGTTACGCATGGATAAAGAAAGAGCCAAAGATAAAGTATCAAACAAAGAATCATAAGTATGAGTTACACGAGAAACTTAAGAATCATCTTGGAACGGCCCTCAATCACCAGTATGACGTCAGCAATAAGATACTCAGTGCACTCATGACCGAAGTTGATCCTAAGATAGTTGATATGGAGCTCTTTTCTCAAGTTTCATATTTACTCATTGATAACGAAGTCTATAGTTTGATTCATAATAATGCTCACGAAAATATCACTCACCTTTTAACAGAAGGTAGTAATAGGGCCAAGAATGAAGATAGCTTCACTATTGTTAAAGGAGCAGTAGGAACGTATCCAAATACTATTTTTAAAATGAATATAACAGAAGTTCCTGAGTTCGTAGGCTTGATAGAGAAAGTTACATCACCAAGAGAGTATGCACGATTACTTGATCGTTTTGGCGTACGTCGCAGTAACCAAGACTTCTGGAAAATCCTCGATCGTATTCATAAAATCAATAAAGCAGCTGATCCAATTGAATTTGGTCTTCTCGATTTAAATCGTTTAGAAAATCGATAGAAGTTATTGTAGTTAATTTTTTTGTTAATTAATTAAATAAAATTGCCGAGTAATTGCCCATGGATAAAGTACTACTTTCGTGGGTTGGTAACGAAGAAATTGAATCATATTCACCGAGATGCTCGACGATTAATCGCCTCTTCTCTGCTCTTAGTATAGATTTTAAAACTAAAATTATTGGTATAGACTCTGAACTAAAAGGTGCTAGTGAAAAGCTACGAGGACTACCTATTATCATCGATGGTAATAAGAAAATCATGGGACAGCGAAATTGTATTAATTATCTTCGCGAACTCAGAGGTGAATCTGAAATTTTTCAACTAACTGATGAGCAGAGAATTCAAGAACAAATTCTCTTTGATTGGTGCCTCTCCTCTCTACATGCAACCACAGTATATTTTCAATTTAAAGATATTTCTGGATTAAATGGTATGCGAAAAAGAATTTTAAAAAGTGCAAAATTAAATGGTGACACCGAAGATACAATTGAAGATGTGGCCAATCCGATTAAGGAGGCCCTATTAAATTATGTCTCAGGCTTTGAAATTATGGATATGGATAAAGATGAGGCCATTGCCTACTTCGACGCACAAGTTTCGTATATCAATGAAATGCTTGGTAATAAGCAATTTCTCTTTGGTCATTCATTAAAGGTGATTGATATTGCCATCTACACTCACTTTTCTCGTGCACTACTTCCAGGACTGGCCGCAACTGAGCATATAAAGAGAAAGTATAACCGAGTTATTCGCTGGCTTTTGAAAGTAGCCGCTCAAACGAGATCATCAAATAATATTTATCCTTCTCACCTTGAATCATAATTTCATTTTACGTCGAGTTTGAGCTAAAATTACATAGAATTTATTAATTTTAGCAGTAGGAAATTATCGAGATGAAGGATATCGCAATCATTATGGCAATGGATTCAGAGGCCAAGCCACTTTTAGAGATGCTCAATCTAGTAGGTAAAGAAACAAAGCTTGATCCAAAGCTTCCAATGAAACTCTATCGTTGTGAATACCACGGTCATAACCTCTCAATTATCATTAGTGGTGAGTGTAA
Source organism: Bacteriovoracaceae bacterium (assembly GCA_048270185.1). Taxonomy (GTDB): domain Bacteria; phylum Bdellovibrionota; class Bacteriovoracia; order Bacteriovoracales; family Bacteriovoracaceae; genus Halobacteriovorax_A. The sequence goes on from JBLWTJ010000001.1 coordinate 932,042, forward strand.
GAACCATGGCGTTCAAAATGTTGGAACAGCTCCGGCCGTTACCTCTACTCTTATTGCCATCAGAGACCTAAAGGCTGACTTCATTATAAATGCAGGAACAGCTGGAGGTTTTAGAAAACGTGGTGTTGAAATTGGAGAAGTCTACACAGTCGACACAACTGTTTTCCATGATCGTCGTATACCTATTCCTGGCTATGAAAATTACGGAATTTATAAGACAAATCACGAAATGGCACACAAGTATGCAAGTGAGCTTGGCATTAAGACAGCAACGATTTCAACAGGTAACTCACTTGATATGTGCAGTGAAGATGAAAAGCTTATAGAGAGCAATAATGCTCACCTCAAGGATATGGAAGCCGCTTCTATTGCCTGGATTACAGATCAATTCCAAGTTCCTACTCTCTTTCTAAAATCTGTAACTGACATCGTTGACGGAGAGCATCCAACACAGGAAGAGTTCTTTGCCAATCTGCAATTAGCATCAGATAATTTAGGAAAGAAATTAACGCAACTGATTCAACTGATCTAAGGAGAGATTAATGAAGAAGCTAATCGCAACTCTTATAATATTACCGACTCTAGCTGTACCATGTGGTGGTCAAGAAGGTGAATATCGAATTAATAACGATGGAACAGAAGGTGGATTCGTTTCTGCGACGGCCTATGTTTCAAAGAGTGTCTATATTGGTGCGAACGCACAAGTTTGTGACTACGCTCAAGTAACAGGCTCTGCCAAGATCACTGGAAATGCGATTATTGCAGATCATGCAAAAGTCTGGGGCAATGCTCACGTTTATGAAAATGCACAAGTATATGATGAGGCTTCAGTTTGGGATAACGCCCAAGCTTATGGTGAAGCAAGAATCTATGGTTTTGCAGGGCTAAAGGGAAATGTTCGTGTTTACGGAAAAGCACGTATGTTTGATGCAACTTATTCTTCTGGGCGTTACTACTAAGGACAAATATGAAAAAGTACTTCTTAATTTTACCTCTCTTACTTTCTATTTATAGTTGTAAGGAGCAAACTCAAGTTAAGCTTCGAATCATTGAGACAACTGATCTTCATGGTTACTACAAAGATTATGACTACTATCAAAATCAAGAGAGTAAGAAGTTTGGACTCGTAAAAACGGCCACACTTGTTAAGAAGTACGCTAATAGCGCTGATAATTATACTCTAATTGATAACGGAGACCTCCTACAAGGTAATCCAATGGCAGACTTTGTGGCCACTCATGGAAAAGATGGTATTCACCCGGCCTATAAGTTAATGAATCACTTGAAATATGATGTTGGGAATATAGGAAATCACGAATTCAACTACGGACTAGACTTCCTAAAAGAATCACTAGCTGATGCAAAATTTCCATATATTAGTGCTAACGTCTTTCACGACGAAGGCGGAAAACCAGGTAAGCCTTACTTTAAACAATATGTGATTATTGAAAAGAAAGTGAAGGATACAAAGGGTAAAGAGCACAAACTTAAAATTGGTTACATCGGCTTTGTTCCTCCGCAAATTATGAAGTGGGATAAAGTTAATTTAACGGGAAAAGTTCTTCCTCGTGATATTGTTGAAGTGGCAAAAGAGCTCACGGTAAAAATGAAAGATGAAGGTGCTGATATTATCATCGCCATTCCCCACTCAGGCATCAGTACAGATGAATACAAGCTCTACGCCGAAGACTCTGTTTACTACCTTAGCCGCGTACCTTTCATAAATGCTATTGCCTTTGGCCACTCTCATGCCCTATTTCCTTCAAAAGAATATGACGGACTTAAGGGCGTCAATATTCAAAAAGGGACAATCAATGGCATCCCTGCCGTTATGCCAGGGAAATGGGGATCACACGTAGGCCTTATTGATTTAAAAATTAACTTCGATGGTAATCGCTGGGAAGTAATCGACGGTCAATCAGAAGTTCACTCAATCTATGACAAGGCTTCTGATACAGCTGTTAAGCCAGACCTTGAATTAAGTGAAATCATTGAAGCCGATCACCAAAGAACACTAAAACTTGCTAATGAGAAAATTGGATTTTCAAAGCAGAACTTCTATAGTTACCTTTCACTCATTCAAGACGATGCAGCAACTCAAATTGTATCAAATGCACAAATTGCCTATGTTAAGAATGCAATCCAAGGTGATCCAAATCTTTCTGATCTGCCAGTTCTTTCGGCCGTCGCACCTTTTAAAGTAGGTGGCCGCAAGAATGATCCAGAAGGATTTACGGTGGTTGAAAAAGGAGACCTCTCTTTAAGAAATGCAGCAGATCTCTACCTCTACCCTAATACACTCTACGCTCTAAAGATTACAGGTAAAGAGCTTAGGATGTGGCTAGAATGTTCGGCCGGTCTTTATGCCCATATCGATCCAAATTATGACAAACCACAACCACTAATTAACTGGGGTGGTTTTAGAACTTATAACTTTGATATGATTGATGGTGTGACGTATGAAATTGATGTCACAAAGCGAAGACACTTTGACGAGAACTGTAAGGCTTTAAACAAGGACTCATTTAGAATCACAAAATTAAAATATGCCGGTAAAGATGTTCTTGATGAGCAACAATTTATTATTGCCACAAATAACTTCCGTGCCACAGGTGAGAAATTTGCAGGGACAAAGAAGGAAAATGTTGTCTTTGCAGCTCCCGATACAAATCGCCAAGTTCTCATTAACTTTATTCGAAATGAAACAAAGAAGAATGGTTTTGTTGAAGCTGAACCAAATGGAAATTGGAAAATTAAGAGTGTTCCTAATGCACAAAATTTAAAAGTATACTTTGAGACTTCTCCTTCAAAGAAGGCCAACCTCTATATTAAAAGGAAGTCGAATTATCCTCTTCAAAAACTTCCTAAGCTTGATGACGAAGGTTTCGCACGCTATCAAATCATCCTAAAATAACTCTCAAATATATCTCATTTAAGGCGTAAGTTACTAAATTTACGCCTTAACACATTAATAATATGACATTTTAATCAATCGAGGATAATATCTAAGGTCCGAGAATGAAGCGCATCGAGCGCGACTCTCGTCTAATTAATAAAAGGAATTTATATGTCAGTTTACGTCAATAGAACACTTAATATGAAGAAGATCAAGGCCATTGGCTTTGATATGGACTACACGCTTGTTCGTTATAATACAGAAGCATTTGAAAAATTCGTTTTCGAATTAGTCCTAAAGAAACTTGTGGAAGTTAAAGATTACCCAAAAGAAGTAATGGATTTAAAATTTGATTTTAATCAAGTGATTCAAGGTCTTATTATCGATCGACTTCGTGGAAATATTCTACAAACAAATCGCTATGGAAAAGTAAAAATTGCAAAGCACGGTACAAAGCCAATGGACTTTCATGATCAAAATGAAATCTATGGAAATAGTATTATCGATTTAAATTCAGATCAGTATCAGTCTCTTGATACTAACTTCTCGATTTCAAATGGAGCGATGTTTGCAAATCTCGTTGATCTTAAAGACCAAGGATTTAAACTTCCAGATTACGAAACGCTTTCACACGATATCAAAGAAGTTATCGATATCGCCCACTCTGATAATTCACTTAAAGGTTATGTTGAAAATCACCTTGAAGACTTTATTATCAAAGACCCTGAAGTTGCAAAACTACTAGAGCGCTTTAAGCGTTTTGGTAAGAAGCTAATTCTTATCACAAATAGTGAATGGACTTGGACAAAGAGATTGATGGAATACACAATCAATCCATTTCTAAAAGAGCACGAGACATGGACAGATCTATTTGATATTTCAATCTGTCTTGCTTGTAAGCCGCGTTTCTTTAACGTTAGTAATATGTTTCTTGAAATTCAGCAAGAAACTGGGCTTATGACAAATGCAGAGGGAAAGCTTGAGCCAAATAAAGTTTACCAAGGTGGATGGGCCGGAAAACTTCAAAAAGATTTAGGTCTTAACGGAGAAGAAATTTTATATCTTGGTGACCATATTTACGGTGACGTTCTAACTTTAAAGAAAACATTTAACTGGAGAACGGCCCTTATTCTTGACCCTCTTGAAGCTGAGATTGCGGCCATCAAAAAGTCGACACCAACACAGACTTTAATTGACCAGGAAATGCAAAAGAAAGAAGAACTTGAGCATGAGCTTAATAAGCTTGAACTTCTAAAACATGAAGATCCTGAAAAGTATAATAAAGAAGATATTGGAAAGATCTTTAGTGAAATTGATAAAATTAACTCAAGGATTTCTCAGCATCTTGAAACTTACCGTCAATTCTTTAATCCACACTGGGGAGAAATGATGAGAGCAGGCCTTGAAGAGTCTCGCTTTGCTGATCAAGTTGAAAAGTACGCATGTTTCTATATGGCAAAGATTACAGATCTTCTTGAATATACTCCGCGTACTTACTTTAGACCTAAGAAGAGAATCCTAGCTCACGAGGACTCAACTCTACTCTAAGGCTTAAACTGAGAATTAACAAATTGACGAAAGACTTTGTAAACTTCGTCACCATATCCCCCGGCCATAACCCACGCCTGGGGGATACCTCTCTTCTTAAGTAACTCGTAAGTATATAGATCTCGCTTTAGACAATCTTCTAAACTTAATTGAATCCCTTTTGCACTTTCTAAAATATCATCAACGTAGACATCGGCCCCTTGAACGACCATACATAGGTCATAGTCATCATTGAGATATTCTTCAATACGGCCTTGCTCTTTCAGATAGTCGTCACTTGGTAAGACAGGAATATCATAAGTACTAGGAGTAAAACTTGAATTTGTTTTATCAGGATTGTCCAGCGGCCAACCTTCTTTCATGTGAATTGAAATACAGTCAATCGAATCATCATCTTTTAAAATTTCCGCAGTCCCGTCACCTTTATGGGCATCAGTATCAATCACAAGGGCCCTTTTAATCTTACCGTCCTTTTGTAACTTTCTAATGGCGATGACCATATCATTAAAGAGACAAAACCCCCCTGGCCCATCACTCTTTGCATGGTGCATGCCTCCACCTAAGTGATAGCTAAAGCCAGATTCAAGAGCATTACAAGCTGCCAAATATGTTCCTTCACAGTGACCAAGGGCGCGTTGGATAAAATCACTAAGAGGTTTTGTGGCACTATCGGGATCATAGCGATGATAGCTGCCATCTTCATTGATAAGCTCATATGCTTTAAGAACGACACTCTGAGGATCTTTTTTACAACTTTCCACAAATTCAGGAGTGTGTGCAAGAAGAAGCTCATCAAGAGTAAAATTTGTAAGTTTTGAATTTACGAGGAATTTTGAATTCTTATAATCACTTAGAATTTTCGTCACTCGCTCGTCTCTAAGAGGCACGCCAATGCCGTATTCAAGATAACTCCCGAGAGAGTCTTTCATAAAATACATTCTGCTCTTTGATTGATCATACTTCATCTAATACCTCTTAAATCGATTATATTTAAAGATAACTTGTCAGTTCGTTCTAATATTATATATTTATACCTTAAATCCTCTTGTAAATCTTACAATATTAGCGTTTGCTGGACCCGTTCTGCTATATTAGGGTGCCATGCTCCTTTGGTTTCGCATCTGCTAAACAAAGGCCTAAGCATAGGTAAAGATTTAGCAGATGCGAAACCAAAGGAGCATGGCACCAATGAGAACACTCTGGCTTAGACATGAAACGAAACCATTCGAAGAGCGCTGTGCTTTAACGCCACAGTCTGCTGAAATTCTAAGAAGCCTGGGTCACGAAGTCATTATTGAACGCTCTCCAACTCGTATCTTTAAAGATGAGGAATATGAGGCCCTCGGCTTAAAAATGATGCCGGCCAACTCGTGGATTAATTTTGCTCCTTCAAATGCCTATATTCTAGGCCTGAAAGAGCTTGATGATGAAGATTTTGCCCTCACTCATCGCCATATTCACTTTGCCCATGTCTATAAGAACCAAAACGGTTCACAAAAGATGCTTGATCGCTTCTTTCAAGGAGATGGGAAACTCTTTGATCTTGAATACCTAACAGATACTAATGGCAAGCGTATAGCGGCCTTTGGTAAATGGGCCGGATTTGTTGGTGCAGCTATTGGCCTTAAGAATTGGATTTGCCAACAACGTGGAGAGGACTTCAATAAGTATGGACCTCTAAAGTCTTACCCAACTCAATTTGAGCTTGTAAATGAAGTTTCAAAGGAGTTAACTGCATTAGGTAAGAAGCCAAGAGTTCTTGTTATTGGTCACCGTGGACGATGTGGACAAGGTGCCAAAGAATTTTTATCTCTAGTTGGAGTAGAAACGACAGCTTGGGGACGCCAAGAAACAAGTGTAGAAAGACCAATTCGTGCGATTCTTGACTTTGATATTCTTGTTAATTGTACTCTTAATACAAAGAAGGCCCAACCTTTCTTGAATTTGGAAATCTTAGAGGAAGAAAGAAACCTAAGTGTTATCTCTGATGTTAGTTGTGATCCGACTGGCCCTTGTAACCCTCTACCGATCTATCCAGATATTACAACAATTGATACTCCAACAATTAAAGTTGCAACTTCTAATCTCTTAGAAGTAACGGCTATCGATCACTTACCATCTCTGCTTCCAAGAGAAAGTACACAAGAGTATGTGGAACAACTTCTGCCTCATCTTATCAATTTACTTGATGGAAGAATTGAAAACTCTCCATGGGAGAGATCACTTGAGTGGTTTTATCGCAAGACATTTGAATTAGGACTAGAGAAGAGACCTGTCGATGAATCGACACTTCTTATGTAATCTAAGATTTCTTTGACTTCATCGTAATCTTTAAAGTTTTGATATTTCTCGTAACCACGTAGTAGGTATTCGGATTTCTTTGTGCAGATTTTGCAAAGACTCTCTAAGCGTTCTTGGTTTAATCTGCGATTCTTAGCAATCCAGGCCATGCTCTTTACTCTCCAGTAATCCATCGCAAAGAACTTAAACGAGAGTTGATCATCGTGTCCGCCATTTTTGATAATCAGCTCCTCTTCGATAAAATCAATTTCATAAAGTGAAGTAAGTTTTAGCCAAAAATCATAGTCTTCACAAACCACAAAGTCTTCGCGCATTCCTTCCAATTCTCGATAGAGGGATTTCTCCATAAGAGAAGTTGAAGGTGAGATAACACAATTAGCGAGGCTTCGAATAAACATGTCACCACCGTGCTTTTGATGAGATTTCTTTTGTTTGACGACTTCACCATCTCTCATCCATTTTTCGGCGGTATGAATAAAGCGACTACGAGACTGACTAATTTTAGAAATTTGCTTTTCTAATTTCGAAGGTAACCATTCATCATCAGAGTCTAAGAAAGCAATGTAGTCATAATTTGCATTTTCAACACCAGTATTTCTAGCACTCGATACCCCAGCATTATCTTGATAGATATAAGTCAGTCGTGAATCATTAAATGACTGTACGATTTCTTCAGTCTCATCTGTTGATCCATCATCAACAATTATTACTTCTAATTCTTTTAAGCTTTGATTTAAAACGGAATTAATAGCACGCCCTATAAAGCGTGCTCGATTAAATGTAGGAATGATAACACTTGCAACCACTAGCTTACACTTTTGATAATCTCGGCCAGCATCTCAGGTGTTACTTTCTTCTCCAGAGAATTAAGCACTCCATCAAGTTGTGCCATATTTCTAGCGCCACAAAGAACAGTGCTTAGTTCATCATGAGAAAGATTAAAATGTATTGCAAAGTCGAGCCCTGTTAGCCCCTGCTCTTTTAATGCCGGTTGCATACGCTCAACAATATCGTAGCGAGATTCTTTATCCATGGCCTTCCACCAAGGGGCCCATGAACGACAATCTGACTTATCAAATTTACGATCACGATTGACTCGTCCAGTAAGAATTCCCTTATCAAGAGTTCCCCAACTCATTAGGCTTAGATCTTGATCTTTGATTATTGGGAATAAGTCTTTTTTAATATCTTGTTCAAAGAAGTTAAATTGTGACTGTAGAACTTCAACACGGTCAACTTCACTTGCTTTAACAAATTCATCTTCATTTGTATTACAAAGTCCGATATGCTTAATTTTTCCTTCAAGTTTAGCCTTTGCTAAGACTTCCATTGTGTCACGAATATCAACATTTTCATCAGGCCAGTGAACCATATAGAGATCGATATAATCAGTTTGTAGATCTCTTAATGATTGCTCAATCATTTTACGAGTAATGACTGGATCATTTGTCATATCAACGCGTTTATTTTCATGCCAAGTCACTCCTGACTTTGAAACAATAAATACTTTCTCGCGATTATTTTTGAAGGCCTTACCAATTCTCTTTTCACTTTCACCAAATCCATAGATCGGCGCCGTATCAAAAATTTTGACTCCGCGATCAAAGGCGTATTCAAGAAGCGAGATTGCATCTGCTTCTGAAATATCACCAAACCCATAACCTGCGCCCTCGCCTGAGATACTTGCGCCACCAAATGCAAAATTTCCATACTGATCTAATATTTTCATATTTAATGTCTATCCAGTTAGCCTCAATGCGTAAAGACTTGACGCACCGTCAGGATAAGCGTTATTTCTGGGATATGGAATTACTAGTATTTGCACACCGCGGCGAGGCCCAAAGCTTTCTTAAAGAGTTAAGTTTTAAGTCACACCCGCAATTCAATGATCTCTACCTTGGTAGTGAAGCTGCTCTCATAATTACAGGTGAAGGATACTTTAATGTTATCACTTCCCTATCCAGAGCTCTTGGAATTTTAGGTGATGAAATATCAAGTATAGTGAATCTTGGAATATGTGCGGCCTTTGATGAAGGTATCGAAGCTGGAGAAGTTCATCCTATACGAACAATCTATGGCCAAGATGAGTTCAAAAGCTTTCAAACACAAAATACTCAAGCAAGACTTGATATTATCACGGCCAAAGAACGCGTCTTAAATCTTGAGCTAGCACAAAACCTAAAGTGCTTTGCACCTCTAGCTGACCGTGAAGCATGGGCCGTAGGTTTCGTTGCCAAACAAGCAGGCCTTCCCATTTATTGTTATAAACTAATTTCAGACCATGTCAGTGATGCTCCAATTTGTGAATATATTAAAGAACTGGCCCTTGATTACTCTAGTGATCTTCTGCGCTTTTATTTAAATTTATCAAATCCTAAGCGTGAAGAGGCCATTGAGAATCCATTTATGTGTGATGATAATTTCTACTTCACTGTTTCGATGGAGCGAGAAGTAACAAATCTCATCAAGCAATTATGTGTTAAAAATGAGTGGAGATTTGAAGAGATTCTTAATCACACTGAAGTTGAAAAGCTTAGAGACTTAGAGACAACACCTAAGAAGAGGGCCCAGGGCCTAAGAGATCTTTTAAAAGAGATGCTCTACCCGACTCGAACTAAAATTATTCAGCAGTTAAATGACTTTTTAAATGAAAGTGGTTTTCGAAATGGTGAACTTGCCTTTGACCCATCACTTGAAAAAGTTAACTTAAATTTGAAGTCAGTTATTAAAGACGAAAAGCAATTACTTCATTTAAGCACCAGACTTTCAAAAATTGATTGGAAGAGATTTGAAGCAATTATGAATGGAGAGCTTCTTTGAAAATTGAAAAAATATTCATTGAAGATGAGGCTAAGAATAGTCCTCAGGCGCTTTCAATCCCAGCGCGTTTTCCAAAGGCACAAGTACAGGTCATTAAAGATCATGCTCAAGTCTGGGGGCGAGTTAAGAAGCCATATCTACAAAAGAGGGATTCTCTAAATCTCTTTATTGCCCATAAGAAAGGTACTCTTGTTAAGCAAGCACCTGATGCCTATGGGCTCTCAGGAGAGCCTCATTACTATTTCATCCATGCCTATAATTGTATTTACGAATGTGATTATTGCTACCTTCAAGGTTATTTTAATACTCCCGACTTGGTTCTCTTTGTTAATCACCAAGAAATTATCGAAAGTATGCAAGAGCTAGTGGATAGTAGCACTGGAAATATATGGTTTCATGCTGGGGAGTTTAGTGATTCATTGGCACTTACTCATCTTACGGGAGAGCTTAATTTCTACCATGAATTTGCAAAGAATAACCCACGTGCCTATATTGAGCTTCGAACAAAGTCGGCCAATATAAAAGAGCTTTTAAAGCTTAGTCCACTACCTAATTTCATTACTTCTTTCTCATTATCACCAAAAGATAAAGTAAAGAGTCACGATTTAAAAACACCAAGCCTTGCGGCAAGGCTTAAGGCCATTGAAAAACTCTATCAAGCAGGGCATCCAATTGGCATTCATCTTGACCCAGTCATTCATAGCGATAATTTCAAAGATGAATACGAAGAGCTCATAGGCGAATTATCCAAAGTCATTCCACTTAATGAAATTGAGTATATTTCGATTGGGGTCGTGCGCTTCACGAAAGATGTCTACAATCAAGTGAAGATGAATTATCCACAAACGACATACTTTCATTCAGAACTAACTAAAGGTGAAGATGGAAAGATTCGCTACCCGAGACCGATGCGCTATTGGATACTAGGGACAATTAAAGATATGTGCTTAAAGGCCGGGGCAATTGAAGAGTCAGTTTACCTTTGTATGGAAGAGTAAATTCTTTATTCCTCAATGAATTCATCAAAATTAGCATAGATTACATCCATCAACTCTGCGGCCAGTGCTCTTTGACGAGTACGGTAATCTCGGTAGACATCACCAGGACGAACAAGCTTATCAGTATCAGAAGATTTAGAGCTATATTTTTCATATTCGGCCGTCATGGCATCATAGACTTCCTCTAATGTTGCTCGGTATTCACTTGAGCGTCCAGATAGATTTCCCATTCCCTTCATTAGAGAAAGGGCCATAAGAGTGTTATCTTGTAGACTATCGACTTCAAGGGAATCAAGAAGACTATTTGTCATAACAGATAGAACTTGTGCTTTTTGTAGATCTGTTAGTTCCCCTTCCCTAGCAAGATCGACAATACTTTCTACAAAGATCGTTAAATTAGTTTGGCGACATATCGAGTCCGTCGCTCTTAAGATTCTTGAGAAATCTTCAGTTTTTATCTCATCATAATTATCCAGAACTTCTTGGGCACGCTGTGGAAATTTACGAGCATCAACTCGACCTTGTGAACTTTCATATAAAGACATGGCCTGGCCAAAGATCTGGGCAAGTGAATCGCGACTAGAATAGAAAGTACTTTTTGAATCAATAATCGCATCACGTGGCAGAAGATCGTTAATTGTCACTTCACAGTCCGCATTTGCTGATTTAAGAGCTTCAATTTCAACCTGCAGCTCAGACAGAGCACCATCACCAAATTGACCAGCGTTAACTACTGCAACCTTGTCACTACTTCTCTTGTAGTCATTATTGTCGTGATATTCTTTGCGAGGAACGAATTTCTTCTGAAGTCTCTTATTTGTAAAATGAATTGAACGAGTACTTTCATTGTGATGTTCTCTCACCATTTTGGGACGATATTCGTCATTATACGTTTGATATAGATAGTAAATGGCACCCAAGACGGCCAAGACGAATGAGAACAATAAAATTCGTTTCTTCACAAAAGTCTTCCTCGAAGATTGATACAACCATGTAAGTGGCTAAAATTACGAAACTCTCTTCATATATGATAGCTAGAGATTGTTGCTATGTCCAAATATCTTTGATATTTGAAGTAAAAACGATGGGATATTAAGCAATTTGCACAAAAATGGTTGCACTTTTATGACGTTATGTTTATATTCTACAACCTAATAACCCATATATTAATGTAGAGTTTATATAAATAAATAAGGATGAAGTGATGGCACGTACATGTGATTTAACAGGAAAGAGAAGACTTATTGGTAACAAAGTTTCTCACGCTAAAAACAGAACTAAAATGGCTCAAAAACCAAACCTTCAAACAAAGAGAGTTTTTGATCCTGTAACTGGTGAAACAATCAAGCTTAAGCTTTCAACTAGAGCAATCAGAACTCTAGATAAAGTTGGTTCACTATCTAAGTTCCTAAAGAAATATAAGCACCTTTGGAACGCTTAATTTAGATTTTAAGAATTTCGATTCATATAAAAGAAAAGGCCAGCATTAAGCTGGCCTTTTTATTTTTATAATTTCTATTTTGAATTAGTACTGAACATCTACTTGATCAATAACGAATCCCCAGTTTTGAACTGAACGATCTGATTTGAAAACTAGCTTTAGAGTATCACCTTCTGCGAAGAATGAAGTGTAGTTCTCACCTGCACCAGTAATAGTCTCAACTAGAGCACCTTTAGAGTCTCTAACTTCGATGAAGTCATAACGATTCTCAAGATCAAATTTACGAACTCTAACTCTCATGAACTTAGCACCTTCAACTGAATAAGTAGTTTCTAGTGTTTGGTTTTCTGAGTATGGGTGAGCTGATTCAAAAGTAGTTACATCAACTGTTTCCCAATCTTCTGGATTTGGTTCGTTTCTTTCTGGAATTGTATCCGTAAGTAGGTTGTAAGCATTGATACGACCAGAGTTAATTGTCTTTCCTCTTAGAGCAGCAACTGGATCAGAAGTTACCATTACTTTATTTCTAATTTGTAGTGGAGTTAGATCTTTGTTCTGAGCAAGTAGAAGACCGATTACACCAGAAACGTGTGGAGTTGCCATTGAAGTTCCTGAGTAAGAAGCGTATCCACCATTTTTAACAGTTGATAGGATCTCATGTCCTGGAGCACCAATATGTACAGTTGAACGTCCGTAACAAGAGAAGCTTGCTAGTTCATCAGCAGCAGTTGTAGCTGCAACAGAGATAACGTTATCGACATTATAATTTGATGGGTAGTGTGGTCTTGAATCGTTATCAGTTGAAGAGTTACCAGCAGCTGCAGTAAATACGATTCCTGCTTCATTAGCTCTTTCGATTGCTTCTTGAAGAGCTTGTGAGCGTCCGCCCCCACCCCAAGAGTTTGACATTAGATCTACACCAATTTTTGTAGCGTAATCAATTGACTTGATTGCTGCTTCAGTTGAACCAGAACCGCTATCTGTTAGGAACTTAACTGCTACAAATTGTACATCTCTCATTACCCCAGCAACACCAATTGCGTTGTGTGAAGCACCGATTGTACCAGCACAGTGAGTACCGTGTGAGTGACCATCAATTGGATCACCATCATTATTTGCGAAGTCATATCCATGAACGTCATCGATATATCCGTTTCCGTCATCATCAATTCCGTTACCTGGAATCTCACCTTCGTTTACCCACATTTGATCTCTAAGATCTGGGTGGTTGTAATCAATCCCAGTGTCAATTACTGCGATCTTGATAGCACGATCACCTTGAGTAATTTCCCAAGCTCTTAATGCATCAACGTCAGCACCTTCAACACCTGAAACACTTCTTGGACCATTTGACCCTGTGTTTTTTAGACCCCAAAGTTGTCCAAATTTTTCATCAGCTGGCGTGTAGTAAACACCTCTATCTGTATTTGAGTAGCTAAGAATTTCTTCTAGTACATTTGTATGAACGATTGGCTTAACAATTGAATAAATAAAGTTAGGCTCTGCATATTCAACTTCTTCGTTCTCATTCATTTGCTTTGCTAAAGCATCAATTGAAACGAGAGACTCATTGAATTTTACAACATAAAGATCACCTGAACTTAATTCGATTTTACGATCAAGTGATGAACCTAGAAATGATTGTCCAAAGAAGCTTTCTGCTTTTACCGACTTCTTAAGCTTAACAATAAGCTCACCTGGAACGTGTTCTGCTGCTAGCGGAGAAAGGGCCATCGCTGAAACAACAACCGGTGCTAGAAATGATTTGATTTTCATTAGATCCTCCTAATCTGGAATCTCCCATCCGTGAGAGACTTTTTTGTGTTTGTACTCTTAAATTTCGTCTGTCGATTATTTTATCACCAATTCAGAGGCAAAAATTTCAAAACATACAAAAACATGAAAATGTGAGAAAATGTTAGTTAATGATACATGGCAAAAGTGGTGACCCAGTCCTAATTAAAAGAATCAAACTTAACGTTTGGACCCTTCGAGATGAAGTCGAAGCGGCCATAAAATTGCGTTATAAAGACGGCGAAAAGCCTAATATTGATGACCTTATCGAGGTTTATAAGGACAAAGGTGAACTCCCTATTTTAGATGAAGTTGATGAAGGTTCAGATGAACTTGATCCTCAAGCTTTAGCTGATGCGGCCATGGCCGGTGAGAATGTTACGCCGATCAAAGAGACTAAAGTTATCAAGCAATTTCTACCTGACTTACCGCAAGAAAAACTCTATGTGGGGAATCTATTGCTATCAGAATTATACATGGAAGGTATGTACTTTTTTTGTGAGAGACAATTCACTCAGGGTCAATCAATTGTTGTTGATATTCAGATCCCAAATCGTATTATTTTGAATGGTGTCGTGGTTTTCTCTCGCGCCTTTAATATGAAAAGTCGTATTATCTCTCAAACAAGTATGCCTTTCCGTACAGGAATTAAGTTTAGTTTCCTAAAAGAGGGTGAAAGAACTCTTCTTCGTAATTTTATCAAGTCAATTGAGCCTGAAGTTGTTGAAGTAAAAGCTGCTCCGAGTGCTGCAGCTACTTCTGATGATGAAAGTGATGGGGACTTCGATATCTTTGACGATCTCTAATAAGAATTCTAATATTTCTTATGCAAAATATTAAACGTAATTACTTTTCACTAAGCCTTGTTTCAATCCTATTTGTCACTCTCCTATTCGGCGCTGTGATCAGTGAGTTTTTTCAGGCCCCAGTAATTACATCAAAGGAATTATCAAACCTTCAATTTCTTTTTACTAGTGATCAAATTGATAAGGTTGATAATATCTCCCTGCAGTCAAACCTGGGTCGCTTTAGTCTTGCAAAGAATAAGAACCAGTGGATTATCACAAAGCCTAGACGTATTAACGCCAACGAAACTGTCATTACAAAACTTCTTGATTCACTAAAGAATGTAAAAATTAAAAAGATCTTCCCGAAAGATCCAATTAACTTATCGAACTTCTCTCTTGATAACCCGACTTCAACAATTACTCTAAAGGGTGAATCAGGTGGAGATGAAACGATCTCATTTGGTCTAATCAATCCTATTGATAATTCAACATATGTTGTTAGTGATAAAGACAATGCTATCTATCACGTTAATGCTGTTAAGTTTTCACTTGAAAAAATTGATTTACCATCACTCATCGACTCACGAGTCTTCAGTTACGCCCCTAGTGATATTCGTGCCGTGACAGTTATCAATTCAGGTAAAGTTCGTTTTGAGTTTAGTCGCAATAATAACGATATTTGGGTGTCTGGAAACAAGGCCCTTGATGATGAGTCAGTCCAAGACTTCTTAGTAAAGCTTACAAGCTTTAAATCAAATTCAATTCTTGATAAGAGAACAGAAGATATGGATAAGGCCATTGATCGCTACCTAGCAAAGCCTTATTTTAAAATCATTGTTAAGATTAAAACTGGTGAAGATATTGAGTACGATCTTTCATGGGTTTTAAATTCACTACCTGATTTAAATATTGAAAAGAAAGAAAACTTCATTATTCGAGCATCTAATAGAGAGCACCCGTTCCTTGTTAGTAAGGAGTATATGAGTATTCTCTATAAACGTCTAAATTCTTTTAGGCCGAGTCCTCTTAATAATATTATTTACTAGGCGACGAGCTTACTTAGAATCTTTGATGCTTCACCTTCAACTTCATCAATAACATGTTGAATGGCCTTACCAATTCGATGGTGCTTGATTGGAAATTTAGCGAAAGGTACAAAGATAAAGTAGGTCTCACCCTTACATGACTCAAGAGCGTTTAAGTCTTTGAAGATATTCTCATCGAAATCAATCTTAATACTCTTAGACTTGGTATTAGAAATAACTTCATCTAATTCTTCATAGGTCTTTCCATTAGCACTGAGGAGCCCCCCTACCTCAGCACTAAGAGAAATTTGATCGGCCTGGGAAAGGCTTAAGAAGTTCTTGTGTCCCTCAATTGATACAAGGATTCCCTTGCGACTCAATTGCACAATCTGTCCATCGACCGGCTTTAATATTGAATTCCAAAATGAAAACTTTGCTTTTAAATTTGTATTCATTCTAAAGTCACGATGACTAAGAGAAAGATTAGTTAGAAGACGATCATAGACAAATAATTTGTAAATATCGTAATCAACCCATCTCATCGAATGCAGGTGCATGAAAGGTCCTGCTTTATGCTTTAAAGATATAAGAGTTTGTTTATTTACATCAAACCAAAGATGCTTAAGTCTTGGATCAATATAGAAGTTATAAAGATCATAGAGAGTGGTCTCCATCTCACCTTTCTTATTAACAAGCCAAACTGGAATCTCTTTAAAAGATTCAAGTTCTTGCTTAACTTCTTCAACACTCATTGAAGAATCCCCAGCGATATGGCGATCTTTCATTGCTTGAATAAGCTTTGACCAATTTGACCAGTGAAGACTATAAGGTCCTTCATCAAATAATTGAATTGATTCAAAAAGTTTCGGGTCTGCAATGTAATCTTCTAAATTCTTTAGAGCACTCATGGCCTTCTCTCTTGTCAAAATTTCTTCAACTTGTGTTGTATCTATCCACTATAGCAACATGGTTAAGAAACACGAGGCAAAGCTGGTGCAAGTGTTTAGTTACTAATAAAATTGGATACTTAAGTCATAAACAAGGGCTTTTTCCAAGAATGTGTTCAATTGAGAAAAATTGCCTATTTTCGTTGGTGTTTAGTGATTTTAAACCCTTAGGGTATAATTACTCTATGAACGCGACTGATATCTTTAGAAAGTCACATTTGGCCTTGAATTTAACTCCCTTTACGATCAGGGAGCTCTTTAATATTCCAACGACCCCTTGTGATGTATATATCTTTAAAGATGGAAAGTTTCAGCATAGCCTCTATCGTGGCACATACGTTGCTAATGACACTCTTAAAGAAATGATCGAAGATGGGCATACGATTGTCTTTGCAAGCCATGCTCAAAGAGTGGAGCTAAAGGAATTACAACAAGAAATTCTACGCCAAACAACGCGCTCTTTTTCAATGGGAGACTCTTACCAAAACTGTAAGGATCAGCTCAACCTCATTACCATTAACATGCGCTATCTCTTTGAGGACCCTACTGATGATAATACAATTAATCTTCAGTATCAGAGCTTAAAAGTCCTGGCCAATTACCTCATTCAAAACCCAAAGAAGCACGAGGCCTTATATCGTTATTTCTCAAGTCAGGGCCATCACTATATTTTTGCTCAACCCATGCTTTCGTCAATTTTTTTAGTGGGTATTTTAAAGACTTCTCAGCTCTACAATAATAAAGATATCGAGAATTTCTTTATCACAAGTTACTTTAAAGATATTGGGATGTCGGCCATTCCTATTGAAAAATACGACAAGCAAAACTTATCGGAAATGGATAAGACTCTCCTTGCAAAACACCCTGTGATTTCTTCTCGCATTCTACAAGGTCGAATTCAATTAAGCCCTGCTCATATGAAGGTCATTGAAAATCATCACACGTTCAGTATTCTAGATAAGTACGATACTGAGGGGCAGTACTCAAAGAATTTAACTGTTGTTGGATTTGAAACCATCATGGTGAATATTTGTGACATCGTTGCGGCCATGATCTCTCCTCGCCCTTATAGAGAGGCTTTAACCATCTTTGATGCTTTAGAAAAAGTACGAACACATATCGGAAAAGATTATCCTCACGAGTTTAAAATCATCATTAACTACTTCCGCAATTTCTTTACAACTTCAGTCAAGTAAAAAAAACTTTTCATAACGTTTTAAATATTTCACAATTAAATGAGACCAAGGACTAAGGTTAATATATTTTTAATTACATATATTTAAATTCAACAATTGCCAGATTCTAGGGAGGGAACATGGCCAACGAAGTAAGCCCGGTAACGGGAATTATTGCAGAAGAAAATGTCTTTATCGATTTTGGAGAACACGAGGGCAAATCAGTCCTTGAGGTCCAAGACACTTTGCCAGATTATTACGATTATCTGATTAACAAAAGAGAAGAAGGAATTTGCACTATTCGTCGCAACCAAGATAAGTCCTTCAGACTCTACGTCTCAAACACATTACAATAAGTTACAGCGCAGGGCGGCTCAAAAACCGCCCTTTTTTAACGAAATCTTAATAAACACCCTATTATCGATATGCTAAATTTCCTAAGTAACACATATTTAGGAGACAACACATGTTCAAGAAACTACTAGTACTAATTTGTGCCATATTTACGGCCCAAGGTGCTATGGCCATCAAAATCAATGCGGCCGGAGCTTCATTTCCATATGCCATTTACTCAAAATGGTTTTCAGAATACTCAAAACTACACCCAGAAATTCAATTCAACTATCAGCCAATTGGATCAGGTGGTGGTATTCGCCAACTAATAAAAGAAACAGTTGATTTTGGTGCTTCCGATGCACCAATGAAAGATAAAGATAAGAAGAAAGCAAAGTGGCCAGTACTTCACGTACCAATGGTACTAGGAGCAGTTGCTATTGCTTACAACCACCCAGGTGTTCCTGATGAGTTAAAGCTTGATGGTGCCGCACTCGCTGATATCTACCTTGGTAAGATCACAAAGTGGAATGCACCACAAATTGCTAAACTTAACCCAGGTGTGACTCTTCCAGGAGACGATATTCTTGTTGTTAGAAGAGCTGATGGATCAGGGACAACGAAGAACTTTGCTGACTTCTTAGTTGATGTAAGTAGCGAGTGGAAGCAAAGAGTTGGTACAGGTAAGTCACTTAGATGGCCGACAGGTATTGGTGCAAAGGGTAACGACGGAGTTACTTCCATTGTAAGCAATACAAAAGGTGCCATCACTTATATGGACCTTGCACACGCAAGAAAGAATAGTATCAAAACTGTAGCTCTTAAGAATAAATCAGGTGAATTTATCAATCCAACAGTTGAAGCTGTTTCAAAATCTGCCGAGAACTTTAAGACAAATGGCAAGGAATTAACTGGCTCCCTCATCAATGGACCAAGTAAAGGCGCCTATCCAATTAGTGCCCTAACTTACATCCTTCTACCAATGGTTGAAAAAGATAAAAAACGTGAAGAAATTTACAAATTTGTTGAATGGGCCATCAGTACTGGTCAAGATTATGCAAAAGAGCTGTATTATGCTCCACTTCCAAAGAGCCTTTCCAAAAAAGTTCTAACTAGTGTAAAATCTCTTTAATGAATTTACTTAAAAACTTAAGGTCACCTTCAGTCCAAGACAAGGTGGCCTATACTACCCTACGATTCTTTTCACTCATCGTTATCATTCTACTAGCTCTAATGATTGGCCAACTATTCTTTGCCAGTCGTGAAGCCTTTAGCGAATTTGGATTTAGTTTCATCACTGATGATTTCTGGAATCCAATCGATGATGAATTTGGTGCCCTTCCATTTATCTTCGGAACTGTTGTAACAAGTATTCTTGCACTTCTGATGGCAGGCCCAGTTAGTATTTCAGTAGCACTCTTTATTACGGAGTATCTACCAAAGGGTATATCAAATATCCTTGGAACTTTCGTTGAGTTAATTGCAGCTGTTCCAAGTATTATCTTTGGCCTATGGGGCCTTTATTATCTTGCTCCATTTGTAAAAAACTCAGTAAGTCCACCCCTAAAGTCGGCCTTTGGCTTCATGCCTCTGTTTCAAGGTCCAAGCTTTGGAATTGGAATTCTTACGGCCTCAATTATTTTGGCCATAATGATTATTCCAACGATCTCCTCTGTTGCAAGAGAAGTCTTTAAGTCAGTTAGCATTCTTCACAAAGAAGCAGCACTTGGCCTTGGAGCAACTAAATTTGAAATGATTAAGATTGCAGTATTAAGGCCTAGTTTTTCAGGGATAGTTGGGGCCCTTGTTCTAGGACTTGGACGAGCTCTTGGCGAAACGATGGCCGTTGCCATGGTTATTGGAAATACCCCACAAATATCAAAATCAATTTTTGCACCAGCATCAACAATGGCCTCAGTGATGGCCAATGAATATGCAGAAGCGGAAAGTGATCTTCACTTATCTGCTCTATGTCTTGTGGGCCTACTACTCTTCGTAGTTACTTTCGTTATTAATTTAATGGCAAGAACAATTGTCTGGAATCAAACGAAGGGGGCCAAGAAATGAGTCTATCTACTTCAAGAAGAGCGAAGAACTTTATCTTTAAGTCACTATTAGTACTAAGCGCCCTACTCGTTATTCTGCCACTCGTTTTAGTTTTTATCTTTTTAATGCAAAAAGGTTCAAGTTCATTGAGCTTAGAATTTTTCTTAAATGATCCCAAACCAGTTGGCGAAGTTGGTGGTGGAATGAGACATGCTATTGTCGGAACTCTAATGATGGTTTCCCTAGGCTCTCTTATTGCAGTACCTGTTGGGACTCTTTGTGGCGTTTACTTAAGTGAATTTGGAAAAGGAAAGATTGCAACTTTTCTAAGATTTACAATTGATCTTTTAACAGGGGTTCCTTCAATCGTTGTCGGTATCTTTTCTTATCTGATCTTTGTTGTAAGTTTTAAATCCTTCTCTGCTCTTGCAGGAGCCTTTGCACTTAGTATTATTATCCTTCCAATTGTCACAAGAACAACAGAAGAAATTTTAAAACTTATACCACGCCATGTGCGTGAAGCAGGCCTTGCTCTTGGACTTCCAAGATGGCGAGTCATCTACAATATTATCCTAAAAGGTTCACGTAGCTCTCTAACAACAGGAGTTATCCTTGCGGTTTCAAGAGCAGCAGGTGAAACAGCACCTCTACTCTTTACGGCCTTTGGAAGTATGTATCTAAGCTATAGTGTTACAGGACCAATGGCATCACTTCCTGTTCAAATTTATAATTATGCCATTAGCCCTTATAAAGATTGGCAACAACAAGCCTGGGCAGGCTCTTTTACACTTATTATCATCGTTCTAGGACTAAACCTAAGTGCGAAATTCTTTTTTAATACAAAAGCAATTAAGAAATTCTTTGTGAGGAAATCATAATGTCCATGACACAAGAAAATGACATCATCTTAGAAGTAAAAAATATTCAAGCCTGGTTTGGAGATTTCCACGCCGTTAAAGGAATTGACTTAAATTATCATAAGAATACAGTAAACGCGATTATTGGACCTTCTGGTTGTGGTAAGTCCACTTATATTAGAACACTTAATCGTATCCACGAAGAAGTGGCCGGAGCGCGTGTTTCAGGTCAGGTACTACTATCAGGAAATGATATCTATGCACCAGATGCTGATCCTGTTGAGATCAGACGCTCGATTGGAATGGTTTTTCAAAAACCAAACCCATTTGCGGCCATGAGTATCTATGACAATGTTGTTATTGGCCCAAGACTTTGGGGAAAGAAGAAAAAGAGTGAACTCGATGAGATTGCATATAATTGTCTTTCAAAAGCGGCCCTATGGAACGAAGTAAAGGATAAGCTTCACCAAGAAGGGACATCTCTTTCAGGTGGACAACAACAAAGACTTTGTATTGCCAGAACATTAGCAACAAATCCACCTATTGTACTTATGGATGAGCCAACTTCAGCTCTCGATCCTATTGCGACAGGAAAAATTGAAGAGCTTATGAGTGAGCTTAAGAAAGACTATACGGTTATTGTTGTTACACATAATATGCAACAAGCAGCTCGTATTGCCGATTACACGAGCTTCTTTATTCTAGGTGAAATGATTGAGCACGGCCTAAGTAGTGACGTGTTTACGAATCCAAAAGAAAAGAAAACTGAAGATTATATCACTGGCCGTTTCGGTTAAGGAGAATTCAATGGAATTAACTGTTGAAAGACTAAGAAAAGATATTACAGAAATGGCAGCAGTCGTTGAGAAAATTCTATATGTTGCTGTTGATGAAAAATCGCAAATAGAGGACCTCTACAAGCTAGAGCATGAAATTAATGAATTTCATAAATTAGTTGATGATCACGTCTTTAAATTTATAGCTCTTAAATCCCCTACTGCAATTGATCTTCGAACGGCCCTCGCTATTATGAAAATTAATTCAGAGTTAGAACGACTTGGAGATGAGGCCGTTAATCTTAAGCGCTATCTCATGAGAATAACAAATCAAGAAAAGCACTGCAGTATTATTCAAGCTGAAGTTTTTGAAATGGTTAGAAAATCTCTAATTGCATTTGCTTCAAATAATATTCAAATGGCCACTGATGTTATCAAGGCCGACCAAGAGGTTAACTCTCTTCACCGCGACCTTGTTAAGAAGTTTTATCAATTATTAAAAGAAGGAAAGGCCGAAGTCGATGAAGGCTTTGCCGTCATTCGTGTTTCAAAAATATTTGAACGTTGTGGAGACCACGCAACAAATATTTGTGAAGACATTATCTTCCTTGAATCAGGAAAAGACGTAAGACACACAGAAGATTAAAAGTATATGAAGGCCCTAATCGTTGAAGACGAACAAGCAATTGCCAAGCTCATAGGTGTTAACCTAAAAAGCCTCGGAATTGAATTTGATATAGCTAATACAGGTAACGATGCCATCAAGAGCATTGATTCAAATCATTACAATCTCTTCATTCTCGATCGCATGCTGCCGGACTTTAACGGTGTCGAAATTTGTCAGTATATAAGAAAAACAAAGAGCATAGCCGATGCAGGTATTCTCTTTGTGACTGCAATGACTTCGAGCGAGTCAATTATTGAAGGGCTTGACGCAGGAGCTGACGACTATATTACTAAACCTTTTGATATAG
This sequence comes from Bacteriovoracaceae bacterium, assembly GCA_048270185.1. Taxonomy (GTDB): domain Bacteria; phylum Bdellovibrionota; class Bacteriovoracia; order Bacteriovoracales; family Bacteriovoracaceae; genus Halobacteriovorax_A. The sequence continues at coordinate 954,761 of JBLWTJ010000001.1, forward strand.
GTGTTTTAAAGGCACGAATTAGCAGCCTTACACGTCGAGTTCAAATCGAATCGAGTAAGAGTGATGATAGTCATATCTTTAAGCATCTTGGAATTGAAGTTGATACAAATAGCGTATCAACCAAGGCCCATGGTGAGGAAGTTAAATTAACTCTATCAGAATTTAATATTCTATCAGTTCTCATTTCCTCTCCAGGCAAGGTCTATACAAGAAAGCAAATTGTTGACTTAATTAAAGGTGAAAATATCTACGTAACAGATCGTACTGTGGACACACATGTCTTTGCACTAAGAAAGAAACTTGGAGATTGTGCTAGTGTCATCGAAACTGTACGCGGAATTGGTTATCGAGTACAAAGTGAAGAGTAACTTTTTTAATTTTCTAAAAATTAAATTTCTAAATGATATTATCTTCTATCAGACTATTATCTTTTGTGTCTCTTTATTAACACTTGGAATCTTTTTCATATTCAACTTTAAAGATAACTTTATCAAATCGATTGTTGATCAAGAAATTCTAACTCTTCGCCAAGAAGGTGTGGCAAAGATGTGCAAGAATCGCACAAAGCGTAGCCAATTTATTATATTAAGTAATAACAGTACCACTCGATGTGCAGATGATAGCTTTAGCATCGAAGAATTTAAAAATATTGGTATTAATGAATATAAGAGTGATGAACACTATATCTATAATCACCGAGTGATTCATTCAAAAGGGAAAAATTATACTCTCTTTTTAAAGGTTGAATCAGATGCTCTAAAACTTGTCTCATCTAAGGTATTCTCTAAACTTTTTATTTCAATGGGAATCTTGGGGCTACTATTTCTAACGGGGCAATTCTTTCTCTTCAAGCACTACTTCACTCCTCTTTATAATCTCTTCAATATATTCAAAATGGATGGAGTCATTAATACTGAGGATAGTCGTGATTATTGGGATTATATCGAATCAAAATCATTAAAGAGTTTTAGTAAGCGAAGAAAACTACACCGAGAACTATTTAACACAAGACAGTACTATTCCGTCATTATTAACTCGATCGATGACCCTCTTGCCGTAACTGATGCTAAGGGAAATATTATTTTCTGTAATAATTCTTTTAAGGACTCGTTTGCTTCTTTTAATGGCCACTACAATAAGATTAATCTCATCAATATTATACGCGACTATGACTTTATCAATTTAATTAAAACGAATGGCTACACCCCTACACGTATTCACAATTCTCAGATTAAATTAACAAAGACAAATGGAAAGGCCCATTCATTTCAACTCAAAACGAGCTCAATTGACTCGAAGAAGAAGGAAAAGGAAATTTTATTCTTCTTCAGTGATATTACGAAACTTCAAGATATGAATAATATGAGAAGGGACTTCTTTGAAAATGTTTCTCATGAAATTAAAACTCCTTTGACATCTATTAAGGGCTACTCTCAAACTCTTAGTGCAATTAATACAGATGTAGATCAAAAAGAAATTCTTGATATCATCACACAAAATGTTGACCGTCTAGATGAGTTAATTAATGGAATTCTCTCTCTTTCTAAAATCGAAAATGAAGGCCGCATCACAATTGAAGATATCGATTTCTCTGCCTTCATCAATGGGCTTATTAATGACCAACAAATCAAGCTTGATGCAAAGAATATGAGTATCGATACTTCGGCCATTAAAGTTGATACAGTGATGGCCAATGAGAGACTTCTCTACCACTGTCTTTCAAACCTTCTCTCAAATGCTATAAAGTATTCACAAGAAAGGACTAAGATTACGATTAGCGGTGGAATATATAATAATGATGAAGTCTATATTTCCATTACTGACGAAGGTGTTGGGATTCCAAATGATAAGATCGCTCGTATCTTTGAGAGATTTTACCGCGTCGATCAATCAAGAAGTATTAATACAGGTGGTACAGGACTAGGGCTTGCTATTGCCAAACATTCGGCCCAGAAAATGGGAGCACGTATTGAGGTCGATAGTGAAGTTAATAAGGGAACGACTTTTATCGTAATCTTTCCAAATAAGAAATCTTAGTCAATTTCAAATTTTGTTGGTGACTTCATAAGCTTTGTCAGAACTTCTTCAACGTTGGCATCATTATAAAGAACATCATAAAGTCCTGTAAAAATACGAGCGCGAATATCGTATTTTTCACAAATGAGAAAAGCTGCCTTTGTCGTCTTATAACCCTCAACAACAGTACGTTGCGAATTGATAATCTCAAGCGGCTTGCGTCCCTTAGCGATCTCAATCCCAAAAGTTTTGTTACGAGAAAGGCCTCCAGTGGTTGTGAGGATAAGATCCCCCATTCCGCTTAAACCATAGAATGTTTCAGGACGTGCATTAAAGACTTTTCCAAAGCGAAGCATTTCTACGATACCACGAGTAATCATCGCAGCACGTGTATTGTGGTTATAGCCTAGGCCTTCGACAATTCCACCAGCAATGGCCAAAACGTTCTTTAAGGCACCACCAAGTAGAACACCTTTAATATCGTAACTAGGTAGAGCTTTAAAATACGGAGTTTCTAATTTATCCGCAATATCCATTAAGATTTTTTTTGAACGGCCAGCAATAGTGACAAGCGTGATTTGCTTTTCCATAATTTCTTTAGCGAAACTTGGGCCTGATAAGAAAGTTATATGATCCTTATATTGAGGAAAGAAGTCATGAAAGAGATCATCACTAAGCTCTAGTGTTTCAGGATCAATCCCCTTTGAAAGACTGATAAGTGGGATATCTCGTTTAAAATATCCTGTAAAACGCTCAAGGTTTTCACCAAAGAATGTACGAATTCCATGAGTCGGTAACCCTGAAACAATAAGTTCTAACTTATCTTCGTATTCTTCATCAAATTCATTCCAGCCTACAATGGCCTTGATATTTGAATCGAGTTTAATTCCTGGAAGATAGACCGCATTTTCACGATCTTTATTGATGGCATTGTACACATCTTCAGAACGTACTTTAAGAATGACGTGGTCAAATTTATTGGCAAGTATTGAAGCGATTGAAGTACCAAAGGCACCAGCTCCAACCACAAGTGCTGTCTTATATGTCTTTGCTGCTTTTGTTTTTGTCATAGAGAAATAATACCATGAAGTCTTGATACGCGTTCGTATATCGTTAACACTTCTTGGGAACTATTGCATGTTACATTAAACGAGAAAGAAATATACTTTCCTGTTTTAGACGGTTTTTCATGGTGAGGTTTCTCACCAACGGCCATGATTAATTCATCTCGATTTGAATCATTACCGATAAATTTAAAGTTATAAACTGCTGGCCATTCATACTGGTCATCTAACAGCGCTTTTAACTTCTGCATATCCATTTTAATCAACTCCTACTTCGGCCAACTCGACTTGAAATCAATTGCCGTATCATCAAAATCTAAAACTTCAGGTACAATTCCGTGAACGTAGCGAAAAATATCGATCACTTCGCGAACTGCACCATGGCCACCATCACGCTCAGTAACATAGTCACAGAAGTGTTGAATTTCATGCGAAGCATGTGGTGTCGTAGCAGCAAAACCTGCTGCTTTTAATAGAGGGACATCAAAGAATTCATCGCCCATGAAGAGAACTTCTTCAGGCTTAAACCCAAGGTCTAAAACCTTTTTAAATGCCACTCTCTTATCTTCGTCTCCTAAGAAAGCAAAGTCTAACTTAAGATTATTCACAAAGCGCTCTTGCACACCTTTAGAAGCTCCTCCTGAGATGACTCCAACTTTAAAACCAGCTCTCATGAGAAGTTTTAGAGCATAACCATCAGAAGTGTGTGATGAACGGTTAAATCCCATCTCATCATCTTGATACCAAACATGTCCAGGAGTTAAGACACCATCGATATCAAAAGCAAGAACCTTGATATCTTTTAGTTTGTCTTTAAATTGCTGCGCTTTAATAAATAAATCCATTAATTATTCCGTAATTGCGTTTTTGATTCTTAGTAATCTTTCAATAATCTTTCCAGCTTGATCTAGTGGTAAGCTCGTTGCTGCATCTGATTTTGCTTCATTTGGATTCGGGTGAACTTCCATAAAGATCCCATCAGCACCTGCTGCTACGGCCGCTTGAGCAAGCGTTAAGATTTGCTCACGCTTTCCTCCTGTTGAAGTACCAAGACCACCTGGTCTTTGAACACAGTGAGTAGCATCGTGAATGGCACGAACACCAAATGACTTCATGATTTGAAAACTTGCCATATCAACAACAAGATTATTGTAACCAAATGAAGTCCCTCTTTCTGTTAGAAGAATTTTATCTTTTGTAATAAATTCTTCTGCCTTCTTGACAATATTTCCTGTCTCTTCTGGAGATAGGAATTGTCCCTTCTTAATCTTAAGTTGAGCGTCGTGCTTCTTACAAGCTTCAGCACCAGCTAAGATCATATCTGTTTGACGACAAAGGAAAGCTGGAATTTGAATTGTATCTACAACACTTGCCACAGCATCCGCTTGCTCTGCAGTGTGGAAGTCAGTGATTAATTGAACTCCATATTGCTTCTTAACTTTCTCAAGGATTTGTAGGCCTTTCTCAAGTCCTGGCCCTCTGAAAGAGTCAATTGATGAGCGGTTGGCCTTATCAAAACTTCCCTTATAAGAGAAGTTGATTTGATCCTTTACCGGCTCAAGCATTTCTAATAGACGTCCACAAACATCCATACACATTTGTTCAGACTCGATTACACAAGTCCCCATGAATAGATCAAATTTCTTATTTTCCATAATTATCGGCCTCTTTTATAAATTCACTAAATACTGGGTGGGCCGCATATGGCCTCGATTTAAATTCTGGGTGGTACTGACACGCAAAGAAGAATGGATGATCCTTAATCTCGATTGTTTCGACGAGATCAAGTTCAGGATTTCTTCCACTAATGACGAGTCCCTTCTCTTTTAATTGTTCAACATAGAAGTTATTAACTTCAAGACGATGACGGTGTCTTTCGTGGATTAACTTTTCACCGTAGACTTGTCTTGCACGACTTCCTTCTAGTAATTCACACTCATAACTTCCAAGGCGCATACTTCCACCTTTTGCTCCGTCACGAGTTTGCCCTTCCATATAGTGAACTAAGTGATCTCCACCAGCATTGAATTCTTCTGATGTTGCATCTTTGAGTCCACAAATATTTCGAGCGTATTCAATAATCGCAAGCTGCATTCCAAGACAAATACCAAAGAAAGGAACTTTGTTTTCACGAGCATATTGAATGGCCGCAATCTTCCCTTCTGTTCCACGCTCTCCAAATCCACCAGGAACAAGTACACCTTGAATGTCTTTTAGAAGCTTTGCAGCCCCTTCTTTTTCAATCTCTTCAGAATCAACATAAACAGGAACAAGTTTTAGCTGGTGAGCTAAGGCCCCGTGTTTAAGTGCTTCATCAAGTGACTTATATGACTCAACTAGCTCAGTGTACTTTCCAACGATTCCGATTTTCACTTCTCTTAGAGGATGATCAAAGTTGTAGGCAACTTTTTCAAGATCATCAATCTTAGGAGATGAAGACCAGATCCCTAGAATCTTTGTGATCTTCTCATCAAGTCCTTGGGCGTGGAAATTAAGAGGTACTTTATAAATTGAATCCAAATCAAGAGATTGGAAAACATTATCTTTTGGTACGTTACAAAATAATGAAATCTTATCCATAATCGACTTATCAATTTCGCGGTCACTTCGACAGATAATAATATGTGGGAAGAGACCTTGTGAGCGTAGCTCTTTCACTGAGTGCTGAGCAGGCTTTGACTTTAACTCTCCAGCCGCTGATAAGTATGGAATAAGAACTAAGTGAACAAAGAGAACATTCTCTTGTCCAACGTCATGTGCAAATTGTCTGATTGATTCAACATATGGAAGAGATTCGATATCACCAATTGTTCCACCGATTTCACCAATTAATATATCTGCATCTTCTGCTGCAATATGAATTCGGCGTTTAATTTCATCAGTAATATGAGGAACAACTTGAACAGTCTTTCCAAGATACTTCCCTTCTCTTTCCTTCTCAATAACTTCAAGATAAACCTGACCAGTTGTGAAGTTAGACTGCTTTGAAAGAGTTAAAGAAGTGAATCTCTCATAGTGACCAAGGTCTAGATCTGTCTCAGCTCCATCGTCTGTAACAAAAACTTCACCGTGCTGAGTTGGGCTCATAGTTCCCGGGTCAACATTGATATATGGATCCATCTTCAGCATATTAATGCGAATCCCACGTCTTTCAAGTAACGATGCAATTGATGCAGCGGCAAGTCCCTTTCCTAGAGAACTAGCAACACCACCAGTAATAAAAATATACTTTTTCTGGCTATTGGCCATTAATCACTCCCTCCACAAATGGAATATCTTCTGGAGTATCAACTCCACATAATGTCATATCAGTAATGGCCGCACCAATAGTGTAACCATTGTCGAGAAGTCTTAATTGCTCTAGGCATTCAATCTTCTCATTTGTCGACTCACCAAGTGAGCAGAAGTTTTTTAGAACTTCAGGTTTAAAAGAATAAATTCCAATATGGAGATACCAATTAAGCCCCGTCGTATTCTGTCGATTAAACGGATGAGGACTGCGAGTAAAATAATGGCAAATATTCTTCTCTTTTGAGAAGACGGCCTTTACCTTATTTGGATTCTTATAATCTTCATTGTCATTATCGATGGACATCTCTTTAATAACAGTTGCCACATCAAAGCCATGTTTACTGTGAAGCTTAACAAGGTCACTTAGTAGTTCTGGTTTAATGAGTGGTTCATCCCCTTGAACATTGATGACAAAATCAAAATCCTCATCTTTGAAAAATCTCTCATAAGCAAGATAGATTCTTTCACTTCCAGAAGGAACATCATCATCAACGCGAACCACATTACGACCACTAGTTTTTAACATCTCCTCAATCTCGTTATTATCTGTGACGACACAAACTTTTGATCCTGGAAAATTTTCGATAATCGGCGCACAACCATCGTAAACATGAGAGACCATGGCCTTACCATTTATTTGTGCAAGTGGTTTTCCGGGAAAGCGAGTAGAGGCGAATCTTGATGGTATTAATACCAAAGCTTTTAAGTTCATTATTTACCTTTTTGACAGTAAATAATAACAAATCCCTAGGCTCCTTGCAAAGTATGATATTATAAATCTATGAAATGCTTCAGCTTGTTGCTTTGTGCAATAACCCTTGTGGGATCAACAAATATTGCAGCGCAAACACTATCGGATTCAATTATCACGGACCCTTCGATTTCACGTCGTTGCGACGCACTAATTAAGCAACGCCAAGAAAAGATCGCGCACCGCCAAAGACTGCTCTTTCTACTTGAGAGAAACAAAAATCTATTGAGCACCACTCCAGAGCAGAAGAAGACTATTGCAAGCAAGCTTCGAGAGAATCAATATCGAGTCATTCAAGAATTAAAAATTACTAATCTCAAGGTTATTAAAACGGAAGAACAAATCGTGCGCCGTGGCTGTCCAGGCCTCACCCTTTAAACCTGTTTAACCATTGCCATCTTAAGTCTCACAAGACATAATTTTACTACACACATGAATAGAATTTTTTAGAGGGACTTCAAATATGAAAATGGCACTAGGCTTTTTATTGGCCTATCTGACACTTGCGCCGTGGGCCTTCGCAGTTGACGGCACAACTCCACAATTATTTATCCAAGAAGCTGACGAAAAAACGATTCTAACAAGAACCTATAAGGCCTTAGATATCGGAACAGTTATTGAGCAAGGGATGCGTAGTTATCAAGAAAATATCATCCGTCGCAAAAATATCGAAATTCTAAAAAATGAACTTCAAGATAAGAAAGAATCTTTTTGGACACCAAACCCACGAATTACTCTGCAACTTAATCCTCAACGAATTGGAACAATTAAAAGTGGTGGTAGTGATGCCACAAGAATTTCAAAAGACCCAACAGGTGCAGCAGGACTTGAGCTTGGTGAGTACACACTCTTTAATTGGGGAAAGGATTATCTTCAATATAAGAATGATAAAGAAGACCTAGAAAGGCAGATTGAGCGAGATAAGGAAGGGCTTCGTGATTTTAAACAAAATCTTGTAAAGCAATTTGTAAATCTCATTCACGCCAAAGATATTAAGATTATCTCACGCCAATACCTACAAAGTGCCACCCTCGCCTATCGTATAAATCGTGAAAAAGTATTACAAAAGAAAGTAACAAAGCATGAGTATTATCAATCTCGCTCGGAGTATTTAAGAGCGCAGGAAAATTTCACAAATGCCACTTTATTTGAAGAGACGGCCAATGAAGTTATGGCCAAGATGCTCAATGATCCTCCGGGAACTCTTTATACAATTAACCAAGACTATCAATATGAGGAATCAACTTATAGCCGTGAAAATGCTATTGCCACAGCAAGAAAGGTTTCACCATTTATTCTCGATCAAAAAGTTGAAACAAGTATTAGAACTCGCGAATATGAAATTGCTTTAAGAGATAATCTACCACTACCTAAGATCTCAGTTAACTTTGGGACATATTCTAAGGCCTTTAATAACGGAACTATTACTAACGACTACTACACTTCTTCACCTGGGGACTCAAATATCGATTTGGTTGCAAGTCTTAATGCTAGTTGGACTCTCTTTGGAGACGGCGGACTCTTTAATCGCAGAAAGCTTGCCAATGCTCGCCTTGAAAAAGAGAAGGCCATACATCGTTTAAGTCTAACAAGACGTCGTGTGGAGGAGGCCATTGTAAATATCTTCAATTACCTTAGTGCTAACGTAAAACAATTAAAAATTATTGCTAGTCGCAACGACTCACTAAAGAAGAGAATGGATACAGCACTTAATCAATACACGCAGAGAAAGACACGCTTTCTTGAATATCAAATGGCCATGCAAGATTACTATGATTCACTAAAGAAAGAATCGACCCTTAAGTATCAGTACCTCGTAAAAAGGGTTGAACTTGCACAAATTATCGGTGTTGAAAACCTTCCAGATTCTCCATTTGATAAAGCGGTTATTAAATAAGGATAGATGATATGAAAAAATTAATACTCTTAGTCGCTCTTATTTATCTTTCATCATATACTTTGGCCCAAGGGCTTATGGATTTTTCTGAAATCGAAATTCAAGATGAAAAGTATGGCCTGCAAGTCGATAGTTATAATGCCAAAGATGACGATTTCTCACTTGAGTTTAATTTTGGTGCCATTACAAATTTTAGTGAATTTAGTGAAACCAATACCATGAGTGGAGTCATCACTTTCTATCGTGACACTTTCTCATACACTCTCTATGGCGCAATCAATAGCCTCAATGTCGCTGCCACAACAAATTTCACAACCAATGAAGAAACACTTAGTGTCTATACAGTTGGAGCAGGATTTAGTCGTCGATCAATTCTTATCAACGACTTCATAAATATTAAGTCAATCTATGATGAAATTCAGACTAATATAACGTATAACCTAGGTGACGCCGAAGCTTTAGGAGTAGACGTTGCGGGTCTTGGTTTTAACGCAAGTTACGGACTCATTTACCGTGCAGCAAGTGGTATGCACTTAAGTGCTCGTATGGTTTATAATTTTATGGCCCTTGAAGGTGATGATGACATCACAAAGATTAAGGCCACAGCAAGCTGGGTTAGTGCTCAAGCAGGACTAGCATTTATTTTTTAGGGAATGACCATGATTGAGAGATACGAAAAGAAAGAAATTAGTGAAATTTGGACAGATCAATTTAAGTTTGAAAAATTCTTAGAAGTTGAAAAGGCCTTAGTTGAAGTCTTAGAAGATAAGGGCATGATTAAGAAACCTTTTTCAAATAAGCTAAATACTGTTTCAGTTAACCCTGAACGTATCAAAGTCATTGAACAAGAAACGCGTCACGATGTGATTGCTTTTTGTACATCAATCACAGAACAACTTGAAGTCAACGAAGGAAAGTATTTTCACTTCGGTGTGACGTCTTCAGACATTATTGATACGGCACTAACTCTTCAAATTAAAGAATCACTAAAAAGAATTCGTCCAAGTTTTTGCAAACTACTTGATGTCTTAGACCGAAAAGCAAAGGAGCATGCAGGAACAATTTGTATTGGCCGCTCTCATGGAATTTTTGCAGAGCCAATGAGCTTTGGACAAAAGCTCTATGGACACTTCTGTGAATTTAATCGCAGATTTAATGATCTTGAAGATTACACGGAAAAAGAGCTAACAGGTCAAATTTCAGGAGCTGTTGGAAATTACACAATCCTAACGCCAGAGATTGAAGAGGCCGTTTTAAGAAAGATCGACCTAAAACCGGAAACAGTTTCAACCCAAGTAATTCCACGTGATCGCATTGCAAAGCTTACAGGTATCATTGCCCTCTTTGGTTGCGCTTTAGAGAGACTCTGTGTTGAAATCAGACACCTACAACACTCTGATGTTGCCGAAGCTTTTGAAGGTTTTAAGAAAGGTCAAAAAGGTTCTTCGACTATGCCTCATAAGAAGAATCCAATCTCAAGTGAGAACCTAACGGGAATGGCGCGCATGCTTCGTTCATACTCACAAATTGCGCAAGATAATTGTCTGCTATGGCATGAAAGAGATATTAGCCACTCAAGTGCTGAGAGATTCTTCCTACCAGATATGTTTGGAATCCTTCTCTACTCGATTGAGAGAATGACAAGTACAGTTGATGATCTTGTCATTAACGAAGAGGCCATGAAAGCAAAAGTCACAGGAAATTTTAAACACCTTAGTAGTTTTGTACTCCACCGCCTAATTGAAGTTTCAAACACGACTCGTGAAGATCTCTACAAAGTTGTACAGGCCGCTTCTTTTGAGGCCCAAGACCGCGAAGGATTCTTTGATCATCTTGCAAATTCTTTAAAAGAAGAAGTTGAGACAAATCTCATTAAAGAGCTGCGTTCTCTAAATGATTTAGAAATCTTTAGTGCACACACTGGTGCTATCTTTGCGAGGAGCTAGGCCAGTCGCTAAACTGTAAACTCAGTAAAGGGATGAGGAAGTAATTCTTTAAAGAGAATTTTCTTCGTTAGTCCCTTAAGATTTCCAAGATAGATTGGAAAGTCTGGTTTTACAAATTCAGATAAGACCTGAAGGCAGAAGGCACATGGTACGGCCGGATCTTCTTGATCTGTGACAACCACAATATACTCAAATCCACGTTTCCCATGCTTAGCAACTGAAGAAAGTACACTTCCTCTTTCAGCACAGATTGTTCCACCGTAGCTTGCGTTCTCCACATTACATCCAGGGATTAGTTCTTCCACACCTTCAATTTTTAAGGCACTTCCAACTAAGAACTTTGAATATGGGGCGTGAGCATTTACGCGAGCAGCGAGGGCCACTTTATACGCTTCTTGTATATTTGAATCGACTGTAATTTTATTTTCCATAGAGCTATTATAGTCAAAAAGGACGTGAAGAGCTAGCTTCACGTCCACATTTTCCTACTTAATGGAAACTTAGGGCAATTTTACCCATGATCTTACCTTCCTCAAGGAGACGATGTCCTTCGTTTAGACTCTGCGGTGTGATCGCACCGAGGTCATTTGTAAGGGGCGACTTCAATGCCCCGGCCTCGATGAGGTCGGTAATCTCACGCAAGATTTCTCCTTGGCTTTCTTTGTCGATATTTTCCATCGGCCCAAGAAAAATGAACTCTTGCTCAACATCAGGAATGGCCTCGACGAGATCTTCTGCAACGAAATCATCATTGACCATAATTAAAGAAGTCATGCGACTCTTTTCATTTAATATATCGCGAAGTCCTGCAATATAGCGACTTGGAGAATGAGTACATAGAACATAGTCGATTTGCTCGATATCAAGACTTTGCAATTGCATCTCAAGAGGCAGCACTTCATTTAAAACATGGTGGGCCCCCATCCCTACACTATAATGTAGAACGCGGTTATTTGTAGCTGTAGTTAAAACTTTTAAATTTGTAATCTGCTTGGCAAGTTGCGTGGCCATCACCCCAATGCAGCTTCCTCCATCTGTTATTAAGATGGTCTTACCGCGACTGGTTTCGGGGTCAACCTCAAGCTTGTCGAATAAGGCATCGAAGGCCGTCACTGAAGCATAGGGAAAAGTCGCCGCATTTAAGAAGTCCATATTGTAAGGACGACGTGAAACCACGCGCTCATCAACTAAGTGGTACTCTGAATTAGATCCACTGCGATCAATTTCCCCACAGTAGATGACTTCATCCCCGACCTTAAAATCTCGAACATTCTCACCGACTTCTCGTACAATCCCTGAAGCATCATAGCCTAAGGTCTTTCCTAAACTAATTCTCTTCATGATGGCGTCATTTGGATTGAGTGAGACGGCCTTAACTTCTACCAGTAGGTCACGGCCGATGGCCTGTGGCCTTTCGGCATCAATATGAGAGAAGACTTCTGGACTCGTTTCACTGACAATAAATGTTCTCATGCTCATTCTCCATGTATGAGGTTGCACTTGTTAGCTTCATTATGCGCTCCACCTCCATGACATTTGTTTTGCTTAGGTCAAATAAGCGTTAATTTACGCCATAAGTACTGTTCATAAAATGACAAAGGTCGCTTAGTGCTATAAAATCCCTCTATAAACAAATAGAGAGAGGAAGCCAATGACACCTAATAAGGTCAAGCATAGTGAAGACGTCAGTTCTACACTCAAGAATAAATTTATCCAACTTACAATAAAGAAACCCGAAAATATCAAAAACGATATTCTTTCAGGTCTTACTGTTGCACTAGCACTCGTTCCAGAGGCCATTGCCTTCGCCTTTGTGGCAGGAGTTCACCCAAAAGTCGGTCTCTATGCTGCTTTCATGATGGGACTAATTGCTTCAATCTTTGGAGGACGTCCAGGGATGATTACAGGAGCAACTGGAGCAGTTGCCGTCATCTTCGCACCACTTGTTTATAAGATGATGGAGATGAGTAAGGCCCAAGGAATGAGTTTTGAAGCGGCCATGGAAGTTTCACTTTCTTACCTCTTTGCCGCTGTTATTTTAATGGGAGTTATTCAAATTCTCTTTGGTGTACTTAAACTTGGTAAATTTATTCGCCTCGTTCCACATCCAGTTATGCTTGGATTTGTTAATGGTCTTGCCATCATTATCTTCCGCGCACAATTTAGCCAATTCACTGTTGGAGGAGAACTTCTTCCAAGTCCACAATTGATGGTGATGTGTGGTCTTATTGCTCTGACAATGGGAATAAGTATTTTTCTTCCAAAGCTTACAAAAGCGGTTCCAGCAACACTTGTTGGTATTCTTGTTTCAACGGCAATTGGATTCTTCGTTAATCAATCGAATCCTGGACTTGTTAGAACAGTACTTGATTTCGTTCAAGACCAAGATAAAACAATTACAACAATTGCAGCGGGACTTCCATCATTTGCCATTCCTCAGATTCCAGCAACAATGGATGCCTTTATGTTCATCCTGCCATTCGCTCTACTTGCAGCGGCCGTAGGACTTATCGAATCTCTTATGACACTTCAACTTGTTGATGAGTTAACAGATACTCGTGGACAAGGAAATCGTGAGTGTGTTGGGCAAGGCCTTGGAAACGTTGTTAATGGTTTCTTTGGTGGTATGGGTGGTTGTGCCATGATTGGACAATCAATGATTAATATTCGCGGTGGTGGACGAGGACGTCTATCAGGAATTACTGCAGCTGTTCTTCTTCTATTCTTCGTTCTCTTTGGTGCCCCTCTTATTGAGATGATTCCACTTGGAGCACTTGTTGGTGTTATGTTCATGGTTGTTATCGGAACATTTGAGTGGTCAAGCTTAAGACTATTTAAAAAGATTCCAATGTCTGACCTTCTTGTAATCATCCTAGTTTCTGTTGTGACGATTCTAGCTGACCTTGCCATTGCGGTTCTTGTTGGTATCGTTGTTTCGGCCCTGGTTTTTGCATGGGAGCACGGAAAGGTTATGCACGCTAAGAAGCGTGAAGAAAATGATAAGACGATTTATGAACTTGAAGGTCCACTCTTCTTTGGTTCGGTGACTTCATTTAAAGATCTTTTTGATTTTAAAGAAGACAAAGAACACGTTGTGATTGATTTTGATAACTCACGTGTTTGGGACCACTCAGGAATTGAGGCCCTACAAAATATCACAGAACGCTACGCACAAGTTGGCAAGAAATTGCACCTTCTTAATCTAAGTAAAGATTGTGAGCTTTTATTAGATCGCGCAGCTAATATTGTGGAACTATCTGTAATTGCGGAGCTTGAGGGCCATATTGCAGACGATCGACTCGATGGGTAATAAATTTTTTAGCTAAACGCCTCGACAAAGAGGCCGTTTTCCTAAACAATTATTGAATACATAAAATTAAAAGATTTCAAAAGGATTGAATCATGACTGAAGCAAAAGGACTTAAGAAGCCAGTTAAACTAAAAGCAGACCTAGCAGCAATGCTAAATGAAACTGAACTTCCAAGAACTGAAATTACAAAGAAACTATGGGATTATATCAAAGGTAAAGGCCTTCAAACTAAGACTGAAGGTGGAAAGCCAGAAAATGCAGGAAAGTTCATCGTTGCTGATGCGACTCTTCTTCCAATTTTCAAGAACACTTTCTCAACTTCTAAGTCAGGAAAAGTAACTGACCTAAGAAATATGAAAGAAGGTGAAACAATTGATATGATGCAAATGGCGGCCGTTGTTGGTGCTAACATCGAAAAATAATCACTGATTACATTTTCAAATAAAGAAGGGACCTCATGTGGGTCCCTTTTTTAATAATAAATTTCAACTTCACCTTTTTCTGGCTTAAGGAGCTTTTAACTTTAGTGAGTAACTGGGCCACCGGAAACCTCTGTAATTAGCCAGCGTTTTTCACCTATTTCTTTTATAAATTGATAAGTAACAATAACCCAATACTCTACGTTTCCTATTTCAAGCATAACAGGAAAGCCTTCTTTTACTTTATATTTTTTGCTATCGTACAATTCTTTCTTTTTAATCGAAGCCTTTAAGTAATTTTCAACAAATTTTTTCTTTAATAAGAAAGATTCATTAGCAAATTGTCGTTTAATAATAGGAGGATAAAAAGATGGATCTGTCGTTGGTACTTCTATATCAATATAAACCATTTCATTTAAGCAAGTCTCATCAAAACGTTTCAAACATTTTTTTAGAGCAGTATTAAATTCTTCAAATGTTTTATAATTATTATATTTTTCACTTACCTTCAAGGCTACGTATTCCGGGCATTCAACGACTTCAACACGATCAAAGACTTGATGTCGATCTGTTTTATCATACGAAACTTTAATGCATTTTTTCACAAAGCGATGATAGAAAACACCATCATTGACATCTTCATCTATCCCCAAAGAGCCGTTATTTAACATTTTAATTTTCGCAGGAATAAATCGATAAGTTTTATTCTTGTCACAAGTAACATCACGTAAAAACTTCCCATAAAACTGAATCTCTTCTAGTTTCAATTTTTCCTTAGTAAAGCGACAAGTAGGACTCTGATACAAAAGTGATTCGAATGATACTCCCGCCTTAGACAAATCTTCGACAGGCTTGTACACGGTATCTTCAGCTTGTATATGCAAGCAAAAACTGAGAATAAAGAAGATAAAGATTTTTTTCATATTATTTCCTTATAGACGAGGAATTAAGTACTAGGAAGAGTTTTAGCAAACGTATTACTTACTTTGAACAGTATAACCATGAGAATCGAGTATCGGGTAAAGCTTTTCATAAAATTCTCCCAAGCTAGTAAGTTCACCCTTATAAATATTAAAATCAATATAATCTTTATATATTTCTCTATAGTTATTCTTAAAACGCTCTTTATCAACTATTTGATATGTCTTTCTGGCGGGGTTTATAAATGAAGAATTATCGACTTCAAGAGAAAACAAATCATCTTCACTCAAGTCTAACCTTTTACAAAATATACGAACTGCTTCCCCGAAGTGCTTAGCAGAAAATGTTGACAAATATTCATTTTCACTAAGTTTCTTCTTACGTAAAGATGTATTAAAAGCTAAATCAACCGCTTTCCCCGTAAAATAATGGTCGAAACGTGAATCCGATTCAAAATGGTACATCCAGATACCACTATTTTCTCCACCCACTATTCTTGAATTAAAGTGTTTGTTCGAGTACATCATTTCTAAACATGATAAAGAGTCGATGTACCACCTCTTTATAGAGATATAGTTTTTATCAGATGGGTCAAGATTCAGATTGGCATATAAAGCCTCTCCCCAATTCATATAAGCCTTCAAAAGCTTTTTATCTTTATGGTAGATCTTCAAATTACCATATGCTTCAATATCATCTCTAATATTATTTGAATTCTTATCTTCACCTAAGATAGTTTCAGTTTGATCCTGATATTCAGCATCTAGCTTTATCGCATTTTGAAAAAATATTCCATATAAGAACATTGGAGCGACAACAATAAGAGCTAAAATAAATCCAAACAAAGCAATTATTTTTTGAGGAAGCCCAAGGTATAGGCTAATTGCAACGAGCCATTTATTAAGGTTCATTTAATATTTCCTAATCTATATTATCTTACAAATTCTTATCGGAACAAATCTCACAAAATATTATTGACGTTAAAAAGAAATTCACCCCACTAGGCATAGGGCAATTGAGAGTTTACCTATAGAAATTCTAAAGAAAGATGGTGAGCAAGACTTATTTATCACCCTTACGCTTGATCTCAACTTTTAAGTCGCGCTCAATTTTCTTGAGGAGTTTTTCTTCCTCAGGAGCAACGTAAGAGATGGCAACACCACGGCGTCCGGCGCGCGCTGTACGGCCAATACGGTGAGTGTAATTCTCACTTATATTTGGTAGGTGGAAGTTAATGATATAGCCAATATTGTCCACATCAATTCCGCGGGCAGCGATATCAGTTGCAACTAAGACATCGACCTTACCTTTTTTGAATTCACGAAGAACAAAGATGCGCTCGCTCTGCTGCTTATCAGAGTGAATGGCACGGGCCTTAATTTGGGCGTCAGCAAGTTTACGTGTCAGCTTATTAGCAAGGGACTTTGTTTTCACAAAGACAATGAGGTTTTTAACATTGCGATCTTTGATGAATTTAATTAAGAAATTTGGCTTATCTTCTTCACGACAAAAATAAGCTATCTGCTTAATACGTTCAATACCCGTATTCACTTCTTCGATCTCAATTTTAAGTGGATCGTTTAATAGATCCTTGGCGATGGCCTCAACTTTCTTTGCCATCGTCGCCGAAAACATTAAAGAAGTCTTCTTACTTGGAAGCTTAGCTAAAATGGCCTCAATATCATTTTGAAAACCCATATCAAGCATACGATCAGCTTCATCAAGAATAAGATATTCAAGTTCATCAAAGAAGACTTGATCTTCATTCATTAAATCAAGCAGACGCCCAGGAGTTGCAACGAGAAGTTGAACTCCCTTAGAGAGATCCTTAACTTGCATCTTACGACTTGAGCCACCAAAGACACTAACGGTATTTAGGGCCAGACCCTTTCCGTAATCTTTTAGACTTTGCTCCACTTGCATGGCAAGTTCTCTTGTTGGCACAAGGATGAGTGAGCGCGTATGAAAAGGCTTCATCTTCTTCTTATTTGTTGAAAGATTGTGTAGCAGTGGCAGGCAAAAGGCGGCCGTCTTTCCACTTCCAGTTTGTGAAAGAGCAATCAAATCACGTCCTTCAATGACAGGAGTAATCGCCTGCTCTTGAATCGGAGTTGGAGTGGTGTAACCCTTTTTAGAGAGGGCCTCGAGTATTGTTGGAGCAAGCCCCAGATCTTTAAATTCTGCCATTCGTCATTTTTAGCAGAAATGTGGATTATTGGCCACTAAGACTTAGATGAAATTTAATGATAATCGTATCATCAAGGCGTGCATACCAAGGAGAGGTATTGTTAATATCCAACTCATTTAAAGATAAGAAACACTGGCCAAGAACCATGGTCTTATTTCCTCCCTCCATTTTGGCGAGGTAGAGCTTAATTGGATGTTTAAGGCCTAGTATTGAGATGGTTCCATCAGTTTCTCCATCAAAATTGACTTCACCTTTGATTTCAATCTCAATTTCTTTAAAGCGATCTGTAAGGAGATAGTCTTGATCCATGATCTCATTGCGAAATTGATCATTTATATCAAGAGAGCTACTTGGAATCGTAAGCTTTAAGTCACTGATTACCAATTCCCAGCGTCTGGTCTTAGACTTGAATTCAATATGTGCTTTCTTGGCAACACCTTCGCTTGAAGTTGTCACAAGTCCTGCGTTTGTTGTTTTCAAATAGAAGGAAATACGATTCTTTCCAAGAAGAGCGTCGCGATAGGAGTCATGAGAGATTTGAATGATGTCCTTTGCAACTGTAGTAAGTTGCACTGCAAGCATCACAAAAATGGATAGTATTAATCGCATGAAAAACTCTCCCAATAACCCATTATATCGGCAGAATGATTTAAAAGAATTCGATGCAATTATGGGAGAAAGAATCACCAACTTAGAAAGTTAGGGCATTCAAACGC
The DNA here is from genome assembly GCA_048270185.1 of Bacteriovoracaceae bacterium. Classification (GTDB taxonomy): domain Bacteria; phylum Bdellovibrionota; class Bacteriovoracia; order Bacteriovoracales; family Bacteriovoracaceae; genus Halobacteriovorax_A. Next base: position 973,280 of record JBLWTJ010000001.1, read on the forward strand.
CCATAAATCTGTGCAAGTTTTCACTGAGCACAGATAATTGGTAAATAGCAGAAATTACAACGACTAATTCCCTAACGTAATATGAAACTTGACGATGACATTATCATCTACTGTTGCAATCCAAATTGATGGATCAGGAATTTCAAGCTTCTTCAATGAAAGAAAGCTTTGCCCAATAAGCATCAGCTTTCCCTCACCTTCTTTCTTAGAGATATGAACCATAATTTCATGCTTCTTACCTAAGATTGTGATCATTGCCTTATTTTCCTTCTCAAATTTAACAGGGCCTTTGATGTCAATTTGAATGTCATTGTACTTATCGACTTGTAAGCATTTCTCATACATCTTCTTATTACGAGAATTATTATCTGTATCAAGAGAACGACTTGGAATAACGAGATGAATATCCCTTAGTGTTAATTTTTTTCTCTTATGATTGCTATTGTAATGAATAGAGAAACTCTTTGCGACACCTTCAAATGAAGTTGTAATCATCCCCGCCTTTGTGGACTTCATATAGAATGTTATATTACTGGGACCAACGAGGGCATCATCATAAGAGCTGTAGTTCAAATCTAGTTTTTCACGAGCAAGAATCGTACTTGAGAATAATAACATTATTAAGAAGTAGAATTTCATATTTCTCCCTTTAAAAAAATAAAATCTTCTTTAGGCCCTGCAGAGGCGAATAAATATTACCAATTATACCAATAAAGGCGTCTCTTCTTTGTTTACTTTTGTTTAAGAATTTAGCGATGAACTCAATAAGTCTTGCATGTTTAATAAGCCACTGAAAACCGTTATTTAAAACTGACTTCTGCTGAAACTCACGCATCTTGGCGCTGCGATAATTCATGAGAGCGTTCGTAAAAGAAAGTAAGCTCGTATCAGCTTCTAATGCTTCCCAAAGTAAATTTGCAGTACGAAGAGCATTAAAAATTCCCTCTCCTGTTATGGGGTCAACAAATCCTGCAGCATCACCAATTAGGGCCAGATTATGACCAATGATATCTGAGACTCGATGTTCAATTGGAAAGCTTGAGTGGATTTGGGTATCAGGACTAAGAGTTACCTTAACACCATTATTTGAAAGCTTCTTAAGATAGTACTCAAAAGTTTTTCTAGTATTTCCATGCTCTTTGACAACTTCAGGATTGCACACGAGAGAAATATTTAACTCTTCGTCACCGATGGGATCAAGGCCAATATAGCTGCCGTCATCAAAGATATGCATCTGACCTTTACGCCTTAGTGGCCGATCAATTTTAACCCACGAGTGTATGGCAATTCGCTTACTCTTAGCAGGGATCGTAAGTCCTACACTCTTTGCAACAAATGAATTGCGTCCATCAGCGCCAACTAAGAGTCTGCCACAATAAGACTCATCATCACTTGTCCAAACTTGCCAATAATTACCCTGACAAACTATTTTGGTAATGGTCTTTCCTAATTTTATTTGAGCACCAGTACTTAGGGCCACATCAAAGAGGGCCTGATCAAAGAATTGGCGGTTAACACTTATTCCGAATCGCTCTTCAGGAAAGTCTGTATCAACTTCAGTTGCTTTTGGTGTATAGATTTTCATGCCACTAAGCTTTGGAAATTTATCTGCGATAAATGAGAGGTTCATTTTATTTAATTCCTCAACCCCTAGAGGACACAGATATTCACCACATACTTTTCTTTTAATTTCTCTAGATCGATCAAGAACTAAAACTTCACGCCCATTCTTACTCATCAGATGAGCGAGACTTGATCCAGCAGGGCCTGCCCCAATAATAATGGCATCATAGATTTTCATATTGCACCTTCTTATATTGACTATTCCCCAAGTACATTGTTGGAAGGACAAAGAGATCAAAGATCATTCCGCAAAATAAAATGAAAGCGAGATTAATGCCAAATTCACGTATTGGCAGAAAGCTATAGAGACTAAAGAGAGAGAATGAAAAGATTAAAATGAATGAACTTGTCACAACAGGAGTGACAATTGTTTCTATAAATCTTTGAAAGTCGATTTCTTCTTGTTCTAAGAAGTGAAGAATATGGAATGTACTATCAACAACCATACCTAGCCCCACACTATAGGTCATAACCGTTGCAATATTGAGGGACATGTTAAAGAAGTAGATAAAGAATAGAGATAAGCCAAGTGGCAAGGTATTGACCACGATAAAGATCACAAAGAGTTTAAGCTTCTTAAGACTTACAACTGCAATGGTTGCCATAATAAGAAGACTTAGAAGAAAGCTCTTTGCTAGCGTATGGACCATCTCTCTTTGAGAGATCATAAGATTATAGTAGAGACCATCGATTTTATAATCATGGCCCTTAAGAGTTTGTCTCACCTGTGCGATCATCTCATCATATTGATCCACATTAACAGGCTTACCAAGTAATGTTATTTTATAGCCTTCACTTCCTATTGGATAAGCACTCTTGATTCCATCCGGAGCTTTTGAATAAAGGGCGGTATAGGCAAAGTGATTATCTGGTAGAGCATCAATTCCTGCGTAGTCCTTATTCATTTCCTTAATCACTTGGTTTTGAGAAATGAGGTGCACTCCTTCAATGGAGCTTAAACGATCTTCCACTTGGGCAAGCTTTAAACGATATTTGAAGTCGAGTCCTTCTTCAGGTGTTTTAAATCCAATTTCTGCGATTGGAACGCCACCAGTTACTTTTAAGACTTCTTGGAAGTTCTTTTGGATTTTCGAGTCCTTGGCAAAGTACTTTGTTGCATCAGTGACAATGTTGACCTTCTCACTACCAAGTCCTCCAAGGATAAGGGAGATAAGACACAGTCCAATTATTGTGATGATTGAGAAAGACTTTGTTGGGTACTTAGAAAGCTTTACGTTGATAACTTCTTTGTAAGTAAGATATTCACTAATACTCATAAGCCAAAGTGCTGAAACGAGAGTTGTTAAGACGATGAGTATTCCACTTAATAGGCCAAAGATTCGAATAACAAAAATCTCACTCGTGTACAATGAGAGAAAGCCCACAAAAGTAGTAATGAGCATAAGAGAAATTGGCTTAAATTTTTCATATAGAGCGCTTTTTATACTCTTTGTCTTAATTGCACTGAAGTAGATATGCTGACCTAAAGAGAGGTTTATAACAAAGGCCATAAGAGGCACGATTGATGTCACCATATTCATATTTGTATAGAAGAATTTAATACTTGAAAGCGATAGAAGCGCACTAAAGAGGCATGGGATAAAGAGAAGTGCAGCATCTTTTATTGATCTGACAAAGAACCAAATAAGAAAGAAGGAAAAGACAAACATGATGGGAAAGAGACGCTCTTGAACTAAGCTTGAAGCATCATCCAAGAGGTAATTGGTGTAATCATGACCCGCACTCTCTAGTCCTAAATCACTTGTCTCAATATAGTGAACGATCTTTTTCAAACTCCCCTTCTCACCTGTATTAAAGATTAAAGCGGCCATCGTTTCATGATCGATTAACTTCTTTCCAAAAATTTTCTCATCGAATTCTTTTCGCGTTTTATAGAGATCATGAGGATAGACAAAGCTGCACTCGTCATCGCAGATCTCTTCTATTTTTTTAATCTTTAAAAGAAAGTCTTTATAGCTTTCAAGATTAACTTGGGCTTCTTGCATATTTTCAAACACCACAAGACTTTCGGCCTCAGGGTACTCTTCTTGAAACTTGGTATATTCTCTCATTCCTTCATCAGTTAGAAAGATTGATTCAGGATTCTTTTGCTGCATCCTTGCCGTATAAATAGCAGAGGCGACAAAGGATGCGGCAAAGAGAATTAGGAATGTAAGCTTTGTGAAATTCTTATTCACCTTACTTCCATTCAAGCAGAATACTCTGGGCCATAAAGCCAGGGCCAAAGGCCAGCATATAACCAGTTTGTCCCTTTTTTATTTCACGCTCACGATTTACTTTCTCAAAGATATGCATAATGGTCGCACTCGACATATTTCCATGATTTTCTAGCACCCACTTTGATTCTGAAATATCCTTTTGGAAGTCAGAGATATAGGCCTCAACCATTTGAATGATCTTCTTTCCACCTGGGTGAAACATATAATTATCAATATCCGCTACCCCGTAACCATTGCGTTTTAGAAATGGCAGGAAAATATCTTCAAAGTTTCCTTCAATGGCACTTGGAACATCCTTATCAAGAATAATTTTTAGCCCTGAGTTTGTGAGGTTAAATCCCATCAGATACTCACCGCCTGCAAAGTGATACATATCAGTATCAACAATATGAGCACCATCTCCTTCTCCACCTTTTAAGATGGCACAAGCAAAGCCGTCGGAGAAGATGGCCGTCGAAACAAGGTTGGAAGCATCAAGATCATTTAATTGAAAAGTGATACTTGGAATCTCAAGAGTTAAGATGGCACAAGTCTTATCAGGGTTGGCCTTTAAAAATTGATCGGCGTAGATTAAGGCCGATGTTCCACCAGCACATCCCATTTCAGTAACAGGAAGTCTTATGATATCACCACGAAGACCAAGCTCATCGACTAAGTAGGCATCAACAGATGGAATCATGAAACCAGTACAACTTGTTGTGATAATGAAATCTAATTGCTCTGGTTTAGTCCCCGAATTCTTGAGTGCCCTCTCCAACACACGCTTGCCATAGCGAACCATTTCTTTCTTATAAATATTATTTTTTTCCTCAAAGCTTAAATCTGAAAAAACGGTCTCCAGATCAACAACAGAACATCGTTCATCGATCTTGGCTCCCTTAAAGATTTTCAAGGCCTTGCGTCTGGTTAGCTCATCGACTTTTGAAAGCCATAGGCGATCAGCAACCGCGATTATTTCATCAGTTGTGTAAGTGTTGTCGGGTTTACAAATTTCCGTATGTACGATTCGTGTCATGCTGTCCTCCTAGCACTACTAATTCTCGTCCAAACAGGTAAAATTAGTAACTGGACTTAGGTCCTAATTCGAAATAAACTAAATAATATTAGATAGTTATATTACCATATAGGACTTAAGTACAATGCAATCTCTAAGTAAAAAAGAACGCCTAATAAGCGGCCTTCTCTTTCTATCCATCTCGATCTTTCTCATCTTTGATATCTACGAAGATATTTCAGAGGGAGCAAGTCTTGAACATGTCACGGAAGAGTCCATCATCATGGTTCTAGGCTTTATCGGAGTTGCAACACTATGGTTTAAGTGGCTATTTACAAAAAAAGAAAACTTAAGATTTAATTCAGATACAAAGAAATTAAAAAAGGATCTCGCTGAATATAAGGCAAAGACCAAGGAATTATCTCAAGGTCTTTCAGAGAAGATCATGATCCAATTTAATGATTGGCAATTAACTAAATCTGAAAAGGATATTGCACTCCTACTTCTTAAAGGCCTAAGTATTAGAGAAATATCTGAAATCCGTGCCACTTCGGAAAAAACTATTAAACTCCACTGTACACACCTTTACCAAAAATCAAACCTAAGTGGACGCGCTGATCTGTCGGCCTTCTTCTTGGAAGATATCTTAATTATTCATGAATAAGCAAGGCCCTAATAAATAGGGCCTTCTTTATTAATGATTATCCTTCTTATCTCCACTACTCTTTCTTTCACTATCACTAAATAACTTCACAAAATTATCACTCGCATCCTTCACTTCAATTTTCTTACTTTTACTTGTAGCAGACTTTGGAAGGGCCAAGTAAAGGATACCATCTTGAAGTTGGGCCTGAACTTCATCTTTTTTAATAGTCGCTGGAACACTTAAACGACGTGAAAAAGTTTGAGTTTCTCCCCCTCCATTTTCAAATAAGGTCTTACGCTCACCCTTAATTGAAACAACACCATCATCAACTTCAATAGTCATATCCTCTTTCTTTACACCTGGCATATCAACACTTAATAAGTAAGCAGAATCAGTTTCCTTGATATTACCAAATTCATTTTGACTGGCCGTACGCCCTTGCCAAATATCTTCGAGACCTTCAATCATATTATGAAACTCTTGATCAAAGAGACTCGTATTCAAAAGGCCATTGGTAAAAGGTGAACGATTTCTTGCGACCATAGATCTGCGACTCATAAAAACACTCCTTATTAGGTTGATAGATTATTTGCATATTAACACCGCGCTCCATTCGAATAAAGTTAAGACTTTCTCAAAAGATTGCCCTAGAATTTATCTATGATTGAAATGAATAAAGAGCATCTTTTAAAATTTGTGCAAGTGCGAATGCCTTTTGGGAAGTATCAAGGAAGACTTTTAATCGACCTCCCTGATGAGTACTTAGTGTGGTTTTCTAATAAGGGGTTTCCAAAAGGAGAGCTTGGTAAACTCTTAGAAGAGCTGGCCGAGATAAAGCTCAATGGACTTGAGTACTTGTTCAAAGATTTACGTTAATCAATGCATATCATAAGAGATATTTATCATAGAGAATTTTGCTCCAGAAGGCGAAACCAATACTATTAAGAATTAGAATGAGAATAATCCTTGTGAATTTTAACTTTTCACGATGAGTGACCGCTAAGATGAGCTTATAGATTGACAGAATATTCAGAACAAGTGGAACAACTAACATACCAAAGATAGCAAGTCTTAGAGAATCATGAAGATAATCAACTTCCCTTTTTGATTCTGTTATTTTCGTGTGATCAATGACTTCAATATCATGCTTTTCCAGTAAGAATTTTGCATCGATAAAGTAGAGCTCTTCTACGAATATAGTATACTCATTGGCCGATGAAGCATTAAGGTAAATATGATTATTTAAAAGGCTACTCGATACCTCTGATTTAAAACCAGATTCATCGAGTAGATTTCTAATATGATCAGCATCTTCTTTGATTAGTGTGGTGTAAATTGCTTTTCTTTTCATTTTAATTTGCAATTAATCCTTTGATCGCTTCAGCACAACTACTTGTTCTCTTTAAACGTGGAAGTCCAGAGTAATTAGGGTTAACTGTCGCACGATTAATCTCACCTTGCTTTGCCGACTCTATTCTTAGCTCTTGAAATTCTAATGCTTCATCATAGATTGGTCCAGTATAAGCACGACCTTCTGAAGTAATAGCAGAGTTCTTTCCACGAGGAGAGACAGCACTTCCCCAGTTATGAAAGATTGGATTAATTTTTAATTGATCCTTTAGAGGTCGATAGAATCTCGTTTGTGTGTAATTTTGTACATTTGAAATTGCTTCACCTGCCATTGGACGATATTCACGCATCTCAAGTCCTAGGTCACTTGTCATCTTTTCAAGATCTTCAAATAACTTCTTTGGATTTCTCATATACTCTTCATGGGTTACACTTTGTAGCTCACCTGAGATTTCATCGGTACGATTTAATGCCTTATCTAGAATTGCACGGAATAACTTCATTTGAAGAGCACTCTCATAAGCATCACGAGGAGCATTCATGAGCCTTACTTCACCCTTTCTAATTTTTGGATTCACTCTAAATGCTGGTCTCCATTCTACCTTTGGATTTGAGATATCAAAGTCATCACTAATGAATTGTTCTGGAATAACATCTTGGAAGTAAGCCGAGACATCAAGGTGTGTATAACGGGCCTTACGTCCTACTCGCTTATTAAAATAGCCTTCATTATAAAGTGCCTTCTTAAGCTCAGTTTCAGTTCCCGTCCAATTAGCAAGTTGTCTTGCAAAGTCTTCGCTAATATTGACCGCTTCAGCACTTTTGACACGATTTAGGTCTTGAAACATAAAGGCAATCACTGAACGATACTCGTGAAAAGTTGCCAGAAAGCGTGCAAACTCTGTTGGCTTACCTTCAAATATTGAAAGATCGATATTTAAGTGACCACCACCGGCCTTAATATAAGGTAGGGCATTATTCTTTTGAAATGTATCAAAGACGGCCTGCATCTCACTCATATTTGGTTCAAACTTAGGTGTGACAACTTCGATTGAACCAGCACGAACTGACTCAACAATAACATCACCACTTGGTGTATAGTTACGTCCGATACCATCCCATTCAACTCGCCATGAGCGATTCTTTGAATCTTTAATCTTATAGGCAATATCAAGGCCGTGACCATGGCCATCTTCCATTAGGCGTTCTGGCTCACCTTCACCACCAAGCTTATCTCTTAAGTCTGCGGCAAGCTTTTTAATATAGGCTTCCTTTTCATCAACTGGCATATCAACTCGTGACTGAAGCCATGACATTTTTCCATCTATTAGCCTTTCTGTTGTATAAGTTCCATCTGCTTCTTGGGCCATTGTGTAATCCCCTTGAAACTTTAATGGAAATTTTGCTGAGTACTCGATCCCAAGGTCAATCTTATTAACATCGTGGAGCATATTTGTCCCAGGCTTAAATTTGTGAAAGTTTTCAGTGTCTGCAAATTTTCTAACAGGCATCATATACTTCTTCACATCTTCGGCGATATGAGAGCTGGCAACCCAATCTCTTTGTAGAGCGATGACAGCTCGTTGAAGTGACTTCGGATTTGTCTGTCTAAGACTTGCAACATCTTCAAGGTAATTCTTTGTTAAATCTTTTAAAAGCAGACTCTTTGTCTTTCCAATCATCGGATTAGCATCATACCAATTCCAAAGAGGAACATGGTAGCCATCGATTCCGGCCTTATTAAGTTTTTCAGCGGCCTTCTTAGCTTTTGCTTTGGTTAGGCCAAATCTCTCCTGCAAACCTTCTGGAGTAATATATCTTGTGATATCATCATCAATAAGTGACCAATCATTTACTTTAGCAAGTCCTTCAAAATCACCACGAGAAAAACGTGAGGCCATTGAAGTTTGAATAAAACGCGCAACACGAGAGTTCTTTGTCCCTGAGCGAAACTCAATGGAAATGGAGTCATTCATAAATCGTCCTTCGTAGTCAATTCTTAAAGGACCACGATCACTCTCTTCGCCATTTACAATCCCTTCAAAGATCTGCCAATCATCAAGGACCCACTTATAGTCGGCCGTCTCAATACCTGATCGACCTGCAATCCCCTCAAGAACAATTAACGCTTGGGCGGCTTTTGTCATCTCAGCAGCTTTAGGTAGGTTGAATTTTTCACCAACAGGAACAACCATACGCTGGTGACCTGGTGCTTGGAATAACTCACCTCCACGGCCCATCGTCTTTTTAAACCATGCAATCATCTCTTGAAATTCACCGTAAGTTTTTTGAGGAGCAAACTTAACTTCCCATCCAACTGATGTGCTTTCAATTTCTTCCATATACTTTTCAGGGGCACCAATATTTGGAACCATTCGGTAAAAGTCTGTCGACTCTTCTGTCAGAGTTGAGAACTCTCCTTTATAGAATTTTCTTCTTGTATTTGGAGTTAGGTAACTAAAAGGACTATTATTTGTTTTTGAACACCACTCACTCCATTTTGTTTCAAGTTCTTCAAGTGTTGCACTAGCTGGATCAAAACCTTCAAGGAAGCTAATATCCATGGCCTTATTCTTACCCTGCCAATCAAATAATTCGTGGGCAGGATCAAAGCGATTTCCCTCACTATCAATCCATACTCGAAGAGATGAGCCACCTTTTGAATTTGTCCATCCTTCAAAGAAATCTTTTAAGAAAACTTTCTTCTCGTCTTCATCAAGATACTCAATGGCATCTTCAAAAGTTGAAGCATCAGGTCCAAAGATTCGTGTGACATAAGAAGATGAACCTTCTTTCTCACCACCCCAAGTAATGGAGCGTCTTCCTGAGCCTAAGACTTGGGTGGCCTTGGCATTAAAGCCAACGGAAGCTTCCATCATTTCGCCCCAAACTTCATAAGCTGTCTTTGGAGGTGTCGAAGCAGGAAGCCTAAAATCAATATTGAGATCAGGAAAGTCATGATTTACAAAGTAGACCTGCGGAAAGACCCCAAGAAGAAGTGAAAGGATGAGAATTAAAGATGGCCGCTTAAAAAAATTCATATGAATTTCCCCAATTAAATTAATAAATATTCAAAATCTCATCGGTTTTCACTCATAATTCTTGACTAAAACACTTTAAAAACTAGTAATTTCAAATAGTTGGTGATTTGCTTATACGAGATTAACTCGTCTATAATGGCCCGATGAAAAATAAGCGCCCATTAAACTACACAAGAATTGCCTTTAAATTCGCCCTCTTAATCCTATCCATCTATATCTGGTTTGCGATCTATCAAGGGATGACAGGTAAATGAAAATAGTAATGACACTACTCTTTTCATCTTTGATTTTTGCAATTAACCCAGGCCACTGCCTGACGGATTATTCTTCAAAGCGCTATATTCAAAATGATTTCTCGGCCCCTTACCCAAAGGAAGTCATCTTTTCGTGTAAGTATGAATGTGAGAACTTTGATGGAGTTAAATCTCAGATGACGGGCATAAGTACTATCGTCGTCAATTCACTAAGGGACGATGCCTACCGAGTCGTTTGCCAAGGAGTCAAAGTAAAGAAGACTTCGTGGGGTTATGACTACGACAGTACAAATGAGTTCTATGCCCATGACACAAGAATCCCAGAAGTTAAAGAATGGGCCAATGATGAATTACCAATTTATAATTTAATCTCAGAAAAATATCTTAAAGAATTTGCTTCAAAGATAAGTAACGTTGCTCAAAGCTATCTTATGGCAGCTCAATCGCAATCTCCTTATGCTAAAGACTTTGAAAAGGCCGGACAAGTTTTAGAGAGAATCTCTAAAGAGCTTCCAGCTAATAAGAAAACTTTTGAAGAGTATCGATTAGTTTTAGAAGATTTAAATGCACAAACAGGAAAGGACTTAACAGCACAGAAGTTAATCCTAGACCAAATTCTCTACGGAGCACCTTGGTCGCTTTCTGTGCTGTTAAAATAGACCTAGTCGCGACTTCTAAGTTTAGATAGAAGTCTTAGCATTTCAATATATAGCCATACCAATGTCACCATTAGGCCAAAGGCACTATACCATTCCATATACTTTGGAGCACCTGACTGTACACCTCTTTCCACGAAGTCAAAATCAAGGATTAAGTTAAAAGCCGCAATACAAACAACCACTAAACTAAAACCTATCCCAACAGGACCATTCCCATGAATAAGAGGAATCTGAGCTCCAAAGAAGCTCATGATAAAACCAACTAAGTAAACAACGGCAATAGAAATCGTTGCAGTTATAATAATCTTTCTAAAAGTACCCGTCGCACGAATAAGGCCCCAGCGGTATAAGAAGAATAAAGTAATGAAAGCAGCAAAAGTCATTGTCACAGCATTAAAAACAAGACCCTTAAACTGATACTCATACATGGCAGATATTGAACCAAGAAGTAAACCTTCAAGTAAGGCATAGATTGGGGCCGTTACAGGTGACCACTGAGGCTTAAATGCCGTGATAATAGCAAAGATAAAGCCACCAATTCCGCCGATCATAGGCCATGCTGACATTTGATTCATCATACCACTCTCTAAAACCCCAAGAGTTGCATTCCATGTATAGATGAACGTCATCATCATAAGTGCAAAGAGAATCATCCCTTTGTTGAAAACTCCTGCAAAACTCATTCGTTCAGCAGTCATTGATTGAGTATTAAAAATGTCTTTTCCCAAGACAGGATTAGAAGATCGCATATAAACTCCGTTTTATGTTTTCTTCTATTCTAGCAAATAACTCTAAGAAAGTAGTGATTTTTTAAAATTTAACGTGAATTGTGTACCATGATTATCAGGATTATCTTCTTTTGTTCGAGAAGTAACGGCTATCGTTCCATGACATAGTTCCACAAAGCTTTTGACGATGGCCATTCCAAATCCAGTCCCTTTCTCACCTTCAGTTCCGGTACGAGATGAATAGTAATTACTATCGAAAAGTAAATTGGCAAGTTTCTCATCCATCCCAATTCCTTCATCAACGAGATGGATTTGAACACCTTCTTTAGTTTCTCTAGCCTCAATTTTTATCGTTCGTCCATGGTCAGAGAATTTAATGGCATTTGACAGTAAATTCCCAAAGATTTGATACTGGAGGGCCGTGAGATTCCCCATAAAATAGATATCTTTATTTAATTCAAAATCGTACTCGAGACTTATTTCTTTAATAGTAAGGTTTGGTTCAAAGAAACGTGATAGATGTTCAACTACTTCATTTAAATAAATTTTTTCAAAACTTAGTTCAACTTTTCCTTGCTTGATGGCCTGGATCTCACGAATTTGCTTTAGGATATTACTCATCCCCTCAGTATTAACCTCAAGACGTTTTAAAGCTTTACTAACTCTCTCATCTTCGTGATCTTTTAATATCTTTTTAAGTTTGTGAGTTGATAGATTAACAATAGTTAATGGGTTACTAATATCGTGACCTACGAGAGTTAAAAGTGCATCGATTTGCTCTCTTTTTTGAACAATAGTTTTATAGAAATTTTCACGATCAATAATATAGGCCAGCATGAAGACTGAGTTTAATATAATCAATCCAACCATAATAAAGATCTTACCTAAAGCGTAGCCATCACTCGAGATCTCTACAGGAAATCTAATCCCCATTTGATACGTGATATAGAAGAAAGCGGCACCGATAATTGATGTCGAGAACCAAATTAATAATTCTTTCTTTCCCCCAACAACCCCAGCAATAAGAGGTAGAACTGCAAACCAAAGAGCGATATATCCTTCAAAGCCACCAGTATAAACTCCCCAAGTAAATTGGTGAATAAAGCCTGCCGCGAGAAAAACATTTAAACTTAAAGAAATTGATCCAAAGAAGTAATAAAGGAGCAAGCTTGACAGATGAATGATCGACATAGAAAAGGCAATCGTATGCCAAAGAGTATTAGTACTATAAAGATATGGAGTAATTGCATAACACCACATCAGAATACCAGTTAAGAAAACGACAAAGACAAGTAAGGCCAATTGTGATCTTTCATGTTCATCTCTACACTCATGTCGCTTAGAGAGAAAATTCAGAATGTCATTGTAGAATTTCATATTTATTGTTTTTATCATAATCCAAACTTTTCATTGAGGCACTTTTTTGGCCAAGTGATAAGAGTGCTAAATTATTATACTCTTATTGTTATTTTTTAATCTTTAAGTTACTAAGACTTGGAAGATTTTTTAAAATTAGCCAGTTTTTAGAGGCATATTTAGAATTGTATACTTGCCGAAATTTCATAAAGTGGCATATATTCGACACCTTGCCTTCTTAGCTCTCGATCAACTTTAATTAGTTCATTTTTAAACTTAACGGCGGCTTCGAGATGCGATTTCTTCGTAAACTTATAATCAGCATCAATTAGTCTAGTCACTGTTGTTGGAGAAAAAAATAGATTATCGGCCATCGAATACTTCATTTGATCAACGGCATTGACCAACTTCTTACGACTTATCATCTTATCACCTTTAGTAGGTGGAGCTTGTCTTAACCTAAGGGGAACTTGCCTCTTATCTAGAATTCCATAATTATAATGATCAGTTGCATGAGCTACTGTTACAGTAAATAGATAAGTCGTTACAGCACGAAAGAGATTATCTCCTTCAAAAATTGTTTCACTTGAAGGAAAATTATTAACGTGTTGATGACAGTAATCTGCCCACTTACTAATCCAGAAATCACCTTTCTTTATATCGCTAAGGACATGTGAGACAAATCCATATACAACACTATAATAACTCTGTAGATAGACTCCGTATGGTCCTTCACATGATGGAGCGGTCATTGAATATGAGAATGGTGGATAAGAATAATTTCCTTTAATACCTTTATAGCCTTCAACCAAGAGATCACGTAACCCCTCAGGTCCACCGGGATACGGAGCATATGTCATCCACCACTTTTCCTGCAAGAGTGATGACTTATAATTTAAAACAGCATTTTCCAAGGGAAGAGTAAATCTTAAATGTGGCGAAAGTAATTTAAATAGAATGTGTTCTCGCGGTAGAGAGGTTTTTGTAATTGCGTTTATTGAATCAAATGGAAAGTGTAATAAAGGATGAATTACGAGAGTTGCACATAGGGCACCACCTTGTAAGACAAAGTACTTTGCAAGCTCCCATGCTGATGTTTCTTCTGAAATATCAAATACAGTCTGTGTTTTCTTTATATAGATTGCTTGAACTTTAAAACGCTCACCTTCTTTGTATAACAGTGTCTTTGTAGCGCTAACATAGATTCCTTTCAGGGGTTCGACAACATCCACTGCAGAAAGATCCACAATGAACCATTCTTTTTCTAGTTCTTTGTAATCCACGAAATTTTGCCAATCTTCATCATCGAGCTTATTAGTTAAGAACTTACTCATCATCGAAGTATTGAGTAACTCCTCAAACTCAGTATTAGTTACTTCTTTTAATCCGGGATAGATCAAAGCTTTGAGAAAATATGGCAGAGATAGTAATAATGTTACTAAGTAACGAGACCCAATCCAAATCCACCAATCAATTGTTTCCCTTAGTGGAATATGAATGACAGCAGGAGACTCTCCCCAGGGGTGAATTGGAGAAGGTTGAGGCCATGGCCCTTTCCTCGAATACATAAAGTCTTTGGGAGAATAAAGATGCTGAGCTGAAGTTGCACTATTTTCTTTTTCTCTAATCTCTTCTTTAACTTTCATCGACTTCCTTTTCGACTATACTTAAATTTAATCTATGATAACGCCAAAGGGTGTTAGTAATTCTAGAACTTCAGGAATACTAAAGCGACAACCATTAACATTAGTACTTGTAACATCAATTTGATAATTGATGGCACCTTTAAAATTTGATGACTTAAAATTTGCTCTATTTAGGATGGCATTTAGAAAATTAGAATGAGAGAAGTCACATTCGATAAAGCTACCTTCTGTAAGCACACTACTTCTAAAGCTAGAATTTATAAAGTTTGATTTATTAAGTTTCACATTTTCGAATGAAGAGTAATCAAGAATACATTCGTCAAAGTTCAGATCAAAGAGTGTGTTGCACTCAGAAAAATTTACTCCAATACATTTAGAGTTCTTAAATTTCACATCGCGAAAAGATGCGCTCAATATATTGGTATTACTTAAATTACAGTTTACAAATTCACATTCAATAAATTTAGCGTGACGAAGATCTTTCTCACTAATATCGATATTCTTAAATTCACAACTAATAAATTCACAACCAGAAAAGGAATCGATGTCTTTAAGATTCTCTATCGTAAAACATTCGTCTTCAAAATAATTCATATGAATATTGTAAACTGTATTTGTTTTATTCGCTAGTAACTAAATCGAAATTTCTGGTACCTCTGACACAACAGAAATTGGCCTTCTTTCATCATCAATTGCCACAAGTGTGAAATTTCCTTTAACAGCGAGAATCTTACCTTCTTCATACATGCCTTCGAGAAAGAGTGATACGTCAATTACTAAGCTGGTATTACCGACTTTCACGACCTCTCCAATCAGTTCCGCAAAGTGTCCTCCAGGTATTGGCATATTGAAGTCAACTCGATCACTAGAGACTGTTACGAATTTCTTTCGACCGAAGCGAGTGGCCGTAATAAAGGCTACTTCATCCATCCACTTCAAAGTGTTTCCACCAAATAATGTGTCATAGTGATTTGTGCTGTTAGGAAAGACGGCCCTAACTACCGTAGTTTTTGCGCTGGCAATAGCAGCACTGTGTACATCAGTACTCATATATTCCTCCTCGGGATAGTGAATTTTGTAATTAGGGTCGGACTTATTAGCTAAGTAGCTAAAATACCGTTGCGGGACAGTAATGGAATCTCACCATGGTTTCACTAATTACAGCTCTATCTTATGCATAAAAATTTACTTATGGAACAAAAAACATTCATCTTTTGTATTGAGACTGATATTAAGACTAAAAAGGAAGTATTTATGAATAAAGTAACAAAGAAAATTTTAGTATTTGGTCTTCTTGCCTACTCTGCAAATACTCTTGCAGTTGAGACAGTTGCAAAGCCTTTTAGTTTTGAATTTGAGACGACTACTGATGAGTATCAATTTGATGTATCAATTGAACAAAATTGTCGTTATGAAATTCCAGTTTGGGGAGACTCAGCGAAGTACGATACAAGATTTCAATCGACTCCTCTAAAATTAACTAAGAAGAAACTTAGAGATGGTAAAGTTCAATACAAGTACTCACTTGATAAGACAGTAAAGCTTGCTGTAACAGGAATGTTTAAGTCAGGAAAAGAATGCACAACAGGTCTAAGAATTATTGCTAATAGTAGTAAGTACGCACTTGGTTGGGCCAATCAATTTCATCGTCCAGTTTCATTTACATTCTTAGATGATATGTATGACTATGAAGATTATGATGCGACATTCGAACCATCACAAGATAAGAATTTTCAAAAATTTGCAAATAATGAGATTAGCTTTCAATTTAAGAGTTACCCACAAGGAAATCAAGTCAATGTTTGGATTATGAGTAACGGCAAGAAGATGCCAAGTGCATTTCCGATCGGTGTCTTAAAGAATCCTAAAACCAATCTTCCATATCCATTAAAGAAATAAAAAAGGCCCTGATTAACAGGGCCTTATTTTTGTATATTTTTTGAACTTACTTCATTAGGTCGTAAACTTCTTCTTCCATTTCTGTTACACAATCAGAAACCGCTTCATAAAAGTCCCAATTTAACTCTCCTGGGCCTTCAATCATCTTACTATATTGAGTAAAGCCTTTGATCACACATGAACTAGGATAATAAGTTTTAACTTCGTCTGCATCATAACCATTTGGCCAGCTATAATCGATAAGATAAGCAACGAAGACACATGAGTTAGTTGCATCACTACATTTTAAGGACTCAAATGAGAAATTAAAATCACCTTCACACCAAGTATCACCACAAATATTGTCAATTTGAGTTAATACTTCTGCCTCTTGGTCAAAAGATAGAGTATTCACATTGTCTGATGCAGCTGCTGCTGAAGTTACAAGCATAAGTGTAAGTAGAATAATTTTCTTCACGAGTCTCTCCCATAAGTTTGATTTAGGCGCACTATAGGAAAGACAGATGAGTCTGTAAATTTGATTAATAATATTTACACGATATAAAAATTAGATAAGCTTAATAATATAATGCACTTTCAAGCATTTCCATCCCACGAGCAAGTTTTCCCGCTTCAAATGAGTCCCTTTCATTACGGCCAGAAATATCGTAGAGATCTTCAGATGTTATTTTTCTCTTAAGAGCGAAGTATGCTTTAGTTTTATTCTTTTCAAAAAGCGCTGTCATAAGGGCCTTTACATATTCTTTATTAACTTCAGCTATGAAGTCATTTGTCGGTTGATAGCGCTTGATATCTTTTAAAAGCTCTTTTGTATCACTAGAGTTTGAAATTACATATCCTCGGTTTTTGAGTTGTCTTAGAAACTCTCCTTGTACTCCTTCTCCACGAGGAGAAAGTCCGATGAAAATTGACTCTAAGTTTTCCTTGTCGATTTTTATTCGTTCTAAGTTTCCATAAATAAAAGACTCTGCAGCAATAAGATTTGAGTCGCGTGAAAGCCTTGCTAGATCCCTAATATACTTCGGATCCATATTATCTTCGTAATTACCACGACAGATATTACACGCACTCTGCTTACCTTTACTGTCATCCATAAAGCAGCAAGTTTCACAGGCATAGCTCATATCCAGTCCAGTCTGATGGGTGTAACCAAAATTATGGATCATTTCGTGAAAGATAATTCCTTCAAGCTCATCTTTGGGTGGCCCATCTTTTACAACACCAAAGAAATTAGTCTTCATTTTAGGATTTAGTGAAACAAATGGGTGTTCAACATTAAGCCCACTCGCTTTTGTCTGAGCTATACTAGCATGGGCAATTTCACCACTGCCCCAATCGGCTTTCTTCTCATGACAAATAACTGAGATTGGTTTTACCTTGCCCGAAAGTTGAATATTAAATTGATTAATAAGATTTGATATCTCGCCCTTAATACTATCCTTAGGATTTTGGCGGGCCAGATCAGTTAAACAACTTAATCCCTTATCCATTGCATTCTTAAACATCTTAACAAAAGTCTTTTCACCAAAATTTTTAAAGCATGATTTATGGACCTGTAGGCCCTGGGCCATTGGAGAAAAATCATTATTGAACTTAGCAACAACAGGTCGCAGTTTTTCAACAAAATCATCGATATTATTTAAGTTATCGAGGTATTGGCCATAATTACAAGAGTTCTCAGGGCCAAGTCCGTATTGAATATTGCTATATCTTTGTTCAAAGGCCAATTTTCTTTTGCCGTTACTCAGACGAAAAATTCTTAGAGTTGAACTTCCCCCTTCATTTGAAATCTCTTCAAGTCGATCAAATTTATGGTCAAAATCTTCATCGACCTTGATTGTCGTAGCCTTTCCAATTACTTTTAAATGATAATCGAAGTGCCCATCATAATTTCGGTCATTTCGGTGTTCAATTAGATGCCCATCTTGATAAGTGAATATATTATCAACTTTACCATCTTTGTTATCATCAAACTCAAAGACTTCATTTGAGGCCAGGGCCATTGAACTAAGTAAATATAAAGATAACAGTATCTTAAGCATACTAACTTATCGGAAAAACTCACTATTTATAAAGGGATTCTTTGGTAAATCAATATGAATTACCTACGATAACTATTGAAAATTACGGTATGTAGAGTTCATGAATGAAAGTGGCGTTGGTACATTTAGAGAGAATCGAATAAAGCTTACCCAGTTTTCCCGAGTAAGCTCAATATTTATCACCAAGTGTTGTAACAACGCTGACGAGAAAGTCTCTTTTGCGTTTGATTGTAGTAAATTGTACAGCTGTGATACTCATAGTGAAGCATCAGCTTAATGTGGTGATCTTCTTCCTCTCCTACTGGCCAGAAATTTGGCGCATGTGAAACCTGAAGATCCCAAAGATTATCAGCAGTACAAAATGCTAGTGCTGAATCATAGTGAAGCATATCAGCAGTAAACTCAATGGCCTCAACTTTCGCTTCGTCGTTTTCAAATCTTAGACACTCATTAGATCCATTAAGGGCAAATGCACTTGCGCTTAGGAAGAGAGCGACAATTAATAGTGTTGCGTGTTTCATTCTATCTCCTCATCAACTTAGAACAAGACAGTTCTACTTACCAAACTCTAGTTTGACAAAACCTACCGCGTTAAAAAAGTCCCCAATAATAAAACATAAGGTACTGAAACTATTGATTTAGATAAAAGATTTCTAAAAGTAGTGATCCATTACTGATCTTGGGACGTATTCATGAATATAAAACAAGTGAGGTAAATGTGAATATCTTAGTGACTGGAGCGACAGGACTAATTGGAAAAAAACTAGTGTACGAACTCGTACTAGCTGGTCATGAAAATATTCGAATCCTTACAAGAGATGTAGAAAAGGCCCGTGAAGAACTGCCTTTACCTCTAAGATTCCATGTATGGAATCCATCACAGATGACGATAGATGAAGATGCCCTCAAAGAGGTTGATATTATTTATCATCTAGCAGGTGAAAATATTGCAAGTGCAAGATGGAGCAAGAAACAAAAAGAAAAAATTCTTAACTCGAGAAAGAACTCAACTCGACTGCTTGTGGATACAATCAACCGCCTCGATATTAAAGTACAAAAATTTATTAGCGCAAGTGCTATAGGAATCTATGGTAATACAGGAAAAGTAATCATTGATGAGGAGTCATCTTATGCTGATGACTTCCTCGCCAATGTTTGCAAGAGCTGGGAAGAAGAGCTTAAAAACTTAAAAGATAAGAATATAAAAACTTACTTTGTGAGAACAGGAATTGTTCTTGCAAGAGAGGGCGGGGCCTTAGCGAAGATGCTTCCAGCTTTTAATATGGGAGTAGCAGGAATACTTGGAAGTGGTAAACAGTATATGAGCTGGATTCACATTCAAGACTTGACTCGTATCTATCTAAACTTGCTATCAACATCATTAGAATCAGGGCCTATCAATGCTACGGCCCCAAACCCTGTAACAAACAAAGAGTTTACGAAAAGACTGGGAAGTGCCCTTTCAAGACCAACATTACTTCCAGCGCCAGCCTTTGCACTTAAAATTGCTCTTGGCGAATTATCAACTCTTCTACTAGATGGCCAACGAGTTATGCCAATGCGTTTAATCGACAGTGGGTTTGAGTTTAAGTATTCAACATTAAAATGTGCTTTTGAAGAACTACTAAATGAAGACAAAATTTTTGAACAATTACAGTGGATCGACTGGCCTGTAACTCCAGTCTTTGATTTCTTTAGTGATGAAAAGAACCTGGAGAATATCACACCTGATTCATTAAGCTTTAAAGTTTTAAATAAGAGCACTGAAAATATTGAAAAAGGGACAATCATTAACTATCGCCTAAGTCTCTATGGCCTACCATTTAAGTGGCGTACAGAGATTTCTGAGTTCAATAGTGGTGAATCATTTAAAGATATTCAATTAAAAGGTCCCTATAAGAAGTGGGAGCATACCCACGGTTTTATCCCCTATCAAAATGGAACTCTAATGACTGATCATGTTCGCTATCAAGTACCTCTTGGTTCAATTGGGAGTCTTGTGGCCGGAGCATTTGTCAGACGTGATATCCAGAAAATATTTAATTATCGCAAGAAGAGTCTTGCCAATTTTTTTAGTAAGTAAAAGGAGAATTAATGAAGAAGTTAATGTTAATGTTCGCTATTCTAACAAGTTCAATCGCTCTAGCTAGTTCTGATCTTCCACTTGATACTGTCAGCAAAGTTGACTTAAATCGTTACATTGGAAAGTGGTACGAAATTGCTCGCTTTG
This sequence comes from Bacteriovoracaceae bacterium, assembly GCA_048270185.1. Classification (GTDB taxonomy): domain Bacteria; phylum Bdellovibrionota; class Bacteriovoracia; order Bacteriovoracales; family Bacteriovoracaceae; genus Halobacteriovorax_A. Next base: position 993,988 of record JBLWTJ010000001.1, read on the forward strand.
AGCAAAGCTTCCAAAAAGGTTGTACAGCAGTCGAGGCCAATTACTCTCTACGAAAAGATGGAGATATTAAAGTAGTAAATAAGTGCCGTCTAAATACTCCAGATGGAGAACTAAAAGAATCTGAAGCACGAGCATGGGTTAAAGATAAAGAAACGAATGCAAAACTTAAGGTTCAATTCTTCTTAAGAGGAATTAAATTACCAATCTTTGCAGGAAATTACTGGATTCTTGAACTTGATGATGATTATCAATATGCTCTTGTCGGTGATAAGTCGAGAAAGTATCTGTGGATTCTTTCACGTACAAATACACTTGATGAAAAAATTTACTTAGAATTAGTTGCAAAGGCCCGCGACTTACACTTTGATGTAAGTAAGCTTATCAAAACAAAACACTAACAAGGAGCATAGGATGACAAAGGAAAGGCCCCTCATAGCAATCAGTTCTTGCCTACTTGGTGATAATATCCGTTACAATGGTGGGCATTGCCGTGAAGATTGGGTCTTTCATGAATTGTCAAAATATGTCGACTTTCTTCCGATATGCCCCGAGGTCGAAATGGGCCTCGGGGTCCCTCGTGAAGAGATCCATCTCTTTGTGAATGACAGGAATGACAAAGAGATAAAAATTCGAAAGAAGTTCTCACAGGATGATCTTACCGACGCTGCCTTAAAAACATATACTAAAATAAGCTCACGACTAAACGATGCTAGAATTGACGGGCATATATTAACTAGAAAGTCCCCAACATGTGGAACTGACAATGTTAAAACGGTTACATTAAATGATCCAAATTATGTCATTAAATCAACAGGCCTCTATGCTCAATATCTTTTTGACCACTATGGACAAATCCCCGTCATTGATAGTGGACGAATTAAGAATCTTGAACTTCGAGAAAATTTCATCAAGAGAATTTTTTCCCATTTTAGATTTATGCAATTAGATAGAAAGATATCGGCACTTCAGAAATTTCATCAACAATACAAGTACTCGATCATGGAGCACGATCAGAATAGACTACGACGATTAGGGGCCATTGCCGCGAATCATGAAAGATATGAAATCGAAGAAGTCTTTAAAAACTACTATGATCTCTATATGGAGACGATGGCAATTGTTCCATCGCGAAAGAATCGTCTCAATGCCTGTTATCATGTCTTTGGCTACTTCAAGAATGAGCTTCATAGCAAAGAGAAAGAATCATTATTAAAGCTAATGGAAGACTACCAAAATGGCATTACTAATTATTTAACAATAAATTCATTTCTAAGTGTACTCTCAAACGCTCACGAGAAAGACTATCTTAAGGGACAATACTTATTTGAGCCATATCCAAAAGAATTAAAACTTTTAAAGAATATTGCTTAATATGGGTCAAAGATGAGTCAAAGATGAGCAAGAAAGAAGTTAATATATTTTGGTTTCGCCGTGATCTTAGATTAAAAGATAATCATGGACTTCTGCAGGCCCTACAGTCTGGTCGGCCAGTCATTCCTATATTCATCTTTGATACAACCATACTTGAGAAACTTAAGGATAAGAACGATCTACGCGTTAATTTTATCCATCAAGTAATTAAAGAACTAAAAACTGAATTAAATGAAATTGGATCAGATTTACTCACATTCCATGACAAACCTGAAAGCGTCTTTAAAAAACTACTCAAAGACTATGCTATTGAAAGCGTCTTTGCCAACGAGGATTACGAACCTCAAGCAATAAAGCGAGACCAGCAAATAGCTAAAATAATAAAACTACAACTTTTTAAGGATCATTGTATCTTTGTCAAAGATGAGATTTTAAAAGATAACGGAAAACCTTATATTGTCTATACTCCTTATAAGAATAAGTGGTTGTCGCAACTGGGCCCGAAGGATCTTGCTACATTTAATACAAAGAAATACTTCGATATTTTCAAGAATATAAAACCAACACCACTTCAATCGATTGAAGATCTTGGATTCATCTACAATGAAAAAGTTCAAGGCTTTAAAAAGACCATCAAAGGCAAAATCATTGATGAGTACGATCGGGTGCGCGACATCCCTTCTTTAGATGCCACATCGAAGTTGGGAATACATCTGCGCTTTGGTACTATCTCTATTAGAAAATGTGCACAAATTGGCCATGAAAGAAATGCTACGTGGCTTAGCGAATTAATTTGGCGCGAGTTCTTTATTCAAATCATGTACCACTTCCCTCATGCTATGAAGGGTGCATTTCGAGAGAAATATGATGCCATTAAATGGGATAATGATAAGAAGCTATTTAAACTTTGGTGCCAGGGCAGAACAGGCTTCCCAATTGTCGATGCAGGTATGCGAGAACTAAATGAAACAGGTCATATGCACAATAGAGTGCGAATGATTGCAGCTTCATTTTTAATTAAAGACCTATTAATCGATTGGCGTTGGGGGGAAGAATACTTTGCACGAAAGCTAAATGACTTTGAACTTGCTTCAAATAATGGAAACTGGCAATGGGTTGCAGGAACTGGCTGCGACGCTGCTCCTTATTTCAGGATCTTTAACCCTTATACTCAGCAAAAGAAGTTTGATCCTGACTTAGAATATATCAAAAGGTGGATTCCTGAGTTTGGCACACAAGAGTATCCAGAGGAGATTGTCGATCATAAGATCGCCTATCATCGAGCGATTAATACGTACAAAGCTGTCGACTAGGGTTTAGAGGATTATTCGAAATGTTGTATTTTCTGCTTCAGGTACAACACAAAGTTTATAACCTGCTTTATCTAGTATTCTCTTACTAATAGCGAGTCCTATTCCGTGACCACCATTTGATAACTTTGTTGAATAGCCAAATTTAAATAGGTCATTTAAGGCCTTATCTGCGACACCGCTACCACAATCGACAATATCTAAAGTTCTATCCTTAGCGTTGGCCACAACTTTAACCCAAGGATTTTCGTACTTACCTTCAATAGTAACTTCCTCAAGTGCATTCTTTAGAAGATTTACAATACAAATTGAAATTTCCGTTTGATTGCTGTTAAAAGAGAAATTATCAATATCAAACTCTAATCTCGTCCCCGCTTCTTCAAACTTATGAATTAATAATTCCTTCACATCCTCAATTACATCTTGAACACAAACTTCTTGATCTTCAGACATCGTATTATTTTTAAAAAGATGCATATAGAGGTCGGTGATTTCAGTGATCTTATCATTATGCTTTGCAATCAGTTCATAACCTGAATTTAAGTTTTTTTCTCTTCCCTTTCTAATTCGATCAATCGCAACCTTTACAACAAAGAGGTGATTCTTGATATCGTGAGCGATACTTGCCGCAGCAAAGCCAAATTGGGCAACTTTTGAAAGATGCATAACTTCATTTTCCAATTGATAAACCTGCTTCGCTGCTCGATCTCGGTAAAAGAGATTAAATCGAATGGCCTCAAAAGCATTGCCAAAGTAATAGAGAGGAAGAATTGCACCAGTAATTTCTAGTCCCAAACAACTGTCATTAATTACTGCCAAAGAAGTTGTGATGATCCCAACTCTTAGAAGTGTTTCTTTTCGATTCGTCTTCTTCAGCTCAAGCCATATGACAGCACAAGAATAGAAGACAACGAGAGCACCAATACCTCCCAATGCTTTTGCAAAGAGATTTGGTGAAACATGAAAATGCATGGCCTGAGCAAAAAGATCACTTTTAATATAACCATGATTATGAAAGAGAAAATTATAATCAAAGAAAATACTGCTAAAGGCACAAATGATCTGAATTCCACAGAAAATAAAACAAAAATATTCAGAGAAAACGAGGAACTTTATCTTGCGTCCAAGATAGCTTTGAACTGTCTTTAAATAACTATAGAAAGAACTATATGCAAAAACCCAGTAAAAGATATAAATATTGTCAGTTATATTTTGGGAAATGAAGTGAGTATTAAATCCCATTAGGAAACAATAGGCTGCTGTTGTAAAACACATCACCGCAGGCCATAAAGATGCGCGGTCTCTAAGCTGTATATAGTTCCAAATACTTGAGAAGAATTGATAAATAAAGAATGAAAAAACGAAGGTCGTTAAATATCTGACAAAGTAAACATACGTTTCTAATTGCACCAATCTCTCCGAGTTATCTAGAGAAATTCTATCATGTCACACTATAAATATCAGCCATTTATTTAGGTAAAGTTTAGAGAAGGCCATTAACCTTCTCTATTTACTTAACTGTCTAAACTAAATTCGTGCACACTCACGGATTGTACGTGTCACATCAAAATCTGAGCCATAGTCGTCACTCAGATTGTACTTTACAGTTACTTCATCTGTCTCATACTCATCAGCCGCAACTTTTGTAATACAGCTTTGAAGCTCAATGCGATCATGTGCTCCACCATAGTAATTACTATTCATTTTTAAAGCAGCTTCTTTTACAAGATCACAAACCTCATTTACATTTCCAACATAGCAAAACTTACGCTCTCTCTTTGTATCATTGGCTTTGTAATTGAAACTAGAGTCGCTAAAACCAATAATTGGGCCAATTTTCGTATCCCCTGTTACGATCATTGTTGAGTTAGCAGCTGTCGAAAATGAGCTAAATAAAACAATAAAGCTTAATAAATTCTTCATATATAGGGCCCCCTAAGTTCTAAAATACCTAATTTAATAATTTAAGAAGTGGGCTTCATATCATATTGATATGGTTATTTGAATGAGTAAGTTAAATTTACTTACCTGAATAAATGTATAAATTTTATCGACTATCTTCCCCCAATTATCATTAGAGCATATACTGCTTCGATATTAGGGAGAATTCATGAATTTACTAAAGCTATTAGTGCTACTGGCACTTATATCACCGGCCGCAATGGCAAAAACTCAACGCCTATGGGCATCGATTCCATTTATTCGTGGTGCAGACTTATGTGCTTATAAGCAAGCCTACTCCCAGACTCGCTCAGAATATATGCGTGAAATGGTGGGCCTCGCTTCCCAGCTTATGCAATCAGGAGCGAAGGGTCGAGAAGCACTTCAAATGCTTACGACTTTTGATGCCATGTATGACAAAAATATTCGTCTAGCAACTCAACACAAATATCTTGATGTGACATTAGAGAATTCATTAAAAGGTTACTTTGATGGATACTATCGTCAATTTCCTGTTGTTAATCGTAATCTTGAGTTCGCACATATGAATAATATTCGCTACATCATGGACTCAGTCTCTAATGGACAAAGACCTGGTTGGATACCTACAAATGCTTCAAGTCTTGTAGACTACATGGCCTATGGTTCTTACTCATTTGCGCCAAATTGTAAGGGAAATATTCAAGTGACAGTAACACTTGTTGGCAGTGACGGATCAGCACAAACATATAATGCCCTAGGTGCTCCTCATGTCGTAATGTCACAAATTGCATCACGTATGTTTGAAGACTTTCAAAGAACAAAATTTCCTTCAACTCTTAGAGTTGGAAAATACAATATGACAATTGTTGGTGCACTAAATAACTCAATTGGTAAAGCGACTAGTGTAACTCAAGCCGAAAGAGCTTGTGACATCATTGATGCTCGACTTCCTAGAGAGTATGAACTTGAAGCAATCGACTCTTATGGAGATTGGAATGGTGGTGTTTCAATTGGAAACACTGTCTGGGCCATTGATGGTGGAATGGTTTATCACCCAGGACTCATGAACCCTACTCCTGTTCGCAGGCCATCTCAAGTAAACACAAAAGTATTCTCATACTACTGTGTAAAATAAATTTTATGCTATAATACCCTCATGGATAGAGGGTATAAAATTTTTATTATTTTAATGGTGACATTTCTGTCACAAATCACATTAGCACTCGATATTAAAATTGATGAATCAGCATTGAAAGAATTATATCAAGATGCAACCTCAAAGAAGTATGCTTATTTTATCTCAGATTCAGGAGGCGGAAAGATTCGTCTAAAAGGTCAATCTTCTTTGAGAAGTTGTCTTAAATCAAAGGCTTTTGATTTTAAACAATGTCTTGCAGCTCAATATCGAATTAAATCAACCTCTAAGTACAACCAATATGACCTTCATCCAATTACACCGACTAAAAATATTTTCAAAGGTGCTGGTGAGTTAGTTATTATTAGTATCCTTGAGGCATTGAACTCTCCATATAAGAGAGATTATTCAATCGAAAAATTAAATATAAACGGAAAGTGTATGGGAGTTTATCTCATGCAAAAGCGAATTGAAAAACAAGTCGATGGATTTAGAATTAAAGTCTCACCCTATAATAAAGTTGGTCTAAATCGCTACAAGAAATATAAACCAAAGAAGGCCAAAAAATATGACGAGATCATTTCACTAAAACAAGAAGATTTAAAGCTAAGTGATCTTGAGACGACTTCAATCATTGATAGCATGATCATCGAGTTATTCTTCCATCATACAGATATAGACTTCACTGAAGACAACGAAAGAAATTTCTTCTTCCTCTATGATAAGCATAAAAAGCTTGGTTTCTACATTGATGATCTTGACGGCTTCTTCAATAGTTGGAAATCAAAAGAAGAAGTTCAGGCAAAAGTTAAAAGTAATTTCTTCTATGATTTTATTTTGAATGACCCAGTGGGGAAGAAACTAGTTCAGCAAAGATATAAGAAATTCTATGATTATATCAACTCAACTCAGTTTAAGATAATGTATAAGAAGCTTATAACGACTGTTTCAGAGCAGTCAAGACAATGTCTTATTGCAAGCACTCAATTCGTCATGGGGCCAAATGATATCTTTCTTGAAAAGATATTTGATAAGAAAAGACATGATATCCTAAAAGGAATCCTATACTAGCTACACTTAAAAGTTGATTTCTGTCATAAAAATCTCAAAAAACCTATTCTAGATCATCTTTTTTTTGATTCTCTTAAACTAAGATGAGCACAAGAGTCTCAGGAGAAGAATGTGACAATATTAAAAGATAGTCTCGTAAAGAAATATAATATCCCAGTACCACGCTACACAAGCTTTCCTGCTGTTCCCTTTTGGACAGGAGCACCATCTCAAGAACAATGGTTTGAGCATATTAAAGAAGCCTATAATGAAGAGCAAGGAGTAGAACTCTACATTCATGTGCCTTTTTGTGAAAAGCTTTGTTACTACTGTGGCTGTCACCGAGTTATCTCAAGAAATAAAGACCGTGGTGTCGAGTATGTCGATTATCTGCTAAAAGAGTGGGATATTTACCTACAAAACCAAACACAGCTAAATATTTCTTCAGTTCATCTTGGAGGGGGAACACCAAATTTTTTAAATAAAGAAGCCTTCACAAAATTATTTAGAAAATTAAAGGAATCATTTCGTGATAGCGACTTTAAAGGTTCAATTGAAATTGATCCTAGAACTTGTACTAAAGATCAACTTGATATGTACAAAGATTTTGGAATCACACGCCTATCAATGGGAATCCAAGATTTCGATAATAAAGTGCAAACGGCAATTGGGCGAGTTCAGCCTTATGAAAAAGTAAAAGATCTCGTGGACTATTGTCGTGAAATTGGAATCGATGATATTAACTTTGATTTAATCTACGGACTACCACACCAAACAACTGAATCGATTGATGCAACAATATCAAAAGTTATAGCACTTAATCCACAACAAGTTGCTTTCTATAGCTATGCTCACTTACCAAGTAAAATTAAAAATCAAAAACTGATTCCAGAAGAGGCCCTGCCACAAGGAGCCAAAAAACGTTCACTATATGAAGATGGAAAGAAACTTCTCGAAATGAATCACTATAAAGAGATTGGACTTGATCACTTTGCCAAAGAGGACTCACAACTCTATCAAGCTAAACTTGCAGGGAAGCTTAGAAGAAATTTTATGGGCCACACTCATAAGAATTCTTCAATGATTGTGGGCCTTGGTTGTTCATCAATTTCTTCTTCAACAATTAGTTTTGCGCAAAATGAAAAAGACGTGAAAAAATATTATCAAATGATCGATCAAGGAAAGCTTGCCATCTCTTCAGGACACATTCATACAAAAGAAGATCTTGCTGTTGAAAGCCTTCTTCAGTCCTTTTTTGCGACAGATAGTATTTCAAAAGGCCAATGGGACTCGCTCAAAAATAAGGATTTCATCGAAGAACGTCTGCACGAGTTACAAGAAGATGGCCTAATTTCAGGTCGAGATAAATTAGTCGTTACAGGGCAAGGGCGACCTTTTATGCGCAATATTGCTAGCGTCTTCGATCACCACCTTACAATGAAGAAACAAAATGCCGGCTCTCGTTCACTATAACGAGAGCACTATAATTTTAGATCTTGAAGATTTCTTTTATTTCTTCATCAGGCTTTAACTGACCGGCGCGGTAATCCATAATCTTCTTACGTTTCTCATTATAGTAGTAATGAAGATGGATTAGGACTCCAAACTTATCATCCATCTCCATTTTTGAGATGATAAAACCTGCTTTTAACTTTGGAATGATAACGGAGTTATTTGTAGCGCAGTGGCGAGAATAAACTAACTGAAAGCCTTCCGCTTCAAGAATCGCTAAGCACTTATCAAGCATGGCCCCATAGACACCATGACGACGATACTCAGGTAGAACGGCAGAGTTGCACATATAATAAGTTGTACTATTTTCTTGGAATCCCCAACTCCATCCGATGAAGTTATTGTCCTTATCAAATACAGCTAAGCAGAGTTTATATGGTTCTCCCATATTCTGACCTAGACGTTTAACATTATCGAGTTCTTCTTTAGACAAGACATCCCAAAGAGGAAAGCTATGATCTTCTTGAAAAACCTCGACTCGATGCTCTTGGTATAATTTATCAAATTCTTTCGGTCCTAAAACCCTGACTTCATATTCCATAATAGGTTTATGATATAATCAATTCATAGAAAAGCAATATAAGACTTTTGGTAAAGAGGGAGATCGAGAAAAATCCCCCTCCAGAGAGTGTTCAAATTAGAATCTAAAACCGATACCTACACCAACAAGAAGTGGGTCAATATCAACCTCAGCATTAACAATTGTTCCACTATTATTTACGACTGCGTCTGTTTGAAGAAATAATTTTTTAACGTCAAAGTTAAGGTAGAGATTTTCTGCTACTTTAACATCTGTCCCGATTTGTAGAGCATATCCAAATGAATCATCATACTTAGTTGAAGTCATATCACCTGGAACTTCACCGTAGAAGATTGTGTAGTTAAGACCTGCACCAACATAAGGTTTAAACTTACCAAACTCCATGTGGTATTGAGCAAGTAGTGTTGGAGGTAGAAGAGAAACACTACCAAGACTTCCTGTACCATTTAGATTTACATCATGAGTTGCAGTTGCAAGGATTAACTCAAGTGCGAAGTTTTTAGTAAAAAAGTAAGAGAAGTCGACCTCAGGGACTGATTCATTATTAATAGCGACATTACCGCCGATGCTATCGCTTACATCAGGACTTACACCTAAGGCCCTTACACGAACCATGGCATTGTCTTGTGCGAATGAGTATGAGTTAAAAAGTAAAAAGAATAAAATTGAAATAATCGATGTTTTTTTCATAAAAACTCCTTTAATAATTCGATGACTTAAAATTATCAAAGGAGTTTATGAAAAATTATGAGTAATATCAGTAAGGATAAAATAAATTAAAAAAAGAATCCCCACTCTTTCATGAATTCTTTATCGCTCTTATCAAAGATTGGCCAAAACCCTTGAGACCCTAAGTGCTCGCCTGTTTCATAGTCAATCGTATGATTCATCCAACCAGTTGGTTCAGGGCCAACAAAACGACGTAGTACTATTCTTCCATCAACAATATAGTCTGAGCGATGATATGTTACTGTGAAAATTGAGCCATCTGCTTTTCTTCTAAAGAAGCGAATTACTTCGCGATCACTAAGGTCTTCTCCAAGCTTCCACATAAGAGTTGTTTCACCAAAGTCCTTCGCTTTATACCAACCACCGACAAGGTAATCATGTTCCATATCAGAAACCATTGAACGAAACTCCTGATATTCCTTCATTAATGTCTTAGCATCTGGATGGTTATAACCAAGAACAAGACAAGGTAGCATTGCTAACATTAAAATAATTGATTTCATTTTTATCTCCATTTTGTGTGAATGTGTGTTTGCGCAATAAAAATGCATAATTTCGCGAACTCTGTCTAGTTAAGAAATATTGAACTCATAATTTCAAGCACTTAGACTGGTGGTAATTCTTATAGGAGATCATTTCATCAAGGCCATTTTCTTGAAATTTGTGGTACTTATCCCCTATGCAAGTAAACGTTAGATACCTCGACAATTTGAAAATCGAAGCCAGCTTCGACGACTTTAAAATCATCTCAGATCAGCCTGTTCGCTACAAAGGTGACGGTACGGCCCCTGGCCCTTATGACTATTTCCTAGCATCTTCGGCCATGTGCGCGGCCTACTTTGCAAAGGTCTATTGTAATAGTCGTGATATTCCAACTGATGATATTCGCATCAGTCAGCAAAATATTGTGGACCCAGATAATCGCTATAAGCAATCCTTTGTCATACATGCAGAACTTCCTGCTTCGATTTCTGAAAAAGATAAGAAAGGTATTCTTGCTTCGATGGAGCGCTGTACAGTTAAGCGTGTTATTCAAAATGAAATTGATTTTAAAATTGAAGCAAAAGAAGTTTTAGGAAATGACGTTAAACTTGAATATGAAGTCGAAAATACTAAAACCATGATTGCAGGTAAAGATTGTTCCCTTGAAGAGACAATCGAAAATATGACAGAGCTTCTTGCAGGTCTTGGAATTAAAATTGAAATCGCTTCTTGGCGTAACCAAGTCCCTCACGTTTGGTCTGTCCATATTAGAGATGCCGACTCGCCAATGTGCTTTACAAATGGAAAAGGTGCCACAAAAGATGCAGCACTAGCTTCGGCCCTTGGTGAATACCTTGAGCGTATCAGCACAAATTACTTCTATAGTGATTACTATCTTGGAGAAGAGATCGCTAACGCAGATTTCGTTCACTACCCTAATGAAAAATGGTTTGAGATTCCAGAGGATGATTCTCTTCCAGAAGGCCTTATGGATGAAACTCTGATTTCTGCCTACGACAATGATGGAGAGCTTGGAGCTTCAAATCTTGTCGATACAAATTCGGGAAATTTTGATCGCGGTGTTTGCGCTCTTCCTTATGAAAGACAATCAGATGGTGAAACGGTTTATATTCCAGTTAACTTGATTGCCAACCTCTTTGTTAGTAACGGCATGAGTGCAGGAAACACAAAGTATGAAGCACGTGTTCAATGTCTTTCGGAAATCTTTGAGCGAGCAGTAAAGAACCAAATCATCACAGAAGAAATCACTCTGCCAGATGTTCCAAAGACTGTTCTTGAAAAATATCCAACCATTATGGAAGGAATTAATAAGCTTGAAGAAGCAGGATTTCCTATCGTTGTAAAAGATGCTTCTCTTGGCGGAAAGTTTCCAGTTATGTGTGTAACGCTGATGAACCCTAGAAATGGCGGTGTTTTTGCATCTTTTGGAGCACACCCACGTTTTGAAGTGGCATTAGAGAGATCTCTTACAGAACTTCTACAAGGACGAAGTTTTGAGGGAATGAATGATACTTTTCCACCAACATTTAATGAATTCGCAATTCGAGAACACAATAATATCGTTGATCATTTTATAGATTCAACGGGAGTAATCTCTTGGCGATTCTTTGGGGCAAAACCACAATATGAATTTAACGAGTGGAATTTCTCAGGAACGACAGAAGAAGAATACAACTACCTCATGGGTATTTTAAATGAACTTGAAAAAGAAGTTTATATAGCTGATTATAATGAATTAGGAGCTGCCGCTTGCCGTATTCTGGTTCCTAATTATTCTGAAATCTATCGTCCAGAGGATCTAGTTTGGGATAATCACAATCAGGCCCTTGATTACCGTGAGGCCATTTTAAATCTCCACGCACTCGACAATGAAGACCTAGAAGAACTTGTGGGACAACTTGAAGAGAGCTCTCTTGATAATTATATGCCTGTATCTGAACTCATTGGCGTAGCCTTTGACGAAAGTACAGTTTGGGGGCAATTAGTTATTGGAGAACTTAAGGCCCTTACCTACCTAGCACTTAAACAATTTGAAGAGGCCAAAGAGCTAGTTGAGATGCTTGGAACATTTAATGATAATACTATTGAGAGACGCCGCTTCTACCAGGTATTAAATATCGCCCTTGATATTGAATTAGGAGATGATCTTGAAATGGCCGACTATATTGAGAGCTTAACTCGTATGTACGGAGTAGAATTACTTGAGCGTGTGACAAAGACATTAAGTGGAGAAAATCGCTTTGATGGCCTAACACCAACGAGTTCAAATCTTGAGGGAATTGATAAGCACCTAAAGTTAATTGAAAGTTACAAAAAACTACAATTGGCACGTCACAACTTTCTTAAATAAATCTTTATGGTAACCTCTATAGGAATAATCTTATGGAGGTTACAAATATGACAAATCTATTAGAAATTAAATTCAAAGACGGCAAAGGCCTTGATAAAACAATCAAAGACTTCGATGCCAAAGCATACCTAATTGTAAACGTTGCTTCAAAATGTGGCCTAACACCTCAGTATGAGGCCCTACAATCTCTCTACAAAGAGTACCAACCTCAAGGCCTAGAGATTCTTGCCTTCCCTGCTAATGAATTTCTTGCACAAGAGCCAGGTTCAAATGATGAGATCCAACAATTCTGCTCTCTTGAGTACAACGTTACTTTTCCAGTAAATGAAAAGATTGTTGTTAAAGGTGAAGGACAACATCCTCTTTATAAGACACTGACAGAAACAAAGAAAGAGGCCACAAGAAATGAGAAGCCAGACTTTGAACAATTACTAATCAAGAACGATCTGATCACAGGCGAAGATCATGATATTCATTGGAATTTTGAAAAATTTCTTGTGAATAGTAATGGTGAAATTATCGAGAGGTTCTTCCCAGATATTGCACCAAATGATGAAAAGATTGTTTCTAAACTAAAAGAGCTACTTTAATAAAAGAGATGGCCTAGGCCATCTCTTTATATCTTCTATCTATTAAAAATATTTCTTAGACGGTCAAAGAATCCACCTGAGCTATCTCTAGCATCTTGGATTGTTTCAGTAATTTCATTCGTACATTCTCTAATTAAATCAGATGAATTAATTGTTGAAAGTTTCATTTTATTAATGAAGCATTGCTCTTCTTCTGCAGAGTCAACGAATGATAATGCTCTCACCATATTTACCGTCGGTGCTTCAAAAGCTCTCGCTCCCTCTCCTTCACCATTGTAGAATCTCATAGCATTGATTGCGTGCTCATTTTCAAATTTTGCACATTGCTCAATTGCATAAACTTTAATTGAATTATATCGACCTAGGATTTCAACACATTCAAATTGAACTTCGTTTTGAATCTTATTACAATTTGAAATAATTTCATCACTTAAGTTATATTTAGAATCAAGGTGATCAACACAAGCAGTGCTTGCAGCTTTCGTTCCAAGCTTTAATCTTAAACCCTCTTTTGATTTAATTCCTGTAAATTCATTACACATAACATCTGATTCAATTTCACATTTTACAATATTCTTCTTTGAATCAATGACACTACAATCAACAATATCGTGATTAATAACATCATCAAGACGACCTTCCGTACAAATCTCAGCGACTTTTTCATTTACTAATTCTTTTGCTTTCTTAATTGCCGATAGCCTTGCTTTTACTTCTGGAAGGATAAGAACCTTACTACTGTCTTCAACCGTTGTTGAAAATTTAATTCGTTGCTCACCACCATAGAATGAAGTTGCTTCAATAACGTCGATGGTAGAAGTTGCAGCCATTGTGTTGGCAGCTAAAACTAGTAGTAATAATGATTTTTTCATGTGGGTCCTCTTTCTTTAAGTGTGTTTGCTAAAGTATGCCAAACAATAGTCCCACTTTCTTTTATTTAGAAAAATCTACAGATGGTGTTATAATTTAGACATCTGCTAACTATATGAATTTACGAGGTTTATCATGAAGAAATTAGTATTTTTCGTCCCTAAAGAAGATGCTGAAGCCGTGAAAGATGCTATCTTTGAAGCGGGAGCAGGAACAATTGGTAATTATGACTGCTGTTGCTTTGAAACAGAAGGCGTTGGCCAGTTTAGGCCACTAGATGGTTCTAATCCCCATATTGGTTATCAAGATGAAGTTGAAAGAGTTGTGGAGCTTAAGATTGAAACAATCTGTCCTGATCATAAAGTAAAAGAAGTGATTGCGGTCTTAAAGCAAGCTCATCCATACGAGGAACCTGCCATTGACCTTTATGAGTTAGTTAACTTTTAGACTTTTTAATTAGCGCTCAACACATGTGTGTCTAACGATTTCACTTAGACCATCACCTGATTCAACTTCAGTTGTATAAATCAGCTCGTCTTCAGTCTTTCCATAAGTGATGGCCTCTTGCTGATAGAGATCCTTAGTTCTAAAAATTTTCATGTCTTTCTTCTCATTGATTTTTCTAAGATCAAATTTATCAATCCCATCAAAATCAATTTTTAACTCCATCACGGCCGAATAAGTTAAGATAAGTAGCTTCTTTCCATCTTTGCTAATATCCATTGCAGTTGGGATTCTTCCCCATAGATTGAAATTATAAAGTTGGTATGGAAGATCAATTGTTGCGACTTCCACTAAGTTTACCTGGTGCTCGCCTTTTGCCATGGCATCAGCAATTTTCTTCTTATCAACTTTAAAAAGTTTTGCTGGCATTGCACGACGATTCTCTTCATCGACTGTTTTTGTTAAAAGGTAGATATCACCATTTGGGTGAACAACTAAGCTTTCAGAATTATACTTACGATCAGGATAATTCATTTTTAACTTAAAAAGTGGATTCACTTCTTTTGTATCTTCCGTAATATCAGCTTCTTTAATTGCAATAACTGATAAGTACTTTCTCTTTTCTTTATTATCACCAATATCTGCGATGAAGAGACAACTATCATTTCCACATGGGCCTAGGGCCAGGTCTTCCATGTCATAAGGTTTGTAATTATTAACTTTATACTTCTGAAGAGATTTTCCCGTCATTGTTGTCGTATAGAAGAATGGCCCAGAACCAGAGTCATTAATATTATACATGCGGTCGCTAAATTTTTGAGAAAGAGCAATTCCTGAAGATTCATTTAAGACACTTGTATCAAGAGTTCCAATCACCTGTGGTTCTGACCACTTTTGACAAAGGGCAAATGAAGAGCAAGATGTAAAAAGAGTAAGTGATAGAACTGATAGTAGACGAAGCATGAATCCCCCAAAATGTTGCTGGACTATTAAATCACTGGTCGTTTAGTATGACAATATAAACGCCTTGGAGAATGTCATGCTCGACTTTAGCAAGAAACCTATAATTCCAGTAATTTACCTACGCCCACTACTTGGCTACCCGAGTCATCCAGGGATCAATCAGGTCATTGACATGGCCCTTGAAGATCTTGAAGTTCTAAGAAAGTGTGGTGTTGACGGTGCCTTACTCGAAAATGAGCACGACAGGCCTTATACAATTAAGGCCTCCAAAGAAGTCATTGCGTCCATGAGTGTAGTGGCCCACGCTATCCAAAGACACGCAGGTACTTTTCCAATCGGTAGTGAGTTCTTAATTAATGACCCTGAGGCTTCCCTTGCCATTGCTAAGGCCGGCGGAAATTCATTTATACGTACCGACTATTTTGTCGATCGCATGGCCCGCGAAGAATATGGCGGAGAAATGGAAATTGATCCTCAAGGCTTACTCGACTATCGTGCGAAAATTGGTGCAGAAGATATTCAGCTTCTCACAGATATTCAGGTTAAGTATGCAACCATGTTAGAAGATAAAACGCTTGCTCAGTCAGCGGCCGATGCTTATCGATTTAATAGTGCCGCGGCCGTGGTCTCTTCACATGAAACAGGAACTGCTCCAAGTGCAAAAGAAATTCTAAGCGCACGAGAAGGGGCACCTAAACTTCCTATTATCATTGGCTCAGGACTATCTCTTGAAAACCTTGATGAACTCTATCCTCTCATCGATGGTGCCATTGTTGGTAGTGCATTGATGACGCAGACAAGAATGGACTACGAAAAGGTTGCACCATTTATGGATAAGGTCTTTAGGCTTAGATAAATATGTACTTTATTGGCGACGCAGGAATTGATGAGTATCTAAATTTAGAAAAGAATTATCTAGGTGGATGCTCTTTAAATGTAGCGGGCCACTATCGCCTATGTTCAAAGCTTGAAACTCATCTAATCTTTCCAACGATTACCAATAATCCTATTGAAAGTTATTGCGAGGAAATAGGAATCACCCACTACCCTCTATATCGAAATGGAGAGCTTCCTCGCCAAGAAATTGATATACAAGAAAGTGGCGAGAAAATCTTTGTACAATATCACCCAGGAGTTATTGAAGGTTTTGTATTAGGTCATGAAGAAAAATTACTTTTAAAAAAGTGTGACACCATTGTGGCCCCTCTCTTTACTCAAATCCTTCCCTTCATTGATCAAGTCATTGAAGTTAGCGACTCAAAATTTATCTTCGACTTTCACGATGCTAGTGACTTCAATAAAGATATCAATGAAATTTCAAAATACTTAAAGCATGCAAGTATGGCCCAATTTGGCTTAACTCTTAAAGATGAAAACTTAAAAGCACAGCTTGTGAATAAGTCTATTGAACTTGGAATCGAACTTCTTATCACGCAAGGTAGTGATGAGATTTACTATCTTGATGCCAAATCAAATACTGAAGTCAGATATACTCCAACTAAAATTGAAAAAGTATTTGATAGCACAGGAGCCGGTGATTCTTTCCTTGGGGCATTTCTTTACTATAAGCAAGTCACAACAATCCACGATGCACTTGCCAAAGCAAGTACTTACGCAGCGCAAACTTTACAGTATTTCGGCCCTCTCCCTCATTTGTCGCATATATAACCAAAGCGTTAACAAACGTGCGCAACGCGTATTTAATTAACATAGTTAATATCCATATAATTTCTGTTTACATTTATTTACCCGAGAATACCCAGATCTCAAAGTTACGGAGAACTTATGAATACAATTGAATTCCCAAATGAAACGATCCACTGCCAAAACCTAATTGGTGGAAATTGGAAAACAGGAAGTGGTGCCAAGATCGATATCCACTCTCCTTATAATGGGAAGGTTGTCGGCGAAACACATAATGCGACATCACAAGAAATCGAAGAGGCCATCAACCTTGCTCATGAAGCATCAAAGAAATGGGGCCAAACACCTTTAAAAGAAAGAACTCAAGTTCTTTTTAACTTCAGAAATATTCTTCTAAGAGATATCGATAAGATGTCTAATAGGGTTGCCCTTGAAAGTGGGAAAACTCTTGCCGAAGCAAAGGCCGGAATCCTTAAAGGAATTGAAGTCTTAGAATTTGCTGTTTCTATCCAAAACCTCGACCAAGGTGGAAAGATGGAAGTATCACGTGGTGTTTTTTGTGAGTACAGAAGAGAGCCACTTGGAGTTGTTGCTTCAATCACTCCTTTTAACTTCCCGGCAATGGTTCCAATGTGGACAATCCCAATCGCAATCGCTCTAGGAAATAGCTACGTTTGGAAGCCTAGTGAGAAAACTCCACTCACAGCGACTCTACTTGCCAATGCTCTAAAAGAAGCAGGTCTTCCAGATGGTGTAATGACAGTACTAAATGGTGATTCAACAGTTGTTAATGCCATTATTGATAATGAAAAAGTTAAGGCAGTTGGATTTGTTGGTTCAAGTAAAGTTGCAAAACTAGTTTACCAAAGAGCAAGCCAGCACGGAAAACGTGCACTATGCCTTGGTGGAGCAAAGAACCACATCGTTCTACTACCAGACGCAACGCCTGAGATGGCAGGTGTAGGAATTGCTGATTCATTTACTGGTTGTGCCGGTCAAAGATGTATGGCCGCTTCTGTTTTACTAGCTGTTGGTGAGACAACAAAGCAAATTGAAGCAATTAAAGAACGCGCCCTTGCCACAACTTGTGGAGATAAGATGGGTGCACTTATTACAAAAGAACAATATGACTTCTTAAATGGTGCAATTGATGATGCTGTTAAGAATGGTGCTACTTTACTTCTCGATGGCCGTGGTCAAAAAGCTAGTGATGCCAAATACGAAGGTGGCTACTGGCTAGGGCCAACGATACTCGACAATGTAAAACCTGATTCACAGGCTTCAAAGATTGAATTATTTGGGCCAGTACTAAGCATTATCCGCGCACAAAATATTTCAGAAGCAATGGAAATTGAAAACTCAAATGACTATGGAAATGCTTGTTCTGTTTTTACAAATAACGGAGCAATGGCAGAGATCGTTGCAACAAAAGCAAAGGCCGGAATGGTTGGAATTAATATAGGAGTACCAGTTCCAAGAGAACCATTTAGTTTTGGTGGAATCAATGAATCAAAATTTGGATTCGGAGAT
Source organism: Bacteriovoracaceae bacterium (assembly GCA_048270185.1). Classification (GTDB taxonomy): domain Bacteria; phylum Bdellovibrionota; class Bacteriovoracia; order Bacteriovoracales; family Bacteriovoracaceae; genus Halobacteriovorax_A. The sequence goes on from JBLWTJ010000001.1 coordinate 1,012,454, forward strand.
ATCACTGGAGCAAACTCTCTAAACTTCTGGAGTGATATTAAGAAAGTTACGACTAAGTGGACAATGCAAAACGATCACAACTGGATGAGCTAAGAAAATGAAGGAAACTAAGATGGATGCAAAAACATTGAAATTTGAAAGGTCGAGCCACGTCGTTCTGACTTCACATAGAAACCAAGTTTTTAAGAAATCTCTACCGATTCACTGGGGAGCAAAGAACCCAAAAGAGCGTGGACCAGTTATTGGAACAATTACTGAACTTGAAAATAGAAATGCCATAGGAACACATAGCGGCTCTTACACTGTTTATCGTGCCCTATCGATTGCTCAAGGGAATTACCCTAAGGAGCACAGACCGGATCTAAACAATACTCAGGCAACAACTGAAATTGGACCTTTTGATTCATGGTTTGATCCTGATAAATTAGTTTCGATTGACCCATGGGGTGGACACGTTCAACAAGTTTTTAAAGACGAGTTAGGCGATGGATATAATATCAATCCAACAATTGCTGTGACACAGGCCCATCTTCAAATCCCAGAAATTTATGATGCCGTTGCCAAAGGACGTCTAAAGCCAGATGGAAAGATCGTTAAGAATAATGGAGATATTGCCATTACAAAAATTGCTTTTGAACCTGTGTGGTATCTACCGGGTATTGCTAAGCGCCTTGGTATTGATGAAGGTGAATTAAGAAAGATTCTCTTTAATGAAACAGGGGGAATGTTTCCAGAACTAGTTACGCGCCCAGATTTAAAGGTTCTTCTTCCACCAATCGGCTCTTCAACGGCCTATGTATTTGGTGATCCAAAAGATCTGGCCAATCCTGATGTAAAATTATCTTGTCGTGTTCACGATGAGTGTAATGGTTCAGACGTTTTTGGTTCTGATATTTGTACATGCCGTCCATACCTAACTTATGGGATTGAGCACGCGGCAAAGACAGCGCAAGAAGGTGGAGTTGGTATTGTCGTCTACTTTAGAAAGGAAGGACGAGCTCTTGGTGAAGTAACAAAGTTCCTTGTTTATAACGCAAGAAAGAGACAAGAAGGTGGAGATTCAGCTGCGAATTACTTTAAGCGCACGGAATGTGTTGCTGGAGTTGAGGATGCGAGATTCCAGGAGTTAATGCCAGATGTACTACACTACTTTGGTATCAAAAGAATTCACGAACTTCATTCAATGTCGAATATGAAATACAACGCAATTACAGGAAGTGGGATTGAAGTTATTAATCGTATCTCAATTCCAGATGAGCTAATTCCAGCCGATGCTCAAGTTGAAATTGAAGCAAAGAAAGCTGCCGGTTACTTCACTGCAGGCGAAGTGAAGTCAAAGAATGACCTCGAAAAAGTACAAGGAAGAAAACTAGATGAGTAATACGTCCAATAATATTGATTATATCAGAAGTCCAAAGGCCATCAGAGAAAAAACGATGATGCTTTATAACCTTTCAAAAGAAGGGAAGACGAACTTCGAAATTCATGAAGAGAAACTTGATGAAGTTGCAAACTTTGTTTTAGAAACAATTAAGAATAACTACCCTAGTCTTGAAATCCCTTTTCACTCACGTTGGGGACACTTTAGAGTTGGTGGAATAAAAAGAGACGATGAAGTAGCAAAGAAGCTAGCAAATGCAGACGCTCTAGAGATTGCAAGAACAAAGCTTGATCTTGCCATCACTTCTGTCTTACTAGATGCAGGAGCAGGCCCAACCTGGAAGTACAATGAAGCGGGACAATTCTTTAATCGCTCAGAGGGACTAGGAGTTGCAAGCTTTCATATGTTTATGGCAGGTGCATTTTCAAATGATGGAAGCCTTGCTGCCCACGCAACAAAGCTTACAACAATTACTGCAAGTGATATTGAAAAATACTTTCAAGTAACGCCAGAGAATCCTCTTATTGGAACTGAAGGTCGTGCCCTACTTCTTAAGTCTCTTGGAGAAACAATTGCCAAGAAACCGGAAGTTTTCAAAGATGGACGCCCAGGTAATATCGTCGATCACTTAATTGCCAAGCACGGTAAAAGCTTTAAGGCACAAGATCTACTAAAAGCAGTTCTTGAGCATTTTGGGGATATTTGGCCATCACGAATTGAAATGGATGGAGTCAATCTTGGAGACGTTTGGTCTCACCCAGCATTAGGAGAGAAGAATTCATTTGACTCTCTTGTAGCATTTCACAAGCTATCTCAGTGGTTAACTTACTCACTAATTGAACCAATTATTGAAGCCGGAATAAATGTAACAGACGTAAGTGAAATGACAGGTCTTGCAGAATATCGCAATGGTGGCCTTTTAATTGATAAGGGATTGATCTCTCTTAGAGATAAATCACTTTATGATATTGCTCATAGGCCGGATAGCGAGGTCATCATTGAATGGCGCGCTCTTACTGTAGTCTTTCTCGATAAATTAGCAGATATCGTTCGTGGACAACTAGGCTTTAGTGCAGAGGAATTCCCTCTAGCAAAAGTCCTTGAAGGTGGAACATGGTGGGCCGGAAGAATCGCGGCCAAGGAGAAACGTGAAGATAGCTCTCCTCCATTAAAGCTTGATAGTGATGGAACAGTTTTTTAAAAATTTGGAGAATATATGACAACACTTAACTTAATCAATCACCCGATTATCCAACATAAGCTAACAAAGCTACGTGAAAAAGATACAAACTCAATTGGCTTTAGAGGCCTTATGAATGAGATCGGTAAATTTCTAGCCTACGAAGCCACTCGCAATATCACAACTGAAACTTATGATATCGAAACACCACTGATGAAGACACGTGGTATTCGTCCAACAACTTATCCAATGGTTGTCTCAATCATGAGAGCAGGAAATGGAATGCTTGACGGTGTTCTTGAAACCCTACCATATGCAAGTGCCGGACATATTGGAATTTATCGCGATAAGTTTATCCACAACACAGTTGAGTACTATTTCAAACTGCCAGAAGATGCCAAGGGACGTGATGTTCTCCTTCTTGATCCTATGCTTGCAACTGGAGATACAATGATTGCATCCATTGATCGCCTAAAGCAGTATGAAGTCGGAAAAATTACAGTTTTATCAGTTCTAGTTAGCCCTGAAGGAATTGAGAAGGTACACCACTTTCATCCTGATGTTGAAATCTTTGCTCTAAGCAAAGAGGAAGGCCTTAATGAGAAAGGCTACCTTCTTCCAGGTATGGGTGATGCCGGGGACCGACTATATAATACAACGCTTTAATATTTTAAATGAGATTGAGGGAGAGAGATGAGCGAAGTCTATATCATAGGAATTGCAGGTGGAAGTGGGTCTGGAAAGACTACTTTTGCGACAAGGTTACGTGCACGCCTAGGAGAAGAACATTCTGAAGTTCTTGGCCAAGACTCATACTATATCGATCAATCAAATAAATTTGACCATGATGGAGGGGCCGTCAACTTTGACCACCCTTCATCATTAGAATTCTCACTCATGGCCTCTCACCTACTTGAGCTTAAAAATGGCAAAAGTATCGACGTACCTATTTACGACTTTGCTACACATAAGAGATTACCAAAGGCCGACAAATTAGCTCCGAAAAGAATTATTTTTGTTGATGGAATCCTTATCTTCTCTCAACCAGAGGTCGTTAATTGTCTCGATCATAAAATCTTTATCGATTGTGAAGAAGAACTTCGCTACACGAGACGACTTGATCGTGATGTCAAAGAACGTGGACGTACTCCAGAAGGTGTTAGAGCTCAATTTCAGGCCCAAGTTAAGCCAATGCATGATGAATTTGTTGAGCCATCAAAATCCGTTGCTTGCGATATTGTCTGTGTTCATAATTTTGATGAAAAGCTTGATTTGTGGACCGAAAAGATAAAGAACCTCATTTAGCATCCGATAAGTTTTATAGAATTTCTCGGGGGATCTATGAAACGTATCACGCTACTTGCGATTATTTTTTTTCTATTTAGCTGCCAATCAGAACAAGCTTCAAAACGCAGTGTTGCTTCAGTTAATGCACTTCAGCCACCTGTTGAACAAGGTGAAATCTGGGGAGAGAAAGAAGCACAGAATATGGAGCGAGTTGCTGATATCTTTCGCGAAACACTTATTGAGTCAACAGGTAATGACAAGATCATGAAGCGTGATGCCCACCCAAAGCACCACGGTTGTGTCACTTCTGATCTAACAATCGATAATTCGAAGTTACCTGAAAGTCTAAGAGTTGGACTCTTTAGCGAAAATAGATCTTATAAGAGTATCATTCGTTTCTCCAATGGAGATCCTGACTTTAGGAAGAATGATATTGAAAGTGATGTTCGTGGTATGGCCCTTAAAATTATTAATCCAACCTATCAGAATTATCTCCAAGAAATTGGTTTTGATGGAAATGAAAATATCCACGATTTAGTCATGATGAATGCAGATAGCTTCTTTATTGCCAATCCTAAGGCTTATGAAAAATTTATGGAATCAACTCGAGGACGTTTTGGAGTCCTTGGCTACCTGGCCCTACACTGGGGAACTCTAAAAAAGATTCTTGGAGCACGCGTAAAGGTCTCAAACCCTCTTGATATAGACTACGCTTCAGCAACACCATATAAGCTAGCTAATACAAGTATGAAATTTGGTTTTAAGTCTTGTCGTAAGAATAAAGATACAATCCCTGAATCTCCAAGTGCGAACTACCTGGGAGAAAGGTTAATGAGTACACTTGCAAGAGAAGAAGGATGTTTTGAATTCTATGTCCAGCCAAATATGGATCCAAAGAAGAATCAAATTGAGAATGCTATGAAGTCATGGGATGAGAAGAAGTCACCTAAAATCACAGTCGGAAAGCTTATTGTTAACAAGCAAACCGGATTTCGTTCACCAGCGAGAATGGAAGCATGTGAGAATATGACATTTAATCCATGGCGAGCACCAAAAGAGAATCGACCTCTAGGTGGAGTTAATCGTATAAGATTAGAGGTCTACCTCAATCAATCAAAATTAAGACACGATTATAACGGTGTTAGATAAGAAGAAGGCCCTGAAAACAGGGCCTTTTATTTGAGAAATTATTGTGCAAGAATTGCTGAAAGGTGGGCAGCATATGACCATGTTAGATCTGTTGCACCTTCCATATAACCGCTATGACGGTTCATTTGTTCTGACATATGCCCGTTTGTACCGGCATGGTAATTTGCACGATTAAAGAATTCCTGTGCCTTAATTCTTAGGTTTTTAATGATTGCAACTTTAGTCGCCTCATTTGTTAAACCTTCAAGACTACATTCTTTCTTCTTAAGCTCAAGTAGGTCACAGTAGAACTCAGTATTTGTGATATTGAAATCTTGCGCAAGAGCATGTGAAAGTTTCAGGTGAAATTCGGCCATTGCAAATGTTGCTAAGAACCATGCATGTCCTTCACTATCAGTCGTGTAACCATCGTAAGTATCTTCTGGATAGCGTCCAATAGCTGTTCCAAGTTGCTCACCTTCAATTGTGTTAATTCCATATAGATTTTTGAAAGTATTTTCAATTTTAGAAACAGTTCTTAGGACTCTGTCACTTTTAACATCATAGTAACCATTATTATCTCCAGCGTGTAGAACACCCAGAACAACTGAAATATCAAGTTGAGACTTCCATACACCACGAGTTTGATAGATTGTTGATTGAATATAACCTTTGTCTTCAGACCAGAAGTTTTCAACAACAGCTTCAATCTTCTTTGCCTCTTCTTCATAGTATTGAGCTGCTCCACCATCTCCTAGACGTCTTGCAAGGTTTGCTCCTTGTAGAAGGGCCTGTCTTTGAGCAAGGATCGTTGAGAAGTGAAGTCCCATGACTTCTTCCCAGTAATCAAAACCTTGTTCATTCCAATGACGAGCAGTGTATTCAAGATCTTGCTTAATAACAGAAAGTGCAGGAAGAGTTGGCGTGTAAAGAGTATTCACAACGTAATCCATCTTTCCTTCTTCAATAAGTGTATTAGCAAAATTGATTAGAGTTAGTGCTCTAAGCGCTGGACCGTCGTGTTGAGGACGACCCCAAGGCCCAGTGAAGACTGTTCCGTCAACATTGTACTTTGGCTCACCAAGATTCCAAAAACCAGAAGCATTCTGGTTTGTTTGTACCCTTTCAACAAAGCGATAAAGTACACCATAAAGCTCTGCTTTCTTTTCCTGTGTTTCTTGTTTAGCAACATTTAGAACTGTATTCATTACAAGTGCTGCATCTCTTACCCAGTGGTAGAAATAATCAGGATTTGCTCGAGATGGTGAAGCAACAACTGTTCCCTTTACAGTATCAGCTGGTTCAATATTCTCTAAAAGGTATTGTAAACTATTTCCATAGTTGATCTTGTCTAAGATCTTTGTCGTACTTGCAAATGATGTACTTGCAAAAAGTGTAATCAGTAAAAAGCTCTTTAAGAATTTCATTATATCTCCTTGAGGTATTCTTTAATTTCTTTGGCACTTCCAAGTGATAAAACACACGAAGTAATTTCATCACACTTACTCTTATTTAATTCATTGATAATTTTCTTTGTCTTTAAAACATGCATTGGACTCATACTTAATTTATCCACACCACTCCCAATAAAGAAACTTAGAAGTTCTGGGATATGGGCCATTGATCCACAAATTGAAACACCTATCCCATTTTCCTTGGCATTTTTTGCAACCAGATTTATTAATCTAAGAACACCTGGGTTAAAAGGATCGTATAGTTTTTCAACTTTAGGATTAATACGATCAACAGCGCATGAGTACTGAATTAGGTCATTAGTTCCAAGAGAGAAGAAATCAACATGCTTTGCTAGAACATCTGAAATGATTGCAGCAGAAGGAACTTCGATCATCATACCAATTTTGATATTTGACGATACTTCAACTCCTTCACTTACTAATTCATTCTTACACTCTTCAACAAAACTTTTTGCTTCCACTAGCTCTTCTAATGAAGAAATCATTGGAAACATAATCCCCATCTTTCCATAAGTACTTGCTCTTAAAAGGGCACGAATTTGAGTCCTAAACAACTCGCGATCTTGTAGACAAATACGAATGGCACGATAGCCTAAGAATGGATTATCTTCCGCATCGATCTTTAAGTACGGAAGACTCTTATCTCCACCGATATCTAAAGTTCTGATGATACATTCTTTGTCACCTAAGCGGCTGAGGATTCTCTTATACTCTTTAAACTGTTCATCTTCTGTTGGCATCGTATCTCGATCCATATACAGAAATTCAGTCCGATAAAGTCCTACAGAATCGGCATCATTGCGCTCAAAAGAGTCAAGATCGTGATATGTTCCAATATTTCCAGCAAGACTAATCTCGTGACCGTCTGTTGTTTTTGCAGGCAGCCCCTTAAGTTTTTCTAACTCGGCGAGTGCGTTTCTTTGCTCACCTAATTGAGTCTCAAATCGCACAATATCGTCTTGAGTAGGGTTAACGATAACTTCACCTGTCTCACCATCAAATGCAATCATATCACCGTCAATACAATTTTCAGTAATATTCTTAAGTCCGACAACGGCCGGGATCTCAAGAGTTCTTGCCATGATGGCCGAGTGAGAAGTCTTCCCACCAATATTTGTTAAAAATCCTAGAACATAGTTCTTATTCATCATTGCTGTTTCTGATGGAGTTAAATCATTAGCAACAAGAATCACCTCTTCATCTAAGAGAGAGAGATCAATAGTTTTCTTACCTACTAAATGATTTTCAACACGTCTGAAAACATCTTTTAAGTCAGCGGCGCGCTCACGCATATACTCATCACCCATTGATTCAAAAAGAGTCACAAACTCAGTTACAACTTGGCTTAGGCACCACGCTGCATTTAATTGATCGCGCTCGATTTGATTCGTCGTCTTCTTATAGACTTCTGGGTCGTCTAGGATCATCAGGTGAGCATCGAAGATAGCGGCCTTACCTTCCCCTAGATTTTCAAGACTAGCATCACGAATTTTTGAGATCTCCTGGCGAGATATTGCCATAGCAGCATCAAGCTTTTTAATCTCAGCGGTAACGTCAGTAATACTTGCACGTGAGATTTCTATTTTAGAATCATCTATCTTTAGCACACGGCCAATAGCGATTCCAGGAGAGGCTTTAATTCCTTTCATACAAGGACCTAAAGTTCGAATTTATTATTTACTAATGTACTAAGACGATCAATTGCATTTTGCTCATCAGAACCATTAGCTGTAATCGTTATCACAGAATCTTTAGTTAGACCTAGCCCCATAAGACTCATGATTGATTTAGCATTAACTTCATTACCATTTGCAATGATATTAATATCTGATTCAAATTCATTTGCTGTTTTCACAAAGCTTGCAGCAGGTCTTGCGTGTAGGCCTTCTTCATTTTTGATCGTAACTTCAATTTGCATATAAACTCCCTATTGTTTAAAATTTAAATTTAAAATTTCATCAGTATTTGAAACAGCTCCTGACTTTAAGAAAGTCAGATCACTAATTTTATCCATATTTGTTATCACAACAGGTGTGATTGTACTCTTTGCTCTTTCTTTCACAAGATCGAGATCGAACTCGATAAGAATGTCGCCTTTTTTGACGCTATCACCGGCCGCAACCTTGCCTGTGAAACCTTCTCCTTTCATCTTCACAGTATCAATTCCTACGTGAACAAGAACTTCAGCACCGCTTTCAGCAATAATCCCTACTGCGTGATTTGTGTGGAAAATTTGAGCAACCTTTCCATCAACAGGTGAATAGACAACACCTTCTGTTGGATCAATAGCAAAGCCATCACCAACTAACTTTCCTGAAAAAGTCGGATCAGGAACATCGGCAATTGAAATAAATTGTCCTTTAAGTGGCGAGTAAATTCCATTTGTATGAACTTTCTCAATTACAGGAGCGGCCTTAGCAAGAGAGAGGATTTCTTCTTTTAATTGTTCTGACTCCGTTCCATAAATAATTTGCACATTATTTCCTGATTTCATAATTCCGCGAGAACCTGTCTTCTTTAAAGCTTCTTCACTGACCATATCAGGATTTACAGCAACTAATCTTAGACGAGTAATACAAGCGTCTAGGTTTTTAATATTACTTGCTCCACCAATCGCGGCAAGGATTTCAATGGCCTTATCTGTTGCTGAGATATTCGCATCAACTTCCACAAGGTCTTCATCTTCACGTCCAGGTGTTTTAAAATCGAAAATTGGAATTAGTGTATAGAAAACACCGAAGTATAGAACCGCAATAATTGGTCCAACGACAAGCCATAAGTAGAAACTATTTTGCTGATTGAAGTAACCAACAACAAAATCAATTAAAGATGCCGAGAATGTATATCCTAAGTGAATATCAAAATGATTTGTCAGAAGCCCCGAAATAAATGCACCACAAACGTGGAATCCATAAAGAAGTGGAGCAACAAAGATAAAGGCAAACTCAAGAGGCTCTGTAATCCCAGTTAAGATTGAAGTCAGGGCCGCTGTAAACATGATCCCACCAATCGCAGTTCGCTTTGCCTTTGGCGCTCTAAGAGTCATAGCAAGGGCCGCGGCCGGAAGTCCGAAGAGCATAATTGGGAACTCACTGGCCATAATTTTACCAGCAGTTGGATCTCCCGCGAAGTAACGAACAGACTCTCCGTGAATTGTCTTACCTGCTTCTGTAACGAATGAACCAAATTCATAAAGAAACGGTGGATAGTAAACGTGGTGTAGACCAACCGGAATAAGAAGTCTCTTTCCTGCAGCATAGAAAGCTGGGCCATACTCTGAGGCCATCACTCTCACACCAAAATCATGAATAACTTGTTGGATTGGTGGCCATATATAACCAAGAACAATTCCAGCAATAACTGCAGTTGCTGCTGTTAATATTGGCACTAGCCTCTTTCCGGCAAAGAATCCTAAGAATCTTGGAAGTGTTGTTTGATAGAATTTATTATAGAGATAGGCCGACAGAAGACCAATGATAATCCCGCCAAATACCCCTGTGTTGATAGCAAGTTCAAGATTTTGAACTTCACCAATCACTTTTAAAACATTGATAAGAGTGAAATATCCAACGGCCGATGCAAGACCTGCAACACCTGCTCCACCAGTGAAGCCAATGGCAACACCAATTGCAAAAACAAGTGGAAGTTGTTCGAAGATAGCTAGTCCACCACTATAAAATAATTTTCCAATACTCATTAGAGCAACACTTGTCACAACACCTTCTGTTGTGGCCGAATCTTGAAGAACACGTCCTAAGGCAACAAGTAGACCTGCCGCTGGCAATACTGAAACTGGAACCATTAGTGATTTTGCAAGTCTTTGCAAAACAGTGAAGACTGAGTTTGTTATTTCTTTCAATTGTCCCTCTCAACGTTAAGAAAATATATTTAATTGTGTTTGAGGGATTAAACAACACTTAGTGTTATCAGGCTAGACACGCAGCAATGCAATCAGCATGATTATTCATTAAATTTCAGACAGTTACAAACCAACAGACAAAAAAGTCAGATATTTAACTTCTCGTAGAGGCCATAGAGGAAAGGAACCACTTCAATACCGATTAAAATGATAATAATGATCTCCATCCAATGACTACGACGATTGTTAAGTTCGGCCATATACATTTGAGAAATATCGAGTAAGTTTTTAAGTTTTTGGTCAACTAAAGACTGCCACTCAGAAACCTGAAGTCTTTTGAGGCAAATTCTGAAAAGTCTGGCGTAGTAAATATCACCAATCACTTTAACTGAGTTTTCAATTCGATCAACTAACTCACTGGTTTCAAAGTAAAGCTGACTGGCATCCTTTGCTAAAATTGAGATCTTACTAAATACAGAGGGGCTTTTTTCAACAACCTTTCGATAAAGCCCAGAGAGTTTCTTATCAAGAAGATCATCAAAGAAGCGAAGTTCTAAGAGCTGAATATTGGCAAACTCAATTACATCACAAATATCTTGAGCATCTTCACTACTATAGACAAAGGCATTATCCCAATCAATAACGACCACATCATTGTCACTATAAGATATACAACACTCTTTAACCGGAGCTAGCATGGCCTCACTCAATTGGCTTTCTTTTTCCATGGCCAATAAGTGAAATACAAAATCATCTTTAAGCCAAAAATCTTTTTCTTTAATATCGCTAGAAGCAAGAAAAATACTATATTCCTCTGATTGTTCCCAAACTTTAGGATTAATGAGTGTTTTACCAAGGTTTTCAATAAAGAAACTGATTCGATTACGACAGAATTGTTCGACGGCTTCACCTTGAGACCAGCCTTCAACCCAAGAGATAATCTCTTTCTGATCATTGAAACTTGGAGCATCAATATCAAGGCAAAAAGACAATGCCCCATAACTCCAAATCTTTACAGTGACATTAATTGGTGTATTTTCAAGAGTGTGGCTTCCAAGATAGATCACAAGTGGAGGATCATTAAAGAGCATATTCTTGGAAGGTTTATTAAGGCTAAACTTCTTTAATAGAGCGTGATCCTTGAGTTTCTCATAGGCTTCATCGAGTAAAACCTCGTGAGCAACATCATATATGCGATAGACTTTTAAAACACCTAACTTGCCACTCATACTTCACCTGTGAAAAGGATTTAAGTTGTCTTTAATTTTCTAACTAAAATCTTAAAGAGCCAAGGTAAATATTTAGATAAAATGATGCCCATCTTTTCTTTAAGGCCTACAATATGAAACTCATCATCTTGGGCAATAATATGGTCAACATATTGACGAGCAAAAACGTCAGGATCGATTCCCGCATTAGTGGCTTCATCCATCGTCCCCTGCTTAGAGCCATCTGCCGTTAGGGCATTTATTGAGACATTGGTACGGACATATCCAGGACAACAAATTCCTATTTTTATTCCATAGTCATAAACCTCAGCTCTTAGGGCATCAAAGAATCCGTGTATTGCATGTTTTGAAGCTGAATAACTAGCTCGTCCAGGAACTCCATAGAGTCCTACAACAGAAGAAGTTGTTACAATTTGTCCAGAACGTTTACTTGTGAAGTGAGGAAGAAGTGCCTTTGTTAGGCCAACTGTTCCAAGGTAGTTAATTTCCATTAACTTCTTATCAACATCTAGTCCTGTTTCAAGAGAAGAAGATCTTTGCGAGACTCCTCCATTATTAACAAGAATATCAATGCCACCAAAGGCTTTCATTGCCTCATCGACTTTAGTATTAAAGCTATCGTAAATAGATAGATCAAGAGTTAAGACATAGGCCTTATCGGGGTGAGTAAGCTTCCCCTTGACTTCTTTAAGAGCAATCTCATTTCGCGCCGAAAGAATAAGACGTGCTCCTCTTTTTGAAAATTCATAAGCAAGAGCTTCACCAATTCCACTTGAGGCTCCAGTAATCCATACAATTTTATCTTCTATCTTGTTCATAGATTAATGCTAAGTTTAATTTTGTGAAATTTCAAGGTAAGTATCGTGACAAGTATCATGGCAAGCACCAAGGGAAACTCTCCGTGAATCCTTATTCATTTGCCGTCTTTTTCAATTCTAAAACGACATCTCGATCGAGATCTTTAATCTTCTCAAACTTCAGTCCCATTTTCTTTAAAATAATACCATAAAGTCTTTCATGCTTTTTAGAAGTATAGACATAGACAGAGTCTAAGTCCTTATCCGCTTTAATTGAGGAGACTAATTGTTTTAGGAGTTCTTCACTAAGTTTTCGGTCCCCTAAATTTTCATCAACACTAAAGCGCACGGCCTCAGCAACTCTTCGGCCCTTCTTCCTTTCAACCACAACTCCCGTTGCCTTCTCAAATGGCATCGCTTCTTTTGTGGATTTAGATGAGACAAGGGCAAGCCCTCCCCGAATATTTTGAGGCTTATTTTTTTGTGTTGATACAAGTAAGACAGTACGATCTTCCATTGCCTTACTACTCTTAATAAAATTTGAAATTTCTTCGTCACTAAGATTTAGTCTCTTGCGATAGGTATCAGCAACAAAATTCCAATAATCATCACTTAGCTTTGCTGCCTTTTTATCAGAATTCTTTAAATTGATTGCATAGTAATCCCCTTTATCAAGTTGGACTTTATAACCATGGCCCCCATTATTGAGACATTTAGATGATAAACAAAAATTGAGTTCTTCTAAGTCCTTGACTGAAGTAATAGGATCTTTAAGTGTTGCTTTCTTGGCGGTACTAACAGACTTAACAACTGAGCCAATAGATGAAAATCCTACCCACGCAGACTCTGCAGCAAAGAGAAGAATATCATCACGATACTCTTGGCCACATTCAATATACTTTTGATAATAACCTTGTTCTTTGGAGAGGATGAAATTATCAAGTAAAGCTTCACATTCTTTACTCTTTAATGGAAGTTCGATGGCCTCTTTTGCATAATAAGCTTTGGCCGAAAGACTTGCTGAACTTTGAGTTATTTTAGAAAATAACTCTTTTCGCATTCCCCACTTTGCGATACCAGCACTTCGAAGTCCCCAGACCCCTAACCTAAAAGCAGGGCCTGTAACAAGTGGAACAACAATAAATCCTGCTTCGATTGCTATATCTTTTATTTCTTCACTTTCAATATAATCTTTATTCTTTTGATAGAGATGACAAGCTAATTTACCTGTCTCAGGATTACTTACCTCACTCGACCAATCAATTTCATTTAAGAGCTCATTAGTCACGTCATCAATTTTAATCCCACTTCCAAGAGCCTCTAAGAAATTTTTAAGCCGGCTCTCTCTTAATTCATTCGTACGTGAATTATTTGAGTAATTGAAATCACTTTCTTCTTGAATGAAGCGTGCCTTAATTTCCGATACTTTATCTTGAGCAGCACTTAAGTAATCAGAATATGTATTTACAAGTGATTGCTTGAATACTTTTTGATTATAAGAATCAGTTAAAATTATCCCCTCTATATCTGGCCCTGCAAGGACAGGCCTTTTTGATAAGAGAAGTAATTTTAATTTCTGCAGTTGCTGAAGCTTCTCTTCAAGATCCACTCGCATCTTTGGAGTACAAACTCTGAAACATTGATTTAATTTATTTGAAGTAGTCTCTAGTTCTTTTGCGACAATACGTAATTGTTCAAAGTCTTCTTGGATATTATTAAATTGTTCCTCATACCACTGGCGACTTTCATGAGCTTCGACAAATCCACTACGCAAGAAACGTAACATTCCTTTATTATTATCAATTTCTGCCTGTAAGAAAGCTTTCTTCTCATTTGCTTTCTCAATAATCCAAGACCATTCACTTAAAGCGCTACTTTTTAATAAAGGAGTAGAAATTGATTTAGCTTCGATACAGCTTAGATCTGACTCATTTTTAATTAAGTAAGCACACCTATTCTCAATTGAATCCGATGCGTGAACTTTTAAAAATAAAAGTAAAAGAAATAGAAGTCTTCCCAAAGATATCACACTAAACCTATCGGCTTTTCACCCAAATATATTGAGGAAAAATAAAATAAACTACTGAAATTAGATTGAGATTTTAGGCAAAGTAGAACTTAACCTTTCTTTAATCCGCAAGAAGCTAGGTTAACCGAATAGAGAGACGTGGAAAATAGAATAAACCTCGACCTATTATTAGAAAATATCAACGGTATAGCATACCGCTGCTTGAATGATGCTGAGTGGACCATGTTGTTTATCACCTCAGGAGTAGAGCGTATTACCGGCTACAAAGCATCTGATTTTATCCAGAATAAGAACTTATCTTTTGATGATATCTATCACCCTGAAGATCGAGATAGAATTTTTGAAGAGGTATCTTACGCATTAAAAGCTCATAAATCCTACACTATCGAATATCGAGTAAAGCATAAGGCCGGGCATTATATTTATCTATGGGAGCAAGGCATTGGAATCTACGAAAACAACGAAGTCATTGCTCTTGAAGGTTATATTACAGATATAACACTTCAAAAAATGACAGAAATTGATTTAATGGAGAAAGTGAATCAACAGGCCAGTGAGCTTTTGAGACAAAGAGAAGATGAGATTGAAAGAGCAAATTTTTTAAGAACACTAGAATTAACTAAAGCCATGGCACATGAGTTTAAAAATCCACTTACACTAACACTAAATTCCTGCAATATAATGAAAACAGAAATAGGAAGGGATCCAATTAATCGACAAAGAATCGAGATGCTAATTTCCATCATGAAGAATGCGAATTTACGTATCAATGATATTGTTGAAACAATCGACTTAACATTTCGTTCACTTTCAAACAAAAGAGGGCTTTTTCATATTAGGGAGCTTATTGATAAGAGTTTGAATGAAGAGCTTAGGCAAGAAATTGAAAAAGAAAATATAAGGATAAATATCGATCAAGGTATTATTCAATACTTACTAGAAATAACAGGCCAAAACTTTATTCAGTCATTAAGAAATATTTTGAGAAACTCAATAAAGGCCATTAGAGATTCTGAAAAAAAATCACAAGGAGTCATTACCATCAATGTAGATGAAGCGGAAGATGAAACACTCCACCTTGAAATTTATGATAATGGAGTTGGTATATCAAAGGAATGTATGGATATCATCACTATCCCCTTCTATTCTACATCCACAAGTAATACAAGTGGCGGCCTAGGACTTGCAACAGCTAAGTTTCTGTTTCAACACGATAATATAGGAATAGCTTTTGAGAGTGAAAAAGACGAATGGACCAAGGTTATTCTAATAATACCTAAAAGTCGCTGGAGGCAGAATGGAAACAATTAATATCCTCTTTGTAGATGATGAACCAGCACTTCTCGAATTAATTGAACTCTATTTTGAAGATGAAATCGAAGCAGGTGTCTTTCACCCATTCTTTTGTGAGTCTGCACAAGATGCTCTGAATTTGTTAGAACATAATGATGATCTAGAAATTTCAGTAGTTGTGACAGATATTAATATGCCTAAGATGAATGGTATTGAGTTTGCTGAAAAACTTAGAAAGTTCTACCCTCAAATTGCACTCTACATGATGTCGGCCTATGGGGATCAAAGGACACTAGATGAGATAAAGCATCTCGATGTAAAATACTATTTCAACAAACCCGTGGATTTTGATGATTTAAAAAATATTTTAATTCAAAAGAATGTAGCTTAAAGAAAATGTACTAAAAAGCCTAGTTCCTCTCTAATTTCTTTATCTGAAATATTTAATTCATCTGCTCTTTCTAGTAGATCTTGACATCCACCTTTTTTTCCAAAGTTCTCTTCTGCACAATCTTTCATCTTACTTAGCGTTGATGATTTAAATGAATTCAAGATTTGTTCTTTAATTTCTTCATCTGTTGCACCGTATTTCTTTGCACGATCAAGAACATCATCACAACCAAGGCCATCTATTAAATAAGCATCAACAGTTTCTGTCACTTTTGCACCATCAGATAACATCACACAGAAGTGAAGATCGGTCATAGCCGCTGCTTTCTTAACAGCTCTTCTCATACGATTTTCTGTGTTAGCAAAAGCCTGAGCTGCAAATGTTAAAAGTATAGCTATGATAATAAACTTCTTCATATAGTCTCCATAAGTGTTTTGCTAAATATAACAGCTGATGGGAAACACAATAAAAGAAACTTCAAATCCGTATATCCTTTACATGTACAAAAAATTGACAATGATAGCTCTCAATTGGTTCGAAACTAGCATTGCTTAAAGTTTAATCCTTGCCAATATAAGTAACTGTTTTTACTCACTAAAAATATTATGTCTAAAATCAGCGTCGTAATCACCAGATTTGATATTTAGAAGTACGAATACTGAGTCGGCTCCGTAGTTTCCATTATAAACAGACTCAATTCTGATATTATACACAACACATTCCTCGGCCTTAAAACATCCTCTGATATTAGCAATTGCACTCTTAGATAGACTCTCATCAAATGATCGGTTTAAATAAGCATCAAAGTTATCCTCTGATACGACAAAGAAATTTGAGTTAACACGTTTGTGACCGGCTTTCCAAAGGTACTTCCTTTCCACCTTGGCCACGAATGAAATAATATCATCTTGAGCTTTTTGATCTAAGTAACTAGAAGCAAAGACAAGACTATTAAGAGCAAGGGCAATAATAATAAAGATTCTCATAATAAACTCCTATCGTTTCTCAACTTTATATAGAAGTTATATGCCTAGTGGATAAATATGAATATTAGAATAAAAGAATACAGCCTATCTAATTTTTGGAGACATAAAAATTGACGACTCGTCCCTCTTGCTTGTTACTGTCATGACCTTCTAGCATCTCTAAACCATCAAGGGAATTTAAGGCACTTAGCATAATTTCATCCCAACCAGAAATAAAGAGCAGGTAGAACTTTGCTCCAGAATCGATGAGGTCCTTAAAGTGTGAGATCAGTCGAGGTACATTATCCGTTCCTACTGAATCATAGAGGTAGTAAGCATCGTAGCCCGCAAACGCTTTAGGGTTTTCTAAGAAGTCACAAGTTTTAAACTTAAGATTATCGAGCTTGAACTCGGAGGCCAATTTATTTGTAAATTGCACACGTTCGTCAACAAGCTCTAGTCCGAGGTAATTAAGTTTACTCTTAATTTTTAGGGCCAAGTAAAGAAGTGCTCGTCCTGTACCTGATCCAAGATCACATAGAGATGTTATTTCAGGGTGTGCATTTATAAACTCAACGAGAAGGTCGAGATCATCATAACAAGCAGTATAGACATGGTAGTTTTCACCAAAGATAATATTATTATCATCTCCATTACACTCATTACCCTCTTCATATTCTTCAGGATAGAGATGCTCAATATCGATTACTTTAAGAAGACGATCATAAATAAGATCACGAAAGCTTGGATCAAACTGACCTGCTGTAATTACATTCTTTACCAGGGTCATAATCTCACCCACTGTCTCAAAATCTAAATTATCAAAATAGGCCTCTTTTAGAACAAGAGCATCACGACGATTAATCTTACAGATTTTATTAAGAAATTTACTTTGGTCAGCTAACGGTCTTGATAAGACTTGCTGCCATCTCTTTTGAGGGTTTAAAAATTGGAAGAACATATTAAGAACTTAGCCTTTTAGAGCTCAAAAGGCCCGAAGTATTTTTACCTTAAAATTTACGAACGATTAAAGGAATTAGCTTATATACTTGTAGCAATCGTGTATGAGAGATGTTCATACTTTAGTGCTAACTCATCATTATAGTCTTCAAGCAGTGGCCATAGCTCGTCTCTATAGTTGGGACCAAATATATTTATAGTGCCTTCACTTACGGACTTATTATAACCTACTAGCTCTTTATTAACTTCAGCGACTTTCTTTATATAGAGCTTACGCTCATTTTCAGTTAGTTGATGTGAAGTAAAATCGGCCGTTAAAATACTTGCAAACTTAGCTTGTCTCTTTAGAGCATCTCTATACTTGGGGATCTTATTCAATCTATCAATTAAGTCGATATGTGCTAAGACCTTCTTCTTGGCCTCGTTTTCGTTTCTATCTTTTAAAAGATAGTAATCATATATTCGACGGTATAGTTCAAGTTGTACCTCTTTCCAATTAACACCCTCAGCATCAATTCCATCTTTATCAACAACAACCATCAATAATAAGCTATCTATTTTGTTATTGAAGTGATTATTGATTTCTTCAATAGAGTCGCTTTTCTTCTCTTTGTTCTCTTTGTTCTCAATTTTCTTAGCTTTTATTGTATATTTTTCAGATAATAATTGATGATTCGATTCATTAACATTGATATTGGAAGGAGGTGATGAAGTTTCTTTATTAACAGTAATATCTTTTTGATTTGAAAAGAAATTAAAAATAACGATAAAAATAATTGCTAGGCTCACACCTAAGAAGATAGATTTTTTCATAATTCTTTAGAAATAGTAACTGTTGTACCTGTATTTAACTCGGATTCAAATTTCACGCTGAAGCCTAGCTCCCGGCAAACTTTTTTTAAAATGAAAAGTCCTAAGCCTCTCCCCGTCTCACCTTTTGTCCCGCTAGTGCTTTGGAAGACTTGATCGGTATTACGATTCATTTCATGTAAGACTGACTCTTCAATACCAAGTCCCGTATCTGAACATGAAATATATATTTTTTCACTATCCTCATAGCAACTTATGACTAGATTTGATTTTTCTTTTGAGAACTTAATTGCATTTTGAATAATATTACCAAGAACACTATCCTTGAGGGCCTCTTTATTTGTATGAATATGAACATCACGATTAGGCTTATAGTCCAAGCTAATATTTATCTTCTTCTCACCTGCTTGTTCCTTATATTCAAATATTAACTCTTCTAAAGCTTCTTTTATTGAAACATCTACTAATTTAAAAGAGCTCGAGTTCTCATCAATTACATTACGAGTATTCTCAATAATGCCCTTTACTGAATTATAATAAGTATCAAGTTTTTCAGCGGCTTTTTCATACTCCCCACGTCTTATGAGGCGCCTTACGTGCTCGACGATGAGCATTTTATTAGCAATGTCATGACTGATAATACGATTGGCAAGTAGTGCTTCTTTATGGGCCTCAGTGATTTTTTTCTCAATAAGCTCAAGCTCAAGATTCTTTTTTTCCAATTCGTTATTATGCTGAAGATTTGTGTAAATTAAGTTCTGGTAGTACTTATCAAGTTTGAAGATCCTAAGAATAAAGATTTGGAATGAAGCAAAGAAAGATGGAGAACTCATATGCTCATCAATATGGTAAGTGAGAACATTCCCCTCTTGGCTCGTTTTAATTTTCCAAACCATTGATTCAGACACTAATTTAGGAAGAGCAAGAAAGACAATCCGGTACATGTCAACAAAGACAGGAAATATATCATCCTCATCTTTAAAAGTGAGCTTAATATCAAATGTCTTCTTACCTGTTTTAATTAATTCGGCCGTCACTTGATCAGTATAAAAGGTTTTAAATGAGTATTTCAAAATAAAGTCGCCAACAAAGCGAAAACTAATCATGCGACTGAGAATATCGAGAACCTGTTTGACGAATTTATTTGTGAGCCCATGCTTCGTCATACCTTCATAGAATTTATTATATTTTCGATTAAGTGCCTCAGTTATGATTCGGTAATCATACCAAGTGATGTACTTATTCTCGTCTTTAATAGTAGTGTAATCGAAACCAAGGTTTTCAAAGAATAGGTTAGGCTCATCATTGTTTTCAATGATGAAGTTTATATAGGCATGGACGGCTTTATTACTAACGTTCAACTTAATCCTCGTAATTATAAATTTTACAACACAAACGAGGATTATCCTAGAAAACTTCTGCTAAAATTTTATGAAATAGTGCGCTACAATTTTTGTACTTATTACTTACCTCGAGCACCAGATGGGCCACCTAGAAATTCATGTCTAATCGCTGCTGGATCTTGTCTTACTTTGCTTTCAATTTTACGTGAGATATCGCCGAGGTCACTATCTACTCTCTTATACTCATAGCCATGACAATTTACATTTTGATCACCTACTGCAAAATCAGAACACTCATTATTAGCGGCAATATCTCTCTTCTTTTTTGCTTCATCCATATAGAATTTAGCAAATTTCACACATTCATCTGGTGATGAATCTTTCATATTAAGACAGTTGTCATAGACCTTAATTCCTTCATCTCCAAGCTGTTCGTGAACTTGCGCCTTAAGAGCAAATTGATGAGAAGTTTCTTGGCAGAATTTCTTATCATCAGAGGACTGAAGACAGCGTCTCATTCTAAACTCATAAGCGTCACAGGCATAGCTTGTAGCATATTTGCAGTTATCTTTCTTCGTAACTTTCTTGGTAACTTTCTTGGTAACTTTCTTGCTATCTTTCTTTACTGGCTTTGGTGAAGGTTTTGTTGAGCTTATGCCACACTTTACTTCTCCTGCAACAATACTTCCATCAACAAGACCTTCTGCGTTTCGGCCACATTTTGTTTCCACAAGTTTTAAACGATAATTAGACTGACACACACTTCGGTCAATTGAATTCGTCTTTGTTCGACAAGCCTGTTGAACTTCTCTTACATGCTTTAAATGAGCTTCAGAGAATGTTTGTGCATAAGAAAATTGTAGTAAAAACAGTGCTGAACAAGTAAAAAAACGAAACATTATATCCTCACCTTGAATTATATTAATCCATATCGGTTATTGATGAGAATTACCTTAGTGTTTTAATCCGACATAACGAGAATTGCACATAAGTCACTGTATTTACTTAGAGAATCATACCAATAAATTAAGCTTTTATTAAATCGATGAACCCATTTTTCTGTTAAGATGTGAATAGTGGTAGTTCTTGATGGAGAAAAATCGCTCTACGTACAGTACATGTTACGTGTACGGCTTAACAAAAAAGCCCTTCTTAATGTAGGGCTTTTTTGTTTTTAATTAATAGATCGACTGCCCTGTATAAGTGGTAAAGAGTTCAAGGGCCTCAATTCCAGCAAGGGAGTTTCCTGTTTTATCGAGGCATGGTGACCAAGTTGAGATGGACATCTCATTTGGAATGACACCGACGATTCCCCCTCCGACTCCCGACTTTGCAGGAATCCCCACGCGATAAGCGAAGTCACCAACAGAGTTATAAAGACCACATGTCATCATGATAGCGTTGAGTCTTTTATTCTGGCCCTTTGTTAGAATTTTCTTTCCAGTCCAAGGGTTTTGTCCATTGGAACTAAAGAGACGAAATGAACGAGCAAGATCAACACAGGTCATTTCAATAGAACAAATTGTCGAATAGATTTCAATAACTTTATCGACATCGTTTTTAATATTACCATAACTCTTCATAAAGTAAGCAAGAGCGAAATTACGATTTCCAGTAGCAAGCTCTGAATCCCTTACGGACTCATTGATATAAATATCTTGATTACCACTTAGCTCACGAACAAACTTTAAGACTTCATCAACTGGATCTTTATAGAGATCAATTAGGGTATCGATTACAACAATGGCCCCTGCATTGATAAAAGGGTTACGTGGTATTCCCTCTTCATTTTCTAATAAGATAAGTGAATCAAATCGACTACCAGATGGTTCAAGCCCTACTCGCTTCCATAGTTTTGAATCTAGTTTCTGATATGCCAGGACAAGAGTAAAAACTTTAGAAATCGATTGAATTGAAAAAGACTTTTGTGAATTGCCAATGATGTACTCATTCCCATCATTTGTACAAATCGACATGCCAAACTGATTAGGATCAATTTTTCCAAGCTCTGGAATATAATCTGCTACTTTTCCCTTACCAATGAGAGGTGAAATTTCCGAATATATTCTTTCTAAAATTTGAGTGTACTTCTCTTCCATAAAAAGAATATCTACTCTCATAAGAGCAAACAGGCCATATGGCTTTCATAAAGTGAAAATATTTCATTCTTAAGCTTCAGAATGATTTGATCCGTAGTATCCATCTATCCACACTTTCTTTAATGCCTCATATAGGGCTTCGTTGATATGGAGAAGTTTAGAGTCGGCTTCCTGACCAAGAACATAAATCTGCTTTGCAAACTCACCAATAATAGGTGCTTCACTTGGCGCTAGTGCTGATATTTTATTAGGATAAGCTTCTTTTAATCGCTTACAGATACTCATTACCCTTTGACCGTGCTTATCTTTATAGGCGGCAACACCAAATGATCGACAGACAGCAGGACGAGTTTCATAATTGCTACAATAACCTTGAGTACCATCTTCGGATTTTTTCATATAGAAGATGCATTGGCGTGAGTTATTACTTTCTAATTGTTCAATTAACTCTTCAACACGATCCATACCCTCTTCTTCAAGAATTCTAAATGCCGTCGGTAACATTTCGTTTGTTGATGCTGAAATTTCCTGACTTAAACAGCAGGCACCACAACCACTAAGGCATCGAAGTCCGACGCTAGATTGATAACCTGAAAAGGTCTTGGCCGAATTAGCAAAGATCGATTCGATATGCTCTGAGATTTCTCTATTAATACTCATAAAAACCTACACACGTAAAAATCGAGTGCATTCTATTCACAAAATATATCTTGGCAATCAAATTTTAGAAAAAATGAATAAGCTATTGAAAATTCATAAACGATCAATGATAGCTATTATAATAAAGCGCCCTTTTCGATAAAGGACGCATTTATGAATACTTTTATGCTACAGCAAGCTGAGGTTTAAGTTTTGCAATAACTTCAACAAGGTGCTTACAGACAAAATCCACTTCTTCTTGAGTCATCATTCCATGGAATGGTAATGCTAAGGTTCTTGTACTAATATCGATAGTATTCTCTAACCCTGAGACGTCAATATCAAAGTTTTTCATGAATGGTTGATCATGAATTGAATCAAAATAAGCGCGAGCAGGGATACCTCTACTAGCGAGTTCATCGATTACGATATCGCGACTAACTCCACGTTCTAGTTTTACAACATAAACAAACCAGCTCATTGTTACACCCTCAGCAATAACTTGAAGACAAAGACCATCTTGACCTTTTAGGGCGTCATTATACATATGAGCAACACGTTCACGATCTTTTAATATTTGATCGATTTTTCTTAACTGTGTAACTCCTAGAGATGCACTCAATTCATTCATGCGACAATTAAAGCCAAGAAATTCGTGCTTAAGCCATCCCCCCATGCTATTTCGCCCTTGATTTCTTAGGGCCCTAACATGATTTGCAACATCTTCGTCATCAGTAACAAGGATTCCTCCTTCTCCTGTTGTGATTTGCTTATTTGGATAGAATGCGAATGTTGATACATCTGCAAATGTACCTACCATCTTGTCACCAATTTTAGCACCTAATGCTTCACATGAATCATCAATAGTTTTAAGTCCATACTTTTTTGCTACTCGACAAATCTCTTGCCAATTAGCTGGATGGCCAAAAATATCTACCCCAAGAATAACCTTAGTTTTCTCAGTAATTTTAGATTCAATGTCTTTTGGACAAACACAGTGGGTTTCCTCTTCGATATCAGCAAAAACAGGAATTGCACCGGCATGTAAAATCACTGAAACAGAAGATACAAATGTATAAGAAGGAACAATTACTTCATCACCTTCTTTCACTCCTAAGGCGAGTAGCCCAAGGTATAAGGCTGAAGTTCCAGAGCTAACAGCAACTGCTTCTTTTACACCAATATAATCTTGAATATTTCTTTCAAATTCTTCGACTTTTGGGCCTAGAGAAAGAACTCCACTTTCTAAAACAGAAACAACACCATCAATATCGTCTTGTCCAATAATAGGTTTGGCCATCGAGAGGTTGATATCCTCTCTTTTAAAATTTTTATTCACAGATAATCTCCTTGCAGGTTGACCAACGTAGGTCCCTGCTTCTTTAATATTTTTGATAACGCTAGAGTTAAGGCCAATAACAACATCACGGCAAACTTCGACAAGTGGTTTTACGACAGAGCCGGCTCCCACCATCACCATTTCGCCAATCTGAACACCTCCGCAAAGTGTTGCATTAGGACAAATATGAGCAAAATCCCCAACAACACAGTCATGTTCTACAATAGAACCAGTATTGATAATGACATGATTTCCAATGACAGCATTTGGACCGATATAAGCACCGCTAAGAATAGCTGTTCCATGGCCAATAACTGCACTTTCATGAATAATTGCACTAGGATGGATAATTGACTGCCAGTTAACCTTTAAGTCATTTGCCATCTTCTTTCTTATTGAATTGTTACCAATAGCAAGAAGCCCTCTCACTCCTTCGATATCTGTAGGTAGATAATCAGTGAGTTTAACATCGAGGTAAAAATCAACAGTTTGAATATTTTCTACTTTTTGATCGTAAATTGCATAAATATCAACCCCACTCTCTTGAGCTGCATATTGGACAGATAGAGAATGTCCTCCCCCTCCAAATAAATAGAAAGGATGATCAAATCTTTCCATCGTCTTTGATTTACTTGCATCAATTCCAACGGGCTTAATCATTTGCTTAATTGTCATTAGAATAATTTTGAGATCAAAGAGAAATGATTGCTTCTGAACGTATAACAGATCATATTTAAACTTATTATTCCAAGTAAGTGAGTTACGACCTGAAACCTGTGCAAGACCAGTTAAACCAGGCTTAATATGGTGTCTTTTACTTTGCTCTTTAGAGTAGAAAGGTAAGTATTCTTTAAGAAGAGGTCTGGGTCCCACAACACTTAGATCACCAAATAAGATATTAAAAAATTCAGGTAACTCATCAAGGCTAAACTTTCTTAAAAATTTTCCATATGTACCAATTCGTTCTGACTCATCTAATGAAGTATCAAGACTCATAGTCCTAAACTTTATCATTTTAAAGGTTTTACCTTTGTACCCGACTCTTTCTTGAACGAAGAAGATGGGTCTTCCTTGGATAACAAGACTAAGAAATGAAACCACCACTAAAACTGGTGAAACGAGAATAATTGAAAAGATTGAAAAAAGAATATCGAATGTTCTTTTCATTACCCGACGTCCCCAAGTTGTACGACAAAGTCAGACTTAATATTTATGCTATTATTTGTCTCATTTATAAGATCTGACATATCGTTAATACAACTAAGGTCATTCTCCATTGCCTTAACAATGATGGAATAGATACGTTTAAGGATTGCCTTACGAGAAAATTCATCATTAATAGTATGTCCACAGTCTCCATTAGGTAGTGTTACAATATCTTTATGAGACGTTTGTAATTCTTCCCCAGTCAGATAAAGTTCTTCGAATAGCTTCTCACCTTTCTTCATACCGGTGAAAACGATATTTATACTCTCAATGCTTTTTCCCATAGCAAGAGCAAGTCTTTCTACAATATCGAGAATATAAATCGGATCTCCCATCTTTAAGACACAAAGGGATGTATTTTCAGAAACTGTTAAGCTATTCAACACAAGGCCAACCGCTTCAGGTATTGTCATAAAATAACGCTTCATTCTCTTATCAGTGATCGTCACTTTTTCATTATTCAAAATTTGTTCCATTACAATTGGAATCAGTGATCCACTAGAACCTAAAACATTACCAAATCTAACGGCGCGGTATTCGCAGGTGCTATCTTTTGAGTAACAAGCGAGTAGGATTTCACACAGACGCTTAGTTGCCCCCATCACAGATGTAGGATTAACAGCTTTATCTGTAGAAATTAAAATGAAACTCTTAACAGGAAACTCTGTTGAGAGATCGAGTAAATTCTTAGTACCTAAAACATTATTAAGAATTGCCGCCTTAGGGTTCGCTTCAACAAGAGCAACATGTTTGTAAGCAGCTGCATGAAAAATATACTCTGGACAAGATTCTTTGAAAGAAGCATCTAGGGCTTCTTTATTTGTAATATCAATCATTAGAGAAGTAATTCTTACGTTACCAAAGTTGAATGATTTTATCTCATTTGTGATTTTGAATAGATTGTACTCACAGTTATCAATTAGAATAATCTCTTGGGGTTGCATTAAGAATAGCTGTCTCACTAGTTCAGCACCAATGCTACCTCCTGCTCCAGTTATACATACTTTTGAGCCATAAATTTTCTCAGAAAGAATAGTTAAGTCTGCTTCAATAGGCTCTCGCCCAAGTAATGTGTTTAACTCTATTTTATTAACCTTAAAATTTTGCCCAGAGAAAAGGTTTGCTTCAGAGATTGTGACAGAAAGCTTATTACATACCTCTTTTATTTCTTTAGATTTATTAAAGTAATTACAATCAATAACAATTACTTCCTTAATTCTATTCTCAACAATTACTTTTTCCAATTCATCAATTCGACCCAAAACCTTAAACTGACCTTTAACAAGACTTACGTCATAGTCATCAACAAAGCCTACAATCGTGTGTGACTCACAATTAACATGACTTGCTAAGGATACTGCCTTCTTATCACTTCCTAGGATGATCGTTCTTGGACAATGTTGAGCATAAGATCGATCAAATAGTATCTTTCTCGTAACTCGTGAAAAGATCATAATAACAAGAGAAACAGAGAAAATATTGAATAGTAACTGTTGATCGAGATTGAAAAATAAATATAAAGAGACACAAGTTGCAGTTAGAGCTAAGATCGATTTTAAAATACTTAGAGGTGTTGTATGCCTCCAAGAGTCAAGATTGCTTTTAGTTAGTAAACTAAAAAGTACAAAAAGTGATGAAAACTCAAGGTAGTAATATAGGAAAGATTCATTTCTTAAAAAGCCTAAGATAACTAAGTATGAATTAATTATTAATAAATCGAAAATAGGCCTAAATAAAAAATTAATAACCACTGAGAAAATCAACTCATACCCCACTAAAATTGTTAAATAAATTTTAGCCATTAGAGATGAAGTTCTCAATCGGGTAAATAAATCCTTAATGTATTAACTAACCTGATAAGCTATTATTAATAGGAATGAAGAAGATATTTCTAAATAAAGGCCTACCTATTTTTAACACAATAGGAATTATTGCCTACTCGCTATCTCAGTGGCTTATTATTAAGTTAATTAGTAACAAGTACCCGACTGGGGCCCTAGGGGACTACGCCCTTTCTCTTTCTTATTTAGCACCTCTAACATTATTCTTCTGTTTCTCATTAAGAAATTTTTTTAATAGTCATCATGAACAGATTACTATTTCAGATATATTCACACAGAGAGTCTTATCAATACTCGCCTATTTCCTATCTTCCTTGATAGCGCTATTAGTATTTATCCCCAATGTTGATAAGGTGGTCTTTATCATACTCATGCTAATACGAAGTGGTGACCTACTTTCTGACCTTGCTTACACAATCAAGCAAAAGAAAAAAGATATAAGATATATCGGAACGAGTCTTTCATTAAAAAGCATGTTCATTATGATTTTATGTGTTCTTGCATATAGTAAAGCCGATTTAACAATAAGCTTCTTCTTAGTTGGAATTCTAAGTATTACAATTATCTTCTCAATTATTGATCTAAGTAATTCGATAGAAATATTTAAGTTTAAGACCGACGCCCTAAAGAAAATAACGATCCTAACAGTACCTTTGGCGCTCGCTTCTCTAGTAAACTCAGTAAATGCAAATGTTCCTCGATACTTTCTAGACTTTTTCTTTGATAAGACTAGTGTTGCTATATTTTCAACTTTCTTCTTTTTCTACTCTTCAATAATAGTCATTACTAATTCCTTCATCCAAGTATCTTTAAATAGACTATCCCTATCTCTTGTAAACCGTTATGAGGTAAACAAGATGATAAAATCTTACTTTCTCTTTGCGCTATTAACTTCTGCAACATTTGTATTATTCAATGAACTCACAGGGGAATATATTTATAAATTAATATTTGGAATAAAATATACGGAGTATGTTCATTATTTACGCTACTTGAATATAATTATTCCACAAGCAATTCTAATTATACTTATCAATTACTTCGTAATAGCGCTAAAGGTATACAAAACGAGCTTTATCATTACTTCAATAACATTAATCGTTCACTTCGTTGCTGCTTATTTATTAATTAAAGACACAGAGATCACAGGAAGCTTCAATGCATTTATTATTTCTCAAATCTTTTATATTATACTTAACCTCATCTTAATTACTAATAAAGTTAGAGGGATAAGATATGAATCTTGATTTGATAGAATTCAACTTCTACCTCTCTCTAATAATCATCATCCTTAAATTAATCTTGAAAGGATGGAAGGATCATTTAACTTATTTTATCATTTTCTACTTCTTCTTTTCGATGGGCCCTGTTTTAAATATTTTAATCGGAAATGGTATCTATTTTGGAACTCCAAAAGATTATATTCATATAGCGACAACAAACTTCCTATATGCAATAGCAACAATGTCCATCCTATCAGTCATTCTCAAGCCTAGAAATACAGTCATCGAAGAGGTAAAAGAGAAATTCCCCCTCTTAAACTGGGCGTTTATCTTTTTTATAGTCTTAGCAAGCTTTAATATCTTAAAACTAACTTCGATTGGATTAAGTATTGATAAAGTGACAAAAATTTCAATTATTGGAAACTCAATTCACTACAGTTATCTACTCCTTCAATTATTCCTAGTATCCTTCTACTACCTATGTCGAAGCGGAAGTACAAAAAAACTCTATTTAATAAATTTTCTCACCTATATCGCCTATTGTTTAGTTACAGGTGAACGTGACTTTATATTCCCTTTATTTTCAATTGTGGGACACTTACTTATTCATCAAAGGACTAGTTTGAAGAAAAAGATCCTCCTAACATCATCTCTATCTTTATTAGGTATTGGTGGAACATTGATCTTTATCATGAGGGATGTAACACAAAAAACGACAAACTATGTCGAATCTTTCTTAAATCAAGGATCACTGCTTTTCGTAAATGCATTCACAGCAAAACTGATTGATATTAAGTATAATTTTTTCTATGGAGAAACATACTTACAAAGTATTCTTAGTCTTCTGCCTAGTTTTATCTATAAGTCCTCATATAATAATCTTGCATGGCTTAAAAATAATTATGCCCCAGGGGGAGATTCAGGATATGGTTTTGGACTTGATGCCGAAGGGTATATGAACTTTGGGTACTTTGGTGTTATTGCAAC
Source organism: Bacteriovoracaceae bacterium (assembly GCA_048270185.1). Classification (GTDB taxonomy): domain Bacteria; phylum Bdellovibrionota; class Bacteriovoracia; order Bacteriovoracales; family Bacteriovoracaceae; genus Halobacteriovorax_A. The sequence continues at coordinate 1,041,915 of JBLWTJ010000001.1, forward strand.
ATTTGTTCTTATTGTTTTAGTACAAAGATTTTGTAACTATAATATTAATAAAGGAAATTTCTTTAAGTATTACAGTGTCTTTTTCCACGGATTCACGATGTATTGTTTTAGGAATGACTCATTAGCATTTTTAAAAGGTAATCTTTACGCAGTTATATTCTATTTCATAATTATTCAGGCCAATAATTTCATAACAAAACATACAGGCCAAGTAGGACCTCATGAGTAAGCCTTTAAGAGTACTCCAAATTGTCAAAACTACAGATGGTGCAAGCTGGGCCCTTAACCAAGTAAAATGTCTAATAAGTAATGGAATTGAAGTTCACATAGTTTTAAATAGCGAATCTGGTAAATTTTACGAAGACTGGCGAAACAGTGGTGCCACAATACACATATTAGATTGTAAGCTTAGCCCTGTGTCTCCACTTAAAACGCTTAAATCCATTTACTCACTTAGAAAGATAATAAAGAAAGTCTCACCAGCTATTATTCACAGTCACTTTTTTATTAATACTATCCAAATGCGACTGGCAACTTTTGGTTTAAATTTAGAGCGTGTATTTCAGGTACCTGGACCTCTTCACCTTGAACATATCATCTTTCGATATCTTGATTTATTAACAGCTAGAAAGAACGATCAATGGATCGCTTCATCAAAGCATATAAAAAACTTATACCTAAGAAATGGGGTCGATGAAAGACGAGTTCACCTAAGCTATTATGGCAATGATTATAGTAATTTCAATAAAGTCGATAAAGCAAAAGAAGATGATACGATTCGTACAAAATATAATTTCACAAAAGATGATATTATCATAGGTAATGTCTGCTATATCTATCCTCCCAAAAGATTTATAGGTCAGAAAGTTGGCCTTAAAAATCATGAAGTGATGATTAAAGCAATTGAAATTGCAAGAAGAACAAACCCTAGGATAAAAGGACTATTTATAGGCGGAGAATGGGGAAACTCAACTGCTTATGAAGATAGCCTCAGAGAATCAATCCCAATATCAGAAAAAGAAAATATTATCATTACAGGTAAAATACCTCCGAATGAAGCAGCAAAAGGCTGGATGAATATTGATTATACAATTCATTTACCACTCTCTGAAAGCTGTGGAGGAGTAATTGAACCCCTACTCTCCCTTCGGCCAGTTATTACATGCCAAACAGGTGGTATCCCTGAAATTATCTTCGATAAAGAAACAGGCTATTTGACAAGTAGAGATAACCCGCAAGATGTTGCTAACAAGATTCTTGAGGTTATTAGTGATGAAGACAATGCCAACAAGTATACTTTAAAAGGAAAGAAGCTTGTCTTAGATATGTTTGATATTAGAAGAACTGCAAAAGAGATAGTGGAAATATATAAAAAAATAATTAATCTTGATAACTCATATGAAGAATACTCTTCAAAAGAATATCTAGATAGGATGAAATGTAATGAAAAGATCTGATTTTTTGAAATTCATTGGAGTAGGACTTGCTCTTCCAGCACTTGGAAGATCCCAACCAAAGCAAAGTCAGGCAAACAATAAGAGAATTGACGATATCACAAATTATGGTGCAATTAGTGACGGAAAAACTGATGTAACAAGTGCGATAAGAGACTGTCTAAAAGCTAACTCTAGTGCCTTTATCCCTATGACTGCAAAAGGTTTTATTGCAGGGGGAATCATTTTAAAAGAATCCAAAATTTACGGTTCTGGTGTGCTTATTCGATCAAAGAAAGCAGATTATACAATCATGACGAAAGGAAAGAATTGTATTGTTGAAGGTCTAGTATTTAAGTCAGCAAACGGTAATTATAACAATGGTGTTTCAGATATTAATATAGGAGAAAGTAGTCATAGCGTCCGAATTCATAGCTGTAAGTTCGAAAGTGACCACTATTGTGCTATCTCTGCAGATAAGAATGCTGAAAAAGACCTAAAGTTAACATATAAGTCTCCAGTGAAAGAAATTATTATTTCTAAAAATATTTTTGCTGGTAATTATTCAAGGGCACTCTACTTACATAGCGCCGAGGAACTTATCATTTCTGATAATATAATCAAACAGACTCTTTTTGATGGGATTCGATTAAGACAAAGAATTAAAAAGTGTATTATTTCAAAGAATATATTTAATAATATTGGAACAAAGAAACATACAGACTCACAAGATGCTATTGATACGTACTGGAGCGGAGAAGAACTCATCATTAGTGATAATATCATTAAAAACTGCTCTAAAAATGCAATCGAAGTTAAAGGAGTATCCCCTGACAGTACAGGTGCAACTGGTAAAGTTATTATAACTGGAAATGAAATATTAAATACTTCCTATAGTGCGATTCATATCTCTTCTGGCGCTAGTAAGTCAATTACAGTAAAAGACTTCATCATTGCAAATAATATTATTAAGTACTCTGGTACCGCAAAAGTGAGCAAAGGTAATGCTGCCATTTTCATTAGACATGGAGTTGAGAATCTTAATATAAACTCAAATATAATTTCTTCAAATAACTCACGTGGAATCTTCTTGGCCAATATAAAAAAAGATAATGAGATAGTGAAAAATGTTACGATAACGGCCAATAATCTTATCGATAATGGTAATGAAAATGAAGGTTATGCAATCCTAAGCTCAGGTGTTGAAAATTGTAATATCTACGCAAATAATATCGATAATAAGAATGGACAACAAAAAGTAGCAATCGCAATCACAGACCAGAAAGGAAGTGAAAGCACGGCCATCATTAATGGAAATATAATAAGATCAAATAAAAAAGAATCAATTCTATATAATAAAAAGAATAAAAAAATATTGGTTAACAATAATTTGATTAATTAATCAATTTTCTTATAAATTAAAACAGAACCGAGGGCCGTAACTAGAATTCCTAACACAGATGTATACCATGCCCTATTCTCATAAAAACGTTCTTTTCTAAGATAGACAACATCACCTGGCTGAAGTTGGAAATTGTGGCTATTAAAGTCTCCACCACTACTCAGATCAAACTCAATAGTCTTTAGGTCGCGTCCCGCCTTACGTGTAATTTTAACATCTGTTAAGTTAGCATCACCGGTTGCTCCGCCGGCCAAAGATAGGCCACTAATTAAGCTTGTCCCCTTTGGCACAAAGTGAAGACCAGCTGATTTAACCTCACCCCAGAAATTAGTCGGTATAAGTACTTCATTCTTCACTGAATTTGAAAAGTAAAGTGAACCAGACTTCTTCTCTAGACCTTTGACTTCTGTTGGCAGAACAATTGAATTTAGGTCAATTTTATTGGCCGCATGTGCTAAAGGACCTAGGAATAAATTTGCTACCGTTAAGATAATAGTGATCAACTTCATGAAAATATCTTAATCAAACAAATAAAGCTTAGCAAGAAACTTTTGCTATTTCAGGGGCCATCCCAAGGTCTTTCGCATCATGATAAAAGACTTTAATTTCATCATGAGAGTAGATTCGGTCATCAATAAGATAACAAGCGAAACAAGAAAGAATAAGCATGAAGACGGAGACTAAAGCACTCAATAATATCAACAACTTAGTAGTGAACTTCTTATGATCTTCAATTTTTGGATTAAGTATGTTGAATGTGAGGTAGTTTTGAATTGAGTTCAAATTATTCTGTGCCTCTCTAAGCTTTGACCTTAGATCAACAATTGTAGTCTTCAAAGGATTTAGTTGATCATTTGTGATCGTATTAAGATTCTTATCCTTTAATAATATATCTCTTTGGATTTTATTCTCTTTAATCTGAAGAGTCAGTTTATCAATTAAAACAGTGAGTGTTTTCTTCTTCTGGATTAGCTCAGGAATTTTCTCAAGCTCAATGCTTTTACTCTTCTCATCATCTGTAATTGCTGCATCACTTACATTTAGTTTTTTAAGTTCATTTGCTAAAGAGTATCTCTGTTTCTTGAGATCATTAATAAGAGATGAGTTTTCTTTGTAAGAACCAGACTTAAGTAATTCGATATTTTTAGATAGATCAATAATTTGTTGTTCAATCTCCCCTTTCTTACGAATAAGAGATCGGTCTGAACCTGAGAAGTTAATTTTCTTCATATTCTTGTAGAATTTAAGATCTGAGTTTACAGAAATCAATAACTCACTATTCTTAGCAAGACTTTTTTCCTGCTCTCTTATGACCTCATCTAAATCAGCAACTCTTTCATCAGCACCAACTTTAATCACACTATGATTATCAACAAGTTGTTTCTCGTGTAATTCTAGTTCTGATTGAAGTTTTTCAATTCTTTCCTTTGCTAAGATAAAATTTGAATTATACTTTGTACTTTTTAAATTCTTAACAATTGCATCTTGAATAATTAAAGTCGTAAACTTATTAGTACCTCTAGTGTATAAAACATAACCTCCGTAGCGAGGGCTCTGTTTAACACTATAGCTTTCATGGATATTCTCAGCAATGAATCTTACGATACATTCTTTATTATATGAGCAGTATTTATAAATCGATTCAAGACTATGCTTCTCACCTTCTTCATTTTGAATAATCAGTTCCTTAATATCATCTGTCGCCATTAATTCCTGGGCCACACTCAACTTAAAGTCCCATCTTTCAACAAGAGAACGATAGGTTTTAATTTCGTCAATCTTACTTAGGCCAATGATCTCAGCAAATCTTGACTCCTTGCTTGAGTTCTCGAAAATAGAGTTGAAATGTATTTCTCTGACATAATTCTTATCTTGGTTAATATAGAAAGTAAGTAAAGCACCAACGCTCAGTAGAATACTCAATAAATTTATTGGCCAGTATCTACGCATGAGAGTGAAAAAAAGAGAGAAGTTGATAACAGAATCATTATTTAAGAGTAGTCTAAGCTTTCTCACTTGTTACCTTCTTTTACATATACTATTCCACCAAGCTCAACCCCTAAGGACTTCAAGTAATTTGTATTCTTTTTAATTAAGCTTAATCTTGTTTTACGCTCTCTTACAATAAAGTCGCAATGTGAGGAGAATAAAAGAGGAGTTCTTGCATCAACTCCTAGGTCTTTTAATTCTTTATCGTCTAGCATAAATATAATTTTATCAAAGGCAAACGTTATTTGATTCATAACACTTGCTAACTCACTTGTATGATGAACAAATTGCGAAAGAAAATAGCTATAATTCAAAGTAGAAATATTATCCGAAAGTTTTTTAAGAGCTAACGATTTCTTATTAACATTATTAAGAGGTAGTATAGATTCATTAATTGAAATATCTTTAAATCCATCCCCTATATCACTATAAGATATAACCAAGACTTTCTTATTAAAACAAACATCAATACAGCTCATAATTGAAAGAACAATATCTTCAAGCTTAGATTTATCAATTAAACCAACGATTGTTGAAACTTTGCTTTGAGGAGTAGTGTCACTAATAACTTTAGACATACTTAATAGGTCTTTGCGATTTTTAATTCGATAGAAAATCGAGCTTAGGTCATACTTTTTATCAAGAGAATCTTGGATAATATTCTCATTTAAATGAGAGTACTCACCTCGATTATGGCTATTCTCTAAGACTAAGATTTTATTCTTCAAACTTCTTGTCATGTGACCTCTTGACTTAACAAAAATCAAATTTCAATTCATTATACATAATATTTATTAACAAAGCATTAAGATGGTAGTTAATTCCCCCTCCTACAAGGCCTCCAGGAAAAACTGAGGAACAAATTGCCATGGGGCGAAAATTAAATTTTATTGTGATTAAATAACGAAGATGAATGAAATAAGTTTACCGAAAAAACAGATAGATATAGATTTCACTAGGTTTACATCTAGTCTTGGACTATTCATATCAAATAATTCATCTGATCTAGTTCAGTGTTTCTTTAGTGGATACAAGAAGACGTCAAAGCCCGAGTATTCTAAGAATAAGGTTTACTCGATCTATGAAATTACTCCCCTAGTTAATACTCTTGCTATAACAAATAACATTATCGATTTAAATATTGATAGTCGCTTAACTGAAAACGAAGTCTCTATTTCAATGGCCATCGTGCTGGACTGGCAACCACAGCTTAAAAAGTTTGTCACAATTACAATTGATGACGTTCATATGCTCCTTGATGAAGAACTCAATTATATAAAAACGAAAAAGTTTAAAGAAGATATTACTAAGTTCTACCATCGCATGCTTTATACTAGAGGTACGAATGAATAAGCACAGCAGAGACTTTCAACGCTATTCATTTGAGTCTTATAATATTGCCGCATATACAATTATGGAAAATAAAAAGTTACCGGTTAAGCTAATTAATATTGGACTTGGTGGCTGTCTCATAAAAGTTTCTTCTGACATGAATATTGATAATTTATGTATTATCCTAGCTGAGAAACAAATCAAAATGGATTTGAGTCAGAGGTGGAGCAGAAAAGATGATAAATATAACTATATTGGTTTTAAGATAAAATTTAACGATTATTATAATTTCAACCTCTGGAAGAACTTAGTTCACTCTACTCAGAGAATTGAACTTAAGCATAGTAATAATAAAGCGCCAAGAGACATTAGTCTATAAGCCTGAGGTATTCATGAATAAAAGCGTATGTGTAATAGGACTTGGCTATGTCGGTCTTCCTGTAGCCTATAATTTCGCTAAAAAGTACCAAACGATAGGTATCGATATTTCAAGCAAACGAGTCGATGAGTTAAATAATCATCTCGATCGTACAAGAGAGATCACGACAGAAGAACTAAGAGAGCTTAGCATGAATTTTTCAACAAAGATTGAAGATGCGGCTGACTTTAATTTCTTCATTGTAACCGTACCTACTCCAATTGATAATTTTAAAACTCCAGATCTTACTCCTGTAATAAGCGCAACAAATGACGTCGCAAAAGTACTAAAGAAAGGAGATACTGTCGTCTACGAATCGACAGTCTACCCCGGTGTAACGGAAGATATCTGTGCCAAAATCCTTGAAGAGAGAACTGGTTTAAAATTTGGTGTCGATTTCTTTATGGGTTATTCACCAGAAAGAATTAATCCAGGAGATAAAGAACATACGTTCACAAAGATCACAAAAGTCGTCTCGGGCTGTTGTCCAGAGAGCTTAGAAGATATTGCTACAATGTATGCAAGTGTTATAGAAGCTGATGTCTTTAGAGCAACATCAATAAAAGTAGCAGAAGCATCAAAGGTTATTGAAAATATCCAACGGGATGTAAATATCGGCTTAATTAATGAGCTGGCTCTAATTTTTGATAAGCTTAATATTAATACAACTGATGTTCTTGAAGCATCAGGTACAAAGTGGAACTTTCTAAACTTTAGGCCAGGGCTTGTTGGTGGTCATTGTATCGGTGTTGATCCCTACTACCTTTCTTACAAGTCACAACAAGTTGGTATCATTCCACAAATCATAAATGCGGGAAGAAGAGTTAACGATAGTATTGCCAATCATATTTCGCAAAAGGCCGTAAAGCTTCTCATTCAAAATAATGTTAAAGTTAAAGATGCTAATATTGCTGTACTTGGGCTCACATTCAAAGAGAATTGTCCGGATCTTAGAAACTCAAAAGTTGAAGATATAATTAGAGATCTTGAAGAATATTCAACAAATACCCTACTTGTCGACCCTCATTGTGACAAAGAAGAAGTTGAATCCAAGTACAATAAGGAAATTCAAGAATTTCATCAATTAGAAAATATCGACTTACTCTTAATTAACGTGGCCCATAAAGAATTCACAGAAATTTCAGAAGAAGAACTGATTAAAGTCTTTTCTGGAAAGCCACCAATTATTATCGATGTTAAAAATATTTGTCCAACATCAATTAAAAAGAATAAAGAATATACTTACTGGAGCCTTTAATGGATCAGAGCTTACAAGAGCTATCAAATAAACTAATAAAAGAGCCTCGTAAATGGCTTGTAACAGGTGCTGCTGGTTTCATCGGTTCTAACCTTTGCGAATTTTTACTAAATAATAATCAAATCGTTGTCGGTCTTGATAACTTCTCTAATGGATCAAAGGCAAATATAGAAGACATAAAATCAAAGTGTCATAATCATGTTGAAAACTTCCAATTTCATGAAGGTGATATTAGAGACTTCAATACATGCTTAGAGCTGACAAAGGGAGTGGATCACATTCTCCATCAAGCAGCACTTGGCTCAGTCCCCCGCTCGATTAAATCTCCGGACTTAAGTCATCAATCAAATGTTGACGGGACCTTTAATATGCTAAATGCTGCTCGAATGGCCAACGTTAAGTCATTTGTTTATGCCTCTAGTAGTTCGGTCTATGGAGATAATAACCTAGACTTCAAACTTGAAAGTAATATTGGGACCCAATTATCACCTTATGCCGTCACTAAGCATGTATGTGAATTATATGGAAGAGTGTTCAACTTAACATACGGACTACCTACAATTGGTATCCGTTACTTTAATGTCTTTGGAAGAAGACAGGATCCAAATGGGGCCTATGCTGCTGTTATACCAAAGTGGATTGAAAAGGCCTTAACAGGGCAAGACTTAGATATATATGGAGATGGTGAAACAAGTCGTGACTTCTGCTATATCGACAATGTTATCCAAATGAATATTAAAGCATCATTAAATACAGACCCTAGTAATTTTGGCCAAATTTTTAATTGTGCATTAAGTAAGACCACTTCTCTTAATACTCTTTCAAAGCTAATCCTCGAAAACATCAAGGAGCAATCAGGTAAAGAGCTTAACAGTAAAATCAATTACCAAGACTTTAGAAAGGGTGACATTAGAAACTCTCAAGCAAATATTACTAAGAGTATCGAAAATCTAGGCTATCAACCAGAAATCTTTATTGAAGAAGGTATCAAAAGAACAGTGCAATACTATCTTTCGAAAAAAGAGAATTTATAAAGTGAAAAAAGTTAATATCACGCTAGACTTTAGGTTTGCTCGTTATAATGGCAAGATTTGGACAAAGTCATCATTTGATTACAAATTCTGGCAAAGATATTTAATGACATTTTCACATGTGAATATCATTGCACGTGTTGAAGATGTGAATTCTCAAGAAGGGCTAAAGCCTGTCACAGGTGACAATGTAACTTTCACAGAAGTTCCCTACTTCCTTGGACCAAAGGATTATTTCTTTAAAAGAAGTGCCATCCGTAAGATGTTAAAAGGCATCATTAATCCAAATGAAGCCTATATTATGCGTGTACCATCAACAATTGCTGATGTTCTACAACCACTTCTAGTAAATAACCATATTGAATACGGAATTGAGCTCGTAGGAAATCCTTACGACACATTTAAGAAAGGTTCTTACCAGCACCCTCTTCGTCTCTTCTTTCAATATTGGCTGACAAAGAATGTAAAAAAACAAATCTTTCAGGCCAAGAGTAGCTCATATGTAACGAAGACTTACCTACAAGAGCTCTACCCTAACAAAAATCCAAAAAATCAATTCAGTTATTCTTCGATATCTCTACTTCCAGAGCATATTTCTCATAGCAGAGAAGATTTTAACATGAATAAGAAGCTACTCTTTATTGGCTCACTTGAATACCTTGTGAAATCACCAGACACGCTCATAAAAGCCTTTCACAAGGCCCTACAATCAAATGACAAACTCACCCTAACCATTGCAGGCGATGGGAAAGAAAGAAGCGGTCTTGAAGAGTTAGTGAAGAAGCTTGGTATCGAAAACAAAGTCACATTTCTAGGCTTTCTAAATGGTGGAGACGCTGTCAGAGAGCAACTTGACCAACACGATATCTACATTCTGACTTCAATTTCTGAAGGCCTTCCGCGAAGTATGGTCGAGGCCATGGCAAGAGGATTACCATGTATTGGTAGTACGATTGGCGGAATAAAAGAATTACTAGAAGAAGATGATTTAGTTGATCCACAAGATGTACAAGGACTAAGTCAAAAAATAATTGAGTTCTGTCGTGACGATGAGCAACTAAAAGAAAAATCAAAGAGAAACTTAGAGGTCTCTAAGTCATACTTGAATGAATTTCTGGATCAACAAAGAAAGTCTTTTTATCAGACACTGCTATAATAAGTGTCCCCCTTTGCTTTTATATAGATCTCGTATAAAAGAGAATATCTTTAACCATATTAGATTACTCACACTTTCTCTCTTCACCTTCTTTTAGGAGCTTAAATTCCATCAATACAAGTTGTGATAGTGGTTTCTTGATTTTTTGAATGAGGGGCCTACCTACAATGATAGGACAAGTTTCAACCCTTCTTAAGTATTTACGGCCTGCACGAATTCCGGCTGCGTGAAATTTTAAATCACTCTCAAACTTTGCATTAACAGTTAAAGTCATTTCATATTGATCTTGTTGCAAAGAAAAATGAAGAGCGTTCTCAACCTTGTTCTTACTATACTTTAGCTCAGTTAGTTTATCGCCAGAGACTTTATATGTTACCCAGAACTCTTCTCCTGAAATGATATTAACCATATCATTAAAAACATAGGGAGCCTTATCGATAGTTCCAGACCATGTGCTCTTATCTTTCTTTTTCAAGGTAAGTTTTGTTTGTGGACGACAAGTTGTCTTCGAGCAAATCTCTTCGATACTTTCATTTGCCAGAATACTGGTGCGTATTGAGAATAGTAGAAGCAATAAGATAACAGATTTCATAACCCCTCTCTTTAGAATAAGATTCCAATTGTTAAAACACCACTCGTGTCACTATCAGTGCTTTCTTTTAAATTATACTTGTAACCAATTCCGAAATCTAAATGCATTCGATTAAAATATACCCACTGATGGCCAAGGACTACATTAACAAATTGTTGTCTCTCAACTTCCATACTCTCATGCTTAACAACTGATGGGAATGTCTCATACCAAACATCATAGTCGACATCACGTCCCCACTTGTAGCCACCTTCAAGAAACCAAGAATCGCCCCAAGCATTCTCAGCTGTGTAGTAACGATATCCTACAAGATAGTCTTCTTGACTTGAATCTGTTACTTGGTTAGTACGAAAAAAGAGCGCATGTTTTTGGCCAAGGACTCTTAGATACTCTAAGGCATACATTGTCCCATGTAAGTTTGAGTAACCAAAGTTTCCAAGTGAAAAGCGGTTTTTAAATTCTGTTGCTGATGTTGATGTTGATAAAGATAAAAGAAATAATAACAAAGTAATAATTTGTTTCACAATAATCCTTTATTGAAGTTGATAGTTACTTATCGCCTCAAAACACAATGAACTTGATCAATATCTTCAATGATTTCAGTAAGATAGATCATCAAAGTAAATTAAGGAAGTTAGAAGAGATATCTATAAGATGCCTTAAGATTTATCAAGACCTTGACTCTGGCCCTCTCATTCTTTTAAGTATTTTTTCCAACTCGACGGCCATAAAAACAAAAGAAGAAAGACCTAAAGTTAGAAGTAATTCATTGAGGCTTAAAGCTCTAGTATGTAGAACCTTATTTAAAATAGGATGATAAATTGAAGCCAATTGAATACTAAGAGTTAAAATTACTGTTCCCCAAAGAAAGGGATTAGTAAAAATTCTCTTTCGATTAAAGAATGAAAGTCTTTCTGAGCGAATTGCTAGAACATGGCCAATCTGACTTAAGCACAAAACATTGAAAACAATGGTTTGCCATGTATCTGGAAAATACTTTAGGCCAAAATACTGAGACGATACGACAACTAGCCCCATTAATAATCCAACCCAAATAATATGAGTTCCAAGGCCTCGACTAAAGATGCCTTCGTTTGGGCTTCGTGGCCCAACCTTCATAATATTAGGCTCTGCTTTTTCAACAGTAAGGGCAAGGCCAGGAAGTCCATCTGTCACAATATTTATCCAAAGGATATGAATCGGAAGAAGAGGAATTGGTAAGCCTAGTATTGGTGCAAGAAAGAGTGACCAAAGCTCACCTGAATTACTCGTCATTGTATACTTGATAAACTTTTTAATATTATCAAAGATACGACGGCCCTCTTTAACCGTATTAACAATAGAGGCAAAGTTATCATCTAATAGAATCATATGGGCCGCTTGCTTTGAAACATCTGTCCCAGTAATCCCCATGGCAATACCAATATCTGCTTTCTTAAGAGCAGGAGCATCATTGACTCCATCTCCTGTCATCGCGACATAATGTCCTCTGTCTTGAAGAGCTTTAATTATTCTAAGCTTCTGTGCCGGAGTTGCTCGGGCATAGACCTTAATATCTTCAACTCTCGCTAGAAATTCCTCATCCGCCATCTCATCAAATTCGTAACTACTAAGGACAAGAGAGTCATTATTATCTTCTAAGATACCAAGTCGAGTTGCAATTGAAGTCGCTGTGGCCTTGTGATCCCCCGTAATCATCACTGTTTTAATTCCAGCAGACTTGCATAGGGCCACGGCTTCTTTGGCTTCTTCGCGAGGAGGGTCCATCATTCCAACAAGGCCTAAGAATTCGAGATTCGACTCAAAAACTTCAATACTAATATCATCTGGAAGTTGATCAAAATGTCTGTGACAGAAAGCTAAAACTCTAAGACCTTGAGCGGCCATGGTATCTGCTTTCTCTAGTATATCCTTGTCTTGCGTAATTGCTTCAACTGCACCTTTCGTAAATCCTATATACCCACCGGCTGGATCCTTATGAATTGTTGTCATTTTCTTTCGATCTGAATCAAATGGAAATTCAAGAACACGTGAATAGTTTTTTAATAAATCTTCTTTTTTACCACTCTTTGACTCACCAAAAGCAAGTAGAGCTGTTTCTGTTGGATCACCTATAAGAGTATTATTCTTACCATAACTAGCGTCATTACTAATAGAAATGGCCAGATAGAAGTGATGGAGTAACGATGGCCGATGACAGTAGATATCTTCAACTTGCATACGATTCTGTGTTAGGGTTCCAGTCTTATCACTGCAAATATAAGAAACTGATCCAAGTGTTTCAACAGCAGCAAGCTTTCTCATCAATGCATTCTTCTTCACAAGCCTTCTGGCCCCAATGGCCAAGGAAATTGTAATGACAGCAGGAAGAGCTTCAGGGATGGCAGCGACAGCAAGAGAAATCGCGGTTAAAAGCATTAAGAGAGGCGGCTCACCTCTAAGTAATCCAGCAGCAAAGAAAATAGCACATAGAATTAAAATAATAATCGCTAAATTCTTACCAAAGACGGCCAGCCTTTTTTGTAGAGGGGTCTTTACTTCCTTCTGTGTTTGTAACATTCCTGCGATTTGACCGATTTGAGTCTGCATACCAGTTTCAACGACTACTCCTTGTGAGCGTCCGTAAGTCACAACCGTCCCTTTAAAGGCCATATTATGTTGGTCACCGAGAGAAGAGTTAAAATCAGCTAGAACTGATTCATTTTTTAAAACAGGAACTGACTCACCGGTAAGGGCCGCCTCTTCAATTTGAAGATTCTTTACTTCAAATAAGCGTAAATCGGCTGCAACAATATCCCCCGCTTCAAGAGTGATAATATCCCCAGGAACTAGCTCACTGGCATTAATGCTTACGAGAACTCCATCACGAAAAACCTTTGCATGTGGTGCGGACATTTTCTTCAAGGCCTCAATGGCCTTTTCAGCGCGAAACTCTTGTACAAAGCCAATAATTCCATTGAGAATAATGATTACAAAGATGGCAATTGTATCAGCAGCTTCTCCCACAAGGCCTGCAATGACGGCCGCAACTAAGAGAACAAGAATCATGAAGTCTTTAAATTGATCAAAGAAGATAGCGAAGGGACTTTTTTGTGCTTTCTCTTGTAATTGGTTAGGTCCGAATTGGCTTAACTTATCAAAAGCTTGTGAAGAAGAAAGCCCATTTGTGAAACTTTGAGTATTCTCTAAGACTTCCTCAATTGTTAAATTAAACCATGCCTTTTTCATTTGCCACCAACCAATTTATTACACAGAGTAATATTATTAGATTAAAGACAATTAATCAAAGCGAGAAAAGAGAATAACAGCAATATTTGGCTCGGCCATTTGAGAGGCCATTACTTGATAAATCCCACCTTGAGTCTCGACCACACACATAAATGAACTTCCCTCTGATAAGGAGCTAACTTCAGAAAAACTTTGCTTAGCGATAAAGTTCTCACTGCAACCATTTTTCTTCATTGTCTCTTTAACAAATGCCGAGCATTGCCCATTCATCGAACTATCATAGTCATAGATCGTGTGAGTATAGGTATCAAACTCGCAATTTGCTAATGTGTTAACTGATAAGAGAAGTGTCGCTAGTAGGATTAGTTTTTTCATCTGGGTGTTATATGCCAAATATCAGAATTTTAAAGCTTCAGTGTAAAATATTTACGTAAAATAAAGACATAAAGGATCTTTCAGGCCAAATGCCTAAATTTAGTGTAGTAAATGAGCTATGAGTTTCACCGATCACCTGGTTCTCGCCCCCATTCGAGGCGTGACCAACTATGTATATCGCAATGCCTTGGAGCAGACCTTTTCTGGCGCAGATAGTGCCATCGCTCCTTACATTGTAACGAAGGAATCAAACGAACTCAATGAGCGCCAACTTCATGATGTGCTTCCCGAGAAGAACCTTCTGCCAACTACGGCCCAGATTCTGACAAAGGAAATTGATCAATTCCTCTATGTCGCCAATATCTACAAGGACTTTGGAGTTAAGAAGGTTAACTTAAATATGGGATGCCCTTATCCTATGGTGGCCAATCGAACAAAAGGTTCAGGACTTCTTCTTCACCCTCAAAAAGTAGAAAAGCTTTTAACTGGAATAAAAGAAAAGTGTCCTATTGAGTTTACGGTGAAGATTCGCCTAGGGCGTGAGGATGTCTCTGAGATCAAAGAGATCATTCCTATAATTAATAAACTAGAGATCAATGATTTTACAATTCATGCTCGCTACGGAAAACAGATCTATGTTGGTGGCGTGGATCTTGATGCATTTGAAGAGTGCTTACCACTTCTAAACACAATCCCCTGCTATAACGGCGACATCAATTCAGTGGAAGACTTCAAAGCTTACAAGACAAGATTTCCCCAAATAAAACGCTGGATGGTCGGACGAGCGGGTCTTTCAAACCCCGCCCTTATGGCCCAGATCAAGGGTTCAAAATTTAATGAGCAAACCTATCTGGCGAAATTCATTGAAATGCATAAGCTTATGACTGAAGAATACCTCTCAATGGATAATGCCAAGTCTGACTATCTCCAAAAAATGCGAGGACATTGGCTCTACTTTAAAGATATTTTTGAAAACGAACACAAGGTTTATAAGAAAGTGAAAAAGGTCAAATCAATCGAACACTATAATGATGTCGTCGAGTGGATCTTTGAACAAGATCTTAATCCTTCTTTCTTGAATTAAATCATTGAATGTAAGAAACAAAGTTTCATAGCATTTTAAAAGTTAACATCCCTAATTTGATTCACAAGTCCACGTATAAGTACCACTACTAACCCAACAATCTTCTTTTGCATTATTAGGAATACCATGCTTAGCCATACATTCACCATGATAATATCCATCCTCTGTTTTTGTACAACAAGACTTCACATCATCCCCCACACAATAAGCTCCACTTCCAGTAGGTGTCGGATTTGTACATGTTCTTGATCTAACATGTGATGTAGTATCGCAAGCTCCCCATTCACTCCAACCACCATCACGATCACACTCAAAAACATTACATGACTGCTGATATACACCACTACAATTAGTACCACCATTTGAAGGTGCAGGATTAGTACATGTACGGGTCATTAAACCGCCGCCACAATCTTTGCTACAAGTAGACCAATCTGACCAACCGCCATTAACTGGACAAACTTGAGTATTACAGACTTCACTGGTACTACCGCTACATTCGGCACCACCATTTTGAGGATATGGGTTTGAACAGCTACGAACGCGGATACCACCTCCGCATTGAGCGGAGCATACCCCCCATGCAGACCAGCCACCATCAACTGCTTCTAACTCTTTAACGATAGGAATACATTTTAAAGTACCATCACTATTGATACCACTGACAACATGGTCCACGGGACAGTTTTGCTCAGAAAAATCACGACATCTACTATTTACACAAATTTTTGTTGTCGAGTTGATATCCGCATTTACATTTAGAGTACCAGTCATAGTGTCACCACTAATTTTAACGTAGAGTGTATTTAGATAGTTAGTTACAAAATCAATGAGGTACTCAGTTGATATTGCATCAGACTTTGTTGGTGTAACTGAAGGATCAAAGTCAACAAGTATACATTTATTTGTAACATGATCGTAAACACCACCTATTTTCGTACAAGATTCAATAACGGCAGTATCCACCGCATTACCTAAAGCAGAAAAACAAGATACTAACTTATTATTCTCATCTAAGTTAAATTCGACTGGATAACTTTTAACAATCTTTTTATTACCTTTTATTAATTTAGACATACGTTGCATTTCAACAACGAGCTTTCCCTCTCCAGCTTTCTGACTTGGACCAACAGTTACAGAGTTGAAGTCTTTCAAAGTCATGGATGCTATTTTGATCGTATTATTTCCATATACGTTAGTAGTATTTAAAATATCATTATTTAACTTATTCTTTATACTTGATATTGATAGATCGTTAGTTAAAGTTTCACCAAGGCCAAATGTATTTACACATGACTGATTATTCAGTAGAGCTTGCGCTATTCGACTATTAAGAGCATTCTCTTCGTACTTAGTCTCCATACGCTTTTGCGTAGTAACTTGATTATGAGTTAAGTTCATAAATGCTACGGAGAGAACACCTAAGAGGCCTGCCGCAACCATAATCTCAACTAGCGTGAAACCTTTAATATTTAACTTCATTTACACTCCAACCATAATTAGATATGTTACTGAACTAAATTTAATTGACAATAAATTTAACTTTTCTGAAAGTTTCTATTAAGGAACGTTTTTAAAGAAGGAACAATTCAACATGCAGTTACGAGATCTCTTAATTAAGTACATTGAAAAGAAAGAAAAGACTTATGGAAAATACTCTCTCTCCAAACTATCCTTAGACACGGGCGTTAGCAAAACTACACTTAGCGGCTTTATAAATAAAGACAGAGTACCGAGCAGAGAAAACCTCTTCAAGATCGCTCAAACTGTTACAACAAATAAAGCTATTCTAAAAAAGTACTCAACAGAGCTTGCAACAATAAAGCAAAGCAAACATAGAAAAAAAATCATTTCTTACAAACTTTTTAAAGAAATCAGTGACTGGGAATATTTTGCAATCATTGGCTTAACACGCTTAAAGGACAATTCAGCAAATGAAGATTGGATTGCAGATAAATTATCAATTGAAAAAAGCAGAGCAAAAAAATGTCTCAAGAAACTTCTTAAAGAAGGATTGTTAAAAATAAAGGACAACCGATTATATAAAGACTATAAGCATCTAGGAACACCTACTGAAATTTCTAACCAAGATATAAAAAAGGCCCACTCGCAAGCGATTAATTTATCAGAAGAGGCCATGTACACCATACCGTTTAAACATAGACAATACATAACATCAAATCTAACAATAAAAGATGAAGACTTAGTAGAAGCAAGAGAGGAGCTAGACAAACTAGTTAAAAAGTTTATTAAAAAATATAACTGTGAAACAGAAGCTGACGCTCTCTACAAGTTAAATATTCAATTCTTTCCATTAACTTCAGTAGAATAATTCTTACTCGAATTAAATCTAATCTTAGATTAAATCATGGCCCTTGCTTCTGTGATCTCTTTCACTATGCAGCACCAGGTTGGATATCATCTAATGCAGGTATTATATTTTTAATTAATTGTATTAGCTTCTCAAAGTCCACAGGCTTTTCAAAGTAATCGACGGCCCCAAGCTCTGTTACCTTGTCCTTATATTCATTACTCGAATATCCCGAGATCATTATCGTTGCAATATTAGGAAACCGCGCACGAACTTCCTTTAAGAGTGTCACTCCATCCATTCCAGGCATATTTATATCACTTAAGATCAATATTACATCATAACCTTTATCACTTTCTAAAATCTCTAGTGCATCTTCGCCTGATATTGAATAAGTTAAGGTCATTTTATTCGACTTTATCCAATTTTTGAAAACATGTTTAAAGATAAAGAATACATCCTCTTCATCATCAACAAGTAATACATGAACTTTAATCATCACCTATCTCCTTAGGGAACCTTACCTTAACAATAGTAAATTCATTTGGAACTGATTCAATAAATACATCTCCTCCATTACTTTCAACTATCGATTTAACAATAGAAAGTCCAAGACCAGAGCCCTCGGCACCAGATCGAGTCGTAAAGAATGGTTCAAAGACCTTGTCGAGAATATCCTTATTAATCCCCTCTCCATTATCTTTGACCTCAATTAGTATGTATTTATCTTTCTCGAAAGTATTAATGATTAGCTCAGCTTCCTGATTGCTATTGGCAAACTTATTGTAAAGACTATGAAGAGAGTTCTCAAAGAGGTTTAAAAAAACAGATTGAATATCATTTGTAAAAAAATGAAGATCTGAACTAATATTTGAAAAGTGATTAAAATTAAGCTTAATTCCTTCTGTTTTGAATATTGAAGCATGAAATGCATATTTGAAAGATTCACTAATTAATTTGCTAATGGAGTACTCGCTCTTTCCGCTTTTTCGATTATCTAGCATTATAGAGAGTATACTTTTCATACGAAGACTATGAGTATTGATTATTTCGAGGGCCTTTCCCAAATCTTCAAAATCACTATCGTCGCCATCTTTCATATCTTCATATACTGAAGACGCTATTTTACTTGAGTTTAGAGCAAGGTTTAAAGGGTTTCTAATTTCATGTGCTATCCCCGTTGTAAGTCGCCCTAAAGCGGCAAGTTTCTCTTGTTGAAGTAAGGTTTCATGAGATTTTCTTATGACCTCTTCTTTTTCCTTTACCTGAGTTTCAACAACTTTATTTAAGTCCATGATGCTTTGGTTGGCCTCAATCATTGCTAATTCAACACCAACTCGTGAGGCAAATAACTCAATTGCTGATTCGAAGAAATCGACCTCGCTAATAACTTTAGTGTCTAAAATAACAAGTAATCCAAAAAATTCACCAGTTGGAAGGATTACAGGAGCTCCAACATAGGCTTCAACTTCCATCTCTTGTAATAACTCATCTTCAGGAAAATCACTACATACGTTTGAAGCATGAATGCAAACTCTTCTTCCTGTTAAAACATTACTACAAGGAGTTCCAGCTAAGTTATATTCCATCTTTTCGACAAATTCCCCCTTGGCCATCGCATAATCACTCACGATGAGATTAGGATCTTTTAATGAAGGCTTTCCTACAAAGATATAATCAACTTCAAGCTGCTTGACGATATTTTCCATCAGGCTTCTAATATAATCAGCACCAGATTTTTCTTGAGGAATGTCAAAACTCTTTTTTAAAACATGAATTTTTTCGACTTGTCCTAACTTACCCATTTCATCGCTCATTTGCTCCAATACAATATTTTAAGACAAAAAATCAAAAAAAATGTTTAAGAAATATTAAGAATAGATAAGAAACTAAACCCAATAAAGAAAATGGTTGAATTCTTATTTCTAAGAAAGGATAAAAGATAGAAATATAATTTTATAATTTAAACATATATTAGGAAGGAGCTAAAAATGTACATTGATGGATTTGTAACACCTGTACCAAAGAAAAATAAGGATGCTTATATCAAACACCTTGAAGAAGTCTCTCCACTCATAAAAGAGATTGGTGTGATTCGAATGGTTGAATCCTGGGGAGATGATATACCACAGGGTGAGCAAACGGACTTTCTTCAAGCAGTTAAATTAAAAGATGATGAAACCGTATTATTTGGATGGTTTGAGTGGCCTTCAAAAGAAGTTAGAGACAAAGGCGTTAAGACCATGATGGAAGACAAGAGATTTCAAGAAATGAATATGCCATTTGATGGGAAAAGAATGATCTTCGGTGGCTTCTCTTCTATCTTTGACAAAAAGTTTTAAGTAATGATACCAGGTGCTTCAACTAAAGCTTTTAAGGGACTACTTATTGGATAAAACTTTGGTAAGCTAGTTCTTCAAGACGGGCCATAAAAACTATAAATGAAAGGTAAATTTATGAATAAAGTAATAAGAAGTTTGAATATCTTGGCCATTATTTTTCTAAGCTTTATGATGCTATTTGGCGCCTACAACCATGTCGCTAATCCAGCATTTTACAACGGATTTATTCCTGATTTCTTTCCAAAACTTATCGTTAACTATTTTTCAGCTGTTGTTGAGCTTGTTATAGGTGTTCTAATCATTGTTCCTAAGTGGAGAAAAGTCGGATCACTTTCATTTATCGGACTCATGATCGCTTTTTTCCCAATACATATTTGGGACCTTTTAAAAGAAGTTCCAGCGATTGGCAGCAAAGAAGCGGCTATAATCAGACTTGTCGTTCAATTTATCTTCATTGGAATCGCTTATTTTGTTTTTAAGAAATCTAGTTTTCAAAAAGTAAAATAGGCTTTGGTTTCAACTTCGGTTTCATGAGCCTTTTCGTTGACCTTGCGTAAAGAAAAAGCACCTGGATCTACATTCCCCGAATTGATACTGAAAAAAAGAAGTAGTAATAAATGAAATGAATTAATTTTGGTTTTAATCTACTCTTTCAATCTGACCACTTAGAAATATAATGTAGATTATTAACAGAACAGATGAATTGCATAACTTGAATGTATAACGATTTCAAGATTTCAAGATTTTCATCATCATTACCATCCTTTATATTTATCGAATTGAGGATATTTAATAGTTTTTTTAATTTTCTATAGTGGAGCTTGTTATTTAACTCTTTATGAACTCGTTGGATAAAGTACTTTTTTCTTTTTGTAATAACCGCAATTACTTTTAAGCGATCTAAAATTAGATCTTCGACTTCTGAAGGATCATTTAGTTTTACGCGTCCTTTTTTAAAAAGAGCCTTCAATTCTTTTTCATTTCGTCTTTTCACAACTTTTAACTGTTGATTTGTTAAATATTTAGTTGAACCTGGATGATGAAGAAAGAATCTTAAAGCTGGATAGTAAATGTCTGAACTTAAAATCCAAAGAAAATCAAAAGCATGAGTTGCATAACGATCTAAAAGACGAGCATTTTCAAATGGATTAGTTAAAATAAAAGCAGGAACTCCTCTATTATTAAATTGATTTAAGGCTAACAATTGATATAAGTCATTTGTATTTGCCTTAAATTCAATTTCCATAACAGAATGGTTTAAAAGAGTAAATTGATGACGATTTCTCATCCGATTATTTGGTTCATAAATATTATTAACGAAATAATTTTTTCTATTAGTATTAATTGGTGCTGGTAATTGTAGTTTCGGGTGCAAACATCTTTTAGAAACCTTGTACTGAATTATCATTTCATGTAAGTATGGCAAGTTTAACCGAATTCTGGCATCAACTCCAAAGTCATCGCCGACAGTCCCTTCGGCCCTCCTTGTGGGCTGATATATATCTGAATAGAATTCTAGAACAAATTCTTTTCTAATTAAGTAGTTAACATATGAGCTTAATGAGTTTTCATTTATTGGCATCCCTAGCCTCTCTAAATAGATATACTTAATCTACCATCGCCATTCCCATCCTAAAACTTAACCTTCTCACACAATTCCCCTTCAGAAAAACTAACCACATATACACTTTCCCAAACCACCCCATCAACAAAATTAACACATTACAGCTTCAACCTAAACTGCATCTAAAGATAAAAAATTCCACATATTTTAAAAAGTTTGATACGAATTCGTAATTGCGAACTTCAATACGGCCATGTAAAATGACACCCAATTGCAGGCGGAGATGGTCTCCGCCCATGAATCACAGGAAGTGCGCTATCCCTGAGTTACCCGAAGTCGAAACCATCAAATCACAACTCTCCCACGTTCTTCCAATGGAAGTCGAGGAAGTCGTCTTTTCAAGCGTCAGTGATTCCATTGTAAAAGACAAGGACTTCAATCCAAAAGGCATGACTCTCCAAAGAATTGAGCGCCAAGGAAAAGTTTTGCGCTTCTTCTTTGAAGATTGTGATGGCAATGAATGGCGAGCGATTTCTGGATTGGGAATGTCGGGATCGTGGCGAATTGCCACGGAAGAAATTACAGAAAAGCACACTCACGTAAAACTCATTGGAACAAATGCAAAAGGCCCACTTCATCTTGGCTATATTGACCCGAGACGCTTTGGTGTCTTTCACCTCTACTCTCCACCAAATGAAGCGACATGGCTTACACGTCTTGGCCCTGATGTATCAAAAGCCGAGTTCACACTCGAGTATCTTTTGATGCTTAAAAAAGAACGCCCTAATAAAGTTTTAAAACCATTCTTGTTAGAGCAAAACTTCTTTGCAGGTGTTGGTAATTATATGGCCAGCGAGATTTGTGCGCGTGCAGGAGTTCGCCCCACTCGCAGGATGAAAACTCTCACAAAACTTGAACTTGAAAAGCTTTACATGGCCGTAAAGATTGTTCTTGATGACTCCATAAGCACAGGAGGCACGACATTTTCAGGTGGCTACCAAGACGCTTTTGGTGAAAAAGGTGAAGGTGTGAAAAATCTTGTGGTCTTCTATCAAAAGATCTGTGGACTTTGTAAGAAGACTGAAGTGAAGAAGATTACTCTTGCTCAGCGCGGGACTTACTACTGTCCTAGTTGTCAAAAGTGATTTGATAATTCTTTAATCGATCAGTTAAATAGAGTCGGCCTTTGTTCGTTACGATTCGAAAGAAATCATTTCCAACTCCGTCCTCTCTTAATTTCTTTCTTAAACGACTAAGACTTACATCCATTGTGTTCTCGCTTGTCGAGCCATAGAGGAAGTCGGCGATTTTATTTTTCTCTCCATTTTGAGCACGATTGATAAAGCGAAATAACTCCATATCAGCACGGCTTAAGAAGTGAAATAATTTATAGATTTCCATTAAGCGAAGGCGGTTATAGAGAGTTTCTAGAAATTCATCTCCATTAAGGTTTTTAAAAACACACAGGTTTCCACCAAGAGGCAGGAGGCGATCAAGTCCCTTTTGAAAGAATGAATCGACGAAGTAGACAAATTTTACATTGGTGTACATGATATCTTTGGCAAGTCCCTTAGGGATCTCATCAAGCTCAACTAGGAGCATTTCACCTGGTTCACTATCAGTAGGAAACTCATCGAGATATTGGATTTCAGTATGGAAGATTTCTTGGATTTCATCGTGAAAGTAAATTTTTTTCTTATCTGTTGTATATGCAAGTAATTTCACGTCGTGCCCCTTATTTTAGACATTAAACCTAGCTTGCGTATTGGCAATTTAAGATTTCTTAATTTTTTTTAGTTAGATCCAGCAGTTGCTTTGGAATCTCGTAATTTGTCAGCTTACTAACAACATAGAGTCTTCCTCCCTTTGTCACAATTCGGAAGAAGTCATCACCAATTTCGGGATCGCGTAATTTTTTTCGAAGACGACTTAAGTTCACATCAATCGTCCCTTCGCTTGTTGAACCAAATATTAATTCCGAAAGCTTAGACTTTTCACCATTTCCGGCCCTAAGAATAAAGCGAAATAATTCGATATCAGTAGAACTAACAAGGTGGAGTAATTTAAACATCTCCATCTGATGGATACGTGACATTAGTACGCCGAGAAAGTCACTCTCTTCAAGGGATTTAAAAACAAAATTATTGCCCCCTAAGGCCAATAGACGATTGAGGTTTTTCTGTTTTAGCGAATCAACTAAGACAACGAACTTAACTCGAGTGTATTTAAGCTCCTCAATAAATTCATCAGATATTTCATCAAGTTCAAGAATAAGTATTTGAGCTGGCCCAAGATCAAAAGGAAGCTCTTCTAAATACTCAAAGTTGGCACTGCAAAGGGATTCTATTGCCGACTCTCTAAAGATTTTCTTTTGATTAGCCGTGTAAGCCTTTAACTTTATTGACATTGTCCACCTTACGTATTTGTAAGTAAATAATATTGCCTAAACATATTATCATCATGATGTACCAATAACAATAGTTGGTAAACAAATAAAACTGGAGGTTATTTATGAAGGAAAAGAGAGTGTTTGAGAGTATTGCAAAATTAATTCGAGTCAAGAGAAGATCTTTATCACCTAAGGTCTCTCAACAAGGATTGTCTTATAAGCTTGGTTACAAGAACGGACAATTCATTAGTAATATCGAAAGAGGTTTATGCTCTGTCCCACTTCGCTCTCTAGGATCGATTTGTGAGGTATTAAATGTTTCAAAAGAAGAACTGAGAGAAACTCTTCTGAAAGACTATGCCGACACAATCGATAACTACTTTGCAGAGGCGCAAGCTCAGGAAGATCTTGCAGCAGCAAATAAAACACAACTAGAAGCGAGCGAACAAGAAGATGGCAGCAGACCAAAGGTGAATTTTGAGTTTGCAAGAAATCTTGTTTTCTAACCAGGAAACCAAGAGAAAATACCGCCTTAGGTGCTAACCAAAATCAAGCACTACGATCATATTAACCGGTTGGCACCTAAGGAATCTTTTCAATAGACTTCGAATAAGGCATAATGGCCAAGAACACAATCGAGGTCTCAATGAAAGCGATTAACGCATCTCCCCTACAAAAATTAATCAATCATTTTAGAAATAAAAGATCACAAATTTATACAGCTTCATTCTTTTCAGTCTTAAATAAAGTATTTGATATTGCTCCACCACTACTTATTGGTTTAGCTGTTGATACTGTTGTTAAACAAGAAGAGTCATTTCTTGCAGGAATGGGAGTAGAGAGTAAGGTTGATCAAATCTACATTCTAGGTTTTCTTACTTTCCTTATTTGGGCCCTGGAATCACTCTTTGAGTATCTATTAAAAGTATGGTGGCGAGGACTTGCACAAGAAGTTCAACATGATCTTCGTATGGAAGCCTACGATCATCTTCAAAATCTTCATATCTCTTTCTATCAGGAGCAAAACTCAGGAAATTTAGCAACTATCTTAAATGATGACGTTAACCAATTAGAGCGCTTCTTAGATGTCGGGGCCAATGATATTATCCAAACACTAACAACTGTTGTCTCAATTGGCGCAATCTTCTTCTATCTTTCACCGCAGATTGCTCTTCTATCACTAACACCTGTGCCATTTATTCTTTGGGGAAGTTTCTACTTTCAAAGAAAGGTACAACCTCGTTATCAGAAAGTTAGAGGTGAAGCAGGGCTTCTTGCTAGTATGCTCGTTAATAATATTGCCGGAATGATGACGATCAAATCCTATGTTGCTCAGAAATTTGAGTACACTAGACTTGAAAAGCAATCAAACTCATATGCAGCGGCCAATAAAGAAGCGATTCGTGTCTCTTCTTCTTTTAGCCCGATTATTCGAATGGCAGTTCTTTGTGGTTTCCTCTTCACTCTCATTATTGGTGGAATCGATGTTCTCGATGGAAAACTTGCAGTAGGTTCATACTCAGTTCTTATCTTCTTAGTTCAAAGACTCCTGTGGCCTCTAACTCGCCTTGGAGAAACTTTTGATCTCTACCAACGCTCAATGGCCTCAACAGCTCGAGTTATGGACCTCCTTGAAACTCAGGTAAAGGTAACTGATGGGGATAAAGACTTAACTGAATTTGAAGGTGAAGTTGAATTCGAAAATATCAACTTCAAATACGATGAAAATGACAACACTGGACTTAAGGAAATCAATTTAAAAATTAAGGCCGGAGAAACAGTTGCTCTTGTAGGGCCAACGGGCTCGGGAAAGAGTACCATGCTGAAACTTCTTCAGCGCTTCTACGATCCACAAGTCGGTCAAGTGACTTTTGATGGAATTGATACAAGAAGCCTAAAGCAAAATTCTCTTCGCTCACATATTGGTTTTGTTTCACAAGAAACTTACCTCTTTCACGGAACGGTACTCGAAAATATTATTTACGGTTCAAATGGGGCAACAGAAATTGATGCTATGAAAGCGGCCAAGTTAGCAGAGGCCCATGCCTTTATTGAACTTCTCCCTCAAGGTTACAACACAATTGTTGGAGAACGTGGTCAAAAGCTTTCAGGAGGTCAGAGACAGCGTATAGCCATCGCTCGTGCAATTCTTAAAGATCCAAAACTTTTCATCTTTGATGAGGCCACTAGTGCCATCGACAATGAAACAGAAGCGGCCATTCAACGCTCTCTTAAGACAATTACTCAAGGGCGCACAACAGTTATGGTTGCTCACAGGCTATCCACTATTATTCATGCAGATCAAATCTGTGTGTTAAATGAAGGAAAGATTGAACAACGAGGGACTCATCAAGAGTTAATTGCTCAAGAAGGACTTTATCGAGCGCTTTGGAATGTTCAAACAGGGATGGCCTAGGTTATCGAAAGACTAGAACATAAATTTAAGTGAAGTATAAACGGTGTCGTTAGCACGATAAGCTGACCAATAAGAGATATCTTTTGGAGACTTAATAAGCTCGGCACCAATATTAATCGCTGCCTGACCTCGCCAAAATCCATAATTTGCTTCAGCTTTTAAAATAACGTCTCTTCTTTCAATATCGTATTTAATATCCCCTACAATATTGAAATTATCATAGAAGTAATAACGAGCTCGAGTTCCAAAAGTATTCTTCCACTTTGCAGTATCAGAGAAGAAGTCATCTGATTCTCTTTCATAATCAGTCACAAGATTGATGTAGTTAAAAGAGATCATATAGTAGCCTTGATTCACGTTAAGTGAGATCGTGGCGTAACTTTCTTTTTCGTAGTTTGGTTCAATCGTAAAATAGTCCGATTCAAACTTCTTATTCTCTTCACGGCTAAAATCAACAACTTTAAAATCATTTCCAAAAGTAGCCGTTGGATCACTTACATCTAAACTTGCAACTAATTGAACATCTCCAAGACTTTGCTTGTATTGAATACCGTAATAAAGGTGGTGGTTTACAATTGGTGAAGCCTCAACTGCAACACGATCATTATCAGGATCAAGTCTTGCATCGGCATTCATCTGAAGGTTATTTTGTGGTTTATAAAGGAAGAAGGCCGAAATTTCAGCATCCTTAGCTTCATTTGATCCAGAGAATCTAAATCCCAGAGACTTATTCTTAACAACATCCTTATAGATATCTGGCATATTGATACTGTAATAAAGAGGAAGTGTATTTCCTTCAAGGACTGTATATGTAGGAGGACGTCTAATCCACTCACTCTTACTGACAATTTGGCCATCTTCAACCGCAATACCTGGATTCATTGAAGGTATATAGAAGTATGAGAAGAAAACCGACACATTAAAGTAGCGATTAAATTTACGATCGTATTGAATTCCGACTAGTCCTTCTTTCTTTTCAGATAAAAGGTAGAAGCCTTGGTTTGGGTTTAGAGTACCTAGTAACCAGTAATTTTCATTCTCATTCCAATTAAGAAGCTGGCGTCCAACACTAATACGGTTTAGCTCGTCTTGAAATTCAATATAGGCCTCAGGCACAGAGAAGTTTGCTGCAGCCTCTTTTGTTACGTAAGCGCGGGCCGCAAATTCACCATAAGTCTTTCCATTCCAAAGACGGCTCTCCCCTGTCATCTCAATTTGGGCCCAGTCGTCATACTCAGACTTCTTAGCTGGGTTATTAAGACGCTGGAACTTCTCATACGAGACAGAACCATCCAGTCCGGCCAATGCACTTAGGCCAGAAAGAGACAAGCTCGCTAATGTCAGAAATTTGATGAATTTATTCATTAAATAATATTAAATCAGAAAAAGATCGCAATTAGAAGCGTTTCAATCAGATATAGTATTGATTACAGCCAGGTGTTAACACAATATACAGTATAATGTTAAGAATTGTGTCTATTTTTGACGCAATCCGTAAAAACATTTCAAAATATACGGTTATTTCTTTTCATTTAACTAGAAATTTTCTAGACTTCTACTAATGAAAATTATGAACACGTTACACAAACTATTGAAATTACGTCAATTTGTTGCCGTTACGGCGACATTTCTACTACTTACGTCATGTGGCTTCATTGATGACGATCCAGTGGAAAATGGTGACGTAGCTCAGTACGATGGAATCTCTGCTAGTTGTAAAATCGACGTTGATCGTATCAAGAAGTTATTCGAAGTTGATATCTCTAAAGACCTTAACTGTCTTGAAGATACCCTAAATAAATTTAAATACGTTGAGTCTCGTGACAAGGTTAATTTCTACCGTGAAGATATCGTGCGCTTCGTTCGAAAGTATATGGATAACCCAGCGGGTTCTGCCGATGATCTGATCGAGGGTCTTGATCTTCTCTTTAAGTTAAACACTCTTCTTCAAAGAGATGCTCCAGGGCAAATGTCTCGCCTAAAAATTGGATCTTTCTTTGATATCTTAAAAGAGTTCAATCGTTCAGCAATTGTTATTGTTGATTCTGTTAAGAAGCTACAAGATGCTAAGGATCATGAGGAGTATAACAAGTACTCAAAAGAGCTACGTGGTCACTCTGAATCATTTGCAAATAATATCAATGCAATTCTACAAACAATTCCAGGTCCGGCCCAGGCAATTGATATTCAAGATCTTATTCTTGATATTACAAAAGATCTAAAAGATTTCGAACTTGGAAAAGAGTTATTAAACTCACTTCTCTTTGCTAAGAAATTATTCCTAGGTGGATCACGTATCTATATTGACTCAGATGAATTTGCACAGCTTTTTACTTTCCTACCTGTTTTCTTACAAAACACAATGGATATCTTCTTTTTGAAGAAGGAGTATTATGAAGACGGTTCTGAATACTTTAATAAGCTTGCCAATAACCTTGAAGAATTAAAGCTCTATGTTTACGAGCACCAAAAAGAAGAAAATATCATCACGATTAGAGATATCAATAATATCATTGATGAGTTCTTCAACGATAATGATGACGATATTATCACTACGATCCTCGGAACTAAGAAGGAAACTAATCAAAAACTTAAGTCCCTCATTCAATATGCAAAGAGAGACCTCATCCGTGGTAATCCAGAAATCTTCTCTTACGCTGAAGTTGAGCTGGCCCTTGGTGTTATCAATGTGGGGATTCGTTCATTTGAGTCTGTAAATATCCTGACAGATCTTGTTGAAGATATTGAGAACAAAGACTTCAATAGAAAAGTTGAAATCAAGAAAGAATTTAGAACAGAAGTTGTGAAACTTAGCAATAACGCCCGCAAGCTTCTTGACGAAGATATCTCTATACCTCGTAACCACGAAATGGATATCCTAAGGTTTGCAACAGATACAATTAAGCTATATGAACTCGATATTGCAGACGATGCAGTGAAGTCATTTCTTGCTCTAAAAGTAATTACAACAGGTGGAACGCGAGAAACACTTGCCTACCCAGAGCTTATTACAATCCTAACAAAAGTTGACCCTCTAGCGGCCTTATTCTTTGACCTTCAGTACTTAGCGTCTGATTACTTAGATAAGACTTCACTAGAAAAGAATAACTTTTTCCTAGCTCAGATTCGTTCCGTTCAGGATGTCATTCTCGATGAGCTTGATAATGACAAGGTTATAACGATTACTGATATCGATAAGATCATTGAACAATTCTATGGTAAGGAAAAAGACAAAGAGAAAGGAATTGCCCTTAAGAATTTAGTTCTAAATTATAAAGATAATATCTTACGACTTGAATCTGGAGTTGATTACCTATCATTCGATCAGCTAAAGACGACTGTTAACGTACTTGCTGTCGTATATCGTTATATGGCCTTCATTGATGTGCATATTGAAAATATGGATATCTTTAATGGAAAAACTCCGGAAGAAGATAATTTAAGAAAAGTTATTGAACGTAAGGATTATATTGCCAAATTTCTATCAATCAAAAATGAATTGGCAAATTACCTTATTGACCCGAACTTTATTAAAGCCGATGGTCAGATTAAAGATTTTCTAGTTCGTATGAAAGAGTCAGATAAGCTCTTTACAAAAGGTTTCAATTGGAAACTTTACTCAAAGGCCACTTCTTTAAAGGGTATGCTACTAGGTGGAAGTAACCAAATCGTAAATCGCGATAACCTTTACTATCTTGCTGAAAAATCAGAGTCACTAGCAGAAATTCTCTATGATGCCTTCTTTACGAAGTTTGATGATGAAGAAAGATCGGTTCAAAATACGGCCACTCTTTTAAAACTATTTAGAAAAGTCAGAAAGACCATTTACCCAGTCTCAGAGAGAACGGATTACTTTACAGTTAAAGAAATCTTAGAATTTGGTGACCAAGTAATAGTCGAGGCCAACAAGAGTGCAGATGAGCCTAAAGATGAAGCTGATCTTTTAAAGCTTTCAAACTTTAAGAGAACGATTATTGACTTCACTCAAAGAATCTTTGAACCGATTCCAAGAAGTGAGTTAATGTACCCGATTCCATGTAAGAAGAACCCTGCATACGACAAGAAGAAGCAAGGTAGTTCGAAGTGGATTTGTTCTGAAACAGATCCACCAGATGCACAGAATTTTGACCTTATGTTATCAAGTGTAGCAATTAATACACTTTTTAATATGCTAGAAGGTGCAATTGAAACTCTTCTTTTCTCAGATGCTTCTTATAATTTCTTCGAAAATAAGATGCAATCACCAAACCCGGTGCATATTGATCCAAGAGAGTATCCAACAAATGATCAAGTGCCTGAGTATGAGCTTATTAGAAAGAAGTCTTATGTTGTACTAATTGAAGAGTTCTCAAGAGTTGCACTTAAGTATCGTTACTTTAGAAATAAAGAAGGTTACCCAACTTATCAAGCGCAGATCGTAAGAAATAAGACAGGGTTTAACTCAATCATGCTCTTTAGAAGTGTTCTACCTTACGTACTACAAGGTTACGGTGTTGAAGGAGACACTACAAATCCAAGACTATCTCCAGGTCTAGCGGATAACCAACTTAATAATGCACTTGTTGGTCTAAAAGCTGTTCTTGAAGAACTGGGACTTTGGACAGAAGACTTTAAGACATTTGGAGAAAATATTCTTCTTCTATCAGACCTTTTCCAAGCGACATCAGGAGGAGACCTACTGATTAATATTGATGAAGTTACTGAGTTCCTAGAGCTCATTATGACGGCTTCAAAGATTACTAATCTAATGGAAGAAAATATTAGACTTGAGAATCAGTGTAATTTTAAAACAGACGAAGAAGGATTCCGTGTCATGGAATCAACTTGTGTCCGTGGAAAATTCTTTGATAAGTTACTGCGTGAAGATGAACTTAACCTTTCAAAGTACTTCCCACGTCTTAAGGCCTACGTTAATAGCCAAAGCCCAAAAGATGCAACGAAGTTCCTAAAAGGTGTTGAGATCTTCTCTCGTAGTGTTGAAGATGTTGATCGTATCTGGTGGAGAAAGAAAGACTTCACTCTTGTTCTAGGTGCGATGTTAAATATTGAATCGACATTTATTCGATTCGATACAAATGAAGATAATGTATTAGACCGTAAAGAACTTGATCGTGGTTATAAGGAAGCTTATAAGAAGGCCATTATCAGTATTGCGGGACTAGAAGGTAAATTAGAATCTTTTGGGCGTACAGCGTTCTTCTACCTATTGAAGTACCATAAAGAGCCAGGCGTCGTAAGTGTTGCTTGGGCACATATTTGGTTTAAAAAATACTTTAATAAATTCAAGGCCAAGCGTCTTGATATTAGTGAGCTTCTTACATTCTTAGTTGAAATGAGAAAGCCAGAAGATGCCTCTTTAATGTTTAAAGAAGAATTGGCGGCTTGTGCTCTTGGTAGAACAGATGTTGATGAAAGTGAACTCAAGACTTTATTCGATGGGATGTCGATCGAATTAATTCAAGAGCAAATTCAGAAATGTCACGATGACTACGTTCAAAACAACGGAAGCGAAACATTTTATGGAAATATTCATTAATCAAACTGTTGCCATCTTAATTGATGGTAACAATATCGAAAGAAGTATTCACAGCATAACAAATAACCAAAATACGATGGTTAATTTTGATACGCTTATTCCAAAGCTCTTAGATAACCGAGGACTTAATCGCCTCATCTATTTTAGAGAAGGAAAGAATATCTCTTCTAAACTTACGGAAAGACTTCACAATCATTATTATGGTTCAGTTATTCCATGTCACAAGAGTGCTGATATTCCTTTAACGATTAAGGCCACTCAACTTGCATCGAAAGTAGATACAATTATTATACTTTCAGGTGATTCAGACTATATTGAATTAGTTCGTCACTTACGTGCAGAGGGTGTTCGTGTTGAGATTGCCTCGATTCCAGAGACAACTTCAAACCTCTTAGTTGAAGAATCTGATTACTATCATGAAATTGATGAAAGTGATTGGTTTGCACTTCCTGGGCAAGGGCGTCCTAAGAAATTTAATAAGCGTAGAAACTAACGACTAAGTAAGTAGCGACTAATGCTGACTTCTGATAAGGAATGATCCATTTCTTTCAGGACTTCTTTTATCTCGTTTAAAGGTCTAACGACGACTTCGATATCTTCATCAGGGTCAAAATTTTGTTTTCCTTCTGGGACACAATTTTTGGCCAAGAAGACATGGCATTGGTTCGACATAAATGCGGGATTAACACTAACGCTACCAAGACTCTCCCACTCATCGCTGATATAGCCAGTCTCTTCCTCTAACTCGCGTTTAGCGGCGCAAAAAGGGTCCTCTCCGCGCTCGACTGCACCAGCTGCAGTCTCTAACGTTATAACATCACGGCCAAAGCGATATTGCTTTACAAGGACAATTTCATCATTTGGAGTGACGGCCACGATATTGACCCAATCCGCAAGACGGATGATATCATAAGGGCCACAAGCGATCGGCTTCGTTGGATGTTCGGCCTCAATGGTTTCATAAAGAAAGATATTTCCGCGGTAGACGTTTTTTCGATCTTTAATTATCCATTTCTCCATTAAAACTCCATTAGCATTGCTGCATCATTTTGCTTTGTGCCTTCTAGGATTTTTTCATTTGTTCGATCTCTTAACTCAAGATACTTAATAAAGTTTTCCTTACCAATTTTCTTTAAAAGTAGATCATCATATTTTTGTTGGATTTCGCGATCAAAGCGCATTTCTTCTTCAGTTGGATTATAAGTATAATTCTCACCATACTTCTTCTCTAGCTCTTTATGCATATCCTCGAAGGCAGCGATTTTGTCGTTGAAGAGGCCTTCACGCATATTCATATAGTCTTGAAACTGAGCCTGTGTTAATTGCATTTCATTAATGAAGAGGTTTTTAACATTCTCAAGCCACTCATCTTCGAGGCGATCAAACTCTTCTTCTTTTTCTTCAAGACGTCTTTCGAGTTCTTCATCAGAAGTGATTTCTAAACGAATCTCTTCCTCATCATCAACTTCTCTTTGTGAAGCCTTACTCTCCTCCTCGGCCTGAGAATCTTGCTCTTTCTTTTGGTCATTTACTTTTACAGCAGGATTGTCTTCAAACTCAACAACTTGAACTTGATCTTTTGAAGCCTCTTCAATAACGCTATTTTCTGATGGCCAAAATATAAAAGCTGCAATACCAAGGATGATTACAGATAAACTAATTAAAATTTTCTTCATAAAAGTACTCAAGGTTTAATATTTTCAAATATTATATTAGCACCTAAACGCTTGGCCGTCCTCATTTGTTGTTCAGTTTTTACAGTCCAAAAAACGAGGTGGTTAAATGTGAATTTCTTAATGATTCCAAGTTGTATTTTAGAATAAGTATCAATATCAAGCCCCACATAATCAGGACGTATGACAGGAAGGAAAGTCATATTGGCCAAAGCCTGTTGTTTAAGAAGACTAAGCTTGGTATCACTAAAGTCTCTTGTCACAAGAAGTCCTAAGATAACCGCTGGATAGTGCTTGCGAAACCATTTGAGACAGAGTGGATTAAATGATTGAATGGTATACTCGCCCTCATAGCCTTGTAGCTCACGCATTGTCGCAGCTTCCAACTCTCCATTGTGCTCAATAACTTTAATTTCTATAATGAGTGGTACTTGTCCCTGAACAAGATCGAGAACTTCTCTAAGAGTTGGGATTTTCTCCTTCGTACCTAGAAGTTTTAACTCTTTTAAGCTCGATAAAGTATATTGGCCAACCTCTCCATTACTTCCTGTCATGCGAGTCAATGTCTCATCATGGAAGACGATGACCTCACCATCAATAGAAAGATGAACATCAAGTTCGATGGCGTAGCCATGCTTAATGGCCGCCTTAAAAGCGGCCGTGGAATTCTCAGGCTTCTTACTATCGTGAAGGCCGCGGTGGGCAATGTAAGTATCGAGATAAAATGTCATCTATAGTGTCTTTAAGAACATACGAAGATCGGCCTTATCGTCTTCACTTAATAACTCATTACCTTCTTTATCTGTAAAGATTCTAAAGTAATGTCCTGAGTTTGAAAGTCCTGCTCTTGAAGTATCAAAGTAAGCTTCTTTAATTCTTCTCTCTTCAGGAATATCCATACCAGTCGGGAAACCGTTACAATCAAAATCAAAGTCCAAGACTGGATCATCAGAAGGAATCTGATAGAACGTCTTTACACGATGCTCTGGAGGAGTCATTAGCTCACATAAGTTAGGGATCGCATTATTATGAAGATACGGGTATCTGGCCCAGATTCCGTCAAGAGGAGGTGGAACATAACCTTCTTGAGGCTCAACGACAGTCTTCATCCATTTTGAAATTTTTAATTCATTAAGCGCTTCGGCAAAGTACTTCATCCCTTCATAGCGAAGAGGATCTGTTCCAACATTCTTAACAGGAGTTGTTTCATGATAAATAAGTCTCTTTGTCTTAATTTGCTCTGTCTTTGACATAAGGCCAGCAAAAGGTTCAGACCAATTCTTCTCATACTCACCGTGACATTTCTGACAGCGGTTCTGATAAACCTTCTCACCTCTTTTTGCTGCATCAATATCGATACGAGAGATATCAAAGAAATCTGAGATCGGTGGTGGCTTCATCGAGAAAGCGGCTGCCGTTAATTCTTTAATTGTCTCAGGATTATCTTGCATCCACTTTTCTAATTCTCGCAGATCAGTTCCGCGTCCAAGCTCATTCCACAGAAAATTTGTAAAGATTGGATTTCCAGAAACGATTGAACCATCAGATAACCAACGCGTCTTATACTTGAGATTCCACCATACAGCTGGCTTTGAATCTGCAACAGTCGTTTCAAGAGGATTATAGCGGGGAAATAATTGTGCCACTTTTGACTTGGTTGCGTACTCGTCTTGTTTACGACGAGAAAGAGAGAGAGCAACTTGAGGAAGAGAAGTATCAAGACCAAGAACCATAGGAGATGTTACTCCGACAGCACCAATATTAGTCTTTGTTCTCTTTAGCATTAGCCTTTCTTCTTCAGTGGCCTGAGTAACTTTTTTAAACATCTTTGTCGGAACAAATGGCAGTAGCTTCTTGGCCTTAACAAATAGTTCATTGGCCTTAACTGCCTTATTTGTGAGTCCCATCACACTCTTTCCAAAGAGAGTTGCAGAGTGGCATGTGGCACAACTGAAAGTTAACCCTTTCCCCCACTTCGTTTCGATAATACTTGCACCCATGTAATAGTCAGGCTTATGACCTTCAGGATATGGAATTCGATAGATACCAGTTGCATCTTCATCATTATATGGATTTAGTCCTAGCCATTGATAAAAAGCTTCAACACTATCAACACCAAATTGTTTTTCACCTAATTTAGTTAGAACGAAATTAATAAATTTCTCATCTTTTAATTCAAAGAAATTATTAAAGGCATTGTATGGAATAAGAAGGCCTGTGACAGAAACAGGATAAACTAAGGCATGGCCAAGCCCAGCTTGAGTCACATCATAATATTCTTCTTGAGATAACTCATAAATATTTTCGCGATTTTCGCCTTCTTCAACACGAGCGTTGCGACTCCAGTCAGGAGCAAAGGCCCAAGAAGTTGTGGCCAGTAAAAGTGGTATTAAAAATTTCATTCTCTCCCCTAAAATAAAATTAACTTTTTGCGAGTATAGGTCTCCATAGCATAGCCAATTCCCTCACGGCCTAAACCAGAGTCCTTTTCTCCTCCGTAAGGCATTGCATCCATACGAAACCCAGGGACATTATTAAAAATTAATCCCCCTACTTGAGTCTTCTTACTCGCCTCTTTCATATTTACTAAGTTGTTCGTGAAAATACCAGCTTGCAGTCCGTAATTTGAATCATTTACCAACTCAATGGCCTCGCTAAACGAGTCATAAGGCTCTAGAATTACGACAGGTCCAAAGATTTCTTCTGAAACAACTTTCATATCTAAGATAGTATTTGTTAGAACCGTTGGCGCGTAGATATTCTTCTCTTCATCAAGGATATAACCACCACACAGGAGTTCGGCCCCATCTCTGATGGCCTCTTGTACCCAAGAGTGAATTCGGTTGAGAGCATCTGTATTGATAAGTGGTCCATTGATGACAGTCATATCTTGCGGATTACCTGAGACAACTTCCTCAACTTGCTCAACAAAGTACTGTGAGAATTCTTCAAAGATATCCTTGGCGACATAAATTCTTTGAGTAGAAATACAGATTTGACCAGAGTAAAGATAAGCACCCTTAATGATCTGATCGGCCACTTCTTCAATATCTTCCACATCATTAACAATCACAGCAGCGTTTCCACCAAGCTCTAAAATTGACTCCTTTTTACGAGAGAGGGCCTTAAGCTTCCAACCAACTTGGGCACTTCCAGTAAAAGAGAAAATACTGATGCGATCATCTTCAACAAATTGCTGGGCCAGATCGTTATCGCAAGTAACAATATTTAAAATTCCTTTTGGAAAGCCAACCATTGATAGCAGGCGTGCAAAAGCAAGAAGAGTAATTGGAGTTGCTGGAGACGGTTTAATAATCACACTACAGCCAACAGCAAGGGCCGGTGCAATTTTATGTAGAGCAAGATTTAGTGGAAAATTAAATGGGGAAATACCAAAGACAATTCCAGCTGGCTCATGCATTACCATGGCCATTTTGTCTTTGCCGATTCCATAAGAGAGATCCGGTGTTTCTCTTTTTTGATGACGGGCCATTTCTGCACTAAGTTTAATTGTTTCAATACAGCGCTCGACTTCTGCTCTAGCATAACTAATTGGCTTACCTGCTTCTCGACAAATCAGCTCAGCAAAGAACTTCTTTTCTTCTTCAAGACTTGCGGCCAAGTCAAATAAGAGAGAGCTTCTTCTTGCACTATCAAAACTTTTAAAATCTTCAAAAGCATTTTGTGATGATTCGATAACTTCTTCATATTGACTATCTTCTAAGTAATCAACGCTATTTAAAATTGTTTGCTCATACTTATCAAAGACATCAAAAGATTCATTTCCGTGCAGGAATTCATTTGCGACAAATGAAGATCGGAATTGCTCGAAATTATGCATAAAAAAACCACCTTGTTTAAGGTGGTATTTTATCTATTATGATTTTAAAGGGTCAATTAATATTAC
Source organism: Bacteriovoracaceae bacterium (assembly GCA_048270185.1). Classification (GTDB taxonomy): domain Bacteria; phylum Bdellovibrionota; class Bacteriovoracia; order Bacteriovoracales; family Bacteriovoracaceae; genus Halobacteriovorax_A. Next base: position 1,079,351 of record JBLWTJ010000001.1, read on the forward strand.
TTAAAAATCAAATTCGCTCCCAGCGTGTTGATGGGACAATTCGCTATTTAGTGATGGATTATCTCGCAAGAAAAGCTCCTCTCCACCCATGAACAACTTAATTGAACATAAGTAACAAAGCTTAATCTTCACTTCACGCCCATTAAAGCTTGAGTATAAACGGGCCTTAACCATTTTACTTCGACGAGGTCCGTTGGCCAGTGACCAGTTTCTTCCCGCAGCAGAACATGCATCGCACATATCTTAATTCCTCACTAAAAAAAATATTTGATCCATATTTATTATTTAATTCTTCAAATATATTATCGTCATTCTAGAAGAAAACTTAATAAATTTATATTTATCGTATTTTCATATAGTTACACTTTACAGAATTTCCCAGAAACGCCAATTTTAGGAGCCTTTCATTAATTTCTGGCCAGAAAAAATTCCATCGTGATACCTTTTATAAGTTATTGAAAATCAAAGAATTCGGAGAACTTAATGACTTCAAAAATTAGTCCATTGAAAGTAGTAAATAAACTAGCATCGGCCCCAACGAGCGCACCAAAATACGCCCAAGTTGTGAAAAATGCCAAAGGAGAAGAAGTAACTCTTGCTGATCCACGTGCCACAAGAGCTTTAGTGGCCCTTATGAATCAACACGCTGTAATCGGAGGCGCTGCTTGTCACTGGGGTGGCCCTGCTGCATTTGCTGAAATGATGAGTGCTCTTCACGAAATTATGTTCTCAAGCGGATCTCAGTGGTATGACAATTACAACTTTGTAAACGATGCTGGACACGCTGAAAACGGAATCTATGCCCTCCGTGCAAACTTAGGTTTTGATAATCTAAACTTTGAAGCATTAAGAGGTTTTCGTTCAATCAATTCTAAACTTACTGGTCACGGTGAAGCACACTTAAATCCAGAAGGTGTTTTTATATCTAACGGGCCACTTGGCTCAGGACTTCCACAAGCTCAAGGCCTTGCCCTTGCAGACAAGCTTATTGGAAATAATCGCACAACAATTTGTACAATCTCTGATGGTGGTTGTATGGAAGGTGAAGCACGTGAGGCCATGGCCGCAATTTCAGGTCTTGCCCACAAAGGTAAGATGAACCCATTTGTCATGATTATCAGTGATAATAATACAAAACTAGGTGGACGTATTACTGAAGATAGTTTCGATATGGGTGCAAGTTTTGAATCACTAAGTGCACTTGGATGGAATGTAAAAACAATTGAAGAAGGTCACAACCTAGAAGTTGTTTATAATGGTATTCAAGCAGGAATTGATAGTGCAAAAAGTGACAGTACAAAACCAGTAGCTCTTATTATCAAAACAATTAAGGGTTACGGTGTTAAATCAACTGAAGAAGCAAAGTCTGGAGGACATGGTTATCCACTAGGTGCTTATGATGATAAGTTAATTGCTTTCCTTGAAGAGATTTACTCAGGAGATACTTGTCCAACTGAATTCATTGACTGGGCAAATGAAATCCTTTCTTCAAAACCAGAACCAAAAGAAGCAAGTGCAAATAAAGCACCAACAGATAAAGTTCAACCAGGTCTTTCAAATGCCATGATTAAAGCTTGTGAAGAGGGTCTTCCAGTATTCTCTGTTACAGCAGACCTTGCTGGCTCAACTGGAGTAGCAGCTTTTCAAAAGGCCTTCCCTTCTCACTATGTTGATGTTGGTATCGCTGAATCAAATATGGTTTCCCATGCCGTAGGTATGGCAAAACAAGGATTCATCCCTGTTGTTGATACATTTGCACAATTTGGTGTAACAAAAGGAAACCTTCCTCTAATCATGTCTCAATTATCTCAAGGTGCTGTGATTTGTTTATTCTCACACACAGGATTCCAAGATGCAGCAGATGGTGCTTCTCACCAAGCAACAACTTACTTCTCGGCAGTGGCCGGAATTCCAAATACAAATGTTATCGCTCTTTCAACTAAGGAAGAAGCTGAAAACTATATGTACCAAGCAATTAAGAGATATGAAGAAGCAACTCTAAAAGGTGAAACACCTGAAACAACAGTCTTCTTCTTTGGACGTGAAAAACACCCAGTATCATACTTAGAAAACTCGACTTACCCATGGGGTAAAGCTCAAGTACTTCGTCAAGGTACAGATGGAATTATCGTTACTCACGGACCGCTTGTTCAACAGGCCCTTGAAGCAGCAACAGAGCTTCAATCGAAAGGAAAGAATGTAACTGTTATTAATAATCCATTTATTAATAAAATTGACACAGACACTTTCAAGGAACAACTTGCAAAGAATGGTGGAAAGATTGTAACAGTTGAAGATCATCAACTAACAGCAGGAGCAGGAGCAATCCTATGTCACGCCCTCAAAATGGCCGGACTAGAATTTGAAATGAAATCCCTTGGTAACGATGGTCACTTTGGACAATCTTCTTATACTGCAGATGAGCTTTACGAAAAGTTTGGCTTTGATGCAAAAGCAATTATTAATCAATTCTAAATAAAAAAAAGCCTCTGTTTTACAGAGGCTTTTTATATTCTACAATCATTCTCTCTTCGAGATCTTTATAACAAAATTCTTCAGGCTGAATGGCCGGTAGAACGACAATTTTAATTTTTCGACGTTTAAAAATATTCCAACGAATTCCCTTAAACACACCTTTTCCAGAGAAAGAATAGAAGCTTCCCCATAGGCCTTTAATTACAATTGGAACTACTTGAGCATTAGTTTGCTCAACAACCTTCTTGATTCCTGGTTGATACTTACGAGGTTCACCATCACGAGTGATCCATCCTTCAGGAAAGAAGCCAACACATCGTTCTTCACTTAGAGTGTCATTTAGTTTTGAATAGGCTTTATCAAGAAGCTCTGGATCTTCCTTACGAGTTGCAATTGGAATCAAATGCCCTTGCATAAAGAATTGTTTTAATCCTGGAATCTTATAATAACGGTGATCGATCACCCATCGAATAGGACGAGGAGATAAACTCATAACGACTCCCCAATCGACAAATGAAGTATGGTTTGCTGCGATGACAAGCCTTCCTTCTTTTGGAATATTGTCTTCTCCAACCACTTCAATTTTGTAGAGAATATTTGTGATCCAATCAAAAACAAATCGCCACATTTCTTCGTGGAAGAACCAATAAGAAATACCTGCATAAATTAAATTAACGACTCCAAGAATAAGTAGATTATCGAGTGCCGTAAATCCCGCCTTTTTAAGCATAATAATAGAAACGGCAGCAAAAACCATAAAAATTGCATTCCAAATATTATTGGCCGCAATCGTACGAGCAAGTTTTTCAATTGGCGAACTATGCTGCATAAAAGTTAATTGAGAGATATAGAAGTTTCCACCAAATATTGTAATTAAAAGAAGATCTGTAATTGCTCTAATGGCCAGAGGTTGAGCAAAGAATTCAGCAGGTGCCATTAAGCCTGTAATCGAAACTGGCCACTGAGTAGAGATATAGTATAGATCAAATACGGCCAGAGACATTCCGACAGCAGCAAGTGGAACCATTCCGACTTCAATTCGCTTTCCAGAAAGTTTCGAACATATCCAAGACCCCAGTCCCATCCCTATTGTAAAAGTTGCCATAAAAATTGAAGCAACCATTTCGCTTCCGTAAAATACATTCTTAATAATCGCAGGCATAACAGAGAGAACAAATGAGCCTAAAAGCCAAAACCAAGAAACTCCCATGATAGCGCGAAATGAATTCTTATCCTTAAGGGAATTGGCCAAGAGCTGGAAAGTAGGTTTTACAAATGTATAATCTATTTTTACATCATTATTAATATCATTAATTTTGTTTTGGAAGTGGGCCGTCACTACACCTAAGACAGCAAAAATTAAAATAGCGAAGGCTGCCGTGTCTGTTGCATCCGGTGCAGCTGCTGCAAGGCCTCCAATAATTGTACCAATTAAAATAGCAATAAAAGTTCCACCACCAATTAAGGCCGTTCCAGTCGTCAACTCTTCATCTTTTAAAATAGTTCTTAATGATGAAAACTTAACAGGAGAAAAGAATGATGACTGGGCCCCCATAAAGAAGAGCGTTAGCATTAGCAGTCCATAACTCTCTAAGATAAACCCAAGGGCCCCCACAACCATGAACGCAAGTTCCGTGAACTTTGTGACCTTAATAACCTTGGCCTTATCGTAGTGGTCAGAGATCTGTCCAGATGTTGCTGAAAAGAGCACATAGGGAAAGATAAAGGCACCACCTGCAAAGGCCACAAGAGACTCAGCTCCAAGACCAAATAGTGAAACGTTCTTATAGGTAATCAGTAGAATGAGAGCATTCTTAAATACGTTATCATTGGCCGCACCTAGGAACATTGTCCAAAATAGAGGCCAGAATTTTCTTTCTTTGTATAGCATTGCTAATGACATGGATTTTTCCTTAAATAATACTTAACATTATTGTACTATTATTTACTAATACGGCATGACGCATTTACCCGAAAGGAAGAACATGAAATTATACCATTATATCCATTGTCCATTTTGTATTCGAGTTCGTATGGCACTCGGTTTCTTCGGTCTCGATTACGAATCGATCGTCCTAGACTACAATGACGAAGAAACACCTATTGCTCTAACTGGCACGAAAATGTTACCAATTATGGAAATTGATGGTGTTGTGATGAATGAATCTCTCGAAATAATTAAGACACTTGCAATGAAAAGTGACAAAGATTTATTTTTAAGTGAATTAGATGGTGAGAAATGGGATCAATTAAATTTACTTTTAAATACACTAGGAAGTGATATTCATAACCTCTGTATGCCTTATTGGGCCTGGTCAAAAGAATTTACTCCTGAAGCTCGTGAGTATTTTATAAAAAAGAAATCAGCAAAGCGTGGCCCATTTAATATTCTTGCTCAAAATAAAGACATCTATCTTCAAGGATTAGACTCAACACTATCGAGCTTAACTTCAAAACTCATTCCATTCTATGAGAATTCAAATATTACAATATTAGATATAGCTCTAGCATCACACCTTTGGGGAATGTATATCTTTCCGGAGTTTCAATTTCCACCACAGATTCATATCTACCTACAAAGCGTGAGAGAAAAGACAAATTTTAATTATCACGAAGATTTTTGGCGTTAGCTACTTTTTACCAAGGAAAATCCAAATAGGGCCAATAAGTAAGAACTGAAGATCTTCAAAGAAAGATGGCTTCTTTCCTTCAATCTTATGGCCAATGAATTGTCCTATCCAAGAAATAATAAAGATCACAATCCAAGTAGCAAGAAAGTACTCCCCTAGAAAATCCACTAAGAAGAATTTTGTTAAGAGCATAAATGGAATAACAAGTGTCAGGGCAACAGTGATTGCCTTGATATTTTTGAGAGTTAAATAAAAGAGACTTGCAAGAATAACAAAGAGCCAGGCCCAATTGAATTCACCAAAGAAAGCAGGTGTCGGTATTTTCCACATCATCCCAAGAAGTGACCAAGTAATTAATGGAACACAGACTTCATGTATATGCTGATTGGTACGATTCTGATGTGATTCACCATATAGTTCAAGCCAAGTATCTAAACTTCTCATAACTCTCTCCAGAAATAAAAAAGGGAGATCCTAAGACCTCCCTTCATTATATCATAAAATTTTTAAGCAGATTATGAAGCTTGTTCTTCTTTCTTAGCTTCAACTTCAGCATCAGCGTGAGTTTCAACAACCATTTCAGTTTCTTGAACCTCTGGCTCAACAACTACTTTTGGCATATGACATGAAACAACTGAAGCCGTTACATCGTGTGCCCAAGTTAGACCGTGTGGAAGTGAGAACTTCTCAAATGTCCACGAGTCATCTAGCTCTAGCGTCGAAATGTCGAATTCTAGGAATTCTGGCATATCTTTTGGTAGACCTTCTACTTCTACTTCGTGGAAGTTAAAGTTTACTAGACCACCGGCCTTCGTACCTACTGCATCACCGATGAAGTGGATTGGTAGAGAAAGAACAACTTTCTCTTTCGCCGATACTTTTTGGAATGAGCAGTGAACAAAGTCTGTTCCTAGGTGACCTCTTTGAACGTCACTTAGAGTTACTAGATGCTTCTTACCTGCATATTCTACTTCGAAAACTTTACCTGAGTGGTGTAGGAATTTCGATAGTTCAATTCTTGGAACTTTAAAGTTCACTCCATCAAAACCTTTTCCAAAGATAACTCCTGGAATATATCCTTCGTTTCTCATCTTTGTTTTTGATGTTTCGATTTCTCTTGCTTCAACTCTTAAAATATCAGTTGTTGACACATTTTCCTCCTGTGTTCCGTGGATTCGCTAGATACTTAGTTTATCGACTGTTCATAAAAAAATATTAGATAAAACTTGAATAAAAACGAACAATCTCCTATTTTTTTCTTATGAAAACACAAGTACTGGACTCTTTTTATATACCTTCAAGTGATATCACTCCGACAAATGCCCAAAAAGTCATGATTCTCATGCACGGCCTCGGCGATAGCCTTGAGTCTTATAAAGTTCTGGCCCAAGAAATTAATGTCACAGGGCTTGCCTACCTACTTTTAAATGCTCCAAAGAAATACTACTTTGGTTACAGTTGGTATGATCTTCCTCCCAATGATCCAAGTGTAGGCATTAAAGAAAATTCAAAAAAGTTAAATTCAATTATTGAAGAGATCGTATCATCTAACGAGAATATTAATTACAGTGATATCTTTCTGGCCGGATTCTCTCAAGGAGGATGCATGACACTTGAGACGGCCTATCAACTAGAACATAAACTCGCAGGCCTTGTACTGATGTCTCCTCGAATCTATCCAGAGCACCTTCCAAGTGGCCAACTTTCTAATTGCTTAAAAGAGACGCCTATCTTTTGTGCCCATGGAAAACTCGATCCAGTTATTGATATTAACCAAACAAAGGCCGGTATCGCACACCTTCAATCAAAAGGTGCTAACGTCGACTTTTTTGAATATGAAATGGAACATGAAATTGATATTGATGAAATAATTCAAATCCGAAACTGGCTTAACGAGTACTTGTAAATTCAAGCACTTGAATACTTGTATTCCCAAAGCCACCATTATTAGGTAAGATAGACGAAAGATTAGATTAATAAAAAAGGACGTAAGAAATGAGTGATAACCCATTTAATATACTTGGAAAAGAATCAACTCCAATCAACCAATCAGAAGTTGTATCAGATGTTGATAAGAACAAAGAACTAAATGAGCAAATTGAATCAATCATTGGTTCAGCTGAGCTTGTACTTTTTATGAAAGGTACTGCAGATATGCCAATGTGTGGTTTTTCTGCAAACACTGTAGCAATGCTAAACTCAATTGGAAAACCATATAAGACTTTTAATATCTTAGAAGATATGGATATTCGTGAAGGCCTTAAGGCGTACTCGAATTGGCCAACTTACCCACAACTTTACTTTAAAGGTGAGTTAGTAGGTGGAAACGACATCATTACAGAGATGTTCCAATCAGGTCAACTAGAAGAAGTTCTAAATTCTTAATTATTTTTTCTCATGAGCGGGCCTAGTTAATTCTGGGCCCATTGTGATTGAGAAAGTTGTATGCTTTCTATCTTGTTCAAAGTTTAAAATCATTCCATTTTCAAAAGCTAGCTTCTTTGAAATACTAAGACCAAGACCAGTTCCACTACCTACATCCTTTGTCGTAAAGAATGGCGTAAAAATATCTTTTGCAATATCACCATTGATTCCATCACCGCCATCCTGAACGTAGACAACGTATTGATCAAGAATTGATTTCTCAACCCAAATTTTTATCCAACACTTCTCTAAGGTATCAAAGTGATTAACGGCCTGATATGAATTTTGTAAAAGATTGAGCATAATCTGATAGAACTCATTCTTCTTACATTCAATCTCACATTCTTGATAATTATTCTTATAATCGATATAAATTTCACGACCAGTCTGAGCTTGAAATAAACCTAGAGAATCGTGAATTAAATCATTAAGAGAGTGTCGTTCACATGTAATTGAATTAGAAGAACGAGAATAAATTTTTAAGCTATTGGCAATATTCTCAATACGATCAACCTGTTTAATTATACTATCAAGCTTCTTCATATACGATGGATCATTATCCCTTAATTCACGATGAGCAAAGCGATCTTTGAGTTGCTCTGCTTGAATACGAATAATACAAAGTGGATTATTAATTTCATGGGCAATTCCGGCAGACATTTGCCCAAGAGATCTCCATCTTTCAAATTCCTCAAATTGTCGCTCTTGAAGTTTTAGAGTGATACGATTTGTATGTTCTTGATGGATGTCACGAATTTGAACCATAAAGCGGCCAATGGAATGCATCGACATATAAGTGACACTCACACGACAGTAACGTCTCTTCTTGCGCTTATTTCGGTACAGAAGATGTGTAATTTTTAAAGCAACTCCATCTAGTCGCTTTGCTTGCTCGAATGTATTGAGAAAAAAGAGATAATCGTCATCATCAGTGACAAGCTCCGAAAAACTTTTACCGATTGAGTTTTCTTTTGAATTCTTATTAAAGTCGAGGATATCCAATTGCTCATTTAAAACAAATAAATCGTCATCAGTGGCCGTATAGAAGTTTTTAAATAATGAGTTAATAAAATTTTCAGCACCCGCATTTAAGTTCTTCGCATAAACTTCAACAAAGGCCGGCCCCTTATGATTTTCTTTATAGCCAGGCTGAAGCCATACTTCCCAATTCTCTCTCTCCATTAGACGATTATGTGTGTCCATGAAGAAGTGAACAGTTTGTCCCTTCTTTGCTTTAAAAAATTCATTGGCCAAAAACTCATGCTTTTCAGGAGGGATAAGTTCAAACACAGATGTGCCTATAACCTCGCCATAACCGACATAGAGGTCACTCATATAGGTAAATTTGCCATCAAAATCGACATGGCAGTAAAGAATATTCGAATTAAATAGCTCAGGTTTTAAGCTATTATTATCCGTTATTTCCACATGGCGTCTCGTGTATTAACTAACTTTATATCAACTTCTTTAATTTACTTAAGTAAAGAAAACACCCTAAGCTTTAATTTCATGCAAAGGGTATTTATCTATTAAAAAAATATTACAGTGATGTTTCAGATACTGAAGATGTATCGTCGCCTGAAGAGCTACTCAAAGAGTCTTCAGATGATGACTTCTCATAAGTATCTGGAATTAGAGACCACTTTCCTCCCCCCTCAGAGCGGATAATATAACCATAGTCATGTAACTTTCTTCTTAGGTTATATAAGTGGACATCAACTGTCTTCGGGTGAACTGTTGTATCTCCCCATACATTATCGAGAATATCATCTCGGCTTACAATTCGATGTGGAGAATTGATAAATAGTCCGAGTAGTTGTTTTTGTTTGCTCGTTAGATGCTCTACTTCTTTTCCGTCAAGAAGCATTGACTTGTGAGCAATTGGTTGAACCATTCGTCTTGGACTTCCATTAAATACATTTTCAATTTTTACAATAAGCTCATTCTTCTTAAATGGCTTTGTTAAGTAATCTAGTGCTCCTTCCATAAAACAGAATCTCAGGGCATCGATATCATCAATACTTGAAACAATGATAAATGGAATTACCATCAGTCTTCTATCCTTAGAATGATTTAAGTAAGTCATAAAATTACCGTCATCAAGCATAAGATCTGCAATAATTAATGCAGGATTTTTTTGAGTTTCACTTAGTGACTTTTGGAATTCTTCAATAGAAGAAAAAAATCTTAAATTGTTGTAGCGATGAACAAGCGTTTGCTCATACACAAAGCGGCATCCCTCATCATCCTCTAGAATCCAAATTTCCTTGTCTGTTGCCATTGTCATAATTTTAACCTCACCGATAAATTGTTGCTGTTTTCGAGAATATCGTAGTCCCAGCCTTTGGCCACAAAGCTGTCTATGCCTACGAATCTTCTCAATGATTTTTCGTTTTCGTCACCTAAGTTTAAGATGGATTCTAAGTCCTGTCTTAAGTATTTGTTTAATTCTGACTTAAGAAAAATTAATTTTCTTAACTCGTCTTTAATTTCTAGGATGATATGAATTGAACTTTTTCCTTCATTCTTTGCTAAAGTTGAAAATAAATGGGCAAAAGAGAACAGTCCCTCACAAAGAGTATTTGCATCCTTATTAGAAATTGTCGTATCCCCATCGACTTGCCATGTGATGTCGGCAAAGTGTTTCTTTAAATAAATACGTGCTTGACCAAAAGCTCTTGCAACAATCTTGCTAATTTTTACTTCCGGTTCAAGAAAGTAAGGAGTTGATTGCTTCAGAAGTTCTAGATCATTTTGAAACTTCTCTAAGCCTTGATTGAGCTTCTTTACAAAAGGATTTTCTGGATCTTGTTCTTCTAGTAATTCATCAATACAAAAGCGTATAAGATGGATGTGACCAGAATAGTCGTGTGCCAAAACTCTAAGCGTTTCATTAAACGCTTCACCAGTGTTTATTTCATTATTCATAAAACCTGCGCTGTTTGTTAACTTTTTTTATTTAGTACCAATAAAAACTAATTAGTGGAAGAGAAAAATGACTATTGCGTTAAGTGACTGAAATTATAGGTATTAAAACCGGTATATTTTATAGAAAATTGGACAATGAGCGAAAGATATTCTAATTTCGGCCCATGGAAAACAAGTTTTTAACAGGTGGGACAGATAAGGTCTTTGCCAAAGAGATTGAGAAAATCTCAGATTTTAAGTTCAACCAAGATGTCGCTTCAGTATTTGACGACATGGTTTCTCGTAGTATTCCAAACTATCATGAAATTCATAAGATCATAATTGATCTTGTTAGGCGCGCCTATCGTGGTGGAACAATTTATGATTTTGGTTGTTCCACTGGAACCACAATGCTTCTAATTGCCGACTACCTACGTAAGAATGAAAAAGAGCTTCCAAAGTTTATTGGGATTGATACTTCAAAGCCTATGCTTGAAAAAGCAGCGCAAAAACTAAAGTCGCATAAACTTCTCGATCATGTAGAATTAATTAAAGACTCAATTACAGATATTAAAGTTGAGAATGCTGGTATGGCCATTATGAACTATACCCTTCAATTCCTACCTCTTGATCAACGCCTAGAGGTTTTAAAGAATATCAATAATGGACTAAATGATGGTGGCTACTTTGTACTGGCCGAGAAGATTATCTGCCAAGATGAAGAAATTGATGAGCTGCTCGTTGATCTCTATTACGACTTTAAAAGACGTAATGGATATAGTGAAATGGAGATTTCCCAAAAACGTGAAGCACTAGAAAATGTGTTAATACCTTTAACTCCAAAACAACAATTAGAAATGCTCAACGAAGCAGGATTTAAAAAGTCTGAAATGATTTTTAGATGGTACAACTTTGCTTGTTACCTTTGCATGAAGTAATTAATGATGAAAAACCTAGAATACTTAGAAACATATGGAAACCGTGTAGATCTTGAAGCTTTAAGACAATTAAAGCAGGAGAAATTACATATTTTCAGAACAAAGTATGAAAGAGAGTATAAGGAAATATTTGAAACAATTGATTCATTAGAGATCGATACAGATAAAACGACAGAAATAGCAAAGCAATTGATTCCATGGCGAAAGGGGCCATTTCAAGTTGGTTCACTTTCAATCGATGCGGAATGGCGCTCGGATAAAAAATGGCAAAGGCTAAAGGATCATCTCCCTGAGCTTAAAGATAAAATTGTTTTAGATGTTGGATGCAATAATGGTTACTACATGTTTGAAATGGCCAAAGAAAATCCAAAACTGGTTTTAGGGATTGACCCAGTTCTACATAACCAAGCTCAGTTTGATTTTATCAATCACTTTAAAAAGCACGATAATTTAAAATTTGAATTATTTGGAATAGAAGACTTACCAAACTTCAGATCATTCTTTGATGTCGTCTTTTCAATGGGTGTCCTCTATCATCACCGTCACCCTCTTGAGCAACTAATATCAATTAGAGAATCCCTTGTTCCGGGTGGAACGATGATAATGGAAACGATTGGAATTCCAGGAGAAGAGACAATTTGTTTATTCCCTGAAGATCGCTATTCAAAAATGCGAAACGTATGGTTTCTACCAACTCTTAGTTGTTTAAAAAATTGGATTAATCGTACAGGCTTTACTGACATCGAAGTAGTATCAAGTTCCACAACTAATTTTGAAGAGCAAAGGAAGACTCCTTGGTGTCCTCCCCCTCACCAATCTTTAGAAGACTTCCTAGATGAAAATGATAAAACAAAAACAGTTGAAGGCTATCCTGCTCCGGTACGTTTTTGTATTAAGGCGATTAAGAAGCCCAATTCCCCAATAAAGACATTCTAGTGATTCAAAGAAGTAAGAAAATCATCTATTTAAGTTTTGGAATCGCCTTTGTACTAATGGCAATTATTGGTATTTTCTTGCCACTCATCCCGACTACTCCATTCTTGCTTCTAAGTGCTTATTGCTTTTCAAGAAGTAGTGAGAAGTATTATCAATGGTTATTGAATCATCGAATATTTGGACCAATTATCACGGATTGGAATAAGTATGGCGTGGTAAGTGTGAAATCAAAAATCATTGCTGTTTCGATGATTATTGCTCTCTTTAGTTACTCATTGATATATGTTGAAGTGGCACCAATAGTTAAAATTATCATTTCACTAATTGGCCTATCGGTTATCACTTTTCTTTTAACTAGACCTTCCCATCGAAAATTATAATTTATACTTTTGACCTTTTTCAAAAACAAAACAGTCACCATGAACATGAATCTCATCTTCTGTAACAATTAAGCCACTACCATCTGGACAGGCATAGATTGGAAAGCGTGAAAGAATCGAATGACGTTTTAGCTCATCTTCATATCTCTTCGATTTTCGATAATGAGGAAAGAATTCGAAATCGATGAGATTTAACGATTTAAAGTCGCGAACATTATCATCATTATCATCTCGATCCCAAGGAGGAAATGATGCTGTCATAATATTGGGAGTCGTGATAATTGCACCAGCAGAAAGTCCAGTAAGAATTCCTCCTCGCTCAACATAACTCTTTAGTTCATCAAATATTCCACTACTTCTTAAATGTTTTAGGAAATAGAAAGTATTACCACCACCGAGATGGATAACATCACTTGAAAGAGCTTCTTCTTTTAGAGTTTTATCGAATTCGTGATCGACAGGAAAGTGTATGAAGCGCTTAAAACCTATTTTTTTATAGGCCATTATTAGATCTAAAAAATCAAGTTCAGACTCATATGAACTTGCAGGTATAAATGTTATGCTTGGATTTTCGCTCTTGCACAAGCTAAAGACATGCTCGTCCATTTCAACATTGTCGCAGAAGTCGCCACCGCCATAAAGCCCAATTTTCATGTGTTAAATGCCTTCTCTATAATCTCTTACAATCTTTAAAAATTCACTAACGATTGGTTTAACAGGTTGGCGTTTATCTCTGTTAGTATTTCTAGAACCTTGTGAGCGTTCAATATTATCGGGATCGAAAGTTTGGTTTTCTCTAAACTCTTTCATCACACCAAACATGATCTGAGGATCAAATTTCTTAACCTTCTTCATTACTGTATCAACAATACGAGCAATACTATCTCCAGTCACTCGTTCAAATTTATTAATTATTGAAGATCGCATGAGTATTTCAAGAAGTATATCTTCTTTACTCTTCTTTGATTTCTTTGCAACCGTTTCTACTATTCTTAAGTAATTCTCTTGGAAAGAATCAATCTTTGATGCACGATACTGATTTATTTCAAGGTCACCTTTTGTTGCATAACTCGACTTAGCGATATTAATAAATTCATCTCTTGTAATAGTTTCACCGCGACTAAGAATAATTTGAGGATACTCTCTCAAAATATCTCTCATACAGAAGATGGCATCCCAACAGATCCCATCGCTTACTTCATATAACCCAAAACTTGATTTGGCCTTCTCAAAGTAATAGAAGTCTTTTTGAAAATCTTCTATCATCTCTGACTTACGAGAAATAAGATAATCAATATATATAGGATCGATACCTATTTTAGTTAAAAGATTAATCTTCTTTTGATCTTCAAAAATTTGATCAAAAATCTTAAGACTTTCATCTGAGCTAAACTCTCCAATGGACTTCTTCTTTCCACTAATTAAGAAATCAACAATCTGTACGAAAGTTTGAGCTATATATTTAGCCTTCTCTTTCTGCTCTTTAATTGTTGTGGAATACCTTTGAACATCATCAAAGCGATACTCATGGTGATATAGACCAAACTGGCGAATTGAGCCGTAATCGATGATCCCACCATTCATTAAGATATTATCACCGTCCCAATCTAGCCAACAGAAAATATAATCATCTTCAAAGTTAGCAGCAAGTCTTGCAAAGACTTCAACTTGTTTCTTTAGAAAGAATTTATAACGTGACTTTGGAGTCTTTGGAACCTTATTCCAGTCACCATTCATCACTTGGCGATCAATATAATAATTAACGATATTTTTAAGGGCCTCGTAATTTGATTGCTTAAGGTGATTAAACATATGAGACGGTCTAATGAGATTATTATTTGCCCTTACATTAATTGAAATATTATTTCCAAAATCAATGATGGCAAGACATCTCTCTGTTTCATAATTATTCTTCTTCATAATTTCAGAAAAGAAGAGCGTTGCTAAACCTTCGTCTAGCTCAGAGTAGCCACAGCCATAAGAGATTGTCGGATCTCCGGTCATAAAGTACTTATTTTGAATATGTGTTGCGGGAGATAGTTTTGTTGCACCTGTTCCCTGACTAGAAATATCCCAAACTTGTCCCTTGTGCTTAACTATTCCATTCCATATTGAGCGGCCGTCTCCAGAAGTCTTCCCCTGCTTATTAGGATGTTGTAATTGAAGGTAGCGAGTGGCCATATACTTGTTTGGAAGAATATCTTCTTGTGGAAAGCTTATATTATTCTCAATATCATATTCATTGATAATAACAATTGAAAAAGTATCAAGGATTTGCTTGGATAATTCTGGCCCCACAACTTCTTCATGGTCTTCGGGAATGAGTCCCATTTCCTTTGCTAAATCAAAGTTAAAAAAGGCGACCTTCCCTCCATGTCGTCGTCTTGCTTGATACGTAATGAATGCATCTTTACATGACTTTTGAAGCGGATGCTTACCGTTTATTTGGCTAAATTTAGAATAACTTAAGTTAGAATTTGTTTTAAGTTTTAAGGAACCCATTGCTAGATTATAGCTCATTCAAATAGGCATTTTTTATGAAACGAAGATTTTGCTTTCATTTTGGCGCAGTACTTGACTGCGCCATTCAGGTATATTCAATTAAGGCTGAACATATGCCTTTTTAATGACAATATTTGAAGTTGGAAGGTTTTGAAATGGGCCATTTCGACCTGTTTTAGTCTTCTTAATTCTATTTACAACGGCCATACCGCTAATAACTTTTCCAAAAACAGCATAACCATATTGAGATGGTGTTGGGCCAGTATGGTCTAGGAAAGTATTATCTTTTACGTTGATAAAGAATTGAGAAGTCCCAGAGTCAATAACAGAAGTTCTTGCCATTGCAATTGTACCTTGAGCATTACTAATTCCGTTAGTCGCTTCGTTCTTAATTGGCTTTTCAGTTTTCTTCTTTTTAAGAGAAGTATCGTATCCCCCACCTTGGATCATAAAATCATCAATCACACGGTGAAAAACTGTGTCATTATAAAAGCCAGAATTCACATAACTTAAAAAGTTCTTAACAGTAATAGGAGCTTTCTTATCGTAAAGCTTTACTACGATATCACCGTAGTTTGTTTGAAGAACAACTTTGGTTTCAGCAAAAGTATAAAGACTGAAAATCAAAGCACATAATATCTTAATTTTTAATTTCATTTATCATCCTTAAAGAATTTTTTAAATTCTAGGTATTGCTCGTGATTATTATAGTCTAAAAAATCGTTTTTTGCGAGGTCGGCCAAATTATGATTTCCCCAATAAAAATCATCGTTAATACCAAAAGTTGGTACACCAAAAACACCTCGTTCAAATGCTTCATTAATCTTAGCTTTTAATTCTTTTTTTAACACTCGATCTTGCTCGAGTTCATCAAATTTTTCTAAAGTTAAACAATTTTTAATAATATAATCTTTAAAGTGATCATAATCTTCGTAATCAAATCCTTCTTGCCAGCCATACTTAAATGTTTCGACAATAAAACTTCTTTGCAATTCCCTATTAGATTCAAGACCTAGGGCCATACGTAGGTATGGAAGTGAATTAAATGGAAGCGTTCTTGGAAAAGTTAACTTTACTCCAAGTGAGTCAGCGGCCCTTAGGGCCTCTTTATAAAGATATAAAGCTTTATTTTTTACTTGTGCAGGAGCACTCATTTCATTTAATGAAAAGAGTCTTCCTACCATAACAGGACAGTAATCGATCTCATATTTAGCATCTAAAATACCATCATTAATTTGTAACATACTCAGGTAAGAATATGGTGAAGTGAAGTCGAAGTAGAAATTGAGTCTTTTTTTCATAATTCCAGTAAAGTTATTTAAAAATGTTAATAAAAACTATATATTATGCCTGTGAGAAGCACCCTATTTAAATTTATCATCACCTTTGCGGTTGTGGCAATTCGAATTGCCCATGCTTCCCCTCCCCTTGAACTTAGTGAAAACCTAACGTCAACAAAGAGTATTGGCCACCATATCGAATATAAGATTTCTAATGAGAAAGATTATAGTCCAGAAGGTTTCAAATCTAATAAAAATGATGTCATTAATGCAGGCTATATACAACGGCCAATTTGGCTACGAATCAATATATCTAATAGAACGTCAACAAAACAAAAACGAATTATTCATTTGAGTTCTGGCCTACTCTTATTTGACCAAGTCTTGGCTATAAAGGGAAAAGAGCATCGAAAAATTTCTTTTGGTAACGATCGTCCATTTGAGATATTCAATGCTTTTAAAATAGAGTTAAATCCTCACTCTTCCATGACCTATGTCATTAAAATAAGCACCCTCAATCGAATTGAAACAGAAGTTTTACTCCATTCAGAAGACGACTTTATTAAGAAAGAATCGGCTTTCTTCATTCTTAATTCCGTATATGTTGCAATACTTCTGACACTATTTATTTATAACCTGATTCTCTACTTCCTTATGAAAGAGAAAGCTTATCTTATATATTCTTCATTTATCTTTTCAATGATCATTACAGTAACCACAATTACAGGCTTTCTTACTCATATATTTGCAGGAGGGTTGATCGCCAAGTACCTAGGCGTCTTCGCCTACATTTCAATTATCTTCTCGTATCTCTTTGCAGACGAACTACTTGATTTTAAAAAAGTAAATACCAAAATCTTTGAAATTATAAAGAGAGTTTTCTTCGTTATTGCGATCATTGGCTCAACCGGAATCATTATTCCAGGACTTGATCCTTATAATATGTATATTGGATATTTTATCGATTTTACAGTAATGCTCATGTTCGCTTTCTTGTTAGGGGCAACGGTTTATATAAATAAAACCAGGCCAACAATTGAAGCCAAGGTGTATTTATTATCATGGATAATTCTATATATTAGTGCAATTACTTACTTTGTTTCGATATATGGTTTTTTAAGCTTAAACTTTTTCACACAAAACCTTCTAATCTTTGGAAATATTTTTGAAGTTTTCACCGTCTCAATTGCTCTAGGCTTAAAGGTTAATCGTATTTCAAGAGAAAACGAGATTAGACTATTAAAGAATCAGGACCAGCAAAAGTACATTAGACTTCTAAGAGTTCTTTCTCACGATATTGCAAATTCACTCTTTATTATTTCAGGGTATGCAAGTCGCTACCTAAGGCGAGGAAGTGTTGATAATGAAAAAGTGTGGCCAAAAGTTCATTCTGCTTGCCTCCATATAAAAGGAATTCTCGACAACGTTAAGTCAGAGCAGGCCCTGATAAATAATAACCCAAAGTTGAACGATTTTACTCTAAAGAAGCTTTTTGAAGATATTGAACTGATCTTTTCAAGTCAATGTGATCAAAAGAATATTAGACTAAATTTAAACCTTGAGAACCCAGATGTGGTTATACACTCTAATCAGACAATGCTTGCTCACCAAATAATTGGTAATATCATTTCTAATTCTATAAAGTTCACTCCAAAGAATGGTGTTATTAGTGTTAATTCAATTACAAATGAAGACTCCTACCAAATCCTAATCAAAGATAATGGAATTGGTATGACTAAGGAGACCTTAAGTAAAATAAATCGCCATATTGATACAGGAATAAGCTATGGAACAATGGGTGAAAAAGGCACTGGGTTTGGTTATTTTATCATTAGATCCTATGCAAAACTTCTCAATATTAGGTTTTCAATAGAAAGTGATCCATCGGGTACCGATGTTACTCTCTATATACCAAAATGATCAGCTATTCCCCCTATTGTTTATATCGTGAAAAGCAAATAGAATTATTATAGGAATAATAATTACTTAGCTAGGAATATATGAATTTCTTTCCGATACGTATATCAACGATTGATCCTCAAAAGGCCATTACTTTTGACCTCTACATATATTTTAAAGAGACATATCTTAAGTACCAAGAAGAAGGTACTCCTATAACTGATGATAAACTTGAAAAATTAAAGAACCAACAAGTTGCTAAGTTCTATATTCAAAGTTCAGATATTGATATTTATCAAGCTTATATCGACGAGTTGATGCAAGAAAAAATGCAATCTCCAGATACAAGCCTTGAGGATCAGGTCACTCTAATTGACGGTGCTTGTAAGACGGCCATTGAACAATCAATGAATAATCCAGAAAGTGAATCTTCTTTTAATATTACTCAAGCGGCGGCCGGACAATTAAAGAAAGTTTTATCAACTAATCCTGATGCATTAAAGAAGTTCTTTGAAAAGAAAACCATCGATACAGATCTTATTATTGAGCACTCAATGAACGTTGCTTCTCTAGCAACAAGACTAGCGATACGCATCGGCTGTAGTGATAGTGAGATTTCAAATATTGCTTCAGCAAGTTTACTTCACGATGTTGGAATTACAAGACTTAATAAAAATGACCAGAACCTTTTTAAGAAAACAAAAGAAAGCCTTGATGATGATGAGAAAAGAGTTTACGGACTTCATGTAAAGGATGCGATTAGTGCATTAAAAGATATGCCATGGATTCCAAAAGAAGTCTTAAGTCTTATCGTTAATCATGAGGAAGTTAATGGTGGATCAGGGCCAAATAAGTTAGTAAAACTGACTTTACCTATTATGATCCTCTCACTTGTAAATACGTACGATAAACTTGTAACAATTAATCAAATGAATCCACGAGATGCACTGATGGAGTTAACTCTTACTCATGTTGATCACTATGAGCACGATGTAATTAATAAATTTAAGGATATACTAATTGATGAAGGTATTGTTTAGCTTTTTAATTTTAATAGTGACTTCAACACTTCTCTACTCTTGTGAGTCGAAGATTGTTAATGAAGAAACCTGCGACCTTGAATCAATGAAGTGTTATCGCGGCTATCCTCACTCTTGTGACTTCATCAAAAAATGTACTGGTGTTGAACATAAATTTACCAAGAAGCTCTGTTCAAAAGCTTTTAATGAACTCTATATGGGTGGAAACTCAAAGGCCGTCATAGAAACATACACACCAAAAATACTTCACTGTTTCAACGATAAGGAATTTATTAATTTCAATATTGATAAGAAGTTAAGACCCAAAGAGTGACAATCGAAGTCTTTTTAAAAAAGAACGATGTGTTTTAATTCGCTTCTTTGTCTTAATAGCATGTTTAGTATCATGCATCGTTTGAAACTCACGCTCTCTATTATCGATATATTGCTTTAACTCTAACTCTTTTTGAGGGTCAATAAAGTTCTCTCTAAGACTCTTTGCATATTCATCATTCTTTTGAGTTACTTCCTTGGCCTTCTTAAGAGCAAGACTTGCAACTGTACTCTTTTGAGATTGAGTGATTCCTTCCCAAGGACGTTGTTGCTTATCATTTGGAATGCTATTTTCGACTTCAGAAGTAATTATCTCTTCAATAATTACTTCCTTCTTCTTTATTTCTTTCTTCGTATTAAGATCACTTAATCCAATGGCCATAATTAGAACCTACTTCCTAAATTTCCAAGTTTAGAATGAGCTATACCACCAAGAACTCTTGCTTGGTAACCATTATTTAAATTAAGTTGAGCTTGCTTATCATGATGATTAGTTATGGCCTCATGAATTTGCTTGAAAAGACTTACTGTATCCTTAGCAATGGCCTTTCCTCCTACATGTTCACAAATCGAAAGATTAAGCGCCATGGCCTCTTCAGCACTAACAGACTCTTTGATCCCAACACTTGTACAGCCTTCAACATTATCAAAGTACCAATTGAGAATATCATTACTTAGTTTCTTATTTGTTGAATACTTTGTCGGAACAAAAATCGATTCAAAATTTAGCTGCATCTCAGATTTGAATTCATTTAAGAAATGCGAGAAAACTCTGAAGTTTCTAAAGTTATTTATCTTACACTCAAGTGGTGAAACAAGAGCATCACAGGCCACGAGTGCATTCGTTGTTAGTTTATTCCAATTTGGCGAACAATCCATGATGATAAGATCAAAGTGTTCCTTCAGTGGATCAATAACACGTTCTTTAAGCCAGAACTCTCGACGATTAATATTATTAAGAGAATCATTCAGGGCCACAAGCTCTGGTGTCTCTGGAATAATAAAGAGGTTTGGAAGACCTACCTGAACGATAACTTCATCAAGAGTTGCCTCCCCACTAAAGTAATCACAAAGGCCCTTCGTTTGATCAAGCCTTTGAATAAGTTCATCTAGGTTTCCATCGTCAGAATCTGATTCAAAACCAAGTGATGTTGTCACATCCCCTTGTATATCGAGACCCACAACACAAACTCGCTGGCCATGCAGAGCGGCCGTACGGGCAAGATTTAGAGCTAGCGTTGATTTAAGAACACCACCTTTAGTTGTGAAAACACAAACAGAAGTCGGTTTATCGAATTTCTTAAAGTAGCCTATTTTTTCACCAATTTGTGGAAGTAATTGAGTTGGCCATCCCTTTCTAAAAATAGCACCACTACGATATTTACGAGAAGATGGAATCTCCCCTGAAGACTCTAAGTCCTGAATATTAAATTTTAAATTAGGATCACCATATAGATCGGCCACTTTTTTAAGTGGGTAGAAATTATCCATTATTAAGTCTCCTCCATAAGTACTTTAACTATAATTTTAAGCATTTAGTACAAACTGTGTCAAAAAAATCATACTCTAAAGGTTTGGACATGATACTATTGTGAAGTGGAAGCACTAGCACTGGATCATATTTACGATTTCCATGGAAATAAGGCCCTTATTCGAGAGATTAATGCCTTTGATAAGCGCCTACTGCTGGAAGGCCTTCATGAAATGGAACCAAAATCTATTTATCACCGCTTTTTCGCTGCCAAAAAAGGTCTCACGGCAAAAGAACTCATTAATCTAACTGAATTTGATCGCAATCTTCACTATGCCATCGGTGCAGTGACGGCAACGACTCCTGTTCACCCAATGGGCACGGCCCGTTTTCACATCTTACAAGATGATAAAACTAGCGCAGAATTTGCAGTGACAATTATCGATAAGTATCAAGGTATGGGGCTGGGTAAAGAGTTACTTGGAATGCTCATTACTGAGGCCAAGAACCGTGGCATAAGAACACTTAGTGGGGATATGCTAACAACAAATACTCAGATGATCGCCTTGGCCCACTCAGTGGCCAAGACACATAATTGCAGAGTAAAACTCGTAAGCACTGAACCTGGGGTTCAAAAACTTACACTAAGCCTAGGCTAATAAAGCCTAAGAATGTTTTCCCTTTAATTTCTCTTTTCCGGCCATATATGGACGAAGGGCCTCTGGAACATAAACACCACCGTCTTCTTGTTGGTGATTTTCAATGAATGGAACAAGAATTCTTGGCGTCGCAACCATTGTATTATTTAGAGTGAAGACATGTTGTACATTTCCATCAGCATCACGGTAGCGAGTATTTGTTCTTCTTGCTTGCCAATCATGGAGCGCCGAACACGAGTGCGTTTCACGGTATTTTTCTTCACTTGGTACCCAACACTCAATATCGTACATACGATACTTACCTGCTCCCATATCTCCTGTACAAACTTCAAGGATTTGGTATGGAAGCTCTAGTTTCTTACAGAATTCTTCAGCAGTTTCAAGAAGTGCCTTGTGCCATTTTTCAGACTCAGCTGCATCTCCCTTACAAATTACAAATTGCTCTGTTTTTTGGAATTGGTGAACACGAATAAGACCTTTTACATCCTTACCGTAACTTCCCGCTTCTCCCCTAAAACATGGCGAAAAACCAGCATATAGAATAGGCAGATCACTTTCATTTAAAATCTCTCCACCATGAAGGCTATTAAGCTGAACTTCAGCAGTTCCAGAGAGATAGATATCGTGCTCAGGAATATAGTAAGCATCATCACGTCCAGTTGGAAAATGTCCTGTTCCGTAAAGAGCATCTTCTCTTGCCATTGAAGGAGAAGATACAAGAGTAAATCCTTTTTCAATTAGCATATCTAATGCCATACGGTGCATGGCCATCTCAAGAAGAACCATATCATTTCTCAAAGAATATGAACGTGATCCACAAACCTTTGCGATATTTTTAAATTCGGCCCACTCATTCATTTCAAGAATTTCAACGTGGTGCTTTGGAGTAAATGAGAAATTTGGCTTCTCACCTTCTACTCGTGAGATAACATTCTCACTATCATCTTTTCCAATTGGTGCATCTTTACTTGGAACCATTGGCACAAGGTACATTAGATTTTTAAGCTTATCTTCAAGCTCATTAATTTCAGGGTTCATATCCTTAAGTTCATTTGCAATTTCTTTACCTTCTGCAATTAACTTAGGGCGATCTTCATTTGAAGCTTGAGGGATTAACTTCGAGTGAGCATTTCTCTTCTCTTGTAAATCTTGTTGCTTTGATTTTAATTCAGAGAGACTAGCGTCAATTGACAGTAGTTCATCAAGATCAAGACCTACACGCTTATTTGCGATAACATCTTTCATTAACTCAACATTTTCTCTGATAAATTTAATATCTAACATTTGTACTCCAAATTGAATTTTTATGGTTGTTAGAATACCTTAAAATCACTAAAATGGACACTTTAAATTAGCGGGCAAATCAAGGAGTTACTCATGGCATCATGTCGTTATTGCGGTAAAGAAATTACGTGGATGAAAGACGGAAGAAAGAATGTACCAGTCGAAGGAGACGGTGGTATTCACAAGTGTGACAATATGATTAATGCGCGTAAGAGTTTTAGAAAAATTACTCCAACAGAAGTTGATCCAGAGCTTTTAAAGCAATATGAAAATGCGATTAACGAGAAGGCCAAAAAATAATTAAGGCGCCAATTAAAATCATAACGGCACAGTAAATCTGACCAATTGATAAGGCCCCCATAATAAGACCGATTTGCGGATCTGGGGTGCGAAAGAATTCCACAATGAATCGCCCCAGGCCATAGATAATTAGAAAGAGGCCAGAGTTTAACTTAGGCTTTTTTAAATTCTTCTTTAGTCCAAATAAAATCAAAAATAAGACAAGCCCTTCGAGGGCCGCTTCATAAAGTTGCGATGGATGGCGAGGATTCATATCATAGAGCTTTGGAAAAACCACGGCCCACGAAATATCTGTAACTCTCCCCGCAAGCTCACCATTAATAAAGTTTGCGATACGGCCAAACATTATAGCTGGCCCAACAGAAGTCACAACAATATCAGTTAAGCGAAAGAATTCTATTTGATTTTTACGACAGTAGAACCAAGTCCATAAAGCACCGCCAAGTAGGGCCCCGTGAAAACTCATCCCACCCTGCCAAAAATAAAGAACGCGTGAAAAGTCTTTGGCATAGTAAGAGTAATTATAAAAAAGAATATAGAATAGCTTCCCTCCAGCAAGCATCACAAAGAAGCCAGCAAAGAGGTAGTTCAAGTATTGTAGTGGAGTTACTTTTAAGTTTTGAGACTTAATTAGGTATTGACCGAAATAGAGTGTCCAAAAGTAGCCAAGAAAGTAGGCCAGCCAATACCAAGCGATTTTAATCCCGAAGAGATCAATTGCTATGGGATTTAAATCGTGGACATAGAATTGTTGCATTTATTAGTTTGCCGTTAAATTAGAAAGTAACTTATTACATTCACTAATTAAATTATCCATGTGTTTATCTTCAATTGCAAATCTCTGTTTATCTTGGGAAAAGCGATCTTGCTTTGAAAGGTCTTTTCGATTCTGATGGGTATCAAAGTGCTTAATCTCTTCATACATTGAAAAGATAATTGGAAAGTCTTCATTTTCAACGAAGTCGATACGATCAATGAGCATACGAAGACGAATACAGGCCTCACTAGCTTCACATTGTTTTTGAACAAAAGCGCGAGCAATTGTAATAAGGCTATCGCGAACAAAGGCCTGGCGCTCTTTCTCACGAGCTTCTCTTTGAGCTTCCATTTTATCGTGTTCTGCAATTTTCTTTTTAGTCTCTTGCTTAAGCTTGATATAGAAGTAACCTACTCCAATTGAGAGGATGAAAACGAGGGCCGACAAAACAATAAATGCGATATAGAATTGGTCTTGAGTCATATTATTCATAGGCTTCTTATACTGCGAATTGCTACATATGGCTAGGCTTTGGGGGATATGTTCCCGCAGGAGCCTCATCAAACCACTTCTTCACCTGAGAGACGATAAGTGCTTGATCTTTGGGTAGTGATCCTCCAATGGGGTACATATTTGAGACGTGATTAATCCTTAGAAGAATATCTCTTTGAGGCACAAGCCCCGCCAAAATATCATGCATTTCCCCTAGGATTTCCTTAACCGTTAGCATCTCAAAACCTCTTTGAACCATACGATAATAGGGAGTTCCCTCCACTGCCATCGTCGTTAAAAAAGATAGGTAGTCAGGTGAAATATCAGATAAGACCTTTGCCGTCTCATTTACATGACTCTCAGTATGCTTTTTGCCCCCAAGCCCTAACATAGCGATGACAGAAAGCTGCATACCTGCGCCCATCACTTTCCTAGAACCATCGATCATATCTTGGGCCGAATTTCCCTTAACCGTCATATGAAGAACTTTGTCACATCCGGACTCCATCCCAAGGTAGGCTATCCCTAGGCCTGCATCCTTTAGAAAACGTAGCTCCTCGTCTGTTTTATCCAGCATATTTTGGGCCGTGGCATAGACACCAACTCGAATATCACCAAATTCCTCTTTAATGGCCAATAGGCTCTTATAGAGATCTTCAGTTGGGGCACCCAGAGCATCACCATCACATAAAAATACTTTAGATGGCCTCATTTCAAATCGTCGATAATAGGCTCCCGCCTGACGAATATCGTTAATAACCTCGGACGAGTTTCGCTCTTTATACGTCTTAGATCGATACATATTGCAATAAGTACATTTATTATTGGAGCAACCGATGGTTTGTTGTATAAGGAGAGAGCGCCCCTCAGAAGGTGGCCTAAAAACTGGTTCATGATACTTGATTGGAAAATCATAATTAAAAATGCTCATGGGCCTAGCTTAAAATAATTAGGTTAAATATGAAAGAATATATCATCGATTCCTATAGTGAAAAATTCCTAGTGACCCTAAGTGAAGGAGCAGAGTTTAGTATTCTTTGCGATACCCACTCAATTGCCCACCACTTGGCCCTGTCGCTTAATCTCGGCACAATGGAAACTCCAGTACAAAACCCTGATCTCTTTACGCTTATTGGTAAGGTCAAAGGTTTAAATACATATAGCTTGTCACTTACGACTCCAAATATGCGTATCGATGACGATGCGGATTTCAACGATTGTTGCCAAAGCGGATGCAGTGGCTGCCCTTATTTCAACGGATAATTAATGGAAGAACAAACACATACAAGTAAATTTACTGTAACAGCAAAGGCCCATACAGATATGAGCGCGGTGGATTTACTTGCCAGCAAGTGTGACCTTTCAAAAATAAAAATAAAGAACTTGATGAAACAAGGGGCCTGTTGGACAAAGAGCGAGAAGCCAGAACGAATCCGCAAGGCCAAGTATGAAGTCAAACGCGGCAAGACAATCAAGCTCTATGTTGACCCAAATATTAAAGACTTTGATATGACACAAGTAAAGTGTCTCCATGAAACACACCACTATGGTGTTTACTTTAAACCTGCAGGCCTACTATGTCAGGGTACAAAGTATGGTGATGGCTTTACTATTCTTAGAGAAATTCATAAGCGTATGGGGAAAGAGCCATTTCTTATTCACCGCCTCGATAAGGAGACGGCCGGAGTAATGATGATCGCCTATACGAAGAAAGCTGCTCGTGCCTTCTCTCAGCAAATTAAAGATCATAAAATAGAAAAGACATATCAAGCAGAAGTTAAAGGGTTCCCACCTGAAACAGGAAAGCTTGAAAGTGTTATCGAAGGCAAAGACGCAATTCTCGAATACACAGTGAAGAAGAAATTAGAGAAGTCTTCTCTTGTTGAAATAAAATTGATCACAGGGCGCAAACACCAAATCAGAATTCAATTTACTGAACTTGGATTTCCAGTCATGGGTGATCCTCGCTACGGAAAAGGAAACGGAAACGACACAGGTCTGGCCCTTGTTGCAAGTAAGCTTAGCTTTGATGATCCATGGAGAAGTGGAAATTTTGTGACGATTGAAGCGCCTGAGGAGAATAGACTCTTCTAGTCTATTTGCTCTTTTTCAATTCTGATAAGTCCTTAAGATTAATATTCTTAACCTTAATATCTAATTCTTGAGCGATACGCTGTTTAAGCATTTCATTCTTATAATCATTGATCGGATTCTTACTGCGACGATTGATCGGGAATAAGTATTGATCTTTCTCAAAAAATGCAATGTCGATTCTTCCTGCTTTCATAAAGCCGAATCTAACATAGAATGAGATAAGTTACATCTTTTTCTTAAGTTATTAACATTAAGTTCACTTACATCAATAAGAGTCAATTACTGAACATTAAATTCTAAATCAACTTTATCGTGAATAACCTTGTCTGCAAGCGTTCCAACAATTGTTGAACGATACATAATACCAAATTTAGTGCGATCAAAACTAACCTTGCCTTGCGCAATTTTGCCGTCGTATGTCATATCAAATTCGAGAGGTCGCTTGGTATTCTTAATTTTAAAATTGGCCCTAACGCGATACTTCCCCTGATCGATCTTCTTAATGCTCGTCGTCTCCATTGTGGCATTAGGATATTTTTCAATCTCAAAGAAATCCCCCTGGCGTAAGTGGTTTTGTAATTTATCCTTCCACTCACCTTCAAGATCACGCACATCAATTGTATCCATATTAACAACGAAACTAGCTCTGATGGGCTCACCACTATCATTTACTTCAATATTACCCTTGGCAAATTTCACATGTCCCCAATGCTCGCCTCCAACCTTAGAAGCGTGCCATTTCACATAACTCTTTTGAGTATCGACATCTTTTGCAAAAGCAAGAATTGAAAGTAATATACAAAAACTAATAAGCAAGAACTTCATCGCTACCTCTTAGATAAATTCAGCATTTATTCTAAGAGGGAATAGAGTTTTAACGTATTAAAAGTTTTCTTAAAAATGTTTAAACAGGAAGTAAGAAAGCTTTTGAGATATCTAAGTTCATACAAACTTGAGATTCAATTTTGATATCATCACTGTCAAGGACTTGAACTCGTAATAATTTACCATTTGTTGAAAGCACTTCTAAGATATCATATTCACCATTTTTAACGATATTCTTAACTCGCCCCTTAATGGTTCCATTCTTATCCAGAAGCAAGTACTTTGGCCTAAAGGCAAGATAAGCAAATTGACTCTTACTAGTCAGACTATCTTCGACTTCAAATTGCCCCAGATCATTCTTGATTATAACTTTGCCATCACGACGATCTGATAATGGCCCTGCCACAAGATTAATAAGGCCACCAAATCTAGCTGCATCAATAGAAACTGGCTTCTGATAGAAATCAATCGGCTTAGAGTATACTTGTAACTTAGCGCCGCTTAGGTACATGATACGATCACTCAAAGAGTACGCTTCCCTTAGATTGTGAGTGATAAAGATGAGTGAAATCTGATGTTCTTTAAAGATTTCAAAAATCTCCTGACACAATGTCGCCTTTAAGAATTCATCTATATTTGAAAATGGTTCATCTAATAATAAGACATCTGGACCGACAACCATTGAACGAGCAAATAAAAGGCGTTGGAGTTGCCCTGCCGATAATTGATCAAGCTTCTTATGGTCCTTATATTCAAGACCAAAAATTTCAATCATATCTCTGACACGATTCGTATCAGCTTGAGGATTATAGGCCAAAAGATGATCTTCAATATTCTCAAAGACAGTTTTTTCCCAATTAAGATTTGAGATACCTGAAACCATTTCAATTATTAAATTAGAATCTTTAACAACTTCACCTGAAAGAGGCTTTAGCTCACCTTTTAAAATATTAAAAAGAGTTGTCTTTCCTGTCCCCGAAGGGCCCAGTAGAGTAAGGACCTCGCCTTTATTTAATGAAAACGAAATATCATCAAATTGGCAGATAGACTTCTGATCAAAATTATATGTTAGGTTTTTAACTTCAATTAAGCTCACCACACTAGCCTCTCCTATCCTCCATCATCTGTAAATAGATCTCAACACCTAATCTTAAGAAATCTTTAGTCCGTATTTCTCATAATATTACCGAAAGCTTAATTAAGAGTTATTCACATGGAGAAAGAATGAGCTTTGACAAAGAATTAATTAGTGAATCGTTTTATCGAATTGAGCCAAATCTCGATAATTTCTTTCGGGCCTTCTTTGATAATGTCTTCATTCTCGAT
This sequence comes from Bacteriovoracaceae bacterium, assembly GCA_048270185.1. Lineage (GTDB taxonomy): Bacteria > Bdellovibrionota > Bacteriovoracia > Bacteriovoracales > Bacteriovoracaceae > Halobacteriovorax_A. The sequence goes on from JBLWTJ010000001.1 coordinate 1,108,282, forward strand.
CCAGACATGGTAAAGCTCTTTCGTCATCTTGACCTCAATGAGTTGAGACCTAGGCTCATTAGGGCCTTAACAATTGCAGTAAATAATATGAAAAATCCAGAGTATTTAAAGATTTACTTACAAAGCTTAGGTGAGAGACAAACGCAACACGATATTACAGAAACATGTTTTCCTGTTTTTGAAGAAGCATTAATTCAAACGCTTATGCTCTTTCATATGAATAGTTGGAATCCCAAACTAGAGAGTTCATGGAGAGATTTCTTCTACTATGCATTTGAACATATTTCAGATGGAATGACTGATGCCACCCTTCGACGTGAGTTCGAGGAATTTATCGATAAGAAAGAGAAAGTTGATTTCTACAAAAAAGCAGCTTAATTTATTTTCTTATAATTCTTAAATTCACCAGGAAGATACCCTGTCATCTCTTCTATTTTTAGTCTTAGATAATTTCTAAAATTAGCAAGTATTCGATCGTCATTTAATTGATCAAATGTAACATCATTATGATTGGCCTCAATCCAATTCTTTAAAAGAGCAGGATGTGTTCCCTTAAATTCTCTCAGCCCAAAAACACGGTCGTATTTGTAGTCTTCAACCACATGATCCTTTCCATGATAGAGCTTTTCAAAGGCTTTTTTCTTGTCAGACATGACTGTTTCCTTACGGGCCCAACCATAGTGAAAAATACGAGCACCTGTTAGAATTGAATTTGGCTTTCGTCCATCTTTAAAACGAAATCCTTGTGCATCGAGGTGACTCTCTAGTCCAATGCCTAACTTGATCGTTCGAACTTCCTTGCGATAAGCATTAGGGGCAAATTTATAGAGATCAGTATTTCCAAAGAAGTGCGTGTATTCAAAAAGTAGTCCTTCAATCTCTTTTCGATCAAGCATCTTCTTCATTCCTGCTTCAATCAGACCTAAATCATCTTCGTGAATGGCCTCATCTCCTTGGATGTACTGACCGATTTTCCCCTTACAAGCATTCAGGGCAATATTTGTTTGTTGAGAAAGAATGAGACCACGACTCATAATATTTGGATCCCAGTAAGACTTAATAAATTTAAACTTCTCACCAGTTAAATTATCTCTTAGGTACTCATAAGTTCCATCGTCTTTATTACACTCTTCCATTTCAAAACCAACATTGATGATGACCTCATCACAAAGTGGCTCAATACTTTTAACACTTTCAAGAATTGGATACTCAAGAGAGAGACCATGCTTGATGAATGAAAAACCAGAAATAAGATTATTACCTATCATTTATTTACCTATTTAGTTGAGATTCAATGAGAAGGAAGTCTTCGCCCTCACGCCATTCTTCAGAAACGCTTAATGTTTTTGCGTCATCTGAGAGCTTGAAAGTTAATTCAAAACCATCTTCCTTAGAAAAGATTATTACTTCATTAGAGTGTATAAGGCCACTAACTTCACCACGGTAAAAAAGCTTTGAATCCTTGATTGTAAAAATTGAATAAGGATACTCGGCATTTAGGCCACTACAGTTATATCCACCCTCTTGGATCTTAAACTTATCCTCACTATGGTAGAGTTTGAAGAAAACCTCTTCACATTCAAACTTAGACTTTTGGGTTTTTGCGGCCCCAAGTCCACTCCAAGTCCCTGTGAAGTTTGCATGGACAAAGGAAGAAGCTATTAAAAATGACCCAATTAGTAATTTTCTCATACAAAGATTATGCAAAGCTATTCGCCTATAGTCAAAAGAGATGGCCTTAGGTATAATTTTTATTGTCATGAAAAATATCATCTTCTTAACTTTATTAGTCGCTTGTTCAAGCTCAAAACTCTACCTCAATCAAGAACAAGGTAGTCTTTATACAACTGAACAATTAAGAAGAAACCCGAGTGATGGCTTCAAAGTAAAATTAAAAGCTTCAATCTATAAAAAACTTCCGAATGACTTTTATTTATTAAAAGATAGCAAAGGCCTTATTCTGGCAAAGATTAAGGCAAAGTACCTCTTTGAAGATACTAGCTATAATAGTACGACTCTCTTTGAAATAATTGGTGAGACCGACAATGAGTCGGCCCACTTTCATATCAAAGTAGAAGGCATCGAGTTTATTAAGGATTAGCTCGACAAATATCTGGCCCATAGCGATTACAGGCGCCGCTACTACTTCTTGAAACACATTGCTCTGTACAAACAGCATCATAGCCACAAAAGTCTTGATTATAGCGGCGGCAAGCTCCACTTGAGCTTCGTGATTCGCAATTTAGGACACATCTCCATTCGCGATCTTGAGGAGGCGATCCATCACGAGAGCAATAATAGCGCTCACCATCGATTGTTACTGTTACATCAGCGGCCGTTGCTAAGAAGCTTGTGGCCATCATTAGAATAAGGATTAGAGTTTTCATAAGTAAATTAGACCTTAATCGAGGCAAAATGTTTAGACGCACCACAAATAAAGTAGTGAATGACAGTTTAAGGATGACATTTTATATTAGGCCAAACAAAAGGAGATACCATGGTTTCAGATATTTTTGATCCAAGTGCTTGGAAAGAAGTTGAAGGTTTTGACTTCAAAGACATTACTTACCACCGTGCCGTTGACCAAGGGACTGTGCGCATCGCGTTTAATCGTCCAGAATGCCGTAATGCATTTAGGCCACAAACTGTTGATGAACTTTACCGCGCTCTTGATCACGCAAGAATGTGGAGTGATGTTGGTGTTGTCCTCATCACAGGTAACGGGCCTTCTCCAAAAGATGGTGGTTGGGCATTTTGTTCAGGTGGAGATCAAAGAATTCGTGGAAAAGATGGATATAAATATGTTGATGGTGACGGTACGCCAGACCCAGCAAAACTAGGAAGACTTCACATCCTTGAGGTTCAACGACTTATTCGCTTTATGCCAAAAGTTGTTGTTGCTGTTGTTCCTGGTTGGGCAGTTGGTGGCGGGCACTCTCTTCACGTTGTTTGTGATATGACAATCGCTTCAAAAGAGCATGCAATCTTTAAACAAACTGATCCAGACGTTGCTTCTTTTGATTCGGGTTATGGTTCTGCCTACCTTGCTCGTCAATGTGGACAAAAGCGTGCTCGTGAAATCTTCTTCTGTGGATTCAACTACAGCGCTGAAGAAGCTTTCCAAATGGGAATGGTCAATAAAGTTGTTCCTCATGCAGATCTTGAAAAAGTTTCTCTTGAATGGGCAAAAGAAATGAATTCAAAATCACCGACAGCAATGCGTATGCTTAAGTTTGGGTTCAACCTATTAGATGATGGCCTAGTTGGACAGCAGCTCTTTGCTGGTGAAGCAACAAGACTTGCTTATGGGACACCAGAAGCTCAAGAAGGTCGTGATGCATTTGTTGAAAAGCGAGAGAAGAACTTCTCAGACTTTCCTTGGCATTACTAAAAAGACGGGGGCCTCCATGCCCCCTCGATTTCTCTACTTCCATGAGAAAACAATTGATTGGTATTCTTGTGAAAAGTTTAAGGCAACATCAAAACGCCTAATTCCAACTTGAAAATTTCCAGTCTCATTATATTTAATTCCTGAATTATTTACTTTTGTTAAATCACTTATGAAAAAATCCTCCATAACAGTTTTGTTACCATTTTCGTCAATACGATACAGATATACCTGATACCAGTTCAGTGCAGACTCGTCACAGTTATCACGATATTCTTTTGTTCGAAAGATTGGTAGTTTGCCATCAAAAAGGGGGCGATAATCAACAGAAGAAATTTCAGGAACAGGTGGAGCAGTAAAATCGAAGTAGAATTTCTTTGATTTAACTATTGAAGACAGCCTCTTTTTCTTATCAATAGCTTGTAGATAAATTTGAATGTCACTACATTCAACATAGCCTAGATTAATCAACTCCCTTCCGTACACCCTCACTTCCTCGACTCCCTTTGGTAGAGGCTGCCACTCAACTTGTATTAGACTTTCTTTTGAATAAATTCCGTACTGAAGGTAATCGATTTGATTATCTTTTGGATATTCCCAATAAAGCCTGACGCTATTATCAAGAGAGCCACGAAATGGTGTTGCTGACTCAAATGAAACTCTAAGAGGATGTTGAATGAATAAATCAAAATTGACTCGCACAATTGACTTGATCCCTTCCCTGCCTGAAAAAATATCACTTTCAGAAACTTCAAAATTATTAATGCCGTAATATTGGTTTGTCATAAGATCCAACTGAAACTTTCCATTGATACAATCAACGATGTAACTGGTTCCAAGACGCACATTCAAAATATTTACAACAGCATTTTTGAAACATCGTCCATTTAAAGAGAAGTCAAATTCTGATACATAGTAATTATTTTTTATAACACTAACACCTGAATCTGGAACATATTCGAATGATGTTTTAAAAATGAGTCCATCATAGGATACATATTCATTAATACATTCCGCAAAGACTTCCCTACTCTCTCCTAAATCGAATTCATCAGAACTAATAAAAAACTTGCCATCAGCATCAACTGAGGCGACATCTTTTTCGATGAGAATATTTTGTTTATCACTTGTAAATAATCGCACGGCCGATTCTCCATACATCCGTCCACAAGTTCCGCTGATGACAACTTGATCTTTTTCACTCGAAAAATACTGTCCAATTGGAGAGAAGAATTTTGCATTCTTCTGTACCCGTTTTTTATAGTAATAAAAATAGCTAACATTTGAGGAGTAGCCTTTTTTCAAACCTTGAACTGGAAGATGATATAAAGGTCCTTGCAAACTCTCTTCTAATTTAAAGTTATACTCAAAGCGATCATTTTTACATGGGACTATTTTCCCTGCCACACTTACATTAGTATATGATTTACAATTTCCTGTTAAAGATAAGTATCCATCAGTAGTTCCACTAATTTTTTCATCTATAAAGATAGAGTGATTTTCTTCACGATAATGATATATTTTCATAATGAACTCTGAACTATTTCCATAGGAGTCCACTTGATTAAGAGCAAAGAGCAGGCGTGCTCTTTTGGCATATATATTCTTTAGGTATAGAGGAGTAAAAAATATCCCATGAGAGCATTTTACCGTTTTAATTAAGTCATCAATATAAAAACTTCGAATATTAACTAAGGATTTGTGTTCGCACTTACCACTAAAGTAAAGGGTCTTACCGTTTAAATAACCAGGTAAAGGAGTATCAACAATGACAGGTGCAGGCTTTTTAGTATCAACATGAGAAAAAATCATTCTCTTACTTCGTTTTCCCTGACTAACTGTAAACTCCTGTCGACCTTCAATTTCTTCTTTAAAACGCACACTGATTTCAAATCGATCATTAGTGCAGTCTGTTGAAAGCTTTTGATTATTAGCTAGGTTAGAACCAGAAAGGTAAATATTCTGATCACCTACACAATTGCCTGTAATCTGAACTTCTTTAAGATTAGGAGTTAGCGTAAGTAATCTGGCGTCGAACTTTTCATTCGTCATAGCTCCTTTTTCATAAAAGTCTTCGATTGAACTAATGCTACGCCCCTGCTGGTTACAGGACCAAGTTGTACTAACGAGAAAAATAAGAATAAGAAAATTTAAAAGGCCCATACAAACCTATCGGCCAGGGCCTTTAGGTTTGTAAGTTAATAAAGTTTAAGAATTAAAATTGATTAAAAATCGCTGTTAAAATTAAAAGAAGAATGAGATTCCCAACGAAAACCGCATCTCTTAAACTCATTGTGAGGTTTAAGGCTTTTACAATATCACTCTTAGATGGAGATCTTCCCATCGATAACTGAAGTTGCCTAAAGAGCTTTCCTTCTACACTTCTTTTAAAATGAGCATCCTTAAAGAAAGCAACTCTAAGGCCTATTATTAAGCAAACAAAGTATAGCCATAGATTAGAAATCCCCAGATCACTTGCAAACGAATATATCAGAAGCATTGGAAGCTGTACCATTAACAAATAGACTAAGATTGTCGCAGTATTATTCTTTATTCCTATAGCAAACACTAGATAAGCCTTTTGACAAGATTAAGGAATAGCTCCCACGTCTTTTCAACTGATGTAATTGAAACTTGTTCATCAGGCGAATGTGCACCTGTAATCGTTGGACCAAAACTTATGATATCGACATCAGGCATCGCCTTTGAAAGAATACCACATTCAAGACCTGCATGAATCGAAGAAATAATTGGAGCCTTCCCTCTTAATTCTTTAAATGCTTCACTTGTTAGTGCCAAAACTTTTGATTCGGGATTAGGAGTCCAACCAGGATATGCACCTTCTAGTGTATGATTTAGACCTGCCTGAGTATTAATCATTTCCTGAGCAAAACTATCACGAGCATCTTCACTAGAGCTTCTTATCAAGTTGGCCATTGAAAACTTCCCTTCTTCAAGAGTTATAACTCCAAGATTCGTAGAGGTTTCAACAACACCTTCAAAGTTTTGATCCCAAGCTTTTACCCCATGAAAGCAATTTTCAATTGCTGTAAGGATTTTATTTGAGTCATCTGTTGATAGTGCACTTTGTTTTTGAGCTAAAGATGAGATTTCAAATTTAATACCAGCTTCTGCTTCTTGATTCTTTTGCCAAAGTGTTTCTAATCTTCCGCGAAGAGAGTTTAGATCTTCAGTCGATGCATAGAATTTTACAAAGGCTTCACGTGCTATTGCATTTCTAAGTGATCCACCAGTAATGGAAGCTATTCTTAATGAAGGTAATCCCTTTAAAGCCTCTGGAATTAACTTATTCGCATTAAGCCGTCCACGATGAATATCAATTCCCGAGTGACCACCTTTTAAACCTTTTATAGCAAGCTGTGAAAATTCAAGATCACTTTCACTTGTTGTAAATTCAGTATCAAAAATGAGATCAACACCACCTGCACAACCAATAATTAACTCATCTTCTTCTTCCGTATCAAGATTAAGCATCACCTTTCCATCAAAGTGATGGCCCTTAAGACCGATAGCACCGTGCATTCCAGCTTCTTCACAGGCAGTAAAAACACACTCGAGAGGCGGGTGAGCAATATCTTTACTCTCAAGAAGTCCCATCGCAAAGGCACAACCAATACCATTATCAGCACCAAGAGTTGTCCCATTAGCACGAACCCAATCTCCATCGATAACTGTCGTGATTGGATCTTTTTTGAAATCGTGATCATTGCCTTCATTTTTTTGCGCAACCATATCAAGGTGACCTTGTAGAATAATTGGAGCAGAATTCTCTCCCCCTAACTGTCCTGGCTTTTTAATAATTATATTATTAACGTCATCACGATATGACTCAAGGCCTAGGCTCTTTCCAAAAAGAAGCATTAAAGTTTGAACAGCATCTTCATGGTAACTTGGTCTTGGAGTATCTAGTAATTTTTGAAAGTTTCGCCACACTAATTGTGGGCCAATATTTTCGACACGTGTTTGATTTGATTGATTCATCGTTTTAACTCGCTTGTTAAATTTTTAATCAATCTACTATGCCACTTCTTTTTCGTCATCCCCTTTTGTATCTTCTTCATCGTCATAATGAGGGAATTGAGGATGCTCACGGGCCTCTTCAAGAAGGTACATATCAACAATATGTGGTCTCCAGCTCAAATAAATCCCATCGAGTTTATCGAGAGTCACATCTGGATTATAGAGAGGGCTCTTTTCGACATCGAGGTGGTAAATATCAAGACTTCCTTCTTTATCAAAGTAATCTCTTAAATTAGCGCCTCGCGAAAGGTAAAGCTTTCTAACTGTTGAATGCTTCTGTCCTCCTCCTTCAATATTGAGAATCAAATTATAATAACGATATTCAATGGCCAAATTGATGCAATTATATTTTAAGTCTGTTCGAAATTCATATGGCCTAGCATTTTCAGAACCTAAATTATGAATCATCCTAACTCCATCAAGCACAATTCCACCTAATTTTTGAGAACTACGAGCACGAGATTTTGAAATGGTAATGGAGCCATTTTTCTTATAGCGAAGAAAATCAATTTCAACACCAGCGATAAAGCCAGGTCTAACGACTTCGTTAAGCAGGATGCTATAGCAACTCTCATCAGACATGGCCACCATACTTCCAAGCTTTGAAGTACTCACTGTAATATAGCGCTTCTGGCCATAAATATTAGTTACCTCGAGTGCTGCTTTAGTGCCTGCATAGATTTCAATCCAATTGACTTGCTTCTTAGTTTGAATGTGAAACTCACCAAAAATACCAGAACTTGGCCCCCCCATAATCACATTGCAGTTAAGGCTAGACTTGAGTCTCTTTGCAAATTGCTGCTCATAGGACCGATGAACATTAATATATTCTAATAATTCCTCTTTAAAGAATATTTGTTCACTAAGCTTCTCTAATTCAAGTTCAAATTCTAGTTTCTTCATACAGGGATTATCGTCGAAAGCTTAATGCGCAACGAGTTAAAAAAACTTAATTTACGCAACACGGCGCAACTCTTAACAGACTAGCAAAATACGATGAAAAGTGGTAAAAAGGCTGTATAATTCAAAATTAATTTAACTCAAAAAGTCGAGGATCTATGTCTAATTTTCTAGCAGATTACCACGCACATGTTGAGGAACGTGCCAAAGAAGGTATTCCTCCATTAGCGCTAACAAAAGAACAGGCCACTGAAGTTGTAAAACTTCTTGAAGCTCAACCTACACAAGAGCTACTTAATCTCTTAAAAGATCGTATCAACCCGGGTGTTGATCCGGCCGCTCAAGTTAAAGCAAGCTTCCTAAATGGTATTGTTAAAGGTGCTCATTCTTGTTCACTAATCTCGAAAGAGTATGCAATTGAACTACTTGGTACAATGGTTGGTGGTTTCAACTTGCAAGGTCTAGTCGATACTGTAGCAGGAACTGATGAAGCTCTTGCAAAGCTAGCAGCAAAAGAACTAAAAAATCTTCCACTTGCAGTTAACGTTTTTGAAGACGTTAAAAAACTTGCTGACGGTGGAAATGCTATTGCTAAAGATGTAATCGAGTCTTGGGCAAATGCAGAATGGTTTACAAATAAGCCACAGATTGAAGAATCGATTAAGACAGTTGTTTACAAAGTTGATGGTGAGATCAACACAGATGACTTCTCTCCAGCTCCATTTGCATTCACAAGAGCAGATATCCCTCTCCACGCAAATGTCATGGGTGGATCACTTTTCCCAGAAGGTCCAAAAATTATTGCAGACCTTAAAGAGAAGTTTAAGCTTCCAGTTACTTTCGTTGGTGACGTTGTTGGAACAGGTTCTTCTAGAAAGTCAGCTTGTAACTCACTTATCTGGTGTATTGGTGAAGATATTCCTTACGTTCCAAATAAGAGACGTGGTGGTGTCATCATTGGTTCAACAATTGCTCCGATTTTCTTCAACACTGCTGAAGATTCAGGTGCCCTACCAATTCAAGGAATTGACGTATCTGCACTAACAACAGGAACAGTAATTGAAGTTCGCCCGCTAGAAGGAAAAATTCTTGATGAGAAAGGTGCTGAACTTGCAAAATACGATATCAATCCAGAAACAATTCTAGATGAATACAGAGCAGGAGGACGTGTTCCTCTAATTATCGGTAAAATGCTTACTGATCAGGCCCGTGCTTCGCTAGGACTTGGTTCAGCAAATGATTCAGGAATCTTTGCTAAGCCACACTCAACTCTAGCACACGAAGGTCAGGGTTATACTCTTGCTCAAAAAATGGTTGGAAAAGCTTGTGGTGTTGAAGGTATTCTTCCAGGAACATCTTGTCTTCCAAAAATGACGACAGTTGGTTCTCAAGATACTACAGGACCGATGACAAGAGATGAGATGACTGAACTTGCGTGTCTTAAGTTTAACGCTGATCTTGTTATGCAATCTTTCTGTCACACGGCCGCATATCCAAAGCCAAGTGATGTTATCACTCACGCAACTCTTCCTGATTATATCAGAGAGCGTGAAGGTGTATCACTTAGACCAGGTGATGGTATTATCCACTCATGGCTAAACCGTCTCTTAATTCCTGATACAGTAGGTACTGGTGGTGACTCACACACTCGTTTCCCTCTTGGGATTTCTTTCCCTGCAGGTTCAGGACTGGTAGCATTTGCAGCAGCACTTGGTGTTATGCCACTTGATATGCCAGAGTCAGTTCTTGTACGTTTCAAAGGAAAATTACAACCAGGTGTTACTCTTCGTGACGTTGTTAATATGATTCCTTACCAAGCAATTCAAGACGGTCTACTAACAGTAGAAAAGAAGAATAAGAAAAATATTTTTGCTGGTCGTATTCTAGAAATGGAAGGACTACCAGATCTTAAACTTGAACAAGCTTTCGAACTTACAGATGCAACAGCAGAAAGAAGTGCAGCCGGTTCAACAATCAAGCTTGGGCGCGAAACAATTGTTGAATACTTAAATTCAAATATTGCACTGATGAAATCTATGATCGCAAATGGTTTTGGACACGTTGGAACAATTGAAAGGCGTATTGCTGAGGTTCAAGACTGGATTGATAATGGTGAACTAATGGAAGCTGACTCAAATGCCGAGTACGCAGCTATTATCGAAATCGATCTAGACGAAATGAAAGAGCCAATCCTTGCATGTCCAAACGATCCTGATGACGTTAAGAAACTAAGTGACGTTGCTGGAGATAAAATTGATGAAGTATTCATCGGTTCATGTATGACTAATATTGGTCACTTTAGAGCGGCGGCAACTGTTCTTGATGGTCAGGGTCAAGCTGATGCTAGACTATGGGTTTGCCCACCGACAAAAATGGATAAAGACCAACTTACTAAAGAAGGTTATTACTCAAAATTTGCAGCAGCTGGAGCAAGACTTGAAATGCCAGGTTGTTCACTTTGTATGGGTAACCAAGCACGTGTTAAAGATGGAGTGACAGTATTCTCGACTTCAACTCGTAACTTCAACAACAGACTTGGTAAAGGTGCTCAAGTTTATTTAGGTTCAGCAGAACTTGCTGCAATCTGTGCAAAACTTGGATACATTCCACAACTTGAAGAATACCTAGGAATGATGAAGCCACTTGAAGGTAAAGATGATTCAATCTATCGTTACCTAAACTTCGATCAAATGGAAAACTTCAGTATTGACGACAACGCATAATAAAAAAGAAAAAGGGAGCTATTTAAGCTCCCTTTTTTTTCGTTATTTTCTTAGACAAATTTTTGCTTTGGGGTTCATTTCACAAAGTGCTTCTTTTAACATTTTATTCTCTTCTTCAAGCTTCCTTGTACGAGCTTCGAGTGAAGCGATATCGCGACTATTATTATCAGTAATTCCAATTAATTCTTTAACTGCTTCAATCAGTGGCGAAACGAGTTTTGCATAAGCAACACTTAGATAACCCTGATCATCTTCAGTTACCACTTCAGGGAATACTTTTTGAACTTCTTGAGCAATAACACCAATATCACGCCCCTTCTTAAATGACTTATTAGGAAAGTCTTCATGGCGCCAATCATAGTAAACACCGTTAAGTAACTTGAATTGATCAAGAATCGACACTTCATTTGATATATTTACTATATTCTTTTTAAAGCGGCGATCAGATCCAGTGTTAAAAGTTCCCGAACCTCTAACAGCACCATTTACATCTAGTGCAAAAAAAGAGCTCGGAGTCATCGTTAAAATACCAACATTCTCATTTGTTGCGTTCACTTGTAGAATTGTTGTCGCAAACTCTCCTGCAGAAAAATTAATATCCCCAGCATCTGCCTGCATTCTAATTCCGTTATTTAACTCAGAATAGAAAACAATTGAATTTGCCCATGAACTATCTAGGCCCTGGCCAGCGTAATCAAATGAAGAGTTAAGCGCTGATACCCCTGCTTCACCACCATCGACACTGAACTTAAAAGTAGAAATTGATTCAGCTCCAACAACATTATCTTGTATTTTAAATACTGGTGAATTTGCTTGCAGGGTCATATTTCCAGTATCATCAAATGAGATACCCTCATTACTATTTCCTGTTTTATTAAGACTATTTAGTCCCAATTGAATATCAGTCGATGCAATGTGATCCCCCATTCCATCGCCGATATCACCCGCAATATCAGTTGGACTAACAGGTGTCCATTGATTGGTATCAAGATCCCATACCATAATATATCCATCATCCAATGTGACATCAGCAATGGCCACGCCATGAATTGAAGTTGCGTCACTTCCACCTCCGGCTCCAGAAACCGAAGTCGGCTGCCACTTAGAAGTAGCAGAATCCCAAGCAAGAACTTGCCCATCACTTGGTGCAGTTGAAGCGACATCTCGACTTTGAATAGTTGTCGCATCTGCGCTTCCCCCGCCTCCTCCAGAGACAGTTGCAGGCTCCCATTCTGAACTTGTTGAATTCCAAGATAGCACTTGCCCATCACTAGGGGCCGTTGTCGCAACAGCACGAGACTGAAGTGTTGTCGCATCTCCACTTCCTCCTCCACCAGAGATTCCAGTAAGAAGGGAGCCATCAAGGGCCGGAAGACGTCCAGAACTATCGAGACGAAGAAGTTGATTTGCTCCATTAGAAGTAGCAATACTTATTTGAACATCATTTGTATTAGAAGTGAGTGTTACATCACTTGAGCTCGTTAGTCCCTTAAAGACTAGGTCCACACCTGACTTAGATTGGAAGAGAGATGTCCCTCCTGCACTTGAGGCGGTATTAGTTTCACCACCGGCTCCACCACTTGATACTGTTCCAGGGGCCCATGTGGAAGTTGTGGCATTCCATAAAAGAGCCTGCCCATCAGTCGGTGCCGTTGAAGCGACGGCCCTTGATTGTAGAGTTGTTGCATCTCCTGATCCGCCAGAAATTCCTGTTAACTGGGAACCATCTAGTGCAGGAAGCTTACCGCTGCCATCAAGCCTTAGAAGTTGATTTGCTCCATTAGAAGTTGCAATACTAAGTCCGATATCATTCGCGTTAGAAGTCAAAGTAATATCACTAGAACTTGTTAATCCTTTAAAGATTAGGTCCACGCCTGACTTAGATTGGAAGAGAGATGTCCCTCCTGCACTTGAGGCGGTATTAGTTTCACCACCGGCTCCACCACTTGATACTGTTCCAGGGGCCCATGTGGAAGTTGTGGCATTCCATAAAAGAGCCTGCCCATCAGTCGGTGCCGTTGAAGCGACGGCCCTTGATTGTAGAGTTGTTGCATCTCCTGATCCGCCAGAAATTCCTGTTAACTGGGAACCATCTAGTGCAGGAAGCTTACCGCTGCCATCAAGCCTTAGAAGTTGATTTGCTCCATTAGAAGTTGCAATACTAAGTCCGATATCATTCGCGTTAGAAGTCAAAGTAATATCACTAGAACTTGTTAATCCTTTAAAGATTAGGTCCACACCTGACTTAGATTGGAAGAGAGATGTCCCTCCTGCACTTGAGGCGGTATTAGTTTCACCACTGGCTCCACCACTCGTTACTGTTCCGGGTGCCCAAGTGGAAGTTGTGGCATTCCATAAAAGTGCTTGCCCATCTGTTGGAGCAGTCGATGATACTGCACGAGACTGAAGAGTTGTGGCATCACTTGAGATCCCCGTAAGTAGTGAACCATCAAGGGCCGGAATTCTTCCAGCAGAATCAAGCCTTAGAATTTCGTTTGCACCATTTGCCGTTGAAAGACTAAGGCCAATATCATTTATATTTGAAGTTAAAGTAATATCACTTGAGCTTGTTAATCCTTTAAATACTAAGTCATCACCAGATTTGGACTTAAAGATCGAAAGTCCACCGGCACTTGAAGCAGTGTTATCCACACCACTTGAAAGACCAGTTAACAGAGAACCATCAATGGCCGGAAGTCGTCCTGAAGAATCGAGACGAAGAAGTTGGTTGGCACCATTTGAAGTGGATACACTAATTTCAATATCATTAACATTTGGAGTAAGAGCTATATCACTTGAGTTTGTTAAACCCTTAAAGACAAGATCATTTCCTGATTTAGCTTTAAAGATTGATGTTCCACCGGCACTAGAAGCAGTGTTATCCACACCACTTGAAAGTCCAGTTAGCAGAGAACCATCAAGGGCCGGAAGACGTCCAAGGCCATCCAATCTTAATAATTCCCCTGCACCATTTGAAGTTGTTACGCCAATTGTGACATCATTTGTATTTGATGTAATGGCAATGTCACTTGTATTCGATAAACCTTTAAAGACTAAGTTACTTCCCACTTTATTTTGGTAAAGCGAAACACCTCCTGCACTTGAAGCAGTATTTGTTTCACCACCAGCACCACCAGAAGTAATAGTGGATGGCTCCCAACGTGAGCTAGTGCCATTCCAAAGCAGTGCCTGTCCATCACTAGGCGCTGTCGTTGCGACATCAAAAGACTGAAGAGTAACTGCATTGCTTGAACCACCTGTGACAAGAGATGTCGGCTCCCATGTTGAAGTTGTTCCATTCCACTGAAGTACTTCCCCATCATTTGGAGCAGCACTTGATAGTGAGCGAGACTGTAAAGTTGTCGCATTACTTGATCCTCCTGCCGAAATTCCCGTTAGTTGAGAACCGTCAATTGCAGGAAGTCGTCCAAGCGAATCAAGTCTTAATAATTGATTTGCATTATTTGATGTCGTTACACCTATCTCAACACTATTTGCACCAGGAGTAAGAGTAATATCACTTGTATTTCCTAGCCCTTTGAAAACTAAATCGTAACCTGACTTTGCTTGAAAGAGAGAAACCCCTCCTGCACTTGAAGCAGTGTTAATCTCACCGGCACCACCGCCTCCGCCACCTCCAGCAACTGTTCCAGGCTCCCATAATGAGGTTGCTCCATTCCAGACTAATGCCTGGCCATCAGCAGGAGCAGCAGTTGAAATATTACGTGATTGCATTTGAGTTGCATTGGCAGAACTTGCAACGATACCTGTTAGTTGAGATCCATCAACAGCAGGAAGTCTTAAAGAAGAATCTAGTCTTACTAATTGATTAGCACCATTACTTGTATTAACACCAATTCCAACAGTGTTTAAGTTTGAAGAGATCGTAATATCTGAAGAACCAAGTAAACCTTTTAATTGTAATTGTGATCCCACTTTCTGTTTATATAGCGAAGTACCGCCAGTAGATAAAATAGTATTGGCTTCACCTGATGATGAAACTCCTCCATCATCAACTCCTACACTCCACTGATAACCATTGTACTTTAAAACTGAGCCAGCAACAGCACCACTTGTATCAACACCAAGTAGGTCATCGATACTAAAGCTTACGGCGCCACTCATTCCGTTGATTTGAGTTACTCCTGAAGTTGTTAAATTCGCAGGCCCCCACCTTCCAGTAAAAGAGTTGTACTGTAATACTTGACCATTTGTTGCCCCCATATCGGGAAGATCAACATTGATTTCAAAAGTACTCGCTCCATTGGCCGTCTCTAATGTTAGAGATAGGATCTGATTAAGTGGTAATAATGTATTTCCAAGAGCATCAGCAATAATCTCATTACTCGATTGAGACTCAACCTGAAATTCAGACTTAACACCGTTGTCATCTGTCAGGCTTACGCTTTCGACTTCATCAAGATTTGATCCATTGATTTTAAGAGAAGGGCCCACCACCGCAATATTAGTCACCTGAACGCTATTAGATGAACCTGTATCTTCAGATTGGCGCTGGTTTCCCTGAGGAGTACAAGATGAAATTATCATGACAACAAGGAATGCAAGAATGTGATTAAAGAATAAACTCTCTCTCATTACAATTCCTAATTCGGACTTGCTCTTCTTTATAGTTATTTAATATTAACGGATTTTTATAAATGGAAATTATTACCCTCAAAATACTTTATAAGTACCTAAGAACAGGGGTAATTAATTGTAATTTAGATAAGATATGGACACATAAATGACCAGAATACTAGGCATGAAATTAAGGGAGCTTAGCGCTCCCTTAAGGTTATTTACAGAATGATTTGATAACTCGTTTAACTTTCTTAAGTTCAGCGAAACGACCTGAGTATGGTGCGAACTCACCGTAGTAGCGATTAAATATCAGAGTATTATCGCCATATTCATAATCCACATGCTTAAGCTCTCCTGGATAATTACTGTCGACAACAAAGATACGGTAACCGTTTTTCTTCTTAACCATATGAACAACTAACCAAGCGTGAGCATCAATCCCTTTAATTTGAAGTTTTTGGTAAGTAACATCACCTTGACCCACAACTCTTTCATAAAGCTTATCGGCCATTCTCTGCATTCCGCCATCACTTCTCTTAGTCGTTCCAAGAAGACCAATTACCCATTGTTGGTTGATGAATCCATCAGTTCTTTGCCATCTTTCAAGTTCTGCTTGAATTAGATAATCATTATCAGATGAGAATTGTCTAAGGTTGCGGTAACCTGGGATCTCAACAACATTCTTCCCTTTTCTGATATCTTTGATAATTTCTTTGATCTTATCTTCAGATGGCTTTGCTAGATCAGGTCTAAATAGTCCAAGATAGAGTGCCTTACGGTGAAAGCGTGAGTGCCACCAACAAACACCGCCATTCATAAGACCTCCACCATTTCTAAAGGCCATGTGAGCACCGATATTTGTCATCATTTGGTTACGTACGAAATCCTTATCTTGTCTTTGTTGACAGAACTTTTGTTTAACTGTCGCAGCGTGGGTTGCTTGAGATGCAGCCAACGCTCCTAATGTAAGTAGGATTGATAAGTAGATTGATTTCATAAGTCGCTCTCCGTTGTCTTTCTTTTGTGAACTTGTACAACGCATAGCGACAGCAATCAAGGCATCTAGTAAAATCTTCTGAAACCAAGGTTCTTACAATGTAATATCAACTACTTAGTACAGAGTCTCTCTTCAACAATTAAGTGAGAGATATCGTACTTCTCAAGAATCTTCTCACGGTAGTAGTCTCCGCCACGTAGCTCACAATTGTAAATCATGACTTCACAAGCGTGGGCATTCGGTGCAATTCTCCAAATATGCAGGTCAGCAATTTCGATATTCTCATCATCAGAAAAGAGCTTTCTGATTTCTTTCTCATCAAATAGTTTTGAATTACCATCCAATAATTCCCAAACAGTATCTTTGGCAAGTCCCCATGCCCATTTTAGAATTACAATGGCCCCTAGAATACCAATAATTGGATCGGCCCAATTCCATCCGAAGTACTTTCCAGCAAAGAGTGCAGCAATGGCCATCACCGAAGTTAGAGCATCGGCAATAACATGCATAAGTGCTGAGCGATGATTATGGTCATGAACATGGCCGTGGCCATGGTGGTCATGATCGTGTCCATGACTATGCCCATGGTGATGATCGTGAGAATCCCACAAAAGAAGTGCACTCAAGACATTAACAATAAGACCAATAATAGCAACAACAATGGCCGTTTCAAATTTAATCTCCATGGGATTTAAGAAGCGTCCAATAGACTCGACTCCCATCACAACGGCAACGATTCCAAGCATCAGTGCACTTGTATATCCACCAAGAGGGATCATCTTCCCTGCACCAAAACTAAGTTTTGAATTAAGTTTTTCATTTCGAGCTAAGCGGTAAACAATTACAGTAATACCAAGTGCACCAACGTGAGAGCCCATATGCCAACCGTCGGCAAGTAAGGCCATTGAACCCGTGAAGTATCCATATCCAATTTCGGCCACCATCGTAACAAAGGTTAAAATGATAACAAGGATTGTCTTTTTCTCATTTGATCCAAGACGATCATCTTCTAATACGTAATTATGTGTTTCTAAGTGTTCTTCGTGCTTCATATTACTTCCAATAAGTTTTAATAAGATTAACCAATTCAATTGCAGCTTCATCTTGAGGCGTTCTTGGATCAAGTGGTGAAACCATGACGTGGTTTTTTACATGCTCTTCGATCAGCTCTCCAGTTAATCCGTTGAGCCCCCCGCGACAGGCCGCAAGAGTTTGTAGAATGCTATAGCAATCCTTATCTTCTTCTAAGGCCCTCTCAACAGCTTCAAGTTGGCCTTTGATTCTTCTAAGACGAGTGATAATTTTCTTTTTATTTTGTTGAATATGGGCCAATTGCCACCTCCATTAACTATACTATACCCCAGTATAATATCTAATAAAAGGCTAAAATTATTCCTTTAAATTCAATAACTTAAAAATTATAAATCAAATGACTGACGAAAGTATGAGCGAGGAAATTTTAAAAGCTCAAGCTTTGGAATTTCAAAATCCCCTATTTTCGTATCACTTAAAGTGACGGCGTAGAATTCATTCTTGCCTTCTTTTCCGATAACGAAAACATTGATTTCTTGGCCATCCATAAAGAGTTTATGCTCACCAAATTTACGATACTCTCCAAATTGAGTTTTCTGATCTTCAAGGGGAAGAGTTTCAGGGCCAAGGGGCAGACGAAAGCGGTAACTACTGACAAGATTTCCCGCAACAATCATGGCATTTCCACGATTAAGCTTTGTCGTCGCCTTATTTAAAAAGTAATCCATGATATAGGCGATAAGATCAACGTCTTTTAGATTTAAATCGTAGATCTTTTGCTCATTGCCTTCTAATCGCGATTGGCGATTTAAGATAACTTGAGAAATAAAAACATTTCCTGAAGGATGGAGAATGCGAACAGTATTACCCTGATCCTTTGAAATATCCCAGGCCCATTCAGTTGTTGGAAATAAAGGTGTTAGTGTTACAGTTTTCTGATTCATATGGCGATCCTAATCACATTGCTCAAGATAGTAAAGATCTTCGTAGGTTTCGCGCTTTCTAATTAAACGAGGATTATTTCCATCAACTAGAATCTCACAAACTCGAGGCCTTGAGTTATAATTACTCGACATGGTAAAGCCGTAGGCTCCGCATGAACGAATGGCCACAAGCTCCCCTTCACATAATTCGATTTCGCGATCTTTTGCAAGATAGTCCCCTGTTTCACAAACAGGCCCAACAAAATCGTAATTCTCTTTTTGACCTTTAATTCCTTGATCAACTTTTACCACTTCTTGCCATGCTTGATAGAGAGCGGGTCTCATCAGATCATTCATGGCCGCATCGACGATAGCAAAGTGTTTACCTTCATTTTCTTTTAAGTACTCTAGCTTTGTCACAAGAATTCCAGCGTTAGCAGCAATAGCTCGTCCTGGTTCAAAGATAAGTTCTAATTCGGGATAATCTTCTAGGCTTTCAATAACCTTAGCAAGATACTCACTTGGATGCGGAGGTAATTCGTCCTTATATTTCACACCAAGTCCACCTCCAAGATCCAGATGTTTTAACGGTGTCCCCTTTTCTCTAAGTTTATCAACTAATTGTTTTAATCTTTCCAATGCTTCCAAGAAAGGTTCGACTTGAGTTAGTTGCGAGCCAATATGACAATCAATTCCTTCCACACTTATATTTGTTAGTGAGTAAGCAAGTTGATAAACTTCTTCTGCCTTTTGAAAAGATATACCAAATTTATTCTCTTTCAATCCTGTTGCAATATAGGGATGTGTTTTTGCATCAACATCAGGATTAACTCGAATTGAAACCGGAGCCTTCATATTAAGCTTCTTGGCCACTTCATCAATCCTTTTTAGCTCTGATACTGATTCGACATTGAGACACTTGATTCCTTTTAAAAGAGCAAACTCAATTTCATCAAATGACTTTCCAACACCAGAGAAGACGGTCTGCGAAGCAAGACCTCCGGCCGCAAGAACTCTTTCAAGCTCACCACGAGAAACAATATCGAAACCACTGCCTAGAGCAGCAAGCTCTCTTAGAATATTAATATTTGAATTAGCTTTGACTGCATAGCAAACCAAGTGCTTGTGATCTTTAAGGGGCTCGCTAAAAGCATTAAAATGTCTCTTGAAAGTTTTCAGTGAATAAATATAAAGAGGTGTTCCAAATTTTTCGACTATAT
Source organism: Bacteriovoracaceae bacterium (assembly GCA_048270185.1). Taxonomy (GTDB): domain Bacteria; phylum Bdellovibrionota; class Bacteriovoracia; order Bacteriovoracales; family Bacteriovoracaceae; genus Halobacteriovorax_A. The sequence continues at coordinate 1,128,087 of JBLWTJ010000001.1, forward strand.
CTGAAACCAATATATCTTCGGCATAAAGTTTACCATCGTGGTAATTAAAAAAGTCCATTATAAATCCTAGCGAGTCTTACCACTAAGGTCACACTCAAAGAGCATTCCTGCATTATTATTAAATTTAACTTTTAAAAATCCTGGTCCTTTTTTAAGAAGCTTAAAGCCAAAGCTCTTATGAAGTTTAATTGAAGTTGAGTTTTCTTCGTTAACAACATAATAGGCTTTTGTGGCAACTTGACCAATATGATCAAGGCGTTTTTTTGTTAAAATCTTGCCAACACTCATTCCACGATACTTTGGTGAAACTGTAACTCCCATTAAGTACCATCCAACAGGAGACGGATATCGATAGTTTTTTACAATCTGCTGCGTGTATAAAATTGAGCGGCCATAACCCACTACTTCACCATTGTAGATGGCCACAATAATATGAAAGCCTCTTACATTGCCTCCACGGTAGAGCTCCCTCTTAGTTCTTTCTAAGAAGAATGCGTAGTCGAGATCCGGATCGATATTATTGTCCGTTGCAAGGCGAGCAATGGCCGCAGCGTCATCAAGATTTGCATAGCGAGTTGTCACCTCTTGAGGAAGAGGTTGTGAATTATGTCCTTCTTTAAACGGACAATATGAATTGTATTCTCGCTGTGCCTTCTTAAACATAGATAACTTATATTATAGCTCAAGAATAAATTCCTTTCAGGTGAAACTCCATATTTAGCAAAATTTTATTTTTTAAGTCTTGTTAGTATGGTTTAATTGAGCAAAATATTAACTATTTACGCCAGTGGTCATGATCAAGAAAATAATCCTAATATTTCTATTACTTATCATCCTAATTTCAACGGTTCTCTTCTACAACCTTGATTGGGTTGTACAAAAAGGAATTCAATATGCAGGTGTTCAAGTTGATAAAGTTGAAAAGATAAGTATTGGTCACTGGAAGCTGTCAGGACTCAGCTACCAAGTTGATGAAAAGAATAAACTGACAATTAAAGAAACAAAAATCGACTTTCTGGATATTGATGTTGAAGCAAGTCAGCTTCACCGAAATATTCAGGCACTCTCTTCACGCATCCATATTGAAAATAAAAACCTTCAATATGGAAATTATAAAATCAAAGAAGTTAGCTATGATGTCCAAAAGACCAAAGGTCCCAAACTTAATATTGAAAATATTTATATCTCAGACTTTGGAAAGAAAAACCTAGGTGTCGTTTACTTGGACTTCAATGACCTCAATACGATCTCTGTTGAATACAAAGATATTAATCTCAATAATTTAATTCACTACTTTGATTCAACACTAAATCTTTGGGGCCATATCGATGTCAAGGCCATGATAAAAAAAGACGATATCCAGGCCTTAGTCACAGGACGTAATCTAACACTAAAAGGCTTTAAGGTTGATGAAGTTATAAATAATTTCCTTGATAGTCGCAGCCTAGGAATTATTGATGTAGCAGGATTTGTGGCCTTAGGCCCAATAGGTCTTCTCTACACAAGTGCCGCAAGCCTTGGGCAAACATTAAATGGCTTTCGTGGTGGTGAAACAAAGTTTACTCAAATTAATATCAATATCGGTTTAAAGAAAGATATTTTAACTTTAGATGATGTTGCCTTTGCCACAGTTGAGAATATGGTGACAGTCGCCGGTCAGGTAAATATCAAAGAAGAAACTTTTGAAGATGTTCTTATTTCCATCCTCGATGAAGAGTACTGTCCAAAACTGCAACAAAAACTCAAAGGTACTTTTAAAGATCCTGATTACTCAAAGACCAGTGCCTTTGTTAATACGGCTACGGCACCTTTAACTAATCTAACTTCTTCCACATTAAATCTTGTTGGGGTGACAAAGTGTCGGCCAGTGTATCAAGGCGTGGTTAAATTCCCAGTTTCTCAATAGCGTTCATAATCGAGTTCAAAACCATGTAACACGATGCGCACTATGCGAAAAATCATGGAGGAAAGCCCTCGCTTGAGGTATATTTAACCGTATCTATTAACTTTAAACAGGATTATTCCCATTAATATATTAGCCGTTGTAATCTTTATTTTTCTCTTTGGAATCGCTTCGATGGGCTACGTGTACGCAATTCGTGGAAGTGAGCGCTATGATAGTTTAAACTTCTATCTGAGAAAGGGCTGGCCAATCTTTGCACCTCTTAACTGTCTTCTATACATGTTCACAAAGAAGAAGGCCGCAAAGCCGATCATGAATATTGCCGATTTCCCTGAACTGAAAGCTGTTCAAGATAATTGGGAAATAATTCGCGACGAGGCCGTCTCTCTTAGAGAAAATGGATATTTTGATAAAGTAAAAGATCCAAATTCAAGTGCCTACTATGATATTGGTTTTAGAACTTTCTATAAGTACGGGTGGTCAAAATTCTATCTAACTTGGTATGGAACAACCCTTAAGTCTGCAAAAGAGCTTTGTCCTAAAACTGTTGATATTGTTTCAAAGGTACCAGGCGTAAACGGTGCCATGTATTCAATTCTTCCAGTTGGATCAAAATTAACAAAGCACCTTGACCCTGTAGCAACTTCTCTTCGCTATCATCTTGGACTTAAAACTCCAAATGATGATCGTTGTTACATCAACATTGACGGAACTGATTACTCTTGGCGAGATGGAGATGCTCTTTTATTTGATGAAACTTACCTACACTTCGCATTTAATAACTCTGAAGAAGAAAGAATTATTTTAATGCTTGAGGTAGATCGTCCAACGAATATTCTAGGAAAGATCATCAACTTTTTTTATAAGCAAATTATGAGAATTACTCTTGTACCAAATATTCCAGGGGATCAAAGAGGTCTTGTTAATGCGATTTTTGGAGCAGTAACTCCTGCTCTTCTGAAAGTTAGAACTCTAAAAGAGACAAATCTCTTTCTTTATAAAGTCATAAAGCACACAGTTAACTTAACTCTATTAGTAATTGTCTTTGGACTACTTTATTTAGCTCTAAGCTTTATCCAATCATTATTTTGAGAAACTAGAAGCAACATATGCGGCGACGTAATCTTCAAAACCTACGTCGTCGAATTTTTCAAATTCCACTTGTCTTTGTACTGACGCCAACTTTTCCTTTTCCAATTCATCTTGAAAGACATTATCAATATCTTGGTCAGAAAGTTCTTTGCGGTGCTTTTTTGCAAGATCAAGCATTGTTCGGATATGGCCTTCACGAGAGACAAGATCAAAGACTTGTTGAGAAAGAATATTCTTTGAATCAATTAACTGACGTTGAGATGAAATCGCGCTTAAAAGCTCATTCTTTCTATCAGAATCTGAAAAACTTCCAATCACTTCAAACATAAGACTAAAGAACTTCTCAAGGTATTCAGAGTAGACGACTTCCACACCATTGTCTTTTACTCTCACACCTTCCTTGCGCCCATGCTTGATAATAATTTGATTATTCGAAATAATCTCATCATAGATATCTTTTGTGCATTTTTCCGCAGGAACAAGAAGACAAGTCATTAAGAATGCATCTAAGAAGTTTGTCTGCTCAATTGTAATTCCATTCTTTGCAAATGGATTAATATCAAGAAGTCTAACTTCAATATATTCAATCCCCTTACTTCTTAGACTTGCCAGCGCACTCTTTCCTGTTGGCGCGACTCTCTTTGGTCGGATGATTGAGTAGAATTCATTCTCAATCTGTAGAATATTTGTGCTAATCTGCTGGAGATTCCCATTGGCATCTCTTAAACCAATTTTATCAAAAGGTGCGTAATTTCTTTGAAGGGCACTCTCTAAACTATCGCAGTATGAATCAAGCCCGTTGTAACAAATTCTAATATCGTCCTGAGAAGCTCCGGTGTAACCAAGGCCTCCCATTCTTAAGCACGTCCCTTCCAATGTCCCATAAGTTTTTCCAAATTCTGGATCATCATGAAGAAGCTCTAAGTGATGTTTCTTATTTGCTAAGAATGATTCGTGGACCGCCACAGAGTTTCCAAATAAGTAGAGTAAGATATTTGAGTACTTTCTAAAGTTGCGACAAAGATTTAAATATTCACGATTAATAAATAATTGAAGAGGCTCTTGTCCACCTTTTAGCTCATGCCAATTTCTCCAAAAATCATCATGCATTGAGAAGTTATAGTGAAGACCAGCAATAGACTGCATTGATCGGCCATAACGAAGACCTAGACCCGAACGATAGAGAGTTTTTAAACGGCCAGAATTACTTTCACCATAGTAGGCCAATTTTATTTTACTATCATCAGGAAGAATTGATGGCATCGAAGAAGGCCATATAACTTCAGTATCATCTTGTTTAAGAACATAATTTTGAACATTACTTAAAGTTTTTAAAACTTCAGAGTTCTGACGAGAAACAGGAGTAATGAATTCTAATAGACTTTCAGCAAAATCAGTTGTGATCCACTTATGCATAAGCTTAGAGCCAAATTTTGGGTCGTGATCGGTCTGGGCCAATTCCCCTGTTTTTGAGTCTGCTCTTAGGCCTTCTTTTTCAATACCTTTATTATTTTTTAGTATTGATTCACATCCATATTTTTCTTCGTATTCTTCAATTAACTTTTTATCAAAATTACTCATAATCATCCTTAAATTCCCTCTATAGTACGATTATAAGAATCTGCGATCAAGTAATAGTTAATAATCTAGAAGTCCAATACTTATAGGTAGTTCGTAATTTATACCAAATGCAAAGTCATCATTCTTCGTTTGCCCAAGCATCAAGGCCAGATTCTGACTCATCTCGCCATAGTATCTAAATAGTGCAGGATAGAGGTTTAATCTGACTCTAAAGTCTTCTGAGCCATTTAAAAGTAGTGATGCTGATTGACGCCCCATAGTTTCAAGATAGTAACCGTAAACAAAACGCCCTTTTCTCTCAAGAGGATCTGTGAGTGCAAGACCTGCAACAATTGAGTGAGATAAGTCACCACTGTCAAAGGTTAATCCTCCCATATTCATCATTCCTAAATAAAGAAGAGGTCTAATATTGCTAAACTGAAGCATCTCTGGACGAAAAACATAGTTTAGGCCCACGTTGAAGAAATCTTCATGCTCAATCTCATAAACTGGCATGAAATGCCAAGTTGTCATACCCATGTCATAGACCATGAAGTCCATGAAAGTATCATTCATCCCAAGGATTAAACCTGCTACATCAAAGAAGTATAGATCTGCGATATGGTCAAATGACTTAACTTCTTCTTGTCTTGTCTCATTGGCCTCATTACCAAAATGCATCGCATAAATCGTTGCAAAGGTCCAAAATTTGGCCCACTTAATATCGTAGTAATCCGCATACTCCATTAACTTATTGACTTCATAGGCACTACCAAAAGTATGAAGAAAGATATTTGGAAGAACGCGGTCGCTTAGAAACTCTTCCTTAAAAAATTCTCCCCATCCTCCATCGTTTTTAATGGATTTAAATGGGTTTTTAACCTCATCCCAAACTTCCTTATGCTTTTTCCAATAATCTTTTTGGTCAAACCAGTACGGGTTCTGAATGACGTCAAAAGAGCCATTGACATAGAGTTGTACAGGGAACCAAGCACCATCGTGGATTGGATCAAATAAGCGATAATCACTCTTTTTAAGCTCTTCTTGAGCGATAGAAGAAAATGAAAAGATAATTAAAAAAAACACATTTATTAAGCGCATTAACTATTCACCTTATTATTGGCCAGAATGAGAGAATCTTTATATATATGACGCAAGTGAAGACATTTATTAAGTATTTAACATTTATCTATCTTGGCGCAACACTCTTGTTTCAAGCTAATTCTTTAGCACAAGAAAGTTACTTCTACAAAGATAGAGAACATACGAAAGATGAAATATATAACGATATTAAATTTGTCTTTGGTATTTCCATTATCGCCTATCCTCTAACTCAATGGGATACCGTTAGAAATGATGGTTCATGGGACGTTTATCGTAAGAACTTTGGTCGCATTGTATTTGATCGCGATGAACCATTTTGGAATTATATGGTTCACCCATACACTGGTTCACAAATGTTTCTTTACTACCGCGCTAGGAGTTATAGTTACGCCGACTCACTGGCCCTAACTTTTGTCTCAAGCACGATATTTGAATTCTTCATTGAGGTTTATACAGAACCGGCTTCTGTTCAAGACCTTTATCAAACGCCTGTTCTTGGTGCCGTTATGGGCTATGGACTTGAGCAGCTTTCAATGAATTTACTTAATAGTAATAGTAAAGTGAGTCGCTTCTTCGGACATATAATAAACCCGATGACAATGTTCCCTTCTATTTTTGAAGGACGAACACATGCTGCCATCATTCCAAACTTTGACAATAAATCAATAGGATATTTTATTCATGCGCAGTTCTAGATTAATTGTGACATTTATTCTCCTCTTATTAAGTACTGTCGTATCAGCTAAACCATATGAATTTTACCTCCGCGCTGGTCTAGCTCTCCAAAATACAATTTTCAATGAACTAAGCGATGATCAATTTGAAAACCGCTACAATATCGAGGACCGAGAAGAGTCTGTCGGTTTTGGTATGTATACACAATTCTCTTATCGATTTGAGAGAGTTGAGATTGGACTAGAGTCTCACACAACATTTGGAAAGGCCCAAAACCTTCAATTTGCTTATCAAAATAACGTGCTTTCTGGTTCAGGAAATTTCAGTGCATTTGATATCAGCTCGACTCTACGTTTTAATACGAGAGAATTTGAAATCAAAGAGCTTAAATTTATCGGATTTAAAAGATTCAAAGCATATGTAAAGTTTGGTCCGAGTTGGTTATTAAATTCAATACGTCTCGATGACTTTAATATCGATCCACAAGGAAAGAAATTAAAACTCAACTATGACTCTTTCGGAGGAGTCCTTGCTGTTGGAATAGAGCAAGTAAAAGAGATTGGACGCTTCCCATTCTTTGCAGAAGTATCAGTCGCTGCATATCGATCTTATAAAGCAACTCTAGTTGATCGAAGTGATCCGACAAAAGTTATTATTTTAAAAGAAGATAGTGCTCGTGAAGATATTAATTCATTTTCTATTTTCTATAAAATTGGAGCAACTCTATTTTGAGCAAAGAAGTCACATTACAAGATATTGAAGTTATTGAAGCTTTTCTTAAAAGACCAGCACGTGGAATCCTAGAAGTTTCAGCAAGAACAGACAAAGGACTTCCCGCGAGCATCAAAGTAACTCCTGTCGTAGACGAAGTTCCATTTCCTACTATTTACTGGCTAGTTGATCCAATTGTTTACAAGTCCATTAGTCAAATTGAAGGTGCCGGCTTCACAAAAGAGCTTCAAGAAAAGATTAATGCAAGTGACGAATTAAAAGCACAAGTTAAAGAAATTCACGAGTCTTATCGAGATGAAAGAATAAAATTATTTAAAGACTTAAATTTAAGTCTTCCTGAAAATATGATGCCAATGATTACTGAGACCGGTATCGGAGGCTTAAGAGACTTTCATCACCTTAGATGCCTACACATGTTCTATGCTTTCCACTTAGTCAAACCACATATTATTGGTCAGATGGTAGATGAGAAATTAAAGTCACAAGATTAAATTCGTCGTTGTCGATTGGCCATCATATGATGGTAGGTAAACCCTAAAGTCCAAAGAACAGATACTCCAATATGTAGATAAGCGGAAGCCTCTCGAAGCCAATTAACATCACTTATTTGGATGGCGTAGCCACTTAAACTCATGATAAGAAGCAAGCCTAAAAGAAAAATACCTGATGTTCTCGAATTAGGGTAACCAATTCTAATTCTCTTCCAAATGTGATTTGTAAAAATCACTCCCACAAAGAATAAAAGAAAAGGAACTGAGAGAATATGTATTTTTTGAAAGATAATACTTAGAGGATGAGTCTCACTTCCCCACTCTCCTTCAATTGACATAAAATACTTTGCAATAAAGTAGATAATACTTGTGAAAGCAACAAAGTAATTTGTGAAGAATATATTATTTCTTTCAACTGTCGTCATGGGATTATTTTAGCATAGATTTTTCTAAATATAGAGAAAGCCACACTAGAAATCTCGTACTTGATGCAGATAGAGTTGCACCTGAAATTGAGTCGATTTCATCGACCATCGTTGTCGTAAACTTTTCTAACCAGGTCCTTTTGACTTTATACTCAGCAGGTTCTTCAAATCGTACGATACTAATATCGGATACTTTATGATTAACCACGTGAACATGGAGAACTTGCTTCTTTGTTCTAACAATATCAGAGAAGACAAAGTCGTAACTCACCTTCTTAGAGCAATTTCTCTCATAGAAAGAATAAAATTGTTGAACTTTTTTTTCTGGAAATTTTTTAGAAATCTTATTGAACTCTGTATCTGTGAAAAATTTAGACTTCTCTGTAAAAATACAATTAGGGTATTTCTTTTCAAGAGTTTCTTTAATTCCAGCAGAAACTGAAAAGGAAAAAAAGAAAGCGAGGAAAATAAATTTCCTCGCTAAAGAATATAAATTTAAACGGCTTAGTATTCCCATCCGATACCAAAGTTAACTTCTTCAGATTCACCAGTTTTAGCAGCATTTGTACGCTTAGTGAAATCTGCTTTGAAAGCAACCTTATCAAGTGGCTTATACATAAGACCAGCAGTTAAGTTTTCTTTGTCGTTAGCTTTATCAGCTGTTCCAACAGCAGCATCAACTTCATCTTGAGTGTTGAAAGATTCATATCTTACATATGGCATGATTGCATAACTCTTACCGTGAGTTACGTTATATGAAAGATCAACATAGTAACCTTGCATAACATCAGCAACAACACCACCTGAAACATCAGAGAATGCTTTACCATCAAGAGTTGAGTAAACATAAAGAACTTTAGCAGTTAGACCTTTAAAGTTATATGTTGCATGCACATCGTAAATATTGTGTTCTGCTTGAGCATCACCATTTGTAGTTCCCATATAAAGAGAAGCACCAAGATCTAGACCAAAGTCAAAACCGTAATCAACACGTGCAACGTGTGACCAGTGACCAGCAACGGCCTTTGCACCTTTTTGACGGCCATCACGAACACCTGTCGCGCTAAAACCTTTTCCGTCAGCAGTGCTCCATCCCTCAAGAGAGTTCATGAAGTAGTACTTGTAATCAAGGTTCTTCCAAGTACCATAGATTCCAATACCGTTTTCACGCATAGTCGTTGGGATAATCTTTGACTCTAGCTCTGGACGCTTAACACCAATAAAACGAGTTGGCTCGTGCTCAAGGTTAACAATCCCAAGTGGTGATAGAAGTAGACCAGCTTTGAAGTTTAACATTTCGTTATGAGAGTAACGAATCTCTGCAAACTCAGTGTAGATTTCATTGGCGTGCTCAATTTCGATTTCAGTCATGAATGACCACTTATCGCTAAATTGATAACCAACATATAGTACGTTTCTTAGAGTATCCCATTGAGCACTACTTTCAGAATTGTCAGTAAAGATAACTTCACCATAACCACCAAGGCTTACTTTAGATGAAAGTCCCTTTGATTGAATATTTTGTACTTCTTTCGTTAGAATATTAATTCTTCTTTCTAACTCTTGTGTTGTTGCAGCACTTACAGTGGCCGTAGCAAGCAACATAATAAACAACTTCTTCATTTGTTCTCCTATTACTAGTATTGTTTGAAATATCGAACAAATGGTAAAGGTATCTAACTAAAAGGTCAAGAATGTTATCTATTTTCTCGAGGCACCACGCTCAAGAATGAAGACGAAGAAGAAGCCAATTACTATTAGAGCAACGGCAATCATATCGTCAGTTCCAAGCGAGCTTGGAAAATAAAGTGCTTCGGAAAGAATTTTTGTTTTGCCGCGAACCACAATCGAGTCAGTAACTTGTCTCCATGGCCAAACTTTTGAAAGTGTTCCAAGAAGAATTCCTAAAAGAAAACTCATGGTACGATTTTTAAAGTGAGACATGCAGTAGTTTAAAACCTTTGAGAAGCTTAGAAGCCCCGTTAAAGCTCCACAAGCAAAGACAGCAATTATGACTAAGGCACCTTCTTGAAAAGGATTTTTGATTGCTCCAGTAATGAACTCATACTTACCTAAAATAAGCATTAAGAATGATCCCGAAATTCCAGGAAGAATCATGGCCGTAATACCGATAAGCCCACAAATAAAAATAAACCATGGTGCTTCTGGCGTATCAACAGGAACAAGTTGTGTCACAAGATACCCAAGAACAGTACCAGCAACTACCATCAAAAGGTTCATTGGATTTTTTCGATCATCAAGATCACTTGCAATAACAATGATCGATGATGAAATTAAGCCAAGAAATAATCCCCAAGTTGGCACCGGATGATAATTAATTAAATAATGCATAAGACGAGCTAGAGAAAAGATTGCTCCGAGAATCCCTACAGCTAAAGGAATGAGAAATTTTAAATCAATTAGCTCACTAACTCTTTTGAAATTAAGTTTAAGTGCAGCAAAGACTAATTCTTTATTAATAGCTGCTACAGTTGCAAGAAGTTTATCATATATCCCGGTTATGAAAGCGATTGTACCACCAGATACACCAGGGATTAAATCGGCCATCCCCATTAAAAAACCCTTAAGGAAGATGACCACGATTGATTTATTTATCATTACTATAACTCTTTATTAGTTTTCTTGATTTTCTTGTGCTTCTTCTTTTGCAAATGGAGTATCTTCCCAGTCAACAGAGTGTTTACACTCAGGACATTGAAGTTGTTTTCCCCATCTCTTCGTTTCTTTCACACCCATGACTCCAAAACCACAAGCAGGACAGTCCATAACTTTTGGCTCGTTCCACAGTGCTGTTTCACATTCTGGATAATTCGTACAACCGTAGAAGATTTTACCGTAACGAGATTTTTTCTCAGCGAATTTACCAACCTTACACTTTGGACAAGTCACATCAATTGTATATGGAAGCGTTGTTTCACATTTTGGATATTCTTCACAACGAACGAAGCGTCCGAATTTTCCCTTCTTAACTTCAAGACGCTTGCCACAAGTTGGACATGGATCTCTAAACCAATCTTTTGGTAGAATTTCAATATGTCCATCAAGATGCTTTTTAAAGTCATGAGTTGAAGTACAATCAGGATAGTTTCGACAAGCAAGGAATTGACCGTTACGTCCCCATTTAATAAGGTACTCACCGTCTTCACATTTTTCACAGTGAATCCCCGTTGGGATCTCTTGCTTTTTAAGGTTCTTCATTTCTTCTTTGGCTTTTTCAAGTGTCTTTTCAAACCCTTGCCAAAATTCTTTTAGAACCTTCTTCCACTTTATATCGCCTTCTTCGATTTTATCGAGAAGCTTTTCAACGTTTGCCGTAAAGGCTACGTCCATCACATCTGGAAAAGATTCAATAAGCATTTTACAAACAACTGTTCCAAGTTCAGTTGACATAAAACGATTTTCAACCTTTTCAACATATCCGCGATCTTGAATATTTGAAATAATCGAAGCATATGTCGATGGTCGCCCAATACCCTTTTCTTCAAGAGTCTTAACAAGAGAAGCTTCATTATATCTTGGCGGAGGTGCAGTCCAGTGCTCGACCTCAGTAGGTCCAGATTTGGCCATCATTGCTTCACCAACATCAATTAATGGTAGCTCGCCTGTTGCCTTCGCTGTATCGTTATCATCATCGTCATCATTTCCGCCTCGACGAGATGCTTTCTCTGCAGCTGCTTCCATGTAAACAGTTCTGAAACCTGGGAATTTAATAATTGACCCATTGGCCTTAAAGAAATGACCTTCACACTCAAAAGTTACAGCTGTTTGATCAATAACAGCTTGGCTCATTTGAGATGAAATAAATTTATTCCAAATAAGCTCATATAATTTTTGCTCATCTGGCTCTAGATCTCCCCTAAGTTGATTAGGAGTATATTCTAACGAAGTTGGTCTAATGGCCTCGTGGGCATCTTGAACCTTACTACTTCCTTTCTTCTTATATTCAATTGGCTCAGGAGATAGGTACTGTTCACCATATTGATCTTTTACATATTCACGTAGAGCATTTAATGATTCAGGCTCAGTTCTAACAGAGTCTGTTCTCATATATGTAATTAAACCGACAGTTCCAAAGTCAGTTGTTGCAATCCCCTCATAGAGTCTTTGCGCAACCATCATTGTTCTCTTGGCCGTAAATCCTAATTTATTAGCAGCTTCCTGTTGAAGCTTTGAAGTTGTAAATGGTGGCGTCGGGTTTTGTTTTCTTTCACGTTTTTTAACGTCAATTACTTCAAATTCTTTACCATTAACATCTTTTACGATCTGCTTTGTAAAAGCTTCATCTGTAAGTTCTGTTTTCTTTTTGGCATCTTCACCGTAGTATTTAATTTCAAAAAGTTTTCCATCTTTTTCCATATCACCGTGGATTGAGAACCACTGTTCAGGAACGAAGGCCTTAATTTCATCTTCTCTTTCAACGATAATTCTTAGAGCAACTGATTGAACACGACCAGCTGAAATCCCACGCTGAACTTTGTCCCATAGGATTGGAGAAATCTTATATCCCACGAGACGATCGAGTACACGGCGAGTCTTTTGAGCATCATACATATTTACATTTAGCTCAACAGGATTTTCGACGGCCTTTGTAACAGCTGTCTTTGTAACGGCATTAAAAATAACTCGTCTAATTTTCTTACGCTTACCAATTTCTTCAGCAAGGTGAAATGCGATGGCCTCCCCTTCACGGTCCAAGTCGGGTGCGAGGAAGATTTCGTTGGCATCTTTTGCGAGTTCTTGAATTCTTTCGATCTTTGCTTGCTTTCCTGCAATAGGAACAAGGTCAATTTCAAAATTCTCTTTGATATCGACACCTAGTTTTGACTTAGGTAGGTCTTTGATATGCCCGTTAGAGGCTACAACTTGAAAACCTCGTCCTAGGTACTTTTTAATAGTTTTAGCTTTTGAAGGTGACTCCACGATGACTAGCTTGTAGTCTTTGTCTTTAACGGATTTGGCAGAGGCTTTCTTTGTCGTCTTCTTTGCAGTTTTCTTAGCAGTTTTTTTGGACGCTTTCTTTGTAACCTTTTTCTTTGCCGTTTTTTTCTTAGTGGTTTTCTTTTTGCTTGTTGCTTTCTTTGCTGCTTTTTTCGAGGCCTTCTTAGAGGCAGCTTTTGTTGCAGCTTCACTCACAACTTCTGTCTGTGCCATGATGCTCACTTACTCCTAGTAAAAAACAAGGCGCGTTAGAACGCGCCCTTCATATCTTAACATATTTTTTGCTAGCATAGATTAATTTGAGTCACTATTCAATAGTTCTTCAATTTCTTCGATGTCATAAGGTGTCAATCCGTACGGGTTCTCTTTACTGTTGAGATCCTCATCAATGTACTTAAGCCCTTCTTTCGCTTCAATTTCATTCATTGAAGGAAGTGCATCTGGATTCTTCGACTTAACGCCCTTCTCTAGTAGGTTCAAGTCTTGACGCTCTAAGTAAGTATCTTCGTCGATCTTCTGTTCATTAAGCTTCGTTTCAGCTTCGATCAGTTCTTGTTCAAGTTTTTCAAGCTCTTTTAAGTCTCGGGCCTGTTCTTTAATGATCGATTTCTCTCTTTCTTGTCTCTCTAACTCTTCAAGCTCATCTTCTTCAATGCGGATCTCATCAACTTGTTTCAGAAGATCTTCACCAAGATTATCAAGATTAAGCTCCACATCAAGTTCTTCAAGGGCAAGGTTCTCTTGTTTGCCAAGATTTTTTGCACGAGAGTTATTACGTAATTGTTCGGCCATCTTTGCACTGGCTTCCGATTTCGTTAGAGCAATATTTCCAAGCTCCATACTGTCATTACTATATGAGATAACGGCCGTCGCAAAATTATCAGTTACAGTAACAACTGTTGCCTCACCTTTTACATAAGTAGGCTGCGAACTAATTCTCTTTCCTGTTCCTTGGTCCATAAAAGAATAGATTTCAAAAACATTCCCAAGTTCAACACCGTCAACACGTCCTCGATCAAGATAGACAACATCACCAAGAGATAGTCCTCTTGTTTGAGCTTTGTATGAGCCGATTAAGGCAGCTTCAATTCGACGTGTATTATATGTTTTAAAAATCTTAGCAATTTTTGGGGTATAGACAGTGATTCTCTCACCTCTTTCGATAACACCAGTAATTTCAGTGATATCAACTTCCCACTTATTATCTTCCATCTCACGAGTAGTTTTAACCTGACCCAAGATTGTATAACGTAAACCTTCACGATCTGAAATATCGTGGGAAACCTTTCCTTCTGGTTTATAGATAGAGAATTGATCCCCCGGTCTTACCTGTACCGACTTATCAAATTTAATATAGGCTTTTTGTTTTGCATTAACAAAAACGGCCTCATCTCTCTTATCAGAAATAAACCCAAGGTCTTGGATATGATTTGTCGAAAGGAAAGTATTTAAGAAGAAGCCTTGAGAAACAGTTACTTCTTTCTTCTCGATTGAAGAAACTCCATTTTCATCATATTCATCACTTGGCTCTTCAATAATAATTGAAGTCATCGGCGGAGCATATTTCTTATAATCGGTATTAAGCTCAACTTGAGTCATCGAAAGAACATCATCATATGTTGATTCTGTTAGAGATTGAAAGAAGGCACCCTTACTAACAAGATTTCTTCTCTCTTTTAACCAGTCTGATTTAATATCTTCACCGTAACTAGAAAATGCCCCTGAAGAAGCTACATTAATTGACTTCTGAACAGATGGATCTTGCTCGGATTCAAAACTTCCAAGTACAACATTTGGTAGAGATGACTCATTACCAGTAGAGAAGACAAGAACTTGTCCTGGCTCAATCTCATGTGGATTTGTAATCTGTGGGTTCATCGACCAAATTTTTGAATAATAGAAACCTGATCCAAAAAGATTTTGTGAAATCTTCCATAACCAGTCCCCTTCTTGGACAACATACTTATCAACTTTTGCTGCTGTTGCAAGTTCATTCCATTCTTCATCGGGAATCTTCTTTTCAACAAATTTAGCTAATTCAAGAAGCTCTTTTTCTTCACGTCCAACATTGAATAAATTCTTATCAACCTGAACTTTCTGATCACTAACATTTTGATTTTGCCCTTTTGATGGCTCAACGATCTCAACATCGTTCTCCTTAGGCTGCTCTTGCATTTCTTTAGCGAGAATATCAATTTCTTCAATATCAGTAGCATTCTCTAAATTATTTTCTTCAATCTTCTTTTGATTTTCTTGCGTCAAAGACTCTTCACCAGGAAGAGTTTTCTTTTGGTCACTCTTAATTGAGTTTAATTCATCTGTTAAAACTTCTTCACTAACATCTGTTTGTTGAGGTTGATCTGTCTCTTCCTCTAATAACATAAGAAGGTCTTTATCATCTAAAAGCTCTAAGTCTTTTAAATCATCTTGCGCGTGAATAAAGTTAATATTCATTAATAGCGAGATAATACAGAATAGAAGTTTCAGATTTTTTCTTTTCAAGACGGCCCTTACGCTTCCCCAAAGAAGTCATGTAGTATTGAGTAATACTGTTCTTTCTTCTTTGTTAATTTAAGTTTATCTGTACAAACAATAAGACGACCTAGACTTTTTATAACAAGTCCAGAGAATGCATGTTGTCTTAGAATCTCTTCATAAAGTTGCATTGAAAGATCGTATTCTTTTTGACCAAATAGCATTTCAGCAAGATAGAACTTCGCTCTTACTTTAATTTGGCTATGTTTTGAGTTTTCTAGATCTTTTAAAATTGTTAATGATTGATCCAAACGATTTTGAGCAAGTAGCCCTTCAACCTGTTTTAAAAGATTTAACTCTTTTTGTAGTTGAAGATCATTTGTTTGTTCTTCTTTTCTTTGAGCAACAACTTCATTGGCAAAAACATCAACTGTTTCTGCAACATTGTTTCCTCTTGCATCCTGGAGTTCATCCATCATAGCAAGTTGCACCTGCTCATCACTTGCACCACTTGTATTCTTTGTTGATTTATACTGATCAACAAGGCTTGGAGCACTTGTGCCCTTTAATAATTTTTCATACTTATCAAGAAGCTGATCGTACTGCGCCTTTGGTACCATTTGTGATTTGGCATCGATTGCAACCTTCTCTTCTGAAGAGCCGCCCTCTTCATCAAATAGAGCTTTTCTCTCTCCTAGCATCGAACAAGAAGATGTTAATAGAGTAAGAAATAATATTGAACTGAGTGGAAATCTCATCCTGAAATCTTTCACTTATAGTCCTCCATGACATTTATAAAAGAGTGGCCTTTAATAATATTTTAAGATACAAAGCATTTAAGTCAATGAAATTTCGTGCATAGGCAAAGTCTTCCAAGGATTTTTGCCCAATAAAAACATATTAGTAGAGTATTTTATGAGTGATGTATTTAAAACAATTGTTCGTGTCCCTAAGAAAGAATCGGCCTATTTTTATTTCCAACTCGAGGCCAATGAAGGTCTATGTTTCTACTCAACTATCGAAGGCGACAAGCACGAAGGCCACCGCGACATTATCGTTCAATGCCACCCAAGTCTCGAACCAGAAGTTAAACAACTTTTAGCTAAACTTGGACAAGAAATCGAGCTTCAGTTTATCGACTAATATTTTGACAGGGGTAGGAATTCTTCCAACTTTGCCCCTCCCATAAGCAATAAATGTTACTAATCTCCTCAAATTTATAATAAATGAGGAGAGATATTATGAGCAGTGCTCTAAAAAGAATGGCCACCACTACCCTATGTGTTGTCGCCTGCCTTCAAATGGCTTCATGTAAAGTCGTCACAAATAAAGGCATCAATAATCACTTCAATGATTTAAAACAATCAATCACTGATTCTCATAAACTTGAAATGGCAAATGAGCTACAAGTTAAGGCCGAAAAGATAGCCAAGCTTATCAACCGTGCTCCAAAGCTTGAAACTTGGACAGACTCAAAACAAAGATATGGATCAAAAGATCGTACTCGCCGAGTGCGCACAGTTGAAAAGTATAACGAGAGTAAGGCCAAGATTAGAGCTTGGATGGGTGAAGTTAAGCAATTAACCATGGATATCCATGCCATCACTTATGAAGCTGGAAAGAATTCATACCTTAAAGACGAAACAAATCGACTTGTGAATACTCCAGAACAAATGTCACAGAACGAAGTTCTTGCTCTCTACTCTCTTACATACCTGAGAAACCTGAGTGATGGTTATACTAAGAGATCAATTGGTTATATCGAACAACTTTCAAAAAAGAATATGCAGCGTTTTACTGAAAATGATGAAGAGTTCAAGTTAGAAGTTCTCCAACAACATATGGCCTATATCGGGATGATGAAGATCATTGATAACGATGCGGCCAAAACACTGACTAAGCTTAAGGCCATGAGAGATGGAAATATTCTTGCTCCTGCCATTAGTGAGAATATCTCTAATCTTTTAAATACTGGAAAAGAAGCTAATGCACAAAAACTAGAGCGCTTTAATGACTACAAGAAAGAAGCATTAACTCAAGAACAAAGAGAACAATTTGAAAAAGCTCGTCTTTCTTATGAGAAGACATTTGGAAAGAAGTCACTTCTCTTTGATCCGGCAAACCCAGATCACCCGCTTATGCACCTATTTGTTATTTCTTCAAACCTATCATGGGGTTTAATTAATACAATGGTTGGTGGAGCATTTGTTGCGACAAAGGTTCTACTTGTTCCAATTAGCCGCGGGGTAAACCTATTCTTAAGATTCCTAGAATCAGTTACTCCATACTACTTCTACAAGATGTATGAATTTAATCTACCAAGAATTAAAATTTCACGCTCGAAAATGCAAATCTACGCAGACGTTTGTGGACTTGGAATTGTACCAGGAAAAATGTCAGCAGGTCTTTTTGAACTAGACTTCTGCTCTGGCTATAACTTCGCCTCAGGTCACGAAGCAGGTCATGCCAAGCAATCAGCACTACTAGGCCCTCTTTACTTCCCTGCTGCCATCCTTTCATACGCACTTGTTGGCGGACACGGTGGATTCATCGAAACATGGGCAGATATTTGGTCAGCACACTACCACTAGGATTTACTTAAATGATGATTCATAAGAATAAGATATTAACAAACGCTTCGGGGATCTTACTTAGATCCCTGCTGCGCCTTATGCTTATGTCATTTATAACTCACAACACGACGGCCTTTCCAGATATTCCCATACCAAAGAAACTTCGCTACACAATTAATAATTCAAGTTATGAGTACGATGTAAAAAGAAATGATCAATACTTTCTCTTCTTAGATCAAGACGGTGACGGAATTCCAGATAATATTGACAATGATATCGACGGTGATGGTCTTGATAATATCGCCGATGAATTCCCAACAGACCCGAATCGTGACTCATCAGATATCGACGGTGATGGTATTGCTGACTTCATTGACTTTAGCCACAGTGATAATATTGCAAAGAGTGAAAGACTTGAAGCCTCTAAGATTCAAGAAGAGATCTTTTCTAAGTACGACATTCTGATCATTCCAGCGGCCAAGACAAATCTTGAGCAACTTAGTATCGTCAAGGCCTTATTAGAAAAAGAAATTGTCCATACTTCTACTAATTTAAATTACATCATCTTAGAAGAGCATAATAAATCAAATGCCATGGTTAGAGGAAAGTATGATCCAGAGTGGAATCAGTTAATTCTCTACAATGATCGCTTAACGGATATTAATGAATTCACGCTAACTCTAACTCACGAGTATTTTCACTTTATTCAAAATGAAAACCCAAAGCTCTATGAAGACTTTCTGACAATAGTTGGATGGTATGGGAATACTTATATGCACGATGGTGTTGCTTATGAGACCAATGAGTTTAAGCTTAGAAATAGCGATCAGAATGAGCTTATGGCCTTTGATAACTTTCCATCAATATATGCAACCGTCTCTCCTGAAGAGATGTTTGCGGAAGCTGCGGCCGCAATTCTTCTCGGTCACAATAAGGATCTTAAAAGCTTTAAGGCCCGCTTTAATAATTATGATAACTTCACTAAGAGTAGTGCCGCGCACTTCTTCCACGATCACTTATAATTTTCAAGACTTTAAGACGGCCGTTCACAAAATATACACGGCCATAAATATTACCAAAGAGGCCTTTAAATCACCCCGCACATTGTATAGTGACTTATCTATTTTATTTATAGCCGAGGGATACGAATGCGAAACTTACTGACGATACTGACGTTAATGCTTATGATTTCAAACACTTACGCAGAGTGCTTAGTGGAAGACTTTCTAAGAGATGGACACTGCCCAGGAATGGGAAAAGATAGTGTCAATCAACCACGCTACGCTGACGATGGAATAATCAATCGCTACGGAGAATATACTTTCCGTCCAGAATATCAAACAAAGCCACTTGGGCTGACTCAAAGTGAGCTATTAACTATTGGTGCTGCCACTGCATCTGCTGTTCTACTTTTTAATAGTGACGAAGAGATTATGGATTTCGCACAAGAGCACCGAACTGAAGCAACTGAAGAGATTGCATTCTGGGGAGAGAAAGCTGGAAGTTGGCCAATTCAATTATCAGCAGCAGGATATGTTCTTGGTGTTGTTATGAAGAATGACGAAGTTAAAAAGACATACAAGATCGCACTTAAAGCAACAATCATTTCAGGACTTGTTACTCGTGCAATGAAAATGAGTTTTAGTAGAAAGAGACCAAATAAAACTGATGATAAGAATGACTTCACAGGATTTAACTGGGATAACGAAAACGTTTCATTCCCATCAGGTCACACGACAACTGCTTTTGCTTTTGCGACAGTTATCGCTGAAGCTTACAAAGATAAATCAACTCTAATTCCAGTTCTTGCCTACACTGCTGCGGCCGTTGGTGGTTGGTCACGTGTCCACGACAAGGCCCACTGGGCAAGTGACGTTGCGATCGGTGCCCTAGTTGGTCACTTAACTGCAAAATTCATCTCAGATGACGAGCGTGGAATCTTTAGAAATGAAAAATACGACATGTCGATTTACCCAGTATTTGGAGAAGACTATGTTGGAATGCACTTTGAATTTAGAGGAAAGAAAAAGAAAGATAACTCTGCTAAGAGATTCTTTGAAAAGTGTCACAAGTTCTACGATGAAAACCCAACATGGGAGAACCCAGATCGTCTTTGTACATCACTATACTTCCAATCAGTATTTAATAAATAAAAAGAAAGGGACCAGCAAGGTCCCTTTTTTATTTCTAATATTTTAAATTGAAGTAAATTGGAAAGTGGTCAGAGTAACCAGCTTTTGCTTTCTTTCTCGCCTTGTGGTCATAGCGCACAGGTGGCATTTGTTTTTTCTTCATCTCTGGTTTGAAACCACGATCTCTAAGCTCTTCTAAATCATCATCCATAATTTCTGCCGCTTGTGGCTGGCGGATAAAGTCTGGTGCATAGATTCCAAATGATTCAAGCTCCACACTAATTGGGCTCTTTGTATCAAGCATTGTCTTTGGGACGAAGACACGGTCAAGGTGGTTCCAAACATTTTCACGAGCATAGAAGTAAGTCCCCGGAGGAAGTGCTTCTTTCTTCTCTTTTGAAATCGACTTTTCGGAACGGAATGTTTTTTCAACATCAACGATTGTTCCGTCTTTTAACAGAACATCTCTCATTGGGTGTTTATTCCCTTCCTTCTTAAGTTTTGGAATCGTGTTAAAGTCACCAACGGCAACAACTCCGGCCTTTGGATTCTTCTTGATGATTTCATCAATACGAGTTTTAAGAATTGTTGCGGCCGTTACTCTGGCGTGATCTGGGTTACCTAAACTTGGCCAGTGATTAGCAAATAAGTATAAGTCCTTTCCACCTAGCTTGAATTGAACTTCAAAGATATTTCTTGTTGGTCTCTTCTTAAAGTAGTCACCTTTTACAACATGCTCTTGATTGCCTACATACTTCAGGTCTTTTGTTTCATTAAATAGAACCGCAAGATCAACTCCACGGTAATCAGGAGAATTTGAAGTATAGAATTTCTTATAACCTAGAACCTTTGCAAGTTGTCCAACAACATTGGCATTTTCAATTTCTGAAAGAACAAGGATTCCCGGAAGAGCTTTTCTCTCTTTTGTTAGAACTTCTTTAATTTGAGCAAGCTTCATATCAACTTTCTCTTGAGTCCAGTCTGCTTCAAAACATTCTTGGCGTCTATACTTAGAACCAACTTTTGCACAGGCCTCTTTCTTTCCTTTGAAATCTTTTGGCAGGTAACTCCAGTCGTTCTTATCTTTTTCTTTTTCTGCATCAAAAAGGTTTTCTACGTTGTAAGACATAACTTCGATTGTTGATGCATAAGCAGAAGTTATGAATAAAAATAGAATTAAAAATTTCATAATTAGTCCAGGTTTTCCTTAATCCAGTTAAGAGTGTCGTCGTGGTGTGACTTCGTTTTTACTTTATCCATTACATACTTTAGGCGTCCGTCTTTTCCAATAATAAAAGTCGTTCTGATAACACCCATGTATTCTTTACCCATGAATTTCTTAAGTCCCCACACTCCGTACTTATCCATAATCTTGTGATCAGGATCAGACAGAAGATCAAAGTTTAGTTTTTGTTTTTCGATGAATTTAACAAGTCTTGCTGGCTCATCTGGAGATACCCCAAGAACCACAGTGTCGGCCTTGGCAAACTCTTTCTTATAGTCGCGGATTCCACAAGCTTGTACAGTACAACCTGGAGTCATGGCCTTTGGATAGAAATAAAGAACGACGTTCTTCTTTCCTTTAAAGTCTTTTAGACTTACTTTCTCTTCGTCTTGATTAAGCATTGTAAATGCTGGCGCTAAGTTACCTACTTTTGGAAAACTCATTCAAACTCCTTAATGATTTTTTACCACTTATCTCTTTTATGTCTTAATTCCTTAATTCTTTCTTCATCCATTGTCTTTAAAAAGAGATTCACTTTCCTCTCGATTTCAAAATTGGTTTCAAATCCAATACTTCCCTCAGAGTGGACTCTTTCAAGAAGCTCCTTGGCCTCTTTATTATCAGGATCAATACTTAGAGTAAAATTAAGATTGTGTTCAATATAGTCATGGCCAGGCCACAGAACAACCTGATCTTCGATGCGCTTATTTAGCATCGTGATGGTTTTAACAAAGATGTCGAGATTACCACCATTCTTACAATTACCAATTCCTGCATTGAAGATGGTATCCATGGTAATGACTTCCACTTGCTTGCCCGACTCAAAGAAGAGAAAGCAAAGATGATCCATGGTATGCCCAGGAGTTGCGATAACTTCAAACTCTCCCAGCGCGGTTGGAATCTTTTCCCCGTCTTTTAAGATGCGATCAACTTTCTCGTAACTATCTTCGTGCCCCCAAACCTGAGCACCGTGCTGGGCCTTAAGTTCGGCCACGCCGGCCACGTGATCGTGGTGTCCATGTGAAAGAAGAATAACAGCGAGTGTACGGCCATGGGCCTTAAGCCAGTCATTGATTTGATCAGGATAGATCGGATCGACGACTGCGACCTCCGCATTACCAAGCTCAACAAGGTAATTGTAATTTCTAAGAGGCGAATTGGTATAAATTTGGTGAACATTCATAGGCAAATACCTTTTTTTTTGTCATCATATAGAAACCAAAACAAATATAGAAGTTTAAAAAAAGGAAGCACATGGTCAATCTATCGCTTGCATCAAAAATATTTATTTCTGTCCTTTGTATCAAAGGATTAGTTGAGGCCTACCTCGATAAACGCAATATTAAACATATTGGTAAGAATTTTAATAAGGTTCCAGAAGAGTTCGCAGATAAGATCACTCTTGAGGATCACCAGAAAGCGGCTCGCTACTCAATGGAGAAGCTCAACAAGGGCCAACTCTTTAATTTCGTGGGATACGTGATTCTTGTTATCTGGACGCTTGGTGGCGGACTAGATGCGTTAAATAAATCAATCCTAACTCTAGGCTATCCTCCACTATTAACAGGGACAATCTTCATTCTAGCCTTCAGTATGATTAACTCAATCTTAGGCCTTCCTGAATCTCTTTATAAGACTTTCGTTATCGAAGAGAAGTATGGATTTAATAAGACAACTCTTAAGACTTTCTTTGCGGATATGATTAAGGGTGGAATCTTAGGGTTAATCATAGGAACTCCACTTATTTATGGAATCCTTTGGATCATGGAATCTCTTGGCCAGTACTGGTGGGCATACGCTTGGGCATTTCTATCAGCATTCCAACTACTTCTAATGTGGGTTTATCCAACTTTCATTGCACCAATCTTTAATAAGTTCACTGAACTTGAAGAAGGTGAAGTGAAAAGCCGTATCCTTGATCTTTTAAAGCGTATTGATTTTGAAAGTAACGGGCTATTTGTCATGGATGCCTCAAGAAGAAGCGGACACGGAAATGCTTACTTCACAGGTTTTGGAAAGAGCAAGAGAATCGTCTTCTTTGATACTCTTATCAATACTCTTTCAGCGACAGAAGTTGAGGCCGTCCTGGCACATGAGCTTGGTCACTTTAAGAGAAAGCATATCCTTAAGATGATGGTTAAGGCCTTCGTCTTTAGCTTCATTGGCTTATTTATTCTTGGGCAATTGATGCAGACGACTTGGTTCTTTGAAATGCACGGAGTTCACTCAAGTGAAACTTATATGGCCCTAACTCTATTTATCTTAGTTAGTGGCATCTATACTTTCTTTATTACACCTATTTCATCTTGGAGCTCAAGAAAGTATGAATTTGAAGCTGATGAGTTTGCTTCAATCCACTCTAACCCACAAGAGCTTATTAATGCTCTTGTTAAGATGTATAAGGACAATGCGAGCACCCTAACTCCAGACCCACTATACAGCTCTTTCTACCACTCTCACCCGCCAGCACTAACAAGAGTGAAGTTCTTAGAAACATTTATTAAATCGAATTAAAATACTCAGGGTAAGTTTGGCACTAGTTGAACTTACCCTTTAAATATTCTCAGTAAGAATCACCTAACTTTCTTACATATTAAAAAAATCTCATTCCCTTAAAAATAAAAAATTGTCGAAAGTGTTACAAAAAAATATTCTAGAAATAATTTAGAGATGAGGATTGATATATGAAATGGTTTTTAGCACTAGCTATTATCTTTTGTGTGAGCGTAAGTACAACTGTACAGGCCGAGAAATTAAAGAGTATTCCTGTTGAAGATCAAGGTCCTGGAAAAGGTGGAAAGAATAGTGATAAGGGTGGAAAGAAGTAAGCAAGGCTTACTTTACTGATTTCGCTTTATCTAAGATCTTTTCAATATCTGCGAATTCTTTGATGACTTTCTTCATTTGAAGAAGATACTTCTTAGATTGTGGACTTTGCTTGTGGATGGCATGAATATACTTATTCATCTCACCTTCTAACATTCTTGCTTCAGAAACAAAGAGAGCAATTAACTTCACCTGTGCTTCAAGCACATCAACTTCTGTATTCATCTTTGCTAGATTTAAAATTTGTGTATGAGTCGCCTCCCCAACTGTCGAGTTAGGAATTGAAGGATTGCTGATTTCATCATCACTAGATGTCTCACCTAGTTTTGAGAGATCAACATTCTTAATCTGCTTTGTAATTGAAAACTCAAGAACATTGCTGCAATTTTCAGCATCGGCAGAAGCCTGCACTTCATTAACTTGTGCAGCTGACGAATTCTCGATGTTTTCGTTAATTTTCTTGGCAGTACTCAAAATATCCTCACATAAAGTCTTATTTAATTATCGACTTAATTCTAATAAAACTTTAACGTGATTTTAGTTAGGCTCATAATGAAATCAGGCGTTTGTCCCAACTAAATAGAGAATATTTTCTTAGTAAATTAACTACCTTTAGAAGGTATTAAAATCACATAAGGCCATTTCGTGAACTCAATTAGTTATAAATATTGGTTAGATAATAAACTAAACAAGCCTTCTCTCAAAAATATAGTTAAAATGTAAACCGCTTTTGAAAAACCGCCTATATTCTGTGTTTTGACACTTTAGACACTGTCAAACTTAACTCTTGACCAAGATCTTTTCCTACAGCAGAAATTTTGCTAAATTCTTCTCTAATATTTACATTCTTGTAAGGTACGCCATGAAAAAACCAATAGCCGTCATCGATTGTTCTGTTGAATCCCCTTCATATAATTGTATGAATCAAATGATTCAAAGCTTTAATCGACCTATTACCTACCACTGGGTTTCAAAATTTGGATGCCAGTCTCTCGATAAAATCGAAGAGGCAGCAGGTTATATTATCTTTGGTTCAGATAGTAATGTTTATCAAAGACTTGACTGGCAAGTGGATCTAGCAAAACGTATGAAGGCCAAAATGGAAGCCGGAATTCCTGTTCTAGGTATTTGCTTTGGTCACCAATTAATTGCTGATATCTTTGGTTCAAAAGTTGATATGGTCACAAAGAATAACGACCTCTTTGAAGGAACAAGAAAGACCACGATCTTAGAAGATAAATTTGGTTTTCAAAAAGGTGAAGAATTCGAGTTATTCATCACTCATCATTATGAAGTCAAAGATCTACCAAAAGGTTTTGTCCACCTTTCAACTTCTAACGACTGTTTTCTTGATGGATTGGCCCATGAGAGTTTGCCTTTCTTTAGCTTTCAAGGACACCCTGAAGCCTCAATGGACTTTGTGACTAATCATATTGATCGCAAACTAACAGATATTGAGCTCTCAGCAGGATCTGCTGGAGGCCAAAAAGTTATTAAGAATTTTATCGACTACGTTGACAGTATTTAAAGACTAGAAAATAAGACTCTTGATAAGTTCCCTTAAATAATCAAAGTAAGGCTTACGATACTTTTCAATCTCTTTGTAGATTTCATGACGTGAGCCTTCGATAACCTTAACAGTAAAACTTGTATCAACTTCACTCAAGTAGCGCTCAATCTCTGGAACAGAAACAAGTGTATCAGCACTTCCATAGGAGATATACTTTTCAATATCATTATTAATTGGACGAGAGAAGACTTTCTTAGCGCAAGAGACCATTTCAAGTAGTAATTTTGTATGAAGCTTCATGTGATTTAATGGATCATTCTGATACTCTTCGATCTCGACACTACTATGAGAGAGTGTATTTACATCAACAAGCCCGCCAATTGGTACAGACATTTTAATACTAGCTAGTTTTTTAAAGATTGCACCTTTCACTTTATTCACGACGGCCGCTAGTGGACCACCAACTCCTACTGGTGGAGCATTAACAATCATGGCACGAGGTGCGAAGTCACTCTTTACATAATTTTGAGTAAAGCCACATGTGATGAGTCCACCCATCGAGTGGCCATAGAGAATGTAATTCTCAACCTTATAATTTTCTCTTAAGTACTTGAGACAATCTTCGAGGTCCTCCATGAATTGATCAAATGGATCAATATAGGCTTTCTCTCCTCCTGATCGGCCATGCCCTCTTAGATCGTATTGAAAGACATTGATATCAAAACCAAAGATTTCTTGCAGGTATTTATGTCGACCTAAATGCTCACCTATTCCATGAGTTCCGATGATCCAGTACTTTGCACCATGTTCGACGACTTCAGTGTATAGCTTAACTCCGTCACGCATTGGAATGGCACGTTTAATTGACTCCATAATTTACCCTTTAAAAATATTTATTTAGCTCTTATAATTATACTTAAAATTAAGGAAAAGTAATGTTTTGTCCAAAATGCTTAAATAATAGTGTACATGTAAAAGAAAAAGGCGTCATTCAGATCTTAGTGAATGGCCGTCAAAAAGATACAGGCCGTTTTCTCTATAACCTAGAGGACAAACAAAATATCACTCAACAAATCTCTGAGAAAATTCTTGAGCACTTCAAATGGATGGCCTCTTTTCAAAACCCTAAACCAGTCGAGCATCTTAATGTCATTACTCCAGATGCTGTTTGTGACAACGGCTGCGCTCTTCCTCTGGCCCAAAAATTCTCGGTTGTTGATTACTTAATTTCAACAAAAGACCTCAAGTCCATGGCCGTTGTTCACGCTAAGGAGTGTGAGCTTGAGCTCGACTTAGAATTCTAAGTTTAAGAAGTAGCCACCATGCTTTCTCATATTTACAACACCTGTATCTAAGATAAGATATTGTCCTTTAATTCCCATTAGAGTTCCTTCGATAATAGGATTCTTATCAAAGCCTAATGATTTAACTTTAGTAGGATATTCAATAACTGGATATTTAATTTCTGTGATCTCTTCTTCAATATCATCAAGCCCAAAGCTATCAATTATATCTGCATAGTCATCATAGATTTGATCACGAAGCATCTCAAGATCTTCATCTGCAACTTCATTCATAAGCATCTTTCGCCAATTCGTTTTATCTGAAAAACTCTTTGCAATTTCAACTTCGATTTCACCAGAAGTCTTACGATCGGGAACTTCTAAAATAGGAAGAGCATAACTTGCTCCTTGATCAATCCATCGAGTTGGGACTTGAGTGTGGCGTGTAATCCCAATTTTTACGTGACTTGATACGGCCAGATAAACAAAGTGAGGAATCATACAATTCTCTTCACCCCACTCTGGTTCACGACATGTCCCTTTATGAAAATGACAAAGCTCAGGCTTCACTATACAAGTATCACATTGAGCAAGTGTAATCATTTCCTTATACGAATAACCCTGAGAATAAGATTTCTTAATTAACTCACCTGAATAGACTGAGTTAATCTGACCATCAAATGAAAGCTTTATCTTCTTTTCAATTAACTCATTCATATCGACAAGAGTTTCTCCCATCGGAAGTTGGTAATGGGCAAGCCCATCAACAAGAGAAGTCTTCATCTTTTTAATATTTCCACTAATCATTTTCTACTTCTCCAGAAATTTTTGTAATTTTTGAATAATAGGCATTGGAATCTCATGCCCTCCTTGAAATGAATGAAATTCATACTCATCAACTTTCTCAAGATATGTTTTTAACTTCTCACATAGGAAGAATGGAAGAACAGGATCTCCTACGCCATGGGATTGAAAAATTGGAATATGGCGAATACTTTTAAAGTGATTTGCAATATAGTCTTCATCAAAGAGCGTTGATGAAAGTAAGAATAATCTCTCGACTAGTTCCGGCTCTTCAAGGGCCATTGATAAACTCATCATCGAACCTTGGGAAAAACCTCCCAAGTAAATATTAGATGAATTCTTTTTTATTTCCTTAACTAAATGGATAAGACGAGTTGTCATATCTTCAATTCCATCTGGTTTAGAGTGAGTGAAGAAATCTTCAATACGACCTTCTAGTTGTGCCTGTTGTAATCCCATCATATCAATTGGAAACCATGCACTTCCTCTCATCCCCATACCAATATCAACTTTTAAAGGGCCATCCACGAAGTACCAATTATACTCGTCTTTAGGATCAAGATATTGATACAGAGGAGCTAAGTCTTGAAAACTTGCGCCATATCCATGAAGAACAACGACTGACTTATCAGTGCTTCCCTCTTGGAAAAGAATATCAAAATCATTTATTCGCGTAACTCTCATTTCTTCGTCTCAACTTTTGTTTTTCGATTAGGGTAAACATGGCGACAGATTGGACACTCTAAACCAAAGCATGATCTAGCTTTACAATACTCACGGCCATAAAAAATAATTTGTAAGTGTAGCTTATTCCAAAGTTCTCTAGGAAAGAGCTTCTTGCAATCCGCTTCCGTTTGTTCAACATTCTTTCCTTTCGTCAGGCCCCATCTCTGAGCAAGACGATGAATATGAGTATCAACAGGAAATGCTGGAACATCAAAGGCCTGGGCCATAACTACTGATGCAGTCTTATGGCCTACACCAGGTAGCTCCTCTAATTCTTCAAAACTTGCTGGCACTTCGCCGCCGTGCTTATTAACTAGGATACGGCTTAAGTCATAAATGGCCTTAGACTTTCTTGGTGATAGTCCACAAGGCTTTATGATCTCTTTTATTTCTTCTTGAGAAAGTTTCATCATATCCGCTGCATTATCAGCAAGCTTAAACAGTGCCGGCGTCACTTGGTTAACACGTTCATCTGTACACTGGGCCGATAATAAAACCGCAATTAAAAGGGTAAATTCATTAGTATGATCAAGAGGCACAGGAGTCTCTGGATAAAGATCCTCTAAGGCCTCGACAATATAGTCAGCTCTTTCTTGTTTTAACATTCTATTCCTAATTCAATATTCATTTGTATTTATTTGAACCACAAAAATTTAGCAAATTATCCATGAAAATGCTAAAATAACGCATAATGAGATTTATATTCATCAAATTAATTCGCTTCTATCAACTGGCAATTTCTCCATTTCTCGGCAGTAATTGTCGCTATACGCCAACATGCTCACAATATGGCATCGAAGCATTTAAAACCTTACCGCTACACATCGCAATATGGAAGACCATAACGAGAATCCTGCGTTGTCATCCATGGGCCAAGGGCGGATATGATCCCGTGACCAAAAAGGACTGTTGTAAATGAGATTCATTACCCTACTTTTATTATTTGCAGGATTTAACACACTTGCCCAAACAAATATTGAAAACCTAAAAAAGAAATTCCTATCTAGTGGCGACACTCTTAGCTACTACTTAAAAGATCAACAAGGAAATATAAGAGCATATAATCCGGATGAGGCCCTCATTCCGGCTTCTGTCTTTAAGATTTACTCGGCTTACTATATTCTTAAGAAATTAGGAACTGACTTTCGCTTTAAAACAAGCCTTGCCTATAACGGTAGTATCAAAAATGGAAAGCTCATTGGAGACTTAGTTCTTGAGACAAGCGGCGATCCTTATCTTTTAACGGCCCAGGCCCTCGACCTTGTGGAATCTCTCAGAGAGTTTGGGATCAAAGAAGTAACAGGCAACCTTATCATTGTTAATGACTTTGTCGATATCGTTCGTATAGGTAATGTAGGACTTGAAGATCAACCCTACAATCAATCAATTTCAGGGTTTAACTTAAATTTTAATCGCTTTAAATCTGTCGGCCGTACAAATCGAGAAATCTTTCCAATCCATGATGGACTTAAAACTCAAGAGAGCAAATCTTCACTGGGCCCAGGCCTAGTATTCAAGAATAACCCAAATTCAACAATTGAAGATTGGACATACGCAAAGAAATCTCAAGACTATTATCTTGAAGTACCTCTAAGAAACTCTCTCGTCTTTAATGCAAATTATTTTAGAAATTTTCTAAATGGATACGGAGTCAGTACAAGTGGAATTGTATTCAAAAATAAAGCACAAAGAACGAAGTTAATTAATTCAGTCTACTCGCCAAACTCACTTGATCTTGTAAAGCTTGCACTTGAATATTCAAATAATCTCTTTATTGAAACTCTTGTTTTAAAAGCTTCTGGACGAAAGAGCTTAAAAGAAGCTGCAGCATTTATGGCCAAGGATTTAAAGATTAAATATAGTGGAGAACTAGAAAACTCATCAGGCCTTAGTGTAGAATTAAAACTTAAAGCAAAGGATATCGTTGAGTTTATCGAAACGCACGCATATAAGAAATTTGCTCACCACTACTTCATTAATCTTTTTTCAATAACTGGACATAGCGGGTCTTTATACAAGAAGTATTTAACAAAACAAGGTTTTGAAAAATATCGCTACAAAACGGGAAGTGTGGACTTCGTTTACAATATCTGTGGACGAAGCTTTGAGAAGAATCAAAAAACTTTCTGTGTGATGATTAATAATCCAAAAAAGAGAAAGCTTCTAATGGGTAAAAACTCTGTTAAAAATGAAAAACTAAGGCAAGATGCTAAGGCTTGGCGCCGTAGTATGGAACGTTTTAGTGAACTTCTTTTACAAGAACTCTAGAATTGATTGAAACTTTTTATTTGCTTTTATCAAAGGAAATAACTCTTCAACTTGTTTAATCGTTATAGGACTATTCTTACGAGAGAGAACTCTAAACTCATGCGTTTGATCTTTCTTGTCAGAGACAATTATTTCATTCTTAAGCGCTGGCCTTTCTTTTATCATCAACTTTAAAAAAGTATCATTAACAATTGTAAGATCCGCTTTGCCACGAATAACATTTTCAATATTACCTTTTTGTGACGTTGTATAAATTAAGTTCTTATCTTTAACATCAAATGACTTTTGGTTGAGAAAACCATAATGAAATCCACTTTTTAATAGAATTGTCTTATCTTTTAAATTTTCAAAAATACTATTTTTATCGCGTCCCTTCTTTGCAATATATAAGTCATAACCGATCGCAAATACTCTCGATACAGTATAGTCAATTTTGCGATAATCCCAACCCCAAACAGGATTTTCAAAAAAGATAATGTCATAAACACCATTCTTTAAATCTCTATACCTTCTTCGTGGAGAAGTCTCAACTAGCTTAAAATAAAAGTCACTTTGATTCGCATTTAAGAACTCCACCAGATCAACTGTGATTCCTTTTGATATGCCATTCAAATTATTATAAAAAGGCGGAATTCGATACGCTCCAACATTCACTGTAACCTTTGCCAAAGCAGGAAGAGTGGTAAGTAAAAATAACAAAAGTAATACTTTATTCATCATTACTACTTTCTCTATTATCTAATGGAAAATGAATGGAAAATTTAGTTTGCTTAGAAGATTCATCGTAAATAATCTCTCCACCATTTTTCTTTACCATTTGGTGAGTTAAACTAAGTCCCAGTCCAGTTCCCTTATTAACGTCTTTTGTCGTAAAGAATGGGTCCATCATTCTTTCTGCTACTTCCTTTGAAATTCCATTCCCACTATCGATAACATCAATGATTTGCTTATTATCTTTATTGTAAAAATAGATTTTAATATAGCGAACCTTTAATTTTTCGACTGCATCAATTGAGTTATTAACTAGATTTACAATAATTTGATAAAGCTGTGTTCTATTAACAAAAATTGAATAACCCTCTTCATAATAAAATGACAAAGTAATGTCCTTTTCAGTAAGTCGTCCATCACAAATTGTACGAATAATACTCTCAAGCTCCTTAATATCGACAAATATTTTTTCATCAATCAAATCGGTTCTTGATAAGGCCTTCATACTACGAATAATTTCACTAATACGTAGGGTTGCATTATCTAACTTATCAATTAAATCTATAACCTTTCCCGAAGGCTTAACCAATTCCCTTCTCAAGCGTTTTAAATTTCCTGAAATAATAAAAAGTGGATTATTAATTTCATGAGCGATTCCAGCTGCCACTTGCCCTAAACTGGCAAGTCTCTCTGAAACTAACCCCCTCTCTTTCTGTATATAAAGCTCTTTAGACTTTTGAGCGATCCTCTCTCCTAACTTGTCATTATATTGTTTAAGCTTTTCATCTCTTAATTTAACTTCATTGGTTGCATAATTAAGGGTACTGGCAAAAATTGATAATTCCGTTAAATAGAACTGCTCATTAATAATTGTATACTTTCCTTTTGCATTTGATTTTATAACTGAAAGAAAGTGATTTAGTGGTTTAATTAAAATGTAGTAGCAAACCAGTGAGACGATAAATAAAGTAAAGAGAAGCGTTAAACTAAACCATAAACCAAGAAAAGAGAAAGTCTTATTGATGTCTTCAACGAGTGGACTATTAGTAAATGTAACTTTAATTAATCCAATCAACCTTCCCCTATACTCAACAGGGTAACTTTCAGTCACTTCTTTTGCTCTGAATACACCTCTTTTATCTGATGTATCACGTTTGACGAAAGAGAGTTGATGTCCTTCTTCATCTTCAATTGAAATTGCAACAATCGACTCTGCAGAGTCTGTTAAGAAAGCATTTGATATATTCTCAATATATTGAGTCTCTAAATTCCAAATAGGAACTTTTAAGGATTCTACAATTTGCGTGGAAACTGAAATACGATGTTTTCGATAATTAACATCATTTTGATTTACATACTTATTAAATACAATGAATGCGAGCCCAGAGAAACATAGGCATAAAACAACACCAACAATCATTGGAATGAAATATGTAGTTCGATTCAAGGACGTCTTCATTTAGAATAAATTTACTAAGTTATTCTTAAACTTACAACATCTAAAGCAAATAAAATTTAATTAAAACACTGTCGAAATCATCCATACAGCAACAGCAAATAGTAGAAAACTAAAGAAGTATTGAGCTTTCTTTCCACCTAGAACATGGGCAAGACGATTTCCCATAAAGAACCACATTAAGTGAGCACTGGCCCCACCAAGAAAGAGCACAATTGAGTATACGTAGAGAAAAAGTCTTCCTTCTTTTAAAAATGGAGAATAAATCGAAACAGTAAAGACTAGAAACTTTGGATTTAATGCCTGGAAGATTACACCTTCAAGAAAACCTGGTCCTTTTTCTCCTTCCTCATTACTTTCAACTTTAACTTTCTTTGTACTTCGAAAGCTCATATAGGCCATATAAAGAAGATATGCCCCACCAAAAATTGGAAGATAGTGCATCACTCTTTCATATTTAAAAAGAAAGTCAGTCATTCCATAAACACAAAGAAGTAATCCGGAAATTGTAGAGAACCAAAGTCCTAATAAGAATGGAAGAGTCTGCTTGAAATTATAATTCCCCCCCAGTCCTGCAAGAGTCACATTGGCCGGCCCTGGTGAGTAAACAAGTGGAGCGACAATTAAAAAGAAGCTCGTAAGAATTTTATGTAACATATCTATTCCGATTAGGTATCCATTGGATCAACGTCAATCTTCGTTGAAAAGGTTGAATCGATCTTATTTTGAGTTCTAAAGATTTGCAAGATTCGATTGAGATCGCCCCCATTCTTACACATAATCGACATACTCCAAGTGAACAGATTCGCACGTCTTTCAATCATGGCCGGAGTCGGTCCCCATACTTGAGCATCAATACTTAAAGTACTTGCAAGCTGTCTAAGTTTTGCAATTTCATTTGTTAGGTTGGAGATAATCTTATCTCGATTACGTCCTGAGACGTGAATATTGGCCATCTTGGTAAACGGAGGGAAAAGTCCAAACTCTCTGGCATTCAACTCATAATCATAAAAGCCAGTGAAACTATGGGACCTAATAAAATCAAACATGGCATTATCTGGAAGCATTGTCTGAATCGCAACTTTTGCATGATTTGAATATCGTCCAGCTCGACCTAGAATCTGAACAATCATTTGATAAGCTTTTTCCATAGCTCTAAAGTCTGGAAAGTTAAGCATCGAATCTGTTCCTAAAATAAGAACAAGATTTACTTTCTTAAAGTTATGCCCTTTTGAAAGCATTTGCGTACCAACAAAGATATCAATATCGCCTTTATGAAAACGCTCAAGCTTATCTTCTAATTTATCAAGATTGGTAATTTCATCGCGATCAAATCTTTCAATTTTTTTTTGAGGGAAGAAATCTTGTAAGACTTCTTGTAGCCTCTCCGTTCCAAAGCCTTTTTGCAGTAAATTCATATTTCCACAGTCTGGACAAATCTCAGGGCGTGGGATTTGATAATCAGAGTGTGAGCTTGAAAGAATATTCTTATTCTTAAAATATCTAAGTGGAACCCCTGTATTTGGATCTTCAAATTTATAACCACAATTTCGACATTGAAGATAATTAGAGAACCCAAGACGGTTAACAAAGACTAGGACTTGCTCTTCACGATCAAGAGCCTCACTGATAAGATCAATGGACTTCTTTTCAAAAGGCCAAATTGATAATTCATCAATATTCTTCTTAGCTCCATGAGAGCGTGAATCGAGTAATTCAATATCAGGAAAACTTCCTGCAACCCTCTTTTCAAGTTTAAAGTAATTATCACTTTTAAGTTTTGAGAAAGTATAGAAATTCTCTAAGCTTGGAGTAGCACTACCAAGAACAACTGGTGCATTAAAAATTTGGGCCTTCTTTATGGCCACATCACGTCCGTTGTAAGGACAGCGATCACTTTGCTTAAATGAGCTATCGTGCTCTTCATCGACAATAACAAGACCTAAATTCTCCACAGGAAGAAAAACACTAGAACGGACCCCCATTAGAAGAACAGGACGATCTGAAGTTTTTAAAAATTTCCAAATAGAATTCTTATGTGATGGTGAAACGGCCGAGTGATAAGGCAGAATAGGACAATCAAGATACTTCTTAAATGTCTCCATAAACTGAGGAGTTAAATTAATTTCAGGTAAAAGAAAGAGAACACTCTTGCCCTTCTTTAAAACCTCTTTAATTAGATGAAGATAAATTAGTGTCTTCCCCGATCCTGTTACACCATGAATAAGAAAACGATCAAAGCCGTTATCAAGCCTTGCACTAATAGAATCAAAAACCGGTTTCTGCAAAGGGCTTAACTCATGTTCAAATTCTTGATTACTACCAAAATCTGTTTCAACAGCTCGAGGACGTTTTAATATTTTTGGGAGACAATCCCAGACAAGTTGTCCAAGGTTATAGTGATAATACTTTGCCATCCAATCAAAGAGTTCAAACTCTGATTTGGATAGTGCAAACTCCGAAGTAACAACTTCAACAATTGGTTTAAGCTTATACTTTGATAGCGTCTGCTCTAACTCTTCATTTGAAATTTCAAATGGAACAACAACGCCCTTGGCCTTTCTTCGGCCAAGAGGAACTTCCACAAGAGAACCCACTGGGATCTCTTCACCTAGGGTCTTATACGTCAAAACACTAGGGTGTTTTGGGTAGTTAACGGCCACTTGGCAGTAATGTTGTGAATTAGATTTATTAACGTCATGCATAAGATAAAGTATAAAAAGTAAGTGTAAAACCTACATTAAAAACATACAATAAGTATATGATTACATGGAATGTTGATCCAGAAATATTTAGGCTTGGGCCCATTGCGGTTCGTTACTACTCACTGATGTTTATTGTGGGCTTCTTCATTGGAGAGCGCTACTGTCGTGGCTACCTAATGCGAGAAAAAGGCTTCACTAAAGATCAAGTCGGCTCCCTCCTCAATTATATGATTGTCGGTTGCATTGCTGGTGCAAGATTAGGACATTGTCTTTTTTACGAGCCTGGTTACTACTTAAGTAATCCAATAGAAATTCTCTACGTATGGAAAGGTGGACTTGCCAGTCACGGTGGATTTCTTGGTGTTATTGCGGCCATCGCTCTTTATAAGAAAAGAGTTAAAGATGTTCCACTTCTTTGGCTTCTTGACCTTGTCGCAGCACCCTCTCTTATGACTGGAGGATTTATCCGACTTGGAAATCTCATGAACTCAGAGATTTTTGGTCATCCAACAAACCTTCCTTGGGCATTTAAATTTGTTAGGGCCGATAATATTGCACGCCACCCGACTCAGCTCTATGAAGCACTTGGTTTCTTTGCAATCTCAGGGATTGTGTATTTTCTTTATTCGAAATTTCATAATAAATGGCAATCAGGACGCTTTCTTGGAATCATCTTCGTTGGTGGATTTGCTTGGCGTTTCTTTGTTGAATTCTTTAAGGAAAATCAAGTTGCCTTTGAACAAGGAATGACACTGAATATGGGACAACTTCTAAGTATCCCAATGATCATTGTTGGATTTATTCTAATTCTTTATAAGCCAGTATCTAAAAATTAAAACCAATCTCTAGCCCTGTTCCCACTTCATTATTCTCTTCAGCGTGAATATAGTGGATAAAGGGCTTTATTCTCACTTTCTCATAAAGAGTAAATAACGGATAGAATTGAGCATACGGAGCTGAGCAAGCCTTGAAGTTTGCTTGTGAAGTATCGCAATTTATTGAACCGTATTTATCCTTTGAAGAAAACATATAGCCAAGTCTTAGTCCAAAGCTAAATTGATTCTTTTCATCTGACCAACGAAGAATTGTTCTCTCAATTCCAAAATTTGGGATAAAGACATTCTCGTCATCTTTCGATTCTTGAAAATCCATAATCGAGTTAAACATAAGACCTACAACCCAACGCCAGCTTTTTAAGTCACGATTATCATCACCAAAACTTTTAGCATAACTAATTTCTCCCAGCGTTCCCAAATCGAGAGAAAAATAAGACTCATAAGGTATATAGAATATCGAATTCAAATAAGTTTTACTTCCGAAGTTTACAATGAGTCTCTCAGTGGTATTTAAGTTCTTTGCATAGTCGGCAATCGAATTATGTAGCTTATTGATGATTAAGTATGGAGCATCACTTCGATCTGTCGTATCTTCCGTATGATGAAGTTCATTAAATAAGAACTTTTCTTCTTTTAATTTTCTTAAAGTATATTGCGTAATATTTTCTTCTTCGAGAAAGCCAAACTTTTCAAAGTCACCTGCATACAGCTTACTTCCCATGATTGCTTTAGATTTTTTACAAAATTCAAGATCGAGTTTTTTATTACAATTTTCAATAATCTTTGCAACAGAGATTCTAAGAATCGTTTTCAAATTGTGCTCGAGGTGATCAAGGCAGGAATTATTAAAATCTTTCTTTTCAATAACGTTAACCACACAAGTTTCATCGTTAGTGAATTGATACTTGTACGGAAGCTTCACATTCGATTTCGCATACTTCTTCTCTATATAATTCTTAATAAAGATCTTTGAATCAGCATACCCTACTAAGAAATCAAAACGCCTAAAATCTCTTTCGAAGAAACCAAAGAAGGCATACATAGGAGAAGATGCTAAAGGAACTGAAACTGTCGAACTAAAGGAATTTGAAAAGCTTGGTGACTCATAAAACGAAAGAGTCTCACGAGATCTTGCTGTTCCAATAAAGCTATCAAAAATATCCATTACATATTTTGATACCTCTTGCCCCTTACTTTCGAACTCAGGTGTCTCATAAAGAAGGTGCTTATCACTTGGGTCGACAATTAATAGAAGATTATCTTTTGCCACTCTTTGGGCCGAAACTTTATTAATAATAGTTAGTGGAATATTATTAAACATCCCACCATCGATAAAGACTCTACTTAGTAGAGATTTCTTTGGGCATGACTTTGTCTTAATATATTGATCGTAATGACAGTAATCAAGGGTCACTGGTTTAAAGGCAAGTGGGAATGCACCAGATGCTTCAATGGCACGAAAAAGCATCGTTAGGTTTTCATTTTGATCATTTGTAAACGGTAAATAAATCTGTCTTGTGGCATTTGACTTGATTACATAGTTTTCAATGATCGGAGGAAGACCTGGCCCTCTCCCACGAATGCGAAAGATTGCTTCATTTAGCATTTGTGGAAATTTACGGCCTCCTTTATAGACTTCAATAATCACGGGTTTTCTCTGAGTGAGAGTTAATCCAAAAATAACATCATAATCTTTTCGAAGACCTTCATTCCACAATGCTCTTGTATCTTTATACAAGGCTTGGATTGGCTCCTTTGATAAGAAGTTAATCATGGACATTTCTTTCTTATCAGCAAGACGGTCGATTCCCAATGGAACCCAAAGTCTCCAAAATAGAGATTCTTTAACTGAGAATTGATTTGATTTCACTCTCCCGGCTTCAAGTAAAGTAATAAGAGAGTTCATACTACCAGCAGAGGCTCCGGCATAAACTTGAGGTGTTCGCTTCTTTGAATAATTTAATCTTTCAACTTCAGTGAGGTAACTAAGAAAACCACCCTCATAAGATCCGAGAGAGACCCCGCCACTAACAACGACGGCAGTATTAATCTCTTTTGCAGATGTCTGAAAACAAAAAAGGAAGCCCAATAGTAGTATCAATAAATTCATACTAGTATTGTATTTGCTTCCTCTTACATCGCCAAGTTAATAGCGATTTACTTACAATATGAAAGATCTAATTCATCTAATGTTTTGTAGATATCTGAAGTTCCAAAGAATTTTCCCCACAGATCTTGTCCGGCCATGCGGTCAAGAGCGCGATCAACAAGTTTTAGATTTCTATTATAAGAACGTGAGTTAATGATTGCACCAACTAAGGCACCATCTTGTCCTTCAATGGCGTTACCATAGCAATCCATATCATTTTTTAGATAGTCGTAGATATCAACCATTCTCTCTTTACCCATGCTTTCTGCTGAGTAATATTTAAGTTGGCCATCTTCGACAATTGTTAGCTTTTCAGTAATTCGATCGATCGTCTTTTGAGAAAGCTCATCACAAATTCTCTTCTTCTGGCTTTTCTTACCATTTGCCTTAAGATCGACAATTGATTCATTAACGGCTTTAACAAAGCAGTCTCTGAACTCCATTGAGTTAAGTTGTGCAAAGCTTGAAGTTGAAATAACGGCAAAAACCGAAGCTGTGATAATTTTTTTCATTTTAAGATTCTCCCTTTGGCTAAAAATTAGCATAAGAGGAGTTCACCAGGATGAATTGTGAAAAAAAGATTGGGTATGTCCAAGAGATGAACACAGAAAAAGGGGCACTAAGCCCCTAATTTTACTTAATATACATAGTCTAAACTCTCATCACCAAATTGAATTTGACGACTAAACTTAGTAATCAATATGAAGATCTTATCTTCAAACTTAATGACAAGTCCGACTCGCCCATTACCAGAATACCAGTCACGCCCAAATAGAGTTCCAAGGTACTCAGCACCTGAATGATTAATCCCATCAATAATCTCTCTAAATTCAACTTCTTGTTGATAAAGTGCTGAGTGAACTAATTTATGCTGATTTTCATTAAGAATTACTGGATACCAATCCCCCATATCCACTACTTTATAATCAAATGTGTGAACAATTTTATCGAATGAGAATCCATTAGAGTCCGTTAAATAAACTTCTTTATTATCAAGCTTTCTAATGAACTTAAGCTTCTTAGGTAGGGCAATATCTCTGATATCTCGTTGATCATAAAACGTACATTCAAGGGAGCGACTATCTCCTCCGTCGTAATAGTACGCCTCAGATAGATCATTTAATGGATAAGCTATCCCAAACCCACTCTCCTGTGAATCAAGGACCATTTCACCGTTAACCACCTTCCTATAGGCCGTATGCCCGTAGAAGCGAATGTGGTCACGAGTAGCAAGGATGTAAACCTTGTCTTCATCATTTGTTACGAATGTTACCTGATAGAAAAAGCCCGATACATCATCAGTACAGTAAAGTTTTGTCTCTGTTTGGTAATCAAATTCAGTGGCAAGTGTTTGATTAAGAGTTAGTAATAGTCCAAAAATTGAAATTAGAATTTTCATCGCAAATCTCCTTGTTTAGGAGTTATTAGCAAGAAGCGACAAGATATTATAATAATATATAAATATATTTGTGATATCTTTTTGATATGATATAGATAGCTTATGAATATTAACCTCAACTATATAGAAGTCTTTTGCCACCTTGGACAAAACCTAAGCTTTTCAGACACGGCCAAGGAACTAAATACTTCACAGCCGGCCATTTCAAGAAAGATAAAAATCTTAGAAGAGGAGCTAGGCTATGAACTCTTTGTGCGTTCAAATAAGACCACATCACTGACACCTAAAGGACAGGCCTTTCTCGACCAAGTTCTTCCCGGGTTTAAGACAATAAGTGGTGCCATATTTAAGAAAGAACAGAAATTAAATCTAAAAGTTGGAAGTATTTATGAAGCAGGTGAAAAGCTGTTACTGCCAATACTTGGGCAACTTAGTGATAATGAGAAAATTAATCGCTTTGATCTTCATTTCGATTCGGCCGTTAATCTTTTTGAAAAACTACAAAATGGAGAAGTGGATATTATTCTCACTCACCTCGTCCCAACTCAAAAGTCTTTCACATCATTTGAAGTCTGTAAGGATGGAACTGTCCTAATTGGCCCAGCCAAGAATTCCTCTAAAGTGAAAAACTTAATTACTTATCGAACAATAGATGAGTACACGACTCAATTCCTTACAAAGAATTTCGGAAAAGATTGGAGAAGTAAATTTGTTGAACGAGGCTCAGTTAATTCGCATAAGGCCATGCTGAGTCTATGTGAAAGAAGTGATTACTTCTGTGTCATTCCAAGTTCGAGTTTTATACCATCGAAGAATTTAAAGATATACAAGAAGTCTGAGAGTAGTCACGGCCTCTATATTTCCACTCGAGAAAATTATATCGAAAATATAGAGACCAAGAATTTAATTAAAGAATTAATAAGTCAGCTTAAACGCGAACAGACCAAGTAACTTCGTCACCGCTTTCTTGGAAATCAATTCCAAGAGCATTAAGTTCATCACGAGCAGCGTCAGCTGCATCCCAGTCTTTAGCTGCACGGGCATCAGCACGTTTTGCTAGAAGTTCATTTACTTTATCAAGGGCAATCCCCTTTCTTCTTACTTGAACTTCTTTGATTTCAGATAAGAATTGCTCTGGGTCCATTGCAAATAAAGCACTCATCTTTCCATACTTTGCAATCCATTCAGAGAATGCAATTGCTGTTGGTGCAGAGTTTATATCCTTTGCTTTCTTTTCAAGATTTAAAGCATTGAATGTTTTAACTGCTTCATAGATTGCAGACATCATTTCACTTGTATTGAAGTCATCGTTACAAGCTTTTAGAATTTTAGCATCAAGACGCTTAAGATCTTCATCAAGTTTCTTATTAACTTTAGCACTATCATTTGTTTCAAAAGACGCAGCGTGCTTTGCTACTTGAAGCGCACGATAAACTCTAATTGAACCACTGAAAGCTTGGTCGATCTTCTCATCCGTTACATCAAGCATTGAACGATAGTGAGTTGAAAGCATAATATACTTAAGAACCTCTGGGTGATACTCATCCATGAAAGCGCGAGCAGTGATGATATTGCCAAGAGACTTACTCATCTTCTCTCCACTCATATTGATGAAGTTATTATGCATCCAATAATTTACATACTTACATGAATTACATCCTACACCTTGAGCAATTTCATTTTCATGGTGTGGGAAAATTAAATCAATTCCACCACCGTGGATATCAATTGATTTACCAAGAATCGACTTAATCATCGCTGAACATTCGATATGCCAACCTGGACGGCCCTTCCCCCATGGAGAATCCCACGATGGCTCACCTGGTTTAGCAGGCTTCCAAAGTACGAAGTCCTTTGGGTCTTTCTTTCGCTCGTCAACTTCGACTCTCTCTCCAGAGTTAAGTTCGTCAAGATTGACGCCTGATAACTCTCCGTACGAATCAAGCTTTGTTGTCTCGTAGAAAACTTCCCCGTCAACAACATAGGCCATACCATTGTCGATAATGCCTTGAACGTATTCA
Organism: Bacteriovoracaceae bacterium; assembly: GCA_048270185.1. Taxonomy (GTDB): domain Bacteria; phylum Bdellovibrionota; class Bacteriovoracia; order Bacteriovoracales; family Bacteriovoracaceae; genus Halobacteriovorax_A. The sequence continues at coordinate 1,170,127 of JBLWTJ010000001.1, forward strand.
ATAATTTGTGGAATATAATCTGTTACTTTTGGATTGTGAGTATGAGGACGAAGTCCTAGGCGTCCAAAATCTTCTTGGAAGTACTTAATATAGCGCTCAGAAATTTCAAGTGAATCAACACCTTCTTCATTTGCTTTATTAATAATCTTGTCATCAACATCTGTGTAATTGTAGACGAAGTTTACCTCATAACCGACATGCTCCATCCAATTTCTTGCGAAGTTAAAGAAGATTGGTCCTCTAAAGTTTCCAATATGAAGCGGCCCGTAAACCGTTGGCCCACAAAGGTAGAGTTTTACTTTGCCTTCTTCTAATGGCGTAAAAGTTTCTTTCTTCTTTGTTAAAGTATTGTAAACTACTAGTGACACTATCAACTCCTCTATTTTTATGCAGATAGAATAACCGAAAAAGGGAAAACTGTCATGAATAACAATAATTTCGACATCATCATCAAAAACGGCACTCTACACTCATCACAAAAAAGCTGGCAAGAAGATATCGGAATAAGAGAGGGGAAGATAGTAAAATTAGCTAAATTTAGCGAAGATGATCTAAAGAATGCCTCACGAGTCATTGACGCACAGGGACTCGATATCCTGCCAGGGCTTATCGACTCTCAAGTTCACTTTCGCGAGCCAGGGCTCACTCACAAGGAAGATATCGCCCACGGCTCAAAAGCGGCCGTTCTTGGTGGAATATGCACCTTCTTTGAGATGCCAAATACAAAACCTGCCACAACAACGGTCGAGGCAACTCAAGTCAAAGTCGATATCGCCCGCGAGACTTCATATGCCAACTTCGGCTTCTTTATTGGAGCTAGTGGGAAAAATCTCGACGAACTTGTGAAGTCACAAGACATGGTTGGCTGCTCTGGAGTTAAGATCTTCCTTGGAAGCTCAACAGGGGATCTCCTTCTTTATGATACAGACAAATTAGTTGAGATCTTTAAAACTCTTGATTGCCATATTTCAGTTCACAGCGAAAGTGAGGAAAGACTCCACGCCAATGTGGCGATTCGCGATAATGCCAACGGAGATGTTCACGCTCATTACAAGTGGCGTGATGCTCAGACAGCTTTAGAGTCAACTAAGATGATTATCGAAGTTGCAAAGAAAGCGGGTCGCAAAGTTCATATCCTTCACTTAACAACAAAAGATGAAATTGAATTTTTAAAAGATCAAAAAGAGCATTGTACAATTGAGGTGACACCTCAACACCTGACTCTCTTTGCTCCAGATATCTATGACAAGATCGGAACTCTTGCTCAAATGAATCCACCAATACGCACCAAAGACCACACCGATGGACTTTGGGAGGGCTTAAAGAATGGTGTGATTGATGTCTTTGGCAGTGATCACGCCCCTCACACTCTTGAAGAGAAGGCACAACCCTACCCGGCTTCTCCTTCTGGAATGCCAGGAGTGCAAACAATGCTGCCAGTAATGCTAACTCACGTTGAAGCAGGTCGTATTACTCTTGCTGATATCGTGACATATCTAGCAGAAAATCCTGCCAAGCTTTTCAAGCTTAACAAGGGCTTTATTAAAGAAGGAATGGACGGCGATCTGACAATCCTTGATATGAAGAAGCGCTTTACGATCAAAAACGAAGATCAAGCATCCAAAGTTGGTTGGAGTCCATTTGATGGAATGGAAGTTCAAGGAACACCTACTTATACAATTGTTAGCGGACAAGTTGCCATGGAGCATGGAGAGGCCATCAAAGTTCAGGCCCAGCCGATTGTAAGGACAAAGTAAGCGATAACCAAATCTTAACAATTAAGAACTACTCAATTCATTACGAAGTTTGTCATAATAGGATATTATTTAAAGTATAGGTATGTAATGAAGAAGAATATCCTCTTTCTATGCACAGGAAACTCCTGTCGCTCTCAAATGGCCGAAGGCTGGGGCAAGGCCCTAAAAGGCGACAAGTATAACTTCTACTCTGCTGGCACAAAGAAGCATGGGCTTAATCTCAATGCCGTAAAGGTTATGCAAGAAGCTGGTGTTGATATTTCAAATCACGAATCAAATACAACAGACGAGATTGAAGCAAAGATGGATATTGTGATCACAGTTTGTAGTGACGCCAATGAGAATTGTCCATACTTTCCAGGTGGTAAGATCATCCATATTGGCTTTGATGACCCTCCTCGCCTAACAAAAGATTTCACAAATGAAGAAGATATCTTACAAGTCTATCGCCGTGTGAGAGATGAAATAAAAGAGATGATAATTAATTTAGAAGAGAGAATATAAGATGGGATTTTTTGAACGTTATTTAAGCGTATGGGTTGCTGCATGTATTATCGCAGGAATAATCCTTGGAAAATTTTTGGGTAGCTCTATCACAGTCCTAAGTGACATGAATATAGCAACAGTTAATATTCCTGTGGCGATTTTGGTGTGGCTTATGATCTTTCCTATGATGGTCCAAATTGATTTTAGCTCCATTGCTGACGTTGGAAAGAATCCAAAAGGACTAAGCCTTACTATCATTATCAATTGGCTCATTAAGCCTTTTACGATGGCCTTCTTTGCTTGGCTCTTCTTCTCTAAACTCTACGCGGCCTATCTTAGTCCAGAGCTTGCCCAAGAATATATTGCAGGGGCCATTCTTCTAGGTGCTGCTCCTTGTACGGCCATGGTCTTTGTCTGGTCATATCTTACTAAGGGTGATCCAGAGTACACACTTGTTCAAGTAGCCATCAACGACTTAATCCTTCTTGTGGCCTTCATCCCTATTGTGCAATTTCTATTAGGTGTAACGAGTATCTCAATTCCTTACGATACTTTAATAAGCTCCGTTGTAATCTTTGTGGTCATCCCACTTGCAGCAGGATTCATTGCTAATAAAGTCTTGATAAAGAAATTTGGTCTGCGTTGGTTTCAAGAAGTTTTTATGGCGCGCTTAAAGCCAATTTCTATTATCGCACTTTTAACAACTCTTGTTCTTCTCTTTGCTTTTCAAGGAGAGAAGATTCTGGCCAACCCACTCCACATTATCCTCATCGCAATTCCTCTAACAATTCAGACATACTTTATTTTCTTTGTAAGCTGGGCGGTTGGTCGCAAGATGTGCTTACCGCACAATATTCTCTCACCAGGATCAATGATTGGAGCTAGTAATTTCTTTGAGCTTGCGGTTGCTGTTGCCATCGCCCTCTTTGGCCTTAACTCAGGAGCGGCCCTAACAACTGTTGTTGGTGTTCTAATTGAAGTACCGGTGATGCTAAGTCTTGTTAAGATTGCAAATAAATGGAGATACTAAATAGAGAGAAGAGATTTTATTTCTTTTCTTACTTGATTAAGATAAAGATCTAGATCTTCAAAGTTAGAAGTATTAATAACGATACTTTCGCAATCTATCTCTAGTTTTTCTATCTTACCTTTTAAGAGAGAATCTTTAAATTCGTCTAAATTTAAATGGTCTTGATGCCCAGGATGTCTTTTTCCAGATAAGGCCCTTGTTTTAAAACGTTCAAATAAGACTGTTCCATCACATTCACAATAGATAGTTAACACTCTAGCTTTGTACTTTGAAATAATGTCACTTAATACTGGAGTATCAAATTGGTTTGAGAAGTTACTTTCCACTATTAAGCTTTTTGATGCCTTTAGTTGTGTTTCAATAAATGAATAAAGAATTGGATAACTTGCCTTGCCAAGCTCTTTTGACCAAGCTCGATCCTTAACACCTAAACTGTCAAAGAGACTTTCTTTGATCTTATCTTTACTGATTAAAGGTAAACAAAATTCTTCGGCCAATTTCTTTGAAAGAATCGTTTTCCCAGTACACGGCAATCCAGAAATAATAATTAGAGATACAGGTTTCATCATTAATTTTCAAAAAGCTTGGTAATTCCTACTAGCTTTCCATCTTCGTAGTAATTGCAAGTCTTCATACCAAACTTTGTGACAAAGTGAATGAATGTATTATCGACGATTCGAATAACGAATGAACCATCTTCACCATTTAAGATATTGCGGTTGCCACCAGTCCCGCGAGAGTGAGAATAGTTCTTTCCATTTTCATCATATAAGAGAATTTCAGATTGCCCATCAGTTCCCTTGCCATCATCAGCGGCAAAGTAGTCGACATTTAAAACAAGACGATGGCGCTGGCCTTTGTATTTACCTTCAAAAAAATTAATCTGTCCCGAGTAAGACCCATTAATTTTTTGCAGCTCCTTTGCATCATTAATCACTTTTGATTTTGCTAAGAAGACCGTTGGTTCAGTTATGGCCGGAATGGGAGAAAACCTCACTCGCTCGTAAGTCTTTTCTTCTGCTTTACTCATTCCAGATTCATTACGAGGCATCCCCCATCTTGAATCACTATTTCGATCTGTATTTTCTTTTGGTGCTAGTTTTTCTTTGATTGAGTTTCTGGTAATAAAGTCACTTGGATCTTTCATGATCTCTTTCACTTCATCTTTTTCGACTTTGATCTTCTCAAGACCTAAGGCCGCAAGAAAGAGCGTAAAAGCTTGCGCAAGTGCTTCATCTCCGGCCTTATCAATGACAGGGATCTCTTTGATCACTTCGACTTTCTTTTCTTTGATGACTTCAACTTCTTTTATTTGAATTTCGGGATTTGAAACTTGAGATTTTCCAATAAAAAAACCAACTAAAGAGCTGGTAATAACTGCGATTACAAATGAGTATTTCAAATTATTCTTCCTTAAGTTAATTTAAAATATGGAGTGTTTCCTCTGTTCCATAAGTACAGTTCTCACAAGTCACCTCTTCATGGATGTAGAGGTTATCGTGGTCGGCCAAATGAGTCACAGTGAACTTAGCACCGCATTTTGGGCAACATTCAATCTGCTTCTTGACGTCGTCAATTTCGCCAAAATAACGCACGAAATTTTCAACTTTTACGGATCTTTCCTTCATATCAAGCTCCTCGTCATCTTCTATTTTACCGTAAATAAAGACTTTTCGCTTATTAAAAAGTACTTATTTCACTAAAATCAGTAACTTATGTTCATTAAATAATCCCTAGAACCTTATAATTACTACGGAGTGCGTTTGCCAAAAGTCCTTAGACACGTTAAAACGTGCTATTATTAATAAAACGTAAGGTTGGACCACACCTACCTCTGCATAAGGAACAAAAGGACACACTATGAAAAACATCGAAGCGCTAAGAAATAGCAGCGAAGATATCCTAAATTGCCAAATCAAAGATGAAACAGGACTAAACGATTTTCAAAAAACAGCAAATGATGTTCATATTGCTATCCCAAAAGTTGGGATTGAAAGATTCCGTATTCCTCTAAACTTCGAACACCGAGACGGAACTGTTCGCTCGACTGATGCACAAGCATCAATGTTCGTCTTCCTTGAAGCTCACAAGACAGGTGCGAATATGTCTCGCTTCTGTAACATCCTTCAAGCAGAAGGCCTTGAGAAGAATGTTAACAACCAATTCTTCGCAACAGTACTAAGAAGATACCGTACAGATCTTCGTGACTACGATACTGAGCCACTAATCCCACAAGCTCACCTAACACTAGACTTTAACTACCCAGTTAAACAACAGTCTCTTAAGTCAGGAAACTGGGGATGGCAGTATTACAAAGTTTCAATGGAAGGTATTGAAGGACGCGATGGTATTCCACTAATCAACTTAACACTTGAGTATGAATACTCTTCAACTTGTCCATGTTCTCTTTCAATGTCGAAACAATATGAAGAACAATACAGAAACGGTGAGACAACAGAAGGAAGTGGTATTGCTTCTGCCCACTCTCAAAGATCTGTCGCAACGATCAAAGTTACTTACAAGGCAGAGTCTAACTTCCACCTTGAAGATCTTGTTGATCTAATGAGAATTGCTCTTCCAACTGAGACTCAATCTCTTGTTAAGAGACTAGACGAGCAAGCGTTTGCCATCCTAAACGGTGACAACCCAATGTTCGTTGAGCACTCGACAAGACGTATCTCAGAAGTTCTAAACTCAGCTAAGGAGATCCTTGACTGGGAAGCTAAGGTTGAGCACTTAGAGAGTCTTCACAGCCACAATGCTGTGGGATATATCCGTAAAGAAAGACCACAAGTTTAGACTTAACAAATAAAATACTTTTAAGGCCCCAGAATCTGGGGCCTTTTTTTTTACTTTTTTTAAATTTCTGTATTGACAACTGAGGGTGAAATCCTTATTCTAACTCCACTTCAAATCGGAGGGCGATTAGCTCAGCTGGGAGAGCGCTACCCTTACAAGGTAGATGTCGGCAGTTCGATCCTGTCATCGCCCACCACTTTTTTTGTGGTACATTCAAAAGAAAAAATCGGAACTCAAAAGAGTTCTTTTTTTTTGCCTTTTTTCTTCTCTTAACATTCAATTTCATAAAACTAGCATGCCTCTTTGCATGCTTAAACGATTCTATGTTCCACTCTGCACGAAACGCTGACATAATTCCTGCCATGACAGCACAAAGTGACAAGTTTACTGCCATTGTCTGAGAAAAATAAAAAATACTTTGCGATTTTTCGACAGATTTAATCGATAAAAATATAACCTCCACATCAAAACAACTTAATAAAAAACAAGGCTTCAAACAAACTGTGAGAGTCTAATAAACCGGAGGAATTTATGAAAAAAATTATCGCACTTGCTGCCGCACTACTAAGCGTTTCATCTTTTGCACTTGATGCATCTGATTCATGGTCAACAATCAAAGCTGAAGTAGCTGCTGATTACGATCTATCTTTTACTGGAACAACTGTATTTGTTGGACGTCCAGTTAGCGCATTTGACGTTTGTCTTGATGGTGATCAATTCGTTACAACTAGAGAATTCCCAATTTACGAAATCGTATTTGTTGGTAGAAATCACTCAGAAGCTGACGAAGATGGTTATGCTTCAGTAATCGTTGGATACGAAATCCTTTCTTTCCCAACTACTTATACTTCATACAAAGAAGTATGTAAGAACGATGACAAAAACTGTAAGAGAGTTGCTTACACTGTTAACCAAGATCTTGTTAAGAACGTTTCTGTAAAAGAAGTTGTTAGAAGAAATGTTGGTAAGAACGATCGTACAATCGAGAGAACACTATTTAAGAAATCTTTCGAAATCCCAGCTTGTAACTAATAAATACAATAGCTTAAGCGTTATCCCTAAGGCGCTTAAGCTATATATTTTATAGCATGACTAGATTCACGAACCTATTCATGCTATTTCAACAGCTTATGATAAAAGAAAACTCACCAAATACGGCCCTACAAAAAATGGGACTTATCGAGCAAGTCAGCTATGACCTGGATAAGAAGTTGCGCGAGTTTAAGAATGTAAAAATTGGAGTTAGGCTAATTTCGGAAAAGTCAGGAGTTAGTGAGAGAACGATCTATCGCCTACTGGCCAAAGAAAACAAACCAACTTATCAAACTCTTTATAAACTCTATCGAATTATTTTCAATACAAGCAATGAATCACTACTTCTAACCCTTGTCCCAGATGTTATTCGTGAAGAGATTAAAAAGTGTAATCCAAATGTCATCTCCCAACAAATTCAATACCACGAAGAAGTTGAAGCACAGATGGCCTATGATCGCACTTTTGCAGAAATTTACATTATGGCAGCATGTGCACCGATAACAACAGAGCTTATTCAGTACCGCTACGGTATGAGTGGAATGTTAACTGTTGAGAAGATGCTGGAAATGAAGACCCTTGCCCAGACAAAATCTGGTACTTATATCCTTGGTGAAAACCAAGCTAATTTTAGTGCTAAAACACTAAAGCGATTAGGTCTTTCTCTAACAGAGAAATACTGTAAACCACAGAACGCAGAAAGCTTTGGTGAGAATATCATCTCATTCTTTGCTGATGGATTAAGTGAAGAAGCCTATGACAAATGGCTTGAAATTGATGCAAGAGCATTTCAAGAAAAAGTTGCTATTGCTAACTTAGAAAAATCAAAAGGAACAAAGAGAGCTTTTACTTTTAATGTAACAGACTCTTTAAGTGAGAAATAAGATGAAATTATTACTACTACTTCTATTATCAATATCAATCTTTGCAACAGGAGGAGTTGGTGGTACTTCAGGTGGCCCAAAACCGAAGAAAGATGATTTTGAAAAAATTGGACCAAAGACACCTTGGAGTGAAATCCAAGATATCGCAAAGATTAATAAAGAAGTTAAAATCGCTCATACAGCGATCTTCGTTAGTCGTCCACTAAATGTCTTTGATGTATGTGTTGATGGTGACGAGTTTAGATCTGTAGCAAAAGTTCCAAAATACAAGAGAATGCTTGTTGGTAAAACTCATTTCGGAACTGATGAAGATGGCTACAAAGACGTTAAAATTGGAAATGAGTTTCTACGCTTCCCTATTAACTACACTAAGTATGAAACAAAGTGTGAGAATGACAATAGAAGATGCCGTCGCGTTAAAGTTGAAGTTAACCGTGAAACGATTAAAGAACTAGAGATTAAAAAAGTTAAGACTTATAAGCCAAATAGTGACAATCCTAGAGAAGTCGTTCTCGATAAGAAGAGAAAGGATTACGTTATCCCATACTGTAATTAAGAATTAGATTTCATATAAAATACTTTAGGCCACTCGAAAGAGTGGCCTTTTTTGACTTAAACTCCATGAAATTTACTGTATTTTGTCCATTTGTCATATTTGACCGATCAAACTTGGACAATGTCTGGCAAAAAACAAGTTCATCTCCACAAAAATTGTCACATTATTTTCGAGGCCATAATTTCTCCCCATAGCAAAAACTGAATAACAAATTTGTTTTAAAAACAAATCATATCAACAAACAATTCGGAGGAATTTATGAAAAAAATTATCGCTCTTGCAGCTGCAATCCTAAGTGTATCAACTTTCGCAATCGACGCTTCTGACTCATGGTCAACAATCAGAGAAGAAGTTAAGGCTAGCCACAACCTAGTAATGTCTTCTGGATACACAGTATTTATGGGTACTACAAGAACTACTGCTTTCAACGTATGTGTAAACGGTGAAAACTTCAATACAACTACTGAATTCCCAATCTACGAATACGTAAGAGTTGGTGGTGGTAAAGATGGTGACAACTTCAAAAAAGTTATCGTTGGTTACGAAATCCTTTCTTTCCCAATCGTACGTGAAGTTACTAAGACAATTTGTTACGGTAAGAACGACAACAGATGTAAAACTGTAACTGAAATCGAAGAGCAATCAACTGTAAAAGATATCACAATCTCTAAAATCGTAAGACGTGGTGGAGACCGTGATGACAAGCTAGTTAAGCTTTTCACAAAATCATACGTAATCCCAGCTTGTAACTAAGATACTCGCTCGGATCACTTGTAAGCGTCTTATCCCTAAGAGGCGCTTACTTTACCGATATAACAATGGCCAAGGATTCCCTACCTTGGCCTTTGTAATTTTTACTACTTACATGAATTAACCCCTTAAAAATGATAATATTGGCCAAATTGAGATGAGGCATAATGAGAGAAGAGATTTCTAATACAATCAGTGACTTAGATACTGCCAGGCCAGTTGGTCTTAAGGCACAGGTTGCTAATGATATTAGAGAGCATCTGGCTCAATTTCGAAATGAATCAATTGGATTAAGAAAGCTCGCTGAAAAATCAGGAATCCATCAAAGAACTCTTAAGCGTCTAATCGCTCAAGAAAACCGTCCTGGTTATCAAACGTTAGTTCGTCTCTATACCTGCCTAGTCGAATCATCAAATGGTGGTTTACTTCTAAAGAATCTTCCTGAAAAAGTCGCAAACGAAATACAAAAGAAATCTCCAATATCAACTGAAGGTAGTCTTAAGTATAGTGAAGAGGCCAATTCAGAAATGTTCTACGACAAGGTCTTTTCAGAAATCTATTGCCTAGCTTCAATGTCTCCTATTACAAGTGAATATATTCAATACCGTTATGGGATGAGTGGAGTTGAAACAGCAGATAAGATGCATGATCTTGGAGTCTTAAAACTTACAAAGAATAAATCATATACGACGGGTGATATTCAAATTGAATTCTCTCCAAAGCTTGTCAAAAGACTAGGACTTAACCTCGTGGAGAAATATTCAAAAACTGAAGATGTCGATTTAGCAGAAAAGAACTTAATTGCTTTCTATGCTGAAGGACTAAGCCCAGAAGGTTACAGAGAATGGCTTAAGATTGACCAACAGGCATTCTACAAAAAGATCGAAGTAACAAAAAAAGAAGGCATGTTAGGAAATATTAAAACATTTACTTTCATGGCCACAGACACAATGAAAAAAGACTAAGAGAAAAAGGATATAAAATGAAATTATTAATTAAAATTCTTATTCTTTCTCTTTCATTAAATGTCTTTGCAGGAACAGGTGGGATTAGCTCGCTATTTGGTTTCGGAGATAAAGATGGAAAAGGAAAGAATGGAAGAGTAGATGCTGGTACAGGCGGTATCGTTGGCGGTGTCGATGAGCTAAAAGATCTTCAGCATAAAGACTGGAGTACAATTAGAGAAGCCGTTAAACAAGACTACAAGCTTGACCTTCAGGGGGATATTGCTTTTGTTGGGAAAATTGTCTCAGTTTTTGATGTTTGTATCAATAATGATAAAGTTCAAACAATCTCAAAACATCCAGTATATAAGCGAGTACGCTTAGCTGGAAACAGAGATAATGATCGTTATAAAGATGTTGTGATCGGACATAAGAGATTGTCTTTCCCACTAACGAGAGAAGTAAAAAAACAAATTTGTTTTGGAAAGAGAGATAATAATTGTCGCGAGTACACTGAAGTTGAAAACTTTTCGCAGACAAAGAAAATCACTCTACGTGTCGAGAAAAAGCATAGTAGAGAAAATATCGAATATAAGGATGTTTTCACAAAGCCTTATGACGTACCTTACTGCCAATAATCAAAAATAAGTGAAAGACCTAGGCTTCTACGCCTAGGTCTCTTTCATTACTCTTTATTTCTAATTTAATTGAATTACTTGAAATTTTGAAACGAACACCATGTTCGAAGCGCCCCTTAACATTATCTCTTAAAAGATCCTTTGTTAGCTCTTCTTCACATCTTAGAGTTCCACTTGCAGTGATACCTATTGAACGATTTGGATTTGTATAGATTTTAACAAAATCAATTTTAGAAAGGACAAACGGCAATGATTCGATATAAGACTTGATTCCATCAAAATGGCGGCCTTTAACAATCGTCTCTATTGTTGAGTCATCAAGGAATAAACTGGCATCAAATTCAATTTTCGAAAGAGCTACCTCGAGAGTATCTTTCATACTTCTTAAACTTTGTTTCGCTTCGCGATTTAGTTGTAGTTCCTTTTCCTTTTTCTTTCCTTTAAGGCTTCTTGACTGCTCTCTTAATAGCTCTAGAGATTCAATAATAGTCTTTGACTTCACTGTCTCTTGGTGAATATTAAGATTTAAACTTTCACACTCTGAGCGCAAGTCACGAATTTCTAAAGAAATTCCTTCTAATAGCTTACGACTATTACGATTGGTATCATGGGCATCCTCAAGACTAGCAATAAGCTCATCTTTCTTCAGAAGAAGCTCTCCCTTTACTTTCACCGCTTCATCAATACTTTCTTTTAAAGTTATTCTCTCTTGAGTTGATTTATCTAATTTTTCTTCGAGATCATCAACTAGAGCTGATGCCTTATTTACTTCATTACGACGGGCCTTATATTCTTTTTCAACAATGGCCTTTTCATCAAGTTCAATCTTTAAAAGTTCTAGTTTCTCACTATGTAGTTGGTTTACTTGTGCCAGCTCAGAGTTACTTCTTTCAATTTCTTTACCTAGATGAATAATTTCACCTTTAGCATTTCTCGTATCTTGTTCAAGCTTTTTAATTTCTTCACTCAATTGAACTTTTCTAACGAGATTGGACTCGAGATTATCTTCTATTTCATTAATCTCAGCCTCAAGATTCGCCATTGAAGATCTAAGTTTATAACAGCTATTTTCTATTTTTGTTAACTCTTCATTACTAACAATATTCTTATTCTGAAGCTCCTTACTCTTAATTAGTAACTCGGCTTTCTTATTTGTAAGCTCTGTATGCTTTTGATTCTGAGTTTCGATTGTAAAGACGATATTTTCAATACTCTTTTCTGAATCGTTTATAAGACTATTAAGTACTTCTAATTCTGTTTGTATAAGTTTGTGTTGATCTTCATTTTCAGAAACTTTTAAATTCAGGGCTACAATACGATCATCAAGATTCTTCTTAGATAGAAGTCTAGCATCATATTTCTTATTCTTATTTGATACTTCTGAACGAATCCCCTCTAATTGGTCTTCAAGGTTTGAAGCAATTTTAGCTTTCTTAGAAATAAGCTTATCAAGTCTCTTATTATTATTTTCAAGAGATGCCAGTTCAACTTCTTTCTTTGTAATACCATCTTTTAAAGTTACGATAATATTTTCAGATTCTTCAATTACTTCTAAGTTCTTAGCATGAAGTTGTGTATTTTTATTGATCTCATTATTTAACTGATCAATTTTACTCTCATACATTGAAATCTTATCTTCAATCGTTTCTAGCTTTGCGATAGTCGAATTAAGCTTGTCGCATAATTTATCGGCAATTGAAGAAAGACGATTATTTTCAGTCGCCAACTCCTCAACGGCAATTGCTTTTGCTTCAATTCGATTATTACCTATCTCAATTCGCCCCTTCAGGCTTCCAAGAGTTAAAAGTAATTCATTATTTGTATTATTTAATTTTTGTTCATCTTCTGATAATAGGCCTTGAAGAACATCTTGAGCTTCAACCTCTTCCAGTAATGCTTCTTTTGCTCTTGTCGATTTCTCCACCTTTAAGTTTAATAGATCGATACTCTTTCTAAGTCCTGAAATCGTAGTTTCAAGAGATAGCTTTTGAGTAGTAAGACGATTCTTTTCAAGCTCTAGGTTAATGATAGACTCACGAGCTTCAACCTCACTACCCTTTAACTCATTTAAAAGATGACGATGGTCGATCATTTCATTTGTAGCATTCTTAATCTGTTCTTCAAGACTTAGAATTTTCTTTTTGCGATTTGCATTATTAAATAGAGCTTTTGATTCTTTTGCCTTCAGCTCTTTAAGACTCAAGTTAACTCTTTCAAATTCTTTATTTAACTCAGCAACACGATTATCTAATCTTATGCTTTCCGAAAGAACAGCTTCATATTCTTTCTTTGACTTCTTATAGTCACGATCAACTTGATCAATCTCGATAAGAGAAGATCCTTCTCTCGTTCTTAGTTCATCAAGCTTCTGCTTAGTTTCAACAATTGCCTTCTGAGTTTCAACAATCTTATCTTGGTATTTTTTGGTTTCATTAGCTAGAATCTTTAGATCTTCTACTAACTCTACTCTTTTCTTCTCTTTCTTCGTTAAATCTCTTTCTAAATCTTTTAAAGTTTCAAGTTCAACCTTCTCTGTTGTTTTAGTTGAACTCATCTCTGTCTCTATTGATTTAATTTCCGAATTTAGACGAGTAATTGATTGTTGAATCTTTTCTTGGTTCGAATTGATCTCTCTAATATTTTCAATTCTAATAACGATTTCTTTTTCAGCTTCAAGCTTTTGCTCCATCAGGTTTGCTTGCTCAAGCCTTCCCTCTTCAAGCTTTGTTAATGCCTGCTCTCTATTGACCTTGAGTTTTTCACTCTTATCAAGTAAGTGTGAAACTTCCTTATTTAGCTTGATTCTTTCACCATCGAGAATTTCAATCGATTTATCACACTTGAGAATTTCTTCATTATCAAGTTTAATTTGTGCTTCAAATTTCTTAATTCTCTTCTTCGTTTCTTCTATTTGAGATTTAAGTCCACTATGAACATCTGTATTGCTAACACGATTACCACTTAGAACGTCAGTTTTACTCTTAAGAGTACTCTCTTGTCCTTTTAGGCTTGCGAGTTCTAATTGAATCTTATTTATTTCATCAAGTTTAGATGAATGATTTTCAGATAGTGATTCTACTTTTTCTTTTAGCGAGTTAATTTGTGAAATGACTATTTTCTTTTGCTCAGTTAATTCGACAAGACTCTCTTCTTGGGCCTTGTTAAGTGATTTGATTTTTTGAATTCTTTGTTCAAGGATTTCCTTATCCGCAACTTCATCAGTTAACGCTGATTGAATTCTCTTTAACTCATTTTCACTTTTAGACAGTTTAATTTTTTGTAATTCAATACTTCTCTTAAGCTCACCATTACTTTTAACAAGACCATTAAGATCTCTTGTCGATTGCTCTAGGGCCTTATCGTTTGCTTCTTGTAATTTAAGTATTTCTTCCTGAGAGACAGGTTCATTAATAGTCTTTTTACTTCGTAATTTAAATAGATTCATATGGTTCCTCGCTACACTATATTTTCTCACTAAAGCCCTTTAAAATAAGCAGGTGGCAAGATTTGCATTGGCGCAGCGCTAAGTTATTTTAGGCCATGTGATATCAATGGATTTGGACGATTAACCGAGCAAACTACTTTGCTTTAAACTCTTGTCTTCGCTTTCTTAAGCGTGCATATTAGCTACATGATTTTTTTAATATATATGGCCGTTGGCGCTTTTGTTGGAACACTCTCGGGACTCTTTGGAATTGGAGGCGGTATTGTCATTGTTCCAACTCTTCTTTATATCTTTCAAGAACAGGGATTTAACCCTAAAGTGACTATGTTCATGGCACTTGGAACTTCACTTGCAACCATTGCAATAACGGCCGGAGCATCAACTCTACGCCATTACAATATGGGTAATTTACTTGATGAAGTGACAAAGAAACTACTACCTGGTCTCTTTCTTGGAATCATAGGTGGCGGTTTACTAACAAAAGCAGTTGAAGCTTCGACTCTTGAGATTGTCTTTATTTGTTATCTCTACTTAATTTCTCTAAAAATGATCTTCTATAAGTCCAAGGTTGAAGAACCTAAAAAGACATCTCCCCTGCTGTTTTCAATTACTGGTTTTCTCATTGGATTTAAATCATCAATTCTTGGCATTGGTGGTGGAACAATTAGTGTTCCCTTTATGACTTGGCGTGGTTATCAAATGAAGAACGCTGTGGCAGTCTCTGCTTCGCTAGGGGTGCCAATTTCGTTAATCGGAAGTAGCTTCTACATATATAATGGCCTTGAGAAAGCGACACCGCAGTACTCTCTTGGGTATATCTACCTACCGGCATTCTTTGGAATCTGCATTGCTAGCTTCTTCTTTACAAAGCTTGGAGCAAAGATATCAACAGTCGCTAATCAAGCGCTGCTTAAGAAATTCTTTGCCTTGATGTTAATTGGAATTGCAGTTAAGAAAAGCCTGGTTTATTTCAACTAAACGTTCAAAGCTTTATTAATAACTTGTTTCAAACTAATAAAAGATTCAGTTGATTGAATTTCTTTGATGATTTGTATTTTACCGATAAGAAAGTCATGGAAGTGATTAATATCTTTCACAATAATCTTAACAATGAGACCAAAATCCCCGGTAGTATAATAGGCCTCAACAACTTCATCAATTTTCTCTAATTTCTCAATGACCTTATGGATATCACGAGCGTTCACTAAGTGAAGTCCAAGTAGGACCACTACACCATGGCCTAATTTTGAGTAATCGACTTTAACACTACTACCAATAATAATGCCGGCCTCTTTCAGTTTTTCAACTCTTTGATGGATAGTTCCTCCGGAGACCCCTATTTTACGGGCCATTTCGAGGAAGGGCATACGGGCATCTTCTTCCATTAATTTAATAATTCTCTTATCAGTACTATCAATTTCGTATTTTTCGGCCATTTATAACTCCAATAATACGATATTATCATAAAAAACATCAGTTTATTAAATAATCATCAAAATGAACACTAAAGTATTGAGAAATTGTTAAAAAATGTCGATTATTACTTACGATATGGAGGTTTTCGATGTGCGGATTTAGTGTATTTACAGGAAAAGTTGAAAAAGAAGAATTTACAGAGAAATTTGATCTCATCTCTCACCGAGGGCCAGATCAAAGAGCAATTCATGAACTAGCTCATGGGTTAATGGGATTTCATCGTCTTGCCATTATGGACTTAAGCGAAGCTGGTTCACAGCCGTTTATTTCTAAGGCCAAGACACATCTTGTTTGTAATGGAGAAATCTACAATCACCGCACACTTAGAACTGACTATATCGAAAGATATGATTTTAAATCAGATTCAGATTGTGAAGTCATTATTCCAATCTTTGAAGAATATGGAATTGAAAAACTTCTTAGAAGCCTTGATGGTGAATTCGCCTTTGTTATTGAACAAGATGGTAAATTCTATGCTGGCCGTGATCCAATCGGTATTCGCCCACTCTTCTATGGAAAATCACTTACAGATGGAAAGGTTGCCTTTGCGAGTGAAGTAAAAGCACTACAAGGACTATGTGAAGATATAAAACCATTTCCTCCAGGACACTACTATGAAGATGGTGAGATTAAGTCATACTTTGATGTTAGAGAAATTAAAACACGTAAAGAAGAAGACTTAGAAGTTATCTATAAAGGTATTCACGACCACTTAGTGGAAGGAGTAAGAAAGCGTCTCGATGCTGATGCACCAGTTGGATTCTTACTATCAGGAGGACTTGATTCTTCACTTGTTTGCGCTATCGCAGCAAAGCTTAGTGATCGTCCAATTAAAACATTTGCCGTTGGAATTGATACAAATCCAATTGATTTAAAGTATGCACGCATTGTTGCTGACTTTCTAGGAAGTGAGCACCACGAAGTTATCTTTACCAAAGAAGAGGCCTTTGAGCATTTAGATGAGCTTGTTCACAAGCTTGAAACATGGGATATCACGACGATTAGAGCATCAATGGGTATGTCTCTTGTGTGCAAGTACATCCGAGAGAAAACTGATGTGAAGGTTGTTCTAACTGGTGAAGTAAGTGATGAACTCTTTGGCTATAAGTATACTGATTTTGCACCAAGTGCACTAGAATTCCAAAAAGAAGCTCAAAAACGTGTTCATGAATTATATGTTTACGATGTTCTTAGAGCTGATCGCTCAATTAGTTCACACTCTCTTGAGGCCCGCGTTCCTTTTAGCGATAAGTCTTTTATTGAATATGTCATGGGAATTGCTCCTGAGCAAAAAATGAACTGGTCAGGAGAAGGAAAGTATCTTCTAAGAAAAGCATTTGATCATAGCGACTATCTTCCTGATGAAATCCTATGGCGCGAAAAAGCGGCTTTTTCAGATGCTGTAGGACATGACATGGTTGACTGGTTAAAGGCTCTAGCAGAAGAGAAGTACAGCGATTCTGAGCTTGCTGATGCAGCTTTAAAATACCCAGTAGGAACTCCTTTTACAAAAGAATCTTTAATGTATCGTGACCTTTTTGAGAGTCATTTTGCAGGTCTTGTTGATTTAATTCCAGATTTTTGGATGCCTAATAAAGAATGGGAAAATTGTCAGGTTGATGACCCTTCGGCCCGCGTTCTTCCAAATTACGGTGATTCAGGAAAATAGTCTGTTCCGGCTCCTGCCTCCCGCAGACATACCGTACATTTTGTACATAAAAAAGCAAAAGCCCCTCAATTGAGGGGCCTTTTTAACAAGTATTAATTAATTTTACAGGAGGAAAGCAGCCTAGTTAGCTACTTCCATCCCTTTCCCAGAGTCAATTACTTTTAAACCTACATGTTGCATGAACTTCTCTGGCTCAGATAGATTTAGAGCTAGTTTTAGTACATCTTCAACATGAGTTACAGGATGAACTGAAAGTCCTTGTTTGATTTCCGGTGGGATCTCAAGTAGGTCTTTTCTATTCTTCTCAGGAATAATAACAGTTGTTACTCCTGCCTGTTTTGCTGCAAGCATTTTTTCCTTTAGGCCACCAATTGGAAGAACACGTCCTCTAATTGTTACCTCTCCAGTCATTGCGACATCTTGTCTTACAGGGATTCCCGAAATCGCCGAAGTGATTGCAGTTACCATTGTAATACCAGCAGATGGTCCATCTTTTGGAGTTGCACCTTCTGGTGCGTGGATATGAATATCATGCTTATCAAACCATTCTGCATCAACACCTAAGCGTCCTGCAATTGAACGTACATAGCTCATTGCCGCTTTTGCTGATTCAGTCATTACTTCACCAAGCTTACCAGTGATTTGAATACCACCTTTACCTGGAACAGCAATCACTTCGATATGAAGAAGACATCCACCAACTGAAGTATAAGCTAGACCATTTACTAAACCTACTTCTGGCTGCTCTTCAATCACATTGTCATCAAATTTAACAGGCCCTAGATATTTCTGAACTTGTTTTGAAGTGATTGAGAACTTCTTCCCTTTCTCGATATCTCTCGTTACAACATCAGTTGCAATCTTTCTTGCAATTGTGTTGAATTGTCTTTCAAGCCCACGAACACCTGACTCTTTTGTATAACCACGAACAACTTCCATGATTGTATTGTCAGAGATTGCATATTCATAATCTTTAAGACCGTTATCTTTCCAAGCACGTGGTGCAAGGTATTTCTTAGCAATTTGAGTTTTTTCGATTGGAGTGTAACCTGCAAGGTTAATGATCTCCATTCTATCTCTTAGAGGACCTGGAATTTGTCCTAGGTCATTTGCTGTCATAACGAACATAACTTTTGATAGATCGTATTCTACTTCAATGTAGTGATCTCCAAAGTTCTTATTCTGAGCTGGGTCTAGTACTTCTAGCATTGCTGAAGCAGGATCCCCTCTCATATCAGAAGTCATTTTATCAATTTCATCTAGTAAGATAACTGGGTTTGAAGTCCCTGCTTTCTTAACAGCATTGATAATTTTCCCTGGCATCGCACCAACATATGTACGACGGTGACCACGGATTTCTGATTCATCGCGAACACCACCAAGAGAAACTCTTTCAAATTTTCTTCCTAGTGATTCAGCTAGAGACTGACAAATCGACGTTTTACCAACACCTGGAGGCCCAGCAAGACAAAGGATTGTTCCCTTACCATCTGTTCCAACAAGACTTCTTACCGCAAGATACTCAAGAATTCTTTCTTTAACATCTTTCATTCCGAAGTGGTGATCGTCTAGTACTGCTCTTGCATGTTCAACGTCATTATTATCTTCTGTATACTCTCCCCATGGAAGAGAAAGCATCCAATCAATATAGTTTCTAACAACCGCTGATTCAGCAGACATTGGAGACATTGATTTAAGCTTTTTAATTTCTTTTGTAACTTTCTTAACGGCCTCTTCTGGCATTACTTTCTTAGCAAGACGCTCTTCCATTTCTTGAACTTCAGATTTTTCATCTTTTTGCCCAAGTTCTTTTTGGATAGCATTCATTTGCTCGTTTAAGTAGTACTCTTTCTGAGACTTTTCCATTTGAGATTTTACGCGAGTTCTAATTCTTCTCTCAACGTTAATAATCTCGATTTCACCTTGCATTTTCTCAAGAAGAAGTTGAAGTCTCTTCTCAATATCCACAGCTTCAAGGATCTCTTGTTTTTCAGGGATCTTCATTGAAAGGTGGGCAACGATGATATCAGCTAATCTTGAAGGATCAGTGATTGATGAAATACTCATAAGTAATTCTGGTGGAATTCTCTTATTAAGTTTCACATATTGTTCAAATACATTCTTAATTGATCTAACTGTTGCTTCGATTTTAACTTGCTCAGGTACTTCTGGCACACATTTAGTAACGTCGGCCCAATAACCTTCACTCTTTGATTCGAACTCTTCAATTGTTGCTCTATACTTCCCTTCGATAAGTACTTTAACAGTATTATCTGGAAGACGTAGCATTTGAATAATATTTACAACAGTTCCAATATTGTAAACATCTTCACGATCAGGGTTTAAGATGCTTGCATCCTTTTGTGTTACTAGAAAGAGCTCATTACCATTTTTTGATGCTTCTTCAAGAGCGTTGATAGACTTCTCTCTTCCAACAAATAGTGGTACCACCATGTGTGGAAAAATAATCATGTCTCTTAACGGAAGTAATGGTAAGCTTTTCGACTCATTAGACTTCTTGTCTGACATAGCACCTCCTGCACTATTAATACTTGTCATTTAATTCTGGGAAAAGGAGAAGAGTTATGTAGACCTCATGTCTAAATCTTAACCTTTTATAAATTGTATCAATGATGGCCATAGATTTGGGGATTTTTTTTGCAGGAATCTTATGCCCCTAAATAAATTCACAGTGCAAAAACCTATATTTTTAAGGGCTTAACATACCTGAGTGATGAACACAGTTTAGCTAAAAAAATCTGACATTTATAAATGGTCTCAAAATGCACTTTGTAAAAATTAATTGAAATGAAAATTTTCTTGATAAAAAAAAGGCCAGACATAAGTCTGGCCCATTATGGAGTAAGTTGTATTTAAAACTTCTTAGAAGTTTGTAATTAGTCTTGCGTAACCACCGTTAACTTTCTTCTCAACGTCTGCTCCAGCACCTAGAACTCCGTTAGAGTAAAGCTTATCGCGAGTTTGCATCATATAACCTAGAATAAGTCTCATATCGCTATTCATATCATATGAAGTAAAAAGGTGGTGACCAGTTGAAGCTGGAGTTGAGTAGAACCCCATTGCATCAACATCTGCTAGACCAATTTGGAATGCATAGTCGTCAGCTTTTAAGAACTCATATCCAACTTTTAGTTTTCCAAGAGTGTATCTTGCATCAACCATAATTACGTTACCGCTATTCTTTCCATCTGTTCCATTAGTGAAAACACCAACATCAGATTGACCAAGGCCAGATAAAGCAATCTTACCTCTTGAATCAACAGTTGATCTCTTGAAAGTAAATCCAAGATCAAGTCCTGTATTAGCGACACCGTTTAGCTCTAAGTAAGCAACGAAGGCACTGTAGTCAAAGTTTAGATTAGAGATTGTTTGACCATTCGTAGGATTTACGAAGTCTAAGTAGAAATCATTAAATCCAACATACTGACCAATAAAATTTAGTCGATTTGTCCAACCAAGGTTTAGCTTTTCATAGTCAATCATTCCTGAGTACATTTGCTCAGTTGAACCTACTTTAAGTCCACCAGTTCCTAGGTATCGACTATCAATTGCTGTTCCAGCATTATTAACTTGATCTAGTGGAGTATAAATAGCTCTTAAAGCTAGAGTTCCACCTAGAGCTTTTACACCGTAAGTAAGGGCCATACCATCAAGTTCAGCACCATATGCCAATTGAGGATAAGTTCCAGAACGAGCAGTCCCCTTTTGTAGGTGATATGAAGGTCCTTCAATTGTAGGAAGACGTCCAATAGTGAATGTTAGAGCATTACTTACTTTGTAATTGATAAATGCTCTTTCAACATACATCTCAGCACCAGACTTATCACGCCCAGCTGAACCAGAAGCCGTAACAGTTGAAGGTAGAGAGCTTGATCTTGTTGTGAAATCATTGAAGTATTTAGACATCGCAAGACGTCCGTAAAAATCTAACTTATCACTTCTCTTTGAGTGCATATCAAATCTTGCCCATAGTGAGTATTGATCTTCACTATAGTTTTGATTTTGAGTTGTATTTTCTACATCAAAGTAATCATAGCGAGCTTCTAACTCACCAGAGAATGTCCATGTATTTAAATCTCTTGATAGTTCTAGATCTTCCACTCTATCTTCAAGACTTGCACCGTAAGCTGTTGTTGAAAGTACTGCAAGTGCAATAATTGTTTTTTTCATAGTATTCATTTTCATTTTTTTCTCCTTAATTGAATTAACCACCAATTGACGATGAAGCATCTTTACACTGAAGCGTACATCCATTACCAACATCTACCGTTGCACCAGAACAAGTCTTAAACTTGATAACATTTCCAGAACGACCAGGTGTGGCCATCCCTTCTGCATCTGCTTTTGATTTTTTACATTGTTTTACAACAGCATTAATGAAGTCATCCTTTGCACCAGCAAATGCAACAGGTGACAATAGTGAAATTCCTAATAGAAAAGGAATAATCCTTGTCATTCTCATCATCTTCCTCCTTGAACGAGAATTGTTTATCCTAAACGAATGATTAATTCTTATCGAAAATGAAGAAAAAAGATAGAGGGTATCTAAAGATTTCCTAAAGAAAATCTATATAAATCCCTCTTTTTACTGAAAATTAAACTAAATTTACTGTAAACGAATAGTTTTAAGATGCCTTTTTCTCAATTTCCTTCTTAGGCATCTCAAGAACCTGGCCCATTTTTGGCCCTGATGGTTTTTGCTTATTCCTCACGCTCACACCACCAATAATTTCATCTTGGAGTGTATCGAGAACGCTTTGAAGGTTTTGAGTTTCACGATTTAACTGCTCTGCATACTTAAGAGTCTTTGTTGCAATCTCAGTATTATCTTGAGCAACTTCTTGAAGTTGATTCATAGCACTTGAGATATTTGAAACACCTGACTCTTGCTCTGTTGTTGCCGAAGATATTTCATGCGACATGGCCGAAACATTTTTTACTCCTTCAACAATCTCACTAAGAGCGTCACTACATTCACTTGAAATTTTAATCCCTTCTTCGATCTTGATCTTAGATTGATCAATCATCGATTGAACAGATTCTTTATTTTCTTTTACGATTTTTTCAACATATGTCACTGATTGAGTAAGGATTGCATTGATTTCCTCAGAAGCCTTACCAGACATAGTTGCAAGGTTTCCTACTTCTTCTGCTACGACAGCAAAGCCTTTACCGTGCTCTCCAGCTCTTGCGGCTTCAACAGATGCGTTAAAAGAGAGAAGTTTTGTTTGGAAAACAATATCATTGATAACTTGAGTCTTATCATTAATTTCATTAATCAGATTTACAATTTCAGAAATTTTCTGACTTCCTTCATTTGTCGTCATTAACACTTGCTCATTAGCTTCTTGAATATTCTTCATAGAAGAAACAACATCATTTACTTTATTCTTTCCAGACATGGCAACATCTTCATTAGAGCGTGAGACATCAACTGATTGTGCAGCATTTTCTGCATTCATCTTCACCATACTTGATAGTTCATCTAGCGTTGAAGCCGTCTCATGAATAGCCTGCGCTTGAGTTGAAGATAAATCATTCACTCGGTGAGAAACACCATTTAACTCTTCGACAAATTTTAAAGTTGATTTTGCTGAACCTTCCAAGCGAGAAACAACATCAGTTAGCTGAGAATATAATTTTTTAACCGTTACAAAAGATATCGCGCAACAGAAGATTAAAACAGCAGCTAGCGTTGCATAAAAGAGGTTTTGAAGACTAATAATTTCACCATAGGCTTGCTTCTCAGTCATACCAATAATTAATTTCCACCCCATCGCTTCGAGAAATTTCTTATTTTTAATTTTTCCAAATGAATAAAGGTAAGGAACTTCCTTATGTCCTAGAATATGACCATGAATAGAAGTTGTTAATTCTTCTTTATCAAATTCCTTATTACCTTTTGTAAATATTTGTTTCTTCAAATTATATTCTTTGAAATCATGAAGTGGTTTTGTTTTACTCTCATAAGATTTATCATAAGAGCTAATTACTAAACCAGAGTCAGTAACTAAATGAATTTCAGAAGAGGACATACCGTTCTTATTTAGTACCTCATAAAGATTTTGCATCTCTTTTTCAAACCAACGGCTTCCAACAAATGCACCTAGTACAGCTATAGGATCACCATACTCATCTTCGATCAAAGTCGAAAAGTATTGTCCCATTTTATCCGTTCCATAAACACTTGAAAGTAACTTACTGTGTTCAACTTCACCAACATAGGCTCCAAAAATTTTCTTATCATAATTTTCAACATACTTACCTTTTGAAGTTTGTTGAAACCATGTATCATTTTTAAAGTTATGTGATTTTACAAAGCTATTGTTTAATTTCTTTCCTGCACCATCAATCTCAGAGTGAGCGATAAGCTTTCCATCAAGTCCCACTAGGAAAATCATGTCTGTATCAGGATATAGAGTGACGAGCTCATTTAATAAGAATGTCGATGCCTCAACATTCTTTTCTTTTAAATCTTTATTGCGAGCAAATGACTGAATATTATTATACTTAGTATAAAATAGCTCTGATACCGCATTTGTTAGATTGTTGTAATAAAGAACAAAACCATCTCTCTTGCTAGCTTTCTGATCCTCTATCCCCTTTTGAAAAGGAATAAAAACCGCCGTCGTTATAAAGAGTACCATTCCAATAGAAATGAAATATAGCTTCTCTTTTAGACCGATAGAAAACTTTGAAAGGAATTTTGGTTTGTTCATCGATAAATCTCCAAATTTAATCTGATTTGAACAATTGATCGGAGTAGTACTAAATAAACTTTAGGATTTCTTTAGCTAAGATAAGCAAATAGCTAAAAACTCGAAATACTTTCTATTGCTTAACTGTATTTTATTGAGATGAATAAAAAAGGCCAGACATATAAGTCTGGCCAATTTATTTAGAAATTTATTTAAGTATTAAGCTGATTCGATATCTTTCTTAGCTTCCAGAGAAGTTCCACCAATTGCTTTATGCTCTTTACGTGGTCCCTCTTCAACTCTTGGAGACTCTGTTCCTTTAATTGAAGCTTCAGTGATAATAACTTTATTAGCTTTATCATTTGCTGGAACATCATACATTACTTCAAGCATTGTCTGCTCGATAATTGCGCGAAGTCCACGGGCCCCAGTCTTTCTAGTCAGTGCAGTTTGTGCAATGGCCTTAAGAGCAGACTCTTCAAACTCAAGCTCAATACCATCGAACTCAAAAAGCTTTTGATATTGTTTTGTAATCGCATTCTTTGGTTCAGTTAGAATTGAAACAAGCGCTGCTTCATCTAGCTCTTCAAGAAGTGCATTTACAGGAAGACGTCCAATAAACTCTGGAATTAGACCAAACTTAGTTAAGTCTTCTGCTTCGATACCACCAAGCTTTTGAATTACTGATTCTTCAGCTTCTTCAGTCTTAGTGACAAGTCCCATTGGTCTCTTCGTCATACGTTTTTCGATAATTTTATCAAGTCCTACGAAAGCTCCTGCAACAACGAAAAGGATATTCTTAGTATTTACTTGAATAAACTCTTGTTGCGGATGCTTACGTCCGCCCTTAGGAGGAACAGAAGCGACAGTACCTTCAACGAGTTTTAGAAGTGCCTGTTGAACACCTTCACCAGAAACATCTCTTGTAATTGACGGGTTCTCAGATTTACGTGCAATCTTATCAATCTCGTCAATATAAACGATACCACGCTCAGCTCTTTCAACATCGTAGTCACATGCTTGAAGAAGATTAAGAATAATATTCTCAACATCTTCCCCTACGTAACCAGCTTCAGTAAGTGATGTAGCATCAGCAATTGCGAAAGGAACGTTTAGAAACTTCGCAAGAGATTGAGCGATAAGAGTCTTCCCAGAACCTGTTGGTCCAGCAAGAAGAATATTTGATTTTGCTAATTCAACAGCATCATCTTTTCTCTTTGTATCACCGTGAGCAATTCTCTTGTAGTGATTATGAACAGCAACCGAGATAATTTTCTTTGCTCTGTCTTGACCAATTACATACTGATCGAGGTGAAGCTTAATCTCGTGTGGCTTTGGAACATTATCAAGAGCCGCTTTTGAGACTGATTTAACTGTGTCTTCATAAATAATTTCATTACACAGCTCAATACACTCATCACAAATGTAGACGCCTGGCCCTGCAATCAACTTCTTAACTTCTTTTTGAGACTTTCCACAGAAGTTACAAGAGAGTGCACTATTGTATGATCCGTCTTTTTTAGTCATTAATTATCCTTTCGTTTTCGATCTAAAAATCAATTATATATTACTTCTTATTAGATTCAATTACACCATCAATAATACCTAGTTCAATTGCTGCCTGTGGTGATAAATAGTTGTCACGATCAGTCGCCTGTACGATTTTTTCCATCGTCATGTCTACACTAGAGTGCTTAATGTAGATACCATTAAGTTGATCTTTTAGTGTTTGTATTTCATTTGCTTGAATCTGAATATCAGAACACTGACCTTGCGCTCCACCTAGTGGTTGGTGAATCATAATACGTGAGTGTGGGAGACTATAACGGTGCCCCTTCTCTCCAGCAGTAAGAAGAAGAGATCCCATTGATGCAGCAAGACCAACACAGTATGTATAAACTGGGCAAGAAACGTGTTGCATAATATCGTAAATACCAAGGCCAGCGTAAACGCTTCCCCCTGGTGAATTGATATAAAAGTGGATTGGATCCTCTGGGTTACTCTGCTCTAAGAACATCATCTGAGCAATAAGTAGGTTGGCAACAGTGTCATTTACCTGTGTCCCTAGGAATACGATTCGATCAAGAAGTAGTCTTGAATAAATGTCGTATTGTCTCTCCCCTCTTGCTGTTTGTTCAATAACAATTGGGTTAGGAATATGTGCCTTTGGATCTGTCATTTTTTCTCCCTAGAAATGATTTTGGACTCTTTTCCAATTAATTTGTCTATTGCATTCAACATTTCGGTGAGATGAGAGATTTTCTTTAGATAAAAGTTTGTAAGGAATTGAAAAGATTTATGGACTAAGCAATTGAAATTATTTACCAAATATTTAATTGAAATATCGTTTTTAACATCACTAGTCTTGCACATCTCCTAGTTAAGTTGTTTAATTTTAGCGCTATTAAAACCTACAAAAAGACAGGAGTATTAAATGAGTGAATCAAATTACCCAACGACATTAGTTTCTCAACCAGCGCCAG
Organism: Bacteriovoracaceae bacterium; assembly: GCA_048270185.1. Lineage (GTDB taxonomy): Bacteria > Bdellovibrionota > Bacteriovoracia > Bacteriovoracales > Bacteriovoracaceae > Halobacteriovorax_A. Next base: position 1,196,795 of record JBLWTJ010000001.1, read on the forward strand.
AATTCAAAGGTAATGCTGTTGTTAACGGTGAAATCAAAGAAATTTCACTTTCAGATTTTAAAGGAAAATGGAAAGTTTTATTCTTCTACCCACTAGATTTCACATTTGTATGTCCTACAGAGATCACTGCATTTTCAGATAAGATTCAACTTTTTAAAGACCTTAACTGTGAAATTATCGCTTGTTCTGTTGACTCAGCTTTCTCTCACCTAGCTTGGACGAAGCAACCAAGAAATGCGGGTGGACTTGGTGAAATTAACTTCCCAATTCTTGAAGACCTAACTAAAGAAGTTGCAAGATCTTACGGTGCTCTTATGCCAGCAGGTGATGTTGCATTTAGAGCAACTTATATTATCGATGACAATAATATCGTTCAACACGCTTCAATCAACAACCTATCAGTTGGTCGTAGTGTTGAAGAAGTTGCAAGACTTGTTGATGGTTACCAATATACAGCTAAGCACGGAGAAGTTTGTCCGGCCGGTTGGACTAAAGGTGCAGATACAATGAAACCAGATCCAACAGGATCACAAGAATACTTCAATAAGCTATAATTGATTGTATATGAAGGCCCTCAGAAGTGAGGGCCTTTCTTTAATAGTAAAAACCTAAGCCAAATCCGAATCGATTAATTCTTAACTCACGACTCCCATTACTTAAGACATTTCTCTTCGCAAAAAAATGATACCAAGTATTCTCGCTATACTTTTGTTCATAGTGAAGATGATAGCGCTGACCACTGAGACCTAATTGGTTTATTAGAGATTGTGAGGCACTTAATTTTAGAACAAATGGAGTGACAAGCTTTTGAGCAAAACAAAGCCCTAGAGTCGCATATGTAATTCGCTCACGACTAAGCTCGATTTCATTGCTTAGAATAGCACTTGGAGCGCTATATAGATTGAAAGACTCATAATCTAGCCCGCCAAAAAATCCCGTAACATTTCGATAAGTATATGACTTATGTAGATATAAACTACCAGCGAATTCTGGATCGAGTTTCATATTATTAGAGAAGGTACTTCCTCCTGCATCCTCAAAATCAGAAGAAACCATATATGAAATACTCCCAATGGCCACAACTGCAGTTTTTTCAAATGAATCGGGAAAATAAGAAATCCCTGCATTAAGAGTCATCGGTGAGTTAGTTTCAGTGCTTGTTTTTGTATTGGCATCTTTATCAGTTACGATTCCCAAAGAAGCAGCTGTTTGAATAAAGTAATTTGAATTACTTCCTGAATTCTTTAAGAAGTAGTCTAAGTTCTTTCCATAGACTTGATTCATATTAAGACTGATTAATGTAAGTAGGATTGACCTGAGTATCTTCACATGCCCATAGTAACAAAAATTATCTCTAAAATAGAGAGCGGTAAATTCATCTCATAAACAGATGCGCTTTAACGTATTTTGAGATATTCTTTTAGTATTTTACACAGGAGAAAAAATGGAATTCTTTGAACAGATCATGCTCTATATTAATACTCACGTGCACGTAGCGCCTTATATAATTTTTGGACTTCTACTCTTGGCCGGATTTAATATCCCTGTTTCTGAAGATCTAATGCTTTTTACATCGGCTATTTTAGCGGCAAAGAACCCTGAATACCTCTACCCGCTTTTTTTCGCAGTCTTCCTTGGAGCCTATCTTTCTGACCTTATCTGCTATGGATTCATTGGACGTTATTTAGGCCCTAAGATTTTTGGTATCAAGTTCTTTGCTTCCATGGTTACACCTGAGCGCCTAGATACGGTTAATCAATTCTTTAAAAAGTACGGAGTGTTCACTTTAATCTTTGGTCGATTTGTCCCATTTGGCTTTAGAAATGCACTCTTCCTTTCTGCAGGTCTTGGGAAAATGAATGCCTGGCGCTTTGCTATCAGTGACCTCGTTGCGGCCACAATCTCATGCGTTGTCTACTTTACGATCTATTACAAGTACGGCGAGGTTGCCATTGAGTATATTAAAAAGAGCAATTATGTTATTGGTGCAGTCGCTGCTGTCGTAATTACAATTGCCATCATCAAGAAACTCAAAAAAGAAAAGGTAACTAGCTAAAATCACATAAGCTAGAAAAAATTACAAGGCCCGGCGATTCCAGTTTACAGCGCGGGCCTCTTACTCCATAATCCGATTCATTCACAAAAGATGTGAAAATAAATGAACAGATTACACTTACGGAGTATAACCAAATGCTTAATTCATTCACACAAGATAAAATCGTAAACTTCAACACTTTCAAGGCCCTTAAGTCTCAAAGATGTGAGAGTGCCGTGGCACGTGATTATTTTTCGAAGTTGGATTTTTCTGCACTCATTAATGAAACTAATACTCTAGTAGCTGAAATCAATAATGAAAATTCTATTGGTAATGACCTTCTAGTGAAAGTTGATCAACTAACTGCTGAGTTCAAAAGCCGTATTCTTGATAATGAATCTCCAATTGATAAGTATCTTTTGGCGACAATCAAAGATTTAAAATACTCGATTAAAGCAAAGCTTTAAGCTTTGTTCGTTAATATCCTTCTCTTTAATATATTAGGCCAGTCATTGACTGGCCTTTTATTTCTACAATGATTCTAATGATTGATAGTCATGTAATACTTTAGCGCGAAGAAGTGGTAGCTTCATTTCAGAGTCATAGCCTAAGAGTGCCGCCGTCTTTCTTAGATGAACTATATTCCCATTCTTCTTAGATGAATTTTCAAATTGCGTTAGTAGATAGATCATATTCTTTGAGAATGTTTGCACATAAGATCTAATTAAGGCCATATTACCAGAGCTAACGTGAGAGAAACTTGCACCAATTGAAGGCAAAAGAATTTTTTCAACTTCAGAAAGACCTTCAAAAGAACGAACAATATCCACTTCACAGCGAATGACTTCAATTTCAAATGCACTATGATCAATACTAATTAATTTTTGAGAACTAATTTTTGAAAACTCAGGGTACTGTATAAGTGAAACCATCGTATGGAAGCGTGTTGCCGTTGGCACACGCCCCATATCAGTAATTAACATTCCACCTTCAGAGATATTTGAACAACGCCCTTTCAGAACAAAATCATCGCAAAGATAGAGCATTTCTTGGTTTACTGGTGCTCTTAAATATTGGCGATTTGCTCTCGACACTAGTCAATTCCCTAAAGTAATTTCGACGCTGTTTCAGAAAGCGCAGAACGCTCACCAACAGTCAGTCTTGCGTGAGAAATAATATCTTCAGTCTTAAGTCTTTCAACAACATAGCTTAAACCGTTGTTGATTTCATCAAGATAAGGGCTATCAATCTGCTGAGGATCACCAGTTAGGATAATCTTCGTCCCCTCTCCAGCACGAGTAACAATTGTTTTTACTTCGTGTGGTGATAAGTTTTGAGCCTCATCAACGATTAGGTACTGGCCAGGAATCGAGCGACCACGAATATAAGTAAGTGGCTCAATATGAAGAAGTCCATGATCCATCAGATCAACGTATGAAGATGAAGTACCTGCTCTTCTTTGATCGAATAGGAAGTCCATATTATCAAAGATCGGTTGCATCCAAGGACCTAATTTATCATTAACGTCACCAGGTAAATAACCAAGGTCTTTCCCCATTGGTTGAATTGGACGAGAAACGAGTAGTCTTGAATACTTTTCTTGATTAATTGTCATCTCAAGTCCAGCAGCAATAGCAAGAAGAGTCTTACCTGTACCGGCCTTACCAACAAGTGATACTAGTTTGATATCATCATTTAAAAGAGCATCCAGAGCAAATTGTTGTTCCATATTCTTTGGATAGATTCCCCAAACACCTTCTCTCATTGGAATAAGTGGAACGATACCTAATTTAGATTTAGAGAAACGTCCAAGAAGTCTTCTGCGATCATTTCCTTCTTCGTGAACAACTAGGTATTCATTTGGAAAAATCTCTAGCTCTTCCCAATTCTCTAATTGTAGGAAGCGATTCTTTTCGTACTCTTCTAATTTATCTTTTGGAAGCGGAAGGAAGCGATAGCCTGAGTAAATTTCATCAAGCTTAATATCCTTCATTCCATAATCTTCAGCATTAATTCCTAAGATATCCGATTTGATTCTTAAGTTAATATCTTTTGTGATTAGAATAACATCTTCACCCTGTTCCTTTAGGAAGATTGCAGATGCTAGGATTAGGTTATCATTGATTGTTAAATCAATTGTATCGTTTTGATTCTCAACAACTTTATCAACAGAGATGATTAGTGTTCCACCATTATCTAGTTCAACACCATCCATGAGTGAGCCCTTCTTACGAAGGTCATCAATGATTCTAGAAAAGTAACGAGCATTACGTCCATTCTCATTCTGGTCTTTCTTAAATCTGTCGACTTCCTCCACAACAACGAGTGGAATGAAAACATCATTAGGGCCGAATTTGTTAATTGCGTTGGGATCAAATAGTAATACGTTAGTATCAAGAACAAAGGTTTTTCTAGTCAAAATGCCCTCCATGACATTTGGGTATAAGGAGGAATCCTCTTTATTAAATTTTAAGTGATGGTAAAAAGAACTGTCAAAGGAAAACGGGTATTTGCGGGTGCGTCAATTGGCCTTTAAAATATATCCATTGATGTATCAAACAAAGAAATGAAAACAAAGAGACGATCTCCTTTTGTTTCCTTGTAACCAGAACCGATCTCAACGTTGTTATAGCCGAGAGTTACAGTCATTGGCCAAAGTCTTATTTCAGCGCCGTAATTGAGATAACCTTCGCCAATCCCAGCAAAGAAGCCAAAGAATGGAATATTCACCTGAGCACCAAAGTGAATCATGCGCCCAATGTCTAACTCTTGATTAAGTGGCTTTATATCAAGGGCCAGAGAGTAATCAAATGCCTTCCAATCTTGTTTAACTGCAAATCCAGAGTTTATGGCCATTGGTATACTTGGAATATCATTGTCACCGTACTCTTTTTCAAAAGTAGTATCTCCAATATCTAAGATGGCCAAAGATGCGGTAAATTCAGTATTCCCCCAACCATTGGCATACTCAACACCAATGTCATGACCTACTCCAGCACCTTTTGAATAACCAAAGATATCTTTAATTTCTGAAATAGAGCCAAAGCCAGCTTCCACTTTACTTAAAATATTTGTCGAGAATAAATCAAACTTATCCTTAGTTCCCTCACGATTGATATATTTAAAAGAGTAACCAACCGATAATCTCTTACCTTTCATAATTTTTTGATATTTCTTAGTGCGCCCACCACCAATTAAATTGAATGCAAAGCCTGTTATAAATCCACGATCATACGAGTAATCCACATCAAAAGCAGGATTAACACGATTTTTTAAAACGACATTGGCACGATTCTTAGTAAAATAAGAGAATGAAAAGTGATGAGCTTTTAAAGTCGAATAGTTTGAAAGCTCTAAGTATAGAGGATAACCAAGAAGCCTATCAGCAATAGCGTCAGCTTCAGAGGGAAGATTTTCAAAACGATCCATATCATCAATGGCATTAGGTCCAGCGAGAGTTACATTTATTGGAGAAAGATCTATATCGTAGTTGGCCCCAAGACTTGCTGGATTATAGAAAATAGTAAAACTATCTTGATTCGCAAGTCCCATCCAAGCATTTCCCATCAAGCGTGCCCGTGGACTTTGACCTAAATTAAATTTTTCAAAAGCATAAGAATTAATGCTTAATGAAAATATAAATAGGATTAGAATCAACTTCTTCAATTTCTACCTTGAGTGAGACGTTTCAAAAACGGCCGCTATATAGTAACCAATTTGTACTTCAATTCCAGTAAAGTCTGTTACACATTGAGTTTTGTTCTTTACTGTTAGAAGTGTATTCGAGTAGCCCTTCACGTCGATAACATTGGTTTTAAAGTCATCGCGAGCAGTTGTAATATTTGTTAAAAGAGTTGAAAGATCGATATCAGTAATATCACCAAGAGAGAGGTTTTCAAGAATATCTAGAAGAATATTCATCTCCGTAACTAGCATACAAGCTCTTTCTAAGTTGAGACTATTATCTACATTTGTTAGAGCAGGACTTCCATCATCACCGTCTGTCGTACAAGCGCCAGTGTTTCCTGTTCCAAGAAATGCCGAGAGATCACCATCACCAAATGTTGCATATTTAAAAAAACAACTATTTGTTCCTGCCCCATCTCCTTTAATCCCAGCTAAAGTATTCCCGTAGAGATAAGCACTCATCCCAAGTCGAGTAAAGAGCATATACATTAAGAATGAATCAATATCTGCTGCGTAGTAATCACCAAAGACACTTTTTCTAAGTGATGCTGAAGGATCATTTGTGATCGGTCCTGTTCCACCAGAGTAGATCAAGGTATCAACGGCTTTTTGCATATAGAAGAAGCTTAGGTCATCGACATCTGTCATGGCCTCGGCCATTTGAAATGTCGAAAGTGCACTAACAAAATCATTAGCGGCAGTTGTAATTTTTGTAATATCATTTGCAAAGAAATTGACAACAGAGAAGCCTGCTTTACATCCATAAGCAGAGGCAAGAAGCTTGTAGTAGTCGGCGTCTCCGACTTGCTCCCCCATAGCGAGCATAGCACTTAAGGCCTTGTCGCAATCACCTGCAGTCAGGTAATCTTCCACTGAAAGGTATTCTCGTTGGATTTCGAGTTCCTTGTCGACACCACAACTGGTGAAACCAAGTAGAATTAAGAGATAAGTGCTGAAAACAAGTAGTCTATTCACAGCTTAATTATCTCTTAACTTAGTCTTTAATTGATAGTGGGAACGAGATTCCGTGGCCTTTTGGCCTTATTCCTGAGTTAAAACCTCAGCAATTTTTGTCATGGCCTCTCTGAAGTCTTCCTTTGGAAGAACAAGTGAAAGTCGCGCACAATTTGGTACCCCAAAATCACCACTTGGAACCATGGCAACACCCTGCTCTTCAAGTATCTTCTCACAGATTTCAACCGAGTAATCGGCCTGATCAGATTCAGATTTCTTATAATTCTCAATAATTGGCGTGCTTGAGAAATCAATTAAGAAATAGAAAGCTGAAGTCACCTGGTACCAGCACTTTTCTAGGTTGTATTCACGAAGAACTTCTCTGATAATGAGTGCGTTTTCTCGAAGGTGTTTCTTTACCGGAGCTAAATACTCATCTATTTGATTTAAGTTGTATCTTAGAAGAGCTCTTTGAATCAGTGAACAAGATCCAGAAGCTGTGTGCCCTTGAATTTTTTTAATTGCCGTGATGACATCTTCATTAGCAATACAATAACCAAGTCTTAAACCAGTAGCCGCTAAGCTTTTTGAAATACCATCAACGATAATTGTACGCCCTAGTAATTCACGATCATATTGATAGAAGAACGTAGGTCTTGGATCATAGTAATTTAGTTCATAGTAGATTTCATCTGAGACAATATATGCATTTTCATATGGCTTTACGATCTCAGCAAATTTCTTCATCCAATTTTCATCATAGAAAATTCCTGATGGATTGTTTGGACTATTTAAAACAATTGCTTTTGTCTTATCACTTAATAATTCTTTTAATTTTTCAAGATCTGGCTCAAATGCGTTAAAAACTGATGCTTCAACAACTTTAATAGTTGCTCCGTTAAGAGAAACCATTTGTGGATATGAAATCCAGTATGGAGCAAAGAGAATAACTTCATCACCTGGGTTTAAAATAGCAGAGAAGATATTTGAAAGAACGTGTTTTCCACCGTTACCGACAGTTACACCAAAATTTAGATCGTGATCTTCAAAACTAATCTCACGAGACATTTCAATATATTCTTCTAGTTTTTTAAGAAGTTCTCCATCCCCTGCGACAGGGCTGTACTGAAAACTTTTTAGAAAGTCTAACTCTCCACGAATCGCTTCGACTAATTCTCTTGGAGGACGATAAGGAAGTTGGCCTGCCGTTAAGTTATAAACCTTCTTCCCTTCAGCCGCCATTGCCACGGCCTTCGCATTTAGTTTTAGAGTTATACTTTCGTTAATTTCTTGGGAACGTTTTGAAACATTCATTTAGATATTTCCTTTTTTTACGATCCATTCGTAAATAGTGTCGGGAACAAATTCTTTAATAACTTTTCCGTGTTTATGTATTTCTTTAACGAGTGAACTTGAAACGTAGTAATTATCTCTCTCAGTAATAAAGAAGACCGTTTCTATTTCAGGATAAAGTCTCTTATTCATTGAGGCCATTTGAAATTCTGCTTCAAAATCACCCGTAGGCCTAAGGCCTCTGATAATAGAGTTAATATCGTTATTCTTAGCATAGTCAACAATTAGGCCTTCCCATTTATCTGCTTTAATTCTCGGTTCATTTGCAAAAGTTTCCTTAAGCATTTGAACACGATCTTCAGCAGAAAAGAGCGGTTTCTTATTTCGATTATGGGCCACTAAAATAATGATCTCATCAAAAACACTTAAAGCTCTCATTAAGATATCTTTGTGACCATTCGTAAAAGGATCAAACGTCCCTGGATAAATTGCTCTTTTCATAGAGTACCTAATTCCCTGTAATTAACTTATGATAATTTTATACGACACTAAGTTACAATGCAATTTTTGCGAGGTAACTTGTTCCCTGTTTATAGACTTTTGAATAACTAAGAGACAGACTTTTTAAGTCATTTTCGACGATCCCTTTTTGGCGATCTGACTCAACCCAGATTTCTCCTGAAAAGTTGATTTCCTTAAGTATTTTAAGACATTCTAAGTAGACAGTTTTTAGCTCATATGGTGGATCAATAAATAGAAAGATTTCATCAAATTCACTTTCATCGAATGCATTAGCTAGACTCTTCACATATTGTTGTGCTTTTTGTTTCACAATCGAAATTGAAGAGATATCAAGCTTCTTCTCAAGCCCTGCCTTATTCTTTTTTATTACATTAATAACTTTAGGATGATCTTCAACAAGGACCGCTTTCTTAGCTCCACGAGAAATCGCTTCAAATGCCATGGCACCACTGCCTGCAAAGAGGTCGATGAAGAGACAGTTGGTTAAGTCCTGATGAGCATCAAAGAATTTACGTCTAAGCATGACACTTGTTGGACGTGTGATTGATTCAGGGGGAACAAAAAGGGCATGCCCTTTAGCATGCCCACCTAAAATATTTATGGCCATTTAAAACCTTATGCTACGTTTGATTTCTTATCACTGTGTGATGATGGAAGTGGGATATTTAAATTCACTCCACCTTCAATGAGCGCCTTACAGCCCTCTTCATCAATTGTGATATCTACACCATTCATCGAGAGTTGGAAACATCCATCAACAACGCTTAGAGTTGCTTGCGACCCAGCAATAGTTAACTCGACGTTAAAATTCATATTACCCGCTGCACTAAAAGCAATATCTCCAGCATGAGTTGTTGGTGTACTTGGTACCTTAGCTGGTTGGCTTGGTACTTCTCTTGTCATGGCAACAACATTTTCATGATGGTCTGCAACTTCGTCTTCAACATCAAATTCTTCTTTGAAGCCAAGTTCTACTTCTGTTTGTTGAGTTGCATCAATTTCTTCTAAATCTTTCATGATTGCATCAATTTCAGATTCATCAAAGCCTTCAGCAACTGCTTGTTCAAGACTTGGTCCCATTGCCTCTTCAAGGTCAGCTTGGGCCACAAGCTCTTCTGAGACGACCGGCTCTTCAATTGTTTCAGCAACAACATCTTGTGCTTCTTCGAATTCTGCAACTGGCTCTTCAGCAGGAGCTGGTGCAGGTGTATCTGCTGCAAGTATTGCACTTAATTCATCTAGTGGATTAACTTCTTCAGGAGTAGTCTGTGCTACAACTTCTTCTGGCTCAGTTTCAATTTCAACTTCGGCCACGACTTCTTCGAGAACATCTTCCTCAGGTGCCGCTTGTGCAACAGGCTGTGCCTCTTCAATCTCTTGTGCAGCACTATCAACTTGTGTCGACAGCTCTTTATCAAGATTGGCAAATTCGGCCATGATATCGTCTAATTCATTTTCCGAAAAACCTTGTTCTACACTTTTTGCTGCTGCATCTTGAGGATTATTTCCACTCATATAAACTCCATCTATTGATTGTTTATCAGTCTTACTTTTCGACCAAGATGACAGAAACTTTAAGAAATTAGACAATTAATAATTTCAGATAGTTATAATTATTTTTCCAAGAATTTCTATTTTAAATCGTGGACAAGATGAGCGGCCATCGTTATATTTTACTACCGAATTAAAGACGCAACACACGACTTTCCTTACACAGTTTAGATTGTTAACCATCTTAAAAAAGTTAGGGATTGTTGTACTGAATACAACGGAACGACAACACAAGTGAAGAACGAATCATTTTCAGCTAAGAACTGGCTGTTAAAAAGTGCTCCATACTCAAATACTGAGACGCAAGAAGCTCAAGCTTCTGAGTCATTAGTTGCGCAAACTTGTGTCAGTCAATCAAGTGCTCCACTGGCCATCGATTCTTTTCAAACAAGTCAATTTACAGTATCTGATCATATTCTTCCGAAGTGGCGTGGTGAAAGCCTTCTCACGAAAGGAAGTGTTAAGTTTAAGAAAATCATTTTTGAATTATTTGATGAAGCCAAGACTCAAGTTAAATCTTTCAAATCAAGAAATAAAAGCCTTAAACAATCTCTTTTCCAAGAGTTCATTGAATATACTAGGCACAATGAGATTCACCCAGAGGGTGTGACAGACTTCAATCAATTCTGGAGTCAACTCGATGATAAGAGTGCTCCTAGTTATGAATGTATCAATAACTTTCTAAAAGTTTATTGCCTGCGTTCAATTAGTATTTATATTTTAAAGATTCGCTTCATTAGTCAGCTAAGCTCATACTATTCTAAGACATTAACTCGCAATGAAATCTTAAACCCTAACTCGACTCTGAGTAAGATCTTTAAGGTTTCAAGCTCTCGTCAACTGTCTTCAACGGCCCTTGAGTCAAACGTCTATAGTTGGTTTCGACCAAATGAAAACTTTGGTGACAATGTTATTGAGCTTAGCTCTATTCTTAGAGATCTTAACTCGATCGAATTCTTTAAAGTTTTAAACCACGAAATTCCTAATCAATTAAATGTCGTTCTCTTTCACAATGAAAGTGATAAATATTCTCACGCCTTCAGTAATCGTAACTTTGGATTAATGGTAAATAACCTTCTTATAAACTTTCCAAAGTGGATCGAGAATCATGGTGGATACTTTAATTTTAAAGAAGATCCACAATGTGTAAGTACCCTCTTCACTGGTAACTTTCTTACATCATTAACAATCTCTCACTGGATTGCTCAAGAGAATAACTCTGATGAAGCTTGGCAGGAAATAATCTGTCCTGAGTTCAGAGGAGATAACTACCTAAATGGTCAGTACCTAAAGATCTTCCAAGAAATACAATTTATGACTTTCTTGGTTTCTCTTGCACCAAAGCAAGGAAAAGATCCAATCGATCTTATCGTTTCACTTTTTAAGCAGAAGTCTAATAAGTCAAAAATTTCAGCAAGTGGCCAATTTGCGCTTCTGGACTCGACAGAGGTTCAACAAAGTATCTACGATCGTATACTTGTGAACTTAGTTAATATTCCAAAGAAGAACCCGCATCACTATCTGATTACAAATATCATGCAAAATGGTGCCCACTTATCAAATAGTGGTTATATGTACGTCTTCTCAAATCAGAAGCTATTTGTTCCTTCTCATGCAGCGAAGAACGAAGCACTATTAAAGCAGTATAAGTTACGTATGCGCTTCAATCTTGAAGGGCTTAAAGGTAAGGGAGAAATCCCACGCTATATGTATATTTTCTCAAAACGTATTGTTGAAAATAAACTCGATATTTTTGGAAATCCTGATGTTAACTCAACTCTTCTTAAAGAGTCTTGTCTATCAGTTAATATGAATGGGGATCTTACTCACTTTTCAAAGTTTGATTTCTTCGTAGAAGAGATTGATAAATTATTCGCTAATCAGAAATCAATTGATGCTCCACTTTTTTCAAATGAAACGAAGTGTGGTCTATCATTTGACTTTCACCAAGATGCAATCCTAAACGGAAAACTTCATAGCAATAATAACGACAGTGACAAGATCACTCACCCACAATACTTTAGAAATCTAACTAAGAGTTGTATTCCATTTGATCAATTCTTCAGTGTTGAATCATTATCAAATTACCGTGAAGAAGATCATTACGACCTACTAGGATTTAATTTAAACCCGAAAGAAAGATATCCGTACCTGCTCATCGTCGACTTTACAAATGAGAATAATATCTCATTAGAGCTGACTACGATTGACTCTTTAAAAGCTAAGATCGAAGAATATGGTAATGCATACTTTCAGTATTTTGGACTTCTACCTAAGGTTTCAAATCTAAATATTAACTTATTTAGAGAGTTCTTTAAGACAACAATCGGAAAGCAAATTACACAGCTGACTTTCAACGGTGGACTTAAGAAAACAAAAGCAAAACTAAATGCTATGCTAATTCCTAAGTTCCTAGAAAAGACTGAATATCTTCCAAGTCATCATATTGAATCTCTTCAAGAGATCACTCTTTCAAAAGAGTCGATTCAACAAGTTGACTTTAATAGCTATAACTTTGTTCTTTCTAAGAAGATCGATACCATTAAACTACTATCAAGAAAGTACCCATGGCATACAAGCTGTATTCTTTCGCACCTTAAAATTCTCATTGGAAATTTCAAGGATCAAATCGACAGTGGAAAAATGCAAGCAAGCTATGACTTCACTTCTCCTGCACTTATTGGGAAGATTGTTGCACTTAACAAGACGGCCATCTATCCAAGTAATAATGATATCTATTTAGAGAATCTTATTAGTGAAAGAAATGATATTCACTTACCGCTAACAAGTGCAATCCTTGATAAGTCAGAGCACACTAATAGTTTAAAGCTAGTATCTAATAACAAGGATATCTTAAAGCTACACGGTGACATGCAATTACTACAATTCATTCAATTCATTCTTACAAATGCTTGTGGAACACCTATTTCAACAATTCTTCAATCCCTTGAAGTTCCATCGGCCCTAGACCTTAATAAGTTACTTAGTGAAAGAGATCAGACTGCTCAAAGTGTAAATGAAACATTTGAGCTAATAAACTCGACGCTAAATAATATCATTATTGGTCAAATAAATAATTAGTGATATTATATACTTATGCAGATTAAGGTCGACGATACTCATTGGAGTATTTACCGTTATTTTAAAAATAAGGCCAGCTCTCTCGAAGGAGAAGCATCTGCATCACTAAAGAAGTATCAATGTGATCAACAGCGCTATGCTCGCCGTCGCTTTCAGTCTTCAACTATTAATCAGCTTTATCAATCCATTGACTCTTCAGATATCATTTATCTGGGTGACTTCCATACCTTTGATCAAAGCACGAGAAACCTTGAGAGAATTATTCGCATTTTGGCAAAGAATGAATATCAATTTGCCATCGGTGTTGAGTTCATTCATACCCACCACCAACTTTTTATAAATGCCTTTTTAAATGGCTCCATTACAGAATTAGAATTTCTTGAGTCTATCAACTATAAGAATTCTTGGCGTTTTCCATGGACCTTCTACAAGATCTTCTTCGAACTTGCTCGCAAGCACAGTATTTCTATCATTGCCTTAAATACGAAAGGTAGTTTAGAAAAGCGAGACCATAATGCGGCCAAGACTATTACTCGCTACAATAAAGAAAACCCAGACCAGAAGCTTCTCATTCTCTTTGGAGAGCTTCATATTGTTCCCAATAAGCTACCTCAACGTGTATTTGACCTATCTGATAAGAGTGTGGTTCAAACTATTATCCACCAAAATACCGATGAAGTTTACTGGAAACTCGTTAAGGAAAATCAACTTAAGGCCGACCAAATTGTAAAATACAATATGAGGGAATTTGTTCTCATCAACTCTCCCCCATGGCTTAAGTACGAATCTCAGATTTACTGGTATGAGCACTTAGCTGATGATCCAGACTTTGATATTCACGAGTATATAATTGAAACAGGAACACTTAAGTTTTCGGATAATATCTTCGATAATTTTGCATATTTCTGCCATGAGATTACAAATACACTTGGGCTTGAAATTCCGATTTCGGAAGTTGAAGACTTTAGACTTTACGACCAGCAAAATTTAAAAAGAGTAAAGCAGGCCATTTCCAAGACAAAGTCTAAGAAGGCCATCACTTTCTATAATAAACTTATTGAACACGGAAAGACTTTTAAACTTCCTGGTAAGAAGTCATATTATTGTTCAAGTTATTCAATCAATCGAGTCTCATACTTAGCTGGAATTCACGTCTATCAAGCCAAGCTTAGGCTACCAGAGAGTGAGGTTGTCACTCTTTTTAATAAGCGAGACCGAACAAATCTCTTTGTCTATCTAGTTCATAATTATATTAGTGCTTACTTCTGCTCAAAGCTCTTTAATCCGTATCGAAAATGCAATATGTACAAAGACTTTGGCTATATGGCCCGTCGAAATAAAACAGTTAAAAAGATCGATAAGAGTGTCTTTGAAGCCTGTCTTAAGCTTTGTAATAAGAAGGTGGTCATAAACAATGAGTTAAAAGGACTATCGCTATATCAACTTCATAAAGCGGCCAGAAAAGTCTCTCATATGTTTGCAGATATTATCTTTGACTATTTCTTTGCGGCCAAAAGAGATGATTACGAAGACGTCATTAAACTAGTACTTAACGATGACTTCTCAAATGAGAATTACTTGAAGCTGCTTTCTCTTATTGGAAATACTGTCGATATTAAAAAACTTAAGAAACGTGAATTCTAATTACATTAGTCTTTGCATGATTTCGCGCTTAGTTCCACGCTCAATACGTGTTACTTTCTTTTCCGCTTGAGCTTGATCTGCAATTTCTTTAGAATTCTCTTCGATAACTGGCTTCGTTGTAATTTCTTTCGTCTTAAAGATTAACTTATATTTACGCCCAACTGGTCTTAAATCATCATCATAGAGATTTGCAAGTTCAAGACGTCCGTTAATATCTTTAAGAAGCTCTCTTACGATTTGAACTGAAGTTTCTAGTTCAACTCCACTCTTGTTCTCACCATGTGAAGAAATACTTAGATAGTAGATGGCACCAAGAGTCTTTCCTTGGATTTCAATTTCACGCTTATCTTCTGAAGCATCCTTAGAATTCTTAGCTGCATCTAATAGAATATTATATTGGATTTGTTCAATTGTTTCTCTTTCACCAAGGATTTCTCTTTCTTGGGCATTGATTTTAAATTCAATTCCCTCTGCTTTAAATTGATCTTGTACTTTACAAGCAATAAAACGATTGATTGAAGAGATTTCACAGCTTTTAACTTGAGGAATAGCTGTTTCACTATCAGTATTCTTTGCTGTTTCGCTCATTGACCATAGTTCATCTGCAACTTCTTTTGCATCATTATCATTATTTGATAGAACCATACCAAAAGTTTTATTTTCATTAGCTGAAATCGTTGCCTTTCTCTTCTCTCTTGTGAAGCTTTGCTTCTGTACTGAATAAAGTTTAGAACAATGTTTCATCTCATTAAGTTCAAGAGCATTAATAATTACACTTTCTATTTCATCAAAACTCTCATCATTATTGGCCATAAGAAGACTTAAAGCTTCATCTTCAAGATCAGCGCGACGACGTGAAACAATTCGACGATGAAACATTTCCCACATAAGAGTAAGAACAAAGATCACCCCAGTCAGGGCCAGAGCAACTTTAATATTAGTAAGTGCTTTTGAAATCGACTCAACGTGATTTTCCATTAGAATTGTTCCCGCATCTAATGAATCTTCAAATTGAGAGAATTTCTCATCCATATTATTTGTAAAATTCTTATCAGTTACTGAAAAACCCTTCCCTGTACTTCTAAGACTTTCATGAAACCAGTGAACATTTGAGCTAACAGTATTAAATTTTTTGATGATTGCAGCTGAAAATTTCCCATACTCATTCATGAGATCTGAGACTTGTGCGTAACACTCACCTGTTTGTGAAGTAAAATTACTATCTAAGTATGTTGAGTTCATATCAGCAGCTACTGCCGCCGTATAAGTTTGCTGAACACGAGTTGAACAAATTTGAATTCCGTTTTGGATGGATGAAAGTTGCTGATACTTTCCTGAAACGCCACTTAACAGATAGGCAATGACTAAAATTGAGACAGAAGAGAGGCCTAGAATTGATGCTCTCGCCTTTGAAAATTTATGTTGAACTGGTTTACTCATCCATAAGTCCTTAAAATTACGTAATTCATTTACTGCAGAGGGTTTACCCACTATCTAATTCTACCTATTCATCCGCACAGATGAAAGACCAGACAAATTTTACCAGTTTAAAGTGAAATTTTTGTCCCTAACGAACTAAAGTGCTACACTATTAAGTGTCTAATTTGATGGAGAATTATGCTCAGTTATTCAGCAGTTCTATTAACACTTATTCTTCACCTTCTAGTCTTAGCACTAGGGCCAGACAGAGGTGCATCTAAAGAGATCGCCACTCAAGAACCCATAAAGCTAAAATTTAAGCAGATCAAAGTTAGAAAAGTCGGCCAAAAAAATCAACCGGATACTGATAATCTCATGGGCCAGCTCGCTTATGGCCAACAAGACCTTAAACGAGTTGATCAACAAGTTTCTCAAAAGTCTTCTTCCCTATCAAAGAAGAAGGAAAAAGAAATTGTTGAAGATGCTCGCAAACAATCAGTGACAAGAAATCAGTATATGCAAAAGAAGATCTCAAAAGAGAGCTTTGCACAAAAGAACTGGACTAATGAATTATCTCACGTGCAAGATGCTTCCGTTAGCTTTCTTCCCCCAAAAGGAATCACTCCAGATCAACTTAATGAATTTGAGAAGGTCTTCTATGCTTTTTATAAGCGTGTGGCCATTCAATATATTAACTCGGTTCAAATCTCAGTTAGAAATCGAGTCAATGAAAGGCCATACGTTCAAAACACTTTAATGGCCGCAGAAGCTCAAGAATTAAAGGCCGTCATCCGCTATGATGAATTAGGAAATGCTGAAATTGTTAAGATTCTAAGCTCATCAAAAAATGATGATATTCATAAAATATTTGAGGATGCTCTAGGAAAGATGGATAAGATCCCAAATATCGTCAAAGACTTAAAAGATGAAGATGGTAAGTACTATGCAATCTTCTCTCTCTCAATAAATACACGCCGCTAAGATTAGCGTTGCAACAACTGCCAATTGAATTTTTCGAGGAATTCCAAAAAGAATAAAGACAAGGAAATCTCTAAAGGCCAAGGCATATTTTTGTTTTTTTACAATTGGACGACTTTCTAATTCATCATTAATCTCAGGAACAATTTCCTTTAACTCACTCTCAAGATTCTTTGCTATTTCTGCATTGGCAGCAAAGCTGTCAAAGTACTGTTTGAAATTATCTTTTCGTAAATCGAATTGATTAAGAGTTTTTCGACAATCTAAACACTCTTGGATATGAGAGTAATTCTTCGCAAAATCTGTACTTTCGAGATAAGTCATCTGCTTAGCAAAGAAGCACTTATTGAGCTTATTCGAATTAGTTAACTGTTGTTCCATTACTATATTCACTAGGTACTTGGTTGATAAATTGTTGGTCTAAAAAGGCCATTACTTCTTGCTCAGAAATATTTAAGGTAAGAGAAATATTGCTAATACTCTCCCCTTTAATTTCGTAGAGATAGACACTTGCTCGCTGATCAAGCTTATGTGTACTGTCCTTTTTAAGATGTTCATAGCGACGTTTTGCAAGTGCAATAAGTTTCACTAAGAATTGTTTCTCGTAATATTCATTATCAATTTGATAAAGGCATTTCTCATCTTTTTGTGCCATTCCTGTGGCCACATCGATAATAAGTTGCATTGCCTGTAATTGGTCTTCGATCAAGTAATTGGCAACTTGATAAAAATGATCGACTAATTTTCTGATGACGTCTTTTTTTACTAACACATAATAATTTTAACAAGGTTTGGAAATTTTGCCACTGCGATTTTAAATACTTAAGTGAAATTAAAGTATATTCAATATTTTACCGATAAATTAGTGAGGAAATGTAAGATAAAGAGGATTACATGAAGAAATTATTAACGATTACTTTACTACTATCTCTGTTTAGTTGTGTTCAACCAACGAACCAAAGAGCAAATTTTAACTCTTCAGGGTCTAACTCTGGTTCAGGCTGGGGAAATAATGGAAACACAGGCGGAGGTTGGGGCACTGGAAATGGTGACGGCTCTTCAACGGGAGGAGAAGAAACCTCTGATGGTGATGGATACGGTGATGGTAACGAAGGTGGAGTTGCCGACGGAAACCAAACAACTGACTACTACACAATTGAAGGCATCTCAATTCACGGTACTGAAGGTAGAACAGTGAATGGGCCACTATGGTCAACAACAATGCTTGGTGAAGGTGATCAATCAATCATGTATTCAAATACGCGATTCAATATTCGCGTTCGTCCTCGTTCAGCTCCTCCAAGAGGAGAATCTGATTCAGCGGGAGAGACATGTCAATACGTGGCCAACCCATATAAGAAATTAAAAATAAAGCTATGCCTAAGAAAAGCGGGCTCTAGTTGTGATTACACAAAGACTGTTACTTTTGGAGATATTGCTGTTGATCAAGTATCAAAAGTTAAGGAATTTACAAATTTACCAGTTACAAATGAACCACTTATTCTTGATATTTTAAGTGTTCAATGGGATTACGCTTGTCAAAATTATCTTGATCAAGGCTATAGCAGTGATGATCCTGTCATTGATGGCTACTGCCCAATGGGAAATATCTGGCGTACAAGTTGTGCGGCCTTTGATATTCAGTTTTCTACTGATATCACTAAAGACTTCCCTCCAACTGCACCAAGAATCTAATTATTTAAATAACTCAAGTGCGAGGTTTCTTTTCATAGCAGAAGAAACCTCCACCATGAGACCTGGACAAGTCACATTAACTTCCGAAACTCGACCACCTAAAATATCAAAAGCAACCAGATCAACACCATCAGCAAGTAAAACTTGGCAGATTTCTTCACATTCTTTTCGAACGGTATCATCTAATTCCACTGCATGATATTTGGCACCTTGTGCAATGTTGGCAAGATACTCACCTTTATTTGGAACCTTTAGAATTGTCCCAAGCTCTTTTGCTTGATAGAAAATTGCGCGAATTTCACCGTCATAAACAGACTGATCGAACTCTTGAACAACAACGGGCCCTTTAAACTCATCGCATTTGGCCTTAAAACGGCCTTTAAACTCGTCCACCCCTATTTTCTCAACACCAATTCCTTGAAATAGGTCAAGAGGCTTTAAAATCAATTCTCGCACGCCTCGTGCGACTAATTTTTCAACGAATAAAAGAGCTCCTGATAATGATGTTCCAACATAGCTATTAAGGCTTGCTTCTCTTAAATATGCTTCAAGCTTCTCATTGTGTTTCATGATACCGATTGGATTATTTAAGATTGTTACTTGTGCCTGCTTTTGTAAGAAGTCCAACATCCAAAGATATCGCTGATAGCGAGAGTCATATGGAGGATCAATTCGCATATGGATTGTTGTATTCTGATCAATTGAAACTGAAGTTGATTCTGACTCTAGTTTAAAGTCATCAATATAAAAACTTTCATTGATCTTACCTGTGATCTTATAACAATCAAATTTGATACTTGATGCATTTTGAATATAGAAATCTTCTTCAAAGACAACATAAACATCCTCACCTCTTTCTTGAAGAGTTAGAGCGATAAGAATCGTTGAGTCTTTTTTTGTTACGAGTTTTTCAATTGGGTCGATAAAGAATAGATGTTTCATATCAAAAAGATAGCACTAGCGAGCTAAAGTTCAAATAGAAATTTAGCAAAGCTCATATCTTCTTGTGATGAAATATCTGAGTCCTGATATTCTTCATACTTCGCGTTAATATTCGCAAATAACTTTTTGAGATCTCCATCAAATTTCTTGGCATAGTCATTGATTTTAGACTGGTCTTTTTCATAGGTCATAAATGCTGCAAGACTTGCATTATTCCACTGCATCTTTGAAGGCCAACAATATTCGACCTTAAGTTTATGACAAAGTTGCGCTAGTTGTTCAGGCATAGTTTTTGTTAAGTAGACATTCTTCTTCTTTTGCCAGTCTTCTTCTTTTAGAATTTCCTTCAACTGATTAGCATGTTTGGTCACAGCTTGTTTAAGAGTATTATTCACCTTAAGGTTTTCAAAGTACCTTTTAAGGTCTTTATCCTTTGTGTAGTACTCAATGAGCATTTGTTTAGCAAAGTAATTAGCAAGGTTCTCATTGAAATCCACTTCGTCTTTGGCAAAGAAAATAGTATGAAAAAGTTCATGAAAGACAGTCTCTGTTAGACTGTACTTTCCATACTCAAAAAATGAAGAAAGAATTGGATCATCAAGATTACCTAAAGTCGAATAAGCTAAGACGTCACGGGTATAAGTTTCATAACCCTGCTTTTCTAAATCCATGGCAAATTCTTTTGCCGACTCCTCTTTAAAAAAACCAAGATATGGAAAACAGCCATAAAAAGTAAAACACTCCTTACGTGGCTTTATCTCATTTGGTTTTGATGCAATCACCAAGTAAGTAACCGCCCTTGATTTTAAAAGCGTCGTTTTTGAATAAATATCACTGGGTTCTCTATTCCAATATTCATAGAAGTACTTTTTATAAGTCTCAACTTGCTTAATTTTATCTTTAAATTTGTCACTTACATTTGGATCTTTTAAAACTTCTTCATTATCTCGAGCGCTCCATAGAATATTAATTTGTCCAAGACCTTGCTGTGTTAAGTAGCTGATCTTGGCACAAGAAATACACGTAACTATTGGAAATAAAAGAAGAAATCTCTTTAGAACATCCATGAGAATCCAGCACTATAACTTAGACGATCCCTCGCTTCACCAAATTCAAAAGCGCGGAAAACCGTTTTAACAGAGCCCTTTAGAGCAAGTGTTTGTGTGATTCTAAACTTTAGAGCAAAGGCTGCAAACATTGCATCATAACTCGATTTCTCTTCACCTGAATCAATTAAAATATCTTCTGGCGCATCAAGGTCTTTAACTAGAGTCTTAGATCTTAGTGTATAGATTTGACGACTCCACCCTAGCGAGATGAGTGGTTGAAAGAAAGACTTTCGACTTGCGAAAGCTTGGCGTATCCCTACACCGAAACTTTGAGTCGTAATATTTGTCGACTCATTATCAATAACAAGTCCCGTTGTTACTCCAGTATTATTATATTTTCCAAAGATTTCATTCTCTGTTTGAGACATATTGAATTCAATCCCTGTTAAAGTCATGAAGTAAAAAGTAATCGACCCACCGTAAGAGCGAGTTCGGTCATATGATTGCCTACTTGCTCCGTATAAATCTTTACTATAGCTAAAGTCAAAGTCCAGCTCAGTAAAGGCCTGTGCCCATTGAGCGACAAGACAACAAATTAATAGGAATGGAATTCGATAAATTTTTTGTAAGTACATAAATATCCTCATGGATATTTTACTACTTAAAAGCGTTTTAAAATCTATTTAGGCAAAATGTCCTACTTACAGGTGTTACTGAAGTCTGCGACCAAGATCCTGAAGAAGTTCACCCTGACATGATAGAGCTGTTGTGGAAGTACACTTCACATCAACCCAATGCCATTTTAGATTTGTATCCCCTAAAGATTCTGGTGCTTTAAAGTGAATTAGACGATTACAATTTGTTCTTCCCTTCCACTTTGTTTCACCCTTCATCGTATTTTGACCTTCTACTAGAACGCGATAAGTCTTACCAACCATTGTTGCACGTATCTTTTCTTGGATTGCTAATTGAAAAGCCTGTACTTCATGAAGACGGCTCTTTCTAATTTCTTGAGAAAGGAAATCTTCCATTTTAGCGGCACGAGTCTTACTTCTTTGTGAGTAAACATATGAATAAATGAAATCAAACTGCGCTCTTTCTAATAAATCGAGGGTATCTTTATGCTCTTCATCTGTTTCATTTACGAAACCACAGATAATATCAGTCGAAAGAACGATCTCAGGTTGGGCCTTACGTAGTTTTTCCAGAAGCCCTAAGTAATGCTCTTTTGTATACTCACGATTCATTCTTTGAAGAACTGTATTTGAACCAGACTGTACTGGTAAGTGAAGGTGCTTTGATAATTTCTTTGCACTTCCATGGGCCGCAATTAGGTCATCAGAGACATCGTAAGGATGAGAAGTTGTGTATCTTAAAATTTCAAGGCCATTAATTTGATCGAGATCCATAATAAGATCAGATAGCCTTTCGCCATTTTCCTTACCAAATGAATTTACGTTTTGACCAAGAAGCATAACTTCTTGAATACCTTGATATTCAACTAATCTTCTTACGTCCTCGACAATTTCAGATTGCTTACGTGATCTTTCTCTTCCTCGAGTGTATGGAACAATACAGTAAGTACAATATTTATCACAACCTTTG
This sequence comes from Bacteriovoracaceae bacterium, assembly GCA_048270185.1. GTDB lineage: Bacteria > Bdellovibrionota > Bacteriovoracia > Bacteriovoracales > Bacteriovoracaceae > Halobacteriovorax_A. Next base: position 1,219,250 of record JBLWTJ010000001.1, read on the forward strand.
ATAATATTAACGAAAGCTTGTGGAGTACCGTGATTGATTTTTGTTTCAATTGAAAAATTTGATGATCGATCCCAAGTGTTTACTGAGAATTTATCGTCACCAGCATAAGTTCGATAAACCATATCGTTAATTGTATCAATCGTATCTGGACCGAAGGCAAAGTTTAGGTGCTTGAATTTTTTGACGAGGTCTTTCCCTTCTGTTTGGGCAACACATCCCCCAACCCCAACGACAAGATCATCACCTTTTTTCTGTTTAAGGTGCTTTAATTCGCCAAGTTGTGAATAAAATTTATTATTTGCTAACTCGCGAACCGCACATGTATTGAAAAGTACTAAGTTCGACTCCTCTAAATTTTCGGTATGAGTGAAGTTAAGAGTCTTTAAGTGGGAAAGAATTCTTTCAGAATCATGATAATTCATCTGACAGCCGTATGTTTTCATCCAAACTTTACGAGGTGGGAAGTCCACATCTCCTAAACGAACAATTCTTTCTCCACTTTTTTCATCAATAAATGATGTCATTTCGTGATTCTGCTTACTTACGCCAAGTCCAGTTGGATTTGTTTCAGTTTCATTAATCGTTGTCGTCGTTGTCATGACTGGCCTCTTGATTTACGTTTTGTCTAAAACTAGCGCCTAACCCACGGGGTATTTTTAAATGATCATATAGTGTAAGTTATTGAAATAAGGAAAAAGCCGAGCAGAAAGCTACAGATAAAGCACCTGTAAGTAACTGAAATTACTGTTTTTTTCTTATCGTTACAGCTATAAAATCTGGCGATAATTTATGAGTTTTTAATTCTTTCTTGAGGTGATTTTTATGCGCTTTTGCGCAAAATGTAAATGAAAACAGATAGTTTTGAAAAAAAGAAAAGGCCCGCAAAGCGGGCCCTAACTTATTAATCAGAATAGTATTTCTACTTATTTCTTCTTAGCAACTTTTTTAGTAGTTTTCTTAGCTACTTTCTTAGTTGCTTTCTTTGCAGTAGCTTTCTTTGCAACTTTTTTAGTTGCTTTCTTAGCTACTTTTTTCTTAGTAGCTTTCTTTGCTACTTTTTTTGTAGCTTTTTTAGCTACTTTTTTCTTAGTTGCTTTCTTAGCTACTTTTTTCTTTGTAGCTTTCTTTGCAACTTTCTTAGTTGCTTTCTTTGCTACTTTTTTCTTTGTAGCCTTCTTTGCAACTTTCTTAGTTGCTTTCTTTGCTACTTTCTTTGTAGCTTTCTTAGCAACTTTTTTCTTTGTAGCTTTTTTAGCTACTTTTTTCTTTGTAGCTTTCTTTGTTGTTTTCTTAGCTACTTTTTTTGTAGCTTTTTTAGCTACTTTTTTCTTAGTTGTCTTTTTAGTAGTTTTCTTTTTAACTGCCATTGACATCCTCCTGGTTTTTTCAATACTTATATTTATGGTAAACATTATTTTATTTGTGTGCAAACAAAAAATAACATTTTGATTAGCATAAGTATCTTTTTTATTTCCCTATGTTCTTTTTTAACTTCGGACTAATCTTGAAATTACTTTACATTATTTTTAAAGAAAACGTTGAAACTAGCCGACAGCAAGGCTTTTAGAAAAAACACAAAACTTTGTAATCTTCCTGATAGACGTTAGTTTCGAGCTTACTCTTTAAAAAAATTTAACCGAAATTTTTTTTCATTTTTTTTTGAAAGAATAAGCAAAAACTGCCCTTTCAGGGCAGTTTCAACATTCTAAAAATGACTTTTTGATTGTATTTTTTGTTAGAAATTTAATTTTAGATCATCATTTTCAATAGTAACTTCAATTTTTCCGCCACCAGTAAGTTTTCCAAATAGAACTTCCGTCGAAATTGGCTTCTTAAGCTTCTGATCGATGATTCGAGCGATTGGTCGAGCCCCCATTTTCTCATCAAAACCATTTTCCGCAAGCCATATTTTTGCTTCTTCAGTTAAAACGATCTCAATATTCTTGGCCGCTAACTTAACTTCTAGCTGGGAAACAAATTTTTCTACGATTTTTACGATATATTCAGTAGAAAGTTTATCAAAATGGACAATTCCATCGAGTCTATTTCTAAATTCAGGGCTAAAAAAGTTCTTAATAGTCTGATCTCTCTTACCAATATTCTTATTATTTGCCTTTGCCAGACCAATGGAGCCACTGTCCATCTCTTTTGCGCCAGCATTTGTTGTCATTATTATGACAGTATTAGTGAAGTCAGTTGTTCTCCCTTGTGAATCAGTAAGAGAACCATGGTCCATAACTTGCAGAAGAATATTATAAATATCAACATGGGCCTTCTCAATTTCATCTAACAAGAGAACAGAATGTGGGTTTTTCTTAACAGCATCTGTTAATAATCCACCTTGATCGTGACCGATATAACCAGGAGGTGAACCAATTAACTTACTAACTGAGTGCTTCTCCATATATTCTGACATATCAAAGCGCTCTAAGTGACAACCTAATTGGAATGATAATTGCTTTGCAAGTTCTGTCTTACCAACACCAGTAGGTCCTGCAAATAAGAAACTAGCAATTGGCTTACCTTCATCACCTAGTCCAGATTTTGACATGTAAATTGCTTGTGAAACTTCTTTTACTGCATGATCTTGGCCAAAAATTAGCATTTTTAGATTCTTTTCAAGATCTTTTAGCTTATCTTTTTCTGTTGTTTCAACAGTTAGCTTTGGAATATTGGCCATCTTTGCAACGACATCTTCAATATCTTTCTTAGTAATTGAAGCTTTCTTCTTACTCTCCGGTCTAATTTGATTTAAAGCTCCCGCTTCATCAATGGCATCAATTGATTTGTCAGGGTTCTTTTTATCCATCAAGTAACGTGACGTTAGGGCCACTGCTTGCTTGATTACAGCGTCCGATATCTTAATTCCGTGATAATCTTCAAATTTTGGTCTCAGACCTTTTAAAATGGCAATAGTATCTTCATTTGAAGGCTCATCAACATCAATCTTTTGGAATCGACGATTAAAGGCCGGATCTTTTTCGATAAATTTTCGATGTTCAGCATATGTTGTCGATCCAATCACTCGAACAACGCCACGACTTAAGGCAGGCTTTAATAAGTTAGAAGCATCCATACTTCCACCTGAAGTTGCTCCTGCTCCCATCACGGTATGCATTTCATCGATGAAAAGAATTGCTTTCTTTCCATCTTTATCTAATTTTTCAAGATCATTAATGACACCTTTTACTCTTTGCTCAAAATCTCCACGAAATTTTGCCCCTGCAACTAAGGCGGCCATATCAAGATTAAAGATTGTCGTCTCTTTTAAAATATCAGGTACCTTATCTTCCACAATTCTTTGAGCAAGTCCTTCGACAATGGCAGTCTTACCAACTCCTGCTTCACCTACAAGAAGCGGGTTATTTTTACGACGGCGGCATAGAATTTGAACAATTCTCATGGCCTCATCTTCTCTTCCCACTAGTGGGTCGATACGATTTTCACGGGCCTGCTCATTTAAGTTAACTGTGAATTTGGCAAGGAAAGAGTCACCTTTCTTAGATCGAGACTGAACTTCCTCTCCCTCTACATATTCAATTTTTTTAATTTCATCTTCTTCACTATCTCCCTCTTCAGAAATTCCATGAGAGATCGCTTTAACAACATCAAAACGTTCAATACCTTGTTTCTTTAGCGCATATAATGCAAAGCTCTCTTTTTCTTGGAAAAGAGAGACAAGTAGGTTGATTCCTAGAATTTGACTCTTACCACTTGATTGAACATGAATCGCGGCCCTTTGAATAACTCTTTGAAGCGACATGGAAATTTCTGGTTGATAAGTAATTCCATTTTCTCGAGCAAGCTCCCTTAGCTCTTCATTTACAAATTGCTGCCTTGAAAGAGACTCAATTTGGTCATCGCTTAGAATACTAAAGTTGGATTCATCGTGGATGAAATCATTAAGCTCATGTTCCATGACTTCAATATCACCACCACAATATTCAATCACTCCCCTAACATTATCATCAGCAAGTAGTGACAGGAGTACATTTTCGAGAGTTAAATACTCATGCTTAAGAGTATTGGCCCTTTGAATGGACTCATTAATGATGGTTTCTAATTTTTTTGACATCATTTGTTTTTCTCCTGTGTCTATTCAGGTTCTACAGTACAAAGTAGAGGGTGGCCTTCTTTCTTGGCTTCACTCATGACTTTATTCATTTTTGTTTCAGCAACTTCATATGAATATGTGCCACACACTCCACGGCCATTATTATGGACATCAAGCATTATCTGCATTGCCTCTTCCTGGCCTTTATTAAAAATATGCATCAATACCCAAATGACAAATTCCATCGTCGTATAATCGTCATTATGTAGTATGACGTGGTATTTTGCTGGTTTTTTAACCTTAACTTTATCAGCAAGTGCTACATCACCATCTTCTTCAGTACTAAAGATGGTAGCAAACTTATTCTTGTCAATACTGCTGTTTTCATTCCAATTCAATTTATCCCCACTTGCCTTGCGTATTTATCTTCATTTCTATTATCGCTTATCTGTGCTAGTCTTTTCAAGTTGTATACGAGTGAATTTCGCTAAAAAAGGTCAACTATGAACTTCTTCGATTTTTTCAAAACTAATAAGAAAACTGATTCAATTAACCAAATTCATACCTATCTCAATGAGAACTTCCCAGAATTAGGCGATGAACGCAAGGTAATCCTCTCATGTTTTGCAGGACTTTTGGCCCGCGTTGCTTATAGTGACTTAAAAATCTCACAATCAGAGAAGAATGAAATGAAAAAGATACTTTGTGAAGTGGCTCACTTAAAAGAGGATGAGGCCAGGCACATTAGTGAATATGCCCTTCATAAGATGAAGGAATTATCGGGTATGGATACTCGTAGTTATTGTAAACCACTTGTTGATATTCTATCAGCAGATGAGCGTTATAAAATTTTAAAGGCACTCTTTGCAATTGCTGCGGCCGATGGTGAAGTCGATAATATTGAAACAAATGAAATTAGTTATATTGCCAATGCTCTAGTTCTCGAGAAAAAATATTTTCTGAGCGCGCAAGCTGATGTACGTGAGTATTTAAAAACTTTTCAACTTTAAAAGTATTTCCTACACTTAAATAGATAACTATTTAAAACAAGGAAGTTTATGAAGCTAAATACTGGTGAGACGCAGGCCCGTAATGATGATTTTAAAGGTAATTTCAACTTTTCATCACTACTAGAAAAGAATGAAAAGAAAGCTGCCCAAAACCCTATCTCAAGTCTACTTCAATCAACAACTCAAACTGTCTTAACAGACACCAATGAAGTTGATGAAAGTGACTACAAGAAAGACCAACTTCTAAAGAAAATTGATGATCTTGAAAGAAGATTTGAGACAAAAGAAGTAAATGAGAAATTTGAAAGATTGGAGTCTCTGCTTCAGTCAATTATAATTAATCAAAGTAATCAGCAAGATTTTCAAAAAAGACTCGAATTAAAGAAGTCTGACGAAGTTGAAGCGCCACCAATAAATAAGACAACAGTAATTGCAGCCTCGTTGGTTTCAACGGCCCTTATTCTAAGCTCTGTTCTATTATCAATGAGTAAAAGTTCAGAAGTTAAGAGTGTCGCGCCAGCTCAAGTTGAAAAAGTTGTGAAAAAAGAGTTCCACACACCAATTAAATACTTAAACCTTAGAGCAACTCCAAGTACCAAAGGCGAAAAGCTTGAAGTTGTTGCACCAAATACTCGCATTGAAATCATAAAAACAGATGGTGATTGGGTTCAAATTCAATACAAGAATTATCTTAGAGACACTCTCCACACTGGTTGGGTTTACGATATCAAAAATTTAAAATCTATTTAAAAACAATAGGTTAAGGGAGGTTGTGACTAAGTTCCACTTCCCTTACCCTTGACACTCTTGCCTTTGATACCATCTTGTTATTACACAATTAATAAATGAGGTATCATGTTTCCAATATTACTTTTACTTTTTACTGTTGTTCCGGCCATCGAGATCTACCTCCTCTTTTCAATTGGAGGAAATATCGGTGCAGGTAATACATTCTTATTAGTTCTCACAACAGGAATTGTGGGTGCCGCACTTGCGAAATCTCAAGGGGCCCAGATGCTGGCCAAAATTCAAGGTGAATTATCACAAGGTAAAGTTCCGGCAAACGATTTCATTCATGGACTTCTTATTTTTGGTGGTGGTCTTTTACTACTAACTCCTGGTTTTCTTACAGATATTCTTGGACTTTCAATGGTTCTTCCTGTGACGCGCCATCTTTGGCTCGTCTTTGCTCAAAAATTCTTCGTAAATGCTGTTCAAAGTGGAAATGTACAATTCTATTCCTTCAAAAATGGTGGAGGTTTTTCCTCTTACTCGGGCAACGCCTATAATTCTCGTGCAAGACATGAGGGAACACGTCAAGTTGATGAAAACACATTTGAAGTTGATTACGAAAAGAAGTAAGATTTCATTATGAACAAAACAAAGCAACTACCGGTATCTCTTAAAGATATTCAAGATGCACGATTAGCAATCGAAAATCGTATCATCAAAACTCCACTGACATATTCGACAACTTTAAGTGAGAAGTTTGACTGTGAAGTTTATCTAAAACTCGAAAATCTCCAGCTTACTGGAGCATATAAAATAAGAGGGGCCTTAAATCGTCTTTCAAAATTGAGCGAGGAAGAAAAGAAGAAAGGTGTTATCGCCTCTTCGGCCGGGAATCACGCCCAAGGAGTTGCCCTTGCGGCCAAACAACTTGGAATACAAGCAACGATTGTTATGCCTAAATCGACGCCTCTTGCAAAAGTTCAAGGAACAAAGAAGTTTGGAGCTGAAGTTATTCTACATGGTAATTTCTATGATGATGCCTACCAAAGGGCACTAGAAATTCAACGTGAAAGTGGACAAGTATTCATTCACCCATTTAATGATAAAGATATTATTGCAGGTCAAGGAACTATTGGCCTAGAGATCATCGAAGAACTACCTGACGTCGATCTTATCGCCATCCCTGTCGGCGGAGGTGGTCTAATTTCAGGAATTTCCACAGCAGTCAAATCACTCAAAAATAATTGTAAGATTATTGGAGTAGAGGCCAGTGAAATGCCGGCCATGCAAGCATCACTTGCTAAAGGTGAGATCACAACAATTGATAAGAAGAAAACCATCGCTGATGGAATTGCTGTAACAACAGTTCTTGAAAACACATTCGATATTGTTAAAGAATATGTTGAAGAGATTGTCACAGTTAAAGAGACTGAAATTTCTCACGCTATTGTTACACTTTTGGAGTACGAAAAGGTTCTAACAGAAGGCGCTGGAGCAACTGCTGTTGCAGCGCTACTTTATGAGAAATTTAAAGATATCAAAGGTAAGAAAATAGCGCTTATTGTTAGTGGTGGAAATATTGATCTCAATATCCTCGATCGAATAATTGAGCGCGGCCTAATCACCTCTGGTCGCTCATGCTCTATTATAATTAATGTCCCTGATACACCTGGGACAATTGCTCATATTGCTTCAATTATTGGAGCCAAAGAAGCTAATATTTTAGAAATTCATCACAATAGGGCCTTTACAACAAGTGTTCTCGGAGAAACAGAGGTTGAAATCTCACTTGAAACAAGAGGTCATCTTCATATTAAAGAAATTGTGGATGAGCTAAACTCAAAAGGCTTTAGTGCCAAAAGGGTCTAGTTAATATGAGTTCATTTAATTTTCTCGAAACAACTCGCAATAATGAAGAAAGTCTCGCAGCTTCTAATTTTACTAAACATGATCTCGATTTTCATATTTTCGATACGGGGATAATCCAGGTTATTCCACATAATATTGAAAATCACGATGCTTATATTATTTCATGTGGAATTCATGGCAATGAAACAGCTCCCATTGAGTTTACAAATGAAATTTTAAATAAAATTGAAGCTGGCACTTTAAAGTTAATATCACCTACCCTCTTTATTTTTGGAAATCCAAGATCAATGAATATTGGAAAGAGGTTTAGTGAATATAATTTAAATCGTTGCTTTAATGGAGCATATAAAGAGCTTGAAGATAGTTATGAGAAAAAACGTGCGCAAGTCATTGAGAAGCACTGCTATAACTTTGCAACTAAGTACGAAGATAAGACCTTATTTCATTTTGATCTCCACTGTGCCTTAAAGAAGAGTGAAATGGAACGATTCGCACTCGTACCAAAGTCACATGAACGTACACGTGATGAAGATTTTGATCTTATCTTGGCCAATATGAATGTTGAAGCTTCTCTCTTTTCACACAAAGAATCGACAGTATTTAGCTCATTTAGCTTCACACAATTTAATGCCTATAGTGCAACAGTCGAACTAGGAAAAGTCTATCCATTTGGACAAAATCCTGTCGGAAAGTTTACTGCAGCATCTGATACTATTGAAAAGCTACTAAGTGGTAAAAAACTTGCATTTGCAAATAAGGCACAAGCATTTACAATATATGATTCAATCAATAAAGAGTTCGATGATTTTGAATTTACATTTGATGAAGAAGAAAGCTCTAACTTCACTTCTTTTAAACAAGATGAAGTTATTTTTAGACAAGGAGGCATTGATTACAAATGTCCCGAAGATGGTTTAAGAATGATCTTTCCAAACTCGAATGTCATTTTAGGTCAACGGGCCCTTTTACTAATTAAAGAAATTAAATAATCAGGAGTAATTAATGAGTGACTTTTTAATCGTAACGGCCAGTGATGGTATGAATTTAAAGATGGCCGATAAACTTTTAGAACTATCTGCTTCTACTGGAGCAAGTTTTGAAATCGTAAAGATTAGTGATTACAACCTACCTCTTTACACTACTTCTGAAGAAGAAAAAGGAATTCCAGAAGATGGAATTAAACTAGGTAGTAAATTTGTTGCAGCAAAAGGAATGGTCTTTTTAACTCCAGAATACAATGGTTCAGTCACACCATCTTTCATCAATGCAATTGCTTGGATAACTCGCTCTTGTGGTGAAAATTGGCGAGATGCTTTTGTTCAAAAGCCAGCTGTTCTAGGAACACATTCAGGAGGAGGCGGCCAATACGTCCTCAATGCCATGCTTGATCAACTATCATTTATTGGTATGAATATTATTGGAAGAAAACTTCTTACGAACTATGGAAAGCCATTAAATGAAGAAGCTGCAGAACAAGCATTAAAAGAACTTGTAAAACTGGCATAAAAAAAGCTCCCTATGGAGCTTTTTTTTATTCTTTACAAGATTTCAAAATAACTAAATTCTTCATTCCTTCTAACACAGCAGCACAGCCATCTGATTTTTGAGCACGCTCTGAAGTATTTAAATAGAAAAGAATTTGGTCTTTGATAACCCTCTTCTTCCCTTTTAAATCCATAACATTAGCACTAAATTTTGCACGATATGCATGAACTTCTTTATCAGCTGATTCAATAGCAGTAATTTTAATACTTTCAGGTGAATCCATAATGTACTGTAAATTCTTTGGTGCATCATAATCTGGATCTTTTCCAAAGCGATACTCAGGGAATTTCTTATTAAGGCACTTCTCTTTAGCTCCAACTATTAAGCGAATTCCACTTACCTCGATTTCAATAAGATCTTTGGCCACTTTCTTAACATCTTTATTCTTAGGACAGACTTCTGCTGCATAGATATTACTCATAAGCACAGATGCTAATATTAGTGTTGAAAATATATTAGTGATCATTTTTCTTCCTCTCAGATAGACATTTCTCAACACACTCACCACCTTTTAACTCGGCAGGTTTATCGAAATAACATGCAGGATTTGCACCATCATGTCTTAAAACCTGGAAGCGTGAACTTACGGCCGCTTTTGAGAAAGTTCTCTTATTTACAATATCCCAACAAGATTTCTTTGCTTGAACAAGTAAGTTTCTAAATAGTGTTGAATACTCTGTTTCATGGATTTTTGCTTCAACTCGAGCTGGGCCATAATTATTAAGAGCACCACTATGGATATAAGTAAAATCAAAGTCACCAATTGTCACATCATCACATGTACCAGCTTCCGAATGTTTTCTAATCCCAAGTGGATCTCGACCTACCGAATCGACCATTACAACGTGCTTACCTTTAAAGTTAATGACATCACCTGATTGCATGGAATAAGGAAGATTAAATTTAGCATCCTTTACACATGAGTTCTTCTTTTGAGAAGTATAAAAAAGTGAAGTTGTAGTTAGAGAGTTAAAATCTGTATCTGCAGTAGAAAACTTTAAACCTTCCACTGCAAAAGCTGCAGAAATAAATTCTGAACAATCAATTCCAGAAGACTTAACACCGTTATTTGCAACTCCTGCACCACGTGTAAAAAGATTAACTTTTTCACCTCTTAGCCATTTTCTTGAACCATAACCATAAACTGGTGGCTGCTTTGTAGTATCAATACAGCCTTCTGCTGGAAAATTTGGATCGGACTTGAGCCCTTTTAAAATCTCATGAGAATTAACCATCTTATCTTTGCTATTAATAACTCTTTGCTTATACACTTGGCCATTATCAAAGGTTGCACTTCTAGTTGTCACACCTTGAAGCTTTGGTGTGTTCTCATCCATTACGAAATCAATGGCATTACAAGATTGATAAATTGTCGCAAGAACTTGTCTTGCACCAAGAGAGCCAGCTCCCAGCATATCAGTATTGTAAGCCTCCATTTCTTCAGGACTAATTGAACAAGTCGATGGAGTCACTGTTAAGCTATCATTGATATAGTCTGAAATATCGTAAGTTGATGGAAAATTAGTATAGTTATTTGATAGTATCTGTAATGGGTCTTTTTTATTACGACTCACATCTGCCTTAGCTTCCATCTCATTAGCTACATTATCAACACTATCGACAATATCGCTTATATCGGATTCACTTGCCATGCGAGAGGCAGCTCTCGGCGCCACACCACTTTGGATATCCCCTTGATCAACCTGACAAGCTGATAACAAAAATGTCGATGTTAAAATTAAGTAAAAATAGTTTCTCTTCATAGGCCTCTCGTCCTATCTCTTATCGGTAAATTTACTCTTTTACTTTAGATGTAAAAACAAATACTTATACAATCGACATAAATAAATTACATAGGTTGTAAGGTAATGTAATATTAATATGGCCACCCTTTTCTGTACAATTGAGCGCGTCATTGATTAAATGCAGCACCATTTCAATAAGGATCATTAATGAAGACTTCACTAGGCTTAATCGCCATATTTATTCTTGTAACAAATTCGGCCATGGCCATTAATAAAGTCGTTTATGGAGAAGACAATCGTCTCGATCGCTTTGAAGTAATTGATCAAAATAAACTAGATCTTCAAAGATCAACAGTTGCAATGATTCCGAAGTCAAAGCTTAAGCAAATTGGAAATACATCTAACTATCTAGCTGATGATTCTAAAATTGACCTATGTGATGGTGAAAGATTTAATAAGCAGGTAGATGTAGCTGATTGTTCGGGATTCCTTGTTGAAAAATATGGAAAACAATTTATTGTAACGGCCGGTCACTGTATGCAATCGAAGACAGACTGTCATGACAACTACTGGGTATTTGATTATGCAAAAACATCTCCGAATGATGATGCAAGAACAATCAATGAAGAGAATATTTATAGCTGTCGCAATATTGTTGCTCAAAGACTTGGCCGTATGTCAGGTGAAGATTTTGCAGTTATTGAACTAAATAGAAAAGTAGAAGGAAGAAGGCCACTAGACTACAGACAAAATGACGACATTAGAAAAGGTGAAGAAGTATTTGTTATTGGTCACCCATCTGGTCTTCCATCAAAAGTCTCTGATAATGGTTTCGTAAGACGTGCCGACAATTTTTATCAATTTGAAACAAACCTTGATACATTCTCAGGGAATTCAGGATCAGCTGTATTTAACGAGAAAACAGGAATTGTTGAAGGTATCCTTGTAAATGGAGACGAAGACTACCGCTACAATGCTAAGAAACATTGTTATGAAGTAAATCGTTGTAAAATGGAAGGATGCGAAGGTGAAGGTGTTTTTAGAATTACCCGTATCCTTATGCTCAGACCTAGTAACGACTAGAGATTAAACTTACCATCCAGGCAAGAGTTAATTCTTTCTTTTGCCTGGTTAATATCTTCATTAAAGACTGCACCAATTTCAATCGAAAGATTCTCTAATAACATTTCCAAATACTTTGATTCAGCAGAACCTTTATCTGAGATTTGTAATAGTTGTTGAATATTTTCAACAAAAGTTTCAGTGTCTTGCTTTTGAATATTTGATTTAAAGAAATTAATTCTATCTTTTTTCGAATCAAACTCTAGTAATTCACTCTCTTGTGAAATTTTATCAAGAGTTTGCTCTATTTCTTTGGGAGAACTTAGAAGTCTAAAAGCATCTTTTTTCACCGTTGGAATCATTGTCGTCGAACGACCTTGAGTTGACTCAATTATATAGAATTCCGAACCACTCATATCCTTGATTTCTGTAATTACGCCAACACCAAAGTTAATCGATACTACTTCTTGTCCTATTTCTAATTTTGGCATAAATCCCCTTTTTGTTAGGTTAATATTATACCACAGGTTATAAAATAAATCTTTCGGGCAACGAATTCGCAACAAGCAGTGTCAAATGACACTCACAGCTTTTTTTAGTTAGTTGAAAGTGGTATAAGTCTTCTAATATACATTGAACACAGGGGATTTAAGTATGAATGCTGATAGTTTCAAACAAGCTATATTAGAGGGTATTCCTAAGACTTTACCAAAATATAAGAAGTATGAAGAGAATATTAACCATGCGCCAAAACGTAAACAAATTCTCTCTCAAGAAGAAGAGAAATTGGCACTTCGTAATGCCCTTCGATACTTTCCTTCAGATCTTCATTCTGAACTAATTCAAGAATTTAAAGAAGAACTCAATAAATATGGGCGAATTTACATGTATCGCTACCGCCCGGATTATAAGATACATGCACGTTCAATCGAAGAGTATCCTCACAAGTCAAAGCAAGCAGCAGCAATTATGCTAATGCTTTCAAATAATCTTGACTACGCTGTTGCTCAACACCCACATGAACTTATCACATACGGTGGTAATGGAGCAGTCTTTTCAAACTGGGCCCAGTACCTATTAACAATGCAATATCTAGCAACCATGACTGATGAGCAAACACTTGTTCTCTACTCCGGTCACCCAGCAGGATTATTTCCATCACACAAGGATGCACCAAGAGTTGTTGTCACTAACGGCATGATGATTCCAAATTACTCTAAGCCTGATGATTGGGAGAAGTTTAATGCACTAGGAGTTACTCAATACGGACAAATGACTGCAGGTTCATTTATGTATATTGGACCTCAAGGAATTGTACATGGTACGACAATCACAGTTCTTAATGCTCTAAGAAAAATTTCTAAAGAGTCAGTGACTGAAACTGCTGGAAAAGTTTTTGTTACTGCAGGACTTGGTGGAATGTCTGGAGCACAACCTAAGGCCGCTGTCATTGCTGGTTGTATTGGAGTTGTTGCAGAAGTCAATCCAAAGGCAGTTAAAACAAGACATGAGCAAGGATGGGTTGATGAAGTATTTACCGATCTCGATGAAATCGTTTCACGTATCAAGATAGCACAAGAAAATAAAGAAGCTGTGTCACTTGCCTACCAAGGAAATATTATTAACCTTTGGGAGAAATTTGTTGAGACAGGTCTAAAGGTTGATATTGGCTCTGATCAAACTTCCCTTCATAATCCATGGGCCGGTGGTTACTATCCTGCCGATCTCTCATTTGAAGAATCAAATGAAATGATGGCCAATAACCCGGAACAATTTAAAGTTGAAGTACAAAAGAGCTTAGTAAGACACGTCAATGCAATTAATAAACTAGCAGATCAAGGAATGTACTTCTTCGACTATGGAAATGCATTCTTACTTGAAGCATCACGTGCTGGTGCTGATATTATGAAAGACGGATCAAGTGAAGAATTTAAATATCCTTCATATGTTCAAGATATCATGGGTCCAATGTGCTTTGATTATGGATTCGGACCTTTTAGATGGGTTTGTACATCAAGTACACAAGAAGATCTTGATCTTACAGATAAGCTTGCTACAGAAGTACTTGAGAGACTGATGCAAGAATCCCCAAGTGAGATCACACAACAAATGCAAGATAATATCACATGGATTAAAGGTGCAAAAGAGAACGATCTTGTCGTCGGTTCAAAAGCACGAATTCTATATGCCGATAGTGACGGAAGAATTGAAATTGCACTCGCCTTTAACAAGGCCCTTCGCGAAGGAAAACTTAAAGCTCCAGTAGTCCTAGGTCGCGACCATCACGATGTTTCAGGAACTGATTCACCATTTAGAGAAACGTCCAATATCTACGATGGCTCACGCTTTACTGCAGATATGGCCGTCCAAAACTTCGTTGGTGATTCTTTTAGAGGGGCAACTTGGATTTCACTTCATAACGGCGGTGGAGTCGGATGGGGAGAAGTAATTAACGGTGGTTTTGGAATGGTTCTCGATGGAAGTGAAGACTGTGATCGTCGTATCAAGTCAATGCTATTCTGGGATGTAAATAACGGAATTAACCGTCGTAGCTGGGCCCGCAATGAAGGGGCCACATTTGCAATAAAAAGAGCAATGGAGAAAGAGCCTCTCTTACAGGTGACAATACCTAACTTAGTTGATGATTCATTACTATAAATAAGGCCTAGCATTAGCTAGGCTTTTTTTAACTCTTATTAAAGATTCCTTTCGGAACTAAGTGATAGAAAGTTTTTAATGGCTCCATTGCAGTGGCCGTCATAAGACCGGCCATCATTGCACCAGAAACTCCATTAATAAGAACATCCTGACCAGTAAGAAACAGATTCTTAATTGGTGTTTTAGGCCTTAGCCACTCTTGTGTGAATCGATCGGGAGACAATTCTAGTCCATAAACTTCACCCTCTTCGTATTGACAGAAGTCTCTTGTTGTCAAAGGTGAAGACGATTCAAAGTAGTCAACCTGACCTTTTAAATTTGGCATATACTCATACAATTTATCAAGATAGCGATCTTCTAAGGACTTCTTGTATTCAACATAGTCCTCATTACTTCGTGAACGTTTTGGCCAAGTGCTCTCCTTCCATTTTTCAAACCATTTCATACTAGAAACACCTAAGATATCAATGGTTGCCCTACCAGCATATCGATCAGTAAAAGTATCATCTTTTGCAGAAGGGAAAGAAATATAAGTTAAAGGCAGTGGATTATTTTGATTTTCAAAATATGATTTTATATTTTTATCATGATCATAGGATGGATAAATCCACTTATTCGCCTTTGGTAAATGTAGAGACTTTGCATCTTTCTTAAAGCCTAAATATAATGAAAAGTATCCGCTAGAGTAACGAGTTTGTTTAATTTTTTGAAAAAACTTATCTCCCAAAGTTTCAGCACCGATTAATTTTAAATATGTATTTCTAGCTCCCGCATTACTTACAATACGCTTTGCTTTTATGAGCTCTCCACTCTCTAACTCGACAGCATAAGCTTCATTTTTAGAGATGAGAATTTTCTTAACACTGGCCTTTACACATATATCTCCACCAGCTTTATTGATAACTTTCAACACTTCTGAAGCAATTCTTGAAGAGCCACCTATAGGATAATTTCCTCCATCAATATAGTGTTGTGCAACTGTAGCATGCACAACAAAGCTACTCATTGAAGGTGGAAGGCCGTAATCTCCATACTGTGCAGTTAAAACACCTATTAACTTTTGATTAGAAGTAATTCGACTTAAAATTTCTAATGTCGATTTGGAACTGTAATAGTTAAATGCTTTTAAATTAACGGGAAGTATTGAAGGAGCAACTCTTTTCATACAAAAATTGCGTATTGACTCCTGTGCTTCTTTTAATAATTCAAAATAGCGAATAATAGCTTTTGTCTCATCTGGAAAAATTGAGCATAAGTATTCGATTTGAGCATCTTTTGTCGCTTTATACTTGTAGCTACGATCGGGAAAGTAAACTTCTTCAAAAGTCTCTCCCATATAACTCCATTTGAGATTACTATCAGTAATATAGTCAAAGAGCAGCCTAAAAGGATGTTGCGTTTTATGAACATCTCCAACATAGTGAAGCCCAACATCCCACTCATAACCTTTGCGAGTATAAGAGTGAGTAAATCCTCCTGCTGTATAGTGCTTTTCTAATATTAATACGCGTTGCCCTTGTTTTGATAGAATAGCTCCAAGAGTGAGGCTTCCTACACCAGAGCCAATAATCACAACATCGTAATCCTGAGTAAAGTGAATATCTTTAAGTTTATTACCTATTATCATTCATAACCTCATTAATAGAACCAGTTGGGATATATTTTAAAAAAAGTGGCAGCCAGAAAATATCAACAATAATAGCAAGTCCTATGACTATCCCACCAGTCACACCAAAATTTCGATTTGGCATAAAATCGGAGAACTGAAATATAAAGAAACCAGAAATTAAAATTAATGAAGTAATGATTAATGCAGGAGAAATAGAGTAAATAACATTATCGAGTGACTCATTAACACTTCTTCCTTTCTTTAATTCTTTAATATAGTGGAATACAAAGTGAATTGTATCGTCTACAGCAATTCCAAATGTAACACTACCAATCATGACTGTTGTTATATCAATTTCATAACCCATGAGGTACATGGCACCAAATCCAATTATCAATGGTATTACATTAGGGATCAGTGCTATTGCTGCAATTGAAATACTTCTAAATGTAATCAAAAATATTACAAAGATCGAAGTAATAACAAGAGTCATACTTTTAATAAATGTACTAGAGACATAATCAGTCATCTGATAATAAAGGTATTGTTTTCCAGATATTTGAAGATGTAATCCAAGCTCTATAGCTTTCGAGACTAATCTCTTAGACATTATACGAGATTCCTTACTTCCGTTAACGTCCCAAATCATTGAAATTCTCATATATCTCTCATCAATAGAAATAAACTCACTTAAAGAATTCATTTCATTAGTCATAAGCTGAGAGCTAAATATTAGACTGGCCAATTGAGAAGAGTCATCAATCTGACTTAATGATCGATCCAAAATAGCTTTCGATGTTTCTCTAAGGCTTCTCGATGCAGAAAATATATTTTTAGCGATATTAGATGTGTGTAAGTAATCTTCAAATATTAAATATTTTTTAAAGAAGTTTATATTTTTAACGCCTCCTTGAATTCCCGAGTCAAATATTAATTCAATAGACTCACTACCACCGAGGGTGTCTGTTAAAACTTTTGCATCCTTAGACATTCTTGTATTCTTTGAAAAGTAATTCTTAGCGGTTGTGTTAACCTCATTTTGAAGTCCTAGATAGAGAGCTGTCAGGGTAATGATAAGAAATGGAATATGCCAAAGCCATCTTTTAAAAAATAACCTCTCTACTCTTAATTTCTTCTGCAAATAACTTTCTTCTCTTTTAATAAGAATCAGGTTTGGGAATACTCTCATCACAGGAAGAAGCATTGTATAAGTTGTGATCCATGTAAAGATTGATCCAATTGCACATAGAATTCCCATCTCATAAATTGGGACCAAGTCTGAGGTTAGAAAAGACAGAAATCCAATACTAGTTGTTATTGAGGTTAATAACGTCGTATTAAAGTTTTTCTCAATCGTTGAAGCTAACTTATTATCACTCTCACCCGTTGCTGATATATAACTCGAAACAATATGAATAATATCTGCAATTGAAATAACAAAGAGAGTAACAGGTAGAATGATATAAATCGACTGAACAGGATAGCCCAACCAACCTGAAATCCCCGTAACCGCAGTAATATTTAATATTATTAAAAGAGTTGTAAAAACAGAGAACTGAAAGTTCTTAAAGTAAAAGAGAAAGAAAATAAAAATGATCACTATTGCTATTGGAAGAAGCACGCTTAGATCATTTAGAGAGACACGTTGAAAGCCTTCAACAAGAGAAATAAAGCCATTGTATCCAAATTTATAATCTTTAAATTCACCTTCTAGGCTCCTTACAAAGTTCATAGTATCAATGAAATCGAAAGATTTATCAAAACTTGGCTTCGCATATAGGTGGATGAAAACCTTGGAATGATCTGAACTAATGAAACCGTTGAATAACTCCGGCCTATCAGTTAAAAATGATTGTCTTACAATATTTTCGTCTTCATCATAGAAGGGAAAAATATCAACTTCTTCATCACTAATTTTAACTGCTGCCTCGACACCATTCACATACTTGATTTTCATGATATGTGGAGCCTGATAAAGCCTATCAACAATCGGAACTAAATTTTTAAAGCTTTCATCTGAGTTAAAACTCTTACCGGACTTATGCTCAAGAGTGAGGATCAAAGTTTCATTGGGCCCAAAAGTCTTTTCCAAGAAGTTTAAGGTTTCAACATTTGGGTCATTCTGGGCAAACCAGAGTCTAATGCTAAAGTCTTTCTCAAGCCTCGAGTTTCCTAAAGCGAGCAGAAATAAAATAAGAGTAGAGAATAGAAATAATAGCCTAGGTTTATTAAAAATCAAATACTTAGCGGCGTTCATATTTGTCCAATTTTAGTACATCAATAGAAATAATTACTATTTTAGCTCATGCCCACAATTATTAATATAGAGTAAAATTATGAATAGTAGAGCAAAAGCGTGGGCGATTGAAGATATCAATTGGCACCAAGACATTGATTTAGAAAAAGAACTTCTAACTCTTGAAGATGATGAGTTCATCTCTATGTTAAGCAGTAGACAAAAGTCTGCCCTATCTCACATTATGGGACTAGTTATTATTTCTGCAATTTCGGCCCATGAAAATGTTATTCAAGATATTAAGTCAGGACATTGGCAGCGACTAAAGCGAAATAAGCAAATCTCTAGTAAAGTCTATAATGAAGGAATGGAATTCTTCGATGATGAGAGTAAGCATTCGCAGATGTTTAATCGCTACATCAGTAAGTACCTATCAAAAATAAATCTAAAAAAAGAGGAAGCTGATGAGTTTCTTCCTTCATATGATAAGAAATCAATCTTTATGAGACTCGCTAAGTTCAATATGTTCCTAGGAGGACGTGCGATATGGTGGCTAGTAGCTTCAGTTGAAAATGAGAGCTTAGACCTATTTCGTGAAATTCATAAAAGAAAGAGAGATATTGATCCACTCTATTATGAAATCCATTTGAAGCACTTTCAAGAAGAGATCATACACTCAAGTTTTGCAGAAAACCTTATCCTGTCAGATGACTTAGGTAAATCAACTTTCTTAAATCGTATTGATTATATTATTGCAGACTTCTTACAGATTACTTGGGCCTTATGGCAATTAGTGAGACTATCTAAAATACAAAAGCATGAATCTCGTCATTCATTTATTAAAGATTTTGTTTCGATATATAGTGTAATTAAGCAATTTGGAAGAATTAGATTTCTAAAATATATGTTTGTGAAATTTCCATACCTTTCAATGATGTTAAATTCTCATCACCGCAAGGGAATGATTAAGTTATTAAATAAATCGACAACGGTCGCTCCACTTAGACCTTCATCTTTTAAGGGAGTATTTCATGTCGGTTAACTTTATTGAATTTAAATCAAAAGGTCCCCTTCTCTTCTTTCTACATGGATTTCCAAATAACCATGAGGTATTTAATAATATCGTCGAAGAGTTAAAAGATCGTTACCACCTGCTTTTAATTGATCTTCCAGGAATATGTGAAGAGACATTTCCAACAGTTGATAGTTACTCATTCGAGAAGCTAGGACAAAATATTGTAAATAAAATTAAAGAACTTACATATAACAATAAAGAATATTATTTTATCGGCCACGACCTTGGCTGTTTTATCATTGAAGATATCATTAGACGCTCTGATTTGAAACCACAGCGAGTCTTCCATATATCAGGAATGGGGACGCAGATGTTTTCAACTAGAATAATCTCTCCAAGTCAGTGGATAAAATCCCTCTATATTCCTATTACTTTTATTCCTGGAGTAAAGAGAATTGCAAAATCAAACTTAGGTATTAAGGTTATTGACCAAGTCATGAAGTATTCAGGATTATCAAAAGAGCAAAGATTAATTGAACAAAAAAACTTCTATGCACTACCTTTATATAAACATCTGACAAGTTTAACCATTAAGGATTTATTTCAAAAAAGACTAAAAATTAAAACCCCGACGACTTTTATATTTGGAGAGAACGAGAAATTTCTCAATTTACCGACAAAGTCTGAAATGAAAAGTAACTATGAAGAAGCTTCACTAATAAAAATATCTCAAGCGGAGCACTGGCTGCCTCTTTATCGAAATCGTGAAGTTTTAAATATCTTAGAACAAAGCATTGGTGGAACACTATGAAAGTAACAATGAAACAATTTAGAACTGATAAGTATTTCTTTTTTAAGTATTTTCTATTTCAAATGCTTATCACTGCCCCAATCGCAGTCATTCTATTTCTAAAAGGAAATTTCAGTTTTACTACGCAACTAGAGCTAATCCATCTAGTAATCATTCCTCTTGCAATAGTCTTTGGAATACAAGTTCCTGTAATGCTACACAACGCTGTTCATTATAATATTAAGCCGAAATGGTTGAATGAAATTCTTGGAGAACTTTGTGGATTCTTTGTCTTATTTGGTATGGGACCATTTAGAATCAGTCACGTTCTACATCATGCACATGCTGATGACCACGACTTAGACCCACATCCTCCAATGGGAAGATCATTTCTCGTATTCTTGGCAACAACTCAATTGAATACGATCAGAGTTATTTCGAATCAATACTTCGATAAATTTGGTCGAAATAATAGTACATACTCTATTATGGGTGTTCAAATGTGCTTTTACTATATTGGTTTAATTAGTCGCTTAGCAATCTGGTTCATGCTACTTGGGCCTACTTTCTTCATCGCATTCTATATACCAGCTTATTTAGCAAATTTAATCGTCTTTGCTCATATTAACTTTGCGACACATATTGAAGATGAGAATGGAAATGTAGAGATCGTAAACTTAAACCATAATCTCTACTATAAGACTGTGAACTTTATTTCAAGTGGAGCCTATTTCCACAAGAATCACCACAAGTATCCAAACCTTTTTAATCCTGCACTTGATACGAATCAAGAAAGGAAGCTTCCATGGTTTAAAACAGTTGTTAGTTTTAATATTTTCAATCGATCATAACAAAAAAAAAAGCTCCCACTATGGGAGCTTTTTTTATGCCGCAATTTTGTAATCTAAACTGAAGGGGTAATAAATTTCTTGGGCATCTTTATTAATAATATCCTCGATTAAGGATATGAACTCAAATTCATCCACTCCATTTATTGATGCCGCCGTCCAAATCGGCGTTAGTTTTTCAGAAAATAAATCAGAATTAAAATCTCCATCAATTGTAGTTTCTAGGTAAATTCCTTGGATTTCATTTCTCGTTTCATTTAAAAATGTTTGTTTAAAATTATCTTTTTGCATTTGAACGTCCCTTGAATGAGATAGCTACACTATCTTTTCTACCTATACATTTTGCAGCAACTTTGTTGAGTTACGAAGATTTTTTCAAGCTTTAGTATTTTCAATATGTTTCATTGTTCATCAATAAAAAATATGGCAAAAAACTTATTACTTTTTGTCAGTTTTTAGAGGCAATACCTATTAAATAGTGAACCTTACATATGAATAAAACTCTCCGTTGTCTTTGGAATAAAATCAATCTATATTGAGGCCATGAAAGGTATTATTCTATTAAGTATTGCATGTGCTATCTGGGGCTTAGGTTTTGCTGGAACAAGATTTACTCTAGTTGATTTTTCCCCTATTTGGTCAAACTCGCTTCGCTATATTTTTGCAGGTGGAATTGCTCTTCTTATCTTTATCATTAGAAATGACTTTAAGAAGCTAAAAGGCAATCATAATGAAATACTTGGAGGTCTCATCTGTTCAGCAGTTCTAATGACTGCACTACAATTACAGACAGTAGGTATTGCTATGACAACAATGGCAAAAGCCGGCTTCTTCACAGTCTTCTATGCCGTCATTACCCCAATGATCTCTGTAGCCTTCCTAGGTCAAAGAGTAAGAAAGACTTTCTGGCTACTTCTTACGACTTCAATGATTGGTATCATGATGATGAATGGCATGGACTTTAATAATTTTAATCTAGGTGATTTCTTTGTTATTGCTTCAGCAGTCTTCTTTTCACTCCATATCATTGCTACAGATCGCTATGCTAATGAAGTCGACTCTGTACGCTTTAATTTTCTACAATGTATATTCATGGGAATCATGGGGTTAGTCTTTGCTCTAATCTATGAAGGACCTGTTAGCCTTTCAACATTATATAGCGCTAAGGCCTTAAGCTTTCCTTCTGCTTTGTGGGGATTTCTCATTCTTTCAATCTTCTCTTCGCTTATTGCCTTTTCATTACAGATTACGGCGCAAAAAAGTATTCCGGCCCATATTGTTGGATTGGTATTTTTAAGTGAATCAATCTTTGCAGCAATCTTTGGGTATCTCTTTTTTAAGGAGACTCTTGATCCAACAGCTCTGGCCGGAGCAGTTGTCATTATGGTGTCAGTTGCACTTGTTCCAAAATTTACTAATATAAAAAAATCAGATGATGAACTTACTGGTGATGTAATTGAAAATACCGGGGTATCGTCTGTTATCAACGATACCCGAGTATAATTACGTAGCTGCTCTTAAGCCGCTAATGGGATATCATATGTGTATGGTAGGGTTACATTTTCAAAGTGTACTGGGATAACTTCTTCAACAATACACGAGAACTCATCTTCAGTTAATCCATTGATTTGGGCCTCTGACCAAATGATCTCTAACTTCTCACTAAAGATCCCACAGTCAAATTCTCCGTTTACTTTTGATGCTGAGACAATTGTCTTAATTTCATCTCTAGCGTGGGCAATAAACGTCTCTCTAAAGCTCTCAATATTCATTCTAAACTCCTCTTCCACTCAATATTTGAGTATTCAACTATTATGCAAAGGTTTAGGAGTTAACTAACAAAGTATTTTAGTTGTTTACCATTTCAAACACTTAACTGATTTTGTTCAGCTTGATTAATAGTACATTTATTGACACCCCCAAATAGAAAATGCCAATAACTACTGTCAGTCTGAGTAATTACAAGAAGTTAAACTAGAATAGTTTACAGCTCGTTAAACCCTTTTTCTGGAGGTATTTCTGGTGATATTCCTCGGCTTTAACGTAGTTTTTAAATATTTCAAGTTTAGTTACGACTGGGTTTGAGAATTTTCCACTCTTATCGGCCGCTTCGATGGCCTTTTGAGCTAATTCTTTCTGCTCGTCATTTAAGAAGAAGACAACGCTTCGATACTGAGTCCCTTCATCTGGCCCCTGACGGTTTAGAGTCGTTGGGTTATGATTTTCAAAGAAAACATCTAACAGGTTGTTAAATGTGATTATACTAGGGTCAAAAGTGATCTTAATTACTTCAGCATGATCTGTTTCACCTGTACACACCTGTTCATAGGTAGTTTCACTGCAATTTCCACCAGCATAGCCAACTTCTGTTTCACTTACACCTGCAAGAGTTCTGAAAGTTTCTTCAACACCCCAAAAACACCCTGCACCAAAAACTGCTATTTGCTTATTATTGTCCATTGCAAACCCCTTACTTTTTTCGTAATTTACTCCAACTATGAGCAAAAAAACAAGAACATTCCTCGCGAAGAAATTAGAAAAAGAACTAGAGATAGCAAAAGAGAAAGCAACTTTTGGGCAGCACAACATAATCATTGTCCTCGACCACCTAAAAGGCGGCTTCAATATTGGTAAGATCCTAAGATCCTGTGAAATCTACAGTGTTTACGAAGTCCATATAGTCGGAACGAAATTCTTTGATTGTACAATAGCCAAGGGTGCCCTTAAGAGAGTTAAAACTTTCTTCTATGACAGTATTGAAGAATCTCTTGAGCGTGTAAGGGAGCTTGAATATATTCCATTGACTCTTGATTCTAATGCCACAACTTATCTCAACGAAAGCAAGTTACCAGAGAAAGCTGCATTTATTTTTGGCCATGAAGAGTTTGGGCCATTAAAGGAAATGCATGGTATTGAAAGATTAAAGATTAAACAATATGGCATGACTGAGTCTCTAAACGTGTCCATTGCTGCAAGTATTGTTATGTACGAATACACAAACCAACACGCTGGCGAATAATTATGATCGAAACAATTAACCTCACAAAGAAATTTACAAGCTTTAAAAAAGAAGAAGGGTTTAAAGGAAGTGTTAAATCTTTTTTTAACCGCGAACCAATAACAAAGTATGCCGTTAATGATTTCAGCTTTAAGGTAGAAAGAGGTGAAATAAAAGGTTTATTAGGGCCAAATGGTGCGGGTAAAACAACACTGATGAAGATGCTGACTGGAATTATCGTTCCTTCAAGTGGAGAGGTAACAATTGCAGGTTATAAACCTTGGCAAAGAGACAAGGAATTTAGAAAGAAGATAGCACTTGTCATGGGACAAAAGTCACAATTATGGTGGGACATTCCTGCCATGGATTCATTTAAGCTTCTTCAAAAATACTATGAGATTGATGACCAAAGTTTTAATAAGAAATTAAATTATATGGGTGAGCTCCTAGGTGTTACAGAGCTTTTTCACATTCACGTTAGAAAGCTATCCCTTGGAGAGCGCATGAAGCTTGAGCTTATGGCTTCCCTTCTTCATGAGCCAGAGGTTCTATTCTTAGATGAGCCAACAATTGGACTCGATCTTGTGGCCCAAGAAAATATGCGCAATTTCTTAAAAGAATATCACGCACAAAATAATCTCTCGATTATCCTAACTTCACACTACATGGCCGATGTACAGGCCCTTTGCAAAGACCTTGTACTTATTTCGAAAGGTCAAAAAGCATATGACGGACCTCTTCAAAATTTAGAAAGAATTTTAGGGGATAAGAAGTCTGTTTATTTTAGTTTTGATAAGAGTATTGATCCAAAGGAAGAGTTTTGGACTAAATTAGATTGTGACTTCTTTGATGCTAATTCAAGTGTTGAACTTAGAGTTGATAAGAAGGATCTTTCAGAAATTTCGACAGCAGTTCTATCGAAGTATCCAGTTATTGACTTCCATACAGAGAAGCTTCCAATTGAAAAAGTCATGAAGAAGATTATGGAAAATCCGGAGATTTTAAGTAATGTCTAATCTTATTAAATGGTGGCAAACCATTAAGATTTCCATTGTTAAGCACACGGCCTATCGTCTCAACTTCTTCCTCCAAGTTATTGGCCCTGCTCTAGTCTTCCTCTTTATTAAGTATAATCTATGGGTCGCCATTTTTGATAGTACAGGAGCTGAGACAATTAAGGGTTACACACTTAAGGCGATGCTGACATATCATGTTTGGGCCTTTGTAGTATCTCAACTTGCACAAGGTCATACAGCTCTTAATCTTGCACTAGATATACGCATGGGAAGAATTTCAACTTATCTGATCTATCCGTTTAATTTCTGGGAATTTCACACTGCTTCATTTCTTGGTTTTCAGCTAATTCAACTTGTTGTTACAGGTTTTGCCATTTTCTTATTTTCTATTTTAGGGATACTTCCAAATGTAGATTTCATGACACTCTTAAACGGTGTTGGAATTTGCCTATTTGTCAGTCTCTTCTGGTTCTCACTTCAATACTTAACGGGTGTCATGGCCTTCTGGTTAGAAGAAACTTGGATTCTAAGAGTGATGCTTCAAATGGTAACAGTCTTCTTATCTGGTGCAATTATACCTTTAGAGCTCTACCCTGACTTTTTTAGAGAACTTTTAATGTACACTCCATTTCCTTACTTAACATATTACCCAATTAAAATATTTATGGGAGAGGCCGTGAATTATACTAAATTCTTTACAGTCCTTGGGCCTTGGCTAATCGTTATTAGTGGAATATGTACACTGACATGGAAGCGTGGAATTAGACTTTATACGGCGGCGGGGATGTAATGAGTTTTGGTTCAGAAGTAAAACACTATCTTTCAGTTTACAAGAAGTTTGTTTCAACAAGTACGGCCGTGGCCATGAGCTTTCGAACAAGTTTTGTTCTAATGGTTATCATGGATCTTTTATTCTTTGCTTCAGCCTATTTTACTGTCGATTTTATTTTTGATCACGTTGATATGGTCATGGGATGGAAGAGAGAACAATTCATGCTCTTTCTCTCTTATATGCTTTTAATGGATGGCCTGCATATGATTATCTTTAGTCAAAATTTCTGGCGTTTTAGTGATGATCTAAAGTCAGGACAACTCGACTACACGATCCTAAGGCCACTAAGTTCAATCTTTAGTGTCTTCTTTCGACATGTGCGTCCTTCATCAATTCCAACATTGATTCCGGCCATTGTTGTCTTTTGCTACTACGCCAATCTCAATGGATTTTATCTACTTCAATGGATCTTAATCATTCCACTACTATTCTTATCACTTGGGCTTATTGCACTAGTAGAATTTGTCATAAGTTGTGCCATGTTCTGGTTAGTTGAAGGTGTTGGAATTAACTTCTTTAGAATGCAGATGCAGCAACTTGCTCGCTGGCCTGATATTATTTACGGAACAGCAACCAAGAGATTCTTTACTTTCCTACTTCCAATTCTATTAGTTGGCTCTGCGCCGATTCACTTTATTCTCGACTATAGTAAGTGGCACTATATTGTCATTATGATTGTAGCAGCAGTGGTTTTTAAAATTATTTTAGTATGGTTATGGGAAAGAGGACTACAGGTCTATGACTCTGCGTCCTCTTAGTATTTTTTAGCTAGCAATTTTTAAATGACTACGGACATCGTCTTGGTCTTGCCCCTTAAAGACAAGCTCGATATCACCTATTGATCGGTTCACAAAATTAACTTCACTTAATAGGTTTTCGGCAATACTTGAATTCCCTTTGGCAATTCCTGTATTTGACTTCGATGATAGATCAATTTCAGAGATTGATTTTTGAAGTTCCGTAATACCTTTTGATTGTTCAAGTGCAGCCGAAGTAATCTCTTCAATTGAATGACCAACGTTGGCAACACTGGCCACAATATCATCAAGGATTCCACCACATTCATTGGCCACATCTGAACCTGAAGTCACACTATTTCTAACTTTTTCGACAATGACTTTTAAGTTATTATTCGATTCTTCAATAATATGATTAACTTCAGAAACACTTGTTCCAACCATTTCTGAAATTTCAACAGAAGCATTTCCACTCATCTGCGCTAATTTACCGACTTCCTCTGCAACAACTGCAAAGCCTTTACCGGCCTCACCAGCTCGAGCGGCTTCAACAGATGCATTAAACGAGAGAAGCTTTGTTTGAAAAACAATGTCGTTAATAACTTGTGTTCTTTCTTCAATACGATTAATAAGTTCAACAATTTTTAACATCTTATCACTGTTATTATTAAACTCTGTTAGCATGAGATTAATATCTTCATCAATTTCCCCCATCGAAGAAATCATTTTTTTCACAATACCCTTTCCAACACCAGCTTTCTCAAGACTGATACTAGCTAATTCATTCGAACTTTTCGCATTTTCCGCAGTCATACGCACCATCGAAGAAATTTCTTCAAGAGATGAAGAAGATTCCTGAAGGGATGAATCTTGTCTTTCAGATGAGCGAGTCAATTCACTTGAAGAAGTAGCAATACTTTTTGCACTTTTAACAAGTTCATGTGAAGAATGAGTTAGCGAACTAATTGTTTCAAGAACCATATTAGATATTTTCGTTGCATATCTAACTCCTATCGTTAGGCCAAAGAGTGCTCCAATGACAGAAACAAGCCCAATGATAGTCAGAAGCTTATTTGAAGTATTCTTTACAATATGAGCAGAGCTTGCAACTTCATTTTCAATTTTAGCGACATAGAGATCTAATACACGCTGAAAATTGGCCGCAGCCTCTGGACAATCGACTAAGAATATTTCATATAACTCATCATCGGCCTTCTTTGTCTTTAGTTGTGCAAGCTCAAGTGCTCTTGCCCCAACTTTTTTAAAGGCAATCCATTCTCGATGAAGATCTTTAAAGATCTTCTTCTCTTCTTCATTTGTAATAAGTTTTTCTAGATTTCTTTCTGCTTCTTCAAACTGATTAATCATCTTCTTTGTATTAGCAATTGCATCTTTCTTAGCAATATTATTAATACCCTGAAGGCCTAAAGTTCTGACCTCAATTCGAGTCTTTTGATAAGATACATTCATCTCATCTAAGTACATCTTTCTTGGAATAATATCATTACTGAAGCTTTCAGACTGTGTTGCTAATTCAGAGACTCCAAATGTTGAGACTCCACCAATAATTGCGCTGACTAAAGTTAGAAATACACAAAGAAAAATTAATTTTATTTTAAAATTCTTATTCTTCATTTATCCTCCATACACAAAGGACACATCGTCAGTAATTTTAAGAACTTAAGTTTACTAACTTAACTAAAACTATAGATAGAAAAATAAAAAAAATTGAAAATCAATGATTTTAGTAGTTTAGATTTTTAAATTTTTTGAAATTATCTTTAATGAGTTTCGACCTTTTCACACGATCCCTTATGCTTGATTGTCACTTTCTCACAACGAGCATTACAAGCACTTCCATAAGTCTTTCCGTCGACTCCACAAACGGGCATCCAAATCATAGGACAGACACAGACTGACTTATCAAGACTTTCAGGTTTCTTAGGAGAAGTCTTCTCCACTTTTTGACATGGGCCCTTTTTAATATCTTCGAGCTTTTCATTTGCCGCTTGCGCCATACAGAGGTTTGAATATTGCTTTCCATTTGCGCATACTGGGCGATATTCTTTAGTACATATAAAAGCAAAACTACTTAGAGTGATTAAACATACAATAATAACTTTCATACGACCTACTTTTTACGAAGCTTACACATATAGAGAGGACCAATCCCATCACGGTCCGGTAAGAATATTGTACCATACTCAGTTTTCTCACCAAAACCAAAAGTATTGAGATCTTGAACAAGCTCAACTTGATCGCCACGCTTCTTTAAAAGTTTAGTAATAACCTCATCATTTTCAAGACTTGAGATTGAGCAAGTCGAATAGAGAACCTCTCCTGCGCTCTTTAAAGTAAGAATGGCCGAGCATAGAAGTGAGTGTTGCAGGGCCGCAAGATTCTTTGTTCTCTTCTTGGACCACATATTAAGGTACTTTGGATTATTGATTGTATGACGCTCACCTGAGCAAGGGGCATCAAGCAGAACAAAGTCAAATTCATCTTTTAAGTTAAGGCCATATTTGTTGCCATCAAAGCCACGGATATCAATATTCTCTCGCTTATCTTCGGGAACATACTCCGAAACCACTCTTCTTAGTCGTTCTTTGCGATTACGTGATAGTTCATTTAAAACTAATTGCCCTTCCCCTTTCATCTCTTCAAAGAGAATGAGGCTCTTTCCACCGGGGGCCGCACACATATCTAAAACTTTTGATCCAGGAGTTGGCCTTAGATTACGGGCCACGATAACACTTGCAGCATCCATATAGTAGTGTGACTTAATACCTGCAACTTCTGATAAATTGGCCTGCTTGAAAACACCTTCAATTATTTCATCACAATGATCGACTTCACCTTGAAACCAGATATTATGGCGAAAGGCCTTCTCTTCTTCGGCCGTAAATGATTCTTTTAGAGTGATCCAACGATCCCCCCACATATCAGAGTAAAAATTTTCAAAGCCTTGTGGCCCTTTTGTCGATGCACCTTGGTTTTTCATACGCGTCATGTTACTAAATGTGCCTAAGAAAATCGAGAAAAAGGATAGGATGATGGAAGAATTTATTGATCAAATTATCAAAAACTTAAGTGCTAATGGATTCCCACAAAAGAAGGTCTCACTTCCAACTGAGAAGATGTATGAAGTAGCTGACGCCAAGGGGTTAAGTCTCAATAAAGTTCTTGATGAACTTCGTGACAAGAAGATGATTGGTAGTGAAATTGGCCCTGATAAGATTATCTTTTCAATGGAAAAATTTGAGTCACAGGACGATATGTATGCCAAGGCCCAAGAGATGATGTCTCAGATGTCACCAGAAGAGCTACAGAAAATGCAAGAGATGGTCCAAAATATGTCTCCAGAGCAAAGAGAACAGATGATGGAGCAAGCAAAGAAAATGGGGATGATCTAATAAAGAGTATTTTCTCAACTACATTCTCTGAATTAGAAGACTTTGTCTTAGAGCATGGATTTGCAAAGATTCATGCTCACACAATCTTCACACAGCTCTATAAGTATCAAGTTAAAAGCTTTGAAGAAATTCCAACTCTGCCAAAAGAATTGTATAAGAAACTCCAAGAGTCATTTAATTTTGATCAATTAGAGATTGCAACTATTCAAGAATCGATTGATGACAAGACCATCAAGCTTCTCTTTAAGCTTGCAGATGGTAAAACCGTTGAGACAGTTTGTGTTCCATTTGAAAAGAAGTATACACTCTGCCTTTCTTCACAAGTTGGCTGCGCCATGAAGTGCTCTTTTTGCTTTACTGGAACGCAAGGTTTAACAAGATCACTATCAAGTGAAGAAATTATTCTCCAATATGTTCAAGCTTATCGTTTCATTAAAGAGAAATTTGATGGACATCAAGCGGTCCCTAATATCGTCTTTATGGGACAAGGAGAGCCTCTCCACAATATCGACAATGTCGCCCACGCTATTGATATATTAAAGACAAACGAAGGAATGGGACTAGGGCCCAGACAGATTACTCTTTCAACGGCCGGCTACCTTCCAGGACTTAAGAGATTTAAAGAGCTAGGAAATATTAACTTTGCCCTAAGCTTCCACTCTCCCTTTGATAGTGAGAGAAACCAGTTAATTCCACTTAATAAGGCCTACCCATTAAAAGATCTAATTAAAGAATTAAAAGAGCTTAAACTCTTAAAACGACAATACCTAACATTTGAGTACTTAGTAATTCGCGACTTTAATCATAGTCCGGCACACCTAGAAGAAATTGGAAAGTTATTAAAGGACATGCCTGTTATCTTTAATCTTATTCCTTTTAATGAGTTTCCTGGTGCAATCTATAAGCGTCCTGAACTTTCTGACGTCATTGAATTCAAGCAAGGTCTAATTAATCTAGGCTTTCATACAAAGATTCGCACAACTAAAGGCGATGATATTTTGGCGGCCTGTGGCCAACTGACTTCTAAAACTACTTCAGAAAACGAGAGGCCATCTCTTTAGAAGGCAGAGGACAAGTCTCTAGCTCCTTGCCTATTCGATAACGATTCTTAGAAACAACTGAATAAAGCCCATCTCGAATGAACTTTGGAATAATTTTAAAGACCTTAAAGAATCCGTATCCCATACAATCCATCACCTCGATGACAGCATCAGACTTAGTTGAAATTTGACCACTGCGATAGAAAACTACAGTTGAGAGATTCTTAACAAAATCTTGTTGGAGATAATTTAGGGCCTTATCATCCTGTAGATGACAGAAATAAACGCGCTTCTTACGATCAATTCGATAAATGGTGTTGACGAGGCCATTACAAATCAAGCACTTACCGTCTAAGAAGATGATATTCATACTCTCCATTCTACACCAAATTTTGACTTGTAAATATTATATTGGGATACATAGTTCATATTTATTATGTTAGATTTGGCCAACTTATAATGAGATTTTTTGAGAGAGCAATTTTATGAAGAACCTTCTATTCCTTGGACTTTTATCAACATCCTTACTAACTATCACATCATGTGGAGACCGTTCGAAACTATATGAAAATATGGGACCAACAGTTAATACACAGGGGCTTTCAGCATCTGACATCGGAAAAAAACTAGCAAATACAAATTATGTATGTGATCGCTTTTCTAAAGATGGATGTATGAACGAAGTACTTCTTATGGGAAAACTTAATAAAGGCAAGCTTCAAACTTGTGCTGCTTTCTTTGTTGGTGACAATACAATTGCAACAGCTTCAAAGTGTTTACCAAGAAAAGGAAATGATGAAACAAATGAACAGTGGCTTGAAAATTCTTGTGCTGCTATTGCTTTTAAAGATTTAAAAGGTTTCACATATACTTGTAACGAAATCAGTATCCAGTCTCACTCAAATATCGCTCTTATCACTTCTAGACAATCATCTAAAGTTGGATTCCTTGAAGTTTCAACAGAAGGTGTAACATTTGGCTCTAAGAATAAAACGATTGAACTTAGCTCTTTTAGAAAGGGTGATGTAACAAATTACACTCAAATTGAAGGACGCTATACGAAAGAGAAGAAATTTTGTGATGGTCTAAAAGATTCACTTATCACAACTCTTAGTGAGAGTGCAGGCTCAAAGAACTTCTTCTTTAAAAACTGTGCCAATAGCTGGAACTCAACAGGTTCTCCAGTAATCAATAACGGAAAGGTAGCTGCCCTACTTTTTACAGGAGTTGATGGAAACTCTGACTTTGGTTCTGAAATTAGTGATCGCTCAGGTGTTTCAATTGCAGAAAACTTAGCATGTCAAACAGCGCTAAACTCTTCAACTCCTACTGATTGTGATCTTCACCACAATGGTCACAAGAGAGCACAACTAGCGAATAAAGTTGCTACAATTGTATCTTCTACTCTTAAAGCGGATCATAATATAACGATCTTTAGAAAAGACTCAAAGCTACTTCTTCTTGAAACACCAGCTCTTAAGTCTTGCTATACTGAAGGTGAAGTTGGATCAATGGATGTATGTAAGGTTTCTTACTCAATAAAAGACAAGTATACTGGTACTTATGATACAACAAAGTTTGAAATCAAATGTGAAGATACTGATAAAGTAAAAGTAAATTGGAAATTTGTTAAAACTGACTCAAAGAATATTCTAGTTCAAACACTGGATGACTACACTCTAAGTGGTTACCACACTGATTCAGAATTCTCTGAAGTTTCAGAATGCTTATAAGAAAAGATTTATATTTATAAGATAAGAAGAAGGCCACAATAATAGTGGCCTTTTTTATTTACTAGTATTCACCAAGAGTCTTTTGAAAAAATACTCTCATTAACTCCCAAGACTGCTTATCGGCTTTTTCATTATAGGCCAGTGGAAGATTAAATTTCTTCCCCTTCTGTGTTGCTTCAGGGTTTGTGAAAGCATGAGTTGCCCCCGGAAGATTAACAAACTCCATTGAGAGTTTTGAGCGGCGAATCGCTGTTTTGAAACTTGTGATATCGGCCTTTGTCACTAATGGATCATCGGCACCATTAATAACAAGAAGCTTTGCCTTTGAATCTTTTGTTACAGACTTGATGCCAGAGAGTGATCCGTGAAAAGAAACGACACCTTTTAAGTCTGCTCCTTGAGTTGCATTAAAGAGAACCACGGCCCCACCAAAGCAATACCCTATGGCCGCAATGCGATTTGGATCAACACTTGGCTGTGCTTTTAAAATCTCAACCGCTTTATTAAATTTTTCTTTTAAAAGTTTTGGATTGCTAAAAGCTTCTTTTGAAAACATCATGGCATCTTTTGGGTGCTCAGCTTGTTTTCCGTCCCCATACATATCAAGAGCGATGGCATTGTAACCAAGATCAGCAAGTTGCTTTGCTCGATTTCTTGCGTAATCATTATGCCCCCACCATTCGTGGACAACTACGATCCCAGGGCGTTTATCGTCTTCTGAGCCGTTTAGTGCAAGGTAGCCCTTAAACTCCTGTTCACCAACTTTATAGTCAATCTTCTTGGTTGAGACAGATGAACAACTAACAAAGAATCCAGCAAGTAAAATTGATAGAAATATACGCATTTTTCCTCCTAAATATTGACGTGCCCCATGCATTCCGATAATTATGCATTATGACAAAACAGAGCCTATATAATTTAACTTTAGAAAGTTTCCCACAAGATGAAGCAAAAATCATTGGTAAATGGGTCTATAAAAAGTTAAATCTTGATCCCGATACATGGGAACATGCGCCAAGAGTTATTCGAGAGGCGATCAAAGGCTATGATCTCGATCTTCAAAAAGTTCTTTGGCAAGGTCTTTCAAAAGATGGGACTCGAAAATTCCTATTAGGGCTTCACGATAAGAACTCGATTGAATCTGTTCTTATTGAAAGTGAAAATGATAAGAGGCTGCGTTCGACTCTGTGTATCTCGTCACAAGTTGGTTGTGCCATCGGTTGTACTTTCTGCCACACGGCCACACAGGGCCTAACAAGACACCTCACAACAGCAGAAATTGTCGGCCAGTACCTAACTGTCACAAAGTGGATGCGTGAGAATGTAAATCCAAATTATCAAATTTCAAATATTGTCTTTATGGGACAGGGAGAACCTCTTCACAACTTTGAAAATGTTAAGAAGGCCTGCTATCTTCTAACGGATCCCCTTGGGATTGCTCTAAGCAAACATAAAGTCACAATTTCGACCTCAGGACTTGTGCCAAAGATTAAGCAATGGGAAGAGCTGCCAGATGTGAATGTTGCCATCTCTCTTCACGCTATAAGAAATAATCTAAGATCTGAACTTATGCCAATTAATAAGCGCTACCAAGTTGATGATCTACTTGAGGCCTTGCGCTCAATTCCCGTTAAAAATTCACGTCGTATCATGTATGAGTACCTGCTCATTAAGGACTTGAATGATACTCAAGAAGATATCGATGGATTAATTGAAAACCTTCCAAAGAAGGAATCAAAGATCAATATCATTCCGTTTAATGAATATCCTGAGAGTAAATTCAAAAGACCAACAGATGAACATATTGAGTGGTTTCAAAGATCTCTACAAGCAGCAGGATTGACTTGTACAGTGAGAGAGACAAAGGGTGATGATATCCTAGCGGCATGTGGCCAGCTAAAAACTCAGTACGAGAAATTAAATCTTCCAACAAATTAGAATCTTGTACTTTTTATCATTCCTGAAGATAAGTTATCTACTTAATTAATTCAGCAATCAATTGCTTATACTTTAGGCCAGCAAGACTTGCGGCCATGGCAAATTCATCTTTTGTGGCAATATTAGGGTTAGGGTTGGCCTCGATAATATGGGGCATACCTTCTTCATCAACCCTTAGGTCAATGCGAGCATAGCCTGATAACTCTAACGTCTTATAAGCTCTCTTACAGATTTTAATAATACGATCACTGAGATCCTTATCTAATTTTGCTTTTTCAGTTTCGATGCCTTTATTCTCACGAAACTTCTTACTCCACTTTGCTTTCTCACTATAGAGTTTTGCTTCTGGATTCTTAATATTATTAAATTTAAGCTCTAGTGCAGGCAATACTTTAAGTCTTTTTTGACCTAGGACACCGACAAAGAACTCTCGTCCTTCCACAAACTCTTCCACAATAACATCTTCATTGTATTTATCCATCAAGTACTGGATGCGTTCTATGGCCTTCTCTTCAGTTTTAACAACAGAAGCTCCACTTATTCCAAGGGAAGCATCTTGATAGAGACACTTTACAATAAGGGGATACTTTAATTTCTTCGAAATCTTAGTCTTTGAGCGCGATTTAAAGACTTGGAAGCCAGGAGTCCTAATACGGTGGTAACTCATAAGCTTTTTAGCTAAGGCCTTATCTCTGGCCAGCATTAATCCTCGAGGATTACAGCCTGTATATTTAACCTTTAAAAGCTCTAGGTAAGAGACGACATTTTGATCAAGTAAGACCTTGCCATCAAACTCTTCAAGGAGGTTAAAAATAATATGCGGCTTAAACTCATCAATGGCAGAGCGCAGAACCATTAGATCCGAATAGACACCAACAACTCTTACCTCATGCCCGAGGTCTTTTAGTGCTTCGATAACATTATATTCTGTAATCCAAGGCCGATACTCAAATTCTTCTGAATTAATTTCTTCTTTAGTTAAATTATCTGGTGGGATTAAATCGATATGAACAAGAACTAAAACTCTTTTTTTGGTCACATTACTATCCTGTCTCTTCCTTCTTGAAAATAACGATTGGTATGAGACAGGAGAATCTTGCGTAAATTACTTGGAGAACATTTATTAGAAACAAATAACTTTCTCTCAGTCGATAGACTTTCTAAATCTCTTACAACAGATTCTATTTTATATTGATATTCATTTGTCTTCAAGGCAATATCTCTTACAAGTTCTCGCCTATCTTGGCGTAGAATGTCCTTTAAAGCCACTCCGGTTGTTGGATTTACCTCCAAGAAGTTTTCGATATGCTTTAAGCTTCTCTTCTTTAAATTTGCCTTCTTAAACTTTTTTCTTTTTAGAGTAAGATACTCTTTAACAGTTAAATCACTCTCACTGATTGGATCGACTTCTTTATAACAAATCACATTTGGCTTCTCGCCTTTTATCGAATTCATCTTACGTTGAATATATTTTAGCTTATTGAGAGCTGGCCAATCTTTATAGATCTTTCTCCAATTTGATCGTGGAGTAAGCCATGTTGCAAAAGTTTCTGCAAAGTCTTCTTCAGGGTGGGCCTGAGCATAATTATCTTCAAGATGATAGACGAAGTTTCGTGAAAATTTTCTTGGTAAATAATTTGAGGGATACTTCATATCGTGATCACCAAAAGTACTCTTGCGATCAGGACAATCTTTTAGAAAGTAGGCATTATCCATAACATGTCCACACTCGTGGCGCATAAGCTTCATAAACCAATCAAGGCTTTCACCTTCAACAACACCTAAGTATTGTTTTTCAAGTTCAATGAGCTTTTGATGAAAGAGAGTAAAGGGAATAGCGATTCCAGAGATCCCATCGGGACAGAACCATTCATCACTGGCCCAAACTTTTGGACGCACAAGAAGTCCGCGACTACTAAGTTCACTATTTAGCTTATCAAGGCAATGAGCATAGGAGCTCGTCTCAAAGCTAATGCCAAGCTGTGCTAATTCACAATTTAAAATGTCAGATCGACAGGCCCGATCAAGATTTAGTAGTGTCATTCATTTCTTCCAATAAGGGCAGATTATAGCCCCAACTGGAAGAAATTAAAGACATTTTCTATAGTAGTGAATTAATTATCAACTCTAGAGATCATTTAGACAGATCTGGCCATTGCGGTTGATCTTGATCTTAAAGTCCACACCAGCAATTTTAGAGCGGATATGAGATAAATGAGTATTTATCGTCTTATTGGTGACTACAGCTTGTCCCCAAGCACATGAGATGACCTCTTCAATAGTATAGATCCTCTTTTCATGCTGAATTAAGCAACAAAGTAGCTTAAATTCCGTTTTTGTTAATTTTACTTCTTTCTCCCCGACGAAAACCTGTCTGGTCTTCTTGTTGATGCGTAAGCTACGAAAAGCTAGCCAATCAGATTCAATAACAAATGTCATACTTTCATTCTCCTCCCCCTTAAATAATAACCTTAAAAGGAAGACAGAAAATTAACAACATACAATTTCGCTAAGGTACAAAAATTATCTCTACTAACAGTAATTTATATAATTTTTAGCTGTAATTTCGAATGTTTAGCCTATAAGTCGTGAAGACAGATTTGATTGTTGCGATTGACACGGATACGAAATTCAACACCCTTTGTTTTGTTTCTGAGATGAGTCAGGTGAGTATTCACAGTTTTATTTGCGACATCAACATCACCCCAAATATAGCGAACTAAATCTTCTCTTGGATAGACTCTCTTTCCTCCATCTAAGAGAAAGTATAGGATTTTAAACTCTGTCTTAGTTAGCTCAACTTTTTTCTCTCCCACAAAGGCCACATGTTCTGCTTCATCAAGAGTTAAGTTACGAAATGAAAGCTGGTGTGAATTCTTTAATGCGTGCATATTAGTTCTCCTACAGAAGCTTAGTTGAGAATGATTTTATTCCATTGAACATGTACATGTTTTTAAGGTAAGAATGGTCCTATAAGAAATATGTATTTATTAAATAAATTTAAGAGTAATTCATGAAAAATAAGAGTGTTATCTTCTGGGATGGGGGCCTAACGGCGCTTGAAACCCTTAAAATTATTCAATCTTCAACGCCTAAAGAAGATATTATTCTCGTGAGCCTACTCAACTCCAACGGTAATGAAGTAGGACTGACAGGAATTCCTGAAGAAATTATTAGTCTTCAAGCAAGATTTCTTGGAATTAAACTTGTTCGTCTTTACCAAGATGAGCTCTGTCTTAAAGTTTTATCAAAATTTCAAAATCAAGGTTACAAATTCTATAGTGGTTCTCGCTCTTCAAAGTTAAATTACGAATGTGTTAGAGAAATTAAAATTCACTACCCACTAGCGGGAAAGAGCTACCAAGAACTGAGAGAACAATCTCAGGCCCGATGTATTCTAACGTCTGTTAACAGCGAGGAAATGCAACGATACTTAGGAAAAGAAATTAGCGATATTGATCTAGAACTTGACACTTATAACGTTGATACATTTGCCATCTATGACCCACTCTTTCGCATAAGAATTCCATTTTCTAAAAATATCGTCGTCCAACAGGGTGATACTTTTATTTGTAAAATTCGAAGTGTTTAAAATCTTTTAACATTACCTCCATACTTGCTTGCCCCTTAGTCCATATAATAGCAAGTGATCACATTTGGAGGTAATATGAAAACAAATCGTAAATTTCTCTTTGTTGGTGCTCGAGTCGTCATGGGCACTGTGCTCTTGCTAGGAGGAGTTACTCCCGGTCTTGGACTTCTGACAGAGTCACAATACACACCTGAGGCACTGTCTTTTATTAATTCACTACAAGAAACAGGTTATCTCTACTATATGATTAAAATTCTTGAATTAGTTTTAGGTACAATGTTCTTATTAAATCTATTTATCCCATTAGCGGCAGTTATCGCAGCGCCACTGGTTATTAATATTCTCTTCTTTGAACTCTTCTTATGTAATTCCTTCTTAATTGCACCAATTCTATTAATCCTTTGTGAAGTCATGGTTTACCGTGAACATCGAAAGATCTTTAATTGGTTATTTAAGTACCAAGTTCATACTCATACAAATGACTTGGATGCTCCAGATATGATTATTTTGTCTGATTTAAAAGAGAAGGATCCACAGACATACAAAGATGTCGTCAATTCTCAGTATTATCATAATATTTAAATTTCTATTAAACTCATGGCGTCTGTTGATTGACAGACGCTGGCCTTCCTGCCACTATTTTCCAATTGTATATAAGGTGAACTCTGTGAAATTCAGAGACTGTCCCGCAACGGTTAGAGTCCGAGCCCTTCTTTATTAATTTATATCTCGGAGGAAGATTATAAAAACGCCATTCTTATTACCCCTAGTTTTATTATTATCAACAAGCACACAGGCTCAAATCACAATTAAGGCCACTAAGCTCGACACGACAGTAGAGAGAGTGACAAGCGATGTAAAAGTCATTACGAGTGAAGAAATTGAGAATTCTGATGCGCTCACACTACAAGAACTCTTACAGTCAAAGGCCGGTATTTTTATTGGACAAGCTGGACAAACTGGAGCTGCTTCTAGCTTACGATTAAGAGGTCTTCCAACAGGCTTTTCTAAGATAATCTTAGATAATGTTGAACTTACAGATCCAACTGATATCAACAATTCTTATCAAATCAATAATCTGACTCTTGATAATATTGAATCCATTGAAATCTTAAAAGGTAGTCAGTCTATTATCTACGGCTCAAGCGCTATTGGTGGTGTTCTTAAGATTAATACCAAGAAAGGATTTGATAGCACTCAAATGCGTGCAGAGTATGGTTCACAAAACACAAAGAAAGTTGCTCTTAGTAAAAGTGGAAATACGAAGCAATTAAATTATGGAATCAACTTAAGCTATCTTGATACAGATGGATATTCTGCCTACAACGAGGATCGAATAACTAATGCGGAAGATGACTCTTATGAAAGTCTTAATGCAAACCTAAACCTAAGTTACTTCTTAGGAAACAACCTTGAAGTTAGTTTTCAATCTGGCTACATTAAGTCCGATCTTGAAAAAGACGACTTCATGGCCGACAAGATCGATAACGACGACGAACAATATGAACATTTTAATAATTATCTTAGTCTTAAGTACTTCTCTGATGATGATAAGTTCACGCTAACACCTAGTGTACGTCTTTCACAAATTGAGAGAGTTGATGAATTTGGCTTTACTCCCCTTTTTAAAGGAAAGGAATTAGATACACGAATTGATAGTACTTATGAATTATCTCAGTCGGCTAAACTCTTTATAGGAACTCAGTATCTAAAACAAGAAGATACAATAAATAAAGACTACAGTGAGCTCTTTTCCATCTATGGAACTACCAATTTAAGTTATGGTGATTTGTTTGCAGATGTAGGTATGCGCCTAGATCAATTTACTTCATTTGATCTTAATACAATTGGAAGCCTAGGTATTGGATATAACCTAACAAATACATGGACTCTTAAAGGTCACTTCTCACAAGGTTTTAAATTACCAACACTCTATCAATTGGCCAATCAGCTATCAGATCTTGATCCAACGGATAGTGTTAATACAGAGCTGACACTTCTTTACAAAGAAGTAACATATCAATTTGAAGCGACGGCCTTTAACTATGAGCTTCGAAATCAAATTGATTACGACACGGCAACAAGTAAGTACTTTAATATTTCACGTTCACGTATTCAGGGGATGGAGTTTAGCTACACTCAAGAATTTCGTTTTGATCTAACTGTTACATCTTCTCTAACTCTACAAAGAGCCAAGAATCTTAAGACAAATGGAGAACTTGGAAGAACACCTCACTCTCTAGCAAGTATCGATTTCACTTATAAAATCAATAAGAATCAAAGCCTAACAAATTGGTGGCAATATGTTGGAAAGCGCCAAGATTCAGGAGAGATGCCTTCTTACGTAGTAGGAAACCTAAATTATCAATACAAAGACTTCAACTTTAAGATTATGAATATTCTTGATAAGGATTATGAGAATGTTCGCTACTACGGAACACTCCCTCGTAGTTTCTATGTTGGTTATAAACTTAACCTCTAAGGTGATAGCGCTTTATTAAAATAATCGCAACACCAAAGCATAGGATGGAACCTATGTTTAAAACATAGAATAATTGAAAAGCACTTCCGGGGCCTAAGCGATCAGCGATGGCCCCGAATACAAAGTGCATCACAGAGATTCCAACACCAATATAGCTCATCGTTGAAGCAAGAACGATATGATTCTTTTTTGGAAAATTATTTGAAATCCAATCCACAATGACAGGGAAGCAAAAAGACATGAAAAGTGCCGTCATGGGATAAAAGATGGCGTGAACTTTCCCTAAACTAAAGCAAATAAGGCTTGAGAAAAGAGAAAGAATAATTAACCTCTTTGACTCCATCTTAATATCTAAGAAAGCAAATCCAATCCTCCCAATCATAAGAAAGAGAAAGAAGTATGATAGGTAGTTATTAGCAACTAAGTCACTAAATGAATGAGACTCTACAAGGTAGTACTTAAGACGAGTTGATATCATGATCTCTGAAGCGACATAACTTCCAGCAAAGAGACCAATCATTAGATTCATCAAGAATGCTCCACTCATGCCTTCATGGTTTTCTTTAATCTCCTCATGATGAGAGTCATGAGTCATGAATGAATAAGCAAAGACAGCGGCACAAGGAATAAGTAAGTACTTAAAGAAATGAATCCAATCAGAGTTTAAGTAGTGAAAGAGATTGAGAAGCTGAGGAGCGGCCAAGGATGCTAGTCCGTAGACACCATGAAGTCCCGAAAGATAGCGTCTCTTGTGTTGCGAAGGTGCTCCTGTATCAACCATAAGATTCATGGTGATACCTGTAATCCCAAAACCAAAGCCTGCAATAGCACCAAATATTAAGCTTATCTTGAAATTGTGGTAATCTCCACCAAGCCCAATACCGTAAGTCCCTACTCCCATAAGAATCATGGCAACTCTAGTGGCCACAACCGCTCCTAAGCGAGGCAGCCAAATCGATGTTGTTAAATACGAGAAGAGTGATGTAATCGACATCACAGAAAATATCAGTGAGCCTTCATCTGGTCGAATTTGAAAGTAATTTAAAAGTTCTGGATAGACACTACCACGGCCATTATCAATAAAGCTTAAAGCGATGAGGGCCATATAACCTAGAATAACATATCCAAAATTTTTCAAATCAAATCCTATGCAATAAGCGATTTATCTTTATAAAGAATCCATAATTGATGAATTGCTCTAGTGGCCGCTAAGTGTAGTCGCTTTCTTGCAGTAGCATCAATTGGGTAGAACTGCTTATCACAATCAGGAATAATAACGTAGTCAAACTCAAGACCACGGATTTGCTCAACAGTTGTCACATCAATTCCAGGTCTTAGAGAGAAATTCTCATCAAGTACAAGTCTGACACTTCCAACCTCTTCAATTTCCTGATAGAGGTTCTTTGCGATATCTTCTTTTGAGCAAATCACGGCAATCGATGCCTTTGGTTCTCTATTAATCAACTCCACTAGTGCACTACTTATAATCATGGAGGCGTGCTCTATATGTTGAACTTGTGTTTCAATAATTGGTCCCCCCTCTCTCTTAGAATCAGGAAGCTGTGCCGGAGCAAGAGGTCCTAATACCTTGTGAGCAAAGGCGACGATCTCTTTTGGAGAACGATAAGAAACATTAAGTTCTTCCACTTGCATATCATCAACATCAAGCTCCAGAGTGTGGCAGACATCATGCCATGAAGTGAACTCAAATGTGCGATCAATTTGTTGAACGCTATCACCTGCAATTGTGAAATTTCCATCTTGATGCTTAACTTGTCCAAGCATGACAAGCTCACTCTTAGAAAGCTCTTGAGCTTCATCAAGGAAGATATGACGGTAGTATTTAAACTCTCGTCCAAAATACTTGAGGTGCCCAAATTGCTTTACAATGAGGTAGTTAAATAAAGGGAGATCATACTTATCAACAAATCCACTTACTTCCCCATCGCTATGGGCGTAGTCTGAATCACTATCAAGACCTTGAATCTGCTTTGATGTATAAAACTTAAGATCATTTAACATGTGAGTCGTTACCTGACGATTTGTCATCTCAGGTAAGCGAGACATCAAGACATTATCAGAGAAGATATTAAGAAGTTCTTCTCTAACATTTCTAAAGCCCTTTAATACTTTTTTAATTTCAACTTTTAAAATACTGTCGCGTGTATTCTCATACAGATTCTTAACTCTTACATAAAGTGGACGTGTGCGATCTTTAGTAAAAAATTCGAGATCGAGTCCTTTAAGCTTCTTTTCTATATCTGCTTCTTTCTTTGCAAGGTATTCATCAATTAGTGTTAAAAGTTGTGGATTTCTCTTAATTGTCACAATTGAATCAAGAGGGTTATCTTCAATCTTCTTAGGTATTGATTTTATATTTTGAAAGACAATCTTTTTTATCAGCTCATCTAAAGTTGAAACTCTTACTTTCTCCAGATTAGATTCTTGAAGAAGTTTCTTTGAAAGCTTTACTAGACCTTGATTTGGAACAAGGACCATAACGTCTTCTTGGCGAATGCCGTCTTCACGACAAAGCTTAGCAATTCGGTAGAGTGCAACTGTTGTCTTACCACTACCGGCACCACCAGTAATTAGAAGTGGTTTGCTTGCACTTTGGTTTACGAGATCGTACTGGGTCTTATCAAGCATTGAAATAACTTCAGGGCCATCAAAACCTGTGCGCCCACTACCAAGACTCTGATTAGCGCTTCCTTCTCCACCTGCAAGTTTCTGTGCTGACTCTGAAAGAGAGATCCATTCCCCATCACGCCAAACATTAGTCATTCCTTCACGATCAACTCGCATAAGCTTTGATTCACGAACTGTAAGGATTGATTTTTCTAAGATACGGCCTTCGATAACTCGATCATCCAAATCAAAGTCAAAATCATCACCTTCACCATATTGGTAGAAGATTCTTGCCATTGGCGACTTCTTCCAGTCGATAATTTTGAATTTTAATTCTTTATGAGAAAATGGAATATGCCCAATAAGAAAATCCTTAAGCTTGCCATTTTGTTCAATTTTAAAGTGTCCAAAAAATGGTGAGTCTGTACTTGGAAGACTCTGATGTTCTTCATAACGATTGGCCAGTTGATTTAGTAAGTTCATCTGCTGGATAATTCCAGGTAAGTCATCTTCCTTTGCACTTAAGGACTCAT
This sequence comes from Bacteriovoracaceae bacterium, assembly GCA_048270185.1. GTDB lineage: Bacteria > Bdellovibrionota > Bacteriovoracia > Bacteriovoracales > Bacteriovoracaceae > Halobacteriovorax_A. Next base: position 1,263,365 of record JBLWTJ010000001.1, read on the forward strand.
CGCGTAACGCCCTAATATTAGCAGCAATATCGGCCAATGCCGCTGCATTTAGGTCTGGAAGCTTCTTTATTAATTCAACAGCTTGGCCAAGAAAGCCATCAATTTTTTGGATATATTCTAGTTTCACTAACTCACTCATACTTTATTTGCCTAATATCAATTAGATTGCTAGTGTTGCAGTCAATTATTAACTACAACGAGGGCCATATTATGCCAAAAGTTATCGGATTTAACTACACATTAACGAATACTAATAACGAAGTTTTAGACTCATCGACTGAACACGGACCACTTCTTTTCCTAGAAGGTGTTGGACAAATTATCCCAGGTCTAGAAGAAAAGATCGTGAGCATGAATATTGGTGAAAAGGCTAAAGTTGAAGTAGCAGCCGCTGACGCATACGGTAATAAAAATGATGAACTAGTTATCACTGTTCAACGCTCACAATTCCCACCAGATGCACAACTTAATGTTGGAGATGTTTTCCAAGTAAACCAAGACCAAGGAATGCCTCCATTTGCAATTATCGCAATCAACGGTGAAGAGATTACTCTTGACGGTAATCACCCTCTAGCTGGTGAAGACCTAATCTTTGATATTGAAATTACAGAAGTTAGAGAAGCGTCAGAAGAAGAGGTGGCACATGGTCACGCTCATGGCGTAGGTGGACACCAACACTAATTAATATTTACCTTTCTTAACTTAAATAACTGTATAGAACCTTACTAAAATTAATTTAGATTTTGTGAGGATTCTATGCAGTTTAATAAGTTTCAACTTGGACTTTGTTTAGGTTCAATTCTTCTAACTAATTTCATACACGCAAAAGAACTTGCAGATGGTTTCGATCTTTATGGAAAGATTTCCATGGCATTTGTCGGACAAGATGGAACACAGTCATTAAATAATAACTCCTCTCGCTTTGGTTTTAAGTATAAGAGAGATGACTTAATCGAGGGGTTCACCACTGGTCTTCGTGCTGAGTTTGGAATCAATACCAGCAATACGAGCCAGGAAATTCAGGGTTCAAGCGACCCTACTAATACGGGTCGCTTTGAAGTCGATAATACTAGCGACAAGCCACTCTCCTCGCGACTTTCTTATCTTTGGTTAACCAAGGGGGATTTTGAAGCGACAATCGGAAAGAACTGGTCTATTTGGTATGATGTGACAGGGCTTACTGATATATTCATGATCACTGGTGCCTATACTTCCTCAACATATACTGCCAATAGCGAGATCATAGGAACTTCTCGTGCCGTTGATGTCTTAGAACTACGCTATAAACTTGGTGATATTTACTTTGGTGCGCAATATAAATTCACTGATGATATTTCTACTGATTACGACTCAAATGGAGATGGAACAAATGATGCCACACTCGTTCTTGAAAATTCATTTGCGGCCTCGATTCGTTATATGAGAGAGAATTTTATCTTTGGCATTAGTGCTATTAACTTAGAATCAAATAATAACGGATCAAAAGTAGATAAACTCTCAGTAACAGCTGGCACTAAATTCATCCACAAAAATTTCTTTATGGCAGTCATTTATGGTGACACTAAAGATCTTGAACTCATTGATGGACAATTTGTGAGAACAGATAATATCGAAGCCTTAGTTGGCTGGAAGCTAGATAGTAATAACCAATTTATGCTTGGGTATAATTGGCAGACTTCAGATGAAATTGGCTATGAGGACTATGAAGTTGGTAAGTACATTGCTTCATATATCTACTCTTACAGGGTCATGGAGTTTGGTATAGAAGTTGTTTATGACGATTCGACGGCCGTTAACGACAAAAAGCGAGAGGACCATCAGGTCCTCATTGGTGCAACTCTCTATTTCTAATAATGTTCAGGTGGAACTTTTTTGAAAATGAAAGCAGGGATAACACTTGAGACAAGTGTGTAAATCACAAGTCCCGAAACAATTTCCAATGGAATATCGAATCGCTCTCTTGAAATCTGTGCCATAACTAGACCGAAAATAAGTGTCGGTAGAAGTGATACCGTGATTTCTTTACGATCAGGCCAGAAGTCTTGCATAAAAAATTTCATATTCGAGTATGTATTGAAAATTCTTAGTGGAATGAAAACTGCTAAGAAGATAACTCCAATAATAAGTCCCTTTTGACTAAATAAATCTTCAGTAAATCCTATCCCCGCTTTGAAGAAATAAAATGGAATAAAGAATGAGAAGAACATTTGAAGGTTCTTTAGAATCTCTTCTGACTTTTCAGATTTTCCAAAATGCTTAAACTCCGATGCAATAAACCCGACAAGGAATGCACCAACAAGATAGTAAGTACCAATTTTCTTTGTAATAACACCGCATACAAGTGCCGTAAGAATTAGAAATCCTACTTCAGAGTCTTTAGCGTATGGGGCGATATATTTGAAAAAGAATTTATATGAGAGAGGAAGTAGGACACTTAAAGCAATTAAAACGAATGTAGAACTTCCAAGGCTTGCTACACTCTCTGATTGCAGTGTGATAAATAACAGTAAGATTGCAGAGATCTCCTTTGCAATGGCCTTTGAACGAATCCAATACTCTTGTCCTTCTGAGAATCCATAATTCTTTAAAGAATTTAAAATGAAGCCTGTAGAAGGAGTCATAATCCCGAGTGCAATTAATGTTGCAGGTCTAAATCCAATATTAAAAAACTGTGAAATTGCAAAAGCAACAACAAGAGTTATCGCCGCATTTTGAAGAACCCCAGACATGAGCTCCTTCCAGTTTTGCTTGAGTTCTTCAAATTCAACTTCAAAACCAGCAAAGAGAAATAATGATGTTATCCCAAGGCGTGATAACATAAGAAGTAGGTCATCTCCCTGAAACCATCCGAGTCCGAGTCCTGCCCCAATCCCTAAGAAGATGGAAGAGATTCCTATTGGAATCTGAAATCTTAAAAGTAGTTTTGGAAGAATTAGAAGTATAGTGAATAGAAGTAAGTATTGTATTTCACTATTAGCAAGATTTATCATTAAAGTCTCTCCATGTACTCATTATAATTTCCAGGAAAGATTCTAACCTCTCCCTTATCAACTTCATAAACAGTCTGCGCTAATTCACTTAAGAAGTGACGATCGTGGGATACGAACATAACAGTTCCTTCATATCTCTTAAGAGCGTCGAGAAGAACTTCACGAGACTTAATATCGAGGTGGTTAGTTGGCTCATCCAGAATAAGAAAATTATTATTTTGTGATAATAGGACGGCCATTACTAGACGAGACTTCTCCCCTCCAGAGAGGTACTTCACCTTCTTATCAACTTCTTGACCTCTAAACAAGAAGGCCGCAAGAAGGTTTCTAATATATCCATCACTTGCCGTTGGCAGATCCTTTCTCACTTCATCAAAAACTGAAGCTTCTGGATTTAAAACCTCTAGTGAATATTGAGAGAAGTAGCCAACTTTAATACTTGGACCGATGGCCACACTTCCTTTAGTTACATCAGTGTGTCCAGTGATACATTTTAAAAGTGTCGACTTACCAGCACCATTTACTCCAACGACAGCAATCTTATCTGTTCTCTTTACCGTAACAGAAAGCCCGTCAAATACATCATGACTTGAACCATCAGACAGAGGCCATGACTTTGCTAGATCTTTTATAATGACGACATCATCGCCACCTCTTGGAGGAGTTGGAAATTGAAAGTTAATTGTTTCTTCTTCTGTCGGAACTTCAATGCGATCAATCTTATCGAGTTTCTTTACACGTGATTGAACTTGAGCGGCATGAGATGCACGGGCCTTAAACTTGGCAATAAATTCTTCTTCCTTTGCTAGCATATCGGCTTGACGAGAAGCTTGTGCAATTAATTGCTCACGACGAATATCTCTTTCTTTCTCATAGAAGTCATAATTTCCAGAATAAGTCGTAATTCTTTTATGAGCGATTTCAATAATCTTATTACATACATTATTCATAAAATCGCGGTCGTGGGTTGTCATAAAGATCCCACCTTTGAAGTTCTTAAGCCAATCTTCCAGCCAAAGGATCGATTCCATATCAAGGTAGTTTGTCGGCTCATCCATTATGATAAGCTCAGGATTGATTACGAGTACTCTGGCCAGAGCAATACGCATCTTCCATCCACCAGAGAAGTCTTCAATCATCTTTCCATGATCAACTGGCATAATCCCAAGACCAGTTAGAACTTCTTCAGCACGTGTTTCAAGGTCATAGCCACCACGTTTTTCAAACTCAGACTGAACATCCCCCATTTTCATTAGGACATCATTCATCTCGTCATCTGACATATTTGCACAGTCAGCAAGCTTGTCTTCAAATTCTTTTAGTTTTACACCAAGTTCAGTAATTTTCTCGTCCCCTGACATAACAACTTCACGAGCTGTTTGCCCGGCCATCTCACCAACTTTTTGCGAGAAATAGGCCCAACGTAATTTATCGGGAAAAGAGACTTGTCCCTCATCAGGCTTCTCTTCTCCAATAATCATGCGAAACAGAGTTGTTTTCCCGGCACCATTTGGTCCAACAAGTCCTACTTTCTCCCCTGGGTTAATTTGGAAACTTCCACCAGAGTAGAGAGTCTCACTACTTTGGATTTTAGATATATTTGAAACATTTAACATTGATTTAAATCTCGCTCTCAGTACTGAAGTAATTTTATCTATTTTAAAATTCTACATGATGAGGCCAAAATTGTCTTTAAGATTTAGCCTATAGCGCAACATATCAATCCAATAAATCATTTTTTAAATTGCGATTTGAACGTATAATCAAGCCATGCAATTAGAAAATATCTTTGTCGATTCTCAAGGTGATATAAAAAAGTCTGTTTATGTCTTATTTATTATCATTCTCTTCTACCTAGTAAACCACATCGTTTCTTTTACTTTAAAGAAAACTCATTCTGTGACAACAGAGGCCAAACGCCGCTATGTTGTTAATACAAATATTGGGCTGACCTTATTCTTCGTTATTATTGTCCTCTATATTTATTCAACAGAACTTAAGAATTTAGCTTTTTCACTAGCGGCCCTAATGGTTGCTATAGTTCTTATAACAAAAGAAGTTTCACTCAATATCATGGGTGGTATTTATAAAACTTTCTCTGGTGGATTTATTATTGGAGATGCAATTGAAATTGACGGTAAGCGTGGTAGTGTAATTGACCGTGATCTTTTCACAACAACTCTATTAGAATTTGGTCCCAATAAGAACTCACACAACTATACTGGTAAATCAATTATCATTCCGAACTCTGCTTTTTTAACAAGCAAAGTAACAAATGAAACATTTTTAAAATCTTTCGTTCTCCACACTTTTAGTATTTCACTTGCTCCAACAGATGACTGGGAGAGAGCTGAGACGATACTATTGGAGCGATCAGAATTCTATTGTTCGGAATACTTTGAAGTGGCCCAAAGAGCCTTAAATAAGCTATTTACAAAGTCTCACTTAGAGACACCTATTCTTAAGCCACGTGTTCAAATCAATTTCGTCTCACGTGAGGAGATTGAGCTCAATGTTCGTATCACAGCGCCTTCGAGAACAAAGGGCTCTGTCGAGCAACGTATTATCAAAGATTTTATGCGCGAATTTTATCAAAAATAAAAAAGCCTTCCACACGGAAGGCTTTTTCATTATTTTCTATTGTTAATTTTAAATACTAAGAGGCCATATCATCATAGTCCATCCATGCATCGTTCGGATCAAGGATTTCCATATCTTTGTGTGGCATTTTCTTTTTATTTAGCATTTTCTCTTTCTTCTTTTGAACTTGCTTTTCAATCTTAGCAACAACAAGGTCAATGGTCTTATAAAGACTGTCAGAGTGCGCTTTAGCGTGGTAGTCAAACTTCGGACCAAGAACTTCCACTTCTGCGTAATGCTCGCGACCATCCTTAACTTCACAGCTCCACTTTAGATGAAGATTTCCATCAAGGTACTTTGCAATTTTCTCGGATTTCTCTTGGATTCTCTCATCAAGTGCTGGCGTATGATCAAGGTGTCTAAAACTTACTGTTACTTTCATAAAATACGTTCTCCTCTATAGTATGGTATCTTAGGACTGACCTATCGGAAGGTTTTCCCAAAATATCGAGCTATTTTACTTTTCTTTTTGATGACGACAAAATCCCAAGCATTTCTCTATACTTAGCGACCGTACGTCTAGCAACTTGCACATCCTCCTGACTCAAAAGGTCGGCAATCTTCTGATCTGATAACGGCTTCTTTGCATTTTCATTATCGATAAGTTCTTTGATTTTTAGCTTCAGAACTTCACCGGCAACATCGATTCCACCTTTATCTCCACCAATTCCGGCATTGAAAAAATACTTTAATTCAAATAAACCGATTGGTGTGTGCATATACTTATTAGAAGTAGCACGTGATACTGTCGACTCATGTACTCCTAATTCATTAGCAACATCTTTTAGTACCATCGGCTTTAAATGCTTCGGCCCCTTCTTAAAGAATTGTTGCTGTTTTTTTACAATTGATTTTGCGACAAGATCAATTGTACGTTGTCTCTTATTTATAGACTTAATTAGCCATAAAGCCGACTTAAGTTTTTCTTCTACGAAATCTTTAGCTTCTTTATTCTTTAACGATTCAGCTTGATTAAGCATATCCTGATACATTTTAGAAATTCTTAATCTTGGTACACCATCGTCATTTACCTGAACAACGAACTCTCCACCAATTTCAACAACAAAAACGTCAGGTGTTACATAGTGAGTGTCCCCACCACCAACAAGACGTCCTGGCTTAGGATGAAAGTTATGAAGTAACTTTGCTGTTTCAATAATCTGCTCTTCACTTACTCCAGTGTCCGCAGTAATTTTCTTATAATCTCTATTTTTTAAATTAGTTAAATGAAAGCGAATAATTTTTTCGAGAAGTGGTGAACGCTCTTCTGCAATTCTTGCTTGGGCAAGTAGACAGTCCACAAGATCTTGGGCCCCACAGCCAACAGGATCAAGTCTCTGAACAATTTCTAAAATATGAAGAGAATGTTCACGATCGAGATTCCCTCTTTCAATAAGTTCATCAAATGCACATGAAAGATAACCGTCATCGTTGATATTTCCAATGATCTCAAGAGCAAAATTGATTTCTTGATCATCAAGGTTTTCCATACGAAGTTGCCATTCAAGATGTTCAGCAAGAGACTCACTCTTGGAAACCATATTCTCGTAATTAGGCATATCATCGGGACTTAGAGATGGTGCGGCCATATTTGGTTCATATGTTGTTGAGTTATAACTATCAACATATTTCTGCCAATCAATATCGTCGCCATTGCTCATCATGGCCTGTTCTTTAAAATCGTCTGAATTTGCTTCTTTTGCTTGTGCCTCTAACTTATCTAATTTGTAATCACCTTCACCTGGAGAAAACTCTTCAAGCATCGGGTTCTCAACCATTTCCTTTGCAATAACATCAGTCATTTCAAGGTGGCTTAATGTTAGTAACTTAATCGCCTGCTGAAGCTGCGGCGTCATCACGAGCTGTTGAGATTGACTTAGATTTTGTGAAAGTTTAGTGGCCATTTTGGTTCCTTATTTTCATAACCAGGCCTATCTTTTACTAGCCTAGCTACATTTTAAATTCTTCACCAAGATAGAACTTCCTTGCCCTCTCGTTGTTTACAATATCTTCCGGTGTCCCACTTACAAGTAATTCTCCACTACTCATAATAAACGCACGATCAACGACTCCTAATGTTTCTCTCACGTTGTGGTCGGTGATTAGTACACCGATATTTCTTCTCTTCAAGCTGTTAATAACATTTTGAATATCATTAACTGCTAACGGATCAACTCCAGCGAAGGGTTCATCAAGTAGTACGAATTTAGGCTCTAATGCCAGTGTTCGCGCTATCTCAACTCTCCTTCTTTCCCCACCGGAAAGAGCTGAACCTAGAGATTTTCTTATATGTCCAAGTCCAAAGTCTGCTATCAAGTTATCAAGAAGGGTTTTCTTCTTGGCCCTTGGTAGATCTCGGTTTTCAAGTACCGAGTAGATATTGGCCTCAACCGTTAAATCTCTAAAGATGCTGGCCTCTTGTGGAAGATAACCAACGCCTTTTAAGGCCCTAATGTGAATTGGCTCCTGAGTTAAGTCCTCTCCTGAAAGATCAATTGTTCCTTCATCGGCTTTAACTAGGCCTACCATCATATAGAACGATGTTGTCTTACCAGCACCGTTTGGGCCGAGTAATCCTACAACTTCACCTTGCTTAACATCGATGGAAACGCCTTTAACGACTTCTCTTCCGCCGTAGACTTTCTTTAAACCATGAGCTGATAATTGAGCGACTTCTTCTGTCATGCTATTACCTTATTTTAAAATTCGTATTAGCATCATCAACTTCAATGGTCTCGATGTCACGCCTAAGAACAATGGTATTTCCTTTTAAAACGTCCTTCTTTTGATAAACCCTCGGAAGACCTAGCAGAATAACTTTATCCTCTGCCATGAATCCCTCAAGTCTCTCACTAAAGGCCTTTCTTTTAAAAGGCGGTTGTTCCTTAGGTGAAACAGTTTCCTCAATGACCACATCGTCATAAAGTGCATAATACTTGAGTTTTTTATTATAATTATCTAGATAGATTTCGCCATTTCGGGCACTTGCAACTAGTTGAGATTTCTTGAATTTTACGTTTCCACTCAAGTTGGCATTGCGATTGCTCTTATCAACAATAATTGAATTGGCCTCAAACTTGACTGAGTCTTCATAGGCCCTCGCTCTTTGTACCTTCCCCTCAACATTTCCATCATAAGTAACAACTTCAGATCTAAGGTTGTAGCTAAGCTCGTCGGCCTTCACTTCAATCTCATAAGAACTATCAAAGCCATTTGATTTCGAATGGGTTTTTCCACGAAATGTGACGACTTGCGAGTTATCTGAATAAGACATACTCTCTGATTGAATACTTAACTCACGATCTCTTAAAGTTACCTTTCCTCTTAATGACATATTCTTATCAACAGAATTAATAACTCCCGTCAAGGCGTCATAGTACATTGGTTGGGCCTTATAGCTATTGATTAAAACACCATTTGGATCAGTGAGAATGAGAACATTTGTCGATAAGTTTTGTGATACCTCGGCCGCATCAAGGTGGTAGCGAGCATCCTTTTGTGTCATCTTAAAGTACTTAACATTCTTAAAATAAGAGTAGATATCCTGTTCGAGAAGCTTGCTCATACTCTGGTCCAATTCAGTCGTGTCATACTTCATGAACATACCAATATATGTCGAAGTCACGGCCGCAACCAAAAATAACCAAATAGAGAGATGTTGAGCAACGCTAAGCAAAAAAACATTCCTTCAAGTAGTGTAAATAATCAACTATTTACGTCCTTATATAATACTGCAAAAGCCTGCGTCATGCCAATTGTAAGTATTGAAGTCTTTTCCATTGGTGGCGATTTTGGTAGAGTTATTCACTCAAGAATACACGCACAATTAAGGAAACAACAAGATGACTTTAGAGATCGAGAAAATCGTAGCCGAAGGCGTAAAGTTAACTCCAATGATGGCCCAATACCATGAGATCAAGGTTCAATATCGCGATCACATGCTCATGTTTCGCATGGGAGATTTTTATGAGGTCTTTTTTGAAGATGCCATCAATGCTTCAAAGATTTTAAATATCGCTCTTACTCACAGAGGTAAACTTGGCGAACACAAAATCCCAATGGCCGGTATTCCTCATCACGCTGCGGCCACTTATATCGATCGCTTCTCAAGTGAGGGATTAAAAGTTGCAATTTGCGAGCAAGTAGAAAACCCAAAAGAGGCCAAAGGAATCGTAAAAAGAGCTGTCACACAAGTTGTTTCACCAGGAATGCCATACGATCTTGATAAGACCGATTCAAAAGAAGACCAATTCATTGTTGCGTGTAATGAAGTAGCTGGTCGCTTTGAAATTGTGGCCATTGATTTTACAACTGGTTTCTTTAAAGGCTTTATCCTTGATAGCTTTGAAGATTTTATCGAAAAGATTCGCGTTCTTCATCCAAAGGAATTTATCACATACCTTGGACAGTGGGATAAGTATGAGAGTGTTGCGACTTTAAATGAGCACAACGGAACACTTGTAACTCACCTATCACAAGAATATTTTAAAGAAGAATACTCTTCAGTTTATATTGAAAGACTTATTCCAACTTATAAGCGCGATCAATTGCTTAAAGAAAACGAAACAGTACTAAGTCCAATTGGCGCTCTTTCATACTATATTTGTTCTACTCAGAGTCACGACGAGTTCACTCACCTTCATGCTTTCAGCCTATCTGATCGCACAGGTTCGATGAAGGTCACTATCCCAACTCTAACTGGACTTGAAATCCTTCCAAAGTCACGTGAAACATATAAAGATTCACTCTTAGGCTTTATGGATAAAACGAAAACTTCAATGGGTTCAAGAAAACTAAAAACTGTTTTCACTTCCCCTCTGACAAATAGAAAAGAAATTGCCAATCGTCTTGATACGATTGAATACTTCTTATCAAATGATGATCTCTTACAAGATACACGTGAAGCGCTAAATAATGTTCGCGACCTTGAAAGAATTCTAGCGAAGGCCGCAACAAATCGCGCCAATGCAGGAGATCTCCTTAATATTTCAGCGGCAATTGATGTTTATGAAGAATTAACAAACTCTCTAAAGAAACTTCCAACAAAAGTTTTTGGAGACCTGACAAAAGAAGCTAAGGATCAACTCTTTGCTCTTCGTAACGAAATCAAGGTGACAATTAACGATGAGATTGGAGCAAACCTCGATAAGGGAAATCTTATTAGAGAAGGTGCAAATGAGACTCGTGACCGCCTTGCAAAGATTTCGCAAAATACGGCCCAAGCTCTTGTAGAACTTGAAAATCGTTACCGTGAAGAGACTGGAATTCAAAAACTAAGAATTAAATCAAATAATGTTGCCGGCTACTTTATTGAGGTTTCAAAGACTCACTCAGATAAAGTTCCAGCAAATTTTGTTCGCAGACAAACTCTTGTGAATTCCGAAAGATATTCAACAGAAGAATTAACTGAGTTTGAAAAAGAAGTTGTTGTTGCTCGCGAAAAACTAGAAAAGTTAGAGAGAGAAATTTTCAAAAACTTAATAAAGCAAATTACAACTCTAAGTCATGCCATTCAAATTCTTGCCAATATCCTTTCAACGACTGATACCCTTCAGTCTCTTGCTTGGATTGCACGTAATGAAGAATTTAGTAGACCTCAAATATCTGACAAATCTCGTGATATGGATATTCATGGAGCCTGGCATCCACTTATTAAAGCGGCCATTAAGGATCAATTTATTCCACATGATCTTAAGCTTGATGAGAAAACATACTTTGGTCTAATCACAGGTCCCAACATGGCCGGTAAGACAACTGTTATGCGTGAGATTGCAATCATTCAACTTCTAACTCAAATTGGTTCTTACGTTCCAGCTGAAAATGCTAAGGTTAGTATCTGTGACTTCCTCTTTAGCCGCCTTGGAGCAAGTGATGATATTTTAAAAGGTCAATCAACTTTCATGGTAGAGATGGCCGAAACCGCAGAGATCTTAAGACATGCTACCGAGAACTCACTGATCATTCTCGACGAAGTAGGACGTGGAACTTCAACATATGATGGTCTTTCAATTGCATGGGCCCTTGTAGAGCATTTCATTGAAAATACAAAAGCGCTTTGTCTCTTTGCAACTCACTACCACGAGCTAATCGATCTTGCTGATCGCTACCCAGAAGCCAAGAATTTAACAGTCGAAACTCAAAATCATAAAGGGAATGTAAAATTTCTCTATCGCCTTATTGAGCAAGCGGCTTCTCAATCATTTGGTATCTATGTTGCGAAACTTGCAGGACTTCCTCCAACAGTACTAAAGAGATCACAGTCGATTCTTAAAAGCATGGAAAAAGAATCAAGTGTCTCTCAAGCTCTTCTTGGCAGTGATCATAGTGAGCAATTAGATTTCTTCAGTATGGCAGCAGCTCCAGCTGAAATACCTGAGTATTTAAAACAGGTTGAAGAACACCTAACGACAGTCGATATCAATAACTTAACACCAATTCAGGCCTTAAATAAGCTCAATGAGTTAGTGGATCAAATTACTCTCAACTAAGTACTAGAAAATATTTCCATGGGCATGTTCATCATGCCCATTCTTTAAGGCTTGTGCACGCTTTTGACGAAAAGTTAGGCATGAGTAATACAAAGCTAACTGAAATTTACGAATACTACCAAGAAAACAAAGAAGCTAAGAAAGTGAGAAGAAAGCACTTAAGTAAGCGCACCTATGCTTTCATTATCGATCTCTACGCCATTGTCTTTGCTAACAAGGCTTTATCTTTTATATGGTTATCATTTGTGAATCATTTCATTTCAAATGTCTCTGTATCAAATAGCTTTTCAACTTACACGCTACAAGCAAATACAACAAAGCTTTCGCTTCCAATTATGTTCTTTAGTTACTTCTTCTTTTCATACTTTCTAGGCCATGGGCAAACACTTGGAAAGGCCATTATGAAATTAAAAGTTGTGAATACTGATAATATGACAGAACACCTAACTCTAAGTGAATGCTTCATGCGCTCAATTGGTTACATTGGTGCAAGCTTTCTATTCTACCTACCATTTGCCTTTAACTACCTTCGCCGCGATCAAAAAGGTATGCAAGACTTCATGTCTGGTACAGAAGTCATCAGTATCGACGACTTTGCCTTTGCTCTAGCACAAGCTGAAGCGATTCCAGTGGAATCGGCAGAGCAAATTAGCTTATTTGAGGATGTTGCTTAATTTAGCTAGAAATCTAAAAATCCAGATTCGAAAAAATCTCACTAGCTCGTCCACCGACGCGAGACTTTAATTTCTCATCGGCACTCTCTTTCTTTGAAAGACCTGCTGTTGGTTCATACGGTTTCATGACGGCTTTTTGAGCGACCTTGGCCTTGTTGTAGTCACCATCTTTAACGAAGAGATCACGTTGCTTGCTATCTTCGCTATCCCATGGGCGCTTTACATTTTGCTTCTGACTTCCCTTTTGGGTTTTCTTAGAGCGTTCTTCTTTATGGTCGAGAATAATCTCAAGAAGAGAATCATCTGAATTCTCGATACGATTTTTGATCTTACACTTAGTCTTATTTGATGTAGTCTTTTCTAAACTTAGGGCCATAATATTCTATTTTATCTGCCCCTATGATTTCGTGCAACAAAGGATTTAACGATCTCCGTAAAGCTCTTTAATACTGGCCTTAAGCTCGTCCATACTCTTTGTTTTTAGGATTACTTCCTCACTATTGAGTAAAACTTCGACTTCACGATCAATTGTTTGACCATTTTCTCGAACGATGCGATCAAGTACTGAAATACTACAACCTTCTCCTCTTCCCTCAATATACATATGCTTAACATCTGAGTTGTTTTTACGACTAGACAATCTCTCATTGCGACGAGTTTCTCGCTCCAAAATATAAGCAACACTTGCAGCATCACACAGCTGAGCGAGATCAAGCCTTGAAACACTTTGAAAACAATCCCTTTCCACTAAACCTAGGTTCTCTAGCTCTTCTTGACTTAGGTGTGCGAGTAAACCTTCGTCCATAGCGATCTTTAAATAATCAATTGGCTTTCGGCCATCACCACAAGTCGTATCGAGATTCCCACCAAGGCCTTGGAAGATTTCAACATTTTTAACATTATTGACAACCGCAGCTTTCTTAATCTGTTCAATCATTTGCTTTTGTTCGTAGTCCATACTCTCGTAAGAGTTACCCATTTCAGGAAATAGGCTTCTCGATTCTTTCTTAAAGTGATCAGTATTAATATAGACACCTTTAGCAAATTCACAGGCGAGGTTATCTCCAAAACTGTTACGGTAATTATCTGCAACATCCATATGCTTCTTTATTAAGTCAGCAAGTGGAGTCCCCTCTCCACCAAGAGAGCGACCAACAATCTCTTGGCGTATCAGTTGAAGAACCTTATCATCAGACAACTCTCCTTGAGTCAGTGCGAGTTTAAGGAATTTAAAATACCCATCAGAGATATTACCACTCTCATCAGATCCGTAGTGACTTGCATAAGAATATGCAAAATCAGCTAACTCTTGCCCCTTGAAGTTTGCTTTAAGATAATTAAGCATTCCATCAGCATCTCCTTTGTAAGCAAGATACATCTGAGCAAGTTCAAGATGTTTATATGAACTACTATCGACTTCATAACCAGTTGCTAAGCTTGATTGGATAAGATTTTGCATGGCCGGATTTACAGCGTAGCCTCCACTTTGACTCTTTGGGTCCCATTTATAAAAAGGCTTGGAAGAGTTCTTAATAGCTTCTGTCACAATAGACTGACGAGTTGCGAGATCCAGTTCGTTCTTTGGGTCTACTCTATTAAAATATTCATTTAAATCGAATGCACCCTTAGATTCATTGGCCGCATGATACTGTAATTGATTAAGGGCAAATTGTTTCGCGATTTCCTTCTTATCAACAGGAGCTCCATTCATGCCTAGACCGTAGCCACCAAAGCCCCCCATCATACCGCCGGCACCACCAGGAAATCCACCTTGAATTTTTGCATCTGATTCCATCAGTACGCATTCAACACATTCACTAATTTGTTCAAGTTCTTCGAACATACTATCGAATGCATGAGTCGTTAAAATAATAAAAGTACAAATAAAAGCCTTAAGTATCTTCATACTTAACTAATCGGTAATTTAAGAGTGATATTGATACTTATTATGAAATAAAGACAATAATACTGAGAATGATGAAGGCCACGATATTGAGGATAAAGCCAAAACTTATCATACGATTCATAGGAACTAGTCCTGTTCCGAAAACAATAGCATTAGGAGGAGTTGCAACAGGTAGCATAAAGGCCATATTACAGCTAAAGGCCACAACAAAGGCCGCTGTTATACTTGAGAATTTTGCTTGGGTCGCAGCTGCTATTAGAATTGGCACAAGAACATTGGCCGTGGCCGTATTACTGACTAATTCAGTCAGAAGAATTGAGATGGCAATAACTAGAATTAATAAACTCGCAAAACTCCAATCGCTAAATACACTGATGAGATTATTTGCAACAAAGTCAGCAATTCCCGTTTTAAATAGAGTTGAACCGAGTGAAAGGCCAGATGCAAAGAGTAAAAGTGTTCCCCAATCAATACTCTTAATATCATCTTGATCTAGTAATTTTGTGCGACTGTAAATTGGCGTAATAAAAAGCGCACAAGCAGCAATAATGGCCACCATACCCGAAGTAAACGTCTTTCTGAAAAATATTGAAATTTCATGAGTCTTACCAAGGATTAAAGAAAATAAACTCGGTGCAAACCAAAAGAAAATTGTTACTCCAAAAATAATCATTAAACGAATTTCGTTATTGGTAATTTTATTCTTCTTTCCAAGACTTTTAATTAAGTCTTCCTTATCAACTCTTTGAACTTCTTCATCGATTTTAAACTTTGCATAGAAGTATAAGATCACCATAAAAATGGCCGTCAGTGGAAAACCATACTTACACCAATCCCAAAACGTTAGTACTTTTTCAGAATGTTGCTCTAAGAGACCCATTGTAATAAGATTTGGTGGAGAGCCGATAGGTGTTGCCATTCCCCCGACTGAAGCAGCATAGGCAATAATTAAAAGAAAGTATTCTTTCGTAACCGCTTCCTTCACTTTGAAAGATTTCAATAAACCAAAACCAATAGGTAGCATCATGGCCGCCGTGGCAGAATTCGAAACCCACATAGAGAAGAAGCTTGTCATACCAATGACAACTGCTAGAGTTTTATTAAAACTTCCATTGATAAATTTAGAACTCAAGATTGTAATTGAGAGCTTGCGATCAAGGCCAAGTTTCTCCATGGCACGAGCTAATAAGAAGCCTCCCATAAAGAGAAAGATGATTGGCGAGCTAAAGCTACTGAATGCCTCTTCAAATGGAACAACTCCAAGAAAGACTGTTAATGCGACCCCCATCATTCCTGAAATAAATAAAGGAGTACTTGATAGCAGCCATTGAATAACAACATAGGCAAAGATCGCTAGAAATTTCTTTGCATTAATATCTAAATTTAAATTTGAAGTATAAATGAAGAAGAAAGCGATGATTCCAAGAAATTGAAAAATCACAGTTAGTGTCGAACTATGTTTCCATTCACGTAAAAAGTCACGAAATAAACTCTTAAACATCGACCATCATTCCAATCTTCAAAGAAAAAAGGCCCGCTTTAAGCAGGCCTATATCATTTACTTTAAGAAACTAAAGTGTAATTCATCAGTTTGTGCTTTTGCTGGCACAGACGGAGCATTAGACATCATATCACTTGCTGTCGTTGTCTTAGGGAAAGCAATAACGTCTCTGATATTATCTGTTCCGGCTTTTACCATTGTAATACGGTCAAGGCCTAGAGCAATCCCACCATGTGGAGGTGTTCCGTATTTAAGAGCGTTTACAAAGAAACCAAATTGATTTGCAACTTCTTCCTCACTCATCCCAAGAACTTTAAACATTCTCTCTTGAACAGCACCATTGTGAATTCTGATCGATCCTCCACCAAGTTCATAACCATTACAAACAAGATCGTAGGCTTGCGCCGGAAGGTCACGTAGAGTTTTATTATTTACGTTAATCTCTTCATTCATGAATTTATCCATTTCACTAATCTTAGGGGAAGTGAAAGGGTGATGTTTTGCGTAGAATCTTTCTTCATCAGTTTCAAAACATGGGAAGTCATTAACCCATAGGAATGCAAAACCATCTTTAATAAGATTAAGTTCACGTCCAAGGTGGCGACGTAGAGCATCGGCACTATCGTGTACTATCTCTTCCTTATCAGCAAAGAATAGCCAAGTTCCATTAGCTGCATCACCATCTAAGTCTGAAAGACTAGAAAGAGAAGCTAGAACTTCGTCAGTTATAAACTTCGAGATACCACCTGAAACAGCTCCATTTTCAACTTTAAAGAAGGCAACACCTTTTCCGCCGTGAGGCTTTACCACATCAACAAATCCATCGAGGATCTTACGTGAGAATGTTCCCATTGAAGCAGGTACGAACATCGTCTTAACCATGCCACCACTTTCAATTGCTGATTTGAAAACACCAAACTCAGTATCTTTGAAAATATCTGAAACAACATGTTGCTTTAGACCAAAGCGAACATCTGGTTTATCTGAACCATAATCTCTCATGGCATCGTTATAGTGCATAACAGGAATTTCAAAGCTAGCATCTAATTCAAAAATATTCTTCATTAGATCTGTTGCAAGATTCTTCATATACTCTTCAGTAGCAAAAGAAACCTCGATATCGATTTGAGTAAACTCAGGTTGACGGTCAGCTCGAAGATCTTCGTCACGGAAGCACTTACAAATTTGGAAGTACTTATCAGTTCCACCAATCATAAGAAGCTGCTTCAGAGTTTGCGGTGACTGTGGAAGAGCGTAAACATGACCAGGGTGAACACGAGATGGAACAACGTAGTCACGAGCTCCTTCTGGTGTCGACTTATAGAGAATTGGCGTCTCAACTTCGATGAAGTCATGAGCGCTCATTGTATTTCTTACGTCTAAAGTAATTTTAGAACGAAGCTTTAGAATATCTTGTAGCTTTTTAGTTCTTAGATCGAGGTAGCGATACTTAAGTTTATTATCTTCAGTTGCCTCAGTTGCCCCATATGGAAGAAATGGAATATTATTAATATCACACTCAGATAGTACTTCTAGCTCCTCGACAGAAACTTCAACTTCACCTGTTGGCATATTCTTATTAAGGGCCTCAGCTGGACGAGCAGCAACTTCACCTTTGATCATAATAACTGATTCAAGATGACATTTTTTAAGAAGATCAAGGTCACCTTTGAAATTTGTGAAGTTAAGTTGCGTAACACCAAACTTGTCTCTTAAATCGATGAAAGTTAGACCACCAAGATCTCGGTTCTTATTTACCCAACCGCATAGTGTTACTTTACTCCCGATGTGACTCGCTCTTAATTCTCCAAGATTGTGACTTCTCATCAATCCTTTAATTTGTGACATGTTAATCCTCTTGATATATTGTTTTTAAGTATGAAATTTATAACAAATAATGCACATATTCTCAGTACATTTTTTGCATTTCTAGCGATAACGCTAAGCACATCATCTTATGGTCAATTTATAAATAAGAAATGGCCAAGTAAAATCATGCTAGTCCCGTCAAATCAAGAAATCGAGATCTCTTGGGCGGTTTCAGATCGTGAGAAAGAGAAGGGATTAAGCTTGCTAAAGCCTGAGCGTATGCCAAAGACTTCGGGGCTAATTTTTGTTTATCAAAAGACAAAGCCTCTAAGATTTTGGATGCCTGAGACACTCTTTGACCTGGATATTATTTTTCTCGATAAAGACTTTAAAGTCATTGCTATTGAAACGCTTCCACACTATCCAAAAAGAGATGATTTAAGAAAAATTCCAATGACCAAGACCTATACTGGTCAATTTGTTTTAGAATTACATGCTGGAATGGCCAAGAAATTTAAAATTGTGAAGGGTTCCCAACTTAAATGGAAGAAACCCCTCTCGCAGTCGTTTCTGAATTCTCTGGGAATAAAATAAGATACTCATCACGAGCAATATATCCCAGGTGATCGCGTACAAGCTTCTTCTTATAGCGATTATTGTGACGAATTAATTCTAGCTCTTTCATTAAAGATGCATTTTCTTCTGTTAGAAGCTTCACTTCATGATAGGCCTGATCCAGAGTACTCTTTTTATCAAAGTATTCAATCACTCCACCTTGCGAGAAAATTAATCTTCCAAGAAGGAAAAGACAAAATCCCCAACAAAGCTTAACTCCCCAACTTGTCACTTCCCCAGTCTTTTTCGACTTTGCACGTACCTTTCTCTTTGCCGTTACACTTGGCTTTGATTTCGCTAGAGCTTTTACTGGAGATTGTTCTGCATAATTTACATCAGGAGAAGAAGATCTTCTTCTTGCAGGAGAAGACATTTCAATTTTCTCTGCTTCTGTTACTAATTTTCTTGTTGGTGCTGAAGCTTGTGTAGGTGTCGGTCTTGAAGCAGCGGACGCAGACATTCCACTTGGCCTTGCACTTGAAGTACTTGCAGCACCTCTTGCTTCTCTTTGAGCGCGAAGCTTTGCAAGAACTGAAGAACCCGAATTTTCACTTGGTGCTTTCATTCCAGTATCTTGTGGCACTCCTCTATTAATTCCAGGTCTTGGACCTGCACCAGGCATTGGCGGAGGTGTTGATTGCGAAGTGGCCTGTCGTTTTGCCATCTTTTGACGATTACGTTCGATAGCTCTCTGCATCGCATCACTTTTAGCGGCACTTTGAGTTGAATTATTACTTGCTGATGTCGACCCTGAAGAAGGTCCACGATTTCTTCCTAGTGAAAACTGCAAACTTACATCCTGTTTTTTGCTAAGCGTTCCTCATGAACACTTTTTTTCCCAATATCAATATTTTAATGCGTTTCAAAATTTCACACAAGTGATTTTCTCAAGGAAAACTTCTCTTGACGCCTGTTGTTATTAGCTTTTTTTAAGAAAGTAATACTTGAGTTTTTGAATCATCAAATGAAGTATTGAGTGATTCAATTTGCAGCCAAAACTTTCTAATGGCCGCAAGCTCATTTAAGTAGAGTTTTAAAGTATCATCAAGGCCTCTAAGAATTTGAGCTTCACTTGCAAGCTCACCTTCTTCAAAGATTAATGATAATTCTTCAAAAATTGTGTGAAATTTATCTTTTGGTTTTATGATGAAATGTTTTTCAGAAATACTAAATTCATGAAGTTGCATTCTTTCTTCAAGGGCCTTCTCTAAACGAGTAAAGAGAATACTTGCAATACACACATCACCGATTGGACCAAGTTTTAAACGTTGTCCACTCCCTTCTAGCTTATGACTTTTAAAATTAATTCGAATAGCTTCATCACTTCTTTGATACCACCAGCTAAAGCCAGGATCAGAAATATTACAAATGAGATCTTCTTCTAATGGAAAGCGTTTATTAAAAATTTGGTCATAAATAACTTGAGCAATATCATGACTTTCTAATTCATAAAATAGTGTCGTTTCAACTTCGTCGGCCTCAATACGCAAGGCCTTAAGCATCTGCTTGTCACCAGCATGGGCCAACTCAAAAGTGTCGCTGATATTTTCAGAAATGACGCCTCTGATACTAAATGTTGAGCTATTCTTTACGATATTAAAAACTAGACCTGGAGTTTGTGGGTATTCGACAGCACACTTATCGATTGATTCTGAAGACAAAGAATTACCAAAAAGAAATTCATTCTTAAAGTCGTCGTCTGCTAAATAAGTCTCTTGCGTGTTTAAATTAAAAGTCTCTTGTGTAAGAAAATCAAACTCGTTGTGCACTCACCCCTCCATAGGTAATACATATATATTAAGTTTAATAACTTTTGATACGCATTGGCAAGAATTTGAAATTACTAAGTTTTTAAAAGATAGCGACAAAAATCTTTAGAACAAGAATAACGATCATTGGTGAGATATCAAATGGTATATCCATCTCAGGCATCATGCGACGAATAGGTCCACAAGTGTAATCTGAAAGTTGCTTAATTCTAATAGCAACAGGATGATGTTTATACTGTGGGATATAAGAAATAATGACATCGATGATGAGAATAAAAATATAAATATCTATTAGCGTGCGAATCAAAATTGAACCCCTTTAATTGCTCAATAGAATATAGAAAATCCGTAAAAAGTTCAAGGAAGTAGCACCAATTATATTCTGACACTATTTAACAATAGGACCGGCCTTAGCTGCATGAAGCTTTGTACAGGCTATTTCGTACTTATTCTGACAAGAAAGCTCAAGATATTTGCGAGATTTGGCACTCTCTCCGTCCTCTTCATAGATGCCAGATAAGACAAAGCACGCTGGCGCATTCTTTTCCTGCTCACAGGTGTAGAGATAAAAGTCTCTCTTAAAAAAGAGATAAATGATTGTAAGGCCCGCAACAACACCACCAATAAAGAGCCAATTCTTTTTATAATCTCTCTTATATGGCTTCGCTTCGCTTTCAATCATTCGAATAAACTCATCTGTGCACCCATGACAATATCGTCAAAGGAGATATTAATAAATTTTAACACATCTGTTGCAACAGGAGATAGTTGTTTATCAATATAATGTTGATAATCAATATCACGAGGAGCTAACTCCACAGGTACGGGTCCATGCAGAGTCATTAAATAATCCACTTTTCTGATATTCTTATCAGGCTCCTTTTCTTGTAAAAGCTTTGCGGCCTTTACATGAGGAGGTGTTGATTTTGTGTATTCACTTATATCTTTTGAAAGCCTCTTTGAATAAATAAGGCCATCATCAAAGAGTCCATTCTTTAGATCAGCAACATATTCTTTTATGTATTGATCAAGTGGTTCCCCGCTAAAGAATCGCTTATAAATTTGAAATTGAAAATTCTTTGCGGCCTTTGTCCAATCAGAGCGAACAAACTCCATACCAGAAAAGTATAATTCACCATCGGCACTATCATTTATGACACCCGCGTACCTCTTCTTCGCACCCATCTCAGAGCTTCTCGACTCAGGGATGAATAGCTTTGAAAAACACTTTTCATATTCCATTTCTAAGAAAGATTCTAAATCGAATTCTCTTTTAATCTTTTCACTTAAGTGATTTGTGATTTTTCGGGCAAGCTCATTTGCTGCCTTATCTTTATTTGCAGTATCTAAGAATTTAAGTTTAATAAAGACAGAATCAGTATCTCCGTAAACTACCTCGTATCCATTGTTTCGAGCATAGTTCATGGACTCATTTAAAAGCCATTGCCCTGTTGAAGTTATTGAAGTCGCAAGATCGGCATGATAGAAGCGACATCCTCCAGACCCCATCACGCCATAGAA
Organism: Bacteriovoracaceae bacterium; assembly: GCA_048270185.1. Lineage (GTDB taxonomy): Bacteria > Bdellovibrionota > Bacteriovoracia > Bacteriovoracales > Bacteriovoracaceae > Halobacteriovorax_A. Next base: position 1,285,278 of record JBLWTJ010000001.1, read on the forward strand.
TGAATTCATGAGAATTTTTACGGCCTGTGATAAGTTCTTATCTTGGCGATGTTTTGCAATCTCTCTTTGCCCTAATAGAAAATCAATTTGTTCCGGAAGAATATGTTCAGTCTTCGAAAATGAAACACCATTCTTAAGCATAGTAGGATTCACATCACCTTTTAAACGAGATAATGGATCAATTTTAAAAGTTTTAATAATTGTTGGATAGAGAGACTTGAAGTCTAACACTACAACATTCTCATGAATCCCTTTCGTTCCTTCGATAACAAGTCCACCAAGTGATGAGCTTTCTTTATCAATATCAAGCGTATTTCCTGCCACAAAACCTTTGCGGTGAAGTCTTGGAAGGTAGAGGTGATCAAATGAACGAGTCGAACTCGACAAACGATCCATAAGCATTCCACTTAATTGCACACGACGATATAAGTGATCGACAATTTCAAGTTTCTTATAAATATCTAAAACAAGAGTACAGTCGAGAATATTATACTTAGCTAGGCCATGTTTATCTTCTAGAAATCTTCTTGTGATCTCTTCGACTTTATCCATACCTGTTGCTGTAATATCTTTATTTGCGCCTAGAACTTCAGTGGCAACAGTATCAAGCTTAAAATTTTCAAACTGATAAAATGCTGATCTGAGGGTTGGTGGTCCATCAATAATTTGACGGCCGACAATACTTCCAAACCAACCAGCTCCCTTGCGCTCACGTATACGAACTTGAGAACCATCTCTTCCAAGTGTTAACTTAAGGCCTAGTCTTAAGCATTTATTTTCTAAGAACTTAAAATCAAAACCAATAATATGCCAACCAACAATAAAGTCTGGATCAAATTCATGAAATTCATTAATGAAGGTTGAAAGTAGTGCTTTCTCAGATGGAAAGAAAGTTGTGAGTTCATCATTTTGGTATTCACCACTTGAATCAACCATATAGACTTTCTTATACTCACGCTCTCCCACTTGATGAATGGCAATTGAATAAAGATCATCTCCCATACTCGTTTCAATATCGAGAGACATCACATTAAAATTTGGTAATTGATCCTGTCTTGGACGTGCTTTAATTTGTGGATTGTGAAAAACACGAGTCTTACCAATCGTTTGAAAGGCTCCTTGAACTTCCACTTCACCATTGATGAATCTCTCCATTAAGAAGCGCTCATTCGGTCTCACATCACTTTCATAAGTACGAATTCCATTCTTATGAAAATGTTCCTTCGTATCCATTAAATCCTTATAGCGATTAAAGTAAACACCATCCATACGACGGCCATTAAAAGCACTTAGATCAAGCTTCTTTCTTTCACCTTGAAAGCTCATTTTTATTTCACAATCACTTTCAATAAAGAACAATGGCCTTTCATTAGAGAAGATAACTTTGATCACATCATCGGCCGTCTTCACCCAGAAAACGAGATCCATATGATTGCTCTGATCAAGCACTTGATCGTGAATAATAAAGCCAGCTGTGGACGTGATATTGGTCATGGACTAACACTAGCCTATTAAATATGATTTGTCTTTTTTTATACTTTTCTTAAGTCAAGGCATTGGTTTTGCCCCCGATAGGCAGGGCATGACAATAACAATCGTATACACACTGTTTAATTTAGTATTCCTGGTCGACTTCTTTTCTGAAAAAGATGATAAAGGCAAAACTTATCGCTTACTTAGCTATATGAGTTTTGGCATCTTATCTCTACTTTCAATTCAAGTCTTCCAAAACCCTGCGATGAAGGTCGTATTTGTGGTATTGGCCATTGTTTCCCTTGCCTTTGCCCTTATTAACGAGTTCTTAAATGCGCCCAAAAATTCCAAAGAGCGCGTTTATAACGGACTAGTTAATATGCTACTTCCTGTCGCCATCTATTTTATCGCCCTTCGTTGGTTTCCTGCGGGATCTGACTTTTCAGGGCTAGAAGGAGGTCAAGATATTAATCGTAATATCTTCATTATTCAGACCCTATTGGTCTTAGGAGTTGCATTTAAATTTGCCCCAAAACTCGTCTTCACAAAACGTGCAACTAAAGAAATTAATGAAGATATAAAAACCCTAAAATTATAGCCTCTCCCCAAGGCTTCAAAGTGGCCATCATTACTTCCGATATGCTATTGTAATGGCACTTAAATGGAGATAATTATGGCCACTTTTAAATCAACAAAGCATTTCTACGGATTCCCATGTACACACCGTCAATGGAAAGCAGACTCTCACTGTAAATATGTTCACGGATACTCTCGTTCATTCCATTTTGAGTTTGAATGCTCAGAGCTAACTAAAGAAATGTGGGTTATGGACTTTGGTGATCTAAAAGATGTAAAAGCTTGGCTTGATGATATGTTTGACCACACTTTCCTGGCCTCACAAGATGATCCTTTTATGGAAGAATTCAAGAAACTTGACGAAGCTGGAGTTGTCCAACTACGAGTCCTTCCAAATGCGGGAATGGAAGGTACGGCAGAATTTGTTTACGAAAAGATGTCAGAGCTTATCAAGAAGAAGACTGAAGGAAGAGTTTGGATCTCAAGACTCGAAGTCAAAGAGAACGAGAAAAACTCAGCAGTTTACATTCCATAATTCTTAACTCGACAGGGCGCAAATACTTAAAACTGCGCCCTGAGCAAATAATTCCATTTACTCCAATTAAATACTGAATAAATTAAGAAAATTTAAGGTTTTTTCGAAGAGTTTGGGACCCTCAAACACTTGTATTATACCGCTATGAGTAATATATACTTGAGTAGAAGAGTTTTCTAACGAAGCAAACAGAAAGGAAATGACATGAAAATTGCGCCACTAAATTCTTGGATTAAAGTTGATGAAAAGCCACTCGTTATTGCAGGACCTTGTTCCGCAGAAAGCGAAGAGCAAGTTTATCAAATCGCCAAGCAATTAGTGGAAAATGGCCGCGTCCATGCTTTCCGTGCAGGGATTTGGAAACCGAGAACACGCCCAAATACATTTGAAGGTGTTGGCCTTGTGGGACTTCCTTGGATGGAGCAAGTAAAGAAAGATTTTAATATTCCTATCACAACTGAAGTTGCCAATGCTTCACACGTTGAACTTGCCCTAAAGCATAATGTCGATATTCTTTGGATCGGAGCACGTACAACAGTTTCTCCATTTGCCGTTCAAGAAATAGCCGATGCTCTAAGAGGTGTTGATATTCCAGTTATGGTAAAGAACCCAATCAACCTTGATCTTGCTCTCTGGATGGGTGCCATCGAAAGATTTTCGGCCGTAGGTCTTGATAAACTTGCAGCAATCCACAGAGGGTTCTCAAGCGCAGAAAAAACAAAGTACAGAAATAAACCATACTGGGCCATCCCTATTGAACTTAAGAGACTAATGCCGGATCTACCAATTATTTGTGACCCTTCACATATTGCAGGTAACCGCAATCTTATTGGTGAAGTTTGCCAGAAGGCAATGGATATGAACTTTGATGGTGTTATGGTTGAAACTCATATCACACCAGAGAAGGCACTAAGTGATGCTGCTCAACAGGTTACACCAGAGATGCTTCACAATATTATCACTCACCTATCAGTGAGAGATGCAATCGGACACAATGATGGTTTCGAAGATGAGCTAAATAAACTTAGAAATAAAATCGACCAAGTTGATAATGATATTCTTGAAATGATGCATATGAGAATGAATATTGTTAAACAAATTGGAAAACTTAAAAACGATAATAATGTCACTCCACTTCAAGTAGGAAGAATGGATGCACTTATGAAATCTCGTATTGAAAAAGGTGAAAAATTCTCACTTGATAAGAGATTTGTTGAAGAACTTTATCATGCAATTCACACGGAATCTGTTAGAGAACAGACTCGTATGATGAACGATTTTAAAAAAGATTCTTAAAACACGTACCAAGAAAGGTGTTATAATTTTCATATGAAAGTATCTGAACGAGTCGAAGGAATTGCTCCGTCTGGTAGTATCCAGATTGCAGCGCAAATTACTAATCTTAGAAATGAGGGCAAGGATATAATTGGCCTCAATATTGGTGAACCTGACTTCTCCCCTAAAGAGAGTATTATTGAAGCTATTTATGAAGCTTTAAAAAAAGGAAAAACAAAGTATTCCTTTGTCCGAGGTGAACCAGAGCTAAGATCGGCCATCGCTGGCTACTTCAATCACCGCTGTGGAACTGAAATTCACGCTGAAAATATTCTCGTAGGAAATGGCTCTAAGCAAATTATCTATAATACCTTCCAAGCAATTTTAAACCCAGGTGATGAAGTAATTATTCCCATTCCATATTGGGTAACGATTCCAGAAAGTATTAAGCTTGCTGGTGGCGAAAGTGTTTATGTTAATTCTCTGCCAGACTTTCACCTTGATCTTGCGGCCATTGAGAAGGCCATTACAAGTAAAACAAAAGCCATCTATATCAACACGCCAAATAATCCTTCCGGAGCAGTTTATAACCGTGAAGAATTAACTAAGCTAGGTGAACTTGCAGTTAAGCATAATCTTATTATCGTAAGTGATGAAGCCTATGAGTCCCTTACTTATAATTGTGAGTTTATCTCTCCACTTATGCTCGGAGAAGAAATCGCCAATCGCTCAATATCAATTCAAAGTTTTTCAAAATCCTTTTGTATGACTGGCTTTCGAGTTGGTTATATGATTGCCAAAGAAGAATTTATTAAGAAGGTTGACTCATTCCAAGGACATCTTTGCGGAAATATTCCGCCATTCACTCAACTTGGAGCAGTTAATGCAATCGAGAATCAAGATGAGATCATTGGAGATATGTTAAGTGTTATGACAAAACGACGTGATACAGCTTATCGCCTCTTCTCAACTCTCTTTGAAGTTAGTGAGCCACAAGGTGCCTTCTATCTCTTCTTGAATATCAAACCTTTCATCGAAAAAGGTATTGTAAAGGACTCTGTTGAGATGGTGCAAAAGCTAATCGCAGAAGCAGGTGTCGCTCTTGTTCCAGGTAAGTTCTTTGGAGAAGATAATTATATACGCCTTGCTTTCACCGATAGTGTTGAAAGAATTGAGCAAGCATTTGAAAATATAAAAAAGGTTCTCGGTTAATGAAAGTTGGAATCATCGGTTTTGGACGTCTAGGAAAACTCATCACAAAGTATCTTGAAGAAGATTTCACAGTTGAAGTTTATGATATAAATGAAAGTGTGAAGAATGAAGTTGAGGCACTTGGGGCCCGTTTTAAAACTCTTGAAGAAGTTTGTAAGAATCCAATCGTTATTCCATTTGTTCCAATGAATAAATTTGAATCCGTTATCAAAGAGATTGCCCCTCTTCTAACTCCTGATGCACTCGTTGTTGATGTTTGTTCTGTCAAAGAGATGCCGGTTGAGGTTATGAAGAAACACTTACCTGAAAGCGTAAGCATTCTTGCCACTCACCCAATGTTTGGTCCAGACTCGGCAGGAGAGACTTTGTTTGGCACAAAAATCGCCGTCTGCCCTGTTCGCATTGAAGATAAGTACTATCAAAAGATTTGTGCCTTCATGCGCTTTCATGGCATCAAAGTTGTGGAAACAACAGCAAGCGAACACGACAAGCAAATTTCTCACTCCCTTCTTCTGACACATATGATTGGAAGAACTCTTATGGATATGGATGCCAAGAAACTCTCAATTGATACTAAAGGTTACCGCAGACTGCTTAAAATTCTAAAAACAGTCGAGAATGATTCTTGGGAGTTATTCGCCGATATGAATGAGCATAATCAATATGCAAAGCAAACTCGCGATGAATTCCTCGCTTCATTTAATAAAGTAATTAAAAGGCTCGAAGATTGATTAAAAAAGATATGAAGGTAGCATTTCAAGGAACAAAGGGTTCTTACTCTGAAGAGGCTCTCTATAAGTATTTCGGAAAAGATGTCGAAGCAGTAGGTATCGCCCTGAGTGAAGATGTGTGCAGCGCTCTTGAAAATAAAGAAGTCGCTTGTGCTATTCTACCAATCGAAAATAGCATCGTCGGAAACGTCGATATCAATATGGATTTAATTTTTAAACACGACTTCTTTGCCATTGGCGAACTCTACTTAGAAATTAATCACTGCCTCATGGCAAATCCGGGTGTGGATATTAAAGATGTAAAAGCTGTTTACTCCCACCCGATTGCCCTGGCCCAGTGCCATGGCTTCTTTAAAAAGAACGAGTTAAAACCTGTTGCTGAATTTGATACAGCAGGTTCAGCTAAGATCATCTCTGAATCAAAATCTAATAATGAAGCCTGTGTCGGTTCCAAGCTTTGCGCTGAATACTATGGTCTCAATATCATTCAAGAAAAGATTCAAGATGAAGCCGACAATTACACACGCTTTCTCATCTTTGTTCGTGAAGAAAATATTCCAACAGGAATTGGAAAAGAGAAAACCAGCATCGCCTTTACAACGAAGCACCACCCAGGAGCTTTACTTGGATGCCTACAAGTCTTTGCCAGTTACGATATCAACTTAACAAAGCTTGAGTCGCGCCCTATTCCACACGAACCATTTAAGTATATCTTCTATGTTGATTTCATGGGTGCTCTTCACGATCCTAAAGTCCAAAATTGTCTTAAGGAATTAAAGCGTGATGCCAATGGAATTAAGATTCTTGGAAGTTATCCTGCTGGAAAATTTTAGACTAGGCCTTAATCTTTCTGATTGCGATAAATGAAATATCATCATACTTAAGCCAAGTCTCATCTGTTTGATTTTTACAGAACTCCACAAGGTTTTCAAAAGACTTGTCGAAATTCCCCTGGCCAATTAGTTCAGTAAGTGAATCGTGAGGTATATTATCAAAGAGCCCATCACTTCCTATTAAGATAGTATGTCCTTTTTTGATTGAGGCCCCTGAAGTCGATTCAATTTTAATAACCTCATCACCCATAAGATTATTCACATAATTTCTTTCCGGATGCGATAGTGACTCTTCTTGGCCTAAGACACCGGCCTTAACCATATGCCCAACACCAGAGTGCGGAGTGGAAGTATAAACTTCATTTCCATGAGCATTCCAATAGAGTATTTCAGAATCACCGACATGGTAGAAGCGAGCGATATCGTCTTTAATATGAGCACAAGCAAGAGTTGATCTTGCACCGGCCTTCAAGGCCGAAACACCTTCATTTGCTTTTTCAATGAGATCGATACAATTATCACCGTCTTTATATGCGGCCAAGGCTTCACTAATTGTAACAGAGGCATCTCGACCGCGCGGATGCCCTCCTGCACCATCGGAGACCCCGAGGACGAAGGACTTTTCATCTCCACTAATGAAGAGTGAGTCTTCATTGAGATCATTTGCTTCTTTTAGTTTATGACGGGCCAGAAAATAGCCAATACGATAGTCACCGAAGTCAAAGAGTTCATGTTCGCAATCGAGAATGTCGCTAACAATTTTCTTAAATAGCATCCGACCAATCCATTACTTCTAAGTGGTAACGTAGCATACTAATATTTTTAAATCGATTTAAGATCATCCCGCGCTTAAGCCCACAAATAATGTACTTAATTGAAGGTGATAACTTCTTATAATGCTTCTGTCCTCCTAGGATATCATAGAAAATGCGAATGATTTTAATAATATCTTCATCGCGATTATCTTTCTTTGAATCTCCCCAGTGATGTAGATCGATTATTTTTAAATCGAACTCAAGACCAAAGCGGCGGATTATAATATTTTCAGTGTGAAGATCACCATGATACTCACCCTCAAGATGAATGGACTCAACTCCAACAACAATTGAATAAAGTAAGTGGATAGCAGAGAAAATCTCTAGCCTCTTACCCTTTTGCTTATTGATAAATTCCGCAAGCATTTCTCCTTCAATAAATTCGGAAGCAATACAAGCGACTTTATGTCCCTTAAGAGTGATAATCTCGTGTGAAAGACAGTCCATCACGATAGGACTTGATTTTAACTTCTCAAGTTTTAAGGAGTATCGAGTACTGACCTTAAACTTCTTATTTCTTTGTGGAAAATATATTTTGATAGCTCGAATGGTATTCGTATGCTTTTCCTTAACGCGGTAGACCTCACCTTCAAAACCAGCACCAAGCTTTTCGAGAATGATATAGCGACCAGCAATCACACGTCCCGGAATGAGATCGAAAGCTTCAATTTCTACACTATCTTTGACCTTACTCAAGCGGTCCTCCTATATCATGATAATTCATATCGGAACGCGCCTGAATTTGCTCAAGCATAATCTTCTTAAATTCACGTCTAATATTAACTATTTCAAAAACTAAGAAAATTGCAAAGACGATATAAAAGCCTATCGACTTAAAGAACGCCCAAGTAGAAGTTGACTCATAGATCGCCAAGTACCCCATAAAGAATCCATTAATTAAAAGGAAGAAGGCCAAGTGGTACTCAAGCTTAAGCATAATGGCTTCTGGAACCATAACTTTCTTCTCCAAATCATTCATCATCGTAAGCATTAAGCTCTTACCACGACGTAAATTAAAAATGAGAAAGCTACTCAAGAAGAGTCCAGTAAAGAATGGTTGTAATTTAAACCAAACACCATCGTGCCCAATCAATGAGATCGGGCCAAGAATTAAAATAATAATAAAATTTAATTTTGAAATAGAGTGAATATGCTTAAAGAAAACTTTCTCAAAAATAATCTCTAAAATTGCCAGAGAAAGTCCACCAATAATAGCGATCTCGACAGATTGAGTTTCTTCTAAATACCAGTACAAAAGAGCTGGTAAGAAGGAGATGAGAAATAAGTTATTCTTTTTCATACCTGCGCATTATGCTGCATTTTTACGTTTTTGGCAAAAGTCCTCAAACTCTTCTTTTATACAAGATGGTTCAAGAATCTCAATATGATCGCGCATAGAGTATAGCCAATCAAATAAGTAGAGCGACTTTTCAACAGAAGCGGCCCATATAATTTCACCATATTGATTGGTTGTCGAATAAGGATGACCTAGGAAAATTAGATTACTAATTGGTTGTAACTCATGGCCATAGGCAAGCTTTATAATTAAGCGTTGATCGCTGCCATCAATATGCCTTAGAGCATTGATATATTCTTCAATTTCAAATCGAGAGTACATAGACTGATAATCAAAGCTTTGGAATTCAATATCCTCTACTTCATTCATATCAATCGTAATTAGTTTCTTAGTTAAAATATCTTCAGTAATAATCTTGTAAACATTTTGAGAAAGGACTACTCTCCATGGCCTTACACGAATCGAAGATTGATCCAGAAAAGTAAACTCACAAACGCGTCCATCTTTTGAAGCTGCTTGAACATCTTTTATAAGTTCTCGATGACTGTTACTTGCAAGAAGTACATCTCCATAGTCACGTCGCCAAGAAAGTGGCATTAATAAGAATTCAGTATCCTTAGGTCTCAGATCAACAGATAAACCATAGAAGTGAGATTTTTCGTAGAATAGGTAGAAGTCATCACGATTAATTTCATATTTCTTTAAAAATGATACTAAGTTTATTGGCTTTCTAATTTCTTCTAAGTGAAATAAAATATTCCAAAAATTTTGATCTTCCATAGACGAAAATGACGTCATTACAGCTCCTTAAATAACCTACTTATTTTATCGGATAAAGCAGTCTATTCCTTTAGTGATTTTTAGATAATTTAATGAGATAATATTCGTATGGTACTGAAATCACTACTTAAGAATCCTGTACTGGCATTCGGAATATTAATATTTATTATCTTTCTCCTGCAGCTTAGAGATAACGGTGCTTTTGATAAAAGGGCCTCGAGTATGATGGCCACTTCATGTCGCTCAGTTAAGGTACGTCTTGATAAGTATCTCCACCCTTCTTGGAAGATTGAATGTAATAAAAATAACTTAGAAGTGACGATTCCAGCTGACACGAAAGTGATCCCAGAGAATATGGAAGATAAGCAAATTCTCAAGCAAGAAATGTACAAGGCCTTGGCCAATTCATATATCTCAATCTCTCGCTATGCTATGGAAGAAAGTCTTGAGCGTACGATGATGATTGTCGTGAAATTGATTCACCCACAAATGATTCTTTCTTCAATTTCTGAGGGAAAGTACGTGGTAAAACTTAAGACGCTAAAGAATAAGAATAATCTAGCTCGCCACATCCACCAAACTATTCAGGTCCAAGAGGTCACAAAATAATTCGGCTCTTTCAGCTTTAAAGCACGTTGTGTGTCCATTCACTTCAAGACAGTATTGATAGGCATGAAGAAATAACCTTTTATCATCTTCACTATAGTTCTCATTATAGATAGGATCACCCACAATCGGAAAACCTGCATGAGATAATTGCACGCGTATCTGATGACGGTGGCCCTCTTTAAGACGAATTCTAACGAGGCTCAAATTCTTCTCACGATTAAAGTGAAGTGGTTCAACATCAAGTTGTGCCTCCACACCAATATCGCTAATAATCATCTTCTCACCTTTTAGCCCACTTGAAACAAGTCGATCAACAAGATGTAATGATTCACTAACTTCACCATTTACTATAGCAAGGTAGGTCTTTTCTTTGGCGATTTGAGAAAAACTATTGCGGAGATTTTCATGTATTAATTCATCTTTAATATAAATAAGAACACCACTTGTTAACTTATCAAGGCGATAAAGCAGACCCTTTTCATAATCAGACCGAGGATTACTTAAGCTTGGTAAGCAGAAATGTGAGCGCATGAAATTAAGTACAGTCTTCGTCTCACTATACTCCATGGGATGGCCATGAATACCTTGAGGTTTGTTAAGGACGATAAAAATATCATCTTCATGAATAACTTCGATACTTGGGCCAGTATAAATCGGATTCACATGGAAGCGATTAATGAGATCCATCGGTAAATAGATTTCACTCTTTGCGATAACTTGTGACTGGAGTGCCATCTTTGAAATAAAAGAAGTTTTGATGGCCTTATTAGACAAATGGAGCTCCTCTTTGAGGAACTCCTTTAACGTATTTTTATCATTGAGATTACAGAAATTTTTATTGTGCTTCAACTTTGTGTCCATTACTTTCAAGATCACGTTTTCTAATCATAAATTCAACCTTACGGTTTTCATTATCAATTTCCATCTGACTTCTGCCAGGTAGATCAGTTAAACGAGTATCCCCATAAAAGACAGTTGTGATTTTTTCAGGTGCAACACCACGGCGAATAATTGATTTCGTTACAGCTGTTGCTCTAGCTGAAGATAACTCAAGGGCATCACTTTTACCATCATTTGATACTTCGCCACGGGCAGCGTGACCAATAACAAATAACTTCCAATTTCGCTCTTGTAGTAAATTAATTAGACGTTGATAAGAAGAAACTGCAATTTTTGATTCATCAATAGCAATTGAGCCACGCTTAAAGTAGATATTATCTTTAAGGCGAACAACAATTCCTTCCGCTTGTTCATAAACAGTTACATTTTCGTTTAGCTTAAATTCTTTTAAGTCATAACGCATATTTTTAAGTGTTTCTTCAGATCCACGATTAATTTCATGCTTATCAAGAATCCCTTCCATAGTTAAGAATTCAATTGGAAAAGGTTTAATTGGAGTTTGTGACTCCATCATTGTAGGAAAGTTATCTGGTGACTTACCTTTTTGGATAACTTCACCTTGCTGAAGAACGTTACCGCCAAAGGCATTACGAATTGAACCAAGGGCCGCTTCATACTTTGCTGTTTCTGTTTTAGCGAAAGAAAGAAGAAGAACGAAGAATGTTAGAAGTAATGTTACGAGATCGGAGAATGTCGCCATCCAACCTGGTAAACCAGGGGCACATGGAGGACATTTAGCTTTCCCATCATCAATTGTACCTGCGCTACTATCGTCGGCCATTTCTTACTCCTTGAAGTTTCTTAGTATTTATTCCTTAAATACGCCTTAAATATTTTTATTACTCTTCCCCACCATCATCTTCAGATGATCTTTCACTTGGAGGTAGGAATGAATTAAGTTTCTCAATAATCATACGTGGGTTCTCACCAGCAACAATTCCTAATGTCCCCGCGATCACGATACTCATGGACATAAGCTCCATTGAAGATCGATACTCAATTTTATTTTTAAGAGGGTTGGCAAAAACGTTGGCAACAACCGCACCATAGAAAGTCGTAAGAAGGGCAACGGCCATGGCCGGACCAATTGCTGACGGATCTGAAAGGTTCTGAAGCATCTGAACTAGACCGATTAGGGTCCCGATCATCCCCATAGCAGGTCCATCGGCAGCAACACCATCAAAAACGTCTGCACCAGTTTTGTGACGAGACTCCATTGAATCAATATCCATTTGTAGAATTGCAGCAATAACTTCTGGTGGCCTATTATCTGCAGCAAGTGTCATTGCTTTCTTCATAAAAGGATCATCAATTTCTGCTTTCTCAAGGGCAAAGACCGACTCACGTCTAGCTAGTTCTGCTAATTCTTTAATCTTATTAATTTTGTCTTTAGGATCGACTGCTGTGAAGAAAATTGACTTCATGGCAATTGAGACAAGTCCTTTAATAACTTCCATTGGCCAGCGGTATAAGGTAACCCCTACAAGACCGAGACCAACGACGAGAACTGAAGGTACATCGATAAAGATCGAAATCGATCCCCCCGACATAATAGAACCTAAGATCCCACCGACTGCTAATACTAAACCTATGACTGATGCTATATCCATACAACATTCCTATTAGAATTTTTTCATTTCATTCTAAGTATCGGAAATAAGAATAATGAACTTAATAAAAAATTTAGTAAGTTCTTTAAATTGCATGTTTAGGAAAAAACTACCCTTGAGAACTAAGGAGATAAAAAAATGAACTTAGATATATAAATGCCCTTCTAACGGAGTTAAAAGGGCAAAAAGGAGATTATTGAGAAACAAGTCCTATGTTTCCAAATTTTTAACTGACTAATTTACTTTAGAAATTTCGACGCCATTTTCTTCAAAAGTTGCATCGAGGAACTTAAGCATTTTTGATCTCAATTCATCCATTGAAACGGCCTCATCTACCATCAATTCTTTCTTAATGAAATCTGTTGGTACACCTGAGATTTCAACTAAATCATTTAATTGCACCATAACATCCTTGTTGTGAGTATCTTGTTGTTGTGTTGTTGTGTCTGTTGTCTTTGTCATTTCCATTGACTTCCCTCTCCTGTAACAAATTTCAACGATCCATGTCGGAGCAATCCTTTGCTTCACTTTGTCACAAAAAAATCATATCTAGCGCGTTAAATGAATGTCAAAAGTAACAAAACAGATGTAAGAATTTATTAGATTTTAACATCCTTAAAGATAACCTTAAGGAAACTGTTAGCTTTATCTAATAATTCAAGATATTCGCTATGCGCCTCACTGAGTAAAGTGATTCCTCCTCCTGCCCCATATAGAGCTTCCTTAGAAGATTTTGACACACTAAGCGTACGGATATTTATAGACGAGGTCTTCATATTTTGAAAATTTAAAACTGTTGAACCAGTGTAAATTCCTCGGGAATTATTCTCAATATTTTTTATAAGTTTTAGTACTCTCTTCTTTGGAGCACCAGTGATACTGCCTCCAGGGAAGATGGCCTTGAGAATTTTTGCACTATCGTACTCGTCCATGGCCACACTAATTTGTGAATATTGATGAATCAGGCCCGGTACTCGAAAGAACTCTCTTTTAGCGTCCACTTGCGAAAAAGAGTCTCCAATTCTTGAAAGATCATTTCTAAGAAGATCGGTAATAATATTTAGCTCACTCTCATTCTTCTCATCTCCAGTAAAGCTCTCAATACCCTGTTCTTCTCTGACTGTTCCTTTGATAGGTCTTGATATCACACGGCCATTTTTAAAGCAGTACAGACACTCTGGTGAGTTACTGATAATGAGCTCATCATTTACTTCTAAATTTATGAGATGGGCAAACTCACTGAGGTTTGAAAAAGTCTCTTGGCACAAGAAAGTTTTCTCAAGTTTATCAAGATCATCGACTTCAAACTTCAAAAGAGAAGTGAGATTTAATTGGTAGCAATTACCATCGAGGAGATTTTCATAAGTCTTTTTAAATTTCTCTTCATATTCTTTAAAAGAAATAATACTTAAAGGCTTCGCAGTTGTTTGATCAACATCTTTTAGTGGCTTTATTTCACATGACTCGCTAAAGTCGATAAATGTAGCAAGCTCGACTTCCACTTCTTCACTAACTTCTCCCCATTCAAAGAGCATTCCTAATTCATAGTAGAGAACTTGTACTTGCCAGGTATCACTTAAAATTTCATGAAAGGATTCTTTTGAAAAAGGAAGTGTTATTCCTTTTAGGTAATCATGGATAAATAGATTTGTGACTCGAATATATCGAGAAGGCTTACTTAAAGATAAGAAGCCTTCTTCTTTTTTAAAGAAAGCGTATGACTTAATGGCCAGGTCTTGCATCATCTTGTGCATAGGCCACATTTTCAAAGCTTGTGTGAGCACCAACGAAAGTTAATTTTGCTGTACCAACTTCACCACCACGGTTCTTACCTAGAATGATTTCTGCTAGACCTTGATCTTTAGTATCTGGGTTGTAGTACTCATCACGATAAACGAACATAATAATATCCGCATCCTGCTCGATCGATCCCGATTCACGAAGATCGGAAATCATTGGTCTCTTATTCGGACGAGATTCAACGGAACGGTTAAGCTGTGAAAGTGCAATTACAGGACACTCAAGCTCTTTGGCCATATTCTTTAGACCCCTTGAGATTTCAGAAATCTGCTGTTCACGAGAAAGGGTCTTATTGTGTGAACTCATAAGCTGAAGGTAATCGATTACAACTAATCCAAGACCTTCTGAAGCCTTAATCTTACGACAAGCCGATTGAATATCAAGTAAGCTTGTTCCTGCATTATCGTTAATATAAATTGGTAGGTCTGCTAATTGCTGGATTCCTTGACCAATCTTTCTTAGATCTGTTTCTAAGAACTCTTTTGTTCTAATTCTCTTTGAGTCAATCTTCGCTCTTTGGGTAAGAAGACGCATTGAAAGCTCTTTTGCCATCATCTCCAGAGAGAAGAGAGCAACAGGCATTTTAGTCATCTCACAAACGTTTTGAGCAAAGTTAAGAGCAAGTGCCGTCTTCCCCATGGCAGGACGAGCAGCAAGAATAATAAGTTGACCTGGTTGCATTCCAAGAACAAGCTTATCAACGGCGCCATATCCAGTAGGTATACCTTGAACTTGACCGGCCTTACGAGATGTATCTTCGATCTCTTTAATATTTTCTTTTAGACATTCATTTAGTTTAATCATACTTCCTTGTTTGGCTTCATTTGTAAGCCCAAAGAAAGTTGCTTCTACTTCTTGAATAAAGTCTTGAGCATTTCCTGAAAAAGTTGCACCTTTATCTGCTACTTTACGAGCTTGGCGAACAAGCTCTCTTAGAGAAGCTTTGTCTTTAACAGTCTTTGCATAATGTCTTAAGTTGGCACTTGATACTTGGTCTTCCGTAATATCAAGAATGAATGATTGACCACCAATTCCCTCAAGTCTATTGTGATCTTGGAGGTGGGAACAAATTGTTACGTAGTCGACTGGATTATTAGAATAAACCATGTCTTTAATAGCATCATAAACAATCCCATATTTAGGATCGTAAAAGTCTTTTCCTTCTAACTTTAAGTCAGAGATTTCATCAAAAGATAAACTATCTAGTAATAGACATGACAGAAGTGATTTTTCTGAAAGAGTATCATTTGGAAGTGCTCGCGCACCTGGATTCATACTTTGTTGTTGCTGTTGTTCCATCATATTCGGCCCCATAATATGATTTAATAAAAAGAAGAAGGGCCAAATTAATGGCCCCTCAATATTTAAGACTTTTAAGAATTAGCTTCTTAGAATTCTATTGGCTTCCATCTTAAGCTTTTCTTCTTCAGAAAGCTCAGTGTTTTCACCATTTGCAGCAGCTTCTTCTTGTTCTTTTGCAAGAGCTTCTTTAGCAGCTTTTGCAGCAGCAAGTTCTTCTGCTTTTTTCTTGTTTTCTTCTTCTTGAGCTGGATCCATTTTTACAGATACAGTAAAAGCAGCTTCAATTCCTGCGAAGATTTTAGCTTTAACAGTGTAGCTACCAACTGAACGAATTGGATCTTCTAGAAGAAGGTGTCTTCTTTCTACATCGTGACCTAGCTTAGCTAGTTCTTGAGAAAGTTCGTGAGTTGTAACAGAACCAAAAAGTTTACCGTTAGTACCAACTCTTTTGATTAGTTCAAGGTTAACACCATTGATTGCTTTAGCAACAGTTTCAGCATCAGCTTTATCACCAGCTACTTTCTTAGCAAGTAGTTTTTCGTAGTGCTTAACTTGAGCTGTATTAGACTCATCTGCAAGAACAGCTGAACCATTTGGGATTAGGAAGTTTCTTGCATAACCAGCAGAAACATTAACAATTTCCCCTACGTTTCCAAGAGACTTTACAGTTTCTTTAAGAATAACTTTCATTTTATATCTCCTTATTATTTTTAAAAAATCTTCTAAAGTTGACCCAATAATCTAGAAGGCCAACAATCGCAATAAAGCGATGAGCAAAGAAAATAGTCATAATTGCAAGAATTGAGCGGATAAATCCTGTTACCTTGATGTACTTTAAAAAGTCCAGGTAAACACCCATTCCTTGAAAGAAGTAAAAAACACCTAAGCAAAGTAGAATATTAAGACCAATGATTTCATAAGTCTCACCACCGATATACTCTCCTCCTAAGAAGAGACCAAGACCGACGATAACAATAAATGCAAAGTACTCTGGCACTTGAAAGCGAACAAAGTTCTTTAGTCCATACTTGTAACCGTGGAGCATTTTCCACATTGTTGCATTTCTAAGAAGCATAAAAACCGTAAGCCAAAGAATGAAGAATGTTCCAACGAAAATTACAGAGAATCCCCATTGATAAACTTTCGTAATAACCTCTTCTGGTTTATCAAAAATTTGTTGATAAAGGGCGGCCATTTCACCACCACGAGAGATTAATTCTTTGTACTCAGGTGTACTTTTAAGTTGCGTAAAAGATGATGTTACTAGTTCCGTAATCGAGTTTGAGATCGCTGAAGGGAAAATCACTTCAATCGTTCCCATGATTCCGAAAATAACTACGAGTAAATAGAAACCTCTTTTTAGAAGTCCTTTAACCGGATCTTCATTCTTCAAAATAGTTGAAGCACTTAAGAATCCAATAATCACGGCATAGAATAAGAATGCCGCAGAATTACCAAGGATTAAGAAAGCTTCACCGTACTGAGAACCTAAAAAGGCCAATATAATAATCGTTCCAAAGGCAACAAAAGTTTTTAAGTTTCCGTAAAGCAAGAATGCGAAAGCAGCCGGTAGTGGTGAAAAAACACCAAGTGGATATGCTACGCTTAGAACCAAACAAATTACACACAGAAAGATTAGCTTCCCAATAGTGAAGTTATCTTTCGAAATTGGTGAAAATGTATTTGGCTTTTTTTCGTTCATTACTTTTACTATTTCCTAAAATTTCATTCACTTCTTAGTGAGCGAAATCACCTCTAACATGAGAAACTAGACCAATATTTCTTGCTCTCTTGATAGCTGTTTGTGCCCATCTGTGGTGCTTAGTCGATACACCAGTTACTCTTGATGGTTGAATCTTACCAAATTCGTTGATTAGCCAGTTGTAAGTCTTTGGATCTTTCCAATCAGCAGTGATGCTGTTTGCTTTAAACCAACAGTTCTTTCTCTTAGCGAATCTTCTCTTGTCTTTTTCAGCACCTTTTTCAAGTTCATCAGTTTGTGAACCAGCGTGAGCTTTAGAGAATGGAGTCTTGTAGTTTTTAACAGCAGTTTCAGCGTCAGTATCAAGTTTAACGATTAGGTACTTGTGTACGTTTTCGTTAATTTTGAAACGTCTTTGAAGTTCTGTGTTTAGGTCTTTGTTTCCTGAAACGATGAAATAGATGTAGTTACCTGTTCTAGAACCGTTCTTGGCAGTTTGAGCAAATGTTCTCATTCCCCAATCATCAGTTAGGTGAACTTCACCTTCGTAATTTTTTGCAACTTCAGCTACTAGGTTTTTAAGGCTAGTTTGTTGCTCTTCAGTTGCGCCCGCGTGAGCTACTAATGCTAACTCATAAATCATACTTTATCTCCTGGACAATAGTTATTATTGGCTTCCCCACCATAGGGAAGCGAGTAAATTAACGGTCAATGTGCGCCTAATCTACCAGTCTTGTGGCTTTGTGTAAAGCCATGGAAGGTGCACGCAACTTTTTCGTGAAATCAATAACTTAAAATGAAACAGGTAAAGAGATATACGTCTTTTCAATAAGTTAAAAAATACTCACGAAGTCTTTGCTCACCCGAAGGACCAAAATAAGCATAAATAGTGGTAAATATTTACAAATACGCACTCAAGGTCAAGATAAACACCTGAAATCTTGAAAAGGTTGCGTGCACCTTAGTCGAGCCATTCCAGAAGAATATCGATCTTCATATTGATATCGTCGATTTCAAGGATGCCCTGCTTTAAATCAGGAGAAGTTACGACAAATTCAGTGATGGCCCCAATGAGAACTATGGGATCAGTAGTGGCCTCTATCAGAGCATCATACTCGGCCGGGTTTTTAAAGAATGACTTGGCCCAATGACGAAATACTAATGAAAGTTTTTGCAGAGAAATCATATGCTCTGGCATAACACTTAAGAATTCAGGAATAGTTTCAATCTCCACCGTATTAAAAGGGCCACCTTCGTTGTAGACACTAACGATCTCCCCTTTAGCGATTGGCTCAAGAACAACGAGCATGGTTCCATCTTTTGATTTTTGAAGAATCTCAACTCGACCGAACCCTGTGATACGGCGAACACTCTTATACTTGTCGTGTTCAATGGCTATCGACTCTTCATTCTCATCAAGATTTGCGTAGGAAAGCGCGACAGGTACGCCAAGCTTTTCTGCTTCATGAATCATTTGAATATAGCGTGGCTCGAAAATATTGAGAGGTTTCTTAAGGATTGCTTGGTAGGAAACTTTATGTAATGGAAATAAGAATGCTCTCATAAGTTTTCCTCATAAAGGTTCCTGGAACCTTTTCGGGATGCATTGCACCCCGAATGGGCTAGAATATTTCGTATTGTTCAACGTGGTAAGAGTTCTCTGAACGAATCTGAAGATTCACACCAAAGACTTCTTCCATCGTTTCGATAATATCAATCTCTTCACTACACAGAGATGCTGTCACCTCAGGGTGAGCGTAAATTGATACTTTCTTTGACTTTGGATTATTGCGAATTTTTTTTCCAAGTTCGCGTACAATTTCAAAACAAACAGTGCTTACCGTCTTAACAATGCCATTTCCATCACAGTACTGGCATGGCTCACACATAATTCGTGTAAGAGTGTCACGAGTTCTCTTACGAGTCATCTCAACTAAACCTAGCTCTGAAATCGGTAGGACTTTAGTTTTTGAGCGATCTTTCTTAAGCGCTTCTACTAAAGTGTTATAAACAGCTTCACGGTTTTCTTCTTTTTCCATATCGATAAAATCGATAATAATAATCCCACCGCAATTTCTAAGTCTTAGCTGATATGCTATCTCTTTTACTGCTTCTAAATTTGTTCTAAGAATTGTTTCTTCGAGAGTCTTTCGCCCGACAAATTTTCCCGTGTTAACATCAATTGAAACAAGGGCCTCTGTTTGGTCAATATTTAATGATCCACCAGAGCGCAGGTAAACCTTATTACTAAGTCCTCTTTCGATTTCAATATCAACACCGTATTTTTCAAAAATAGGATTCGTTTCATCAAAGTATTTCGCCTTGCCTTTAATTTGTGGAAGGTACTTTGCTGCGAATTTCTCAACTTCTTTCACACCATCTTTATCATCGATAATAATATTTTCCACATCTTCATCAGTGATGTCGCGAAGAACTCGTTGAATGAAAGTTAGGTCTTCATAGCAAAGGGCCGGAGCCTTTTCCTTTTCAGACTTCTTTTGAACTTCCTTCCAGATTTTAGTCAGCATATCGTAGTCAGTTTTAAGAGTCTTGTATGAACTCCCCTCTGCTACAGTTCTGGCAATTACACCCTTACCTTCTGGGCGAATTGTTTCAAGCATTTCTTTTAAACGATCGCGTTCATCATCATTTTCAATACGGCGAGAAACACCAGTGTGTTCGATGAATGGCATATAGACAACGTAGCGGCCAGGAATCGTCACGTGACGTGTTACTCTTGGGCCCTTTGTTGAGATAGGCTCTTTTGCAACCTGAACAATAATCTCATCCCCTTCTTTAAGGAACGATTCAATAGTGGCAGAAGCTGGTCGCATTTTCATATCAACCGCTTCAGATAGAGTTGCCAACTCATCAGGAATCACAAGCCCTGAGTCTTGCTTTTCTTTTCTAATTTCTTCGGCCTTCTTTGCCATTTCTCTTTGTTCATCAATTGTTGGAAGATAGGCATCATCAACATATAAGAAAGCAGCCTTCTCGTACCCAATATCAACAAAAGCTGATTGCATACCAGGCAGTACTCTTAATACTTTTCCGCGATAAATATTTCCAAGTCTTGGGTGTGGTGACGTTGTTGGTTTCGTTCTCTCCATAAGGAAGTCGAGAATTTCACCGTTCTCCATCAAAACAGCACGCCACTCGTTAACTGTTTTGTTAATAATCAAATCTTTAGACATATATATTCCTTTTAAACTTTATCTCTTTAAATCAAATATAGGAGTAAACCTCGGCGAGCGTCGCTCAAGCCAAAGAGTTTAACCTACTAATAATTGTACGACTGAGCAAGGTTTTACGCTAGAAGATATAATATTCCGCGTTAACCTACTCAGTTATTACAATTGTAAATAATTTTAGAATTTAGATAAAGATTCCAGCAACAGCTGCCGTCATGAAACAGGCCAAAGTCCCCGCTATAAGTGACTTTATACCAAGACGAGCAAGGTCTTGCTTGCGGTTTTCAGCAATCCCACCGATTCCACCAATTTGAATTCCAATTGATGAGAAATTAGCAAAACCACAAAGTGCATAAGTTGAAATAATAACCGAGCGCTCTGATATATTACTCATATTAGCTCGAAGGTCGAGATAAGCGACAAACTCATTAAGTACGAGTTTCTTACCAAGTAGCGTTCCAACTACTTGCGCATCTTTCCATTCAACACCTAGAAGCCATGCAAATGGAGCAAATAATTTCCCCATAATTAGCTCAAGAGTAATTCCTTCAAATCCAAACCAACCTGTGACAAGAGCAAGTCCACCATTTAACATGGCAACAAGTGCGATAATTGCAACAAGCATGGCACCAACATTAATAGCAAGCTTAACACCTTCACTTGCACCATTGGCCGCAGCATCGATTAAGTTAACACTACTATCTTTTAATTCTAATTTTAGATCACCTTTTGTTAATGACTCTTCTGTTTCAGGAATCATTAATTTTGCACAAACAAGTGCAGCTGGCGCCGACATAACTGAAGCTGAAAGTAAGTGAGCTGCATCAATTCCGAAACCAACATATGAAGCAAGAACTCCACCAGCAACTGTTGCCATCCCACCAGTCATGAGGGCCATAAGCTCAGACTTTGTCATTTTGGAAATTAGTGGCTTAACAACAAGAGGTGCTTCCGTTTGACCTGCAAAGATATTTGCTGCCGCTGCAAGTGACTCAGCTCCTGAAGTCCCCATTACAAATGACATTACTTTAGCGAAAGCACGAATGATTACTTGCATAACACCTAAGTGGTAAAGAACACTCATTAAAGACGACATGAAGATAATTGTTGGAAGTACCATAACAAAGAAGATAAACCCTGTTTTAGGTACATTTGTTAGAGGCCCAAAAAGAAATTCCGAACCTTCATTTGTATAATTTAGAATTGATGTAAAGAAGCCGCGTGCTCCCTCAAAGAATCCCTGTCCTACTTGAGTTTTAAGAATAATTAGTCCAAATCCAACTTGGAGTAGAACCCCAGAAATAACAAGTCGCCAATTAATTTTTTTACGATCAGTTGAAAGTGCAAATGCAATTCCAATCATTACTACTAAACCAAGTGCCGAAATGAATCTTTCCATTGTAATCCTTTAAATCTCAACTAAATTATTAGATAACCTTAGAATAAAGGTTGAGTAAGAGATGGACAATAGAAAATAGGAATGAGTCTACTAAAAGTTAAATGACCAGCCAACTTTAGGGTTTTGAGCATTGAATTTCTTGATATCAGTCGCTGTATTTTGAGCATGCCAGCTTAAACGACTAGTTGTATCAAATGACTTTGTATTACTTGCACCACGAATTGTCGCTTGTGACTTAGATGCCTGATTATAGGCAACAACACCAACACCGATAACAATACCAACAGCACCACCAATTAAAATATTCTTTAAGTGATCACTAGGCTCTTCAACAAATGAAAGAGTTGATAAACCAAGAACTGCACCACCAAGCCCTAGTCCAGCAACAGTTGTTAAGTCACGAATTCCCTCTTCTTTAAAGCTAGTTTGAGCTGAAGCTTGGAATGAAAATGCTAGTAGTAAACATAATGTGATTAATTTTTTCATGCTGATTAAGTCCTAATAGTTTATATGCTTTGCGCAAAGTTTCATCATTGCCACCTGTGATGGCCGTGTCTATAATGATCCTTTTCTTATTCTATACGCTTTAGTAAATTGATGCAATAAATTGCACTCGAAGAAATAATTACAAGGGATACTATGTCACAAAATTTTAGCGCATATCAAATCATCTCAAAAAAGAGAGATGGAAAGAAACTTAATGATGAAGAGATTAAGTGGTTCATTAATGGATTAACAAGTGGTGACGTCGCTGATTACCAGATGTCGGCCCTTCTGATGGCCATTTATCTAAATGGAATGAGCGTTAAGGAAACTGCAGCACTGACAGATGCCATGCTCTACTCTGGAAAAACATTAAAGTTTAAAGGCTTGAACGTGATCGACAAGCACTCAACAGGTGGTGTTGGTGATAAGGCATCGTTCATCTTAGGTCCAATTGCGGCGGCATGTGGAGTGAAGGTTCCAATGATGGCCGGACGTGGTCTTGGTCACACTGGTGGAACTGTTGATAAAGTTGAATCGATTAAAGGTTTTAAAACTGATATCACTCTTGATCAATTCAAAAAACAACTTAATAAAGAAAAGATCGTTCTTATTGGACAAACAAAAGATATCGCTCCTGCAGATAAGATCATCTACGGCCTAAGAGATGTAACTGGAACTGTTGAATCAATCCCTCTTATCACTGCTTCAATCATGAGTAAGAAACTTGCTGAAGGCGCTAATGGTATTGTGATGGATATCAAAACTGGTGACGGTGCATTTATGAGTAATATCAAAGATGCCAAAGCACTTGCAAAGAGTCTTCGTGATACAGCAAAGCGTTTTGATAAGCGTATGATCACAATGATTACAGATATGAACCAACCACTTGGACAATATATTGGTAATTCACTTGAAATTATCGAATCAATTGAAACTCTAAAAGGTAATGGCCCTAAAGATCTAACAGATATCAGTGTTAAGCTTGCCGGTGCTATGATCTACATCGGAGGAAAAGCTGATTCACTAAAAGAAGGTGAAAAGAAAGCACAAGCTGTTATCGATAATGGAAAAGCACTTAAAGTTTTTAAAAACCTTATTAAGGTGCAAGGTGGCGATGAGAAGGTTTGTGATGACTATTCTCGCCTACCATTGGCAAAAGAGAAGACTATTTTCACAGCCTCTAAGACTGGATATGTTTCGGCCATCGCCTGTAAGAATATGGGACTTCATTGCGTAAGCCTTGGTGGTGGACGAGCAAAAGCTAGTGACAAAATCGACTTTGGTGTTGGCTTTATTCTAAATAAGAAAATTGGCGACAAGGTTTCTAAAGGTGAAGCCCTTGTTGAAATCTATCATAATAAAAACCAGAAGAAGCAAGTTGATTCAATCCTTGCTGAACTTAAAAAAGATATTAAGCTTACAACAACTAAGCCTAAGGCAAGTAAGTTAGTATTCGAGGTTAAGGAAATCTAATGCACGCAATATTTAAAAGATTAGAAGAATCAAAAAGCTTTATTCAAAGTAAATACGACAAGTCACCAGAAGTTGGTGTTATCCTTGGTTCAGGCCTTGGTGAATTTGCAAACCTACTAGAGAATAAAGTTGAAATTAGCTACGAAGATATTCCAGGTTTTAAAAAGACAAAAGTAAAAGGGCACAAAGGACAACTTGTTCTAGGTGAGCTTGGTGGAAAAGTTGTTGCAGTTATGCAAGGGCGTATTCACCGCTACGAAGGACACTCTCTTGATGAGGTGGTCTTTCCTGTTCGTGTTTTAAAGTCACTTGGAATTAATAATCTCATTATCACAAATGCTGCTGGTGGAATTAACACTTCTTATCGTTCTGGTTCATTAGTACTTATTACTGATCACCTAAACCTGACAGGAGAAAATTGTCTTGTTGGTGAAAATATTGAAGAGCTTGGAACTCGCTTCCCAGACATGACATATGCTTGGTCTCCTAAGCTTAGAAAAGTTGCTCATCAATCAGCTCAAAATATTTCATATGACCTCAAAGAAGGTGTCTATGTTGGTGTTCTTGGACCAACTTACGAAACTCCAGCAGAAATACGTATGTACCGTAACTTCGGTGGAGACCTAGTAGGTATGAGCACTGTACAAGAGTGTATTGCGGCCAACCACATGGGACTTGATGTACTTGGTATTTCTTGTGTTACTAATATGGCCGCAGGAATTGAGAATACTAAACTAAATCACGATGATATTAAGCACGAAGCTGCTCGTGTCATGAAAAAGTTCCTAGAATTACTACAAGAAGTCGTAAGTAATATTTAATTATTTCTCTCTACCTTGGTAGAGAGAAATTTGTTATAATCTAAACAAATCGACCCCGAGTGAATACTCGGCTTTCTTTGGATTATAGATGGAACAAAATTCTTCTCATAAGATGCTGGCAGACATGAGCTTTTGCGTCTTCGACCTTGAAACAACTGGTGGAAACCAGAAAAAAGATAAAATCATTGAAATTGGACTAGTACAAATCGACAATTTAACTGTTGGTGCTAAGAAAAGTTTTCTTATCAATCCAGAAAGAAAGATTCCTGACTTCATTCAAAAACTAACGTCAATTACACAAGAAGAAGTAGAAGATGCACCAATTATTGATGATGTAATTGATGAGGTACTTGAGTTCCTAGGTGATCGCGTTCTAATCGCTCACAACTCTTCTTTTGATATTCCATTTCTAAATTCTGTTTTAAAAAGGCTTGGAAGAAAAGAATTAGAGAATAAAGGTCTTTGTACAAATCTAATGACAAAGTATTTGATTCCAACTCTCATGAACTCAAATCTTAATTATATGTCGCGTGTTTTTAATATCTCTCACCAAAAAGCACACCGTGCCCTTGATGATGCAATAGCAACAGCACAATTATTTCTAATTTACTTAAATATCTTCATGGCAAAAGGGATTAAGAAAATTAATCACCTATACTACCCAAAGAATCGTTATGAATTAGACCTATGTAATTTTAAGAAGCAAAGTACTGATTTAGAAAAAATAAAAGAAAAAATGGAGTCAGTCTTCGCCCCATTTGTGATCACTGTTAAAGGTGAGAATGGAATCATTCTCTTCTCATTCCCTTGCACAAATAAGGCCAATGAAATTGAATTCATTTGTGAGCGTATTAAGGATCTCGACTGGAAGACAATTTCGCTAAAATTAAGTGGCCCGATCTTAGAGTCTCTTATTCGCTTTAATCACTCTTTTAATAAAATGACAGAAGATGACCAACAAAAATCACTAAAACTTCTACGTCAAAATCTTATTGGAGATGGAACTAAGGAAGAACTTCATCAACTTTACAAAGAACAAATCCAAAAAGTTAAACAAGCTGACTTCGTACTAATGAATCACCTTGTACCAGAGCAATATACTATCTACCCTCTTGGTTCTCTAGGTATACGCCAAGGACTTATCTTTCGATATCCTGGTCATGACAAGAAACTAATTCAATATATCAATTCAAAGATCAATCGCAAGAAGTCAGGGAAGCTTAAAGAGATTCATGTCTCTAGCGACTTAAATGATCTTGTAAATCTCTATATGGCCAAATGCCTAAAGGAAGAAAAGGAATTGATGATCTTTAAAGATTCATTTGCTCTTAAGAATAAGGAATTCTTCTTTATTGAATTGGATAAATTCTTAAAAGCCAATCCAAATAAGTACAACTATCCTAACTCTTTTATTTAAAGTATTTAGAGAAGGTTTTGAATAATAATATCCTGAGCAGATATTTGTACTTTAGAATTTTCCAGACCTAGTAAGTGAGTAATAAGACGATTTAAGATCTTATTCTTCTGTCCTTCAATAGAAAGGTTTTTAACATTTAAGATGATATCGTGATCGATCTTAGAAAAAGAACATTCGATATTATTAGTTGAATCACCAATTAAAAGCTCATGATTTTTAAGAGTCATCATTTCACTTAGAATGAGATAAAGAATTATAGGAAGACTTGCTCCACTCACCTTTGTCTCTTCTAACTCACGAGAAACTTTTGTATCGATTGAAATACCAGATTCTATTTTTCGATTACTCAAAAGAGAAATTGATTGTTGAAGTATTTCTGAGAAATTTTGTTTTTGATTAAGTTGATCTTTAACACGAGCAAAGCCTAGAAATGTATGAATAAGATTCTTACAGCGATTGGCCGAAGCCTTCATCTCTTTTAGAATTGTCTCATCTTCTTCTTCCCAGTCTTCAAGTTCAAGCATATTAATGGCCGCAAGAATACCGGCCAGAGGATTATTTAACTCGTGAGCAATTGAGCTTGTAATAATACCAAGTTCAGAATGAGACTTTGTATAGTTGAATTCTTGCTTAACAAGACAAATAGTCTTGAGGTGTCCTAATTGCGAAAAGAGGATTTTATACTTTTGATCTTCAATATCTATCCAGTCAGAATCAATCGATGCTAATAGATGATTTGGAGTGATATTTAACTTAGAAAAAAGATCATTATGATAACTTACAATTTTATCGTCATTTAAAATAACGACGGGATAATTGAGTTGATTAATTAACTCGGAAAGCCCGACCTGACTCTGTGCCTGAGAGTGCTCATTAGCACTTGTAAGTCGGACAAACTCTGCAATGGCCGGAATCAAATTTAGAGCTTCTACATTTCTAATCTTTAGTAGATAGAAGTGATCCTGATCTTCAAAACAAAAGTCTTCTTCAACACTATAGAGAAAAGATTCAGACTTCTTTATCTTTAAAACCTGAAACTCACTCTTGATTTCATAGAGTTTAAATAGTGCATTGATGAAATTGTGATCAACTTCTGAATATACTTTTTCAATGAATGTTGTCACTTCTGCTGGATTTGAAGCTTCAAAGTTTAAGCTATAACCAATCTTAAACTG
The DNA here is from genome assembly GCA_048270185.1 of Bacteriovoracaceae bacterium. Classification (GTDB taxonomy): domain Bacteria; phylum Bdellovibrionota; class Bacteriovoracia; order Bacteriovoracales; family Bacteriovoracaceae; genus Halobacteriovorax_A. The sequence goes on from JBLWTJ010000001.1 coordinate 1,312,690, forward strand.
ACGATGAAGTTCTCTGCGAAAACTTAAAAGATCCTTTAACTCATTTGTATCAGTTAGTTCGATAATATGATCATCAAGCTTAATTATAAGAGGCTCACCTGATTCAATTGTAAAATCAAAGTCAATTTCACTCTCACTAAATCCTGAATAATTTAAAGTTTTAAGAAGTTCTTCGTTAAGTTCGAGATTTGAGTGATACGAGAAATTCTGTTTTAGAGAATCAATATCAATGTCTTTGAATGTTAGTGTTGAATTCATACATCACCCTTTTTGAGAGTAACCATTCCATCCGCATAGTGGATATCGACATCAACATTCTTAAGCTTTGCTAAATCCTTAGCACTACTCACTACTTTATCTCCAATTTGAGTATAGGCATAGCCGCGAGTAAGAACATTCTTTGGATTGAGGGCCCCGAGAACTTTTTCGAACTCTAAATTCTTATTTTTAAAGTTGTGAATTTTCTCTTTAATGGCCTTGATTAGGTCTCTGCTTAGGCGATCAAGCTCATAGCTATACTCATAGAGAGAAAGGATCTGCTCTTTTCTCTTAATAAGATTTAATTTTTCTAATTCGTGTTTATACTCAGATATTTTTGACTTAAGGGCCTGGAGAAAACTGAGTGGAGATGTTTCACTTAAAATATCATAGCGACGTCTTAACTGATCTTGCATTGAATTTCTTAGATCCTTCTTAAGTCTCGAAAGATCATTATCAATAACGAGATATTTCTGCGTTAGAATTTCAGCAGCGGCCGAAGGAGTCTCCATTCTAAGGTCGGCCACGTAATCAGAGATCGTAAAGTCAACTTGGTGACCCACAGCACTTACTGTTGGAATTGGACAATTATAAATATCCCAAGCTAAGGCTTCATCATTGAACGCCCATAGGTCTTCCATTGATCCACCACCACGGGTGAGGACAATGACGTCTAACATATCTTTAGTGCGACCTTCTTCTTTTGCTTTTAAATGGTAAGCAATTAACTTCTCTAAGGCCTTACGAATTGAAGCAGGAGCATTAACTCCTTGAACAAGGGCCGCAGATAAAAGTACCTGATGGTAGTCAGAGCGTCTTCCTGCAACATTTAGAAAATCTTGCAAAGCGGCTGCACCTTTAGCAGTGATAACTCCGATTTTCTTTGGCATAGAAGGGATTGGTAACTTTGAGCTCATATCAAAGAGTCCTTCGTCTTGAAGCTTCTTCTTAAGCATTTCAAATTGCTCTTGAAGATCTCCCTTACCGGCAGGAACAATTCTTTTAACAATTAATTGAAATGTACCACGAGTTGGGTAAACCGAAACTGAGCCCGAGACAATGACCTTATCTCCGGCCTTAATATTTTTGATAGTAGGGTTTCTCATGGCATCCATTTTAAAAAGGGCCATTTGCATGAGAGCATTGCCATCACCTAACGAGAAATACCAATGTCCAGCACCTGAAGAGCTTAAGTTTGAAACTTCTCCTGTCACACTAATATTTTGGTAGTTTTTTTCGAGATTATTTTTAATGTGATTAACGAGTTGAGAAACAGAAGGGACTTTATTATTCATCTAGATATGATGAAGAAAAAGGCACAAAGTGGGAAGACTAAACGCGTCACCCACTTCGCTATAAGTATTAGATTTTACTGAATTTTTCGACTGTATTGAGGAATTTAATGGCCTGAATAACTTGGTAATCTTCAGCAGCATTATACTTTGAAGATTTCTTCTTTTGGCCATTGTGTTCATTAAGTGCTTTTGCTCTTTCGATTCTCTTCATACGAGCAACTTTCTCACGTGCAAGACGTGCTTTCTTTTCTTCTTTTGTTTCAACTGTAGCTGTTAAGTGGTTTCTTAAATCAACCTCTCTAATTCCACCATCATCATACATATTCTCAGATATGAATTCACCTTCGACTTGTGAAACTAGCACATCAGGCTTAATACCTAGGGCCTGAATTTTTCTTCCTTTCGGAGTCATATACTGAGCAATTGTAAGCTTAATTCCTTGATCTTCAGTAATTTGAGAAACTGTTTGAACACTTCCCTTACCAAAAGAATTTGTTCCAATAATAATTGCACGTCCATGATCTTGGAGAGCACCTGCAACGATTTCAGATGCAGAAGCACTTGAACCATTAATTAAAACACCTACTGGAACTTTTAATTCTTTATGCCCACTCTTTTTTACATAGCGAATTTCTTTATTCTTTGGATCACGGCCTTCAGTAGAAACAACCACTCCTTCATTTAAGAAAACTGAGGCTAGGTTTACAGCTTCATTCAAAAGCCCTCCAGGATTATTTCGTAAATCCAAGATAACACCTTTGAAATTCTTCCCTAGAGCTTTCTTCTCTTTCTTAATTCCATCAACAACAAACTTAGCTGCATTCTTTTGAAATTGGCTTAAACGAATAACTGCATATCCATTTACTGCATATGACTTAACTGGTTTCGTTTTAATCTTTTGTCTTTTTACGTCAAAGTAGCGAATATCTTTTTCACCCGCTCGCAAAATCCCAAGATTAATGATGGCACCAAGCTCCCCCTTCATCTTATCAACGGCTTCATCAAGAGTGATCCCTATTGTTGATTCATGATTGATCTCGATGATCTTATCTCCAGGCTCAAGCCCTGCTTTCTCAGCAGGTGAATCTTCAATTGGAGTAGTGATAACGAGGACACCATCTTTTTGAGTTACTTCAATTCCAAGTCCACCATACTCTCCACTTGTATCTTCTTGCATCTTTTTAAAGACTTCTTTGTCTAAGAATGCCGAGTGAGGATCGAGAGTTTGAAAGATACCTTTTAAAGCACCATCTATTAATTTATCGATATCAACCTGACGGTAATAATTTGTTTCGATAATGTGAATAACTTTGTTGAATAATTCGAGTTTCTCGAAACGAGACTTTTCCTTCGACTGGACTGGCACCATCAATGTGCAAAGCACAAGTGCCACAAGAAGTTTCTTCATGATATTTCCTAATCTTAATCTTATATATTAAGTTTCTTATTAACTAATGAAGCTGTATTTTGCGCAGTATTTTTCTTTCTAATTTCAAAATAAACTTTGCTTAAATTACCTTTCTTAATTGAAAAGCGAGTTTTTGCAAGTTGAGTTCCAGCCGCTATTCCCTGCCCTTTTTTAACATTAGCAGTCAGATCACCTAGATAAATACTTCTTACATCATTACCGTGGTCAACCATGATCACGTTTCCAACGTTAGCAAGAGATCCAACGTACTCAACCTTTCCGTCTTTTGTTGCAAGAATTTCTTGTCCACTTTTGACAGTATATGTAATCCCCTTCTTTCCATTTTCAACTGAAATGTACTTCTTTAGTGGGATGGCGAAGTCTGCAACAAGGCTTGAAGACTTATTTGCAGCTCTTTGTTTCTTTGCAGCTTTCTGTTTAGCAATTCGTTGATTTTTTTCTAGCTTATGTAATTCTGACTTTAATTTTTCATGATTTTCTTTTTCAGCTAAGAACTCTTTTACTGTTGAGTTTTTCTCACTCTCAAGATCTTGAAGAACTGCGTATAACTCTCTTTCAACAGCAATTGTTTCATTCAAAGTTAGTCTAAGTTTTGTTGTCTTCTCTTTTAGATTTTTACAGTAATCAATTTTTGATTGAATTTCATTCTTTTCTTTTTTTAGTGATTTTAAAAGTAATTGGCTTTTAACAAGGTCATCGTGAGTTGAATTCTCCATATAGCTTAGGGCCACGTGGCGAATCGTTTTCTTAACTTTAATTTTATCTTGTTCTAATTCAAATAGAGATTGATTAAGGTTTTTTTCAAGATCATAAATCTTATAATCGAGATCTTGTCTCGATTTCATTGCTTGCATGTAGTCTTCATTCTTAACTTGTAGCTTTGTTTCAATTGATTGAATACTAGACTTATAAGTGTCAATTTTCTTACGACTTACATTAACTTGTTTATTAACATTATTGAAGCTTGGGTTATTGGCCCCGAAAGCAAATGAAGATGCAATGAGAATTGATAATAAAATTAAGCTTTTTGCCATTCAACTTTCCCTACGCTGTACCAAGCAGTTGATGCTAGTAAAACGCTACTTACAATTATTGCTAAGACTTGATCTGGTGCAAAGAACGCAAATGAAACGATACACCCTACTATTGTTGAAGTTAGAATATTTGTTGCATACATTTTTAGTGCAACATTCTTCTTTCTCTGAAATTTTTCAATTAAGTACGAGATTTGTTTTAGGTTTCTCATAATTGATGCAAATGCAACAAGCCAGAAAAGTGAAACGACGACAATGAGAACTTGAAGAGGTCTCTTCTTAAGCTCAGTCATCACATTCTTCCATGATTCATTATTTGCAATTTTCTTACGAATTGATCCAAGGACAACATTGTCCTTACCCGTTAGTCTTACTAAGTACTCACGAATTAGGTCTGTTGAACTCGCTGAAACTTTCTCATCTAAAACAACTTTTAGACCTTTCATTGAAACGATCTCTGTAATATCACTCTTGTCTAGAGCTAAAACTTCTTTTAATTGATTCGTTACTGCAAGACTCTTTGTACTGCTAATACTTTCCACGGCCTTAACACCTGGAAGCCCCTCAATCTTACGAGAGATACTACTTGTATTTAAGTTTCCATCAACAAGTGCGTTAAAGTAGTACTCATTTTGAATTGAAGGTAGAGCATTCGAAATTCTTATCTTGAAACTATCGTAATTTGATACCGTAACAACAAGTGAAATCGTTAGCAGTGAAAAAACAGCTTGGCCAAATAAGTTATTCTTTGTAAACCTTGCTAATTCTCTTAAATAAAACATGCATGCCCCGAATGAATTAAACGTGAATTATCTAAGTGGATAATTCTCCCAGTGAATCGTTGTACTAATTCGCGATTATGTGAGGCCCAAATAATTGTTGTTCCTCTTTTTGCGTTATAGATATTAAGTAGATCAAATAAACGTTTCGTATTATCAAAATCAAGTGAACTTGAAGGTTCATCAGCAATGAAAACATCGGGCTTAGAAAGAAGAGCTCTAATAATGGCAACTTTCTGTCTTAGTCCCCCATTTGCATCCTTGGCCTTTAAACCAATACGATTCTTTATTCCTAAAATTTTAATCAACTCTTTTAGATCACTTTCGAATTCTTTACGAGATCGATAAACACTTGGATCAAAGGCGAATTGAAGATTTTCAAGTAGGCTCATATTCTCAACAAGGCGTAGATCTTGAAAAACTTGTGTTGTGAAAACCTTTTCATCAATTTTGATATTTCCGCTAGTTGGCGCGATATTTCCAGCAAGCACATTGAGAAGTGTTGTCTTCCCTGCTCCAGAAGCACCAGTAACAAAGACGACTTCACCCTTTCGAATCTGCAGATTGATATTTGAAATGGCCTTAACTCCATTGTAATCAACCGTCACATTCTCGAGTGAGAAATAAGAATTTGGGTTCAAATTCTGATTGCCGAATAAATGATGTGTTTGATTTGCGTAACTGCCTGAGATCATTGATATGAGTCCTTCATTTAATAATTCAAATCTTCCTAACTTGAATGTGGTCGAAATCCTCTCGACCGTAATTAATTTTATAACAAAATGGAATTTTTCGCAAAGGAGAATAAAGAGTCCGACCCACTGAGTCAATTACATTAATTTCACATTTCTGGTGTTGATTGAAGCGATATTTCTTCGTAGAATCATCAAAAATCACTCAAAAGAGGTCAAAGTGCTTGAAAAAATTAATGGAAAACAACTAAATGCGAGTATTCTTGCCAAGAATCTCATTGATTCTGAGCAGGCCAAGAATGATCTATCATTTTATGACATCGTCTATGTGATCCAGAATGACACCAAGACTTCTTTTAAAAAATCGCAAGTTGAAGGGATTCAGGTAACCCTGGCCTTTACCAACCGTGAACTTTGCCAAAAACATACTTTAGATAGTGATCGCGTTCGTGCCATCACTGTTGGAATGCTATGTAAGGAAACAAAATCAAATTCAATCGAAGTCATCGGTATTGATCTCAATGAAGCGAACCAATTTGACGATTTTATTTTTGCTCCTCCTTATGATGAGCTAACTGGCCAATTTATTATCTCACCAAGAGATGAGGCCATCTCGCTATTATCAATTGATAATGAGTCCCACCGTTTTATGGGCGTGAAGGCAACTTTCTTTTCAATTACAAATAAGGCCTTAGTCACAATGGGCCTGGCCGAACGAGAAGAATACTTAAATGAACTCATTGATAACCTAGGCTTTATCATTCCGCGTATTCCACAACCTAAGGGTAGTGCAAATATTATCTGCTTACTTTTAAATCTCGAAAATCCTATTGAGGAAAGGGCCTTTGTAAGAGACTACCCTACATTTGATTCTTATACAGAAGTTCTCTTCGTTAACTCTGAACTTGATTTACTAACAGGTGATCTAACAAAGATTAAGTATGATGGGGCAAGTTTAGAAGGTGTTTACTTACCCCTGATTAAAAGAAATAAGGAAGTTAAATAACTCCCTCATCTTTTAAAAGTTTGTACGCACCATCTGAACAAAAGCAATTTGGTGTGTAGCTCATTGTATTTGAAAGCTTTGAAATAATTGAGTTCTCAACATCGGCCAGTAATTTTACTTGTCCGTCATCAAGACGAATTTTCACAGGATCTCTCTCAAGTAGAAGATTCGTGAGATTTGTTTTCTTAGCAAGTTCTCTCGGGCTCTTAACAAAGATAATCTTCTTCTTTGGAATATCAGGGATAACCCAGTCGGCATTACTTCCCTTCTCTTTCACAAAGTTCACAATATCAGTTGCCTTATTTGTCGTCTTCTTAAATAGCTTTTCATTGAAGCCAACATTATCTTGCTCAAGAAGTGATTGTGAGAAGTCACTCGTATCAACATTCTTAGCACCATGACGAAGAAGAAGGATACGGGCCATATCTTTAATGTCTGGATACTTATCAAACCCTCCATCAACAAGTAGCTTATGAATTGTATTCATAAAGTATGAATCATTGAATCCGTAGAATCTCATTGGATCATTACTGATGATATCTAAAAGTTCACTATAGCGATAAATATGTCCCTTCTCTAGCATGTGATAGCAAAGAGCATCGGCAATTGCATCATACTTAGAACCTCGTGGTGAGCGAATAACTTGCGAGTACCAAGCAAAGCGTGCACTTAAGAAATCCTCCACACAGTGAAGAGCATTTTCTTTAATGGCCAAAATATCGTGGCCAGCTACCTTCTCTGTTGTGAAGTGGTGAAGTAAGTATTCTCTATCGTAAGTTCCATACTTAAGACCAGTATAGTGTGCATCTCTTAAGAGATAGTCCATACGGTCACAATCAATCTCAGAGTGAAGAATTTGATTGGCAAGAATTGATGAGTGCGTACCTTTAACTAGATCAGAAATTTCTTGTGGATCAATTCCGTGATCCTTAAGAATGCGAGTAAGGCCTCCTTCATAATCTGTATTCTTGATGATGAATGAGCCTAGGTTTTCGTGATCATCTTGAAGACCTTTTCCACCTTTCTTATTTGTCGTCTCCCCGATCTTGATATAGGCCATCTCTGTTGTGTGAGAAAAACAAAATGTTCCAATATCGTGAAGAAGAGCTGAGACGCGAATGGCCTGATGATACTTGGCCTCTTTCGATTTTTGCTCTTTAATAAATAACTCATGGTCTTCGACACCACGTCCAACTGATCTTAGGATATGGTGGGCATTATTTAAAACACCTATTGAGTGGCCATAGCGCGAGTGCTCGGCACCGTGGAAAACGTAGAATGAAAAACCTAATTGTTTAATCCATCTAAGTCTCTGAAAAAATGGACTGTGAATGATCTCCATCTCAAGTGGAGTTAAGTCAATAAACCCATAAAGTGGATCGTAGACTTTTAGACCTAATTTAGCGTTTGAGACAACTTCCATGTTGATCCTTTTGAAAAAACAAATGCCCGTAAATTACGGGCATCTTATATTTTATAATAAATTTGTTGATAGATACAAGGATTAAGACTTTTTCTTTCTTCCTCTTTTCTTAACTGGTGTTGTTGCTACTTTAAGAGCCTCAAAAATCTTCTTTGCTTCAGCTCTTAAGTTATTTTCATAGATAAAGCGGTAGAAATTCTCTAAATCTGGTGAACTTCTGAAGTTCTTTGGTAGTCTATTGTCTTCTGTTGACATGTGCTCTCCTTATTAGACTGACATAATAGCTTCAAAATTACGCTTTATCAATTCTCTTTAATCTTCTTTAAGTACTGATTAAGCTTCTTTTGCTTCAATCATACCGTAGCTGTGCAGCTTGTTATAAAGAGTCTTTACAGTAATTCCAAGAACCTTAGCTGTCTTAGTCTTATTACCACCTAGGTGATCAAGAGTTTGGCAGATGTGTTCTTTTTCAATTTCACCTAGCGTCATTTCTCTGAATACTCTAATTTCTTCTTGAGAATCAGCTACTTCATCTTGCTCAACTTTGATGCTATCAGCAAGGTGATCTCTTTCAACAATCATTCCAGCAGATAGAACATAAGCTCTTTCCATGATTGAGTGAAGTTCTCTTACGTTTCCTGGCCAGTTGTAATCTTCAAGAAGTTTAACAACACCTGGAGACATTGACTTTTGAGCTTCTGGTAACTTTCCTAGGTTTAGGAAGTAGTTAGCAAGAATTTCAATATCAGACTTTCTCTCTCTTAGTGAAGGAACTCTTAGTCCAATTGTTGATAGGTTGTAGAATAGGTCTTCTCTAAAAGTACCCATTGCTACGTTTTCTTTCATATTCTGTGATGCTGCACAGATAATTCTTACGTTTGATCTTAGTTTTTCATGAGTACCAACTCTTGAGTATGATTGCTCATTGATGAATGCCATAAGTCTTGCTTGTACTTTGATTGGCATTTTTTCAATATTGTTGATGAAGATTGTTCCACCGTTAGCTGCTTCAAGAGCACCTTTCTTAACTCTGAAACCTCTTGCTGCATCAACTTCTTCTTTACCAAAGATTTCTGCTTCTAAGTAGTCATCGTTACCCATTGAACAGTCAACAACGATAAAAGCGTGGTTCTTTCTTTCAGAACGGCAGTGAATTCTTCTTGCTACCATTTCTTTACCAACACCAGTCTCACCTGCTACGAAAGTGTTAACATCAGAAGCTGAAACACGGTCAACAGCGATTAGAAGCTCTTGCATAATTTCAGATTTACCAATGATTTCTTTCTCTTGAGTCGTTGAACGAGATAGAGATACACCTGGTACTGAGTTCTTAAGTTCAATTTCTTTTTCTTCAATCTTCTGCTTTAGTGATTCGTTAAGGAATTTAGCAGATAGATACATTTTCATATTCTTAAGTGGCTTTTGAAGTCCGTTTAGTCCTTCAAGTACACTGTTGATATCTTCTTTCTTAAAGTTGATTTCTTCGTTATTACCTTTAAAAGAGATTGTTCCGATAATAACACCGTCGATAATCATTGGAACACATAGCTCAGAGTGTGACTCTTCAGTCTTAGTCGTTGCAAATAATGGATCTCTTTGTACGTTGTTTGAGAAGTAAGCTCTCTTTGTCTTAATAACATGACCAACAGATCCTAGTCCTTTTGAAATTCTCTTAGCGTTCTTAACCGCTTTTGAATTCTTAGCTACTAGGCGACAGCTTCCGTCTTCGTGTGCAAGATTGATTAGGATCTCATCACAAATAATCTCAGATCTAAAGAATTTTGATAGCTCACTGAAGAAAATCTCTTCGTCTAAAGTTGTAAGAAGAGTAGACAGTAGGTTTTCAATTTTTGTTGATTCTTTTTTCATTTCGATTGTCATGTAAGAACTCCTGTATATTTTTTACCGTGTGTTATGCGAAGCGTTAAACTAAATTCATAATACAGCGCGTCTGAATTTTTTACAAGACTAAAATACTCAGGTGTTCAAAAAAAATGTATGTTTTCCGTAATTACAGTGACTTAAGCCATCTAGCACTTGTACACTTTCCGAAATTTCCGGTCAGTGGACCCAGGATTTTGCCCCAAGTGTCCATAATATAGACATTTTGAGTGGCCTTCGATTGTGAAAGAACCCTCAAACTTGTAAAAATAATGAACTGTCCATCTTTTGAGTACTCAGGATCCTCATTTGAGCCGAAATCCATCGTCAAACGGTGCAGATTCTGGCCATCGGCCCCAACCTTAATGATATCGAAGCGATTATCAATCCAGCTCGAAAAGACGATTTCAGAGGCATTTGGGTGAAATCTTGGAGTTGCATTAAATTTACCAATAAAAGAGATACGCTTAACGTCCTTTTCAAGCCCAGTTGGATCCATTGTATAGATCATCGGCTTGCCTGGCCTTCCCGATAGGAAGGTAAGGATCGATCCGTCGGCGCTTAGTGATGGATCTACATCTGGTGCAAAGCTTTGAGTAAGACGTGTAAGAGCACGTGTCTTAAGATTCATGCGATAAAGCTCAGCATTACCTTGGTGTGAAAGAGTTAGAATAATCTCTTCCCCATTATTTGTGAAAATCGCACCAGAGTTTAATCCTTTGCGATTTGAAATAACCGTCGATTTCTTTGTCGCTACATCATAGAGCATAAGATTGACGTTCTTTACTGCTCCCTGCTTTGATTCATCAATAAGGCTGTAAACGATTTTACTTCCATCATGTGAAACGGCCGGAGAAATAACAACACCGTTATGCCAAGTTAATCTCTTTGGATTAGCTCCATCAAAGTCCATCATAAAGAGTTCTTTCTTACCATCTGGTAGCTTGTGATCAGAAACGAAGACAATCTTGTCTTTAAAGATCGAAACCTTTCCAACAATGGCCTTATAGATCGCATCTGAAATAGCGTGAATACTATCGCGATCCTTAGGATCATAATCAACACTTGCACTAAGAAGCTGAGTTTCACCGGCAATATTCCATAAACGGTACTCAAGCTTCATATCTTTCTCACTACGATTCACTCTAAATCGCACAAGGTAATTCGTTTCCTTTGTTTTGTAATTTGCAAAACGAACATTATCAAAAGAAGTCTGTGAAATTCTTCTTGGTAAGACATTGAAGTAGTCTTGATAGAATTTAAAATCATTTCTTACGATATTAATATAATTTTCTGCAGCTTCTAATTCGTTAGGAGTAAAGGCCCCTTCAGAAAAGACTTTCTCAATTAATAAAGACTCTTTAACAACTTCAGCATCCCCAACGGAAACAACAGTTAATCCCGAATCAGTAGATTGTGCAAAAATGTTTAATGTCATAAATATAGCTATTATGTACTTCATGATTCCTCCTATATAGGAAAGGCCAGAACAATCTCTCCGGCAACTAACCTATTGGCGATTTCTTTATTTGGACGAGGGAAGCGACTCACGGCCTTAATTGAAGAAAGAGCCTTAGCATCGTATTCTTCATTCCCACTCTTCTTTATAATTTTATAATCTAACAATTTCCCATCAGCGCTCAAAAATATCTGTACGTGACATGATAATTCTAAGCTTGCGAGATAGGCCGGTAGCTTCCAATTCTTACGAACGGCCTCCATCACAGAAATAACATACTTATCAAAAGCATCCCGTGCAGCTTCACTAGAAGTTCCTGTATATGAAGTCCCATCACTTAACTTATTCCCGGCCGCAATAATTCCACTGTAGTCAGTATTATCTTCAACATCTTTCTTTTGGGCTTTTTTCGTAGGCCTTGGCTTATTATCAATCTTCACATCGCGTTTTGCATATTTTGAAAGCATATCTGCAAGTGACTTTTGCTTCTTTTCTTTATTAAGTATTACCTTGTCACTACCACCGGTGTCCTTTACTTCTTCTTTAACTTTAGGTGCCGGTTTTTGTGATGTTCCAGGTGTTAGTTTCTTTAATTGCTGATACGTCATCTTAGGCATCGCTAGAACATCAACCTTGATGGCCTTACCAATAACACGTACCTTAGAAACTTCGGGTTTATTATCTTCCCCAAATGGAAGACCAAATTTCATAACAGAAAATGCATACAAAGCACCCACTAATAAAACGTGGATTGCAAAAGAGTATGTAATGTATTTATTAAAATTATTTTCGATACTACTTATCCTCTAATTCCGTAACGAGTGCAATTTCATTAATATTATTCGACTTTAAAAAAGACATAAGCTTTGCCACCTTCCCATACTCGAGTTGATAGTCAGCTCTTAAGAAGAGAGTCTGAGATTTCGTTTCTTTAAAGCGATCCGTAAGAACACCAACAAGCTCACTTAAAAGAATCTTATCCTTTCCTACAAAGTACTCTTCTGAATTCGTATAGCTTAGAATGACTTGAGATGAGCTCAAATTCATGACATTGACCTCTCTCGTCTTTGGTAGGGTCAGCTCTATTCCATTAAGCATTAAGGGTGCCGTTATCATAAAGATAACGAGCAGTACGAGCATAACATCAACTAAGGGCGTAACATTGATTTCTGATACTGGCCCGTCACCGTTTCCACCTGTATTCATTCCCATCTTTGACTCCTCTTAGCCAGATTAAGATTTTGAAGAAATATAGCGCTCAACTTCATTAATAAATTGATTACTAAAGATATGAAGTTGTTCTCTTAGCTTATTTCTTCTTTGACCAAATTTATTGTAATACCAAGTTGCAGGAATCGCGGCCACAAGTCCCACGGCAGTGGCAACAAGAGCTTCTGCAATACCAGGAGCAACAGTTTCAAGAGTTGCTCCTCCACTTGCAAGACCAGAGAATGAATCAATAATTCCCCATACAGTCCCAAAGAGACCAACAAATGGCGTAATTGATCCAATTGAAGCAAGAGTTGTAAGGGAGTTACTCATCACCTGATCAACTTCTGTTGCCTCATTAACAAGTGCACGCTCCATTGACTGGTTAGCAATTGAAGAATAGTGTTCCTTAATTGCTGTATAATTTTCCCCAAGTGCGATTTCTGTCTTCTTAAGTTCTTTGTATCCACAAAGAAAGACTCTCTTAAGGGGACTGTCTTCAATTGTTTGAGCATCATGATAGGCCTCTTCAAGACTCGTGACTCCACTAAAGAAGTGCTTAAAGTCAGCATTGGCTTTTTCCGCCTTATTAAAGAGTGATCTCTTTTGAAAGATGATTGTCCAACTCAGGACAGAGGCTGCAATAAGTAGAAGTAAGTCGAGCTTTACGACGATACTTGACTCTAAAAGGATTTGAAATATATCTAAGTTGTGACCTTGCACTACACTTCTCCTTGCTTTCTTAAAATATATGAATAAGCGATTGTTACGATTAATAGACTCGAAGCAGGGATTAAAAGATTCCCTAGTTTCGAGAAGAAAATTGCATAATAAGTTCCCCAAAGTGGATCATGCCCCAAGAAGGCAAACAGAGGAACAAAGACAATTGAAACAAATATAAGTCCCTTAAGGACTGAGTAATTAAATAAGTAGAGGTGAATATAGGCAATGAAGAATAGAATAAGGTGTCCTAATTCTAGACTCGAATTGCGAGGAAATAAAACCACAAGTGATAAGTAGAGCATCAGCCCTTCCACCAATATATGAAGATACTTCCCTACTCGGCGATTCCTAATAAAGATCTTTGCATTTAAAAACTCAAAGAAGAAGAAAGCAAAGATTAAAATATTATGAACAATCAATTGAAAGAAGCTAAATTGAACATTCTCCATATGCGTTGGCTTACTAAAGAAGATTATTACTAAAAGAGACGCAAAAGAAATTAGATACGTTGGAAAATTAACATTATTGTACCAATCAAAAGAGAGCTGGCTCTTGATATCTTTAAAGCGCATATCAGAAAAGAAGTAAGTCGTGGCCAAGTACCCTAAGATTCTGGCAGTCACAAGAACTTGCCATGAAAAATCATAGAGCCAATTTTCGACGATAATAAGCTTATGACCAAGTCTGAAATGAAAGAATGTAATAATCGAGACGAGGATAAAATAGATAATCCAATAAATGATTATTGAAGTCGCATACTTGGCCGCGTAAATAGATTTTTCTTTGGCATATAACTTCATATTAATTCGCAGTCGGGTCTATCCACTTTAGTTGTAATTCAGGAGCTGGATAAATCTTTGCATAATTCTTATAAAGAAGATTCCCCTTTGTAAGAGAATCAATCTTTTCTAATAAGTGATAATAATTTTTCCAATACTTTGGATTATTCTTTAAGATGACATCCATTTTCTTTGTAATCTTAAATTGATCCTTAAAAGAGAATCCTGAATTAAAGATAATGTCACTATAACGAGCTAAGACTTTGGCAAATTCCTCTTTTGGAAATTGTTTTTTATAGAAATTTGTATTCATAAGTCTTAATAAAGTAGCATCATCAAATTTATTAATAAATTGGTTATCTTTAAGTCTTAGTAAGTCTTCAAACATCACAAGAGATATTTGAAGTTTTGATAGATCCATTGCTCGCACAAAAGGAACACTTACAACAAATAGGTAGTGGTTTTCAGAAAGAGGCAGTCCAAAGTGAGTCATATTGGCCGAGTTGATATAGAGAATATCAAATTTCACACCAAAGTAGCCTACCTCAGCAAGAAACTTTGAAAAGTACTCTTTAATACCAAAGTCTGGTTTATGAAAGTCCCACTTAAGGAGATCAACATTCTTAACAAGCCAATACTGAGTGACGATATGCCAGAAGTCACGCCCTGCAGGAGTATTGTAGAAAGCCTTCTTCGTGGCCTCCACATCAACTTTCTTTGCGGCCATCTTCTTTTGCTTTTCTTTGGCCGCCTTCTCAAGTCCATCCTTCTTTAAGACCTTTTGGATCTTATTGAAGTTCACAAATTCATTTTCAACAGGAGTTGAATCCTGTGCAAAGGCTAAACTAGAAAATAATAAAGATGAGATTAGTAACTTCTTCATTAGCGACTCTCCCCTTTAATTAGGAGATCTTGTAAGCGGCCCCAGTAATGAATCTCTGTCACACCAATATCGATATGATCAAAGAAACGGCGATACATATCTTGCCAACATTCAGTTGGCTTATTCTTTCCAAGTACATTTGTACTCATAAAACCTTTGTAATTTGAATACTCGACTTGATAAAACTCAGAAATTGGAGAACTTAGAACATAGAAAGGTTGTCCACACTCAAATGTTGATAATACTCTAGAGAACTTCGAAGGATTTTGATGAAGTTGTGAGTAAACGGTTTGAATGTAGTAGATCGTTTTCTTAGGTGTATCTTTGGACGTGGCAGGCTTCTTAGCCTGAGCAAAGACACTTGATAATAAAAGAAAAACGACAATAAGCTTTTTCATACTTTCCATCTAAACTGTATTGTTTCCCATTCATGGCATTGCGGGCAACGCCAGAAGATTTCATCTGAGTTATACCCACACTCACGACAATAGTGCTTTGTCAGAGTTTGATGCATATTCTCTAATAAGTCTTTCGTTTGTGTAACAGCTTCTTCCTTCTTACCTAGCTCAATAAGAATCTTAATATACTCTGATCTTAGAGCATCTGAAGTTGCATGATCTCCCTTACTCCAATTACTAAGTAACTCGTAGGCCTTGTGAAGATTATGGTGCTGTTTATAAAGTCTGATCTTAGTTAAAATGATGGACTCATTCTTAAGTAGATCTTCATCATTAAGTTCTAAGAAGTATTCAATAAGAAGGTTTAGTCTCTTAAAGTACATTTCTTTATCTTCTTCACTCCCCTTAAACCCTTCTTCTAAGGATTCAAAAGCAAATGAAGCATACATTGGCTGCTCTTTTAATAGTTCAAGTAGATAGAACTTCGCTTCATCAACATTTCCCTCTTGAATCAGAATTCTAAGTTTTAGAATTTTTGCTGAAACCGAAGGAGCAAAGCGGAAGCCATCTTCTAAATCTTCGATGGCCTTAGACATCTGTCCATTTTCAAAGTACTTCTTCGCTTTTTGCACAAGGATATGGGAGATTGTCTCAGACTGATTTTCATGCCCTACCTTTGAAAGCATAATACGGTAATTATAGGCTTGATCCCAATCACCGATATCTTCATAGATACGACATAGAGATTGGATGACATCATATTCATCGCGGTTAATCTTAAGCACATCTTTATAAGTTTCAATGGCCTTATCAACAAAGCCACCCTTATCAAAGTCAATGGCCAACTCTTTAAGCGCTCGAATACGGTGATTTTCAGAAATCCCCTCTCTTGCAATTAAAGAGCGGTGAATACTAATGGCCTTTTCAATTTCACCATTACTTCTAAAAAGACCACCAAGTGCAAAGTATGTATCAATCGTTTCACGGTTAATATCCACAGCACTTAGGAATTCCTTAATGGCAAGGTCACGATTCCCTGAGATTAGGTATTGAGTTGCATTTAGGAACACTTTTGACTGAGCTTCAAAGATCGAGTTGCGATATCTCTTTGATAATTTGACACCCGTGTCCTTCTCACTAAAGTAGTGATAGATTAAAATCAGAGTAAGGACAAAAGCTACAACTGCGAGTATATGATCCTGTAGCCAGTTTAAGTAAATATGCATTTAACCTCTGTTATTTAAACATTAATGTTGTTGTGCTATTTGCTTTTACAAAGTTCTTAACAGCACCCTTCACTTCATCAAGATCTTCGATGAGTGAGAAGAAGTTCGATTTCTTCTTAATTTTTAGTTCTTCTAAGTTTAGCTTCCCTTCAAGTTTAAGAGCAGCGTGCATTTGGCGAGCACATGGCCATAGACCTACTAGCTCATCAACAAGTCCAAGCTTCTTTGCTTGAGCACCAGAGAAAACTTGTCCTTGAGCAACTTCATTAATTGGCGTTGTAATCTTCTCTCCACGGATAAGACTTACGTCATCGATGAATTGCTTATGAACATCATTTGTCATCTCAACCATCAGAGCTTCTTCTTCTGGCGTCATTGGACGATTCGGTTGTCCAATATCCTTGTAGCGACCAGCTTTAATAGTTTGTGGATTAACCATGGCAAATTTATAAAGCTGAGAGAGATCCATAAATTGCATGATGACCCCAATCGATCCAGTAAGAGTTCCTGGAGATGAACAGATCTTTTCAGTTGCGGCACCAATATAGTATCCGCCACTAGCTGCAATCGAAGAGAATGAAGCATAGATTGGTTTAGGATTCTTTGTGATTTCGCTATACTCTTTAACACCACGAATTCTTAAGATTTCTTGATAGATCTCTTGTGTTGGAGCAACAGCACCACCTGGCGAGTTCACTCTTAGAATGATCCCTTTAACTGAGTCATCGTTTTCAGCTTTGTGAAGAAGCTCAACAGTTTTCTTGGCATCCATGATCACACCATCAACATTGATTTGTGCAATCTTGTCTTTTGATTTTTGGAAAGATGAAGTCGCCCCACTATTTCCTTTGAAAATTGAAACTGTGTAAGCTGAAAATAAAATTAACACAATAAAGAAAACTGCCACCATGGCCATAAGGCCAATTACCGCACGATCTTTAGATTTTGTATTCGACAAAGCATCCTCCCTGAGCTTAAAAAACCATACGTCTATCTTCGCAGAAATACTGGATTTTGTACAATTTTTAACATGTTACAAAGTTGCCGATTAAAGTTAATTTCATGGATTCCGAAAAGAAGAGAGTACTCGTCATAAGTGGGGAAATTATGAAAGGATTCAATTTTAAAAGATTAGCGATTATTACTCTAGTGGTTCAGTCAGGATTAGTGATGGCCGAGAAATTTGAAGCTCCTGCATTCTATGACCAGGCGAAAAAACCAATTTCATTCAAAAGCCAAGTAGTGCACAAAAAGAGTCAGGCTTCATGGCAAGATTCTTATCAAGATGATGCACAATCTGACGCTGAAAAATCAAAACGTCTTCCGTCGTCTAAGAACACAAAAGTTAAGTACTGGGATTACGAAAATAAGAAGTAAGTAATTAAGTTTCTTTTTCTAACCTATAAACGACAATCTTTCTTTAAAGTTGATGGCATTTTTATATTTTTATCTACGAGATCACAAAATAGCTTATTCATTGAATCTTTAATACTCTTATCATTAATCCTATTTGTTTTTCGTACAAGTCTCGATATAAGATAATTTGACTTAGTTGGTTTGATACTTAAAATATTATCTTTATTTTCAAACGCACATTGATAGTCAGAGTTATCAATACAACCCTCTACTCTAGTCTCAACGACTCCATAACATCCACTTCTCAAATGCTTGAACAAATCTATTCCATAATCACCTTTCATTTCTTCAAACGATATTTGAAACTTCTTAGCGTAATATGAATATGATTCTGCTTCAAAGCACTTTAAATTATCTTGAACTTTTAATCGAGATAGAGTTTTTATAAAATTAACACGATCATTATTTTCAGCATACTCACTTAATAACGATTCGCAATTTCCGTAATTACAATCTTCTAATGATTTCTCTTTAGATAAAGTCTTTTGATAGTCTTCGTAGTTTAGCTCTCTGTACTTCTGAACTCCATAAAACACAGGAGCCCAAATAGGGTAAAAATACGTAAAACTCCAAATACACACCCCGTGAATTTCAATTTCAGAGTCAGAGAAATTTCCCAACCCCTCAAATGGCATAGGAATATAATTATCTTTAGCCTTGGACATATCCCAGGCCATTGGCAACTTAAGTCCAAGCAAAACAAACCCAAGTAAAATACTGTAGCCAACTCTCTTATTTAAGCTTGCAATCTTTCTTCTCTTCTTGAGGTATAACTCAGAAAAAACAAAGCAAATAATCAAAATATCAATCGACATCATAATATGATTCTTTCCATTTCTTAATAAAGATTCTAGGTGCTTTTCATTCTAATCGTTTTCTATGGTGATTTTATAAGTGTTATTCTTTCCAGTTTTTTTAAATGTCATTCTTAAGTGTTTATTTCTTAAATAATCTTCATCATTATAAAAACGATATCCAATCATGCCTGAATCTATTTCGTAATCAGAAAATGGTTTCCAATCAGGATAACGAGCTAAGTATGATGCATCAATATATGATTGTTTCTTCAAACGGGCCATATTTAAGAAGTAGTTATCTACATCCTTCATATTAAACCTCCCCTTTATAAAAAAAGGCCTAAATTCATATGCTGAATAATATGTTATATAAAGAAGCATTGCGATTGATTGTTTTTCAACAATTTTATTTTTCACAAATATACTATCAAGGAATTTATTTCTAGCTTTGAAAGAACTTCCAACAAAACCTCCCTTGTACTCTAATAATTTTTGTCCAGACTCTAGATATTCATCAAATGTGAATCTGTCATTTAATAGTAGAGTCTCTCTCAGTTTGTATAACTCATTTTCAGCTGAAAATAATTCATCTCCATACATCATTTTTATAATATTATTTGTCGGAATATTAATGTGTAATATATCTAATTCGGATATTTTTAAGTAATAAGTATGCTCTTTTATTTTGATTGTTGCATAATCATCATTTAATTTATCAACTAAAATTGTACTTCCGGTGTAAAGTAAGAAGTTAAATAACTCTCTATTTTTATCATAAAAAATAGTTTCACTTCCTAGAGGGAGTTTCTCTCCCTCACCTACTGATCGTGAAATACATATAGATTTTCTATACTTACCAAGAAAGTTAATATAATAGTCACTTTGCTCAAGCTTAGGATCTTTTGAAGAACAGTTGAGCATATCCTTGTATTTATCAATAGAATCATTTTTTTGCCATTTAACAAATTCAAGTGCAACCTTCTTAAAACCTCTGTCGTGATAGAGTTTAAAGCGACCAAGCTTTTGAATATTTTTCTCATCAGGCTTTTGCCAATTCAACGTAATTTGATATTTATCATAAGGAAATCCGTGCCAGTTATTCTCTTTCATAAACGCTATGGCACGTTGATCGATTTCCTTGCGTTGCTTTGCTGAATAATTACTCATAGCAGAGGAGTCTACAATAGCTAAAGTTAGAACAATTGAGAATATTGCTTTAAATTTATTCATTTTCCCTCTAGTTTCCGATACAACATTGGTTCCAGGTGCCTTTTCATTGACCATGCGTAACCTTATATAAAACTATATAATTGCTTATCGTCATCGAAGAAAATAAAATTGAACAGAATCATTCACTTTAGATAAGCAAAAGATTTACATTATAACTATAAGATAAAACACAGGTAAAGAATTTCAATTAAAACAGAGAAATTTGATTTGAATTTGCGTTCTGTATAGGAACAATCTCTTCCCATAGACTAACATACTTAATGTATTTTGGATGAATCACTTCTGGTTCAACAATTCTATTTCGAGAATCCTTTCCATAGCGAAAATCAGGCCTCAATAAACCTTGAGAAATGCTTCTATCTTCATCTGTATTGAAACTAATATTTAACCACTCTAGAGCATCACTTGCTCGATACAAATCAAAAGCAAATAAATCGACTAGCTCAGAATTAGAAAACGGGGTCTCAGGACCAAATAAAGAACAAGTCGAATAAGGATACATTTGAACTTCAGAGACAAGACTCGCCTTAACAGGGTTTCGTAAAATATACTTGTAAGTATTTGCTCTATAACTTGATTTGGTTAACAAAGAAGATTTATATCTACCACCGTAAATTGAGTTTAACACTCCTGCCTTTTTTTGCACTTCTAGTGTTGTCATCTTCATTACCCAGTACATAACTTCATCAATATTTGCCATGGGAGTTTCGAGCATTAAATGGAAATGATTATTCATTAGTGTAAAGGCATATATTTTCACATTATAATCCCTAACAACTTTCTCTAATGCACTTAAATAAACCCTCCACATCTGTTTGATAGGCAATGGAAACCAAGTTTTATTATGTGATCTAGCAACAACATGATAAGGATATTTGTTAGTTCTTAATGTTTTTCTACGCCCCATATTTCACCTCTTACGATATTAACGAGCAAGAAGCTGTAAACTTTAATAAAGATAAGTATCTGAAAGTTTTAAACATTACAGACTATATTTAAAAAAACATTAAAATATACATATAAAAAACATGAAAACACATAGCGCAAAGAAAAAGCACCTGGAACCATTTATTGAACCTTCTTAATATGATTTACACTGATGTTTTAGAACCGTATGGATCTTTTGTTCATGGTTAACTGATTCACATAATATCAAGGTTGCATCATTTTTAAACTTCAAGAATTGTTCGTCGGAGTAATCTTCTTTCTTATCCAAGTAGTTATTCTTTCCCATAAACCCTATTAATAAAGCTAAGGAAGTATTTATTTTCTTTGAATCAATATTATTTACATATTTCATATTTAATTTCAGACATTCGATATCTAGCCCATTGAGACAACTCTTAATTTTCATATTAACAACTTTGGTACACCCTCTTTCTATTGGGTCAATTAGGTCAATCGAATACTTTTCGACCATATCCTCTATTGTTAAATTAAATTGTTCAGCATAACGAGCATAAGCATTAGCTCTATAGCATTCTAGATTTTTTTTCTCTTTTAATCGATGTAGTGTAATCAAGAAATTCTTTCTATCATTCTTGTCCGCATAGAAACTGAGTAATGCACCACACTTCCCCATATCACAGTCTTCTAGAATTTTTTGATCAAAAGCCATTTGATTATAATCTGCATAGGCGTAATCTCTATACTCATTAATAGCAAAAAACACTGGAGCCCATACAGGATAAAAATAAGTAAAGCTCCATATTGATGCTCCAAGCAACTCAACCTCAGAATCTGTGAGATTATCGGTCCCCCTGTGTGGCATCGGGATATACCCTTCTCCTTCCCCGGCCTTGGACATATCCCAGGCCATTGGCAACTTAAGTCCAAGTAGTACAAACCCAAGCAAGATACTGTAGCCAACTCTCTTATTTAAGCTTGATATCTTTCTCTTTTTTCTGAGATATAGTTCAGAGAAAACATAACAAATTATCAAAATATCAATCGACATCATAATATGATTCTTTCCATTTCATTTAATAGTACTACTTTATCGACATAACAAAATATAAAGTTGAACAAAGTCATCAACTTCATTAAGTCTAAAGAATAGCGAGGTAGGTATTTGATTATTCTGGTTTTAGGCTAAGACCAAAGATTAGCTTCTTTTTCTAATTCACTCTTAAGCTGTCCGCATGCTGCAAGGATATCACTCCCCTTTGTCGTACGAATCGTCGTCGTAATTCCACCACTATCTAATTGCTCTTTAAACCAATTGATACGGCTTACACTTGGGCGCTTAAAATTTGATTCTGGGTATTCATTAAATGGAATGAGGTTAACCTTTGAAACCTTCTTTGGCAGAAGATTAAGTAGGGCCTTCACATCCTCGGCGCGGTCATTGTACTGATCGATTAGAAGATACTCATAGGTAATATAGCGATGGGCCTTAAGAGGAATTTCCTTAATCGCTGATAACAGTCGATCAAGGTCATAGGCCTTATTGATTGGCATAAGTTCCGTGCGAATTTCGTTGTGAGCAGCGTGAAGAGAGATGGCGATATTAACAGGTGGAAATTCTTCAAGCTTCTTGATGGCCGGAACAAGGCCAGATGTAGAAATCGTCACACGTCTTTGAGAAAGACCTAGGGCCTTCTCATCAACCATCAGTTCAGTTGCGGCCTTTACATTTTCAAAGTTATGCAGAGGTTCCCCCTGTCCCATGAAAACAACATTTGAAAGGCGCTCTTCTTCACCAACTTTTTCTTTTAAAAATTTTGTAACTGCTAGGAATTGTCCAATGATCTCCCCTGCTTCAAGGTGGCGCATAAGCCCCATTGTTCCAGTGTGGCAGAAAGTACAACCGATGGCACAACCAACTTGTGAAGACACACAAAGAGTCTTGCGGTTAGAACGAGCAGGAATCATAACCGTCTCAACTGTCTTGCTATCTCTCATAGCAATAAGAAACTTGCGAGTCCCGTCACTTGAAAGTCCGTTCCAAACTATCTTAGGTAATTCAAAGTCGTAATTTTCAGTTAAAAGCGATTTTAAATTCTTTGAAATATTGGTCCAATTTTCAGGATTAAATTCAAGCTTTTCATAAACCCATTGCAGAATTTGATTGGCCACAAAACCCTTCTGACCATTCTCTTCAAGGAATGATTTTAAGGCCTTAGGCGATAGCGAATAGAAAAGCTGCTTCTGCATGATTGCTCCAAATAATTTCAAAAGTCATATATATGGTTAGTGGCTAATTTTTACAAGATGCCCTGTAGAATTTTTGCTATTTTAGGGGCTTTTAGGGCAGAATAAGGGCAAGTTTACCAAAATCCAATAAAATCACATGAGTTTGGAGATTATATGAAATTAGTTCTATCAATTGTGACGATACTTCTTATGAATACGGCCCTTGCTGGTCTCATTGGAACCGTCCCTTCTAAAGACAAAATCCTTACTCGCATTGATAAGACAACAACTTCAAATTCGGCCCTTTCATCTCGTATCAAGATCGCCGTTTGGAATATGTATAAAGGTAAGAAGCTTAGTTGGTATCGTGACTACCAAGATCTACTTGCTGATAGTGATATCATTCTTGGACAAGAATTCTTCTTAAAAGACTCAATGAAGTCGGCCTTAGAGAATCCATACCAGAGAGAAAATATTCTCGCGACTTCTTTCTTAAATAAAGAAGGAATCGCCACTGGCGTTTTCACAAGCTCAAGCGTTAAGGCCAAGAGTGCACAAGCTTTCCAAAGTATTGATCGCGAGCCAGTGGCCAACACACCAAAACTTTCTCTTATTACAACTTACCCACTTGAGAGTGGACAGACGCTAACGATTGTTAATATCCACGCCCTAAACTTTGTAGGCATAAATCCATTCTTTAAGCAAGTCAACGAACTGATTAAAGCAGTCAAAAAACTTAAAGGCCCAGTGGTTTTTGCAGGTGATTTTAATACAAATGCTCCTTCTAAGACTCTTTCAATGAAGATGTTATTTAAAGGTGCGGGCTTTAAGGAAGTTAAATTCTCAGGTAAAGATTCTCGTATGACGTTCCTCGGCCAAAAGCTTGACCATATTTGGTACCGCGGTCTAGAGCTAGTGGATGCAAGAGTGTTAGGAAATGTTGACGGTTCTGACCATAAGCCGATGCACGCAATTTTTGACACCATCGAATAATCTCAGCGATAATAGACATTAAATAAATAATTTATTCAGACAAAAGGATTTGTTGTGAAAAAAATTGCATTAAGCATAATGCTTGCGATGTCGACACTTGCAAGCTCAAATATCAGTACAAAATCACTTCTTCATAAAATACCAAGCATCAATAATGTCATCGATTACAAATCAAATGTAAGCTGCCCGACTTGCTACTTCCCAAATGAGTTCACGGTAACGGCATGGAATATGTACAAGGGAAAGAATGAAAGCTGGGAAAGTGATTTCGATGCACTTCTTGCTGAAAGTGATATCCTGCTTGGCCAAGAGTTTATCCTAAAAGATGTCATGAAGGATCGTCTGCAAACCCCAGTTGATGAAGATATCGTTCTTGCCACTTCTTTTGTAAGTTTTAAAAAGTACAAAACAGGTGTGACTAATATTTCAAAATTTGCGACGTCTTTAATCACTCCCCTTCGAAGTGATGTTAAAGAGCCTTTCATTGGCACGCCAAAAATGGTTCTTTCAACTCAGTATGAATTAGAAGACGGGCGCCCAATTACTTTCATCAATATCCACGCCATCAACTTCGTGGCCAAGAGAAAGCTTAAGAAGCAACTTAAGCAAGTTATGAAACATATCAATTCGACAACAGGCCCTGTGGTCTTTGCCGGAGACTTCAATACAAATTCAAAGAAGAAAATTCGCATGATGCGCGAGCTCCTAACGTCAATTGGATTCCAAGAGGCCGTCTTCATAGGTCGTGATGATCGTATGAAATGGCTTGGAAATAAACTGGACTATATTTGGTATCGTGGGCTTGAGCTAATCGAAGCTCGTGTGCGCGGTGAGGTTCAGGGCGCTGACCATAAACCTCTGCAGGCGACGTTCAAAGTTATTAACGAATAAACTGCGAAAAGAATCCCTTCTTATTGTGATCAGGGTTTTCTAATAATTGCCCGTTTTCAATAAAGGCACCGAGTAGGTCGGAAACTTTATTGCTGGCCTCAAAGCACTTATTGAAACACTCCGGCGAGATGAGACAAACCTTGCCCTGCTTGAAGCGATCGCTTAGGTCGTAGGCAAATTTTGTGAGCTCATCTTCATCAAAGAAGCCACTAAGGTATCCCTCTGGAGTGACTTCGAGCCTCTCATCCATTTCAATTTCATTTAAGTCTACAGCAGTCTTTGAAGTGAAGATTGATCTGATGAGAAAGAGATTATATCTTTCGCTATACACGTAACTTACAAATAATACTTTATCTTCGCTTGCCATAACTACTCCGAGATAATCCCAAAATCGAGAGAGATACTACCCTTTGGCATAAAGTTTAGCTCGATCTCATAAGGTGAATTATTAATTTCAACGTGATTTTGATCAATCATCTTTTGAAAGACATATTCCGATGGATATTTAATTGTAAGCTTTTGCTTATAACTTGATGGATTAAAAAAGCTAATGCGCTTAACTTTGTCATACTTAAGATCAGAAGAAGCTACTCCCCTTTCTTGCCACTTATGTCTAATCTCTCCACTTTGAGTGATCTGACAAGAGCTATGGCCTATGCTTTCAATTACCTTATTCCAGAACGTATCAAGCTCCTGCGCTGAACATTCTTTAAAATCATTTGAGTTAAAGATAAGAAGTCTTCCATCACCCATGGCAATAGTATTGATCTCAGTTAGGTAGCGAATTTTTTCAACGCTTAACTCATTTTCAAGATAGAAAGATTCAAGTCTTCTCACAAGAGCGCGATCAAGATGGGCAAGATCAATAATGACTCTCCCACCGCTCATGAAAAGTTTTAAAACTTTTCCAAGTAGCTTGTCGTTAATCTCTTTTCCATTAAAGTAGAAGAATTGAAATGAACTCTCCACGAGGTCTTCCCAGTGAAAAGTATTAATGTCATTAAAGCAATAATCCCACTGAAACTTAGTCTGACAAAACTTAAGAAAGCCTGAATCAATTAATTGATCCTTACTCTTTCGATCCTTCTTATCATGAAAGATACAAATTGCGTTTGAGGCCTTAAAGATAAATTCATTTTGCGCAAGGATTGTCTTCTCATTATAGAATTCATCAAGACGAGAAGAATTAATCACCTGCTTTTTTAGATCAGTATAAATTCCATTCTTGTGACGATTTGGCAGAAGAATTGAAGATGGAAGCATTCCATTATCAAGACTCTTAAGGGCATCATCAACAATCTTGGAGTCACTCATTTGATCAAGCATTCTCACTTCGATTGAAGACATCGAACCTTCTAAGAAAGAAAAATTCTTTGTCCCCTGCCAATTCTTATTTAGAGTTTCCTTGGCAATATCGACGTAGATATTTGAGATTGTTTCATTATATTCAAGAATAAAGTCACGTTCTTGATCTGGTGTAATCTTCTCTAGTTTTAGCTCATGCTTCTTCATATCGATAAAGCGAGTAAGCCCCGATTGAAACGCCACGGAACGATCAAATATATAAGAGTTAAAAATACCATTAGCGTAGTGCCCGCAAGTCGCGGCCCACAGAGGCGCCTTGATTTCACTCTTTTCAAAGTAAGCACTAAGCTCACTACAAAAGCGAGAGAAACCTTTATAAACTCTTGGATCGTAGAAGCTATAGAAATTATGAAGAGTGCCATCACTATCAGCACTTCCCATATTGATTCCATATTCATCACAACTTGCAGTACGTGCAAGAAGATACGGAATCCCACCATTTGGTAAGTATGGAACAGGAGTTACCGGAAGAAGAAAAATAATTTCTTTTTCAAGTTCTTGGCAAATATCGTAAAGACGCTTGAAGTCCGTCTCAGGCTTTTGAGACGCAAAATCGATCTTATCACCCGTATCCGTGTGAAAGCTCCAATTAATTGGTACGATTATCTTATCAGTTAAAGATGTTTGTTCTATTTTAGATTTCCAAAGGGAAGCTGAAGTTTTCCAGTAAAAGAACCAATTCTCTCCTGGAAATACCGTGTCCTCATCCTTGACTACAGGTGTTGTAAGCATCAATCCACTCCTTAAGAAATATTGTAGGTTAGCCAAAACACTTTGACAATTTCAACTACTTACAAATTTCAATCAATTAGCTAAACACACAATAATGGGCAAAAACATTTTGGGCCTTATTGCCATCGAATGTAAGACACGGTAAGTTATTTCAGACAAAAATTCGATTGAGGGGACAAAAGCATGTGGTATTTCACTGAAGAAGAAAAACAAATCCAAAAAATGTGTCGCGACTTCGCTAGACAAGAATTAGCACCAGTTGCAGAAAAGCATGACACAGATGAAACATTCAACATGGATGCCTTCAAAAAAATGGGTGAAATTGGAGTTCTTGGAATTACTGCAGACCCTGAATATGGCGGAGCTGGAATGGGTGCTCTTGCTGCAACAATTGTCATGGAAGAATTTGGTAAAGCTTGTGCTTCTTCAACTCTTTCATACCTTGCTCACTCAATTCTTTGTGTGAACAATATCGAAAACAACGCTTCAAAAGAACAAAAAGAAAAATATCTTCCAAAGCTTATCACTGGTGAGCACATCGGTTGTATGGGTATGTCTGAGCCAGAATACGGATCGGATGCAGTAGGTATTCAAACAAAAGCAGAAAAGAAAGACGACCACTATCTTCTAAATGGTACGAAGATGTGGATCACAAATGCTCAGTATGCAGATATCGCTTACGTTTACACAAGAACAGGAAAAGAGAGAAAGAACCTTTCAACTTTCATTCTTGAAAAAGACAAGGGACACTTCGACTTTGGTAGCCCAATCCACAAAATGGGTATGCGTGCATCACCTACTGGTGAGCTAATCTTTGACAACGCTAAAGTTGGTCTTGAGCAACTTGTTGGTAACGAAGGTGACTCAATTTATCACATGATGAAAAACCTTGAGATCGAAAGAATCACGATCGCAGGTATCTCACTTGGTATCGCACAAGCTTGTGTTGATCAGTGTATTAAATATGCTAACGAAAGATCACAATTTGGAAAAAATATTGGTGAATACCAAATGATCCAAAAAATGATCGCAGAGATGGCAACTGAAACTGAAATGATGAGAAACTTCCTCTACAACGTAGCTTACCGTTACGATCAAGGAGAGAAGGGGCCAGTTGTAGCAGCTCAAGTTAAGCTAGCTATTCCAAAGATGGCAACAAAAATTGCACTTGATGCTATCCAACTTCACGGTGGATATGGTTACTCAAGAGAGTTCCCAGTTGAGCGCATGATGAGAGATAATAAACTTAATGAAATTGGTGCTGGTACTAATGAGGTAATGATTATGATCATTGCTAAGAATCTACTTAAGGCAGCACAGGCATAGATGGTCTCCGCCCATGCATCGCTGACGTTGCGACGTCGCGATTGCACAACGGTAAAGCTGCTCGTCATAATGCTCTCGCATGATGACGCCCGCAGATTATGATCATTGCTAAGAATCTACTTAAGGCGGCGCAAGCTTAATTAAAGCTCAAGCCCGCCCGCTTTCCAATCACCTATACTTGATTCACGGTCAGCTTCATTCTTGCTGGCCGGAACTCTATTGAAATTCTTTTGAACAGGCGCCACAGGAGTGGAACCAAATTTAACTGTGTGGCGTGAAGAAGTTGGAGCTTCAACAGTTTTTACTTTATCAACTTCGGCCATCATTTTACGTCCCATACGATTAATTGTATCTGTACTTGCACGGTTATGAGCATCAAGACGTTGTTGGTAGTTCTTCTCCATTGCTGCAAGTTTTTGCTTATATTCAAGCGCTGACATTTTCACTTTCTTCAAGTTTTCTAATTCAGTCGTCACCGCTGCAAGATCAGACTTACTCTTTTCAATAATGGCCTTAAGCGAATTGACGTGTGCGACTTTATGACCAAGTGTTTGCTTAGCGATATCTTGGATCTTCTTATCGGCCATGTACTTCATGCGCTCCATTTTTAACTTGTCGATCTCACTACCTAATTCAAGGTTTGCTTGAGAAAGAGATTCAATTTGCGCATTCTTTTTAAACTGACCAAAACCAAGCATCACTGCACAGGCAAGTAGAGCGATATTTGTTGCAGAAAAGATACTACTACTTCCCTTCTTAGATTTCTTGGCCTTTGATTTCTTCACTCTCTTAGAGTGAACGACGTTCTTGTGTTGTGGTCTAAATTCTTTTAGCGTTTCCATGTACTCATTATATTTTGATTTGGGGTGAGAACTTAGCTCTTTTCTGGCGGCATACTGATTTCAGTACGTTAATGGAGATTTGAATGGTTAAGCCTATGCAATAATTCTGGGCACAAGACCCAGCTCTTAGTGTGAGCTGAAGTATCTGGCAAAGTCCTGAGCTAGTGGATAAAGAATTAAGTGCATGATAGTAATAACTGCCATCGAGGCTACGATGAGCATGTAAGGAAATGAATCAGTAAGCTCAACTTCCTCAACAGCTTCAACTTCGTCGGTCTGTGATAGGCGTAGGTCGTTGTGTTTCATGTAATCCTCCTCTTTTGCGATTGGGAGGGAATTTCACCCTTTCTATAATTGTAGCGCACATATTCATTAAATAAAACCTATCTAATTCATACATTATATAAACTATTGTAATTACGTAGTAGAGACCGAGTAAATTTATAAAATTTAACCATTTAAGATTTCTTTGGTAATGTAGGTGGATTTTACAATTTACTAAGTTATACGCTTGCAATTTTAAGGGTTTATCTATGAATGATATGCAAAAAGAGATCGTTGAAGGCCTAAGACGCTTTCGCCTGGAAAAAATCGAACCACATATGGAACACGACGACTTTGAAGGAAAATTCCGCATGGAAATCTTCAATGAGTTAGGAGAGCTTGGCTTTACAGGGATGACTGTTTCAGAAGAGTACGGTGGATTAAACCTTCCTGTTCAAGACTATAGTTATGCTCTTGAAGAAATCGCAAAATCTTCAGTTGCCTATGCTGTAACAATTTCTGTTTCTTCGATGGTGCAATCGATTCTTGATATCTTTGGAAATAAGGAACAAAAAGAAAAATACCTTCCAGCACTAACAAGCGGAGAGGCCATTGGTGCCTTCGCCCTTTCAGAATCAGGTTCTGGTTCAGATGCTGCTAGCCTATCAACAACTGCAAAAAAAGTTGATGGTGGTTATATTTTAAATGGTTCAAAACTTTGGATCACTTCAGGTGGAATTGCTAAGACTTATGTTGTGATGGCAAGAACTGGAGGAGAAGGAGCAAAAGGCGTTTCAGCATTCATCGTTGAAGATGGAATGGAAGGATTCACTTATGGTAAGAAAGAGAGAAAGATGGGATGGAATATCTCGCCAACTCGCGAATTACTTTTTGAAAATTGTTTTGTTCCAGATGCCAACCTTCTACAAAATGAAGGAGAAGGTTTTAAAGTTGCCATGAGTGGACTTGATAAGGGACGTATTGCAATCGGTTCGATCTCTGTTGGCTGTGCCCAGCGTGCACTTGATGAAGCTATCAAGTATTCACTTGAGAGAAAGCAATTCAAACAAGCAATCTTTGATTTTCAAGGGCTACAATTTATGATGGCCGATATGGCATGTGATGTTGAAGCTTCAAGGCTTCTCGTTCAAGCAGCAGCAAAGTCTCTTGATGATGGAAAGCCAAATCAAAAACTTGCTTCAATGGCAAAGATGAGAGCAAGTGATACGGCCATGAAAGTAACAACTGATGCAGTTCAAATTCTTGGTGGTGTTGGTTATACAAAAGAATATCCTGTAGAGCGTTTCATGCGAGATGCAAAGGTTCTTCAGATTGTTGAAGGTACAAATCAAATCCAAAAAGTTGTTATCTCAAGACTTCTTAGAAAGGAGTATGAATCGTAATGAAAATCGAAATTAGCTCTTTTATTAATGAGAATGACTTTTCAACTATAATTGATGAAAAGATTAACCAGTTTAAATCAAGTGAGCGCTATGAGTGCATCTCTAGACTAGCTGACTCTCACTATCAACAACAGTGTTTTGATGTTCTTGAAAGATTCAATGCAAAGAAAACATTTGTGCAAATTGGAATTGGTGGAAGTTCACTAGGGCCTGAAATGCTTATCAGTGCTCTTGGACATAACTCACAGAGAAATTTCGTATTTTTAAATAATATTGATCCTGATGATACAAAGAATAAATTAGATAAGATTGATCTTAAAGAATCTCTTTTCTACGTTGTTTCTAAATCAGGAGGAACAGCTGAAACACTTGCTTCATTTGCTATCGTTGCAAATAAATTAAATCAAGCTGGTGTTAATGAAGAAAATTTAAAAGACTATTTTGTCTTTGCAAGTGATCCAACAACTTCAAGCCTTAGAGAGCTTGGAGATGAGTTAGGAATTACAACTTTAGATATCCCAACGAATGTTGGAGGACGCTTCAGTGTCCTAACTCCAGTTGGGCTTCTTCCTGCTCTCTTTGCAGGGATTGATATCAAAGCTTTATGTGCAGCTGGTTTTAACTTTGGTGAAAATCTACACAACTCACAAAGCTTTAAAGATGTTTTAAAGACAATCCTAAGTCACAATGAAAATGGATATAATGAAACTGTATTCATGCCCTACTCTAGTCGCCTAAGAGATCTATCTTTTTGGTTTATCCAACTTTGGGCAGAGAGCTTAGGAAAGAAGAATGCAAATGGTGAACGTGTCGGACTTACACCTATTCCATCTTATGGAGCAACAGACCAACACTCACAAATGCAGCTTTTTATGGAAGGCCCACTTAATAAAGTAATGCTTCTAATAAATGTTAAAGAAAGTGACTGCGATTACAAATTAGAAAATAATTTCTCACACGCAAAACTTCAAAAGCTAAGTAACTTTTCACTTAAGAACCTAATGGACTCTGAATACTTTGGAACTCTAAAGGCACTTAAAGAAGAAAAAGTTCCTCATATCACTTTTGAAATTGAGAGAGTAAACGAAGAAAACTTAGCAAATTTGATCATTTTCTTCGAATACTTGACTGCTGTCACAGGTTTTTGCCTAAATATCGATCCATTTAATCAACCAGGAGTTGAGGCTGGGAAGATATATAGCTTTGAATGGCTTGATAACCTGTGAAAATTACGAGTATTTGGTAGATAGCAATCTTTTCCAATCTTGATTAAAATCAAAGGGATAGTTAAAATCTACAAGGTAATTCAAATCGTAAAGTACTGAAAGGACAAATATGAGTGATGACGCTACTCTAGTTTTAACTGACATTAAAGCAGCACTAGCTTCTGCTAACAAAGAAGCTGAAGACAAACCGGCCGCCCTACTTGTAGTTGGTGGTGATTTAAACGGAACACTATTTGATTTAACTGTTGAAGAAGTGATTGTAGGACGAAGTGCTAAGTGTGATATCCCACTTGAATTTAATGGGATCTCAAGAGAACACTTTAAGCTAGTTACACACGGTGATGGATACGCAGTTGTTGATCTTGGATCAAGAAACGGAACATTCCTTAACAACGCCAAGGTTGAAGAAACTCAAGAGTTACAAAAAGGTGACATCATTAAGATGGGTGCTATTGCTCTTAAGTATCTACCAAAAGGTGATCCTGAAAGACTTACTTATGACAAATTACAACTTGAGGCCAACACTGATGGTTTAACAAGTTGTTATAATAAATCATACTTTAATAAGAAGTTAGATCTTGAAGTTAAGAAATCAAAAGTGACAGGCTCTCCCCTATCTCTAATTGTTTTCGATCTAGACCACTTTAAGAAACTTAATGATAATTACGGACACGATGCTGGTGACTACGTTTTAAAAGAGCTAGCAGAAGTTATCCGTACTAATGGTATTAGAGAAAATGACACTTTCGCTCGCTACGGTGGAGAAGAGTTTGTTGTTCTCTTACCTAGCACAAATATTAAACAATCATATGAAATCGCTGAACGCTTAAGAAAAGCTGTTGAGATGCACGACTTCATTTACGACGATAATAAGTTACCTGTAACAGCATCGATTGGTGTTTCCGATTATAGACAAGGAGTTAATAACGGAACAGACCTATTTAAGAGGGCCGACTCTGCTGTATACAAATCCAAGGAAGGTGGGAGAAACCAGGTTAATTTCTATCGCGACTAGTTCGAGATAATGGAAATATTAGAGAATACACAAAACCGAATTAACCTACTTCCTGAACACTTAATTGATCAAATCAAGGCCGGTGAAGTCGTCGAAAGACCGGCCAATGTTCTTAAAGAATTACTTGAAAATTCAATTGATGCTAATGCATCTAAAATAAGAGTCACTATTTTAAATGGTGGACTCGACCTTATTGCTATTGAAGACGATGGTGATGGAATGTTCTTTGATGAACTACCCTACGCCTTTTGTCGTCACGCAACTTCTAAGATAAATAATTTTGAGGATATTTATAAGTTAAATACTTTCGGCTTCCGCGGTGAGGCACTGGCTTCCATTTCAAGTGTGGCAAGAATCTCATGTCACTCGGCTCCTCGCTCTAACCCAGAAGCTG
Source organism: Bacteriovoracaceae bacterium (assembly GCA_048270185.1). Taxonomy (GTDB): domain Bacteria; phylum Bdellovibrionota; class Bacteriovoracia; order Bacteriovoracales; family Bacteriovoracaceae; genus Halobacteriovorax_A. Next base: position 1,346,193 of record JBLWTJ010000001.1, read on the forward strand.
GAGCAAAGTTTGTTATTCACGGGGCACGCACTATTGAGCACTCAAAGTACTCAAGTCACAAGAGTGGAACTTCGACATATGTTAAAGACCTCTTCTTTAATACGCCTGTGCGTTTAAAGTTTGTGAAGTCAGGTCAAAGTGAAAAGAATGCCCTTAAGCGCGTACTGAATTCATTTCTTATCAACTACCCTCATGTGGAATTTAATATTACATGGGATGATAGTGATCCGACGATCTACCGCGCTCAAAGTAATATTGAAAGCCGTATTCAAGAAGTCTTTAAAAAGAAATCGAGAAAGCATAAACCAGAGATTATTACCGCCGATGGTGGATATCTTGATAATAGCTGTCACATCTATATTTCAAAAGAGGCCTCGAAAGGTTATAGCGGTAAACAGCAATTTCTCTTCGTTAATAATAGACTCTTTACCGATAAGAAAATTCATCAAATTGTTATTCGCAATCTTGAAAAATTTTGGCCGATCACGATGACTGGTGATTATATCGTTCAACTTAAGGTTCCTGAAAATACTATTGATGTAAATGTGCACCCGAATAAAACGATTATTAAATTTCTTAAGGCCAATGAGATCTTCTCTCTTGTTAGTGCCACCACAAAGAAATTAATTAGCGATAACCAAGAGGCCATAGCCTCACAAGAGCTTGAGATGAATGAGAGCGAAGTAAGTTTTAACTCACTTGCTGATACTCTCTTTAGTACAGGTGCAGGTCATGAAGTGATAAGTACTGGATTTAATCTCTCTCAATTTCAAAATGAAATCTCAAATAGCTCAGACCAATTTGGCCAAAGCTCTCTCTTTGGTGAAGTTCAAAGTGAATTAACTATCTCTCTTATTGGTGAAAATATCTTCTTGCTTAATCACGCTGATCGCGGAGCATACTTTGTAAACGCTGAAACGATTCTTGAGAAATTAATTGATCAAGTTGATATCGATAATATGACGCCACTATTGATCTCAGAGCCAATTTCACTGGTTTCAAGTGAAGGTGAAAAATTATCAGATTTTCTACAAGCAGGATTTGAAGTTGAAAGACTCGATCAATCAACTTGTGTTCTACGCTCAGTCTCTCACCTCTTTGAAGATCTACCTTATGCAAAAATTTGCGAAAATATTTTAAATGATCGAGAACCTCTCGAAGAGATTCGTCTACAAGTATCGGAGATGAGAAAACTTCTCTCTCTTATTTCATTCTATGAACTTATCGATTTAAAAATTGCTAAGACCATTAGTCCTAAGAAAATAAAGAAGTTACTTAAATGATGAATAAGAAATTGATTCTACTTTTAGGGCCAACAGCTTCAGGAAAGACAGGACTTAGCATCGACTTTGCCAAACGCATTGGTATTGAAAAATGCCAAGTCATTAACTTTGATAGTGTACTCTTTTACAATGAACTAAATATTGGAAGTGCTAAGCCTGACGAGAAGGAAATGGATGGTGTACCACACCACTTAGTTAGTATCTCCCCTATTACACAAGAGCTCAATGCTTCTGATTTTGTTGATCTTGCAAAAAGCAAAATTGATGAGTTACATGAAAAGAATATCGTACCAATTCTGGTTGGAGGAAGTGCCTTCTACCTTCGTAGCCTTCTGCGCGGAATGTATGAATCTGAAAGTACTGATCCAATGATTCAAGAAGAGGCCAAGAAACTCTACGAAGAGTTAGGAATGAAGCCGATTGTTGAATACCTCGCAATTCACGACCCTGAGTCTCTTGAAAATCTTCATGAAAATGATCACTACCGAAGAACTCGTGCTTATGAGTATCATCGCATGACAGGAAAGAAAATCTCCCTGCAAAAGAAACAGGCCGATGAAGTTGGTGCCTATGACTTTTCAAATAATATTCATGGATGGCAGACACTCAATATTTGTCTTGATATCCCTAAAGAAGAACATTGGAAAATTATAAATAAACGTACGAAAGAGATGATTGCACAAGGCCTTATCGAGGAAGTAAAAGCAATTCTTCAAAATGAAGAGCATACAACTGATCTCAAGCCTCTTAAGACTATCGGTTACAAAGAAGTCATCCAATATATCGAAGGCGAAATAACAAGTATTGATGATCTAATTGAAAAGATTTACTTTGCCACTCGAAGGTTGGCGAAGTCACAAAAGACATTCTTAAAGAAGGTTACTCCCCTTCATCGCCTCCACCCACTAACACAAAGAAATGAACTATATAAGCTTGTCGATGACTTCATTAATGAATAAAGTATAAAGTATGAAAAAAATGAAAATTATTATTATATCGGATGGAACAGGATCAACGGCAAAAGCAATTAGTCGCGCGGCCATGACTCAATTTCCAGATAGCGAAGTCTTCTATACAGGATTTAAAAATGTTCGAACAAAAGAACAAATTAAATCAATTTTTGATGAAGCTGCTATCCATCACGACTTAGTAATTTATACAATCGTATCAGCTGAACTTCGTGAGTATACAAAAGAAATTTCAATGCAAAAGCATGTACGCTCTCTTGATCTTATGGGGCCTGTTCTGACGACTTTTTCAAACTACTTCCACCAAGAACCAAAGAGTGAACCGGGACTATTACACGCTGTTAACTCAGAATATTTTGACCGCGTTGCTGCCATGGAATTTACTCTAAACCACGATGATGGACGAAATGTTGAAACACTCCACCTTGCAGATGTTATTTTGGTAGGAATTTCTCGTACATCGAAAACTCCACTCTCAGTCTACCTTTCTCAACATGGGATCAAGGTTGTTAATATTCCAATTATCAACGGACAACACCTTCCAAAAGAACTCTTTGAAGTTGATCAAAGAAAGATTTTTGCTCTAACAATTGACCCAGAAGCACTCTACTCAATCCGTAAAAATCGCCTTAATAAATTAGGGGCCACTGAACACACAGGTGATTATGCTGATACGAATAAAGTAATTGAGGAGCTCGAGTGGGCCAATGATATCTTTAGCAAGAATAAGAGATGGCCTGTTTTTGATGTGACCGATCGCGCTCTTGAAGAGACGGCCACAGATATTATGAGACTACTCCAGATGCGTAAAAATAATATATTTAAGCAACTTATGAGTGAATCCGACGAGTAACCCCTGTAAGCGCCTAGAATTACAAGAAAGCTAATCTCTAAGAAAATAATCTTTTTACTTAATTAAATAACCCATCGAACCGATTAAGTAATTAACATTATTAATTTCACCATGAGGTTTGCTGTGTCAAAAGTCTTATTTTCTGGAAAAATCAAAGTTAAAGGTGCTGGCGCCGACGTTATTTATAAATTCGACACAACAGAGCCAACTCTTGATGAAGTGGTAATGACCAATTTTTCGCATCTGGATTTCTCTGAATCAGAAAAGAGAATTCTATCAGCAAAGAACCGCAAAGATATTTATAAATTTGAACATCTAAATTCAAAAGATATTTCGAAGTATGCAAATGATCTACTCTCCCTAATCAATAAGGTGAGTTCTGATCGCATTCAAATAGATTCATGTGATGCTGGAACATTTATTTGTTTGGCCCTAATTTATTCGGGAAAAATCCCATCCCACAAAGAAGTACACTTTAAACTTAAATCAGTTCCACTCAATCTCTTTCCAAAAAATCTAGTTAAGCACAAAATTCCAAAGCATAATGTATCAATCTCACTGTGTAACTCAGAGAGTTGGATCAAGGAATTTCGCTCACTACAAAAGTCTCCAGAATATCTTGAACTGAGTCATATTTCGCCACAAGAAGACTTCGACCTAGTCGGCTAGACATTGACTTTTCGCCCTGTATCGCAAATCATTAAATGAGTGATAAAACTTATACTCTTACTCATATTCTCTCTTAGTAGTTTTGCAAATTACCCGTACTTTAAGTTCGACTCTTCAAAACTACAGCTAAGCCAAGCAAGTTATCGTCGTTACGTAAGGCCTCAGCTGCGCTCAATTAAGAATGACTTCTACTATATTGTTAAGAGAATCACCTATACTTCACAGGATTTTATTAATCTTCGCGAAAATAGCCTCAAGCTAAACCTTGTTTTTGAAGAAGCTTATCGTGCCTGTAAAATGAATCAGAAAGCTTGCTATGATTCACTCAAAACAGTAACTCCCCTCAATCAGAGTATTGAGCGCAATATCAAAAAACTAAGAGATGACTTCAACAAACTTCCTGTTGATCAGTACTCAAATGTGGATAATTACATCAACCTTATTTCTATCCTTGATAAGATCGACAATCTTAATATGCAAATTGAAAGTTACGTGCAACTACTACACTTAACAGATAAAACAAACTTCGCAACCTATGTTCCTCGTATTGATAAGTACCGAAACTATGTTGGTAAGATCTACAATTATTCTAATGATGCTTTTAACTATATCTTCCCAGATGCTCTTAAACCTTCATTTGATCAATTCGTTGATAAGTTTCTCTCACCTCTTGAATTAAGAATGATCCCAGAGAATAATACAAAATGGTTCTTTGGACGTCTTGGTGAACTTAATATGAACTGGAATGTCTTCCATATGGACCTTGAAAAAGGTCAAACAGGATTCCCTCGTGAATACGTTAGAAACGTAAAGGTCATGCACGCGAGATGGAATAGTATTTTAAAATTACTTTTCTACTAGCCCAAATAGTCGACTCCGGCTCCTGCCTCTCGTCGACATACCGTCCATCGTGGACATAAAAAAAGGCTCCCATCGGGAGCCTTCAGTATATAAGAAATTTAAATCTTAATTAGATTTTTGAACCTCTACCGTACTTAGTCTGAGTCTTTTTACGTCTCTTTTCAGCCGCCTGTAGTTTTTCTTTATTTCTAATAGAAGGTTTCTTATACTCTTGTCTCTTTCTGTATTCTCTAATAACACCGAAAGCTTCACAAAATCTTTTGAACTTCTTAAGTGCTCTTTCAGCGCTTAGTCTTTCATCGATTTCAATCTTGATTGAGTAATCTTTTGCCATTGTAATTCACCCCCTTCTATCTTTTTTTCTCACTACCTTTAACGATAGCCTGTTTGAGATTTGTCGCTATAGTCCTAGCGAGATTCGGCAAGTTAAGTTACACTGCGGCTAGAATTGTGTCAACGGCCAATTACAAGGGCGATAGGAATAATAGTGCAACAAGGATTATTTAACTCTCCAGATTCTAAAGAAAATCAGGTCACACCACTGGCTCACCGAGTCAGACCACAGGGTAAGCTTGAATATGAAGGCTTTGATATACTTGCAAAGAGATTTCCCTTTCTAAAAGGAGAATCCATTCCGTCGATGATTATTTGGGGCCCACCTGGTTCAGGCAAGACAACTCTTGCCAAGGTCCTAGGGCACGAAATTGAGGCCAATTTCTACGAGTTTAGTGCTGTCCTATCGGGTGTTGCTGATCTAAAGAAACTTATTCAGCAGGCCCAAGAAGAATCAAAAGATTATCAACGAAAATCCATTATCTTCATCGATGAGATTCATCGTTTTAATAAGGCCCAGCAAGACGCCCTACTTCCTCATGTAGAGCAAGGAAGTTTTATCTTAATTGGCGCAACGACAGAAAATCCGCGTCGTAGTGTAAATCGCGCACTTCTGTCACGTATGAAAGTTATCGAGCTTAAGTCTTTTACAACTCAGAGAATTTTCGCACTTATTAATAGAACAATTGCTAAGCTAGATATCGAAATTTCCAAAGAGTATGTCGATCTTATTTGCGAGTATGCTAATGGTGATGCGCGCATCGCACTTGGAAGCCTTGAAGTTATTCTATCATTAAAAGATGATAGCGAACTCGATTTTGAAACAGTCAAAAATATCATTAAAGAAAACTCACGAAATTTTGATGCTGGAGGAGATCGTCATTACGATGTGATTTCGGCCTTTATTAAAAGTATGCGTGGAAGTGATCCAAATGCGTCCATTCTATGGCTTGCTGTTATGTTAGATGGCGGAGAAGATCCAGTTTTCATTGCCAGACGACTTGTCATCTTTGCAAGTGAAGATGTGGGTAATGCCGATTTGAATGCGCTTACAGTAGCAACTAATGCACTTCACGTTGTTCAAAATATAGGTATGCCAGAAGCACGTATTACACTTGCTCAGGCCACAACATATCTTGCTAGTACAGTTAAGAGTAACGCCGCCTACATGGCCATCAATGAAGCTCTGACCTATGTTGAAAACTCACAAACAATAGAAGTTCCTGAACACTTAAAGAATTTTCCAGACAAGAATCACAAAGTGGTTTATCAGTATCCACATAGCTTTGACGGTGCTTTTATTAAGCAGCAATACGCACCTAAAGATACACCGAAGTTCTATCAACCAAAGGATATTGGTGTTGAAAAGAATATTAGAAATCGTCTAAAGGAATTGTGGGATTAATTAATCCCAACGTGAATAGATAACATAGGCGTCTGTTTGTAGATCTTTGTTAACAAAGAAGAAGCCCATATTAGATTCAACATAACAAGACATTGAATACTCGTGTCCAGGAATGACTTCAACACAACGACTCTTTGCACGCCCTGTTGGAGTTTTAGCAAAGTTGATGGCAGCATTACTATTACAACCATTAAGCTCAAGAGTTACTCTAATCAGAGCAACAGCTTCTTCAAGGTGATTATTTTCATAATCATTATCAATTTCATCTGTATTGATTTTAAAAGCACGGCTATCAACATTTAGATCATACGTTAATTTCTTAATACAGCTTAATGTCGCCTTATTATATGCAGACGCATTGAAAGATATAAGTAAGCTAAGTGCAAAAACGTATTTCATCATAAGTTCACCCTAATAAGTTATGTTGAGTTCAAATCGACTTATACAAAATGGCTTCCAAGAAATCTACAAAAAACGGTTATTTTATAACTTTTTTGGCCATAGCAATGCATCTACTAACTAAAATTACATAATTAGAGTATGTTTATTAGAAAAACTTAAAATTTGTATTAGCCATTTTAATAATTATATCTTATAAATGCTCCACACACACAAACCATTAAAGGGGATTTTGATGAAAATCGTAATCGTTTTAGCAACACTACTTTTCACTCTTACGAGTACTGCCGCAGAATTAAACAACTACTACCCAAAAGAAACTGAAAGCTACATCGCAAGAGGTGGAGAATCACTAAAGGATTACCTTTTTGAAGTTCTAAACACAGCTCACCAAAGAACTAAGAGTAGAGATACTCTTGGATGTGATAGTTCAGACTATGGTAGATGTTACAGCCAAAAAAGCCTTGGCTATAAAGGTGCAAGAAAAGTTCTTTTTGGAAAAATTCACCTTAAAGAAGACGATAAAGGTTACTTCATTAAAGATGTATACTGTCAAAAAACACTTAGAAGAGTTCACACTCGTTCAATGGGTCCAGGACAAATCCCTAATTCAAACGTTCTTAACTGTGAGCACACTTGGCCACAATCAAAATTCTCAGGACGTTTTGGAAAAGACCTTCAAAAATCAGACCTACACCACCTATACCCAACTGATTCAAAAGCTAACTCTGTAAGAGGTAACTATGAATTTGATAACGTTAATGGTTCACCAGTAGATTACGAAGATTGTACAGCTTCACAAACTCAAGGTAACGGTGCATTCGAGCCACCAAATGAGCACAAAGGAAACGTAGCAAGAGCACTTTTCTACTTCTCAGTAAGATACGATATCTCAATCTCATCAAGACAAGAAGAAGTTCTAAGAGAGTGGGACAAGCTTGATCCAATCGATGCAGACGAAAGAGAAAGAAACGAAATCATCTTCGCTGTACAAAAAAACAGAAACCCATTTATCGACATTCCTGGGTTAGCAACTAAAATCAATAATTTCTAATTAAAAAATAACAAAGGCCTTCATTAAGAAGGCCTTTTTTTATGACGAAATCTTACTTTAAAAAAACCATTTCCCATTTAAGAATTACTTTGAGATGCTTTTACTATAACTCTTCATCAAGGATTTGAATTTGAAGTTAAAACTCCTCACGATTATTTTTGTGGCCTTCACGACGACGGCCGGTTACTACCCTGAAAACTTTAAAACAGAAATTGCAAACGACCTCTTAAAAAACGAAAACCTCCGCACAGAACTTCAGATCATCATTAGTCATGGACAGAAAAAGAATGGCTATGGTGAGGCTAAGAAATACCTTTTTAATGAACTACATTTAAAGAAAGATAATGCTAATCACCCATATGTTCGCGGCGTATACTGTGACAAGATTTTCACAGAATCAACACCAGATATTGGTAAGCTTGGTAGTGGACGAATTCCTAATCACCAAGTAGTAAACTGTGAGCACACTTGGCCACAATCTCGCTTTGTTCGTGGATATGATTCTAAATTACAAAAGGGAGATCTTCACCACCTCTTCCCGACTGACTCAAAAGCAAATAGCACAAGAAGCTCAAATGATTTTGGAGAAGTACCAAACGGTAAGAATGCGACGAAGTCATGTTCAGCATCACATTCAGATGGACGCTACTTCGAGCCACCAAACTTCCATAAAGGAAATGTTGCTCGTGCAATGTTCTACTTTGCTGTTCGCTACAATGGATCAATTAATTCAAGAATGGAAAAATACCTACGTAAGTGGCATGAAGAAGATCCAGTGGATCAAGAAGAAATCGAAAGAAATGATGCAATTGAAAGAATTCAACACAATAGAAATCCTTTCATCGATTACCCGGAACTAGTTTCAAAAATCAAAGATTTCTAGAACCTTTTCTACCTTCTGGCGGCCTATCTCATTTAGGCCGTCAAAATATACTGTCGCAACAGCAGCATTCGCAAGAGTCACAACAACCCCAAGAAAGAATAAAAACTTAACCATGTAAGCCTCCTTGCTTATTAAACGGTAACATTGGGACTAAGTTATCTCAAATTCTATTTGATTAAGATTGTGTGAAGATAGAAATTTAAAGAAAATAGGAGTATAAAGTCTATATGTTCCAATTCATTAAAAACTTCATTAATCACCAAAGATTTAATACTAAGGCCAAAGTTGCTTTCACTAATTTCTACCGATTCGCTAAAGAATCACAGACATTTCGAGAGTATTGCAAACAAGTCCACGGCATTGATTGCTTCATGCAAAATAATGTCTCAAAAGCTCAATTTAAGGCCATCACAAAGAACTTTAGTGAAGGACAACAAGTACTTGATATTGGCTGCGGAACAGGCCATTTAACGTCTTACTTAGCTAGTGAATATAAGCTAAAGGCCAATGGTGTGGATCTGGTTGCCAGCGATGAAAAATTCAAAGAAGCTAATTTTGAAATTACTTCTCTTGGAGAGAATCGCTACGATCTTGCTGTTTCATTTGACGGCTTCTATATGCTCAATGACCTCAAAAAGACTTTAGAGAAGATTAAGAAGTCTCTAAAGCCAGGAGGAAAATTTATTCTAACTTATACTACAAGCAAAGACTTTACGAAGACTAAGCTAGGAAAGATTCTAAAAAACGAAAAGTATGAAATAAAAGACTTCACCCAAGATGATGCAAAATTTAACCTCGAGGCCAAGAGAGTCCTTGAAAAGTTAGAGCCTAAATTCGTTGAAGAAGGCAATATCTCAACATACCGAACAAAGTATCATGAGATAGCAAAGAATGTTGAGGCCCATGAATCAAAAGCGATGAAGAGATACCTCGTAACTATTTCTAAGTAGTTAGCAAATTTTATTGTAGGCCAAAAGTTTTCTTTGTTAAGACTTTGTGAACTCGTTTTACTTTGAGCTCCTGGCTTTTTATAGTTTTAAACTATGAAGAACCTCACCCTTATTTTTCTCGTCATCTTTTTAACCTTTAAAACATTTGGTGCTAGAGCTGCTGAAATCAAGGGCATCAAGATCTCTAGTCATGTCAATGAGTTCTCTGTCATCGACTCAAAGTATGCAAGGGAGATTTTTCTAGGCCTCCCCGTCAGAAACACTCCCTCTTCGGTTGTGGGAGATCGCATCTTTCGCCATCACAAGTACTTCTTCTGTGTACGTGAACCTGATCACAGATTTCACTGTCACTTATACTTAAATGGAATTGGAGAGGGTGAACTCTCTGCATTTGATACTGATACCGATTTTGGAAAAGGTTCAGTAGTTGAATTCTTAACGACGGTTAAGGCAAATGGTAAAGCAGATATAAGCTTTGATAAGAATATATTAAAAATCAAATTTGACGGAGCTCTGGCCAGAAGGTTCTGGCAAAAACTTGACCTCATTGCCGATGATTACCACACGATAGGAAATAAAAAATATGAGGTAAGAAAAGGAAAACACCTTAACTGCTATATCGAGAAGAATGAGAAAAAAGATCACTATCGCTGCCAATTTAACGTTAAAATAAATACTGATAAAACAGAATTTGAAACTAATGAATTAAACTAGAGGGCTTTATGAAATTAATTGGTTCAACGACATCACCTTACGTAAGAAAAGTTAGATTAGTTCTCCATGATCTTGGAATTCCTTTTGAATTAGAACAAGTTAGTGCACTTGCACCGGAAAGTGCTAGTAAGCTTGAGGCCATCAATGCCGCAAGAAGGGTTCCTATTCTAGAAACAGAAGATGGAATTATTTTTGATTCAACTATTATCTGTGAATACTTACTTGCTAAACAAGGCAAGGAGATTGACCTTAGTACAAAACTTAATCTACGTCTCATTGATGAACTTTGTGATTCGGCCATCCTCCTCTACCAACAAAAGCTTTGGAACTCTGATAAAAACTGGGAAACGAAATTTTCTAAGAATCAACTAAGTCGCGTAACTAGCGTTCTTAATGGACTTGAAAGTAAAGTTGCTAATAATGATTTAAATCAGATGGAGAAAGATTGGCTTCTATGTGTTTTAGATTGGATAACTTTTAGAGATTTCTTTAATTGGAGTATTGATCATAAGGCATTAGATAAGTTTCACAAGAGTCACAAATCCCAGGAACGCTATCTTTCAACTTCACCACACCTATAAAAAAAGGCCCTTTTAAAGGGCCTTTCATCAAATAAATAGATTAGAATAATTGTGACCAATCAGTCGTTTGAAGAGTGTTGATAACATGTCTAAGGAACTTAGATCCGATCTCACCATCAATTAGTCTGTGGTCATAAGTGTGAGTTGCATACATCATCTGACGAATTGCAATTGCATCATCTTCAGTAACAATTGGACGCTTCTTCATTGTACCAACGCAGAAGATACCAAGTTGTGGTTGAAGGATAACTGGAGTTGCCATTAGGATTCCAAAAGATCCGTTATTTGTGAAAGTATAAGTTCCACCTGACATATCATCCATCGTTAGCTTCTTAGCTCTTGCCTTTTGAACAAGCTCGTCTAGCTTTCTAGCAATTCCTCTAATATTTAAATTATCTGCACCCTTGATAACAGGAACAACAAGTCCGTTACCAGGAACAGCTACCGCACAACCAAGGTTGATATCTTTCTTCATGTGAATTTCATCACCAACAATTGAAGAGTTTACCATTGGGAATTCTTTAAGCGCTTGAACGAGAGCATAAAGAATGAAGTGCGTATAAGTTAGAGAGAAACCTTCTTCTTTTTTGAATTGGTTTTTAAATGTTTCTCTAAACTTAAATAGGTTTGTCATATCAACTTCATCCATCGAGTTAACGTGTGGAGAAGTCATTTTAGAAGCGATCATATTCTTAGCAATCGCTTTTCTCATATTATCCATTTGGATAACTTCAACACGTCCACTAGTTGTTGATGGAACAGAAGCTGGAGCTGGCGCTGCTTTTGGAGCTGGTGCCGCTGCTGGAGCAGGAGCTGAAGTTGTTGAAGCAGGTGCTGCTCCTCTATTATTTAGGAAGTTCATGAAGTCGGCTTTGTTAACACGTCCGCCTGCTCCACTTCCTGAAAGGTGTGCTAATTCATTAAGATCAACACCGTGTTTCGCTGCTAGTGTTCTAACAAGTGGAGTATAGAAACGACGACCTGCTGGAGCTGAAGCTGCTGCCGGAGCTGCTGCAACTGCCGCCGCTGGAGCCGCTGCTGCTGGAGCACTTGCTACTGCAGCCGTTGTTGTCGCTGCCGCACCAAATGCTTTTGATGTATCAGTTTCAATTGCTGCGATTTTAATTCCAACGTCAATTGTCTCACCTTCTTCAAAGAGAATTTGCTCAACACGACCAGCATACGGAGATGGAATCTCTGATTCAACTTTATCAGTCGAGATTTCAAGTAGTATTTCATCGATTTCGATCATATCACCTGGTTGCTTGTGCCACTTAGTGATTGTACCGTTTGTGATTGATTCACCCATTTGAGGCATAACAACATCTTCAAGTGTATCAGAAGAAGCTGTCGCTGCCGGAGCAGGTGCTGGTGTTGCTGCCGGAGCAGGTGCTGCCGCTGCCGCAGGAGCTGAAGAAACAGCCGCATTAGCATCATCATCAATTGCTGCGATTTTTACACCAACATCAATTGTCTCACCTTCTTCGAAAAGAATCTCAACGATCTTTCCAGAAAATGGAGAAGGGATTTCAGATTCAACTTTATCAGTCGAAATCTCAAGTAGGATTTCATCAATCTCAATCGTGTCACCAACTTGCTTGTGCCACTTTGTGATCGTTCCGTTTGTAATAGACTCACCCATTTGTGGCATTACGATATCATTTTTCATATTCAGTCCTTATATATTTAATTAAAAGTTGATTGATCTACCTTTAGCGTTTAACACAGACTCAGCTAGGAATTCTCCTAGAGTTGGGTGTGGGTGAATTGTTGCAAACATTTCTTCATCAACACCTTCCATTTGTCTAAATAGTACAAATTCGTGAATTAACTCTGTTGCATGAGTTCCAACAATGTGAGCACCAAGCATTTCTCCATCTTCACCCATAAGAGTTTTAACAAACCCTTCAGTTTCATTAGAGGCCATTGCTTTCCCATTTGCTGAGAATGGTACCTTACCTACTGAGTATTTAATTCCTTGTTCTTTAAGGGCTTTTTCAGTGTAACCAACAGATGCAACTTGTGGCTGACAGTAAGTACAACCAGCAACATTCATCTTATCTAATGGATGTGGGTGAAGTCCCGCAATCGCTTCAGCAGCAATAATACCTTCGTGAGAAGCTGCGTGTGCTAGAAGAGGTGGACCTGCAAGGTCACCAATAGCATAGATATTTGGTACATTTGTTTGATAAGTATCGTTAACAACAACGAAACCACGATCTGTCTGAACACCAACAGTTTCAAGACCGATACCTTCGATATTACCAGTCATACCAACAGCGATAAGACCCATATCAAATGTGTGCTCAGTTGTTTGACCACCTTTTACTTCAGTAATTGTTACATTACTTCCGTTATTTCTAGCAGATACTTTTTCGACACCAAGTGACTGCTTGATTCCATACTTCTTATAAGCTTTCTCAACAACTTTAGAAGATTCTTCATCTTCGATTGGAAGTAGATGCTTTTGAAGTTCAAAGATATGAACATCAACACCAAATGCATTCCAGAAGTAAGCAAACTCAACACCGATAGCACCAGCTCCGATGATCCCGATTGACTTTGGAAGCTCTTCCATTTTAATCGCTTCCCAAGCTCCGATAAGTCTCTTTCCATCGTGCTCAAGGCCAGGGAAAGAACGATAGTGAGCACCAGTTGCAAGGATAATATTAGTCCCTTCAATTGTCTCAGTATGTCCACGAGTTGAAAGTACTTCAACTTGTGTGTTTGAACGAAGCTTACCGTAACCTTCGATCACTTCAATTTTGTTCTTCTTCATTAGGTAAGCAACACCACCAGAAATCTTTGCAGAAATTCCTTTAGCGCGTTTAACGGCCTTACCACCGTCTAAACCCTTAAGTTCAACATCAATTCCAAGATCTTTCATCTCAGCAATTTCGTGTACACTGTGAGCAGCTTTTAGAACTGCTTTCGTTGGGATACAACCACGGTTAAGACAAACACCACCAAGTTCTTTACTTTCAACGATAGCAGTCTTTTTCCCTAGTTGTGCGGCACGGATAGCAGCGACATAGCCACCAGGTCCAGAACCAATAACAATAACATCAAATTTCTTCATAAAAATATTTCCTCAAACTATTGACCATAAGGCCTATAATCAGTAATAAAAGTTAAGATTTAAGGTTCTTCAACGTACTAAAATTATTTAAAATTGGCATGACACGTTGCCACGATCTGTTAATATTTACAAATCGTTGTAACCCTCCTCTACAAGCCAGCTTAAAGGGTTTACTATCAATTTTACACAGAGCGAAATTAAAAATATCAATAAGTATTTCCCTGAAGGCCTTGTGGCCCTTGATTTAGAGACTTCAGGACTTTCTCCTTTAGTTGACGAAATCATCGAGATTGCGGCTATTAAAGTCATAGGCAACAAAATAGAAACTTTTGAGACACTGATAAGGCCCAAAAACCCAATTCCACAATTTACAACAGATATTCATGGAATCACTGACGAAATGGTCAAGGATTCACCGGCCCTTGAAGACAAGCTTCCAGAGTTTCTAAATTTCATAGGAAATCATACACTTGTGGCCCATAATGCTAAATTTGATATTGGCTTTATTGTCTTCGGAATGCATAAACAGAACCTTGAGTTCCATAAAGCGAAAGTTTATTGCTCTTGTAAGCTTTCAAGAAAGTACGTCAAAGGTAGCGAGAACCACAAATTATCGACTCTGTGCAAGCACTTTGATATTCCACTGGAGAATCACCACCGTGCCCTCGATGATACCTATGCCTGCCTACGTGTCTTTGCCAAAACACTGGATAATGTAAAATCAAATCGCCAACTCAAAGAAGGCGAGATCTCAAACATCCAAGACTATAAGAAGGCCCGTATGAGTGAGGCCCCTGAACAGATTCAGGCCCTACAAAAATATATCGCAAAGCAAGAGATTATTGATATCAAATACAAGGGTGGAAGCTATAAGGGTAAGTTTAGACCAATAAAACCTGTTGCCCTACTCCCAATGCCGGCCGGAGATGTTCTCTATGCCCATTGCCTACTTACAGATATCTACAAATCATTTGCAATTAAAAAGATCCAAGAAATTCGAGATCATGTTGAAAATGACGAGAAGTAGTTATATAAAAGCGTCATGCTAGCCGGAAAACCACTCTCATATAAAATCCAATTCGTTGTGATCTTCATTATTCACATAATCCTTCTCTATTGGATTTATTGGTTACTTCAAAATACTGGCGTTCTATCAACGACAGAAGTTATGCTTCACTTTACAGGTATTGCAATTTACGGAGCCTCACTTATTAGAGGTTGTGCAGCCTGGGCCAAGTGGCATCACTTAAATGACCTCAAAAAAAATAATAACGACAAAGAATAATGAGAACAGGTCTAAAGAATACCGATCAAATTAATGAATTCTTTGGTCTTAATTTAGAACCATCTCCTTTTGAAATCTTTATCCCCGATCATATTAATGAGATTATTAGAAAAGAAGGATTTGATGGCATTCATGCCAAACAATTTCTTCCATCAAATATTGAACTTAGACAAGAAGGTCTTGAAGATCCAATTGGAGATCAAGAGAAGTATGTCGCTCCACAATTAATCCACAGATATGACAATCGAGTTCTTTTTACTCCGACGACAATCTGTCCGGTTATCTGCCGTTATTGTTTTAGAAAGAATGAGTTAAGTAGCAAGCATGAAATTTTTAAGGCCGACTTTGAGAAAGTCATCGCCTACTTAAAGTCTCACACAGAGATTAATGAGATTATCTTCTCGGGTGGCGATCCATTCATGTTGTCTGCTTCTAAAATCGATTTCTACTTAAATGAATTTAGTAAATTAGAGCATATTAAATTCATCCGCTTTCACACGAGAACTCCGGCCTCTCTTCCAAATTATATTGGTAAGGAACTAATCGAAGTTCTCAAGATTTATAAAAAAGTTTTTAACGATATTAATATTGTTATTCACATCAATCACAAAGATGAAATAACAAGTGATGTTAGAGATTGTATCGCAAGACTAGGAAGACACTTTCCACTGCTATCCCAATCAGTTCTCTTAAAAAGTGTGAATGATAATGTCGAAGATTTAAGTGATCTTATCTATTCTTTGCATGAGCTAGGTATTAGACCTTACTACCTTCATCATCCCGATCAGGCCAAGGGTGCCATGCACTTCTACTTATCACTTAGTGAAGGAAGACAAATCTATCAAAAACTTCGTCGCCAAGTTCCAGGCTGGCTTCTTCCTCAATATATTTTAGATTCTCCTGATGGCTCCGGTAAAAGAAATCCTTAAAAAGACAGGGGATTGCCATTTTTTTAACTTGTGACTATTGACAAGTTTTTATCTCAGCAATATATTTCTTCTCACTCAAATACGCGCGTGTATCTCAGTTGGTAGAGAGCTGCCTTGCCATGGCAGATGTCGCAAGTTCGAACCTTGTCACGCGCTCCACTTTTCTCATTTTTGATATTACAGACTCGTCGAAGATACGCAGCGCTGACGCTTGCTAATCATGCTGAACGCTCGCGCGTTCAGTATCACGCGCTCCACTTTTCTCATTTTTGATATTACAGACTCGTCGAAGATACGCAGCGCTGACGCTTGCTAATCATGCTGAACGCTCGCGCATTCAGTATCACGCGCTCCTTGCACTAAAAAAAATGGTGGTATTTGCGTTCTTCGAACGCGCGGGACTTCGTCCCTTATGTGGTGCGAACGCGCGGGGCTTTCGCCCCTAGGTTCTTTAGTTACATTTTGAAATTTTACGAGCTTCAGAGTACTCATTTGGTCCGTCAATAAAGTCGATACTAATTGTATTGGCGTTTTTCACTTTATTATTATCAAACCATTCTTCGTCATAATTTAGTACATCGTCTGAGATCATCTGAGAAAGAAGTTTATTCGCTTCGGCTACATCACCATTAAAACATGTTTCAGTAACCCTAACGTCATACCTAATATCTGAATAATCATTGAATTCAATATCTTCAAAGTAATTTATTTTCTTTTTCCCAACTTTAGCAATGAAAGCAGCATTAAATACTTTAAGTACTTGGTATTTTTCTTGGTATTTCTTAGCCTTTTCTAGCTTTGCTTTGAAGACTTTGTCATTTCCCGCTTTCTTTGCAGTAATAGCTTCAGCTAGGATCTCAATTGCAACTTCGATTTGTTTTGTACTTGGATCCATTGTTACCATTGTTTTTGTCGTAGCAAGTCCTGCATTAGCAATTGATGAAACAAGAATTGTTCCTAATAGAAAAATTGTTTTCATGACATCCCCTAAATGTTGAAAATAGATATTTAGATATATCAATAAAAAAAGATGATGAAACGAGAGTATGTAATTATTATACTAAGTTGTTAGAAGTTATAGTATGAATGCCTGGGCCACCTTTTATAGCGGCTTCCAGCATGGCCTTGGCAATCTGTGAAGCTGGATTGACTCTCATTGATTTAGGTATCACTGGAGCTAGGACAGACAAGATACTCTTTGCAATCTCTTCCCCAAGACGGTGCTCTTTTCGATCTCCTCCAATGAGGCCAGGGCGAACAATGGTTAATGAATTAAACCCCAACTCTTTTAATCCCTCTTCGACTTCACCTTTGATTCGATTATAAAAAATAACTGAAGTTTGACTGGCTCCCATCGCCGAGTTTAAAACATAAGTACCAACACCGTTGTCCTTTGCGAGTTGAGCAAAAGTAAGAGGGTAATCCTTATCAACTTTTACGAAAGCTTCTTTTGTTTTTGCAGTCTTTATCGTTGTTCCAAGTGCACAGATAACGGCATCCACATTCCAACTTGAGAATTGGCCAGGTGATACATGATCAAAGTCGATTATCACTGTTTCTAGTTTTGGATCTTCAACAAGTTTTCGGCGTGTAGGAGCAATTACTTTTGATATTCGTGAATCAGCAAGGGCCTGTCTTAAAACATGACTCCCAACTAAACCTGTTGCTCCCAAAAGAAGAAGCCGCATCCTATTTTTCCTTTACCCAAATAAAGCCACGAAACTCATTAAGTTTAAATCCTGTTGCCTGATCTTTGGGATAGAGAACTTTTATTTTTGAAGAAACAGGAGCCGAAACCGCTTGGCCATGACAAACTAAGCACTTTGCTTGAACGTAGAGTGGTTCTAGGTATACTCTCTTATCATTTTTTAAGCGATGAACGATATATTTACTTGGAGCATTCTTAGGAGTCTTCCCTGAAAAATTAACTAAGTAGTTTTGCATCCATTCTTTTGGAGCATTTTCAGGATTACGAATTTTGTGTGATGTTCGCCCTACTTGATATTTTGAGAGACGATCACCCACAGCACTTTTCCCAATTGATTTAACATTAGCATGGCAAAAAGGAATGGCCTCAACGACACCGTCCTTCTTTATCTTTTCAGAGAGATTTTTAACAAGGTTTTGCTTTAAATCTTTTGTAATCCCTTGAGCGTCACTAATGAAAGTATCAGCATATGTAATCGTTGAGAAAAAGAGAATTGAGATAAGTATTTTCATGTATACATTATCTCCTCCTATCGAAGTTTTAGCTAGTAAAAGAATGGGTTAATTGAAACACGCAACGCGCCATTTTCTTTTTTAAATTTACAATAAAGTCTAACTAAAGTTTAATTTTATAAACTAAATTCATTCAATCAATCAATCAATCAATCAATGGACACTCAATGATTAAAAAATTAATTATCACAATACTAGCTTTTCTTAGTATTAACACCTACGCACAAGATTTCACACAATCACAAAGTACACCACAAGATTGGGAAACTATTGAAAATGACTTTGTTCAAGTAATTTACCCAAAAGGTCACAAAGAAAAGGCCATCTATATGGCCAACTTAATTGAGCACTATTCTCAGTACGTTGGTCTTAGTTACGAAATAAAAAAGCCTAAGAAAGTCGCCCTCATTTTTAGGCCGGAACGCGCGGAACCGAATGGATTCGTAACTCTCGCACCGAGAAGGACTGAATGGTTTGACTCAAGTAACTTCTTTGCTCACACAGGAACTCTAGAGTGGTTAGAAATACTATCAATTCACGAGTACCGCCACGTTCTACAATACGATGCCTTCACTAAGAATACTGTGCAATTTGCTGATGCTATATTTGGAGATTTCGGAGTTCAGATTCTCTCATTTCTTGCTCGTCAACCTTGGTATATGGAAGGAGACGCAGTTTACGCGGAGACAAAGTACACAGAAGCTGGCCGTGGTATTTCATCACGCTTTCTAACTAGACTAAAGGCCATTCTACTTGCAGGAGAAACGCCTACATACGATCAATTTGTAAGCGGTTCTTACAATGACAAACTAGTTAGCCATTACCTATTCGGTTATATTTTAATTTCATATGGTTATAAGACTTATGGAGATAATTTTTGGAATGAGGTAAATAACAATGTTTCAAGAAGGCCATATCCAAACGGTATTGTCGGTGCCATTGAAAATGTATCAGGAGTTGACTTCTATGACTTCTACTACGCTGCTTTTGAAGATATTAGAAAGAAGTGGCAAAAGGATGCTTTTCCAGAGCTAGAGAAAGAAGAGTATCAAGTTAAGACAAATGCATATAAAGTTGGAAACAATACCTATTCAATTAACTATGACCTCAATAGTCACTTCACTTTAAAAAAAGGCGACAAGAAACTCACTGACCTAGCCTATCGCGAAGACCTAACAAGACTTGACTACAGTCAAAAACATGCTGTCTTTACTCAATTTGTACCCCACTGGCGTTATGGATTTAAAGGTTACTCAGATCTAACTCTTATTGATCTTGAGGATGGAGATAAGTCTTATATTACAAGTGGTCTAAGACTCTATAACCCTCACTTTAATAAAGATGGTTCAAAAATTCTGGCCACTCAATTTGATGATGACAATACTTGGATACTTAATGAGTTTGATACTGCGGGTAATTCTTTAAGAATTATAAAGAATAAGAACTATCGTTTCTTAGAAGGTGTCCCTTTAAACAATAAAGAAGCGATTGCAATTGCAACTCAAAAAGGTGGAGGAAAAACAATAGTCAAAGTTAATATGGCCACAGCACAAGTTACAACACTAGTGCCACTTTCTTTTAACAACTTCTACTGGCTTCAGTCGAATTTTAAAGATAGTGTCCTCTTTGAAGGTCAGTACCAAGGTGCCATTGAAGTATTTAAATTAAACGTTAAAACAAATACTCTCTACAAATGTACAGATAGTCGAATTGCAGCATTTGCGCCAAGCTTTTCAGGTTCTGATATTACATATTCTGAAGAAACGATTAACGGAAAAAGAATTGTGACGATTCCTCAATCACAATGTCGAACACTTCCAGTAAATGATCTTGTAGCAAAGAATAAATGGCTTGATATGAATAGCCCAAGTGATAATTACAATAATTTTAAGGTGCAAAAATTTGATGATCGTCTCCAGATGTGGACAAAGAATTCAACAAAGTACGAAGCAGAGAAGAAAGAGTATAGTGGTTATGATTGGCGTGCCTTCACGCCACACTCTTGGAATTTCTTTGTAGGTGCAGGTTATGGACTCTCTCTCACTTCAGATAATTATCTAAGAGACTTTGGTTGGAATTTAAACCTAGGTTACGAAGCGTTGGCCAATACACCTTACTCATCTGTTAAAATCGACTTTAAACGCTATTGGCCAGTACTTAGCCTAATCGCTGATATTAGAGAGAGAGAAGTTGATGAATTTGGAAGTATTAACGAACTTGGATGGGATCAAACTTCATATGGCCTACAAGTCGAACTCCCTTTCCTTGGTCGACAAAATCTCTATACTCTCTCTGCAGCCGTTGGATATAGTGCAGAACAAGTAATAACAAAAGACTATACATTAAATGAAGTGGAACAATCTGGTAAGGCAGACTTTATCAAGCAAACGACATATTTAGAACTAGCAATAGCAAAAGACTTTACTGCCAGATCAATTATCTCTCCTTGGAGTGCTTCATTACTAGGGATGTATCAAGATGCTGACACAGATGATACAACAGGACTAACGAAAGACTATCGATGGTTTGGTCAATTTAAATTAACAACTCCTGGCCTATTTAGAAATAACGGTATTAAGTTTGTAGTTTCGGGAGAAAAATATGGAGATGGAAATGGTTATCGTTTTCAACCGGCTTCTGATGAGATCGTAGGAAATACACTCTCTCGTGGTTATGAGTACTTTGCCACTCACAGATATGTTAAAACAAGTACAAATTACTTATTCCCTCTTTTTTATCCTGATTACAATCTTAAGGCGTTTATGTACTTTAAAAGAATCTACATGAATCTCTTCTATGATAATACTGAATTCTACACAACTAAAAACTCAAAAAGCCGTCATATCAGCAGTTATGGAACAGAATTAATTTTTAATACCGTAGTCTTTAGAGCACTACCAATCGATTTTGGTATTCGATATTCAAAGATGCATGAGATTGATGATGATGAAGTAAAATTATTTTTAGGAACAGATCTTAGTTTTTAAAATATTGGGCCCGCACTTAGCGGGCCTTTTTTAAAACTAATCTTCTGATAAGTACTCTGTTCCAAGGTGAGAAAAACTCGTCCACGGAAAGATATCAGAAACGACTTCTTTAACGCTTGAGTTAATATCACCAGTATCTTCAATGAGAATCTGTGTATTCTTAAGTTCTGTAAAAATATTCTCAACAGCTGATGAGACAATGCCAAAAACAGAGAGACTCTTGCGATTAAAAGTCATCGAACTATTTAGTGCTTTAAAATGCTCTTTAAAGTCACATACGTAAACACAATTACTCTCAACAGAATCACCAGGACTATAAACTTTAAGGTTTGAAATTTCTTTAAACTCTTCACTAATCATATCAAGAAAATTTCCGTTTCCTTCAAAGAAGATAAACGCTGGAGGTTGATCACCTCTAAGCTCTTTAAGAGTTGCAATAATTTTCTTCTTATCACTAAAACTACCAACAAAGTAGCGAGCTTTATTTTGAACGTTTTTAATATCAAAGCTCTTTTGAAATGAACGATCAATTGAAGGTGTAACCGGCTTCGCATTTAGGAAGGCCATTTTAATCTTGTTCTTAATCTCTTCTGAGCGTTCAGCTAAATTATTTAGAGCTGGCTTTTCAACAAAGTCACATGCTCCATTATTTAGAGTTTCCTGTGCATATCTTGTGTCCTCACGACTAGCACTTGAAACAACAATAACGTGTGGGTGGCCCATACGATAATTCTTTTTGAGATATTCAACACCATCCATCTCTGGCATGTGAATATCTAAAGTCATAGCATCGACTTTATTAGTCTTTAAAAACTCCATGGCCTCAAGGCCATTTGTTGCAGTTCCTACAAGTTCAAAGTCTTCATCTTTCTCAAATATCTTAGATAAGAGCTTCACAACACTGGAACTATCATCAACAACAAGCATACGAATTGGCTTTGGAATAGTTGGCATTGCAAAAACTGGTCTTGATGTTACTGTTGGCCTAGCAATTTCAAGTGCAGGCTTAGCAGCAGCTCTTGCAGGATCAAAACAGTAAACACTTGGCGATAGAGTTTGCTTTTCAACTTTTAAAGATTTTAGTGACTCACTAATACCCGTAAAGAAAAGTGCATTCTTATGAAGATATTTTTTGAAGTTTGTTACAATTTTTTCAATACTCGCTTGATCAAAGTAGATAAAAACATTTCGACAAAAGATAATATCAAATTTCTTACCATGGACTAAGTATCTTTCTGGGTGAAGAAGGTTCATTACACCAAATTCACAATTCTCTTTTATATTGGTATTAACTTTGGCAAACTTAGAAATCTCACCAGAACCTCTAAGCCAATTTCCCGTTAAATAAATTGTTGGAATGGTCTTAATTTGACTATAGCGATAGACACCATTTCTTGCTACTTTCACACTTTCTGGATCAATATCTGTTCCAACGATTTCATATTTCATTCCTGGATAATTCTTTAGGTGATGATCAAAGAACATAGCTAGAGAATAAACTTCTTGCCCTCGGCTACAAGCGGCTGAAAGAACTCTTATAGTTGAATCACCACGAGCACGAGTATTTTCAACAATACTATCGAGGTTACGTAAAAGATATTCAAAATGAGTGAACTCTCTAAAGAAGAAAGTATGGTGAGTTGTTAACATGGAAATAAGTTGTGAAGATTCTTTCTCATAATTCTTCGTTAAGTATTCAAAGTAAGCTTCAGGAGACAGTCCACCTAGAGTCATCAATCTTCTTTTAAGTCGACTCACAACCATTGACTGTTGAGCATCACCAAGGACATTTCCACTCTCCTTAGCAACTAATTCCGAAACGTAATTAGCTAGGCTCACAATATTCCAATCATTACTCTGCTTTAAAACTCCACTCACAAATGGCCCCCAAAATCCTCTTTAAAATCGTGACTATTACGATAGTAACAGTAGTCCCTTTCGGTCGACAGAAGTAAAGTCTTTACAATATTCTCAATTACTTAGGTAGTTTTTTTGAAGTTAAAAGAAAGTTACTTGAGTTTGTTTATTTAAGTATTAGAAACCTCGTAAAAAGTGATAGAAAATTTAATTACAGGACGGATACTTCTTTTTTATCGTAGCTATTACTTGAGCTTTTTTCCCACCCATTATCGTCTTTCCGGTTTTAGAATCTTTTATTGGATACGGTTCTCTTAAAACTGACCAATACGCCGCCGCTCCTTTCTTTTCACTACAGGAAATACATCCATCACGATGAGTAAGTTGGTCGATAATCGCAAATCCACAGGCCAAATTCTTTCTTGGAATAAATAAGTCCTTTGGATGCTCTTTTCTAATTGGACAACCTCTTTTTACATAAGCCGCTTGAGTTGCAGACCCAATCGAGAGCTGGAGCATGCCTTTTGAAACGACACCCTTTAAACTTTTAGAAGTTCGACTTTCATCGTAGACTGTCGCTGATTTAAAATTCGATTCATACTTTGCCATCGATGTCACCAAATGGGCCCAGAACTTTCTCTTACCCTTATTGTCCAGTTTTTCATATTTTGGACAAAAGGTTTTAATGTCTTTAGGAGCCTTCTTTAGAAAAAGTGCACCTTGAAAATCTTTCTCCATAATATCCAAATTAAGGGCCAGAGTTTCATCATAATTTTTAGGGTTCTCTCCAACAGCAACTTCTTTAGCAGGGTCAGCTTTTACAATTTTTTTAGGTGGTAAAACGTCATTTAAAAATTCAAACTCTTCTTCATCCAATTTATTTCCTAAACCTCTTTCAAACTTTGAAACACGTTTCTTAGTTCTAGTATCAACGCAATCCCCTGTTGGAGACTGAGTTGCTTCACTCAATGCCTGTGGAACCTTAGGAATCATATCAACAGTATTTTTAAAATCTTCAAAGGGAATATACATTAGACTTGCCATTGCGAATGTCGAAAGATTGAAAATAGCTAATATAGATATAATAAGAACTTTAAACATCTGATGTGTCCCCCACAAATATCCATAAAATATATTAACACCCAACAATATCACCTAAATGGGAAATATTTAAACTAAACATATTTACAAGGACTTACCGAAGAAATTTCTTATTTTTTGAAAAAAAAAAGCCCTCAAAAAGAGGGCACTTTGAAGTCATATTTGAATTTAGATCTTATCTTTCATCTAATTTATGCTCAAGCTTAAGCTTTTGTCTGATTGTCTTTTTGATACTTTCATTAACAGTTAAGCTCATACTTGAAATAAGTCTACGAACCATATAAGAAGGCATTGGCTCGAGATTGGCCATATTATCTTTAGCTGTTTGATACTCATCACTTGTTACAACAGCACTCTCATTATATGGAATATAATTGAATACTAATTCTTCAATCTTCTCAACTCTTGTCGAAGGACGAGGGTGAGTTGAATTTAGCAGTTCAACAAAATTTTCATTTCTTTCAGGCATCTGTGCAAAGAACTTAGAAAGACCATATGGAGAATAACCAGCGGCATAAGCATATTGAACACCAAGCTTATCTGCTTCAAGCTCTTGTAGACGGCTAAATCCCATTAGTGGAATATCTTCAATTTTGTCGTAGATATAATATGCTGCTGCTCCACCAAGGATACCAAAGTTTGCCCACACAAGCCCTGCACCAATATACTTAGTAGCAATTGATTTAAGACTTCTAGTTACTGACTCAGTACCATGTCTTTCTGTTACGTGTGACCACTCATGCCCTAGAACACCAGCTAGCTCTGCTTCAGTTTCAAGAGATTCAATTAGACCTCTAAAGACAAAAACATATCCACCTGGAAGTGCAAATGCATTCTCAATTGGAGCGTTTACAAAGTAAACCTTAGGTTCAATATCTGGTGAATCTGAAGCTTTGGCAATTTTAACAAGCATTGATTGTAGGTGCTCTGCCATCTCTCCATCTGCATAAATATAATCACGCATTGAAGCGATTAGATCTTCAGCAGCCGACTTACCTAAAGAAACATCAGTCTTATACTTGAAGAAGTTCTTTCCAAAACCGTTCTTTAAACGACGATCACCAATTTTTGAATAATTCTTTGATTTACCAACAAGTTTACAAGAAGATAAACTCTTAAACTTCGACATATCGATGATTAACTCACTTCCATTAACTTTGAAATCAACTGTATTTGTACAGCTAGTAAGTTTAAACTTCTTACCTTGTAATTTAACAGAACCAATTTTCTTTACATCATACGTTTGAGCTTTCTTATTAACGTTTTCAAGCTCAAAACTCATGTTGATTTCTGTAGCTGCTAAGTCATTAGCACTATTTGCATAAAAATCTTTTGCGTGATTGTATTCAAGATTGAATTTAACTTTTGATGGATACACTGGCTTAATATCAAAGCTTTCACCTGAAGTTCCAGATAACTTTAATACCGATTTATTAACCTTAATTTGTCCCGTGATAGCATCATCATTTAGACTGTGGACAAATTTAACTTTTGATATTTTTTCTACATCACAAGATACTAGTAAACCTAGCATTAGTAGAAAGCTTAAACTCTTCATAATTCTTCTCCTTCTCTTTAATCCTTTTCTACTACCCCGAAGCCAAATTGGTGTCTATGAATGTGTAATAACGACATAGTAATAAGTGGCAAGGCTGTCCTATCGAGTAAATTTTATCGATATAAATGGTATAATCAGTGGTGAGATGAATGAGGTAACAGATATGTTTAAAAGAACTCTAAGTAACTATAAATACATTATTATATTATGTGCTACATTAACCATGGCCCAAGAAAGGCGTGATTTTCTGGCCACGGCCTTTCAAAAGAAGGGAGAATACAAAACTGTAGCAAAGAACTCAGACTTTTGTTTTGATGGCGAGCTCACATTTCTTAATTCGGGTAATAAGAACGATGGACTAAGACTTGGTCAGAGAATTTTCTTCGGTCCATTTACTAAAGAAGCAAAGATTCTAAAAGAGTCAAATGGTTGCACTTATTCAAAAAGTTTCACTTACACAAATAATTCTGTTGTCCAAACTTCAAGTGTCAAAGGTTGTCCAAAGAAAGAAAGAACAAAAGATAGTATAGCCACTCAGTCTCTTACTTTTACTAAAAGTGGATTAATCTATATATCGAAAGAATCGAAGATCAAGTGTACATATGAGAAAGTAAAAGGAGGGCAATAATGAAGTCCTTAATTTGCTTACTCCTTCTTATTGGTTTTAATTACACATACGCCCAGGGAAAAGAAAAAGAGATTGCCGACTTCATGGAAGAAGTTAATGAGATGATCAATGATATCGAAGTAAAAGACCCTGTCGAAGACCCATGTCATGAGTGTAATGTTGAAGATAACTATGTTGAAATCAACGATCCCCTACCAACGACTTATGTAACTGGTAAAAAGTTCTTTAATGAAAGATGTGAAAAGTTCATTACAAAGACAGGTCAAGAAGGAGAATGGGGAAAGAAGATAACGAAGTATATTGATGAAACTCCAGGGGCCAAAGAAATTTATCTCTATGATGAAATTGTTGGTATGACGGCCAAGCCATATACATGCCCTAATTGGTACAAGCTTAATGATGATCAACGAAAGAGATTTTGGATTTGGATGTTTGCTTCTATTGCCCAAGTCGAATCATCATGCGATACCGATGTTGTTAATCTAGGTCCAGTTCCAGATCCGACGGATCGACCAACAGGACTCTTTCAACTTAATCAAAATTATACTGGTCGATATTGGCGTGGAGAAAACTGTAAGTTTAACACAGGCTACATTGAAACGATTGATGTGGACAACCAAATTAATTGCTCAATGGATATTATGATGGAAGTTATAAAGGGCAAGAAAGGAATGTACAAAGGTAATGGACGAATCTTTCCAACAAACTCTTATTGGGAAAAATTGAGACCAGGTCATAGTTCAACAGGAGGCCCAATTGGAGAGCTTGTTAGACAATACCCTCCTTGTAATGCCACACCTTAATCTTAAATTAATCAGCTAAAATTTTCGCAATAAAGGCAGTCTTACCATCTGACTGCCTAATTCCCTTATAAACAATATCATATCCTACTTCAGCTGCTTCGATCCTTGCTCGCTGTACTTCAATCTCATCACCGAGGTGAGTTTCGGCAAGAAAGTTAATTTCAAATTCTTTAAGGTTTGCTGTTTTATGTAGTTGAATTGGAATCGAATCTAAAATCCACTGCGAATACTTTGTATTATTAACGTGCATATTTAAATCGAGATCACTATTACGTACTGTAATCGTATTAATTGTCTCAAAGTTATCTCGAGACTCGACCTTATGAGCTATATAATCAAGATGATAGTCAGTTCGAGCATTAATTCTCTCTTTTGCAAACTCTGGCTTTTTCACTTTTCTAGTAACGCCATCAAGTATCATCCAAACCGTCGAACAATCCCCTATCTTCTCACCATTGTGAAAAATTTCAAAGTCGCGAAAAGCATACATACCTTCAGGGTTTCGCGACCAAGTTTGTATCTCAATCTCTTCATTCCAACCAGGAAAACGATCCATGCGAAGCTTCTGTCTTACCAAAACCCAAAAGGACTGTTCCGCAATCATCTGCTCAAGGCCAAAACCTGCCTCCTGAGCGTGAAGGGTTGCGATATCCTGTAGATAACCTAATAATCCATAGAGACCTAATCTGTGGTTAATATTCACATTAGAAATGCTGATTTTATATTTCTTCTTAAAAATAGGATCTTTCATACGTAATATTTAAGCAAAATTGCACTCGTTTTGGCCAGTGTCTAAATGTTGAACACTATCTATGGCATTTTTGCATGGTTCCTAGCCTTTTTTTTGGCATATCAGTTGCAACTAAGAATATGTACAAATTCTTGGGAGGAATTATGAAAGCTTGTTACAAAAAGCTATTTGTTATGAGTGCACTATTTTTAGCGAGTGGCTATGTTCACAATGAACTTAAAATGCCAACGAGTCACAATCTAGGACACTTTCGTGAAATAGCGACGGAGGTTACACCTGCGAAAACGTCACAGAGTATTTCAGTAACGACTTACCAAACACATCAAAAAGGTATTTTCGACTTATGGTTTGATTCGGCCAAATTATTTGGAAAAGTAGTCAATGTCACAAAAGTTGAAATTTCAAATACAGATAAAAATCTAATTAATGATTATAAAGAGCTCACAAAACGCTTTAGTGATCTTCAAAAGAAATCTGATACGCTAACAGATGAGCTTGTTAAAAGCAGCGAAGAAATTTCTAAACTAAAAGAACAACTAGCTGATATGAAAGAGCCTCAATCAGATGATGTTGACGATAATATTCGTCAAGAAAAAATTGCAGCTCTTGAAGAACTTATTGCTCAAAGAACTGCAGAACTTGAAACAGCAAAAGAAGCTATTTCAAAGTTTGAAGAAACAAAAGAGAACCTTAAGGCCATTAGTGAAAAACTTGCTGGACTTGAGGAAGAGAATGAAAGTTTAAAACTTGAGAATGAAAAACTTGTCTGTGAGTTAAAGAATGCACAATCAAAAGTTGAGACAGAAGAAATAAAGCGTCTTCAAGATGAGCTTGCAAAAATAACAGCTGAACTTGATGAGTATAAGAACTCTCAAGACGATGATAAAGATTCAGATAAAGTAGCTGATAATGTCGAAGATGATAAAGACAAAAGCGAAGACGATGATAAGAAAGATGACAAGGATGACAAGGATACTAAAGTCGTAAGATCAAAAGATGACAAGAAAGACAAAGATGATAAAGATGAAAATGATGAAGTAACCCAAGCTGCCCTCGCACTTGTTGAATATATCAACACAATGAAGGAGCAAATGGCAGCTCAACGCCAACAGCAAGAATTAATGATGATTAAGCAATTAATTAATCCAATGGCACAAGCTTACACACAGCCACAAATTAATTCTTACTTTGGGACAACAGATGCATTCAACTTAAGAAATCAAACATATCTTGATATGTTAATGGAGTTAAATCAGCAATCGAATGTTATTGGAAGCCTTAATCAACAGAATAACTGGAATTATGGTTACAAGGACTACTACGGCGCAAATGCACAAAACTACCGCATTAGTGAAGTAATGCCTTGGGGAACTCACCTCAATGCTGACCAAGCAATGCAAACACAAAACTATGATTACAGCCGTTACGGCTATAGCTGGGGCTCACAAATCCCTACTCAGAACTTTAATATGGGATTAAATACTGCTAGTACTTCCCCTATTATGGGCAACTATCAAGCATCGCAAAATATAACAAATACAGGTGACTTCAGACTTTTCTAATCCTCCCCCCCTAAGAAAGTTTGTACGCAAAGGCCGACTCCCCCAGTCGGCCTTTTCACTTTTCTGGTATATTTTGCCCTTTTTAACTAAACTAATTCATTTATTATTCGATGAGGTGGATAACACTTTTAAAGGAAGAAGGGTTATTTCCATGAAAACAGTAAATGAAAGATTAAATGCAAATAGTACAAAGAGAATTATCAAGAAGTGCCATGTTTGTGGCCATATGCACGATACAGCAACTGAAGTTCAAAAATGTTCTAATTGTAAAAAATCATTCTTACCAACAAAATACTTTGATAAAGTTCATGCGAAAAATTCGGAAGACTTTAAGTTACTCTTCTCTAACGTATCCGAATTACATGAAGAAGATATGATTAAGGGCATAACTGTTATCTGGTAGCCTCCTGTCGTCTTTAAGAGTAAGACAATATATATTTTCGATCCTATGTTAGCGTGATAACGTTAACTATGGAGAACACACAAACTCAGACACACAATCAAACACATAGCATCAATCTACACCCAGCAGTTCAAAGACTCTTCCAAAAGAGAGAAATGGGCCTTGAAGAAATTCAAGAGTTTCTTTCCTGGGATCTTAAAAGCTTGCCTAATTTTGCAAGCCTTATTGATATAGACGTAGCCGCAAATGAAATTATTAAGTCCATTGATAATGGAGAAAAAATTGCTATTTATGGTGACTATGATGTGGATGGAACAACTTCTTGTGCACTCTTTTATCAATTCTTTCAAAAATTAAATATTGAAGTGGACCTTATTCAACCATCACGTTTCATAGAAGGTTATGGCCTTCATAACTGCTCTATTGATCGTGCAGTAGAAGAAGGTATTGATCTTATGATCACAGTTGACTGTGGAATCTCAAATGTAGAGGCAGCAGCTTATGCAAAAGAGAAAGGCCTAAAGCTTATTATCACAGACCACCACAAAGATGGCCGTGAAGTGATGCCTGATGCTGTTGCCGTTGTTAATCCCTCAAGAAGAGATGAGCCAGCCGATTCAGATATAAAACCTCTTGCAGGAGTTGGCGTTGCATTTGCGATTTGTGTTGAAGTCAGAAAATACTTACTAGCGCGTGGCCAAGAAGTTGAATCAATTTACGATCTTCTTCAATATGTTGCTATCGGGACAATTTGTGACCTCGCTCCACTTACGCCAATGAATTTAAAATTAGTTCGCCATGGAATGAAGCTAATTAAGAATACTGAGTTTGAAGGAATCAAGGCTTTCTTTGATCCAACAGATCGTTCAAAAGATATTATCCCAAGCGAAAAACTTTCATTTAATGTCGGGCCTCTAATTAACTCAAAAGGTCGCCTTGATCACCCTGAAATAGCTTTAAAGTTACTCATCTCAAAAGATTACAATGAGGCCAGAGAATATTATCAACAATTAGTGAATTGTAATAATGAGAGAAAGTTTATTCAAAAAGAAGTTTTTGAAGAAGCAAAAGAGCAAGTCATTGAAGAAATGAAAAGAAATGGTGAGCTTGATATTGCTATCGTTTACGCTCCACACTTTCATGAAGGCGTTATTGGAATTGTCGCTTCAAAGTTAGTTGAGACTTTTAAAGTTCCTGCCATCGTCTTTAGTGATGCTGAAGAAGAGGGAGTGATCAAAGCATCAGCACGCTCTGCTGGTGATCTTGATATCTACCATCTCTTAAATGAACATCGTGATTTCTTCTTAAAGTTTGGAGGTCATAAGGCAGCTGCTGGACTTTCGATGAAGCAAGAAAATTTCGAAGTATTTAAACAGTCTATGAATGAGAAGCTTAAGGCCATTCCTCTTATTCAAAGAACAGTGCAAGACTTCTATGACTTAGAAATCACACCTGAAGAAATTGATCCGGCCTTACTTCGAGGACTTGATGCTCTTGAGCCTTTTGGTATGGGAAATCAAAAACCAATCTTTAAATTGAAAGGTGCAAAGCTTAAAAGTTTTGATCTTTTAAAAGATGTCCACGTTAGATGGAACTTCACTTCAATTAATAATCAAAAGATTAGTCTAAAAGGGATTAGCTTTAATTATATGAATAAGTGGGGAGCTCTAACTCCGAATGAAATCTATGAGCAACAAAATGATCCAAGTGTTGAACTTGATGTGTACTTCACACTTGCTCTAAATTATTTCAATGGTAATAAGTATATTCAGCTGATGGTTGAAAGAGTGGACCTTAACTAAGGTCCACTTTAGATTGTTTATTATCTTTCGATTTATCTTTCAATAGTAACTTTTTCCATCACGATATCGTGCATTGGGCGATCGTGCATTCCAGTGCGAACTTCACCGATCTTTTCAACTGTCTCCATTCCTTCAATTACTTTACCAAAAACAGTGTGACGTCCATCTAAGTGTGGAGTCGGCCCTAGTGTAATAAAGAATTGAGAACCGTTTGTTCCTGGACCAGCATTTGCCATTGAAAGTATTCCAGCACTTTCGTGGCGTAGCTCTGGACGACACTCATCTTCAAACTTATAACCTGGTCCACCCATTCCAGAACCTTCAGGGCATCCACCCTGGATAACAAATCCAGCGATAACACGGTGGAAGATTAGCCCATCATAGTAAGGTCCCTCTTTTGCTGAAGTCTTCTGTCTTCCTTCTGCAAGGTTTACAAAATTCCATACAGTTTCAGGGCATTCCTTTGCATATAGTTCAACTTTAAAGTTACCCATATTTGTTTCAAAGTTTGCGTATACACGATCTAATTCTTCTTTGTGTGAATCTTTCTTTGTTCCTAATCCGAACATCTTTACTCCTTAATATTTTTTTAGTTGGTATTTTCCCTTAATAAATTCAGGTCTAATTGTGTGAGTGAAAACTTTTAAACTCTTAACACTCGATTGTAGGAAATCTTTTAAATAGAATGTTTCTTTTGAAGTTAAAGTTCCTTCAAGATTGTAATAAGTTAGGTACTGATAATCCACGAAGAAAGAACCTTCATAAACGACTCCCGCCTCTTTCATCTTATCGATCATTTGAACCTTTGTTAAACAAGTTGAAAGAAAGACTGGTCTTCCTTGTAGCATTGCTTTTGTATTCATAAGTTTTTGAAGACGTGGAAGATTATTTAAGTAGCTATCAAGCCATATAATATTAACATTCTTATACTTTGGCTTTTTTAAATATCCACCGGTTGCTATAACATAATCATTTGCACTGAAGAATATTTGTTCGATTTCTTTAAGCGTTGGGCTTCTTTGCATATTCTGAGAGCGTTCGGCGTACATTCGATTAAAGGCCAGCTGAATTTGAGAAGCCATTTCATGATCGATAGAAAAGCTGTTCATAAGATTTGCTATATTCAAATAGCGCATTTCACCCACACGCTTACACTCTCCAGCGCTTGAATAATTTCTCCACTCGGGAATAATTGGCAACATATAAACGGCAGCACCAGAGTCGCGATAATATTCATCAGTCTGAACTCTTTGATACTCGCGATCTGTCACTGTTGTACAAGATATAGCGACGAATAATGTTAATAATATATATAGTCTCAAGTATTAACCTTCTTAATTACTGCTTAGAAAAATATTTTAACATATCTTTCTCGATTTCATCTAATGTCATCGAATTTAGTGAATAAAGGCCTTCTTCATCACTTCTTAAGCCTTTTAACTTCTCTGTCGCAAGCTCTAATCCCTGATCAACGCAAATGCGATCACATGAAAGAGTCTTTAATTGCTCACCACCACCAAGAAGATCACTTCCTTCAATAGTGACAAATAAGCCTTTACGGTCGAGTAGTTTATCAACAGATGAAACGATTGCACTATTATAAATCATAAGCCTTGTAACTGGTTGTGGAGGCTGAGGAGTCTTGGCTTTAATATGTGGCTCAAGAGCACGCCAATCTCTGATGGCCCCTTCAAATTGAGCGATCTCTGCTTCAAATTGCTTGCGGTCTTCGGCCAGAAGACTTTGAAAGTTGGCGACTTCCTCTTTTAAGTTTGAAATATCAATATTTGAAAATGGAATCTCTTCACTTGTCACAATTTGAATAGTCTTTCTCAAGTCACTGAGAAAGCTTTCTTTAACTTTACCAAGAAGTTTTAGATTCTCTTCTCCCGTCCCGACGAGACACAAATTACGAGTTTCTAAAATAGCATCAAGTTGTTGATCATGACCTTTGTGATAAGAAATACGATCATCACTTGCTAGTGCAAGTTCATTAAGAGCATAAACTCTTGCTGCACCCATAGGGGCCGGCTTTGTTAATTCTGTTGAATAGCAGACAAAATCGAAATCCTCAAAAGACTCAATTGAGTTCTTAAGTGAGTCCAAAACATCTTTACCAAGTTTTTCAAAGATTTCAGGGTTATCTAATTTCTGTCTTTCTATTTCCGAAGTTGCATTGACTTTATAGACCACGCGAAAAGTGTCGGCCATGCGAGAGCGATTTTTAAGATCTATTTCCGGAGCGAGAAATCTCTTATGAACACGAACAACTTCAACGTCTTTGAAATTGATTCCTTCAAGACTTGATTCTTGGTTCATTTGACCAATTAACTTAACGTGGACACCGAGATCTTCAAAATGACGATAAGCCGCAATTGCGGCTTCATCACTACCTAAAATAGCTATTTTCATGGCCCGATATTATAAGTTTCAGGCCCTAATTGCAATTTAAATGAAGAGTGACTTCATCTCGCCATTATCAACAACAGAGTACTCAGAGAAGGCGTAAATAAAGTTAATGAATTGCTCCATGGCCTTAAATGAATTCATTGATTTATCGAACTCACAACCATATTGCATATAAGTGATTCCATCAGCTCCCTGTGTCTTAGCACAGTGGCGAATATTTACGATTACAGGAATATAAGAACCTTTAGTAAAGTAGAACTTAAGCTTCAACTCACTACCTAATTTCAGCTTGTTATCTGATTTTTCACTCCATGGAACATTGAATGAAAGTCCATCTTTAGAAATATCAACCATATTGATGGCATAAGAGTATCCGTCCGACTCAATAACCGAATAAGCTCCCATAAAGTTATTAAAGCAAATACGCTCAAAGCTACGACGCTTCTTCTCGATATTTTCTTCTCTCTTTGCTTGGAAGTTGATTACTTTATTATCTGACATTTTTACCCCTTATTACATTCTTGGTTGCTGACTAATCTATCGGCTAGCTCAGGGGTAAATTTGAGGTTTTGATTGTTAAAATTGGCCTCTAGGCAAGAAAATCCAATTATTAAAACACTTAGATTTCAATAACTTAGTTGTATTTCTTCTTTTTTTGCCAAAAAGGAGTTGAAGATGTTTCAGAGTAAATTAATTGATAGCTATCAAGGCGAGAGTGAACCATGAGACCTTCTTCTGTTTCAGGGTCAAATTCTTCACTATAGAATGCACAGCCTTTATTTTCAGGTTCATGGGTACAATTGGAAAATTGGCATGAGCGGGAGATCTCTTTAAGGTCAGGAAAGTACTCAATAAGGTCATCTGGATCAATATCATCAAGAGAAAATGAACGAATACCAGGAGAATCAATTAAATAGAAATCTCCAAGATCCACAATTTCAGACCATGTCGTCGTATGGGACCCCTTCCCTATTTTTCCAACTTGCTTTGTTTTAAGCTCAACTTCGCCATTGGAAAGGCATGAAATTGTCTGTGACTTCCCTACTCCAGATTGGCCAACAAAGAGTGCTGTCTTACCTTGTAAAGCATCCTTAAACTCTTGCATTCCACCTTTAAGGTATTGAGTTTCATAGTCCTTATCAAGAGCGCAGATTTCGAAATACTGGATACCAAGGCTCTTAAGTCTTAGAATTTCGTACTGTATATCAAATTCTTCAGGGTCGTAATTATCCATTTTATTGAAAACGATAATAGGCTCAACACCCCACTGAAAAGCTCTAACAAGGAAACGATCAATGATTCCACGTTTAAACCTAGGGCGTGCAGCACTTGAGAGAATAACCAAGTAATCACAATTAGCGGCCGTTACTTTTCTCTTTGATTCACGAACAAGGATTCGAAAGATTTCATTTTTGCGAGGCATGGCCTCTTTGATAATATACTCATTAGTTTCAGGGATAATCTCTAAATAAACATTATCGCCAACAACAAGTGTTTCACCCTTCTTAAGAAGATTCCCTAAAGCCGTTGCCTTAACCGTCTCCGGTGATCCTTCGATCAAACAATCAAACTCTCGTTGGTGAGAGCGGATAATTTTGGCCTTAATTGGAGTTTCTGACATAGCTTCCTAGTGTGTAATCTTTCTATAGACCTTACCATCTCTTCAACATTTTTACATCTTATATTGACAAATCTGGCGGACACCATTATTTTAACTGAACACAAAGTCTAAGTCACGCACTCGTAGCTCAGCTGGATAGAGCATCCGCCTTCTAAGCGGACGGTCTCAGGTTCGAATCCTGACGAGTGCGCCATTTTCTACTTGGCTAATTCATGAATAATCAATCATTAAAATTCACACTAATTATCGGCTCTTTCTGGATCCTTGTGATGGGCTTTATCAACATCATCCTAAATCGTCAGATGGGATTTGATTACGATGCCGGTTGGTTGTTAATTTCCTCAGTTTATATCGTGAGTGCTTTTGGACTTAAGTACGCCTTAACTCCATCAAAAGTTAATAAGGATCTCTTTCTTTCAATTCTAAAAATCCTTGTTATCTTTTTAGTTATTACATCGGCCCTTGATTATCTCTTTCCCATTTCATTTCTTAAGAAATTAGAAATTAGAAATACAAAAATATTATTCCCACTTTTTCACTGGAATATTTCACTGACAAAGTCTGCTGATATTATTTTTCAGCAAGTTCTTATTAATATGTTAGTAGAATTCTATCTAACAAAGTACGATCGCAAGAAAAGTATAAAGTACTTTGGGATTTTCTTTGCAGTCCTACACTTACCTCTATTTTATCTTTTTGGACTACATGGACTCTACTTTATTATTCCTTCAATTGCAGGTGGATTGATCTTCGCCTACCTCATTACAAACTTTGAAAAAGGCCGTCTCCTATCTCTGAGCTGTCACTTCAGTTTCTATCTAGTCCTTGGAATATTTTTAAGATATTTTAGTTAAGTTTGACACCTAAGACACTGTAATTACTTTAATCGTCTTTTGACAGTTCAAGTAATTTTCTTAACTTTCCGATAGGGATTATATGAGAAATATCCCGCTAGCACTACTTTCAACTCTCCTTCTTACTTCATGTTTTCAAAGCTATAACATCGCTTATGACGTGGATTCGTGTGTAAAGGAAATTGATAATCGCTATGCTCACACGGGAAGAATGCCAAGCTCGATCTACCGAGTTGACGGTGTTGAAATGAATGAAAAGAGTAAAGAGCCAGAAATTAAAGTTAGCTCTTGGTCACATTCACAATGGTTCTATGAAGGTAAGAAACATCATTCTTATTTTGAGGATTCTAAATTATTCTCTTATCAATCAGTCGATTGCCCTAAGAAATTCGGCGAAGAGTATCGTCAGAAAAACCTAGGGATCGACAAGCGAATTAAAAAGATCGATATCTAATATTATTACTTCTTTTATTCAATCCTTTTTAGAAGTCTATCGTAAGCTGTTTTCTTATAGCGAACTGAAATAGCTTTCCAGATATCAACAGACTTATCTTCAATAATTTCGCCTTCAACTTCTTCTTTCATATTGGCAACAGCATCCGCATTGGCCGCAAATTCATTATTCTTCTTCATAGCATAAGCTTCAGCATCATCAGCACCGAAATCAAACTTAAACTTATCGGCCTTAGGTGTATTAATATTATTAATACCCTCTCCACCTTTTGAATCAACTGCTAAACCTTTTGCATCGTCTTCGGCCTCACCAGATTTCGCATCACCGCTTTTACCCTGATCCATCAAGTATGGAAGTGCCGACATCAGGCCACCAGTTCTTTGATTGGCCGGAACTGATTTATTTAACTTTCCAAAATTCTTCCCAAGTGAAGCTAAACGATCTTGATTCTTTTTCTTTGTAAATTTAGATGATTTTTCAAGTAGCTTCTTCAATGCCCCTGCAGCCTTCTTATTTAAAGCATTAGCTGCTTTTCCAAGATTTTCAAAGTTTGCTTGAGTTGAAGGAGAAATTGAAGATGTATCTTGAATTCCATTTGAAGCATTTATTAATGAACCAGTAATTGAATCAGGAATCTTGAAACCAGCTCCGTTTAAACTATTAACTCCATCAACGATATACTTTTCAGCACTTGGACAAGCTTTAGATCCATTATTTGTAGCAATTTTTGGAAGGCCACCAATACATTCCATTTCGGCCCCTAGTTTTGCTGCTTGGTAACCCGAAAAACGAGTAGTCTTCTTAGACATTGTTTTTGACTCAGTAGTAGTTACAGAACCAGCAGACTTAAACTTCTTAATAATTGCATCAATTTTATCTATATTATCTTGGATCGTATCAGCTTCTTCTTTCTTTGCACTAGCAGATAAAAGAGCCGTTGCACCAAAGCCTCCCCATAACCATGCACGGTTGTTACTCGAAAGCATAAAGTTGGACATTCCCGCACCAACTGAAATCATATGTGGAGCAATTAACCCTACTAACACAGCAAGTGTATTTCCCATTGAGGCATGGGCCTTACCGAAAAATAGGTCTAAAACTTTTGCATAGAATCCAGCTTTAATCATTTTTGGAGTAAAGTTATTATCGCCAACGATGGCGATCTGAGGATCTTGAGAACCTGTATCTTTCTTATTTAAACCTAAGTAAGCTGAACACTCTGTCACCATTGTCCCAAGAGCAGTATCAACTCTTCCTTTTTCAGTTGTCACAGTCATTAGCTGTGTCGAAGTTGCTCCCATTGAACTCGAAGTGTTTCTAGTACAAGCACCAATAGCAGCAATTCCTTTACCTTCTAACTTCAGACCACAAGCCTTTTCTTTTGTAGCTTCAGTCATCATTGCGGTAAGTAGTGATGGATAAACAGTTGAGGATGGAGCTGGAGTGCTCTTAACAACTTCCATCTGTTCAATATTTGGAATAGAAATAGCACACTCAGCACCTTCTTTAACAATATCAGGAGCAATTTCAACTCCACATGCAGCAGCTGCTGCAGCAAGCTCAGTAGCTGCAAGCTGTACATTTCCTAATGAGAGCGTACAAAGCTGAGCAGCTGTTAAAGCAGTATTAGCATTAACGACAGCGAGAATTGATGCTATTGCAAAAGCTGCACTAGCAGCATATTCAAACTTTGCCTTTTTCTCAGTTGTATCTTTTAATTCTTCAAGAGCAGACTTTTCTTCTTCAAGCATTTGCTTTTGAGAAATATCAACTTGTCCGTCTTCCCCTAGTCCTTCATATTCAATTTTAGATTTACGATCCTTAAAAGATTCAGTCTGACTAAAAGCAGACATCAACTCATTCACAAGTAAGATACCACCAGCAACGGCAGCTACCATTACATCCCCAGGACGAGTTGGTTTAAAGTAAATCCAAATACGAGATAATACATAAGCAATTGCAAGCATAATAACTGGAGCCAAGACTTCGTTATTAAAGATTCCGAGAAGACCTCCGCCCCCTTCATCTTTTGTGTAAGTTCCACTCATCTCTTTTCTTTTTTCTCTAACATTAGCATTATCTGAATCTTGAGCATTTTGAAGTTCGAACTTTCCGTCACCCGACATTCTTTTACCATCATCACTAGTTTCTTCTTGGTTAGATCCACCAGCTCTTTCGTCCTCTCTTTCTTCACCATCTTGTTGAGACGCATAGGCTTGCTGTGCAGAGATATTCACTCGCGCTTGTTCGACATTGATGGCAACGTTGAGATTGATCATCGTAAAGACGATGGCCAAAGTGAAAAATTTGTTTAGTAAGCTTAAATGCTTCATAGATCCCTCTTTATTTAAATACTATTTTATTATAGTCGTAATAAGAGACCTAAAAAAGCCGGAATGAATGTATATATTCAATGATTTCAGGAGGATACAGTCATTCGTGACCGCCAATTATTTGGGTTATTTGAGAATAAAAGAGCGGTTTTTCTTCTCGCGAACTAAGGCCACTCGCTGCTTGTCCATCTTGCGTCCTCGATAACTTGGAACATTTGGATCTGATGCAATATCAATCTGTTTTTGAATCATCGCCTTAAAAGCGTTAATCATAGAATCTTCACTACCACTAAGCTCTTCCACACCAAATTTTCCAAGCTCCTTAATAAGAACATGAACTGACTCGACTGTTGAGAGGGCCTGCTTATGAGGTTGGTGCTTAATAAGAAATGCCGATTCCTTATCTGAAGAGAAAGAGATTCTTGGAAGTGTGTTTATATTATTTGATAACTTCATCATCTTCTTAGCACATGGCCAAGTTCCATCAATGACAAAGATCAGCGGTCTTTTTCCTTTTAAAATTTCAATGTCATTTTCAGTTGGATCAGAAATATTTAATGCATCTTCTCCTGGATATAAGACCATTGGATAGAATTCATCACTTGCAAGTAATTCATTGACTCTCTTGTGTTCAGTAAAATCAATTCCCATTAGTAACTCACTCTCAACTAAGGCCGTATGAGTGATACGTCCGGTTCCAAGCTTTTCTTTCTTGGCTTCCATTGGGTGAATTAAAATGATGAATTTTGTGCGAAGAGAAGTCTCTTTAATATGAGAACAAACACAGAGGTGCTCAGGTCTTGAGCACCCCATGCACTTAGCACGATATGTATTTGTATCTTTTAAATCTTTAAGCATTATTTAATTACTTTATCCCATTCGTCTTGAGCAAAGCCTCTTAGAGTACTCTTACCTTTTTCAAGAATAGGTCTTTTAATTGCTGATGAATTTTCGATCAGTAGAGATATTTGTTGAGTTTTAGTTGCTCCTTCAAATTCCTCTTTAATTTTTCTAAAAGTTGGCCCTCTCTTATTGGCCGGAAGCTCACCAAAAGCGGCATCCCATCTTTTTAGATCATCCTTTGTTGGAGGAGTCTTTTTAAAATCAACGAAGTCATAGCTAACACCCTTTGCATCAAGGTATTTCAAAGCTTTCTTAACAGTGTCACAATTTTTAATTCCGTATACTTTCATTAAATATCCTTTTTTAAAATAACAACTTGGCGACTTACGATTTCTAAAGTTGCATTTAGCTCTTTAGCAATATAACTAAAGACATCTTCGTTGTAAAAACCGACGTGAGTTTCATCACGAAGATACCACCAATTCATAAATTGTTCTTTATCTTGTGGAATAAAATAAGTCATCACACCGAGATATCCACCAGGCTTAACTAAGTCCCAGCACTTCTTAATATCAATTCTTGGTTGATAAAAATGTTCCCAAACTTCTGTGGAAGTAACAAAGTCGTACTGATTTTCTAGCAGCTGCGGTTTGTTAGCATAGTAAATATCATAATCTGACATGATATGACCGCGCTTCTTCATTTCCTTAGAGATGGTCGGGCCCGGCCCACAACCAAAATCAAGTCCGTAACTCTCAGGCGCAAGTTTTTCGCTTAAAGGTAGTAACAGACGATTTAAGAAGTCGATATAACCTTGATCCTCACTATCATTATTGTGAGTATCATAGCGACTCTTCTCGACACTACTGTCTAAGAGTTTACTTCGATCTTTAAAAACATAGGAACAAGTCTTACACTCGAAGTAGTCACTTCCAAGAGTGTGAGCATAAAGTTCAATGGAGTTTTTAGTACATAGTGGGCAATCCATGAAGTATTTTTATTACATCATCGAATCATTGAAAAGCTCTTTTAGCCTTTTAAATCCATACTTTTTGAAGTTTTTCTTCATCGATTTCGATAACTTTTGATTGGCCAAAGAATTGAATGTTTTAACAAGCATATAGGCCATAACACCACCTTCACTACTGGCATTATAAGCAGCGATAGTTACAAGGTCGGCTTTTGAAGTTTTGAGTAATCTTATCTTTTGATAGGCACCACTTGATGTATCACAAAGACTAGGATTACTTACGACATTATTAGTTCGACAAACACTTGGTCGATCACTGTAGACACGACAAGCGCCTTTATCATCGAGAAAGATACATCCTCTATCTTGATATGCTAGCTTTAACCAATCCACGTTATCATTCATCACCTTAGCTTGCTTCTCAAGCCTTTCCATATCGATCTTCACACCATCTTCTAGAAGACGCGTTACAAGTAATTGAGCTTCATCTGAATTAACTGAGACTTGCGTATGGCAACAGGCACTACAACCTTTTCTACAGCTGATGAGTTTGGCAGTTTCCTCTTCGGTTGTAATTTCACTTACATATTGATCTACGAGAGAATTAGAAAATTGGGCCCTTTCGACGGGGTCTTTATAGCGCTGAATTTTTGTCATGATGGCCACATAGAAATCTCTAAACGCAATTTCTTGAGAAAACTTCTTAAACGTCTCTAGAGCTCTTTGTGGATAATTCAGCTTGACCTCCTAGTCGTCGCTAAATAGTTAATTCTAGTATACCTGATTGATGGGGACTACTTTGTAAATCGGCAATAAAGTTCATTTATGAACGATTAGTAATAATAAATTGTTGGCAAAAATCATAAAAAGGTGTAAATTTCAAACAACTGTTTGAATCAAACAAGTGTTTGAAAACTAGGAGTATTATGAATACATTAAGGTACTTACGCCAAGGAATACTTAATTATTTCCTTATGGTACTAGCATTTGCACCATTTACGTCTTATGCAAAAACAATCACGTTAACAGAACAGACCCTAATTAATTGGGCCATGCAAGAGAACTTTAATAAGCTTAAAATCTCTCTTGAAGAATTAGCGACTAAGCAGCAACGAGCAAAATTTGATGAGAATTTTGGACTTAAGTTCAACGCTTCTGCAAATTATCAAGAAACAAAGGAAAAATCGTTCGCGACCTTTATTCCTGT
The DNA here is from genome assembly GCA_048270185.1 of Bacteriovoracaceae bacterium. Lineage (GTDB taxonomy): Bacteria > Bdellovibrionota > Bacteriovoracia > Bacteriovoracales > Bacteriovoracaceae > Halobacteriovorax_A. Next base: position 1,388,802 of record JBLWTJ010000001.1, read on the forward strand.
TAACTCACCTCTATCTGATTACCAAATGAAGTTGAGCCAGAATACAAAGTACGGTCTCTCATATGGAATTAAGGCCGGTGCCAATCAGTATACAAATAGTATTTTTACTGACGGAACGACGGCGACTGTAGATGCTGAGCTTGCCCTTGATCTTTATAAAGACTTCTTAGGTTCAACTTCTAGGGCCCAAGATGCAAGTCTTATGGTTCAAGAGGAAATTGCAAAGAGACAAAGAGAAATTTCTGAACATACTTTCGTTCAAGAAGTGAGAAAGCTTTATTGGCAAATTGTAGCTAATAATGAAAGAAGAAAAATCGCTCAGGCACTTCTAGATACAACTAAGAAACTGGAAAAGGATACTCGTAAGAGATTCAAAAGTAATGTTGCCGACCGTGGTGACCTGGCCCGTATTAACTCTCAGGTTGAAGAAAGAAATGGTCAGCTCTATTTTTTAGATTTTGAAAAGAATGAATTATTTAAAACTTTAAAATCTTTATTTCCTGAAAAGTTAGGTGGTAATGATATCAAACTAGCTCCTTATGATCTTGATGATACTGTAAAAGAAGTAATGAGCTGTACTCAACAAATTGCCACTCATCTAAAGTCACTGCCTTTAGAGTATACAGAATACGATGAAATCTTAGGGCTACTACAAAAAGACCTTGAGCTTTCAAAAAAGGTTAATGATAACTACAATAAATCAGATCTAAAGCTAATTGGTTCATTTGGACTAGTAGGAAAAGATTATAGCTATTCAAATAGTATTGATGAACTTAAAGATAGTGGAGATACAAGATTTGCTGTCGGCCTCCAGTGGACTGTTCCACTAGGCGGAGAGACTGAGAAAACTAGGGCCATTCAAGATCGTATCCTAAAAAGACAAAACTTAGCTCAGGCTCAAGAAGTTAAAGGGAAGCTCGATGCATTCCATTCTCAAACTCTTCGATCAGTTTTTGTCCTCCAAAATGTAATTAAGGCGCAAGAACGAAATGCTAAGTATCTTCGTGCTACTTTAAAGGACACTAAGAAAAAATTCCAACAAGCACGTCTTTCTTCTCAAGACCTACTAATAGATACAAACCAACTTCTTAATTCAAACTTAAATGAAGTTAGTACAAAATACCAAGTTATTGAAACAATCATTAATTACTTTACTGTATTTAACCAGACTCCTTGTCAGTTAAATAAGAGAGCACAACTATGAGCAATATTTCAAAGTTCTTTATCGAGAACCATAAATTTACAATTGTTGTTACCTTCTTTCTCTTAATCTACGGATTAATGGGACTTAATAAGATGACAGCAGAATCTTATCCTACAGTATCATTTGCCACTGCTATCGTTACTACTGTTTATGATGGTGCTTCGGCCAATGATATTGAAATTAAAATTACAAAACCAATTGAAGATGAGATTAGAACTGTCTCAGGGGTAAAAGATGTTAAATCAACTTCTCAGGCAGGCCTTTCTAAAATTGTAATTCGTGTCGACATGGACAATGTTGATAGCGTTGATGATGTAATGAGTGATCTTCAAAAAGCAGTCGATCGAGTATCTGATCTACCAACAGACCTTCAAGATGCTCCTCTCTTTCAAGAGATTAACTCAGAGGAAATTCCTGTTTATCAAATAGCTCTCGTTGGTCCAAACACTATTCGTGAACGAGATGCACTTGCAGATATCTTAAAGGAAGATATCGAAGATATCAAAGCAGTTAAAGGCGTTACACTAGATGGTTTTGCTAAGAGAAAATTTGAAATTATTCTCGATCTAAAAAAGCTTGAACGTGAGCATATAGGGATTGATGAGGTTTTAAATAAGTTACGTCTAAGAAATGTTAATATTCCAGGTGGAACACTTAAGACTGATGAAAGCCAAAAACTAGTTAGAATTGAGGCCAAGGTAAAAGATGTAAGTGAATTACAAAATATCCTAATTCGCTCAAATTTCTCGGGATCAAATATCTTCTTAAAAGATGTTGCTCAAGTAATTGACGGAAAAGAAGAGAGGAAAGTAATTACTTCGTACAATGGTGAAGAAGCAACACTTATTACTATTTCTAAAAAATCAGGTGAAGACACGATTGCAATGGTGGAAGATATCAAGGCCCACCTTGAAAAGTTTAAAGATCGACACCCGAATTACAAATTCTTCGTCTATAATAACGAAGAGATTAAAGTTGTTAATAAACTTGAAGTTCTTGCTTCTAATGCAGTTTCAGGGCTATTACTAGTTATCTTCTTCCTATTTATCTTCTTACCAGGACGAATCGGTTTACTAGCAAGTTTATCACTTCCTCTTGCCGTTTTTGGAACAATTGGGTTTATGCCAGACTATGGGCTAACACTCAACGCCATGACTGTTCTGGCCCTTGTTATTGCACTTGGTATGCTTGTTGATAACAGCGTTGTTATCAGTGAGAACTTTACACGTCTTATGAACGAGGAAGGACAAGGAGCAAAAGAAGCTGCTTTAAATAGTGTAAAATCATTATGGTTACCGATTACAGGTACAGCGATGACGACAATTGCAGCCTTTATTCCAATGTTAGTAACAAAAGGGATTATGGGACAATTTATTATGGCCATACCTATCATTGTTACAGCTTCATTAATTCTATCTCTAGTCGAATCATTCTTCTTATTACCGATGAGACTTGCAAAATATTCAGGTTCAGCAAAGAAGACAGGAACAGAGAAGAAAGAAGACTGGTTTGTTAAGTTTCAATCGAAGTTTGAAGTCATCATGACAAAAGCTGTAAAACATCGTTACATCTCAGTATTCTTTTTTACTTCAATTATTATAGGTTCTCTTGTCTTTATGGCGGTCGGAAATAAATTCATTCTCTTCCCTGCTGATCAAACAGAAGTGTATCTGACACGTTTTGAAGCAAAACGTGGAACTCCTGTTGAAGAAACAGAAAAGTATATGCTTAAAGTAAGTAATCTAATTAAAGAAAAAATTGGTGATCAAGCTAAGCATATTGTCGGTTTTGCAGGTAAAGCTGCGATTGGTTTCTCTGACCCGAAAGATAAAGAAGGAAATAGTGTTGGTATTATTTTCATTTATGTTAATGACTACGCCAAATTTAATATTGCTGAAACAGAAATGTTAAAAAAGCTTAGAGAAATAAAAGTTCCAGAGCTTCAGTCTCTAACATTTGAGTCACAAGTTAACGGACCTCCAGTTGGTGAAGCGATTCAAGGAACATTCCGTTCAAATAGTTTTGAAGACCTAGATAATATCATTGCTGATATTTCTGCTGAACTAGGACAAGTCAAAGGTGTTCTGGATCTTAAGTCAGATGATGTTTATGGAGATGAAGAAGTTTACCTTGATATTGACTATGTTAAAGCAGATCAATTGGGTGTTTCGGCTTCACAAATAGGAACTGCTGTAAGAGCAGCTATTGCAGGGAGTATTGCAAGCACAGTTACTCTTGATAACAAAGATGTTGACTTAGAAGTAAGGTTTAAGAAATCTTTAAGAGGTAAGCCAAATGATATCCTAAATATTCAGATAATGGATAATCGCGGAAATCTTATTCCACTTAGAGCTGTCGCCAAAATCCGTCAAGAGAATGGTACACCAAATGTTAAGAGATATGACTTTAAACGATCGAAAACTCTTATCGGCTCTGTTGATAATATAAATGCTACTTCTGCAACGGCAAACGCAAAACTTAAACAGATTTTCAATAAGATTTCGAGCAAGTATCCTTCTGTCTCACTTCGTTTTGGAGGGGCCGCAGAAAGTACAAAAGAGTCCCTTGAGTCACTTGCTCAAGCAGGTGTCCTGGCAATCATTGCAATCTTTGCAATTCTTGTTTTCTTATTTAAGAGTTTCTTACGTCCAATGATTATTATGATGACGATTCCACTTGGCTTTATTGGTTTTTCAATAGCTTTTGCGACGCCAATTCTAAGTGGTTACCCTGATCGTTCACGTCCAATCAGCTTCCTTGCCCTTATCGGAATTATTGGTCTAGCTGGTATTATCGTAAACTCAGGGATTGTTCTTATTAGTTTCATTGATGAACTCAGAGCAGAAGGAAAGCTTTCTCTTGATGAAATTCTAGTTAAAGCCTCTGGTCTAAGACTTAGAGCAGTACTAGTAACGTCGCTAACAACTGTATCAGGCCTTCTTCCGACGGCATATGGAATTGGTGGCTCAGATGCCATGCTTGTGCCAATGACAATGTCGATGGCATGGGGATTAACATCAGGTACAATTATGACTCTTATCTTTATTCCATGTGCTTATGCCATCATTGAAGATGTTGTTAATTTCACTGATCGTATGATTGCAAAGATCACGGGAAAAGAAGTAAAGAAAGATGAGGATGCTAACATTCTTTCAACTGAAAAAGTGGTTGAGAGTAAAGAGGTGGAAGCTTAATGAACAATCTTTCAACAAAAGAATTAATTATTCAAACCGCAAGTCGTCTTTTTGGCGACAGCGGTTATGATAATACTTCAATTAGAGATATAGCTAAACTTGCTGACGTCAATATCTCAGCTGTTAATTATCACTTTAGTTCTAAGGCCAAGCTCTACTCTGAGGTTCTCAATTACAATGTTTTAAAACTTAGAGAGCATGTTCATGGTTTGGCAAAGACCGGAATTTCAACATCTGACTTTGCCGTTGAGATTTATAAGCATTTTATTGACCAGAAGGATACCTTCTCAAATTCAATGCGTTTATTTCTTTTAAATAATTTACCATTAGATGAAACGATCATCCCACAAGTATGCCTGGAAGAGCCGAAAGGACCTCCAGGAACACCGGCCTTAATGGAAATCATTAAAACGGAAATCAATTATCAGGGAGATGAAGATAATCTTATATGGGCGGCTAGAAATATTCTCCACAACGTTATCATGATTGCCCTCGTCACTCAGTCTTCTTTTATTACAATTATGAAGCAGACTGTGTGTAACTTTTCTGAAGAGGAAAAAATTGATTCAATCAGAAGAAATGTTCAATCAACTTTAAATTTTATCAGATCAAACCGATCAGACACATAGAGGGAATTCTATGTGTCGATTATTTGGATTTAGATCAGTTATTTTAAGTCAGGTTCACCAAAGCTTGGTGCAAGCAGATAATGCCTTAGAGGTACAAAGTCGCGAGCATCCACATGGCTGGGGTGTTGCCTACTACGTCCGAAATTCTCCTCATATTATTAAATCAACAAATGCGGCACTTGAAGATAAGATATTCAAGAAAGTTTCTGGTGTAGTTTCCTCACAAACAGTATTAGGACATATCCGAAAAGCAACAGTTGGTGAAACTAATATTTTAAATACTCACCCATTTCAATACGGTCATTGGACATTTGCTCACAATGGAAACATAAAGAACTTCGACGAATGTCGTGAAGCAATACTTGAGCATATACCAGAATACTTCCAAAAGTTTATTCTAGGAACAACTGATAGCGAAGTCCTCTTCTATTACCTACTTTCTAAAATTTCTCGAGTCATGAATTTAAGTGAAGAGGAAATTGATATCGATGATATGTCCACAATCATCAACGATGCTATCAATGACCTTATCGAGATTATTGGTGAGCTAAACTTTATGGAAGATGCTCCCGCTACAGATAATTTCTTTACCTTTATATTAACAAACGGAAATATGATGATTGCCTTTAATGGAGGTAAGAAGTTATATTACTCAACTTATAAAAATCAATGTGTTGACCGTGATACATGTAGTAGCTTCTCTCCGGAGTGTGAAGCACCATCTAAAACAGGATTTGTTAACCACCTTATCTTTTCTAGTGAACCTCTATCAGGTGATAATATTTGGATAGCTCTAGAGCCAATGGAAATGATGGGAGTCGACTTTAAGATGCAAACTTATAAGAGGGTCTTAAGTTAATTTCCTCTAAGAACTTCTAAGATACATATGGTAATCATCCATCTTAAATAACTTCAAATGATATAAAGAATAATCATAAATCACTGATTGCATAAGATCAGGATTTAGCTTTGAGCTCGCAAAAGCTTCCCATAAGATTTTATACTCAGATGCACTTAAGACGTTATCAGCATAAATAATATGACAAATTGCCAGATACTTAAGCTTTGAATCTTCAATCTTAATCCCTTTAAAAACACGTTCAATATACTTCTGATTAAGATATTCGTTAATTTTATCGAGATCATATCGATCATTTAAGACTAGATTAATAATTAGTAGTATCTCTTCTTCAACAACCTTATCAGATAGAATTTCATCAATTGACTCAACGATATCTTTATTGCGATCAGCTTTAATATAATCGCTTAGTGCTGTAATGCGTTTCTCATCTAAGCGTAGAAAATGCTTTGCGAAAGTTAGAAAGAGCATATTGGCCATATCATAGAGTGGATGTTTCGAGTTCCACAAGCGTCCAATAAACTTGCGATTCTTCTTAAAGACTGAAGGCTCTTGAATGAGAATACTATAGAGCCAAAAAACTTGTTCAATATTTGAAACGACAAACTCTTCTTCATAATGATTGAGAAACCAATCCTCTTCTTTCGGAGATATTTCGTGGTCAGAAAGAAGTGCAATAAGAGAGATAAAAGGTGCAACGACTTGCCAACTGTCATCATGGAACTCTCCAAGGTGCATCTTTTTAACAATCCCTTTAATGGCAACGATTTCTTTCTTATGAACTTCCCCATCTGACTTAATTGCCTCAACAACTTCGTCACGCATCTTCTGAATCTCATCTTTAGAATAAGCGTTCACGGCCAAAACATTTTTAATATCAAAAGAATGAATCGGAACCTTTGGCATATGCTTACTAATATTTCGTAGCACTTCTCTTAGATTTTTAAATTCATTAATATCAAGGGTTCCATCATTTGAGTAAGAAACCATTAGGGAGAATAAAAGTGCATTAGAGTAATCCCTAAGTCCTGCTTTATTAAAGTATTGAGATTTGTAAAAACCGTCACGCAGTCTCTCAAAATCATTCTTTTCAATTTGCAGGCTCTCATAAGCTTCCTTTAAAATTAAGGGTGCTTTTTTATTTCTAATTTTAAGAGCAAAAATATCAAAGAGTCTGGTAAAGATATCTAGCTTTTCTTCGTATTCAAATTTCGCATTAATATACTTAAATGAACTCTTCCACTTATTAAAGAAACCTGCTTTTTCATCGAGATCTTGGACATAATCTTCGACGATATTGTAAGAGCCAAAGCTCCAGCTATAAAAATATGCAAAGAAATTACGACGATGAACCTTATCAATATGAAGGTCTTCACAAATTTCGTGACACATTAAAATTATAGCATCTTCTTTATTCAACGTTTGCCCCTTTTACGAGCTTGAAATAATTTAACATTTGGAACATACGTATAGCATGCACCGAGATAGAATGAGCATATAATATAATACACCCAAATCATTGCCACGAGTAGATTATAAAAGCTTCCATAGTCATTCATGAGATCTTCTTGAAAGTATCTCAGATATACCCAGTACGTTGACTTCCCAACAAAGAAGCATAGAACAAATACGGCTGCACCACAAAGAGCATCCTTATATGTTACTTTTATTTGTGTTGAAAGTTTATAAACTAAAGCAAAGGTTATGATCGTAAATGGAATAAGACATAGCTCTATGAATTGATAGAGACCTGTTGCATAGCTTGTAATATTTGAAAGAAGTCCTACAATGATTTCCTTTTCCATAATGAAGGAAACGGATAGAAAGAAGAGTGCAAGAACAATCCCAAAAACTGCAGACTTAAGATCATCCTGAATCATGCCACCATCAATATCTACTTTTGAGAGAGTATTAATTCCAAAAATAAATGATGTGCTAATTCCAAGACATGCAAAGAACCAAAGTGCTAATTGGTGGAAGTCGATAGACTGACTTCGAAGTTGTTCTTCAACAATTCCCTTAATTCCTTTAAGAATTGAGGAATCGACTTGTGGAAAGTTTGAGAAAATCATAGAAATGATGTGATTTTTTGCGACGTCATTATCGTTGAGGTAGGCACCAATAATTGAGATCAAAATAAGAACTGCGGGGCCAAAGCTTAATATCGTAAAGAATGTCGTGGCACCAGCAACAACCTCTCCTTTTCTCTTTTTAAAGAGAAAAATGGCCGCAATAAAGCGCATGACAAAAGCCTTACAAAATTCGAGGAAGTCTCTTTCAATCTTATCCGGGTCGAGCCTCGTGGCCATCACATACTTCTTAATCATAATGTGTTCTTCGGCATTTACGGCCCTTGATTTTAGCTTTCGTTCATAAAATTATTCCAACAACCGAGTTATGCACACGGGTAATCGACTAATTTAATGGGAGGAGAGGTCAAGATTACCATCTGAAACCTGATGCAAAAAAGTGATAAAATGAATAGGTGGTCAATGGACTGACCACAGATGGAGTAAATATGAACAAGTTAGTATTAGCAATTTCCCTTGTCTACCTATCATCGCAATTCTCATTTGCGAGAAAGCCCGCTGTTGAAGATACCTATACTTCTTCAATAAAAGAATTTAAGGAAGTCGAGCCATCTAAGGCAAAGGGTTATGATTTTTCTCCAGCAAGAAAGCCATCTACTGCACAGACAGAAAGAACACATAAATCTGATCTATTAAAAGTTGAATCATATACAGAGTCAAATACTTCAAAGAATCTACTCTATCTATTCTTTATCCTTCTTCCAATTTTTGTTAGTGCTTATACATTCTTTAGAGCTAATAAAGATTCATATGCTGAAGGGCTTAAGAAAGATGCAACACCAGATGAATCAAATGTTACTCACCTATCTGATAAAAGAGAAGAACAGAAGGTTGATGACGTTAAGAAAGCATCATAAATTCTTACATATTTCCAGTCTGGGCCCACTTACCATTTTTTAAATGAGAGTAGGCCTTAAAGACTGAACCACTTGTAATGATAAGATCTAATTGATTATCACGATTAATATCTTTAAATTCAACTTGATGGGCCCTCTTATAAAGCCCGTAATTATCTTTATTCTCTAGCCAAATATTTCCAAAGCTCTTAAGAACTAAGTTTTCAAGTTTTCCATCCTCGACAACCATTGCCCAAACCGACGCCGATCCCATGGTATTGATGTAATTTGTATTTCCATTAAAGAGATAAACTAAGAGAGCGACTTTGTTATTAGAGATTCTTCTTCTCTTTAATCGATAAATATGTGAATTGAAACCTGAAATGGGAAATTTTTCATCAAAGACAATATTCTTTCTTGAATCATAGATAGTAAGATGAGGAATACCATCTTCTATCTTTGTCCCAATATACTCGCGCACCTCATCTCCTGATATATCAATATGATACAGGGAAGAGTTAATTTTATAATGGACCTTATCTTTACTGTGCTTCTCGACTTTTTCGTTAGTTTTGTAGAAATCATTTAAAATCCAAGCATCTTGCGCAAAGGCACAAGGAAATAAACCTAGAAGTATTGATAATTTCAGTTTCGACATCATATGTTAATTATAACAAGTTCTTGAGAATCTGCCCATTAGGCAGCCTTTTGCCCCATCAACATTGACGTATGCCACTACAATTCGATAATATTTTGTATCTACACACAGAGGGGAATTTAATGCAACGCCAAATTGGTTTTATTAAAAATCAAAATCAAATTATCATTCGACAGCTTAATCTTCAGGCAATTGAGGCCAGTGAGAAAAAAAGCAAAATAGCTGATGTCTCAGAAATAAAGAATGAGAAATTCGATTGCATTTTCTATTCTCCAGAATTCCTAGAAGAAGAGACAATCCATAACTTCCTAACGAAGGAATCAAAGTATACTCCAATTCAAGAAATAAAGACCTTCTTTCAAGACGCTGATCAATTTGAGGCAGAATCCCCAGAGAAACTTTCACTAGTGTTTAATCAGATCTCAAGTAATTGGGTTCTACAAAATAATATCATTCTCTTAGAAGAATTATTTGAAGTTGTGGATCACCTAAAGGCACTTTGGCCAAATGATCGTACAAGTTTTTTCGAAGAGGTATGGCATATTTTTAAAATCAACCTTGGAGCAAATAGCTTAAAGCTAATTTACAATGATATTGAGATCGTTCAAAAGAATAGTGACCGCAAGGCCCTTGTTCACGTTTCAATTGATGGTGATAAGGTTCCAAATCCTAAAAAAGGAAAGGACTTCGAAGAGAAGTTGATGAAGCATTTTGAGTCAGAATTTATTAATCAATTCCAGATTACTGAATATAATGAAGATAAGGGCGAGTTAACGATTTGTGGAAATATCCTGAAGAGTCCATTCATTGTCATGGCAAATGTAAGTGGTATTACAAAACTTCAAGAATCTGTTCTTTCAACTTTTATCAAAGCACTTTCTAGATAAAAAAAAGCCCACTTAAAGTGGGCCTTTTCTTATAATAATTTACATAAATCGACGACTTTAGAATTTGAAATCTCAAAAGAGACTTTGTGAGCAGCTGTCTTACGACGATCTCTCACTGTTACGTGATATTCTTTCGGAACAGAATCACCTTGCGCATTTATTCCTGTCGCAAACGGAATTCCTGGAACAAATTTGATTGGAATACTCTCCTCTCTTTGCTCTCCAAATAATTCGAAGCTAATACTTCCTACAAGACAGGCAGAACTAGTTTGAAGGTATCCATAGTAAGCCTTAGGCATTGATTCAACTTGTACACTGCGAGATTCTCCTGCTTGAACAGAAACATCTTGTACAACAAAATGCTCACGGCCACTCTTTTCTACTCTCATTGTCATGACTTCATTCGAGTTCACTTTAACACGATTTAGGATGTCTACTTGAGCTTCCTTACCATTAATGTAAAGCTTATCTTTTCCTCGACTAAAGTTTTTAAGAATAAGTACCCCTTGTTCACTACTAGTTGGTTCGCGTTTTGAATTTTCATTTTCAACAGCAGAGTTCGTTGCCACAGAACCATTACCTGTACCAATAAATGGTATTTTATCTTTAACTAAGAAACCACCTACTGCGATGGCCGCAATAGAAGCAACATGAATAAGATAGCTTTTCTTCTTTTCAACTTTCTTCTTCTTTTTAATACGTTTAATTTTTGTACTCGCACTCGTTTTACCCGCGCGAATATCAATCTTATTAATCGTCGTTTTAGAAGACTTAGAAGCAAGATCAAGTTTAGGAATAGTTCCTTCTACTTGAATATCAGTTTGTTCATCGAGATCAAGTTCAAATAGTGCTTCCTGAGCTTTTCTCTTATTCTTTCCAGAAGATACAGATCCGCCAGCATCACTAGCTTCACTAGAAGTCCCTTTTCCTTCACTCTCATTCTTATAATCTTTAATATAAGGAGCAAGTTCAATTTGTCCAAACTCATACATCACTTCACGATCTGCTTTGATCTCTACTTTAAAGAGTTCTTTTGCGAAGTATGAAAGATCTGACGAGTTAAAGTCAGGATATGTTGAATAAAGGAATTTATTTAGAGCACGAGCAAATTCTTCTAAAGACTGGTAACGTTTATTACGGTCTTTATGAAGTGCTTTCAGAATAATCTTATCAAGTTCTTTTGGAACGAGTGGATTAATTGAAGAAGGAACTGGAATTTTACATTCTTGAATTTTCTTTAGAACAGCTAGATCATTTGAAGCCTTAAATAGCTTTCTTGAACAAAGCATTTCCCATAGTGTAATGGCCGTTGCAAAAAGGTCATAACGAGGGTCAAGATCAAGCCCATCCAGGTATTCAGGAGCAAGGTAAGATAATTTACCTTTGATCGTCCCAGCTTGAGTTGCCTCTGAGTTCGTTTCTGACTTTGCAATACCAAAGTCAATAACCTTAACAGAACCATCAAAAGTTAGCATGATATTGTGAGGTGAAATATCTCTGTGAACAATATTAGCGGGCTTTCCCGTTAGCTTATCTGTAAAAGTGTGAGCATAGTGAAGGCCTTGAGCGGCCTGAATTGTAATGAAAGCAGAAATCTCAACTGGAAAAACATAATTATGTTCTTTCAGCTTATCGATATATTGCTTAAGGTTTCGTCCATCACAATACTCCATTGCAACGAATAGCTGCCCCTTATGAAAACCATAATCATAAGTTTGTACAATATTCGGGTGTAAAAGACCGAAAGTCGTTTTAATTTCATCCATAAACATTGTCTGAAATGCTTCGTCAGATGAAAATTGTGGCTGAACCATCTTAATTGCGACAATCTTATCCGCCTGCTCGCCTAAGAATCGAGCACGACAAATCTTGGCCATCCCACCATCAACTAGGTGGTCTAAAATAAGGTATCGACCAAATCTTTCAAATTTCTTTTCTTCACTCATTACTAAAGCTCCTCAGCTTATTATCGGAAAATAAGTGAATTAACTTTAGTGTTTATATTGACTAAAAATGCAGGACTCTTGTTCGGAAATTCGGGAATTTAATAGCAATATCACCAATTTCACGTGTCGAACAAAGTGTTTTGATCTTATATAGAGACAAAAAGAATTTATTGTAATCAGGGTGATTACTTAAGGCCAAGTCAAAATCATTAGTTATAACTTCAGATAAGCTATCACTAAGAATCTGGTTATAGAACATTTGTTGAGAAATTCTGTCGGAATCAAGACTGAAAGTAATTGAAACATAAACATTCTTACACTTATTTAGGCGACGAACTTCACTTTCTGAATACCACTGCCAAAAAGGTGAATTCTTATCCATCTTAGTTAAGAATACATCATACATGAGATTTAGTTCTGAATACCAAGACAGGCGTTGAAATACTAGAGCATCACTCCAAGGCTCTGCACCAGCTGTTCCCCCCTTAATTAGGGCATCTCCCTCTTTTACAAAGTTCTTTGTCATATTTCCACACGAAATTAAAATCGCAAGAAGGGATAAAGCTAAAATTCTAGTTTTCATATATCCAATTATAGGTTTCTTTGAAAATAATGTCTTCTTTTTTTATAGTTTTTATAGAATTAAAGTCTGCTACTTCCACTTCATCGCGGTATTCACTCATGAGTGTTTCAAAAATCATACTATCACGATGACTACTAAAAATTAGATTACGACAATTCATAAAATAGACTTCTAATTGGACGTTCTTTATTATTTTCTGCAACACATCGTATGTTCTCTTTGTAATAAAGCCGTTTGCAGTTAGATCATTACTTTGTTTTTTTAGTTGTAACTGAAGCTTTGGTGATACAAATGGAATAGATGTTATCAATTGTCCCTTTAAGCCTTCAGTAAGCTCTGTTCGAAGCTTTGGATTGAGAAAGATATTACCTTTAACATTATCAAAGAGGGTCGCATAATACAGGGCCACAAGGGCACCTTGATTGATAGAAAGAGTGTAAATTTCACTCCCCTGAGCCAATAGACTACAACGATGTAGTTCTTCTAAAAATGATTTAACAACTTTAGTATTATCAAAATGACCACGAGTTCCAGCACTTAAGCCGTGACCTAAATAATCAAAGACAACAACATTAAGTCCAACTTCAGTTAAAAGAGGTATAAGACTTTTAAATGTGTCATGTCCTCCCCCAATATCATGGAAGAGAATGAGTGTTTTCGCCTGATCTTCTTTACCATAATATTCTTTAAAGTAGATCGATGTGCTCATCTCAAATTAACCGATATAATTGCTGATTGACGTTTCAGCTTCATCAGAAAGATTCACAAAACGAAGAGCGAATCCTTGATTTCCTTCAAGGTGTCTAACAACTAGACCTGAGGCAACAAAATGATAATCATCGTTTTCGGGGTGAACATTTAAGGTAACTTCATCCCCAACATTGAATGGAAAATTAGATACAAGAATCTGCATTCCTCCAATTGAGATATCACGACAAACACCTTCAAACACCTGTTGTGAATCATGGAAGAACATTCTTGCTACGAATGGCTTTCTTTGATTGCGTCTGCGCTCGTCCTCTGTAATCAGTGGAGGCGTCTGCCCCATCACCTTGCGAGCAATTGGAGTATCAGCAATGAAGGACCACTCATTTTCTCCTGGTATATAAGCGAGAGTTTTTTCATTAATACGATTTTCGGCATAAGCTTTCTGTAAATCAATAATACTAAAAGGCCCATACTCAACTTCATCAGCGCCACGATCAAGCCCAATTTTAATCGTGATAATTTTCTCATCGTCTTTTAAATCATCCCATGAGTAAAGAACAACATGCTGATCATCAATAACAGGTGGCATATCAAGTGCCGGCGGCAATTCATCAACAATCTTCTTATTAAGCAAATGCCCTAATTCAGCAGTATCTGAAATATACTTCCAATTATCGAAACCCTTCGTCCATACATAGCTATCAGGTGTTAGCTTCCCACTTTGAAATAGAGTTTCTACTTCCTCTAATTCAATAGGTCCGACTCTCTCACCTTTTTCAACGTAAAACCACTGTGCCATGTATTTCTCCAATTTTAATAGACTCCTCTATTTTAACCTGTTGATTTCATTAACAAAATTCATGATAAATATTGCCTCTTTAAGTAATATTCGAGCTTTAAAATACTTTAGTAAAAAAGACTGAAATCAATTTAAGTTTTATTTTGCTATTTCCGAAGAGCTAAGTGATGAAAAAGATAATCTTAATTCTGACATTATTATTTGTGGCCTCTTGTGCAAAGGAAGAGTTTACAACTCCTAAGCAAGACAATACTTACAGTACACCGAATGTTTCAATAACAAATGATGAATTTGAAGCGAGTATGACTTATGTTCAGCCGCCTGTTGATATTCTCTTTGTTTGGGATAACTCAACTAGTACAAACTTTCTTGGAACAGAAACAAAAGCCGCGTTAAATAATATTGTTAATAATATTTCAAATCGTTTTGACTATCATGTCATGATTGCGCCACTTGTTCAAAATAGTGGAGAAGGAATTAACTCAAGATCATACTTCTTCTCAAAAGATGGGCTTGTACCAGGAACTGGTATTACAACAATTAATCCAGCATCTGCATCATCAGTAATTAATTACCCTCAAGCGAGCGGGAGTTACGAAGCAGGTTTAACTCGAGTGCGTGACCTTTTAAAAGTAAATCAATCAAATGGTGTCTTTAGAAAAGATAGCTATACAATTATCGTTATGATGTCTAACGATGATGATAACTCATGGGCAACAGGAAACTTCTCGAACCCATTAAGTGATACAGCAACCAAATATCAAAGAGGGAAAGTACACGATATTCTCTGTATGCGTGGGAACTATGACGGTCAATATTATTCAAATTCGAGTGGAACAACTTGGAATGCAGCATGTAGTGGATCAAGTAGTTACGAATTAAACTCAATTATGATGAGATTTGTTTCTATTACTGCAGCTTACGAACCAAGAACAGCAAATTGTCCTCAAATCAATAATGGAAAAACTAATACTCTTTATCGAAATACTAGTCGTGATATTTTTTGGGCATCTTATACAAATATGGGTAATAGCTTTCCATTTGAACCCGCCTACGTTCCGAACGAAGACAAAGTCGATATTTGCTACACAAGTAATTTCACAACAGTATTCGATCACGTTAATAGCGTCATCACTGATGCTATCATTGCTCACAGTTATAATTATATTAAAATTGCTGACTCTTATGAGCTTGTCGATCCAGAGACAATTGTCGTTTATAAAGGATCATACCCTAACCTAATAGAAATTCCAGAATACTCAGGTTCAGGAAGTGGTTTTGAATATGTTGGAGTTAATACCTTCAATACTCGTTATTCTCCAACACTAGGAGAACAAAAAACAGGGCATATGATTCGCCTTCACGGATCAGCAAGGCTAACATATCCAGAAAAAATAAGTTTCACATTTAACGAACCAAAGAGCTATTACGGTTACGTTCACATGGCCGGAAATCCAGTTGAAAGCAGTATCGTGCTAAAAATTAATGGAGCCACGATACCTAAGAGTACTTCAAATGGATGGGAGCTTATTGGTTATCGTACGAATCAAAATATTAAGATTGTCTCACCTACTGATGACTCTTTTGGAAGTCCTCCTGAATATAAGACGGGTTACTTCTTAAAGCTTCACGGAAATGCAATTTATTCTGATGGTGCTGATGTTAATGTTAATTACCATACAACAGGTAATTAATAGGCATTCCCAGATTTTTCTTCATTGATTGATTGCCAAGCAACTTGAAAAATGAGCCCAGGTAAAACCTTTGTGAGTTTTTCAATATCCACTGTGGTTGTCATATTCCCTTGATCATCAACTAGGACATCTTCAACTAGCCCTGTTTTAATGGCCGGTTGAAGGTCTCCTGGATTGACAATGGCCTGACCTTCTTTTAATTCAGCAATAACTGCACTTACATTGGCCCTAGCCTTTCCTTCTGTAATACCTTTTTGACGTAGTTGACGAGCAAGACTTGATAACATGAGATTACATCTCTTACTTGTTTTCGTTTTCTTCTCATCATCTTTAACTTTTTCTGCATTAACAAAAGTAACAATACTTCTTAGAGACTCAAGATTTGGAATTTTAATCATTTTAGGTTGCCCATCTTTATCATCTTCAATAGAAATGAAGCCTTCTCTTTTTAAAAGTTCAATCATTTCTTCGAATTTAATTTCTGCAATTCCAAAAATATCGAAGAGGTAATAACGAATCGAGTTCATATGAATTCGATGTGCGCCATCTTCACCACGTTGAGCATGGACTTTAGAAGACATATAAATACCGGCGACAATTCTTAGAACATCTGTCGTGTGAAAGAAAACATAGTCCCCTACTTTTCCATCTTTACCAAACCCAACAGAGTTAGTCTCAAGTGCTTTAACACGATCATTTGTTTTTCTTAAACGATCAGCAAGGGTATTTACGATGGTTTTAAACCAAGGGTTTAAGCCTTTCATCGTTTTATCGAAGGCCGCAAATGTTACGCGAACAACATCAGTTTCAACAATGGCCGAAGCTGAACAACTACGACGAGAGCCTTTGTCATCAAAGTAGGCCATCTCACCAATTACTTCACCGGCCCTAAGAACTGCGATTTCAACAAAGCCCTGACCTTTTGGAAGAAAAAGTCTAATTTGTCCTTTTTGAATTATATAAAGTGAGTCTGCAGGATCATTTTGGTTGAAAAGAGTTTCACCTGCTTTAAATTTAACTATACCAGATTTTGATTGTTTCTGAGTTTGAGCTGCTTGGGCCATCCATAGTCCTACTAAAAGCAGGACTATGAAAGTCCTGCAATATTATTTAATCTTTTCTAGTATTAATGATAACGCTTCACCGCCACCGATGCAAATAGAGGCCAAACCGTACTTAGCGTTTTGGTTTTTCATTGCAGTCATAAGAGTCACAACAATTCTTGTTCCACTTGTTCCAATTGGGTGACCAAGTGATACACCTGAACCATAGATATTAAGTTTTGCGTGATCAATTCCTAGCTCTTCCATTGCGGCCATTGGTACAGCAGCGAAAGCTTCGTTGATTTCAAATACATCAATATCCGAAAGTTTTAGTCCAGTTTTTTCAAGGTTCTTCTTCATTGCTTCAATTGGAGCAGTTGTAAACCAAGTTGGCTCTTGTGCATGAGAGGCCCAACCAACAATTTTAAACTCTGCTTGGTCTTTATATTCTTCACCAGCAAGGACAACTGCAGCTGCACCATCATTAATAGTTGAAGCGTTTGCAGCAGTAATCGTTCCGTCTTTCTTAAAAGCAGGTCTAAGCTCTGGAATCTTATCGAATTTCGCTTTGAAAGGTCCTTCATCTTCTGAAACAACTGTATCTCCTTTACGGCCTTTAATTGTTACAGGTGCAATTTCATCCTTAAAGATTCCTGCTTCAATAGCAGCTTGAGCTCTTTTAAAAGATTCAATTGAGTAAGCATCTTGAGCTTCTCTTGATAAGTTATATTTTTCAGTACACTCTTCTGCACAATTTCCCATTGCTTGGTCAGAGTAAACATCCCATAAACCATCCCATTGCATGGCATCTTTAACTTCAGCTGCACCAAATTTTGCAACACCTGTTCTTGAGTTCATTAGTAAGTGAGGTGCTTGAGACATATTCTCCATTCCACCTGCCACGACAACTTGATTATCACCAGTCATGATAGACTGAGCACCAGAGATGATTGTTTTCATTCCTGATCCACAAACCTTATTAATTGTTGTACATGGAGTTGAATTTGAGAGACCTGCAAAGATAGCGGCCTGACGAGCTGGTGCTTGTCCAACACCTGCTTGAACAACATTTCCCATAAAGACTTCATCCACTTTGTCTTTTGCAATACCTGCTTTTTCAACAGCTGCTTCAATAGCAGTTGCTCCTAAGCGAGTTGCTCCAACTTGAGCTAGGCTTGAAAGAAAGCTTCCACTTGGAGTTCTTGCTCCAGATAAAATGTATACACTCATGGTAATCTCCTTATATATGTATAATAACACTATGTGCCGATGTTCATTTAAATTTGAGATATATTGACACACATTTAACGAGTTGTTAATTATCATCAAGACTTTTCAACGGAGTATTGAATGCTTTCAAGAACGAACAATGTTTTCTTAATTGACCTTCCAAATGAATGGGCCGACTCGGTTCTAGAACTTTTACAAGACACCTACCGAAACGAGCTAGTTGACGCAGGTAAGGTATTTGAGGTCTACGGAAAACTCTACAAAGGTGAAGTTCTAGTCATCGCCTCTCTTGTTGACACATCTAATCAAGCAGCTGCTGCCACAACATATTTTGCTTCAATGGATCTAGCTGATGACGCAGACCACACAAAACTTCTTGAAAGCCTTGTGGACTCAGTTGGTGCCTTCTTTGATACTTTCTTTGCAGATGAAAACTGGGATGACTACCAGGACATGTGGAAGGAAGAAGAGTTTAAGGGCCATAAGATCTTTTGTAAGGTCTCACGTGAGAACGTAGGGCTTACGATTCAAGCCGACCGTCTTCTCAACCAGTAAAGAAAACGCATTGCAACAGCTTAACCCTCATTAACTTGCCAGAGTTCGCTATCTTTAATAGCATTTTCTGATAGGACATTTTAAACAAAGAGGGATTTTTATGAAAAAGCTACTTTGCTTAGCACTACTACTCTTTCTAACTCAAAAGATTTGGGCACAAGAACCACAAAGACATAATGTTGTTGAAGGTCAAATTAATTGGGGAAGATTTGTAAATTGTGAAATCTACAATGATACTCACAGAAGAATGCAAGTTGTGGACTACCAATATATTATCACTTTCACTAATGGCTTTACTCGTACATTCGATTACAAATGCCAATTTGGTTGTGAAGTGCCAACTTACTCTTTCCAGAGATTTTCAGGTCCAACAAACCAACCAAATATTATGCATGCAAGCTGTCGAGCTCATGTCATCAAAGAAAGAAGAAGACATCCGAGAGATTAATCAATTCAAAAATAGAAAAGGCCCGCATCAAGCGGGCCTTTTTAGTATAGGAGTATTAGTTTTTTAAAATTAAGACTTAATTCTGAATACTTCTTGCATCATCTTATCTGCTGTCGAGATCGTCTTAGCGTTTGCTTGGAAGTTTCTTTGAGAAGTCATAAGGTTTACGAATTCATTTGCAATATCAACGTTAGATAGCTCAATCGATTTAGAAAGAACTTGTCCACGTCCTGCTTCACCTGGTTTCCCCATTGCTGGTTGACCAGAGTTCTTAGATTCTTTGAAAAGGTTTTTCCCCATCTTAAAAAGACCTTCGTTATTATCAAATTTAGCGATTGCGATTTGTGCGATATCTCTTGTTTCACCATTATCGTAAACTGCCGTAAGGATACCATCATCATTGAATGATAGTGATCCAAGAGTTGCTGCTGATGAACCATCTTGCGTATGTCTTGCAACAGCTGAACCAGAACCGTATTGAGTTGAAGCGTCTGTACCATCTCCACCTTCAGTGATTGACTCTCCCCAAGAGAATTCAATTTTCTGACCTTGACGAGCACCTTTATTGAAGTTGAAAGAGTTAGAGCTTTCTACTTCTTGTTGTAGCTGTCCTTTGTCATTGAAGATAAGTTGACCTTGTGCCATTTCAACCATCTTACCAGCTTCACCACCTTGAGCATCAGTCCCATCGGCCATCGCACGGTAAGTCCAGTTATTATCTGCTGTTTTGTTATAGTAAATTGTAATTAGTCTTGCTGTACCAACGTTATCGTATACAGTCATTGAAGATGAAAAGTTAGAAGTTTCATCTGGGTTTAGTGGATTAAATTCTTTTACAGAAGCTCTTGAGTCTAGGTTCATTGAAAGCTTAACTTTCTCAGTCGCTTTCGCTGGGATCGTCGTGTTACCAAGCTTGATCTCACCTTCTTTATTCGTTAGCTCACCATTCTCGTTAGACTTGAAACCAAGTACTTTATAACCATCACCGTTAACAAGCTCACCTTCTTTATTAAAGTGCATTGAACCATCTCTTGTGAAACCGTGTCCAAATGGAGCCTGTACTTTAAAGAAACCATCACCTTGGATTGCAAGGTCTGTAATTGATTCAGTTCTAGCAACATCACCTTGAGTCATGATTGGCTTAATGTGAGCTAGCTTTGTACCAGCACCAAATTGATCACCACCCTCAATACCTTTTAGAGAAACGGCAAGTACATCTTGGAATTCTGCTCTTGATGACTTGAAACCGTGTGTCCCAGAATTTGAAATGTTATCTGAAACTACGTTCATTCCCGCACCAGAAGCCGCTAAACCAGATACACCAATGTTAAAAGATCGTAAAATACTCATTCGTCCCTCCTAGACTAAAACCTAAATCTAATTCTTTAGATCTAAAGACGACTAAATGGAGTAAGGATTTTAAGGTGTGTTTACAACGACAGGCAAACACGAAGCTTCCGTTAGGACCAGCTAATTAAATCTTAAACCAATACAGTCGAATCAATTTTTGTAAAAACGTTACTCTCTATACTTCCCTTATCAATTGCCGTAACGACCTTCTTTCCAGGTACGTCGACAATGTAAGCTGCTTTATCAGTTATTACTAATGAATCCTTTCCACCCTTGCTTTGAAGTTTTTGGAAAGCATCCTTTAACTTAAAAAATTCATTTGAATCTATATCAATATTTCTCTCTTGCAGTCTCTTAGCTGCATGAGTTGATAATGAAATTCCATGTTCTCTTTGTGTTTGAGACAGCTGATCAATCTGCTGTGCTCTATTGATTTTCTCATTTGAGATCTGCTCATTTAATAGATTTTTAAATTCTGATTGAGCAGCTTCATTTCCACCGTTAACACCACCAAGACGATTTCTTAAATCTACCTTCTTGCTACCAGGAACCTGGTTAACATTTGGTATTAATAAATTTGAAATATCTTTAGTTCCCATTTATTCCTATTGGTTAGTGGAATTGTTAATATTATTATAGTTTTGAGAAGCACGTTTTTGCAATGCGGCAATATTTTTCTTAGATGCTGCAGACGTGCTATCAGAAGGCAGTTTGAAACTATCTACATCACGTAAGAAAACTTTTTTTCCATTTTCTAAAGTAAAAACAGTCTCACCATTTTCAAAATCAACTCCACGGACAACTCCAGTTGATTTTGTTTCACCTTTAAATTTATTCATACCATTATCGTATGCCCAAACTTCAAGTGTGTAATCGCCTTTTGCAGCTCTCGTATTATCAAGTTGACGTCCATCCCAAGCCAGAGTGTGCTGTCCTCTACCAAGATTTTCTGCTTCAACTCTTCCGATTAGCTGACGGTTCTTATCATAAATATTTACCATGACATTCTTAGCTTCTTTATCTAAGAAAAATGGAATATCTTTTTTGAATCCCTTGCCATCATAACTTACTGATGCACCTTTTGTTAAAACTTCTTTTCCTAAGAAGCTTGCACCAAAGAACTTAAGTTCCTGAGGATCGTTCTTCCCCATTTTATCAAGCTTTGAATTCATATTTGTCATCTGCTCTAACTGAGAGAATTGTGCAAGGTCTGCTGAAAGTTGTTTTTGATCCATTGGTTTCATTGGATCTTGATGTGTTAATTGGTGAGATAGAAGTTTTAAAAAACCATCTTGTCCCATTTTATTATGTTCTTTTTCATCAACGAATTTTTGATCTTGAATGTCATTACCAGCAAGACGATTTAGTCTTTCACCAACTGAAACGTTTGAATTATTTCCCTTCGTTTGACGAGGGGCCATTCTAACATTTGCAAAAGAATTTCTTTGTTGTGGTTTTCCAATTTCTGGCATTATGCACCTAAGCGTTCGCTATATTCTTGCCATCTTCTTTGACGGCCCTCTCTTGCTTGTCTGTAATTAGCACTTTCAAGAGAGTCTTCACCATTTAATTGTCTCGTAAAATCGAACTCATTTCCACCCTTTTCTAAAGTGGAGATTTTGTCCGCTTGGCGCTCAGAATTGCGCTTATCATTCTTGAAATTCTCAGACTGAGAGGCAAAGTCACTCATCTGACCATTTGAAGCTGTTTGAATTTTGAAATCTGCAACACGAACACCTTTCATATCAAGGTTCTTTAAAAGCTTAACTTCATTCTCTTTAAAGAATTCTTTTGCTTCAGTCGTTGATGTTTCAATATTTAGGGCAATCATCCCGTTCATATCTTTATTAGCAACAACATTAAATTGTCCTAGATCATTGTGCTTAACAGTCACCTGTAGTGTCTGGCTATTTTCAATTCGATTCATTTCAATATAATTTGTCACTTCATTGATTAATTGATCAGGATTTGAAACACTTGATAGATCAATAACTTGAGAAGATTTCGCTAGATTTATTTCAGGTCTAAAATTACTTGTTTGATTATTTGCACCTAGTGCACCAATTAGATTATTTTGTACTGAAGTTACAGGTCTTGCTGTTTGTGCTTCTAATTCAAGTGGCCTAACACTTTCTGTGGCTGCCATCTCAGGCTTCACTCTAATAATAGATTGTGATTTATTTGATGACTCATTTGAAAACTTATTTAGATGCTGACCACTAACTTGCTTTGGAAGGTTTTGTGCCTGACCTGCAATTTGGCGATTCATTAAAAAGTCATTTGAGCTTGCAATTGTATTTAAAGGCTTCTTGGCCATTGGCTTAGAAGTATTTGTCTTTAATAATTGTGGTGTAATTTTAGTGTTAACTTGAACTTCATTGAGAATTGCTTGTGTATTCTTTCCAAGACCTTCACCTGTTTCAATTCCCTTGGCAGCAAGTTGTGGCATTTTAGGAAGAGACTTCTTCTCCCCTAGACGACTTGCAAGAGTTGTCTTGGCCTTTTGAAGATCAACAATATTCTTCGTTCCAAGAATATTATCAAGATCACTATGCTTAACACCTGTATTGGCCTGTGAATTCAGAGTAGAAAAAAGTGTATTTTGTGTGTTTGACTCTAGCTTAGACTTTCTAACATTCTTGAAACCATCAAGAGTTGGTGCTTGCGCTAGTGTTTCTTTAACTTCTACATTTTGTGCTTGTTTTTGACTTGGAAAGAAAGGCTTCTTTGCTTGTGCTTCATTCGAAGCGAGAAGCGTTTTTTTGCCCTTATGAGACTCACCCTGTTGAAGAAGTTTACTAAACTCTTCTTTTTGTCCCTTTGATAACTTTTGATTGGACTTACTTGAAAGGAGATTACTAATCGACGAAGCATCCCCTTGCTTCTTAGCACCCTTTAAGTTTTGTTGTTGTCCAATTAAGTTTTTAAGCATTGAATTTATATCCTCAGTTCAATTAACGCTTTGCAATATTTTTACATAAATTTACAAAAAGTTAAACAATGGCAAAGTTTACCCCTACTTCTTCATTGTCATATATTGCTTTTGCAGGCGGGCCGAAACTTCCTTATCCATCATATTAAAAATCTTCGATACTTTAACTGGAGGAAGCTCCCCTAGGATCTTAATCGAGATTGAAGGATCTTGTTGTGACAAGAGATTAGCGGCCGTTTGTGGACGCATATTTGAAACCACATCAACCATGTGAATAACACGCTTTTGTTCATCACCATCTTTCTTATCAAGACATGATAAGAAATTTGTTTGATAGGCCTTAAATTCATTAATACGACTTGTAAGCTCTGTTTGATTAACTTTGATCTGTTCTTGTTGATCTTTTAAAGCTTGTTCACGTTTTGCAAGTTCACTTTCTTTCTTTAAAAGCTCTGTTGAGAAATCAACTAATTTCCCACGGCCTGCTTTCTTCATGGCCTTCTCTAATGCCGCATCAAATTCTTTCTGCGTATAGATTTTCTTTTCTTGTGTTTCTTCTGCGTAAACAGACGTGAATAATAATGCCATCACAAGTAGTGCTTTCATGCTTTATAAGTCCTTTTATAATTCTTTGAGAGCGTGCCTCTTTGCCATCATAAGTTCATCAATGGCCTCTTGGCGCTTCTTTTCTATTTGTTTATTTTGCTTAGTTTCAAAATCAGTTTTTAAATTATCGATAACTTTCACTTCACCCTTAGCAACTGAAAGTTCTTTTACTTTTTCTTTATACTGTCTCGTCACAGCAAAGAGTTGGTTTTCTAAGACCTTGATCTCATCTCTCTTTGATTGAATAAACATTGGAAAGAATTGTGCGTTTTGGCCCGATGTATAGGTCTTAAAGAAAGCTTCCTGGGCCACATAAGTCTCTTCGATATCTTGATTACATTTTGCAATTGCATCGTTTAGGCGAGAAATTTCGGTATTAATTTGCCCAAGTTCGAGCTTAATTTTCTGCTCCTTGAACTCACGAAGTTTTAGTAATCCTTGTAGTTTGAATTTCTCTCTACGCAACTATTACTCCTGTGCTGAATTGCTATAGGCATCCTCAGCATACTTAGCTAATCCTACCATAGAATCATAAAGATCTTCTATTGACTGGTAATGATCTTCCCCTTGCATTTGCTTTAAGAGGTCATTGAGCTGTTCAATAATGATCATGGCCTTATCAACCTTTGGATTTGAGCCACGAGAATAGGCCCCAACATTGATTAAGTCCTCGTTATCACGATAGGCCGACATGAGATCACGCATGTGACCGGCAACAACTCGGTGCTCACTTGTGACGACTTTATTCATTACCCTTGAAAGAGATTGTAGGACATCAATGGCCGGAAATTGGTTCTTTGAAGCTAGTTCACGAGACAAAATAATGTGGCCATCACTAATCCCCCTAACGGCATCAGCAATCGGCTCATCCATATCTCCCCCTTCAACAAGAACAGTATAGATTCCAGTAATTGAACCGGCTCCTGCCTTCGTTCCCGCACGCTCCATAAGCTTTGGAAGTTGTGCAAAGACAGTTGGCGTATAACCTTTTTGACCAGGAGGATCTCCTGCACTTAGAGAGATTTCACGAGAGGCCATAGCAAAACGTGTAATCGAGTCCATCATCAGTAGGACGTCTTTATTTTGATCACGAAAGTATTCAGCAAAAGTCGTGGCCACATAGGCGGCCTTCATTCGAATCAGAGCTGAAGTATCAGAAGTTGCCACAACAACAATTGATTTCTTTAAACCCTCTTCTCCAAGATCGTGCTCGATGAATTCACGAACCTCACGCCCACGTTCTCCAATTAGAGCAATAACATTAACATCGGCCGAAGATTTTTGAGCAACCATCCCAAGTGTAACGGACTTACCAACACCAGAACCGGCCATAATCGCCAGACGCTGGCCCTTTCCTGCCGTCATAAAGGCATTGATAGCATTAACTCCAGTATCTAAGACTTCTGATATCGGAGGTCTCTCTAATGGGTTAATCGGCGTCCCAAAGATTGAACGCACTTCATTTGATTTTTTAATTGGACCTTTACCGTCGATTGGATTTCCTTGGAAATCAATAACACGCCCAAGATATTGCTCGCCGACATTAACCTTTGTCACAAGCTCTTTTAAAAAAACTTTAGTTTCTGAGTTAATACCCGCAAGTTCTGAATAAGGCATAGTAAGACACTTTGGGCCGTCAATGGCCACTACCTCACCTAGACACTTATCACCAAACTCAGTAACAAACTCGACGTTTGAGCCGATAACGGCACGAGAGAGATTGACTTCAAAGAGCATTCCTTTGGAAGCACAAACCTTCCCTACCTTCTGGTAAGGAGTGGCGTATTCATAGGCTTTATGAATTGCTTCAAGATCAAGTGTTTGGTAATTATTCTGACTCATTTGAATCTTCCTCTGCCTGACTTGCAAGGCCTACGGACTCAAATAATTTATCAAGGCTTTCTAATTGCGTATGTAAGCTACCATTAACAATACCGTTTTGTGATTCAACGATAATTCCTGGTGCTTCAATATCAAAATCAATTTCAACTCGAACATTTGGAAGTTCACCAAGCTTTGCTTGAACGACCTCTAATACTTCAGGCATTTGCTCGAAATGTTTTTCGTTAACACGAATAAGAAGATTCTCTTTTGACTGAGCTTCAACAATAAGCTTCTCAAGGAGTCTTATAATATATTCGCCATCATCTTTTAATTCTTTTAGAACAACCCACTTCGCAATGGTGCGAAGAAGTTGATATGTTTGCATCTTTTGATTTGAAAGTAATCCAATGCGAGAGTCAAGAACCTCTGAAACCATATCATTTAAAAGAAGAACTTTCTCTTCTGAATTAACAGCAAGTTCAGTCTTAATTTCTTCACGACCTTGACTGCGACCTAACTCAAGTCCTTCACGGTAGGCTTCTTCTTTAATGGCTTCTAGTCTTCTTTCAACTTCTTCGGCCACGGCATTTTCAAAGTCACCATCTTCTTGCGCTCGCATTCCGCGGGCCTCGTGAACGATAGGATTTAGATCAAAGCCACTCTCTTTCACATGCTGTCTTTCAACGCGAATAATCTCTTGTCTTTGTTCGATTTCGCGAATCGACATTCCTTCAAAATCTTGAAACTCAAAGTCTTCAACCTGAGAGTTGAGAGGCTTTTGAGAGAAGGATTGGAATGAGTAGTCTTTTACATCAGTCATTAAATTATGCCGCCATTAATTCATTATTAAACAAGTGCATCGCCGTCTCCACCACGAGAGATAAAGGCTTTACCTTGTTGTTCAAGTTCTTTACATTTGTGAACGATTTCTGCTTGAGCTTTCTCAACATCTGAAAGTTTTGTTGGCCCAAGAGCATCCAAGTCTTCTTGTAATAGAGTCGCCGCTCTATTAGACATATTTCTAAATAACTTCGCCTTAATTTCTTCTGGCGCAGTCTTAAGAGCAATAACAAGTTTCTGCTGATCAACTTCTTTAAGAAGTGCTTGAATACCACGATCATCAACATAGACAAGGTCTTCGAATACGAACATAAGCTTACGAATTTCTTCAGCAAGCTCTGGATCTTTTTCTTCAACACGTCCCATGATATTTTTCTCAGAGTTCTTATCCATAAGATTAAGCATATCTGCGATTGGCTCAACACCACCAAGTTGATTCGTATCAATTGTCCCAAGAGTTGAAAGTTCAGTCTTAAGAACATCATCGAGTTGTGCAATAAGCTCAGGAGAAACGAAGTCAAGGTTTGCAACCCTAAGAACAACCTCGGCCTGAAGCCCTTCAGGAAGACGTCTTAGAACGTCTACCTTACGTTCAGCCGATAGGTGAGCAATAATTAGTGCAATCGTTTGCGGGTGCTCATTAATTAGGAAGTTGGCAAGAGTTCTAGTATCAACAAGTTCGAGTGATTCAAGAGTTTGGTTCGCACCAACATCAATAATTTGTCCAAGTAGTTGTTTGGCACGATCTTCACCTAGTGCATTGACGATGAAGTCACGTGATGAGTTATCAGAGAATAGTAGATCGTTTTCTTCATTAAGCTCAGAGTAGAATTCTTCAAGAACTCTCTTGATCATCCAAATTGGAGCTTTCTTAACATTAGACATGGCATTGATTAGACGCTTTACATCGTTATCGCGCATATGGGCGAATATAAGTTGCGTCGTACTCACACCAAGAGAACTAAGCAGAAGTGCTGCCTTGTCCTGTCCTGATAGTAGCGAGTATTCTACATCTGGGTCTAATGATTGATCTGCCACTTTTCTCTCCTCTTCCTAAAAGGGCCTGTTTACTTACTTATTATACTACGCAATCTGCTTATCAGATTCCGAACTATGAATCATATCGTGCACAATTTGTGCTGCTTTACTTGGATTCCCCTCAACAAGAGAGATAATCTTTTCACGAAGCATATTCCCTTCGATCTTCTCAGGGTTAAGCTTCTCTTCAAGCTGAGGAAGTGCATCCTCAAGACCTGGTAACTTCTGGTTAGCCTGTACTTTCTCAAGTTCTTCAAGAGTACGTGGTAAGAAGTCTTCAACTGTTTCAACTGCGTTATCAGTAACCCATTGAATAAATGGACGAACAACAACGAAGAAGAATAGTGAAATTGTAAGACCAATTGCAAGATACTTAAAGATATTCTTGATTAGCTCTCTATTTTCTCTTTCACGCATTAAAGCATCGATGGCAGCAAGGTCTTCTTGTTGGAATTCCATATTCTTAATCGTGATAACATCTCCACGACGAGTATCAATCCCTAGAGTTGAAGCAACAATTGCTTGGAAGTTTGCGATATCTGCTTCTGACCATGGCTCATACTTTGTAACAGTCTTACCATCAACAGTCTGAGTTACTCTTTTTCCATCAACCATAACTGCAGCTGACACTTTTCTAAGAGATGCAGTTGGTGACTTCGACTTCGTAACTTTCTTTGGTACATTGTAATTTCTTGTCGCTAATTCTTTCTTAACATCATTTCTAGTTTCAGGAACACCTGGTTGAGGTCTCTCACCTGGAAGGTTTGAACGAGCACCAGGAATACCTTGAGGTGACGGACGTGAACCTTGTAAGTTTTGAGTATTAGTTACCTCTGAAAGAACAGCTTTATTTTCTGAGTCATAAGTTGTCTGAGTTGAAACGCTTTCAGTAAAGTCCATATCAACTGAAACCTTAGCAATAACTTTTCCAGCACCAACAACACGAGTTAGAATTTCTTCAATCTGTTGTTCGTACTTGCGATTTAGTTTTGACTCAAGAGCAAGACGATTTGCCGTATTGGCCGTCATTGCATCTCCGATATTCTCAGATAGCTTCTTCCCTCTGGCATCAAGAATCACAACACCTTCTGTTCTCATCCCTTGAACAGATGATGCAACAAGAGAAGAGATCCCTTTAATTTCTTGCTCACTAAGAGTAACACCACGATTAAGCTCAAGAACAACTGAAGCCGAAGGTGGTTTCTTCTCAGAAACGAATGGTGATGATTCAGGGATATTTAAGTGAACACGAGCTCTTTTAACACCTCTTAGGTGCTTGATCGTTTTGATAAGCTCACCTTCAAGTGCTCTTTGCTTATTTACTTTTTGAACAAATGAAGTTGTCCCAAAAGATTGATTGTCGAATACTTCGTAACCAACAGTTCCTGAGAATGAGAAACCAGAAGTCATCATTTTCAGACGAACCGTTTCGATCATATCTTCAGGTATACTTACGGTACGGCCATCTGCTGAAGTTTTCTTCTCGATATTATTTTGACTTAAGAAGACTTCAACCTTCGTCATATCTTCTTTATTTAAGTCTGAATAGAGTACTTTGTAGTTAGTGTGTGTTGCCCAAAGTATAACTCCAAGAAGGAAGACAACGATTACCCCAGTAACAGCAAAGAGTGAAATTTTCTTTCCTGCATCGAGTTCTCCATAGAACTCTTTGAAGTTTCTAACCATTTTATCGAAAAATTCTTTCACGTATCCTCCTGACACTTGAATTCTTTACTCATCCTAAGTAAAGAAATTATCAGATTTGCATTCTCATTACTTCTTTATATGCGTCGATTACCTTACTTCTAACTTGATTCATTGTTTTAAAAGCAATCTCGGCCTTCTCTACTGCTAACATTGTTTCGTGGATATTCTTACTTTCTCCACTCACTAATTTTTCAATGGCAGTATTAGCTTCTTTTTGAAGATTGTTTACATCCATAATTTGATTAGCAAGAAGCTCTGAAAAACTCTGGCTTCTCTCAGATGGAGCAACTTTTGAAATCTCGTCAAAACCTTCAAGTTTAAAATCTTCTTGAGGGCGCTCAGCTCCACCTGTTGGACTTGTCCAATCACGCATTCTCTGAGAGTTAAAGACGTCATTCATTGTTTGAATATTGTTGATCGCCATGGTTTAACCCCTATCCTTAGTTTCCACTTCCAATTTCTAGCGCTTTCATCGCCATACTCTTAGTCGTATTCATTACGTTAATATTAGCTTCATAACTTCTTGAAGCTGAAATCATATCGGCCATCTCTTCCATCACGTTGATGTTTGGATAGGCCACATACCCTTGCTCATTAGCATCAGGGTGATTTGGTTCATACTTTAGAATCGGTGGTCGGTCAGTCGAGATCACTTCAGTTGCATGAACAGCTTGAGCTTGCTCATCTAACTCACCTTCTAAAATATCTGAAAAGCTCTCACGTGCAGGCTCACTTCCAAAAGCGACTTCCTTCTTACGATATGGGCCACCTTCTGCAGTTCTCGTTGTTTGAGCATTGGCAATATTTGAAGAAATCGCACCCATGCGCTTCTTATTTGCCGCAATCCCCGATGAACTAATTTTTAGGCTGGTTAATAAATCCATTTATTCCCCCTACTTCTCAGAATTAATTGTATATTTCAGCATTCCAAGTTTCTTATTCAGTAACTTTACTGATGCATCATATAGAATCTTATTTTCGGCCATTTTGGCCATTTCAGCGTCTCTGTCGACAGTATTTCCATCTTCAGAGACGATGCCATTTGGGTCTTCATATATTTCTGGTTGAAGGTTATCAAAACCACCATTTCCAACGTCGAAGTGTTTCTCGTCAGAGGTCAACATTTCAAGATTCCCATCCACGTCTAAAGCTCGCTGTAGTGCTGATTCAAAATCAACACGCTTTGCTTTATAGCCTGGTGTATCAGCATTAGCGATATTTGAAGTTAAGATCTCATGTCGGATCTGTCTTAAATTCAAAGATGCAGCTAGTGCTTGTAATGTTTTCCCTTCAACCTTCATACGTTACCTTATCTTAAGTTAACAAAGTATGAGTTTCCGTCACCACGATACTCATTGATTTTGTTTCTAAGAGTTCTGATTGAAACACCTAGAATTTTTGCAGCTTGCGTTCTATTTTCAGAAGTGTGAATAAGCGCTTTCTTGATAAGTAGCTTTTCTGCTTCTTTAAGAGACATAAGTCTAATACCTTCTGAATCATCTTCAGAAATAACGTTAACTGCTTTCTTTTCACCGATCTCTAGGTGCTCAGCAGAAACTTCTTCACCTTCGAAATTTGCTAGTGCATTTTCGATGACGGCCTTAAGTTCCTTAACATTGTGAGTCCAGTAGTGTGAAAGGATTTTATTCATTGCTTCGTCTTGAATTGAAACTTCTTTACCTTCTAGTGTTTCTCTAACGATATTCTTAGCGATAAACTCTAGATCTCCTACTCTTTCTCTAAGAGGAGTAAGTGAAATTGAGTTTGAAGAAATAAATGTATATAGCCCACGGTAGAAACGTCCTGCTCCTACTAGCTTTGATAAATTCTTAGTTGTTGTTGCAATCATTCTTACGTCAATTTCGTAATCAGTTAGCTCTCCAAGAATCTTGTGTAATTTCTTTTGAAATGTATCTTCAAGACCATCAACATTTACTAGAACTACTGTTCCACCGTTTGCGTTCTCGAATGCACCTTTGTTAAAACGACCTGTTTCAGGGTCTCTGTATCCAAGGATTTCATTTTCTACCTGATTTGAATCTGCTGAACAATCAACAGTCACAAATGGCTTTCCTTGTCTTGTTGAGTTTTCGTGAATGAAACCTGCTAGTGTCTTCTTACCAACACCTGCTTCACCTACGATAAGTACTGGTGCTTTAGTAACAGCTACGTTGTTCGCAACTTTCAAAGCTTTTACTATTTTAGGATCCTGTCCAAAAATCTCAGCTGTAAACGTATTCATTTGACCTCCTGTCTGTCGTGCCCGATCCGTGGGCAAAATATTAAAGTGTACGTTTCTTTAAATTAATTAATGTTAGCTCTGTCCTCGCTAACTCTTTCAGATAATCCTTAGCTTCTGCATCTGATAGGATTTCATTTAATAATTTCTCACCAGTTGTGAAATCGTTCTGTCTTAGGCTTTCCTTTCCTAATAGGAACTTCACACGATTCTTATAGATTGATGCTTTAAATTCATCTAAGAACGTACGGGCCTCATCTGAAGCTAGTTTATTTGTGTTCTTAAATAGAATTTCGATTCTTTGGTAATTTACTCTTTCCTTAAGTCCATCTACTACTTGATTAGCTACTTGGAATGAACTCGCATCTTTTAAAAGAGCAGCTGAAACTTTAAGATATTTATTGTACTTCTTGCTCTCATAGATTGATTCTAGGTAGAACTGAATTGAGTCAACAAGATCTTTAGGGTCAATCGAGTTAGCATTTGCGCCACTTGCATAGAATTTCTCATATTCTTTTTCGGCACGAGCAAAGTCACCTTTCTTGTAGTGAGCTAGTGCCTTATAGAAAGTGATCTTTTCGAAATTTGGGTATGATTTTTCAGTGCTCGCGATAATGCGATCTACTGATGAGTAATTCTTTAGTTTGAGATTTCTTAGAATTTGTAGCTCGTTCTTATACAAGTCCAATTTCTTAACTTCCTTACGTGGAACCCAGAGAGGGAAAGTATGAGCGACTTCCTTAGTGCTCGCTACCATTTTCTCATACATTTTCTGAAATCCGTCCCATAGTGTAAGATTTATATACGATTTAGCGATAATAAATTGTACTTCTGGATCTGTTCCAATTTTCTTAAAGTAAGTATTTTTATAAATTTCCCATGCTCTAATGGCACGAGCATACTTACCTTCATCAAAATTCGACTTGATAATACCGTAAACCACTTCAGCACCATCAGCTTCAAAAACCTTCTTCTCACTTAACTTCATTCCAGCAATTGGAAGAGCTGTTAAGAAAGTTAAGGCTTCTTCATACTTACCATCAACAATAAAGCTTCTTAAACGTGTTTGCCAAAGTAGCTTTTCAAGGTCTTGGTTAAGCTTCTTATCAGTCCCCTTATCAAGGAAGATACGAGTTTCAAGGTCTTGCTCAGTTGGACGAGTCTTTCTAATCGTTCTAAGGCCAACATAGCGGATTCTAGCCTCAAGGCTTACATCGGCGTTTTGCGCACGGTTAATAGCGTTCTTATAAAGCTCTAAAACGACATTCTTAGGCTTATCTTGGATATCTGAGATAAGTGCCATTCTAAGTCTTGCTTGAGCTGCTTCACTCATATAAGAGTACTTTGAAATGAACGTGTCATAGATTTTAAAAGCTTTATCATATTCAGAAGTTCTAAAATACGCCTCAGCTGCGTTGTAGTAGATTGAACCTAAGAATTCACCCTTATGTGACTTTTCAAAGTTTTCATAAGCTTGGATTACTTTCTC
This sequence comes from Bacteriovoracaceae bacterium, assembly GCA_048270185.1. Classification (GTDB taxonomy): domain Bacteria; phylum Bdellovibrionota; class Bacteriovoracia; order Bacteriovoracales; family Bacteriovoracaceae; genus Halobacteriovorax_A. The sequence goes on from JBLWTJ010000001.1 coordinate 1,422,190, forward strand.
TTCATCATTTTGCTTAAGGTAAGTGTAGATTTCATAGGCCTTAAGCTTCTGCTTTGAAATAATCTTGATAAGTGTCTTATCATTGATGAGGTTCTTCACCTTATCAACTTGATTAAGATCAGCAAGAGATGAAAGGATATACTCTCCTGTGAACTCAAGCTCTTCATAATCAAAATTCTCTTTAGCATCACTGAAGAATCTCTTGGCGTATTTTAGGGCCTTTACATAGTCCTTACGCTCTCTGTAGAACTGAACAAGGTACTTGTAAATCCCCTTTCTTAGATCATAGATATCTGTGCGATCAAGAATATTTGTATACATCGAAACGGCAGTATCAACTGGCTTGATATCGCCTTTTTCAAGTGTTTCTCTTAAAAGAGCATTCGCCTTCATATAGTCGTTATATGGGCTATATGCTTTTGGAAACTTCTGCTCATATAGTTTAATGGACTTATACATCAGTCCCCACTTCCCTTTTCTATAAAGGTTAAGTGTTAACTGCATATGGGCCTCTTGTTCATTTTTCTTATAATCAAAATTCTTGATTGGGAAAAAGTACTCGGCCGTCTTACGGTTAGTGTGAATTTGTTTTTTTAGTTCAGGTGCAAGAGCTTGATAATTCCAAATAAAAGATGCCCCGTATCTAAAGTCGCGGTATTCCTTCTCGACCTTTTTTACAGGGGCAGCCTTAACAACTTTTTTCTTAACAACTTTACTTGGAGCCTTTTTAATAGCTTGAGCTTTACTCACAAACTTAGGCTTAGAATCTTGAACAGTATTTTTAACAAGCTCTGCAGAGTTCTTTATTGCTGCTTGCTTATTACTTACACTTCCATCTTTCCAAAAATCAACAAAGTAAGCACGATCACGGTTCTTATAGAATGAGAATACTTCAACATTCTTCTTAAGGTTTAATGTGATTGTGAAAATATTATTTCCAGAAGTTGGCTCAGTATAAGAGATATTCTTTATATACTTTGAAGATGAGAAATTCTTTAAACCATCTTTAACTTGAGAGTAAATCTCTGCATCAAGCGTAGAGAAAGACACTTCGAGGTTTGACTTGGTTACATTTACCAATTTTTTATCAATAAAGAACTTTACTCTTAAGAAGTCTTTGTGTGACTCAGGTGTAACAATATTTGCATTGGCGAAATTAAAAAGAAGCGTACTAAAAATTAGTACAAAAAGAGATAATAAATTTTTTGAATTAAAATCTATCTTCATGTTGGTAGAAACTTCCTGTTTCAAATTTAATAACGTCAATTATTTGGCAATTTCTTCTTCCTGAAGGATGCCTCAATCTATTTTACAATATTTTGAAATAATTCAAAGGAAAATTTTTCTCGTAGGACATTTTTTCCATGTCAAAGTAATGGCATGACAGAATTCTAGGGATTTAAAAAGCCGACTACAAGAGTCGGCTTAAGTATTGGTGTCATAATGGCATTGAAAAAGGAATTATTATTTATTGTGAAACAATATCTAAATTTCTCTTCTTCATTTTTTCAATAAGTGTCGTACGGTTCATCTGTAGCAGCTTTGAAGCTTGGTTCTTATTTCCATTTGTCTTCGTTAGTGCTTGTTTAATTAGCGACTCTTCAACTTCATTCATAAAATCTTTTAGATTAATACCATTATCTGGCAGACTAACTAAATCATCTGTATCAATAGTTGAACGATTTGTTAGAGCTAAAATCTTCGGCGGTAAATCTTGCGGTCTGATCTTATTTCCACCTCTAAGAATAACTAGACGCTCGACCAGGTTCTCTAGTTCACGAACATTTCCTGGCCATTCATAAGACATAAGAATTTCAAATGTCTCATCATCTAGCTCAATAGCATTTCTTCCATCAGCACTTACAAAGCGTGAAAGGAAGTATGAAATAAGAAGAGGAATATCTTCTCTTCTATCTTTAAGAGCTGGAATCTTTATAGGAATAACATTTAAACGGTAATATAAGTCTTCTCTAAAATTACCTTGCTGAACAGAGTCCTCAAGGTTTCTGTGAGTTGCTGTAATAATACGAACATCAACAGGAGTTGAAGTTGATGAACCAACTCTTTCTATTTCTCTTTGCTGTAGAACTCTTAGAAGTTTAACCTGCAATAGAAGTGGCATATCACCAATTTCGTCCAGAAAGATCGTTCCACCATTAGCTACTTCAAAACGCCCAAGACGATTTGAAACAGCACCAGTAAAGGCGCCTTTCTCATGCCCAAAAAGCTCACTTTCTAAAAGCTCTCCAGGAATAGCACCACAGTTTACATTAACAATTTTATTTTCATTTCTTTGAGAACACTGGTGAATGGCCTTGGCCACTAGTTCCTTCCCAGTTCCAGAAGGTCCACCGATTAAGACAGTCGAATTAGAAGCCGCAACTTTCTTAATACGATCGTAGATCTTTCTCATTGGTTTCGAGCGGCCAATCATTCCACAAAACATATCGTCTTCAGTAGGCATCTCTAATTTATACTTAGTTCCAAATGACTTATTACTTGAAGAAGGCTTCATTTCAGAGTGAAACTCAAGGCTTTCACGATATTCAAGCTTATTGACAAGAGCACGAATCACAAGATCTTTCAGTGCATCGAGATCAAATGGTTTTGTTAGATAATGAAAAACACCTTTCTTTGTCGCTGCAATTGCCGTCTCAATCGAGGCAAAGCCTGTCATGACAATAGAAGCAAAGCTTAGGCCCTTCTCTTTAAGAAGGTCGATAAGGTAGAGCCCATCAGAAGAACTATCTTCAAAGCTAATATCAGTGATTAAGCAAAAACGATCCATCTCATTCTTTGTAATATGCTCAATCGCCAAATTAGGAGAAGTGAAGCTTACAACTTCGAGATTGATCTTCTTTGAAAGGTATTTTGTGATCATCGCAGAAAGAGTTAAATCATCTTCTACGACAATAATAACTGGTTTTGTTGTTTGATCGATTTTGACGTCGTTTGTTGACTCATCATTGGAAAATGCATCAGTCAAAAAGTTAAAATCATTCTTCATGTGTTGTTGCCCCTCGCATGAGGTTTAAAATTGTCCCACTAAAATGGTATCGAATAAGTTGAGGACGTGTCAATTTTTTAACACCATGACAATTCTGCCTGAAGCCGCGTAAACACTGAATATTATAGAATTTCTTTCTAAAAGTTTCTTACAAGTTCTAAAACGAAGTGCACAATTTTATCTGGTCCACCGGCCCAAACCCATAGTACGAGAAAGAAAGTTGAGAAGGCCGAACACACCCCAAAAAGCAAAGGCGGAAGAGTATAGCCACGCAGCCAGTAGTAATAGGCAAAGCGCGTTGCAATAATGATGATCGGTATTGACCAGAATGGTGTGTACCTGAGGGTAAACATGAGAGTTTCGTTCATAGGATAAGTATAATCGGATTTAGGAAAAAAGAAAGGCTCCTTTCGGAGCCTTTTATTCTATAAGCAAAGAGCTTTAAGTTTCTCAACATAAGAAAGCTCTTCCCAAGGGACATCGTGTGGCAAAAGTGTCCCCAAGGACAGTTTTGACTCTCAGATGCATGTGACCCAAGGAAGCTAGCCTAGCGGAGCGACGGCACGGCTTTCGGTTAAAGACACAGGGCCTTTAACTTCTCAACGTAGCTTAGCTCTTCCCAAGGGAATAAACCTTCTTTCGTTCTACCAAAGTGACCATAAGCTGCAGTCTCTTTGTAGATTGGTCTCATAAGATCTAGTCTTTCGATGATTGAAGCAGGCTTCATATCAAAGATTTGGTTAACAGCATTGTTGATCTTAGCAACATCAACTTTCTCTGTACCAAAAGTATCAACAAGAAGAGACATTGGCTCAGCGACACCAATTGCATAAGCAACTTGTACTAGAGCTTTATCAGCAAGACCTGCAGCAACGATGTGCTTAGCAATTTGTCTTGTAGCATAAGCAGCTGAACGATCTACTTTTGTTGGATCCTTACCAGAGAATGCTCCACCACCGTGTGCTCCGTGTCCACCGTAAGTATCAACGATAATCTTACGACCAGTTAGACCACAGTCACCCATTGGACCACCGATAACGAATTTACCAGTTGGGTTGATGAAGATTTTAGTATTATTATCAACAAGTGATGCTGGAACAACTTTATTAATAACTTCTTCTCTTACACCTTCTTGAACTTGAGCAAGAGTCATATTATCTGAGTGTTGAGTTGAAACAACGATTGCATCAATACGAGATAGTTTACCATCAACGTACTGTGCAGAAACTTGTGTCTTACCATCAGCTCTTAGTTCACCAAGTGTTCCATTCTTTCTTACTTCAGAAAGTCTTTGAGCAAGCTTGTGTGAAAGATCAATTGTCATTGGCATGAAGTTTTCACTTTCGTTATTTGCGTAACCGAACATAAGTCCTTGGTCACCTGCACCTAATTCAGTGTATGTACCTTCACCAACGTTTACACCTTGAGCGATATCTGGTGATTGCTTATCAAGAGCAACCATAACGCTACAAGTGTTACAATCAAAACCTTTGTCTGAGTGATCGTAACCGATTTCTCTGATTTTATTTCTTACTACTTCTTGAAAATCAATATTTGCTTTTGAAGTAATCTCACCAGCTAGAACGACTAGTCCAGTTGTGATCATTGTTTCACAAGCAACGCGTGACTTAGGGTCTTGCTCTAGCATTGCATCTAGAACTGCGTCACTGATTTGATCGGCCATTTTATCTGGGTGCCCTTCTGTAACTGATTCAGAAGTAAATACATAATCTTTTAGCACTGCCACATCTCCTGTCTATAAATAATTAATACACTAATAATCTGTAGACTATACTGCTCTCGACGCGTTTTAACAACTAGTTTAGAGCACTATTTTCAACTATTTAGACTCAATAAAAAACTAGTAATCGCCCTTTATAACGAAGTATTTGAAGAAGTGTGGATTGCGATATTGATAGAACTTTCCATCACGCGTCGCATGTACATAGACTTTATTTTTATAACGATAAACATCAAAGGCCTCACCCTGAGAGCTCTTAAATGAATAGAGAAAGTTTAAATTTTTTCTCTTTAATAAAGTCTTTAATTTTGAAGAGTTATGTATAAGAGGACCTGGCCTTTCAGGTATACTCTCATATTCATCCCAAAGACTCGACATATCCATACGTCCAAGCATTGATGCACGCGAGAAGTAACGAGTCGCTTTAAAGTCCTTATCAGGCTCACTAAGTTCTTCAAGAATCATTTTTAAGTTCTTGGCCCTTAACTTCCTTGCCGAACGAGATTGATCAGGACAAAAGATCCCTTTTGAAGCCGGAATAAAGAAATATGTAAAAGAGAATTGTCCTCGTTTAAAAAGAACATTTAGCCATGGATACTGCTTTGTCTCTTTAATACCATTCTCCACTAATGATTTGTAGAATGGTTCATCCTCTTCAATCGTATTATAGCTTGGATTGTCCACGCGATTAATTACAACTTTTGCAACGTCTCGTCTTTCGCTTCCGTAGCTATCATCAAGGCGTCCAACTTCATGAATGAGAATTGTTTCAAGAGCGAAGAGCTTTCGGTAAATTTCTTTTTGTTTTTTCCAAAACTTATAGACGAGAGCTTCCTTATCATACACATAGTGACTTAGAGCATAGCGGGCCTGATTCTTATCTTGGAAGATTTTCTTTAAAATCTCATTCTTAGATTCACTCTTTTTTAGTAGGTCGACATAGTAATCTTCACGCTCAATAATCTTCTTTTCCCAATATTTTACACGATTAAGCATCTTCTTATGTCCAGTACGAAGAGTGCTATCAAGTCTCGATATGAGATCAGAAATATCATAGCGTAGATCATCAGTTAGAAAAGCTTCATCAAAGCCAATAATTCGCAGATAGACTGAGTCGATAAGAGATCGAAGACTTAAGTCAGAGCGCCCCCTCTTTGCATCAACACTACCATCTTCAATTATCTTTCTTAATAGATATGCTGAATTCGACTTTTGCTTCCCCTCTTTTGTCTCAAGGTCTTTATACTTGTCATACTCACTTCTTAAATGAAGATGATCTACTGGAAACTTAAACGAATGGAAGAAGTAAAGACTTCCAAGATATGCTTCAAAGTCTTTAAGAAACTTCTTAATTTCAACTTTGGAAGCTCGAGACATTCTAGACTTCTCATCGAGATCTTTAGCATAACGATATTTATAATTATGGCGCATGGCCTTTTCAAATTGAGTTTGAATTTCTCTATTTCTTGATAAGACGTTACGAAAAGATCGCATTTTAAGAAGACGCTTTTTAACATCGGCAATCCACTCTCTCTTTTTCTTCATCAGAGGAAGGTATTCCTTAATTGTCCCTTCATCTAATTCACCATCAAGAGTAAAAGGAATAAAAATACCGTTACCAAGAAAACTCTTATAGAGCTTTTCCGTTTCTTTATATACCTTCATCGAACAAGTAGCCTTGTACTGCTTGCGATGAAGATCTAAGTAACCTTTTATTAATTCATCATTACTTAAGGCTTGAACCTTGGATGCTGAAATTAAAACAGTTAGGAGTAAAGTGAGGCGTTTAAAGCTTCTTAACAAATTCACTACTCCACAGTCCAAGACATGTACTATTGCTCATAACAAGTTGAACACTATCACTATTTGCATTGGCCTTAATAATTGTAATTAGTTTTTCTAGATCAGTTACAATATCTGTTTGAATTCCAGAAGACTCAAGATCACGCTTCATTCGATCGACATCAAGATCACCTTGTCCCTTCGCTGTTGTTGGCCTTGAAGGTTTAACAATTGTTGCCGAAGCAACGCCTTTAAGAGAATCAACAAAGCGCTCTTGAAAGAGGTCGCTTCGCGCAGTTGCCGATCCTGGTTCAAGGTAACCATGAATTTTCTTGCCAGGATACTTCAGTGAAATAGCATTAACTGTTTCGAGAACAGCAGTTGGGTGATGGGCAAAGTCATCAATAATTGGTGACTCATTAAAGTGCCCCTTTACTTCCTGACGACGTTGAACCATTTTTAAATCAAGAATACCTGCTTGAATTTCTTCTTGGGTCTTACCTGCTTTTAAAGCAATGATAACAACAGAAGTGAGATTGAGAATATTATGCATTCCCATTAGATTCGTTTTAAAAATATACTCACCTGATGAGCACTTCATTGTAAAAGAAGTCACACCACCTTCGACATTAATAATCTTAACATTCTCACGACTATATTCATTCCAAGGTTTATCGGCAGTTTTAAGATCTTTAATTGATGGCCATTCAGAACAACCAATAACTTCATCAACTGCAGGTAAAATGGCCTTGAATTCATCCTTAATATCTTCAATCGACTCAAAAATATCGGCATGGTCAAACTCAAGAGAAGTAATAATCAATTTATCAATATAGTATGATCTAAACTTTGAAAATTTTTCGAAATAGGCTGAATCATATTCATCAGATTCAATGAAGAAGTAATCACCCTCACCTATTCTAGCCGGTGGACGATCATCCATAACACCACCGATTAAGTATCCAGGCTTCATTCCTAACTTTTCAAATAGTTGAACTCCAAAGTATGTTGTCGTTGTCTTCCCATGAGTCCCTGAAACACCTACAACAGTCTTATCTTTTAAAACAAGTGCACCTATGGCCGCAGGGAATGAGCAAAAAGGAATCCCTAGCTCTTCAATAAAGCTAGCATCATCTGATACGCGAGCAACAACATTTCCCACAACAATAAGGTCATAGTCTTTTATTATTGTGTTCACATCATCTTGCTCAAATTTAAAGATATCAATACCCGAGTTTTCCAGATAGGTACTCATCGGAGGATAGAACATACGATCTGCGCCGGCCACTTCAAAACCTGCTTCTTTTAAAAGACAAGCAGCGGCTCCCATCCCTGTACCGCAGATACGATAGAAGAATACCTTTTTAATATTGTTTGAATGAGCAAGCTCAGATAGAGCTTGGATATCTTTATAATTTTCTAAATTCATATATTACCCTTTATCCCATAATTTTAACTAATTTTAGGACAAAGGGTAAGGGTAAAATACTGTCTTACTTCATTACTTCTGTGATAAGAACATTTTCATAACGTCCTTACACGTACGAGTCGCCTGGACATGAGTAATACCTTTAGGGTTAATCGAATCCCACCACTCTTTTGTTGATTTCATTCTTAATTTAGGATCACTATTAACAACATTCTTTGTTTTTTCAACTTCTCTAATCGGTCGGTTAATTTTAACTTCGACACGTGCAAAATGTGCATTGAAGTCACCATTATGTTCAATATCTATAATTTCATCCGGGAAGATAATCATTGGGATCATCTCTTCAAGTTCTCCATAATCAGAAACCATATTAAGAACACTTCGTTCAGGTGAAAGCTTAATTGCCGCCATTTTTGCTCCTCCAGATTCACTCGCAAAGTTCTTTGCCACTGAATAAACAGAAGAAGATAAGTATGGTGAACCTAGTGGTTCATGACTATGGGCCTTAAAGACAGCAGTTAAAGATTGAATATTCGTATTAATCTCAGAAGCAGCTTTTGGACCTAATTTCTTATCAAAGTAAGTCTTTAAAGATCGAAGTCTTCTTGTATAGCTTCCTTGATTTTTCGTTAGAAGCTTTGACATCAGAAAATATCCGCCATCGTCACTTTCTCTAATTAAATCCCCACCGATTCCTCTAAATGAAACCTTAAAATCATTTCCAGGAGGAGTCTCCATTGCCTTTAACCATCTTGTCCAAGCAGCAATTTCTGTTGGCTCCATGTTTTCCCAAGGCATATAGGCTTCAATAAGTTCAACTACTTTTTTACGATTACCTTTGGCAATATAATCATCAAGTTTTAAGTTTTGTGCTTCAAGTGCCTTATGAAGCTCTTTCCAATTTTGAGAGACACTCTTTCTAACTTTATTTTCTGCTCTAACCTTTGTTTTAAAGTTCTTGGCAATTTTATTCGCGTGCTCTTTTCTCGTCATGGCATATTCTCTCATGCGATTATTAGCTTGCGCATATTGAGAATCATTAAACTTGTAACCCATGAAGTTTGATAATTCATCCATAGCATCAACTTCAGCTCGAGCAAGAAGTTCTCTTGATCTCATTGATCCATATTCAGCATTAAGAGCCGCTTCGGCCCAAAGCATTGGATGTTTAAAATAATTTGAATAATCGACAATTTGATTAACGTGGATCATCTCTTCTAAGATTACCATTGGATTCTTCCAACCTTCATCTGAGAATTTCACTTTTACAATTAAACCTTTCTCATCAGAGAACTCAGGAACAATTTCAGCAAGTCTTCCATCTGAAAGATTCGCACCATGTTCAACCTCAACTGCACCGATGAATAACTCCGATTGACCACGGCTTCTTAGGCGTGAATTATATTGTTCAATTTTTTCTTTAAAAATATCTCTTGCGTCCGCATCATAAGCGGCCTTAAATTTTTCAATTGTATCAAAATCACTTAAGAGATTCTTTGTTGTCGCATCAGGCTTAAAGAATGCAAGGTGACAGAATTTATCATCCGGACAAACTTCAGTATTATTAACTGTTGGAAGGAAATTAAATTTTAGATTTCCATTATACGTAACCTGGGCATCGAGACCTGCCTGTTTAAAGGCCGACTGAGAGTAAACACTAACGAGATAGTCGCTGTCTAAACCAACATACTTTGGAATAGTAACAAAGTCCTGAGTCGGAGGTCCTCGAACAAAGTTTATCTCACAAAACTTTGAAATATTTGAAATATTTGCATCAAGATTAGCAACGACTTCTTTATATGTATCAACAAGTGCATCAGTATCTGCATGGACATTGATAATAATTTTATCTGTTTTCGGATGCCAGTCACCTTCAACGAGATTACGACTAATTGAAATTTTTGGCATATGCCCAAGCTCTTCTAAACTTCTCAAGACATAACTAGTTGTTTCAGACGCTTCCGTTAATCTCTTTGTAAAATAGTTGTCACTGAAATTATCGACTGAATCAACTACGGCCTTAACATCACTTGCCGTTACAGACGCTTGGTCTTTTAACTTTGAAAAGACAAAGTACTTAAGAGTATTACCACGAGTTCCTAGGACTTCATCAATTATACTTCTAAGCTTCCCTATTTTATTATCATTAATATCCACTCCGTCAGGGATTCCCACACTATCACGATCGAGCATGGCATAGAGAAGCTTGTTAAGAGAATTACGTCTCTTCGAACCTGTTGCCGAAGCAAGAGTTTCACCTTCAGAGTTTAGAACATCTGAAATAAGAAGATAGGCTTTAAGGTCATCGTCGTTACCATTAAGAATTTTTCTAAGGTGACTTACTTCAACTTCAACGAAGTCAGAGTGTTGTTTACTATCTTCTAGCCATTGTTGAGTTTCGATAAATGGTGAGTAAACGTGGTCAACAACACCACCTTCTTTGGCACCATCAATTTGCATTGTCGTGCCTTTGAGTTTCTTACTCTCTCCATCAAGTCTTGTATGTGAAGGAATTACGAGATCCCCTACACTATAACCTTTATCAGGGAAAGCCCCCGCAGTTCCAATATAAGTGATCTTATTATTTCCAGTACTTTTTAGAGCACGCGCAAGAGGTGCGATCTCATCTCCCCAACTATTGGCAACGACACGCCAAACGACTTCTTCACCTTTCTCGTTTTTAAAAACAAGATCAGACATAGAGATAACGTAATTATCGTATTCAAATTTTTTGAAATCGTGAGGGTTTATTCCCTTTGATTCGATTTTCTTTTGCAATTTTTTAAATGCATCTTCAACGCCTTTTTTATTTTTGAAGATATCGTATTTCTTGATATCACCATCGGCCATTAGCTGCTTAAATGAATCTTTTAGCTTCTCTGGAATTTCTGCCAGCACACTGTCTGGTTCGTCATCATATAGATTTTTAAGAGCACGAATTTTCCATAATGTCTCAAAAGTTCGCTCAATAGCTCCCTTTTGACCAATGATTACTCGATCAGTTTGAGGAAGGTGCTTGAAGACACCTGCAAGCTCATCTTCCATTGCTTTTTGGGCCTTATCAATATCCCCAAAGATTCTTACTTTATTTTCAAGAACATTCTCACCCTTTGATAATCCAAATTGTAAAATCAGGTGATTTAGACGATCCTTTCCACCAATACCTGTAATGGCATAGCGATAAGTATCTTCTCCAGGATATTGAACCGCATAGATTTTATTATAATTATTTGCAAACGGACGAATTTCATTAATAATTGTCGCACCATTGTCTTGAAGGTTCTTTAAAAACTCACGAGAGTTTTCTAAGTGAAATTCAACATCACGTTTACTTTCGGCCGCTTCCCAGAAAACAGCACGAGTCGTACGGTTAGAAATATAGTGATCAGCATCAAGAGTTAGCTGTGAAGACTTAACTCCTGAGTCAGGCATAACATATTCAAAGCTAGGTGCCTTTGAAGTAACGGCTGAAGCATCACCTGGTTTAATATTTGTATCAAAAAGAGTAAATCCTTCATTAAGTTTATTCTTAAAAAAATTGTATCCCCACTCATAACTTGCTTTTGTTCCACTAGGTTTCTTACCTAGTTTATCTTTAATGATATCGTAAACAATCGCATCATAATTCTTAGCATCTTTAATACGTGAATCATTCGCAAAATTAGCAATGATATACTCGACTTTAACTGCCTTAAGAGCCTCAAGAGATTCTTTATCAATCTTCTTACCGAAGTTATTAATATACTCGCCGACATAATAATCAAACTTATCAACGGCCAATAAAGTCTCTAGTCTCTCCATGTCTGGAGTTGACGAAGGCCCGCGAGTATTAAAATATGAATACTCACTTCGTGTTTGAGGAGCATCGTACTTTGTCACCACAAAGACAGTTAAAAATAAAATCGAAAATAAACTTAAAACGTTTCTTTTCATTAAATAACCTCTAGTTTAAAAAACTCTTGATTGCATATAAACAATTATTTAATTTAGGCATTTCTGCGATAACTTTTGCATTCTTTGTAGGATCAGAAGAAAGCTTATTCTTAATTCCACTAAAGAAATTACTTACCTTCTTAACGAACCCTCCACCTTCACTTGTCGCAACTGGTGCAGCTTTAAGCTTTGGTACTAAGTAAGCTTTTTCATAATCATTGAACTCTTTTGAGCGGGCCAGAATATCTGAAGCTATATCTGCTCCATCTTCGCCGTAAATTCTCTTCATCTCAGTTTTAAGACCGTTATGAAGTCTCTCTTTAATCTGCTCTCTCGACTCTTTTTCCATATAGTCTTCATCAAAAAAGCCAACCATCTCATCAGGAAAAGTAATTAGTGGAGCAAGATATTCCATCTCACCTTTAAAGCCAGACATTTGATTAAACATAAGAAGTTCTGGATCCATTAAGAATGCCCCCATTGCCCCCTTTGCCGTACTAACTGTTTTGTCATCAGCAATGCTAAAACCAAAACGATATCCAGTATCGAAGTCTGAAGTAAATGAAAGGAATGGACTCCCCTGTGCTTCAATAGAATGCTGTTTTAGCATCGTAGTAAGCCTTGCTGTCTCAACAAAGTCCGACTTAATATTTCTTGGGTTTGAAGCAATCTTCTTACCATACATAGTTTGTAGTGACCTTAGACGACGGTTATAAGTCCCTTGGTTACGAGTAAGAATGGTAGACATTGTACCAAGGTTTGCTTGTTTAACTGCGTCTTCGTACTCAAGTTGAGAACCATTGATCATTTGAGGAAATAAACGATCACCGTATGTTCCACGATAAACGAGAACCTTATCCTTAGCTTCAATTGGATTTCTCATGCGATTTAAAATATGTGTCCAATAAGAGTTTTCAATTGGAGTCATTTGCTCCCATGGAAGGTATCTCTCAAAGAGATTGGCAACTCCGTTTCGGTCATTATTTTGAATTAAGGCCTTTAGCTGTAATTCATCATTAAGCTTATCAAGGGTATCCATAATGGCCTTACGGGCCGTCTCTTTAACTTTCATTTCTTTCTTTATTGGCTTAAATTCTTTTTCTAATTGTTCAATATTGGCTTCAACCATTTCTGTCGCAGAAGTAAGGCTTACGTCACTTTCAACGGCCTTAAGCTTTAGTTTTTCAAGCGCAATCTTGGCACGGTAATCACCTTTTTTAGCATTAAACATAACTTCAAAGAATGAATATGCATTAACAATATTTTGAGTGTTATTTACTTGCTTAAAGAATTGATCAAGAAGGCGCTTTGATGCACTTGTGACATTCTCTTCATTACTTGAGCGAATAACCTTAATGATATGAATTCCTGCTTCATCAACTTCTGTCGCAAGACCAATGGCCTGCCCTTCAGGTAACTCTGCTTCTTCAAGGACAACTTTAATGGCCCTTGTCTCACTTGAGTCATAGAGACGTTGTTGATATTCAAAATTATACTTAGCTACTAATTCTTCAAGGCCAGTATCATCTGTTACTCCCTCAACCTGTGAAAGAGATTCAATAAAGAAAGATCCAATAGGTCCTGATTCGACTTGTTCAATACTTGAGATATGCCTATCTTTGACTTCATACTGACATGAAGTCGCAAGTAAACTAATTAAAAAGAATAAACCTAAGCGTTTAACGAAATCGTTCATTATAACTCCGACAAAATACTTGATCTTTATCGGCAATTATTAAAAAATTCTTAAAAATGTGTTTAATTAACTCATGAAATCAATAGGTTAAGAGAGTGCTCGAGTGGCAATTTCACGGCGTAAAGCATTTAAATGACGACGATCGTACCAGTAACCTTGGACCTCATTAGTTAGAATAATGATGGCCTTTTTCACTTCCGGTTTGATCCAAATTGAGGTTCCTGTAAAACCTAAGTGGCCAAAAGTATTTGTCGTGGAATTTGATCCAGCTAGAGATATCTCAGGGTTTTGGACGCTATCCCAGCCAAGAATAAATCGATCATCTCTTTCACGTTTTATCTGCTCAAGAAGTTTAAGCTCTTTATTAAGGTTTAGAAATGTACGACTAAGTCCTTCAATGGTTGCAAAGAGTCCTGCATGGCAAACCTTCTCACCAATAACAAATGCATTGTCATCGTGAACTTCACCACAAATGATTCTTCGGTGGCGACGTCCCGTAGGAATTGCCTCTCCCTCTAGGTCTAACCAATGAACAACTTCATTATCATAGAACTTGCTAGCTATAGCATATGGACTTTCATGCTTTTCAATTTCAAGTTGTAGCCTTAGAGCTCCAAAGTCTGAATAGCAAGTTTCACTCTCTTTAATATCATAACTTAAAACTTGCTCACGCCAAGTATCATGGGATAGTCGTCCCCAAGCGATGAGTCCACCACGATGTTCGAGTAATAGCTTCATCTCAGTAGTGAAAATATCGGGACGAGCAAGATAAGTTACCCCAAGAGTTAGAGGTTTTGTAATTGAGGCGATATCAAAGAATTTTCCTTCGCTATTAATTGAATGAGTTTCAAAACTCTCATTTGCGAAATCAATTTCAGAAATAGCAAGGGAGTTAAAATTATAACTCCCAAGCTTCTTTCTAATATCTTCGACTATATCTTTCATTATTTATTACGAATAGCTGCCTGTGCTGCCGATAGACGTGCGATTGGTACTCGGTACGGAGAACAAGAAACATAATCAAGTCCAATACGGTGACAGAAGTCAATCGACTTAGGCTCACCACCGTGCTCACCACAAATACCTACGTGAATATCTTTATTCATATTACGTCCTTGTTCAGTTGCAAACTTAACAAGGAAACCTACACCTTCTTGGTCAAGTGAAACAAATGGATCACTTGGAAGAACTGATTTTGAAATATATTCTGTTAAGAAGCGTCCGGCATCATCTCGAGATAGACCAAAAGTAGTTTGAGTTAAGTCATTCGTTCCAAATGAGAAGAAGTCTGCATGAGGAGCAATTTCTGCTGCTGTAATCGCTGCTCTTGGAAGCTCAATCATTGTTCCAAGTTTGTACTTAAACTCTTTGCCTTCAACAGTCTTATCAATAGTTGCAACTAAGATTTCTCTAAGAAGAGATAACTCTTTTGCTGTTGCAATTAGAGGAATCATGATCTCTGGTTTAACAGTTACACCTTCGTCCATCACTTCAATCGCTGCTTGAGCGATGGCAGTAACCTGCATATTGTAAATTTCTGGATATGTAACACCTAAACGACAACCGCGGTGACCAAGCATTGGGTTAAACTCATGAAGTCTTTCACAACCATCTTCTATTGTCTTAAGCTCAACATCGATATACTCAGCAAGCTCTTTCTTCTCTTCTTCAGAATGTGGAAGGAACTCGTGCAGAGGTGGATCAAGAAGTCTGATATTAACAGGCATTCCATTCATCGCCTTAAAGATTCCTTTGAAATCCTCTTTCTGGTATGGAAGAAGTTTTGCAAGGGCCTTCTCTCTTTGAGAAGTTGAATCAGCAAAGATCATTTCACGTACAGCAAGGATTCTCTCTGGCTCGAAGAACATATGCTCTGTACGACAAAGTCCAATCCCCTCTGCACCAAACTTAACTGCTGTTTCACTATCTTCTGGATTATCTGCATTGGTGCGAACTCTTAGAGTTCTAATTTCATCGGCCCATGCCATGAAAGTTGCAAAGTCTGCATTGATTTCGGCATCAAGAGTTGGTACTTCACCTTCGATAACTTCTCCTGTTGCTCCATCAAGAGTGATAAAGTCACCCTCAACGTATTTCTTATCGCCAATAATCATTGTGCGATTCTTGCTATCAACGAGGATTTCAGAACATCCTGCAACACATGGTTTTCCCATACCACGAGCAACAACAGCTGCGTGAGAAGTCATACCACCACGAGCAGTTAGGATAGCTTGAGCTGCGGCCATTCCAGCAATATCTTCAGGAGAAGTTTCTTGGCGAACAAGAATAACTTTCTCTCCATTGTCGTGCATACTCGTTGCATCGTCAGAGTGAAAAACAATTTTTCCGGCACCGGCTCCAGGAGAAGCAGGAAGACCTTTAGCAACGATATTCTTTGTTGCATTCGGATCAAGTCTTGGGTGTAAAAGTTGGTTAAGGGCCTCAGGATCGATTTGCATAATCGCTTCTTCCTTCGTCACAATTCCTTCTTTTTCAAGATCAACGGCAATCTTTAGTGCAGCTGCAGCTGTTCTCTTACCATTACGAGTTTGCAGTAGATAAAGCTTATCAGCTTCAATCGTAAACTCGATATCCTGCATATCTTTGTAGTGTTTTTCAAGTTGTTGGTATAGAGAAGTTAGCTCTGCAAATGCCTTTGGCATATACTCTTCAAGAGTCTTTTCATCTCTATTAGAATCATTCTTTGAACACTCATTAATTGGCGCTGGAGTTCTGATACCTGCAACAACATCTTCACCTTGAGCATTAACAAGGTATTCACCAAAGAATTTCTTCTCACCATTAGAAGGGTCACGTGTGAAACAAACACCTGTTGCACAGTCATCACCCATATTTCCAAAAACCATGGCCTGAACATTAACAGCTGTTCCCCAGTCACCTGGAATACTATTTAATTGACGATACTTGATAGCACGTGGGTTATTCCATGAACCAAAGACAGCTTCAATTGCTAGCCAAAGTTGTTCCATTGGATCTGTTGGAAATTGCTTTCCTGTCTCTTGAGCAATAATTTGCTTATAAACTTTTACAAGATTTTTGAAGTCACCTGCTTCAAGTTTTGTATCTGAATCAACACCCTTTGCTTCTTTTAAGTCTTCAAGAGTTGACTCAAGCATTGAGTGGCTCATGCCCATAACAACATTGGCATACATTTGAATAAATCTTCTGTATGAATCCCAAGCAAATCTTGGGTTATCTGATTTCTTTGATAGAGCTTCAACTGTTTCGTCATTAAGCCCAAGATTTAAAACTGTATCCATCATCCCCGGCATCGAAACTCTTGCCCCTGAGCGCACAGAGAAAAGAAGTGGGTTATCTCCTCCACCAAATGTCTTTCCAGTCGATGACTCAACAAGCTTTAAGGCCTCAATAACTTGAGTCTTAATATCTTCATTAAAAGATTGAGTTTTTTGATAATCGATACAGGCTTCAGTAGTTACAGTGAAACCCGGAGGGACCGGTAGTCCAAGAGCAGACATCTCAGCTAGGTTGGCACCTTTACCACCTAGAAGATTCTTCATGCTTCTATCACCTTCAGTTTTTTCTTTTGAAAACGAGTAAACCCATTTACTCATAACCGCGCTCCTTGCTTAGTATAGAAAAAAGGCCACAAAATAGTGGCCTCTAATTTAATTAAATGTAGATTCTATCTCTTAAATAGTTTTTCACTTGATCTAGTGCTACACGCTCTTGCTTCATTGAATCGCGGTCACGAATTGTCACAGCATTATCTTCAAGTGAGTCAAAGTCAAATGTAATACAGAATGGAGTTCCGATCTCATCTTGACGACGGTAGCGTTTACCAATAGATCCTGCTACATCATATTCAGCAGCAAATTCTTGTTGAAGTTCATTGAATAGCGTTGTCGCAGGTTCATTTAACTTCTTTGTAAGTGGAAGAACAGCAACTTTTACTGGAGCAAGAGAAGGGTGGAACTTCATTACAGTTCTTTCATTTTCTCCATCTCCTTCGTTTTCGATTCTAAAAGCATCACAAAGAATAGCTAGAAGAGAACGATCACAACCAACCGATGTTTCAAGAACATATGGAAGGAACTTCTTATTACCATCAAGTAGATCAGTGTACTTTAAGTTCTTTCCAGAGAATTCTTCGTGTTGACGAAGATCAAAGTCAGTTCTTGAGTGGATACCTTCCATCTCGTCCCAACCATGAGGGAATTTATATTCAATATCTTCTGCAGCATCAGCATAGTGAGCTAGTTCGTCACCTTCATGTGGATGCCATCTTAAGTTTTCTGGACGTAGACCATTTGATAGGTGCCAATTCCAACGAATCTCTTTCCATTGCTCCATGGCCTCTTTTTGAGTTCCTGGTTTAATGAAGTATTGCATCTCCATTTGTTCGAACTCACGAGTTCTAAAGATGAAGTTACCTGGAGTGATTTCATTTCTGAAAGCTTTACCAATTTGAGCAATACCAAATGGAAGTTTCTTTCTCATAGTCGATTGAACATTTAGGAAGTTTACAAAAATTCCCTGGGCAGTTTCTGGTCTTAGATAAACTTGTGAAGATGAGTCTTCCACTGGTCCCATTTGCGTTTTAAACATCAAGTTAAAATCACGTGGCTCAGTGAACTCCCCTTTTGCTCCACAGTTTTGGCAAGGAGCTGATGTATCAATTTTATCTTCACGGAAACGTGACTTACATGCTTTACAATCAACCATTGGATCATTGAAGCCATCAACGTGACCAGACGCTTTCCAAACTTGTGGATGCATGAAGATTGAAGCATCAACACCAACAATATCAGAACGGAAAGTCATCGCTTTCCACCATTTATTTTTTAGATTTCTCTTTAATTCAATTCCGTAAGGACCGTAATCCCAACAAGAAGAAAGTCCACCGTAGATTTCCGAAGATTGAAAAATGAATCCACGACGTTTTGCAAGACTTACAATTTGCTGCATGTCTTTAATATTGCTTTCTGACACAATGCCCCCTACTTGGTAAATAATTGCTCAAAGTATACCTATTCAATCATCAATCCGTAAAGTTAAAGGTACGCGCTACCTTATAGTAATTTAGCTAACTTATGCGTCATTTTTAGCGATATAAAGTGCTTCTATTAGGCTCAACTAATCAAATCAAGAGACTAAGATAAGTGGCTGATAATACATTAATTTTACTGGGCCCAATATGCCCCATTTGTCGTATATAAATTACTGAAATTACGATTAGGTATCGCGTACCTTAGTGGTCCGTGTTAAAAGGCAGTCATGAAGAAATCTGAAATACTTGCTCCTGTTGGAAATATGCAAATGTGTCTTGCCGCCATTCATGGTGGAGCCGATGCCATTTATGTTGGTATGCCTGGCTTTAATGCCCGTGGCCGCACTCATGATCACTCAATTTTTGAACTTAAAGAAATGATCGATATGTGTCATCTCTATGGTGTCAAAGTTCACGTCGCCTTTAATATTTTAATTTACGAAGAAGAAATTCAAGGGGCCATTGGAAAACTTGATGAAGTTATCAAGCTAGGACCTGATGCTTTAATCATCCAAGATATAGGGCTAGCAAGTCTTGTCAGACAAAGATACCCAAACCAAGTCATTCACGGCTCGACTCAGATGACTGTGACAAATCATGATCATATTGCACTTCTTGAAGACCTTGATATTAAGAGATTTGTTCTTGGACGTGAAAACTCAATTTCAGAAATAAAAGAGATAAGAGCTAATACTGAAAAAGAATTAGAAGTCTTCACTCACGGGGCCCTATGTGTTGCCTACTCAGGGCAGTGCTTTACTTCAGAAAGCATTGGTGGGCGTTCGGCCAATCGTGGTCAATGTGCTCAAAGCTGTCGTTTCTCATATGAAATGTATGTGGATGGAGAGAAACAAGATCTAAAAAAACAAGGCCGTAAAATGAGCTACCTAGTCTCTCCTCAAGATCTTTGTGGGATTGAAGAAGTTAGCGAATTACAAGAGATGGGAATAGACTCTTTCAAAATTGAAGGACGCCTTAAAGGCCCAGCCTATGTTTCAACGGCCGCTAGTGCCTATAAGACAAAGCTTGAAGGTAAGCATATATCTCAACAAGATGTTGATAATATGGCCCTCACATATTCACGAGGACTTTTTTCTGGTTGGCTTCATGGGGTCGATCATCAAAGACTAGTAAAAGGTAATTACGGAGCTCACCGTGGAATTGAGCTTGGAAAAATTAAGAGAGTCTCTCCACCAAATATTGAAATCATCACTGATCGTAATTTAGAAAAAGCAATGGGTGTAGCCATTTGCGATGACAATAAAGATATTGAAATTGGATCCACGATTTTTCATGTTTCAAAGAAAGGTAAGATGACAACGCTAGCTCTTTCTCATGATCTTAAGTGGCAAATGATTAAGCCAGGAATGGACTTATACTTAAATTCAAATCCCAAAGTAGCTAAAGAAAGTGAATCTCTCATCTCAGATATTAATAAACAAAAGAGAATTCCAGTAAAGGTTAACCTTGATGCGATAGTAGGCTCACCACTGACATACACTCTTGATGACGGAGAAAATAGTGTCACAGTTAAAAGTGAAGTAGCTCTTGAAGAAGGACGCAAGGAAGTTCAAGTCGAACTAGTTGAAAAGGATGCGACTTCTTTATCTCGTACTATTTATGAAGTTGAAAAATTAAATATTAATTTTAATAAAACAAATCCATTCGTTCATTCAAAGTCACTAAAAAAACTTAGGCAAGAAGCTGTAGCTCTTTTAAACGAGAAGAGACTGGCCGTAGTCGAACAAGAAAAGAATGAAATTGTGTTGAGTACAATTGAAGAAGCTGAAGAAGAAATTACTCTAAATTTCATGCTTAGAGATATTGATCAAGTTAAAGAAGCTTATAAGATCCTAAAAGAATGTGAGTACGATAGACTTCTAATCACACTCGATTTTGAATTTGGAAAAGACTATAAATTGTCGCTTGATATGCTATCAACGCTTCCTCACTGTAAAGTTGGAATTGCCACAAACAGAATTTTAAAACCAAAGGAATATCACCATTTAAATGTATTAACGAGACTAAAGCCCGATTTCATTCTTTGTCGCAACCTAGGCTCATTTAAATACTTAAGTGAAAAATGTAAT
Organism: Bacteriovoracaceae bacterium; assembly: GCA_048270185.1. Classification (GTDB taxonomy): domain Bacteria; phylum Bdellovibrionota; class Bacteriovoracia; order Bacteriovoracales; family Bacteriovoracaceae; genus Halobacteriovorax_A. The sequence goes on from JBLWTJ010000001.1 coordinate 1,442,900, forward strand.
ATTCCACTTAAAGGTGATTTTTCATTAAATGTCGCAAACTCACAAACGGCCAATTATCTTTTAAATAAGGGTTTTAAAACACTAACATCGTCTTATGATCTCAATGCGAAACAATTAGAAAACCTCCTAGAGAATACTGATGCTGGTCGAATCGAAGTCAACATTCACCAATATATGCCAAGCTTTCATATGGAGCATTGTGTTTATGCTGCTTTCCTATCAGAAGGTTCTTCATTTAAAGATTGTGGAAAGCCTTGTGAAAAACATCATGTGGAATTAAAAGATCAATTCGGAAATATGCACTTTATCAAGGCCGATCAAGAGTGTCGAAATACGATGTTTAATGCTATTGCTCAAAGTTCGACGGACTTAATCGATGCGCTTATGGCAAAGGGTGTTTCACATTTTAGAATTGAGCTTTTAAATGAACACGGCGATCAGTTAAGAACAAAACTTGAATCGTACCTTAATTACTTTAATGGCAAAATTTCAACGAGTGAGTTAAAATCACTTCTAGGTACTCAAGAAAAGTACGGTATCGGGACAGGGATGCTGATGAAAGATGATACTTATCAAGCGAGAAAGAATTAATGCCAAAAGCAGACAAGTGGTTTGTCTATATTATTGAGACTGAAAACGGTAAGCTCTACACAGGAATTACAACTGATGTGGAGCGCCGATTTCTCGAGCATAAGAGTGCCCCAAAAGGGGCCAAGTTTACAAAGGCCAATCCCCCCAAAATAATCCGATTTACAGAAGAGCATCCTGATCGCTCAAGCGCTAGCAAACGAGAATCTCAAATCAAGAAATTAACACGCCCTCAAAAGCTTCAAATCATAAAAAAATATACCTCATAGGGTATAAAAATCTTGTGTATTAGTTCTAACTTTTATAAAAAGTGGACATGAAATTACTAATCACACTACTTATCACAAGCGTTGTCTTTGGTGCTTTTAATGAAGTACGCTACGATTTTTCCTCGCATCAAGAAAAGCAAATTTCAAAGAATAATAAGAATAAGAAAGTCCTTATTTTCTTATCTCCTAGTTGCCCTTGTTCACAAAAGCAATTCGATTATATCAATTCTCTAGCATTGAAATTTAATAGTATTGAGTTCATTGGTTTTAGTTCTAATAAGCATATTTCAAAAGAAAATTCGGCAAAGTATTTTAATCAATTCAAAATCAACTTTCCTATCTTTTTGGATAAGGATTTAAAGTACGCCAATAAGTTAAATGCTTTAAAGACTCCACATGTTTTCTTATTAAATGAAAAAGAAGAAGTTATCTACCAAGGGGCCGTGACAAACAAGAGAAGCCCAGAGCTTTCAACAAAGTTTTATTTAAATGACATCCTAACAGCAGTTAAAAATAAGAAAGAACTACCATATACAGAATCAAAAGCACTCGGTTGCTATATCGCGAGGTAAATATGTTTAAATTATTAATAGCATTATTTCTATCAGCTTCAATTATTGCTTGTCCTTATGAGCTTCCAATACAAAACCTTTGTGTTGATATTGAGTGGACGAATGGGCCATTCGACGGGAAACCATCCAACTTTGAAGCAATCGTTTATGACAAAGACACTCAAGAGCGAGTGACTCCAGAAGATCTTAAAATATATGTTTGGATGATGATGGCCAACGGACACCAGCATGGGGGGCCAGCAATAAACTGGGCATTCGGTGAAGGTCAAATTATCGATGGAACAGCAAAATTCTTCATGGGTCATATGAAAGGTTACTGGCAGGTTCGATTTGAGCTGAATAATGAAATTGCAGCAATTCCAGTGAAACTTAAGAAGTAATGAAGATACTTGCCCTTCTCCTTACTTTCACTCTCATCACAAGTTGCGGGAAATCACCATTTTCTGGATCATTAAAAGGTCTCATCAATGGAAGTGATAAAATCACAACAGACTTAAGATTTGAGACTGAAGGTTTATCCATTTCGAAAGAATGGATGAAGGGACCTCTTCTTTACGATTCTTCTAATATTACTATTACCTTTAAAGACACTGCTGATAATTTTAAAGACCCAGTTGGTACTTTCAAAGCCTATATCTGGATGCCGGATATGGGACATGGTTCTTACCCAATCAGTATTACAAAGATTTCTATTGGAGTTTATCAACTCGATGATATCTACTTTACGATGGGAGGACTTTGGGACTTTCATCTCCAGCTAGAAGAAAATGGAAATATGTACGACGAAGTATCATGGCCTCTTACGCTATAATTTTCTTAACAATATTTTCATTTTCAACTTATGCATCTTCATGCTGTGGCGGTGGTGCTAATATTCCTAATATCATTTTAGGAGATCATCAATGGGAAGCCAAAATCAACTATGCCAATTCGACAGTTACAAGTGAAGCTGGTGTTGATGGTAAGATTCATAATATTAATTCAAAGAATGAAGTGACTGAGACCATTGCGATCAAAGGTAGTTACTTGCTTAGTAGCTACTTTCAATTTGCCATTGATCTGCCTATAAAAAAGAGAACTGTCGAATCTCAAACAAAGACAACAAGCACAACTGAAGTCGTTGATCCAAGTCTTCAACTAACTTGGGAGTTTCTTCCAGAGCTTACTTATAACTTGTTAAAGCCTCGCGGTTTTCTTTTCTTTAAGCAGCTTTTTCCAAATGGTAATTCAATTTATAGTTATGATGATCCACTATTATCAGACTCACTAAGTCGCGGTGTATTTGAATCAACAATCGGTCTTGCACTTTTCAAAGTCATCTATGATTACGACTACTCTGTGACTTTAGAGAGTCACTACGGGTTTTCTAAGACAATTGATGAAAAGAGAGTTGAACCAGGACTCGGCTACTCAGCTTCGATTGGAGCAGGCTTTAACCCAAATGCGACAAATCGTTTCGGAGTCTCTCTTACTTATTGGCAGGACTCTCCAGTGAAAATCGATGGGAATCAAGGAGAGAAAAAATACTATCTTTCAACAAGCTTTAACTACTCTTATATGTTCACAAGAAGCTCAGTGGTTTTGAATTATTCAGATGAAACACTTCTAAAGACAGCAAAGAATACAAATCTTACTAAGGCAATTTCTTTAACTTATAAATTATTCGAAGATCTATAGTAGAAGAGAAAGGGATTTATAGTTTTCACGATTGGTATTTTGGTGATAACAAATATAATTAATAAGCATACTTAGTGTCGATTTTGAAACTGCGTGCTTTCTTTGAATCTCATTATATTTAAGTCCTGCAACTCTTAGTAACTCAATTCTTAAATTAAAATTATCATTAGCACCGTGAAGTCGTTGTTCTTCAGCACTTAAGTGATCAAAGTGAATGAACCCACCTTGTTCAATTGAAAGAGAGACGCGATCACTATCATTAATATCAATCCCAGATATCGCACAAGTCTCAGTGCGAGGAAAAATACCGAGTTCAATCATGGCCTTTGTCAGAAAAATAAAGAGTTCAAAATTAGACTCGTAATCTTCATCCACAACTTTCTTATCGAGGCGAAAAATTGCATTTGATAAAAGTCTAAAGGTACCCTCATGACTTCTCTCTTGAAGATCGAGATCATCCTTATGAGTTATCTGAGGGGCAAATGATTGTGAAAACTCACAAAAAAAACATAGAAGGTAGAAGGCCATTGGATTTTGTGAAATATTTTGGTGGTACCATTTTTCGACGTGATCTTTACTTGAGAGAACTTCAAAATTATTTTTAATACGACCAAAACCAACTTTAAACAGATAACCGATTTGTAAAATTGAAGAAACTTTCTTCTTTCCGCCACCTTGTCCACCATAGAACATCACAGAAATTTTATTTCCATTTCTTAAAAGTAAATTACCGATCAAGTGTTTGTCTTGATAAGGAATCTTACTAACGAGAATGCCTTCGAGTTCAACCATATACTGCCTGTATTAAATCCTTTGTCATTATAAAGAGATAATCACATATCTTGTAGTGAATTCTTCCCAAGAGAGACTTTGCCTTTTCTTGAGCACCAAAGTATTGAAATTGCTCTCCAAATCGTCCCCCTCGCCCTATCATTTGAAAGTTAGTCGATTCATCTGGAATATAGTTAATATAAATATTTTCAATTCCTTTTAAATTCACGCCATGGCTTAGGGCACTTGTCGCTATGATCAATTGTGTCTGTGCGGCTTCTCTTTCAATAAAGTCTTTCACTTGGCCACCAATACAATAATCACAAGAAATCCCAAGGCGAGAAAAGAAGTTAATCCACACCTTAACTTCCTTCCTCGTTGGGCAAAAGAGAATGATACGTCCCGACCTAAACACAACAAGCTTAATCAGAAGGTTTAACATCAACAGAGGTCTAATCAATATCTTTCTCTTTTTATACATATTCACTTTTTTAAAATTTCCAATATTTAAAAAGTAGAAATGTTTAAAATTATTTTCAACATCTCTTTCAATGACGGAGTACAACTGCTGTGTAATGGTTGCACTCAGTCCTAAGACCTTGGTATTACTCGAAGATATCTTGTAGAAAAAATCTAAAAGCCTAGGACGAAAACTTTCTCCCCACTCATAAAAGAGGTGAAATTCGTCGAGAACAAAAAGGGCCTTATGCTTGATGGCAAAATTAAGATCATCTTCCTTAAATGATTCCACTGTCGTTAGAAAGACTCCCTTCCCCTTTATATCCTCAACAACACAAGGCCTAGATTTTAAGTCTTCAAGAATTGAGCGCAGTGGGGAAACAATCACAATACGATCAAAATCTTCAAGTAGCTGCCAAATAATCCTTGTTTTCCCCCAGCCCATCGGCGCCATGAATAATGTTAAGGAGTTCTCTCTATTGACTATCTGTGCTAAAGCTGTTTTAAAATCCATACCCAATGAGTGCAAGAAGTGGTAGAAAGTCACTTATACTAACGTATTGAAAATAGAGAAGATGAATTCAGTTGTAATAAGAAAACAAGATATTCATGCTAATAAAACTAAGCTTACTCTTGAGCAATCCACACACCTACGTGAAGTTGTGAAGGTAAAAATTGGTGATGAGCTTAAAGGAACTATTCTTGAAGAGGGATTAACGACTCTAAAGGTCTTATCAGTTGAAGACAGAATTCAAGTTGAAGTTGGTCAAATTCTCAATGGCCGCAACTATCCAATTGAGCTTATTGTTGCAGCTTCAAGGCCACCAACAATGAAGAAACTCTTTGAACACTGTAGTGCCATGGGAACAGCGAGTTTCCACATTTTTAAGGCCATCTTAAGTGACAAGAGTTATTTGACATCCAAAATTTATGAACGCTTCAATGAATTATCTCTTTTAGGTATTAGCCAATCTGCTGTTTTCTTTAAGGCTCCGAAATTAAAGAAAACTTTTAATTTTGAAGATGAACCAATTCAGGCACAAAAATTTATTCTTTCACCTTATGCCACAACAAGACTAAAAGATGTTAAAATAGATATTAGGAAACCATTAAAGATTGCCATCGGCCCGGAACGAGGTTGGACAAATCAAGAAATCCAAGAATTTAAAAATCTTGGTTTTCAAGAAGTCACTTTAGGCCCGTCAATTATGCGAGTTGAGAATGCGGCCATTACAATTATGGGCCATTTAAACCAATTAATGGATTAATAGTAAATAGGAAGACTTATGTTAAGAAAAATAGAAAAACTCTTTGATGATCAAATTAGACCAGCACTTGCAGCTCATGGTGGGAATATCGAATTGATCGATTACGATAACGATAAACTCTATGTGAAAATGACAGGTGGTTGCCAAGGTTGTTCAGCATCGCAAGCAACACTTACAGACGGTGTTGCTCGCTTAGTTAAACAAAATTTTCCGGATATTACTGAAGTAATTGATGTTACAGATCACACACAGGGTGATAACCCATTCATGTAGTAACTTATAAAGTTAAGCTACTTTAGTATGCTCTTCTAGCTCAGCTTCTCTCATGCCATAGTCTTCATTTGCATGGGAGATACTACGCTTAACCCTATCCTCAGTTTCCCAGTAACTAAGTCCTGAAAGAATAATATTTCCACTAGTGGCAAATGCCATGACTGAAGTCACGAGTAAGATTTCTAATAATTCCATATTTGCCTCCTATTAATTAACTTAACTCCTTATCGGCAGATAATTGTGTGAGACCTTAGATTTCTTCTCAATTTCCTTTTATTTCAATAAGTTAACAATAAATTAAACGATATTTGCTCTTTTCAAATAAGCATCTAAATTGGCAATATCTATAGTAAATAAATAATATTACAAAGAGGTAAGAATGAACCTATTTAAAATGGCCTTAATCGCTCTCTTCCTATCAACAGGACTTCAGGCCCAAGACAAGAAGCAAGCCGGAGATTCGATTGGTTGGGATCGCAACTCAAAAAAAGATAGTGACTTTGGTTACGCAACTTATAGTATCTTAAAAGCAATTCCAAAATTGAAATTACAAAGAAATTCTGGCTAAACTACAACCCAAGCTTCTATAACTTTACAGGTTGGACTGACAAGACAGACTTTGTCGACGGATCACACAGACTTCAAATTAATTTACAATTATAATTTTAATTAAAGAATAACGCGACTACGGCTCTCTGAGATTTTTTCTTTAGAGAGTCGTATCACTGAAACCCCTTCTTCATCTTTTTGATCAGATAGAACTTCACCCCATGGATTAATAACTAAAGAGTGTCCATAAGTATGGATACCAGGATTATTTTCACCACATTGAGCACTGGCGACAACATAGCATTGACCTTCAATAGCACGAGCACGAAGTAAGGTATGCCAATGGGCCTGACCAGTTGGTACAGTGAAAGCTGAAGCAAAGGTAATTAGATCGACTTTATGATCGTAGTAGTATTGTAGAAATTTTGGATAGCGAAGATCAAAGCAAATAGCGATTCCTATTTTCCAACCAAGAACGTCAATAATGAGAGGTGAACTTCCGGCCGTATAAATATCAGCTTCGTTTACTTTCTTACGCTTTGTAATTCCATTCTCATCTACAGTCGTGATGTCACAAGAAAATAAATGGCACTTGTCGTAGCTGCCAATAAGACTAGCTTTAGGATCCAAGTTAATGGCCTTATTAAGAATACCTGTATCACTTTTAAAAGCAACAGAGCCCCCAATAAGGAAGAGCCCAGAATCACAGGCCAATTGCTTGATGTTATCAATGTGTTCATTGTCCCACTCGACTAAGTAAGGCGAAGGCTTTTTGCCATCCGAAATTGAATAGAAGCACTCAGGCAAGAAGGCCGCTTGGGCCCCTTGCTCTTTTGCTTGTTTTAAATATTTTTTAATTTTTTCTAGATTTGATTTGTAATCTAGAGATGAAGAAATTTGAATATTGGCGACGACCAAATCATTCACTAATTGATCTTCTTTCCGATGGCGTAATAAGTGAATCCTTCTTCTAAAACTTTACTTGTTTTAAATAGATTTCTTGCATCGAAGATTACTTTTTCATTTAGACGACTAGCAATTTCTGAAAAGTCAGGAGTCGAAAACTCACGCCACTCAGTTACAGTGACAAGTGCATTTGCTCCACTAAGACAGTCATACTTATTAGTAATTTGCTCTAGTGATGCGTGATATTTCTCATCGATTGCTCTAAAGAAATTTGGACCACCTTCAGGATCGAAGAAACGAATCTTTGCACCAGCATCGATTAGAGACTTTGCCATATAGATTGCCGGAGACTCACGAACATCATCCGTATTGGCCTTAAAAGCAACTCCCCAAAATGCAAATGTCTTACCACTTAGATCATCTCCGTAGTGCTTCTTAATTTTATCGGCCATATATAATTTTTGTTCGTCGTTTACATCTTCAGTTGATTCAATCACACGAAGAGTATGCCCATGCTCTTTCGCAGTATGGATTAGGGCCTTAACATCTTTTGGAAAGCAAGAACCACCATAACCTGGTCCTGGGTATAAGAAATGAGAACCAATTCTTCGATCACTTGAAATACCTTGGCGGACTTCATTGATATCAGCACCTAAAGTATCACATAGTCTTGCAATATCATTGATGAATGAAATCTTAGTCGCAAGAAAGCAGTTCGCTGCATACTTTGTCATTTCGGCCGAAAGATTCGACATCATATAGATAGGATTCCCTTGTTTTACTAATGGCTCATATAATTCTTCCATTGCATTTGCAGCTTCTGGATCATTATGACCAATAACAACGCGGTCAGGTCTCATAAAGTCTTCAATCGCAGAACCCTCTTTTAAGAACTCTGGGTTATTCACGATATGAAATTTCTTTGAAGTATTCTTAGAAACTATCTCTTTTACTTTTTCACAAGTTCCAATTGGTACAGTTGATTTGATAACAATAATAGCATCATCAGAGATATTCTTTGCAACATCTTCTGCAGCCTTGAAAAGATATGAGAGGTCAGCACTTCCATCATCTCCAGACGGAGTACCAACTGCTAAGAAAATTGACTTTGAATCAGCAACTGACTCTAGGCCAGTTGAAAACGAAAGTCGTTCAGCTTTGATATTTCTTTCTAATAAGTCATTAAGCCCCGGCTCAAATATTGGTGATTCACCACGTCTCATCATGGCCACTTTATTTTCATCGATATCAACACAAGTTACTTTGTGCCCGATTTCAGCGAAACATGTTCCACTTACTAATCCTACATATCCTGTACCAATTACTGTAATTTTCAACGTTCTTCCTTTTTTAAAAATTGGTATTAGATTAGCACTATTTATGCTAAGTTTTAAGCCTTTAGAAGGGAAATTAACATTATGCTCAAAGCGTCATTAAAAGTTATATTTGCGGCGGCCATTCTTGTCTGGCTAGTTAAATCTGATAAACTAGAATTTAACCTAATTGGCCAATTACTTGAAAACGCTCATTGGGCAATTCTGGCATATATTCTTCTCATTCTTAATATTATTCTCTCTGGTTATCGTTGGCTCACGCTAATTGAAACCAAGTCAAAAAGAGTAAAATTTAAAAACATCATTCCGATAAATTTTATCGGACAATTCTTTTCAACTTTCCTGCCAGGAGCCGTGACAGGTGATCTCTTAAAACTTGTTTATGTTCGTGATATCGATAAAGATTTAACAAAATCATTTCTCTTAGGTACTGTTCTAATCGATCGAATCATCGGCCTCATCGGACTTATTTTTGTGGCCGGAATTTCCTCAATTATTTTTTACAGTGACCTTGTTTCATTATCTCCAAAGATAAAACCACTAATATCTTTTAATATCATGCTGCTAGTAGGTGCACTCTTCTTCTTAGTCATTCTCTTTCTACGCAAGAGCCTGAAACATAAAGTTATAGAGCTAATTAGAATCCTGCCATATATTGGTGATAAGCTTGCCGATATTACAAAAACATTCTGGGCGTTCGGAGAAGATAAAGGATTAATCCTTAAAGCAATTGGCCTATCACTAGTTGTCCATGCCATGGCCATCACTTCTTTCTGGTCACTCATTCATGTATTTGCAAGTGCTCACTTAAATATTTCTCAACTTTTCAGTATGGTACCAATTGGTTTTATTTCAATTGCAATACCTATTGCCCCATCTGGAGCAGGAGTTGGTCACTTAGTATTTGAAGAATTATTTAAGTTAATTGGCCAGGCCAAAGGTGCTTCATTCTTCAACCTATACTTTCTAACAATGCTGACAGTGAATTTAGTTGGTGTTATTCCATATATTTTCTGGAAGAAAAAACATTCAATTGATGAAGCTAATGAGTTTGAAGAAGCTGTCTCTAATTAGAAAACAAAAATTTTCTTTGGATCAATATGTCCATACTGACGCCACTTTGTTTTTAGTGCTTCAATCTTTAATAAGAATTGAAGGTCACGTGTACGATCATTTAATTTTCTAACTTTCTTTGATTCCTTAACAAGAGGCGCCCTAGCATCATAAGGAAGTACAGAAATGTCATCTAAGAGCATTGTCTTTCCTTCATGAGTAATCGTTCTTGCAATGAAGAGATCATCCTTAACTAATTGTAGAGTGAACTCATTCTTTGGAATATAGAATTTTGTATTATGTAGGATGTCCTTAAAAACATGTTTCTTAAAGAGATTTTGCCCACGGTACTCAAAGAGTGAATGATTAATATTTAACATTGCCTCTTTTTGACTTTCTTCAATTGGAATATCTGATAGATAAGATGAAATAAGAGGGCCATTGCCGTCATTCTTCTTTTGAGTAATATACCAGTAAACGAAACCATTCATACGTGAATCGTAGTCTTCATCTTCCTCAGATAATTTACCAGCTAATTTAAAGTATTCTTCTTTAGCAGACTTTAGTCTCTCGTAATAGTCATCTGACGAGAACCTTGTCACTGCATTATCTAAAATACTTCTTAATTCTTCCATGATTATTTTTTCCCACCACTTTCTTCATCAGTCGATAAAACGGCCAAGAATGCTTCCTGAGGAACTTCAACAGATCCAACCATCTTCATTCTCTTCTTTCCTTCTTTTTGTTTTTCAAGAAGTTTTCTCTTACGTGAAACGTCTCCACCATAACACTTAGCAAGTACGTTCTTTCTAAGGGCCTTAACTGTTTCACGGGCTACAATTTTAGCACCGATTGCTGCCTGTATGGCAATATCAAATTGCTGACGGTCAATGATTTTTCTTAAGCGCCCAACAAGGTCACGACCTTTATAGTAAGCATTATCTGTGTGGCAAATAATAGATAAGGCATCAACCTTCTCTCCATTTAAGAGAACATCAACTTTAACAAGTTTAGAAGGAGCATAGTCCTTAAACTCGTAATCCATTGAGGCGTATCCTTTTGTGTAACTCTTAAGCTTATCGTAGAAGTCAAAGACCATTTCACTAAGTGGAAGATCATAAGTAACTTGTACACGTTCTTCAGTGATATATTTCATATCAGTTTGAATCCCTCGCTTTTCTTCACAAAGGCGAATGATTTTTCCAACATATTCATTTGGCACGTGAATCGAAATTGAAACCATTGGCTCCGTAATCTCTTCAAACGAACCTGGTTCAGGCATTGTCGAAGGGTTTTCAACATCAACAATTGTTCCATCATTCATTTGAACTTTGTAAGACACGGATGGTGCTGTTGAAATAAGGTTTAGAGCAAATTCTCTCTCAAGTCTTTCTTGAATAATATTCATGTGAAGAAGACCTAAGAAACCACAACGGAAACCAAAACCTAGTGCCTGAGAAGTTTCAGGCTCATATGTAAAAGACGAATCGTTAAGAGCTAGCTTCTCAAGTGCATCTTTTAAAATTTCGTAATCATTAGATTCAACAGGGAAGATACCACAAAAAACCATTGGTTTTACTTCTTCGTATCCACCTAAACTTGGAGTATCTTTCTTCTTAGCATTAACAACAGTATCCCCAACTTTTACATCGCGAATATTCTTAATACCACAGATAACCATCCCTACTTCACCTGCACCTAGTTCATTTACTTCAGTAAAGAATGGTGTGTTTACAGCAAGCTTTAGTACTTCATATTCCTGCTCAGAGTTTTTAAGATAGATCATATCTTTCTTTGAAAGCTTTCCTTCAACAACTCTTAATAAGAAAATTACACCTTGATATGGATCAAACCATGAATCAAAAATTAGACCTTGAAGATCTGCATTTGGATTACCTTTAGGTGAAGGAATTTTTGCCACAATTGATTCAAGAAGATCTTCAACACCAAGACCAGACTTTGCTGAAACTTCATCAGCATCTAAGGCTTCAATACCAACAACATCTTCAATCTCTTGCTTAACACGGTCTGCATCAGCGTGGGGAAGATCAATCTTATTTAGAACAGGCATGATCTCAAGATCATTTTCCATGGCCATATAAACATTTGCTAAAGTCTGTGCTTCAACACCTTGAGAAGCATCAACAACAAGTAGCGCTCCATCACATGACGCCAAAGAGCGTGAAACTTCATAAGAGAAGTCCACGTGACCCGGAGTATCGATAATATTAAGATAGTAAGTTTGACCATCACGCGCTTTGTAATTAAGACGAACTGTTTGGGCCTTAATTGTAATCCCACGCTCTTTTTCAAGCTCCATATTATCAAGAATTCGATCTGATTTTTCACGATCTGTAATGGAACCTGTCTTTTCAATTAATCTGTCGGCAAGTGTCGACTTCCCATGGTCAATATGGGCAATAATAGAAAAGTTTCTAATAAATTTACTATCAATCATTGAACTATAACTCCGCTAAATTCCACGAATCATAGCATAATTTTCAAAGGATAACTATAGATAACGGGATATTCAGGCTCCCAAATTAAGCTTAATAAGCTCTTATGAAGCCTGAACCTCTTTTGACATAACCATTAGGTAATAATCTAGTGACGACTCGCGTCCACGAATTGGAATTACTGACGCATAGCCCTCATAAATATATTCAACAACTTCTTCTACTTCTTCAACTTCTGAAGCAGCTTCGTCACCTTCAATATCGACTTTGACTGAGATTTTATCACCAACTTCCTTATCAGATTTCGTCGCGTCATCGCGTTTAGCAATCTTGATCTCTTGGTTTTCAATCTTTGAACGACGCTTAATAGCAAGTTCGTAAGTTTCAATAATACACTGAGGAATAATTGAGTCTGTCATCACCTTACCAATTGTATCTTCAGATTGAACCTGAAGAAGTTGGTAGATCTGATTATTCATATACATCAACTCACCCTTGGCATTCGTTAAAAGAACAGGTCTTTTAACCATATTGGCAAGTACATCAAATTTTCTATTTTCAACGACAATCTTATCCGCTCGCAATTCTTCAAACTTCTTAAATGAGTGAATCATCTTATTCATTTCCTGAGCGATTTCTCCAATTTCATCATCTTGAGAGTAATAGATCGAGACGTCAAAGTTACAATCCTGAAGCTCACGAATAGCATCTTTAATCTTTTTAAATGGCAGTGCAATCTTTCCAGGAATAACAAGTCCAAGAATTATCGTCCACAGGAAAGCAATGATAAGAGTTACCATCATCTTTCTCTTAGTTTCGTTAATAACGCCTTTAATTTTTTCTTCACGTTCAACGTTTTGGTAATACTGAATATCTTGAAACTCAGAAAATGCATCGAGAATCTTATCTGCTAACTCTCCAATTGAAGTCATACCGATATTATTTCGGTGAAACAAGGACGCTTTACTTAGAATTACTTTTAAAGAGTCAGTATAAGATAACATCTGTGCAATGATCTTCTTCACTTCTGGTTCATCATAGTGAGTATCAAGTCTTTGCAGTTGTGAAGTAAAAGACTCACAAAGATTTAAAATACGCTCAACCATTTCAGGAGTTGGCTTCTTTGTAAGAATCCTTCTTTGATTCTTTAAGATGGCAACAGCTGAGATTCTAACCTCGTCAGTAATTAGAGTTACTTTATTTGAGCGATCTGTAATTGATTCAATTTCTTTATTAAGACTACTTAAATGATGGAAAACGATGAACGCAAGAAGTACAACCACGGCAGCGGCCAGTGAGAAACTTGTTGCAACTCGATTTCTTAATGATAAATTCAATTTCTTTCCCCTTTAAGCTTCATTCTAGGCATCCTCTAGATCAGCGAAAAGTTTATTAAAGTTCTTCTCACTTCCAACGAGAACAACAATATCATCTGATTCGATAATATCCATCGGCATTGGACAATCGTTAATCTCCATACGATAAGCAGACTTACCGTCCTCAGTGATATATGGAACCTTCTTTTGAAGGGCAACGATATTTAGAGAATAATTTTGTCTAATCTTGCTCTCAACAAGTGTCTTCCCTTCAAACTTCTTTCCAAGCTTAAGTTCGACAATTGAGTAACCAGCAGCAAAGTTATAACGTTGAAGAACGTGTGGAGCAATAATTTTAGATGCAACGATCTCCCCCATCTCCTCTTCAACTTTAATAATTTCAGAAGCACCAATTTCATGAAGAACGTGTTCATGAAGCTTTGAAGTAGCACGAGCAATAACACGACCAACACCAAGCTTACGAAGCATTGTTACGGCCATAATCGACATCTGGATATTATCCCCAATAGCAACAACAGCAGTATCAACATCTGAGATATTTACCGAACGTAGTGATCTCTCATCTGTTACATCAAGCTGAACAGCGTGAGTTGTACGATCTTTAATTTTATCAACAAGCTCGTCATTTTTATCAATGGCAATTACCTCGGCACCTTTTTCAAAAAGTCCCACCGCAGTTTTTGCACCAAATGTTCCAAGCCCGATAACAGCTACTAGCATATTTTATCCTTTATAGTATTTTAACCAATCATTATTCTTCCGTCAGGATAGTCTAATTTACCTGAGTATTTCTGTCTCTCACCAATAGCTAAGATTAATGTGAGTGGTCCAATTCGTCCAATAAGCATTAGGATCGAAATCGCAATTTTTCCTGCAATCGTTAAATACGGAGTAACCCCAAGAGTTAGACCGACTGTCCCACTAGCACTTAAGACCTCAAAAAAGAGAGGCAAGAAGTTTTGATTCGGCTCAATTTTCATCATGACAAAAATAAATGCTGTCGAAACGATAATTGAGATAAACATTAGCGCCGTGGCCTTGACAACAACAGGTCCAGCAATCTTGCGATCAAACATCATAACACTCTTATCACCTTTAAGTGTCGATATAATTGATTGAACAAGAATAGCAAGAGTTGTTGTCTTTACCCCACCGGCAGTTGACCCAGGGGATCCACCAATGAACATAAACATTGCCATCATATAAATTGTATAAGAATGAAGATTACTTAGTGGAATTGTATTAAATCCTGCCGTTCTTAAAGTTATTGATTGAAACATCGAAATTTGAATCTTGTCCCAAATATCGTACCCATCAAGAGACCATAAGAATTCACCAAAGAAGATAAAGATAGCTCCACCAATTGTTAAAGCAAATGATGTAATAAGAACGACCTTTGTATGCATTCCTAATCGAACAAGTGTTTTCTCTCTTGTAACGACTTGTTTAAGTTCTTTAAGTGCAATAAAGCCAATACCACCAAGTGTAATAAGTGTTCCAATCGTAATATTGATAAGTGGGTTTGTTGCGTAATTTTCGAGAGAATTATCAAAAAGAGCAAAACCAGCATTACAAAAAGCTGAAACACTGTGGAAAAATCCGTAATATAAAGCTTGCCCAAACTCAAAGCCTTCAAATGTAAATGCTAGAGTTAAAATAATGGCACCCCATAATTCAATAATAAAAGTATATTTAACAATACTGATAATCATTGCAAAGAGCTCTTCAAGAGATGAAACGTCGAGAAGATCTTGCATAATGATACGATCCTTCATCTTCATTGATCGCCCTAGAACGATGGCCATTGAAGAATAAAGAGTCATTATTGAAAGTCCACCAATTTGAATAAGCCCCAAGATAACAAGTTGGCCAACCATACTAAAGCTTCCACTCGTACTTAAAGTAGCAAGACCAGTAACACAGGTTGCTGAAGTTGCAGTGAAAAGAGCATCCACAAAACTTATTTCAACACCTTCTGCAGCAGAAAGTGGTAGCATCAAGAGAATCGTTCCAACCATGATAACCCCACCAAAGGTAAGGAGTACGAGCTGGGCCGATGTTAATTTTATTTTACCTAATATAATATCAACACGACTCTTATAATCCCTTGGAACGGTTTCACCACCATCATCATAAAGGGAAAGAACAGTTGAGAGTAAGTGAGCACTTGCTAAGAGATAAGTGAATTCAACATCTCCCCAAGTGATAAGGGTTGGGACAAAAACTAAAAGTGAAAACGCATACTTTCTAAAGAAGTCTTCACCATTCTTAGAGTCTATAATATTTCGAATAACCGTTAAGGCAATGGCAACCGGCACGATCCAAACCATGAGATCGAGAGTATTAGTTATGAACTTCTGATTCCAACTAGCAGGTATTTTCTTACCTTGATACAAGGTATATAAGAGGATAAAACTACCATTGAAAAAAAGTTCAAATAAGAATGACAATTTTTGTAATAATGATGCCATGTTATTTAATAATATTACTAATTTAGCTAAGTTGATACTTATAGCAGATTGAGACATATTTTCCTATGACTAAAAAGAAGAAACCAAATAAAGTAATCAAGTTTCCAGTTCAGTTTAAAATTGAGCACCTCGACTCAATTGGACAAGGTGTCTCCAAAGCAGAGCAAATCACTTTCATCCAAAAGGTACTCCCCGGAGAAGAAGGTATTGCTGAGGTCTTTAAATCTAAGAAGAATATTCAATTTGCTAAAATGACCGAACTAACTAAGAAGTCCGACCAACGTACTACTTCTGATTGCCCCCACTACGATGAATGTGGAGGTTGCCATTTCTTACATACTAGTTATGAGAATGAACTTTCTTTTAAAAAACAATCTTATCTCGATAACTTTCAGCGACAGTATAAAATAGACCTTAGTGATTTATTACAAATTCATGCGGCTAAAGATCGCTATCACTATCGAAATCGTATTCAGCTACACTACGATAAAAATAGTCACGCACTAGGCTTTCACAATGAAGACAACTCAAGAATTACACCGATAGAAAGTTGTTTGATGGCCAATGATGCTGTTAATGAAGAGTTATCAACACTTCATAGTTCATGGAAAAAAGAAGCCAAGAAAAAGAAGGGACATGTTGAAATCTTTCAAAGAGATGGAAAGATTTTAAAAACTTACGATTCATATTATTCGGCCCAAGGATTTTTACAGGTCAACCCACCTATGAACCACAAGCTACTAAGTCTTCTTGAAGAAAAAATGCTAGCTTGGACAAGCGATGAATCTACAACAGTAGACCTCTTTGGTGGAAATGGGAATATAACAAAGGCCCTACAGCACCGAACACTTGTTCTTGATGCTACCCCCGAGAAATATATAAAACTTCAAAATCCTAACTACCAAGAATACTTTGAACTCGATATATATCATAAGAGCGCTATTGACCGACTAAAGAAGTTTGCTATCAAGGATATTGACTTGCTTGTTATCGACCCACCTCGTAGTGGAATTAAAAATATTGATGAGTTCGTATCTTTGCTCAACCCCAAGTACATTATTTATGTAAGTTGTAACAATCAAACACTTGCTCGTGATACAAGTAAAATTCTTGAAGATTATGAAATTTTAGAGGCCCATCTTTTTGACTTCTTCCCGAGTACCAGACATTACGAGTCAGTTAATTTCTTCAAGCATAGGAAAGCTTTGTAAGCACTTAATTTAGCGTTGTAATGCCCCTTGAATACCATTACAATATTAGTAGGTAATTCCCTATTAATTTAATAACTTTGGTGTTTTATGAGACAAAATTTTGCAACAATTTTTACTCTTCTTAGTTTAACTCTTCTTGGTGTTTCGTGTGCGTCTTCGCAACAAGATAATGAAGAAAAAAAAGCTGACCTGTATTATACATACGGGACACAAAAATTAATTGATAAGGATTATACACAAGCATTAGAGGCCTTGCTAAATGCTAACAAGCTAAAGCCTAATGATACAAAAACTTTAAATAACTTAGGACTTGCTTATTTCTTTAAGAAAAGACCAGAGAAAGCAAAACACTATTTCAATAAAGCAATTAAGGTAGATAACAAAAACTCTGATGCAAGAAATAACTTAGCTTCAATCTACTTTGAAGAAGGCAACCTTAAAGCCGCTGAGTCACAATACAAAGAAGTTTTAAAAGATCTTGTTTATCGCTATACATACCGAATTCAATACAACCTTGCTCTAATCGAATTAAAACGAGGAAATAAGCAAAAAGCAATTAACTACCTTGATCAAGTGATGGGTTATACACTTGACTACTGTCCAGCTTCATATCAACTAGCAATGATCTATAAGAATGCAGGAAAAATGAATGAAGCAATTAAGAATTTCAATATTGCGACAACAGGTAAATGCGAAAGTGAGCCAGCTCCTTTATATGAGCTTGGAGACCTTTATCATAAATTAGGAGAGGACAAGAAGGCCCTTGATAAATTTACAAAAGTTATCGAGTCTTTCCCTCGTAGTGAGTATGCTAAACATAGTCTTGTCATTAAGAATCAATTAGTGAAAAAAGTATACTTAACGAATAAGTATAAGAACAACACTTTATAAACAATAAGAAGGCGTTTAAATGGAACAGGAAGTTGCAAACGAAGCCCACAATGAATCTCAAACTCTTGGAAAATATTTACAAGCGGCAAGAGATAAGAAGAAACTAAGCATTGAAGCTGTTTCTAGGCATACACGTATTAATCTAACTAACCTTTCAGCACTTGAAGCTGATGATATCCAAAGGTTACCGAATATTGCATACGTTAGGGGTTTTGTTAAAACACTAGCGAAAACCTATGACCTCAATGTTGATGAAGCGACAAATAAACTTGAAGTTCTCTATGGCGTTCAAGCTGGAGATACTCAAAAACTAAAAGCAAAGGACTTCCCTCAAGCTCAAGTTCAAGACAAGCAAGATGTCGTAGCTAAGAAAGTTCAGATCTCAGATAGTTTAAAATATAAGGCAATTAGCGCTATTGCAGCAGTTTCTGTAGGTATATTCATTTATATCAATTTAGATAAAACTAAAGAAGTTGATACTCAAGAAACCGCTAAGGAAGTTGTTGTCGAGGCACAAGTTATTTCTGACGAGTCTCCAATGTCTGAAGCTCAACAAGAAGAGCAAGAAGCTAAGACTGAAGTCGTAGAAGAAGTTAAACAAGAACCAGCGCCAGAACCTGAACAAAAAACCGTCGTCGTTAAAGAAAAGGTTGAAGAACCTAAAAAAGAAACTGAGAAAGAAACTAAAGAAAAAGAAGACGAAGAAATAAATTTTTATAGTCTTCCTAGCCCACTCTTTGCTTTTAAAGATATTTCAGAAGATGACAAGAATGAAATAATCCCTGCCAATATTAGAGCGGCTTATGAAGAAGGCAAACAAAATGTTTTCTTGAAATCTTCATCAGGTGATTCATGGATTGTTTATAAAAAAGATGATGATCCTATTAAGAAGTTCACTCTTACAGAAGGACGCTATGTTCTAATCAAAGGAGACCGTGTTCTTCTAAGACTTGGTAATATCAATGCTATGGATGTTTTCTACAATGACGAACTACTAGGGATGACTTCACGCTCAGGTGTAAAAAGTCTTATCTTTCCTGTTGAAATTGCAAAAGAATACAAACTTCCACTTTTCATTTTTAACAAAGATGGAAGTGTTCAAACTTCAAAAGAATATCTTGAAGAAAAAAAGAAATCAGACGATTAGTCTAAGAATTCCAATCTAATTTCTTATAATAATTAATTCCAATAGCTCCTGTGATTACCGCTGGTAAGAAGAGGACTATTGGGATTGGTATACTTGATTTCTTGGCCAATGAGATTCCGGAGAAATAAAGGCCGTAGTAAATGATTGTCACTACGAGAGCAAGTGCAGATGTATTCTTTGTTGCTCCTCTCCCCTTTTTTACACCAAAAACGTAACCAAGTAGAGCGAAGATTACACATTGAATAGGTATTGTATAACGTCCCCAATATTCTATATTACCTTTTCGAATATCATCGATAAGATTCTTTTTATGTGCTTCATTTTGTGCGTTTTCTAATTGTCCATTTAAA
Organism: Bacteriovoracaceae bacterium; assembly: GCA_048270185.1. Classification (GTDB taxonomy): domain Bacteria; phylum Bdellovibrionota; class Bacteriovoracia; order Bacteriovoracales; family Bacteriovoracaceae; genus Halobacteriovorax_A. Next base: position 1,462,482 of record JBLWTJ010000001.1, read on the forward strand.
CTTCTTAAATGCCTACGAAGTTCTTTTGATGACATCATCGAAACTTTATTAACAAAACCGGCCTGACGATTTGAGATAATAGGATACTCATATTTTTCAAATAATATTTTTTCGACTTCTTTACCCTTGCTATCAATCGTGATGATACTTCCATTGTAAAAATCGAATCTAACATTAAATGAACTTTGCGCTTCTTTACTTCCCTTATTAAGAATTCCCTTCTTGGCCATAATCACTTTATCTTGTGACTTCCCTGATGTTATCTTCAAGAATACATCTTCTAAAACTTTTCCATCATCCTTAACATCCTCAGCAAAGAGAATAACCCCAGGAATATCAGTAAAGAATTTTTCCTTCTTAATATCAGTAAGAATTCCTTGGGAACCAAGCTGCAGAAATGTGTTTCTAAAAATCTTTTTTGAAGTTGGTATCAAATTCGTATTTAAAGAGACAACAGAAACAGCAATAAGCAGTGAAATTAAAAAATACGGTGCAAATATTTTGTATTTATTAATTCCCATTGCCCTCAGAGCAACAATCTCAGAGTCTTCACTCAATTTATTTAATGTATAAATCATTGAGAATAAAATCGATAGCGGTGTGGCTATTGGAATAAAACTAATTGAGATATGACCTAGAACCTCTAAGAACTGTAAAATACCCACATCTTTTTTGGTTACTAAGGGCATGAATTTAAAGAGTTGAGTCGTTAAAAGAAATGCCACAAAGAAAGTTAGACTCATCGCAAAAGGAATAATGAAGTTTGACGCAAGGTATCTCTGGAAGATCTTATATGGAATAATATCTTTTAATCTTTTAACTGCGTCCATGTAACCCTTTGCCGACTGTTGTGATTCTTTGTCTTTTTGTATACTTACTGTTAGTTTATACCCTCTTAATTCACTTTGAAACCCCCTTTTAAGGAGCAAATATGAAATTCACTCTGAATTTAAATGCAAAAGAAATTTCAAGTGCTGATTGTTACGTTATTAGCGCTTACTCAAAAACAGAAACTAAAGGCAAGAAAGAAGTTACAACTGTAGCTCTTACAGGTTGGCCAAAAGAGCTTAAAGCAGCTTTTGAATCAATGAAAAGTTCAGAAGCTTATACTGGAGCAAAAGGGACGACTTATAAATTTAACCTCTTTGGAAGCGATGTATTAGTTGTCGGACTTGGAGAGAAAGCCAAAGTTACTTCTGAAGATATCAGAAAAGAATTAGCTAAAGCATATAAGCTACTTGCTGATTACAAAACTATTGCTGTATCTCTTGATAGCTTCACTTTTAAATCAAAGAAAGAAGAGTCAATTGCTATCCTTGTTGAAGCATTCGAACTATCTGCTTATAAATTTGATAAGTACCTATCAGACTCTAAACCAGCTAATCTAAAAGAAGTTATTCTTGATACTGCTGAAAAAACTGCAAAGAAGAAAGCATTTGAAACTGCTGTAAAGAATGCCCAATTTGTAACGGAATCAATCAATGTTGGACGTGACTTTGTAAATGAGCCACCAAACGTTCTACGTTCAACTGAATATGCAAAGCGTGTTAAGAAAGATGTTGAAGGTATTCCAGGTGTTAAATGTAAAATTCTTGGAAACAAAGAACTAAAGAAAGAGAAGATGGATCTATTTCTATCTGTAAACGCTGGTTCTGCTTTCGAAGCTCAACTTGTACACTTAACTTACACTCCATCAAAAGCGAACAAGAATACAAAGCACATTGCTTTCGTAGGAAAAGGACTAGTATTTGATACAGGTGGATATTCATTAAAGCCAGGTGGTTCAATGATGAATATGAAATTTGATATGGCCGGTTCGGCAACTGTCTTTGCTGCTTTTAGAGCTGCGGCACTTATGAAGTTAAACGTTAAGATCACTTGTATCTTAGGTATGACAGATAATGCAGTTAACTCTCATGCAACAATGCCAGATTCAATCGTAAAAGCAAGAAATGGTAAAACTGTTGAGATCCTAAATACTGATGCAGAAGGACGTCTTGTACTTGCAGATTGTCTTGACTACGCTTGTGACCAAAAGCCAGATGCAATCATCGACGCTGCAACTCTTACAGGAGCATGTCTTGTTGCTCTTGGAACAGAAGTTTGTGGTCTTATGTCTAATGATAAAAAACTTGCGGCAAACCTACTAAAATCAGCTGAAACAGCAGATGAGTATATGTGGCAACTTCCAATCATCCCAGAGTGGACAAAAGATATGAAAGGAACTATTTCAGATCTTAAGAATATTGGTGGTTCTTCTTTCGGTGGGACAGCGAAAGCTGCAGCCTTCCTACAAGAATTCATTAAAGATGATATTGCATGGGCACACCTTGATATCGCAGGTTGTGGTGACTCTCAAGCTCATCTACCATACTGTCCACCAAAAGGTGCCTCAGGAACAGTAGTTAGATCTCTTGTTGAGTTCTTAAAGCAGTAATTAAAAGTATGAGTAAAGAAGCAATTTTTAATATTGTTCTATATGCGCCTGATATTCCCGGTAATACCGGGAGTATTGGGCGTACTTGTATTGCACTTGGAGCGCGTCTAGTTCTGATCAAGCCTTACGGTTTTGAATTATCAGAGAAGGCCGTTCGTCGTGCAGGACTTGATTATTGGAAGTATGTTGAAGTTGCCGAATACGAAAATTGGGATGAGTTTCTTGAAAACGAAGGCCCAAATGAAGAGGATTTATTCTTTTATACAAAGACCGCCATTGAAAATCACTTCTATGGACGTAATTATACCAAAGGTTGCTACCTTGTCTTTGGTTCAGAAACGAAAGGGCTACCAAAGCATATCTTTGATAGCTACCCTAATCGTCTATTTTGTCTTCCGATGTTTTCAGAACATGTGAGATCGTTAAATCTCTCAAATGTGGCCACGGCCGTGGCCTACGAAGCTTTAAGAGTTATTCAATACTAGAAGAAGTAACCCATACCTAAAGTAATTCTCCACTGATCAAGCTCAATATCTTGATTCGTTAATTTAAGTGTTCCATCTGCTAAATAATCAATTCCAAAAGTAACATCCATTCCCGCTTCACGGTAACCAAAGTCAAGTGATGTATAAAGTTGTTCTGATGAAGTATTATCGATTTCAAGTTTACGATAATCAACTCCAGGAGTTACATAGAGATACTTCGTAAAAAGATACTCAACATCAAAATTAAACTTCATTCTCGTATAATCACCTGACACATAGTAGATATCACCAAATTCATATTCAATGTCAGTATCGAATTCAAAATCATGATACTTTCTTGTTGCTCCAATAAAGAATTCATAAAGATCACCACGTTCTTGTGCTAGGCTATTGGCCTTAAAGATTGCACCGGCTTCTGCAGATAGTACTTCATCTTGATAACCTGCTCCGAATGTATAGCTATTAAAGTGACCATCTCTTTGAGTACTCGCTTTATTGTAACGATAGGCTCCTGCTAAGCTTACATTATTATTAATATTGTACACAGCCGATGCTTCAATATCATAAGAGTTAAAATTATTATCAAGGTCTCTTTCAATATTGCGATAACCTAGTCCAAAAGAAATTGCATCTATTGGTCTAAAACCAAGTAAAAGAAGAGCTTCTCTATTATGTCCGATTTCACTTTGAATAGGCTGAGTTTCAGTGAATCCAACCGTATCATTATACGAAAACTCAGCAGAGAAAACGCGATTGGCGAATGCTCCATCAATATCAAAGTCAGATGAATCAACGGCATCGACATTAGCAATATCAGCACTACCACCCTTAAATTGAGTATTAAAGAATTGTCTACGATCATTGGCAACGGCCATTGAAGACTTATGTCTCGTTTTACCGTCTTTTGAAATCTCTGGCATAATTCTATTGGCCAAAGTTGTTGAAGAAATTAGAATTGAAAAGATTATTAAGCGTGTTTTCATTAGTCCCTCTATTATTTATTTAAGATAATACTAGAGAAATAAAAAAGGGAGGTCAAAGCCTCCCCCAATCTATTTTTTCAAGTAAAATTAGAATTTATATCCTAAATTCACTGTCCATGCCTCAGATGAGCCATAATCACTACTATAAATAAATGATAACCCTGCATTTGCATCAAGACCGTTAGAACGGAATCCGAATAATGCATTCACGCTAGCTAGATCGATGTCACTAGTAGTGCCAGGTTGATCATTTGAAGCATATTCAAGACCTGGAGTTAGGTAGAATCTATCAAATAAGAATTCTGCATCAAAACTTAATATAATATTACTATAATCATTATCTGCATTTGTAGTTACATCAAGATAATCACCACCTAAGTACCTTAATCTAGCATCTAATTCGATATTATTCATAATCTTAGTAATGCTACCAAAAATACCATAACGAACACCACCATTATAGTCTTCGTCACCAGCAGTTAAATAATATAAACCTGCTTCCCAAGAATAATCTTTATCTTGATCTCCAATTGCAGCTTTCAATTCATTATAACCACCTTCTGCAAGAGTAGCACTTACAACATGAAAAGCGACAGAGGCACCAAAAGTATAACCATTCGACTTAATTGCTATTCCAAGCTCTAGAGCACTATCATCAACCGTTTCAGTTAGATCTTGATATAGAAATCCAAAACCAAAAGCGACATCGTCAGAAAAACGATAGCCCATTAATAAATTCATCGAATCAGTATCTCGTCTACTTCCATTTGAAGATTCAATATCTAAAGAGCCACGATTTGCTTCAAGCGTGAAGGCTCCATTAGTAAATCCTCCATAGAGATTAAAAGTATTATAATCAGCTTCAACTCCTGCTGAATTAGCTCCAATTGTAAGAACGCCTGTGTCGGCCCCAATGAAATTTCTATCTTGTTGTGCAACTGCAAGAACTGATCTATTTCTAGTTTTTCCATCTCTTGAAATTTCTGGCATTAAAATATTGGCATAAGCCGAAGTTGAAATTGCAGCAAGTGCAAGCATACTTAAGATTCTCTTCAAATCTTCCTCCATGAAGTTTATCAAGTTAAATAAATATAATATTTTAATTATAGAGCACTTAAGAAAAGATGAAAGAAAAAAAGGGACCTTATTGATCCCTTAATTGTGTTCAATTGTTTAAAAGAAGTAAGCGGCGTTAATTTTCCATTGAATACCATCGCGTCGATCATTATCCGAAATAATATAATCAAGGCCAATAGTTGCATCAATCTGATTAGCACGATAACCAAAATCACCAGAGACACCTAGATAATCATTATCGTTATTTCCAATATCTTGGTAATCAAAGAAGACTCCAGGTGTAACGTAGAACTGTTTCTCCACAAGTAACTCTGCATCGAAGTTCACAGCAATTGTTGTGTAATTATTACGAGTTCCAAATTCAATATCACCATCTAATTCGATATTATTAACAACTTTAGTTGCTCCAGCAAATACTGTAATCAGATCATCCTCATTATCATTTAAATCATAGAAGATCCCTGCTTCCCAGCTAAGCTCTTTAGTGCTTTGACCTAGCCCGAAGGTTAACCTAAAATTATCATCGGCATTGTCACGAAAATTTGCAGTGACTGATCCTCCAAGAGTTAGCTCCCCCATATTTGTCACTAGACCCACTTCAACAGAAGGATCATCAACGAAGTCATTAGCTGATAGACCTAGGGCCAAGGCCATTTTCTCACTCATTCGGTAACCAAGCTTTACATCATAGTAATCGTTATCAAATAGGTCATCATCAAAATCAACATCCGCTTCTAATGATAATTTATCTTTAAATGCTCCACCAAAGAGTTGAATATTTTCTCCTCGATAATCACCATCATGAAGTTCACCTCCCACAAAATTACGCTTTTGATTTGCGACTGAAAGAGCTGAACGATTTAAAGTTTTACCATCTCTCGAAGTTTCAGGAACGATTGTATTAGCAAAAGCTGTCGTCGAAAGCACAGCTAGAATAATTGAATTCATTAGAATCTTCATATAACTCCCCTTTAAATAATTATGATAATTAAATAAATGGAATAAGAAAATGTAGACAATGATTTAAATAGGTGAAGATTTAGTTAATAAAAAAGGGAGACCTAAGTCTCCCTTCACGTATATTCTAAATTTTAAAATTAAAATTAGAAGTTGTAAGCTACGTTAACTTTCCATGCTAGTCTGTCGAAATCAACATCTGCTAAGTCTGTTGGATCTGTACTTTCGTAGTTTGAAGATAGATCATAATCAATACCAAAAGTAGCATCAACTCTATTAGCTCTGTAACCAAAGTCTGCAGATAGACCAAGTCTCGAAACTGTTTCATAACTTTCTTCTTTGTTTGAATAGTAAAGACCTGGAGTAATGTAGAACATTTTCCCTACAAGGAACTCAGCATCAACATTGAAGTCAAGGTTTGAGTAATCATTGTTTGCACCAGCTGCTGGAGTTGCGTAAGCATCACCACTTGCATAAGTTAGGTCAGCATCGATTTCGATGTTGTTGATAACTTTTGTCATACCAGCGAAAAGCTCCCACTTAGAACCCATGTTGAATTCAGTTGCAGCATCACCACTTTCCATATGATAGTTAAGACCTGCTTCCCATGACATATTATTTGCGTTTGAACCAACACCAACAGTTAATGTATTCCAGCTATCATCCTTATTTCCTTGCTCTTTTGAGTTAATTCCAAAAGAAAGACCAAGAGTTAAATCAGCCATGTTGTATGAAGCAGCGATTTCGATTCTTGAAGTATCGATTTCAGTATTTACTCCACCACTGATGCTATCTTCAGAACCCATTGTGTAACCAAGACCAACAGCAATTTGCTTGTTGATTCTGTATCCAGCAAGAAGTGAATATTCGCTGTTATCTTCTGATGGATCACCAGTTTCTTCTGAATCACCCATGTTGATATCAGCTTCTACAGTAATCATTTTATTTGCCCAACCACCATAAAAGTTTAAGTTAGTTGTGTCTTCTTCAGCAGGAGTTGTTGTATCGAACTCAAGATTTGCTGAGTTGTACTCACCAGCTACGAAAGTTCTCATTTGTTGAGTTGTAGCGATAGCTGAAGAGTTTTTAGTTTTTCCGTCACGTGAAGTTTCAGGAACGATTGTGTTTGCGAATGCAGCCGATGAAAGTACTGCTAAAGCGATAACGCCTGTGATTTTTTTCAAAACTTACTCCTTGTTTTGTTTTATTCTAACTAGTTGTCTAGTTCGTTTTTTAATTTATTTATTAAATTATACTCTTTTTATTTTTCTGTGCAAATTTTTAATAGAAAGGCCATGAATCTTTCATGGCCTCGGTAATCATTTATTCAAATTAGAAGTTATATTTAACTGCAAATCTTGTGTAAGCATTGTCTGAAACTGATCCAACAAGTGTATCAACAGCAATCTTATTCCAAGTCATTGTTGCACCTAAGTTAACAGTCGTTGTGTTTGAGAAAGAAGTCTTTCCATTTGAACCAAAGTTACCACCGTATGCACCAATACCAGCAGCCTTAAGACCAGAAGCATCTGAGTCACCTGCAGTAGCAGCAACACCAGCAACTAGACCACCAAGGTTTTGAGAGTCAGCTTCACCAAAAACAGTTTGCTTAACAGAACCTCTAAGAGTTAACCACTCATTAGCTTTTGATTCAAATCCAACGATGATTGGAAGATTGATTGTACTAAGTTCTTTCTTAGTAGCTGTATCAATTTCGATATCGATTTTTGTAACTTGTGCTCTTACGAATACCATTGTGTCGTTAGAAGCTGTGTACTCCTTCCCTGCACCGATATCAAGTCTAGTGAATCCGCCATCAAATGTTCCGTTATCAGCTGTTAGGTTTTGAGTTTGTTCCCAATCAAACATCTTGTATGATCCGTAAACTTTTAGGTCTTGGTTGAAAGTCATTGACCCACCAACTTGTACACCAAGCTTTCCATCAAACTTGTTACCTGTTGCAACGTTTTCAGACTCAGAGTTTAGAGAGATATTTGCATATGCATCCCAGTTATTCTTGTTAACACCAAGTCTGACGGCCATTGCACTATCTTCTAGTTTTTCATTTACAGAGTTCTTTCTGTCTGAAGAAGCGTAGATGAAATCAACACCCCAGTTAACACCAGCTTGACCACCAAAGAAGATATCTACTTGGTTGTCAGAAGTAGCTAGGTAACCATTAGAATCGTTACCATCAGAAGCGATAATTCTTAGAAGTGAAGAAACGTTTGACTCATTTCCAAGGTAAGCACCGTAAGTGAACTTACCATGTTTCTTTAAGAAACCACCCATTGCCTTTGGGTTTTGATCTGTATCAAGAGTCGTGTGCTCAGTATCAGTTACTGCCCAAGTTACACCTGAGTAAGAAGCAGCACCTTGTGATCCGTGCTCGTATACAACCATGTCACCAAAGTTGTTGATGAATGAAGCGTTTGTGAAGATGTAACGATCATCCATTGTGTAGTAGTTATCTTCAACTTCGTCACCTAGAGCAAGTAGTCTTGCTTTTGTTGCGTAAGCACTTGAGCTTAAAACAGCTAAAGTCATGGCACCTAAAAATACCTTTTTCATATTCCTCTCCTTGAGTGAGTAATAATTCCGTGTGTAATAAAACACTAAAAAATGTTAGTTATTAAATTTTCAAAGGAGTTGGGATGAATGTCAACACCCCGAAATCGCATATGACTTATCAATTTCGGGGTTATTGTAGGCTTTTTTTATTTTATATTTGCTTGTACGGCCATGCCTCTTGCGAGGAATTTTGACGACAACCAGGAATCTACGAATGTAGCATTCTTCGTCGCAGCTTGCTTTAATGGAGCATTAAAACTAAAGAAAATTAGATGTTCTTCATTAAGTGTACTTGCTTCTAGATTTGAATCGTCAATATCTGGACAATAAGAATAATCTTTTAAAACCACGCGCTCTTTTGACTTATTCTCATCAAATCTGTCAAAATTCTTGGCCAGATTTTTTTTCAGAAGATTGATTTTTTTAGAAATATCTTCTTCTGTCGACTCTTCTTTATCAACAAAAGTTACAAATTTAGCAGTTTGAGCATATCCTTCGCTCTCAGCTGGCCCAATTTCACCAATAAAATGTCCCCAATCATGAGTAAATGAAAGCGGAAAGAAGAACGTTTCTTCTTCTTCAGTAATAGCTTCTTCAAGGTCTAAGTGAACATATAAAGAGCAAGGAGTGTTTGTCGTTTCACAAAACTCAATGAATTCAGAAGATAGCGTTTTCTTATCTTTAAAAAATTCTAAGAACTGTGCAGGAGACTCTCCCCAATAAAGATTTTCACATTCGATGATAAGACCGTTTGTTAGGTAGATCTTCCAAAAGGCCTGATCAATTAGTTCTTCAGGAGTCGTACGATAGATATCCTTAATTCTTAAGTTATAGCTATTAGCACGGATATTTGAAATTAACTCATCATTTGAAAGTGAAGGTAGAATTGTTTTTGGATCAATATTAATATGCTCATCAATATAGCTTTCTTCACCCCACAGAAGTGGCATAGGCTTTGTACGAGAGCCAAATTGATGAAACTTAGAGTCTTTATAGAAACAAGAGCCACTAATCTTTTCCTCATTAACAAATCCAAGTTCTCTTAGAATTTCAATATTATTTTCACCACGAACCAGTGATGGCCCCATTAATTTTAAGTTATCTTCAGTGACGGCTTCTTCTGAAAGAAGCTTCACATTTGTTGAATCTAATGAAAAGAGATGGTGAAAAAGGTCGATTGCAAAAATATCATTACCAACGACAAGATTCTTAATGAAAACCTTTTCCTCGTTTTTAACTTCTACTTTTTTTAGTTTTAAAATATCACTATAGGCCATAGTTCAAATTCCCTCAGTATGTGTGTTGTGTTTGGAATACCATAGCTTATTTTTTTTGATATTAAAATAGCGAAACCACGCATTAAAGCGTGGTTTAGGGTATTTATGCTATTTTTTTCTTACTTTTTACTAGTGATTACTTTACGACAAGAACGTCACCAGCTCTAATCTGTCTCTTCTTAATAATATTAAGATTTGAAACGATTAAAGTATCGAGGCTTGTTCCAGTTTTGCGAGAAACAGACCAAAGAGAGTCCCCTCTTTGAACTGTATAGTATTTTTGAGGATTCGTAATTTTCGTTCCTCTCTGCTTTGCCATACGAATACGGTTCTTATATTTTCTCTTTCTTACAACTGACTTACGAGGCTTATCGTAAAGATCAGCATACATATTATCTTTCTTACTCTGACCAATTCTGAATGGAAGAGTAATATAAGATCCTCTTTTAACACGATTCTTATGTGATTTATAATCGTCATTAAGCCATGTTAAAACCTTTGGATCTTTGATCTTAAACTTCTTTGCAACATCATTCAGACGCGTTTTTTTACCTCTAACACGATACTTTTGAAAAACGTCTTGGCTTGCGATGTAATTAGTTTGAGAACAGCACTCTGCCCACAGCTCTTTCTTTCCAACAGGAACTCGAAGTGTATAAGTCTTATGAGTCGGAGGTGTAAACCATCTTTGGATTTCTGGATTTAAGTAGTGTAGATCATCGAATTCAACGTTAAGATCTTTTGCGATTTCAAATAGATCTGCTCCCCCAGGAACTTGAATTTCTTGAAAATCGAGTGGCTCATGCCAATCAATTTCTTCAAATCCAAACGACTTTAAGTTTTTTCCAATAATAGCAAGTGCCATAATCTTTGGAACGTAATTCTTTGTTTCAGGCTTTAAGTATCGGCCTCTTCTTATTTGCCAGAAGTTCTTCGTATTATAGCGACGAATCGCTCGACTCATTTTTCCTTCACCTGCATTATAAGAAGCACAAGCAAGTTCCCACGAGCCAAATTGATTATATAATTTCTTTAAGTACTTTGAAGCTGCAACTGAAGACTTGATTGGGTCACGTCTTTCATCAACAAACCAGTTAACTTCAAGTCCATAGCGACGACCAGTGTATGGCATAAACTGCCAAGGACCGACGGCCTTTGCCCAAGACTTGGCCTTTGCCTGAAAGCCTGATTCGGCCATTGCTAAGAAAATTAAATCTTGTGGAAGACCGTTATCTTTAAGAACTTTTGAAAGAATTGGTGCATACCTTCCAGCACGAGCAGAATAGCGTGAAAAGAAGCCTCTACCTCTGCCGGTAAAATACTTAATCCATTTTTTCACAGCGGCATTGTAGACAACAGGAATATCAAAGTAATTATTCTCTAAATTTAAATGCTCAGCACCATAGAGAAAGTAAGTTTTAATTTCGTGATTAGCTGGGTGATCGATGATTGCCGATCCAACAATCTGATCATTAGAGAATTCAGCACCGTGCTTAGCACTTCTAGCGATGATTTTTTCTTCCGAGAACTCTGCGCTCGCATCACTTCCAATAACATCCGAGATATCTTTTGGGCTTGGAACTTCTTTTTCTGTACTAATACAAGAAAATAAAAATTGGGTCATTAGCAGTAATAATATTGCATTTCTTCTCATCGAGCTTCCTTAATTTAAAAAAAAAAGGCCCAGCGAATGGGCCCTAGTTATTTTTTCAAATTGTGGTGTCTGAGTCAACGAGGAAAAGATTTATTTGACTTTAAAGCGAGTCTAAAATCAACAACTTATCTTTATTTCAATCCTTTTTACTATTAATAAGCATCGAATCGACCACAACTGTACCCATTGCGTCACCGAACACGTTCACAGCTGTCCTAAACATATCGAGGACACGATCAACGGCAAGAATCAATCCAATACCTTCAATTGGTAGCCCTACGGCCGAAAGTACAATCGACATTGTAATTAATCCCGCTCCCGGAATAGCTGCTGCCCCAATGGCCGCAAGAGAAGCTGTCATAAAGATAATGATCTGATTTGTGATCCCAAGTTCAATTCCATAAGCTTGAGCAATAAAGATTGCTGCAACAGATTCGTATAAAGCAGTCCCATCCATATTAATCGTTGCCCCAAGTGGTAGAACAAATTTGGCCGTATCTTTATCGACACCAAGATTCTCTTCCACATTCATCATTGTAATAGGAAGAGTTGCTGCCGAAGAGGCCGTCGAAAATGCTGTTACAATTGCTGGCCCAATACCCTTAAGGATAAATAACGGTGATTTTTTGGAACGAATACAGCCAACTACTAACAAGAAAATTCCATGACACAAAAGACCAAGGATTACTGTTAGCATGTATTTTGAGAGTGATACAATTGCATCGACTCCAGACTTAGCAAGGACTCCTGTCATAAGGACAAAGATACCGTAAGGAGCTAAGCTCATTACTCCCATTGTTAATTTGTTTGAAAGTTCCTCAAGAGCACCAACAACTTTAACAAATGATTCACTCTCTTTTGGAATAAATAGCGCAGTCATTCCCATAAGAATTGAGAAGACAATTACTTGTAGAATATTTCCATCGGCCATGGCACCAAATGGATTGGTCGGAATTGCACCGAGAAGAACTTCTTTAATCGAAGCAAATAGCGACATCCAACCACCAGAGTTACTTGCAACTTTAGATTGCATCGCCTCATTAAGACCATGTACACCTGCGCTTCCTAAATCAGCGCCAACACCTGGATTGATAAGATTGACAAAAATAATTCCGAATCCAACGGCGATACAAGTAGTAATGAAATAATAGGCAACGGCCCTAACACCCATACGCCCCAAAGACTCAGGAGTCCCTAAGTGATACATGGCCATGAAAATCGAAGAGAATACTAGTGGAATAATAACCATTTTAAGAAGGCCAATAAATGCGTCACCAATTGGCGCTATAAATTGTACGTAATTTCCCTTTCCAAAATAATGAAGTAGTAGCCCTAACACTAGGCCTAAAACCATCGCAATCCCGATCTTTTGAGCTTCCTTCTTAGCAGCTGGTTGCATTTAATTCCCCTTTTATCTATATCAAATTAAATCGTCTAAAATAACGTTATGAAACGCGAACTTCAAAAAAAATTTATAACTTGTTCAACTATTCTCTTATTATTTTGCATATTTATCAATCCGGCAAAAGCTAAGGTTGAAAAGCCAAATTATAATTTTACGTTTGAAAAACTAAAGCCTTTCTATCCTGGACAAAAACTCTCTGATATACAAAAAGAGTTTAAAGGTATTCGTCTTATCAACGAGAAGAAGCCCGCTGCCACTTATGAAATACTCATTCGTCATAGCAGTTATTTCTTTCCAGTCTTTATCAATGTTATTGGCGATGAAGTTCTCGATGTCTATGCAAGGCTTCCCAATTACTTCCTTCACGATGTTTTTCACCAATCTCTTATAAACCGCTATGGGCCCCAGGATAGTTACTTAAACAAGGATGAAACTTCGGTCTATATTTGGAATGATGAAGAAGGTCTAACAATAACCTACTCAGGAGCCTGTACGATTACTTGCTTTCCAATCTTTGTTCACATGATAAAGAAAGATCAAGCAAGTAATCCAGAAAGTCTTTTAAAGAAAACAATTAAAGCTAATTAGCTTTTAATTCATTTCTTGTTCAATATCATTAAGTGAATAACGATAGATATGAAGATTCTTTGCAAGTGTAGTAATCACTTGGCGATTTGCTATCGGTAATCCATTGGCACCAAAGTATGCCGTGTGAATGGCCAGAAAAGCCTGGGCATCTTCAAATCTCAATTTTGTCGGAGCATATTTATGATGAGGATCTAATTTGATCATCATTTCTGATTTTCTAAGGGCCTTTACACCATTCATTGTGAAGATATTATGATTTCGGTAATCAATAAAAATGGCCTCACCTTTGACATCATTCATTCGGCCGAGAACGACACCTTCTCTTACCTTACGTCCCCAGAAGCCAGCTATGCCCATAGGGGCCAAGGCCCAGCTAAGATAGCGATTGAGAACGATACGACTTTCAAAATCTCTCTCACTATGGCCAAATTCAGGAAAAGTCCCCATCAGCCATTCATTTGAAGCCAGAGAAAGGACAATCATGGCCATATTTTTGTAGCGGTAAACATTGTATCCAGATTTTTGAACAATGGACTCTTTACCATATTTATCATTGTCAAAATTTGAGCGGATTTGCGAGGCAACCATCGGTGTGGCCTCATCAATTGTCAGAACTTTTGCAAGCTGATTTGAAGCTATATTTTGTTGGGCCTGCTCACTTTCCTTCTCTCCCAATTCAGTGAAGTTCATGATCTGTAGAAAGCCCGCAATTTCCGGATCAAACTCCGCCACACGAAGTCTAATATAAACCGGGATCGCTTGGTCTTTAGCATATTGATAATATGTGTATTTCTCATTACTTAAAGATTGCATAACAGTCCTCCAACTACCTGACTTTTCGGTATTTTAGGACCTGGTCATGAAGATTTGCGCACCTTAACAAAGAACTAGGCAAAAAATCCTCAAAATAAGCATGGTAATTGCGTCTTAGTACTTGACATTAGGCCCAATTCTTAATAAAAATCATGGTTTCATAGAGTTAATTTTCAGTCCGAGGGACAAAAGAGTTGCTTGCAACCCCCAACGATTGCCTTGTACTAGGAGAAATTATGTACGGAGTAGTAGAAATTTCAGGTCATCAGTATCGTGTAGAAGCTGGTATGACTATTGACGTTCAAAAGTTAGATCAAGAAGCTGGTTCAACTGTAGAATTTGATAAAGTTCTATTTGTTGGTGGTGAAACTGCAAAAGTTGGAGCTCCAACTGTAGCTGGTGCTAAAGTTGTTGCAGAAGTTGTTAGACACGATCGTTCAAGAAAAGTTATCGTTTCTAAAAGAAAGCCAGGTAAATACTTTAAAAAGAACGGACACAGACAACATTTTACAACTTTAAAAATCAAAGAAGTAAAAGCTTAATCAATTTTTTAATTTAGGAGTTAGATATGGCACACAAGAAAGCCGGTGGTTCAACAAGTAACGGACGTGATTCAAACCCAAACATGTATGGTGTTAAGAAATTTGGTGGAGAAGCAGTAGTTCCAGGTAATATCATTATTAGACAAGCGGGATCTAAATTCCACGCTGGTAAAAACGTAAAAGTTGGAAAAGACTTTACTATTTTCGCTACGAAATCAGGTAAAGTTCAATTTGGTTTTTACAACAAGAAGAAACAAATCGTTTCTGTTGTTGAAGCTTAATTAATTTTCACTACACTATTAATTAGTTGTAAATATTAAAGGGAGCCTATACATAGCGCTCCCTTTTTTTATATAAGTACCTATTATGAAATTTATCGATGAAGTTAAAATTACACTTATCTCTGGTAACGGGGGAAATGGCTGCGTAAGTTTTCGCCGTGAGAAATATATCCCATTTGGTGGTCCAGATGGTGGTGACGGTGGAGATGGTGGTTCAATCTACTTTGAAGCCGACGAAGGGATGAATACTCTCGTTAACTTTAGAGGTAAGAAGCACTATCGTGCTGAGCACGGAGAACAAGGTGCTGGCCGCCAAATGTGTGGTGCGTTTGGAAATGATCTTATTATCAAAGTTCCAATTGGTACGATTGTAAGAAATATTGAAACAGACCAAGTAATCGCGGATCTAACAGAGCACGGTACTCGTATCATGGTTGCTCAAGGTGGACGCGGAGGACTTGGTAACCTGCACTTTAAAACTGCAACGAATCAGGCTCCAAGAAAAGCAACGGCCGGTAAAGAAGGTATTGAGCTTGAAGTTGAGTTAGAACTTAGACTTCTTGCTGATATTGCTCTTGTAGGCCTTCCTAACGCCGGTAAATCAACTCTGATCTCTTCAATTTCAGCAGCTCGACCAAAGATTGCAGACTACCCTTTTACAACTCTTGAACCAAACCTAGGTGTTGTCACACTTGGTGAAGATGATTCATTTGTTGTTGCCGATATTCCAGGACTAATTGAAGATGCTTCGGAAGGTAAAGGGCTTGGGATTAAATTCCTAAAACATATTGAAAGAACAAAATCACTAGTTCACCTAGTTGATGTTTCTTGGTGTCTTGATGAGTTCGAAGCATTCGAACAATATGTAACAATTCGCCAAGAGCTTGGTCGCTATAGTGAAGACTTATTGAATAAGAAAGAACTAATCTGTCTGACAAAGATCGATGCCATGACGGACGAAGAGATTAAGAAATATCAAGATTTCTTCGAGGAGCAAGTAGACCGTAAATGTCTTCCTATCTCTGCTGTATCAGGTCTTAATATCGATTTACTTAAAAACTTAATGTTAAAAACAATAAAGGACTAACCAATGTCGAATGAATTTATTTCAAAGAATGTTGATGAAATTGTAGAAAATAAAAACTTTGAATTCCCTCAAAATATCGCAATGGCAAGTGCCTGGATTTTAGGAAACTTTAAGGGAATCAATCTTAAAATTTTAGATATGAGAAAGACAACGTCTCTAGCTGATTACTTTATTCTAGCTTCTGCTACAAACTCATCTCAAGCAAGTTCAATGGCCGATGAAATAGCCAAACAACTAAAGAGAAAAGGACAAACAGTAATCTCAAGAGAAGGTCTAAATCAACCAAATGAATGGATCCTAATTGACCTTGGAGATATCATTGTTCATATCTTTGAAGAGTCTGCTCGTCAGGCCTATGATATCGACAATCTTTGGTCTGTACCAAATCTTGAAATTCCAAATGAGTACTACTACTCATCAGATGAAGCTGAAACAGCAAAAGAAACAGATAAGGGTTATTTCTAAGAACCCATGAAAGACAATCACTTAATTGTCATTGGGAAGTTAAAGGATAAGCACCTGCTTGCTCTTGAGAATGAATATCTTAAGCGCATAAACTTCCCAAAACTTCATATCCATGAATGTAAAGGTCATCAAGAAAATATCGATCTTGAACTAAAAGAACTCTTAAATAAAGTCGATTCAATTAAAGCAAAGTTTGGAAATCAACATATCGTTGCCATGACAGAACATGGAAAGACATGTGATAGCGAGAAGCTTAGTCATTTTATTTATGATGTTATTGAGAACCAACAACGCGGTATCTGCTTTCTGATTGGTGGAGCGGCAGGTTTCCCTAAGGCCTTTTTAAAGTCTGTTGATTACCAGCTTTCTTTATCGCCAATGACTTTTCCACACAAGATTGCACGCCTTGTACTTATTGAACAAATTTATCGAGCACAGACGATCAAACAAGATCATCCCTACCATAAGAATTAATCTTAACTAACGCCGATTGCTTTTTTTATTCGAGCAAGGTTTGCTTGTGCGATAGGACGAATCTTTGCAGCACCTTCTGCAAGAACGGCATCAATTTGTGATTTGTCGGCCATAAGGGCATCATACTTTTCACGCATTGGAGCAAGTTCACGGTTAACAACTTCAAAAAGTTCAAGTTTGGCGTGTCCCCATCCAATTCCCTCTTGATAGCGCTTTGCTAGGGCCTCTTGTTCGGCCGAAGTTGCAAAAAACTTATAGATATCAAAAATAAGAGAATCATCTGGATTCTTTGGTGCTTCCGGTGGCGTTGAGTCTGTTGTGATTTTATTAATCATTTTCTTTAATTTCTTTTCAGGAACAAAACATGGAATATGATTTCCATAAGACTTACTCATCTTACGGCCATCAAGACCTGGCAGAAGTTTATTTTCGGCCTTGCTAACAATGGCCTCCGGTAGAGTTAAGATCTCACCAAATTTATGATTAAAACTTGAAGCGATATCACGAGCAATTTCGATATGCTGAAGTTGATCTTCCCCTACAGGCACATAGTCAGTATTCATAAAAAGAATATCTGCGGCCATTAGAACAGGATATGAGAAGAGTCCCATATTAATACCAAAGTCTTCATCACGGTTCTCTTCGGCATTCTTATCTTTCTTGGCCTTATAAGCGTGTGCTCGATTCATTAAGCCCTTAGAAGCAAAACAAGAAATAATCCAGTTAAGTTCTGTAATTTCAGGGATATCACTTTGTTTGTATAGGATTGCTTTATTTGGATCAAGACCGGCAGCTAGCCAAGTTGCAGCCACTTCATAAATATCACTACGAAGAGTATCACCATCATGAACTGTAATAAGAGAATGGTAGTCAGCAATGAAGAAGTACCCTTTCATATCAGAGCTATTAACATTTTCAATTGCCGGCTTAATTGCACCAATGAGATTTCCAAGATGTGGCATCCCTGTTGGCTTGACTCCAGTT
The DNA here is from genome assembly GCA_048270185.1 of Bacteriovoracaceae bacterium. GTDB lineage: Bacteria > Bdellovibrionota > Bacteriovoracia > Bacteriovoracales > Bacteriovoracaceae > Halobacteriovorax_A. The sequence continues at coordinate 1,480,562 of JBLWTJ010000001.1, forward strand.
AAACAAATTTTTCCATTACTCATATAAGATTCCTTAATTAGCTTCTAATTTTATAACAAAAAAAAAGGGCCCTGCAAGGCCCTTTCAATCTTATATCTAATAAATGAGTTCTAATTATCGTATTTAATAACCGATGATGATTCCATCAATTCAGTCAGTGATTCAATTGCAAATTCAATGGCCTGATCACCATATGGAATCGATGAATTCTTTTGGCAAAAATGAGATTGTTTAACGAGTGAGGCACAAATTCTCATCACTTCAGCTGTACCATCAAAATAATCCGCTTCTTCATCCGTTGTTACAATATGGGCCATAAGCATATTAATTGTTTTAATAGCTCTGAGTTGTGCCTGAGTAAGTTCTGATGTGTCGATATCTATTGTGAGCTTACCGTGGTTTTCCATTTCCATTATCTTTCTCCAAAGAATTAATTTATTCATCCCTCATACACAGTTCATATCGGCTAGCTTTCTTGAAATATTAGTAATTTATGTCTGACAAAATTAATTTGACATAATCCGCTTTGGGTAATATATTGATTTTACTTTGTCGCGGGGTGGAGCAGTTGGTAGCTCGTCGGGCTCATAACCCGAAGGTCGTTGGTTCGAATCCAGCCCCCGCAACCAATTTCTTAAATAAAAAATCCAGTCATTTACCTCACTTACCGTCATTTAAAAATTGGCGCTAACGCTTATTTTTAAATTTTGCACGTTAAGCTCCTCAGCGTCATAAAGCCTCGCTTCATGAACGCAGGGACAACCCGCAACCAATTTCTTAAATAAAAAATCCAGTCATTTACCTCACTTAACTCTTCATCATATCCAATTACAACAAATAACAACTATTCAACTCTTTTTGTTTGTAGTATTTCTTAAAATAACCACTATGAGAGATAATTTAAAAACACTACTTATTCATTTCACCAATGTCATGGCAATGTCATCCCTATCAATGTATCTCATTCGCCATTATGAATATGTGAATAAGTCACTTTTGTATTATTTAATCTTTCCCATCTCAACTCTCTACATTGCGTTTTATTACTTCGATGCAAAGAAACAATTTGATCTGAGAAATCTATGTTCTCTCTTACCATCAATTACAATTATGCTTGTTCTTGTTTATTCATTCGGAGGAATTCACGCTCCAGGAGTATTTTGGCTGGCCGGAATACCTATTTTTAGCGCAATCTTTTTTCAAAAAAGAGGAATGCTAATTGGAACTTCCTTAGTTATTATTATTCTTGGATTATTTTATGGCCTTGAAAAAGAAATATTAGCAATAACAAAACCAGTCCCTCTAGAACTCTATCTTCAAGAAAAGAGAATGAATGTCCTTCATTTTTGTATTGTGATCAATGTCTTTTTTTTCTATTACATAACTCTTGAGAAGAAGGTTAAAAGTGAACTTGAAAAATCTAATGAACAACTTGATACACTTCTTCATGTAGTTCTTCACGACCTTTCAAACCCTATCACTGTATTAAAGTTAAAATTTTCGGGACTAAAAAGAAAGTATCTTCTAAGAGACAATGAACAAGAGCAAGTTAATCGATCATTTCTAAAAATTGAAGAGATTATCAGTAATGTCAGAAGCTTCCAAATTAGTTCAGAAAATCTTGACGAGCAAAGAGAGTTAATTTCTCAATCACAAATTGAAGATTATATTTTAACTTCTTTTAACCAGCTTAATTCAAAGTCATTAATTCTCAAGTTTGAAGGAAGCTTTCGCTCTCGCTTCAAATGTGTTCCCTCTATCCTCAGGGACCATATTTTAGCGAATTTAATTTCAAACGCTGTAAAATTTAGTTACGAAAACTCAACGATTAAGGTTATCTTTCAAGAAGCTTCAGATGATATTGAAATCAGTATCATTGACGAAGGAATAGGTATCCCAATATCCATCCAAGAGTCCATTTTTGAGTTCGATAAGAAGACTACAAGGCTTGGTACGAATGGAGAAGTCGGAACGGGTTACGGACTTCCAATTGTCCATTATTTCACGGACTTATCAGGTGGAGTTCTCAATATTCTCTCCCCGGTATCCCATGATAAGGGAACAAAAATTAGCTTAGCTTTTAAGGCCAAGTAACCATAAATTTATTTCAATAATATAGATAATTTTTATAGAAGTGCTATTGTCTTGCCCAAATGAAAATTCAAACAAAACGAGAATATTTAATTGAGCGCTACCTCATTATTGCAACTTTAATAATGGTTCAATTGACTTGCCTATTTTATGGACTTGCTTACCCTCAAATTATATTTCATAGAATTTCAAAAGAAATATTCTTCTCTATTACGATACTTCAATTCGTAGGATTTATATTTTGCTATTTCCGCAACTCTATAAATTGCATGCGTGTTATTTGTGTATATCCATCAATTGTTTTAATGATTTTAATCGTCTTCACTTTTGGAGGAATCAAATCCCCTGGTGTTCTTTGGATTACCGGAACTCCTATTTTCTTTGGAGTTTTTTATAAGAGATCGGGTATGATTATGGGATCAGGAGTGATGATTGCGACATTTACGATCTTCTTCGCCCTTGATAAGAAGATTTCATCTTTAAGCTACCCTCTATCACTACTTGAATACGACATTCTTCTAAAGTCTAATATTGTTCAGTTTTCAATACTAACGACAGTCTACTTCTCATTCTACGTTTGGCTCGAGTCAAATGCGAGAAGGAGAATGGGGCTAATTAATAAGAAAATAGACACACTTCTTCACGTTGTTCTACATGACCTTTCAAATCCAATTACAATTTTAAAACTTAAGATGAGTAAGCTTGCTCGTGAGTATAGTATTAATGAAAAGTCGCTGGCTCTCATTGATAAGTCGTTTAATAAGGTCGAAGAGATCATCACAGATGTCCGAAGCTTTCAACTTGATGCTGAAAGTAATATCGGCCCTAAATCTAAAATTGACTCAAGTAAGATCAAAGAATTCTGCCGTGAGTTTTTCCATCAACATAATAATAAGAATCTAAAGTTTAATATAATTGATGAAACACAACGTGGCTTCTACTGTGAAGAAAGAGTTATGTACGATCATATTCTAAGTAATATTATGTCAAACGCAATAAAGTTTAGTTATGAAGGGCATGAGATTACCCTTAAACTTTTTAATGATTCAAATCGATTCTATATTGATATTAGCGATCAAGGAATTGGTATGTCTCAAGAGCTAATTGATCAGGTATTTCAATTTGAAAAGAAGACAAGTCGACTGGGAACTAAGGGCGAAGTTGGGACAGGCTATGGCCTGCCAATTGTTAAATACTTCACCGACTTCTCAGATGGAAGTATTCAAATTAACTCAACAATCAATCAAGGAACGAATGTATCTCTAGCATTTAACCTTGCAAGAAATTAATGAAAATTCATATTCGGTTGATTAAGAAGCTCTTGCCAATAAGAGTAGTGCTCCTTTGCTCTCTCATTTAGAGAGTGAAAGTCACTTGAAATGCTCTTAAAACAGTTTGTCCATGTCTCCTTAATCTCTTCACAGATATCGAGAGGGATAATGCTTGAATCGACATAAGAAGAATCTAAATGCTTTAGAGTGGCAAAGTAGAAGACGTCATTGACGCTTGAGCGATGCTCCTTACAAAAGTGAAGTGCAAAAACAATCTTCTGGCTTAATGGCATATGAGAATTTGTATTATTCATGTTAACCCCGTCTTTCTAGAGAAATCTTCGGAGTTAACTGAATAAAAACTTAATTATGAACGAATTTATGCTGAAATTTGGTTAAAACGATCGATAACACGATCGAAACGATCTTTAATTAATTTTAGACGCAGTTCATTTTTCTCAGGAAAGCGAGTGATTCCCTTACTTAGTAAATTGATCTCGGCCTGAACATAGCGTTTTTTTAGTTTCGACTTTCTTACACTCTGTAGCTTTCCAAGATAGTTGATATTCGAAGAGGTCATCTCACTCATTTTAAGGATAATGCTCTTTTCAACTAATTCACGGCTTTCTTCGATTTCGGCAGATTGCAAGTGATTCTCGATGATTTCTAACTGCATCGTTAGGCGGCGTAATTCCCTCGATAGAGAGTCTGTTTGGATAGTTCTATTTGTCACTTATTAATCTCCAGTAAATTTAAGACAAGATCTTTATACACTAAGAATGTGTTCAATAGACTGGAGTTTGAAATATAGTAAAGGGATGTCAGGAAAGTAGACACAGGCTTTAGAACCTGTGTCCAGCTTAGATATTCTTATAAAGATTCAATAAATTCGAGTACTTGAGAGCCTGAATTCACATCAGGAGCTCCACCTTGGGCGAAGTTAGGACGTCCACCACCACGGCCAGATACTGGCTCTAAGATTTTCTTTAGGAAATCTCCCGCTTTTATGTCCGAGTTTGACCAAACAAATGACTTCATTCCCTTCTCATCCTTAGTCAGTAGACAGATGATTTGGGCCTCACCTTTATTTATTAGTGTATCACCAAGGTCCTTAACGGCCGCAGCATCTGCATCAAGACTTGCTGCTAGTAGCTTAAATCCTTGGTAATCCTTTTTTACTTCTTTTGTAAAATTCGTTGATCCCTTAGAAGCTTTCTCACTTGCTTCCTTGATCTTCTTCTTCATTTCAACTCTAAGATCTTTTATACGAGCAGGAACTTCAGAAGGCTTAGTACTAAGCTCCTTTGCAGCAGCATTTAAAAGAGATGTTCTTTCTTGCATAACACGAATTGCTTCAGTTCCTGTAACGGCCTCAATACGACGGATACCTTTCGCAACAGAAGTTTCAGTTGTAATGACAAATAATCCAATATCCCCTGTGCGGCCAACGTGAGTACCACCACAAAGTTCAACACTTTCTTTTCCAAAAGAGATAACCCTTACGTCGCTGTCATACTTCTCACCAAATAATGCCATTGCACCATTATCAATTGCATCTTCGTATGAACAAAGTTTAGTTGTACGTGAATCATTTTGCATTATCCACTTGTTAACCAGAGCTTCAACCTTTGCTAATTCACTTGGATTAACGGCCTGTGGGTTTTGAAAGTCAAAGCGCAGGCGATCAGCAGTAACCATTGATCCTTTCTGAATAGCATGCTTTCCGATGACTTCATGAAGAGCTGCGTGAAGTAAGTGAGTAGCCGAGTGGTTTCTCATCGATGCTTTTCGATTATTGGCATCAACAATTAATTCAATCTTCTCGCCAGTTTCAATTTCTCCAGAAATTATTTTTGCTACGTGAACATGAACATTCTTAACTTTCATTGTATCAAGAATTTGAAGCTCACCTGTTGAAGTTCTTGCTGAACCGATATCACCGGCCTGTCCACCTGATTCTCCATAAAAAGGAGTGGCGGCAGTTGCAAAATAAGTTACTTCTTCATCACGGTAAATTTTAAGAATTTCACTATCAAGCTCAAGAGAGTCATATCCAGTGAATTCAGTATCAGCGACTTCGATAAATTCAAGCTCAATTCTTTCTTGGTCAGCGGCCACTCCACCCTTGCGTGAAATAACTCGTGAAGTTTTACGATGTTCTTCGTAACACTTATCATAATCTTCTTGAGCAAATTCAATCTTACGTGCTGTCAGCTCAGACTTGATAACTTCAAGAGGAAGACCGTGAGTTGTTACAAGCTCAAAAGCAACATTTCCCGGAAATAATTTTTGAGAGTTTGCATTTGCTTTTAACTCTTCTTCAATCTTCTCAAGACCATTTTTTACAATTGGAACAAATTCGTTAATCTCTTGTTCCATATTATAGTGAATGGCATCACGTGCAGACTTAAGCTGTGGGTAGTAGTCAGCAAGCATTGAGATAATTTTATCAATATGTGTTTTGAAATTTGGCTTTGCGATCCCACGTGAAATACAAGCTGCAACACACTTACGGATCAGACGACGAGGAATATAACCCTGTCCTTCATTTCCTGGCATAATCCCTTCCGCAAGAATCATGACAGAAGCACGTAAGTGATCTGAAAGCATACGTTCAGTTTGAACATCAGAATTAGATCCTAGAAGCTCTCTTGATAATTGCATTAGAGGTGCCAATAGATCAGTTTCATAAACTGAGCCACACCCGTTCATCACCATGGCAAGTCTTTCAAGGCCTGAACCTGTATCAACTGATTTAAGAGGTAAAGGTTCAAATGTTCCATCTTTAAGCTTATTAAGCTCCATGAAAACACCAGCATTCCAGATTTCAATATAGCGGCTTACATCGTCGAAATGTCCACCTGGCTTATACTCAGGTCCATACTCTGCACCTGTGTCATAGAATACTTCCGTACATGGCCCACATGGACCGTGATCACCAGCAGGCCCCCAGAAGTTGTCATCACCAAGAACAACAATGTGGTCCTCTGGAACACCACACTTCTTCCAAGCTTCAATCGATTCTGTATCAGGATCGATTCCTAGATCAGGGTTACCACCGTAAACAGTGAAGTATAATTTCTTAGGATCAAAATCTAGTTCACCCACAAGTAAATCATAAGCAAGCTTACAAGCAAGTTCCTTGTAGTAATCACCGATTGACCAAGAACCAAGCATTTCAAAAATTGTTAAGTGGTGACGGTCACCGACATCATCAATATCTTTGGTACGAATACATGGCTGATAGTTGGCCAGTCTTGGCGAAGGAGGTGTTTCTTTACCTAGAAAGTAGTTCTTTAAAGGGGCCATTCCCGAGTTAATAAATAGTAGAGTTGGATCATTTTGAGGCACAATTGAAGAGGCCGCAATTTTTAAGTGATCCATTCTTTCAAAGTAATCTAAGAACTTCTCTCTAATTTCTCGTGATGATAATGGCTGCATATAAATCCTTTAATCCCTAACGCTACAGAGTGCGTCATAAAAATTGTCTATAAGTGCTGAAAATATACTATAAAATCAACTTTTCGACTACTTCTTAGCGTTAAAATATCCCCACATTTTGTGCGAAAAATAGTTATCAAGACAGGTTAAAAAGCATATATTGAGGGCATAAGGAATTATTTAGAATAAACGCATAGAATTTAACTGGAGAAGAACGATGACTCAATTTTATTCTGATATGGGAATTAACATGAACCGACCGAATCATAAGATTCATGTCGACTCACCAAGAAGCTTTCTAATTCAAAAGACTGTTGAACTAGGAATTGGAAAACTAACAAAAGATGGTGCCCTAGTTGTTGAAACAGGAAAGCATACAGGACGAAGTGCGAATGATCGCTATATCGTTCGCGATGAGACAACAGAAAAAACTATATGGTGGGAAAATAACTTCAAGGCCATGACTCCAGATACTTTTGCAAAGCTTAAGTCTCATGTCATCAATTTTCTAAACCAAGATCAAGACTTATATATCACAGAAAGAAGTGTTGGTGCTGACGAAGTTCACAACCTTGGTGCAAGACTTGTAACAACTAATCCAAATCATGCACTTTTCTCAACTCACCTATTCCGTGAAAAGATGAGAGATTTCAATAATGATGATTTTACAATTCTACACGCTCCAGGATTACTTCTTGATCCAAAAGAGTTTGATCTAAGATCTGAAACAGCAATTGTGACTTGTATTAAATCAAAAATTACAATCATCGCTGGAACTCAATACGCAGGTGAAATTAAAAAAAGTATGTTTGCAGCGATGAACTATATGCTGCCAGAAACAAAGATTATGCCAACGCACTCAGGGGCATCACGCCTTGATAATGGTGAAGTATCAATCTTCTTTGGACTTTCTGGAACAGGTAAAACAACGCTATCAACAGATGTTGGCACATACCTAATCGGTGATGATGAACACGGAATCAGCGAAGCAGGAACATTCAACTTTGAAGGTGGATGTTATGCTAAAACATATAAGCTTTCAAGTGAAGGTGAACCTGAGATTTACTCAGCAGCAAATCGCTTTGGAGCACTTCTAGAAAACGTTGTTCTTGATGAGAAAACTGGTCTCGTTGATTTCTATGACAAGACACTTTCTGAAAACGGACGTGCATCTTACCCTCTAGACTTCATTGACGAACTGGAAGTAACTTCACGCGGAGATATTCCAAAGCATGTATTCTTCCTATCGGCCGATGCCTTTGGTGTTCTTCCTCCAGTTGCAAAACTTACGAAAGAGCAAGCAATGTTCTACTTTGTCCTAGGCTATACTGCAAAACTAGCAGGAACTGAAATTGGAGTAAAAGAGCCGACAGCGACTTTCTCTTCATGTTTTGGAGCTCCGTTTATGCTACGTCACCCAAGTGAGTACGCAAAACTTCTTGGTGAATATATTGATAAGTTAGGATTCAATGTTTGGATGATCAACACTGGATGGACTGGTGGTGCATACGGAACAGGACAAAGGTTCCCACTCAATATTACAAGACAGATTATTAGAAATATTCAATCGAATAATCTTGAGAAAGTTGAAACAGAAAAGGACCCAATCTTTGGACTAGAGATTCCAAAAATTGTTGGTGAAATACCAAGTACAATTTTAAATCCTCAGAAGTCTTGGGAGGATGCTGAAGCTTATACTAAGAAAGCACAAGACCTTGCTGTTAGCTTCCATAAGCAAATGAGTACATTTGGTAACTTCTATGAAGAAAATATCAATGGTGCTCCAACATTTGGAAGATAATGTCTTACGAGTATTTAAAAGCACTACACTTAATTAGTATTGTTTGCTGGTTTGCAGGACTTTTCTACATTGTGCGTCTGTTTATTTATCATACAGAAGCACAAGAGAAGCCTGCTATCGAGCGAGATATTTTAAGTGCTCAATTTAAGATTATGGCCCGCAGGCTATGGTTTGGAATAACGTGGCCTGCCTGTATTGCGACAATTATTTTTGGTGCAAGCTTGATCCATAATTCGTACTGGCCAATGACAGGTCACTACTGGCTACATTTGAAGTTAACCCTTGTACTACTTCTTGTAGGCTATCAATTAAAATGTCACAGTATATTTAAAAATCTTCAAAATGATCGTTTTGAGCACACAAGTAAGTTTTTAAGGATTTGGAATGAAGTCGCAACACTCTTTCTCTTTGCTATAGTTTTTCTAGCAGTAATTAAGAGACTTGAAGGATTAGTGTATGGAGTAGCGGGTATTTTTATCCTAGCGATTTTCCTAATGATTGCCATTCGATTATATAGAAAAGCGAGATTGAAAAATGAGTAAGATTGTAAAAGGTGGACTCTACCAACACTATAAAGGCATGAATTATATCGTTCATGATATTGTTCGCCACTCTGAAACACTTGAAGAATTAGTTTTCTATGAATGTCTTTATGAAAATGACCTAGGTAAATTATGGGTTAGACCTCTTGAAATGTTCATTGAAACAGTTGAGGTGGGCGGTGAAATAACTCCAAGATTTAAGTATATCGGTGATCAAAAAGGCAACTCAAGGCTATGATTCCTGCGAGGCACATTAAGCTTCATAAAGTAAAAAAACTTTCTTCTTGGAGAAAGGTTTCAATCAATACTTGGAAAAAACCAGTTGATCCTTCTACATTTGGACTTCTCAAATTTGAAGCTGCAAACTTCAAAGTTTATGCAAAAGATAACCATGTCACTATTACTCAACTTTTCACTAAAGTTGTAGCACAAGTTTTTGCAGAAAACCCACAAGTTAATCGCTTAGTAAGAGGGGCAAATCTTTATCAGAGAGAGAATGTCGATATTTTTTTACAAGTCTCTGTTGACCATGAAGGGCAAGACCTCTCAGGAACAGTCATTCGCAGTGCTGACAAGAAAACAGTATTTGAAATTAGAGATGAGCTTAAGGCCGCGGCCAACGATATTCGTAAAGATCACGATAAGTCTTTTAAGAAAGTTAAAAAGATTGTGTCACTGATCCCAAATTTTGTAACACGCCCACTTTTAAATATTCTAGATTTTATTCTTTACCGCCTTAATTTATATACTGACCTCTTCGGAGTGAAGCAAGACCCATTTGGTTCTTGCATGATTACAAGTGTAGGTAATTTTGGAGCTGAGTTTGCCTTTGCTCCTATCCCCACGATCTCACACGTTCCAATCGTTATGAGTCTTTTTAAAATTAAAGAAGAAGCTGTTGCTATTGAAGGCAGAGTTGAAGTTCAGCAAATCCTTACAGTTGGCGTCACACTTGATCACCGAATCATTGATGGAGTCTATGCCAGCAGAATCATTGCAGGGCTTAGAAAGTACATCTCAAACCCTCAACTAATTGAAAACACACGCGTCTAAGCTTTAGACGCCATGATACTTCTTACAAGAGTCAATGAATTTCGACTAACCTCAGGTATTGTGGAAGTATGAAAACACTCATCTTGTCACTATTGGCCGCTCATGCACTGGCAACTGAAATTCCTTTTTCAAAGGAATCTTATGTTATTAAGCAGGCTTCTCAAGCAAGGGCCACATATGAATATGAAGAAGATGAGTATGGACGCCTCCAAAATAAGAGGTGGTATGAACTTGACTGGTACGATCTTCAAGGTGATTTTCAGACTGACTTCATTGAGTATGCCATCCAACATAAAGGCCAAACATTTAATGAGGCCAAAATAAATTATTACAAACAATTTAATTTCTCTAAAGAGGGCCGCTACCACTTAGCTGATCAAATGCCTTTAAAAGAATGGGGCTTCTTAAACCACCCCCCACAACATAAGAAACTTAAAGATCTTGAATTCTTTTCAAGAAATTATGCTCCAATGAACTTTTCTGAAGTGAATCACCCTTTCTTTGAGACAGGCTTTCAAAAGGAAATGGACAAAGTTTCTAAATCGCAGTTAACTTTTGGTAACAAGATTACGATTCTAGAAAATACAAATTCATACTTAAAGAAGCTTGAGCTAATTAATGAAGCGAGAAAAGAGATTCTTATGTCTTCTCTTAGTTTTGTTTGCGACGCTTCAGTAAAGAAGTTAGTTTCCAATTTAATTGCAGCAAAAAATAGAGGGGTCAAAGTCTATGTAATGGACGACTACCTCATGTCAAAATTATTAGGTCATAGTAAATGTCCTAAAAAACTCAAAAAAAATGGTGTTCAAATCATTCGCGCCAACGACTTCTGGAGGCATGAAGGACGTACAGTTTATCATCATAAGAAATTAGTTATCGATGGCAAAATTGCTATTGTCGGTGGACAAAATCAACTCAATGCTGACAACCTTTCAAAAGGAACTGACTTTAAAAATAAAGATGTTGATATTTTAATTGAAGGACCTATGGTGACAGATATTGCCATCGGTTTTTTAAAAGACTGGCAGTACTTTAAGAAAAAGAAAACAAGACCTATTAGAAATAGCCGTGGAAATATTATTACTTATACAGGAAAGAAAATTCATAACCTTGAAGAAACTCTTAAGTCTTATGAAGAAAGACAATTACAAGAAGAGGACAATAACCTAAGAGGTGAAGCACAGTATGATGCAATTTTAGGTAATACACAAACACGTATGAATGGCGTTTGTCGCTTTATTCAACAATCACCATATGAAAACCAACGTAATGTTGGTGAAGCATATCTTCTCGCTCTAAAGCACACAGCTAATTACTTAGGAATAATGGACCCAATAAGAAGTGATACTTACTACCCTTCTGTATTCAAAAATGCTCCATTGATTGAGAAATTTGACAGCTTTAAGATGTTTAATAAACTTCATCATAAAATTGCCCAGATGCAAAAAGATGGTATTGCATTAGATTTCATTACGACAGGAACAGATATGACAGGTAATGAAATTGTTGATCTAAAAAATGAAGAAATAAGAGACATTATAATTGATACAACTATTAGCGATAAGAAACAAAGAAAGCTAATTAAAAAGAAACTTAAAAGTATCAAGAAGTGGAACGACTACTTTGGAGAAGCTCATTTTACTAATCTTATAAAAGATTATGCTAAGTATGAATCAACAAATGTATGGCTACACTTAAGCTTCCTTCATTCAAAAATATTCTATTTTGATCGATTACTTTCAAGTATTGGTAGCTATAATTTTCAACATAATGCCACTGATCACTCTTATGAAAACACAATCTTATGCCTAGATGAGAAATTAAATAAGGCCCTTGATGAAGTCTTTGTACGTGATATGGTTAACTCAGTTCCACTAAAATTTAATAAAATAGTTGAATAGCCGATAAGTTAAATGATTTAACTTTTTGGGGACGAGCTATGAGTTTTATTAAAGCTTCAAAATTCATCATTCTATGTTTATTTATGGCGAGTATTTCTGCTTCAGAAATGACAGTTAAGCTAAGTAAGAGCTTCTTTCCAAAGAAAGATATAATCATAGATGCAGACTCTCCTGATAGAATTATTGTCGAATACGATCTTATGTACTCAATAAGTGATGGATGTGCTGCCGATGTCGTAACCGTCTATAAACTAGGTGGTTGCCCATTTAAGAAGTACAAGACGATCAGAGAAGATGGTAAGTATATCGTTGAAATTGATCAATCTAGCGCTCGAAAGGGAAAAGGCGCTCAAACATTGAGACTATCAATAAAGCAAAAGAAAAAAGATTCTTACAAGACAGTTCCCGTTGTCACAATCCTTGATGGTAATGAAGATAAGCAAGAATTAAAGAAGCCATTCTTTGGAAAAAAGAGAGTTATCCTAAAATCAAGAGACCATGTCGTTAATGAGGATCAAAAGAATCAAAAAACTCAAATCGGATCAAAAAACGATGAGAGCACGAGTGGCCCTAAGTCTAACCAACAGTAATTACGTCAAAAAACACTCAAACAAAAAAGCTCAAGTATTTGCGTACTTTTACCGATAAATTAAGAGAAACGAGAGAAAGGGTATTACCGTGTTAAGTTTAAAATTCAAATCATTTGGTATTGTTAGCTTAGGCCTGGCAATCATTTTATCCCAAAATACTAATGCTGGAGACAAAGAGATTCTAGCTCAAATAGCTGAAGGATATGAGTTTTCAGAACAACTTGTCCATGGTTCACAGGTAGCTGTTCTTGAATCGAAAGCTTATACGCAAGCTTATCATCAGAGTTTAAGGATTGCTGTGAAATCGAGAATTCTAGAGGAAGTTTCTCCATATTTTGAGAGACGAAATCAATTGATGAAAAATGGTGTTGTTCCAAATGTACCAAAGATGAAAAAAGAAATCCTTGAAATCAATAAGAAGATCGAAGAGTTTCGTGACAAAGAATACATAACAAAGCTCTACATTGAAGAGCAAGAAAAGTATGCAAAGGATGAAAGTAACTACTGTCATGATCTCAAGCAAGTAACTCTAAGGGCCATTGAAGATGGTAAAACTATTACTCGATGTATTACAGCTATTGATGCTAAGAAAATTATCGAGGCCGTCAATGAAGACCCGAGTACAGTTGCTAGTTTAGGAGTTAAGTTTACTCCATCACAAAAGCCTCAGGAAGTAGTTCGAAAGCTTTACTACTGCTATAAGCGAGAAGTAAGTATTCTTGGTAAGTCTAAGTCTTGTAGCTTAAGGCAATTTGATCTATCTGATAAAGAACTTGAAGAAGTTGGTAAAGAGAATTGCTACCCAGTTGATAATCGCTATAAAAAAGTAGAAGGTGATGGCTACTCAACAATGTCAGCTCTTAGATCAAAATGTGTCGATGAGATCTGTACTAACCCTTCTGAACAAATTAACTATGAGAACTTCAAACTTATCAGCTTTATCGACCTTGATCCAAAAAGTTGTGTTGCAGATAACAGTAACTCACGAGTCTGTGCACAGACATATACATGTCAAAACAAAACTTATCAGGTTACGTGTGAGTTTGATAAAGAAGAATATAATGGAAATAATAAATGTAATGTAATAGACATCAACAAATCAACGATGATCAATAAGTGTCGCATTGTTGAGTTAGGAACGGAGGTTTAAGATGAGACTTATTATATCACTCCTATTCGTTTTAAACTCATTTGCTTTTGTTGTACCTAAAGTTTATAACTCAGGAAAACTAGTTGATATTGGAAAGGACTACTATCTTATCCAAACAAAGAGTAAAGAATTAATCAAGGTTAAGCCATTCCTTGATAAGCCAAAAGTTGGCCTTATTGTCAGCTACCCTATTTCAGAAGATGATATTTCGGTGGAACCAGATTTTCTTTTTGAGTCAGCGACTAAAATGGTTTCAAATAATAAGTACACTTCAGATATTATTGAGGCTTATTTAAAAACACTTGCTGAAGTTTCAAAGAATGGACTTTATAAAACAGAAAGTGTTCCTAACGGGAATCTCTATTCTTTAAACTTTTTAAATATTCTTGATTCGATAATCCCAGAAGCATGCGCTGACGGACAGGAATGTAATAATATGTGCTACTTTGGAGGTTGGCCTTCAACAAGAAAAGGTAGCTACTGTCAGGCTCCTTGGAAAACAAGTAAATCATCAAAGGTTCAGGCCATTGATAAGGAAGTATACTCGAGTGAATTTAGCTGTGGAGGAAAAAATCGCTTCAGATGTAATCCAAAGATCTTTGGAACTTATGATTCTGTTTTAGATCCTTTGAGCTATGTCGATACAAAGAAATCAAAAGCAAATGGAAATAAAGGTATCTGTGTAAAAGCATCACCTACGTATGCACACGTAACAGCTCAATGTTTAGAGGCCACATCAAAGATTCCTAATTTTAAAGAATCTCTAAAAGATAGATATAACGACAATAAAGAAGTTTTTGAAAAGTTGATCGATAATGTTAATTGTTTCTGTGGCGCAAAGGGTACTGATAAGAAAGCATTTAGCTGTAATGCACTTAAATCTAGACTTGCTACAATATTCGAAAAGCCAGCACCAAAGCAGGAACCAGTAAAGGTTGAAAGACCTAAGGTGAAGCCAATTGTTAAGCTAAAACCGATGCCGGCAATTCCAATTCCTAGAGATGATGATGGAAAAGAGGAAAAGAAGAATTTAATTATTCCCCCAAAGCCAGCTAAAGTTATTGTTCAGGAAGAAAAGCCACTTCCTGAGAATTTAATTTACTATAATTGTGATTTTGAACAGACTGAAAGTCTCTTTGAAGGAAAGAATGCTAATTGTGCAAACAAAGGCGTTTGTCTTAAGAAATTAGTTTGTGGTGCATATTCACAGAAAACGAAGAAGTTTGATGTAAAGACCAAGCTACTAGCCTACTGTCCTTGTGATGAAAAAGAAGCATCCAAATGTGCCAACGCAATTGCAGATGAAAATATCATCCGCTCAAGAGAGAGTGATTCAGATACTAAATCGTCAGATAAATAATTAAAGTAATTCTAATAATTCATCTATCTTTGCATTAACAAGTTCGAGCTCATGGCCCGCGCTTGTTATTGCATCGGTATCTCCGACTGCTGAAGCATTTTGAATTTTATCTTGTAATATTCCTTGATATTTTTCCAAAGTTTCAATTTGGGCCATAATCTCTTCTTCTTTGTATCGATTTGTCGATTCAGCTTTTTCCTTTTCATCTACCCTAGGTGCCGGCTTTGGTGGCGCAACTTTCTTTGGTGCTTTATCAACAACATCTTCTTCCCAACCAATCTTTTCTAGGAATTCATCATAAGTACCCTCAAAGTATTGTGCCTCATCGCTTTTGAAGATCACTAGTTTATTTACACATTGGCGTAGAAGGTCCTCATTGTGGGTAACAATGAGACACGCACCATCATAATTATTAATGGCCTCCCCCAGAGACACAATCGACTCCATATCAAGGTGGTTGGTTGGCTCATCAAGGAAAAGTAAATTTGTCTTTTTTGCTAGAATTTTTCCAAGCATGACTCGGGCCTTCTCTCCCCCTGATAAAACAGAGATTTTCTTATCTGAGTCTTCCCCAGTAAAGAGCATTGTCCCTGCAATGGCCTTTACTCTCGTAATCGATAGATCTGTATTCACCTCTTGAATTTCTTGGGCAATATTATTATCAGGATGAAGGCGGGCCACATTTGTTTGCCCAAAGTGCCCTAGTGACAGACTAGGGTGTTCCCAAATCTCCCCAGTTCGCTCTTTTAATTCATGAGAAAGGACATTGAGTAGCGTTGATTTTCCCTTACCATTTTTTCCAATAATTCCAATTCGATCTTCACGATCAACTTCAAATGAAACCCCTTCAAATAAATTTTGATCGGTGTACCCAAAGCTTAGATTACTTACCTTCATAATCTGCTTACCTGGACATGGAGTATGTTGAAATGAAAAGTCGAGATCAGCAATTTTATCTAATTGCTTCATATCCTGCATTTTTTCGATAGCCTTTAGACGAGACTGAGCCTGAGAAGCTCCTCGTGCACTAACTCGATACTTATCAACATAGTCCATCATATGCTTAATTTTCTTTTCTTGATTTTGACGAGTCTGTTCGTAAATAATCTCATCTTGTTCAAGCTGCTCGTAATACTTTCTAGTCTGCCCTTTTATTTTTCTCAGTTTTCCACGGTGGACACCCATTGTATGAGTTGTCACTGAATCCATAAATGAGCGATCGTGAGTAATAATAATCACTTCACCTTGAAAAGAGCGAAGAAAGCCTCTAAGCCAAACAAGGGAGACAATATCGAGGTAATTTGTTGGCTCATCAAGAAGTAGGCAGTTTGGCTCGGTGAGCAGTGTCTTAACTAAATTAATTCTAATTTGGTAGCCACCTGAAAAACTTAAGGGGCTTTTAGTGAAATCATCATCACTAAAGCCAAGGCCTGTCAGTAATTTCTCTGCACGATAAGTCTCATATTCATACTCTTTTCCCAGAGCAGACATACATTCATCAATCACAGTGTCTTTTGAAAACTGTATATGCTGGTCTAACGTGCCGATTTTATAGCTTTTAGGGATCTTGACCTCACCATTATCGTAATTCTCGACGCCAGTAATGACCTTAAATAAAGTCGATTTACCGGTACCGTTGCGTCCCACTAGGCCGATTCTTTCACCATTATTGAGGGAGAAAGTCACATCTTCAAAAAGCGTTCGGCCACCAAAAGATTTAGTTACATTTACAAGCTGAATCATATATATTGTGTAGCAAATAAATTCATTAATAGAAAGCAGATTAGACAGACAAGAAAGGGCACAAAATGAGTCAATTTGAGAAATTAAAAAACATCGCAGTAGTTGCGCACGTTGACCACGGTAAAACGACGATGGTTGATGAAATCCTTAAGCAATCGAATACTTTTGACGAGCGTGCAGAAGTTGAAGAAAGAGTGATGGATTCAGGAGAAATCGAAAAGGAACGTGGGATTACAATCACTGCAAAGAACTGTTCTTTCTTCTACAAAGATACAAAAATTAACCTACTTGATACTCCAGGCCACGCGGACTTTGGTGGAGAGGTAGAAAGATCACTAATGATGGTCGATGGTGTACTTCTTCTAGTTGATGCTTCAGAAGGCCCTCTTCCACAAACTCGTTTCGTACTTAGAAAAGCTCTATCTCGTGGACTAAAGGTTGCCGTTATTATCAATAAGGTTGACCGTCCAGACCAAAGAATTGAAGAAGTTAAAGGTGAATGTGAAGACCTACTGCTTGAAATTGCAACAGAACTTGAAGTTGAAGACTTTGATATTGATATTCCATTTATCTATGCATCAGCTAAGAATGGTTGGGCAGCAATGGAGCCAGGTGTTGTTAGAGAAGATATGATTCCTGTTCTTGATTTCATGGTTTCTGACTACTTCCCAGAACCAGAGCGCGATGCTGAGGCACCATTACAACTTCTTGTATCAAACCTTACATACTCAAAATTCCTAGGACAACAATTCGTAGGTCGTATCCACAAAGGTAAGATTGTTAAGAATCAACAATTCACATGTATTGGTGATGGAAAAACAAAGAACTTTAAAGTTTCAAATATTCAAACTTACTCAGGACTTCAAACAGTTGAAGTTGATGAAGCCGTTGCTGGTGAAATCGTTATCTGTGCAGGTATTGAAGATGTTCATATTGGAGATACAATCACTCCAACTTCTGCTCAAAATCCACTAGAAAGAATTGAAGTAGAACCTCCAACAGTTGCCGTAAACGTTTCTGTTTCAACAAGTCCTATGAGCGGACAAGAAGGTGAATACCTAACTTCAAGAAAACTTGAAGAATTCTTACAAGATGCTTGTCGTCTAAACGTTGCTCTTCAATATGAAGCAACTGACGATGCAAAAGTATATAAACTGAAAGGCCGTGGAGAGCTTCAGATCGCTATCGTATTCGAAGAGCTAAGACGTAAAGGCTTCGAGCTCATGGTTTCAAGACCAGAAGTTCTATTCCAAGAAATCGATGGGCAGAAGCAAGAGCCATACGAGCTTGCAGTTCTAGATGTACCAGAAGACTTTACAGGTGTTGTAACTGAAAAGCTTTCAATCAGAAAAGGGATCATGTCTTCAATGATGCCAATTGGTGAAGGCCGTACAAGAATTGAATTTGAAATCCCATCACGTGGTCTAATTGGTTACCGTGGTGCTTTTATGACAGATACTCGTGGAGAAGGAATCCTTTCAACTGAGTTCCTAGGTTACCGTCCATACGCAGGTGATATGCTTGCTCGTCAAAACGGTGCCATTATCTCAGATAGAGCAGGAAAAGTTACTGGATACGCTATCTTTAACCTACTTAACAACGGTGAGTTCTTTGTTGAACCAGGTGATATGGTTTACGAAGGTATGGTTATCGGTGAAAGTAAGAAAGAAAACGATGCAAACGTAAATATCTGTCGTGGAAAGCAATTAACTTCAGTACGTACTGCAGGTAAAGATGAGAATATCATTCTTCCACCAGTAAGACCGAGAACACTTGAATGGGCCCTAGATTGGATTGATAATGATGAGTGGGTTGAAGTAACTCCTCAAAATATCCGCGTTAGAAAGAAAGAACTAGCTGCCAACAAACGCTCAGTTGTTCGTAAAGAAAAGAAAAAAGACTAAAGAATACAGGCCCCTTAACTCAGTTTAAGGGGCCAATCCTACCTTTGAAATGCACCTCTAAGTGCTTATAATTAAAAGTATTTTAAAAAATTATCTCTAACAACGCCCCGTGCTTATAGTTAACTTATTGACTTTTTTCTTAGTATTCTTATAAAATCAATATGTTATAAATGAAAACTAAAGAAGTGTAGCATGACAAGAGCTAGTAAACATCCAAAGCCCCACGTTACAATTGTTGATGATGACTTTGAAAACCTCGAAAACTACCAAGATCTACTCGAAGATGATTTTGATCTTGAACTAATTCAAAATCCTCTCGAGCTTCTAACGTTTCTAAATACGAATAAAACTGACATCATGGTCCTCGACCTACATATGCCAGAAGTAAATGGTTTTGAATTACTTCAAAAGGCACAATTACTTGCTCCACGTACACCAATCATCTTTTTAACAGGAGACCCTTCAGAGGAAGCCTGTGTTAAAGGACTGGATCTTGGTGCACAAGACTTTATCGTAAAACCGGTATCAATTAACGAGCTAATCGCTAGAATTAAAAATAAAGTCGAAGCAAAGAAATCAAGACATCGTCGTAAAAAGAAAAATGAAATAAAATTTGAAGATCATAATTTTGCGATCAATCTCGACCAACAAAATGTCGTTTTAAATGGTAAAGAGATTAAACTGACTACAACAGAGTATCGTATCATTACACTACTTGCTTCAAATCCGAATAAGATCTTTAGTCGAGACCATATTTCGCAAGTCGTATGGGCCGACACAGACGTTAATTCGCAGAATATTGATACCCATTTATCAAATCTAAGAAGAAAGATTAAGCCATTTTCAGACTATATCAAAACGATTAAGTCTCGTGGCGTTCTACTAAGACTTTAGTATCTCTTCTAGAATAATATCTGTCGCATGTTCTCGATCTTGAGGAATTGCAGCCTCTGGAATTTTCTTTAACTCAGAAATAAGATCAATATTCTCAAATTGTGACTCTTCAATAACAAGAGAACCAATTAAGCGATTGGCCTCCATTGCGTTATGGTATTGTTCATTCTTTTGAGCAATCTTTAATGGAATAAATAGACTAGGCTTACCAAGACTAATTAACTCAGCAACTGTTCCAGCTCCTGAACGCGAAAGGATATACTTTGATGCCTTCATTAAGTCAGGCATCTCATCCCCTAGAAACGCAACTGGCTTATAGTACTCACCTTTAAGTTTACTATACTCATCAATATACTGACTTCCGACTTGATGGATAACAATATACTCAGCGCATAGCTTATCAAGATTTTCTTTGATCTTATCATTTAATAACTTAGAACCATTCCCTCCTCCTGTTACAAAGAAGATTGGTCGTTTAGCCGTTTTTAATTCAACACCTTCAAAATTTAAGTTTTCAAATTGTGTCGTTTTAAATTCATCCCTTACCGGGTAACCAGAGTAACGAACTTTATCTTTAGGAAAGAACTTTAGAGAATCTTTAAAACTGACAAAGACAGTCTTTGCAAAAATTGAAGCAATTTTATTGGCAAGTCCAACACGTGAAGTTTGTTCGTGAACAATAATTTTGTAACCTAGGAGTTTTCCTGCAATAACAGTAGGAACACTAACAAACCCCCCCATTGAAACAATGACATTTGAGCTAAACCTTAGCCTTGATAGATAGAAGAAGCATTGGATAAGGCCTATGGCCAAACGAAAAATATCAGTAATATTTTGAAGGTCTATATAACGACGAAGCTTACCAGTTGAAACGGCAAAATATCGATCAACCTTTCCTTGTGTCAGTTTTGATTCAATTCCTTTGTAAGATCCAAAGTAATATATTCGAGTATGCTTTTGTCTTAATTTGGCGATTAGAGTTAGTGCAGGAACAACATGCCCCCCACTTCCTCCACCAGTAAAGATGACGGCCTTCTTTTGCTTTTTCATGTTTTAATTATACATACTTAGCTGCGACAAAGCTAGAAGACCAGGCCCATTGGAAATTATAGCCACCAAGTAAGCCCGTTACATCGAGAACCTCTCCAATAAAGTAAAGATTCTTTTGTATTCGACTCTCCATCGTTTTTGAACTTACTTGATTAGTATCAACTCCACCGCGTGTAACCTCGGCCTTACGATAACCTTCTGTACCACTAGGAGTGAACGTCCAGTGATGGATAACCTCAACAAGTTTCTCCTTATGAGCTCCCGACAATTCAGCACAATTCTGATTAAGAGGAAGTTTATGGTATTCCAGCCATATTTCAACAAATCGAGATGGTAAGTGACTTTTTAAGGCATTCACTAGAGACTTACGTTTTTGAACTTTTAGAATTTCATAAATATCGGCCTTGGGTAAGAAGTTAATTTTGACTTGGTCATTCTTCTTCCAATACAATGAAGCCTTTAAAATTGAAGGTCCACTCAAACCTTTATGAGTCCATAGAATATTTTCTAAGAACTTCTTATTATTCACAGTCACTTCAGATTCAACAGCAATACCAGCAAGGCTAGCTAATACCTTCTCTAGAGTAAAGGGAACAAGAGCTGGAGTTGTTTCAATTATCTTATGACCAAATTTTTTAGCAATTTTATAACCAATATCAGTTGCACCTAGTCCAGGAAATGATAACCCACCAGTTGCTACAACTAATTTTTCACTGTTTAAAGTTGTGCTATCACTTAGAGTTACAACATATTCATCACTATAATCAACTTCTGTAACTCGACTATTTACACGAAGCTCACAATTATTTGGTATGGCCTTTAGAAGTGACTCTAAAATGCCACGAGACTTCTGGTCGCAAAAAAGTTGTCCTAGTGTTTTCTCTGTATACGTAAGATTATATTCTGAAATGAAACTTATAAAATCCCAATTTGTATATTGGCTTAAGGCCGACTTGCAAAAATGTGGATTACTAGAAACATAGAAATTTGGGGTGACATCAAGATTTGTGAAGTTACATCGTCCCCCACCAGAGACAAGTATTTTCTTTCCAGGACCTTTGGCCCCTTCTAGGATAAGGACTCTTTGCCCTTTTTTGGCAGCATGGATGCCGCAGAATAAACCTGCAGCACCCGCACCAATGATTATTACATCAAATTTTTCATTCATTATAAACTTGAGCGTGAGTTTCCTCTATTACCTTGAGCACGAGGTCCACTGCTACGACGATTTCCCCAGTTTCCACCACGATCGTTTCCACCACGACCTCCGGTACGACCACCAGTGCGACCACCGCGTCCGCCACGACCTCCGTCACGACCACCATCACGAGGTCTTTCACGAGTCGCTTCGAAACGAAGTTTCTTATTTCCGATGAAAACTTGTTCTTGTCCATCAATTAGAAGCTTTCCACTTTCTACAGGAATATCGATGAAAGAGAATTTATCCTTTAACTGTACGTTGCGAATTTTTCTCTGATCAATTTTTAACTCACCAGCAATAGCATCAAGGAATGCACCAATTTGTGCTCCATCTTCACGTCCGTAGTTAACAAAACAACGAATATTTCCGTTTGAGTCTGCTCTAACTTGACCATCGCCTCTTTCTCTTCTCTCGCCACGCTTCTTTGGTTCCATATCAATGATTGGATTCATTTCAAAACGTTTTAAGTTATCAGCAAATAATGACTTATACATTGCTTTTAGAACTTGTTCTTTATCTAAGTGCTCAAAGCTCTCTGCAAAGATTTCAAAGCTGTCATCAAGACTATCATTTTGCTCTAATTCTTCAAAAACTTCATCAAATTGATTAACCTTACGACGAACCATTGCTCCTTTTAGTGTATCGACACAAGGGATACGTTCTCTTTCAATTTTTGCATTAGTTAGTCTCTCAAGAGCTGAAATTTTTCTAATCTCGCTTGGAGAAACAACAGAAAGAGCTAGACCCTTTTGACCTGCACGTCCAGTACGACCAATACGGTGAACATAAGATTCAAGATCTTGTGGAAGTCCAAAGTTGAAAACATGAGTTAAGTGATCAACATCAATCCCACGAGCAGCAACGTCTGTACAAACAAGAAGTTTTACTCTCTTGGCCTTGAACTTTTTCATTGTTACATCACGGTGTTTTTGATCCATATCTCCATGTAGAGAGTCAGCAAGGTAACCTCTAAGGTTTAGTTCGTCACAAAGTGAACTTGCTTCAAGTTTTGTCTTTGTGAAGATAATACCGTAATAATCTTCAACTGCATCAAGAAGACGGCAAACCGCTTCACGCATGTTTTGATCACGAACAAGGTAGAACTTCTGAGTGATACTATCATTTGAAAGAGTCTTTTTCTTAACTCTTACGATCTCAGGGTTATCAAGATAATTCTTAATTAGATCAAGGATTGCTGGAGGCATCGTTGCCGAAAACATCCAAGTCTTTTTATTTTCTGCTTGAGCTAGAATTTCCTTAACATCATCAAGGAATCCCATGTCTAGCATTTCATCGGCCTCATCAAGAACTGCATATTGAACTTCTGAAAGCTTTAATACTCTTCTCTTAATAAGATCAAGTACGCGCCCTGGAGTACCAACAACAATTTGTGGCTTTATTTTTCCAAGGTTTCTAATTTGATTATCAATTGATGTCCCACCGTAAACAGACATTGTCTTGATTTGTTCATTTGCAGAGAATTTCTTAATCTCATCACAAATTTGGTTAGCTAACTCTCTCGTAGGTGAAAGAATTATTGCTTGGATATTTTTACTACCTGAATCTAGAAGATGAAGTAGTGGAAGTGAAAAGGCAGCTGTTTTTCCAGTCCCTGTTTGGGCCTGCCCAACAAAGTCCGTATTCTTTTCGATTAATACTGGGATAGCTTGTGACTGAATGTCTGTAGCTTCTGTGAACCCTCTATCTTCGAGTGCACGAAGCAGCGATTCCTTAAGTGGAATTTCGTTAAAATTCAATTTTGACTCCTTAAACGCAAGCCTAGAATGCAGGCCACGAGGTGTTTTTGTGATTATGACTAATAGTGACCGTCATATAAATAGGCATTTTTTCTTAATTTGGGGGAATGTAACACGCTAGACGCTGTGTTTCAAGGGCCATGGAAATAATACAATTTTTAGATTTTTAATGTATTGAATTCACCACGAATATTCTCGGCCATACTCTCAAAGAAGCTTGAAACTGTTACTGATTTATTTAGTAACCAATGATCTGTCGAACATGTCCAAATGTAGTTATAGCGAGTTTTATTCTTCCCAACAGGAGTTATGTAGTAGACACCACCGGAAGTCTGCATAACACTTACCTTTTCAAGGGGAGAATCGATATAATCCTTTGCTTCCTTGTCCGATAACATCGTCATTGTCACTTTATAGCCGTCTTTGTAGCGAAAAACGCGAATTAGGTCATTATAAGTATAAAGGCCACGATTATAAGAGCGTCTCTTAACCAGGAACCTCTTAAGCTCATTCTTTTCAAGCTTTCTCTTTTTAAGGTCCTTCACAATCACTGACTCAATCAGCATTCCACTTTGATAAGGACAATCCATTTTCTTATCAGTGTAGATTCGACGATCCTTGTGCTCGTTATTACAACGTTTATCAAAAGACAGAACGCGCTCTAAAACCTTCTCGATTGGGCGATCTATCACATCATCTAAACGACCCTCATAGAAGCGTACATCATCTTTCTTTCCTGAGCGCATTTCGACATTAAATTCCGAGGACTTATCCCTGTAGTCGACTTCAAAACTACTAGTATCTAGGGCATAGGACGTTAATGTGAGGCAAATGGCGATTAAGATCTTCATCCTTTATATTTACCATTATTTGCGGTTTTGGGCAATTTGTTGAGAAATAATGAACCATAGGTTCAAGCAAGTAAGGAGACAGGCCCCTGATAACGAAGTTGAAATTGAAAATGAAGAATTTAGGCAAAAAAAAAGCCTCCGATACGGAAGCAAAAAAAGATGGTGCCCAGAAGAGGACTTGAACCTCCACGCCAAAGGCACTAGATCCTAAGTCTAGCGTGTCTACCAATTTCACCATCTGGGCACAATTTTAAAAGTCTTAAAAAAAAGAATTTCATTGGTAAGGCGTGAGAATATTTATAAGGGAAGTTATCCATTATGGCAAGAAAAAATTAAGCTGCTTGTTTATTTTTCTTCGCAAGCTCTTTTTCCAAGTCTTTGATTTTATTTGTTAGCATTTTATTATCTTGTGAAAGCTTGTGATTATCCTTTTTATGGCCAGCAATTTCATCTTCCATTCTTAATTTAATCACTTTTTGTTGATCAATTTGCTTCTCAAGATGCATGATTTTCTTATCACTTACCTTACTTCCAGAAGCAGCTTTCTTGGCCTTTTCTAAGTTTGTAATCTGTGACTGAGCAAATTTAAGGCGTTGCTTATACATCTTAACTTCAATCTGGGCATCTTTTAACTTTGTCGCGAGATCATCCTCATTACCACTATTTTTCACAAGCTCTTGGGCCTTATTTAAACGAGCAATCTCTTTTTCAAGCGAATCAACTTTTACAAGCTCTTCTTTATATTTTTGCTGAAGTGTAGTGAACTCTTGCTTATCTTCAGTCGTTGATAAATTTGCATCATCCACCTTCTGACTCATCACTTCAATCTTTTCATTTTTTAGATCGACTTCTTTTGTTAGTTGAACAATCTTACTTTGTAATTCTTTAACTATTTCACTTTGATCGACTTCAATGCTCTTTACTTCTAAAATATCATCTTTAGTCGATAGCGAAGCATCTTCAGCTGTATTGAGACTCTTAACAACCATCGGCTCTTTGTTCAACTTATCTTGCATTTGAGTGAAAAGCTCATTCATTCGTTTAAGCTTCTCTTTCATCTGAATTACTTCTGAATCACGAACAAATTCATCCATACTCTTACCAGACTTAACGAGTATTTCTTCAGCAATCGTTCCTTCAGCATCTTCTTTAATAATATAAAAATCTTCTTTCTTAACATCAAACTTCTCTGATACTAAAGTTACTACTGAGTCGACATATTCTTCATAAGAACTAACTTTTTGTATATCAACAACTTCTTCTTTAATACCTTGGATAATTTCACTATTATCACTTGGCCATTTATTCGCATCAATTAATTCTTTAAGCTTTGATTTACTGACTTTACTAAAGAAATTCTCAGTGAACTCTTCTGGTCTCTGATTTTTAAATGTTGAATCAACACTCGTCCTAATTGCTTTGGCCACCTTTTCTTCATTATCCTTATTAAGAACAGACTTTTTAATAAAGTCGATATCGTCTTCTTTAAGTAGTTTGAGAATAGCTTTATCAGGATAAGCATCTAAGTTATCGAGGAAATCATCCTCAGGAAAATCTCGCTTGACGAGAAAGCTTACAATATTCTTAAGAGTAGTAATGGTAATTTTCTTGGCCACTTCTTCGTGGTGATTGGTGTGGTCAACAATTTTTGAATCATTTAATATTACTTCTTTTTGTGAAGACTTTGAGATTGCTGTGCTCAACTCGTAATTTAGATGGGCCAGATATGTCCTCTGTTTTTCTAAAGAAAAGCGAAGGTCAAATTGTCCTCTCTTTGAATTTGTTTTTAGACTATAAAATGAAAAATCATTTGAGAGAAGACTTGCAATTGATGATTCAAAAGACTCATTTATATGAACGGCACTGGCATTAATTCTAAACATGGCCTCTTTATCGCCCATTAGAAGTTCTAATTCGATTGGAATGCATTGCATATTAATGACAAGCTCATTTAAGAGATTCAATAGAACACTTGAAATTTTCGAAATATCAAAATCACTTTCAAAAACTTTGAAATTAATTAGGTCAAAGTAATAACCCAAACTAAATCGCGACGTGATCTTGTATTGTTTTAAACTTTTAAACTCGCTTCCCGATCTAACTGCTGGAGTTTGTGGAACTCCAAAATATCTTTCGATTTCATTTAGGACATAAGTCTTTTCATCAACAATCACTTCTGGCGAAATTGTAATCATCCCTTCAACTTTATCAGCTGAAACGTAGATAACTTTTTGAGCATCACTTGCTTGAAAACTAGTATCATCAGTAACAACAAGAGCTTTAGCTGTTAACTCATCGATCGACTCAACGAGATGGTATTGAATATCTTCAGATACTCTTTGTGATAATTTATCAAAGAGTGATTTATCCAAGAATGTGAAGACTTCAATCTTAAAACTCAATTAAGCGGCCCTCCCAATATCTTCCTGTGCGATAATCTCATCAAGATATCGATACTCTTTGAGAGAATTAAGGATCAAGTTGAAAATACTATCTAGGTCGTTTGGTTCGAAATTTAATTCTAGTTCATAGACTTTATGATGAATCTTCGCCCACATGCCGCCAATATCATCACTTAATTTATAATTTAAAGTAAAGAATTCATCAGTTAAGTTTGCAAAGTAAGCACTATTATCCAGGTCTAAACATTCTTCAAGTGATTTTGATTTCTCTGGGCTTCGCGATACATGATTAAAATATGTAACAAGAACACTATTGAATACATTTTTTAAGAATTTAAAATCAAGATAGCCAGATATTAAGGCCACATAAACAAGTGTTGATGCAATCACTTGTGCTCTCTTAAGTGTCACTACACTAGTTGCTAGAAAGTCTTCTTCAATATTAATTTCGTCACTATTTAAGTCATAGAAAACTTGATGACATATGAAAACGAAGTCCAGTGTTGAAACTTTTTGACTGCTTTTAAGTGTACGATAGAAATCAACGAGAATGAGATTTCTAAAACGAAGTTTTTCGTCTTCAAAATTTGCATTCTCTAAGCTTTGAAAATGATCAATGACTTTTGAAATTCTCTCTTCATCAATAATTACTTTTTGTAAAAACTGATCGTTTTGAGATGAAAGTTTTTGGGCCAATTCAAGGTTTGCAAATTCACCAGCATGACCAATACACAGTCTTCGGCCACTTGGCCTACACCAATACAGCTCTCCTCTTAAAAGTGGAGACGATTTTATATCACTGAATTTAAAACTTAACTCTCTCATATGCCTTAAATCTATAAAACAAAGGGCCCAGAAATTGGGCCCTCTATATAAGATTTATCGGATAAAATCAGGAAAAAATTAAGCTTTTTTAAAGCCTGACTAAATGACTATGCTTTACCTTTTAGTTTTGGATCAAGCGAGTCACGAAGCGCGTCTCCAAGCAGGTTTAGCGCAAGAACAAGAATAAACATTGCAAATGTAGCAGCAGATAGTTGCCACCAAACACCACGAGCAAGTTCAAGTTTTGAATCATCAATCATTGTTCCCCAAGACGGCTGACCTTGGACACCAAGACCTAAATAAGAAAGGATTACTTCTGACTTAATTGCCTGTTGAAAACGAAGTGAGAATTGAATGATAACAATATGGAAGATATTTGGAAGAATATGCTTAAACATTCTTCTCATATTACCTGCACCAAGAGCAGCAGCTGCCTGAACATATTCTCTTTCCTTGTGACGAAGAACTTCACCACGAACAAGACGACAAAGCCCAACCCATGAAGTGATCCCAAGTGCTAGGAAAAGAGATGATGTCCCCTTTCCAAGAACCATTGTTACAGCAAAAAGTAACATGATATATGGAATCGAAGCTAGTGATGTATAGAACCAAACGATAAATTCATCAACTTTACCACCAAAGTAACCGGCCATGAGACCTAGTGTTACACCGATAACAGTTGAGATTGTTGCCGTTGAAAAACCAATACCAATGGCCATCTCAGCACCTTTTAGAGTTTTATAAACAACACTTCTTCCGAAAATATCTGTACCAAATAATGCATCCATTGAAGGAGCAGAATATGAAGCACCAATTTCTTTTGACCACTCTCCGGCAATTACACCAAAGAATGTCAGGGCAGCAAGAAAAACGTAAGCTGCGATAACGACCATACTAAAAACGGCAGCTTTATCTTTTTTAAGCTCTGTCCAAGCATGTCCCCATAATGATTTTGATTCACTTGAATGATTTATTGACATGACAACTCCTACTTTAACCTTACTCTTGGATCAACCATTGTATATAGAATATCCGTAATAACTGTGAAAACGATATAGGCCATGGCCGAAAGAATCGTCATTGCTTTAATAACAGGGAAATCGTTATCAAAAACAGCTTTTACAGTTAGACCACCAAGCCCTGGAATTGAGAAGAAACTCTCAAGAAGTAGGGCCCCTAAAATAAGGAAAGGGATTTGAATAACAACGTATGTGATAATTGGAATTAGTGAGTTTTTAAGTACGTGCTTTAATAGTACAACTTTTTCACTTAGACCTTTTGCACGGGCAGTACGTACATAGTCTTGATAAATATCATCCAGGATGACAGTTCTAAAATAACGAAGGTCTGGACCTAAGTTTAGAACAACCATAATGATTACTGGTAGTAAAACGTAAGGTATGAAATATGGAAAACCATGCTCATAACCTGAAATCTCAAACCAACCTAATTCATAAGCAAAGAATTTTTGGAAGAATAAGATATAAGCAAGAGATGGAATACTCATTAAACAAACACAAATGATAACAAGAGTGCGGTCGATAAGCTTACCTCTAAAGAAAGCAACAACGATTGCTAAGAGAATAGAGAGTACAGTCGATAATAAGAACGCCGGAAATGTAAGCGTTAATGAAGGAACGGCTCCCTCTTTGATCATTTCGATAATTTTTTGCTTAGTCGCCCATGAACGACCAAAATCAAAAGTAAATGCCGACTTAACAATATTTAGATATTGTTCAACAAGTGGCTTATCAAGTCCAAGCTCATGTCTAACTTCAGCAATTTGCTTTGCAGACGCGTGCTTACCTAAAAGTAGTTGTGCTGGATCGTAACCAGACAGATTGAAGATCGCAAAAACGATTAAACAAACACCTAAGATGATAGGGATTGTATAAAGTAATCTTCTTAAAATATAAGACCAAGTATTCACAAAAACAGCTCCTTAGCTCTAACTTTATCAATTCAACGATAATACTTAACGTTTATTTAAATAGACTTGAAAAGATCAAAATCTACTTAAATAAACGTTGGAGATCACTCTCCAACGCTTATCATTTCTTATAACTTATCTTGCATAGCTTTTTTAATTTCGATATCAACATCAAGGTACTGAGCTTGCCCAGCCTCAAAGTCAGTTGTCATATAGTTTTTAAGCCACTTGTGCTTAATTAAATATGACTGACGGTGAACTCCGTAAATCCATGGAACTTCTTCAGCTGCCATTTTGTTTAGCTTTTCATAGATAGCAGTTCTCTCTGGAGAATCTTGCATAATTGAAGCTTGTGCAAATAGCTTATTGAATTCTGGGTTGTTATAACCTGAACCGTTTGCTCCTGGAGACTTATTTGGTCCGTATAGAAGCTGTAGGAAGTTTTCAGCATCTGGGTAATCTGCACCCCATGCAATTCCGTATAGCATTACCTGACGAGCAGTAATTTTCTTTTGTAGTTCTGGCCAAGAGTTTTGAACAACTTTGATATTCACACCAATTTCAGACATTTGCTTTTTGAATAGCTCACCGATTTGACGTGAAGTTGAAGAACTTGGACAGTCATAAGTAATCTCTGGAAGACCTTTACCATTTGGGTAACCAGCCTTTGCAAGAAGTTCTTTTGCCTTCTCTAAGTTTTTCTCACGATACGGAGATACATATCCCGAGATATTACCAGCAATTCCTGGAGGAACAACTGATTGCGCAGGAAGAGCTGTATCATTGTAGAAAAGCTTATTTGACTCATTAACATCGTAAGCAAGAGCAAGTGCTCTTCTTAAGTTAACATTTTGGAATAACTTAAGATCGTGATTGAAAGCTGTATAAGTAACGTCAAGAGATGGAGAAATTGAAAGTTCAATTCCTTTTTCTTCAAATTGCTTATCAAGTCCTTTACCTGGAGTAACGGCCGCTTCAAAGTTATCTTTTGGAATACCAATATAGTCTAGTCTTCCCTTTAGGAAGTTAAGCCATCTTGGTTGATCTTCTTTAATAATATTAATTTCAATTTTATCAACAAAAGGAACTGGCTTTCCAGCATACTTAAGCATGTGCTTAAACTCATCACTTGCTTCTGTAGGAAAAAGCTTCTTTCTAAAATTAGGGTTTCTTGTGTAGTGAAACTTCTTCGCAGTTTGGTTGAATTTTTCAATCATGAAAGGACCTGTACCAACTGGGTGGTTTAGGAATTCTTTCCCATAGTGATCGACAACTTCTTTTGCTACAGCAAATGTAAATGGCATTGCTAGAGAGTATAGGAATTGAGGGAATTGCTTTGTAAGTTTAAACTGAATTGTATACTTATCAAGAGTCTTAAGACCTTCAACAACTTCAGTATAATCAACTGTATCTTTCTTAGCATTTTTATCACGCCACTCATCAAGTCCTACAATTTTACCTTGTAGTAACCACCAACCAAGACCTTGTAGTTTTGGGTCAGCAAGTCTTTTAATTGAGTAAACAAAGTCTTCTGCTACTAGTTCACGTCCTTTTCCATCTTTGAATGCTTTATCATCTTGGAAAAGAACACCTTTCTTAATTTTGAAAGTATAAGTTAGACCATCTTCAGATACTTCTGGAAGTGACTCAGCTAGATTTGGAACTAGCGTATAAGGTCTCTTTAGGTAGTGATATTCTAGTAAACCTTCATAAACACGGCCTACTTCATTTGAAGAATATCTATCGTTTGAGTAAATTGGATCCATTCCTTTTACTTCTGAAGAAACAGATAAGTTTAATACCTTTTCATTAAGGTCAACTTTTTTAGTACATGAGAAAGTTAGAGCAACTAAACCCATGAATAATAATGAAACAAGTTTACTTGATTTCATGAACCATCCTTTGTTTTTAAATTATTGCGTAGAATAATACTAAAGTATTTTATACAAGAGTTAAGTTGAATTTACTAGGGAATATTAAAGGGTTACGACACTGCGCAAGGTATTATTCACAGGCTTCGACAATCAACTCAAGCGACAAGACGCGTTGTTGTTTTTCCGTATCTTGTTTTTGATAAACACCTTGGAGTTGAATGATCTTGTACTCGTTGGCAACGAGCTGACTGAAGTTTGCTTGGTAACTATAGTTGCCTATCATTTCTGATTTATAATTGAGACGGCCATCACTAAAGTGTTTAACAGATCCTTTGAGACACCTATTGTCACAATAATTACTGTCGACATTTCTAATATCACTAAAAAACTGTTGGTTTTGTTTTAAGAAGTCATCAAGAATTTTTTTTGATTTGTAACGCTTTGCTCTTATTAGCTCACCTGAAATTTTCTTATAAAGCGTTCCGGAAGTATTAGCATTTGCTACAAGTGGAAGAATTAAAGTTTCCTGTCCTTTAAAAGGAACATCAATAGCGAGACTAAATGTTTTACGATTTAAAATGGCATTATATGTAAAGCGCTCTTTTGTCTTTCCAAATTTTAGGCGGCCTCGTCCACTGAATTCAGTACAGAGTCCGCTACTTAATAATTTATGAGCTTTAATCTTATCAGTTGATGGGCCGTCGTTTTTAACTTGGACACTATCACAAGAAATTAACGTGAGGCAGGCAAGCGCACAGTATCCAGCTTTTCGATATAATTTAGAATTTCTTCTCGCTCGTTTACTTTCGTACAATTTTTTAGTGCCTCAACGTAATAGTGACGTGCCTTCTTTGGCTTATTTAAAGAAGTATATATGAGCCCTAAGTGCTTTGCAATGACCACATCGTCACCAACTAGTGCGAATGCTTTTTTTATTTCTTTATACGCTTTCTGATACTCACCTGTTTTATAATAGTACCATCCCAGTGAGTCTCTGATATAGCCATCTTGAGGATTTAATTGAACAGCTCTTTTAATGTAAGCATAAGCTTTATCCATATTAATCCCTTGCTCTAGGTATGTGTAACCTAAGAAGTTAAGAGCATGAGAGTTATTTGGATCTTTCTTTAAAATATCTAACATTATCTTTTCAGCTTTCACAAAGGCCCTATCTTTTTCATAAAGAGAAGCAAGATAGTACGCATGTCCATCAGTATATTCGTCATGACCACTATTTGATTCCATGAGAGCAATAGCGCTTGTTAGATCTTTTTTAGTCTCATAGTAACCTGCAAGAATTACTTCTAACTCAAACTTAAGTTCACGAGACTCACTTGAGCGCTCTTTAACAAACTTCACAAAATCTTTTTCACGAGATGAATCTTTTTGAGCATAAGTATTAAGTATATTTGCAATTTGAATATTTGATTCATGATAAAGAGAGCTATCAGACTTAATACGAGTATAATAAGTCACCGCAAGATCTCCTTCATCAGTTTTCTGATAGAGGCTTGCTAGGTAGTATAAAACTTTATCTGAGTCTGGAATCTCAGTTAGGATCTCTTTGAAGACAGCCTTTGCATCTTCAATTTTATTTGTTTCAGTATATATTACTCCGAGGCGAACTTTTAAATTTAAGTTTTCAGGATCGAGTGCTAGAAGTTTTTCAAGGTATGGAACGACATTTTCATATTCTCCATCAGCAAATAGTAGGTTTACGTATTTCCCAAGTGCCGTATAATTGCTCGGATCATGTTTTAAGAACTTATGATAGAGCATTTTTGCTGATTCAAATTGACCTTCCTGCTCATAGATCATTCCAAGAAGAATTGTACTCTGTTGATTTTGAGGATTAATCTTTAGAGACTGGCCAAAGTACTTCTTTGCCATTTTATAATCTGATTTCTCAAAGTAAATTTTACCTTTATGAAATGCATATTCACTACGCCCTTTCTTATCTTTTTGAGAGCAGTAGCTTAATGTACCTATCGCCTTTTTAATTCTCTTTTGATCGACATAGGCTTTACTTAAGTAAACACATGCTTCACTCATAAGTGTCTTCGACTTGTAAACTAGATCACGATATAACTTAATTGAAGATTTACTATTCCCAAGAGCACCATAAACTCCCGCAAGAAGTAATTTTGCCTTCGACTTAATATCATTATCAGCATGTTTTACTAGATAAAGTAATTCCTTCTTTCCCTCTTCTAATTGAGAAGACTTGATAAGCTCAACTGCGTATTTCTTTCTAAGATAAATATCATTTGGCTTTAACTTTACGACAAACTTTAAAATTAATGCGGCAGAAACCGGATCACCACTTAGTGAAGCATCTGCTGCTTTTAAGAAAAGATCTCCCGCAACGTAGTCAACTGACTCAGGGCCTTTCGCTTTTGCTTCTTTAACTACTTGCTCAAGTGATTTATCGACGAAATCACGTGCCATCTTTGCGCGTTCAACATCTGAAATTTCTACTTTTGCAATTTCATCACTTGGGCCATTGCTAGTTGTGGCACAGCCCCACGTTGAAACGAGTAATAGAAGTGGTAGTGAATTTTTTAAGAAAAATCTGAACATTTATCATTCCTTGGCCTTTTTGCCTCATGGGCTCATCGTCCTAAATAGATATTTCTTAAAGAAAAACAGTGATAAATGTGGAAACGGCAAAAGAGGCTTTCGGCCCAAATGAGAGGAGATTTCTCGCCCAGCGTAAATTATTGAAATTATGGTAATTAAATGGATTCTCTTTGAATTTAGAGAAAATTAAGATCTCAATTGCTTGACAGTTACTGTCATTGATTGTTACTTCTCTGATGCAAATTTCAAAACGCTGAGCAATATACGCAGCGGGAATCAATAATATCCATTTTCAAGATTCTTAAAAATGGAGAAAATGAACCTGTAAGTATCTAATTTCACTAAGAGCACAAGAAAGGTGAAATTAATACAAAAAGCTTAACTATTACGAAGCGTCGTGTTAATTATTAATTGTTTTAACTCAAGAGAATTCATAAATCACTTGAGATATATTCGTAAACCAATAGGGGTAGTAGAATGAATGATGTAAGAATTATTAAAAGGTACCAAAACAGAAAACTTTATGACACTCACCAAAGTTGCTATGTAACACTTGAAGAGATCGCTCAAATCATCAGAGAAGGTCACGAGATTCAAGTAATTGATAATAAAACAAAAAATGACATCACTTACATGACTCAAATCCAACTTCTTTTTGATCAAGAGAAGAAATCAACTAAGCCAGGTGACGTTGAACTTCTTAAGAGAGTAATCAGAGGTGAAGAAGGTACTTTCACTGGTTATATTAGAGGACTTGAAGGAATTGAAGCTCCAGTTGTTGAAGAAGCTCCAGCTCAAACTTTCAACACATTCAACAGTGCAGCAAACCTAAACTCTTCTGTTGAAACTACGACTACTTTAAACTAATATAAGGCAGTTATTACTGCATATATATTTAGTTTAGAGGGTGAAATGATTTCAAAAATTTCAAAATCTATATTAAGGCCTGCAGTTGTTCTAGCAGGCCTTTTTATTTTTAGTGCTCAGGCACAAACTGTTAAGCAATTAACTTCTTCAAAATCCGCTGAGAAAAACTCCGGAGCAGCAGCTGCGGCCCAACTCTTAAGTGGTCAAGAGCTTCACATTCACTCTGTTGGTATTGGAATTGGTCAAACACTTCTTTACAGTGATTTTGGAGATAATGGTGAAGATAAAATCACTCTTGATTTATTCTACAATTACAAAGCTTCATATTCTTTTGACTTCTACGCTAACCTTCAATACTCCGATCATGAATTTAAAAACTCATCGACAACAATTGCTGGACTTTTATTTGGAGCAAAAGGAAAGTTATTTCACTATGATGCTTTTCAACCATACTTTGCTGTTGGACTCGGTTTCTTTAGACCTGTAATTGAAACGATCGATTACAAATCTGATGGCAAGACTGTTTTTGGTTATCAAGTAGGCGCAGGTGCTGACTTTGATCTTAATCGTCAAATTGCGGTTGGAGCGATGGCATCATTTAACAACCCTTTTGATGTTGAACAAGAAAACCACCCAGATGTAGAAGGTTATTACTTCAAGGTCCTTCTAACTCTATTCTATAAGTTCTAATGAATTTTAAAGACTTATATATTGTCACGGGAAAAGGAGGCGTCGGTAAGAGCCTCTTATCCCTGGCCTTAACTAAGTCGATTGCTGAACTAAATCATCATAAGGAAGTTTACTACTTCTCCTTTGAACAAAATTACGACAAATCTTTGACAAAGAAACTTGGTATTAAGACGGTTGATCTTACTCACCTAAGTTCTGTTCAAGAATATATTGCTCGAAAACTTAATTCAAAAACGATTGCGAAGTGGATTGTTTCAACTTCATTCTTTAAGGCCCTCTTTGATATGGTGCCTAGCTTTGGGCAATTAATTTTTCTAGGCCATATTATTGATCTAGCAAAAGAGAGCGATAAGATTGTTATTGTTGATGCACC
Source organism: Bacteriovoracaceae bacterium (assembly GCA_048270185.1). Taxonomy (GTDB): domain Bacteria; phylum Bdellovibrionota; class Bacteriovoracia; order Bacteriovoracales; family Bacteriovoracaceae; genus Halobacteriovorax_A. The sequence goes on from JBLWTJ010000001.1 coordinate 1,516,703, forward strand.
AGCCTCAGGGCACCTCTTGTCGACAATCCACTCCCCTAAGACATTTAAAGACATATTTAAGATTGGCCCGATTGCAAATGATATCGATAAAATGCACAACTTTCTCACCAATAAAGAACATACTCAATGTGTTGTTGTCAGTATCCCTACTGAGCTTGCTATGGAAGAAGGTATTGAATTAAAAGATGAACTTTCGACAAAGTATAACCTTGCAACTTTATCAATTCTCAATTGTGATCTAACTTTAAATGAGTTCCCAAGCGATGACACGCCTGAGTTCTTACAAAGAAAGATTGAAAACCAGAAGAAGTTACAAGAGAAGTTTAACATGCAAGCGGACTTGAGTTTTCCGCAAATTATGTCTCATGAACAAGTGGAACAAGTTAAACAAATGAGTGAGAAACTCATCATTGAGATTGATAAGTTTAAAACGATATAGGCATAGACGTGAAAGACTATAAAGAAATTGAAATTTTTTGTGGAACAGGAGGTGTTGGTAAGACAACGATATCAACTTCCCGTGCATTCTTTCTAGCCTCACAAAAGAAGAGAGTTCTTCTTATTACAATCGATCCGGCCAAACGTCTAAAGCAACTTCTCAATATCAAAGAGACTTCAGAAATCGTTGAATTTAAATATAAAGATACTTCCTTTGATGTTCTTCTCTTAGATTGTAAAAGTTCATTTGAGAAAATTCTTGAAACAAAAGTTGATAATAAAATAATTGAAAACCTTACAAGTGATCGCGGTGGATTGAATGAAATCCTAGCAATTCTTGAAATTAATTCTCAACTTGCAAAGAAACAATATGATTCCATTGTTGTGGACACCGCACCTGGAAAGAATTTTATCGATTTCTTAAATTCTTCAAGTAAAATTAATCGCTTCTTCAACAAGACTTTTGCTGAAGCATTCTCATATATAACAAATAAGAATAAGCCAGGGCGTTTCTTCAATCGCATAATTTCCACAGGGATTGAAAAGTTCTTAGAATATCTTGAAAGTGTGACAGGAGAAGGCTTTATCAATAATTTTCTAGAGGCGATCTCTGTTCTCTATGGAAATCGTGACAAGTTCATAGAGGGAATCAAGGTAGAAGCAGTCCTAAATGACCCAAGGCGTTCACGTTGGTACCTCGTCACTTCGGCCGAGCATATGAAGGAAGTTGAAACAAAGCAGATTTTTGACTCAATTGAGGCCCAAATGAGCACGGAACGGTTCCTCATTATCAATAAGTCATGGTATAACAACGTCGCACAGTGGCAGCCTAAGACTGCACAAATGAAAGAATTTAAAGAAACTATTATTAAACAAGAAAGTATTAAAACTTCTATTTCCCAAAAATCAGATATCAAAACAATTACGTTTCCCGATCTGATAACAATTGATCCTATCGATCAACTTGTCGAATTAGAAGAATATTGGAAGTAAACCGGAGAATTATTATGATGAAAGGTGCAAAAGCAAACGTCGTTGAAGCAATTGGGAATACACCAATTGTAAAATTAAATAGCATCGGAAAAGACACTAACTGCGAATTCTATGTGAAGCTTGAATATATGAATCCAGGAGGATCAACTAAAGACCGTATCGGCGCTTACATGCTTGATCGTGCTGTTGAAGAAGGAGTTCTTAAACCAGGTGGAACTATTATCGAAGGAACATCAGGAAACACAGGAGTTGGTCTTGCGATGTGGGCCGCTGTTCATGGATACAAATGTATTTTCGTCCTTGCAGACAAACAATCAAAAGAAAAAATCGATAACCTAAGAGCATTTGGAGCGAAAGTTGTCGTTTGTCCTACAAATGTTGAGCCTGAAGATCCACGTTCTTACTACTCAGTTTCGAAAAAACTTGCAGAAACTATCCCAAATTCATTCTACGTAAATCAATACGATAACTTACATAATAGAAACACTCACTATACTTGGACTGCTCCAGAAATGTATGAGCAAACTCAAGGTGACTTTGATGTCTTCATGGCAGCTGTTGGAACAGGTGGAACAATCTCTGGTTGTGGACGCTACTTTAAAGAGAAAATGGATAAGGTTGAAATTGTAGGTGTTGACTGTGTTGGTTCAATCATCGCTGGCTATCATAAAACAGGAGAGATGGGACAAGCTCACTCTTACGTTCTAGAAGGTGTTGGAGAAGATTTTATTCCAGAAAACTATGACTTTGATTTAATTGATGACTTTGAAGTTGTTAATGATAAAGAATCTTTTCTTATGACAAGAAAACTTCTTAAAGAAGAAGGTATTTATGCAGGTGGTTCAGCAGGAGCTGTTATTGAGGGTGCTCTTAAATATGCAGCAAAGCAAACTGAGCCAAAGAAAATTCTAATTCTTCTTCACGATTCAGGTAACCGTTATGCTTCTAAAATCTACAATGATGATTGGATGAGTGATGGTGGATATCTTGATTCATCATTTAATGTTCAAATCTCTGAAGTCTTAAATACACTTGGAAAAGATGGAAATATTATTTCAGTAGAAGATACAACGACAATTGGTCAAGCTATTACACTGATGGAAGAAAAGAATGTATCTCAACTTCCAGTTGTTAATAAAGCGGGAGAAATCCTAGGTCTTTGTACAGAAAGAAATCTAATTAAGCCTGTTATCATGGGTGAGTTCCAGAAAGATGATAATATCTCTCTTGCCATCTCTAACAACTACCGTGTTGTCGATTGTAACGAACTTCTTGAAACAGTTGCTGATGCACTTCTTAAGAAAGAAGTTGCTATCATTACGAAGAATGGAAAAGTTTCAGATCTTCTTTCTGAAATTGATGTTCTTCAATATATGTCTGAGAAAGGCTCGTACTAATGAAGAAGGCCAAGCTGAAACAAGCGGCCAAAGCCTCGGTGTGTATACACGCCGGGGCATATCCTGACAAAGAAACAGGGGCAGTAATCCCGCCAATTTACCAAACGACTACTTATGCTCAAACAAGCCCTGGTATCCATCAAGGCTATGAATATTCTCGTTGTCACAACCCTACTCGCACAAGACTTGAAGAATCACTGTCCGCTCTTGAAAATGCAAAGTACGCTCTTGTTACATCAAGTGGTGTTTCTGTAGAAGTGCTAATTATGCACGCACTTCCAGCAGGTTCAACAATTCTTTGCGGCGATGATGTCTATGGTGGAACATACCGTCTCTTTACAACTGTCTTTAACTCAATTCATAATTTTATCTTTGTTGATACAACAGATGAGAAAAAAGTTGAGGCAGCATTAAAAGAACATAGGCCAAGACTTGTATGGGTTGAAACACCAACGAACCCTCTACTTAAAATTTCTGATATTAAGAAGGTTTCAAGTCTAGCAAAGAAGTATAAGGCCATGACAGTCGTTGATAATACTTTTATGAGTCCTTACTTTCAAAACCCACTTGATCTTGGTGCTGACATTGTCATGCACTCCATGACCAAATATATCAATGGCCACTCAGATGTTGTCGGTGGTGCTTGTATGCTAAATAATAAAAAACTTTATGAGAAATTATGGACACTCCAAAAGTCTCTAGGGCCAACTCAATCACCTTTTGATTCATGGTTGGTACTCAGAGGAATAAAGACTCTTGCTATTCGAATGGAAGCTCATGCAAAGAATGCCATGAAGATTGCCAAGTATCTTGAGGGTCATCCTAAGGTCGAAAAGGTCATGTACCCAGGACTTAAGTCTCATCCTCAGCACAAGATTGCCAAAAAACAAATGACAGGATTTGGTGGCATGATAACTTTCTTTTTAAAAGGTGATATCAAGAAATCAAAGAAGTTTTTACAAAGTGTTGAAATGTTCTCATTGGCAGAAAGCCTTGGAGGGGTTGAGAGTTTGATTGAACATCCGGCCATTATGACTCATGCTTCTGTTCCAAAGAATGTTCGTGAAAGTATTGGACTTACTGATAATCTTATTCGACTTTCAGTTGGTATTGAAGATGGCGATGACCTAATCGCCGATCTAGAAGCGGCTTTTAGGGCAGTTTAAAACTGCCCTGGCCCTGCATTTTCGTCGATTTTTAATTCATTTGAATTAGTTTCAACTGAAGTTGATTCCTTTTCTTCAGTTTTTTCTTCATTAGATTTAGTCGCTTTAATTGCTTTAAATTCAGCTCTTTTCTTCTTTAGGTCTTCAGGGATTCGTGCAATTGGTTTTCTAATCATAATGTAATCATAGTCACCGTTGCGATTAAAGACATTATTATCGTTCAGATATGATTCAATGAGAGTACTAGCACAGAAAATTTTCCCATGATCGACATCGAGATTATTTTTTGCACCTTGAGCAAAGATCAGACCATCATCTTCAATTATTTTTCTAATTGTTTTATATTCATTACAGAAATCATTTGAAGTAGCATGACATTCTCCTTCTTTACGATAAACATCCATCGAAGTTGAAGTATCTTTTACGTGAATTGGATCACGACAGATATCAATGATCCAAGATTTATTTAAATACTTATACTCATTGTGGCGAACTTCGATTTCACATTCATTCTTTGAAATTGATATTGTCTTAGTCAGTAGGCCAAACGGTGCTGCTTTATGAGTCACAGAAACATCAAAAGAAGCCTTAAAACAATCCGTACCAGTAAAAGCAAAAGTACTTGTTAAAGATAGGAGTAAAATATTAAATTTTAGAAATTGCATTTTTATCTACCTCAATGATTAGAATAGTTTGATCGTTTGGTAAGAACTCATCATCATTATATCTCTTTTTACTTTGAAATGTTAACTCACTAATGAACTCAACAGGTGATGCCCAATTTTTAGAGATAAATGATCGGTATTCACTCCCATCAATCTCTTCTTTGTTATTCTTAAAGTAGCCCGGAGAAAGCATTAACATCCCTTCACCTTTTGTTAATTTAGCTTCTTGATAATTTAATTCATAGTTAGCTGGAAAACTCTGATCATTACGAGAGATGATAACACCATCTTTGGCGATGATTTCATGTTGTCCGATATTTAGAACTTCCATCTTTAAGTCAGAAAGACTATTCTTTGCAATGAAAATTGAACTATCTCCAAACTCTTCAAATTCAGATTTATGCTCTTCAAGATCAGATGTAATTTTATCAAGACTCAGATTCGTTTCTAATTTCCAATTCTCAATTAGTGTTAAGAAGTTTCCAACGATCATATATGATGATGCGTGAAGTGATATTACCCAAATATCTGGTCCTGCCTTAAAGAAGTCAAAGAATTCCCCACCGTTTGAAGTACCTGCACAAAAACGCGATGAAATTCCTACTCCACGTATTTTAGCACTTCGAAATGGAACCATCGTTTTGTGAAGCTCTTTGATATTTTCAACACGATCAACAAGTCCTTCCATAACGTTATTCATTTTATAAAGGAGTTTCTTTTGTAACTCGAGAGTTTTGAGACTATCGAGAGCATTTTTAATATTTAAAAGGTTTTCATCCACACTCTTATCTGCGAAGAAAACGCCTAAGCATAATTCGTTATCTAAAAGTGAACGATCGATTTCGTCACCTTCATTAAAAATAATTATAAAGTACTCACCTGCTTCAACGAAACTTGGTGATTTCGTAAAGGCGACTTGACTTACAGGTGAATCACCTGAATCTAGTTGATCATTTTCACTGATATTTGAATTCTCTAATAATTTAAGCAAATTATTTAACTTATCGACGGCAATTTTATCGATATTGGTCTCTATAATTCGAATCTTCATAACTCTTCCTAAGTTCCTAATATTTAATAGGTATGACACTAAAAATTGGCATCTGAAGAATTCATTTTAGCATATTAAGCGACCAATATCATACAAATGGGACGATTAAATTAAAGATTACTTAATAATATCCCGATGAATTATTAGAATATGGGTAGAACCCGACTATAACACTAGGTCTTAATAGATGAAGAAGAGCAAGATTGTAAATTTGGGAGAAAGACGCAAGAAGGCCAGTACGAGAAAAAGTACTGCAACAAAGGCGTCTAAGACGAAAGTAACAACGAAGGTAGTTAATGCTACTGACGATGACCCTACACAAATTTTAGAGCAAGAAAATTATGCGCTAAAGCTTGAGCAAAAAAAGATTTGCGAAATGGCCGCTCGTACAATTCTTCACGCACTTGATTGCAAAGATCACTATACTTATGGTCACAGTACTCGTGTTGCCTATTTCAGTCTTACTCTTGGTAAAGAAATTGGACTTAATGAAGATGAATTATATGACCTAGAATTATCTGCTCTTTTCCACGATATTGGAAAGATTGGTGTTCCAGATTCTGTTTTAAATAAACCATCACGTCTTACGGAAGACGAGTTTGTTCAAATGAAAAGTCATCCAGAAAAGTCTTTTGAGATTCTTCAAGGATTTACTCATTTTGAAAAAGTTGCTACTTTTGCAAAGTATCACCATGAAAGATGGGATGGACGCGGTTATCCAGACGGTCTTGCCGGAGAGGATATTCCACTCTTTTCAAGAATCATTCTAATTGCAGACACTTTTGATGCAATGACATCAACACGTGTTTATCGAAAGGGATTAGATTACGAAGTTGCTTACGAGGAACTTGAAGAATTCTCAGGAACTCAATTTGATCCAGACCTAGCAAAAGCATTTATTCGTGCGATGAAGAAAGAGGAAAGTAAACAAGAGAAAACTTTCACTCTTACTATTATCGACGGTCTTTTCAAAAAAGACGCAGCTTAATCACAATTTGGTGTCTCTGCTACAGTATTGATATTATACTTTTGTAGTGTTCGACAGTCATATTCTGAAGCTAGAATCTTTGAAGTAGCACATTCCTTAGGCTTTCCTTCTTGATTTGCCCATGCCATATTCTTTTCACAAGTTAGATATGACATACGATCGACACACGCCCAGTGCTTACCTTTACAATTATAGACTAGTCCACGACCAAACGAATTATAATCAGGGGCCGCAGTATATTCTAAAACCTGGTTAGCTTCATCTTTTTCTTTCTTATCTTCTTCTATTTTATCAACGATCTTACCAAGTTGAGCATCGAGAGAATCTTCACTACTTTCATCAGAATTATCTTCACCATTATTTTCCCCAGTCGGAGCAGGTGCAACGATCATTGGTTCAGAAACATTAGGTGTTTGTTCAACTTGATCTGCTTGTTCCCCTGTTTGATCGTTAGAAGAATCGTCTGCTGTTGACTCCTCTTGTGGTTGCGAGATTGTATTATCTTGCGAAATATCTTTCTTCGGTTGATCTTCAACTTGGGGTTCAGCTACAGGAGCGGGTGCATTAGTCGCTTCAATAGAGGCCTCAGTTTTTGGCGTTACTTCTGCTGCAGAAGTTGGCTCATCAGCTGCTTTAGCTTGAGTTTCAGCATTTTCCTCGGCCTTAGGTTTTTCAACAACCTTCTTCGGTTTATTTCTTTTAGGTCTCTTTCTCTTTACTGGAGGTACTTCTGGTACTTCATTGGTATCATCAGTTAATAAGAATTGATCTGCGGCCAGCCCTAGAACAGCAACGACTAGGACAATCTTAATTAATTTACTCTTATCATTCTTTGACTTAGACTTGCCTTTTCCATCTTCGTCTTCGTCGTCTTCATCATCTTCATCGTCTTCATCGTCTTCATCATCTTCTTCATCAGATGACTTTTTCTTTTTCATAAATTTAGCTAAGAATGGAAGTTGTTTTTCGAGGAAGCTTTTCTCGCCATCATTTTCATCTTCATCTTCTTCATCTTCTTCATCTTCTTCATCTTCTTCATCTTCTTCATCATCATTTGAAGATTTCTTTTTCTTACCTAAGAGCTTAGCGAGGAAAGGGAGTTGTTTTTCGAGAAAGCCACCTTCTTCGTCTTCGTCTTCGTCTTCATCTTCATCTTCGTCTTCGTCTTCGTCTTCGTCTTCGTCTTCTATATCTTCATTGGCTTCAGAAAATTCTTCTTCATCGTCAAGAATGTCTTCATCAGTTGGGATACCTTTAATTAGTTCATCACTACCTGGAATTTTAACGTCAGTTGATGTGGCCTCATCAAAATCTGATTCATCCTCTGATTCAAGATCTTCTTCAAACTCTTCAAGAAGTTCGTCATCTTTCTCAGAGTCGCTAAGCTTTCCCTTCATCTTGTCAAAAAAACCTTTTTTGGCCACGTAAATTCTCCTAATTCTAAACCAAAGAACTCTTTCATTTTACTGTATATTTGAAAATCTTAAAGGAATATTATCTATTTACGAACTTAACCTAGTTTCACGCTCGGTTATAGAAGCATATATTACGAACAAAATCAGGAGAAAGGATAATGGAATCATCTCTTAATTTGTCACGATCTCCAAAGTGTAGACTTCCCTTTCCCAGAATTTCAGTTACTGACTTGATGATACTTCCCATTGTACGACGGTAATTAATCTCTACGAGAGGACAGATTTTTCTCTCACCTATTTCGTCTAAATAAATCATATTATCAAATTGAATAACTTCGGCCTCAGGTGCATGAATATTAAGCTCATTAATTATGGCCTCTAAGTCAAATACAGGCGTTAGCTCACTGATATTAATAAGGCTTCCTCCTTTGAAAGCTCCTTTTTTATCTGTGATATTTTCAACGATAAAATATTCATTAGTTTTAAGATTATATGTGACACCAAATGTTTGTAGCACTTGAACATATTGAGACTGAACACCAGGGAATTTAAGCTTCTTAAAGTCGCTTTGAGAATTGAGAATATGATTACTAATTCCGGAAAATCCTTGATCAGCGCGATAATAAGAAGGAAACCGATCCTCAAGATCATTTCTCGATTCAATAATTTTATCTCCAAGAGGTTTATGCCAAGAGGCTAACCAGCATTTAGAGTTTAATTTTCTTGCTTCTTCAAAATTAGATAAGCTCCCCCACCAATTTTTATAATTTGTTTGATCACTACTAAGTGATGCAATGGTAAAGCCAAAACTTCTTAGATGGTTTAGATATTTTTCACTATAGTGATTTGTTGTATATAAAACTGCATCGTTGTCACGATTTGCAAGAAAGAAGATATACTCGAGCTCATTTAAGAATTTACTATTTTGATAACTAGGATCGTTGTGACTTAATGCCGAATCGAAGTCGAGGTTAACTCGGAATTTCACTTCCATTCCTTGCGTTGAGTAACAATGAAACCATCTTGGAAGTTCTTAATCTTATCAATAAAATCTTCATCCATGCCGGTTCTAACTCGTCCTTCATGATCAAAGACCATCCCCTTAGCGCGGGCAGGTGAAAGTAAATCAGGTAATGACTGAACGTAAAAGTCCCAAAGGGATTTGTCATTTCGCCAACGGTTTAACCAATGAATACCAAATCCTACGTGAGAGATTTCATCTTCATAGACTACGTTTAAGATTGCTGCTGATTTTTTATCATCAACTCCTGCAAAGATATCTCGGTAGAATTTTGCAAAATCGAGATTTGCAGCTTCAAAAGTTAAGGCCATAACAGCAAAGTATTCTTCAAAGCTTGTGATCTTTTGCATTTGTCGCCAGAAGAAATCATTTACCGGTAAATCACCAAAATCAATGGCGAAATCATTCATACGAGAACGGTATAATTTAAAGTGTTTAATCTCGTCGTCAATTGTACTCAAAAGACCGGTGGCAATACGCTTATATTGAGCCTTATCTTCTATCGGAATATACATGAGGGCCGTTGCCATCATCTCAATTGCAAGTAGTTCATGATTTGCAAAGAAATGCAGAGCCATGGCCTTCTTCTCATCGAGATGAAAGCTTCCTCGTTTTGGAAATTTAGCTTGTTGATCAGAGAAGGCTATTTTCTTGTCGCGAGCAGGTCGAAGATCGGCGATACCGTCACTCAATTTATGAAAGTTTAAGTCATCAACAATACTTGAATCCGTTAACTTGTCTTCAAGATATGGTGATTCCAGAAGTAGTTTAGCGTACTCGTAGGCATTCATCGTTTCGTCGTCGTATTCTTTCTCTTACGGCTAACATTTCTCTTCTTGCCAGCTTTACCTTGCCCAAGACTTGGTTTCCCTTTGAAGTTTCGGCCTGTACTTCGACTTCCACCTTTACTTCGGTTTCCACCTGCGCGTCTTGGTGCGCCTGGCTTGCGACGATTTGCCTTACGTTTTTCAAAACATTCTTCACAAATTGGAAAACGTGAATCATCTGGCAGTTTCACACTACAAGAAGAGCAGCGAGCAACAATTTTTTGAGAGAGAAGCTCATTAAGTTGATCAATTGCTAATTGTTTATTATTAAGAAGTTCTGTTTCTGAATAAACAAAGTTCTTATTATTAAAATGTCTTGAAAGCCATTGATATAGCTCCACACACTTAATTGAAGTTTCAAGATAATCAATATCAGCTGAGCTATACTCAATTGGCTCACATGGAATACCTTCCATATTAACGTACTTATGAAGTATCCAATTATAAAACTGAACATGATCCATAAGTCCTAAGTTTACTGGAGCACATGCAAAACCAAAAATCTCAGCATCTGTAAGTGTTCCATTAGCATCAGCATCTTCCACCATTTCAGCTAACTCGATCATCTCTTTCATATCCACACAGAAGAATGGGTCTTGGAAAGTCATCGTGTTAAAAAGTCTTAAGAATTCTGAAAGCTTAAGTTTTGGTAGGTTATTATCGAGTAAAGCCTTATTAACTTGATTGAAGATATCCAAGTCAGGCCCGACCATACACTGCTCACTTTGTTCAAGTGTCGCATTTAAGGCCTCTTTGATATTTTCAATACCATCTTCTACTCTTCTAAGACAAGTAACAGCACCTTTTGGGAAGCGCTGATAGCGACCAGCTCGACCTCCAATCTGCTTGATTTCACTCACACTGATATCGTGTTGTTGGCCATCGAAGAATTTTGAAAGAGTTGAAAAGACAACTCGTTTAATTGGTAGGTTCATTCCCATTGCAATGGCATCTGTTGAAACGATGACATCTGTTTCACCTTGATCAAATTTACGGGCCTGTTCACGTCTAACTTCAGGAGAGAGACGGCCATAGACGATGGAAACCTTGTAACCTAATCGCTCAAGGTCACGTTTATGTCTTAAAGCATTCTTACGTGAAAAGACGATTAGAGCATCATTCTTTTGCATATCGGCCATTACAATTGGATTTTGTTCAACGTAGAGCTCTGTCATACGAGTGTACTCATTAATAATGAGTTCATCACCACAAAGTTCCACAATGTTACGAACAAGATCAAGAGCTGAAGCATCACCACATAGGTGAACTTCATCCGCCATAATATTTACTAAGGCACGAGTCCAGGCCCAACCACGTGATGGATCTGTAATCATCTGAATTTCATCAATAACACAACAATCGAAAACTTCTTGCAAGCGTGCCATCTCAATCGTCGATGAGTAGTGTGTTGCCCCTTCTCTTTCAATTACTTCCTCTCCAGTAAGTAGCGTTGTAACAGCTCCTTTCGAGTTAAGAGTATCGTAGAGTTCAGCCGCAAGAAGTCTTAGGGGAGCAAGGTAGCATCCCTTAGGTACACTAGCGAGCTTCTGGATTGCATGATATGTCTTTCCTGAGTTCGTCGGTCCCATGTGGTAGACAATCTTTCTCTTCATTTGTCTAGCAGCAGAGTGAGTCCAAAACTCTCCAAGATATTCTTGAAGAATTGTTGAAGAGACGTCTTTCTTTTTAAGAATGATAATTGATTTAACAAATTTTTTAAATTCACGCTCTAGGAATCTTTCATTTCTCCAATAGTGAATTGAAAGAGAGCGGTAAAATTTTGCATATTCATCTTCTGTAACAAGATCAGTACTTAATTCATGTGCTTCGAGGTATTGATCGAAGAGATAGTTAACATTTCTTCGATGGAGTTTTGCTAACTCTGATGGATATGAAAACTCCGTTTTAAAGTACTGCTTAACTTGATTCTCTAAGCGATTAAGTGAAGACCTCTTAATCGTATTTCTTAATTTATAGAAATTCTTATCCAGCGTTTTTTGTAATTTAAAAACAATATCTGATACAACATGAATACCAGAATCAATTTCATTTTTGATTCTTTCTTTTGCATCATCAATTATTTCAACACAGTCTTCATAAACAGCATCACGAAGAAGAGCACGGAAATCATTAATACATTTGATACACTGACACTTCAGTTCCATGATCTTATGTTGAGTTAAATCAATATCTGATCGAATAAAGGTTTGAGTCTCATTGTGATTATTTAAAGTCTTTTGTCCCCACTCATAGAAACTCTTCTCATGAATCCCCAGAATATTCTGAGAAAGACCTCCATCTTGTCCAAAGAAGATGGCCTCTTTTTCAGGAATCAGACAATCATCAATGAAGATAAGATCAAGAATATTTTCTTGCTTAATTAACAAGTTAAAATTCGTGAAATCATTATTAAAGAAATAAACTAAAGATGGGTTCTCATCAAAGATCTTCCATAAAGGTGTCAATATTCGATCGAGGAAATCAAGAACGATAACCGCATCATCACTTGCCCTTACATAGCTATCATCGTCAGAAAAATTATTGACTTTAATGATCGTTTTACGTTCGTTTTGAATATTATCTCTGATTGCTGAGAAGTCTGGTAACTTATTTATTTCTTGAGAGCTCATACTTTAAAGATACGTTGCGGGAAGAATATGTGCAAGCAATCTTAGGTGTTAAATACAAAAAAATACATTATAATCTAGCTATTAATAAATTAAAAAATGGACTAGATATGAAAACATGGCTTACAGAGACTTTTAACCTAAAATACCCAATTATCATGGCCCCAATGTTCCTTGTATCGAGCGTTGATATGCTCGTTGAAGCATCTAAGGCAGGAATTATGGGTTGTATCCCTGCTCTAAATTGGAGAACTCCTGAAGAGTTTGAAAAAGGTTTAATAGAGTTAAAAGAAAGATGTGAAGGAGCATGGGGAATCAATATCATTGTAAACCAGTCAAATATCCATATGCACAAACAAATTGATCTATGTGCTAAGTATGCACCTGACTTCATTATCACTTCCCTTGGTAACCCAAAAGAAGTAATCGAAAAGTGTCGACCGCAAGGAACAAAAGTAATATGTGACGTAGTTGATCTTAAATATGCACAAAAAGTACAAGATCAAGGAGCTGATGCAGTTATCGCAGTAAACTCAGGAGCAGGTGGACACGCTGGCCCAACTCCAGCAAGTATTCTTGTCCCACTTTTAAAGAAGCATCTTAATATTCCAGTAATCTCAGCAGGTGGTGTTGCCACTGGCGCAGGTCTCTTCAGTGTACTTGCCCTTGGCTGTGAAGGGGTCTCAATTGGCTCACCTTTTATTGCAACAAAAGAATCAATTGTCTCTGATGCTTACAAACAGGCCGTCGTTGATTACGGGGCCAAAGATATTGTCTTTTCAAATAAAATCTCTGGGACACCTTGTACAGTAATCAATACTCCATATGTTCAAAAGATAGGAACAGATCAAAACATTATTGAAAAGGCCATGAGTAAGAATAAGAAGCTTAAGAAGTATGCAAAAATGCTAACTGGCTATAAAGGAATGAAAGCTGTAGAAAACGCAGCCTTTGGAGCGACTTATAAGACAGTATGGGTTGCCGGTCCTTCAATTGAATTTATCGAAAAAATTGAAACAGTTAAGGAAATCGTTGAAAGAATTGTCGCTGACTTTGAAACTTCAATCGATGAGTTCTTAGCTAAAAGATAATTTAGATGATCAAGCTTCCTAAAGTTTTACAATACCCGAATTTTAGAAGGCTCTATATAGCGGGACTTACTTCAGAGTTAGGCTCATTTGTATCAGAAACAGCATTAATGCTATTGGTTTTTGAGTTATCAAATCACAACAAGAGCTATCTTGGAGCTGCTCGCGCAGTATTTCTTTTTTTCCTAACAATAGGAAACCTCATAGGAGGTGTCATTGGTGAAAAGTATAATCGCCGCAGTGTACTCCTCTTTACCAACTATATAAGAATTCCGATTATCTTTGCCATCATTTTTGCTAAATCGCCAGAGGTGGTTATTCTCTGTGATGGACTCATTGCACTTTTTACAGGGATGTATAATCCAACTCGTCAAGCAATGGTCAATGATATCGTTCCCCAGAAAGATATGGGGAAGGCCAATGCACTTTTTGGCTCGGCCTTTGCCGTTCTACATATGATAGGTCCATTTGTAGGGGCCACAATGTTTACGGCCTTTGGTGGAATTAAAGAAGTTGTCGCACTTGATTTCATCACCTATATCTTAGGAATCTTCTTTATCATGATGATCTCTTACAAACCTCCTAAGAATCCAGAGATTTCGGAAAGCTTTGTCTTAGAGATAAAAAACGGTATGAAGTATGCGTATAAGCAAAAAGAGCTCTTTGCCATAATCTCAAATGTCATCATCGAAGGTCTGGTGCTAGGTTTTCTTTTTCCTTTAATTCTTCCATATCTAACAGAAGTTTTAAATGTCACAAAGCAAGACTATGGTATTGCCTTAGCAATCTTTGGACTCGGCGGTCTCTTCGGAGGCTGGGCCAGTTCAACAATCCTTAAGAATCAATCCGTTGGAAAAATTATTATAACGGCGCTCTATATTGAGCCTATATTAATGATGACTTGGCTCTTAAGCGCTTCATATGTCTCAACCATTATTATCTTCTTTATTTGGGGTTTCACTGTCTTTGTTAGAATTACAAGTCAGCTTAATTTTGTTTCCCTTAAGGTTGAATCTAAATATCTTGCAAGAATTTTTGCACTCCTTGATCTAGGTTTTGTTGTCCCTAATATACTAGGTGGAATTATCCTTACTTTTGTTGGTAATAGCTTCAAAACTGATCAAATCCTCTACATCGTAGGAATTGCCTTCTGTGCACTTATTTTCCCAAGAATGTTATTCTCAGATATGAAGGCACTTTTTAATGTAAATAACGAAACTGTCGATAGGGATACATCAATACAAGACTCTATTTAAGAAGGTTATCATATGACAACGATATGGTTAAGAGACGAGGACAAAGCATTTGAGAAACGCACTCCTCTAACACCAGAGAACGCAAAGAAACTACTTGATGCTGGCTTTGAAGTCATTGTCGAAGAAGCAAAAGATCGCATCTTCCCTATAAGTGAATACGAAGCTGTTGGCTGTAAAATAGTACCTAGTCACTCTTGGATTACTGATGCTCCAGTAAATGACGACACTTTTATTTTGGGACTTAAAGAATTAAAAGAAGATGACACATTCCCACTAAAAAGAAATCATATCTATTTCGCTCATATCTATAAAGGCCAACATGGAGCTGAGCAAGTATTTAATCGCTACCGAGAAGGTGGGGGAACACTATTTGATCTCGAGTTCTTAGTCAATGAGGACAAAAGGCGTGTGGCGGCCTTTGGCTATTGGGCCGGCTATGTTGGTGCAGCATTAAGCGTTGAGAATTTCTTCTCTGATAAACCAGCGCCACTGAAGCATTACTCTTCAAAGAATGAATGGTTAGAAGTTATTAATAAGAAAAGACAAGGAAAACGCAACCCATGCACATTTATCATTGGAGCACTCGGTCGCTGTGGAAGTGGAGCAAGAGAGCTTCTCTCAGATCTAGAGCTTGAATCAATTAATTGGGATGTTCAAGAAACACAAGTTGGAGGACCTTTTAGTGAAATTATCAATGCTGATATTTTCATTAATACTGTTCTAATGACAAAGAAGATTTCACCGTTCCTAGATAAATCACTAATGGAGAAGAATCAGCATCTTTCATATATCTGTGATGTTAGTTGTGATCCAAATAGCGATCTCAACCCTATTCCAATTTATGACATTCATACAACTTGGGATAAACCACTTCATAAGATTGAAAGTTCACTTGATCATGAGTGTAATATTATTGCTATTGATAATCTTCCTTCGGCCTTACCTAGAGAGAGTTCAATTGATTACTCAGATCAACTGATTGCTCATTTGCTTGAGCTTAAGAATGCGAAGAATTACTACACTTGGAAACATGCTAAAGAAATTTTTGAAGAGAAAAAGTCTACAAATAACTAGATCTTTTGCTCCTGAGGCAACAAAGCCGGGCCTGAACCCGGCTTATTGAAATAGTATTTTAGCTAAAGACTGGGGCGCTTAAATAAGCCCACCACGTCT
The DNA here is from genome assembly GCA_048270185.1 of Bacteriovoracaceae bacterium. GTDB lineage: Bacteria > Bdellovibrionota > Bacteriovoracia > Bacteriovoracales > Bacteriovoracaceae > Halobacteriovorax_A. Next base: position 1,532,808 of record JBLWTJ010000001.1, read on the forward strand.
AAGCAGTGCATCGACTTCTGGCTCACGGCCACGAAATCTCTTATATAAATCCATCGGATGCTCCGAACCACCTTTCTCAAGGATATTTTCTCTAAAGCGATCAGCAATTGTTGTATTGAAGATCCCCTCTTCAAGAAATAGCTCGAAAGCATCTGCATCTAGAACTTCGGCCCATTTATATGAGTAATAACCAGCAGAGTAACCACCAGCAAAGATGTGACCAAATGAAGTTGAAGTCATTGTGCCAGGAACTTTTGGTAGAAGTTGTACGTCTTGAGTTGCAAGAGCTTCAAATTCTTCAACACTTGTGATTGTTGAAGGATCACCTGAATGCCAGGCCATATCAAGAAGTCCAAGACTTAATTGTCGAATCGTGTGACGACCTTCACCAAAGTTAGAACTATCTTTTAGCTTTTGAACTAGTTCTGCAGGTATTAACTCTCCTGTTTCGTAGTGCTTAGCAAATAGATCAAGACATTCTTTTTCAAATGCCCAGTTTTCCATAATTTGAGATGGAAGCTCTACAAAGTCCCAGAATACATTTGGGCCAGAAAGCATACGGTACTGACACTTAGTAAGAATACCGTGAAGGGCGTGTCCAAATTCATGGAATAATGTTGTCACTTCATTGAAAGTTAAAAGTGATGGCTTCGTCTTAGTTGGCTTTGTGAAATTACAGACATTAGCAATATGTGGACGTACATCTTCACCATTTAGAACATATTGTTCTCTGAAGGCCGTCATCCATGCTCCACCTCTTTTAGAAGCACGTGGGAAGTAATCCCCATAGAATAGAGAGATGAAATTTCCATCACGATCAGTGATTTCATAAGTCATAACATCTTCGTGATATTTTGGAACATTATTAACTTCTTTGAAATTTAGGCCATAAAGCTTTGTTGCAACTTCAAATACACCATTTAAAACGTTTTCTAATTTAAAGTATGGCTTAAGCATTTCATCATCAATGCTATATCTTTCTTTCTTAAGCTTCTCGTAATAGTACATATAGTCCCAAGAAGCGAAGTCTTCGATACCATCTTGTTCTTTTGCATAGGCCTTCACTTCATCCATATGCTCGATTGCTGATGGCATGGCCTTGTCTTTAAGTTGATTTAGAAGATCGAATACATTCTTTGCACTCATGGCCATACGCTCTTCTAGAATATAGTCAGCGTGGCTCTTGTAGCCAAGAATTCCTGCTCGCTCATATCTAAGTTTTGCAATTCTCTTTACGATTTCTTGGTTATCAAGATCGTCACCTTTTGCACACTTTGTTCCTGAAGCAATCGTCATTTGCTTTCTTAGTTCACGATTTTTCGCATATGTAATAAATGGACCAAAGCTTGGATAATCAAGAGTGAAGACCCATTTACCATCATGACCTTTTTCAGTTGCTGTCATTGCGGCTGCTTCAATTAGACCTTCTGGAAGTCCAGCTAGGTCAGCTTCATTATCAAGAACCATTTCAAATTTATTAGTTTCTTTTAGTAAATGATCTGAGAACTCCAGTCCAAGCTTTGAAAGCTCTTCATCGATCTTTCTAACTTTATTCTTATCATCTTCGCTTAAAAGAGCTCCATTTCTTACGAAACCTTTATAGATTTTATTAAGAAGAGTTAGTTGTTCTGCATTTAGGTTTTCGTTTTCTTTATTATCAAAAACAACTTTAACTTTTGCGAAAAGTTCTGCATCAAGGTTAACGTCATTCCCATGAGCTGTTAAAAGAGGAGAGAACTCCTTGGCAATCTCATTCATTTCATCATCTGTATTAGCTGATTTTAAGTTAAAGAAAATCATTGAAATATCTTCAATAGCACTTCCTGAAGTTGCATATGGTTCGATGATATTTTCAAATGTTAACTCGCCATCAAATTTTTTGATCGCCTCGATTTCTTCCTTATGCATCTTGATCGCTTCTTTGATCGCTGGCATATAGTGTTCGTTCTTAATTGTATCAAATGGCCTTGCACCATAAGCGTTTGTGAATTTTTCTAATAATGGATTAGACATATTAACTCCTCAATAGATTTTTATGATGAACTTACTCTGAACGGAATCTGAAGGCCATAAGAGAGGCCAGAATTAGCCAGAGCGTCACAGATAAAACTAGCATATTTTTAGTGAAAGCTAAACTTGTAAAGGCCAATAATAATGCGGAAATCGCCATCTTTGACGCACGATACACAATCATATCCACAATATATTTGGCCCCATACTTCTGTTCCTTCGATAATGGGAAGTAGAGCATCTCTTTGGCCGCAGAAAAGATGGAATAATCAAGTCCTTTAAAACCAACAAAGAGAATGGCCGTTCCTAAAAGGCCTAAGTACTGAAATAGATCGAGAACGATGAGGAATCCAAATACGACAGGAATTAAAATATGAACAGTACTCACCTTTAAATATTTTAAAACAATCGGTATGAGAAGAATTTGAACAACCAATGACACAACATTTATGGCCGAATAAATATTGCCTAAGTAAGCCCCCTTGGCATTTGCATCATTAAAAACTTCAAGCCCTAAATTAAATTTATAATTGGCGAGGTTAATAACAAATTGAGAAAGAATAATGAGACCACAAATATAGGCGACATAGGATCTTCTATCCCCTAGTGAAGATATAGGAGAACTCTCTTTTAATTGTAGGTATTGTTTTTGTGTAAAGCTAAAAATTAAAAGAGTGGCGGTGAGAATCCCCATCCCAAGTCCTGCCGCACCATAAACTCCAAAAGACTTAATTGTGGAAGATGTAATTAAGCCACCAAAAACACCACCTAAAGATCCTAGAGCACCAAGAGGTCCGTAAACAAGCTTGGCAGTTTTAATATTGATAACAGAGTTTAAGTAACCAAGAGATAAGTGAACAACAAGGATGATATATACTTCTTTCCAGACAGCAAAGACACCACTTCCAAAGTTTATGCCAAAGTAAACACATCCAATGGCACTGGTCATAATGATGACACTCGTAACAACCACAAGGTTGAAAATGAAACCAATAGATTTCGACTTTTGCAGGTAATTGATAAAGCTCACACTAAGAGCAAGGAAAGCAACAGAAGTAAGCCAAATCCAAGGAGTACTCTTTGCTCCAAAGCTTTGAATAAACAGGGCCGTCGAAGATGAGCGCACCATAGGGTAAGAGAAGAAAGTCAGGAATAGAGTAATTGTGACGAGGAATATATTCTTTCGATCGTTTTGATCAAGACTAAAGAAGTCGTGATGAATTTCTTTTAAAGTTGTAAGGAAGTTTTTCATTGTGTGATAACCATAAGCGAATATTTTTTATCTTCTAATTTTGAAAAAGAAGACAAATCAAGCCATTTAGAAGCATCAAGAGTTAAACTTGTTACCTCATTACTCTTATTTTCTGGATAAATTTCAACAAGGTACTTACCCTCAACACGACGGCAAGTTAAATAAAAAGAATCTCCAGCAATATCTATTGAAAACGACTTATCTTCAATACCTATTAAATCTGTTATTCTTTCAACTTTCTCCTCTTTTAATTTAGTTTCTTCTTTAAATTTAAATTTACAAAAACTATTTCTAAGAGTCGGTCTTGTACGAGAAACAAATTCATCAGGAAATTTTGATTTAATAATTTTAGCAATTAATTCAACTCTCTCAGGTAGAGTTGTGACATTGAGACAATGGCGATTAGAATCAATAGAGACTTTTTCTCCATCAATTAAATATGATTTTAATTCGTATCGAATTTGATGAATTGGCTTCTTATTATTAAAGCAATAATCAGAAGCACTAACAGATGACGTTACAACTAGTGCAGCAATAAGATATCTAAGAATCTTTTTGATCTTCCGGTAAGTAAGTATCACCCTTTTGTCCTTCCATGAACTCTTCAGCCGACTTATAGTCACAAAGACTTAAAGTTGTTTGAAAATTAAACCCTTTAGGAAGTTTACCATCTTTTGCTAGATCGTCACATGAGCAAGAAAGTGTCTTCATGAAATCAAAGAACTTTGTGCTCGTTTCTTCACTTAGTAGGTGTTCGATCATACAAGAGTCTTTTTCTGCAATATCTTCAGAGACACCGACAAAGTCTTTAAGAAAGTAATAAAGTAAAGTTCGAGAAGTTAATGTTTTATGAACTTCATCATGACCAAGATCTGTTAATAGAAGAAACTTTGTATCATCTTCTTCTTTAACGAGGTCTCTTTTCTTAAGATTATTTAAGGCAGTTGATACTGATCCTTTCGTTAAACCTAAGTCCTTTGCAATATCAGTTACACGAGCATAACCTTTTTCTTCTTTAAGCTTATGAATAGCCAAAAGGTAGTGAACCATTGAATGAGAAAGCTCTGCTTCTCTTGGCTTCTTATCTTTAGGAGTTGATGTCGTACTTGTTGTATTGGCCATGATTTATCTCACAAATTAGGTTATGCCTCTAATCTAGCAATTTCAGGTATTATTGGCAAATCTCCATCGAGACATGCCCCAAATTCTGTGCAGCGATTTTCCAGTCTTATTATAGCACACATAACTATAAATACCTGAAATTACGTATAAAATTTAAAGGCATATATTACACTCCTCCCCCACGATGCCACAGCATGTTAAAATCACTTATAAACTAATAAAATTAAGGATAACCCATGTTTAGAATCTGTTTGCCCCTATTGTTGATGCTCATAATGGCCACGCAAGGCTTTGCGCAGACAACAGATGGAACAGCTCCTAGTAAAGCCGATGTACAAAGTGGAAATCTCACGGACCAGCAGAAGCACGTCATGGAGAACTTTACTCACCAAGGATATCAGCAACGTGAAGCAGATGATCTCTGGGCCAAAGAATGTGGAACCAGTGAAGACTGTAAGAATATTCGAAATGGTGGAAATGCGACAGACGGTGAAAAATTTATGGGGATGAGTCCCTCTATGTTTAAGGCAGTGGGACAAGCTTACTCAATGATTATGCCTGCAATGGCACAAAGTGGTGATAGTAAATTTGGAAAAATTGATCGTACGACAAAAGCCGATGTTGAAGCATCATGGTCTGAACGTGGGATGACAAAGAATGCTGATGGAGCTTATGAAGTTAGTAATCAAGAAGATTTTAATAAGTGGAATAATAGTCAACCAGAACATAAGCGCTTTGGTGATGATGGTACTCGATTAAAGCAAAAACAAGTAACAAAGAGAACACCAGATGGAAAAGTTACAACAGAAACAAAATACGTCGATAAAGATGGAAAGTTAACTGATAGTCCTGATGAAGCTGTCGTCGAAAAACAAGATGAGGTCGCTGCCCAAGAAGAAACTGATGCTGAAGAAAAAGAAGGTGAAGACTACTGTCAGTATATTCCAATGGGTACAGAAGTAATTGCAGGTGCGCTACAAAAAAGTTCGAATGAATTTGCACTAGCAACACAGCCTGAAATTGAAAACTCACAATCAGGGGCCATGTACAAACAAGCAAGAGCTCATAAAGATAGACAAAAATCAGTTGATATTCAAAGAAAAGGATGGGGCGCCACAACAGCATGTTACGCTATCGCCATGGCACAACCAGGTGGATACTCAAGCTGGACAAACTACGTAAAGCTAGGTGCTGCAGGTCTTATGACTTATTATTATATGTGGGAATATGACCTTCATGATGGTGCAGCTAAAAAGCTAACAGATGTTGCAAACCAACTTAGTGGAAAAGGAAAATGTAATCCAGTTTCAGACCGCGACTGCTATTGTGGTCAACCAGAAACTCAAAATGATACACAATATTGTTATCCACAAATTCGTCAACGAATGGCCCAAAACAATAACTACCAAGTAACTTGTGTTGATAATAATGTTAAAGAAGACCCTACCTGTGCGTGTCGCCAAACAAATTCTTGCCTCGACTCAAGAGTTCAGGCAAAGATTAATGATATGTACATTCCAGGAGGACTAGGGGCCAGCCTCGATGATTTCTATAAAATGACAAATGGTGTTTCTTCACCTGGAGGAGACACGAGTACATTCAAGGCCAGTAACGGTAAGTTATTTGCTTTTGCCAATGACAAACTAAAAGAAAATTTAAATAAAGTTAAGATTCCAGACTCTTATAAGAAGAAAGATGAAGGGGTTGCATCCACACTAAGAAGCCTAGGTTTCGATGGAGCTGTGGCCAATGCACTATCAGCGGCACCAGAAACAAAAGAGAGTAAGGCAGCTGAAGATAAGCTAAAGAGAAGCTACCGTGGACTTTCAAGTAGAAACTCTAAAGTTGCCTATGCCAAGAAGAGAGATAATGGACTCTACTTCAGAGGTGGTTCAGGTCTTGATCAAAAGAAGTCAAATAAGAAGAATCAAGTTAACCCATTTGCAGACTTTATGAAAAAGAAGAAAAAGAAGAATGCACAGGCTTCTGCTGAAATTCTCGATTTTTCTCAAAAGGCCCAAAGAAATGCAGGAATAACAAAAGACAAATCAAGAAATATATTTGAGATCATATCAAGAAGATATCGATACACAGCAAGTAAGAAATTAGGTGTTCAATAAAAGTTAAAAGGTGTTTTCATGGAAGAAAAATATCAAGTACCAATTCTCATCTTTGATGATGAATGTCCCCTATGTATTCGTTTTAAAGACTCTCTGGCCCGTCTAGAAGGTGCAAAGAAGATTACCTTTATTAGTGTTAATGATGAAAAACTCTATCATGACTTTAAAGACCTCAATAAAGACGAATGTAAAGAAGTCGTCCACTACATATCAAGTGATAGTAAAATCCTAAAAGGAGAAGAGGTAATAGCACACCTTGCTAAACTCTACCCTCTTGTACATAAATTCAGCTGGCTTATTGAAAGTGATATGGGAAAGAAAGCGACGAGCTATTTCCATAAGACAACAAATGCATATAGAAAGATGCTTAAAAGAAAGTGTGCAAGCTGTATGAAAGGCGCGTAATTATACTATCGCACAAGAGATCGTCTTGAAAACATACAACGATTATACGGCTCTAATGTCAGGGCCGTTAAAACCCAAGTCAAACAAAACTCCGCGAATTGAACTTTATTCGAACTAGGGATAAAGATTGTAATAACCAAAAGAAATAAGAAAATAATAACGTGAGTTGCCTTAGGAACTGGTAGTGCATACTTATCGAAAATATCTTTTACCTTCTCTACTTTTAAATAAGTAATAGGAACAATAAAGAGATATGTAAAAAGAATCACTCTTAGACCTAAGTTCCAAGACTCGTGAGAAATACCGAGAGCAACTAGCCAGTTTTGAAAATTTGTTTCTAACAGAACTCCTGCAGAAGTTCTAAAAACTTCAGGAGAAGTCCATCCAAAAACTCTTTGTCCCCAGCTCACTTCTTCAAAAGCACAAACCGTATAAATGATACCTAGAGCGACTAACATATTAAGGAACTTAGCATCACGAAATTTAGACAGAACCTTACGACGATAGAAGTAGCCAAAAGAAATCAAACAAAGACCTGTGAATGTTAACCATTCTAAAAGGCCACCATTAGAACTAAGGGCGTCATCAAAATAAGCAAGATCAGTTCTCGACATATAGAGGCTGTATATACCAACTACTAAAATCACAAAGAATGAAATATATTCGGTCCATTTAACTTTAAACATACGTTTAATTTTCACCGAGGTCTGCAAACATGTCAATGCGCGTCTGATGTCTGCCGCCTTCAAAGTCTGTCTTAAGCCAGATTTTAGTCATGGCCACAACTTCTTCACTTGAAGAAATGCGACCACCAAAGCAAATAACATTTGAGTTATTATGCTCACGTGAAAGCCTAGCATCATCTAAAGAGTGGCAAAGAGCTGCACGAATTCCCTTAAATTTGTTGGCCACAATACTAACACCAATACCAGAACCACAAAGAAGAACCCCTCTTCCCTCTTTTTGGACAGCTCTTGCAAGTGCAACAGCATATTCAGGGTAGTGGCACGATTGCGTTGAATGAGTCCCTAGGTCCTCAACTTCATAGCCTTCTTCGATTAAGAAATTCTTTACTGCTTCTTTTTGTTCAAATGCGCCGTGGTCGGTTGCTAGGTAGATTTTCTTGCTCATGAATAAACCTCAAATAAGAAAGCCTCCTTACGGAGGCCTTTATTTATTATATTAGCACGTACTGCTTAATATCTGTAATGCTCTGGTTTGAATGGACCTTGAACTGGAATATCTAGGTACTCAGCTTGCTCAGGAGTTAATGTATCGATTTCAACATTAATTCTTTCAAGGTGAAGCATCGCAACTTTTTCATCCAGGTGCTTAGGTAGCATATAAACTTTATTCTCATACTTACCAGCATTTTCCCAAAGTTCCATTTGAGCAATAACTTGGTTACAGAATGAGTTAGACATAACAAATGATGGGTGACCAGTAGCACATCCAAGGTTAACTAGACGACCTTGAGCAAGAAGGATAATTCTTCTTCCATCTTTTGCAGTATACATATCAACCTGTGGCTTAATATTATCTTCTTCGTAGTTATTGTGTAGGTGAGAAATTTCGATCTCTGAATCGAAGTGACCGATGTTACAAACAATCGCTCCATCTCTCATCTTATCTAGGTGTGAAGCATTGATAACTTTTAGACAACCAGTAGTTGTAACGAAGATATCACCTTCAGCAGCTGCTTTATCCATTTTCATTACTTCAAAACCTTCCATCGCTGCTTGAAGAGCACAAATTGGATCGATTTCAGTAACGATAACTCTAGCTCCAAGACCTTTGAAAGATTGAGCTGAACCTTTACCAACATCACCATAACCAACAACAACACAAGTCTTACCTGCGATCATTACGTCAGTTGCACGCTTGATACCGTCAACTAAAGACTCTCTACATCCGTAAAGGTTATCAAACTTAGACTTTGTAACAGAGTCATTGATATTGATAGCTGGCATTTTAAGAGTACCTTTTCTAACTCTTTCATATAATCTATGAACACCAGTTGTAGTTTCTTCAGAAAGACCTTTGATTCCATCGATTAATTCAGGGAATTTATCGTGAACCATATTTGTCAGGTCACCACCATCATCAAGAATCATATTAAGTGGAGAACCATCGGCCCACTTAAGAGTTTGCTCAATACACCAGTCGAATTCCTCTTCTGTCATACCTTTCCAAGCAAATACAGGGATTCCAGCAGCGGCCATGGCAGCAGCAGCTTGATCTTGAGTTGAATAAATATTACATGAAGACCATCTTACTTCAGCACCTAGCTCAACTAGAGTTTCCATAAGAACAGCAGTTTGAATTGTCATGTGAAGACAACCAGCAATTCTTGCACCTTTAAGTGGCTTAGAAGCACCAAATTCTTTACGAAGTGCCATTAGTCCTGGCATTTCAGTTTCAGCAATTTTAATTTCTTTTCTTCCCCAGTCTGCTAGAGAGATGTCTTTTACTTTGTAGTCTGTAAAGCTCATATTTCCTCACTTTATGTATGAATAAATCTTATTCTATTTTATGTCAGAAACTATATCAGTATCCTGACCATCTTTGAACCCTCAAATACCTATAAATGCGCTTTTTCATATGATGTGAGCTGGAAAAATGAACGATATTTTACCAACTTAGGCCTTTTTCTTTGACACACTCCGAAATAAAGCATAAATCCTGCCTATGAATAAAAAGAACGGAAAGATGAAAGTCACTAATGACAAGAGTTTTTATTTTGCCTCTTGTCCTCGTGGGTGTGAACAATACTTAGTAAATGAGCTACGTGCAAACGGAATTGAGGCGCAGGCCGGCCGCGGTGGTGCTTCATTTAAGGCCCGCAATAAGAATACAATTGAATATATTTTCAATGCCAGAATTGCTTCACGTGTTTTTAAAGAAGTTGGCTTCTTCTATATTCGAGACGAAAAACAAATTTATAAGCGCTCAAGCGAACTTCCTTGGGAACAATATATTACGTCTGAGCAGACATTTAAAATCAATACCCTTCTTGATGGTGAGAGTAAGGAGCTTTTCAGAAGTTCAATCTTTCTTTCTCAAACTTTAAAGGACTCACTAGTTGATTTTATGCGCGACCGTTTTGGAAAGCGTCCAAGTGTTGAGACAAATAGTCCTGACGTTAGCTTCCTTCAACGTATTGAAAAAGTAAAAGAAGGCTGTAAGGTCATCGTTTACGCTGATATGGTAGGAACTTCTCTTGATAAACGTGGCTATCGTGAAAGCGGACACCGCGCTCCTTTAAGAGAAAACTTAGCAGCCTCAATTGTTGCTGAAACAAAATGGGATTGCCAAGGTCCATTCTATGATCCAATGGCCGGTTCAGGTACGATCCTTATTGAAGCAATTCTCTATTACGCTAAATTATCACCTGCTTTTATTCGATTAAAGGCCGATACAACACCATATTCATTTATTAATCAACCATGGTTCCAAGAAGCTAACCTAGTAGATTGGTACTTTGATAAAGTTCACGAAATTATCAATGACTCTCATCAAAAAGTTGAATCTATTCCAAGTGATAAATTCTTCTGTAATGATGTTGATGTTGAAAACTTCAAGCTCATTAGAACTCACCTTCTAAATTGCTTTGGTCGTGTGGACTTCATGAATTTTAATTGTGAAAACTTCATCAACTCTCAGGCCCCTAAAGGTTTTGAAAGAGGAATGATTCTTTTTAACCCTCCATATGGAGAGCGTATTCAAGCGGCCGGTGATCTTGAGATCAACGACTTCTATTATGAAATGGGTGAAACGCTTAAGAATAATTTCGCAGGTAACACTGCCTTTATTCTGACGGCCCATGGACCACTGAGAAAGAATATTCGACTTAAGACTTCGAAGAAAACTGAGTTCTTAAATGGCGACATTGAATGCCGCCTTTTAAAATATGAATTAATGTAAATCTAAATTTAAGACTCTAAGAATTCAGTTAAGTTCATCGCAAGCTTTGGTAAGGCATATTTAAGAAGGGCATTCTTATTTGAAACCTTATCCTTGTGCTTTGTCGATTTTGAAAAGAAGTAAGTGCTAATATCTGAATCTTTTAAGAACAGAGTATGTCCCTTTCCTGCAAACTTTCTAAGAACAAAGTCTGTATCAAGAAGACAGATATCGCGAATCATAAAGTTACGGGCCATATAGATAATGATAACCGTTGCCGAAAGATCACATAGTGATTTTCTAACTTTAACACCTTTTGGAGATGTTTGATCACCCCAGTGAACAACAACTTCAACTCTCTTATCCCCTGTATAGAAATCAAAACCTCGTTGTGAAGTTGATTTCTGTTGCTTAAGGCCAAAGATACACTTTGCATACCACTCACCTAGCTGCACAGGAAGTTTCTTTCCATTGAAGATAATATGCTCATCACGAAGGATGTCATAAACTTTATTAACTGTTTCAATCGCATCAAAGATTCTCTTATTATCAGGTAAGTGAATAATCATCACTTCCTTTGCTTGAGTTCTTTTAAGCTTTCGAGAAAATTGCTTTTCATACCAATCCATAAACTCTTTATCACCAACAAGCTCTAAAGAATCATAGATAAAACCTTTACTGAGTAGAGTTGACTCATCAAAGGACTCTACTTTTTTACGCATGAAAGAAATTGGAGCATATAGGCCCTTTTCTTTCATAACGTAAACGTTATCTTTATAGTAGTCACTGCTACCATGGGTTGATTCATTAAAGAGATCAACTCCATTAATCATTGCTTCCATTACTCACTTACCTTTGTGTTCAAATCATTAAACATTAATTGAAGTTAAGTCTTCTTCAAAATTTAGAACACTATGAGCGAGTCCAATATTTCGAGTTAACTGATATTGACAGAAAACTTTGAAATCATCGATCTTCGATTGGTAGTACTTCTTCTCTTCTTCACTTGATGCTGTCTTAAGCTCTGTTTGAGCAATACATGCATGATCGAGAAGTAGCCAAGAAACCACAAGGTTTCCACAGTATGTTAAGAAATCAGTACTGTGAGCAAGAACAGCGCCTTGATTCTTAGCTGCCATCATTGCACCAAATTTTTTAACAACTTGCTCACTCATCTCCATTGATTTTCCAATCATTGAGACTTCGTGAGGGAATGATTTAGCTTCTTCTTTTTGCATTGTTGCTTGCACTTTCTTACCAACATTGAAGAATGTCTCTCCCTTGTCCATGAGAATTTTTCTCATAACAAAGTCGATGGCCTGAATACCATTTGTTCCTTCATAGATCGTTGCAATTTTTGTATCACGTGCAAATTGCTCAATTCCGTATTCTGTACAGTAACCGTAACCACCGTGAACTTGAATTCCGTCATTAGCAATATTATATCCTTCATCAGTACAGTAAGCTTTACAAATAGGAGTAAAGAACGCGATTTCTTTTTCTGCTTCAGTATCGCCTTTATCTGCCTTATCAAAGAGATTACCTGTATAGAGAGACAGAGCTCTTAGCCCTCTTGCCGTTGATCTCATCTTAAGAAGCATTCTCTTAACATCTGGGTGAGAAATAATCTCTGTTCCAAATTGAGATCTTTCTTTTGCATATTGTTCAGTTAACTCAAAACAAAGATTTGCTTGGGCTTCACCTTGTAATCCACAAAGAAGTCTCGCTTCGTTCATCATAATGAACATATTGGCCATACCATCAAACTCTTTACCAATAAGCTCACCAACACACTCACCGTGTTGACCAAAAGTCAGCTCACAAGTTGCTTGTGCGTGAATTCCCATCTTGTGTTCGATCTTCGTACACACAACATTATTTGATTCACCAGTCTCTACATTAAATCTTGGAACGATAAAAAGTGATAAACCTTTTGTCCCTTCTGGAGCACCTGGAGTTCTTGCAAGAACAAGGTGAATATTATTTTCATAAAGATCACTCTCTCCTGATGAGATGAAGATCTTAACTCCATTGATCGCATACTTTCCGTTATCAAGTGGCTTTGCCGTTGTCTTTGCAGCACCAACGTCTGAACCAGCACCTGGCTCAGTTAAGCACATTGTTCCACCCCATTCGCCAGTCATCATCTTAGTAACGAATAAGTCTTTTTGTTCTTGAGTTCCAACTTTAAGGATTACATTCATCGCACCTTGGGTTAGTCCGTAGTACATTGACCATGCAACGTTTGCACCAATGGCCTGAGACATCGTTGCAATTTTTAGGGCATGAGGAGCTGGCATTCCACCAATTTCTTCTGGGTAGCCTAGAGCATACCAACCGTTTTCATAATAACCCTTGTTGGCCTTATGAAAGACTTCTGGAACAATTACTTTTCCATCAACATGTTTAACACCAATCTCATCACTGATCTGACGAGTTGGGTAAACTTCATTTTCAATAAATTTGTCATGCTGAACTAAGATGTCTCTTAAGTCTGCTTCCGCATAGCCCATCTCAGCTGCCTGATCCTGAATTCTGCACGTTTTAAATAGATTGAAATTCACATCCATTAAATCTGTACGATACTTTGCCATATAATAGTCCTTTTTTAATACTAAAACAGATCTATTATAAACGATGTTCAGAATTCATGCACGGGTCGACACAAAATAGCCTAGCTAAATTAGGTTAATTCTTTGTCAAAAAACAAAAAAGCACGGTGTTAAAACCGTGCTATTTACTTGGTTAATTTATCTATAAGATTAGTATTCGCGAGCAACTGGCTGTTTAATTAATGAACTATTTAAGTCGATTATATGTCTCTTACCATTAATCAAGACCATCCATACATTAGTTGATGAGTTCTTCACATTTAAGCATGTGTAATCATAATTTGCACAACTCATATTTTCAACGTAACGGTAATATGTATTTCCGAAGACTTTATATAGATTTCCATTATTTTTAGCATTATCAACTGCAGTCGCTAATGTATTAGCAATTTCGCCAAGATTATTACCCATATAGGCATCTTCAGAAAAACTTAGGTTCCCATATTGCCAGTGATAAACATCTCTTACGATCTCACCGTTATCTCTTAACTCTCTAACTCCAATAGAGCTGCTATAGTATGAGCTCGATGAGCTTGAAGAGTAAGTACAAACAGTAAAGATTCCCCACTTCTTCTCACAATTTGAGTCTGAAGATGAAGCACTTGCTTTAGGAAATGGGTACATTCCAGCAGTTGAGCTTTCTTTAAAGTTATTATTTCGAATAGCATTTGAAAGTGCCGCTGCTGTACTGACATTAGAAGCAAGGCCATTTGAAGCACCGCCGTTAATATTAAATGGATTAGCTACTCCACCACCACCGTCAGATCCACATCCAACTAGTGAAGCAAGAAGAAGCACTGATAAAAGTGTGTTCTTAAGGTTGATTTTCATAATATTCTCCGTTTTGTGTGTTTTTTAATTATTTGCCTATATATATACAAGTTGCGTGCCAAGTTTTATGATGTGATAACGGGCAATTAGAAAGATCGCACTGTTTAAAAAGTGAACACTGAGTGGTAATTTGTCTAAAATATAAATACTTCTATAAGCTGACTTTGTAGAAAATATTGACGAGGAAGAACGCATGTCGATTAAGAATATTAGTAAGAAGGCCCTTTTAGTCATTCTAGATGGCTTTGGAATTAGTGAGAATCATGAGAAGAATGCGATTCGTGATGCAAGAACACCTCATTTGGATGAACTGTTTAAAGATTATCCATACACGACCATTCAGGCCGGTGGAGTTCTAGTAGGTCTTCCTAAAGGTGTTGTCGGTAATTCAGAAGTCGGTCATATGAACCTTGGAGCCGGTAGGGCCATACGCCAAGACCTCGTTAGAATCAATGAAGCAATCGAAAATAAAACATTTAATACAATGCCAATGCTAAAAGAATTAATAGCAAAGGCCAAATCAAATAATAATCGAGTCCACTTATTAGGACTTCTATCTGATGGTGGAATTCATTCACATATTGAGCATACAAAAGAAATCATTAAATCACTTAGGGCCGAAGGGATCGAAGTATATCTTCACGCTTTTATGGATGGCCGAGACACGCCACCAGCATGTGGTGAAATGTACTTAAAAGAAATAGTAGGATTTGAAGGCTCTCACTTTGCTTCAATGCAAGGACGCTCTATTGGAATGGATCGTGATCGTCGCTGGGAGAAAATAAAACTCGCCTACGATATGTATCTCGGTAACGGTGATATTACAGATAGTGACCCTATATCATTTTTAAAAAGTGAATATGAAAATGGCCGTACTGATGAATTCATTACACCAACTCTTTTTAATGAAAACTATGCAATTAAAGAAGGAGATTGTGTCTTCTTCACAAATTATAGGCCTGATCGTGCCATTCAAATGACGACAGCATTTTGCTACCCTGAATTCAAAGAGTTCGAAAGGCCATTCTTTCCGGCCATGTATCTTTGTATGACTCCCTTTATACCTGATGAAATGGAGCTTCCTATTTTATTTGATAAAGAAAAATTAAAAGGAACAATGACGGAGTACTTAAGTGAGATCGGACTTAAGCAATTAAAAATTGCTGAAACAGAAAAATACGCTCACGTTACTTACTTCTTTAATGGTGGAGAAAAGAAAACCTTTAATAATGAAGAACACTTCCTTATTCCTTCGCCTAAAGAAGTTTCGACATATGACCAAAAACCACAAATGAGTGCCCCACAAGTTGCAGATAAATTAGTGGAGTGCTTATCTGATTTTGACTTTAGTGTCGTGAACTTTGCCAACTCAGACATGGTCGGTCACACAGGAAATTACGAAGCAGCAGTTAGTGCAATCGAAACACTCGATGAGTGCGTTGCTAAACTTGTAAAAAAATGTGAAGCCGAGGGAATCACTATGATCATTACAGCAGACCATGGCAATAGTGATCAAATGGTACACAAAGACGGAACACCACATACTGCTCACACAGGAGCACCAGTTCCATTCTGTGTTATCCATGAAAAATTAAAGAATAAAGCTTTTACAATTGCACCTGGTGAGCATTCGCTAATGGATGTTTCACCAACATGTTTATATATTATGGGGATTGATCAACCAGCAACATTTACTGGTCATCACATTTTTGAGTAGGGATTTTTATGAACGCTAAATCTGAGAAAAAAATTAAATCAATTGCTGTCCTCTGTAGTGGTGGTGATAGCCCTGGAATGAATTGTGCCATTCGTGCAGTTGTTAGAACTTGCCTGTCTCATGGAATTGAAATCTACGGTATTCGTCGTGGTTATGCAGGACTATTAGAAGGATCACACCATAAGATGGATGCGGCCAGTGTTGGAAATATTCTTCAAAAAGGTGGAACCATTCTACAAACATCTCGTTGCCCTGAGTTTATGAAAGCTGAGATTAGAACAGAGGCTGCTCATATACTTAAAAGAAAAGGAATTGATGCTCTTGTCGTGATTGGTGGAAATGGATCATTTAATGGTGCTTGGGCCCTTCACAAAGAACACGGAATCCCTGTGGTAGGTATCCCTGGAACAATCGATAATGATATTGAAGGTACTGATTATACCATTGGCTTTGATACAGCAGTTCAAACGGCGATTGAAGCAGTCGATAAGATTCGCGATACGGCCCACTCACATGACCGTACTTTTATTGTTGAAGTTATGGGAAGAAAATCTCCGGCCATCGCTCTTCATGTTGGACTTTGCACAGGTGCTGAAAATATTGTCTTTCCAGTTCAAGAAGAAAGTGAAGTCGATATAAAAACAATAGCAAAAGATATAAAGCGTGGACTTAGAAGAGGAAAAGGATCATCGATCATTATAACGGCCGAAGGTGAAACAGAAGGTCTTTCTCGCTATGTTCACAATAAACTTTTAGAAGATCACGATATCGACTCACGCGTATGTATTCTTGGCCATATTCAAAGAGGTGGAAACCCAACTGGACGAGATCGTTTTATGGCCACTCAAATGGGACACCTTGCAATTAAATCACTACTGAATGGTGAGACAGCAATTGTAACTGCTGTTCAAGACGGACAAGTTGTTGCAGCTAACTTCGAAAATTGTTTAGGCAAAAAGTTTGAGGTTGAAGAAAAATATGTTGAGATTGTAAAAACATTATCGAAGTAAAACTTATGACTATATCGACTAACGAAAGAAAACTCTTTTTCATTTTTGCTCTTTTATTTTCAATTTTCTATTTATGGGATATTGGGAATCTAAGTGCACCGAGACAAGGGACAGAGTCCCTCTATGTTCAGATATCACAAGAAATGTATGATACAAATAATGTGATGACTCCTCACTACAGAGGCGAACGTCACTGGTCAAAGCCACCTTTTCATTTCTGGCTTCCTTACCCTCTTTATTTTCTAAGTGGATCATCTTCATTAACAGGAGCAAGAGCGGCCATTGCAATTATAACAATTGTTCTAGGAATACTTACGGCAGTTTGGTTAAAAAGAAGATTTCAAATCAAGCCTCTTCTTTCCCTCGCTTTCTTCTTAGGAAGTTACGGAGCAATAAAATTTGGCCGAACATTTATGATGGAAACGTCTCTTGCACTTCTTCCATTCGTAAGTTCACTCTTTCTCTTTGACTATTTAAAGTCTAAATCGAAGAAGCATTTCCTCTTGGCAATCTTATTTGGAGCAGCTGGTGCTTTAATAAAAGGACCAGTAACAATTGTCATGAGCTTTTTGGCCATGTCACTTTATCAGTTATTCTTACTAAAGAAAGAAAAGCGATACATTATTAAAGAATGTTTCTTCTACTTTTTCTCAATTACAGTACTTAGCTGTCTTTGGTATTTAATAAGTTATATCAATTATGGTGATGAATTCTTTAATTATTTCTTCTTAAGAGAGAATGTTGGTAAGTTTGATCAAGTACCAATGCCAATGATTAAGGTTTTTCAAGGATTACTACTCTATTCTCTACCATGGATTTTTGTCCTTCCATTTTGCTGGAAAAAAATTATTGAGAATTTCAAAACTCTAAATAGTGAAAGTTTTTACTTCTTTTTCCACTTTGTGTGCTTCTTTGTCGTTTGGCTAATTCCGGCCCAGAGATCACACCACTATGCAATACCAGCGATCCCATTCTTTATGGCCTATATTCTACTTCAATTAGACTTAGAAAAAGTAAGAGAGCATAGCCTAAAGTTAACGTTAGCATTTCTACCAATGAATCTTCTATTCTTAGTATTGGGCCTCATCTTACTTTACTTTTCAGATGGATCGACGATTTTTGCTAATATAGTTTTTGTTGGTTTCATTATTGCCGCCAATATCTTCATGCTTAAAAAGAAAGTTCTTATTGGTTTTAACTTAATAGGAATCTACTTTATATTTATGTGGTCGATTGTCATTTCTCAATTCTATATTCCAGCTGTACCTGAAAAAGCGAAGGCTCTATTTGAGAATAAGAAAGTTGCCCTCGTTGACCGAAGATCTTACTTCTACGAGCAGTCACTTGACATGAATGTTGAGCCAATTAAGAAAGAGCAAGTTAATACTTTCCTAGATGATGATACTAAACTTGTTATTGCAGCAACATCAAAGGTCACAAATGAGATTATTCAATCTCATACAATTGTTGTGAAATGGAAGAAGTGGAAAAGAAAAGTTAAATGGCCCCATATAAAAGAGGCCATTCTCATGCGCTCGTACGAGCCAATGAAAGAAAACGTCTACTTGCTTTCAAAATAGTGTTTTGTAATCATCTTTAAAATCCAATCTGGATCATCAATAGGTAAATCATGTCCCGCTTGTTCGTGAAGTTCAAGCGTGGCATTTAGCCTTTTAGCAATTTCGATACTACATTGATAATGAGCAAGTTTATCTTTTTTCCCTGCTAGCACAAGTGTATCGGTTTTAACTTTCTTCGGTAATTTATAATGAGAAGCTGCAAAGACTTGTCTTAAGAAATTTAGACGATTAATAGGACGATCCTCAAATAAATCAGTGTAAAGATCGAGTAGCTCATCATCAATCTCTCCCATCTTTACAGTTAGGCCTAGAACATTTTTTTCACGATCACGTGTATTAGTATTAAAGATTGCTTTTGAGAATGTTCCAATTGCTTCAAATGAAAGTCTTCGGTAAACCGGAGCGACATCTCGAGTTGAGGTATTTATAAGGACGGTCTTAGTAAAATCGTCTTCAAAGCGGTCCGTCCAATCCAGGGCCATCATTCCTCCCATTGAGATTGCAATGACACCCCATTCTCCAGGATGCTCTTCTTTCATCTTAAGCCATTCTGATCTAAGATCATCAACGTATTGTGAAATTTTTAAGGGAGACTTCTTTTCGTTCTTCGAGCCTACTCCAAGATAATCAATCGTGAATACATTCTCACAACCTTTCAAGTTTTTAATTTTATCAGGGAATGTATGCCAATGGCGGCCCTCTCTTGCCAGTCCTCTAAGTAGTAACCAATTCATTACAATATTCCTTATCTTTTATTTCTTAATCCATGCTTTAGAGCTACCAACTGCTCTAAAGAGAAATTTAATTAGCATAATATGTCTTCTCATCGTGCGATCATAGCGATGAGACTTTAGAGGATTAAATAGTCCTCCACGCATAAAAATCTGTAATGGGTTCTTCTTAACCCAAATCCAACTTCCCATTTCAAGAGTTAATGGAAGATAGACTCCATCAGGATTAACCTTTAAATACTCATCATAAAGATAATCCCAAGCATCACCTTGGATAGTATAACTCTCACTCGTCGGTTCAATCTTATAAATATGATGAGGGTGAGTTTCACTTAAGAGCTGCTCTAGGTTTTGCATCTCTCTTATATGCTTAAATGGTTCAAGAGTTCTTGCATATGGATACCAGAGACGATCTTTTAGGCCAAAGCCAGAGTGAAAATCCACTGAGATAGCACTCTTTGCTGAAAAGATCTTTTCTTTAACAAAGTCGACGACACACTGAAGCTCATGCTCCATTGGTGCATCTAACTCTCCTTGATACCACGGAAGTTTGCGAGACACTCTTTGCCCTGACAACAGAAACTTAGTCTTTCCATCGGTAACTGATGGTGAATTTCTCATGAGGTCCACGTCATTATGATTTGAGCGACGATGATGGTACATGCCCCACGGATTGATTAATGGTATTGATATAATTCTGAACTTTTCTAAACTTCGTCTCAGTTCTTCATCCCAAGACATTTGCTTAAATAGTGATGTTAGATATGTGACGACAACTTGAGTTCCAACTTTCTCCAGTCCGTGAACTCCTCCAAAGAGTGCCAAAACTGGTGCAGTGGGATCTTGGCTTCCAATTTCAAAAAAGTGTATTGGATAACTTTCACCTTCGTGATTAACTCTTCCGATTTCACCACATTTAATCAAATCATCTTTGATGGAAGTTAATTCGCATATTGCATTTAACTCATCAAAGTCTTTCACATTTAAGACCTTTGAAATGTTTTCTGATTATATGGAAATAAGAAGATAACAAAGAACATGGCACAACCAACAAGTTCTCCTACTTCACCTTTTTTTCCGTGATCAATCAAACTCACAAGAATAAACATCAGAAGATAGAATGCCGTGTGAAGAAGCTTCGGAACAGGAACAGCAAAGTCATCAACAAGATATTGAACAAATCCTATAGCGCGGTAAAGGAATGGCAGGATTAAAACATAAACTCCGATGAAGATACCAATCAACAGTCCAAAGATTACTTTATTCACTCTAAAATCTCCAAATTGAAGATTATGTAGAGTGATATCGTTTTGAGTATTATATTGTTGAAAAAATTCTGGAGCACCTAGATTAAAAATTCTTTGTCCCCACGCAATTTCTTCACCGAAACCAAAGAAGAAAAGTGCAGCAAAGGCCAGAAGTGAGAACTTAAAGATCTTTGATTTGCCATCTTTAATTGTGAAGTAGCGCCATAAGCATAGAATAGAAACAAGTAGTAGATAAACTGCTTGCTGAATTTCTAAGAATCCATCTTCAACAGTATAAACACCTGAGAACCACTCAGGGTTTGACTTCGCAAAGTACATTCCAAAGAACACCATATGTGCAATGGATGTCATAATTATCGCTTCTACAATTCCAATCTTATCTTTAAATACGCTCATTTGTGCATTATAGACATCTCTACGACTGATGGCAATATTAGGCATTCATGACACGCCGCCAATTTAGGAACATTTTGGTAGTTCACTCCAACCAGTTACAAATCGATTTGATAATTTTTCACGGCGCATTTTCCAGGATTCATTATCAACACCACAGGCCATGGAACGAATCATTCCACTACCCTCTCTTCGATTAATTTCATCCATGACTTGCATAAGCTTCATGGCCTTGGGGTCATCAAGTTCTTCAAATAAACTTTGCTGAATAATGTCGGAGTCACTGAAGTTACCTAGCTTTACTCCGGCCTTCTTAAAGGAGATCCCCATTTTAAAGAGGTCATCTAATGCGGCCCAGGCGTACTTTATAATTTTTCTCGTATCACTTGTCGGTCCCAAAAGCTTGACCTTGTCATGACCATAGTAAGGTGTTTGATCTAATTTATGAGGATCGCTTAAACAAAATATCTCAATGGTTGCACATAGGCTCTGTTGATCACGCATTTTTTCACTCGCATTCGTTGCATAGTTGGCCAAAGATTCTCTTAGGCTTTTTAGATCAACTACACCTGAACTAAAGCTTCGCGAACATAGAATCTCTTTCTTCTTAGGCTGTACTTCAGTTAATTCGTGACAGTGAATACCGCGAAGCTCATCTTGGGTCATACGCCCAAGCTTCGTTAAAGTTCTTTGGATAACTTTTGTGTTGCGAAAGACCTTAAAGTCGTAGGCCGTCTTAATCCCTAGACTTCTAAGCTTCACACTACTCTTTGCCCCAATCCCCCATATATCTGCAACAGGCGTTCTCTCAAGAGCAATATCTTGCAATCTTTCATCGAGAAGACACACCACTCCCTGGGCCTTTTGTGATTTCTTGCCAATATGATTAGCAATTTTAGCAAGTGTCTTAGTTGGTGCAACCCCAATGCTGACAGGTATGCCCGTCCATTGTAAAACCGTTTGACGAATCTCTTGGCAATAGGCATTGAGATCTCCTACTACCCCCGTTAAATCCAAGAAAGCTTCATCAACAGAGTAAACTTCCATCTTAGGAGCAAAACGAGAGAGAACATTCATCACCCGATCACTGATATTTGTATACAGAGAAAAATTAGAAGA
The DNA here is from genome assembly GCA_048270185.1 of Bacteriovoracaceae bacterium. Classification (GTDB taxonomy): domain Bacteria; phylum Bdellovibrionota; class Bacteriovoracia; order Bacteriovoracales; family Bacteriovoracaceae; genus Halobacteriovorax_A. The sequence goes on from JBLWTJ010000001.1 coordinate 1,554,881, forward strand.
AAAAACATGAACATTGTGTGATTCACAAAGCCTCCTTACTTTAAAATAGGGATCTCCCATTTTTACACCTAGTGCTTTTAACTCAGGGGTACGAGAAACAAAGCACCCATCATTATTTGATAAAACTCCTACCGGTTGATTGCGAATCTCCGGTCGGAATAATCTTTCGCAAGAACAAAAGAATGAATTGCAATCCACAAGGGCGTAGACTTTCTCACTCATAGATCTTTCATATCCCTTGCGATAGCAGTAACTGATCCCCAAACGAGGAAATCCATGTCCTCTGTCACAATGATGTCGCGATGAAGTGGATTATGAGAACGTAAAATGACTTGATCTCTTTCCACCACAAAGCGCTTACAAAGAAACTCCCCATCAAGATAAATCACGGCCACTTTTCCACTTCGAACTTCAATTGAGCGATCAATGACTAAGACATCTCCCGGCATAATGAGTGGCTCCATCGAATCTCCTTGCGCCTCAAAGTAGAAAGTCGCTGAGCGATTTTGCACGAAGCGCTCATCAAGAGATTGATAATTCTCAATATGATCTTCGCTAACGCCAAAGAGGCCACAATTTGCCTTCGGTAATTTCTTTTCCATACACTCATTATAACTTACGCACAACTTACGCACAAGAAAAAGAATTAAATTCCATATTCAACTATTTCAATAACTTAGCTGGCATCAGGAAAGCGAATAATCTCGTCTAAAGGAATGAAGTAGCTAAGTCCTCGCAAATCCTGAGTGTAGCTAGCAATCACCTTAAGCTTCATTGAATCCAGGCGCTCTAGAAATTCTTTTGAAGTTTCATCAAAGCGAAAAGGTTCAATACGGCCACGAGTTGAAATCCTTCCGGCACAAAGACAATCATTTAAGTTTTGAATGGGAAGAATCCCGGCCATGGACCAGTAAAGAATTAATAGTGGTAGCTCAAGCCAGCGATAGAGTTCATCTTTAGAACTTAAGGAGCCAAGAACTGTATTATCATCAATACAAAGAACGTAGCGTTTTGGGCTTACCTTCATATTGTACTTCTTTGTGAGAAAGATAAATTTCTCCTTGATCGCCTTTCCCTTTGGGCCTAGACCTACGATCTCTAGTCCCGGTACTCCCTTTGAAGCATAACCATAAATCTCTGTAAGATGGCCCTTACCTCCAAGTGGAAGTAGACCTAGCATTTGTTTGTGCATATATCCTCCAAGCAAAAAGATAAGTGCAAGCAAAGAAAATACTTAGAAGTTATAACTTATTAGAATGAGGGATCTTCGCCTTTGATTGATAAAAACATTTTAAGCGAGGGGGATAAATTTCTAGAATCATCGAAGTGGATAACTCAAGAGAGTGAGCAAAGTTGGCCTTAATTGATTCACATGAGGCCTTGGTATCTTTGCAAAATGATGCATATTGATTTTCACAAACGAGCTCAAGAATGACTGTATCAGAAAAATGACAAGCAACTTTACCATCAACTAAATCGAAGCGGCCCTTTGTGTAATTGGCCTCTTTTGCAAATTTAGCTTCACAGAATTTAGCAATTTCAAACTCTTTGCCCATGCAATCAATCATTGAAGAAGATTTCTTATCAACGAGAAGAGCGTTCTTAACACCAAAGAATTCACAAACCTGAGAGTAGGTAAAAATCTTGCGATCAGCACCAGTAACTAACTCACTAGTAATAGAAGCGAATGTTGAGAATGTAAAAAGTAGAATTGCTATATATTTCATTAAAAAAAAACGCGCCCAATAACGGACGCGCCTATATAAAAAGATTAAATACTAACCTGGGAAAAGACCTCTAAATCTCATCGCTCTCTCTAGTCTTCTTAGAGCTGCAACGAAAGCGGCCTTCTTCATATCGATTTCATATTTTTGGTGTGCTTCATAAACATTTTCAAAAGCATCTTTTAAGATATCATGAAGTTTCTTATTGATCTCAGAAAGATCCCAGAAGAAGTTCTGAAGTCCTTGTACCCATTCAAAGTAAGAAACGATAACACCACCAGCGTTACAAAGGATATCAGGAACTAGGAAACATCCATTCTTTGTTACGATATCAATAGCAGCTTTATTCAGTGGTCCGTTAGCACCTTCTGCAATGATTTTTGCTTTTACATTGCCTGCGTTCTTTTCAGTGATAACACCATCAATGGCAGCAGGGATAAGAATATCAACATCTAAACCAAAAAGTTCTTCGTTTGAAATCTTCTCAACACCTTCAAGGTCACATAGAAGACGTCCATTCTTTGCCCATGTAATTGCTTTTTGAATATCAAGTCCGTTTGGATCATAGATAGCACCAGAAACATCTGATACAGCTACGATCTTAGCACCTTGAGCTGATAGGTCTTCAGCAGCTGGAACAGCAACTTTACCAAAACCATGGATTGCAACAGTAGTACTCGTATCGATTTTCATTCCGATTTTCTTTGCAGCAAAGTTTACACAGAATGCAACACCTTTACCTGTTGCCTCACTACGACCAAGAGATCCACCAACAGTAATTGGTTTACCAGTAACAACTCCAGGAACTGTATAACCTTTTAGTTGTGAGTATGTATCAAGCATCCACGCCATTGTTTGTCCGTCAGTTCCAATATCTGGAGCAGGGATATCAATAGTTGGACCAATAATCATATTGATTTCAGTTGTATATCTTCTTGTTAGAGCTTGAAGTTCTTGACGAGAAAGCTTAGTTGGATCAACGCTGATTCCACCTTTTGCTCCACCAAGTGGTAGACCAACAAGGGCACACTTAAATGTCATAAGCATAGCAAGACCAGCAGTTTCTGCAAGATCTACGCCTGGGTGAAAACGTACTCCACCTTTTCCAGGCCCAAGAGTCATATTGTGCTGAACTCGGTAACCTTGAAAAGTTTTAACAGTACCATCGTCAAGACGAATAGGAACTGCAACTTGAAGTGCTCTTTTTGGGTGTTTAAGTCTGTCGGCAACGTTTGGGTCTAATCCCATGATCGCGGCAGATTCTTCTAATTGCGCAATGGCATCCTGGTATAGTGGATTGTCTAGAAGATTGCTCATTTTTTATATCTCCGTTATACATAAAATAAGCTCTAATTTACTCCTATTAAATCAAATGCGCTAGCTTTTGCTTTGTGCAAAAACTGACTTTTTTGGCCAAATTCGGTTAATTAGAAATTGAATGGAGATGAGAAATTAAGCTTCAACTCATGTGACGCATTACTTCCTCCAACCATATCCTTGGCCGATACTCTTGCCGAGAGATGATCAGTAATCCCCTGCTGAACATAGAACTCCACATTCGTTCCTGCAGGATTATACTCAACGGAAGCAAGTGTTCGAGTTGCATGGAAGTTCTTTGAAACTTGCATCATGATACCATTTGATAGTGATAGATATGTGTTTGCTTCAACATATGGATTTTCCACACGAATGATAGCAAGACCTTTGATTACTTTTGCACGGAATTTAATCTTAAAATTCTCTGAAATTTCGGCCGTTGAACTTGGCGTTAATGTCTTCTTCATTTGACCTACTTGGGCCATTGTTGAGCCTTTCTTCGCTCTCTTTAAAGATCCAGAAATTCTCTTATCAATAAACTTTAGGAATTGCTTATTAAAGTAGCGCTTTCTTTCATCAATTGTCGAAAGCCTATGTGTATCAAGTGATTCAAGATCCCAGTTTTTAATATACTCATCACGCTCCATTAAAGAGTGGTAATGATTAGACATTCTCTTTAGAACACCTGCATGATCGTAAACAAAGACATAATCAATGAAAGTCTTATAGTCTTCTGGCTTTTGCGTGTAATCCACATCAGCGTAGAAACTTTGAGGAGTACGGGCCTTGGCCTGAGTAACCTTCACTCTTGGATTAAATGACTTAAAGAGTGAGATGTCATTTGCCATTGTCTGAATTGTGAACACTACCAGCCCAAATTGGATAAGTTTTGAACAGTGTGTGTAGAATTTAGCCTTGTTTGTCATTGTAAGCCCCTCAAATTACATAGAGAAATGTCTCTTCTGTATTATAAGTTGCAAGGGTGATGCCAAGAGTCAAAGTTAGACTAAGGAAAGCTTAAAAAACACAAAAGCGAGGACTAGGCCTCGCTTTTAGGTATTTAAAAAGTAAAAATATATTTGTTACATATCCACAATGCTTTGAGTTTCTTTAAGAAGCTCATTAAGAAGTTTCTGTGTATCTTTGTCTAACTTCTTGCCTTTGGCCTGAGTCTTAAGAGTTTTAATAAAGGCATTTGCCGTTAGACCTTTTGGAGCTGCTGGCTTTTTCTTACCGGCCTTAATTACTCCACCGTCTTTAATCGCTTTCTTAAGTTCGGCCCTCTTTGTTAACTCTCCAGCATATAGCATCTTAGTTAACTTCGTTTTAAGAGGTCCTTTATCAAGAGCATCAAGCTCTAGAAGAACGTACTTTTCAATATTGTGGGCCTTAGCTGCTTCCTTAACTTTCTTAGTCATTTTCGCAATCATTAAAGATCTGTGAACTTCAGACTTTGAGATACCAAGAGCGGCTTGGATTTTTCTCTCACTAGCTTTTGTTGCTTTCTGATAATTTAAAATACCATCAGCTTTATCAATATAGTGTAGAGCTTCACGAGATGAGTTTTCAGAGAACTGAATGGCCATAAGTTCTTGCTCATTCTTCTTATCGAGAATGAAACATGGACACTTTTCTTTCTTAATAAGCGTCATGGCACGGTAGCGTCTCTCACCACAAATAAGAACAAGGCGTCCTAATTTATCTCTGTGAAGAACAAGCGGTTGAATAAGACCGTTTTGCTTAATGTTTTCAGATAATTCTTTTAAAGAGCTGTCATTGAACTTTGTTCTAACCTGTTCCTTAACAACAATTTCTTTTAAATAGACTTCATCAAGGGTTGCACCTTTGAGTAGGCGGTCACCAGATAGTCTTTCAACAACGGCACTATCAAGACCTGATGTTAAGTCGAGTGTTTTTCTTTCTTTTTTAGAAACTCTTGGAGCAAATTTTTTTGCCATAAATTCCTCTTCCCTATGTTGAGACAATTTCCTTTAAAGAGGGCCAGTCACACACACATGGCCCCTTTAAAAGCGAAACACATCCGTGTGTCTCAAAAATTATAGATTATAGATTTAATGATTCCCAAAGTGCCGTGTAATCACCATGACCACGCGACTTCTTACCCATTTTACAAATAGGTCTTCTCATCGAGATTGACTCTTGCATCTGAACAAGATTTCTAATTGGTGGTGTAATATTAAAAGATTGAGAAAGCTCTTCAAGCCTTTGTCTCTCAATTTTTCTTCTTGTATTAACCATCGATGGGATAATTGAAAATTCTAGAGTTGGATTTTCAGTTTCCTTGATAATTTCAAAAGTATCCATCAGCTCTTCAAGACCATCAATTGAGTAATCCTGTGCTTGAGTTGGGATTAAAATCTTATTACTAGCAACAAGTGCCATAATTAATTCATCACCAAGCATTGGTGGAGTATCAATAACAACGTAGTCAAAGATTCCAAGTTCACGTGCTTGCTCTAATCTAAGTCTCATTAGTCTTTCTTTACGTCCAGCTTCCTTTCTAATCTCACCTTCTGAAAGAATCAGAAGCTTTGAAAGGTTGGCCATATGACGACTCGATGGAATAACTGTAATATTCTTATGAAGAGCACCTTTACCTTCAGATGGAACCATAACGTCTTCGATCGTAACGTCACCGATTAACCATTCAGGAATGAGTGTGCGATGAATTTGTAAATTAAATGTTGAACTTAGGTTAGCCTGTGAATCAAGGTCAATAACAAGTACTTTGTTACCTTTATTTGCCAGGTGTGATGCTAATTGGTAGCACTGCATTGTTTTACCAACGCCACCCTTGTTATTTGCAACCGTAATAACTTCCATGTAAAGCTCCCTCGGTCATCCAATTGACCAATAAAAAAGACTATCTATATAAAATGTTAAGAAAACTATCACGCAACGTCAAATACCTGATAAAACATTTTTTCTGGCCCATGGCGCAATAATTCTCAGGCCTCTTAAGGTGACAGCTTGTGCGGAATGTTCTATCTTCCAAAACGTATATATAGCAGGAGATGACGCAATGATTAACTTCATGGAAGTAAATGAATTAAAAGAATTAATGGACAAGAATACTGATCTTGTTTTAGTTGATTGCCGCGAACAAGACGAGTGGGATGCAGGTCACATTGATGGTGCACTCTTTATTCCTCTATCAAGTTTTGCTGATCAATATGCAACTCAATTAACAGATAAGAGTAAGAAGATCGTTATTCAATGTCGTAGTGGAAAAAGAAGCTTAAACGCTTGTCAATTTCTACTTGAGCAAGGATTTGAAGATCTTTACAACCTTGAAGGTGGAATTCTAGCTTGGGATGCAAGCGGATACCCAATTAAGGAATAATAGAATTTAAAGGAAAATATATGTTGGATCTATTTGGAAAAGAAGAAGTTCATCGTCCCCTTATTTCTCAAGAGGAATTATCAGATGATGAAGTTCTAGTTGAGCTTAGAAAGATTAAAGAAGAACTTAAAGATCAGGTTGTGGTTCTTGGGCATCATTATCAACAAGATGATGTTATTGAATTTGCAGATTACAAAGGTGACTCTTTAAAGCTTGCACAAGATGCCGCTAACCTTGATAAGCCGTATGTTATTTTCTGTGGTGTTCACTTCATGGCAGAAACAGCAGATATGCTTTCTAAAGAAGACCAACATGTCATCCTTCCAGATATGCAAGCTGGATGCTCAATGGCCGATATGGCAAATCGCGATGAGATCGATAAGGCATGGGCCTATATGCAAAAGTCGACACAAGAAAAAATTGTGCCGATTACATATATCAACTGTGCCGCAACTCTTAAGTCATTTGTTGGAGAAAACGACGGAACAATTTGTACGTCATCTAATGCCAGAAGCATTATTGAATGGGCCTTCACTCAAGGACAAAAACTTCTATTCTTCCCTGACCAACACTTAGGAAGAAATACTTGTCACGACCTTGGAATCTCACTTGATGAGATGGTTGTCTATAATCCAAATATGTTAAATGGTGGACTAAAGCCTGAACAAATTGATAAGGCCAAAGTCATTCTTTGGTATGGTTTCTGTTCTGTTCACCAAGGTTTTACAGCACAACAAGTTGAAGACATTAAAAAGAATCGTCCAGACACAACAGTCATCGTTCACCCTGAGTGTAACTTTGATGTTGTTCAAGCCGCTCACGATAACGGGTCAACGGCCTATATCATTAATAAGATCAAAGATGCTCCTGCCGGTTCAAAATTTGCAGTTGGAACTGAAATCAATCTTGTAAACCGTTTGGCAAATGATTTTCCAGATAAAGAAATCACTTCACTGTCACCTTACCAGTGTTTGTGTACAACAATGTACCGAGTAAGACCTCGCTGGCTACTTGCCAGCTTCCGAGCGATTAAGGAAAATAAACCTATTAATATAATTAAAGTAGATGACAAGACTAAGGAATATTCGCTTAAAGCATTAAATAAGATGCTTGAGCTGAGTAAATAGGTTTACACGCAAGAGAGAGGAATTTACATGCAAGAAATTTACGCTGACTACAATGGAAGTGCTCCTATTTGTAACGAAGTAAAAGAGTACCTAATCAACAGACTGAACAAAGGACCGTTTGCAAACCCAAACGCAACTCACCACGTAGGGACAAGAGTTAAAGTTGCGATGGAGAATGCACGTTCTCACTGTGCAAAAATTCTTGGGGCCCATATGTCTCAATTAGTTTTTAATTCAGGTTCAACTGAAGGGATCTCAACGGTATTCCAATCTGTTCTACTTAATAATCCAAAGAAAAAAATTATCATCTCAGGAATTGAACATTCTGCTGTAACAAATAACGCTCTTTTTTACGAAGAAAATTTTGGTAAGCAAGTTTACACACTTCAAACAAAGCCAAATGGAATCGTTGATATTGAAGACCTAATTAATCATATCGACGAAGACACTGCTCTGGTTGCTGTAATGGCAGCAAATAATGAGACAGGAGTTATCCAACCATATGCAGATGTAGCTAAAATCTGCCAAGAAAAAGAAATTCCATTTCTTTGTGATACAACTCAATTTGTCGGTAAGACTCCATTTAATTTTTCAGAGTCTGGAATTGATTACGCCGTTGTCGCTGGTCACAAAATTGGAGGCCTTACTGGTTCTGGTCTTCTTATTGCAAAAGATCCAACAACTCTAAAGCCACTAATCATTGGTGGAGGCCAAGAAAAAGGACTTCGCGGTGGAACACAGAACTATTTAGGAAACGAAACTCTTGCCGTTGCTCTAACTTATTCAATGAGCAACCTTCAAAAACACGAAGCGATCAATTCAAAGCGTGAACAATTTGAAAAAAATATCAAAGCTAAATTCCCACAAGTTGTCATCATTGGAGAAGAAGCACCAAGACTTTCTTCAACGACATATCTTTCAATGCCAGGTATCCACGGACAAGCAGTTCAGATGGAACTTGAATCAGAAGGAATCTATGTAACGACTTCTTCAGCATGTTCTGACAATAACCCTCAGACTTCTAAAGTTCTTAAGGCCATGGGAGTATCTGACGATATTGGTCGCGGGGTGGTTAGAATTTCCCTAGGCCTTTGTAATGATCCGGCCATTTATGATAGAATCGAAAGTGCATTAATTACTGCTTACGAAAAACTATCAAAGATAAAAAGCTACTAAGCTAAAAAGTTTATAATAATTGAAGAAAATATCTGCTCTCCTATTCCTATGTTTCAGTATCCTGATTTCATGCACAGGTGGAGAGCAGAAATATGATAACTTCACTCTCTCTTCAAAATTTTTAAAAGACGAAAAGAATCAAGACGAAGTCATTTACTTTGCTTATACAAGTAGCTTGAACTCAAAAATTGTGCCTCATCAAGATGAATTTCTTGAAGGGTCCAAAATTGAGTTCGGTGGTGAGACTCTTATAAATAAGTACATCACGGCCATGCGTACAAAAGTTAAAAACCTTGTCCTGATTGATGGCGGACAAATTTTGGCTACTGACTATCATCTTGGTGGTGAGCTTATCTTAAATAATTTTCAAGATATGAATTATGATGCCATTCTTCTTTCTGACCACGAACTCTTAACTTTTAAAAATAATGTCCTGCCTGATGGCATCCCATTTGTTAACTCAAACCTAATCGCTCTTGATACTAACTCTTCTTTCATTCAGCACGGGAATCAAGAATATATCATCAAGGAAATTGAAGGGGTTAAAATTGGTATCATTGGTCTAACTCCTTATAAGCCTAAACTTAAGAAACAAGATGGCCTTGAAGGGATCCTCTTTGACGATGTGGTAGCAAGAGTTATTGAAATTAAGAAAAAATTAAAAGGTAAGACTGACTTCAATATCGCTCTTCTTCACTCACACACGAAGTGTAGTGATAGAATCGATTACCGCTTCAAAGAATGCAAACTTGATACAGCATCAATAAAGGCCATCCTAGAGCGTCTACCTCCAGATACTTTTGATATCATCTTTTCTGGCAATAGCTTTCAAGCTCAAACTCAAATCATGGGCTATCCTGTTGTTTCCAACCTAGGTCATGGTGAATTCATAACTTTTGTTAGCTACGACAAGAAAACAAAGAGAGTTGAAGCAAAGCAAGTTAGAGTATGTTCAAAATTTTATGCAGAAACTAAGAGTTGTTATATTGATCCAGACGATATTGATTCAACAAAGACAGTTAGAAAGTCAAAAATGAAGCTTCTTCCTGCAAAAGTTTTTGATTCCGAAATCTTATAAACAAATAAGAATCCCATCATCACTACAGAATGTACTAAGCCCTGGTTTACAAAAACCTGCTGGAGATCCTTCAAAACAAAGAGTTGGAAGCTTACTATCAAGGGTCTTATAACCTCGAGGACACGCCGGTTGATTCTTATTCCCACACTTATCTTGGCCACAATATTTGGAACCACCTTGAGGGCAATTAAAGTCCACGACTTCATAACTTCCGCTTTCACATTGATCGCAACGATAATCTACGACATCACTACATTCAATATTAACCCCGTGACAAAGAACACCATCTTTTAATTTTTCAACATCCTTTATCCCCTCCATATCCACAAAGACATTATCAAAGAATGAGTGCTTAAGTTGATTATCAAAGGCTTGGTACTTCTTTTGAACTTTATAGTTTAAAAGAGGAAAGACACGATTTTCATCATTAATATTAAATTCAAGAGTGATATTTCTCGATGTAAATAGCTTCAAACTAAGGGAAGATATTCTCTCTTCTTCAAAAACTGCATCATCAGAGAAGTCACAGCGAGAAGATCTTCTTACAATTTTTAATATTCCTGAATCATTCTTAAAAGGTGTTTTATAGAAGACACAATACTTACTAAACTGCATTAGACTTACCCAATTATTTCGAGGTAAGACGATTTCTTTACCATTCAAGTACTGCTCATTAAAATCTATTTTTGTCACACGACTAAGTTCATAGGCCAGATCAAATTTTGGACTTAAACATGAAGTAAGAAGTATTAGACACAGGAGTACTCTCATTACAGACTCCTCATACAGCGGAACGCTATCTTGTAATCATCCGCAAGATTAGTTGCAACAAATGGATCAAAGGCAATATTATTCACGCCTAAACCTTCTGCATCCCAGTAACCTCTCATCCCTGTTTGATGTGCCTTTGAATGCCAGCTAAAGTAGAAAGATGATAATTTTAAATTCTCACTTGGATGGATAATATTTCTAAGATACTCAAAAGGTCCTCCAAATATATCGTAAACCCCGGCCCATGAAACATTTTGACTATTTTTTTGAATATAGTTTTGATCAAGGCATTCTGCTGAATAATCTTTAAGACAAAGTTCAAGTCTTTCTTTTTCCGTTATCAAGTCCTTATTAAATTCCTTCATTCGTTGTATTTTATTAATGAGTGTTTTTGTATTCTTTCTTTCCCAAGGATATAAAGGTGCGCGTAAATACTTTGTCTGATTATCATTTAAATCTTCAGGGTGAATTGTCACAGCATCATAGACCTGAGCTGACAAAATCGTCTTTCCTTGAAACTTACAATAGGCTTCCATTTCGGCAGTCGTTAGACCACTAGTATAGATATATTTATTTTGATCTTTAACTTTAGCAGCGGCATCCGCTGAAATTTTTGACTGGGCCAATTGATTCCAATTTAAAATTTCCCAATTTTGAACGTGGAATTTGTCGACAAAGAGATTGCGATTAAAATTATCCCAAGAAATCGTCACTCCTCTCTTATTGGCCATAAAGGGATAAAAACGTTGTGGGACGTAAGTCTCTTGACAGCTATCGGCAAAGCTTAGCTTAACCTCTTCATTAAAACCTTCCACTAAGATATTAAAGTCATAGTAGCGATAACTAGGGGCCTGATGGTACTTATATTTTGAATTCGTACTTACCGAACGTAGTTTCTTATTAATATGAACATTTACCAGCTTCTTATCCAGTAGACATTGTAAATAGTCAGGTAAACACTGATAGTATTGATCATCAACGTAGCTTATAGTCTTGCAAGCACCCTCTTTATCTAGTCTGGCATTCTCCCACTCAAATTTTAGGGTATTGATAATATCAATCAGCTGACTATTTGAAAGCTTAGGCCCTTCAGTTTTTGAAGTGTAGATGAAGTAACCGAGTGCCGCGCTCAGAATTATAATGGTTGTTATTATGATTTTTTTAAACATTTCTCACTTATATGAAAGGGCCAATCAATGGTAAAATTATAACTAGAAATACCTTATGTTAAAAGGTTAGAAAGGAATATTATGGATTGGATCAATAGCTTAAATGAATTAGAAGTTAATGGTAATGAGATCATGTCATTTTTTGACTATTATGAGCTCTTTAAAAAGCATCCTGAAAGGGAGCTTCGACCGACTTCAGCTTATCTCCAAGACATGGTTAATCACTTTGGCCGTGACGAAGAAGGTCACTTAAGCGTTTTTGGTAAAGATGATCAAGATGCTCCAGCAGTTTTTGGCCAACACAAGATTCAAGAAAAGATTATTGAACAACTTAGAAACTTTGCAGAAGAAGGCTTCAATAATAAATTTATTCTCCTAGTTGGTCCAAATGGCTCTTCAAAGAGTTCACTTGTAAAGAGACTAATGAAAGGGGCAGAAGATTATTCTAAGACAGATGAAGGTGCTCTTTATTCTTTTAGCTGGATCTTTCCAATCAATACTGTTGTTAAAGGAACACTAGGTCTTAATCAAACACAGTCAGGAGTTAATATTAACTCTTATGCTGAATTAGAAGATAAGGATATCTCGGCCATCCTTACTTCAGATCTTAAAGACCATCCACTTCTTCTAATTCCAAAAGAAGCGAGAAAGGATATTATTCAATCGGCCTATCATGACCGACCAGAAAAACTTGAAGAAATTGAAAAGTCATACTTAGTTCGCGGGGATCTCTCAAAGAGAAACCGCATGATCTACGATGCACTATTAAAAAATTATAAAGGTAAGCACGAAGAAGTTCTTAAGCATATTCGTGTTGAGCGCTATACAATCTCACGTCGCTATTCAAGAAGTGCCGTAACAATTGAGCCACAATTACATGTTGATGCAAAAATGCAACAGATCACAATGGATCAGCGCCTGGCCTCTCTTCCACCGTCTCTACAATCTCTAAATTTATTTCAGATGTCAGGAGAGACGATTCACGCCAATCGTGGAATCCTTGAATACTCAGATCTTTTAAAAAGGCCTCTTGATACATTCAAGTACCTTCTTATGACAATGGAGTCGGGATCAATTAATCTAGGCGGCATTCTAACAGAGCTAGATATTTTCTTTATTGGAACATCAAATGAAGTTCATCTGACGGCTTTCAAACAACACCCAGACTTTAATTCATTTAAAGGGCGCTTTACATTTATTCGCGTCCCATACCTACTCGACTATCGAAATGAAATGCATATCTACCAAAGACAGATTGATAGTATTAAAGATCGCACTCGTTTCGAACCAGGGGCACTCGAGGCCATTGGAAAATTCTCTGTCATGACAAGAATTCGCTCATGTATGAGTAAGCACTACGAGAAGGAACCGAAGCTTTCTTCAATTGTGACAACTCTTAATCCACTTGAGAAATGCTATCTCTACTCAAAGGATCGTGCAATTCCAGCGCGCCTTGATGTGGAACAATCGCAGTTACTTAAGCATAATATTGGTAAGGTTGAATCTGAGTTTGAATTTGATAATCTCTATGAAGGTAAATTTGGTATCTCACCAAGAGATATTAAGAATATGATCTATCGCCTTGCTGATATGAACAAAGATATTACATTCATTGAAGTATTAGAATATTTCAAAAGAATCATTAATAAGAAATCAGAATATGATTTTTTAAATATGTCGGCTCATGGTGATTACCATAACCCACAAAAATTCATCGAGCTTATCAACGAAGACAGTCTTGATACTTTTGATAAGCAGCTTAGAGGATGTCTAGGACTTGTCGATGATCGCTCTTATGAAGATTATCTACAAAAGTATATTCAACATATCAATGCTCTTATTAAGGGTGAAAAGATTAAGAATGAAGTGACTGGAAAGTATGAAGAAAGTGATCAATACTTCATTAAAGAGTTTGAAAGTAATATCAATCTAAAAGAAGATGCTACTAACTTCCGCTCTCATTTAATCTCTAAGCTTGGTGCTTGGTATCTCGATAACCGTGGTGAGAAAGTTGATTATGTAAAGATCTTCCCTGAAGTTGTTGATCGTCTAAAAGAATCTTTTAGAAAAGAACAAGAGAAAGTAATTCACAATATATCAAAGAATCTTGTTTTCTTTGAATCTGAAGTTTCAGGAAAAGAGATTAAAGGTCATATCCCTTTAAAAGAAGATATTAAGAAAGAGATTCAACAAGTAATTGAAAATCTTAAATCAACATATGGTTATTCACAGAACGGATCATTTGCGCTAATAAAGTACCTAATTAAAGAAAGATATTAGTACTTTATTTTTATGGCCATATTAAATAAGAAATTTACGACTCAAGTCTATGAAGTCACATACTATGTTGAGGAAACTCAGCAGGGTATGCGACTTGATCAATTTCTCCAAGTCTATCTTGAGACGTGGTCGCGCCAAGAAGTAAAAAAACGTATCAAGTCAGGTGATGTGCAAATTATTGGACGTCCAGGTAAGCATCGTCCTTCCACAACTCTCCACTACAAAGAAAAAGTCTTCTTTCGAATTGAGCGCACGACTCAAGAAGATGAATACTGGCGCGGTGAACTTATCGAACTCGATGAGAGGCCTGAAATTATATTTGAAGACAATGAGCTTATCGTGATGAATAAGCCTCCCTATATGGCCTGCCACCCGACTGGCCGCCACCTCTTCTACTGTGCCACCGTCATGTTTGAAGAAAAGTATCAAAAGACCATTCACTCGATTCACAGACTCGATCGTGAAACATCGGGTGTCATGATGCTTGGAAAAGAGCCTCAAATTGCCAATCTCATGGGAGAGGAATTCATTCATGACCGTGTGAAGAAATGCTACTTCTTCATTGCTCGTGCTAATGAAGACTATCAGGGGCAAACTGAGTTCTTTTCAAATGAAAGACTTGGTGCAAGTGAGGAAGGATTAAAGAGAGTCTATATTGATTCGCATCCATATGATTCCCACGATGGAAAGCATGCTCACACTGATTTTAAGATTCTCTTCCAAGAAGGTGACTATGTTCTGGGTCTGGCATTTCCACAAACAGGCCGTCAGCACCAGATTCGAGTTCACGCCATGCTACGAGGCCTACCTCTCTTAGGAGACAAACTCTATCTTGGCTCATTTGAAATGTTTCAGCGCTTTAAAGACAATCTTGCAAGCCCTGAAGAGTATGATGAGATGGAGCATAACCGTCACTGTCTACATGCCATCGGACTCAAACTTCATTATAAGGGCGAAGATCGAATGTATATATCTTCTCTTCCAAAAGATTTCATCCCACTTCTTAAAGAACGTTTTAAGACACCAGTTGATGAAATTGAAGCTACGGTAAAGTCCGCTGCTAGAGATTATTTCTCAGGTAGTTTAGAACCCCGCTAGGCCCTTTATTTTCTTTACCTCGTAAGATCACAGTTGGCCTAATATCAAGCTTATCTTCAACATCTTCGATATTACTCACACCAATAGAAGTCGCAACTTGATCAAACATTGATTGGTCATTTAGGTTGTCACCAAAGTAGATGGCATCTTTCTTCATATCGAGATCTGGAAAGAAAGTCTTAAACATGGCCTTAGCCGCATTTGCTTTTGAAAGATTATCACACCAGAAATTTAAGTGAACATTTGAAGTTGAGTAATTAATTTGATGAGCATCCATCAGTTCACATAATTCTTTTCTAAAAGCTTCATCTTCAAGATCACATAACTCGATAGCACGATCGGTAACGCGCCCAATGGAATCACTTGATAAGTATAGCTTTGGGTATGTTTTCTGAAGAAGAGTACAGAATTGTTCAAGGCGTGCAATCTCACTCTCGGCCAACATGAATTGATTTTGAATAAGCCCTTGTTCATCCTTATAACTAATGGCCCCTCCACCTTCTGAGATCACGATAGGAAGGCTTGAGAAGTGCGTAATAAAGAAATGTGCCCATGAGATACTACGGCCTGTGATAATAACAAATGGAAGCTTCTTCTCTTGGGAAATTTTTAGAACCTCAAAGAACTCAGAAGTCATTTCTGTGTGATGAGTAAGTGTTCCGTCAAAGTCAGAGAGAATAATTTTTGGTGTTGTCATGACATGGCCTTAAAAAAAAGGGCAGACTTTGAGCCTACCCTTTCTTATGTATAAATTTTAATTTTCTTATAGTGGAAAAGATACACCAGCAAGAAAAGCTGTGAATGAATCTTTAAGTCCAACTTGAACTTCCATTGTTCCGTTAAGGTGTTTGAAACCATCGATTGGAAGTTGTCCGTTGATACCAGTGTTTAAACTAATTGTTGTTTCATAAGTTTGAGTATCACCGTTAAGAGCAAGTCCAACTGGAAGTGAAGCATATGGATAAGCTTCTTTCCCCCAGAAAGAAAAACCTTTTGTGATTGTTGGTGCTGCAGAAATTTTCGTAACACCTTGATCAAATTCAGTTGAACGCTCAAGAATCCCTTTTACAGAGACACGTGGCTGTTGCATATAGTCTGGGTAAAGCTCATAGTCGGCACCGACAAATAATCTTTGTGAACGGTCTCCACCAGAGATTCCAATCCCACCATCAACAATAAGTTTTTGGTCGATTTTTTGAGTATAACGAACTTGCATTCCCATCCCACCAGCATCTGATGTGATTCCAGTAAGTTCTGTAGCAATTTGCTTATTTCCGCTTAGCATTGGCATCGTTGATTGACCGATTCCGTAAGCGAAGATTGACGCTTGTGATAGCACCATTAATGATAGAAATACCTTTTTCATATATCCTTCCTAGTTTTTAGATAACTTCACTAATCATTTTAATGCCTTGGGGCAATTTAATGCAAGGAATTCCTAAGACACTTCGCACAATCCTTACACAGGGTGAAATTCTTGTTGACTCATAACCCCTAAGCATTTATAAATAATTCCACATTCTTATGGTGACCGTAGTTCAGTTGGTAGAGCGCCAGATTGTGATTCTGGTTGTCGTGGGTTCGAGCCCCATCGGTCACCCCATTAAAAAAAGCCCCCGTATTCATACGGGGGCTTTTTTTATTTGTGGTTATAGATTGGGTTTTGTAGCCATGACAAAGTCGTGGGTGGCCCTCACGATGAGGGTCCCCCGCGAGGCCACGATGGCCGTAAAGCGGGGTCACCAACTCTGCACATCCACCACACATTCAAACTAGCACTACCCCATATTTATATGCTAAAACCCCTCAACCTCATTAACCACACCGGACAAGCTTTATGAAAGAATGGATGGCAACAAGCCCACATGAAACAATTGATATTCTCGAGCAAGAGCTTCTATCTCTTGGAATTACTGATCTTGATAAGCAACATCGTGCCATTCTTTTTAACTGTGACATAGAGACTGCATATAAGGCCCACTATCTTCTGCGTACTGCAAGTAGACTTCAACGAGTCATTTGTAAGTTTGACTTTAGTGACATGAAAGATCTCATTAAGAAATTAGAGAGCATCCATTGGCCAGATCATCTTCGTCATCACAAAGGCTTTGCCGTAAGACCTGTCCTATCAGATGAAGATGCAAAAGCACTTGGTGAAGATAATGTTATCCAGTCATTTGTTGATTCAATCTTAAGTGCTCCTTTTGAAAAGGGCGCTCCTAAGCATACTCAAAATGCTGACAATCCAATCACACTTATTCCATTTGTAAGAAATGGTAATTGTGTTCTTAGTGTTGATACAGCAGGTAGAGCATTACACAAGAGAGGATGGCGTGTTAATGGCCACCCAGCAGTTCTTAAAGAAACTCTTGCTTCAACAATTTTAATGATGGCCGGATACGATGGAAATGAGACTCTTCTTGATCCGATGTGTGGTTCAGGAACTGTTGCCATTGAAGCAGCTTATATTGCTCTTAACAAGGCCCCTCTTATCCACCGTGGAAAAGATGACTTTGCACTTGAGCACTTAGCAAATTTTGATCGCTTGCTGTGGAGGAAGACAGCTGATCGTTTAAGAGGTCAGAAGAAACAAGAACTCGAACATCCTATTTTTGCTTTTGATATCAATGAAAACTTTGTTGAAGTGGCAAAGAAAGGTGCCCTTCGTGCCAGAGTTGAAAAGTATATGAACTTTGGTGTTAGCTCTTTTCTTGAACTAGACCCGCCAGCAGAATCAGGACTTCTCATCACCAATCTTCCTTATGGTGAGAGAATTGGTAAAGAGTATCTCAACTCACTTTATACAGGTGTAGGAAAATTGTTAAAAACCAAGTATGCGAATTGGCGTATCGCTCTTTTGGTCCCAGTCAAAGCACCGATTCATCTCTTAGATATTAAGGCGAAGAAGACTTATCATTTTAAGAATGGTGCGCTTCCGGTAAAACTTCTGATAAGAGATAAGCTGTAGGGTTTAATAACCCTACACCAATGGCCAGTAGTAGAATCCAAGCACCCATGGCATAGTGATAGCGATAACTTTTTGAACTTTCATTTTTTGTTCGAATATACTTTACTTCGACAAATACCGATGACAACACCGGCTTTTGTCGGGGTCTCTTTCATTTAAGTTTTAACACTTAGGAGAATTGATCATTAAGAAAGCCTTCTTTATCTTAAATAAATTAATTTCTGAATTATTTTGAGTACTTATCGACCAAAATTCTTGGAACCCACAGAAAAAACTTACTAATCTTAAAATCATATACTTATAGCTCTAACCTATTTAAAACCTAAAAACCGAAACACTCTAAGTGTGCTATATAGAACCCTTAAGAGATTTTTACCCGCTAAACAATTGCTCAAATCTCTCTATACTTAAAACACTAGGCTCGATTTACTCGGGCCATTTTCTTTTGAAGTTTAGGAGACAGGAATGAGTTTGACGGCCATCGGAATTGCTTGTGAAAATATTGAAGACTCACTCAAGTTTTACGAGTTACTTGGTTTTAACTTTGAAAAACTAGGTAAAGATCATTATGAAGCAACCACAAAACTTGGCCTTCGAATCATGCTTGATTCATATAGGCTACTTGAAGAAATTAATCCCAACTGGCAAAGGCCAGTCTCACCAGGTATTACACTTTGCTTTGAACGCGAAGAGATCGATCATGTTGACGATGTAACTGCTACACTTAAAAATAACGGATATGAAGTTATCAAGGAACCTTGGGATGCATTCTGGGGACAACGTTATGCCTCAGTAAAAGATCCCAATGGGAACCAAGTAGATATCTTTGCCAATATTAAATAGTATGAGAATAAAAAAGAAAGACAAGGGAGCCACCCTTGTCTTTCCATGCTTGAGGAGCTTAAAGAATTGAGAAGATTCTTTACGCTATATGTTTTGTTAATTTAGAATTACTTGTAGCTGGTGAGATATTCACCTTAGTATTAATTTTAACTACATTATTAGTACTTACTTTCGAATGACCTGAAATGAGAACTTCCATAGCAGAAATTGATTGATTTAAGAATTTAACCTGACCTTGTAGTTGAGCTGCGATGTCAGAAGAACTATGAGCGATCTCAGTATTTGATTTTGATAGGACATCAACATGAGAGATGGCAGTTTGTAACTGATTGATCCCAGTTGATTGTTCTTGAGTGGCCGTTGAAATCTCATGTACCGAATGAGTTGCACCATCAACACTTGTAACGATATCACTTAGAATATTCTCACATTCTTTTGCAATCTCAGTTCCATTTGAGACATTTGTACGTACTTCATCGACGACTTTTGAGAAACGAACTCTTGTTTCATCCATAATTGAGTTTACTTGCCCAACACTTGAAGCGAGCATCTCAGTAATTTCAACAGCAGCAGCACCACCACTCATCTGTGCAAGCTTTCCTACTTCTTCAGCAACGACAGCAAAGCCCTTTCCAGATTCTCCGGCACGAGCAGCCTCGACAGAGGCGTTAAATGATAATAACTTCGTTTGAAAAACGATATCATTAATTACTTTCGTTTTTTCATCAATACTACTAATGAGGGATGCTATTTGTTTCATCTTCTCATCGTTGAATTCAAGTTCTTTAACAATTGTATCAATACTATGATGAATAGAGTCCATCGATATATTCATATCAGCAACTAGACTCTTACCTTTTGTCGCTCGTTCAAGGCTTCCTCCAGCAAGATCAGATGACGTCTTTGCATTCTCAGCAGTCATTCTAACCATTGAACTAATCTCTTCAAGAGAAGCCGTCGATTCATGAATCGCTGCATCTTGTTCCTGACTGGCCTCTGCAAGTTCACGTGAAGTTTTAGAAATTGTATTTGCATTAGATGTTAGTATTGAGGAACTATTTGTCAGGCCTTCAATTGTATCTCGAAATTGATTTGATATCTTAGTGGCAAAAGTAATTCCCACAAAAAGTCCAACAGAGATTCCCCCCACCATAACAATAACAAGAAGAAAATCAATAAACTCTATCTGCTTAGCTACATCATCTGATAAAGCAATGGATTCTGTTAGCTCTGTGTTTACCTCAGTATTATAATTATTGAGTGACGTTTGAAATTTTTCAGCAGCAACAGGACAATGAACTAAGAATATCTCTAAGAGTTCTTTTCTTGAATCTTTATCATAAATTCGACCTAGCTCTAAAGCACGAACTCCAACTCCCTTAAACTTCATCCACTCATTCTCAAGCTCTGAATAGAGCCTCTTATATTTATCTGTCTTTAAATATTGCTTAAGATCTTTAGAAGCTCTTTCATAATTTGCTACTTCTCTTTGAGCATTTTCAATAGCGAGCTCTCTTTGCGTTTTGCTCAGATTATCTAGGCCTAGGGTCCTTACTTGAATACGAATTTTTTGATAACTAACATCCATATCTCTTAAAAGAGATATTTTAGGAATAACATTCTTCGTAACATTATCTGAGACCTTAGAGAATGTGATAAATCCGTAAAGGGCCACTCCACCAATAACTAAACTGACAGATGACATAAATAAACACAGTGATATTAACTTTGTTTTAAAATTTAAATTGGAAAACATATAGAAAATCTCCGGCCTCTGACCTAGTTAACATAATTAACAATCGTGAAATTAAATTGAATTCGGCACAAGATAGGTTATTTACAGCTAATATCATTTAGCTGGCTAAGTAGCAGTATTTACTATGCCTGAAAATATTTTTTATTACGTAAGTGTCAAAGATTATTACTTGAGGATTTTCACGTAATAGTACGAACAAATATCAAAAGTAACGAAGGTAGACTGGCGAATATGCCTGCGAGGCAAGGCAGGGCCAGAGACAATTAACCTTTGAAAATAGCTCTTAATTTCGTGTTATCTATAATTTATGTACTAGTAATTAAAATAGCGTATTAACAAAGCATTCATATCTAATAGGTAATCTTTTGTTTGAAAGAGCTGTCTTTAATGAAGAAAGATTTGATTGATCAATTGTCCCCCAAATAAACTCTCTATCTCCAGCATTATCGGTTACAAATTTTCTTTGCATGGCTTTTGCAAGACCTCTCCCCTTCCACTTCTTATCAATAAAGATTTCATGGAAGTAGAGTCCAGAGTGTCCCAAGAAAGAAGAGTCTTCTGCGACGATTAAGCCGATCCTTTCACCATTAAGATCAACCTCTTGTAAAAGTCCCTGCTCAAGAGAATCACTCATGGACTCATGACTATTTACAGTGACTTTGGCTGCAAGTTGAGGCTGCTCTAAATGGAAATCTTCATAGCCCTGACGATACCATTCATAGTAACTATCATCAGTCACACGACGAAACTTTAGTTTATCTTCAAATGGCCATGGTTTTACGGATAGAATCTGCTCAACTCGTTGAACAAGATGAACAGACCCGATCATATCAACATCCATTTCACTTGCATGGTGAAATGAAATATACATTGGACTAAACACTTCAAACTCTTCTTTAATCAATTGATAGATTGAGTGAGCATGTTCTGATGAAGCAATCCCAAAATCAGCGGTTAAATTTATAAATGGTCGATTTCGATCGCCACCCATGTGGCGAATTCCATAGATAATTCTCCCATCATCAATGGTCTTTAATCTTTCACGGTAATCATCTTCAACAGCTCCTGTAATTTGAAAATGATTTAGACGTGCTCGCATAACCTCTATGGAGTTTAACTCTTTATATTCATCTGCTAACTCAGCGGCTAATTCTTTAATAGCAACTTCGTTATCAACTTTAAGATTGGCCAATTCATAGCTCTGTAAACATGACTTAGCGAAGTCTTGCCATAATAATTGTGAATTCATTTATTTACCCTCTTATTTAAAAATAAAACATAAGGGCGCTGTGGATACGTGAATTTAAAAGCGATCCTTGGCGGCCCAACACTTAGTACAATTCGTCTTTTTCATGATGTCCTCCTAGGTTAAAGATTTAATTGATGGCACTAGATATCTAAAATATTAATCTGTGTCAATTTATTATAGGCCAAATGATTTTAATCCTCGGCGAGAAACATGGCTCTTGCCTTGTTGATCGATGACAAAACCAATTAATTCACGCTTATCAAGGTAAGTGATTGCTTCAGTTACAGAAAGATTCATTAGTATTGTTGCCGTCGTATCAGATTCAATGGCCGTTTCAGCAAGCACAGTACTTGCAATGACTTCCTCTCCACTAGTTCCACTTTTAGGATTGATGATATGGTGATCAGCGTGATCCTTAGCTTCAGGGTTAAAGTGAATATAACCTCCCGATGAGGCCACACTTCCACTCGTTAATTGAATTACACCAATTGATTTTGAAGCATCCTTAGATAGTGGGTTACGAATACCGATTCGCCATGGACGAGGAGCAGACTCATGGGAGTGAACTCTAATATCTCCTGATCCATTGACGTAGAAATTATGCAGTCCTTCTTTCTTTAGGAGTTCAAAGACACGGTCAACAGCATATCCTTTACCAATACCACCAAGACCAATTCTCATATCTTGGTGAGGAAGAAATACACTCCTCTTTAATACGCCAAACTTAATTTTACGGTAGTCGATGAGAGCATGGCCTCGAGCTCGCTCAAGAGCAGAAAGTGTGCGCCCTTCATTCTTGGCCTTTCGCCAAAGATGTCCAATACTGGCAAATGTAATATCAAAAATACCGTTTGATTCTTTTGAGATTTCTTGAGATTTTTTAAGTAGATCCCAAAGTTCGTTATCAACGACAACTGGTTTCTGACCTGCGTTCACATTAATGTTATTTAGCTCACTCTCTTTAAAGTCTGTGAACTTATTTTCAATTCTTAAAACTTCTTCTTCGGCCTTTTTAAAGATGGCCAAAACATCTTCTTTTGAAAGAAAACTTTGAGGGAAGCACATTAACTTAAACTCCCCTCCCATGGCATTAAATATGTACTCAGTCTGAATCGACAATTACAAATCCTTCGGCGGTTTATCACTGCTGTAGAGAATCTTCATCTTTGAATCGATAACAATCGAGCGAGGAAGTTCTGTTACATTAAGAGACTTTGAAACCTTACGATCATGATCTTCTAAAATCAGGTATGAAAACTTATGACGCTTTAAGAATTTAGTAATCTTCTTTGTCTTCTCTCCGGCATTAACGGCAATAAAGAGAGTACCTTGCTTTTCGTACTTGTTTTTTAATTCTTCAAGTTCTGGTATCTCTTGCACACAGGCCGTACACCAAGATGCCCAAAAATTAATGTAAACTTTCTTATACTTTTTCATTTCTGTCTTAAGACTGAAGGATTTATTAGTACCATAGATAGGTAGATTAAAATCTGTCACACTTTGAGAGAAAACATTGAAAGCTAAAAGACATAATAAGATAATCTTCTTCATCATTATTTCCTAGAACTGAAAGCCAATTGAAGATTGGATATAGGCATAGTAGAGACCATTTGATCTCTTATATCCTGTCACACCATTCTTCCAAGTAATATCATCAAAGTCCACACCGTAAATATTCTTAGCATTATAGTGATTTGTTAACATAAAGCTCATCTCATAGGCGTCAAAGTCTTCAAGATCAGAATCACTTGTCATAAAATCTTCACTCGTTGCAAACATATCTTTATAATATTCGACACTTGATTGAGAGTGATATCTAAATGCCACTTCGAAAAAATCTTCGTCGTCATTAATCTCTTTCAAGAAAGCTAAGCGAATTGTATGAGCATCAAGATCCCATTGATCAAAGTAGTAACGGTATGAAAAATTCATGGCCATCTCTTCATTAAAACCATGTACCCAACGAGTTGAAATAGCATAACGATCTCTTACATCTGGAAGTACTTCAACTTGTCTGACTCCACCAACGACAACTGAACTTGCCGTAGATTCTAAGTACCCATCAGCGTGAACATAAGTTAAACCAATTTGTGCGATATCACGACGAGTGAGAATTTGTGAAGCCGTTAGACTTGTGGCTAAAATCTTTCGAGATAGGTCTTCAGAAATTGTTGCTGTTGCAGGTGTACTTAAATCTTCAAAGAGACTAACGGTATCGTCATAGTATTGAATACCAAGACCTAGTGTGAAGTTATCCTTGGCCATCGACCTTTCTATACTTAGATTTCCATTAAGTGATTTGTAATCATATTCGGAAGAAAATCCAATTCCACCACTTAGTGTCCAATCACCAATTTCCTTTGTTACTCCAACATTACCTGATAGTCGAGACTGACCGCCACGCCCTGGTCCACTTGCCCCAGTTGCACCATCAAGTTTTGTATCTGAAGCTGCTGTCCAAAAGTCGAAGACAAAGTGTGCTTTAATTGCAGTATCTTCTGTGATTTGATGTTCAACAAAGAGCATCGGCTCAATAACATTGGCCTCTTCCTTTCCTGAGTTATCAAAAACCTGCTTCCCGTCATCACTATTTTGATGGTAGAGATTAAAGAGAAATTTAAATTTAGTTTTTCCTTCTTCTATCATTTTACCAAATGAATTTCTTGCTGAAAGTATAAGAAGAATAAGAGTAAGTAGAATTCTTTTAAACTTAGTTACAACCACAACCACCTCCAACAGCAGCACTTCCACCGACAGCACCTTCTCTAAAGGCATGTACTTCTTCTTGGAAGACGCTTTCTTCAGGATGAGGATTAAGTTGCATAATTTTCTTTGATAAGAGACCTCGATCGATTTGATCAACGTTTGCACAAGACGCTAATAATAACAAAATCAGTAATGTATATTTCTTCATAAAAATCCTTTTTTAGTATTTTAGATGTGAATTAAGGATCTTTTCAACAATACAAAAGTTTGAATCACACAACAGTAAATACTTGATTACTCAAGTATTTACTTTGGCGTCAGTGGACAAAGAGCATCAAGGACGAGTGAAGATGTCTTTGAGTAATTATCAAACCAAGCACATTCTTTTAAATCACGGTAAGGATTAGATAAGAATAAAGAACCAGTAAGCTTCTTACTACAAAGAGCAATCGAGTTTTCGGCACCATTAATTAACTCATCTAACTTAGTTTGCAAGTTCTTTAGTGCTTCTTCGGATAGAATCTGATGAATTTGACTAAGAGGAACCCCCGTTCCATCTGGGTCAAGGTGATTAACAAAGAGTTGATTTGGATTCTGACGATTAAGAGGATAATCACGAAGCATCTGCCTACGACATACATCGAATCGGTCAACAATAGAAGTTTCATACTGAGAAGCATCCCCCATCATACGGGCCACTTCGATATTACGATAGAAATTAAACCACTGCCTACGATCAGGCTCCGTTGGAATAGGTAGTTTTGAATTTCGTTTTAGGTATTCAAAGAATGCATTTTGAAATTCATCGTTATATCCCCAAGGTGTATATTCCATGGCCATATTAAGTCCCGCATCTGACGAAAGCATGGCCGATTTAATCTGTATTAAGAGTTTTCTAAACTGTTCAATATCTCTTAAATTTTGAATGGGAATTGTTAATGGATTAAGTCCTCTAAACTCTGCGTAGAGCACAGCTCTACGATTAGCTAGCTCACGATTGAGTTCAGCTCTAATCTTAGGCTCAAGACTTGAGTCAAATAATCGAATATAAGTTTCGAGAAGATTCACAAATGACGTGTCATTTCCATCGGCATCACGATTAAAGACTATATTAAACCAAGCTCCTGCATACTTATCGACAGAATTAACGTAACCACTGGCACATAACTCACCAAAGGAAAAGAAGTCGCCCGTTGTAATTAATTGCTTATAACGATCTTGTAAACTCACATAGTCCGTATCCCTTTCTCGCATAAATGTTGTCTTATGAAGCACCACTTGGACAGCACTTGAAACTTTTTGATCTTGTTTCTTCAAGATAGCATCGACATGACTATTATAAATATTATTAAAATATTGACTAAAGAATGGATTATAAATAATCGTGCCCTGTACTTTTTGTTCGACATTAAGTGAAATATTCGACTGCAAGGTTCCTTTAAAACCTTCTAAATCAAAGCAACTATTCGACTGTTTAAAAAGTCTTCTTGAAAATCCATCGAGGAGTTTTAAATGTCCTTCTATTTGATTAACTCTAGGATCATCAATATAGAGAGAAGAGTGAAAATTTTCTTCAAAAGGAGAAGCCACAGTTGTGACTCCTCCAAAAAGATAAGTAAGTATAAGAAAATTAAATAGTGCTTTCATTAGACTTCTTCATCCTCAATTACAACACGTGATAATTCAGGCATACAGTAATTATCAAGAAGAGGTGAAATCGGTACACTTGTTGTTCTAGCATCTAAGCATGCAGGAATATTTCTAAAGTGAACGGTATCAATCCCACCTTCATGAATGGCCTTGATACAAGCAATGGCACCTGTCTCAGGTTCTGGTGTTGGTTCGGCCTGTCCATAATTAAAAATATAATTAGCAGTTAAATACTCTTCTACTTTTTCACTTGATAAAACAGAATCAAAAGAAGCTAGTGAAATTTCTTCACTTTGACGATTTGGTTGAGTTAAACTTGAAAAGAATGTATTTTCTGGATCAAAACCTCCGTTGAAGTCGTCTTCAACATTTAAGTATTGATCTTCCAGAATTCGACGACAATTACTGGCCTTAAAATATTGGTCGATTTGGGCACGATCAATTCGATCAAGCTCACTAATAATCTCAGCATTGGCCTCTAGTGTTTTCTTCTTTTCAAAAAGAAGCTTACCTTCTTCATCTTCGAGCTCTAGCAAATCTTGAAATTGTGTATTCTCTATCCAAGGTGCTACTTCCATCGAAGTGATTCGACCTGCATTAGGGTCTTGCATAGTCTTAACAACATCTCTAATTGAATCTTTGAAGCTATCAATATCTGTTGGAATAATATCAGCTAGCTCGCCTTTACCAAGTCCGTAGGCCCAAATATTAATTTCAAGGCGTTTCTCTTGAGTTGATTGTCTAAATTCATTTGAAATAGAAGTATCCGTTGAACCACCAGAGAAAAATCCACGCATCTTAGCTTTTAGTTTTAGCTCAAAGTTCACATCCCTTTCACTTGAAGTTGTACGATAGCGAAGAAGACCTAAGAAGCTTGAGTGACGGCCAATAGAGCGAACATAATATGGTCCACAAGAATCAAAAAAACCGACAACATCACCTTTAGTTAGTAGGCTTTGAGCACTCTCGCTTAATTTACTCTCACCTTCAGATAGGGAATGATAGTAACTATCCACATCAATATCTGCAAAGATATAGTGATAGTGGTAAGTCGTATTACCTGAGACTTCAGTAAAGACATTTACATTTGACTTAAGGAAGAGAAATTTGAAGCTATTCTTTGTTTCAAATGTTGTACGATATTCATTCTCCCAGTCTTGTTCAATTTCAAGATAGCGGTACTTAAGATCATATGATGGTTGTGTTGTTTTAACTTCCCCCATACACGTACTCTGATAAGTATTTGTCGCAATCGAATAGCCACGACCTAGAACAGGTGAGACTCCTAAGTCATTTAGCCTGTTATCTTTTATCACTCGCGAAGAAGCAAGTGTACTTACGGCACTTGTGGCCAGTAACGACAACGCCATTGTCGTTTTCAATAGTTTTTTCACATATCCTCCCTTGATATATTGTTTCAAAAAACTCTCAATAAAATATGCTTAATAAAAATCGCAAACGGAACTGATGTCAATTTAAGGAAGAGTAAAAATGTATTTAAGGAAAACTGAAGAAATAAAAAAGGCCCTTGCGGATGCAAGGACCTCTTTAATGTTCACAGACAGTAGCTGCAAACTGAGCAGTCATCCAGAGGATTCCTACCGTCTTTATCTTAGCACCAAAACATGTTCAGGTGTCTTTTTCCGAGGTAAATTTTTATTCGTTCTCCCCTATGAATACTTGCTTGAAATGACAGTTTAACTTAAAATTATTGAATAATATGCCAACTGGGGAGAGGATAATGTTTAAGCTTCTAGTCATCATATCGATGCTATTTTTTACATCATGTGCAACAAAAGTTCACGGCCTTCAAAAATCTGCTGACTTCAACTACACAAGTGTTGTTAGTGGGAAAATTTTAATTGGAGGAATTGTTCACACCAATGAAGAATGGGATTATAAGAAGAAAATTAGTATGGCCAATACATTTAAGACAGAGATCAGAGAAGAGCGTCGTGATATTCGCGTCGACAATGCAGGGTTTCTTGTCAAGAGAGTTGGACGTGGCATTTATCGTGAGATGTTAAGAGAGATTTCAGAAGATGGATTCTTATCTGATGCCAATATAGAATTACTTGCAAAGTCAGTTAAGAAGTATCGCTACGTAGTTTTTGGGCGTATTGAAAATGATCGTGTCCAAAACTCAAGAAACGAAAGTGAAGTTCTTGATAGCCAGGGAAAAGCAACAGGCCGTCGTGAGGTAAAAGCACTTAGTCAACGCGATATGGATATTAACTTCCTTGTTTACGATTTAACAACAAAAACTCAGTCATGGAATGGAGTTATCAAGAAGTACGCACAAAATGAGCACAAGTACCTTCTTGAGAAAGAAACAAATTTAGGAAAAATCATTGATCTCTTTGCTGGAGTGAAATCACAAGATGATATGAATAAGAAGTACCCATTCCCTAAAGCACCTACTGATCGAAAGATTCTTGTTCAGGCCTTTAGAGGATTTGCTGAAAACTTACCTGAAAAAGATTAAAAACAATATAAAGGAAGGATGAAGATGGAAAATATAAATATTATAACTTTTCTTGGATGGTGCACTGTCATTAACTTCATCCTTCTACTTGTTGCTGCGATTGCAGTTATCTTCCTACAGGGTCCTATCTCAAAAATACACTCTAAGTTATTTGATATTAAAGAAAAAAAGATCCGTCTTTCTTATTATAATTTTCTTGCAAATTATAAGATGCTCATCATTGTCTTTAATCTTGTCCCCTATATTGCTTTAAAAATTATTACCACGCCTTAACAACGACAGTAATAACATCGAGATAATTTCCTGCTTCAGCATTTTGAGGGACAGTCCCTAACTCCACATAGAGTGGATAATTTTCAGCATTTTGTGAAGTTCCTGTATTTCGCTGAAACATATAAGTCTCTTGCCCTGCTGCTAAACTAGTATAGTTCGTTGGTCCAACTTTCACTTGATAAGGTACTTCAGTAGGGCCATTAACTAATTTAGATCCATTTTGCGATGTCATATAAACACCAAATCCAACATTACCTTTAACATTCAAGGAAGCTGATTTAGTATCGCCACTTGTGAGATTGCCGAAGTCCATCACATATTGAGTCGCACTAGGATCATGAGCGCCATTTAAAGGTACTAAACTTAGCTCAGCGTAACGAGGAATAATCAGCTGTAGATAAAAATAAGCTGTCGTTTGATATTCAAGATCACCATTACTCTTAATATTATAAAAGCTAACCTGGAGATTATCTCCAAAATATCCAGTCCCTGTTGTAAAGACAGTATCTAAATCAACCTGTTTTACATAAAATGAAAAGTTATAGTTAGAATTATCATTAATGAGATCACCTTGAATGTACTCATTTGCTTGAACAGCATCAGCGCTATCTTTTAAGACACTAGAAAGAGAACTGTCACTATAGAGATTATATGGAATAGACTGTCCATTACCAAATGCTTGGCGATTGTAGCTACCAGCTCCCCCCATACTAAAGAAGGCACGAAAGTTTTCGCAATTCTTACTCTTTGATCCTCTCTTAATTGAAAAAGAATGAGATACAGCTTGGACTGAATTAGATATTGTTCCAACAAAATTACCAAGACTAATCGTATAATCACAATTAAGTGCTGTTGCCTGTCGCCCGACAAGTAATGAAAGTATAAAAATAATCTTCTTCATTCCATACCTACTTTATTTCAATAATTCCAAGATTGATAAGTCCTTTCTTTTCTTTTCCAACATCAATATATTCAACTTCTTTCCCACTTACCTTTAAAAGATTGATATCTTCAGTAACCCCATCAACGAAGAAGAACCCATCTCGATCAGTAAAGAAGATTCGATCACCAAACTGACAGATCTCAAGTGCTACTGGTTTACCATCTCGTCTTAAATGTCCTGAAATACTTCTAACACCATTCTCTTTAAGTTCAATCAAGTGACCTGACTTATAAGTAGGATGCAGAACAAATTTTTCCTGCTCTAGACTTGAGCCATAATCCATTAGGCTAGGATCAACTTGAACCTCACGATACTGGTAAGGCACAAGATCAACAATAGCAGGCTCACCGAAAGCAGGACTTAGGGTTGATGCATAGATTGATGTTGTACGAATGGCCAATGGCTGTCGACTTAACTCATCTGAAGTTTTAAATATTGCAAAGCTTTGATTATTCGTACGGGCCTGAGAAAATGCGAATCCGTCTTTATATGCAAATAAGCTCGTTGTTGAAAAACCAAAGCCATATTGACGAAAGTTGCGATCATCATCTCGAGCATAAGCAGCTCTAAGATATAAATCTGCCATTGGAGCAGGAGTGGTAGAAGAAATACTAGCACGAGTGTTGTTACCACTGTTATCAACAGAGACGGTATAGCGAGGAACATAAATCTTATTACTATTATCTTGAGTAAAAGATATACGGCTATTATCATTTTCAACATCACGTTGAATATTTACATATTGATTTCTCTTATCAAATGACCAAGTTAAAAAAGCCGACAATGAGTTAATGTGTTGGTTTTGACTATCCTCTGAACGTGAAGCATAAACACTTAAGTTGATATTGTAAGTTGGGTTAAAACTGATTGAGGCACGATAGAAGTCACGATCCTTATTCATCGAGTCTCGATAGACAGAAGCTCCACCACCTAAATTCACATACAATTTTCCAAACAAAGGAAAAGAAAGATTTAATATCGAGTTATGCTTTAAGAAGCCTGAATTATCATCAACACTATATTGAAAGCGGTTGTCGAAGTATTCGTAACGAGTAGAGATCGACATACCTTTAAGATAGTTGCCAATAATATCCTGCAGTTCCCATGATACTGCACTTGCAATACCGTTATTACTTGCTAATTCATTATGAGAGTATGCATTTCCTAAAAAGAAATTTCCATACTTAGTACTAAAGCTATTTGAAATACCTGTTAGTCTAAATTTATCATCACTTTGATGATAACCAGCTAAGGAATAATTATCTGTAAATCCATATTGTAGAAAACCACTTGAAAAATCCTCATCAAAATACTTTCGGCTTTTCCCACTATCATCAATCTTTCGTCCATGTGACAGAGAGTAATCAAACTCTCCTTTTTTTAGAATCGATAAGGAGATTGGAATATTGAATTCCAGAATTTCATTCTGTCCAACACCATCATCTATTTCAACACGTATATTATTTAATCCACTAACTAAAGGCAGGCGAGATAATTTATAATTTCCAGCAGGAAGTATTTCATCTTTAACAAGACTTCCGTTTATATAAGTTTTTACCTTAGACCTTCTTACAATTTGAAATTCTTTTTCACCTTGTGAATATGACTTTGTATATGGATCAATATTGAATTCTTTTTTTACGTTAATACCACCAATGTATTTTGCACGCATAAAAGAATAGCCACGACTTGTTGTATCTCCAACACGAAGCCTTGTCCTTTGATCTTCAAAATCTTTTGTTAAATTGAAGTCTCTCCTTCGCCAATACTCTTCTTTTATCGGAGTACGATTCTTTATAAAGAAACCATCCATTTCAAGAACGAGACTATTGAAGTTAAAGAATGTATTAAAGTTTACTGAGAAGTTATCACCACCAAGAAAATCGTCACCATAGTTCTTATCAACATAGTAGTTAATACTTCCTGCAAATGGAGCCGGCCCTATTTTGGAATCACGGTATTTAAGATGAAGGTTATCTTCTAAAGAATAAAATATTGGTTTAAGCTCATTTGTAGGTAACTCTAAAGTCAGTCGTAATAAGTTTGTATTGTAATTAATTGCATAAGGAATCTTATCCGCATCAATCCACTTTTGACCGAGACTAATTCTTTGGTAAACACTATCTTTTATTATGACTCTTAAGTTACGATCAAGTGAGCTACTCTCATATGCAACGACCTTTGTTCCTTGAATTTTTACTGGGACATCACCAATGAACTTTCCATGAACAAATAGCTGCAGCTTCGTTTCATTGACGATTTTTCCAAAGACACTCTCAAATAATTGCGTATTATTCTTATCTTGAGCAAAAGATCGACTTGATAGAACCAACAAAAGTGAAATTAAATAGTAAAGAGTCTTTTTACTCATCAAAAGTTATACTTCCTCTATACTCTTCTGGAATCTTTCTCTTAATATCAATATCAAAATAGCGTTTTGACTTGGCCAAGATATTCTGCCCCTCAAGTTTTACTAAAGAGTCTTTAGAAAGCGTAATACTATCCTTACCATTATTAAAACTGATCTTAACGTTCCTTAGGTATTGATGACGACTTCCCTTATTTTCAAGATATATTCTTAATTTCTTATCATTTTTAAATTTAGAAATGATGACATCAGACTTTGTCTTACCTGGGTTTACATAGAGAACATTCATATACTTTAAAAGCATTTTAATACCGCCGCGATTTTTCATGCCTTTCTTTTTTACATTTATTGGTACTTGCTCAGCAACTATGCGATATGCCTTTTCATGTTCCAAAGTACTTGGCCCAGTCCAATCTACACGTATTGATTTCTTTTCACCTGGTGAAACAATCAACTGAGGAGGAAATACTTTAATTTCGTTAGCAATAGGAAGGCTTTCTGTACCATCCTCTTTTTGAATTCTTTCGAATACCTTAACTGTTACCGGAATGATTTCTTTTGAACTATTTTCAATATGAAATAATATTGTCTTCTGCCCTTCATTCAAATCAATAGTCTGACTCATAGGACGAAAACTAAATGAGAATAAAAGAGGTAATATTAATAATAGACCTAGAAACTTCAATAATCCCTCCATGCATATTGAAAAGTACTCATCTATTATATATGAATTTTGTCTATTAGGTCTCTAGTGGAAAGTTATCTCTATTACTTCAATATCTTTCTTTTTTACTTTTTTAATGGTGTAGCGATTGTTTTCAACATTAGAAGATATTTGTTTAGTGGCGTTAGTATCTTGAGTTACTTCAACAGAAGCAGGAACCCGTCCTTTTAATCTGATACTTTGAGCTTGCTTACCTAGAGAAGGTAGACAGAATAGAGCAAAAATAAAAAAAGGTAGGATATTGTTCATACCCTACCTTTTCGGTTATCTGACTAATTTACTTTAGTAATTAGTTAACTGCGATACTTAATGTAACAGTATCTGTGTAATCGCCAGCTGCAAGAGTGTTACTCCCAGTGATATTAATTTTTAACTC
Source organism: Bacteriovoracaceae bacterium (assembly GCA_048270185.1). Classification (GTDB taxonomy): domain Bacteria; phylum Bdellovibrionota; class Bacteriovoracia; order Bacteriovoracales; family Bacteriovoracaceae; genus Halobacteriovorax_A. Next base: position 1,588,326 of record JBLWTJ010000001.1, read on the forward strand.
TTTATTGATATCTTGCCCAGTACCTGGGTTATTATCAGTATATGTTCCATTACCTGCCGATAGATCAACCAGTTGACCACCATAGTTTAGTGTATAATCAACAGTTTGTGAGGCAAGTCCTGTATTAACTAACTTACCAGCATTGGCCGAAGATAGCGTTACAGTATAACCTGTAGTTGAGTTTGACTTCTCAACAACATCAGCAACAAGAGTATCTGCTTCACCACCAATAAGATCAAGAGCTTGAGCATTTGCTGATTCTTGAACATCAATCGATAGAATCTCAGCTACATTTCCTTTAAGAAGTAGTGTTCCACTCGTAGCTGCAAAAGCAGAAGATGAAAGTAGTAATGAGCTTAGTAGTAGTTCTTTAAATAATTTCATTGTGTGTCTCCTATATATAATCTAGACGTTTAAAATCTAAACAGTTAATTTTAAAGCAATCTTCTTGCCAACTAAAATAGCATGAATCAATTGCTTAACTAGATAGTAATGTAAGATTGATAGTCACGTGTCAAAGATTAGTCAGTCAATCTACTAATTATTGTAAATTTAATCACTAAATATTGTTAGGTCGGTTAAAATTAACATATGAACATAGTACTTCTAATTATTTCAGTACCTTATCTGATATTCTCCACAGCAGATGGGCCAGATCACTTTGAGACGAGACGTGATACGGCCATATATAACAATGCCAGTTTAGACTCTAAGAAGATAAAAGAAATTAAGCCCCACGCAAAACATATTAAGAACCTCGGTTGCAATAAGGCCCTATGGTGCCAAGTGCAGTATGGCCCTTTAAAGGATGGATTCCCCAAAGAGTTTAAGAGAAAATGCCGTTGTGACAAGACCAAGCTTTGATTGCAAGAAAGCAAGTGGTGTTGAGAAAAGTTTGAGAGTTGAATACGGTGATAAAAGTGATGTCTTTATAAAAAATGAAAACTCAAAAACATACAGCGCACATTTTGGTCGAGAGATTTTAATGGAAAAAGATTCGATTTCGTTGACTTGGAAGCTCAGTCAGCCATCACTTACTTGCATTCTCTCGAAACTTCCTCCAACACGCTAAGAAGAACATCACAGCAGCTGCTTCATCAAGATTACCGACGTATGGTAAATTATCAGGAATAAGTTCAAAAACTCCTGCCGTTGGATTCAACAAGTAGAAGCCAAAGAATAAAATCCCTAAAAAATAAATGATTTTACTTTCAAAAATTTTTTTCATGAAATTGTTCTCCTACAATAAGTGTTGGAATTGACACAAATCTCCAAAAAGCGTGAGGAAGACTTTGATACAAATGATTATATCACTAACTATCTTTTTTTCACTTCCGATAACATGACTAACATCAGTTAATTAAGAATCACTTGAGGAGAAGTATGAAAGCAATAGCGAAACTGAGTTTAAACACCAAGATTCTACTTATGGCACTGGTACCGTTCTTTTTTTACATTTGTATTTTTATGGCATTTTCTTATAGTTCGACGAAATCAGCTCTACTACAAGAGAAGAGACATCAAATTGCTGATGTGACAAAGACAGCATTTGATTTCTTGAACTCGATGGATAGTAAAGTTAAGTCGGGGGAATATACTTTAGAAAAAGCTCAGGCAATAAGTAAAGACTACCTTGGAAGTATTCGTTACGGTCGTGATAATAATGACTATTTATGGGTAAACGACCTACACCCAAATATGATTGTTCACCCTAGTAAATCTTTAAGAGGAACTGATGTTAAAGCCTTTAAGGATAAAGCAGGAAAACCTCTCTTTATTGATGTTGTTAAATTAGTAAAGAAAGAAGAGCAAGGTTTTATCAATTACATTTGGAACAGCAAGACAGATAAGGATAAGCACGTAGAAAAATATTCTTATGTTAAGTTATTTAAACCATGGGGTTGGGTACTTGGAACAGGTATCTATGTTGAAGATGTAAATTCTTATATCTTTGGTGTTTTCATGAAGCAATTAGGGTTTGGGATGCTAGGCCTAGCTGTTATGGCAGGACTCTTTTCATTTGTACTAAAGACAGGAGTATCGAAACCACTCCTTCATATGGCAGAACTTTTGCAAAATACATCAAAGGGTGTTGCAACAGGTTCATCTGTTACACTAAATACATCAACACAGCTTTCTAATGCAACAAACGAACAAGCTGCTTCCCTACAAGAAACTGTTGCTTCGGTTGATGAAATCTCTTCAATGATTAAGAGAAATACTGAGTTTGCAGAAGAATCAAAAAGGTCAGGACAGGAGTCTGAAAATGAGATTCAAAACGGTAAACGTACAATTGATGAAATGCTTGCGGCAATTGAGAATATCTCTAGTTCAAATACTGATGCTATGAAGAAGATGGAAAATAGTAACCTACAGATTCAAGAGATTTTAAATATTATTAAAGAAATAGAAAATAAGACCAAAGTAATTAACGATATCGTTTTCCAAACAAAGCTACTCTCTTTTAACGCGTCTGTTGAAGCAGCACGTTCAGGAGAAAGTGGAAAAGGTTTTGCCGTTGTTGCTGAAGAGATCGGAAGCTTAGCTGCTATGTCAGGTGGAGCATCAGATGAGATCCGTGGTCTAATTGATGAATCGATCAAAACAGTTGAAGCAATTGTTTCTCAAACAACAGGCATGGTTAATGAAGTTATTGAGAGTAGTTCATCAACAGTTGAAGCAGGTCGACTAAAAGCAAGTGAGTGTAAAGAAGTACTCGATAAGATTGTCTACAATGTACAAAATGTTAATGGCAAAATCACTGAAATTGCCAGCGCTTGTAATGAACAATCAGTGGGTGTTAATGAAATTACAAAGGCCATTCGCCTAATTGATGAAGTAACAATGCAGAACAATAACGCAGCACAAGAAGCATCAATGTCAGCAGAAAACCTTAAAGGCCAAGCAGATGATCTTGATAATGTTGTGAGATCAGTCATTCAACTTGTCGGTGGAAGTAAGGCCGCTTAAATTATATTGGCAGGGCCCTTGCCCTGCTATTTCTTAATTATTTCAATAAGATATCTTAGCTAAGCACATTGTTTGACCTATAAAACTTTTATTTGACTTTAAAGACAAAGGTGATAAGATGGCTACAGATTTAGATATTTATATCGGTTAGATGAATGCCATATTCCAAATATTCTTTTCTTTTTTATAGCAAATTCTTTCTTATATTCTTTTTTTTTGAACAATCCCAACTTTCATCTAACCAATATAAATTTTCAACTTTGCACTCAAGAAGAACTCAACGTAAAATATAGACATGAACAAAAACTTTGAAGTCCTGTACTACTTTATGAATGAAAATGTATCGATTATTGAGGTCAAAAGAACTGACCTACCTGAAGATGCACCTAAGAATCAAAAATATCATTGGTTCTTTATTTTCAACGAAGAGCTTCAAATTGAAAAATTAGAATTTGAATCATCATTTGTTGATAATGTTAATGGGAACGATATTAATGTTCGAAAATTTAAAGCTGCAGAATTTCGCTTTGATGATGCCTTTGGAAAGTTTCAAAACAAAGAGGGTGGGCATATCATCATGAAAGTCCCAAATGCTGTTCTTCCTGCACCACTAGAGGAATTAATTAACAAGAGTCTTATGAATTAAACTTTTTCCATAGTTCTAAGAGTTTGATAGGTATTGGCTCTTTTAAAGTTGAAATCTTATACTTCTGAAAGAGTAATTGGTTGGCCATCTCTTCACTCTCCTCATACATTTCATTTCTTTTTTCTTGAATTATCAAATCACTTTGACAGTCACCACCATCTTTTTGATCTGGCTTACAAGGATTGAACGCGATACAACCATAGGGTTTGTGATCAATTCCTAGGCCACAACCAAATGAGGGATAAAAGTAGAAAGGACAAGTATAGGTTTTTCGGAAGAATTCACTTGGGCCGATTTGAATATATTGATCTAAACGAAACTCCTTAATACAGTCTTCAAGACGTTTCTTGGTTGAATCATTTAAAAGCCCCCTTTCTTCTAAAAGGCTCATGGCCTCTAAGGCTTCTATCGAAGTCATCTGCATAGAGTTTGCCTCAAAAGTACAACAACGACCTGTACAGCTCATACAATCTAGCCCCTGCTGCTCATTATTCTTCATTGACTCTGATAATATTGAACGCCTCTCTTTAGCATCAGCGACAGAAGCTTCCCTATACAAATCTGTTAGCAGGTTTTTAAAGTTCAAAGAATTCCTCTTCAACAGATAGTTTTCCCTTTGAAGACTTCAACTCTTCAAATACCAGTGGTATATCCGACAGGGCCAACAAATCTTCTTCGTCGATGGCCTTTGTAACTTTCAACTTCTTTAAAATAGAATTCACTGTTGAACGTGCATACTCAGATAACTTCTTATCTCGAAAAGACTGAGAGTAGAGTTTAGGGTTTGGTAATAACATTGCTAAGAAAGCCGCTTCATTGGCCAAAAGATCCTTTGGTCTCTTTTTGAAGTAATACCAACTTGCATTCTTAATACCGTAAAGTCCTTCACCAAATTCAATAATATTAAGATAAGTTTCAAGAATTTGATTCTTTGTCAGTCTCTTTTCGATATACATCGTTGTTAGCATTTCAAAGATTTTTCTCTCTAGGCTACGCTCACTCTTAGTATAAAGATTCTTCACGAGTTGTTGTGAAATAGTACTTGCGCCTCTTAACTTTTCACCTTGAAGATGGTCTTTAATGGCAATGTAGATCTGCCTAAAGTCGACACCTTGATGATTATAGAAAGACCAATCTTCACTAACGATAAAGGCATAATAGACATGACGAGGCATATTTGAAATATTGGCCCATGACTTCGGTCTCTTTCTTGTTACAGTATAACTAACCTGCCCATCACTAAATGAAGTTGCGACAAATTGTTTCTTTAGCTCTTCAATATTGAAGATAGGAATTCGATAGACGAAGTACGACAGGACAACAATTATTGATAGAATAAATATTTTAAATAAGATCGACTTCATTACAAATTTTCTAAAGTTTACAGTGGTTTACAACCTCTTGAATGAGCTCTTTAATATCCTTATCGGGTGGATATTGCAACTTTAAACCCTTATATACAATAACGTGTTCAGGGGAAGTTGGGCCAAAGAGAGCAACAATTTCTTTTCCCAATAGATTTGCTATATGGAGTCCGAGACTATCGAGAGTAATCAACGACTTACAAGACTGAATCCATTGAATATACTCGCGAAGATCATAGAAGCCCTGTTGCCATGTAAGACTTAGGCCTTCTTTTTCAAGCCCTTGGTAAACAGACTCCCAGAAAGACTTTGGCAATTCCTTTGTTGGCCACTTAGGTCCGGCCTTAAAGTTTAGGCCCCAATCATAAATTGGTTCATCTTTGGTAAGTTCAAGACATAGGTTAGTAGAACGGTACTTAAGGCCAAAGACCTTCTCCATTTGATCTTCAAAGGCACCTGAGTACTTCGTCGTTAAATCAAAAGGTTCATTTGATAAAGTTATATTTCTAACAAAGAGTTTCCCATCTATCTTATTAAAACCTATGATTTTATGAAGGGGAATATTCTCTACTAAGAATCCCTTCTCAAAATTTACAATATAATCAAATTGATTTAATTCGCGTTCATCCGAATTTGTAATTATATCCATCGGTGTATTAATTAAGCTAAAGAGTTGTATTGCGCTGATATCTGTAAGCCAAGTAAGTGAAGTGTATTTCAACTCTTCTTTTAAATGATCAAGAAAATAGAAATGCCTTAAAACATCGCCTAAACTGCACTTCGTGCTACTTCCTGCTTCATCAAGAGTTTCACTATAACCTGTCTTTATTATCAATACCTTACACATGCTTATAGTGTAATCTTTTTGACATAACTTTCATATCAATAATATAATTAACCATGTCTAAACCCATTGTTCTACCAGCTCATTACAACTATATAGGAGTCTTTCTAAGCCTCGGTTGTAATCTATCTTGTAGCTACTGTATCAATCATCTTGTCGGCCTTAATCAAAGACGTCGCCATATGAGTGGGAAAGAATGGGTTGAGGTCATCAATAAAATTCAAACTCGGGCCAATCTTCCGATCTCTCTTCAAGGAGGAGAGCCAAGTATTCATAAGGATTTCTATTACATTCTTGAAAATATCAAAGAAGATGCACCTATCGATCTTTTGACAAACTTACAGTTTGATCCTGAATATTTCGTTAGTCGAATCCCAAAAGAGAGATTTGAAAGAGATCTTCCTTATCCATCCATTAGAGTAAGTTATCATCCAGAACAAATGGACTTGAATGAGACAATTGATAAAATCATTTTCTTAAAAGATCGCGGCTACTCCATTGGCCTCTTTAGCGTAGATCATCCTCTTGCAAAGAATGATATTGCACGGGCAATGAAGGTCTGTGCTGAAAATAACATCATCTTTAAAACTAAAGAATTTCTAGGTCAGTATGATGGCAAACTATATGGTACTTACAAGTATCCTGGCAGTGTTTTTAGTAAAGAGCATAAAACAGTACAGTGTAAAACAAGTGAGCTGCTCATTTCACCTGAAGGTTACGTCTATCGCTGTCATCATGATTTATACAATAAGAAGTCACCTATTGCAGATAGCTTAAACCCAGAATATGAGATAATAGATGAGTATAAGGAATGTACTTACTTTGGCAGTTGTAATCCCTGTGACGTTAAATTAAAGAATAATCGTTTCCAAAAACACGGGCATTGCTCCGTCGAGATCGAATTCTAGCCCAAAACCGGCAGTTTTTTCCTAAACTAAAACTTTAGTAAGAATAACTCCGTCTTAAACTTCATTATTCCGATTTTGTTTGTAACCACACACACAAAAAACGGAGTTGATTATGTTGAGACGCTCATTAAAACTAATGACAGCATCATGCTGCCTACTAATGACAAGTACAATGCCAGTATTTGCACAAGAAGATAAACCACTATTTCCAATTGGTAATATTACAACTTTAAATGCAGAGTATGTTTCCCCTCAGGGAACAGGAACTGCAAATGCCATAAGCATCCAAGGTTTTGGAGATTTCTCAAACCCACAACTTGAGGTTGAAAACTATAATGGAATTCTAATGTTTACAGTCGATAATGATTCGTTTGAACTTGATCTATCGACTCTTCAAATTCAAGATGCAGATAAAATTAAAATTGATAATTTAAATTATACTAATAATGATACAAGCCTTGGACTTAATCTTAGTAATATTAGTGCAAGTGGAGAGGGATTCAGCACAAGTTTATCAAACACTAAAGTTGAATGCCAAAAGGCTGCCAGAGAAGGTAAAGAGTATGAACAACTTTTGCAAAACTGCTTTAACTTTCTTAGTTTAAACGTTGATCGTGCAAGATTTAAGAGTTCAAAGAGAAGCTTTTACAACTTAACAAATGAATACGAAACCTTAGGTGATGCAGTTCAAATCGATGAACTTAAACTTGATATTCGTAATGGGAAGTTTAACGGTCGTCTAAAGGGAAATATTTCTAAAGGTGTAACAGTAAAATTTGAAGGGCGTGCTTCTTACGATATGAGTAATCGAATCGTAAATATTAAAATTAGTAAGGCCAAAGCTGGTTTATTCAATGTTCGTGGAACAATTTTTAAAGAGTTGGAAGAGTTTGAAAGTGACACAATTGAAGTGGATGAGCCAAATATTTATATCATCATTCCAGAAGATCAAGAATAGTCTTATTTCGAGAGGATCATTCGTTGATCCTCTCAAATAACTCTTCATTAGAATTTACTACTGTAATTAACTCTAAGTGCTCAGGCTTTAAGAAACCTTCTTTAACTGAGTGTTTTAAATGATTAATTAAGTGTTCAAAATAACCTGCAATATTAACTAGGTAGATCTTCTTCTTATGATATTGAAGCTGGGCCCAAGTTGTAATCTCACATAATTCATCAAGAGTTCCCATTCCTCCTGGATATGTTACAAAGACGTCTGATAGCTCATACATCTTTTCTTTACGAGTATGCATCGTATCCACTTCATAGAATTCAGTTAAGCCTTGGTGCCCTACTTCCCATTCAATTAGAGACTTTGGCATAACACCTATAACATGGCATTCATTTTCAAGAACAGTATCAGCAATCTTTCCCATCACTCCAATCGAAGCTCCACCATAGACAAGAGCATGCTTACCATTAGCAATTCTTTCACCTAGATCTTTAGATTCTTCTAAATACTTCGTTCCATTTCCACTTGCAGATCCACAAAATACACAAATTCTCATATTACTCTCCAATTACTTTTAATAATTCATCAAGGCCCATCGAAGCTTTATCGCTATCTTTCTTTAGGTACATAAAGTACTCTTGGTTGCCACTTTTACGCCCTTTAATCACACAAGGTTCAAACCCTAATATTTTAAAGCCAATTCCTTCACATTGAACCTTTGCTGAAGTAAGTGCAGTTGCTACATACTCTGGTCCTTTTACAATTCCCTTCTTTCCAATCCCTGAACGACCTACCTCAAATTGAGGCTTAAAGAGTACAATAAGGTCTGCGCCTTCTTTGCAAATGGAATAAAGATTTTGCCAAATGAGATTGAGAGAAATAAACGATAGATCAACAACGACTAATTCAACAGGCTCATCAAGTGAGTCGACTTCTCTAATATTTGTTCCTTCTAGATTTATAACTCTTTGATCTTCTCTGAGGCTCTTAGCAAGTTGTCCATGACCGACATCAATAGCAAAAACTTTATTGGCACCCAGCCCTAAACAGAATTGAGTAAAACCACCTGTGCTTGCTCCTACGTCAGCTACCACTTTGTTTTTTACATCAATGGCAAAGCTATCAAAGGCTCCTGCAATTTTGTGGAAACCTCTTCCTACTTCATCCGAGTCTTCAGTTAAAGTAACTTCATCATTTAAAACTTTATAAGAAGTCTTGGTAATGACTTTTGAGTTAACAAGAACCTTACCGTCTTGAATTAGTTGTTGAGCGCGACTACGAGTTTCAACGAGACCTAGCTCAACCAAACGCTTATCTAATCTTTCAAAATTTTCTTCTGACATTAGTGAACAACTGGTTTTATTTTGATTTTAGTTTTCTGTCCAAGTTCAGGTTCATTGAAGACAATATCTCCTTCAGTACCAAGTTTAAGTTTCATTCTAAAATCTTTAGAAAGAGTTTTTGAGAGGACTCTTCCCTCAATCTCAACTTCAGAACTTGGGCCAAAGACAGATTCATCATCAATGAAATAACCACTAAGAAGTAAATCAATTTTACTTTTCATGACAAAGCGACTCATCTTATCTGGTTGAATATTTTCAATGAAATGAAGCTCACTCATGAGAATCGTCTGCCCTTCAAAGTCTTTTTCGTGCGTCATCACAACTTCAACGAAGATCGTCGCGTAAGTCGAGAGACTTATTAGACTAAAGAGGAATATGAATAAGAATCTTTTCATTGAATTCACCTGAATAAATATATTTTGTCTGCCCACCTAAATAGACAGCACCATCGATCTTCTTAACAAAGAGTATACCACCATTTGTTTGAAATTCTATCTCTTCACTGCTCTCGAGGCCCTTATCCCACAACATGCAAGCAGCAGCGACGTTTCCTGTTCCACAGGCATAAGTCTCATCTTCTACACCACGTTCATAAGTACGAATGCGGTACTCTCCTTCATCAATCTTATGAATGAAATTAGCATTTGTCCCACGAGGAAAATCAGCGTCATTACGAACTTTTCGCCCTATTGTAATCACGTCAATCTCTTGGCAGTCATAAGTTAGAAAAACACAGTGTTCAACACCCGTGTTTATATAGTAGGAATCAATGGCCTCAGGATATTTTCCAGAGATATCAACTAAGTCCTGATCGTAAATTTCTGTCATCTCAACCCAAATTGTATCCCCATCAACACTTGATGTGTAAACGCCATTACGAGTTGAAAATTTAAAGTCTAAATTACGAGTTCCTGAGATCATCTTATAAAAATCAGTAATGGCCCTTGTGGCATTGCCACACATATTTTCTTCTCCACCATCTGCATTGAGATAGCGCATATGAAAATCATATTCATCAGAAGACTCAAGAAAGACAACACCGTCGGCACCAATACCAAAACAGCGCTTACACAGATGGGCCCACTTTTCTTTATTGGCAACATCCTGCTTCCCATCGCAGTTATCGATAACGATGAAGTCATTGCCACTGGAGCTATACTTATAGAACTTAGTCATAGATCTATCATTTCATTGTTTTATAAATTTGACTACTACCGCCATCTACACACTGCGCCACATGTCGCGCTTCAAAATTTTGTAGCCAGATTATCAATTCTTAGCTAAATTTAACTCTCAAATTACCAACTTATGGGACATTAGCTCAGTTGGTTAGAGCCCCCGGCTCATAACCGGGTGGTCACAAGTTCAAGTCTTGTATGTCCCACCAAATATAAAAACCACCCTTGCGGTGGTTTTTTTATTTGTGCGATATTCAAGATTTTTAAATTTTGATCATGGAACAAGTTGTTGAGGTGTCATTTAGCAGGAAGCTAAATGATACCGAGCACCCCTGACGACTGAGCAGGATGCGAAGGAGAGAGGGCCTCTAGTTAATCTCACAAAACTATTCATAATGAAGAAATCATTAATCAAGTCTTGTATGTCCCACCACTAAAAAAGCCCAGACGTAAACGTCTGAACTTTTCTTATTTTTTACTCATCTTTCCCAAGCGGTGTCTTGAAAGTATCTGGCCATTCATCATAGTAAGTCGGATCAACACTTATATCACCAATTGATGCCCAGACATGGACTTGTTTTTTATCGAGCATATTCACACCAAAATGTTTTTTCGGCGTCCAAGCTTTTTCTAGATAGATTGGATAAGCACCGATGACAGGATGATAGAGATAAAGTTTACCATCCCAAATGAGAAAACCACTTCCTCCAGATTTAAAACCGTTAAAGCCGAGGCTTTTAACATCGGTCTTTTCTCCAATGCGATATGTTCCACTTTCAATAGGATTATTAGCGACAACTAAGCGCGCAACATTTTTTCCAACGTATTCGTTATACTTCAGAACAAACCTCAAAGCATAATCACCACACTGGCCTTTACGTTCTGTCTTCATTTCGCCAATGGTATAGTCAAACCACTTGGCCGTATCAATCGCAATATCACTAGCTTTCTTTATTTCAGCCTTTGTTGGTTTGTATATCTCAGATTTTGCAGTTGTATATTGACTAAATAAACCAAATAAAAAAAATAAAATCTTAATCTGCATATTATACTCACGATTAAATTAACGATAGAGCTAGTGCTTAAAATGGTGGCTCATTAGCTATCAACATCAATATAAATATAAATGTTAACGTCTTTTAACAACTTAGAATAGAATACACCAACAAGGGCCCATTAAGTACAACTCGGATCAATATCCACATCACAGATACCACATAGCTCTTTCTTTTCTGCATAGACTGTATTCTTGCAATAACCAACATAATCCCCATGTCCGAGGTGTGATTCAAGAGAGTCCTTATTTACAGTGATCTCTTTTGCATTATCAGGGTTACCTGGTGGAACGTGGCACAGAAGCAATTTATTATCTTGCTTTGGACAACGAGGCATCGGACGTCCTTTAGCATAAATTGAAGTTGAAAATAAAATCACTGTAATGATTGAAATTGTGTATTTCATAATTCCCCCAAGATACCTCTATTATAACATTAAACAGGCCAATTTCTCACAAAGTGGGAATGCATTTAAAAATCAATAACCTATTGAAATTAAACATTATCTATTCAATTATAATAATTTTATTAATTTCAAGGATTTATCATTCGTTGAATGTTGATGGCCTATTTCTTGATGTATAATATTGAACTAGTTGGAAATTTAAGAGGAAAGAATGATTAAAGAAAAATATGACTATGTCATTGTAGGTTCTGGTTTTGGAGGTTCAGTTTCAGCACTTAGACTTGCAGAAAAAGGCTACAGTGTTCTTGTTATCGAAAAAGGTAAAGACTTCAGTGATACAAGTAAGTTTCCAAAAACTAATTGGAATCTACCAAGATGGATGTGGCTGCCACAACTTAAATTCTTTGGAATACAACAATTAACATTCTTTCGTCATATCTCTGTTTTAAGTGGTGTTGGAGTTGGCGGAGGCTCACTTGTTTATGCTAATACACTTCCAAAACCTAAGTCACAATTCTTTCAACATGGCCCATGGAAAGACTTAAATAACTGGGAAGAGGAACTATCTCCATTTTATGATCTTGCATGGAAAATGCTAGGAGCCCAAAACACAAAACACTATGGAGATGCAGACTATACATTTCAGGAACTAGCAAAAAGTATTGGACGTGAAGAGCATTTTGAGCCAACTAAAGTTTCAGTCTATTTTGGAGAAGATGGGAAAGAAGGACAAGTGGTTGCTGATCCATATTTTGATGGAAAAGGACCAACTCGTTCAGGCTGTATCTCATGTGGTGCCTGTATGACAGGGTGTCGCCATAATGCCAAAAATACTCTTGATAAAAATTATCTCTACCTAGCACGTCAACTTGGAGTTGATATTATTGCTGAAAATCAAGTCATCGATGTTAAGCCTCTGGACAGAGAGAATGGGAGTACTGGCTATTCAATTACAATGAAGGAATCTACAAAATATTTTGGTAAAAAGAGAACGGTCAAATCAAAAGGCATCATCTTCAGTGCCGGCGTTTTAGGAACAATTAATTTATTATTAGATCTTAAAAAAACATCTCTTCCAAAGCTATCACCGGCACTTGGTGATACCATTAGAACGAATAACGAAGCCCTAATTCTAAATACAACATATAAGAAAGATATCGATATGAATAAGGGTGTGGCCATTGGTTCAATTATTGATATCGATGAGCACTCACACTTAGAACCGACACGTTATGGCTCAGGGTCAGGTTTCTGGCGAGTACTAATGGTACCAATGATATCTGAGCCCAATTTCTTTTTAAGAATGATTAAACTAGTTATTGAACCATTAAAGGACCCTATTAAGTGGCTTCGAGTTTTAACGGTTAAGGACTTTGCCAAACAAACAAATATCCATCTCTTCATGCAGCACCTTGATAGTACACTTAAGTTTTCAAAAGGTGTTTTCGGAATGAAGTCCGAGCTTTCAACAGGAAAGGCACCAACAGCTTTCATTACAACAGCGCATGAAATGGCAAAGAAATATTGTAAGATTATTGATGGAAAGCCAATGGTACTTTTTACGGAGACAATTACAGGTATTCCTTCAACGGCCCATATTCTTGGCGGTGCTTGCATGGGAGCAACCGAAAATGAAGGTGTCATCGACAAGGATAACAAAGTCTTTAATTATGAAAATATGTATGTCTTCGATGGTTCAATGATCTCGGCCAATCCTGGTGTAAACCCCTCATTGTCCATAACAGCTATTACAGAATATGGCATGAGCAAGGTTCCGAATAAAGCATAAGTATCTATAATCAAACACAAATTTGCTAGATTTAACCTTGGGTTATCTAATATAATTTAAAGATGTTTAGAGGGCCCAAGGTATCAGTAATCATACCGACATATAATAGCGAGAGGACTATTGCTGACTGTATTAATTCAGTTCTTTCACAAGATTATTCAAATATCGAGTGCATTGTTGTTAATGATGCATCAACCGATCGTACATTTGAAATTTTGAAAACTTATCCAATTAGAGTAATTAACTTAGAGCAAAATATGGGACCTAGCTTTGCTCGTAATATTGGAGTTAATGAAGCGAAAGGTAATTTCATAGCCTTTATTGATGCTGACTGTATTGCACCTATCGATTGGGTAACAAATTTTATCAATAATTACGAAGAAGAAAATATTTGTGGAATCACTGGGCCATATATCGACAGTGCAGATGATAATGCTCTATCGGCCACAGTTGACGCATTTATTAAACACGCTCAAGAAGAGCATTCAGAGTTTATTAATAACTGTATAACATCAAATGCTTTTATTAAAAGAGAAGACTTTCTGAAAGCCGGTGGATTTCCACTCTATCAATACCCTTGGGAAAATAAGTATCGCCATGGGAATGAAGATGGAGAATTAGCCTATATTTTGATTAAGAAATATCAGAAACCTTTTCTATGGCTAAAGGACAACGGCGTTAAGCATTACCATAGAGCAACTTATATAAAACACTTTAAGCAACAACGTTTTTTAGCAGAAGCGCTATTAGTATCTTTATTATACTTCCCTGGCTCACTAATAATGAGTTGGAGAAGTATCTTTACAATTCAACGACTTCTGATTCTTATACTTTCTCCTGCTATTTTTTATATTCTGTTACAAAGGCCTTATAGCGTCTTTCTCATATTACTATTACCATTATTCCTAATGATCTTTTACTTTTATAAGAAAAGATATAATCAAAAGATAAAGCTCTTACCTTTATTTATCTATCCATTCCTATCTGCCTTAGCATGGATAATAGGTGGAATTGAGGGCGGTATAAAATTTCTATTATCACTACCATTTTGGCTACTTAAAGATGGAAAGGTGAAAATAAATGATTAAGTTACTAAAGAACTTTCTCTCATTTAATAAAACCCCTAAAGCTCCTCCTTACTTAATACATTTTGTCGAGCAGCGATGTAATGCGGTCTGCCCACATTGCTTTGTTTATTCAGATGAATATGAAGAAATAAATTCTGGGGAAGTTCTTTCTATTAATGAAATCAGAAAAGTTTGTTCTACATTAAAGGGACATCTCTATAGTGTCATTCTAACAGGAGGTGAGCCTTTTTTAAGAAATGACTTTGAAGATATTTGTCACGCCTATCTCGATGAAGCAGATGTCAATATTTTAATAATTTGTACAAATGGATGGTTTACAGACAAAACTTTAAATCTCGTTGAAAAGCTCTCAACACTCTACCCTAATAAATCATTTGATGTATCGATTTCTTTAGATGAGCTCGAAGATAAACACGACGAGTATAGAGGCACAAAAGGTGGATTTCAGAGGGCATTAAAAACATATATGGGCATGATGGCCTTGAAGAAAAAGAATGTCTCTGTCCATATTAACTTAACTTCCAATCAAAAAAACAACGACAACTTAAGTAATATTTATCATTCACTTAAGTATGACTATGCGATCGAAAGTGTGAGCGTTAGCCCGGCCGCAGGCTTCGCCAAGGATAAAAAATCGTTAGAAATTGATCGCTCAAAGTATATGAACTTTATGAACTCTATTAAGTGGAATACGCTTAAAGAGAATAAAAGACATTTCGCTGGTGATATCCTTTCAGCAAAAGATCGTTATTTGAAATACACGTTAACACCGAAAATTTGGTCAAAAGGCTATCAAACTCCTTGTTATGCGGGAAGACTTGCAGGAGTTATCCACGCCGACGGAAATGTCTATCCATGTGAGCGACTCATGGCCCCAATCGGTAACCTAAAAGATTTCGATTTATCATTTCTAAATCTATGGAAAAGCCTTAGTGCTAAGAAGACACGTAACTGGATTTGGAAAAACAAATGTTCATGTGATCACGAATGCTTTATGGGGATCAATATACTATTCAATCCAGTACAACTGACAAAGAGTTTTAAAGAGTATTTTATAATAAAGATACAAAGAATTAAAAGAATTCTCTAAATACTATTTCCCATGCCAAACAACGGAATAAAGATCATGTCGACGATCCTTTAAGTTCTTTACTGCCCCATTTTGACGGGCCTCAAGCAGTAAATCGACTCTTAGATCAGCAATGGCCACCATTTCAACATTTGGGGTTGTATCTGCAGCTATTCCATCTAAAGCAAATGGAAAGTCACAAGGTGTTAGGATACAACTTTGTGCATATTGAATGTCGATATTATTAACACGAGGTAAGTTTCCAACATTTCCGGCCATTGCAACATAGAGCTGATTTTCAATGGCTCGAGCCTGACAACAATACTTCACACGACAATAAGCTTGTCGATTATCAGTCAAGAATGGAACAAAGAGAATATTAACACCTTGATTTGCCAAGTGTCTTGTTAGCTCTGGAAATTCACTATCATAGCAAATCAAGACCCCAATAGGACCGCAATCTGTATCGATAACTTTAACTTCTTCACCACCTTCAATATTCCACCAGTATTTCTCATCTGGAGTTGGATGAATTTTGGCCTGTTCATGGATTTGTCCATCTCTTAAGCAAATATAACTAATATTTCTAACCTTATCTTCAACTTTAGTCGGATGAGAGCCTCCGATGATATTTACATTATACTTAACAGCTAAGCGTTGAAATAATGCTTTCACCTGCTCTGTATAGGCTGTCATATGCTCAATTGCTACATTAGCTTCTACTTCTTCATTTTTAATTGAAAGTAGTTGCATTGTGAAAAGCTCAGGAAAAAGAACAAAATCGGCACGATAATCTGCTGTCACATCAACATAGTACTCAACTAGGTTTTCGAATTCTTCAAAGCTTTTAATTCCACGCTGTTGATACTGAACACAAACGACACGGATTGAGTTTTGTTTAAGTGGTTTATTCTTTTTTGATTGAGTTGCTTGATACTCTGGATTTCTCCATATTAAGTGAACACCATAACCGAGTGATTCTTTATCGGTTGGGAGGTAGTCCTTGAGAGGGCCCAGAACTTCAAATCCATTTCTAATTTGAAATTCAAGAGTTCTGTCCCTAATCTTTTTCTCTTTAACTTGCTCAATATAGTCTTCAATTCCTTCAACTTGTTTAACTTTTTTATGAAAACTCGGGACACGGCCGACAAAGATAATTCCTTTAAGGCGCTCAAATTTAACAAGCCTTTTACGTGCATTATACAGTCTTTGTCCAATACGATGACCTCGAATATCAGGGTCGACACAAGTTTCATAACCATAGAGATATTCTCCATCTTCATCATGAGTTGAACCATAACCACCACCAGTAATACTGGCCCAAGTATGCGGCTTTAAAACATCTTTTTCTTTTAGTAGAACACTTGCAGAATATCCTACAACCTTACCGTTTAAAGTAACAACAAAGTTGCCTTCAGGGTAATTTGTAATTTGGCCTCTAATCATTCCTTTCGTATAAGAGTCAGAAAAGCCAGAATATGACTTTTCAACTAGCTCAATTATCGCTTCAATATCTTTTGTACTAGAGAGCCTGACTTCCAGTTTCACTTGCTCTGTTTTCTTTACCACTTTACTTACCTTTATATTTTTTCTTTATATGTGAATTAAAATATGGGACATCATATGTTCTTTTGAATGGAAACTTAGCTGTTTCTATTACTTTATAAATATCATTCGTTAGTTTCCTAGGCATTCCAAGGTTATCTCGAAAGCCATTTTTTAGAACTTTCATACGCCGCTCTAGCATGGGGATTTCCTCGGCCCAAACATCTTCATTCCACTTCTCAAGCATAATTTTCATGATAGGCCACAGAAATTTAGTAAATCGTCCTAGCATGACATTATAGCTTATTTTGTAATGACAGCTCTCATCACCATTTGGCTCAATTTTCACATGGGCCCAAAATGGAATTCCAAAGAGAGTTTTAGAGAAATTATAGAATGAATAATCTCCGTCTCTTACAACCATTTCAAGTGAAGAGAGTTTAATAAATGAAAATATTGGTAATCTAAACTTAGTTGAAAAAACAAGAAAACGATCATCTTCATAGAGGACTTCTTCACTTACGTAGCCTTTATGCATATAGTTTGTATGCTCTATGTCCATATGATTCCAGAAAACAATATGTGCAGGGTATTCTAGTTCACGAGTAAGAAACATCTTTTTAATAACTCTTTCTTTTCTCTCGCCTTTCATCGAACTCGTTAAGTCATCAATAGGTGATCTAACTGTGCGATTAACTTGAAGTTTCACTTCTTTAAGGCCTAGATTATTTACTTTTTTTCTTTCATCCACACTTTTTGGAATACCAACATTATCTCTAAAACCACTTTTTAAGACTTTAATCCTACGTTCGATTATTGGTAAGTCTTCTTCTAAAAATTTTCTATTCCAAATATTTAAAATAAATGAAAGAGGATATTTTAAAAACTTAAAAGCACCATTTAGAATAAAATTATATGATATTTTGTAATTTGAATGCTCACTATTATCTTCACAAGGACTAATTTCAATGTGGGCCCAGCCAATAATTCCAAAGAAAGTCTTCTTATAATCAACAAGACTATACTCACCTGTTCTAATGATATAATTAAGCTGAGTATTTGATAAGAATGGAATATATGGAATCTTCGTTCGCGTTAATAGTGTTGTGGATCGATCAGTTTCATTTAAGATTTTCGCATTAATATAATCCGGGTGAACACAAAGCAAGTGTTCGTGATCCCAATGATTCCAAAATAATACTGATGCAGGATAAGGTACTCTTCTTGTAAAAGTTTTCTTAAAATGTGTCATGATATTAATATAATAACATCATCGTTTTCAATTTTATTAGAATAATTAAAAAGTTTTACTTTATAGTTACGATTTACACATTCCAATGACTTAGGACAGTATTTCAGTCCATGCCACTTACATTCAATTGTCTGAGTTTTTTTGTCAAACTTAAAATCGCCACCTTGATGTGGACAAATACTTGAGAAAGTATGAACGTTATTATCTTTGTCGAGATATGCACTAACTTCATCACGAAGTTCATCAACCCACTTAGTAATGTATTGAGTCTTTTTCAATTCTGAATAGCTACAAAATCTAATCTTTACGTCCATACTGAAACTCTTTTAAATATCGCCTTTATTTCTTGGCGAAAATAAAGTGCAAAAAATCAAATTGCAGTCCTAATAGATGGAATTCCCCCATCTTACAATTATATTTATTAATTTCCTAAGTTACTATAAAATCATAGAACAATATGAAAAATATAGTACTTATACGCCCACCAACAGTTACCAAGAAAAGTATGATAAGTTCTGTTAATGGAACTCCTCCTCTTGCACTAGCGTACCTAAAAGGTACGATAGAAAAAGCTGGGCACAAAGTCGATATTATTGACGCTTTTGGAGAAAGCATCAATGCCATCAGAAAACTAAAAGATACCGATCTAATTATTAACGGCCTAGGAACACAGGAGATCATTGAAAGGATTCCTGATTCAATTGACGTCATCGGCATATCCTCTATGTTCTCACATGAATGGATTTATGTAAAAAAACTTATTAGTGAGTTACGAAATAAATTTCCACAGAAATTAATCATACTTGGTGGGGAACATGTAAATGCTGACTATGATTACATAGTTAAGTGTTCAGATGATATTGATATATTTGTCTTTGGTGAAGGTGAAGAAACCATAAGTGAAATTCTAAATAAATTTGGTTCTGATTATAGTGATATTAGTGGTATCGCCTACAAAACAAAAAATGGTTACAAAAAAAATCCAATCCGCAACCGAATAAAGAAAATTGATGAAATTGCTTGGCCAAGTTGGGAGGGGATTCCCTTAGAGAACTATTTCAAAGCGGGGCTTGGGTACACACAATATAATGCAAGAACAATTCCTATGCTTGCAACAAGAGGCTGCCCATACCAATGTACCTTTTGTTCATCAGTCAGTATGTGGACAACTCTTTGGAATTACCGAGACCCAGAAGATGTCATAAAAGAAATTAAATACTATATCGAACGTTATCAAATCAATAGCGTCGACTTTTATGATCTAACTTTCATTATTAACAGAAAATGGATCTTAGAATTTTGTCGAATTTTAAAAAGAGAGAAGCTTGATATAAATTGGACATTCCCTTCCGGGACAAGATCTGAAGTTTTAGACCGTGAAGTATTAGAAGCACTTAAGAGTGTCGGAATTTCTAAGATTGGCTACGCACCAGAGTCAGGATCACCAACAACAATTAAAAGAATCAAAAAGAGAGTCAATCTCGACAAAATGGTTGCTTCAATGAAGATATGCATTGAACTTGGAATTCACTGTGAAGCAACATTAATTTTCGGCTTCCCTGAACAAACAATCAAAGAAGTAATCGAAAATTACCTATTCTTAATTAGGCTAGCATGGATTGGTGTTAATGATTTAACATGTTTTCCATTTGTCCCCTATCCAGGAAGTGAACTTCACAATGATCTGACAGCAAAGAGAGAGATTATTAAGAAAGAAGGAGATTACGAACTCTTTCTTAGTAACACTTTAAATAATAATATTGCATACGGAAAATCTTGGTCTAGGCATATACCAAGTTTCACAATTCCATTTCTAACACTTGGCGGGATTCTCTTTTTCAATATTTTAAAATATCTCTTTAGGCCGACAAGAGTTTTTAAAAGTATCAAGAATGTTATCAAGGGAGAGCCTGTTGGCATTATCGAGCCAATTATATGGGGGCTCTATATCAATATTTTCAAGCGTAAGAAGTACTCAAAATTTGTCAAGGAGCTCGATTGATCTCCCCAAAAAGCTATGACGACTTTTCCAAAAGGAAGCAATTTCTTCTATTAGGCTTCATCACTATAAATATTTATTTTGTACTTAAATACTTTAATATATCAACCTATCCAGAAGTAATCGCATCTTTAATTTTTGCATTGGCAATTAATTATGGAAAATTAAGAGAGTGTATCTGTAAGGGATGGCTAACGATCATTTATATTATTAATTTTCTAATTTCAGAAATCGTATTATTTTTAACTTATTTTTTAGTAGTGACACCAACTGGAATCATTAGAAAGTTACTCTCGAATGAAGAGAATATTGAAAGTACATGGATCGTACGAAAAGAAAGAAATACTAACTTCAATAAACAATACTGAAAGGTTACATATAATGAGTACAATTAAAGAGTTTTTTAAATTTCTAATCGAGCGTAAGAAATACTGGCTTGTACCATTCTATATTGTAATCTTTGTATTAGCGATTTTAATAGTACTACTTCCAGGATCTCAAGTAGCACCATTCATCTACAGTATCTTTTAAGGGAATTATGTATATTCTAGGAATCTCAGCATATTTTCATGACTCTGCGGCGGCCATAATTAAAGATGGGGAAATTTTATTTGCAGTCCAAGAAGAGAGATTTACTCGTATAAAAAATGAT
Organism: Bacteriovoracaceae bacterium; assembly: GCA_048270185.1. Classification (GTDB taxonomy): domain Bacteria; phylum Bdellovibrionota; class Bacteriovoracia; order Bacteriovoracales; family Bacteriovoracaceae; genus Halobacteriovorax_A. The sequence goes on from JBLWTJ010000001.1 coordinate 1,609,386, forward strand.
TCTGCCTTTCCAATAAACGCTATTAACTTTTGCCTAAAATCGGCCAACATATCGCTAAAAGAGATAAAGTATATAACATACTATGAAAAACCATTTATTAAATTTGAAAGATTGATGAATAGTTACTTTCAAACAGTTCCTTGGGGATTTCAATCATTCAGAAAAAGTATGCCAATATGGCTTAAGGAAAAGCTCTTTACGAAAGACATAATAATTAAAGAGTTATCTAAACTTGATAGAAACATAGATATTGAAAGTAAATTACTCTTTAGTGAGCATCACCTCTCTCACTTGGCCAGTAGTTACTATCCCTCAGGCTTTGAAGAGGCTACACTAGTTTCAATTGACGCCGTTGGTGAAAGTACAACAACAACAATTGCACATGCTATAGATAATGAGATAGAAATACTTAAAGAAGTACACTTCCCAAATTCTCTAGGTCTTCTCTACTCTGCCTTTACCTACTTCTTAGGATTTAAAGTAAATGAAGGTGAATACAAAGTGATGGGACTTGCCCCTTACGGAGAGGCTAAATATGTGGATATCATATTAGAAAAAATTATCGTTCTTCATGAGGATGGTTCATTCAAACTAAATACTAAATACTTCAATTTCATTACCGGTTTAACGATGACCAATAATAAGTTTGAAAAGCTCTTCAATATCCAAAAGAGACAGCCTAATGAAGAACTTACTCAAGAACATATGGATTTAGCAGCATCAATTCAAGAAGTATTAAATCAATGTGTAGAGAGAATAGTTGTTCATGCTAAGAGTCTAACTAATTGTGAGAATCTATGTTTATCCGGTGGTGTCGCTCTAAACTGTGTCACCAATTCCACGATTAAGATAAAAAACATTTTCAAAAATATATGGATACAACCTGCTGCCGGCGATGCCGGTTCCGCAATCGGCTCTGCACTTGCTGCGTACCACATACATGAGGGGAAACCCTTACTAGAAGTTAAAGCTGGCCATCAAGACCATATGAAAAACAGCCTCCTAGGCCCTTCATTTACAAATGATGAAGTTCTAAAGGAAATAGAAGAGCAAGGCCTTAATTACGAAAAGATTGAAAATGAAGATATTCTCATCAATCATCTACTTGATTCAATTGAAAATGGAAAAGTCATCGGACTCCACAGAGGTGCACTAGAGTTTGGGCCACGTGCACTAGGAAATCGCAGTATCATCGCAGATCCAAGACTTAAAGATATTCAACAAACATTAAATTTAAAGATTAAGTTCAGAGAATCATTTAGGCCATTCGCACCTATTATCCTTGAAGAGCATTTAAAAGACTGGTATCACATCGAGGGCAATAGTCCTTATATGTTATTTACGGCACAACTTAAAGAGAACAAATACCAATCTAGTGATACTAATCGCAAGGGTATTCAAAAGCTAAAGCATATAGATTCATCTATCCCTGGAGTTACACATGTTGATTATTCGTCACGTATTCAATCTGTAACAAAACAAAGTAATCGCTTTATTTATAAGTTACTAACAGGTTTTTTCCAACGAACTGGCTGTCCGATATTAATTAATACTTCTTTCAACACAAATGGAGAGCCAATCGTGTGTCACCCGAAAGATAGTATTAAATGCTTTTTACGAACGGATATGGATATTTTATATATTGAAGATTATATTATCAGGAAGAAAGAGAATGCTTAAACTTGAAAAAGTAAAAGAACATATTTTAAAATTCTTTTCTCTCTACTTACTAGTTACTTTGTGTTTATTTCTTGGTAACTTTTCATTTACAAAAACTGACTTTGGAATTTATGATGCATATACGCGCAGTATCGCAAAAGACTTCGATCTCAATATAGAAAACCAACTCTACTTAGAAAACGCTCCCAAATTACTAACTGAATCCAATTACTTCTATAGCCAACATAATTATGGTACAGGCTTGCTTATTTTTCCGAGCTATTACTACTCACAAGTAATTGTTAAGCTCAATGGTATTCAAAAAAGTGTTGATGAGAATATATACAGCCTAAATCAACCAAAGCTTAAAAAAGACTATTACAAACAGAATACAAAGCAATTCTTTGATGCCTATACCTTTGCTATTTTTACTTGTTTCTTATATATCCTCTTTTCATTAAAGCTATTTGAACATATGCGAATACGCTATGAGATGACATCAAATCGAATCAGAAATAATCTTTTCTTTGGGTTGCTAATATCAGGTCCCCCTCTGTACTACTTAATGTATGAGCAGTCAGCACCAAGTCTACTTACAATTATTCCACTCTACTTAATTTTTAAATTTTCAAAAGATATAAAAGTTAAAGAAAATACCATCGATAACTTTTGGCTAGGGGCGAGCTTTGGCCTAGGACTATTGATAAGAAATGACTTTGCATTTTATGGAGTATTCATTCTTCTTTGGTGGTATCAGCTACGTCCAAACATCAAGAGTCTTAGCCTACAAGCAGCAGGTTTAGCTACAGGGGCACTTCCATTCTTAGTTAGTAACTATGTAAAGGTAGCTTCTTTATCAAACGGTTATCTTGCAACTTATGATTTTAACCCCGTTAATATCTTAGACACTATAATATCACCATTTGGTGGTATTTTACTCGTTCATCCAATATTTGCATTTATCATAGGTCTCTTATTTATTTTTTCACTAAAAAAGAGATCTGAGAACAAAGAGCTCACATGTGCACTTATCGTTTTAACACTGAAACTATTAGCTCTATCTTTAACATACTCCCATAATGGAGGCGTTTTCGGTGGACGCCAACTCATTGCTGAATATACTCTACTATCTATCTTTGCAGTTCTTTTAACAAGGCAAGTAACGGTTTTAGTTGTTCCAACTATTATCATGACATTCTCCAATCTAAAAAACTCGTTAATTTACGGAAATAGAGATTTATTAAGAATTAATTTTTTCTCATTTGATGACAATTACATAAGTTACTATAATCGCTTAAAGCTAAATTCAATCCTGCTTAGAGAAAACTTTAGCGCTCTTCTTAATCTACAAAATTTTCTCTATATTGTTTTGATATCATTTGGTGGAGTTATTATATTAATGACCCTTAGAAAGTATAAGATTAGGATGAAAGCGCAATACTTTCTAACATATGTCATAATCATTCATTCGATATTAGTATTAAATGACTCATTAAAAAAATTTCGAGTAAAGAATGCTATAACAACGAATGACATTAACACTCTACTTTTTAACGAGAATGCTGGATCATTAATTGAGCGTATTCATTATCTTGAAACACGAAATCGAGACAAAGAACTCGAACAGACAAAAAGAAAACTTACTAATTATTATAACAATACAAAAGTAACGAAAGACCTTAAGTATTTACTAATCGATGCAAATCCATATTATCTCGATTTATTCTCAAAGATGATCTTAGAGAGTACTTCAGTCCCTAGTAAGAAGTAGGTTTTTAACTGATAAAATGATCTCAACTGGAAAATTTGCTTAAGGATATAAGAGATATTGAAATAAAAATCTCTTTCATTCTTAGCTTTTATCTCTTGAATTCTTCGCTGGTAGGCTTGATCAACATGCCAATCAATAATCTCAGAACTGACATTGCCAGAGATAAAATCACTATCTAACAATCCTTGATTAATTAAATCATCGCGAAAGGTAGAGTTGATAACAGGGGATGCAACATTAAAAGAGGCAATATCCGCCCCGAGAGAATGAGCAAACAGACCCAAGTTCTCTTGTCCTGATAAGTCTTTATTATCGAGTCCAATGATAAAATATGCCAAAGTTTTAATTTTATATTTTTTTGCAAGCTTGAAAGCATTCCTTGTTACTTCAATCGGTATAGCTTTCTTACATGAATCAACAGCCTCTTGATTATTACTTTCCACTCCAATCTGAATTGTATGACAGCCTGCTTTCTTCATCCAAAAGAGAAGTTCTTCATCTATCGAGTCAGCACGTATCTGACAGAGCCAGCTAAATCTTGTAGAGACGCTAATCATCAACTTACAAAATTCGATTGTTCTTTTCTTATTGAAGCCAAAGCTTGGATTATTAATAAAAAGCTCATATATATTCTTATCCCTCAAAGCATTTAGCTCTTCTAAAACACTCTCATCACTTCTGAAAATATGCTGAACTCTCTCAAAAAAGCAAAATGTACACTTAAAGGGACATCCATAATCACTGACAAAATTTATAAAACGAGAAGTTCGCAATAGAGGATGGTTATAATTGTATTTAAGAAATAAATTATGGTTTGGGACAGGGGTTGTTAACTCTCCTGTTATTTTATCAGATGCGATATTACGAATAGCAAATCCTATTGGCCGCTCCCCCCTCTGTAAATATTCCTTAATGTTGACCTGTAAGAAGTTTGTCACGATACCAAAGACAAAATTATTATCTTCAAGAATCTTAATAACTTCTGATTTTGCATAATCGCCAGATAAAAATATTTTGGCTCCTGTTATTTCAAATATTCTTCTCAAGTAGACTTGATCTTCTTCCCAAGAGATTGATGAACACATTGAAATAATTATTTCAGGATTAAAGCTAATGATTTCATCATTTATATCAGCTATAGAACGCTGGTCTTTCAATAAATCGAGATAAAGACAATTGTCTGTAGAGAAAAACCCTGAAAGATAAACAAGATCAGTACATGGCCACATATAACGGCCTTTTGTTTCGTGCCCACAATAGTAGTCACGACAAAAGCTCTTTGTGCCAGGAGGATTTAAAAATAAAATATTCATACCAATAACCGTTGTTCAATATTATAATATCATCAATGCAAACTTATTCAATATATATAGGATACTTTAAGCGCCTAAGTAGACGTTTATTCAATTATTTCTCGGCAAAAATTCTAAGTCGATTTTCAACTTATTCTATTGCTCCAACAATGATTTTCCTCGGTATTACCAACAAATGTAATATGAAGTGTGATTATTGTTTTCAGTCAGAAGAAAATAAGGATATTTTCGGCCACAGAGAGCAGGGCTTCATGAATGAGGAAACTTTCACGAACTTCTTAAATCAAATCGATGGCTGGGTTTCCTATATTTCTATCAACCTTTTTGGTGAGCCAACAATTCATCCTAAGTTAAAAAATTGGATTAAGTTACTACATGATCGAAATATTCGATTAAATATTATAACGAATGGAAAAAAGCTAAGTGATGAACTAATTAAATCAATTGTCATCAATAAAGTAGAAAGAATATCATTTTCACTTGAGGTAGAATCCTATAATTCAATTCGTATTGGAGCTAATTTTGAAGAAGTTATTTCAAACATAAAGAAATTGATTAATGAAAGAGGTAATTCAACTTACCCAATTATTTCAGTGCAATCGGTAAAGAGCTCTCTAATTACTGATAAAGAGTATATTAAACACGAGAATTACTTAAAGCACATAGGTGTCAATGAGGTTAACTTTTCAGAAATTAAAAACTGGTCAGGTGAGATTAAAACTGGAGATAATTTGATGGAAGGTGCAATTATTAATAAATGCGAGTATCCATGGACGACAATGACAGTCGACTGGGATGGAGCAGTGACATCTTGTTGTGAAGATTTTTCAATTAAAAATCAATACGCCAATCTGAACAAATCTCACTTGAAAATGATTTGGAAATCTGAAGAGATTAAGAAGTTAAGAAAATATCTAATAAAGAACGATGTAACAGAACTTAAAGAAAACACAGGATGTCACAACTGTAGTGTCCTATTAGAGCCAGTAGGTCTAAATAGCAAGACATCTCTCAAAAACAATGTAAATTCCACATTAAATGAGATTAAGGCCCTTTATTCTGATCAACGTAAAGACTAGGATCAAAGTAAGGTTCACCATAGAATTCTCTAAAATATGTTATAAAATTATCTCCTCGCGGATTATAAACAATCCCGTCTTTTGCATCGTTATACAGATCTTTTCGTACATTCAGCAAGCCTAGATAGTATGATGAGTCCTCACCCTTTGTCGCCCTAACATAATTAATTCTTTCTTCAATACTTCCGTATAATTCATAGAACATAAAGTAAGCTGTGCCTTTTCCTATTAATGCATTAGAAAAAAAATCTCTCTTCTTTAATTCGGATACATTGCGTGGAGACATAATATAATTACTTATAGAGAAACCACTATAAACAACTAGAAATGAACAAACAAATACAGATATACCTTTGGCATTAATCTTTAGTGATGAAATAATATACAGTATTGCAGACAATAAGATTATTAGAGGATAAAAGCTTAAGAGTTTACTAACGATTTCGACAAGATCCTTTTTAAAGATCATCATTAAAACATCAATAAAAGCGCTTCTATTAACCATTATATATTTTAAGTGATCGGTATAAGTAACATCCCAAGGAATACTAAAATCAGTTTTAACTAAAGGAAAGCTATAATAGAAACATGCAATAATACTCCATAGAGAGCTAAAGCTTAAAATGACTTTTAAACTGTTTGTTTTAAAATACTTTTTTACTAAATATGCAAATAAAAAGAAATCACATATAAATGGCCTAGCTCCAAAAACTCCAGATCCGTGAGAAATAGTTAAGCCAAAAGCGATAATTTTTAGAATAACCGACAATGAAACTACAGCAAAGAATTGCTCCTTCATTTCATGATCTAATATTTTAAAAGATTGTTTAATACAAAGTAAAAGTAGTACTATGAATAATGGCGTATAGATAACAATGCCATGATAGCTAGAAAATAGAGTGTCTAAGAGAACATCCCAGTTGGCCTTTAAGTTGTGATCATATCCAAAGAATATTTGATCGAATTTCACATATTCATTCAAAAAAATAGGCAGTGTACATAATACAAAGCCTAGACCAGCAACGAAGCTTTCTTTCAATCCCTTTTTATAATTTGACTTAATTTGAGTTAAAAAAGGCATTCCAACGAGTAATGTATAAAATACAAAGTCTACTTTTATGATAAAACCAACACCAATAGCGATTCCAAGAAAGAATGAATCTAAAAGTCTCCCTTCTTCTTTAACTTTTGAATACAACATGAGAAGTAACGGAGACATGAATATAAGAGGTAAGCTTGCATTGCCTGTTTCGATTAGAAAGTAGTACAAAGTCGAGAGAGATAGAAAGATACCTACAAATATCCACTTATGAATATTTAATTTAAACTGATCTGATACTTTAACACAGAGTAAAAAACCTAAGAAAACATAGAATACAGCTGAAAGTACTAAGCCAACATCGATAATAAATTCTGCTGAACCAGTGGCGCGCCAATAAATCTTCTGTAGCCCTCCTTCAAGTTTAATCTCATGAGGAACACTTTTTAAGAGATTATCGCTGAAAATACTATTAATTATTTCAGAATAAATAACAAAAGGAGCCCACAATACACTTGTACCGTTACTATGAAAGTCAGGGTGATTATAGGTTGTTGTTACATTAAATTTTTCACCACCATAATACATTTGATTGACGAGATTAAAATCACCATCCTCAATAATACTCGTCGCATAACCGTGATAAACACCCATCTCAGTTTGAGCAAAATCTTTTGGTAGTATGATAAAAGTTAAGGCCATAATCAAAATAAGGCCATAGAACTTCTTATCTTTTAGCATTTTAAGAAGTAATCTTCTAATACTCCTATCCCCTCTTTAAGAATTAAATACCTTATATTGTATCAAAGTATAAAACTAAAGTATAATAGGTACAAAAGAGAAATATATGATGGAAAATTTTAACACAAAAAAAGTGGCCTATTTACTCATTACAATCACAGTTTCAATACTTCTTCCTATTACATTATATGGATTAGTATTTGGTGGATTTTATGATCTAGATGTACAAGGTCTAACAGAAGTAATTAAGACAACTAAAGCGCCTCACTTCTTGCTACTTATTCTACAACCACTAGGACTTCTATCACTAATCCCTCTTGCTGTGTTAATTACTAGAAAATTAATCGAAGACAATTCATATAACCTTGCATTTGCCTCTGTTATTTCGGCAATTCTTGTCACCATTACTTATACTATTCCACAATTTGTATACATTATTATAAAGTATAAGTACGCAATTGAGGTTGTTGTGCAAAACACACCTTTTGAGCACTTTGCAAAAACTCCAACTGCAAAATTAATCCCAGACATATTAGTGATTATTGATACTATTCTTGTCGATGAACTGGGTTATTTCTTTTTTAATATATTTACTCTCACAATTTGTATTTCACTATACCGCATATTAAAAGACAAAGTTATCTATTACTCTGGTCTTATGGTAACAGGCCTAAAGTTTCTGATGTTCTTAACAAATTTTATACTATGGGAATTAAGAGAGATTCTTGCAGGAACAAAAGAAGTTATATCTATTCTGCTGATCATGTGGTTTGCATTTACAGGGATTTGGATTATCTTTAGTACTCGAAAGAAATTACACTTTAAATAAGTATTGCATTATTCTTTTTGGGCTAAACATAATATTAGTTAGCACATCACATTCATGACGACAGAAACATTGGTTATTAATAATACGACCTTGAATTAATTTAGCACGATCAGACTTAACTAGTTCTTTTATGCTCATTCCATTAGAAACATTGCCAATAACACTATCTTTTTTTTCTGAAAGCATCAGTGTCTCACATGGATAAATATCCCCATTAAAATTCAAAACTAGTCTTAATGAGCCTGAATAACATATAAGCCCAGAAAACTTGTTCGTTTCAAAGACACGAGTTATATAATCAGCGCAAATGTCATCAAAAAACCTCAATAATTTCACAACTGGATTCATAGTCTTTTGAGCAAACTTGCTAATATGATTTTGAAGCTTCTTATAAATTGAAATATCGACATCTAATTCACTCTCATCAAGAGCTGAATTTCGCGCGAGAGAAACAGAGATATAGTCAGGGCCAAATTTACTTTGAGCACTATCATAGATATCAATAACGTGGGATTGGTTTGATGCTGTTTGAGTTACAATAAAGCCAATTAGTAAGTTCGGATACTTCATTTGTAGGTCTTTTAATCCAGCATATGTCTCACAAAATTTCCGATAGGTATTCCTAACTCCAAAGAAGTCATCTGTTTTATCATTTGACTCTAAAACAGACATACTAATGTTAACTTGCGTTAAAGGACATGATTTTAAAATTTCCTCAGTATCAGATAAGACTTTCTTTGTTAAAGTAGCATTTGTTGGAATCGATATATAAAGAGGTTTTGAGTGTTTGTAGATTGTCTTGACTACATCAACGAAGTCAGGACGAACAAAAGGTTCTCCACCAGAAAATAAGAGACGCATAAGATTAGGTGATTTCTTAAAAGCTGAATCCACTTCTTCTAAAGTTAAGTCACTGACAACATTATTTAATTCCTCATGATAGAAGCAATGAGGGCAAGTAGCATTACACTTACTTGTCACAAAATAGGTTAATTCCACTGGAGTATTTTTAAAAATCATGGATTTTGATAAAAGAATATGACGATAAAGTCGGTATAAACTAACCAGCTTCATTTACTCTCCAACGAAAAAACAATTTCTTTGAAATAGTCACAGCAAGGCCAAAGGCAACCCCTAGGCCAATGACAAAGTAGTCTATAGGAAGAAAGAAGACACTTAGAAAATAAGTTCTGATTTTTGAATTATTGAGAATATATTTTAAAAAACTAAGATTTAAAAAATAGATTATACTTAAGAATGTGACTGACCAGAGTATAGGGAGAAGGAACAAGCTTAAAATTGTTAATGCACAAAAGAGTACCGATAATATTTCTCGATTCCCAGTATGATCAAATCCTTCACCTTTACTAAGATTTCTAAATATTAATTTATTAAATAAGAACTGGACACGATCAGCGGAGCGTTCAAAGTCATTCTTTAATAACCCCTTTACAGTTAACTCTTTTAAGTGATCACCGCTAAAATTAAGTTTCAGCTTTAATTTCTTATTCACTCTCAGGGCCCGTAGACCAAATTCAAGATCTTCAACTGAGGCCTTTTTAAAGTCTGAATTGAAACCACCTATTTCTTCAAATGCTTTCTTTGAGATAGAAAAGATAGCACCGTGACAAATATGTGTATCATCCCCTAGTTGTTCATGGAGAAAGACACTTCTTAGATGAAAATATATCGATGAGAAATTCTCGTAGTAAGACTTCTTATTATAGAAGCCAACTATTGAATCACAATTTTCTACGGCGTAGTACTTTCGAAGCTTTTCTATAGCGTCATCATTTAGTGCGATATCAGCATCCAAGAATAATAGATACTTTCCACGGGCCAATGAAGCCCCCTTATTACGCCCGAAAGCTGGCCCTTGATTTTGTTCATTACGATAGATTCTAATATTTAAATTTGATTTCGGTATTTGGACAGGAAAATCACTACAGTCATCAATTATGATGATTTCGAATAACCACTGAGATCTAATCCGATCTAAAGATTCGATTGATTTTCTAAGTGTATTATCACAATTATAGGCAGGGATAATAATCGATAGGTCAAAACTCATTACTGAAAGTCGATCCAAGTCTTCTTTGTAAAGAAGTGCTGAATGGCCCTTGCAATATTTTTAAGAATCATCCTTGCACCAGACTTGGCACAATAAACAAGATTACTTAGGGAGCTCGAATGAAGAATAATATGTCTAAAAATAATATGTGGTCTTAAATAAAATTTAAAGAAAGCACGACGTCTCATGGCCTCTAAATCTGCGGTTGTAAACCCATCAGGAATATAAACAGGGATACTTGCACCCTCTGCAACCTCATGCCAAATCTCGTCACTAAACTTCCCTTCTTTAACACCAGCTTTAAAAACGGCAGACCCAGGAAGAGGACTAATCATATTTGAATCGAAGATATCCGGATCAAGGGCCACTAGATAGTCAATCGTATCGTACATATCCTGCTTCGTTTCAGTAGGAAAGCCAAAGAGAATATATGTAATCGTAAGCATATTATACTTTCTTAGAATTTTAATTTTCTCAACGGCCTTAGGAAGGTTTAAGTTCTTCCCCATGGTCTTTTGAATTCTCTTTGAACCAGTTTCAATACCGAATTTCATATTGAGACAACCGGCTTCACGAGCAAGCCTTACAAGGTTTTCGTTTACACAATCAATACGCGTTTCTACACCCCATTTAATTTTAAGGCCACGTCTTATAATCTCTTCACAAAGCTCACGAGTGTGCTTGACGTTTAGACTGAAGATATCATCTTTAAAGTCAATGTACTCAAAACCTTGAGCAACTCTTAATTCCATCTCATCCACAATATTACTTGGGCTTCGAAAGTTAAACTTTCCTAAATGCGTCAGTCCACAAAACGAACAACTAAAAGGACATCCACGCGATGCTACCATTGTCGTTGCTTTATATGTGTAGAGTGGAAAACTATAATCTTCTGCTGGAAGTTTCTGTATATCTGGAAATTTAAACTTATCTAATTCTTTTTCAGATGCTGGAATAACACTATCTACAAATGGATGATCTGCGTGAAAAAGTCCTGCTGATTCAGGCTTACGATTTTCAACGATACTATCTGCTAATTCAATAATGGCCGCTTCACCGTCACCACGCACGCCAAAATCGGCTTTCATATACTTAACAGACTTTGGACTGTGAGTGATATGTGGACCACCTAAAACAATCTTCGCTTCCGGATTAATTTCTTTAATTAACTTTATTAAGTTATTAGCTCCACGAATACAAAATGATGTGAAAGAAACACCGACTAGATTTGTTTTATAACTTGATAGATGTTCTTCAATTTTTTCGCGTAATTGATAATCCGTCCAACAATCGATTACCTTTGATTCATAACCAACTTCGCCAAGAGCAGCAGAAAGATAGAGAATACCTAGAGGTGGATAGTGTTGATCATTAAATTGTCCAGCTTCGAATAATTTATTATCCTCATCCAAAGTTTTTGGATGGGCCATAAGTAGTAATATTCCTAGCTCGCTCTTATTCATCTGGCTCATATTGTTAGCATCTTATTTGAAATCATGTTATATATAACTATACATTAAGTTTAGTTTATTTCTTACTATTTTGCTAACTTTTGACAGAGATGTGTATGGTTGACCTAATACTTATACGTACTTACCGACCAATGGAAGAAGAGTACGGAGAGATGTCTGATTTCGTAGCTGTCGAGATCGCTAATGGTATATGCTGGTTAGCCGCCGTCGCACGTGAAGACGGCTTTAAAGTGGAAATAATCGACGCTGAGGCCCTTCGCATTTCAAATGATGAAGTTATCGAAATTCTAAAACAAAAAAAGCCAAAAATAGTAGGCATTTACGCATGTACACCACAAATCTATGATGCTCACGATATCTGTGAAGAAGTTAAGAGATTTGCTCCAAATACAATTACACTAATTGGTGGGCCTCACCTAACCGCAGTACCAAAAGAAACCATGGATCGACTTCCTGATTTTGATATTGGAGTCGTCGGCGAAGGTGAAGCGACTTGTAAGGAATTATTCACTGCCCTACTAACAGACCATGGAAAGAACCTAAGTGAAATTAAAGGACTAATTCTAAGAAAGAATGGTCACGTTGTCACAACAGGACCTCGAGATACAATTAGTGACCTCGACTCAATCCCTCTTCCGGCCTGGGATTTATTACCAGATCTTAAAAAATACTATATGGCCCCTGCCTATACAAGATCATCCGGAGCAACAGCTACAATTATTACTTCTCGTGGTTGCCCGGCCAAGTGTACTTTCTGTGACCGAAGTGTTTTCGGAAACTCTACAAGGTTTCACTCTGCAGACTATGTTATTAAAATGATCGAAACTCTTTATAACGATCACGGTATTCGTCATATTCGTTTCTCAGATGACAACTTTCTTCTTAATCGACCAAGACTTAAGAAGGTATGTAATTATCTGATTGAAGAAAGACCAGATGTAACTTGGTCATGTCTTTCTCGTGTTGATACAATACGCGAACCAATCATGCCTCTGATTCAAAAAGCTGGGTGTGTTGCTATTGCCCTCGGGATTGAATCAGGTAATCAAGAAATTCTAGATCTCGAGATGAAACGTTGTACTCTTGAACAGATGGAGACTGCAGTAGCACTATGTCGTAAGCATAAGATCAGCGTTATTTCACTTAACATGCTAGGCCATCCAAAAGAGACACTAGAGACTATTAAAGAAACTGTCGACTTTAACAAGAAACTTAAAGTTGATGAGTTTAAATTAGAATTCCTTACACCATACCCTGGAACAGAACTATATAGAACGGCACACCTCTACGGTGAGTTTGATGATGACTGGAGAAAGTTTCATTCAATTAAAGAGCCGCTCTTTATTCCACATGGATTAACAAAAGAAGAGTTAATGAAAGCCTCTCAAATGGCCTATTTCTCTTTTTATACTCAACCAAGAATTATCTACGCTTACCTTAAAAAGCTCAGAAACTGGGCCATTATTAGGGCCATGTTCACAGCAGTGTACCTCTTACTTAAATGGAAATTATTGGCCATTATTCAACCACTAGATAAGAAAAGGGTAATTCCATTGAAATCTGGTGAATTAAATGAGTAACGTTACACTTATACGTACTTCTTTAGTGCTATGTAAGGACTCCGCTTCCACCCACCAAGGAATGCCTCCACTGGGAGTTGCTTATATTGCAGCAACTCTTAAGCAATATCATGATGTAACTGTTATCGATGCCTACGGTGAAGCAATTAATGACTTCCACGACTTTCACCATGGAAAGTATTTAATCAATGGTCTAACACCACAAATGACGATCAGAAGAATACCAAATAACACAAAAGTTATTGGTATCTCTTGCATGTTCTCTAACGAATGGATCTATGCCAAGTATCTTATCAAGCTTATTAAGGAAGAATTTCCTGAAGCTGATATCATCATCGGCGGTGAACACGTAACAGCAGACTACGACTATATTCTTGAGACTTGTCCACAGATTACGGCCTGTGTGCTTGGAGAGGGTGAGGAAACAATACTTTCAACAGTCAATGCGCTTGAAAGAGGAACACCTCTCGAAGATGTTTCAGGTCTTGCTTTTATGAAAGAAGGCGCAATTCATAAAACAAATGCACGTACACGTATTAGAAATATCAATGAAATACCATGGCCTGCGTGGGATCTCATTCCCCTAGAAAATTATCTCAGTGCTGGACTTGGATATGGAAACTACGGCAATCGCTCTATCCCAATTCTAGCAACACGCGGATGCCCATATAAGTGTACCTTCTGTACTAATCCTCAAATGTGGGGAACGAATTGGAATGCGCGAGAACCAGAAGATGTAATCAAAGAAATTAAGTACTATATTAAAACTTATAAAATCGATAGCTTCGAATTCTTCGACTGGGTTGGCATTATGAATCGCAAATGGATTATAGCCTTTGCCAGCCTACTTATAAAAGAAGATCTCGATATAAAGTGGGCCTATCCTACTGGCTCACGAACAGAAGCTCTTGATAAGGAAGTTCTAACACTTTTAAAAGAATCTAAGATGCGCTTTATTATCTATCCATCTGAGACAGGTTCTAAAAAAACTGTTGATCGAATAAAGAAGAGAATCAATCTTAAGAAGATGAAGAAATCAATGCGCGAATGTGTGAAACTTGATATTCCATGTGAAGCGACACTAATCTTTGGTTTTCCAGGACAGACGATGTTTGAGGTCCTTGAAAGTTACCTCTTTCTTATTCAATGTGCATTTATCGGCGTGCATGAAATGACATGTTTCTACTTTGTACCCTATCCTGGAAGTGAGCTTTTCTTCCAACTATTGAAAGAAAAGAAAATTAAAAGAGAAGAAGGAAAGTATGAAGAAATGCTAGTGGACTTTGTTTACAATAGACCTTTCTCATTTAAGTCGTGGTCAGAACACATTCCAACATTCTTACTACCATTTTTAACAAATTTTGGAATGGCCTTCTTTTACATGCTGCAATTTACAATGCGTCCACATCGACTTTATATCGCACTTAGAAATATCATCCAAGGAAAGCCAGAAGGATTTTCACAATGTATTATCTACGGCCTCTATATGAATATCGTTAAAGGCAGACGCCGCGCTAAGGCTTCAATCCCTCTTTAAAATAATTTTTAAGTTTAAATGCGACAGACATCATACGAGCTTCACTAATTTTATTATGATTAGGAATAAAAAGAGCTTCTCTTTCAATTAACTTTGCATTTGGCAGATCATTATAAGAAATTAAATAGCCGGCCCTAGTATCAATACCAAGTCTAATTAGATCAAATCGAGTTTTCTTAATATCATCGACTCTGATGACATAATTAAGATGGCTCGAAACTTTAACTCTTTGATGTTTAATACCTAATTCATCAAAGACTTGATCTAAGATTTCACTATTTCGCTTTTGCCTTTTCATATTTTGAGAAAAGGATTTGAGATTCTTTAATGCTACTAAAGCAAAGAAAGGTGGTAATTTATATTCTATTGCTTTGATATCGACAGGTGTTGGCTTCTCAGTGACGATAGCATCAATGACTTGTGTCTTATTAAGAACGAGAAATCGCCATATGTAGACTGTTATGAGATTAAAAATAAAAGGTGATGTCGCAATATTAGAAACGATTCCTTTAATAAGAACTTTTAGATTATCTCCAAAAGATCTTTCTTTAAAATAAACAATCCTCTCTCTTGCAAAAGTATTTAATTCGCTATCATTTGTCAGTAGTACTCCACCACAAAAGCCAGAGATTGGCTTAGTAAGACTTAAGCTTGAAAAACTTGCCCAAATATTAGCGGAGTCTTCAGTAATAATACCAAGAGAGTGAGCAGCATCTTCAATAATTGGGATAAATCTCTCATCTAGAAATGAAATGATATCCGCGTAGTCACAAAGACTCCCATAACTATTTGTCATGAGAACACAGAGAGTTTTATCAGAGATAAGAGTTTTAATTTCTTTATTTGAAATATTGAAAGTATCTTTTTCGATATCACTAAAGATAGGAACAAGTCCTAAGGCCTTGATCACTTCGGCCATCGCAAAGAAATTATAACTAGAAAGAATAACTTCATTCTTATCAGGATATTTATTCTTTAAGAATTCAAGGGCGAGAAAGAAACTTGCTCTAGCTGATCCAGTCGTTAGGACAAATTCTTTCTTTACAAGACTTGCAACAGCGCTTTCAAAATCCCTAATGAATTCAACTTTCTTTGAATTAAATATAAACTTTGTAATAACTCCCATCCAATCAAGTGGTGAAAGATAGAGATTTACGCAATCACTTGCGACACGAGACATATTTAGACCTTTTTTAGATAACTTTTAAATTGCTTAATTTTAACAGAAATAAATTGATCCATCACATCTTCTTCGCTGGCCTTAAAAATATTTCGAATACGGCGATATAGCCTGATTGGCCTAAGAGTATATTGAAGTGCAAAAAACGAGAAGACCATCGTCATTTGAACAATTATTAAATGCCAATTCTTATAACCTTCATTATAGCTCTTTGAAGAGGCAGAGGCCCTAAGCAGTGTCGATAAGAAATACTGACGATCAAAAGTTATAAGACCTTTATTAACTAATTCTTTATAGAGTGGACTTCCAGGATATGGAGTAAAAATCATAACTCCAACACCATGAGCTCCCCAAAAAGCTGTCTTTAAGACAAAGAGATAAGACATAAGCATATCCCTCTTACGCTCACCAGGCAGACCTATAATAATATTATTATTAACAATAATTCCGGCCTTAAGTGACATCTTCATAGCATCAATAAGCTTATTAAGCTTTAAGCGCTTTTGGATCTTCTTTAAGATATAGTCTGATCCTGACTCAGGAGCAAAAGCAAAGTTACGACAACCGCTTTCATAGAGAAGCTGAGTTATTTCTTCATCAAAAGCTTCAATTCGAGAGCCTTGAGGTAATTGCCAAGAGACATTGATATTTCGTTTTTTAATAAGTGCAAAAAATTCTCTGATCCACTTCTTATTGATAAATGATGTTAGATCATTAAAGTCGATATTTTGAATTCCATATTCATTTATATAACTTTCAATTTCATTTACGACGTTCTCAGGAGAGCGAGTATTATACTTGGTTGTCCACATATTAACTGATGAACAAAATTGGCAACGATAAGGGCATCCACGACTCATAATCATTGGAATTGAGCGGCCACGATTAACTCCCCCAGAAAAACGATTATCCCAATACGCTTTAAGATTAAACTCTTTCCAAGACGGAAGAGGTAATTCATCAATCGACTTTATTCTTGCTCTCTTTTCAGTGTGAACAATATTTTCACCTAGAACAAAGGCAAGTCCTGCGATATGAGAGAAACCAGAATCATTTCTTATGGCCATAACTAATTCATGAAATGTTTCTTCCCCTTCACCAATAACGATATAATCAACTTCAGGTAAGTTTCTTAGAATATAATCAGAGAAAGAAGAAGCATTCTCTCCTCCTAGGACAATCTTTACCTCAGGTCTTACACTTTTAATTTCACGAACTAGTCTTTCAATGATGAGATATTCATGAAGATACATATTTGTAATTCCAACGATATCACAATCATGTGGAAGCATCTGTGCAATCTCTTCAACACTTAGGCCGTGTTCTAATAATTCGAAGCCAGGCATATCAACGGCCTTAAATGATTTCTTCGATTCTCCAATAGCATCAATGACACTAACGCTGATATTTTTCTTCTCTAAGTATGAAGCAATATAAGCAAGCCCCAAAGGAGGGACGGGCCCATAATAACTAAGGGAATTTTTCGCAATCCAATTGGGAGGATTTATTAGAACAACTTCCATTTTACCTCTGCTTTACCAGATAGTATTTGAAGAAGTTATTAATGAGAAGAGTTAGATTCTTTACAGAGAAAGTATCAAGCACAAGTTTAAAAAATGGCCAGCGAAATAGATTGGCAAAAGAAGCATAACGAATAAGCTTACGTTGTTCTTCAACTGAAAATTCTTGATTATCAAGTAGTGCCTTTTGCTGACTATATTCGATAGTAAAATTTGATTTTGGAATAAGGCCTTTCTCTAGCGCTTCATCATATAGCTGAGTACCAGGAAATGGAGAAGCTCCATAGAATTGAAAAGCACTTAATTTAAGTGACTTTGCAAATTCAATCGATTCTTTCGCAGAATGAATTGTTTCATTTGGAAGCCCTAAAATAAAGTGGCCAACCGTTTTGAGTCCGACTTTTTGAGCAGTTGCTACCGCTTTTTGCATTTGATCTTTATTGATACCTTTCTTTGATGCTTTAAGAATTTCTTCATTGGAAGACTCGAGACCAAAGGCAATCATCCAACATCCAGCATCCTTCATGGCACGAGCGATCTCTTCATCAATAGTATCAACACGAGAATTACAGACCCAATTAATATTGAGCTCTTGAATCTTTAAGCATAGTTTTAAAACAAAGCGTTTATCGATCGTGAATGTATCGGCCCAGAATAGAAAATCTCTAACACCAAAGACCTCAACATTTCGCTTAATTTCATTATAAATTGAATCGACACTTCTTTTTCTAAGACTACTTCCATAGAAGCTTGGAGCAGTACAAAAAGTACAAGACCAAGGACAGCCACGAAGTGGTGCGATCATTAGATACGGTCTCCACTTTAATGGCAGTAAGTATTCTTTGAACTTGAAAAGTTCCCACGCTGGCTCACCAAGCTCATCAAGGTTACTGATAAACTTGGCCGGTTCATTTTTTTTAATCTCTCCATTATAGCGGAATGTGATTCCAAGCGATTTGAAATTGTATTCTTTACGTTGAATTTCCTGTGCTAATTTTAGAACAATATCTTCCGGCTCATTTCTGATGACGACATCAAGTTCAGGGCACTTTAATAGGGCCTCTTCAGATAGATTTGAAACGTGAGTCCCAATACAGGCAATATACACATTTGGTAGGCACTTTTTAATAAGGGCCACAACTTCTAAGTCAGAATTTATGCTTGGAGACCCAGTCGAGATAACAACGAGTTCCGGTTTATTATCAATCAGGTACTTTTGAAAGTTTTCACGAGAATGATGTCCAATAGAACCATCATACCCCAGGGCCTCAAAATGGTGCTTTTTAAGGTAGCCACCTATTGACGCGAGACTATAAGGAGGAAAAACCATGGACCATATACTGGCCTCTTGAGTACACCTTCCTTCACGAGTGTAACCTGTATTTTTAAATGAAGGTGGATTCAATAGAAGTATTTTCACTATTTAGCCTTGAACTTTAAACAGATATACAATTATACTATACTCTACATGAGAAATAAGTCAAAAATCCCTTATAACCGCAGTGTTGCCCTTGCAATACCCTGTCTTAACGAAGAAAAAACTATTTCTGATGTCATAAAAAACAGTCGCTCACAAATTGAAGATATTAATGTCTATGTTTTCGACAATGGTAGTAGTGATAATAGTATAAAAATTAGTGAAAATTCTGGTGCTAAAGTAGTCAGAGTTTCAAAACTTGGTAAAGGTCATGTCGTTCATGAGATTCTTTCCACGCTAAGTGAAGATTTTATTATTATCGTTGATGGTGACAATACCTACGATGTGACAAATATCAACGCTCATATCAAAGAAATGATTGAAGAAGAAATCGATATGATTATTGGTCACCGCCAATATGCTAGTTGTTATTCTCATTCTAAAACAAGACGATTTGGAAATTATCTCATCAGTAGTCTCTTTAATCTGTTATTCGGCCAAGATTATAGCGATATCTTGAGTGGCTATCGCATTGTTAACCAAAGAGCTGCAAAACTTACTCTACCAAAGACAAGTGGATTCGAAGTAGAAACACTATGGACGTATAACTCATCTCAAAGTGATATCAAAATATGCGAAAGAGTAATTAACTATATTACCAGACCAGAAGGTAGTAACTCTAAACTTTCTGTATTAAAAGATGGTTGTCGTATCTCTAAGCTGATGATGAAGCTTTTCCTTTTTGGTAACGAAACACAATCCAAAGAGAAAGCAATAGAAGTAAGCCAAAGAGAAAACTGATCTTTAGACCTAAATAAAAACCATCCGGAACAAAATGTAGAAAAATTGATTTTTGTCCTTTTTCTGCATGCACACCTATTAATCCATTGTAATCAAATACTCGATTATCTTCGAAGCGCCAACCATCATGATAGTTTTGATTAACTATAATATCTGTATTTTCCTTAAGTTCAGGAAAGAATAAATTAATGCCATTTGGAACAAATTGAAAAGAAATATCATTCTCAATGGTATTATCTAAGTAATAAACTTCACCACGATAATCTTTACTATCACGAGGACTTACAAATGTTTTAACTGTTGCGACTTCTTCAGATTCATCATTATAAGTTGTCGATATTCCAGCAAGATAGCAGGGGTAAAAACCAATCTGCGTAGTAGTCATATACTCAATTCTAATTGGACACTTTCTGACTGTAACAAAATCACCCCTTGCAGGCATAACGCTCTTAAAAGGAAATGCAAAAGTAGTAACATAGTAACTAACACAGATAATAGGAACTACACTTAGTCCAAGAGTAAGGTATTTAACAAGATTTTTTCTATTATATTTATAAAAAATATACTCAAAACCTGCTGCGGAGAAATAAGCAAAACCGAAAAGAAAGAAAGCTCTGAAACGCATAGGAAAACGAATACTATCGAATGGAAAGAAATTATTTAAATACGTCCAAGGCCCATGTGGCAATCTTGTCCCAAACGAAAGTAATAAGAATGTTAATGTAAAAAATAAAATAGGACGACTAAACTTATCTTTATTAAATAGTCCTATGAAAAATAATATTATTGGGACCAGTCCAACAAACATTCCATTCTCATCCCACCAATGATTAATACCTCTAAGGAAGTCGCCTTTACCATCTGGAAATATTTTTTTGAAATCATTTTTCGCATATCTTTCAGAAGTTTCACGGTAAAGCTTTTGTCTAGGGTAAATCATCGAGTAAACAAGACCCTGAAGGCTGAAACCTGAATAAATATCACCTATCTCTCTAGGAGCATCTTTCATATATAAGACACCTGGATATAGCTTCACAGCACCTAAACCAATCCCTAGAACAACACCTATAATAAAAGCTTTTATTTTAGGAGTATTAGATTTATTCAAGTGATATAAGAACCAAATACCGAAGCTTAATAAAACTAATGTAATTGCGTGAGCCGCCCCCATCATTACCATCGAAAAAATATAGATAGGAATTCCTATATAAATTGTTCGTTTTGAACCTCTTAGCCAGAACCAAAATAGAAGAGGAAATGTAACGTAATAAGCAAAACTCAACATCCCTGTTCCCATGATGAGAACAAACATACTATTAAGTACACATACACTGACAAATAGAACACATGCGAGAGGACCAAATTTAAACTCTTTGGCGCACAAATAAGCGCCTATTACGCCTGTCAGATATGTCACAACACAGAGAAATTTAAAAGCTACAATATTGGAAAGAAAATATAATATTGGAGTTAGAATATGAAAGCCAGCTACAACAGGATATCCCCAAAAATTATTTCCACCACGTGAGTAGTGAATCCAAAAAGGAAGCTTCAAATTTCTAACTGAATCGAGATAGTGACTAAGGTTCATTATTTCATTATCGAAATCTATCAGGCCCCAATTATCAATATTAAAAAATATCGGTAATATCGTAATCAAGGCAAGTACGATACATGTGATAAAAGAATGTCTATGCGTAAATTTTGACTCCAATATTTCCTCTAATTAATACGATAGGCACGATGAATATCATTTTCATCAATTAATTCTAAGTTTAAATTCCAGCTTCGTGGGACGAGTATTAAATCAACTTTATATTTATCTTTTAACATCACCCATTGTTGTCTATCTCTTTGACTCCATTCCTTAAATATTTTCTTTTCAATTAAATTGATACTATTCCTATATGGTATTTCTGGTCTTAAGAATTCAATCCCATAAAGATCAAGCATGACATCACGATAAAATGACATCATATTCGAGTTGTAGACAAGGTCATCAATTGTATCAAGATCCATAATATTTGGAAGACCAGTTATTAACTGACATTGCTCACAAGAGGGAGTGGATAATAAAAAGGTCCCCTGTTTATTAACTTTTCTATAAAACTCATCATTTTCATAATACTTCATTTGAGACACATTAAAGCTATAGGCCTTCTTAGAAGTAGTAGCGTAAAGTGTAAAAACGAAGATTGCAAATATACTTATAATTGAAATAAATAGTTTATTCGTATAAATAGGTAGATCTTTAAAACGTGGAAGAAGAAGTGAAATGCAAAGGCCATATAAAAATATAAGTACAATATTCTTATAAATGGCATATCGATCGAGCATATATATAAAGCTCCAATCCGCCAAAGCGGAGTCAAAAAGAAATAAGAGAAACAAAGTCAAAATAGCTTTAGACACGACACGAGTTTTTGCTATTGCAAAAGTAATAAGAACGCCAGGAGCTAGAAACAAAGTATAGTTTAATAGTCTTGTCGCCAAGGTACTCCACCAATAGGCCGGCATAAAGTTAACTAGATATTGACCAAAGTGGCCCTGAAAAAAACCAATTAAACTCAAAGTCAGTAATGTCGTAAAAAGAAGTTTTAATTGATCCTTACGATAATAGAATATCCCAGCTATTGGTAAAAAAAGGGCGAGCCAAAGGTTCCACTGATTTATCTGAAAAGGTACTTGATGTAGATCCCAATTCTTTAAGTAAGCAATGAAATGTTGTTTATCAAATAGAAATCCTTCTGGGGAATTAAAATCAAATGTTAGCACTGTAAATAGCACCGAAAAGGTGAGCCCGATACTATACGACTTTATTTCAGATTTTGAGATCTTAATATTTTTAAAATAGATTAAAATAATATATGCAAGAGCAATGGCCCCATTTAGCCAGATCCCAAGAGTAATATGAAAGACTGGAGCCAGTCCTATTAAAAAGAATCGACCAACATGCTTTGTACAAAAGAAAAGAGAAAGAACAATACTACATGCAGAAAGTCCTAATTGTCCTTGAGGTGTTCTTGTATCAATTAGAGAGATATCATAGTTTGCACCAAAATCAATTAAACGAAATTTTTCAATTATTATTGCGACAGGAATCGCCAAGAAGCTTCGATGAATGATATAAGAGCTCAGCCCCAATGCAATCATACTAAGAGCACCTAAGAGCATCGAATTAAATATTGCTATCGTCTGTAGACTAAAGCCTAAACTTAATAAAACTCGATCAATAAAATAATACAGACTATTTAATTTTAGCTGGAAATAATACTGAGGGGACTTGAAAGGGTATTCGATAAGCCCAGCCTTAAGCATACTGTTTTCAACAATATCATCCCAAGCGATAAAATGTGTACCGCCTAAGAAAATCCCATATAATGCGAGAATGATAATAATAATTGGTAATTTATACTTAGAAGCTAAAAATCTAAGTCTTTTCATGTACCACATTAATCGCCTAGAATACGCCTTTTAAGTCTTACTTTATTCATACGATCAACATGTTCTCTCGTCGATTTACCAAATTTCTTCTCAATTCTTTCCAGATATTTCGGATCATGAAAGTAAGTGATATAGGCTTGATCTCTAAAATTGAGGACAGTTGCACCATCAACTAAGCCTGTATGCATTGGGAAAGTCTCATAAGCAAGTTGTGCATATCCTCCCCATGTTTCAGGAAGTGGTATTCCTTGATCTAACGCTTTCTGATAAAGAGTTGATCCAGGATAGGCCATTCCACTAGTAAAGTTGATATAATCAAGTTCGAGGGCCATAGCTAGATCAAGTGTCTCTTGCATTCTTTCGACATTATCGTCAGGTAGTCCAAATACAAAGTTACCAATAATATTGATTCCATGCTTCTTTAATCTTTCAACCTGTGTCTCAATGGCATTATCTTTAATTTTCTTATTTGCAGTTTCTTGCACAACTGAATTAGCTGTTTCAATACCGATACACACCCATCTGATACCAGCTTTTTTAAACTTCATAATAAGATTTTCACTTAAAGTATCAACACGAGAGTGGATATAGATATTGAGATCGTAATTTCTTTCAATTAGACCATCGCAAATATCATTAACATGTTTACGATTCATGATAAAAATTTCATCTGCGAATTTGATATGCTTTATACCATATTCCTTCACCATGATATCAATTTCTTTTAAAATGAACTCTGGCGACCAATAGCGATAGCTGTTTCGATTCTTGGGCATATCCATAAGCGACTCACCATCTCTAAAGGGAGCCTGAATACAACAGAAATTACACTGAAAAGGACAACCTAGAGTTGTATAGATAGCGGCGTATGGCTGCCTTGAATCGAGACCAAAACCATGCCAATTATGAGCACGATATTTTTCAACTGGAATTAGATGCCAAGGAAGCCCTGGCATTTCATTATCAAGATCTTCGACAAGAGGTGCCGGATCAGTTTTTAGCGCTTTACCTTTATATTCAAAAACTAATCCTTTAACTTTTAAAAGATCATCATCTGTATAAGAATCTTGTTTTAATACATTTAGAAGACCTTCTAATGTATATGGACCTTCTCCTGAACAAACAAAATCAACACGCTCTTCTTTGAGTGTTTTGAAAGGAAGGGCCGAAACATGCCCCCCAATAATGATAATTTTTTGATCTGGCAGTAAATCTTTGATTGCATTTATTGTTGCAAGGGCCGGCTCCATTGTTTGAGTCGAAGCAGATGGATTATGTCCGTAAACAACAAGTGCCACAAGTTTTGGATTTTTTTCTTTAACAACTTTAGCTGCTTCAACAGGTGCCAATTCAAGAACATTTGTATCAAGAATATCCGCATCAAAGCCTTTATTGAGTGCAAAGTTTGTTAAGAGCCCACCCCAAATTGGAGTCTCGTATGCCGTCAAGTCCGAATCATGCAGGACCTGATATGTAATTCCTCTACCACCTGGATTTATAACAAGTAAATCCATAATACTCCCTTATAATTCTAAAATAGTTCCAACAATGCTATTAACGTCAAGGCCGTATAGACTCTGCATGTGCTCACGTCCGCCATATTTGTAGCAATAGCCTTCGTTGAAATTTAATCCCATACGCTTTACTGGCATTTGGATATTATTATCAGCTAAGACCTCTAAGATATAACTTCCAAAACCACCTTTTAACTCGTGTTCTTCTAAAGTTACAACTCTCTTATACTGAGATAGATTTTTAGCTAATTCTTTTTCAGATGTTGGAATTGTATAAACATCAACAACACCAGCATTAATTCCGTTTTTCTTTAGTTCGTCTGCAACTTCAAATGCGCGGTAAACCATATTACCTGTTGCAACAATACAAAGATCATTACTTTCTTGAAATGATTTAAAACCAATAGTGAAATCGTCACTTTCAGTATAGATATCTTCTGATGTTTTTCGATCAAGTCGAATATACATCGGATAGTCAGCATTAGGAGAAGCCTCGGCGAAATATTTTGCCATTACACCATCTGTTATATTGTGAATTTTCAAACGTGGTAGCGCTCTAAGAATCGTAATGTCTTCTACTGTATGGTGAGTCGGGCCCGAGTCATCATAACTAAGACCTGCTCCAACCCCAACGATTGTAACAGGAATATTCATTGCACAGATATTAAGTCTAATTTGTTCATAACATCTTAGTGTAATGAAGTTAGCAATGGCATGAACATAAGTCTTCTTACCTTCATAACTCATACCTGCAGCCAGTGTAATCGCTTGTTGTTCAGCAATACCAACATTAATATACTGAGAAGGTAAGTCTGAACGAAACTTATCAAGAGAAGGAGCTCCTTGATCTGCAGAAATAAAGATAAGGTCCTTATCTTCTTTTGCTTGTGCATATAATGCATCAAAGAATATATCTCTTTGTGTTTTTAGCTTTTTCATTTCTTTATACCAACTTTGTTTTCATTAAGTTCTTTAAGTGCTTTTTCGACATCTTCACCGGAAGGTGCAACAGCATGCCATAAAGGGTGGTTGCTCATAAACTCAACACCTTTACCTTTAATCGTTTCACAGATAATTACTTTTGGAGCTGTTGTCTTTCTCGCCCTAACATCTTTTAAAGCGGCCATAATTTCTTCAATACTATGACCGTCAACAGTTGTTACTTCCCATCCAAAACTCTTCCATTTTTCATCAAGTGGTTCAATAGAAAGTGAATTTTCAGTAAAGTGTGTCGCACAAAGATAATTACGATCAACAATTGCAACAAGATTATTTAAATTATTATGTGCTGCAAACATTGCTGATTCCCAAATTGAACCTTCATAGCACTCACCATCACCAAGAAGCGCAAAAGTCAGAGGAAGAGTACGATTCATTTTATGTGTTAAAGCAATTCCAGTTGCTACACCTAAACCATGTCCAAGAGATCCTGTCGTAAATTCGACTCCCGGAACATCGTGTTGTAAGTGAACGCCAAAAATTCCATCTGCTTTACAAAACTTCCAAATCTCATCGCGATCATAGAAGCCTAGATCCCCTAGGATCGTATAAAGAATAACACTGGCCTGACCTTTTGATAGAATGAAACGATCACGGTCAGCATCCTTATCATCGTCTTTATTAAATCTCATTACTCCACCGTAGTAGAGTGCAACAAGAATTTCTGCACACGAAAACGAAGAAGTCACATGTCCTGTTCCTGCGTTTGCACACATTCTAAGAACCAACTCCCTGATCTCATGGCATTTTTCTTTTAATTCTAAGTAGTTTTCACTCATATATTCTCACTATGTTTAGAGATCACATCTCTAAATTTCTCTATTACTGTATTAATTTGGTCCTTAGTTAAGCTTAGCCCACTTGGTAAATAAAAACCATAGTTTGCAAGTTTTTCAGCTACAGGGTGAGAATCTCGACTAAAGAGTCCCATGTCTTGGTATATCGGTTGCTTATGGAGTGGCCAAAAAAATGGGCGATTACCAATTCCTGCATCTGTTAGAGATTTCATAACCTTCTCAGGTTCAGGGAATACTTCAGAGTCAAGAACGACACCATAGGCCCAGTATATATTTTGAGCGTAGTCAGTTTGCTCAATGGGCAGGCTCACACCTTTAAGATCCTTGAAAGCTTTAGTGTACATATTCCCCATCGTCCGCTTTCTTTCAACAAATTGTGGGAGTGTTTCAAGTTGTGCCAGGCCAACGGCAGCCTGCAGATTTGTCATTCGAGCATTCTGTCCAATATCATCGTGACGAAAGCGCCTCCCCGACATAAAACAATGATTTCTTAGACTTCGACATTTATCTGCAATGGTATCTTCATTAGTTAGAATCATACCACCTTCGCCAGTAGTAATATGTTTATTCGCATAGAAGCTAAAAATACTAATATCACCAAGTCCACCACAAGGTTGATCTCGATAAGTTTGCCCGTGCATCTCCGCGGCATCTTCAATAATTTTTAAATTAAATTCTTTAGCGATATTGAGTATTTCATCAACCAAGCAAGGTAAACCATAGAGATGTACCATCATAATAGCTTTAGTCTTAGGTGTTATTTTTGCTCGAATATCTTCAACACTCATATTCCAAGTGTCTTCATATGAATCCACCAGAACTGGGACAAGACCATTTTTTATAATTGCATTGGAGCATGAAATAATCGTTAGGCTTGGAACAATAATTTCATCACCTTCACATAGACCAAGTGACTTAATTGCAATTTCAAGTGCAGCAGTTCCGCTTGAAACAGAAATACCATGTTTGCGATTACAATAGGCCGCCAGTTGATTTTCAAATTCAGAAACAAATCGTCCTTCACATGATACCCAACCAGTATCGATACACTCATTCAAATATTTCTTTTCATTGCCAATAAAAATAGGAGTATTTACAGGTATAAATTGATCCACAAGAATTCCATTTCTTAAGCTCTCACAATTCCATGAGAGGTGTTTTCAAATACTTATCTAATGACAATTATATAGACCACTGTTATAATATGCTAGAGATATCTCAAACTTATTATAACGTTATAACAATTAGAGTTGTTAATGCTTTCAGCTGTAACACCATTAAAATTGTCCTTACTTGGTGGGGGCTCTGACTACCCTCTTTGGTTTCACAAATTTGGTGGACGAGTGCTTGGAGCATCAATTAACCTCTATACGAAATGGCAGTTAAACTCCGCTGAAACTTCACTCACTCAGAAAGAAAATTTTCTAATTAATCAAATTCAAGATTTTACCAATTTAGAATTTCCAGAACAGACATATCTATCAACAAACTCGAGTGAATTACTTCAAAAGGGAGCTGGAGCAAGCTCTGCATCCATACTAAGCCTATTAGCTCTTATTCACGTATCTAACGGTATGGATAAAACAAACCTAGAATTAGCTAATATGGCCATTGAATTTGAGCAAAGACATCTTGGTCTAAATGTTGGTAATCAAGATCAGCTTCTTTCATCAATTGGTGGAATAAATAAAATTATTTTTAATACAGACGGAACATCTGAGATCACACCTTTCACACTACCGGCCCAGGCCCTACACTCACTAAATCAACATTTGATTCTCATCGATACCAATCAAGGCCATCTTAATCGCCATATAATCAGCAATGATTATATAAACGATAATATTCGTCATGAGAGACAAATTAAGAGATTGATGGAATTGGCAACACAAGGTTGCGATATAATTCATAAAACAGATGCAGTTGAGCATTTAGGTTCACTATTAAATGAGGCTTGGTCCCTTAAGAAAGAACTAAGTCCTAATATGAGTAATTCATCAATTGATGAAATCTACAGTGCCATCAAATCAAAGGGTGCTTTTGGTGCTAAGCTATTAGGAGCCGGCGGTGGTGGTTTTATTCTTGCTATTGCAAACCCTGATAGCCAGAGAGAAATTACAAAAATACCAAATATAAAGACATATGATATTTGTATCGAAAATAGTGGTTTAACAATCAATAAGGCAAGTGTTAATGAAAATTGATTTCTTAAATTTATCAATTGATAAACAAGAAGAAAGAGATAAGTACTTAGCAATTTTAAATGAAGTTTTAATACATGGCCGAATAATTAATGGGCCAGAACTTACAAACTTTGAAAATAACATCGCCCAGTACCTATCAGTAAAGTACGCCATTGGAGTTTCCAACGGAACTGATGCCTTGTACCTAGCTCTTAAAGCACTTGGTATTGGTCAAGGGGATGAGGTCATCATTCCTTGCCTATCATGGTTATCAACGGCCCACGTTGTCCAAGAAATTGGTGCTACTCCTGTTTTTGCAGATATAGGTGATGACTTAAATATAAGTTTAGACTCGATAATAAACCTCACAACAGATAAGACAAAGGCCATAATCTGTGTCCACTTCATGGGGAGACCTTGTGAAATGAAGACACTCTCTCAATACGCAAAAGATAATGAGCTTTATTTAATTGAAGATGCATCCCAATCATTTGGAGCTCAATACAATGGTCAAAGAACTGGAGCTTTAGGAGATATAGCTTGTTTTAGCTTAAATCCAATGAAGGCCTTTGGCGCTCTTGGTGAAGCTGGACTAGTCACGACTAATAATGAAAAAATTAAACAGAAGATACATGAATTAAGATATTGTGGGATGATTGATAAGCAATACTCTTCTGAGAGCAGTTTAAATTTTCGAATG
This sequence comes from Bacteriovoracaceae bacterium, assembly GCA_048270185.1. GTDB lineage: Bacteria > Bdellovibrionota > Bacteriovoracia > Bacteriovoracales > Bacteriovoracaceae > Halobacteriovorax_A. Next base: position 1,639,032 of record JBLWTJ010000001.1, read on the forward strand.
GATACAATTCAAGCGGCTTTTCTTTCTTATCGACTAAAAAATATTGATGAGACTATAACTAGAAGAGCAAATATAGCGAAGAAGTACGATCTTAACTTTCCATTAGAAAATAAATTACCAGAAATTCAAAAGAATTGTATTTCTTCACACTATGGCCATACCCTACTCGTAAATAACAGAGATGAATTCATCAAGTCCATGAAAGACTTTGGTATTGAAACAAAGATTCAACACTATCCTCTTATGTGTGACCAAAGAATCTATATGGATTGTCGTGCTGAAAAAGAGAATGGAAGTAATATAGTCGAAAAAATAATCAACATTCCATGTCATGAAAATTTATCATCAGAAGAAGTAAAATATATTATCAAGTGTGTTTCGGAGTTACTGTGAAACCTGCTTATGAATTCGTTTTACCACAAGAGCAAGTCATCACATCAAAGTTATTAAGTGACTTGAGAAAAAAGGCCATGGAACACCCAACTGGTGTCTATCGTTACAATTTTCATGAAAGCTTAGAAGCAGCGAAGCAAGAGATGATCATCTGCTTAACGAGTCGTAGTATCTGCAATATACATAAACACCTTGATAAAGACGAAATAATCGAAATACTTGAAGGCACTGTAGAAATATCAAAATACAACGATAATTTATCGATCGATGAGACTATAACATTGTCGTTATTAGGCGTGAGCCAAATTGAGTTAAAGAAAAATTCAATTCATTCAGTTAAAGTCATTGGCGATTACGCGATAATAAGAGAATTAACAACTGGCCCATTTATCAAAGAAAATTGTCTCATTTTAGGAAAATGTTAATGGAGAGCATGCTAGAGATTGAATATAAGAAAGTTATATCGGAGTTGATCTTTGGCAGAGATGATTTAGCAGCAATAGCACTATACGAATCAGGAACAACGGCCCTTTATGCATTATTAAAGTCCTTTGATATAGGCTCTAATGACGAAGTCATTATCCAGGCATTCACTTGTAGTGAAGTACCAAGTGCAATTATTAGCACAGGAGCAACACCAATCTATGCAGATATATCAATCGACACGCTAACAGCATCACTTAATTTCATTAAACCTCTAATAAGCTCAAATACAAAAGCAATCGTGATTCAAAATACATTTGGACACGTTGAAGATATCTATGAAATAAAGGAAGAGTTTCCCCATTTGATTATAATCGAAGATGGCGCCCATGCCTGTACAGAAATCCAAGTCGACCAAGGGAAATTAATAGCTGATGCTGCTTTTTATTCAACACAATATAGTAAACTGTACTCAACAGTTTCAGGTGGTGTTAGCCTATGTCAAAAAGAAGATATACAAAAGAGTCTTCTTAACTTTAACACGACATCTACAGTTTCTTCATTCAAGCAAAGATTTAAAAAGACAATTTATGATTATTTATCAAACTCAAAGCTCTACTATTGGTCGAGAAGTTACAATAATCAAAAAAATCATTCTCCAGTTAGAGCATTCCCATCTAAAAGGCCATCAGCTTTTTCATTAAAAGAAGGAATAAGGGAAATCTTAGACATAAGACACAATCTTAGTCATCGCCGTCAAGTAGCAAAAGCCTACGAGATTTTTTTTAAAGATCATAAAAAAGAACAATTTTATAATGACATAAGAAGAACAGATACTTTTTCACACTTTCCAATTAGAGTAAAAAATAAAGAAGATTTTATCGTGAAGGCCAAATCTGCAAACTTATTTTTCTATGACTGGCCACTAAGACCGGTCCCTCACATAGAAACTGAAGAATATATGATAAACAGAGACAGTTTACATAATTCAATTCAACTAATAAATGAAGTCATTAGCTTACCCACATCAAGAGATGTGAATCGTGATAAATTAAAGAATATACTCGAATTTTTAAACGAAAATATCGACGATCTAATCTAAGCTTTAATTAATTCACGCTTGTCTTTTCGCCAAAGATTACAGCCATCACAAATATTGATTTCATTGCGATGTCCACTTAGATGCATTTGGCGATACTGATTAACAATTTGATCGTTCCAGACTTCTTTTAAACTTCTCTGCGTAATATCTCCTAGAGGAAATTTAGTTGTTGTGTCCATACAACAAAGAGGAACAACTCCATCGACATGAATACACATTGTCGACCATTTTGCATGACATGGAAGAGTGTCATTATATCTTTCAACATGAGATAATTCACCTGCCCAATTATGGATCTTCTGGATTGAAATTTCGTCATGTGATGAAATAAATTGATTCCAATACTTAATATAGCCATCGATCTCTGTGATATTTGAGCTTTGCTTTATTAATTGAATACGTATTTTGAGTTGCGAGTTCACTTTATCTCTTAACTTAATTAATTGATGTATATTGGCCAATACCTTATCGTAATTAAGCCCACGTCTTATTCCCTCATAAGTTTCCTTGTCCATTGAATCGAGGGCAATATAGATTTCATCAAGTCCTGACTCTAAGAGTTCGTGGCATTTTGATTCTGTAAGCAAGGAAGCATTAGTAGCAAGATTTACAACCTTAACACCTTTAGATTTGGTGTACTTGACCTTTTCGAATATATCTCGATCCAAGAGTGGTTCCCCATCAAGATAGAGCATGACCTTCTCGACATGATCATTATACTCACCTACTTCATCAATGATTTTCTTAAAAGTAACGTCATCAATCCTCTCCTTACTCTTAAGGGAGAAATCAATCCCACACATGGTACAGTCCGCATTACAGTTATTAACTGTTTCAATATGTAGATACCTTGGGAACTTGATACTTTGTGGAAGACTTACTCCCATATCTTCACGAAGAAGTCTTGAGTTTCGCTTTTGATTAAAAGCCTTTTTTAAATACTGTGAATAAGTTCTTAGAAAGAACTGAAATACTCCTAGAACATTCTTTACACGAAATGCTGATGTCTTAGTTTTTGATTTGAAATTATCATTTATTCCTACTTCAATATAGTTATGACCACGCCATAGTAAATTTAAAATGATTTCTGCTTGATAAGCATAACTAAAAGTTTCGATATTAACTCGACGTAGATGCTTTGTGTGATAAAGAACATAGTGATTGTAATATTTTAAACTATTATTAAACAAAAGGTTTACTAATACTGTAAAAACTTTTGAGACAAACTGACGTCCAAAATGACGTTCTTTAAAATTCAACTGATATGGTATGATCATATCAGCAGCACCAGCATACTTAAAAATTCTTCTCAAAGACTCTCGTGTGATCGAGTTTTGTCCATGAATAATGATAAAGAACTCGCTATCGACATTCTTAATACTATCGTTAAAAATCCCACCTAAACCGAGTTGCTTTTCAGTATGGATAACATTAATAAACTCATATTTTTCAGCAAAACCATCAGCAATAGAAGCTGTTTTATCACTACTCTGATCATTATAGATGACAATTGAGACACTCCCCCACACATCGATACAATCGAGTAAAACGCCTATTGTATCGGCGAGATTCTTCTCTTCATTATGAGCGGGAACCACTATCGTAAGGGACTTGTTTTTTATTAACATATTCATCTAACTATAGTTTATAATAACTTATAGATAATTACATTTATTATTAGTTAGAAATGATTTACCTGTTTGAGATTAGTTTTTATACAGTTGTAATGTACTAACTGACTAATGAGTAGACATTATTTAAGGATAGAGCTTATTGTGAGATTTTTAAGAACACCATTAAGAAGACTAGCAAAGTATCTTATCGTGAATCGAAATTCACATAAGACACTTCAAGACGTCAATTCTGCGACTCCTATTTATAAATTAGGAACACAGACACTAATGGATTCAAAATTTCCAATACAAATTAATTTAGAGGCCTCTAGAGCCTGTAATCTCAAATGTCCATTTTGCGCGAGAGAGGATGCTACTAGCGGAACACATATTGATCTCAAAATTGTTCAAAAAGTAGTAGAGGAGGCAAAAAAATACGGCCCAACCGTCTTTGCCCTCCATATTTGGGGAGAACCTCTTATCAACCCTAAATGGGATGAGATTGTCCACATTATTAAATCTTCAAACAAGTCTAATGGTGTAACTATTACAACAAACGGCACACTCTTTACCCCAAAAAATATCGAAAAGCTTAAGAGGGACAAAGTAGATCAACTTATTATTAGTCTTCATACTCTTGACTCAAAGACTTATCCAATTCGAGTAGGCAAAGATATATCACTTCAAGATCAATTGGATTCACTTAGAGAGTTGGCGATACAAACCAAGAATTTATCGATGGTTAAAGTCATACGTCTATTTGAAACGAAAGAAGATAAGATTACTCAAACGCAACTTATCAGTGAACTAAAAGAACTAGGCTACAATTTTGAAATAACTGAATATGATAATTCGGCCGGTTTTAGAGATGACTGGTCAACAATTGAAACAAAAGAAAAGAGATGGCCTTGCTATCACCCATGGTTAACTGCCTCTGTTACAGTCCATGGAGATGTTACCATTTGCTGTGTGGATCCAATCAATCAACTTAAAATTGGTAATATTCAAAATGAAGATTTGAACTCGATGTGGACAGGAAGAAGACTGCAAGAAATAAGACATCAACATCTTAAACAAGAATTTGAATCAAATTGCTCAATATGTGAAAAGTGTGATACTTGGGCTGCTAAACCCGATTTCTTTTTTAATTTTCAAAAGTAGAATAAGCTTTAAAAATAACTGAATGGATATTCATAAGTGTTGTAAAATTGCTCCAGCGCTCAGTATTAAAGTCCTCTAATGCTAACTTTGTTTCATACTCAATTGAACGATGACACAAATCAACATCAATCTTTGTAGAGTTTCCATCGTAAGTCTCATAGTGAACGACATTGTCAAATGCATCAGTACGATAGATACCTTGAGGAGTCTTAACTTCAATATCAGCATATCCTACAGCTCTCTTCCATGAAGAAGAAATCGAAATAGATGGGCAGCGACTACTTGATACCTGCAAAGATATATCATCCTCGATATTATTTAAACACTGCGAGACCTTGTCGATACAACTAAATCTTAATTCGCCAAACATGTTATTCAGGTAAGAGAGACAGTGGATACCATTATCAAGAAGAGTCCCTCCACCAGAAAGTGCATGATCTTTATTCCATTTTTTTAAAACAGTGCCATCGTGACCGATACTTGCACATACCTCAAGAATATCCTCACCCTTGATTAAATCTGTCATTTTCATAAAACTAGGAAAATAGCGAAGATTTGAGCCCATTCTGATATTGGCCTTAAAAGCCTTGCTCTTCATATTTAAGGCTTCAAGCTCCTTTAAATTTATACATAGAGGTTTCTCAACAAAAACTTTTATATCTAAATCACATATTTTATTAACAAGGCCATAGTGTTGATGATTTGGAATACTAAGAAAAATAATATCCGAATTAGTAAGAACTTCATTATCAACAGATTTCTTAAAGATAACATTCTTAAATTGATGTAAGAGAACATCATCTTTAGTTAAACCCTTAAAGTCGAGATCAACGAGGTAAAGGTTGGCTATTTTAGTACTGTATTTCGAAAAAGAGGCAATTCTCTTTTTTCCATAATTACCAATTCCAACAACGGCAATATTCATGCTTGAATTGATTATTTCTGTACTCATAGGGAAGCCCTTTCTTGACTTGATAAATATAGTTTAATTGCTAAAATTATACCTAAGTCATTTAATAAACAAAAGTTGGAAAACCTTGAAAAAGAAAATATCTGTTATCTACTCATTTAGAAATGAAGAAGAGAATATCAAAGAACTAATAAGAAGGTCACAAAGTACTCTCGAAAAGAGTGGACATGACTTTGAAATTATCTTCGTTAATGATAACTCAAGTGATAATTCGAGAGCAATTCTAGAAGAGGTGATGTCATCAAATGATAAAATCAAATTAATAAATAACAGTAATCGCTTTGGGCAGGCACAAGGCACATTAGCGGGAATGCAATATGCAACAGGTGACGCTATTATCTATCTTGACTCTGACCTGCAAGATCCACCAGAGCTATTCATTGAACTTATTAGTAAATGGGAGCAAGGCTTTGAAGTTGTTCATACACGTCGAACGAAGAGACGTGGAGAAAGTCTCGCTAAGATGATTCTGACACGTATTGCCTATCGAATTATTAATAAGCTCTCATTCATTAATATTCCAATTAATTGCGGTGATTTTAAGTTAGTCGATCGAAAGGTTGTCAACGAACTATTGAAAGTTCAAGAAGAGGAACCATACTTAAGATCAATAATCTCATGGATTGGTTACAGACAAGCTTTTATTGACTATGAAAGAGATGCTCGTGGAGCTGGGAAAACACATTTTCCACTTTGGGGACTAAATCCATTTGAAACTTTCTTTATTGGTCTGACTTCTTTCTCAGTTTTCCCTCTTTATCTACCAATAATTTTCACCTTATTTTCATTTGCAATAATGATAGTGGCCGTAGCTTATTTTTATTTTCAAACAAGTCCAATAAGAGATATACACTACATTATTTTTGCCATTCACTGTGCTTTAAATATTATTTTGACTTGCTTCTCTATTTTTGGAGTTTATTTAGCACGCATACATATGCAATCAAGAGGTCGTCAACACTTCATCATTGAAAGTATATTAGGGTTTGAGAATGAATAATAAAATATTAGTGACAGGTGCTTCAGGTTACATTGGAAGCCTTCTTTGTGAAAAACTTTTAAACGAAGGTCACGAGGTTTATGCTTTAGATAATCTAAGATATTCACAACAATCTCTCTTCAATCTATGCCATCATAAGAAGTTTAACTTTATTAAAGGTGATGCAAGAGACCAAAAGCTTATAACTGAAGTCATGAAGAAAGTAGATATCATCTTCCCTCTTGCTTGTCTTGTTGGTGCACCTTTATGTGACAAGGCACCAAAAGAAGCACAGGAAGTAAACTCTGATGCTATTAGATATATTTGCGAGAATAAATCAAAGAGTCAAAAAATCATCTATCCGACAACAAATAGTGGCTATGGAACAAAAACTAGTGACATCCACTGTGATGAAACCACTCCATTAGAGCCTATATCAATTTATGGTACAACAAAGGTTGAAGCCGAAAAAATTGTATTAAGCACAGAGAACACAGTAGCCTTTAGGCTTGCTACTGTTTTTGGTATGTCACCAAGAATGAGATTAGACCTACTCGTGAATGACTTTGTTTACCGTGCTGTTAAAGAAAAATATCTTGTGCTCTATGAAAAAGGTTTCAAACGTAATTATATTCATATTAGGGATGTCATTGACTGTTTTGATTACACAATTAACAACTTCAATAAGATGCAAGGAGAGGTCTATAACCTAGGGCTCGACGAGGCAAATCTTAACAAAGAAGAACTTGCTCTTGAGATAAAAAAGAAGATCCCCGATTTAAATATTATATCTTCTGAATTCAATAGTGATATTGATAAAAGAAATTATATTGTTTCTAATGAAAAATTGATTAAGCAAGGCTTTAAGGCACAAAGAAGTATTCAAGATGGGATTGAAGAGCTCATCAAGGGCTATCAAATGTTTAGAAGAAATGAATTCTATAATATCTAAGATCACACCTATTATACTTTGCGGTGGATTAGGTACTCGTTTTCAAGAGATTAACTCCAATCTCCCTAAAGCCCTTTATCCAATAAAGAGTAAACCATTTATTCATAACCTTTTTGAACAGCTTATCAATGAGGGATTTAATTATACAATACTTTCAACCGGTCATTTAGCAAACCTTATCGAAGAGAAGATTGGTACCAAGTATAAAAGCCTTCATATTGATTACATAAGAGAAGAATCTCCTCAAGGTACAGGAGGAGCTATATTAAATTGTATCAACAAAGTAACAACAGACTTTATTTTAGTTCTTAATGGTGATTCAATATTAAATGATGGCTTCACATCTCTTCTTAATAAACTTGAAAACTCAATCCTATTAGCGAATCGCGTTCAACAATACGACTATACAAAACTTGGTCAAGTGATTGTCAAAGAGGGACAAGTTATTAGGTTTGAAGAAAAGTCTCAAGATATCGTCAGTGACTACGTTAACACTGGCATCTATTTAATTAAGAAGCAAGATTTACTCAATATAGATAAGAATGGACGTCCTCTCTCTTTAGAAAGAGACCTCATAAATAACATTATTTACAAAGGCCTTTCATATAAAATAACAGATAACGCCATTTTAGATATTGGTACTAAAGGATCTTTGGAATTCACACTTAAGAATATTTCTTAAGGCCATCAGCAATCAATTGATCGACTAGTTTTTCGCCCGTTATCTTTGGATCAAAACCGAAAGTCTCCTTTGCCTTTGTTATATCTCCACATAATCGGCCATTATCACTTGGTCTTTCAAACTTCTTATTATAAGTGACATAGTCTTCATAGTTGAGATTAAAATATGAGAAAGAATACTTTAGAGCATCTCTTAAACTTATAGGATTACTTGAAGCTACAATAAAGTCAGAAGGAGTATCAAGTTGCATAATATTCCAAGCTGCCTCCATATATTCTGGTGCAAATCCATAGTCTACCTCAATATCAATTGGGCCAAGTTCTAATTTATCTTGTAGACCTTTACTAATACGAATCGCTGAATTAACGATCTTATTAATCGCATAATCGTCATTCTTTCTCTCTGAAGTATGATTGTAGAAGAAGGCGGATGATGCATGGATATTAAAAGCATCTCGATAGTAACGAACTAGGCTATAGGCCATCACCTTTGCAGCGGCATAAGGACTTTGAGGATAGAAAGCTTCATCTTCATTTTGTATCATGGTTTTAGTCTTACCAAACATATGAGATGTTAATGGCTGAAAATATTTAATCTCATTCGGATTAATTTGTTTAATAATTTCTAGAATTACACCTACTGCTTTTCCGGTAATATCACAGGAATATCCAACAGAATCGTAACTCCATCCGACATGATCCTGATCGGCCTCGTTATATATTTCTAAAGCTCCTGACTGGTTGATAGCACGATAAAGTGAAGTTGCATCATCAAGATCTCCCTGATGAACAACAATATCCTTAAGAATATGATCAATATTCTTCGTATTCCCAGTGGCCGAACGTCTAATTAAACCGTGTACTTCGTAATTCTTTTCTAATAGATTCTCTGCAAGATAACTTCCATCCTGTCCCGTAACACCAAAAATTAATGCTTTCTTCTTCATTCTAAAATCCTAAAGTTTGGTAGTGGAACAATAAACTTTCCACCCTTGTGCCTCCACTCACTTTCTCTCTCATACATTTCTTCGATAAATGTATAAGGAAGAACAAGAAAGTAATCAGGTTGAACTTTTCTAGCTTCATCTTCACTATAACATTTTATTTTTGAACCAATCGTATACTTACCCCATTTCTCTGGACTTCTTTCGGCTGCACCATCGATTAGACTTGAATCCAGGCCATAGTATTGGAGAATCGTGTTTCCCTTAGTTGATGCTCCGTAAACCCATACAGACTTTCCTTGTGCCTTAGCTTCTTTAATAAAACTTAAGCACTTAGATTTCTCATCTTCGATACTTTTGAAAAAATTATTAATTTCTTCTTCACTACATTCTTCTGCAAAATATTGATCAATTCTATCTTGAGATACAATATCAACTAGTGAATCCCCTATTTTTCTAGTGGCAATCCTGAAACTTCCGTTATTTACATCATTCTTTTGAATGTCGATAATCTCAAGTCCATTTTTTTCAAATAAATACTTAAGTGACTCGAGAGTATAATACTCTAAATGCTCATGATTAATATTTCCAAGATCTCTCGTTTCAATCATATTCTTTAAACACATAAGTTGCGTAACAAAGATACCTCCATCTGCTAACGCAGCATATGCATCTGCAATAAACTGATTTGGATCTTCAAGATCATAGAACATTCCAATGGCCGTAATAATCTTGGCTTTTTTCTTCGTTACTTGTTCAAAGCTACTTAATTGCCAAAAATCCTCTATTAAATGATCAACACCTCGACTTCCTTCTTCTTTCAAGTTTGTCGCAGGTTCAACACCTATTTTAAAAATATCTAAACTAGATGGGTATTGCCTTAAGAGAGTTCCATCATTAGATCCAATATCAAGAACGATATCACCCTTTTCTAAGGTCACAATATTCATACTGTATTTAACAATATCTTCTAATGCCAATTTCATCATATCCGTAACACCTGAGCGATACCAATAAAAGCGACTATAAAGAATTTCTTGAGGTGCCGTATGGCGTAATTGAATAAGACTACAAGAGTCACATCTCACTAGTTCTAAAGGAGCCTTTGGGTATTTCGAGTGGTCTTCTTCTTCCACAAAATTATTAACATAGTGAGTACCAAGATCAGCAACATCTTTTAACGAAGAATTTCCGCAAATACGACAAGAGAAGCATGTTGTGTAATCAGATTTAGAAAAATTTCCTTTTATCATTTCTAACCTTTTATTTTGCTATTCTTTTAAATTTGAAAGCCCATAGTATTTTATCGCTTCCCTTTTCTCTTTGAAAGAATTTATTCTGATAAATCTCTATTCCATTAATTGAAGCCAATTTAATTATTTCTTCCGGTTTTAGCTCTCCCCAAAGGAGATACCAACCAGACCAAGAGTCTTTGACAGGGACAACAAAGTCTCCTTTTTCTACGAAGTGTAGAACGTGAAGAAAAGAATCAAATTTACCATCATCAATTAAGTTATATAAATGAACAGGTGTAACCTGCTCTCTAGATACATATTCATAGCGACCGACATCACTTACCCCAATAGTAAAAGGACTCCTAATACCTTGTTCATTTGCATAATCAATATAGGATTGTGTTAGTTTCATATCGTGCCAACTAACTGGTGTTGTTGAATTATACGCAATCATTGCACTTATTAGCTGGGTGACAATAATGGCCACAATTGTAACAGCTATTGCCTTAAACCTCTCATAGCGAAGTAGTAGCTTATGAATAATAATCCCCAACATAAAACTGGCCAATAAGCTCATCGGATAGAGGTATATTTCGTAATTACCATTTAGTTGAAGAGAGAAAAGTAAACTTATATTAAATAGTAAGAGCGCAATAGAGCCTCTTAACAGTAATGAACCTCTTGCGCCCTTTTCTTTGATATCTATATATAAAAAATAAGAAAAAGAAATTAGACCTAGAATAATAAGTACATAAGAAAGAATAGATAAGTTCGAGATTCGATAGTTTTGATAAAAGTTAATATCAGTAAAGTAAGATACTATTAATTTATCATAAGTAAAAAATCTTGCTAGAGTGATAAAGTATTTAGAGAAATCAATAGTACCTGCGTACATTTGCGCTTCGTTCGCAAGACTTCCCCACTCCATCATTATAAATTGAGGTAGAGCTCCTATAATAAAGGGTACAACTATAATTCTCCTATTCTTCCAAAAAACTTCAAAGTAAAGTACTAAAATTGCAATAAAAGACCAAAGAAAGTTCAAACGAATATAGAAGCCAAAACCTAAGATAAAACCGACCGCAGCTAACTTCCAAACTTCTTGTCTCTTTGATGCCAGAATATTGAAGCAAATCAACATAAAGACATTCATAATTGGCTCTGTAACAAAGATTGCAAAAGAAAAATATTCTCTAACATCAATCACAAATAGTAATGATGCTATTAGAGTGAGAGACAAACTATTGAAAGATATCCATACCCACCTTATAAATAAGTAAAGACAGAGAGTACCAAACAACAAATGCCACAAAAGGAAGCCGTACTTAGGGCCAAATATTTTTGACCATTGCCCAAATAAGAAGACACTTAATCCACCATGTTTCTCTTCTAACATTAGAGGTAATATCCTCTTACTTCCTGCAAATTTATAATTATATACGGGAGGTAAACTATCATATTTGAAACCTGAATCTACTTTCGAGATTTCTCTGAATGACAATTCTGAAAATTTCAGTTCATTGTAATTATCAACCGAAGTAACAACATTAGGTTTTGCGGAAAGAACACCATTAAAGCTATCAGAAGAAACAAGTGGATTTGTTTGAAAGAAAGAAAAATAAACCAGTATATATGAAAATATACTGGTTATGATTATGTATTTAAGATTATATTTTGCTTTCAAACCTTACTGAAGGCCACAACAAATAAAACGTGTTCGGTAAGCGTGATTACCACTAGCAAGATAGATACGTTGACGATAAAAACCTTTTACAATAGGTTTTGTCGAAGGACACTGGTAATAAGCCTCTACAGCAGTACCTGCAGTACTATTTGATGGGTTTACGTTTGTGTGAATATATTGAAAATCAAGACCAGAGTTAGCACACGACACAACAGATGGAACAGGCCAGCTTGATTTACAAACAGAGCCGATACAAACCGAAGTACATGAGTTAGAATAGTTACACTTATCATTAGAGTCGTTGACACAATAAAGTGAGATCTGAGTTCCTATTGTCTTTGCACCTCTTACAACTTGCCCACTACCACAAAGAGTATATCCAGATCCAGTTGTAACAGTACCAAAACTTCGATACGCCAAAATTGCATCTCTGATCGATGTATACTTATCCTGAGCTGTTCCAGCATCATTTAATAAATGTTGAAGAATAGCTTTTCTTTCATCTGCACCAAAAGAAGTCGCTAAAGTTCTATATACCCATTCTTTAGTTACGAAACGACTATTATTTGCTCCATAATCACCAATTTGCGAATAAGTGAAATTAGAAATTAAATGTCCACCAGCATCTAAGTAGGCAGCATTCACACCATCCCTCTGAAGGCGTACAGTATTTACACCATTAATATTAACGTTCTGACCAGTGAGTGTATGAGTCCCAGCAGAAGTCGTATTGATATTTGCAGAGGCATTAGTATTAATATCTGTAGAGGCATTAGTATTAATTTCTCCAGTAATATCAACAGTCATTCCAGCAGAACCGTTCACATCGACAACACCAGCAGCGTTGACCTCAACTTCTCCCGCTGAGGAAGTTATTGTATTCTTCCCACCTGACTCATTCGTTATGAAACCAGCTGCATCGTTAGAGATATTTCCAGTGACAGTATTTAAATCATCTCCTGTTATATTTGTAGTTTTTGAGCCTCCAAAAGTCTCATTGATAGTACCATTCGTATTGATATTTGTTGCCGGTGCTAAGTAGTTAAGATCAGCTGATACGGCACCTGTTATATTTATAGTTGGATTATCTGTTGTTGCAGCACCTAGATGAAGATTTTTTTCAACCCATAATGAACCAGCGTCAGTTGGTTGAGCCATTGAGCCAGCATTAACAGAAATGACAACCCCACCAGTATTGGCAATTGCCGCGGCATCATCATACTTTGTACCATAGAACCTAGTAGGTCCATCAATATTAAGAGAGTACTGTTGGGCATTGGCAGGAGCATCAAAAGCAGCTGAAGGTAGAGTATTTCTATTCTTCATTACAAAATTTCGACAAGTCCCATCATCTTCGAAAAATGTCCCCCCCATCGACACACACGTTGCCTGAGCGTAATCAAGACGATCTCCGAAACACTTCTCAATGACACCAGCTGTTGTCGTAACAACATTAAGCTTAATGGAAGTACGCATCTCAAGCGCACCAAAAGAAGATTTTTGAATTGCATCCTGCTGTTCTGCAGTAAGTGCACCTGTACGGCCACTCTTTCTTAAGTTTACAACAAGACTGATCTCCCCTCTTCTTCTAGTTTGTGGAACACCGTTACCATCAACATAAGAGAATGTATCAAATGAAACTCCATCCGCACCACATGTATGATTTGTATATGTTGCAGGGTTTGTATCATTACAATAGCCAAATATTCTAATATCTCGAATTGTTAAAGCTTCACCGGCATTACCGATTTGATCATCAATATTGAAAGTTGGGTTTACAGCGCCAACCTTTTTAATACCGGCGAGTACAGGTGTTCCCGGTGCGGCATCGACGGCCAAGCCTCCCAATGTCTCAGTACAGTTATCTTCACTAAGCATTAACGTAGCAAGTCTATTCTTAAAAGAGTTTGCCTCAAAGTCCTGACGTACTTTCTTCGTCCCACGGTTAATATTACTCATGATCTGTGTTACCGCTACAGATAAAACCCCAAGAAGTCCTGCTGCAACCATAACCTCAACGAGGGTGAAACCTTTGGTACCAAGAAATTTAAACTTACGTTGTCTTTTCATCATTTTCTCTCATGTAATAGTTAAATAAATTATAACTCGATATCAATTTGCACCTATTCAATTAGAGGTATTGGGCCCAAATTGTGAAAATATCATCATAAACATATAATATTACATATATCCATCTGATGCAGAAAAATCTCAAACACTCAATTGTTGCCTAGAATCATTGGCATGTTAAAATAGGTAAACAACTTTAAGGTATGGAAATTATGAAGAAGATTTTTATATATTTATCATTTGTCATGTTATTCCAGAGCTGTTTGCTCAAGAAAGTCCAAGAATTTAATGAAGATAAACGTTCTAACGACAATACAGACACTAAAATGGATGTAATAGGACGCGGTTACTTTACACATGAATCGCAGATATATTTTTCAAATGGAAATGATGCCTTTTGCGCCCTAGAGAGTTGGGAACAACTAGAGTCCTTCTTAAGTAAAGAAAGTATAACTAATCTAGGTGAACTCGAATTACCTACAATGCAAAAAATGCAAGGACGTTGTACAGAAGAGCTTGTATTTGGGGAGCTTAAATTACTTAGTAAATAGAGCATCATGCAAAAGTTTAAAAATTATATCCCCTTTATTCTTTTAACTCTAATGGCAATATCCGTCATTCAACTTATATATTTAAGTCATATAAATACAATTAAATATCACAAAGAGTTTATTAACTTAAAAACAATTAATAAATATGTTCCCCTTATGGGTGCAGATGAATTCATGACATCAACGGTATCTTTAAATAAGCAATCACTCAACCTTGGTGCCTGGCAGGGTTATCATGAGTTAACTTTAAAAGAAGACATTGATATAAAAGACATAGAAATTCAATTTACTACACCAGAAACAAGACGACTTGAATTGATATTTAAGACAGATCAAGGTGAATATCTATTAAGAGTAACTAATAGCAAGCTCTATCCTTCCATTTTCACCAAACTACAAGCACAAAGATTTACAGAAAAGAAAAGATTAAATATTCAAAAATTAATAGAGAAGAATACCCTTAAAGTAGAAAAAAACAATCAAGTATTCGTTATCACATTAAACAATAAAATCATCCATCGTTTTAGTCCAAAATATATCTCAAATATCGTACTAAAAGGCAGTCAAAGTACTACAACAATAAAGAATATAAAGATAAATGATAATGTCTACTCATTTTCAATCTTCCATAATTGGCAACTTTCAATCATACCATCTCTCTGCGCACTAATAATATTACTTATAATTATCTCACTAATGAGTCGTTATACTTCCAAAGATTATTCACGCTCATTACTACTATTCTACATTAATATAGCACTAACAACATACTTTGCGTATCACTTCTATGTACAAGCAGGCCGTTACCCTGAGACCACAAAAGAAAGTCAAATAGAGGAAGAATTATTAATAAAGAACGAATTTGCAAGAATAGAAGAACTTATTAATAAGTCCAATATCGCACCTAGACTTTTTATCGGATCATCCCAGACGTTCGGCGAAGGAGCTAGTACAAAAAAAGAAACATGGGTCAATCAGCTTTGCCAAAATAATTGTATCAATTCAGGCATTAGATCTGCAACAACACAAGATTTTTTAGACAATTTTAAGATCTATCAAAATACAAAATTTTCAAAAGTATTTATCAATCTTGCGTATAACGATACTCAAAGTGATACTCATTCGGCAAACATGAGGAAACTCGTTCAAGAATTCAAACAAATTTCAGAGCAGGTCATACTAATAATAGAGCCCTACAATACGGTATTTAACAAATTATCAATTAATCAAGAAAACATAGTAAATACCTGCCAAGAAGCGCAGATTAAATGTATTAATCCAATGAATGAACTTACTGAAAAATATGACAGTGGTTTTATATGGTGGGATATGATTCACCTAACAGACTATGGTCAGAAGCTAATGGCTGATATCATCAACAAAAGCTTACGTCAAAATTACTAAATATGTTATGATGAATTGCATAAGGAAAAACTATGAAAATCATTTTAATATTTATATTCATCAACTTTATTCCTCTGGCCAATGAGCTACAAAGTAAAGAAGAAACTAATAATTCAAAATTAATGAATGTCTTTTCTAAGAAAGATGCTAGTTTTCTTGAAGAAGCGTGCATTAAGAAAATTGATTATGTATTCACTATCATTGATGGAGTTAATTCGATAAACAAAGAAAAATCTATTACAAACCTAAAAAGTAAATATATCCTCGATCAACATGCTTTTCATTTTGACATCAAGATTCTTACCGAAAAATACAATAATAAAAAATCAAAAGCATATTTCGATGAACTTCTAAAGATCACAAAAAAATATAATATCGACCCACTTAATAAATGTATGATTGATACTTATCGTGTATTAATGGCCAGACAAGAGTGCCTTAAGTCAGCTAATACTGCGGATAAGAAAAAGAGTTGCGAAGATGGGTTTAAAATTGCTGACGAGAATATTCTAGGATTATTCTTCAGTAAAAAATAAGAACTCATAGTCACCATAGTAGTCATTCTTATCAAATAGGTACTCCCACTCTCTTGGTGATAGAAAGCTTTCACATGTTAAGGCCCAGCACTGAAGATTACATAATTCCTCTTCATTTCGATATGATTCAACTGCAAGATAAGATTTCTTTGATACTCGAGTCATTTCTTTCAAGGCTGCTTCAAGCTCAGGAAGTTCAAAGTTATGAAAGACCATAAGAGATATTGCTAGATCGAATTCCTTATGGCCAAAATCCAACCCTTCTCTAATATCTACGACTTTTAAAAACGCCCTTACTTCTTCTTTAGCATCATCAATTGCATGATTTGAAATATCAATTCCTGTAATAGATATGCCTGGCAAGATTCTTTTAATCTCAAACAAGAGATGGGCCTTTCCACAACCAAGATCTAGGACACTAGACTCATTTGTGAGTCGATACTTATCAATGATCATTTCGGCTAAAGGTTTCCAACGTCCATCATATTGGTAGCCACCATAACCATATTTTCGCTCACCATCCCAATAATCAAAGTCATATTTTTTTGAAATTTTCATTTCGGATGGCTTCGTTGCAGACATTCTGGCGAAATAATCTCGTTTTGTGGCGGTATGAAGAGATGTTAGTAGTTCAACACATTTTCCTCTTTTATTTTCTAGAAAGTAATTTAATTCATCAAGGTCACTTTCAGTATTTAAGATATAATCTTCACTAACAAAGTGTATTTCAAAATTCTTTTCTTTAACCTTCTTAATGAACTTAGAATACGGAAATCCTCTATTCTTTAGTATCGAAAGACTAAAAAAAAGTAACTTAGATCCATTTAAACTATCTTCTAGTAAACTATTAAGACTATGCCAGCTTCCATTGAGGTTAACTTCAGTCATACCAAAACAGAATTCTAACTCTCTTTGAGAACAATATGATCGAAAGACCATATTTTGAATACGATGAGGAACAAATGATCCATCAATAACTGAAGAATATAAATAACTATATGCTTTCATCATCTATATCCCTCTCATATTTAATTGCGAGTCTTGTTTGTATCGATAAATTGATTTTTTCAAAATACTCAAATAACTTCTTATCGTGATAAGGACTGTGAAAGTTCTTAAAACGAAGATTTAGGCTCACACGCGTAAGCTCTTCTTCATTAACAATATTTCCATGAATTAGACCAGGAAAGAAGAAAAGGGCCTGGCCCTCTTTTAGTTCAACAAATTGCCTATTCTCTTTATATTTTTCTTCAATTGAAGAAAGAGTACGACTCTTCTTCATTTCTTTGATGATTTGTATCGAATCCTCATATGAGTATAGATAGAAAGATTGTGATTTACTCACGTCCACAAGAGGTATCCATACAACGACCTCATAGGGTGAATTACCACAAAGTACATCAGAATGTAGAGGTTGAAGAAAGTCTCCATTTCCAGGAAGATGAATATTTATATTAATTTTTTTCTGAATTGCTAATTCTACACCAACGATCTCACTTAGCTGAGACTTTAACTGTTGGTAAATATCTTCTTTGACTTCTTTTATTGATATCTCTGAAATGGCCTTAAGACGAATTTCATTAATTTTCGGACCATCAAGTTCACGATGAAGAGTAGAGAAATTAGAAGTACCAACGACCGAAGCGAAGACTTTTTTAATTAAGTCAGGGTTAAACTCACAAATAGTATAACCTTTTTCGAGGTAGTCTTGTGAATTAAACATCAAAACGTTCCTTAATAATTGTCCCCATTCTTTCTGGAGTCAGACCTAACTGTGCAAAAATCTCTTCTTGTCTTCCATAAATACTTGGATAGCCTTCACCAAGGTGAAAGTGATGAAAATTCTTATTTATCCCATTATCAAAAAGAGTCGATTTAACACGAGAGCCAAGTCCCCCCTTTTCGAGATGTTCTTCAATAACAACGATATTTTCATACTTGTCTAAATAGTTAACTAACTCATCACTAGCAAATGGTTGGACCGTTGCAAAATGAAGAACTGAAATAGAATTATTATCATTTTGAATATCAAGACATCGCTGAAGCATAATTCCGGTTGTTATAATTAATGTACGTCCTAAGCTCTCGCTTGGGTAATAAAGTGCTTTTCCAATTTCAATATCATGACCCTTTGTTACAACTGGATCTCCACCTTTACCAAGACGGATATAAACAGGACCTTGATGAGATTCCGTTTTCTTAATCAATTGATTCATCTCATTAGCATCAGCGGGTGCAAGAATAGTTAAATTTGGTAATGTTTCTAAGATTGAAAAATCATCCACACAAGTATGAGTATGCCCTAATGGGCCGTAAACGAGGCCGCCTCCATTTCCATAAAGTCTTACATTGAGATTCTCATAGCAAATATCAAGAGCAAGTTGTTCAAAGGCGCGCTTTACGATAAATGAAGCGATTGTATTCACATAAACAATATTACCACTTAAGGCCATTCCTGCGGCCATTCCAAGAACGTGCCCTTCACTAATTCCTTCCATAAAGAATTGCTCTGGTGCTTGTTCTTTTAGATCAGATAAAACATCAGGACCAAGATCAGAGCCAATAAAGACCACGTCCTTATTTTTTAAGGCAAGTTCTGAAATAGTATTTAAACCTGTCTTTCTCATTCGATGCCTTTATAAAGTAATTTAATCTCATCTACTGTTAGCTTATTCTTATGATGCCAACTTAAATCATTTTCAATCATAGTAAGACCTTGTCCCTTGATCGTATGACAGATAATGCAAAGAGGTTTATTTTGATTTTGATTTAAGATATCTAATAAAGTCTCACTTGAATTAACCATATCGACTTCGGCCACATCAAAACCAAAACTTCTCCACTTATCAGGAAAAGGTTCGAGTGGACAAACTTCACTTACACTACCGTAAGACTGAAGCTTATTATAATCAATGATGACAATCAGATTATCTAATTTGTTCTTAGAAGCTGACAATGCCGCTTCCCAAACTGTACCTTCGTTACATTCGCCATCACCAAGGATCGCCACAACTTTCTTATTCGATTTATTCTTCTTATTAGAGCAGGCCATTCCCACTGCAACAGGTAAACCGTGTCCTAGAGACCCAGTAGAAAACTCTATACCTGGAACACGCTGGCGCGATGGGTGCCCTCCAAGTATTCCATCTACCTTACATAATTTGTCATATTCTGATTCATCAAAGAAACCTTTCTCTTTTAAAATCGCATATAGAGAAAGACAGCCATGTCCCTTACTTAAAATAATACGATGTCGGTCTAAACTTTCAAAATCGGCAGGAGTTAAATTGTATTTGTAATAATAGAGAGTAACAAGAATTTCCACAAGAGAGTAAGCAGAAGGGAGATGCCCGCGTCCACCGCGAACAAATAAATTAAGTGTTTCTTTTCGAATCGTCTTGCATAAATCCTTAAAATCTTTCATGTATTAATGATACTACTTTTTGTTGCCAAGACCAATATCTATTCCCTTGCTCTTTATTTGCAAGCATTTGTTTGAGATATTGATTTGAACGTTCAAAATCACCATCATGTTTTGCCATAATTAGGAGCCATTCAAAGGCAATCAGGTCATAGTAATTGAGAGTCTGTTTCCAAAATTCTTTCTTATCAGTAGCAAGTTCGCTAAATAAACCAATAAGAGATATGCATTCTTTATCATCTAGATCTTGACCAACATGATGAATAGCATTTAAGAAGCTACGACTGAGATCATCATGACCAAACGATTCAAAATCAAAAACATAGAGATGATCATCAATTTTTGAAAAATTCTTTCGATGGAAGTCTGGAAAACAAATCGAGCGAGTCATTTGCGTCACTTCTAGCTTATTAATTATTTCTTCAAGAATCTCTTTGTACTGGTTTGGTACTTTATTAAGCTTTGATAGTCGATCACCAATATTGTCAATATAAGACTGATTGTTTCTAATACCATGTGAAGCGTAGAAATGAATTTCTTTTCTCTGCATTCGATTAAAAAACACTTTAAACGCTTTACAGAACCAGTCATCAAATCGAGTAATCTCTTGATGTTCAATAAAATTTTCTACAAAGAAGCATTCGCCACTTATTATAACTTCATGCCTTAATAAGCCAATATTTCTGGCACCTAATTCTCGCTCCACACGATGAATGTCATTAATAATCTTGATAAAAAACTGTTTTTCAATTGAACAAAATTTAAAAGAATTGCGTCCTACTGGTGTAATATGTGGACCAATACTATACTTCTTGATAAACCCTAGCAGGTTAAAGATATCATTCCACTTAAATAAATTGAGAAAGCCTTTATTACGATAAGTTCGATGTATCTTAAAAATACTCGCATCAATATGACTTAGAATATTAGCGAGGTCATCTATAACAATATTGAAACCTGATCTATTAATATACTCAATCTTCTCAGAAGACTCTTCGAAAAGATTAATTTTTAGGTGATTAAGCTTACAAGACTTCAATTTTGACAAGAGTGCCTTATGTAAGTCATAGCGGCCACAATAACTGGTCTTACTTCGATGACTAACTAGCTCAATTTCAAAAATTTCACTATCGACAAGTAGGAGAAACGCCTCTTCAATAGTAGCTTCTTCAATAAGTTCGCCATAAACTCGCCCCTGTAACCGTAGCCACTCATCATGATTCGTTACATATGATTTAATATCATCTCTAGTCTGACAATTGGCTATATCAATATTTTCGATTATTGCTGCCTTAGCAAAGAGACCATCATAATCGAGAATAGTATTGTCGATATCAATTGCGATTTTCATTTTCGAGATATGTCTTTACAAATTTAACGTTGAAATACTTTAAATCATCCATTGAGTTAGGGAGTTTCCCTTCTTTTAAGGCCTGTGCTAATTCTTTCACAGCATCTTCAATTGAATAAAGAGGTTTAAAACCTAATTCTTTTTCAATGAGTTCGCTTGAAATATGATAAGAACGGTTGTCATCAGTTGCAACCGTTTCGACTTGATCAACCTCACAAATATTACCAATTATTTCAGCAAGCTTTTCAACTGTATGATTTTGGCCGTTAACATTAAAGATTTTCTTCTGAATTTTATCAGTTGGCATGTCTAATAGATGTAGATATGCACGAACCATATCCTTTATATGAATATTTGGACGCTTTTGTTTTCCACCAAAAACCTTAATACAACCCGTATTGATGGCATGATTAGTTAAAATGTTTACAACGACATCTAGTCTTTGCCTACGAGATAGACCACAAACAGTGGCAGGCCTTAAAATCGAAACAATAAAATCATTACTGGCATACTTCAGTAGAATATCTTCACATAAAGCTTTGTACTTCGAGTAATCAGTTAAAGGCTCAAGAGATAATCCCTCATGAACATTCGATTCTTCTTTCACTCCATATACACTCGAAGAGGAAGCATAAATAAACCTAGAGACCCCCGCTTCTTTTGCTGACTGAACCAGCCCTTCAAAACAATCGAAGTTAATCGTCTTTGAAAATTCAGGATTGAGATAATAAGAAGGATCATTTGAAATACAAGCGAGGTGAATAACGGTATCAATTCCGTAACAAGACGCTTTGAATGTATCTAAGTCTCGAATGTCGGCCTTAATAATTTTAACATCGACTTCATTGAATACAGATTCATCACAATACCAAAAGAGATCATAAACAGTAACTTCATAACCTTTTTTACAAAGTTCATGTACTAACTCAACACCAACATAACCAGCTCCGCCAGTTACTAATATCTTACTCATTACTTACCTTTTGCAATCTCACTAAAGAAATTTGGAAATGATTTATCGACACAATCACGATTATCTAGCTTACCTCCACCATTCACTAATTGAAAGAGGTAAGAAACCATAACCATTCGATGATCTCTTGGAGGAGTTATATCAACTTCTCTTCCGTCTGGGCTTTGCCCCGTTATCTCTAAATAATCCTCTTCACGGTTGTGGGTGTATTCGATGTCATACTTATTCATTAAGGACATAACGGCGGTTAAACGATCTGATTCTTTATGAATAAGAACCTCAACACTGCGAAGAATTGTCTTTCCTTGTGCGTATGAAGCAACAAAACATAAAGTAGGGATGAGATCAGGACAATCGCGACAATCCATTTCAAAACCATTTAGTGTTTCTAATCCATTAAAGAGCAATCCTTCTTCAGTAAAATCAAAATCACCCCCAAGCTTTTCAAGTAGTCCAATGAATTGGCTATCAGCTTGAAATCGATCAATTCCTTTACAATTTTCGACAAGAACAGGTCCAGATAAGCAAGCATACGCTAAAGGGTAACCAAGAGAGCTAAAATCCACCGGAACTTCAAAAACTTCTTCACCACTTTTAAATTTTTCAATTAAATTTAGAGTCATATCCCAGTAAGGTCGACTAGTTGTCAACGCCACTGGTTCCACATCAATATCTCTTGGCGATAAGGCCATAGCAAGACCTGTGGCAAATTGAGTCGATCGGCTACAATCAACTTCATAAACACCTTTTGTAATATTAATTGGTCCTTGAACTTGAAACCAAATATCTTGAGTTCTTACAACGTTAACTTCGAGCTCTTTCAAGCTTTGTTCCAACTCTTCCATCGGTCTTTCAAACATCTTTTCACTAGGAGTAAGTTTGTATTGATTTTCACCTAGGGCCAACAAAGGAATGATAAAACGATTCGTTGTCCCACCATCACCAGTATATAATTCAATTGGATCTTCACATGGAATTTCACATTCCGGAAATGAACCTTTAATCGTGACTGCGTCACCATCTTTCTCAATGCCAAGGCCAATAATCTCAAGGCAATTGAGCATATTAATAACATCACTTGACTCAGGCATATTAAGAAGTTGTATATCCTGAGGATAGAGTGCGGCAAGAATAAGTGCACGGTTAGCAAATGACTTAGATGGAGGGACTTTAATACGTTTTATAAAATCCTTTGGAGCACCTTTGCCAAGAGCATAATCAAGAAGCCTTTGTCTCATATCATCAAATGAAACTTTTTGAATTGATGGAGCTCCGATACCATTTGGTAAGATCACTTCAATTTCATTAAGGCTGACAACTTTCTTGTCTTTTGAGACATAATCCATAATCTCATCGACAGGGAGTGATTCCATCCACGGGCACATCAGAGCATCAAGGCCAAAGACATGCGAGAATTGAGTTAAGAACTCATTTTCTTCATCTCTTTCAAAAATATTAAAAATTAACTTCATTCCCCAAAAGACTGCAACTCCATGAGGTATTTCATAAATTTTCTCAAGAGCATGCCCAAGAGTATGTCCTAGATTTAGGAACTTTCTAACACCACCCTCTTTAAAGTCTTGCTCAACAATTTCTTGCTTATACTTTGCACAGCGAAGTGTAATTTCATCAAAATTAGCTTCGTTATTAATTAATTGAAAGACCTGCTCGTCTAAGAAATAGTACTTGGCCAATTCACCAAGCCCAGACATGAAGTCTTCCTCAGCTAATGTGGTTAGAAATTGAGAACAAATATAGATTGTATCAGGTAAGTGAAAAGCACCAATTAAATTTTTTCCAAAATGAGAGTTGACTGCAACTTTACCACCAATACTTGCATCAATCATTGAAAGTAATGTTGTTGGAATAACACTCCACTTGATACCTCTAAGAAGCATCGAGGCAACAAGACCAGCAAAATCACTGCAAGCGCCACCACCAATAGCAACGAGATGAGCACCACGATGAACCCCTCTTTCTAAGAAAAATTCACAAGCTCTCTCAACTTCACTTAGCTTCTTGCAATCTTCTCCGGCAGGCGTGACGTAAAGTTCAATCCCTTCTCTTATATCGATAAGGTCTAGATAGAGACTATTGATATTCGAATCAACAACAATAAGAATCTTATCTGACTCTATATTGTCGATGATATTATTAATTTCATTTACTTCATCAAATATCGTTATTTGTGACAAAACTACACCTCGTATGCTTTCTGTCTTAAATAGTGATCTGCTAAGACCACCCTTACCATTGATTCAACAACTACAACTGCGCGTGGGAGAATGCATGGATCGTGCCTTCCCTCTTTTGCATTTGCTCCAACTGTTGAAGTTGGTTTGAATGTTAAATCAAGATTGATTAATTCACCATTGCTAATACCGCCTTCGATACCACCAAAGTTTGCACTATTTGTACTCACTTCTTGGCCACTCATATCGGCCATTTTTAAGCCAGCGCCAAAAGAGAAGCCGACACATGCACCAATTGAAAGTAGCGCCTTTGCCAGATCCGCCTTTAATTTATCGAATGCAGGCTCACCAAGACCTACTGGACAATTTTCAATATTAACTGAAATGCGACCACCAACTGAATCTCCCTTGGCCTTCAAATCAATCAGATATTTTTCAATCTCTTGATCTCTACTTGGATTTCCAAAATTATACGTACCAAGATCTTGTGGAAAACTCTTTATTATATTTTCACATTCAAACGGCCCAAGCTTAGAAATAAAAGTATTAACTTTCACTTTAGGTAGAACCAAACTAGCAAAGTAGCCAGCGACAACACGGGCCACTGTTTCACGTCCACTACTTCTACCTCCTCCGCGGTGATCTCGGAGTCCATATTTTAATTCATACGTCTTATCAGCGTGACCTGGACGATAATTATCTTTTAATTTGTCATAGTCCTTACTTCGTTGGTTCGTGTTACGAATGATAACAGCAATTGGTGTCCCAAGAGTTTTACCCTCAAAAATTCCTGATAGAACTTCAGCTTGATCGGCTTCTTTTCTGGCCGTCACACCTTTTGATCTTCCGGGTGCTCTCTTATCGAGCATGGCCTGTAAATCATCGTGATTGAAATCTAGTCCGCTAGGGACTCCATCAAGAACCACTCCTAGGGCCACACCATGTGATTCCCCAAAAGTTGTCATTGAAAACATTTTTCCAAATATACTTCCGCGCATTAAAACTCCTATCTACCTATTATCACCTTAAAAACTCAAATATTCCAATCGCGACAGCTAGGTAAATATGTTATTTATAACAGATGGAAAACTTAAAATACCTAAAAGATGTCATGGGGCTTGAAAAAGTAATCGAGGGCCTTAATAGCGCTACAAATGAAGAGCTTAAGCGGATTGATTTTTTAATTAAGCAAAAATCAAATAAAGATGAGCTTATTAACCTAGCACAAGACTCCATTACTGCCCTTAAGCACAGTAATTCTAGTCTTGAAAAAGAGCTCTTTGATAAAGAAAAGAAGCTTGAAAATGCAAAAGCACAGCTTTCAACCGTGACAACATCTCAACAGGAAGAGTCAGTTTCTAAAGCTATTGCAACTCTTGAGTCAGAATGTGAAAAACTCCAGGATCAGGTACTTGAAAATCTTGAAACGATTGAAGTAAAAGAAAGTGAAGTTAGTGAAGCCCAAGAGTTTATTTTAGGTGTGACACAAACAATTTCTGAGATCGAAGCAGAAGTTAAGGCCCTCCAGAAAGCCAATGATGAAAAGATCTTTCAATTAGAAGCTCAGATTATTGGCCTGATCAATGAAATCCCTACTAACGTTGCAAATTTATATAAAAAGGCAAAAGAAAAGCATCAATACGATGCTGCAACTTTTATTATCGGCAATAGCTGTGGGCGCTGTAAATTTACATACGCTCCAGCTGAGTGTGCTCAATTTAACAATGGATTGGATTTAATACTATGTAAGGGGTGTGGCAGACTACTCTTACCAAGTAGCCTACGTAATCTATAATTATTTGAAGTAATTCTCTAATTTTCCGTAGATATCAAGAAGACTAAAATATAGCTTCTGACGTCGACTGACATATTCAACATACTTATTCTCTGTACTAATAAGTCTTTCCTCGGCTGAAATAACATTATCAAAATCGGCACGGCCACGTGAGTAAAGTTTATTATATTCTTTAACAGATAGTGTCGCTAATTTATGACGATCAAGAACAAGATCAATTGTTTGATCGATAAGTCTAATTGTATTTTTAAGTGCGTCTAATTGATTCTTCGTGCGAATTCTTGCTAATCGATATTGGTATTCAGTATTTAGTCGATTTACCCTTGCCTGCTTAAGAGAGTTTTCTTCTGTACCAAAACCAAGAGGAATAACGACAGTAAGCCCTATTTCAGTGGCATCATTATCTGAGCCAAAAGTCCCATTGCTAACAACATTGCCAGAAGAAGCTGTCGTATAGGCATTTGTTTTGTACGCACCTTTTAATTCTATTGTTGGAAAAACAGAATCATCGAATTTTTCGACAGTCTTATCAAGGGCCTCAAGTTTCTTATTAAGAGCTTGGATTGTTAGGTTTGAATCAACTTCTCCCGAGATTAACTTCTCAAGTTTCACTTTCTTAATTTCATAACGACTGATATCAGAAAATGAATGTGACTTCTCTAATTTACTCTCAAGAGTTTTCTTATATGATTCAAGTTGTGATTCAAGTTCAGCATATTCTTCACTAACAGAATTAACTGAAGACTGAGCAGTGAAAAGGTCGACTCTTTCTTTTAGGCCATCGCGAACTTGTTTTTCTACGAACTTAAGCCTTTTTAAGGCCCTCTTCTTGGCTTCATTCTTAAGCTCTAGAAGTGTTTTTACTTTTTTATAATCATAGTATATCTCAATTAATGAGAGAACATTCTCCGAGACTTCAGCATCAAATTGAAACTTTGAAGAAGTTACATTCTTAGCAGCAATCTCTTCATCCGCTCTGTCATTTTGTCCTAAGAAATTCTTTCCAAAGCTTTGAGTATAGCTCATCTCTTGGTTATAGCCTTCGTACTGAGTACTTCCATCAAAATCGATATAAGAGCCTGTAAGAGAGAACTTTCCACCCCATTGGTTTTCTTTTGCAATTTCGGCGGCTGACGTGAATGTTTCATAAGTATTAACAAGGTTTGGATTATTTGGATTTGAAATAAGTCCTACGTCATCAACTTGATTTAAAAAGCTTAAAGTCCAAGGTCTCTTGTCACCTGTTTCAAGTTCAAGACTAAGTTTTGCTAACTCAAAATTATAACTTGCTACTTTTATTTCAGTTGAATTATTTAGGTATTCACGTACGTAACTCTTAAGATTTGCACTTGCAGATAATGACACAAGAGCCAATAAAATATATTTCATTAAATCTCCAAAAAATGACTCAACTCTTATACGATTAAGGTTAAGAAAAGTTTTACCACGGTGATAATACCCTGACTAGCTGGCCAACAACACTTTGACAATCAACGTGACATAGGGCATAAATCCATCAGAGTTAAGGAGACTATCGCTGGTTTATTCTACTTCGGTATAATAGACGGGAGGAAAGTCCGGGCACCATATGGCAGCTTAGCGGGTAACGCCCGTCGGTCGTGAGACTAGGACAAGTGCAACAGAAAGGAAGTACAGGGGTTTGAACTCGATTGGGGTAGCTTTTGCCGGCCAATCAGTGACGAGATTTATCTCACCTGCTGTAGTGAAAACAGGTAAACTCTAGGCGGTGCAAGCTTGAATAGGTCGACTTATGGGGTAGCCAGCCCTTGTTGACGGGTTAAGCGCTCGAGCCAGTGGGTAACTACTGGCCTAGACGAATGATAGTCCAATACAGGACCCGGCTTATACCTTAACTCTACTTTTAAATTTGTGCCGCTTTTGCGGCACATTTCATTTACAGGGGGAATAATGGAATATCCTAAACCTAAGAAAGTCTCGAAGGAGACAAAAATCCACAATCAAGTTTTAACAGATGATTATCACTGGATGCGCAATCGAGAAGATGACAGTGATGTTATGAAGTATCTCAACGACGAGAACGCTCTCTTTAAAACTTATCTTTCAGATAAGAAAGAGTTAAAGAATACAATCTATGAAGAATTAAAGTCTCGTGAGCTACAGACCTATGATACTTGCCCGTACCCACATGATGAGTATGAGTACTACGAAAGATATGAGGCCGGAAAAGATTATCCTATTCATCTTCGACGTAAACTTAACTCAAAAGAAGAGCTCGTTTGTCTTGATGAAAATGAACTGGCAGAGGGACAAGATTTCTTAAGTGTTGGTGCTTTTGATGTATCTCCTTGTCACCGTTATCTTATCTATACAGTTGATTACTCTGGTGATGAACTTTACGACTTATATATTAAAGACTTATCAACAGGAAAAGTAGTTTTAGAAGGGCCGAAGAAAGTTAATGCTGGAACTTGTTGGTTTAACGATTCAAAACACTTTGCCTATATTGAAATGGATGACAATCTTCGTCCATATAAAGTTCATGTAACAGATTTAGAAAACTCTTTTGATAAAGTAGTCTACACAGAAGAGTCTGGTGAGTACTTTCTTTCTATTGAAGAAACAATGGATCATCAATATATCCTTATCAATGCGGGTGGTTCGGCCAATAACTCAATCTCATATATGAAAGCAGATGCGAGTAACCTCGAACCAATTGAAATCTTTGCCAAAGAAGACAAGATTGAATATAGCGTTGAAAGTGATGGCGATAATTTTATTGTACTAACAAATAAGTATCATGAAAATTTCTCATTAATTGAAACTCCAATTAATTCTCCATCATATGAAAACCCTAAATTTATTATCGAAGGCTGTAGTGAACGCTATCTAATTAACTTCAATGTCTTTAAAGACTTTAAAGTTGTAAGCTTTAGAAGCAAGGGCCTTAACCAATTTATGATTTTAAAAGATGGAAAAACTTTTGAAATCAATTTTCCAGAAGATGCTTATTATGCGGGTGGTGGTAATAATGCAAATTATGAAACATCTACATTTCGCTATAACTATAGTTCACTAACAACTCCATCAACTACTTATGACTTTGATATTGAGACTCAAGTTTCAACAAAGATTCACCAAGTTGAAGTGCCTGGATTTGATCAAGGAAAGTATGAAGTTGAAAGACTATTCATTCCATCACATGATGGCGTTATGGTTCCAATGACAGTTATCAAGGCAAAGACGACAAAGATCGGTGACCCGAATAAGTGTCTTCTTTACGGATACGGTTCATACTCGATTTCAATTCACCCATGGTTTAACCGCAATGTGATTTCACTTCTTGATCGTGGTTTTGTCTATGCGATTGGGCATATTAGAGGAAGCTCAACACTTGGGCGTCACTGGTATGAAAATGGTAAATTCCTTTATAAGAAAAATACTTTTGAAGACTTCTACGCTTGTGCCAAGTACTTGGTTGAGAATAATTACACGGCCAAAGGTAAGATTGGGATCATGGGCGGAAGTGCAGGTGGAATGCTTGTGGGGGCCACAAGTAACTTAGACACTGATGGAATTATTGGTGCAGTCGTTGCTGACGTACCATTTGTTGATGTTCTCAACACAATGCTTGATAGCAGTCTACCTTTAACAGAACTTGAGTATGAAGAGTGGGGAAATCCAAATGACCTCGAATACTTCGAGTATATTAAGTCATACTGTCCTTATACAAATATTCAAAAGCGAGACTATCCTGCCGTACTAGCAATTGCAGGATTAAATGATCCACGTGTAACTTATTGGGAGCCAATGAAGTGGACATACAAACTACGTGATCTTTCAACAGACTCGAGAGTAAAACTTCTTTGGACAAATATGGAAGCAGGACATGCCGGAGCTTCTGGACGCTTTGAAGCGTTTAAAGAAGTTGCCGACATCTACACTTTTTTAATTAATGAATTAGAATAATTTTTTTAGGTCCTGGTGAGAGATCGCTAGGACCTTTGTAAACTTTGTTTTCTTATGTTCACTTGACCAAATAAACCCAGTCATCTCATCATCTTTTAAAATAATTTTTAAATCACCTTCACCAAGTCCAGGCCTCACACCCTCATCATTATCATGGGGAAGACTTGAACAATCATAAACTCTGACAACACCATCACCTAAGATGTCAACGACAACAGCAAGGTGCCCAGTATCGCCCTTTTGTGGAATAACTGTTTTTCGCCAACAGATAATATCACCCACTTCAAGTTCACTATACTTAGTTTTCTTCTCTTTTGCTTCTTCAAGGAAATCAAAGAATTGATAGGCTTTTTTAAATGGAAGTTGAATTTCGTCACGTGAAGCTAAAAATTTGATTGCCGTGTAGCAATTAAAATTATGATCTTCTCTAATAATACTTCTGTTTTCTAACATATCTTCTCTAATGCCTTACTTGTGGCCGTTGAAATATTAAGCCTAGGACCAAGTTCATAAGCTTCAAAACTCTTATCCTTGGCATGCTTTGCATATGCTTTAAACTGAGTCTTATTTAACTCTAAGATATAATTTGTAATCTTATACTTAGTGATCGTCGTCTTATACGATACTAATTCATCTAAGGCGACACTATTCTTTAAGTAAGGATATTGTTTTAGATCATTATCTTCACTTTCAATAATAAAAGTTGGACATTCAACCTGACCACTTAACCATTCAGTATCTTCTTTCATATACCCGAGAATACTATTCTTATTCTTAACAATGACTCGAAGTAGAGAGAGATCATACGACTTTTTAACCTTTTTAACCGGAATCTCAGGGTACTCAAGAGGCGCCCCACTCTTAGCAGCTACACATTTCTTCTTCATTGGACAAGTAAGACAATTTGCAGCGCGGGCCTGGCAGTAGATACGGCCGAGATCCATTAAGGCTTCATTTATAGCACGAGGAGAATGATTATAGATTTCTTTAAAATCACCTTCTACAAATTTATTCTTAATAAGCTTTTGAAGCTTAGCTCCTTTTGCATGTTGAATACCGTAGAGACGAGAGATGACTCTTTCAATATTGGCATCGATTGATAGAGCTTGTTGGTCTTGTCCAATACTTAAAATAGCATTGGCCGTGTATTCACCGATTCCAGAGATTGTCACAAGCTCTTCATAGCGACGTGGTATCTTTCCATTGAAGTTTTCAACGATATCGATAGCTGCCTTTCTTAAATTTCTTGCACGCCGGTAGTAACCAAGACCTTTCCATGCCACACAAATCTCATCTTCAGTTGAATTAGCAAGGGCCTTAATATTAGGATAAATTTTCAAGAAACGATCAAAATGATTTTGAACTGTTCCAACAGTTGTTTG
The DNA here is from genome assembly GCA_048270185.1 of Bacteriovoracaceae bacterium. Lineage (GTDB taxonomy): Bacteria > Bdellovibrionota > Bacteriovoracia > Bacteriovoracales > Bacteriovoracaceae > Halobacteriovorax_A. The sequence continues at coordinate 1,670,792 of JBLWTJ010000001.1, forward strand.
TTGCAACATTATTTCAGACACAAGTGTCTTATAAACAGTACGATTTTTTCGCCATGGAAGATTATTGTGGGTCTCTTTTGACCACTTCAGTAAATTGGAATACATGAGATATTTTTATCTTTTTTGGTAATTATTTGCAAGATGCTTTTAGCGTATCTGCTAGTTTTAATAGGTCATCAGGATAGAATGGCTTTGTTCCAACGCCATGAATCTTCGCCTTGATATTACTTAGAAAATCCATGAGTTCCCCCTTGGCTTCATCAATATCAGTAAGAACAAAGAGATGTTTTGTATCAGAGTTCTTAACCCAGCGGATGATTTTTTGAGTATTATTTCCGCCTTTTGTTTGGCACAAATAATTATCATTTTTAATTTCTCTAATTGAAGAATCAAAAGACTTAATTGTAATAGGGCATCCATAGCTGAGTCTTGTGACGAAACTTTTACGATAGCAAGTATCTCCAGTTTTTGACCAATCAGAATTTCTTAGTGAAGCTGAAGTATCAACCCAAACTTCATACTTTGTCGTCTTTTTCTTTTTAACTTTTTTTGCCTTTCCACAAAAGATATCAAAGTAGGCACCAGTACAACGAATCATATCTGAATCAATTGTATTTTCAACTTTAGGCTTACCTGAAGGTACACCATATTCTTGCTCAATATAGTCTTTCCCAGACTTGCCTTCCACATAACCGGTTTGTGGATCGAAGCAGCCATCGCCCATTGGAATACAGTCATCATTTTCAGCGACTGCTTGAAATGTTTTTGTCTTAAAGTTCAGAAGATCTATTAGAGCAGATTTCTTCGCAGGAGAGATAAAGATAAACTCCACCGTATCCGGTAAAGCATATACCGACGTGGAAATAATTATGAATGCTAAAATCATTCTTTTAAGCAATCATTCCTCTTTGTCTAAAGTACCTAAACAAATCATTGCCTAGATCTACAATTAAATCTCTCGCATCAATGTCGAGACTAAGAAAGTCTGCAACATAAGCTTTTTGTCTTGGAGTAAGTTGCGCCATTCGCTCTTTAAGTTGTTCCTCATTACTAGTATCAACCATAAAAGGCATCGTGCGTGTTTTACCACCTACTTTAATTGTTGGGTTTGCATTAATTTGTGCATTCCCTGTAGTGCCTGTTTTAATCGTGTCAACAAGAGCATCTTCAAATGTACTTGTCGATGTCGTTTCAGCTACAGGCTTTTGTTCAGGTGCAGGTTGCTGTTGTGGTGCTGCTGCATCTTTCTTTTCATCAGCTTTATAGAATTTAACAAGTCTTATAAAGTGATCAGTAAAGTGCTCTTCGACAAAATCAATCATTTCATGAAGCGGAATCTCTAAATGAGCAGTTATTTTGGCAACTACTTGAGGGTTTATCTCAGTTGTCTTCATTGAAAGAAAGCGTGATACCGTGGAAACACCAAGCCCAGTCGCTTCCGCAAGATCTTTTTGTGTCATTGGTCCACGAACCTGCATGTATTTCCTAATAATCCCTAGGTAATCATCCAATTTGTCTTTGTTAAATTCGGCCATCGCCATCTCCTTGCATGTTGAAATACCTGCAACTGCCTGATATCTTGTCTAACTAAATTGCAGCCTGAAAAAAAATGGCTCCAAAAGTCCCTAATATCATTATCGGATTTAATTTTTATTTCTTTATGCAATTTTATTGCTTGACGCAATAGGTCAAGAATGGTTATTATTGCAGTGTGGATGAACGAATCCACAAATTAAGCAAGGCTTGGGGGGATCACATGGCCACTTTAACAAACTTCATTATGCCAGAGACTTTTAACGATTTTCAGAATGGACAATTTGAAGTCATTGAAAAAGAGACGGTGAAATCAAGTGATTTAAGTAACTTAACCATATCTGGTTCTCTCTTCTCTCAAACTACTTTTATCGCTGTTCACTTCAAGTCTTGTACTTTTTTTGGATCGAAGATGAGAGAATGTGAATTTATCAATTGTACGTTTGAAAATTGCAACTTCGAATTTTCACATATTGAAGATTGCAATTTTGAAGGATGCAAGCTCATTGGGAATACATGGAAGTATTCCACTTTAAAACACTCAATTATTGAAGAGTGTGAATTCGACCTTGCTGCATATCGAATTATTAAAGAAGGGGTTAAAAATGAATTTGATCTCTTTGAAGAAACGCAAGACTTAGAGGAAATCAAAGAAGAAGTTGAAGAGGTGATGAATTTTCAAGAAGCACTTCTATCATCTCCCAGGCAATGGAGTAATACTTTGATCAACTTTATTAAGCAAGCGGCCTAAACAAGAAAGAAAATTTACCTGACAATGGTGTTTATATCGAAAAAGTCTCAGGGAAAATACGGTCAGGCACAAATCAGAATTTGAGACAAAATATCATAACCTAGTTTTGCTAACAACGGATGTTAACAAGCAGGAAATCTCGCAACTCATACTTGCTCTCGGCCATCTCTCAAGGATGGCCTTCTTTTTTAAATCTTACGATAGAAGCAACCGATAGATTCGCGATTACGCATTGAAGACTTAACTATTAATGAAGAAACTTCAATAGCATTTCTTAAACCAATAAGACTGTCATCTAACTTACAGCTACGATAGAAGCGTGAAACCTCATCATTGATTTCATTAAACATTGCTTGTGCTCTCTTTAATCGATTTGTCGTACGAGAGAGACCAACGTAATTCCACATCGTAAGTTTTAGAGTCATCCAATCTTGTTGAACAAGGGCCTTATCGATTGAAGCATACTCTTCCTGCCAATTCTTAATTTGTTCATGAGAGTAGAGATCTTCTTCCCCTACAGTTTCAGCAATATCCATCGCTGAAATATATCCCCATGTTAAACCTTCAAGAAGTGAAGTTGAGGCGAGGCGGTTTGCTCCATGAAGTCCTGTACAAGAGACTTCTCCAACAGCGTAGAGATTCTTAATTGAAGTTTGCCCTTTCATATCAACTTTCACTCCACCACAAGTATAGTGTGCAGCAGGAACAACAGGAATTGGCTCTTTTGTCATATCAACACCGTGATCGAGACAGTGCTTATAAATTGTAGGGAAACGCTCTTTAATCCACTCGCTATCTTTGTGAGAAATATCTAGATAGACACATTCGTGTCTTGTCTCAATTGTCTCTTCCATAATTGATCGAGCAACAACATCACGAGGCGCAAGCTCCATCTCAGGATGATATTTCCCCATAAATCTTTCACCATTTGAGTTAAGAAGAATACCTCCTTCTCCTCTTACAGCTTCTGAAACTAAGAATCGTCCATGTGAAGATGAATCATAGAATGTCGTTGGGTGGAATTGAATGAATTCCATATCAATAATATCAGCACCAGCTCTCTTGGCCATGGCGATTCCATCACCACGACTTGCTCCAGAGTTTGAGTGGTGAAGATAGAGTGCTCCAACACCACCAGTGGCCAAAACAGTTTTCTTGGCCATGGCCTTTACAACTGTTTCTTGATCTTGATTTAAAAGATAGGCTCCAAGAATTTTTCTTTCTTCATAACGTTGAGAAATTGTAATACCGTGGTGAGAAGCCGTTATCAAATCGATGGCCGTATGTCCTTCTAAGAAGTGAATCGTCGGAAAACGCTCTTTATCTTTTAAAAGATTTAATAAGCTTATTTGAATCTCTTTTCCCGTATAATCACCACGGTAGAGAATGCGCTCAATCGAATGAGCTGCTTCTTTTGTATATTTTAAAGTATTATTCTCATCTTTTTCAAAATTAGCACGGGCCATCTCTAGAAGAAGTTCATCAATGGCCTCCTTTCCGTATTTCTTTAAAGTCTCAATGGCCTTTGGATTTGACGTATTCGATGAAGCAACTTGAATATCGCCAGCTAAATGCTGATCTTCACTGTTAGGATAAATAATTCCACCTTGGGCCCAATACGTATTTGAGACAAGAGGATCTTTTGCTCGAGTAACAATTCCTACTTTTAGATTAGTTTCTGCAAGCTTTGCAGCTGTTGCAAGACCTGCGATCCCACAACCAAGAACGAGAACATCAAAGTCGTACTTATTCAACACTACCTCTTGCGTACTTTAGAGATAGGTCAACTGCAGGGGCATTATAAGTGAGGGCACCAATGCTAATTGCATCAACTCCTTCAATTAAATAACTCTCAAGAGTATTTAGACGAACTCCACCAGAAACTTCAAAAGTAACACCTTCTGGTTTTTGTTTAACAGCTTCTTTAATTTCTTCAGGTGAGAAATTATCAAGCATAATATGACGAACACCCTCGTTTAGAGCAACTTGTAATTCATTAAGATCATGAATTTCAACTTCAATTGGAGTGTAGAATGAATTCTTTTCTTTAAAGAAATTGATGGCCTCTTTAACTCCACCAAAGAATGTCTTGTGGTTATCTTTAACCATCCACATATCACTTTGACCAAAGCGGTGGTTATTCCCTCCCCCTTTGACAACAGCATACTTCTCAAGAGCACGGTAGCCAGGAAGCGTCTTTCTCGTATCAAGAATCTTAATACCTGAATCAAGTGCAAGAGAAGCATATTGATTTGTATATGTAGCAATTGAAGATGCCCTTTGAATTAGGTTAAGAGCAATACGCTCACCTGTAAGAGCAATTGAAAATGGTAGCTTAAAAGTAATTTCAGCATTCTCATCTTTTGAATATTTCTGACCTTCATATTTTTTGAAGTCTTCATAATTTAGATCAGCACCTAAGTAATTAAATGCTTCAGTAAAATATGGAAGTCCGCAAAGGATCATATCGTCTTTAATTTTTAAGCGGCACTCAACCATGTCACTTGGAAGTGAAGTGATATAGTTTAAATTTCTACTTAAATCATCTTCTTTAAAATATTCAGCGATTGAATCTTGAATTGCTTTCTTTACTAATAAATTGGCCATTTATAACTCCATGTATCTTTTTAATTACCATTTTCAAATTAGAAAAAAAACACTCAAAAGGGTCAAAAATAGGCTATTTCCATGATTTTTACCCTATATAGACACAATGCGTTTCAATATTATCTTTCTATTCGCTTTTCTACTGATTTCTCCCCTTAGCAACAACTATGACTACAGGCAGCACAAGCCTTCCCCCAAATTCAAATTACCAAGGGGGACAAAAGAAAGTTTTCAAAAGAAAGACAACTTCTACTTCTATCGCTCTGTCATCACAGGACAAAAATGGGGACTCAATAAGGAGCTTAAAAAGAAGCTAGGTCACCTCAATCTAGTGCACCTCATGACACCATCAGGGCTTCATCTAAGCTCTCTCTTGCTTCTATTCTTCTTATTTAGACGAAAGCATCCCATAAGTTCAAACTATCTGGAACTCATTCTTTGTCTTGGATTATATTTCTTCTTACCTGGCTATTATTCTTTTCGAAGAGTTGCGCTCATTAGAAGCTTCTTCATTCTTAATAAAACTTGTGCAACTAATTATTCAAAACAACAAATCTTCCTCTTCTTTATTATGACCGACTTCTGTTTTGGAACTTATCGCTACAGTCCATTATCTTTCTACTTAAGTGGACTATTCTTGGCCCTCATCTTTTCCATCAAAGAATTTCGCATCTACAAGATGTACTTGCTCTTCTTTGTTGCCCAGCTCTTTATCGCCCATAAATTTAGTGGTGTGATCTATCCTTCAACAATCCTTATCTCGCCTCTACTAACAAGTCTCTTTACGTTGATTTATCCACTTCTCTTTCTAAACCTCTTCTTTATCAAGTACTTCAATTTTGCTGAGTGGATAATTGAAGCTTTCACAATGCTTGTCCACACAAGTTTTGAAATAGCTCACACAACAGGCTTCATCCATGTAAATTTCTTAATTTTAATTGGAGTTATTATCTACCGCAGACAAACCAAGAAGCATGCCCTGGCCCTAATTACAGTTGGATTAGTTAGTAATTTCCCACGAGACAGTCTGGTGATTCTTTTGAGCGAGGTAGGTATTCACTTGTGAAAAAGGTTTTGAACCAAAGAAGCCACGATAACTTGATAGAGGTGAAGGATGAACAGACTTAATGACTAAGTGCTTTGACTCATCAATATTCTTTCCTTTCTTTTGAGCAGGAGAGCCCCAAAGAATAAAGACGACATTTTCACAATGCTCATTAATGGTATCAATAACCTTGGCCGTGAATTTCTCCCAGCCCTTCTTTTGATGAGAGCCGGCTTGCCCCTTACGAACACTTAGACAATTATTTAAAAGAAGAACTCCTTCTTTTGCCCATTCTTCTAAGAATCCATGATCAGGAATTTTAACTCCTAGATCTTCATTTAATTCTTTATAGATATTCTTAAGTGAAGGTGGAATTTTTACTCCCTTTTTCACAGAGAAGCTAAGGCCATGGGCCTGACCTTCACCATGGTAAGGGTCTTGTCCAAGAATAACAACTTTCACCTTATCAAGTGGAGTAAGGTTTAGGGCCGCAAAGAATTCATTACGACTAGGATAAACATCACCCTCTTCTGAATCTAAGAATTCAGAAAGTTGAATCATGTAATCTTTTTGGAATTCGTCTTTAAGGAAATTAAGCCAGCTCTTATCATTTAAGAATTCAATCATAAGAGCTGGCCTTGTATTAGTAACTTATTAGTTTATTAAGTTGTTCGTACACATCGGCAACTTGTGGAAGAATGAAATCTTCTGAAGTTGGGCAATAGGCGACGTGTGAGTCTTTTGCAGCAACACGAAGAATTGGAGCATCCAGTGCTTCAAAGCACTCTTCGTTAACACATGCAGCGATCTCACCAGCAAAACCAGAAGTCTTAGTTTCTTCGTGACAAATAAGAAGACGATTTGTCTTTTCAATCGATTTCTTAATTGAATCCATATCAAATGGAGCTAACGTTCGAAGATCGATTACTTCAATTGTCTTTCCAGTTTCAGCCTCAATTTTCTTAGCAGCATCAATTGATTTTTGAACAAGAGCTCCCCAAGCAACAACAGTTGCATCAGAGCCTTGTTTTGCAATACGAGCTTTACCAAATGGAATCATATATTCTTCACCCGGATCAGCTGTACGGTTATAACCTTGGTAGTAAAGGTGCTTGTGCTCTAAGAACATAACTGGATCATCTGATCTAATGGCCGTTCTTAAAAGCCCAGCTGCGTCTGCCGCATTTGATGGGAAAACAACTCTAATACCAGGAATGTGAGTGAATAAAGACTCTCCACATTGTGAGTGATAAATTGATCCACCTCTTAGGTATCCACCAATTGGAACACGCACAACCATTGGACACTTAAAGTCTCCACCTGAACGGTAGCGAGTCGTCGCCATCTCGTTCTTAAGTTGCATATAAGCAGTCCAAATATAATCAAAGAATTGAATTTCAACAACAGGCTTAAGCCCTCTCATTGCCATACCGATTGCACGACCTATGATATTTGCTTCAGCAAGTGGTGAGTTAAATACTTGTCCTTCAAGAGCTGCTCTTTGAACACCTGAAGAAACCTTAAATACACCACCCTTACCCTTTAGGTCAGGGTTGTTAAGTCTTTCAAGGTCAGAGAAGTCTGCAACGTCTTCACCAAACATTCTTAGCAGTGGATTCTTTGCGAACTCATTACGAAGAACAGCGTTGATTGCTGAAGCCATTGGCACATCGTCTTTTCCTTCAAAAGTACCTTGAGTTTCAAAGTCTGAAGAAGTTGGATCAATATCGTGAGAGTATAAATGATCAAGCGCAGTTTCTGGCGCTGGCCATTCAGTATCAACTGCTTCCTTCATGGCACGTCTTACTTCAATTGTAATTTCTTCAAGAAGATCGTTAACTTCTTTCTCAGTCATTACACCAAGTGCAACTAGTGTTTTTGGGTATGAATTAAAAACATCAATCTGTTTTTCTTCTGCAAGCTCATCTTTCGTACGATACATTGATTGATCATCTGAAAGAGAGTGCGAGTATGGACGAGTAACGTGAGAGTGAAGAAGAACTGGTCCCTTACCTTCTCTAATGTGTTTCGCCGCTTTCTCAGCTGCTTTGTATGATTCAATTGGACAGTTACCATCACACTCAATGATCTTTAATCCAGGGAATTCATCAAGAGCTTTTGAAATTGATCCACCAGGAGTTTGCATTGAAGTGATTGTTGAAATGGCATAACCGTTATCTTCAACGTGGAAAAGAACTGGAAGCTTATTTGCACATGCAGTTGTTAGACCTTCCCAGAACTCTCCTTGAGCGATTGTTCCATCTCCACATGAAGTGTAAACAACTTCAGCATCTTCAACTAGGAATTTTGAAGTATCGTAATTGTGTTTCTCTTTTAATTCTTTAAGAGCAAGTCCCGCTTCTGCAACACCACATGCTTGAAGAAACTGTGTTCCAGTACATGAAGACTTTTGAACGATATTAAGCTTTACGTTCCCCCAGTGCGCTGGCATCTGACGGCCGTGAGTTGCAGTATCGCCAATATTTCCGTTTGCTTGGCAAAGCATTTCGTATGGAGTTACACCAAGACCTGTACATAGAGCTCTGTCACGGTAATATGGAATAAACCAATCGTGAGCTGGTTTTAAAACTTTTGCTAAAGCTGATAAAACACCCTCGTGTCCTGCACCAGAAATTTGGAAGAACGCTGTTGATTGCTTCTTCATTGTGATTTCTGCATCGTCTAACTTTCTTGAAACGAAAACGTTACGAAGCATCCATACTAGATCTTCTTTTGAAAGATTGTATTTCTTAATAATTTCTTTTTTCTTATCGAGTGATTTCTCAGAACCCACTGTTGATCCTTTTGCAGTTTTATCAAGCATTTAACGCCCCTTTTTAAGTGGAGCTAGCTTACCAATTTTAGTGCAAAAGGTGCACATGCTGTGCATTAATTTTGAGGATAATATTTGACGAATTTCAGCTATTTAGAAACTTAGGCCTAGAAACCGCTAGAAATTCCTAGCACGTAACGGCGATCCACTTCCCCACGAAAATCTGAATCGGTTGTATCAACAGCATATGTTGTTAGATCAAACTCCATCTTACGAGTGCGAATACCAATTCCACCAGAACCAAAACCATCTCCGTAACCAAGTCTTAAGAAGAAGATGCGACGTAGATCAAATTCCATCCCAAGGCCAAGCTTTCTTTTGAAGTCCACTCCATCATACTCACCCAAGGCATCTTTGTAATTTAGTTCAAGGTGAACACGTACAGTGCGCCCAAGCTGTGGCGTAAGAGATAATCCTAAGTCGAATGTTTGCTTAATATCTGCAGGCGCTCCTGCCCCACCAGTACTAGTGAAGCTATCACCTGTTGAGTTGTGACTTGTAATAGCAAGTGTCGGAAGAAAAGTATAAGGCAGTGTAAAACGAAAGCCAGAAGTTACAAGAAGCATCTTTCCCTGATTATACTGTGAATCAGGTAGATCTAATGGCAGATCAGGATCTGCTGTTCCTTGAACTTCATTTCTGAAAAGGTAAGCAACTGAAGCACCAAATTTAACAATTCCTCCAAAGAGAGAGAAGTTAAAAGCAGCGTACGGACCGTGGTCAGAACGTTGTGCATACTCAAATTGATCACCAGTCTGATCACCGATGAAAGTTCTTTGTTGAACTGAGTATAGGTAGCCAAGTGAAAAGTAGCGAGTTGAGAAATTTGGCATCATCTGAAAACGTGAATGTGCAATTGTTCCCTTATTTTGGACCAAGAGCTTTCTCGCGCCTTCAAGTGATAAAGCATCAAAGAGATCTGTCGCATTGCCGGTGACATCTCCACCAAAGAGCGTCTCCATCCAACCTTTATTTGTTTCAAAGTGGAAATTTGATAAGTGAAAATGTGAGCCGCGATATGTCCCTAAACCAGCTGGGTTATAGAAAGCAGCAGAGGCATCATCAACTTTTGCAATAAATGCGTTTCCCATCGCAAGAGCACGTGAAGAGGTAATAACTTCAGGAAAAACTGCGTCTTCAAATCCAATGGCGAAAATACTGGAGTGAATAAATAGGGCAATAAGAATTAATTTTTTCACGTCCTGATTTTACCTTAATTAACTTGCAATATTAACTCATGGCACAATCTTCCATCCTCATCCGGTACACGGATACTTTTCGTGATTCAAGCTAGTTGTGTAATTTCATTTAACTAAAACGGCCTGAATCTAGCTAGATTTCTCGACAGTATTATAGTTGCTTATAAATGATGAAGCTTAAGTATGTATCTTGCTAATAGTCTCATGTAACGAGTGAGGATTTTTAGGGGAGATGTAGGTTAAGCGCCTTAAATCACGAAAAGTATCCGCGTACCAAAACCCAAAACAAAAAAGGCCCGTAAAACGGGCCCTTATGGATATATTTTATTTAAAATCTATCTTTTCTTACGTCCTGGAAATCTGTGTCCTACGTGACCTAGGAACTTCCCTTGGATATTCTTGATTGACTCAATTCTTGACTCAGCAAGGATATCTGTCGCTTGATAAACAGGGATATCTTGTTCTTCAGAGATTTGGAAAATCTTCATTGTAGTATCATAGATTGTATCAACCATTCTGATAGCTTTATCTTCTGACCAACCTTCGAATTCAATCGATACGTTCATAAGACCACCAGCATTGATTAGGTAATCTGGAGCGTATAGGATTCCTTTTTCTTTAAGAATTTTCCCATGACGATTTTCTGCAAGTTGGTTATTAGCTGCACCAGCTACAATTTTACACTGTAGACGGTCAATTGTGTCGTCATTGATTGTTGCACCAAGTGCGCATGGAGCATAGATATCCATTTTTACATCGTAGATCTCATCGATTCCAACTACTTTTGCATTTGGAACTTTCTCTTTGAAAAGTTCGATATTCTTTTCATTGATATCACAAACGTAGATTTCTGCACCTTCGTTGTATAAGTACTCACCTAGATAGCGACCAACAGATCCTGCACCTTGAAGAGCAACAACTTTCCCCTTTGGAGAACGGTTTCCATAAACTTTCATACATGCTGCTTCGATACCTCTGAAAACACCACGAGCTGTCCATGGAGATGGGTTACCTGAACCACCGTGGATCTCAGCAACACCTGCTACGTTATTAGTTTCAGTAAATACGTGTTCAATATCATCAACACCAATATTTACATCTTCAGCTGTAATATAACGACCATTTAAAGACTCTAGGAAACGTCCGTATGAACGAAATAGTGCTTCTGACTTATCTTTTTCAGGGTCTCCGATAATAACGGCTTTACCACCACCAAGATTAAGACCAGAGACAGCTGCTTTATAAGTCATCCCTTTTGATAGTCTTAGAACATCATTGATAGCTTCATCTTCTGATTTATATGGCCACATTCTCGTCCCACCAAGTGCTGGTCCTAGAACTGTGTTGTGAATCGCAACGATTGCCTTTAGGTTACAACTTGGATCACTGAAAAAGATAACTTCTTCGTGTCCGTCTTTGTATAGTCTCTCAAAGCTAGGCATTCTTTATCTCCTTAAAAGTTTGCAATAATTACCTGAATTTACGCAGGGATTAATAGTGCTACAATAGTGAAAAGAACAATAAACTTTCAAGGGTGAAAACTGTATGCACAGAGTGTCATTAATTGATGAAAACGGACAAAGTACTGAATTTAATATTGAAGAAGGACAGACAATTTTTGATGCAGTACAAGATCAAGGGCATACTCTCCCACACGGTTGCCTAAGTGGCTCTTGCGGATCATGCCGAATTCAAATTATTGAAGGTGTGGAAAACCTCAAAAAGCCTGGAATCATCGAAGAGAACACTATAGAGGCCATTACAGACGAGCACCCAGAAGTAAGTGAGGGTGGAATTCGCCTCGCATGCCGTGCAAAAGTAACCGGTGACGTTAAAATTGCCCCTCTAAAATAAGATGAATCAGCGCGCGAAAGTGCTTCTTGCGATCAAATCTCCAAGACTCATTCTCGTCTTTAATAAATTCAAGATTACCCTGATCTAAAACTGTCGCTAAATGATCGACATCATTGATAATAATGTGTCTATAATTTTCAAGTAGAGATGATTTTAGATCAACCATTCCATCATTTTTTCCTGCGCGATCGAGAATAAAATTTCGACTAATTTCAAGTAGGGTTTCTCTCCCCTCAAGGTCATTGATATAGGTAATGAATTGCAGATAATTCAATTCTCCAAGAATTTTGTTAATTTTGGCGTGATTATCTTTCATGTACTTCACTCTCTCGTCAGTACCAACAGAAGAGAGACCAGATTGTTCTCCACCGAGAATTGAGAAAAGCCAGCCCATAACATTATTAGTAATTGTTCCTTCTAAGAAGTAATCTGCAAGAACAGATCCTCGATAAGGTGACTGCATCGAAACCCAACCAACAACTCGATTTGCCATTTCAGGATGATTCACAAGCACCTCAAGAAACTCGAGTCCTCCTTTGGAGTGGCTTATAACAAGAACCTTACCATCAATCTTATCGAGTTCTTTTTTGATATATATTGCATTCTTATCAACAGGGTTTTCTGATTCAACCACAATACGCTTATATGGAAGCTTTAGTTCATCAAGAGTATTCATATAATCATGAAAGTAATCTCCCATGAAATAGGAAAGATTTAGTAGCTGACCAGAATTGGCTATGGCCGACTGAGAGAGAATTCCAGGAAGAAAGACTATTGTTAAATCTTTAAGTTTCTTTAATTCTTCTTGTGAGAATTCTTTTTTGACTTGGTAGATACTCTTATATTGAGCAGTTTGGTTTCGTGCCCAAGCTGCCTTAAAATTAAAGACAGCTAGAACACAAATAAGGATTAAGCTAGACCTAGTGAAGTTAATAGTGCGGCTCTCTTTTTACGGCGGATCTTAGCATTGATATCATCGAGAGAATCAACGGCCATATCCCAAGCCGTATAAATTTGTTTCTTACGATCAGCTCTTAGGTCACCGGCAACGTAGAAGTTTTCAACATTTGTCTCACCCTTCTCATTTCCAAGAACATATCCACGTCCATCAACCTCTGCACCTAGAGCTGTCGCTAACTCATTATAAACGATAGTTCCAAGCGAAACAAAAGAAAATGCTGACTCAAGTGTTCTTCCACTTGCAAATTTATAGCCTTCAACTTTTCCAGATTTCTTATCACCTAAGATCTCATGAATCTCTTCTGTGAAAACTTCAATCTTATAAGCTTTAATAAGCTTTTGAGTCTCCTCATCAAATTGTGGTGTCTCACCATTTGTGAGAATAGACATCGAAGGTGTGTTGTAGCGCTCTTTAAGCATTACTGCAACCCAGGCAGCTCCTGATGTATGACCAATAATTGAAGTGTGCTTATCATAGACATGATGTCCATCACATCTCAAACAATAATCAACTGTCTGAGCGTTTGCAAATGGAAGAATTGGCTTAATGCTTCCCTTAAAGTGTGGCTGCACATCCATAATCCCCGTTGTTAAAACAACATACTGAGCTTGATACTTCTCTCCATCACTATCAGTTAGATGAAAGATTCCTTCATCATCTTTTGTGATTTGCGTGATACCTTTTCCCTTAACGTAAGTTAGATTATCTTTAAATTCTTCTGATTCCTGAATCCACTCGAGTGTATCTTTATTAGGATCTTCGATCCCCTTGCGATACTTTTGATAACCAGGCATATTCTCAACTTTATAAACCCACTTATCACGTGAGCGCTTCTTATCACGAGGTGAACCAGGAAAGAGGATGACTTGGTCGTTATTTAAAACACCGCGAAGGGTTGCCATCATTCCTGCGGCCCCACTTCCTACTACTGCGATTTGATATATATTTTGTGATGACATATAGACTCCTATTACTAATTCTCATTTAGTATAGTCTATCAAAAAAAGGGAATCTAATAGATTCCCTCTATGTAAAGATTTGTTATTTTTATGAAAAGAGGCTTACTTGACAGGAATATCGAGTAGGTCTTCAGTGCTCTCAACAGCTTCCTTGGCCTCTTTCTTTGAGAAGAAGTGCTTTTCACCATCGACATCTTTGATTTTAACTTGCTTAATTTCGTAATCAAAGACTTCAGTTAACTCAAAGCTATAGCCTTCCCAGATAATAATCTGACCTGATTCAGGAAAGTTATTTCCAAGCATATCAAGAAGGAAGCCTGCAAGAGTTGAGTAATTATCATTTAATGGAATCTTAATATCATAATCATGATCAAGATCACGAAGATTAGTCGCTCCATCAATATCAACACCTTCAATAAGATCGCTCTCTTGGTACTCTTTTGTAATTTGATCGATATCATCATCGTGCTCATCTTGGATCTCTCCAAGAATTTCCTCAATAATGTCTTCAAGTGTAATGATCCCAACAATAAGCCCATTCTCATCTTTCACTAGGGCCATGTGAACTTTCTTACGGTTCATATGATCAAAGACTGCTTGAATCTTCATATGCTCGTAAACGAAGAATGGCTCACGTAAGTGGTTGGCCAGTACAAAATTTTCACGTTGGGCTTTTCTAATAAAGGCAAGCTCCTTTACGTGAAGAAAACCTTCAATATTATCAATCTCACCATCACATACTGGATAGCGTGAGTGAATTGATTCTTCGATCTCATTTAGTACTTCGCTATAAGTACTATTGACTGGAATCGTTTTGATTTCACGACGTGGAATCATGATGTCCTTAACTTTGATCTTTGGAAATTCAAGAATTGAGTTAAAGAGATCAATTTGCTTGTGGTCAATCGTATTCTCATTCTCTGCTTTCTTAATCATAAACTCGAGGTCATCTTTTGTAACAATTCGACCAGTTAACTGAGCATTCTCCCCGAGAACAGTGTGAATTAACCACACCATAACTTTAATCACAGGATAAAGTAGATAATAGAAAATTTGCAGAACGCGAATAACAAATAGCGATAAACTCTCAGCGTGAGTTCTTGCAAAAGTTTTTGGAATAATTTCACCAAAGATTAGAATAATAAAAGTTGTTACCCCAACAGCGATACCAATTGCATCATCAGCAAACATTCGTGTTGCGAGAACTGTTGTTAAAGATGAGGCAAAGATATTAACGACGTTATTACCAACAAGGATTGTGGTTAGGATTTCACTTGGGCGATCAATCATGAACGCAATCGCACGTCCTTTGGAATCACCTTCTTGAATAAGCTGGCTGGCACGATCATGTGGTATTGAAAGTAGGACGGCCTCCGATCCAGAAAAGAATCCTGAGCCAATAAAGCAAACGATGAGCGAAATAATTTCAAGACTGCTTACATCGCCCATTGGATGGCCTTTGTTATATTGAATTTAGATGGAAGTTTATTAATTAAGAAACAACAACTCGGAGGTTCTATAAGGTTTATCCTTGTTATGGACGTTGCTCACTAATGAGTCGTCCCTCGTTTTGATATAAATATTTTATCAGTATTTCTGATATGATTCAATACATCACAAACCTTGGAATTACAAGTATATAGCCCTTCTTACACGGTTTAGTGGTGATCGAGTTGTTCACCTTTGAAATCGTGATCAGAATAGACAATTCTATCGTTCATCTCGTGATTAAAATCATATATCTCATTGATATTACTCACTTTTCTAAATATCGTCAGACACTTGTAGCAAATAACAACAGGAGGTAATCTCTTGAATAATGCAAAATCAAAGACATAGAGAATAATAAATGGCGCTACTGAGTACGGCGCATATTGAGTTGTCGCCATATAAAGAGTCGCCAGAGCAGCAATCACAAAAAGTGCCACACCAATCTTGCGGTTAAAGTCCTTTTGCTTATAGAAGTCCTTTCTCTCACAACATGGACAGTCCTTAAGGATTCCCTTCTCGTGATCTTCATTCATTTTAACAGGAGCTTTCGTATGACAAATTTGGCACTCAACTTCTGTCACATCCTTATTCGGATGAAACGAAACAGCTGACCCACATTCTTTACACGTTAAAGTAATTTCCATCATAGTAGTAATCCATATGTATAAAATAAATAAATAGCAATAATTTCGCCGATGAAGATAAAGATCGTCATGGCATAGAATATTCCCGTTGCACTCTGTGTACTTCTCATACAAACAAGTTTCCAACCAAAAACACTCATAGCAAATATAACAAGGTAACCCCAAATATCGCGCATGATAACCATCAGCCAATTAAAAGCGTAACCACCTCCAAGCTGCGTGCCTTCTGCTAGATAAGGCCCAAGCTTTGCATGCTCAAAAATTGTCCAAACTAGCTTGATTCCAATTAAGGACCACATTGCAAGAGTCGCTCTTTTAAGAGGAACTTCAGATAGTTTTGGTGTAACAAGATACCAGTGACCAAGGATCATGGCATATGTAATAGCACCAAGGTAGTAAACCGAAGATGCAATATAGAGATAGTTAATAAGATTCTTATCCTGGAATAAGTAGAGAACCCAAAAACCTAGTATTGCTGGAATCGCGTAAAGTACCCAAAGAGCAGAGTTTTTCTCATCGTAGTGGTTATGTAATTGATGATGAAATAGTATTGAGATTGTACTGACGTAAATAAGAATTGCTTCTAAATCCGTTGCACTGTGACCTGTAATAATATGAGTAATGGCCGCTAGAAATAAACTCACTAAACAAGTTGTCGATAGTAGTTTTTGAAAACCGCCACCAGTCATCTTTGAATTGGCAACAGGAGCAAAAGTAAAAACACCAAAGCCTACGGCCAGGAAGAAGTACTTTGCGATTTCAAATGTATTACTCATTAAAATTACTCTCTCGTAAATAATGCTCAATTAAGCGCATAATTATGATTTTATTTGCTGCTGGAATATTAAGCTCTTCTACCTTATTTTGAGCGTTTTCAAAAGGTATCTTTTGACTCTCTAAGCTCATTTCCTTTGTATAATCAGTAAGATAGACAAAGAGAATGACACTTCGATCATCGTAATCATGTCGATATTGAGTGAAGAGTGTTATTTTATTGAGTTCGACTCCCACCTCTTCATAGAACTCTCGACGTGCTGCCTGTTCAGAATTCTCCCCTGCTTCAACTTTACCACCAGGGAACTCCATCATTCCATCAAGAGGGCCGTCTTCACGGCGAACTTGCGAGTAGAGAGTAAGGCCTGTAGCCGAGGCTTCATAGGGAATAACAATTGAAATATCCATGGATATAGTTCTACCCTAAAAAAACTAAAATGTTAAAAGAAGGCCACTAGCTTTTTGTCCCAGCATTGTTTATAACCGCAGGGTGAGTACATTACCATTTAAGAAACATTCACTCCTCTTTGCTCCGATGGAAGGGGTTACTGACGGACCTTATCGCGAAGTCATTCAACGAGCTTTCGGGGACTGGGATTACTATGCCACTGACTTCTATCGAATTCCATCAGTTGGAAATATTGGAATGAAGGCGTTAGTAAAACACTTTGGTGAACAATACTTAAAGAAAGCATCTCACACGAATCAGACGGCCTATCAATTTCTAACTTCTGAAATTGCTCAAACCGATCAGGCCATAGGCCTTATTAGTGAACTCGACTACCACCATATTGATCTCAACCTTGGATGTCCATCAAAGAAGGTCAATTCAAATAAGGGTGGAGCTTATCTTCTTTCAGACCTTAAGGCCCTTGAGAAAATCATCACACAAATAAGAAATGGGTTTAAGAATACTTTCACAGTAAAAATTCGCATTGGTTATCGAGATGATAGCCTCTTCTTTGATCTTCTTAGATTATTTGAAGACTGCGGAGTTGAAGGAATAACTATTCATGCCCGAACTAGAGATCAACTCTATAAAGGAGTTGCGGATTGGAATTATATTGAAAAGGCCGTGAATTTCTCAAAGCTTCCAATTATTGCCAATGGTGATATTTGGACGACTGAAGATATTGAAAATATCTTTGATCGCTGCGACCCATACGCTGTAATGTGTGGCCGAAGTGCATTAAAAACACCATGGCTTGCTTCAATATATAAACAGTATCAAGGTAATCTCGATTTCCTAAGTGATGAATTTCTTTTAAAAGAGCGAGCAAAGAATCTCGATATCTACTTCTACGAACTAGAGAAGGAATATCGAAAGTTTGGTTTTATTGATAACACCATACTAAAGCGCTTTAAGGCCTTCTGCCGCTATCTCTTTGATGACTATGACAACTTTGAAGTTATTCGTGGTCGTTTTCTTCGTGCTCAGAGCATCCATGAATTTCGCAATCATGTTCATGACTTTGTGGAGAATTATTCTTAACGAATAAGTAGAAAATTAATTCAAATGCTAAGACACCAAGTAAGTAAACAATACGAGCTTGTACCGATGGCGACACTAGCATTACGAGAAAGAAGAAAATAAAACCTGGAGCGTGTCTTAAAACAATATTTCCCCAAGTATTATCAGGAAGCCAATCTTCAAATAAGTGAAAAACACCCATCACAAAATTAGCAAAATTAAATCGACTACGGCGCTCTTCAAAATACTCATCTCGATTCGGGTGACAATAGAGCCCAGCAAATGAAATTGAAGTAAAGAAACAGATAAACTCTTCAATCGAAAACTTTAGAAGATAAGATGCGATAAAGAAAATGATCACTGCTGGTAAGAAATAAAGGTAATACTTAATTCCAATTTTCATTGCGTCTCCAAAAAGAAAGGCACCCTACTAGGTGCCTTTCTCATATTATAAATGGAAGTTATTTTACTTAGCAACTCCAACTGCTTTAGTCTCACGAACAACTGTAATTTTAATTGTTCCTGGATATGACATTTGCTCCTCGATTTGCTTAGCAATATTACGAGATAGCATAACAGTTTCTTCGTCAGTAACTTTATCGTTTTCAACAAAGACACGTACTTCACGTCCACCTGAGATTGCATATGACTTGCTAACACCTTCGAAAGAGTTAACAATTTCTTCAATATCAGTAAGACGAGAAACATAAGACTCAGTAAGTGCCTTACGAGCACCTGGTCTTGCACCTGAGATCGCATCAGCTGCTGCAACAATGTGAGCAAGAATTGATTCTGGTTTTTCATCATCGTGGTGAGCACGGATAGCGTGAACAACGTCAGCCGACTCTCCAAACTTACGAGCAAAGTCAGCACCGATAACCGCGTGAGAACCTTCAGCAGAAGCATCAAGAACTTTTCCGATATCGTGTAAAAGACCAGCACGACGAGCTTGTTTAATATTTAATCCCATTTCAGCTGCCATTGCTCCAGCAACAAATGCTGCTTCAATTGCGTGCTGATATTGGTTCTGAGTATATGAAGTTCTAAAGTTAAGAGCTCCAACAAGCTTCAGAATTTCTGGGTGAATACCGTGAACACCGATTTCCATCTGTGCTTTCTCACCAAGAGCTAGAAGTTTCTTTTCAAACTCGGCCTTAGATTTATCGTGGAATTCTTCAATCTTTGCAGGGTGGATACGACCGTCAGCAATTAGCTTTTCAATTGTATCTTTTGCGATCTCACGTCTTACAACGTTAAATGAAGAAATAACAACAATCTCTGGAGTATCATCGATAATTAAGTCAACACCACAAATTTGCTCAAAGGCACGGATGTTACGACCTTCACGACCAATTAGACGTCCCTTTACATCATCAGAAGGTAGGTCAACAGTTGAGATCGTCTTTTCACCAACGTGCTCTCCTGCATATCTTTGAATCGCAATACCAACAATTCTTTTCGCACGGTTCTCAGCATCTTCTTTTGCCTCTTCTTCCATGCGTTTTATCATTTTAGAGAAATCTACTTGAGCTTCTTCCTTCATTGTATCAAGTAGCTCGTCTTTCGCTTGCTCCTTAGTCATTGCCGCAACTTCTGAAAGCTTATTAGCATACTCTTCAATACGAATAACGTACTTTTCTTTTTCTTTAAGAGCGTCGAGTTCTTTTTCTTTTACCTCTTCTTCTCTTTTTTCGATTTTCTTAAACTTATCATCAAGTTCATCCATTTTAGATTCAAGTTTTGCTTGTCTCTTATTTAGATCTTTTTCTTGATCATTTAATTCGCGTTTAATTTTTTCCGCGTACTTTTCAGCATCTTTCTTTTCTTCTTGTGCTGCTTCTTTTGCTTCTTTTCTTGCTTTATAGCTTATGTCTTTTGCTTGTGCCTTGGCCTTCTCGATGATTTCGTCACCCTTTTGTTCTCTTTCAGCAAGTTCTTTCTTTGCCTGAAGATTACGGATAACAAAACCAACAGCTAGTCCAATCACAAGAAAAAGAAGTGAAGCTAAGATTAAATCCATACTCATCTCTTTCTCCCTATTGATTAACTTTAGTCATTCCCTCATCAGTTACGATAAAGTCCATCACCTGATCATGATCCTCAAGCTTCACTAATTCAATTAACTGCTGACTAAAGCAAATTCCTATTTTTATAACTCTTCTTTTTAGCGTACTTTCAATTTTCTCAAGGTAGCGATCATAATAACCCTTACCTCGGCCCAAGCGCCCACCACTTTTATCAAATGCGACACCTGGAACTAAGATGATTTCTGGCCAAATAACTTTTCTATCATTGGCAGGAATTTTAAAACTCTTCCCAAAGGCTTTATCAATAACCAGTTCATCTACTTTAGACTCTTTAAAGACCATGTCATTCGAGTCTTCACTGAAGAATGGAAAGCAAAGCTTTACGTCTTCCTCAATGCTTAAACAATTTACTTCATCATCTAATGGATAATAGATCCCTAGATAATCTGGATTTAAATTTTCGGAATTAAAAAGAGATTTGAGATTTTGAACAACTTGACGTGAAAGATTTTGAATTTCTTCGCTATCTAATACTTCAAGCTTCTTTAATATTTCAAATCGAAGCTCTTGCTTGCCGAAGCTCATCTTTTTTAATGAGTCTTTGGAAGCGCTTCTTCAATCAATTTTAAGGCGTTATCAGATAATGTCTTCATATCAGAGATGTCATTTTTCATTTCTTTCTCTAATGTAAGCTTCTCTTTCGCTAGCTCAAGTGCAACCAATGCTGCTAATTGAGAACCAGAAATTGAGGGTGCCTTTTGGCGAATATTATCTGCGATAGCTTCAACGTAATCGACAATTTCTGTCGCTGAAACTACCTCATCTTCTTTAGACTCTTTGAGCCTAAAATTATGACCTAATACTTGATATTCTTTAACTTCCGAACTTATATCCATAGTAATTCAATTGTAGTCCTACAAAGGATTTCAGTCAATCAATCAATTACCTACTAGTGCGTCAAGATATTCATCTAAATTGAACACACTCAGGTCTTCCACATTCTCTCCAACACCAATATAGGTAATTGGGATTTGAAGACTATCAACGATGGAAATTGCACTTCCTGCCTTTGAAGATCCATCACATTTTGTGAAAATCAGCCCTGTTAGCTCTAAAGCTTTATTAAACTCTTCGGCTTGGCGAATTGCATTCTGTCCAGTGATGGCGTCAATCACTAAGAGAGTATGATGAGGTGCATCTTCCATTAGCTTCTTCAGAACATTCTTACTCTTTGTAAGCTCATCCATTAAGTTACCTGCTGTATGGAGTCTTCCGGCCGTATCAAGGATACAGTAATCTGCTTTCTCATTAATCGCTGTTTGCAGAGCATCATAACCAACACCACTTGGGTTAGCGCCTTCTTTTGCACGAATCATTGTTGCGCCAGAGCGATCGCACCAAACTTGAAGTTGATCAACGGCCGCTGCTCTAAAAGTATCACAAGCACCAACAACAACTTTCGCACCTTGACGCGTAAGCTTTGTCGCTAATTTTCCAATTGTTGTCGTCTTCCCTGCTCCGTTGACACCAACAACCATAATAACTTTTGGAAGTCCTGTCTCATTCGGAGTGAATTCAAAGAGATCACCAGGACTCTTTGACTGAACATCTGACATCTTACTTTTTAAGAAATCTTTTATATAACTTTTAAACTGTGCTTCATTAAAGTCAGCACTCTTGGCCTTTTCTTCTAAGTTCTCAATGAGTTCGCTTGTAGCCTTTGGCCCAAGGTCAGCTCCATAAAGAAGTTCTTCAATTTCTTCAAGAGCATCATCATCAAGTCCACCTCGGCCAAATATATTTCCAATTTTTCCCCAAACCCCTTCACGAGAGCTTGATAGTCCCTTTGTCAGCCTTTCTTTCCATGACTTTTCAACAATCTTCGGTTCTTCTACTACTTCTTCAATTGTTTCAGCGACCTCAGAAACAGAAGTCTCCTCTGTCTTAGTCTCTGGTAGTTTTGGTTGAGTTTTTGGTTTTGTAAGAAAAAAGATTCCAGTAAATCCAGACACACCAAGAACCGAACACAGAGCAATAAAAGCATAAGCATATTCAATCGTAACAACGATATTCAGTTGAGCTTGATCGGCCCAAGACTGTAGAAAGGCAACGAGTTGCAACATAATATATTCTCCATTTTGTGTGTTTAAGAGATATGATATATAGGCATAAAAATCAATATTTAAGGCCTAAAATGACGAATAAATTAGAACTTTTCCACCTGCAACAAGGGATTCGTAACTTTTTCAATAAAGAAGGTTTTCTCGACGTCTTAACGCCGCCTATTGTCGAAAATCCAGGAATGGAAGTTCACATTCATCCATTTGCTATACACTCAATTGTGAATAAGAAAACCCATGAGCTCTATCTTCATACTTCACCAGAGTTTCATATGAAGGAATTATTAAGCGAGGGCCTTGAAAAGATTTTCACCATGAGTTACTGCTTTCGTGATGAACCCGATAGTGAAACTCATCGAAAACAATTTATTATGCTCGAGTGGTATCGTGCAAATGAAAATTATCAGACAATCATGAATGACATGATTGAACTTTTTAAAAGTTGTCATACATACCTTGCCTCCAAGGAAGTTAATGTTATAGATATTGGTGATAGTTTTAGAAAGATGACAGTTGCAGAAATTTTTAAAGAAGTCCTCGCAATTGAAATCTTGAAACTTCTTGATAAGAGTGAGCTCTACCAAATCATTGATAAAAAATTTAAAAAGATTAATCTTTCTGGAAATGAAGATGACTACGCATGGGATGATCTCTTCTTTCTTCTTATGTATAATTATATCGAACCAGAAATGAAGAAGTATCCTTTTCTTCTTCTCTATGAATTCCCTGCTCCATTAAGAGCACTTTCGACAATTAAAGAAAACGATCCAAGAGTTTGTGAACGCTTTGAAGTTTACTGTCATGGAATAGAAATTTGCAATTGCTTTAATGAACTAACAGATAGTAACGAGCAAAGACTGCGTTTCGAAAAAGATGCCCAATTAAAGAAAGAACTCTACAAATATAGCCTAAAGTGGCCCAAACGTTTCATTACGACACTTGAAAGTGGCCTTCCAAAGTCAGCAGGAATTGCCCTGGGAGTTGAACGCCTTCTCATGGCCTTAACCAAGCGAGAAGACGTCTTCTACGATTAACTATTAGTTTTGACGTTTTTGAATATAATTAAAGGCCGTATGAAGTTTGAGAATAAATTCTGACTTCACAATTTCAGGAGTCATCTTCATGGCCCAACGATAGTGAACACCACTTTCCTTTGTCGAACGGAGTTTACTTTCAAAAATAGGAAAGTCTTTAGCAAGCTGAGCTGATAAGACTGCATACCACTTACCAAAGTCCTCGCGACTTTTTCCAAGTAGAACATCCATGACATCTAAAGCGTCTTCAACAGCTATGCGCTTAATTGTATAAATATTCAAGCCTTGTAACTTTTCTTGTGTCAGTTCTTTATTGAGATACTTATCGAAGAATTTGATTGTGAAATCAACTGCAGGTTTTGAAAGTGACTGATTGTAGTTTTCAAGTCTTTGGTAGTACGGAGAAAGAACAAGTGAGCGATATACCCCTTCTCTTGTTCCTCCTTGCTCAAGCGTTGAGTACCACTTTGTTAATTCATCACGATTAGCATCCAGCTCTCGTGTTGCTTTAATCAATTCATTTATAAAAGAAAGATTGTATTTAGACATCTGCTCTTTTGTAAAAGGCGACTTGTATTCTTTCTTATTGTAAACACTAAGATCTTTAGCATCTTTTTTTACAAGTGGTATTTCAGGTAATTCAACCTCATCTCTTTCACCCCAAATCTTATTGGCCAGTGAGACAGAAATATTCTTTTCAACAAATGGTCTTAGATTTTGCAAAAGTGTGGTTTGTGCAAAAATTGAATTTGAAAGAAGTAAAACGATTAATATTTTCTTCACTTTTAACTCCATAAAATATGCTGATCTTGGCCACAATAAGAATCACTTAGCGGGCTAAAGATAACAGGTATTTAGCGTAATAAGTTTCATTATAAACCGGCAATGTATTTTTAGGAAGTTAGCAAAAATTAGCCAATAAAATAAGTCGGTTTTGTGTCCTAAAGATAGGCAACAACTACCTCTAAAGCACCGTTATTAGGAGCTTCTGTGAAAACTGTAAAGATTGTTTAAGAATCATTCGATAATAATGATATGAAAACGTTAAAAGGCAAACCGACATTCCACATTTTATTAATCCTACTAGTCCTGGCCACTTCTTGTGTTCCTGATAGCTTAACAAAGTTTAAGGAAGATACGGCAGCAGGTGACACAGTTGAAACTGATGATGGAAGTTCAACAGATGATTCAACGGAAGATACAGGAACAGGAGTCGTTGATGAATCTGGAAATGAAGTCGATCCAGCAACAATTGAATCACCAACAATCTTTCGCTATGACACAATTCAGCCATATGTTTTCGTTACAGGCGATGCCGATCTAATTACAAAAGAAGATAGTGCAAATATTGTAGAACAAATTTTTATCGAAGGAATAATGGGAGACTATCTCATTAACCAACTTGTTGGTGCAGATGGGTCTACTGTTGAGGGAGCAGAGCTTTCATCTGCTTCACGTACAAACTTCCTTGATCCACTCGCCACTTCAGGTTTTAACTTTGGAACAGACTTAACAGTTACATATGCTTCGACCTTTGAGCTCGATAATGAAACTGGTACGATTGGAGTTCAAAGTTCAACTGTTGAACCACTTCGACCTTTTACAGTAGCACCATTTACATTTGACTTCTATAGTCCAGCTGATGATGCTAACGCTTCGATAAATGTGACTCTCACTCCAACAATTACTATCCAAGCTCCAATACCAGAAGAGCTTACAATGGAAACTGATACATCATTTAATTGTACCGGAGCTGATATTCCTACAACTGTTCCATCACCAGCTTCAATTGGTGATACTTACCGTATTGCTACGACTTGTTTCTATAACTACGATGGAACGAATACAAATACCGTTGCTTACCCTTACTCTGGTTCAATTTATATTGGTTTCAAACTTGATACAAATGCAGGATTCCTACTAAACTCAAGTACTGAATCATTCACAACAGACAGAGGGGCAACAGGTACAATTACGTATAAAGATAGTAATGGAAATATTTATGGTACATTAACTTCAGGTCGAGTATATCCAGGAGATGTAATTGATAATGCCTTTCCATTTTCAAATGCAGAAGCAACAATTACAAATCTAAAGTATTTCTTCCAACCAGATTCAAATATAAATCTGAAATTAGTTAATAACACTGCTGTTGCACCGGAGTCACATATTTCTTATGACAACAGCACAAAAATATCAATTACACCAGATCTACCGTCTTCTCTAAGGCTAGTAAAAGATGTTGATAGTCCTCTTTTTGGATATATTATCGATATTTCAGGAGCCAGCGATCACACATATCAAGCGGCTAAAGAGTATACTGTTACCGTAGAAAATGATCTTACAGAGCGAACTTTTAAATTTGAACTTGGAATTGTAAACCCTCCAAGTAATCTCTCTTATTCTCAAATGGCCGCTTTTAGAGTGAAGAACCTTATTCAGGCAACATCAGACTTTGTTGTAGGACAAAAAGTCTCTTCAGCACCTCTACCTCCATTAAGCTCTGGAGCAACAGGTATCATTAAAAGAATTCTTGATATCGATGGAAATGAAAAGTATCTAATTGTCCAAGTTATCGATGGTGAATTCGTCAAAGATTCTTCACTTGATAATTATAAGTCTTTCATTGATGAGGAAGCAGTCATACTTGATGATCCGAAAAGTCTTACTCACGTTATGCAAATAAACTCGACAGCAGACTTTAACCCTACTTATATCGCCGAAAGCCCATCTCTATGTATGAACTTTGGTGGTTCACCAACAGAATATGCAAGAGCAGTTGTTACGGCCAACCCAACAGAAAATTCTACTAATCCGGCAGACCTTGACGGAACATTAAGCAAGTACCTATTTCTAAATCAAATTAGAGATCTTAATGATCCAAATTCAATGCATAACTTCAGGTCAAATATTACAACAGTTGAAGATTGTGATACAGCGGCAACCTACACAATGGAAGAGCTCTGGGCGCCTGTTATGCAAGCGACATTTTCAAATACATCAAATCTTGTAAGTGGAATGGATTTATTAACAAATTCAGATCGAGCTAACCTTGTTGTTTCTGAAATTACAGGTACCACAGCACAACTTCAAAGTACAGATGGTAAAAGAATTACACTTGCATCAGGTGAACAATTCTCATACGTAAGACCATATACTACAGCTGTAGGTAGTACTATCACTCGATTTGATACTCTTGTAACATTTGAACTACAAAGAGGTGTTGAATCAAGTATTATTCCGACTCTTCCAAGAGGTGAGAGTATTACATATACGGTTTCTCCAGATCTACCACCAGGACTAAGTCTTGATGAAAGTACTGGTTTCATTTCAGGTTCTCCTGAAGTAGCAGCCGCTTCAAAGGAATATATTGTAACTGCTACAAATATTCTAGGTACTGCTTCTACTGCATTTAACTTAATTATTGAGGACTATTTTGAAGTTGAAATTGATATTGCAAGTACTCCTAAATTTTATAGTCACAAAGATGGTGAATCCAACTTCTTTAATAAGTGTCGAATTAAAAAGCGTGATATTGCAAGTAATCCAAAATCAACCACGGCTGAAGTTGAAGATGTTGTAGATATCGATTGTTTTGTCGATGTAGGAGAAAATGATCTATACGGAAGTGATATAAACTTTAACGTAAAAGCTGGTCCAGGTATCTGTCATTCGGTTGAATACAAGCCATACTCATTCTTCAAGAGAAGACCTAACAAAACAACTGGTTCAAACTCAGGGATTGATTATGATGCATCAGCTCGTTATATTGTTCAAGTTGTAACGGGAGCGTCATCAGATTGTGTAGCAGCAACTGATACATCAGGTATCACAGATGACCTTGGAAATGTGACAGGAGTTTTAGGTTATACAGGAGATGGTATGTACATCAATAGTACCCTATTTGAAGGTGGTCTAGATGATTTATGTACAGGGAAGTATAACGATATCAACTGTGACAATGGCTCATTCGCGTATGCAACGATTAGCTATGCATATACACCAGAAGAAGTTGATCCAGATACAGGAACTGTAACAACTCCATCAAGCTGTGAAACGTCAGTCGAAACATTTACTCATAATTGTGAAGGAGATCCAAGAGCTTGTCTTGACGGACCTCTTGTATCACAAGTTGGTAGAGCTGCCGTTGACGGAGGAATGGTTGGAGTTATAACAAACTCTTTTTCGGGACTTGATACGACATATACACCGGATCGACCAATTGATAAGAGTGGTGCTTCAAACGTTTTTATTGCAAACTATACAAATAGTATTTCATGTGAAGATCCTACAAGAGTTGACTATTACTCGGATGGAGTTAAGGCCCATGCGGCAAGAGCAAATATGTTCTTCTCTCCACAGAATATTGTTGACCCGTTAATTGGAGCTAATCCATTCTATACATTCAACTGTCTAGATCAAGCAAATGACCTACAAGCGAGAATTAATATTCATGTTAGAGATTGGGATTCTAAATTTGATCTAGCTAATATTGACAAAACAAGCCAGGCAACAGATTGGGGAATGGATAATGATAGTCTTGATGTCTTTGGTGAGTCATTTAATAAGTATAGTGACTGGGATGACTTAAATGAAGGATCTCAGTATAGTGCCTGTGGTCCATCGACGGCCCCTACAATGGCAAATACTTATACTGCATTCCCAATTACAGCATCAGGCGATGCTAATAGTCTCTCCGTCGATATTGCAGGTGGTGCTCCTTATGACTATGTTTATCCAGGTATGGACATTCAAATCGCTGGTGTAAACTATCAAGTAAAGGATGTTGGTGTTGATCAAATCTCACTAACACTACCTCTTGAAACGACTGTTTCAGGAGCCGCTATTCAAGGTATACAGAGAATTCGATTCCCGGCATACCTATACGACTACTAAAGAACGCGACCAACTAAATCAAAATCTAATACATCGGTGATCTCAACTTTAACGAGGTCACCGATTTCTAGCTCAGCCTCATTTAAGTCATTAATAATCACCTTTCCATCAATATCAGGAGCCTGACCAAAGTGGCGTCCAACAATTAATAGATCAGTATCTTCGTGAGTTCCTTCAACTAAGACTTCAACTGTCTTACCAAGAAAATCTTGATTAAGCTCACGAGCAATTTCTTTTTGGACTTCATAAAGGCGATCAAATCTTTCATCAATCACTTCTTGTGAGTTCTTATCTTTTAGGCGGTATGCTGGTGTCCCTTCCTCATCTGAATAGCGAAAGATACCAAGGTGATTAAAGCGTGCTTTCTGCACACCATCAAGAAGCTTTTGAAAATCTTCTTCTGACTCACCTGGAAAACCAACAATAATTGAAGTTCTAAGAACAATACCAGGGATTCTTTCACGGAGCTTTACAATTCTCTCCATGATCTTCTCACCCGTAATCTTACGATTCATTCTCTTTAGAACGTAGTCTGAGAAATGTTGAACAGGCATATCAAGGTACTTACATACCTTTGAAGACGTTGCCATCTTCTCAATTACTTCATCAGTTAATTCATCAGGGTAAAAGTAGAATAATCGAACCCAATCAACCCCATCAACAGTCTCAAGACCAGATAGAAGTTCAAACAAATTATTTTCATCACTTAGATCGACTCCATAATCAGATAGATCTTGTGAAATAAGATTTAATTCTCTAACACCTGATTCAGCTAATTGATTTGCTTCTTGAACAAGTGATTCAACTGTTCTTGATCTTAGGCGACCACGAAGAGTTGGAATAATACAAAATGTACAATTTCTATTACACCCTTCAGAGATTTTTAACCATGCCGTATAAAATGGTGAAGTGTTTAAACGTGGATCGAATTCAGTATGAATAAAGCGTGGAACTTCAACGAAAGACTTCTTCTCTAATTTATTATTTTCAAGGGCGGTTAAAAGTGGAACGATTTTATTATACTCACCTGTTCCGATAAACATATCAACTTCAGGTAAACTCTTTTCTAACTCATCAGAGTATCTTTGGGCCATACAACCAGAAACAACAAGGGCCTTACACTTACCCATTTCTTCATTCTTATAATCTGCAAGATCAAGAATCATTTCAATAGACTCTTGTTTTGCAGCTTCAATAAAGGAGCAAGTATTAACAACGATAACTTCACTTTTTTCTGGTTCAGTTTCGACTTTAAATCCATTCAGTCCCATATGCCCAAGCATAACCTGTGCATCAACTAAGTTCTTTGAGCAACCTAGTGAAGTAAAGTAAACCGTGCGGTCATTAAATTTTTGGTTAACTTGAGATGAAATCTCAGACATATAATTCTCCATTGAATAGATAAAGTAGGTACTTATAGTGGTGAAGCTACGTTTTTTCAAGCGGTTATGTAATTTTTTTAGGACGACTTCTGCCTATTTTCAGATACTTGAAGTAACTTCTAATAGGGCCTATGCTAGTAATTAATGAAATTAATTAACTTAAGTATATTTATTTTGATATTGGCCTCTTGTACGAATTTATCAAGGCCTCCAAAGACTCGGGAAGAATCTGGTGCGCTTACAAATTTACTCGTCAAGATAACAAAGAATAATCGTGTTTCATGTGAGGAATATAGTAAGCATATCTACACGCAATTTCCTCTTACTCCATGGCTAAAGGCAAATTATTATAAGAATTGCGCTTCTTCTTATGAGGAATTATCAACGCAGTATCTTGATACTAAGAGCTATCCTTTTTGGGCAAGAGAAGAACTAATCGATGCGATTATTGAAAGAAAGTCTTATGACGATACATATGTAAGTGCTGTTCTTAATAAAGTTGATTACTTAAACACAAGCGGTGAAATTGAAAGACTTCTAAAGGAAGCTCTAAGTAATTTTACAAAAGGTAGCCCGGGTTATGAAAAGATCTACAATAAGTTAATCGACCAATCTCCACGCTATATCGAAGTCCCAAAAAAAGAAGATTTCTATAATGTTGGTAAATCATTTGAGCGCGATCGCCAATTCGACAAGGCTCGTATCTTCTATCGTAAGATTATCAATGATAAGGAAACGACCAAGGAAGATAAGGTTAAGGCCTGGTATCGACTTGCCTATGCATATAAGAGAGAACGCAAGGGTGATAGCTACCGCGATAATATTAGAGGTCTTGTCCTCTATCTACAAAAGAATCGTGATACACAGGAATTGAAAGAAGCTCATGCTGAACACACAATTACGCTTGCAAGAATCTACTGGACAGAAGATAAGCTCCAAAGGGCAGTAAGAGTTCTTCGAAACTTACTACTGTATAAAGAAGTTCCAAATGAATTTATTGTCACTACATATTATACAATTGGTGGAATCTTTGAAGACCTAAGAAAGTATGATCGCTCTATCAAGTTCTATAAGAAGGCCTTTGCTGCTATCGAAGGAGAGCATACACACCTAGAGAGTATCGTGTGGAATGTTGCTTGGACAAATTATAAAGCCGGCAATTACGAAGAGATGATTGATTGGTTTGATCGTTATCACACGCAAGCAAAAGAGACGAATTATCGTTTTCTTTATTGGAAATTTGTTGGCTTAAAAAAGCTTAACCGTTTTAATGATGCTCAGAAGCTACTTCTTAAAATACAAGAAGAAGATCAATTTGGTTACTACGGCCAGATTGCACACATGAATCACACCAAACTACAAAATATTGATTATCGAAAGCGTTATGATATCTCAATCGATGAACTTGCTTGGTCTGTCTATATTGGCAATACAGATCTTTCAAAGAAGATTATCGATAGTGAAGATAAAGTTGGATACAATGACCTCTATGCGGCCAAGTACTTCAATATTATGATTTTTAAATTCTTTAGAGAGAATGAGGAAAAGCAAAAAGAAATTCTGGCAAAGGACCCCCAGTTTGCATTCCCTCTAGCATTCAAGAATGAGTTTATTGAGAATAATCGTTCTAAAACTGTTACGACTCCACTGCTGATGAGTATTGCCAGACAAGAGTCTGCCTTTAATCAATATGCAAGATCTCCTGCTGATGCTTTTGGACTTCTACAGCTTATTCCAGAGCAAGGGAATAGATTATCAAAGAGATATAAGGTTCCCTTTGAAGGATACGAAGACCTTTATAATCCAAAGATTAATATTACTTTCTCAAGCCTACTTTTAAATGAGCTTATGATGAGAAGAAATAACAACTTCATCGATTTTGTTGCCAGTTACAATGCTGGAGGAACACCAGTAAAGAGATGGAGAAGTCGTATTAATCTTCCCGATCTTGAGTATATTGAAGAGATTCCATATAAGGAAACGAGAAAGTACGTAAAACTTGTCACAAGAAATTACCTAATTTACTCAAGACTTCTAAGTGATAAGCCACTTACACTAAAAGATAACTTTTTTAGAGGTGGATTTATTGATATGAAACATTAGCACCTTTAGGCACTTCTAAGATGAAGTGCTTCTTAGGGAAGCTTTTTACCGACTTAATATCAGATAACTCCAGATTAACCACTTTACCATCGGCATAGTTAATTTGGATTTGTGTAATATTTGCGAATTCCTTAGTACCATTAAAACTTAATTTCGTTTCAATCACTCCAAGTTGTTTAATAGCATCTTCGCTATAGACAAGAACACTATATTCTTTAGAATCCTTAACTTTATAACTCTTATTTGTCTTAAGCCCATGCTTTAAAAGATCAAAGAAATTAGAGAGACCTTTATCACTCCCCTTGTGAATGATAATTTCGGCAGGGTCTTCAGGCATGAATCCATCCCTTTTAATCCATGTTGTCTTTTCATTTGTTACATAAACAAGAGCGTCTGATCCACCTTGTACAAGTCTAAGCTTACCAGGATACTCATAATCGAAAGTACCATTTGAAACCTTTGGCGTTCCTGTAAGCTGGTTCTTAACAACTTGCTTGTAATTTGTTGAAAAAGACCTTGGGATAAAACCCAAGGCCATATTTGAAATTAGAATTAAAAGAAGTGCTTTAGTTTTCATTACTGTAATTGTACCGAAACTGCCTTTGAAACACCAGGCTCCTGCATTGTTACCCCATATAGTGTATCATTTAGCTCCATTGTTTTCTTATTGTGAGTAATAAGGATGAATTGTGATTCAGCACTCATTTCACGAAGAAGTTCATTAAAGCGACCTACGTTGGCATCATCAAGAGGGGCATCAACCTCATCCAGAAGACAGAATGGTGATGGCTTAACAAGGAAGATTGAGAAGATAAGAGAAACGGCCGTCATTGCCTTTTCACCACCTGACATTAGGTTAATATTCTGCATTTTCTTCCCTGGAGGTTTGGCAATAATATCAACACCACACTCTGGATCATCAATATCACCAACGACTTCAAGACGAGCTTCTCCACCACCAAAGATGATTGGGAATACTTTTCTAAATCTTGTATCAACCTCTTCAAAAGCGACTTTAAATCTCTCACGAGATTTCTCATCAATATGCTCAATAGCGGCCTGTAGATCTTCAAGAGATTTACGTAACTCAACTTCTTGAACTTTTAGGAAGTCATAACGTAGCTTTTGTCTGTCATAATCTTCAATTGCTTGCCAGTTAATTTCACCAAGGCGACCAAATTCAGATTTATAATTTTTAAGACGATGCCCTTGATCCTTAAGGTCTTGTCCATACTTTCTAATAAATTCAAATGACTCTTTTTCAATCTCTTTAGGGCCATTTTCTGTTTCCATAAAGTACATTGTTGAGATGTCATTGAGTTTTTCAAAGTCATCTTGACCGTACTCAAGATAACGTCCAATAGACTCACGAAGATCAACACGATATTTTTCAAAAATATTACGAACGTTTTCTTCTTCTTCATTTAGACATCTTTCAAGACGTACTTCTTTTTCAGTGATTTCTTTATCTGTCTTATTGATATTCTTTGTAAGTTCCTTAACTTGATCTTCACGCTCTTGCATCGCAAGTAGAAGCTCAGAGAACTCATCTTTCATAAGACTTAAAACCTCATCCTTACTTGCAAGAATATCAGCTTTTTCATTATTGTCATTTTCTAGCGTTTCAATTTCAACCTGAACATTCTCTAGCTCTTCTTCAAGCTTTGTGATTAATTCAGTATTTGTTTCACGTCTAAGGTTTTGCTTCTCGATTTGCTTTTCGATATCTTCACTTTGTGAACGAAGAGAGTTTACACGTTGCTCGAAAGTCTTCGCTTCAACCTGCTTTGAAACATAAACTTCACGATCTGCTTCATAAACTTCATTCATTTCATTATAGCTATCTTTAAAGTCTTGTACTCTTTCAGCAATCGTTGAGATCGCTTCCTCAACTTCTTGCTTATCCTTATTGAAAGACTCTTCCTTTTCAAGAATTGCAAGTCGAAGCTTTGATGTTTCATCTTTTCTATTTTTCAGAATATCAAGACGAGTATTTCCCGACTCCATTGAAGCTAACTTTGACTCAAGTGCAGAATTCTTAGCTGCGTAATCGGCACGAGATTCACTTAGATTTAGTCTTGCTTCTTCTAGCTCATTAATCTTTGCTCTGAGAAGTTCATTAGAAGCATTAACACTCTCCTCTAACTCAACTACTTTTTCATTAAGAGTTACGAGTTCAGTATCAAGTGATTCAATTGTATTATTTCTCTCAATTGCACTTTGACCTTGCTCTTGACTACCCTTCACATGAAGAACAGTTGCATTTTGACGATTTCTAATTTGGATATTTCCACTTAGATCACAGATCCCACCAAATGAAATTGAACTCTCAAGGCTTGTAACTTTATCAAGATCAATCTGATCAACGATAAATAGGCTTGATAGATATGGAGTTAATTTAGACTTATATTCTTCTGGAAGTTCGATAATATCGCTAAGAGTTGTTAACTCACTACCAAGTTTAACCGATAATCTCTCGCGAGCTTCAGCTGAAATTACATCAGCAGTCTTATCTGCAAGAAGGATCTCAAGTGCACTTTCATCATTTTCAGTTACCCAGTTTTTAAGAAGTGAAAGGTCACTTTCCGAAGTAACTAGAGACTCAAGGAACTCTCCCAATAGTGCTGTGACTGCATTAGTATATTTATCATCACATTTGATAATATTTCCAAGCACAGTGTACTTATCTGAGTCAACTTCACTTAGGAACTTAGAAACACCTTCTTTAGCTCCTTCAAGTGAAGCTTGAATTTCTTTTAGAGAAGCCAAGCGAGACTGTTTTGTGATTTGCTCTTTTGTAAGAGTTTTTAATTCACTTTCTAAATCGCGATCTTTAATCGTCAATTCATTTACAGTCTCTTTTAGACTTACTTCTTTTTCAGTTAATTCATCCACTAAATTCTTAGCGGTCATAACTTCATCTCTTTCTTTTGCTAGCTCTGTTGAAACTCCTGAGTATTGTTTTTCAATAGCTTCAATTTCAGTAGCAAGATCTTGAAGAGTTGCAGCATATTCTTCAAGTTTAGAATTATTTTGGAAAGCTTGTTGTTCCATTTTAACAAGCTCTTCTTTCTTAATTGAGAACTCTTCTTCAAGCTCACTAATTTGTGATTGCTTGTCTTCAAGCTCAGTCTTCATTGATTCTAGTTTTTCACTAGCGGCCTCATAGTCGTAATCTTCTTTAGAAGAAGTGATTACGTCATTGATTTCAGTTTCGATTTCTTCTTTCTTAAGAAGTCTTTCTTCAATCTCTTGGGCAAGTTCTTCAATTTCTTTCTGTCTTTGTTCTAACTGCTCTTCTTTATCAGTTAGTGACTTACAAAGTGCATTCAGTCTTTCTTCTGCTGCTGCTAATTTATTAGAAACTTCATTTCTTTCTTTTTGTAGTTCATCGATACGAGCAGTCTTCTCTTCTCTTTCGAATCTTTCTTCTTCTAAAGAAATTTCAAGACTATCTTTTGTTGTACTCCACTGCTCTAGTTGCATCTTCTTTTCAGTAAGGTCAGAACCACCATCACGTAGCTCACGTAGGTCTTCAAATACTTTATGAGCAACAACAGAGATTTCAGTACGTTTGATTTTATCTTTAAGCGTACGAGCTCTTTCTGCTTTCTCCGCTTGCTTTTGTAGAGACTTTAGATTTTTTTCAATTTCAATTGTAAGATCATTTAGACGGTTTAAGTTCTGCTCAGTGGCTTCGATTTTTCTCATCGACTCTTTTTTACGAACTTTAAACTTTGTGATTCCTGCAACTTCTTCAATCATCGAGCGACGCTCAACAGGTTTAGCCTGAACAAGTCTGTTGATCTCACCTTGAGCAATGATTGAATACGACTTTGCACCTGCACCAGTATCCATGAATACTTCTTGAATATCTTTTAGACGAGCTGGCTCACCATTAATACGATATTCAGTATCACCATTACGATATAATTTTCTTGTGAGCTGAATCTCTGAAGGGTTTGCAACCTTTCCACCGATGTGAATATGCTTACCGTGAGTGTTTTCAAGAACGAGAGTCGCCTCGGCCCAAGCCGCTGGATTATATTTAGAAGAACCCGCAAAGATTAGATCCTTCATCGAGTTTCCTCTTAGGTGTTTTGCTGATTGCTCACCCATGATCCAAAATAAGGCATCTACGATATTAGATTTACCACAGCCGTTAGGCCCAACAATCCCAGTAATTCCGTCGTCAAAGTTAATAATGGTACGATCTTTAAAAGATTTAAAGCCCTGGATAATTAGTCTTTTCAGTTGCACTTTGATTCACTCCGTCAATTTATCTCTATAATGTGTGTTGTGTAGGCCTTTAATCTACCATTTTAAGCATCATATCGTACACTTTTAATATTTCAGTTGCGCTAAACTAAAAATGTAATATCAGTAACTTACAGACTCACAATCCTAACAAGAACTAACATACCAAATAACAAAGTATGTATTTCGTACTAAGACTTTATCATTCGATGAAATCTGCCGATAAGACAAAAATGGATAACAATTCAAAGAGCGTCTACTTCACAATTGATTTTCACCTAGTGGTGCGAAATAAAGCACTGCCTTATAATATCTATATCAACTCTTCGACCATTAAGGGAAAAGATCACTATGTGAAAATAGTGAGACCAGGTGAAACCCTTGATGATGCAGCTGTTGAAGATTTTAAAAAGTATCAAAGAATTCATGTTCTTGAATCTGAGCGTGGTCTTTATCTTCAATCGCTAGCAGAAGATGAAAGCTTTGACTCTCTTGATAAAGTTACGGCCATTAAAGACTCGGCCGTTAAGCACCTTGATGATATTTTTAATCCTGGTAAAGAATTTAATACTGAAATTCTTGGAGAGGCCCTTGATGGTTGTCACGATTCAATGAAAGCGATGGTTGGTGTTATCAAAGATTATGATATCAACAGTCTGAAGAAATTAATCGGTGAACTTTCTTTTCATGATTTTTACACATACGACCACTCGATAAATGTAAGTATGTATAGTGTTTTAATTCTAAAACAATATCGTCCTAAAGCTTCTGAAGCTGATCTTGTTGCTATCGGTCTAGGTGGACTTCTCCATGACTTAGGAAAAACAAAAGTCTCAACTGAGATCTTAAATAAAACAGGAAATCTCTCTGATGAAGAATTTGCTGAAATTAAGAAGCATCCTGAGTATGGTGTTGAATTATTTCGCGAGGCCAATCCAGACTTTCCGGGTCTAAAGAAAGAGTCCATTGAAAAAGTAATTATTGAACACCATGAAAATGTTGATGGCTCAGGTTATCCAAACGGTTTAAAGGGAGCTGATCACCATATGTTTTCGAAGGTCGTCTCAGTTGCTGACTTCTTTGATGCAATCACGACAAAGCGTTCATACTCACAGGCACTGCCTATTGAGGATGCTTTAGAAATTATGAAGAAAACTGTTGGGAAAAAAATAGATGGTGAAATTTTTGATTTCTTTGTAAAGAAAGTTTCAAAAGTTATCCTAACAGGTAAGACAATGGTTACTCTGCCCGATGACTTCAATACTGAAATCGCTCATGCAGAGCTCCCAATTCAAAAGGTTCAACCTAAGAAGCTTGGCGAGAACTTTACAAAGGCCGAAGAAAACCCAAATAAAATTACAAAGTAATCACACTAAGTAGATTGGGTATAGAGACGAAATTAAAAGTAGTGCCATGACGATATTAAAGATTCGTAGGCGTCTTTCATTTTCTAAAAATCCTTTAAGCTTAAGACCTGCAAAAACCCAAACAGTAATTGATGGCAAGTTCATTAAACTAAATGCCATAAGAATTGCAAGTAAGCTTAGAGTGTGTTCACCTGAATAAATTGTTACTGCCGAAATGGCCATCGTCCAAGCTTTTGGATTTATCCACTGAAAAACAGCAGCTTCGACAAATGACATTGGCTTCTTGGCCTCTTGGTCTTGAGAATTAAATGTACTAAAGCCAATCTTAAAGGCAAGAACAAGAAGGTAACTTCCACACATCATCTGTAAAACTTTTTGAAGATTTGGATAGATCTTAAATAGGTCACTTGCTCCAAAACCAATAATGGCAACCATCAAGATAAAGCCAACATAAACCCCAAGCATATGAGGAATGGTTTTCTTAAATCCGTGGTTTGCTCCTGAGGTCATAAGAAGAATATTATTCGGACCAGGAGTGATTGATGAAACAAGGGCAAATGCGAATAGGGCGTATAGTGTTGTCGTGCTCATAGGAGCAGTCTACATGATTTTGAAAATAGTTTATTGCAAAGAGTCGTTATCTGATGTTATATTTTGCAATATATGACGAAGATAGACTCAATTGACGAAAGAATATTGCAAGAATTGGAAAATAACGGAAGAATCAGTAATTCTGATTTAGCTGAGATTGTAGGACTTTCTCCTTCCGCATGCTTAAGGCGCGTGCAAGAACTTGAGAGGTCGAAGGTTATCACTGGCTACCGTGCAAGAATCAATCGTGCCAAACTAGGAACAACCTTTACTGCTTATATGACAGTTGGCCTTTCAAATCACACGA
Source organism: Bacteriovoracaceae bacterium (assembly GCA_048270185.1). Lineage (GTDB taxonomy): Bacteria > Bdellovibrionota > Bacteriovoracia > Bacteriovoracales > Bacteriovoracaceae > Halobacteriovorax_A. The sequence continues at coordinate 1,708,998 of JBLWTJ010000001.1, forward strand.
AGAAATCACAAAAAGATTTCGAAGCGGCCGTTGCGGATTCTCCAGAAGTTGTTGAATGTCACAACGTGACTGGTAGTTTTGAGTATATCCTGCGAATTGAGACAACAGATCTAGCTTCGTATAAAATTTTTCACACAGAAGTTCTAGGTATTTTGCCACAAGTAAACTCCATCTCAACTTACGTTGTTATGGAATCTTCTAAAGACAAGCGTAAATAGGATTACTTATAGAACTCAACGAAGAATTGAACCTCACCTAAAGGCTTTACGTGGTGTAAGACCTCTGGTTCAACAACACCGAATTTCTTCTCATTTAATTCAATCTCTTCTTGAACGCCCTCTTCAATTTTATAAAGGAGATTCCCCTTTATAATATTAATAAGCCCCCAACTTCCTTTCTTAGTTTTATGATTTTTAAGCAGGCCATTAGGAATAGTATCCTGATTGAAAATAGGTGTTTTCTTATATGCAGTAACATTGTCTGGTAGAACCTTCATATATCCTCTTGATAAGAAATTAACGACTCTAACAACCTAATATTAGATTGTGATCTTATGATATCAAACAGAAATTTGAATTAGTAGTTAATTTGAGTATATGATCCTTAAACCTTTAGGGAGGCAAGTATGAAGATTATCTTATTAGTGGTAGCACTTTTACCAATCTTAGCATTTTCAAAAACAACAAATCTTTCACAGAGCAATCGACCGTCTCATTATTTCAAAAGAGAAAAAGCGATTTTAAATGTTGGCCTTGCCTACTACGGTGACTACTGGAAAGAGAATGATCTAAAACGAATCACTCCCATGTTAAAAGAAAGATTTGCCTTAGCAACTAATGAAGTACTTACTCTTAATATCGTTGCTATCGATGTCCTAAGCTATAAAACAAAATTTGACCCTGTCTTAATGAAGAAGACTTATCCACAAATTAAAGATGAAGCGCGACTGCAACGTGTTTACTACTATGAAACTTTAAAAGGAAATATTCTTTCTGAAGTTTATGATGAATTTAAAAAAGCAAAACTTGGAAACTCTTATAAAAGTCTCGATGCACTTCTTGTTGTAACAGGTGCTCAATTTGATGGTCTAGGACTGGCCAACGGCCGTGTCGCTGTCACAGAGCAGCCACGAGAAATTGCTTGGGGACTACCTGACGGTGGTCGCACAGAAATCGTCAGTGATGAATCAATCGTCGATGAACTAATCCACGAACTTGGCCATATCATCTTCTTAGGTCACACTTCAACTCAATGTATGAAGCCAGACCTGACTCTTGAAGAGCGCAATCAATGTTGTGAAGCTTCCCCATCAAAGAACGATGTTATGAGCTATTGTCGCAATCGCAATGACGTCAATCACGGTGTCATCTTCGGTTTTGAATCATGTAATCGCGAAATGATCAACGAACTCATCATTCCTGCCATGCTTAAAGGCAAGCGCTGGAACGTCAGCGGACGCCAAACCTGCAAGTAAGCAAATGAAGAGTTAGCGAAGCGATACTCTTCAGACAATCTTCGAATTGTGCACGATGGTCGCAGCCACATCCTGCGGCCAAAAAGCAACGCTTTTTGACGCTGAGATGCTTAATTCCAAGAAATAAAAAAATAAGCGTCAGCGCCATTTTTTTATGACAGTTTTTATACGTGAAGTAAATGTCAGCTTATTTTAAAAAGAATGGTCGGAGCGAGAGGTTTCTACTACAAAAGTCGAAACTTACTATCCAACTGACTGAATTAACATTAATAACAAATAGTTATAAAGGTTTCCTAAGTTTTGGTATTTCACTTTTATTCATTTTATCTCACTACTTTTCACTGTATTGGCTGGGATTTAGAACTCCCTAGCCCTTGCTTTTATAAGTGCAGGTGTAAAATCATGCTCATCAGTGTATGCCAAAAGTTTTTTCTTACCGTTCTTCTCACCAATTAATAATCTCTTAGTACCAGCAATACCTAAGCCAAGATTCTCACGAGGCAAGACATAGCCTCTATATATATTAACACCATGAGCCTGACTTACAGAGGACTCCGAATGCCAATCAATTTTAAACTTTTTATCAGTAGCACCTCTTAAAGTAGGAAACGAGAGGGCTAAAAAACCACAATAAGAGATTTGTTTCAAATCATCACAATTGCATTTCCTAATATCGCTTAAAAATTGTGGTATTACTTCGAAATTTGAAATTTTTGAAATATCTGATTCGTTCATTCCCTCAAAAAATGATTGTACAAAAGCAGAATATTTCAAACTTTCAAGACTACAATTTGAATAATTCTTTAGATAATCAAAAATTTCATCTTCATTTTCCTTTAAAAACTTTTCAAGTACTTCTTGCTTTGGGCCAGAAGGAACAAAATTTAGAATATCAAGTTCTTTGCTACAATACAGCTTATCGTCCCCACAAGTTGAACAATCATTTTTCAATAATCTTCGGTCTTCTATATCTACGACTATTGGAGACTTTCTAGTATAAAGTATATTTTGCAAAGCTAAGCTAACTGTAGTCAATCCAGCAGAAGTAGTGTGGCCATCAGGGAAACTGCTAAAATGTTTTTCAAGCTCTTCCTCGGGGCATAAGCTACTTTTTTTCATTGGCTTAAAAAGAATATTTGATCCCATTTTATTTACTGAGCTAACAAACACCTTGCCCTTTGCGTCACTTTGCAATATTGGATAAATTGAATACGGAACTAATATAATTATAAAATGCTTCAGTTGAGTTGCAAGACTTTCTAGTTTGAATAAAAAATCCACGACATCACTAATATTAGTACGATATAGAACTAAATCTCTCTCAATGAATGGGGAAATAAAGACTTCAAAACGCACAACTAGATTACACTTCTCCAGCTTCTATTTTTTCAAGTCGAAGCTTTGTTAGGTCATCTATTAGCTTATCTCTTTCATCCATAAAACCATCAGGAGGATTAATTATATATCCCATGTTGTCGTGTTCAATTTTTCGAGCAACAGCTTTTCCATCAATTCTCTCAACCCATAGCATTTTTACTTCTTCAAATAGTTGAGGATATTTCACATTAAAATATACTAATTTACTCAATAAGCTTTCACTGTGAGTTTCGATTAGTACAACTTTTCCAAGTAAAGACATCTGCCCAAAAAAGTCAGCTAACTTAGACTGTGCACTTGGATGAAGGTGGATTTCAGGTTCATCAACAATACAAGTTTCAGACCTGTCAGAACTAAGTACTCTGAAAATCACCGGTAAGATTTGACTTAAACCGTATCCCATATTGTTAATAGAAAGCTCTTTACCATCTAAAACTAATATAATTTCAGAAGTCAAACCTGATGCTATTGATCTGATATCAATCGTTTTTGCAATTTTAAAGAAGTTAACCCAATAATTTAAACTTTCCTCAAGTGTTTGCTGTACGATTTCATTTTTAGAAAAATCAAAATAACTATCTATTTTGTTATTTTTCTTCCTAATATAATCTTCTAGTGGATTATTAAATCCACCATCTGAATAGATACGATGAGGCTCGCCTCTAAATGGAGGAATGACAATGATTTTGTCTACTTCTATCTCAGGGATAAAATCAACATCAATACTATTATGAAGCTGAACATAGTCTCCAAATTTAGGCTCATTAATCTTTCTTAGATTATTAGCGACTACCCCTTTTTTAGTAAAAGCTTTTTTATATTCTTCACTTAAGCAGTCCTCAAGACTTTCTATATTTAAATCAAAACTAAGAAGCATAAAATTTTTGAATTTTACATTTCTAACGTCCGAAAACTCAACAACACTACTGAATACACCGCTTGGCCTTACATTTTTTCCAGCTTTTGCTAATAAGTTAGTGATCATGTAATCAATAAACCTTCCCTCTGAGTAATCAGCAAAATGTACAAACTTTTCTGCTTTTATCTTCCACTCACCTGTTGCAGTATTCATTTCTGCTTCAATTGAATGTTCTGGGCTTGCTCTATAAAACATCCTCTTCAGTAAAATATATTCAAAAGTATCTTTACCGTAATCTTCTCTATGTAGGAAAAATGTTAGCTCTGCATAACCTTGGTCAGATTCAAAAGATAAAAATACTTCCTCATCAGCTATATTGTTTAAAAGTTCCGAAGGCTTACCTATTTCTAAGTAAGGCCCATTCACTTTTAACATCGGGACTTCTGAGCCTAAATAGTTTTTAGTTTCATTATATGACTGAAGAATTATGAGTATTGCTTGATATACAGAGCTCTTACCTGAACTGTTAACCCCTGACAGTAGAGTTAGCTTACTCAATTCTATATATTCAATATCTCCGAAAGACTTAAAGTTTTTTATTCCTATTTTTCTTAACATTACATGTAGCCCAATAAAAAAAGCCCTTTATGATAAAGGGCTTTATATAATTCTTAATAATTTAGCTTAAATAGTTTATAGTTATTCGTCCACTTCGAGATCAGAAAATTCAGTTTCAGAGAATTCAAGATTTAGCTCACTTAAATCAAAATCAATCTCCATGATGTCAATTTGATCGTAAATAGAGTTCACATTCATATATTCCTCCAAGAATTATTATATTAACCAATTATCTTATCGACATATTGGTAAAAACTTTTAGCCATAAATATACACTTTGTAAATATATCTACGCTATACTTATTATAAATTTTACACCATTATATTCGAATTTCGAAGAAAAACAACTTTGCCTAGAGAAATCTTTATTTAATAAAACTTAATCACTGTTTTAACTATAAGCATAAGTTATTGATATTTAACTAATCTCGAGTAAATAAGTCAGTAACCTCTACATCAAAGGCTACTGCTAGCCTATAAACAGACGAGAGGGAAGGACTATGGCCACCACTCTCTATTTTCTGATAATGCCTATAATTAAAGCCATACTGCACCATGTCCTCTTGTGTAAGACCTCTCGCCCTTCTAAGTTTCTTAATCTTAGAAGCTAATTTATAGATAAATTCTTCATAATTCTCACATGATGCCATTCAAATATTATTGAATTCACGTACAAATTACACCACGTACTATATAGTTCGTGTTCAGTGTTATAATCACCTTAAGAGGTGAAATTTATGAAATTTAATAACTATCTTTGGGATTTATATAAAAGCAATTCAAAGTCACTCGAGAATGATAAAGAGCTGCTATTTTCAAATGCGAGCTTTGAAGATGCGAATATCTACTTTACTTGCTTTGAAGCCGACTCTAACTATGAGCCATTAAGTAAACCAAAAGAAATTGAGTGCCTAGTAGATTTAGTTCGAGTTATCAAAGATTTTGCAAAAGACGAAGAAGCTACAAGCATAGACGAAGCTGAAGAAATCTTCCGAGTTATTGCAGATGACAGGATTGACCTCTATTCAGGAGATGACTTCTATCTTCCTGATGAAGATAAAGATAAAAAATATATTAGCTATTTGGGCGGTGGAATCGAGCATGAAAGATTCTATCAAACAGACATAATTTCTAATATTGAACATATAACACTAGGGCTACATCAAGCTTATCCGCAGTTCTTTTTTCCATATCTTTTTGTAAGAGAATTCAATCGACTTAATGAACTGGCCAATTTTTTTGATATCAAACTTCCATCGCTTCCAAAAAAGAGACATAAAAGAGACAGGGCATTCTACTATCTTGAAGTTAATCGAATATTTCAAGATCTAAGGGCCAAGCTAAAATTATCACCTACGGAGTTTAATTTCTTTATATATGACTTTGGATTAAAAAACTTAGAATCACTTAACACACATAGTAAAACCAAAGAAAATTTACCGAATCCTTCTAGGGCATGGCTCATTATTGGATATGGTACAGGTATAGATGCTGAATTTTTAAATAATCTAAATGAAGAAACTGTAACACAATGGCAAGGAAAGATAGAAATGCGTGTAGGTGATATTGTACTTATGTACCAACGTAATCCAAAAAGTAGCCTCCACTCTATTTGGCGAGTTGTTGAATCTGGCTTTAATGATCCATACGCATTCCACTATGCTCAAACAAAGATTGGGTATCCAATTGAAATACCAAAGATTACATTTAAAGAAATAAGAGAAAATGAAATACTAGGCTTAATGCCAATAGTTAAGGCCTCATTTCAGGGTGCGACAGGATCAACATTTTCTCTTAGCGAGTATAATGAAGTATTGAAATTAATTAATTCAAAAAATCCAAATATTAGAAACCTACCTCACTTACCAATTGTTGAAGAACTTAAGAATATAGAGATTTCTAACGAGAGAGATGTAGAAATAAACTTACTTGAGCCACTTCTTGAAAAGCTTGGTTTCGCGAATAATGAATGGATCAGGCAATTTCCAGTAAGAATGGGAAGAGGTCAAAGAAACTATCCTGACTACGTTTATGGCGGTGACCCTACTCATGGCGAAGAAACAGCAAAGGCCTTAATTGAATGTAAATATCACATAGATAGAGATGCAACTCTTACAGATACTTTTAAGCAAGCAAAATCTTACGCTCTGAGACTTAGAGCAAAGCTTTTTGCATTAGCAGACAAGCAAGGTATTTGGATATTCAGATATGTTAATGATGACTTTAATCGAGATGTATTTGAATATATGAGCTGGGTTGAACTTCTTCATCATGAAAAACTACATGAGTTATCCTTGTTTATCGGAAAAGAGTTTATTGAGGATCATTGTCCTTAGTATCTACAAAATGAATGACAATTTCATCATTTTCCTCTTCTTCACTAATACTATCGAAAGATGAGCCATCACTCTTATCTCCCCATTTCTCAGGTGAGCGTCTACTTAATCGGTATGCTGATGCTTTCCAGTCAGGCTTCACAAGATATGAAGATACGACAGGATATCCCAACTCATCTAGTATTGGTTCGCCATTATCATCTAGCTTATACGACTTAGGTATTCCAAATGCCGCTTGGTTGATAACACCTAAGTGCCTTACTTCATCCTCTGCAATAGCAAGCCGTATCGCGTCCGATAATTTCACACATCTAGGGTTTGCATCTTCACTTTTAGCATCTCTCAACCAACGATATAAAGTAGACTTACTAACTCCAACCAGTGCCGCGGCTGTTTCGATAAATGCTCCATGCTTTATTGCTGCATATATTTCAGAAATCAGTTTATCTGTTAGTTTTGGTGATGAGTTCTTAGGGTATCTAGCCATTTATATTCTCCTATATAGAGATTCTAGCAATGAGCCTATTGCCTATAAATACACCATGTGTTTTAACTATTTACGAATATGTATAAGTATCTATAGAAATTGAGAATTAAATAATGCAAGAAGAATCATCAATCGATCAAATACCTCGAAAACTACATAAAGAACTCATGCGAGTACATAACACAGCTCTTCTTCTAAGATACGACAAAGAAATACTATACCTTGAGAATGAATTGGAAATATCAAACCAGCTTCTAAAGACAATAAATAAGTCTGTTGGTGAAAAGTCTAATGTAAACTTAGGTAAATCAATAGGAGATAGTCTAATTAGAGGGTCATACCTAAACACTAACTTTAATAAAGTTCAAATTAAAAAGTCTATAGAACAGGATAAAAAAGAACTAAAATCTGGAATGAAGAACATAAAAGACTATATTGAAAAACTTCACACTGATAAAGAAGTTGGACTCTTTTATCAAGAAATTAAAAACTCTAAGACTAGTAAGCCAGTTGACTTACTCTGTACAAGAATTATATTCTTACTTTATCAAGAACTTAAAAGTGCAAACAAGGTCCATAGCTATCTTTTAAAACATACTGCTATACTTGAAGACTTATCCCCTATTCCTTCAATTAGATCCATTTCTAATCGAGTCAGAAACTATAAGAAAAAGTATCATACATATTTTGAATCAATACACGATTGACAATTTTTACACAAAATACTCATCAAACGTGAATATCCACTCTCCTTAATAAAAAGTTACTGTGAATACAGTTTTACATAATCGTAAACAGTAACAACTATAAACAGGGAGAATAATCAGTGAAATCAAATGACGACTATCTAATGACCACCAAAGAGCTTGCCAAGAAGCTAAGCGTAAAGGTTTCCTATATTAGATATCTGAAGATGAATAATCGAATTCCTTATATCAAAATTGGTAAACTGATACGTTACTCAAGCAAAGAAATAGCCGTATGGCTCAATAACCAAAACTAGAAACTAAACAACATGCAAAAAAGAACAATGCTCGAATTTCGAGTAAAGGAGTCACTATGTCAATTTCTCTAAAAAATATAAGAGAAAACAAAAAACAATCTGAAGATACAGTACTTCCCTTATTAAGTGGGAAAGTAGAATCAATTTGTATAAATCCAAGTGAAATTAATACAGGAATAGATAGAATAGAAGGAAACCTAACCCATCTCAGTATAGCCGACATTAGAAAGCTTAGAGAAGTAGACAAGTGCCCTGTAGAGAAGCATATCAAAGGCCTAGGCTACATACGTTCGTTTAAATTAAAGTTAATCACACTTAATCTCTGCTATATGAAACAGACACATATATTGCCATATAAGTTTTACTTTAATCTTAATCACTCAAATGACATAAATATACAGTTACAAGATTTAATCAACCACTTCAAAACAGCCCTAGATAAATCAAGAATTGTTAGAGTCGACTTGAATGCTGACTTTAAGTCGTCAATTCAAAACATGTTAATTAACCTACAGGTGAAAAATAAACAGATGTCAAAAGAATATAGGTGCACGCATAACAATATTGAAGGTAAATCTTGGGGAAAAGATGATGAAATCATAAGAATATATACATATGAAAATAATGAAGATGAGCCTATTACTCGTCTTGAAGTTCAAATCAGGAATAAGAAGCTCCCAAGAGATAGAAGTTTTTCAAATATACTTAAGTGGTTAAAGACTAATACTTTCTTTGAATCCATACAATTTTGGAACATCAATGGAATCAACAGTACTCCATTTAAAAAAATTAAACAGCTTGATTTTTATAGGTACTACGTAAAGTTTTTTAATCTTATAAATCTACAAACACTTGGTTTTACAGAAGCAAGAAGTAGGTCAAAAGAACCAAAGAACTTCATGAGGAGTCTTCGGAGACACTTAAAAATAGAAAAATCTGACATCTCATTAATGAAAATATTTCGCCATCAGGTGACAAGTCAGCTGGGATCAAAGTATGAATAATCAGCTCTTTAACAAACGAATATGGAAAATAAAAGATGTAGCTGAGTATCTACAATGTTCAGTAGGAACTATCTACAACAAGACGAGTAAAGGTGAAATACCATTCTTTAAGAAAGGAAAATCTTTATACTTTTCCCCAGAAGAAATTGAAAACTGGGTACAGGAGGGAAACCTTGAATAAGTATAAAAAACTCAAACATCATACTGGAATTAGAAAAGTATTATCTAGCGGTAACTATGAAGCTTCAAAAAAGATTAAAGGAAAGACTTACTCTCAAACCTTTAAGACTATAAGACAAGCTCAGCACTGGAGAAACACTTATAACCCTTTCTTAAGCTTTACACCTGAGACTAACGGCATGAAGTTCAAGGAGCTATGGGAAAAATATGAGGAAGCCTACTTCCCAGAAATTGAAAAATCATCGCAAGGAATCAAGAAACAAAGGATTAAAGTTTTCAAACACCATTTAGATGATATCTCTGTATATGAAGTAACTCCTGAGTATATAGATCATATAGTTAAGCTAGAGAAAAAACTTGCTATCAGTAACCCAAATAGTAAAAGGTGTAACTTCAAAAGTAGTCTAGATGAAGTTAAGGCTGCATTTAACTGGTATCGTGAAAACTATGACTATCAATTCCATAGTCCAGTATTAAAAAGGCATTACACTATTGGAATTATCAGAAAAACTGAGAAAAGAGAGAGAATCTTAACTAAGGATCAAGTTGTTAGATTCTTTAAAGCGATAGACAATCCTTTATTTCAAGATTTTGCAATTATTCAATTCTTTTGTGCTTCGCGATTTGGAGAAGTAGCAGGAATACAAATAAAAAACATAGACTTTGAAACAGATTCTCTATTAATAAAGGAAGTTGTAGTTGAAGATCAAAGTAAAAAGTTTCTAGAACTAAAACCATACCCTAAAAATGGGCACGCTAGAGTTGTAGCAATTACTTCAGCTATTTTCAAAGCTGCTATTCAGAGAAGAATGGCTGATAGAGTAAAAGGATCAAACTACTTAATACATAGAAATGGCAATCCCATGAGCTATCGTTCAGTTCAATTCCAATATAACAAAGCTTTAAAAAAGGCTGGATTACACCCAGAGTTTAGCTCTACACATATCTTAAGATATTCAATGGCTTCAGAGTCAAGACGTATAATGGGCTCTCTAGATGCTGCACAGGCTATTACTGGCCACAAGTCGATTAAGATGATTGAACACTATGCAAGAGTACCAACTATGCTTCAAGGTGAGACTATTTCTAAAGTGAGTTTTGAAATTGAAAATACTTGGAAAAGCATACAAAAGCCTAATTAAGCTGGGAAAGGCTGGGATTATAAAATAAATATCAAAGGAGAATTTAGTAAACTATTAAAAACACTGAAGAAATTAAAGTTTATAAAAAAGAATGGTCGGAGCGAGAGGATTTGAACCTCCGACCCCTTGCTCCCAAAGCAAGTGCGCTACCAAACTGCGCTACGCTCCGATTCAGATTTTGGTAGGGTATTTATAAGTGATCTAAAGCTTTTTGGCAACCTAGAATTTCAAAGATATGAAACTTATTTAAGCTCACTAAAAAACTTGATGGCACTGGCCACGGCCTTAGCACGGTGTGAATTCTCATTTTTCCACTCTTCCAGCTGCGCTACAGTGGTATCAGCAAAGGCTTTCGGGCAAAACACAGGGTCATATCCAAAGCCACCATCACCTTCATAACTATCTGAAATCTCACCTTCCATACGTCCCTCAAAAAAATATATTTCCTCAGGACTTAAGTAGAAACAAAGGACACAAGTAAAATAAGCGTCGCGATTATTCTCTCCTTCAAGCTTTTTTAGAAGAAGTTCAGCGCGCTGACGATCAGTTAGGTTCTCGCCACCAAAGCGGGCCGAGTAAATACCTAACTCATCAGGAAGAACCTCAACATTTAAGCCAGAGTCGTCGGCAACAACCGGAGTTTTAAACTCTTCATAATAGGCTTGTGCTTTTTTTAGAGCGTTTTCTTGGTAGGTATTCCCATCTTCAACGACTTCAAGTTTCTTGGATGCGGCCTTGATTGTAATATTCGTATCCTTAAAAAGAATTGCGAACTCTTCGGCCTTGTGAGCATTTCCAGTTGCTAGAATAAAGTCGTGTTTCATTATAACCTACTTACCGAGAGCTTCTTTTTGTTTTGTGAATACAACTTTCAGTGACTCAGCAGCACAATCTAATAAAGCATCCATTTGCTCACGAGAAAAGGCCATTCCTTCCGCTGTTCCTTGAACTTCGATGAATTTTCCAGACTCAGTCATGACAATATTCATATCAGTTTCACAACTTGAATCTTCTTCATAATTAAGGTCAGCAATAATCTTACCTTCTTTATTAATTCCACAGCTAATTGCTGCAAGAGGCTCAATAAGAGGGCTTTCAGAAAGGTCACCACTAACAATTAGACTTTGAATTGCAAGTTCAAGGGCAACGAATGCTCCAGAGATTGAAGTTGTACGAGTCCCACCATCTGCAACCATAACGTCACAATCAAGGGTAATCATTCTCTCACCTAGTTTTTCCATATCGACAACAGCTCTTAGGCTTCGTCCAATAAGTCTTTGAATCTCTTGGGTTCTTCCACCAACTTTTGAACGCTCTCTTCGAGAACGAGTATGAGTTGAACTTGGAAGCATTGAATATTCAGCAGTCACCCACCCCTTACCTGTTCCTCTCATCCAAGGTGGAACACCATCTTCAATAGATGCCGTGATATGAACTTTTGTATTACCAAATTCGGCAAGAACACTTCCCGCTGCATATGGGTTAATATTAATTGAAAATTTTACTTCTCTTGGAGTCGAGCGCTCGATTAATGACATATTGAATACCTCTGAATTTATTAGTATTCTTCGATAATAACATAATGAGAAAATCTATGAAACATATTCATTTTAAGGAAATTGATTCAACGCAAACGAAAGCTACTGAGCTGGCCAAAGAAAACAATGAAGTTTTAGTAACTGCGCAGAAACAGATTAAAGGTCGAGGCCGCCGCGATAATCAGTGGCTTGATCTCGACAATAGTCTCGCCATGTCCATGAAACTCGTACCAGGTGATAAACCAACACTCCTTGCACTCGAAGTGGCCGTTCTCTTAGCTGAATATTTTCACAAAGATGATCTAGTTCTAAAATGGCCAAATGATATTTACAACCGACAAGGTCAAAAAGTGGCAGGTATCCTTGTAACTAAAAATGATGAAAACTATATTGTTGGAATCGGCATCAACTTTGGCCCGGACGATAATATTAAAGACAAGAAATTTGGCCAACTAGAATCAGGCTATGCTCTTTCTCCAAAGGAGTATGAAAGTATTCCTAAAGATATTTATCAGTATATTAAATCTCGTCGTTTGAATGATTCACAAATAATCACCAAGTGGAATGATCGATGCTTTCATCTTAATCAAAATTGTAAAATTATTGATGATAACGAGATTCTCGAAGGTCTATTTAAAGGGATTGGACAATTTGGAGAAGCTTTAATTGAGATGGAAGGAAAAGTTGAGAAAGCCTATACAGGCTCTCTCCTATTTGAATAATTTATTCTGAAATTGAAGTTAGAACTTGTTTACTGATATTCTTTAATTCTTTTTTAATTAAATTTTCAGCTAGATCTGGAACAATTTCCCAAATGATTTTCTCAATATTTTGCTCACAGTATTCACGTGCATACTTTTCAATAACTGGACCAATTTCACTTCTTAAATCATTCTTCAAAGCTTCCATGTCAAGTGCTGGAGCTTTAACTGCTGATTTAATATGAGCAGTTGTCTTTGTACTTCCAAATGAAAAATCATCATTCATACTTTGATTATTTGAAATATCAATTTCGTGCTCATCTTCTGTTTCAGAAGAAAAAGTTTGTGACATATCTTCATCTACATCCCAAAGATTATCATCAGAAATCTCTTCAAAGTCGTCTGAATCATCTTCAAAAGTACTTAGAGCTTCCATCGGTACTTCTTCCATTTCATCTAATTCATCGATATTAGACTGGGCCGGTATTTCAAAATCTTCATCTAGTTCATCGTCAAGATTACCGACAAAACTGCTAACATCTAAAACAGAAGTTGGAGATTCTGGACCTTCTTCAAATTCGTCTTGAGTATCAATCTCTTCGCTAGCTTCAATAACAGGTGGTAGCGTATCGAAATTCCCCGTGACGTCACTTCCCTTAAGGTTCGTTGGATCAAATCCCCAACCATCAAGCTCTGACTCAAGATTATTATCTTCATCTTTAAGTGGTGCATGATCACTTAAATCAAATTCAACTGTTTTATCGTCTTCATGATCATGATCTTCTTCAGAAGGAGCTTCTGCTTGAACCAAAGAACTATCAACATCCCAACCAGAGAAATTATCATCTTCAGCTTCATTGGAATCTTCGTTTGGATAATCTTCTTGAGAAATTGATTGAACTTCACTTCCGATCATATCATTGCAAAGTGAAATGAATTTTTCTGTTTCAAAAGGCTTTACAACTTTGTCAGAAAAGCCACTATTACGAAGCTTCGTTTCATCAACGATATCGAATGTACCGAGTAAAGCCAAGATAGGAGTATTTGGAAACTTTTCTCTCGTTCTTTGCCCAAGAGCATAACCATCATCAGATAGGCCAAAATCAAGAAGAATCAAATCAAAGCTATCTTCAGCATTGAATAACTCTGATTCATCCAATACTGGAGTGATATCAAAATCTTGATTTGCGAATGTAATTTTTATTACTTTTTGAATTGTCTGACTATCGTCAGCAACTAATACCTTTCTACTCATATAAAACCTCAATATATTGTTACGCAAAAAATCCAGCTAAGCAAGCATGAGTTTGCGATTGAGAGGTCCTAATTACTTTAAATTATAGAATAAATAATAGCCGACTGATTATCTAGATTACCTCTTCGATTGGCGATACTAAATAAATTATCAATTTGTGAAACTTCATCACTACCAGACTCTTGAATGATTCTTTTGATATCATGAAGACTTAATGAACCATAGACACCATCACTTAAAATGATGACTTTATCACCAGGTTCAACATTGAGTTCCCAGATTTTAGGAGAGATTTCATTATAAAGCCCAAGGGCGACAAGTGGAAAAGTGCTTTTATGATGTGAATTATCTGATATTGAAATTTGAGATACACAGTCGGGCGTACTTACTTGTGACAGATCTCCATCACGATAAATGAAGCTAACACAATTACCACAACTAACAACAGACAGTATATTCTCAGAAAGCATGGTTAGAGCAATCGAAACTCCGCCTTTATCTTTCATTTCTTTTTTCTTATTAATATTAAGAAGATTCTTGTGAGCGATAAATAATGCATTTACCAGTGCATTTGTTTCGAGAATATATTGTGGTGAATAGAAATATGGCATCGTCGCATTTGGGTCACCAGAAAGTTTAGTGAAGTACAAATCGATTGATTTTTGAGCTGATTCCAAATTCGTTTCGGAAATCCCTGTTCCACCAAAACCATCTAGTACACCGAAGATTCTTTGTTTGATATTAATAAACGTCGTATCTTCATTAAGATTTAAGTATGGACCCTGATGAGTTCTTGCAAAGAAACTTTTGATTTCTCTCATAGATTCTTTAACCTTTCTTTTGCTTTACGGTAGTACTCATTATCAACAGGCGAGATCTGTTGAACTTCTTGAAACTTCTCTCTTGCATCTTCAAAAGATCCTAATGATTCTGAGATCAGTCCCTGGCGATAAACTTTACGTGCACGTCCAGTTAATGTTTCATTTATTTCATCTAATTCATTTTGAGCTTCGATTTCATTAGGATTATAGCGAAGTACATCTTTGAAAACTTCGTAAGCGGCCTTTAAATCCTCTGCTTCTTTGAGAGATCGAGCTTTCCCCATTAAAGGTCCTGTAATATTTTTAAGGTTCTGACGTGACTCTTTAAGCATCTTAACGGCCTTGGCCATTAGATCCTCATCCATTGATTTCTCAGAAATAAAAACTTCTAAAGCACCAATTGCCTTAAACCACTCTTCTTGAAGATATAATTTTTCACCCGGCTTTAACGCATCAACCATTCTTTGACGCTCGGCTTTTTTCTGAGCTTCTTCTAGCTCTTTACGATTCTTTTCTTTGATATAGGCATTGAGCTCTAATTCAAGATTTGCTACATCATAATTATCAGGATCTAATTCTTTGACTTGTTGAAATAATCCACGTGCCAAGGTTACATTTCTCTCTTTTACAGCAGCTTCAGCTTTTTCTAAAAGCTTCTGAACTTTTGCTTGAATTAACTTTCTCTTTTCCTCAGCTCTTCTTTCAAGCTCAGCTTTTTCTAGCTCAGCATACTTATCTTTGGCCAATTGATAGAAAGTCTGTGCCTGTTTGTAATCTTTTGTGATTAAGAATAGACGTTCAAATTCAGTAATCGCTTCTGCAACATTACCTTCATTTGCATAACGAGTTGCTAGTTGATAAAGAGCTTCGGCCCTCTCTTCCTGTTCTTTTGTTAACTTAACATCAGTCGAAGTAACAACTTTTTTCTTCTTCGGTTGTTGTTTGGCTTGCTGATCTTTTTTTGTCTTATCGGTATCTGCTCCCTCGTCACCGAGTAGAACCCATGCCATCACTATCGCAACAAGTGGATAGAGTATAAATTTCTTTCTCTTTTCTGGATCTTTTAAGATTGATTTTAAATCATTTTTTGAAGATGCAGACGCAGGAGCATCAGAGAGTTCAAGATCATCAAAGTCATCCATATCATCAGAAACCTCGACAATCTCTTCAATTTCAATCTCTTGATCTTCTTCAACAGGCATTAGCATATCTTGCTGACTCTTGATGAAGTCACTAGCAATTTTTACTGTAAACGTTGTTGATCCGATGATGAACTCATCACCATTTGTAATCTCTTTTTGATTGATTCTCTTTCCGTTAAGAATCGTACCATTTGCAGACTGAAGATCTTCTAAGACACAAGTGATCTTATTCTTTCTAATAACTGCATGGACAGAAGATACTTCTGGATCGTTTAAGACAATCTGACATTTCGCAGGATCACGTCCAATAAAGACTTCTGGTTGATCAAGATTAAAGTGATCATAAGGAATATCTTCACCAAATAATTCAAGAATAAAATTCGCAAAGCCACTAAAAACTTGAGTACTATCTCCAGCGTCATCGTCTAGAGTATCGACGTCATATCCACCTTCGCCGTATTCATCACCATATTCGTCACTGTAGCCATCTTCTTGGAATTCATCACCATACTCTTCGCTTTGAAAACCATCTTCTTGATTCCCACCATCATCAAAACCTGCATTATCAAAATCACTTTGAGCAAAGTCATCTGCTGCAATTTCTTCAGGTGCTTCCTCCGTTGCTTCAATAATGGCGGTCTCTTCTTCCTCTTCAACAGGAATATCCGCACTCTCTTCTTCTAACTCGGGTAGCTCAGGTTCAACATATTCATCTTCATATGTTTCTTCTGGATCTAAAGTGACTTCTTCAGCTTGTTTAACTTCAAGTTCTTCAAATATAATTTTAAAATCATTACAATTTAAAAAGTGACCTGTTGCAACTTGAACTTCATCGAGCATCATAGGTGCATTATTTACAAGTACAGTATCGTAATCAGAAAGTTTAACAAGTTTCCAATTTGTCCCATCAAAATTGAGACTTGCTAACTGACGAGAGATTTGAGGATCATCCAGATGAATTGCCGCATCTTGAGCTCGGCCAATAAGAAAGGTACAACTCTGCCCTACAACTACTTGGTCGCTAAAATCTAAACGATTAATAATCGTACCATGTCTAGAAACAGTAATTATCACTTTTCTTCATCCCTAATTTTTCGGCCATATCATCAACATTCTTCTTTGCTTCAATATAGCGTTCATCAGTCTTATAATCTGATAATAATTTATAAATGGCACAATATGTACCAAGGGCCCTCTGATATTTAAGAGAATCTTTATTCTTAGTTGCTTGCTCAAACATATCCTTAACTTTTTCATCAAGGCGCTGTTTAGCAATATTTAAATGATAGGCTGCTTCCCCATCATTAGGGTCAAGAGTAAGGGCCAGATTAAATTCCTGCATTGCCCTAAAATAATGCCCTTCGCGTGCTTCTCGTCGACCACGGTGAACATAGGCCTCAACTTTTTCTTTCACCTCTTGATCTTCTTTATATTGAACTCCAGTATTTCGACTTGAGTTTTCAATCACATTACTTGTTGTTTTCTTCGGTGCTTTCTTTGTTGGTGTCTCAGAATCACCATCCATTAGAAAGAAAACGAGCATAATACCGACAAGCCCATAGATAAGTTTCTTTCGCTTAGCTTCTTTCGAATCAACTGGTTTCTTCTTCTTAGGCTTTGGCTTTTTTACCTCTTCTTCTTCCTCGTCATCCTCGTCCTCGTCCTCATATTCGACTAGGGCAACTTCTTCTTTGATATGAATAAAAGAGTACTTAAAAACTGTTGAACCAATAATGATTTTATCACCGTTCTTGAGTTTATGCTGAGTCACCTTAAGATCGTTAACCATAACACCATTTTGTGACTTGAGATCTGTTAATGTATATTCACTGCCAACTCGACTAAGTTCAATATGTTCACGAGAAGCTTGTGTATCGAGAATCTGGATATCATTAGAGGCCAAGCGACCTAAAACAATACGATTGCCATTCATATAATAACAAACACCTTTATTCTTACCTGTCATACAGATCAAGCGATGGTAATTACCAGCGCTCTCAGGTGAAGATAAGTTTTTTGTCATTCTGACTGCAGCAACCATTAATTATTAATCCTCTTTAATCAACGTAATATAGAATGCCTTGGCAAAGTTATCTTTACCGATAAGGCTAGTAACAAATATATTATAAAAGTGTCCTGAGATTTCGTATTCACCTTTCTGAGATGTTCCACCGTTATCAGCAGATGCATCACAAAGTTCAATAATCGTTGCCGCAAAACCTTTTTCTCTTGCTACATCTAATAGACTCATCCCTTCAGATGAACTACCACGAATGGCAGTAATATCTTCAGCAAGAGTATTTATATGAGCTAAATTCTTTTCTGAGTTCAGAACAAGAACAGCACCTTGTGCTCCTTGCATGAATTCATAAAGACTTGCAACATAGTTCTCATCACTTTCCATCTCATCAAAACTCATATCATCATCAGTTTTTTGTAGCTCTCGAATCCTTTGGATCATGGAATTTATAGAAGATCTTAGAGGATCGATTTCTGACCATAAGTACTCACTATCGATATTCTTACGATTTCCACGAAGGGCCTCTTCGATTTGAAACTTCATTTCGTCGAGGTGGCGAATGGTCATATAGTAAACAATTGCAAAGAAGATGATCGAAGCGATAAATGATGTAATGAGTGCTTCTAAATAGGCAATCCTACTTTTTGAAGCTTCATCTGTAATTGAAGATGGCTTAAAGCGAATAGCAATAACCCCTACAACATCAAGTGCACCAGTTTTTACATTTGTAGCCTTAATTTTCTGTCCAATTCCAATCTCACCATCAGCAAGACGTCTTACAATAGGTAGATCACCAGAGTTATTCATTGTTTTTTCGGCCCACTCACGAACTTGAACAGAAAAAGGGTCATCGATATACATATTAAGTTTTGTCAGTGGTCTAACAATACGTCCATCAATATCAAAAAGGTCATACGAGACGACACCGTTATTTCCCTGTTCAATAAACTTCGTATCGACTCGATCTAAGTCTTTACGAGCAAGTGCACCTCTATTTTGACGTTTAATCTCATCGGCATAGTGAGCACCACGTTTTGCAACCTCCATGAGAAGTAAGCTTTGCGATGTCTTCATAACTGGGAAGATTGTTAGCGTCACTGTCACAAGAACAAAGATGGCCAATAGAATACCAGTTAGAACTCTCCATTCATATTCTTCGTTTATTCCGTGAACAAGTGGCATCAATCGGTATTTGAACAACCAAATCACTTTACCAAAGATATTCTCTGGCATTTCACCACCAGTGATATATGTTGGCTCATCATCTTCTTCTTGAGCTTCGACTCTTTTCTTTATAATTTTTTTCTTTTCTTTTACATAGACAACTTGAATGATGGAATCAGGTAGAGCAATTTTATCACCATTCTTAACCGTGGCACGCTTAACGGCTTTACCATTAATAAATGTACCATTTGAACTTCCTAAATCTTTTACGAAAGCAACATCTTGAGTAACAGTTACAGATAGGTGCTTTTTTGAAACACCATTCACTGGAAAGTGAACATTACAATCCTCACTTCGCCCAAGAGTGTTTTCACCTTCCTCTAGAATATATTCTTGTCCACGTAGCTTTCCAGCTACAACTACTAGTTTGTACATATTTCTAAAGTATCCCCTTCCTTAATACTTTCGTGTAATTGTCCTTCGGCTAATTCTAAAACGCGGCTAGCGCTAAATACAATTTGCGTATGACGCCATGGCCTTAGGCCACGATATATTTTTTTTATTTCATTTTTTCTATTAAAAAAAACAACATCGATATTATATCGCATGAAACAAGTATGAATTGAGTTCGTACCGTAAAAGATCAGTCCGTCAAAACCATCAAACTTGTCTGAAAACATTAGACCTTTCAATTTCTTATAGAATGAATCTGCTACAATAGCATTATTGCAAATTTCAATATTATTACACTTTATCAACATTAGTTACCTCCTACTAGGTCAACAACTAATGGAGCAAAGATCATAAGAAGAACTGAAGGAACAACAAAGGCCATCATTGGAAATAGTATTTTCGTCGCAGCTGTCGCACCATCTTTTTCAATCTGTGATGATCTCTTTTGTCTAATCTCAACTGACAATGCTTTTAGAATTGGTCCAATTGAAGCACCAACCGAATCCGCGGCAATTAGAGTCGCACAAAAAGAAGATATTTGAATGAGATCCACACGCCAGGCCATATTTCTTAAGGCTTCTGCACGACTGGCCCCTATTTTAATTTCTTTAAGTAGAATTTCAAACTCTTGTGTTAATGGACCTGGTTTTGCTTTATCAACAACCTTAGTCATGGCAGCGATAAAATCTAATCCTGCTTCAACAGATAAGGCAAGCATATCGACACAAAATGGCATTCCACTAATGAGTTCTTTTTGACGTGTTTCAATCTTTCCTTTTATCCAAATATCAGGATAGATAAAACCAACAACTGCGACTACAGGAATTAGTGATAGTGGCCAATCTGTTTCCATAAACTGACGAAGTGCTAAGAAAACAATTGGAAAACCAATAATAAGAAATAATTTGAAGGCGTAGAAATCCTCCGTTGTCATATCTTCAGTTAAACCAGCGCTTGCTAGTTTTCTTCTATATTTCTCTTTAATCTTATTCTTACTCTTCATGGAAGAGACGATTGGAGAAATATACCGTTTAAAAAATGGTCTTGAATATTGAAGAACGATTCCGTGTTGTTTGAAGTCCTTATCTTTCTTAGTTTCTCGATCATCGAGCTTTTGTGCCGCTTGGAATGACTCATTATCTTGAAACATCATTTGTGTAACAAGATAGACGGCAATACCAATAAGAATAACACCGGCCCACATAACTAGTTGTGAACTTTCAAAAAGAGTTGCACCCTTTAAAAAGTCACATGCATTTCTTTCACCATTTTTACAAGCTTGTGCAATTAACTTTGCTCCTTCTTTAGGATAGTTAACTCCATCTTGTTTAAAATTCTTCGATGTAAAAGTTTGGTAAAGAAGACCTAACTCAAAACAACTTGATTCTTCACCTTTCTTACAAGACTCATCAAGAAGTTGTGCGTGATCGCGTTGCGAATAGTTTGCGTAGGATTGCCCATGAGCATCTGGTGTTACCCAGAAGATAAGCATCGATAAAAATAGAGAAGTTATAAGACTCTTAGTCATAACATAAGAATATCAAAAATAATTGATTTCAAGCAGTTAGAGGAAATATTGGCCCTTTGAGTTAAACCTGAGTAACTTGCTCGACAACTTCGCGATTCTCTTGTGTTCCAACACGCCCTGAAACATCAGGAATATAGATTGGTGAATAATTTGATAAGTACTTCTTCTTTAGATCAAGAATTCGTTCATGCTTGTCATTTATCATTGTCACTGAGATTTCATTCTTGGCAACGGCCTCTTTAACAAAGAGATAGGCTTCACGACAGGCTTCAAATGAACGGTACTCTACAAGGTCTGCGCCCGCCAGAAGAGCCTTCAGGGCCGCTTGCCCAAGACTTAGGTCTTCAGAGATGGCCTTCATCTCCATATCATCAGTAATGATAACCTTCTTAAACTTAAGATCAGATCTGATAAGGTCATATGCTGCTTTAGAGAAAGTACAAATATTTTCTGGATCAATTGCATCAACTTTAAGGTGGGCCATCATGACCATGTCGACACGAGACTTAACCGCTTTAATGAACGGTTGAAACTCTAGAGCTCTTAATTCCTCAAGCGATTTATTAATAACTGGTAATTTAAAATGTGAATCTTCTAAAGTATCACCATGGCCTGGAAAATGTTTGGCACAAGACATAATACCCGATGTTTGTTGTCCTCGAATAATGGCCGATACATATTTATTAACTTCATTTACATCACTTCCAAACGAACGATCACCAATGACCGTATTCTTAGGGTTTGTGAAGATATCGCAAACGGGACCAAGATTGAGGTTTACCCCACAACTTAGAAGCTCGTTAGACATTAACTGAGAAATTTCAAAGCATAGTTTTGGAGATTGAGTCTTGGCCACTTCAAGCATTGGAGGAACGAGTGTAAAACCATCTTTAAATCGCTGAACTCTTCCACCTTCATGGTCTGTTGCAATAAATAATGGAAAGTTATCACGTAGTGACTGGATATTATTAACAAGCTCAGCAAGTTGAGCAGGTGATTCGTAATTATTTTTAAAAAGAATTACACCACCTATATTCTCCTTCTGGATGAATTGTTCCTCCTCTAGAGTAAGCTGCTTTCCTGAAATACCTGTTATGAATAATTGTCCGAGGTTATTATACATCGTCATCCTTTTAATTTTAGCTTTTTAATTTTGGATCTAAGTAATCTCTTAATCCATCACTAAATAAATTCAGTGAAATTATTAGTCCCGTCATCAGTAAACTTGTTACAAGGACTACATGAGGAGCCTCTAATAGAACAAGTTTTGCCATCGCAAGGATTGCTCCCCAAGAATATTCACTTGCCCCAAGACCAAGGAATCCTAAACTTGCCTCACTAATTATAACTCCACTTATTCCAAGTACAAAATGAATAGATATTACTGGAATTATACTCGGAAGAATCGACTTATAAAATAAGCGAAATTCACCTACTCCAATTGCACGAGCACTTTCGACATATCCTAGGTTTAAGACTCTCATCGTCTCTCCACGAGCTATTCGAGCATAACCAGGCCAAGAAGTGAAAATAAGACATAGAACTAATCCAGTAAACGATTGACCTGAAAAAGACATCACTAGGATTGCAAGTAAGATACTAGGGAAAATAAAAATTAAGTTTGTTAACATGTCCATTACTTCAGAAATAAACTTTATTTTAATTGCTGAAAGGTAGCCAATTGTGATTCCAATCATACAAGCACTGAAACTTATAAGTAGTGAAATACCCGTCGTATAAACAAGCCCAACACTTAGAACTTCAAAAAGACTTCGACCATTGATATCAGTTCCAAAGATATACTGACTCGTTGATGGTGATAGTAATTCATTGGCAATAATACTAGACGGAATATAGCTACTTCCCTTCATCAATAACCAAGTAAAGGCCCAAATAATGTAACAAGATAGAAGTAGCCCACCAAAGATCATTTCTTTATTAAACTTCTTCATTAGCCAATCCTCGGATCTAGTTTCTCATTTAGATAGTCTACAATCACATAGACAAGCATATAGATAACAGTTGAATAAGCGATAATTCCTTGAACGAGTGGGTAGTCTCTATTATTGATGGCCTCAAATAGTAATGAACCAAGGCCTGGAATATCGAATATTGTTTCGGTAATAACTGTTCCAGCGAGAACAACTGATAATTGAATTGCCACGACATTTAAAATTGTTGGCATACAAATCTTAACTAATCTTGTTATGACGGCCATATTTGAAAGACCTTTAGCATTTAGAACAAGAACCCAAAGTTGAGATTCTTCTTCTAAGTATTTATTTCTCATAACTCTAACAATGACAGAAGACAGTGGAAGTACTAGCGTCACAACAGGAATAATCATGTGTTTTACAGATAGCCATTGTGAGACAGGAAATATTCCAAGCCAAATTGAAAAAACTAAAACAAGCATTGGAGCAAGAGAGAAAATTGGAAATGATAAGAGAGTAAGAGATACTAAACGTATTGTAGTATCAGGTATACGTGATTTAAAAACGGCCGAGACGACACCAATAAGAACACCTAGTGGAGCGGCCAATATAATCGAAACCAGTGCCAGCACAACAGTTGGAGATAAGTGTTCTTGAATAAGTTTAACAACTTCCTTCTTTTTAAAAAATGATTTCCCTAGGTCAAATGAAATTATCCCCTGTGCAAAGTCAATGTATTGGGCAACAAGACTCTTATCAAGTCCTAGCTCAGCTCGATACTTTTGAATTTCTTCAACTTGAGCTTCCGGACCAAGTAGCCTTTCAACAGGATCCCCCGGAGTTAATCTCAAGGCGAAGAAAATCGTTGTGATAGCAAAGAATAATGTCATTAAAGACTTGAGAATCAACTTCATTAAATGCGCTCTTTTGATAGACCTTGAGCTGTCCAATAATGCCCAATGATATCTAACTTTTTATTTAGGATATAGACGATTGACTGTCCTCCAACACTTAGGAGGAATCGATAATTTCCTTTCTTGTCGAGTTGGTCATAACTTAAAACAGCTTGTGAAAGAATTTCTTTGGGCATATTTAAGTATTGTTCTTGAAAGTATGGGTAACTCTCCCAAAGAACATGAAAATTCATATCACCATTCTTACGTTCAATCGCTTTTGAAATAAAGCCTGAAACAATTCCACATTCAATAATTGTGGCATAGAAGCAAATGGCCTTAACATTGTCTTGAATTTGATAAGATTTTTGCCCTAACCATTTATACTCTGGAGAATTGAGATTATAGACAATCTCCTTCTTCTTTAAGTCAAGCTCTCCAGTCACTGTATAGATATCATTATTCAAATAGTAAGTTGCTTCATATTTATAAGGAACGAGAAAAGTAACTTGTGAATTAATTGCCTTTCTTTTTGAAATGACAATATTCTTTTCAAATACTTTGCTACGATTTTGAGATGAAACAATTTTTTGTTTCTTAATGAATTCTTTGTTTTTGCCAAAACCTGAAATGCTCTCAGTTATGTACTCACCACTAACTTCGAGTTGTTTATAAGTAACTTCCCTTGCTTCAAGAGAAGTGGAATGATTAACTCGATTTAGAGAACATGAACTTAGAATGAAAATAAATAAAATTATAAAACCGAGAGGTCGTACCATTGATTTACTCCTCTAGTTGCTGATTTATATACTTATTAAATTCCTCATCAAGTGAAGTTAAAATAATTGATTTGTCATCAAGCTCACTTAAGTAATCTTTTAAACCATCAACATTTTTAAATGAAATCCCAATTTTCTTCATTGGGATATTATCAAGTCTGAAATTAACGTAATCGATATCATATACTTTTTCGATTTCCGAAATTTCATAAGAATTTTTCTCAAGAACAATTGTACCCATCGAAAAACGATTATTCATAAAGCTTTTATAATCTTGTAATGGCATAACAAAAGAAGCTCCATTACTCGATATATCAACAAGCTTTGCTCCCCTTAATTCAGGGAAGTCATCAATTGAATTTGAAAAATCTTTAATAAAACTCTCTTCTTTATTCTTAGTCTTATTAAAGTGTAAAACATTATCCGGAGCTTCTTCTTCGCTAATTAAGTCAAAGTAAAGATAAGAAGAACTCATATATGAAACATTAAATCTCATATCACCTCTTCGCTCACTTCGATAAACTTTACCAATGAGCTTAAGGCTTTCTGCCTCAATCTCACCCTTAAAGAAGTAACTCATGTGACGAAGATTGAAGTTGGCCATTACCTGACCTTCAAGGCCATGGTCTGCATCAATATGTAGTGTATTACCATCAACACCTGTAATTTTAACAGATGCAACATGCTGAGAATTTGACCAAACTTTTAGATTACTTTTGGTGGCCATGAGCTCTCTAATTTTTAAATTAATATCAGAGAGCTCAAGTTCAATAAATAAATTTTGCGAATTCAAATCTTACCTACGAAAGAGTTGCTACCTGCTTTAATAAGTCAATTGACTCTAGAGCTTTACCACATCCACGAACAACACATGTAAGTGGATCTTCAGCTAGAGCAACAGGAAGACCTGTTCTTTCCTTAATTAAAACATCTAGGTTCGCAAGAAGCGATCCACCACCAGCAAGAATGATCCCGTTATCAACGATATCAGCAGCTAGTTCAGGAGGAGTTTTCTCTAATGAAGTTTTGATTGCTTCAACAACTTCTGCGATAGGATCAGAAAGTGCATCTCTGATCTCATCTGAAGTTACTTCAATAATCTTAGGAGCACCTGCAACAAGGTCACGTCCTTTAACTTCATATGTTCTTACTTCATCATCAAATGGGTAAGCATTACCAATCGACATTTTAATCTGCTCAGCAGTTCTCTCACCGATTAGTAGAGAATATTTCTTCTTAATATATGAAGCAATTGCCTCATCAAATTTATCACCAGCAACACGCTCTGATTGAGAGTAAACAATCCCACCAAGAGAGATAACAGCAACTTCAGTTGTTCCACCACCAATATCAACAATCATATTTCCTGATGGTTCAGTAATTGGAAGTCCAGCACCAATTGCAGCGGCCATTGGCTCTTCAATTAGATAAACTTCTCTTGCTCCTGCTTGTTCAGCAGATTCTTTTACTGCACGCTTTTCAACTTGCGTGATCCCAAATGGAATACAAATGATAATTCTAGGCTTTACTAGCTTTGAACCTGATAGTGATTTTTGGATGAAGTACTTAAGCATGGCACCAGTTACTTCAAAGTCGGCGATAACACCATCTCTCATTGGACGAATAGCTTGAATTGAACCTGGAGTACGTCCAAGCATTTGCTTCGCTTCCGCACCTACGGCCAAAACTTTCGAACCACTTCCCTTATATCCTTGATGTACAGCTACAACAGATGGTTCATTCACGATGATCCCTCTGTCTTTACCGTAAACAAGAATGTTTGCAGTTCCAAGGTCAATTGCTAAATCGTTTGAGAAAAAATCAAAAAACTTTTTTAACATTTCTTATTCCTTTATTAATTTTACCAGTGATAGTGTCTAATATTCTCACCACGTTCAGCAATATCGGCCATTGCCTCAATACCTAGTTCAATGTGAATATCTGTGTACTTCTTAAAGACTGACTTAGCAGACTTTTTAGTCTTAATCCCATCCTTTGTCATAGGACAGTCAGAGATTAATAGCAGAGCACCAATATTTACCTTACTAACAAAACAAGACACAAATAAAGCCGCTGTTTCCATTTCAACTGCAAGAACTCTTTGTTCAATTAATCGCTCTTTGAAACGATCATCAAATTCCCAGAATCGATAGTCAGTTGAATGTATTGTTCCGGTCCTATAATCATGTCCATGTTCTAATAGTATTTGAGAAACGAATTTTTGTACTTTAAATGTTGGAAGGGCAGGAACTTCCCTAGGAAGAAAGTGCTCAGTAACACCTTCTGCTCTAATTGAAGCAATCGGTAGAACGAAGTCACCAACCTTTAAAGAAGGATGAACAGATCCTGCAAGCCCTAAAAATAGAACCGCTTTTGGGCGGACAACAGAAATAAGTTCACCAATAAGAGCGGCCATCGCTGCCCCTACACCAAACTCTATAATTGTTACTTTTGCCTTCTTCGAACTCGAAGCCTTAAATGCTGAACCTTGTGTATAAATATGGTCGTCTAATAGAGCATTAAACCTTTCAACATAGTAGTGAAAATTAGTTAGAATAATTTGTTCCTGAAAATCACCGAAGTCATGACCAGTGTAGCGCTCAAGCATATCAATAGCGATCTTGCGCTTATCTTCATTCCAGTGGATACGACGAGCACGAAGTGCAGCTTTCTTCATTTCAAGATTTGCAGAGAGCTCTTTCTTTGTTTTAGCTTTGTCGTCAAATAGCAACTCATCAACAAAGGCCGTCGATAGACTAGGTCCTTTTTGACGAGAACTTGTCTTCTTAGGAGTTACTTTCTTCTTAGAAACTTTTGTATTTTTGGCCGTTACCTTTTTCTTAGTAACTTTTTTTGTATTTTTAGATATTTTTTTCGTAGCTTTCTTCTTTGAAGCTACCTTCTTCTTTGCAGCGCACATTCCATTATACCCTTTCAACAGCATTTCATTTGCTCTTATTATGTAAAATGTACCATTTAGAGCGTTTTATTGACAAGTAATAAGAATTATTGGGCGATGCGCATCTCGATAAATATTAGCAATTCACACTTGGCCCTTGTCAAAATCCATATTTTTGACTAGTATATCCAAACTATTTCTAACACTACGCAAAAGGATAAGTTATGGGTGCAGGTAGAAAGAAAACTATTGCAAAGATGAGTAAGAAAAAAGCTCAACTTAAGAAAAAAGCAAGAATTTTACGCAGAATTAACGCTGCTAAGAAGTAATATAACTGGCGCATAGGCGTCAGTTACTTACTTCTTCCACTTCAATCGATTTTTCAGTCGTCAATTTCACTTTATTTAAACGACCTCGATAGAGGCTCATTAGATTCATGTCTTTCATCCAGACATCATCTTCTAATCTCCAAGATCCTGTGATCCCAGCAACTTTTTGTGAGTTCATGATTGTTGATTCTAATTCATCACGACTATTAAAATTTCCTAAAGATAAAATATTCGCCGCTAAGGCCATACTCTCAAAACCTAAGATTTCAACTACACCTGGTCTTTGACCGTAGCGCTCCTGATAGCTTGAGACAAAGTTCGAGTCTCCTTGTGGAACTTCTGAATCCACAAAGTAGAGCTTTCCTAGTTTTGATGTTTCTTTTGAGATACGACGTGAACGCCAATTTGGCCCACCAACAAGAGTTACATTAAAGGCATCATAGTAATTGAATGATGGTATCAACTGAAGAGCATCATTCGGAGCTGCAGGTAATAGAACCCAATCAAAATCAACGATTGGACCTAAAGTTTGAACACGTCTAATTGATGTATTTCCCTCAAGCTTATGAACCTCTTTTAATAGTTCATACTCTTCTTGTCTTTCACGAGTAAAGTATAGACCTAGAACCTTAGCTACAGTAGATCTGTGATCCGTTTGATTGTGATCAAAAGACTGAATACTAACAATTTCAGCACCTGATTTTTGTGCCATCTTCCAAGCAGAATCAACGTACGAATTTCCAGTATCAGTGTTTGGATAAATAATTGATACTTTATTTCCAAATTTAGAAAGGTACTTATTAGAGAAAAGAAGTGCTACTTGTGATTCAACTGAACCAGGTACTTCTATTAGTAAATGATTCTTTTCATCCTTACTCGTATAAATCTGGCTTAAAGAAATAAAGAATGCTCCATATTTTCTGGCCGCTTCATACTCTGCACTTGCTTCTTCTTTTAAAAGTCCACCGATTATAATTGAAGAATTTTCTCGTTCAATCATCTCTCGAACTTTCTCTTTTCCGACAATTGCACTACCCATGCTATCAAAGATTTTAATTTGTATTGGTTGAAAATTAGGTTGGCCGTTATTTTTCTCATTATACTTTCTAACGGCGTGATCAATTCCAGATAGCGCGCGTTTACCAAATTTACTCTTGTCTCCAGTCAGTGGAAGAACAACTCCGATAGAGCGCATATTAATCTTGCTATATTTCTTCA
This sequence comes from Bacteriovoracaceae bacterium, assembly GCA_048270185.1. Taxonomy (GTDB): domain Bacteria; phylum Bdellovibrionota; class Bacteriovoracia; order Bacteriovoracales; family Bacteriovoracaceae; genus Halobacteriovorax_A. The sequence goes on from JBLWTJ010000001.1 coordinate 1,738,152, forward strand.
AATTCTCAAAACGAGTACTTATAAGAGCAATCACTTCTGGATACATACTGTAATTAGACTTTACCCAGTCCCCTACTTCTTGGGCCTTAGCTTTATTTCCCTCATTAATTAATTGCTCAACTTCCAAATAAGAAAGGTAAGCACAAACAAAGTCTTTCCCCTCTTTAAAATCTTGAACAAGCTTTACTCTTTCGACTTGATCGACAATGAAATACTGAGTGATTAATTGGCCATAGAATTTCTTCGCCTTAAGATCATCAACTGTTTCGACTCCTGAATTTAACCAAAGAAGTGAATCGAGAGCGACTGTTTGAAAGTCTAGCTCTTTTGAAACTCGATATCTCAATTTGTGAAAATTTTCGAGATCTCGATTTTGCAAATAACGAGAGTCTGTACCATCAAGAGTTTTAAACGTATTTTCTAAATCATTTAACTTATAATAACTACTGGCCAGATTAAGCTTGATTTGAGCATTCAGTTCACCATCTTCGCCTGAACTATTTAAGGCCATATTAAATTGAAAGATTGCTTGTTCATAGCTTCCTTCAGAATAGCTAATAACACCAATGAGATTATTCTTTGTTGCTATTTCTGCAGGCTTTAGTTTTGCATCTTGAATTGCATTTAACTGCTTAAGGGCCAATGGCTTATTGCCATCAATAAAGCTTTTCTTTGCCACATCAAATTCTTTTAAAAACTTTTCAGTATAAAGATGAGAAGTATCACGATTAATCATTTGGATACCACTACAACTCACAAGAAATGCGATGACTAACAAATTAATATACTTATACATAAAGAACCTTTTTTATTTTATTCAGGATCTATTTTATTGGAAATGGTGATAGATGAAAACAGGAGAAATATAGGGTTTTTGGGTAATTGGGAGACCAAATTACTCAGTCTCCCAATAATATACAAAGAAATTAACTAAATAATTCTTTAACTTTATCAATGAAGCCATGACTCATTGGATGACATTGTTTACCTTCAAGCTTTGCAATTTGCTCAAGTAATTCTTTGTGCTCTTTTGAAAGCTTTGTTGGAGTCTCAACATGAACAGTTAGAATTGCATCTCCAGTTCCATAGCCACCAAGCTTTTGAATACCTTTACCTTTAAGGCGCATCTTCTTACCTGACTGAGTTCCAGCAGGTAGATCCACAACGACTTTTCCATCAAGAGTTGGAACTTCAACCTCTGCACCTAGAGCAGCTTGCGAGAAGCTGATTGGAACAGTGTAGAGAACATTAAAGCCTTCACGAGTGAAAATCTCATGCTCTTTAACATCAACAACAATGTAAAGGTCTCCATTTGGTCCACCTTGAGCACCAGCATCACCTTCACCAGAAAGCTTTAGACGCTGACCATGATCAATACCAGCAGGAATTGTCACCTCTAACTCAACTTGTTTCTTCTTACGTCCTTGCCCGTGACAAGTACCACAAGGATCTTTGATCATTGTTCCTGCACCATTACACTTTGGACATGTTGAAGCTACAGTAAAGAAGCCTTGCTGACGACGTACTTCTCCAGCTCCGTGACACATATCACAGTTAACTGCTTCCGATCCGGCCTTAGCTCCAGAACCATTACATGTTTCACATGTTGTTTCTTTATTTATTGAAATCTTCTTCTTAGCTCCAAAAGCAGCTTCTTCAAATGTCACATTAACAGACATTTGTAGGTCATTTCCAGGAACACCCGAACGACGACGTCCGCGACGGCCACGGCCTCCGCCGCCCATCATATCGCCAAAAATATCACCAAAGATATCGCCTAGGTCGCCGAAGTCACCAAATCCACCTTGGAAGCCTCCGCCACCAAAGCCTCCACCTTGACCATTTACTCCAGCGTGACCAAATTGATCGTAACGCTGACGTTTACCATCATCTAATAAAACTTCCGCTGCTTCAGAAGCTTCTTTAAACTTAGCTTCTGCTTCAGCATTATCAGGGTTGCGGTCTGGGTGATACTTCATGGCCATCTTACGATAGGCTTTCTTAATCTCTGCCTTATCTGCGCCCTTGGCCACACCAAGAATGTCGTAATAATCTCTTTTATCACTCATAATTTTCTCTTCTTAAGAAAAAAGGGAGCACACGGCTCCCCTTTAGCAATTTATCTTTTAATTAAACTTCTTTGAAGTCTGCATCAACGACATCATCATCTTTCTTGTCGTTGCCAGCGTTTGCTCCAGCATTTGCTTCTGGACCTGCTTGAGCGCCTGCATCAGCACCTGGTTGTTGGTACATTTGTTGTGCAACTGCGTGTGAAGCATTTGTTAGAGTTTCTTGAGCAGCTTTAAGCTCATCAAGATTCTCAGAAGCTAGTTTTGCTTTCGCATCAGTGATAGCAGCTTCTAACTTAGACTTATCTTCGTCAGAAATTTTACCTTCACCGTCTTTGATCATTTTTTCACAGCTTAAGATTAGAGCATCAAGATTATTTCTTGTATCAACAACTTCACGTGCTTTCTTATCTGCTTCTTTATTTGCTTCAGCTTCTTGTACCATTCTTTCAATCTCTTCATCCGAAAGACCTGAACCAGCAGTGATCTTAATTTCTTGAGATTTACCAGTTGCCTTATCTACAGCTGAAACGTGAACGATACCGTTAGCATCAATGTCAAAAGTTACTTCGATTTGTGGAACACCTCTTGGCGCTGGTGCAATTCCGCTTAGGTCGAAACGCCCTAATGACTTATTATCTTTTGCGAATTCACGTTCACCTTGGCATACGTGAATTGTAACTGCTGGTTGGTTATCAACTGCAGTTGAGAAAGTTTGTGACTTCTTAGTTGGGATTGTTGTGTTCTTCTCAATAAGAGTTGTCATAACACCACCAAGAGTCTCAATACCAAGAGTTAGTGGAGTAACGTCTAGTAGAAGTACATCTTTAACGTCACCAGCTAGTACACCACCTTGAATAGCAGCACCTGCAGCTACAACTTCGTCAGGGTTAACACCTTTAGAAGCTTCTTTCCCAAAGATTTCTTTTACTCTTTCTTGAACAGCTGGGATACGAGTTGAACCACCTACAAGGATAACCTCATCGATTTCGCTCTTCTCAAGACCAGAATCTTCAAGACAAGTTAAACATGGTTTTGCAAGAGCAGTTAAGTGGTCAGCAATTAGAGACTCAAACTTCGCTCTTGAAAGATTTACGTTTAAGTGTTTTGGACCTGAAGCATCAGCAGTGATGAATGGAAGGTTAACATCTGTCGAGTTAACGTTCGATAGTTCGTGCTTAGCTTTTTCAGCAGCTTCTTTAAGTCTTTGAAGTGCCATTTGGTCTTTTCTTAAATCAATTCCTTCTTGCTTTTGAAATTCTTCAGCAAGGAAGTTGATAATATTTTCGTCGAAGTTTTCACCACCAAGGAAAGTGTCCCCGTTAGTTGCCTTTACTTCAAATACACCGTCTGAAGTGATCTCAAGAATTGAGATGTCGAAAGTACCACCACCAAGGTCAAATACTGCAATATTCTTATCTTGCTTAGACTCTAGTCCGTATGCAAGAGCAGCTGCTGTAGGCTCGTTGATAATTCTTTTTACTTCTAGCCCTGCAATTTTACCTGCATCTTTTGTTGCCTGTCTTTGAGAGTCATTGAAGTAAGCTGGTACTGTAATTACAGCTTCAGTAACAGTCTCACCTAGATAGTCTTCAGCAGCTTTTTTAAGTTTTTGAAGTACCTTTGCCGAGATCTCTTGTGGAGCCATTTCGTTTCCATCAACTTTTACCCAAGCGTCACCATTCTTATTTGCAAAAATTTCAAATGGAGCTACATCAGCAAATTGCTTAGCTTCTGGTGTTGCAAACTTACGTCCAATAAGTCTTTTAATACCGTATAGAGTTTTTGATGGATTCGTTACTGCTTGTCTTTTTGCAACTTGTCCAACAAGTGTCTCACCATTATTTGCGAAACCAATAACAGATGGTGTTGTATTGTGTCCTTCTGCGTTTGGTACGATTTTGTATTTACCGTTTTCTAGTACGGCAACACATGAGTTAGTTGTTCCTAAATCGATTCCAATAATTTTTCCCATTAGTAATCTCCTTGTATATTTATCTTAGTTTTTAACTACTACTACTTTAGCTGCTCTAATAACTCTTCCATTTAGAGAATAGCCATTTTGATATGTTTGTAGAATTTCCTGATCTTCTTTTCCTTCAGCTGGCATTTGGGCCATTGCTTCATGGAAGTGTGGATCGAAAACCTTTCCTTCAGTTTCAATTTTTTCAAGGCCATTTGATTTCAGACATTCTAAGAATTGTCCTCTAACCATATCTACACCTGTGAAGATATTTTTAACTTTTTCATCTTCATCATTTTCAATTGCTTGCAGAGTTCTTTCTAAATTATCAACAACATCCAAAAGTCCCATCATTACTTTCTCAGTTCCAAATTTAATTTGATCCTGAAGTTGCTTTTCATGACGTCTCTTTATGTTCTCCATTTCAGCAGCAACATAATAGAACTTATCTTTAAACTCTAAAAGCTCTTTCATATCCTCAGAGATTGCTTCAACATTATCTTCAGTATCTACACTAGATTCCTCAGAAGCTGTTTCATCAACCTTCGCTTCTGCACCTAGTTCTTTTTCATTTTCTTCATTAACATGCGTTTCAGACATTTTCAGTTACCTCTTTAAATTTATCTCTAATCTAAAGATGGTAGTACTAGGCCCTGTGTCAATGTTGTGACATGGTTTTTTTTTGATTAAACGTATAAGGCACTGAAATTACTTAGATATTTTAAAGATTTCATCAATAATTGAGTCTAATATTAGATAGCCGCGAGACGTCAAACGAAAGTGATCATGTCCAAGAATGGCCTGGCCACGGGATTTTAAATCATTTGCAAGGGCTGTTAGGTCTCCCCAATATGGATCATTTAGGGCAAAGCCAACACTCGAGCGAAGATTCATATAGAGCTTCTCAATTTGAAATTCTTCATCATTGAGTTTCTCTTCAATAAAGCCTGCTTCCTTTGTCTTCCACTTGTAACGGAAGCGAGTATTTGAGAGGAAGCCTGTAGCTGAAGGCCCTAAGGCCGCAACAGATTTCATTTTCCAATAATTGAGATTATGAACCGAAGCCTTAGATCTCTTGGCAAAATTAGAAACTTCATAATGTTCAAAACCATTTACAGCAAGGAAGTCTGCGACTTTCATATATTCGTCACTTATCCACTCTTCACTTGGAAGTTTGTCAAAGTGCTTATAGTGCTTGGGCACAGTTAGAATATAAAGACTAATATGACTTGGTCCGTAGGTTAAAATTTCTGTCAACTCGGCGATTATATCGCGATTATATTCCTCAGAAAATGGTAGTCCTATCATGAAGTCCACAGAGAAATTAGAGTTGATTTCTTTGAAATATTTTAACGTTGTATGGACATCATCAACGTTATGGACACGGTCAATAATTTTTAAGAAGTTTGGGTTGATCGACTGAACCCCCAGAGAGTAGCGGTTTACTCCAGAGGTCTGCCAGCGATCAAGACCTTCTTTTGTCCAGGCCCCAGGGTTTACTTCTAATGTAAACTCGCAATGAGAAGCTAAAGAAATACTATTTTCATCAAGCCAGTCTGAGAGAAATTCGGCTCCCCTCGCCCCCCATAAACTTGGTGTTCCACCTCCGATATAGAGGCTTTCGAGCTCTTTCATTTCACAATGATTCGAACTTAATACCGCATTATGTTTGTCTGCCATTTGTTTAAATAAATCTTCAAAACTTGAAAGTTCACTATCATCTTTTTTAATAGATTTATAGAAATCACAATAATTGCAAAGATGGCGGCAAAACGGAAAGTGAATGTATAACGACTTTATTTCTTCCATATTAATTTCTTCAAACCCAGACTATAATAAACTGATACCTAAAATTAAAAGGCTATGTAAATGAAATACGAAATAGAAAAGTTAAATAATGGTTTAGAAGTTATATTTGTGGACGTTCCAGGAAATACAAGTGCATCCGTACAAATTTGGTTTCGTGCAGGTTCAACTCTTGAAGATAAGAGTAATTATGGGATAGCTCACTTTTTAGAGCATATGTTCTTTAAGGGAACAAAGAAGAGGCCAGGAGCAATGATTGCTCACGATGTTGAATCATTTGGAGGAGAAATTAATGCCTTCACTTCATTTGATTACACTTGTTACTATATTAATTCACCAATTGCTTATTTTAATACTTCAATAGATATTATTATGGATATGGTTTCAAATCCGATGTTCAAGCAAGAAGATCTTATTCCAGAAAGAGAAGTTGTGTTTGAAGAATATAGAAGAAGCCAAGATAACCCTGGTCAATTTTCTTTCCAAAGAATTCAAGAGATGGCCTTTAAAGGTGGATATGCTCACCCTATACTCGGTAACGAAAAAACGATTAAGAATTTCACACGTGAACAATTAAATGACTTTCGGAATAATCACTACAATAATGCCAACGCATTCCTCGTTGTTGCGGGAGATATGAAGGATAAGGCAAAATATATAAAAACGATTGGAGGCTATAAGCTTCCAAAAGGAAACCTATCAGAAAGACCTGCTTTCTCACTTCAAAAGAAATCAACAATTGAAATTCACAAAAAAGATGTAAGAATGTGCCAACTAACAATGGCCATCGAATGCCCTCCCATGAAGTCTCTAGGCGCGGCCAGTGAAGACCTTGCTTACAATGCTCTAGGGTATGGTGAAACATCACCACTTTATAAAAATCTTGTTCTAAATAATACACTTGCAAATAACTGTACTTCTTCATCAATGTTCTTTGCTGATGGTGGTATCCACTTTTTAAGAATTAATTTTCCAAAAGAAAATTACGCAAAAGTTATGGGTGAACTTGAGAAAACTATCTCAGAAGTTACTAATGTGGGACTTAAAGAAAGCGATATTAAAAAAATTAAAAACCAATATGTTGCTGCAAAAATATATGAAAAAGAATCTCTTGAATCTTATGCATTCTCACTTGGAAGCAGTTATGCTGGAGCAAAAGATCTCGAAGTAGAACAAGAGTTTATTAATAAGATCAAAAAAACAAGTCTTAAAGAAGTAAATAATAAGTATTCTGATATTTTTGGACGCTCAATTCATTTAAGTCTTCAGCTTCCAAACAATTTAAAACCTAATGATTTTAAACCAAGACTCGTTGAATTTAAAAACAAATTACAAAAGCTAAAATCAAAACAAAAAGAAAAACAAGTTAAAGCGATAAAGTCAAAATATGATCCAGCAACTCAAATGGTTGAGATCAAACCTGGAATCAATCTTCTATATCGTTACAATGCCATTACGCCAACATTTGTTATGCACGCCTATATTAAAGGTGGACTCGCTGATGAAACCTTGAAAAATAATGGACTATATAGTCTTATGAGTTCGCAACTAACAAAAGGTTATAAAGGGCTAACGTATGAAAAGTTAAAACTCGATCTCGACAATAAGTCGACAATGTTTAATAGCTTTTCAGGAAAGAATGCTTACGGAATAACAATGCACGGACAGAGTGAGTATTTCTCTGATCTTTCAAAGCATTTCTTCAAATCGTTAATGAATCCAACATTCGTCGCAAAGCATATTAATCATGAAAAGAAACTTATGCTTAGAACAATAGAGGCCAACAAATCAGACCCAACGAGACATTGTTTCTATGAAGCAACTAATTTACTTTTTAAAGGACATCCATATGCCCTTTCGACAATAGGAACTGAAAAGACCATTAAATCTCTAAAACGAGATGAGCTAATGAAGGTTCACGATAAGAATATTAAATCGAAAGAAATGCTCATTACATTCTGCGGAGATCTAAGTCTTGACGAGGTAAAGTCAAAAATTGACTTCTACTTTGAAAATTCTAAACCAAGAAAGAGTAAAGCTAAAGCAATCAAGAAAGTTGCTAAAATGAAAACTGAAAATAAACATATTGAGTTTGATCGTGAACAAACACAGATTCTCATAGCCACTCAGACACAAAAGCTAACAGCAAAAGAGAATGTTGTTTTTAAGATGCTAACGACTCACCTATCAGGTCAGTCTTCAGAGTTATTTGTTGATGTACGAGATCGAAAAGGTCTATGCTACGTGGCCCAACCAATTCATATGAATGCTCTTGAAGCTGGTTATTGGGGGATCTACATGGCAAGTGGTCATGATAAAACAACCGATGCCATCAATGCGATTAACTCAATCTTGGCCAAACTACAAAAAGATGGCCTATCGAAAAAAGACTTCGAAAGAATCAAAATGATGATCGATGGACAAAACCAACTAAACCTACAAGTAAATGACGACTACGCTAATGTATATTCTGTGCCAGCACTTCATGGGCTAGGTATTGATTACTTTTACAAGGCCAATAATGAAATAAGAAATTTCAAACATGAAGACTTTCAAAGAATCATTAAAAAGCTCCTGAAACAGAACTGGATTACAATTACAGTTGGAAAGAATATTCAAGAAGATATTGTCTCTACGACACCTCTTTAGTGAAGAGCAGAAACTGCTCTTCATTTAAGTTGCGATCACTTTGCAGTAGGCTCATCATATTTGTTATCTCATGAAACTGTTTTGAGATTAAATTAAAGAATCCTTCAAAGTCATAAAAAGTTCTCTGATAACTATCGAGCTTACTGTAGGCCGTTCGACCAACTTCGCAATAGTAATTGATATCAATAATCTTTTCATTTATTGAGTTTGAGAAATATCCACATAGAAAAAGGGCCGTGTCACCAATATCTTTCAACTCACGTCTCTTCTCGGCTTCACTTAAATTCTCACATTTTAAAAGCTTTATCCCAAGAGTCTTCTCTCGAATCCTCCCATCATCTTGCTTTTCAAAATAATGTTGTGATAATCCAAAACGATCCATAACCAGTGATGAATAAAATAGTGATAGTTTTGGCAGTGGAGCTTGACGACGCTCATTAATGCGCAGCAGCTCGTCAAAGAAATATGCCTGTAGTGAGGCCTCAAGAGATATCGTTAGATTTGTCTTCGTCAAAATCCCCTCCTGTTAATTAAATTATAACTTAATTGAATGACGCAAAACAATAACGAAACAAATTCCTATGTTTTTATGGTATAAAAATCACATGAAAATTTCAGGTAATACACTCAATAATTTCAGTATCTTAAATGATGAGACCATCGAAGAAATCGTAGGTTACGCAAGTTCTTATAATTTCATTTTCTTTGATATGGACGGAACTATTTTAAATAGTGAACCCCTTCACTATCAGATCATCAAAGGCTACTGCACAAGGGGAGAGGCCCCTACAATGGAAGATATTTACGGAATTGCCGATGAAAATGTCTTTCCACTTATTAGCCAAGTCTGTGAGCTTTCTTCAAAAGAAGAATATATAACTCGTAAAAACGAGGACTTAGTTGAGTTAATTGGCCAGTCTGATCCAAATATTATAAGACATAAAAATATTCAAAAATTACTGAATCGCCTAAAGCAAGAGGGTAAGAAACTAGCACTAGTGACGGCCAGTCAGTATGAAGTTACCCACCCACTACTTAAACAATGTGAGCTTGATTCATATTTTGAAATTATTATAACAGAAAGAGAAGTCGAAAAATCGAAACCCGATCCTGCGCCATATTTACTTGCGCAGAGTTTTTTTAAAGCGAATACTTCTGAGTGCTTAATTTTTGAAGACTCACCAACTGGAGTACAAGCAGCAAAGAATGCGGGAATCGACCACTTTATCGTAAAGTGGTTTGAAGGAGAATAAATGTCAGAGTCAAATTTAGATGCTTGGAAAGAATTAGCAGATAAAGAAACTAAAGGTAAAGGCCCAAAAATAACTCAAACTCCAGAAGGAATTGACTTAAAGGCCCTCTACACTAAAGAAGATATTAAAAATCTTAAGTACACTGATACCATGCCAGGTATGGATCCATTTATCAGAGGTCCACGTGCCACAATGTATACGGGACGTCCTTGGACGATTCGTCAGTATGCAGGTTTTTCAACAGCAAAAGAGTCAAATGACTTCTACAAGAAAGCACTCGCGGCAGGAGGACAAGGTGTTTCTGTTGCTTTCGACCTTGCGACTCACAGAGGATACGACTCAGATCACCCTCGTGTAAAAGGAGATGTTGGAAAAGCAGGTGTTGCCATCGATACAGTTGAAGATATGAAAGTTCTATTCGACGGAATACCTCTTGATAAAGTTTCAGTTTCAATGACAATGAATGGTGCTGTTCTTCCTGTACTTGCAGGTTATATTGTTGCAGCAAAAGAGCAAGGTGTATCACTTGATAAACTTTCAGGAACAATTCAAAATGATATTCTAAAAGAATTCATGGTTAGAAATACTTATATCTTCCCTCCTGCACCATCCATGAAAGTAATTGCAGATATCTTTGAATACACTTCAAAGAATATGCCTAAATTTAATTCGATCTCAATATCTGGATACCACATTCAAGAGGCTGGTGCAGATGCTGCACTTGAGTTAGCCTATACTCTTGCTGATGGTAAAGAATATATTGATACGGCCATTAAAGCAGGAATGGAAATTGATCAATTCGCTCCAAGGCTTTCGTTCTTCTTTGGTATTGGTATGAATTTCTATATGGAGATTGCAAAGCTTCGTGCCGCAAGACTTCTATGGTCTGAAATTGTATCAAAATATAATCCAAAAAATATTAAATCAAAAATGCTTCGAACACACTGCCAGACATCTGGTTGGTCACTGACAGAACAAGATCCATATAACAACATTATTCGTACGACAATTGAAGCAATGGCGGCAGTATTTGGTGGAACTCAATCACTTCACACTAATTCTTTTGATGAGGCCATCGCTCTTCCAACAGAATTCTCAGCACGTATTGCAAGAAACACACAAATTATCCTCCAGGAAGAAACAGGTATTACAAATACAGTTGATCCATGGGGTGGTTCTTATATGATGGAAAGTCTGACACAAGAGATCGCAGATAAGGCCAGAAAACTTATCAATGAAATTGATGAAGCCGGCGGAATGGCTAAGGCCATTGAAACAGGTCTCCCAAAACTTAAGATCGAAGAAGCAGCGGCACTGAAACAAGCAAGAATCGATCGTGGAGAAGACGTCATCGTTGGTGTTAACAAGTACAAACCAACAAAAGAAGATCATGTTGAAGTTCTTGAAATCGACAACGTTCAAGTACTAAAAGAACAAATTGAAAGACTTGAGCAAATCCGTGAAACACGCGACGAGAAAAAAGTAAGCGAGTGCATGGCCGCTCTAGAATACTATGCTAAAACGGGTAATGGAAACGGACTTGAACTTGCTGTTGAAGCGATGGAAGCTCGTTGTTCAGTTGGAGAAATCTCTTACGCTCTAGAAAAAGAATGGGGGCGCTACAACGCTAACTCAAAAACTGTCTCTGGTGTATACGGAAAATCGTTTGAAAGTGATGAGGAATGGATGAGTATCAAAAGTGAAATTGATCAATTTGAAAAAGACTATGGACGTCGTCCAAGAATCTTAGTTGCAAAAATGGGACAGGATGGTCACGACCGTGGAGCAAAGGTTGTTGCAACAGCTTATGCCGATGTTGGTTTTGACGTTGACCTCTCTCCTTTATTTTCAACTCCAGAAGAAGTTGCAAAACAAGCTGTTGAAAACGATGTTCATGTAATTGGAGCCTCTTCACTTGCAGCAGGTCACAAGACATTAATTCCAGAACTAATTGCAGAGCTTAAAAAACTTGATGCTGAAGATATTATCGTAGTTGCTGGTGGTGTTATTCCTCGTAAAGATTATGACTTCTTATATGAGTCAGGAGTTAAGGGAATTTACGGACCAGGAACAACAATTGCAGAAGCAGCTAAAGATGTTATTACAAAAATAAAAGAGGCCCAAAAGTAATGCAATTTGACCTAGAGAAACTTAAGCAAGGAAATATAAGGGCGCTTTCAAAGTTTATAACTTTGATAGAGAGCAAGAAAGCTGAACATCAAGCTGAAGCTCAAGACCTGCTTAATATTGTTTTACCTCTAACAGGTAAGGCCATGAGAATTGGTATTTCAGGAACACCAGGTGTCGGGAAATCAACTTTCATTGAAGCTCTAGGTCTCTACCTAATAAAAAAAGGACTTAAAGTAGCAGTCCTTGCCATCGATCCTAGTTCCCCTCTTAGTGGTGGAAGTCTTCTTGGAGACAAGACACGTATGGAGAAGCTGGCCCAAGAAAAGAATGCTTTCATTAGGCCTACCCCTTCCTCTGGAAACCTTGGTGGTGTCGCACTTAAAACAAGAGAAGTTATGCTAGCATGTGAAGCCGCTGGCTTTGATGTTGTCCTCATCGAAACAGTCGGTGTTGGACAGTCGGAATACGAAGTGGCCAATATTGTTGACCTCTTCTCTGTTCTACTACTCCCGGGAAGTGGAGACGAGTTACAAGGAATAAAGAAAGGCATCATCGAGCTATGTGACAATATTGTCATCAACAAAGCCGATGGAGATAATAAGCAGAAGGCCCACGATACAATGGTACAATATAAGTCGGCCCTTGGAGTTATCAAGACAGATCAGAAAATTGGTGCAGAAGTTATAATGTCATCAGCTTTAAATAATTCTGGTATCGAAGAGTATTGGAATATGATTGAAGCAACTTATAAAGGTAATAAAGATAAGATTCAAGAAAAGCGAAAGAAACAAAACCTCGATTGGCTTAAGAAGTTATTTCAGGAACTATTAAATAATAAAATAAGCCAATCACCAGAACTACAAAAACAATGGGATGAGCTTAATCAAAATATTCTAAATGAGACTCAAACTCCTTTAAGTGGAGCTAAGAAGTTGATTAATATTCTATTTAAGAATTAAACAATTCATTTTCTTTGTCACACTTTTTCGACCAATGAGTTTTAACTCACCTTTATTACCTGTTAGTGAGAATCGATAAGCAAAGAAACCATCTTCACCAAGTAGTCCGGAATAGTTTGAACCTGTTTTACGAACATCCATATCAAAAGTACTACGTGGTGTTTTAATCTGTCCACGATCTTCAATTACAAGAAATGAATATCCTTCGCCAGAACAGCTAATTCCCTTGTCTTTTGCCTTGTTTGATTTAGCAAAAACCTGAGAACTTAAAACTAAAATCAAAATTGTATAGAATATATTTTTCATCATTAAATACCTTTTATCGTTCCTATATTAAATTGCGATATAGAATTTTCCGTCTTTAAAACTTACAACACTACCGACCATTGCTTTTTGTATAATCTTTTCGATCAGCCAAATCCACTTTACCTTTATAAAACCAAATGGAACAACAACATCTTTTACATCCAAGATGATCTCAGATGTTTCCTCAGAAAATGACACTTTAGCTGTCATATCAATATCGAAATTTTTCTTAATAAGAATATTCTTATAGGCGTGAGCCTTAATTTTAGCAGTTCCATTCTTAATACTAATTTTTATATCTGATAAATCAGATTTATCAAGTGAGATATCCTTTAAAGGTCTATATTCATCTAACTCAATATTCGAATAGCGATCTGAAATTTGTGCTGCTTTTTTCTTTCGTCCTCTTCGGTCAAACTTGGCCGGTTTTCCCTCTTCAAATGTCTTAAGCTTTGAAATCGTCATCTCACCCGACTTAATACATTCTTTAACAACTGAAGGAATATCTAATAGGTCCGATTGATATTCTTTCTGACAATTAATGATCATATCCTTCACTGTCACAGACTTATACATGTCGATAAACTGAAAAACTTCAGAATCAAAATTTAAAATTTCATTACGAACGTTTAATGTCTTAATATCAAAGTAAAACTTCGTTTTATCAGTATTATTTGTTACAAGAATTTTTGGTACATTTAGCTCAACAGTATTTTCACAACGTCCCATCATCTTTTCAGAATCAAGTTCATGTTGATCACTATCTTTTTCACACTTAAGAGTAGCGGACTTTGCCTCAACATCATATTGATTATAATCCATAACAGTAATAGGAGAAGTTAGTTCCAGATATTGGCTACCTTGAAGGTTTAGCTTTCCAATATTCCCACTCATTGTAAGAATGGAGTTATCTCCTAGGTCCTTCTTAAAGACATACTCTACAGGTGCATCATAAGATTTAGGTGCAACATTAAGCTCAGTCATACAACCCTTAATAATTCCATCACCTGAGGCCATGTCATATTCAGGATCATTGGCAGTACAGAATAGGAAGAAGTTATTTGCATGGAGAACAACTCCATCTTGATCGTATTCAAAGTGACCGCCACTTAAGTTAAAATACGTTGGTGTGATTGCTGAATCAGCATTTTCAAGCTTTAAAACATTTAACGTATCTAAGAATCCATTGCCCGTCATATCAAACTGAGCAGAAATCAAACCATTATCTATTTTAAGCAAGCTATTTGAATAGTAGATTTCAGCTTGTGCCTTATCCTTATTATTATTACCAAGATTAAAAGACATTACGTCCTTAGATAGAATTGCACTCTCATAAGTCAAAGCACCAAGTCGGCCATGCTCATTGAGATTTTTTCTTGATAGGTCCAGACTATGAACCTTGGCTTCAATGAAGCTATTGGCCATGGCCATAAATGGAAATAGTGATAGTAGGAATAATTTCTTCATATCAATAAATATAGAAGAAATCAGTTATTTGGGGGGTGTATTTGAAAAAATACCCTACCCTGTTCACTTTATGAACAAGGCCATAAGTATCTAAAATAACTAAAGAATTCCCGCCCCTTGGCGGATTATATCTGCTTCACCACTAGTAAAATCAACAATAGTCGAGGCACCGACAAACTCATGCTCACCAGGATCGATAATCATTGAAAGTACACTACCAAGCTCTTCTTCAATCATATATGAATAGACTTCATCAGGAGAAGATACCTTTGCAGTGAATTTTTCAACATCGATATTACTTGAGAGAACAGGCTGACCATGAACTTCTAGTAGGCGTTTAACCAGGGTTGAAGGGACAAAGCGGATTCCAACTTCATGATCAGTCTTATTAGCGGCAACGGCCTTGGTAATCTTCTTGCTAGCATTAAAGATAAATGTGAAGTGACCTGGAATGATTCTTTTAATATAGCGAAAAACACCGTCATCGATACTGGCCACTTCTGAGGCCATTGAAATCGAATCGCAAAGTAGTGAGAATGCTTTTAACTTCGGCGCATCTTTATACTTATAAATCTTTTCCACACCTTTTTTACTAAACGGAGATGCTAGAACAACCCAATTAGTATCAGTTGGAAGACACACAAGCTCTCCATTATTGAGAGCTTGTGATACTTTATTTAAGACTCGATCGTCTGGGTTTTCTGCAATGATATACTCAATCAAAACTACCTCAAGTATTTTAGAAATTCATTATCGTTTGAGATGATGAATTTTGTCTTACCTTTAATCGAAGTCTTGTATGCTTCAAGAGATCGAACGAACTCAAAGAAATTAGGGTCTTGTGAATATGTCTTCGCATAAACTGCTGAAGCCTTCGCCTCTGCACGACCTTTAATTAATTGAGACTTACGATATCCTTCTGATTGGATCGTTTGAAGATCTTTAACAAGACGACCTTCAATTTTTGCCTTCTCACCTTCACCAATCGAGCGAATTTTTTGAGCGATTCTCTGTCTTTCAGAAATCATACGCTCATAAACCTTCTTCTCAACTGACTTCTCATAAGAGATACGACGAAGTTGTACATCAATTAATTTAATTCCAAATTGCTCTAATTCACTATCGGCTTTTTCTACGATGAGTTGAGATAACTTTTCACGGCCAACATCAACGTTTTCTATATCCCCAGTTATTTCTTCTTCAATTTGGTTAACATTAACTTTAGAGTTCTCGATTCTTTCAATTATTGAATTTGAATTTCTTACGGCTTCAACTAAAGCGTGGGAAGAGATTACATTACGGGTAGCAGAGTCTAGAATTGTATCAATTCTTCCCTTAGCACCTTCTGTGTTTCGAACCGTTTGTATGAACTTTAGAGCGTCAACAACGCGAAACCTTGCCGTTGTATCAACTTTAATAAATTTCTTATCCTTTGTTGGAATCTGATTAGGTGATCCATCCCAACTTAAGATACGTTTATCAACAAAGCGTACATCTTGAACAAATGGCTTCTTAAAATGAAGACCTGCATTTGTGATAGGCTTTCCAACAGGTTTACCAAACTCAGTGATAATCGCCTGACGTCCTTCACTGACAATGAATACAGATTGCTTTCCAAGAATGACCGCAACAAAGATAATAACTATTAATGGAACTAACTTATTCATTTCTTCGCTCCTTGATCAAAAACAGGCAGTAGCCCTTTAACCTTTGGATCAATAATCGTTAGATTATTATATTTCTTATACAGTCCTTCCATTGCTTCAATATAGAGTCTCTTTCTTGTAATTTTTGGAGCTCTCTTATATTCACGAAGAACTTCTTTGAACTTAGCAACATCACCTTCGGCACGGTTTACAAGAGCTGCTGCATAACCTTCGGCTTCAGACACCATTTTATCGGCCTTACCACGAGCTTCTGGTATAACTTTGTTATAAGCGCCCTCTGCTTCGTTAATGGCCTTCTCTTGTTCTTGCTTAGCTTCGTTTACTTCATTGAAAGATGCCTTAACAACTTGTGGAGGGTTAACGTCTTGAAGTTTTACCGAGATAATATTAACTCCCATATCATACTTATCAACAACTTCTTGCATAAGAACTTTAGCATCAGATTCAATTTCAACCTTACCAACAGTTAAAACATCTGTTACAGAACGATCTCCAACTACACGTCTCATAATTGATTCAGAGATGTCGCGAATATTTCTAATTGGCTCACTCGTTTGAAAGATGAATTTAAATGGATCTCGAACTTGATACTGAACGGCCCATTCAACAGAGGCAACATTAAGGTCACCAGTAAGCATTAATGATTCATCATCAAAATTTGCATTTGAGTAAGTCGATCTTCTCGATCTCGTACTCTTCGTACGAAATCCAAACTCTTCTTGAAGAACAGTTTTTACTTTTACCTTAATGACATTATCGACTCCAAAAGGAATCTTAAAGTGGAGACCAGGAGTATTTGTATTTACATACTTACCTAGTCTAATTACAACGGCCTCTTCATCAGGCTCAACTGTGTAAAATGAAGTGTATCCGAAAACAATTAAAACAACGAAAATAAAAAAAGGCCCAAGTAACTTGAGCCCCTTATCTAAATCTTGTTTCATTTTTTCGAAGTCATTTCTGGGTGCTTGTCCATTATTATAAGACATGTACTCTCCTTGGCATTACGCCTATTATGCTTCTACTTCTAACATGAGGACATTTTCTTCTAAGGCGTCCCCTTCCTTTACGTGAATTGCTTTAACAACACCATCGATTCCACTCTTAATCTCGTTTTCCATTTTCATGGCCTCAAGAATAATTAGAGTTTCACCTTTCTTAACTGTTTGTCCTTCTTCAACATTGATCTTAACAATCTTTCCTGGCATCTTTGTAAGAAGTTCACCAGCATCAGCACCACCAAGACCAGATGGCTTATAACCTCTAAAGATTGAGTAAACCTTGTCGACGTTTACAATACGAGATGGAAGATCTTGACGTGGGATTTTCTTCCAACTTGTTTTATTAGTTGAAATAAAATACTGACCACAGATCTTTTTAAGCCACATTGTTTCGTGAAGTTTTCTTTCACCTTCAACAAGAGTTGAAAAATCAAATTCAACCAAGTTGTACTCGTGAACTTTTGTTCTCGTTAAATCAACGATGATTTCTTCATTATCATTAATTAAATATGTTCTCATATTAAATACCCATCCTACGTGCTTCAGAACCAGCTAAGATTGTATAAACCTTCATATGGTCTAGGTCAGTTTTCACGCTATCTTGAGGTGCAATCTCTTTAATGTAGGCAGTTGAGTACTTACCTTCAGTAAATGTTTGCTCTTTCATAATCTCTTTTAGTAGAGGTAGGTTTGTTTTAAGACCTTCAATGAAAAGACCATCAAGTGCTGCTCTCATTTTTCTAACTGCAACGTCTCTTACAATACCCTTACATACTAACTTACCAACCATTGGATCGAAGTCAGGTGTTACTTCTAGGCCCTTATATAAGCAGTGATCAAAACGTGTTCCTTGTGGGAAGTTCGTTTCAAAACCAGTTACAAGTCCTGGAGCTGGAAGCATTGTTTTAGGGTCTTCAGCACAGATACGACATTCAATGGCGTGACCTGATCTTCTAATAAATTCTTGAGAAGGAATTCCTAACTCATCACCAAAAGCAGCTTGAATCATACAAACAATTAAGTCCATTCCTGTAATTTCTTCTGTAATTGGGTGTTCGACCTGAATACGAGTGTTCATTTCTAGGAAGTAAAATTGCTTATCTTCACCCATGATAAATTCAACAGTACCTGCTGAATCATAATCAACGGCTTTAGATAATTTCACAGCAGTTTCACAAACTCTTTGACGAAGTTCTTCATCCGAACCAATGAATGGCGATGGAGCTTCTTCTATAATCTTTTGGTGTCTTCTTTGAACAGAACATTCTCTTTCAAAAAAGTGGAAAGTATTACCTTTCTTGTCTGCTAGAATTTGAACTTCAATATGTCTCGGATTAACAATAAGTTTCTCAACCAGTAGGTCACCATTATTGAATGCTGCCATTGACTCACGTCCAACGGCTTCAAATTGATCGCGAACTTCTTGCTCATTTTCACAAGCACGCATACCACGACCACCACCGCCGGCAACTGCCTTTAGTAGAACAGGGTAACCAATTTTATTTGCAATCTCAACTGCTTCAGCAACTGTAGGTACCGCATGATCTGTTCCAGGAACAGTTGGGACACCTGCATCGTTAGCAAGCTTCTTTGAAGTTGCCTTATCGCCCATTACCTTGATTGCTTCAACGTGTGGACCAATGAATACGATTCCAGCATCTGCAAGAGCGTTAGCAAATGTAGCGTTCTCAGAAAGGAAACCATAACCAGGGTGAACACCATCAGCTTTTACTTCTTTTGCAAGAGCAACAAGTTTTTCAACGTTTAGGTATGTTTCTGCGTTTGTTGAACCTTTTAGGTAAATCCACTCATCACAAAATTGAAGGTGAGTTCCCTGTGGCTCGTTATCAGTATAGATACCAATTGCAGTATGCCCAAGCTCACGACAAGCTTTAGCAACACGTGAAGCAATCTCCCCACGGTTAGCAATCAGTACTCTTCTATGCATGTTCTGTGGTTGTCTAATCATCATAACTGAATATTCCCGTGTTTACGTTTTGGACGATCAACGTTCTTATCTTTAAGTACTTTTAGATATTCATATAGACGCTTTCTTGTTTCTTCAGGAAGAATTACAGCATCAATATAACCTCTTTCAGCAGCAACATATGGGTTAGCAAAGTTATTTTCATAATTTGCAACTAGCTCTGCTTTCTTCTTATCGTATTCAGCACCCTCTAGTCCCTTCAGTTCATTTCTGAAAACGATATTAACCGCACCTTCGGCACCCATAACTGCAATCTCACCAGTTGGGTAAGCAAGGTTAACATCAGCTCTAATATGCTTAGATGCCATAACGTCGTATGCACCACCGTATGATTTTCTTGTAATTAGAGTAATTAATGGAACAGTTGCTTCTGCGTATGCGTAAAGTAGTTTTGATCCATGCTTAATGATCCCACCGTACTCTTGAACTGTACCAGGTAAGAAACCAGGAACATCAACAAGTGAAATGATTGGAATATCAAATGAATCACAGAATCTAATAAAGCGTGCAGCCTTACAAGAAGAATCAATATCAAGAACACCAGCTAATACTTCTGGTTGGTTCGCTACGATACCAATTTTAATTCCACCAATTGATGCAAATCCAACGATAATATTTCTAGCGTAGTCTTTATGCACTTCTAGGAAGTGGCCATCATCAACGATATCAAGAATTACTTCTTTCATATCATATGGCTTCTTAGGATTACCTGGAACAACTTCTTTTAACTTCTTATTATCTCTGTAAACAGGATCTGACGTATATTTTGCTTCCTGTTTTCTAAAGTTTGAAGCAGGAAGATAGCTCAATAACTCTCTTACTCTTTCAAATGTTTCATCTTCGTCTTTACATTTAAACTGACATACACCAGATTTCTCAGAGTGAGCAGCTGCTCCACCTAGATCTTCTTTTGTTACTTCTTCGTGAGTTACAGTCTTGATAACATCTGGACCAGTAACAAACATGTATGATGATTTATCTACCATAAAGATAAAGTCAGTTACTGCTGGAGAATAAACAGCTCCACCAGCTGATGGTCCCATGATTAATGAAATCTGAGGAATAACACCTGAAGCTTTAACGTTTCTATAGAAGATTTCAGCGTATCCACCAAGGGCATCAACACCTTCTTGAATACGTGCTCCACCTGAGTCTTGAATACCAATAACTGGAATTCTATTATCAAGTGCAAAGTCCATAATCTTACAAATTTTTCTAGCGTGAGCTTCACCAAGAGCTCCACCCCAGCAAGTAAAATCCTGAGAGTAGACTGCAATTTTTTGTCCGTTAATTTCTGCAATACCTGTAACAACACCATCACCATAGAACTTCTTAATTTCCATTCCAAAGTTAACACAACGGTGAGTAACAAATTTATCAAATTCGATAAATGTACCTGGATCAATTAATCTTTCGATTCTTTCTCTCGCAGTATACTTTCCTTGATCGTGTTGTTTTGCGATTCTCGCTTCTCCACCACCAAGCTCTGCTTCAGCTCTTCTTTCTAGTAATAGAGCTCTTTTTTGCTCTAATATATTTTCACTGGTTGTTGACATACATCCCTCCACCAAGTTCTTAAAACTGTATGTAATTAATTATGCGAGAATACTACACCTTTAAAGGTGCATTTGCCCAACCACATTGCGTTAATAAAAGAGTATTAAGTTACTGAAATTATAGGAATATAAATAAAAAGGCCCTCGTAGAGGGCCCAAAAGTGTCTATCTTAGTTTTTG
Organism: Bacteriovoracaceae bacterium; assembly: GCA_048270185.1. Lineage (GTDB taxonomy): Bacteria > Bdellovibrionota > Bacteriovoracia > Bacteriovoracales > Bacteriovoracaceae > Halobacteriovorax_A. Next base: position 1,759,145 of record JBLWTJ010000001.1, read on the forward strand.
ACTATTCATTAGCTGCTTTTGCACGTTTATCAAGGCCGTACTTATCGACCTTCATGATAAGACTAGCGCGTGACATTCCTAGCTCTTTAGCTAGTTTTGACTTATTGAAGTTACATCTCTTAAGTCCTTCGCGAATCATTATAATTTCGAGTTCCATAAGAGCGTCTTTAAGTTTACCTGCAGTATTTACTCCACGAGTAGTCTCAACTGGAGCTGCTCCATGATCGAGAACCTGTGGGCTTAAATTGTCTGGTGTAATCGATTTTTCATCTCCAGCAAGAACAACTAATCTTTCAACTTCGTTTTCTAGCTGACGGACGTTACCTGGCCATGGATAATCAAGCATCTTCTCCATACATTTTTTAGAGAATGACTTCATTGGCATTCCAGACTCGTCACACTTCTTCTTAAGGAAATGCTCCATTAGAACAGGAATATCTTCTTTCCTATCTCTTAGAGGAGGAAGATTTACGTTAAGAACGTTAATTCTATAGTAAAGGTCTTCTCTGAATTCACCTTTGGCCATCATTGTTTTCAAGTCTTTATTTGTCGCTGCAATTATTCTTACATCAGTTCTTCTTGGAGCATCTGCACCAACAGGAAGATATGTACCTTCTTGAAGAACACGTAGAAGTTTTACCTGCATTGAAAGTGAAGTATCCCCGATCTCGTCAAGAAATAATGTTCCACCATTTGCTAGTTCAAATAGACCCGACTTCTCTTTATGAGCACCCGTAAATGAACCCTTAACGTGACCAAATAGCTCTGAATCCAATAAGTTCTCGTTAAATGCAGAACAGTTAACAGCTAGAAATTGTGCATCTTTACGAGGAGAAGCAAAGTGAACTGCTTTAGCAACAAGTTCCTTTCCGGTCCCGTTTTCACCTTGAATAAGAACAGAAGATTCACTTGTTGAAATTCTCTCAAGTAGAGAATAAATTTTTTGCATCTGTTTCGATTTACCAATCATATTATGGTAACGAAACTTTTCTCCAAGCTCAGAGTTAAGCATATGGATTCTTTCTTCACGCTTAGAAATTTCAAAGTGGAATGTTGAGACTTCACCGGCCACTAGTTCAACTAGCTCTTTTAAATATTCGATTTCTCTTGGAAATAAACGACGTGTTTCATTAACACACTCTTGAGCAGACTCTGGAGACGCACCATGCTCGATTAGTGCAGCAACAAGCTCTTTTTCTTCTTCATCAGTGAATGTACTTTTTAGAAATGGAAATGCAAAAACAGTACCATGGTACTCACCTTCGATTTCAATCTTTGTCCCCATCATTTTCACACCAGGAAAATAAGAATCAAAGACCATAACTGTTTCACCTGTATGGCTTAGCTCTTCACTAAATCTTTCAACATCTGCAGTGATAAAATCATAACCGTGCGGAAGCGACATCTGAGTCTCGAAGAATAGATTCTTAAAGTTATAATCTTTATCCTTATGAGAACTTCTAATCTTAAAGTGCGTATCAGCGTAAAAAACTTCTACACCGAACCACTTATGAATTACTTCCTCGAGCTTAGAAATAACATGTAGTCCTTTCAGTTCATTCCAGTTAATCATTACATTCTCCACTGTTTAATTCTTTGGCAAAAAAACATATACCAAAGCAAAGTCTGTAAAACTTTTCGGCAGAATTTAATAAAACTTAACTACAAATGATGAATAATTAGACAAATTCTAAGAAATATTATTAATTTAATTTAAGCCTAAGTACCTAATAACACGAGTGTAAAATGAAGGCATCTTCCAATCCTGAGGCCCTTTGAACATTATCTGGTGTTCAAGTTTAGAATTGAAGACAAAAGTCTCAGGAACTTTAACAACCCCAAGTTTTCCCATTGAAACACCTGCGAGGTCATGGATAACGATAGAATTTGAAGGTAAATCCTTAAATCTTTTAAGAAATTTTTTGATTTTCATATCATCATCTTTCACGGCCATGAATACAACTTTGACATTCTTCTCTTCTAGCTTGCGCGTAAATTCGACAAATTCAGGAAATTCAGCTTCACAAGGAGCACACCAAGTTCCCCAAAAGTGTACGATAAGACCATTTGAGCTCTTAGCTAGCTCTTGAAGTTCAACCTTCGCACCATCACTAAAATTCTCTAATTCTACACTTGGAAGTGATTTAAGAATATAGTCACGACTCTCTGATACATAATTATCAATTTTACTTTTATGATAAAGAGAATAACCAAGTGTGATTGATAGAATAATAAAAATAATGGAAATTTTAGCTGAAGTATTCATAGTTTAAAAAGATAATTGAAATAAAAAAACCCATCATACGCAAATATGATGGGTTAATATTAGTTTGCTTTTAATGATTAAAACTAATCAACGAATGCAATATAAGCCATCTTAGAGTTATCACCAACTCTGTTGTCAGAAAGCTTCATGATTCTAGTGTAACCACCATTTCTTTCCTTGAATTTTGGTCCAAGTTCAGTAAATAGCTTCTGTACAGCATTCTTATCATTAAGTTTTTTGTAAGCAAGTCTTCTATTGGCTACAGTATCATTCTTAGATAGTGTAATTAGTTTTTCAACAACAGGCTTGATCGCTTTAGCTCTTGTAAGAGTCGTTTTAATCATACCGTGGTCAATAACTTCAGAAGCAAGGTTCTTAACCATTGCAACTCTATGTGAAGGACTTACGCCTAATTTATATTTATGTCTTTGATGTCTCATATCTCTACCTCAACTTATAACAACTTAGTTTTCTTCTTTAAGATCTTGCATAATGCTATCAACTTTCATACCTAGACCTAGACCCATTTGAGATAAAACTTCTTTAATCTCATTAAGTGACTTACGTCCAAAGTTTTTAGTTCTTAGCATTTCGCCTTCTGTCTTAGAAACTAGCTCATAGATATACTTAATATCTGCGTTCTGCAAGCAGTTTGCAGATCTTACAGACAGTTCAAGCTCAGAAACAGGCTTTAATAGAGCTGCATTAGCTGTATTTTGTTGTTTCTTTGGCTTAGTTTCCATTCTTGTAATTTCTTCTTCATCTTCGAAGCTTAAGAAAACAGCAAGTTGATCTCTAAGGATTTTTGCAGAATATGCAACAGCATCCGAAGGCTCAACACCAGCGTTTGTCCAAACTTCTAGAGTAAGTTTATCGAAATCCGTTCTCTTCCCAACACGAGAGTTAGTTACAGTGTAGTTTACACGACTAACAGGTGAGAAAAGTGAATCTAGATAAATCCAACCGATTGGAAGATCAAATGACTCTTTATTATCTAAAGCAGTTACATATCCTTTTCCTCTAGCAACAAGTAGTTCCATTTTAATAGATCCACCAGTTGAAAGGTTACAAATAGCATGCTCTGGATTTAAAACTTCTACATTAGCAGATTCAGAGATATCACCAGCAGTAACAACACCTTCAACATTTTTTTCAAGTGTAAGAGTTACTTGCTCTTTATCTTTAATTCTGAAATGTACTTCTTTTAAGTTAAGAATGATCTCAGAAACTTCTTCTTTTACGTTGTTAATTGTACCGAATTCGTGCTCAACACCTTCGATTCTAATTGCAACAATACCAGCACCTTGAAGAGATGATAGTAGTACACGACGAAGTGAATTTCCAAGAGTTTGTCCATAACCTCTCTCAAGAGGCTTAGCAACGAACTTACCATAAGTCTTAGTTAGCTTATCGTTATCCATTTCCAAAGCTACTGGTCTTATCATTCCTGTCCAATTTTTTGCTGTAAATGTGTTCACAGACAACTCCTTAATAATATAAGTCTATTAATTATACTCTTCTTCTCTTAGGTGCACGACATCCATTGTGTGGAATTGGTGACCTATCAGCAACAGAAGTAATCTTAAGTCCTGCAGCAATAAACGCTCTAACAGCATTTTCTCTACCTGCACCTGGACCTTTAACTCTTACTTCTACAGTAGAAAGACCATGCTCAATAGCTTTCTTAGCTGCTTCCATTGAAGCCATCTGTGCTGCGAATGGAGTCGACTTTTTAGATCCTCTAAAACCTAGCTGACCAGCAGACGCCCATGAAATTGCGTTACCACTCATATCTGTGAATGTAACAATTGTATTATTGAAAGAACATTGAATATGAGCGATACCTCTCGAAATATTCTTTTTTACTTTTTTCTTTGAAGCTGTTTTCTTAACCATCATTAACTCCTAACAATTACTTCATTGACTTGATTGACTTCTTACCTGCGATTGCTACTGCTGGTCCCTTACGAGTACGAGCATTTGTAGAAGTTCTTTGACCTCTAACAGGAAGACCTTTTCTATGTCTAATCCCTCTGTAACAACCTAAGTCTTTTAGTCGTTTAATGTTAAGACCAACTTCTCTACGTAAGTCACCTTCTACAGTGTACTCACTTTCTAGAAGAAGTCTGATTTCGTTTGCTTCTTCTTCAGTCAGTTCATTTGAACTTTTGTTTGAATCAATGTTTGTTTTTTCTAATACTTCCTTAGCAACCGATGGCCCTACACCATAAATCGATTGTAAAGCAATTCTCATTACTTTATTTCTAGGAATATCAACACCAAGTATTCTCGCCATAGCTACACTCCTTCTATGTTAACCTTGTCTCTGTTTGTGCTTAGGGTTTTTACATACAACTCTAAGTACGCCTCTTCTTTTAATAACTTTACAATCTTTGCACATCTGCTTAACTGATGCTCTAACTTTCATAACAACCTCGTAAATTCTACACTAGCGTTTTTTACTTCTATATGTAATACGTCCCTTCGTTAAGTCATACTTGCTGATTTCAACAAGTACCTTATCTCCAGGTAAAATTTTAATAAAGTGCATTCTCATCTTACCGCTAATATGTGCGATAACAGAGTGTCCATTAGGTAACTTAACCTTAAATTTAGTATTAGGAAGAAGTTCAGTAACTTCACCTTCTACTTCAATACTTTCCTGATTACTCATCTTCTAAAATACCTAAAGTAATTGCTTATATATGACTCACGGCCATATAGCAAGCGCAATTTTGTGTAATTATATTATTTAACAACTTTTTTAATATTATCAAAAATCTCTTCAAGTCCCTTTGTAGCGTCAACTCTAACAAGTCGGCCCTGAGACTCATAATACTCGAGCACAGGCTCGATATTATCAGTAAAAACTTGCATTCTAGTTCTTACTGTATCCTCATTGTCATCTTTACGATGTACAAGATCTTCACCAGAAACGTCGCATTTTCCGTCGACTTTTGGTGGTCTAGTTTTCAGGTTATAAATTTCACCACTTTTTGGAGCAACACGTCTGTTAACGATTCTCTCTACTAAAGTATCTAACTTTATGTCAAAGTAGATTGCTAGTGATTTAACTCCACCTAAAAGTGCACTGTCTAAATCCTTAGCCTGTACAAGATTACGTGGATAACCATCAAAAATATATGTTGATTTATCAACCGCGCAATTCGCCTTTAATAAATCAAGTACTAATTCATCACTTACTAATTGCCCAGATGACATAATCTCCTTGATTTTGTTACCAAGGTCTGAATCCTTAGCAACTTCCTCTCGAAGTAAATCTCCAGTAGAAACGTGATTGTAGCCAAGCTCATTAACGATTTTCTTAGCTTGCGTTCCCTTTCCTGAGCCAGGAGCTCCTATAAGTATTAATTGTGGAGCCATTAATTAGAACCTTCTGTTATTTCCGTTATATTTACCTTTAGATTTGTATGACATTTCATACTTATCAGCAAACATAAACGATTGTACGTTCATCATTACTCTAACAGAGACAGAAACTAAGATTAGCATTGATGTACCACCAAAACGAGTCTGAGCACCAGTAATTAACGAAGGAACAATACACACAACAATAAGGAATAATGCACCAAAGAAAGATAGACGATTTAAAAGAGTGTCTAAATATTCTTTTGTCTTATCACCCGGTCTAATACCAGGGATAAATGCATTGTTCTTTTGAAGCATTTCAGAAATTTTCTTTGTCTTGAACTGAATCGGTGCATAGAAATATGTCATATACACGATAAGAGTTGCGAAAAGAATATTAAATAATATTTGTCCTGGATATAAACTCTGTTGAATTGTATCAAAATAAGGCTTCAGCGCACTATCCGTTGGGATAAAAGTTGCAAAAGTGGCTGGAGCTGCAAGTAGAGAAGAAGCAAGGATAGGAGGCATAACTCCACCTGTATCAACTCTCATAGGTAGAGTTTGGTTACCACCGTATACACGGTTGTTAACAACTCTCTTAGCATATTGAACAGGAACTGCTCTAAATGCTCTTTCAATAAACGCTACAATAAAAAATGCAACGACAATAACGGCCACAAAAGTAAGTAGCTCTAAACCACCCATTTCACCGTTTCTAAATAGTGTAATTTTTTGGATAACTTCTGATGGAAGTTCAACAGCAATACCTGCAAAGATAATTAGAGAAACGCCATTTTCTAAACCAAACTCAGTGATTCTTTCACCAAGCCATAGTAGAAACATTGTTCCTGCTGCTAAAGTGATCATCGTTACAATTCTGAAAAGCATTCCTGGGTCAGGAATAACTCTTGCACCACCTGGAGAAACAAATGTTTCGAATACAGCGGCCATTGAATAACCTTGTATGCAACAGAGTATTACTGTTGCATACCTAGTCCACTTTTGTATTTTTTTGTTACCTTCTGAGTCTTCTTGTAGCTCTTGGATTTGAGGTATTACCTCACCAAGAAGAGAAAAAATAATTGAAGTAGTGATATAAGGCATAATTCCAAGTGCTAGGACTGAGAATCTCTTAAATGCACCACCACTGAAAGTGTTGATTAGGTCAAAAAGACTTCCACCACCAGCTTCGGCAAAATAAGAACTGATTGCTTGCGCATCAACCCCAGGAACAGGGATTTGCGCAACCAATCTATATACTACTAATAATAAAAAAGTAAAAAAGACTTTTTTCTTAAGCTCTTCAAGTTTTCCTTGAGCGTTTGACATCAGACGATCCTTTTATCTATTTTGTTGCTATTTTTCCACCAGCTTTCTCGATTGCTTCTACAGCACTCTTAGAAAACTTTTCAATATTAACAAAATTTAACGATTTTGAAAGCTCTCCGTTAGCAAGAATTTTCACTGGACGTCTTTTATCGATACCTTTAAGAATACCTTTTTCAATTAGAGCTTCTTTTGTAACGTCTCCGCCATCAAATTTAGCTTCTAGAGTCGCAAGAGATACCTCAGCATAAACTGTCTTAAATGGTGCGTTAGAGAAGCCTCTTTTTGGAAGACGCATATATAATGGCATCGCCCCACCTTCAAAACCAGTTCTTACACCGCCACCAGCACGAGCCTTTTGACCCTTGTGCCCTTTACCGGCTTGTGTACCTTGACCTGAACCTTGTCCACGACCAATTCTTTTAATATTCTTATGAGCACCTTTTGGGCTTTTTAAGTTATTTAAAGTTAACATATCTACCTCTACTCCTGAATATCTAGAAGGTGAATTACCTTCTTGATCATTCCTCTAACAGCTGATGTATTTTCTAATGTCTTAGATGTACCTGTTTTTCTAAGACCTAGGCCTCTAACTGTAGCTTTCTGCTTCTCAGTACATTTGATTGTACTTTTCTTTAATGTAACTGTAATTGTTTTCGCTGCCATATCAACCTCAACTAACCTTTAATTCTTAAGCCTTTAGCTTCTTTACCACGTGCCTTAGCAACTTCTTCAACAGATCTTAATTGCTTAAGAGCATCAAATGTCGCCTTAACGATATTGTGTGGGTTGTTTCCTCTAAGTGACTTAGTTAAAACATCTTTTACACCTGCAAGTTCTAGGATTGAACGACATGCACCAGCAGCCTTAACCCCTGTACCTTCTGCAGCAGGCTTGAAAAGAATACGACCTGCATCGAATTCACCCATTACAGTATGAGGAATTGTTCCAGCATCAACTGGTACGTTAATCATACTTTTCTGAGCAGCTTGTGTAGCTTTTCTAATCGCTTCTGGAACTTCTTTAGCTTTACCAAGTCCGTAACCTACACGACCATTCTTATCACCAACGATCATAAGTGCACTAAAAGAAAATCTTCTACCACCCTTCATAACCTTTGCAACTCTGTTTACAGCAACAACTCTTTCCTCTAGCTCAACGTCCATGCTTGATGCTTGACGTTTCTTAGCTGGAGCTTTTTTAGAAGCTTGCTTTTTCTTTGGTTCAGCCTTAGCTGTTTTTTCAACACTTTTATTTTCTTCAGTCATTACTTACTCCTAAATTTGAATTCCATTTTCTCTAGCAGACTCAACAACAGCTTTAATTACACCGTGGTACTTAAGACCGTTTCTGTCGAATACAGCAGTAGAAATATTGTTAGACTTTAGGTTTTCAGCAAGTTTTGCACCAACAAGTGTTGCACCAGCAACGTTGCTTTTTCCTTCAACAGCGTTCTTACCATAAGTTTGAACACTAAATAGTGTCTTATTAGCAGCATCATCAATTACTTGAACAGTGATGTGCTTGTTTGTACGGTTAACAGAAAGACGTGGTCTCTCAGCTGAACCAACAACTTTCTTACGGATTGCAAGTTTTCTTCTAATTTTTCTAGCTGTACTTGCTTTACCAGCTTTACCATAAGGTTTTCTAATCATTTTGATCTCCTCACCCTAGGCCCTAACTGCGGGCCATTCTCAGGCTACATTTTTATTACTTACCGCCAGATTTACCAGCTTTTCTAATAATTGTTTCTTCAGCGTACTTAATACCTTTACCTTTATATGGCTCAGGTGGTCTGAATGAACGGATTTTTGCAGCAGCAAATCCTAGAAGTTCCTTATTAGTACCAGAAAGTTCAATTTCTTTACCAGCAACTTTCGCTGCTACACCTTCAGGTAGTTCATAGTCAATTGGGTGAGAATAACCAAGGTTAAGAGTTAGTGTATTTCCACTAACAGCTGCCTTGTAACCAACACCGTTGAACTCTAGCTTTCTAACAAATCCATCAGTAACACCAGTTACCATGTTTGAAACGATTTGTCTTGCTGTTCCCCACATTGCACGAGACTTAATTGACTCATCAACTGGAGTTACTTTAATTTCATTACCTTCTTGTGAAAAAGTTACTCTATCATTGAAAGAATACTCTAGTTCACCCTTAGGTCCTTTAACAGATACCGAAGTACCGTTTATTACTACCTGAACTTTCTCAGGAACTACTACCGGGTTTTTTCCTACACGTGACATTGCTCGCTCCCTACTACCAAATACTACAGATTACTTCACCACCAACTTTTGTCGCTCTCGCTTCTCTATCAGAAATAATTCCTTTAGAAGTTGATAGGATTGAAGTTCCAAGACCACTGATTACTCTTGAGATGTCCTTGTAACCACGGTACTGTCTTAGACCTGGTTTAGAAACTCTCTTAAGTCCAACAATTGCGTCTTCTTTAAGTAGTACTTTAATTCTAATATCTGATTGGCTCTTTGCAATGATTTTGAATGAACGAATATATCCTTCGTCCTTCATAACTTTACAAACACCTGCTTTCATTTTCGACGCTGGGAATTCAACTCTATCGTGTCCAGCATTGATTGCATTTCTAATTCTTGTTAACATATCTGAAATAGGATCTGTCATCATAATTTCGTCTCCTCAACCCTTACCAGCTTGACTTCGTTACACCAGGGATCATTCCTCTAAGTGCTAATTCTCTAAATTGAATTCTAGATAATCTGAACTTTCTATAGAAAGCACGTGGACGTCCAGTTAATTCACATCTATTTCTAACTCTAATAGCTGCCGAGTTTCTTGGAAGTTTCTGAAGTTTAATCATTGCTTCAAATCTATCTTCGTCAGAAAGGTTCTCGTTGATAATAGCGGCCTTAAGTTCTTTTCTTAACGTACCGTATTTTTCAGCAAGCTTAGCTCTTTTCTTGTTACTTTCAATTTTCGCTTTTCTAGCCATTACTATATCCTCTATTACTTGTTAAAAGGCATACCGAAAAGGTTTAGGAGTTCTCTACCTTCTTCGTTATTGTTAGCAGTTGTTACAATTGAGATTCCTAGACCTCTTACCTTATCAATTTGATCGTAAGAAATTTCTGGGAAAATAATCTGCTCTTTTAAACCTAAAGTGTAGTTACCTTTTCCATCGAAACCTTTAGATGAAACACCTCTAAAGTCACGTACTCTTGGAAGAGTGATGTTAACAAGTCTATCAAGGAATTCGTACATTCTTTCACCACGAAGAGTAACGTTTGCACCAAGTGGCATACCTTCTCTAACTTTGAAGCCTGCTACAGACTTTCTAGCCTTAGCAATAACTGGTTTCTGACCTGTAATAGTACCTAAGTCGCTAACAATCGACTGAACAACTTTAGAGTTAGTTACTGCGTCTCTTGTACAACAGTTAACCACTATCTTTTCTAGTTTAGGAATTTGGTTAACATTCTTATAACCAAACTTCTCAGTCATTTTATTTTTAATTTCATTTTTATAAAGTTCACTGAATCTACTCATATCTGCCTCTACCTTAACCTAATACTGATCCGCAAGATACTGCAACTCTAACTTTCTTCCCATCTTTCTCTTCAATTCTTACTCTAGTAGCCTTTTTTGTTTTTGGGCTTACTACAGCAACATTTGAGATATGAAGTGGAGCTGCGATATCTACGATTCCACCAGCTGGGTTCTCTTGAGTTGGTTTAATTGCTTTCTTTACTAGATTAACACCATCAACATAAACAACTTTGGTCTTGAAGTTGATCTTTCCAACTACACCAGTTTTGCCTCTGTCTTTTCCTGTTAAAATAACTACATTATCATTCACTTTTAGCTTTTGCATAACTTCCTCACTGAACCTTTGACTAAAGAACTTCTGGAGCTAAAGAACAAATCTTTGTAAAGCTCTTGTTTCTTAATTCTCTTGCAACAGGACCAAAAATACGTGTTCCTACTGGTTCATTATTAGTATTAAGTATTACGACACTGTTCTTATCAAATCTGATATATGAACCGTCTTCTCTTCTAATAGGGTATTTAGTTCTTACAATAACTGCTTTCTTAACGTCACCCTTTTTAATTTTTCCACCTGGTAGTGCTTGCTGAACTGCTACAACTATAATGTCACCAAGGTTAGCGCTCATTCTTTTTGAACCACCTAGTACCTTGATACACTTTACTTCTTTAGCTCCAGAGTTATCAGCAACTTCTAACTTAGTTTGCATTTGGATCATTACTAACTCCTAAAATAGGCTTATTAAGCCTTACTTATTTACCTTTAACAGTTCCCACTTTTTGAGTTTTGAATAAGGTTTACTTTCAATAATTGTTACATTGTCACCTAGATTTGCTTCTAAACTTACATTATGAGCATGGTATTTCTTAGTCTTTGTAACGAATTTACTATATACAGGGTGCTTAAAACGTCTAGCAACATTAACGACAACTGTATTTTCATTCTTAACAGAAACAACTACACCTTCTAGCTTTCTCTTAAACGTATTAGTACTCATGGTTACTCACCTTTAGCATTTTTTGCTGTTAATAATTTAGCAATATTCTTTTTTGCAACTTTTAACTGATGAGGCTTTTCAATACCACTTGTCGCTTTAGACATATTCATATCGAAAATAGCTCTTCTCATTTCAGCTACTTTTGCATCAATTTCTTTACCGCTTAAACCGCTTACTTCTTTATAATCTAACTTTTGCATAACTTCCTCTAACGATTAAAGTTCCTGCTGCTCTCTAGAAATAATTCTAGTTTTAACAGGCAGCTTGTACATAGCAAGCTTTAGTGCTTGTTTACTTAACTCAGGGTCGAAGTGCTTGATTTCAAACATTACTCTTCCTGGTTTAATTACTGCAACCCAAGAATCTGGAGAACCTTTACCTTTCCCCATACGAACTTCAGCTGGCTTCTTAGTAAGGACCTTATCTGGGAAGATTTTGATCCAAACATTACCACCTCTTTTGATCTTTCTTGTCATTGCAATACGGGCAGCTTCAATTTGACGGTTTGTTATATACCCACATGATAGGGCTTGTATAGCAAATTCACCGAACGTGATAGTATTTCCACGGTTTGCTTTCCCTTTCATTCTGCCTTTTTGTTGCTTACGCCACTTTACTTTTTTTGGACTTAACATATTTACCTCAATAAAATAAATTCACTAACGAATTTCCAACTACTTGTAAATCTCACCTTTATAAACCCAAACTTTTACACCGATAACACCGAATGTAGTATGAGCTTCGGCAGTATTGTAATCAATATCTGCTCTAAGTGTGTGTAGAGGAACTTTTCTTTCTGTATAACCTTCTGCTCTTGCCATCTCAGCTCCACCAAGACGACCTGCAGTTCTAACGCGGATACCTTTTACTCCAGCTCTGAATGCTGACTGCATAACTTTCTTCATTGCTCTTCTGAAAGCTACACGTTTTTCAAGCTGACCTGCGATATTTTCAGCGATTAGTTTTGCTTCTGCATCTGGTCTTTTTACTTCTGCAATATTGAAGATTAGAGTTCCCTTAGTTAGTTTCTTAAGGTCATTTCTGATCTTTTCAATTCCTGCACCTTTTTTACCAATAGCAACACCTGGCTTAGCTGTGTAAACAGTAACTTTAACCTGGTTTGAAGTTCTTGATAATTCGATGTTTGCTACAGAAGCATTCTTCATGTTCTTTTCAATGTAGTTTCTAATCGCTAGATCTTCGTGAAGTGTTTCACCGTATTCTCTATCGTTAGCAAACCAATTTGAATGCCATGATTTAATATAACCTAATCTAAAACCGTATGGATGTACTTTTTGTCCCATAATTTATCCTATGCTTCTTTTAGTTCAACTGTTATGTGACTAGTTCTTTTTCTAATTCTGAACGCACGACCTTGAGCTCTTGGCTGAATACGCTTTAAAGTTGGACCTTCGTCAGCTTTAATCGTACCAATAACTAAATTGTCTAGATCATACTTTTCAGAATCAGCTGCGATAGCTAATCCACTATTAATTAATTTTGTTAAAACAAGTGCAATTTCTTTCTTCTCATTGAAACGTAAAATTTTTAACGCTTCAGAAGCTTTTTTCTTTCTGATTAGATCGCAAACCTGTCTAACTTTTCTAGGCGCGACACCAACTCTACTGTTTCTAACTGTAATGGCCATCTGACCTTCTCCTTATTCAACTGTAACTGTACTATCTCTTCTTAGACTTCTTATCTGCACCGTGACCAAAATATGTTCTAGTTAGTGCAAATTCACCTAGCTTATGTCCGATCATGTTGTCAGTAACATAAACTGGTATGAATTTTTTTCCGTTGTGTACGGCAAAAGTAAGTCCGATAAACTCAGGAACGATAGTTGATCTTCTAGACCATGTCTTGATCACTTTGTTACCTTTGTTACCTTCTTCTTGCATTTGTAGAGCTTTTTTCATTAAGCTAATATCAACAAATGGACCTTTTTTTAATGAACGGGCCATATTATTCTCCTACTACTTTCTTCTCTTAACGATGAACTTATCAGTTCTCTTATTAGTTCTAGTCTTGTAACCCTTAGTTGGTGTTCCCCATGGTGAAATCGGATGACGTCCACCTGAAGTTCTACCTTCACCACCACCGTGTGGGTGATCAACTGGGTTCATAGCAACACCACGTACAGTTGGTCTGAAACCAAGCTTTCTCTTACGTCCAGCTTTACCAATGTTACGTTTTTCATGATCTAGGTTACCTACCTGACCAATTGTCGCCATACAAGTAACTTCAACTTTTCTAAGCTCACCTGATGGCATTCTAAGAAGAGCAAATTTACCTTCTTTGGCCATGATCTGAACATAAGACCCTGCAGAACGTGCTAGCTGACCACCAGCTCCTGGATACATTTCTACGTTGTGTACAAGAGTACCAACTGGAATGTCTTGAAGCTTCTTAGCATTTCCTACTTTAATATCTGCTTCTGCTGAAGCGATAACTTTATCACCTACTTTAAGACCTAGTGGAGCTAGGATATAGCTCTTTTCACCGTCGTGATAAGCGATTAGTGCAATATTACAAGTTCTGTTTGGATCGTAAGAGATCGCTTGAACTGTAGCAGGGATATCAAGTTTATTTCTCTTGAAATCAATAATTCTGTATCTTCTCTTAACTCCGCCACCTCTGTGTCTAACAGTGATACGACCGGCGTTATTTCTACCTGCAAAATTTTTCTTTACAGCTGTAAGGCCTTTAACTGGCTTTACACCTTTTGTTAACTCATCACTATTTACGACTTGCATCTTTCTTAGTGAAGGAGTTGTTGGTTTAAATCTTTTAATACCCATAATTTCCTCAGCTAACTAGTTAAACACCTTTAAAAAATTCAATTTTTTGACCTTCCGCTAATTGAACGAAAGCTTTCTTGAATTTACTAGTCTTTTTAACACCCTTACCAGCTCTCTTAACTTTACCAGGAGTGATGTTAGTCTTAACATTTAATACTTTCACGTCATAAAGCTTCTCAACAGCATTCTTAATCTGATGCTTATTAGCTTTAAGATCAACTACAAAACCAAAACGGTTTTCATTGTCTGTTGCTACAGAAGTCTTTTCAGTGATAAGCGGTTTCTTTAATACATTTTCTAACGTCGCCATAATTACACCAACTTATTTAATAGGGTTTCTAATGCACTCTTTTCGATAACTAGGTTTTCAAATTTTACTGCTTCGTATACAGAGAAACCTTCTACGGCCATCCCTTTACCCCACTGTAAGTTCTTCACTGCTCTTAGAGCCGGTGAGTTTTTATCAGCAGTTACTACTAAAGCAGGAAGTAAACCCTTACCATTTAATAGAGTGTACATTTCTTTAGTTTTTCCAGTTGATTCAATTGTATCTACTACTGTTAACTTTCCTGCTTGGAGTTTATCAGCTAATACAGATTGAATTGCAACCTTTGCCATTTTCTTGTTAACTTTTTGAACATAGCTTCTTGGGCTTGGACCGTGAACAGTTCCACCGCCTACCATAAGAGACGATCTAATTGAACCTTGTCTAGCTCTACCTGTACCTTTTTGCTTGAATGGTTTAGCACCACCACCGCTAACATCTGAACGACCTTTAACACAAGCATTACCTTGTCTTCTTCCCGCTAGAGTAGCTTTAACAACTTGGTGTACAGCCGCTACGTTAATATCTTCAGCAGTTAGACTTACGTTTGTAGTAAGCTTTCCCGCTTCTTCTAATTTTGCATTTAATACTGTTACATCACTCATAACTATTACCTCAGTCTACTATTACTTCTTAAGTGCTTTTGCAATTCTTACAAAACCGTTTTTAGAACCAGGAACTGATCCCTTAAGTAGCATGTATCCTTTATCTTGATTAACTTCAACAACCTTGATGTTTTGAATAGTTTTTGTCTCACTACCCATGTGACCAGGCATTCTTTTGTTCTTCCAAACTTTACCAGGAGTCGCTCTGTTACCGATCGAACCACCACGTCTGTGGAATTTCGAACCGTGAGTAGCAGGTCCACCTTTAAAGTTGTGTCTCTTCATTTGACCTTGGAACCCCTTACCTTTAGAAGTACCTGTAACATCAACATATGTAGAAGCTTCAAATGACTCAACTGAGATTTCTGCACCTAAGTTAGCAGCGTCAACACCTTCTGTTCTAACTTCTGCAAATTTTACAAAGTTATTTTCAACGTTTGCCGCTTTAAGGTGACCCTTAGTTGGTTTGTTAACTAATGTTTCTCTTTTTTCGTAGTAACCTACTTGATAAGCCTCGTAACCGTCTTTTTCTTGAGTCTTAACTTGTGTAACTTTGTTAGGGATTAACTTGATTACTGTTACTGGAACGTGATTACCTGATTCATCAAAGATTCTTGTCATACCAGCTTTAACACCATAGATAGTGTTAAGGACTAGCGAAGATGATGATTCATTAGCAGTAGTCTCAACTGCTTGAGTTTCTTCTGTCATTTTGCCTCCACAGCATCACTCTTCTCCAAGAGATGCATGCATGGTTAATATTCAAATTTTTTAGTTTATACTAGTACTTGATCTCTACGTCAACACCTGCTGATAGATCTAATTTCATTAGGCTATCAACTGTCTGTTGTGTTGGATCAACAATGTCAATTAGTCTTTTGTGTGTTCTCATTTCGAACTGCTCACGAGATTTTTTATCTTTGTGAGGTGATCTAAGAACTGTAAACTTGTTAATTTCTGTTGGTAATGGGATTGGACCCGCTACTCTAGCGCCTGTTTCTTTAGCAGTCTGTACGATTTCATCGACTGAGCTGTCTAGAAGCTTGTGATCATATGCGCGTAATTTAATTCTTAACTTAGAAGCTTTCATACTCATCCTATATCAATTTAAAAGTTGAATTTGACTTTTACTGTTTTATTGGGCCTGTTGTCAAATTATTTTTACGCTAGGCCGTATATTTTTTACGTCTAAACATCTAATGTTGTGCACAAAAAAGGGTGGCTTCAACGGCCACCCTCAATTTATTGAAAAATCTATTAGTCTAGAATTTCAGATACTGTACCAGCACCGATAGTTCTACCACCCTCACGGATTGCGAACTTAAGACCTTTTTCCATCGCGATTGGAGTAATTAGCTCTACTGCGAAAGAAGTATTGTCTCCTGGCATTACCATC
>JBLWTJ010000002.1:0-626442 GCA_048270185.1 Bacteriovoracaceae bacterium
ATAAATGAAATTATCACAGCAAATTACTGATTTTATTAAGGACAATACAAGACTAATCAATAAAGTAGATAAAAAGTCCTTTATCGTTCTGTCTTATCTAGGTTTTTATGAAAAGAAGGCTGCAACACTTGAGGATGTCGCTGAATCATTAGCAAATAAGTTTGATACTGAGCTTTTGACAAGGGAGAGGATTAGACAAATCTTTAAAACATCATTCACAGACAAGGTGAGTATATTGCCCTTGTGGGATCAGCTTCAGAAATTGGTTGATTATATAAATGAAGAAGGATTTGTTACACAGGAACAGATTAGAAGTAAGTTATTAGAAGTTTATGAAGTAGAGAGCATTTCCATAAAAGGAATCTTTGATCTAATCTCACTCTTCAAAATAGATAAAAAACAAATAAAATGGGAGCTCTTTACTTCGACATTTGAAATACCAACAAGGGAATATCTAAATGATAATCTCCCCCTATATATCATTACTAAAAATAATATAAAATTATATAAAAATGCATACAAGAGAGCTGTAACTGCACCAGGATTAGTGGGTATCGCGTCGATAGAAAATAGTATTAATGAAATTCAAGCTAAAAATAAACTCACAGACAGGGAAATCAGCAATATTCGCTCTCTTATTAAAAACAGTCCTGAAGTTTTACTTCTTGGCAATGATCGCTATGCAGTACCAGAAAGAGAAAATACAGTAGTAAATGGATTGAAAAAGATGTTTATTGAAGGTGTTCCACTAGAGATGGATGCCATCACGTATGGAATATTGCAATACTTAAGCAAGAGAACACCTCCGAAATTTCATCCCTATCCAAATGAAGTTGAATTAAAGAGTTATCTAGAGCAGCTAAAGAGTCTTATAAAAGTTAGTGAGAATCTTCGAATCTATAAATATGAAGAAGAATTTGAACTTAAAAATTTTGATAAGTTAATTTATCAAATTATTAAAGAATCCCCTGGTTTAAACTCTGAACAATTAATGAATAAGGCCAATGAAATAATTAAAACAACAGAGCAAGAAGAACTGACTAGGATCCACCTCTATAAGTTACTCAAAAACCCATTCATCTTTGCAGACCTTAGCATCGGCCCAAGAAAGGCCAGATTCTTCCTTATTTCTCAGTATAATTCCAGTAAGTTAGAGAGCTAACACCAAAAACTCAAGAAAAATTGAATTTACTAAAAACTCAGATCCCCGAAAATATAAATGAGATATTTTTGGAGAATTCCTGTGATTACAACAAATGAAAAGCTTATATATAAGAGAAAGCTGCCTATAACATTCTGGATTGGAGAAGTTTTAAGGGGCTGTACTATTTTTGGTCTACCTTTTGCTATTGCTAATGTTAGTTCATCACTTACATCCTCAGTACAAGTAACAGATAAGAGAATATTTGGAATTTCTGGAAAATTGGGTTCTCAAAATTTTGATATTAGTTATGACAAAATTTATCAAATAGAAGTTAAAGAAAATACATATCAAAAAATCTGGAATTATGGGGAACTCATCATTATAAGCACTAGTGGTGAAGAATTTTCAATTATCTGTGAGTCTCCAACAATTGTAAAAAAAGAGATATTCATTTTACAAGATCAATACAAATATGAAAATGAAAGTGAGCTAGCGATAGTATGAGAAAGAATATCTTACTAATAGATAATGATCATGATTATATTGAGTTCTTTGAGAATTTATTAGGGAATGAATATCAAATATGTATCGCAAGAGACTTGAATGAAACAATCGAACAAATTAAAGATGAACCATTTTATTTTGAATTAGTAATTTGTGAAACACACCTTGAGAATATGAGTGGTTTTGAAATTTTCAATAAATTAAGAAATAATATTGACTTTCGACATATTCCTTTCATCTTTAAAACATCTTCAAAATGTGAAGAAATATTCTATGAAGCAATGGTTCTAAATGGTGTCGAAATTATCCACACCAATATGAAATATTTTGAAGTCATTGCACGTATAAAGCTTGCAATAAGAAGTGCACCGGTTATCAACTTAAAAGTAGATGAATCGACATTCGTTATGATTGATACTATTTCTAGAAAAGTAATTTTCCCACAAGTGAACATCCCTATTTTTTTAACAGAGAGTGAACTAAAAACTTTAAAAGTATTTGATTATAAAAATGATTATATTAAGAAAGAGGAAATAATCGAATACGTTTACGGGAAAGGTTACCACATCACTGACAATAACTTTAATACTGTCCTTTCAAATATAAGAAAGAAGATTGAACCATTAAATATTAAGATAGCAGCAAAAAGAAATATTGGTTTAAGACTTGAAGCTCTACAGGTATCATAAAAAAGGGCCAGTAATGGCCCTTTAATATTTACTGCTTTTTCTTTTCTTTTCTCGATACTAATTTGTATTTGAAGAAGAGTGAGTCTTGCTTACCGGCAACATCATAAGTTAAAACCATTCCACTTGATTTACCAATACAGTGCTGGTCATCAATTACTTCAACCATACCACTGATTCCTTCTGCAAATCCTTTTACATTTCCACATAGTGGGTACTTTGTTAAAACCTTAGTCGACCAATTCATTCGATATAAATCTTTTGCATAAACAAAAACTTCGACTTCATCACCTGGCATTACTTTAGTACTAGGAGCAGGTCTATCCCAGTTTGATCTAGAATAAGTGGCCGGAGCAACTTCTAAGTTACGTCCTGAACCGTCAACAATATTCGTCTCTGCCCAATTAATTGAAACTACATTTGAAGTATTATTCTTAAGCTTTAACGACTGTCCTGGAAGTGTCATATTTGGAAAGTACGTAAGCTCAACTCCGCCTTTTTTCACAGTGAAATGCTTCCCTTTTAATGGGCTATATTTTCTTTCAACAGGATCGCTCCATAGCTCCTTATATTTGTAGATATCAGCGTCAATTTCAGCGTAAATAAGAGCATTATCCTTTTCTCTAAAGCACGTTAAAAACTTAGGTTCTTCATCGATATTCCCGTTTGACTTCTTTAATGCAATCATCATTTTTGACGGTGCATTCATATACCATACGTCACAATTAATTTTACCTTGGTCCTTTCCTCCATCTCTTGAAGATGACGAATAAGGCTGGCCAGCAAATTTAATAATTTCATCTCTTTTAATTGTTCCAAGCTTATCAGAAATAAGCCCTTCTAGCTTAGCCTTCTCTAACTTTTTCCCTTCAGCAAAAGAACCTTGTAATTGTGCACATGATGTTACAAGGGCCAGTGCACTTACAGCACAAGTAAGTTTGAATGTTGATGTCATACCTATCTCCTTAAATGACAATATTTGTATAAGATGATTATAGGTCTATTCACATTTCACAAAAGGTAAGTTGTCTTACCTTATGAGTAAGAATTCTTACCTCTTGAAGTAAGAGATCTTACCTTAAGACAAAGTGAAGTGATCCGATAATTTAAATACTAACTTCAACAAGGGGACGTTTTTATGAAGAAGTTTTTATTTTTAATTCCAGCGATTCTAATCGCACAATCTTGCTCTAGCAGTCTTTCAGAGGGTGAAGCTCTTATGCTTGAAAAAAAATTCAAACCTCAGGTGAGCTTTTATCAACTGAAGGATAACAAAGTAACAACTGACTCATTAAAAGTAGGCAGCTTTAAAATCATTGAAAAAATTTCTCTTTCAGATATTGAAGAAGAAAAAATTGAAAAGGATGTAAAAGCAGCTCGAGCATTTGGTGCAAAAGGTTATGATCTTGAAATTAAGAAATACATTATTGGGGCACAATACCTTGCACCTGAAGACGGGATGATTGTTGCAGGAACGAGTATCTTTAAAAATAAAGCAACATTTGAAAAAGAAAAAGAGAATGCAATTAAAAATGAAACACATGAAAGAAAATGTGCTGCCCATAGTACGAGTTGGGGAAAAAGATATTGTGTTAAGTATAACTTAGTAAAAGTAGAAAACTATGATCAAAAGCTTAAAGAGCTTCAAGATCAATTTGCTAATTTTAAAGTCATGAATAAGGGCGATGTTCTTCTAACAAAGAATTATGAAGTTGGTTACAAAACAGAATCAATGGAAGGCAAAAGCCAAACATATGTACATTATAAGAAAATACCTGGAAGATCCACAGCTTCTAAGTAATTCCTCTAAGAGTGTCTTAACATTTAAGACACTCTTCTTATTTTCAAGATTTCATTAAAACATTAATAAACTGACTATCGTCATAGCTAAAGTATATTACTTGTGCAAGGATGTGCGTTTGTGTAAATAATTTTCATAGGAGAGAAGACTTGGAGATTAAAGAATTAAAAGAAGAAAATAGCTTTGGTTTCGACGAATTATTTTTTTCACGCACAAATAAGAAAGGAATCATTGAATCAGGAAATTCTGTTTTTCAACGAGTAAGCCAGTATGAATGGGACGAAATGCTTGGTAAGCCTCATAAAGTGGTAAGACACCCAGAAATGCCACGAGGTGTATTCTCACTTCTATGGGATACTATTGGAAAAGGTGAAATGATTGGTGCCTATGTTAACAACAAGGCCAAAGATGGAAGCAATTATTGGGTCTACGCTCTTGTTTCCCCTATCGCAGATGGTTATTTATCTGTTCGTTTAAAGCCAAGTAGCGATTATTTTGAAATCGTAAAGCAAAAGTACAATGATCTGCTACAGCTTGAGAAGAAAGAAAGGTTAACACCAGAGCAATCTCAAGAAAAACTATTAGAAGTTATTAATGAACTAGGCTTTCAAACCTATAAACACTTCATGATTGAGTCACTGATGAAAGAACTAGAATGCCGTCAACAAGAACTAGGGGGAGAGCCAATCGAAGAACTCGAATTACTTCGTGGTGCTTTAAAATCGGGGACTCAATTACAAGGTAATTCAGAGTTAATTTTTGATGCCTATAAGAAGACATCCCTCGTGCCAATTAATCTTGAAGTTCAATCAGCACGCATCGGTCAGACGGCCGCTTCACTTGCAACAATTTCAACTCAATACGATAAGCTTGCCAAAGAAATTCAAGAGCAGATTAAACTCTTTGCTGAATCAGGGAAGATGGTTCAAGAAAAAGTAAAAGACTGTCAGTTCTATGTTTGTAATTCAATTCTTCAAAGAGAGATTTTTCAATTCTTCGAACAAGAAGTAAAAGAAACTCCTGTTCACAAAGAGGGGGAAATGACGATTCTAAATCAACTTAGAAATCAACAAATTCACAGTGCAAGATCAAGTTTAGATGAGATTCAAAACGAATTTAGGCAGTTTAAAAAAGTATGTGACGATGTAAAGAAACTTTCAATTGGGCTTGAAATGGTAAGTATAAGTGGCAAGATTGAAGCGGCTAAGTTAACAAATGAATCGGGTGAATTAAGAGGACTTCTCGATGAACTAACAACATTTAAGGACTCATTAAAAAGCACTATCCATATAATTAATGAGTGTGGAAGTGACCTTCTTCACCAGGTTAATCATATGAGAAAAGCTCTACTTTAAAACTCTTAAATATCCTTAAAGCCTAGTCTTCCGACAAACGGAAGCTTTATGGCCGGAGGATAAACATCAACACCAAAGCTTAAACCAAGGGCGTTGACTTCAACGCCTTCTTTTAGGCCAACAGTGACTCCTGCTACACCAAAGAGAGAAACCTGCCCTCCAGTATTTGAAGCTGTATTAGAAATGAGGCTTGTCCCAAGATAATCTTTTCCAATGGCATGAGGGGGCATCTCGACATCAATTTCTTCAATCTCTCTTGTCATATGAGCAACAAAAGTATTTGAATTCGGCCCAGGCCAGACACGGTAGATATCTTGGTATGGATAATTTGAAATTTTCTCTTTTAATTGCTTAATAATACGATCGGCCTTATCCCCTCTGGCTTCAAACATCAGAGTCGGCATACTATCAAACCATTTACGATCAGGAAGGTCTTGTTCTACTCTTACCGCTGTTCCTTCTCGTCTTATATTCCAAGATGTCACTTGAGCGACCGTGTATTCTTTGTCCTCTTTCTGCTTCCAAGAGATCCATGGGTGAACAGCTAGGTTTCCACGCCATGAGTAGGCACGAGCATAATAAATTAGAACAATACTTTCTTTTAACTCACTTGCAAGAGGTGCAAGACCTGCACTCTCCCTCGACATCTCACGCCAACTCTTAGAAGAGCATGAAGTTAATAGCAGTGATATTAGAATGATAATTAATTTATTCATTGATACTCGTCTTTATTGTTTCAAGAACACCTGGATAGAGTTTGCGAATATTTGGATTGAGGAAGAGGTATTTCTTAACACCCTCAACTCGCTCACAAATAATATGGGCCTCAAGAAGAATCTTGATATGGTGAGAGAAAGTGGCCTTGTTCACACAATATTCAAAAGATCCGCAAGTCATTTCGAAGGCACCGTGCTCTTCTTCATAGGCCAAAAGCTGGCGAATGACTCCCATTCGGATAGGATCTCCTAATGATTTAAATATCTTATCTAGTGGTATGTCTTTACATTTATTCATGTTTTTCCATTGTTAGATAAAATTCTAACAAAAGACTTGATTTTTATCAAGAGCAGGATTATTGTTTGATAAATATCAAACTAAAGGAGTCACTATGACAACTCTACTTTCACCGATAAAACTTGGAAATATAGAATTAAAAAATCGCGTTATCATGGCGCCACTAACACGCGCACGTGCAGGAGTTGAACGCATTCCAAACGATCTAATGCTTGAATACTATACACAAAGAGCAGGTGCTGGAATGATCTTAACAGAAGCTACGGCCATTACTGAAGACGCTGTTGGTTATGCCAATACTCCTGGAATCTGGTCACAAGAGCAAGTTGCTGGTTGGAAGAAAATCACACAGGCCGTTCAAGCAAAAGGCTCAAAGATCTTTATGCAACTATGGCACGTTGGACGAATTTCTCATTCATCTTTTCTAAAGGGAGAAAAACCTGTTGCCCCAAGTGCCATCAGGCCAGAAGGTCACGTCTCTCTTGTAAGACCAATTACAAATTATGAAGAGCCACGTGCACTTGAAACAAATGAAGTGAAGGCCATTGTCCAAAATTATAAACAAGCGGCCATTAACGCAAAGGAAGCGGGCTTTGATGGAGTTGAAATCCATGCGGCCAATGGTTATTTGATTGACCAATTCCTACAAGACTCAACAAATAAGAGAGATGATCAATATGGAGGGAATATTGAAAACAGAGTGCGATTCTTGCTTGAAATTACAGACGAACTCATTGATGTATGGGGCGCAGATCGCGTTGGTGTTCATCTTGCTCCTCGTTGTGATAGCCATGATATGGGTGACTCAAATCCCCTGGATCTTTTTAGCTATGTGGTAGAAGAACTTAACAAGAGAAAAATTGCTTTTATCTTTACTCGTGAACATCTTGCAGAAGATAGTATCTCGCCAAAATTAAAACAAAAATTTGATGGCGTCTTTATTGCCAATGAAAAGTACACAGGACAGACAGCACAAAGAGCATTAGACGATAAGATAGCCGATGCTATTTCTTTTGGTGTGCCATTTATTGCCAATCCTGACTTAGTTGATCGCTTGGCCATTAATGCTCCATTAAACGAACCTGTCTTTGAAACTTTCTACGGGCCAGATCACGTTGGCTATACTGACTATCCAACACTAGAGGAAGTAAGGTAATGCCAAAACTTTCTCTACTCGACTTAGTTTTTGTAAATGAAGGTGCTGACTTAAAATCAGCGTACGATGACTCGATAAAAACAGCACAAGCGGTTGAAGAGTTTGGCTTTAACCGAATTTGGGTAGCTGAACATCATAATATGCCGGCCATTGCCAGTGCTGCAACTTCAGTCGTTATTGGCTTACTTGCTAGTCAAACAAAGAAAATAAGAATTGGTGCCGGAGGTATTATGCTTCCCAACCACTCTCCTCTTGTAATCGCAGAACAATTTGGAACATTGGAAGCACTTTATCCAGGAAGAATTGATCTTGGACTTGGGCGGGCCCCGGGAACTGACCAACAAACTCTTCGTGCACTTCGTACCGATGCTAAGAAATCAGATAATTTTCCAAAGGATGTGGTCGAACTTCAACGCTTCCTATCTAAAGATAGCGAAGGTGATGCAATTATGGCCACTCCAGGAATGGGCTCGGAAATACCTCTATGGATTTTAGGTTCATCGACTTTTGGGGCCCAGTTGGCAGCGCACTTAGGGCTACCTTACGCTTTTGCTTCGCACTTTGCCCCTGATGCTATCGCCGATGCTCTCGCTCATTATCACAATGACTTCACTCCATCAAAACAACAAGACAAGCCCTATGTTATGTTAGGAGTAAATATCATTATAGCTGACAGCGATGAAGAAGCTCAGTTCCTTTCAACAAGTCAGAAGCAATCTTTTGCTAACTTGCGCCGTGGCCTGAAAAAGAAATTTCAAGCACCAATTGAAGATATGGATTCATACTGGGATGTTCATGAAAAGATGATGGCCCAACATATGCTTCACTTTTCTTTTATTGGCTCAAAGGAGGTAGTAAAGAAAGAACTTGATACATTCATTGAGCGATACAGGCCAGATGAACTAATGGTTGTGACTTCAATCTACGATGTGGAGAAGAGAATTAAATCGCTTAAGCTTTTAAGTGAACTTTACAGCGATCTATAAAGCTCCTATCATCTTTTTATGAAGAAAAAGAATATTGCCCTTGTGGCCCACGATCACCGAAAACAAGATTTAACCAACTGGTGCGTTGAGCATAGAAATACACTCTCAAAACATAACCTCTTTGCAACAGGTACAACTGGGCGATTATTAGAAGATAAGCTAGAACTTAAAATTACCCGCTTTCTAAGTGGTCCAATTGGTGGAGACTTCCAAATCGGCAATGCCATTGTTGAAGGAAAAATTGATATGTTGATCTTCTTCTGGGATCCACTTGAGTCAATGGCCCATGATCCAGATATAAAGGCACTGCTAAGAATTGCGACTCTTTATAATATCCCGATGGCCTGTAATCAAACAAGTGCTGACTTTTTTATAAGCTCAAGCCTGATGTTCGAAGACTACCAAAAGAAGCTCACTGTTCTCAATAATTACCATGATAATCGGGCCAAATTCAATACTGACTGATTCTTAATCAAAACTAAGTTAAAGTTGTTTAAGTTACTGAATTCACAAAGAGAATATTTGCATAGTAAGTGTTTTTTTTCTTTGAGAATTTCAATAATCGAAATACAATTTTCTAATGCTCTTTAATACATTGAACTTCTTTTATTTCCTTGCCTTGGTCCTTGCCTTATTTTGGCTTATTGATCAAAAATACAGGAAGGCCTTAGTTCTTATTAGTTCATATATTTATTTAGCAAGTTTCTCAATTCTGCACTGTATCCCTCTACTCATATCAACCATCGTAGATTATTACTTTTCTCTTAAGATCGCCTCAGATCAATTACACAAGAAGAAATATCTTCTTTTAAGTATTTTCTTTAACCTTAGCCTTCTCTTTTATTTCAAATATATCATTCTTATTAATGAAGTTCTAAATAGGTTCTTTGGACTCACAATTGACCCTGAGTCGGTTATCAATCTAAGTGGCAATGAAGAGTTAATACTTCCGATAGCGATAAGCTTTTATACCTTCCAGACACTTAGTTATACTTTTGATGTGTATCAAAGAAAGATTAACCCAACCCGTAACTTCATTGAATATGCTCTCTATGTTTCCTATTTCCCTCAGCTTATTGCTGGCCCAATTGAAAAAGCTGCCAATTTGATGCCCAAGCTAAACTTCAAAGAAAGCTTCAAAAAGATCGATTTTAATATGGCCATCTACTACATTAGCCTCGGTCTATTTAAAAAAGTAGTCGTTGCCAATAACCTCAGTGTCATCACAGAATCACTTTTTACTACACATGATTCAAACTTTGTCTCTGTAACTTTATCCGGGTTTGTATACTATATAAGGCTCTATTGTGACTTTTCTGGTTATGTTGATATGGCAACAGGAATTTCTCTTCTATTTGGAGTAAAGCTTAGTCTCAATTTTGCAACTCCATACCTTAAAACCTCTATTTCAAAATTCTGGAGATCGTGGCATATAACTCTATCCAATTGGATTAAGGACTATATTTATATTCCACTTGGAGGAGACCAGAATGGATCAATTAGAACATACTTAAACCTATTCATTGCAATTGTACTCGCTGGTATCTGGCATGGTGCATCTCTAGCATTTGTTATATTTGGTCTCTATCACTTCTTTATGGTCGCAATTAACCATTTATTTAGAAATAAAATTCCAAGTATAATCGCATATCCTCTTACCCTCATTTCTGTATCAATAGGCTTTGCAATCTTCAACTTAAAATCATATGACTGGCTCTCTGGTCTACTAAATATTGAATCTATTTCAGAACAAACAATGGAGCTGAGTATTTACGCAAGTGCACTGAGTATTACTTACTTTTTACCAATTCTTTTATTAGAGATCAGTAAGATTAAAGAGAATTATTATTTTAAATTTACGGCCAGCTTAGTTCTTTTATTCTTAGTTTTAATTTTTGGCAATAACGACAGTACAAGCTTTATATACTTTAGGTTTTAATGAAAAAAATAATCGTCTTACTATTTATCATTGAGATTCTCTTATTATTTAAGAGCGAGACAAAAGAGCATCAAATTGAAGTCACTGACCTCAAGCTTAAGCCTGAGACTATCCTCTTCTTAGGTAACTCGACACTCAATGCGGCCATTGATCGATCAATTATTAACGACGATACAAGAATAATTTGGCAACCTGATGCAACAACGAACTGGGTCTATTATGAATTCATGAACCTCTTAAAGACTAATAATATAAGAAAAATTGTCTATACGTTCAGAGAAAATGAAATCACCCAGGATGGCTGTGCTGCTTTCTGGCAACAGTATGAAAGGATAAAGAAACTCGTTTCTTTAAATGATCCCATTTTTCAAAAATATGATATTAAGAGATGCCTAAGCTTTCCAGAAAGAATAATCTTTAAGCACTCCGCTCTCTATCGAAACCGACTCGGTTTAAGAAATAATTTTGAAGATTATTTTAAAGCAGCTTTCACTAGGACCAACAAGAATGAGAATATAAGATTCATTTTGAATAATGACTGTGGAAGCTTTAAAGGAATTAAACCAGAGTATGAACTTAAGTTTGAAGATACCTTTCTTGCTCTTATGCTTGATGAAGCGAAAAAGAGAAATATCAAATTTATCCTTGCAAAGGTTCCGACTATCGACAACCTAACAAATGAAGACCCAGAGGATATAAAATACTATGAAGACTTAAAGAAGTTCACCATAAGCCGTGGTGGCCACTTCTTTGACATCCCGTCAATCAAGGTCCTCTCAAGTAATATGTTCGAGGACCCCGTTCATTTCAATAGTATTGGTGCATCTATCTATAGTAGGGAGCTAAGAAACTTCTTAGAGCTTACAAAATAAGTTAATTTATCAGTTAAACTAACTTAAATTTGTCTATTTTATCTAGCTCTAGCTATAATAAAGAGTATATTACTTTAATCATGGATGTATTAAATGCTACTCTTTCTAACTTGCCTCGCGCTGCTTGCTTTGGCCTATAAGTTCTACAGCCCCTTTGTCGAGAAACAAGCAGGTATTGACCACAACAAGTTAACACCTGTTAAACAATTTGAAGATGGGGTCGACTACGTCGAAGTAAATCCAATCAAAGCCTTTCTCATCCAATTTCTAAATATTGCTGGTGTTGGTCCAATTTTTGGTCCAATTCTTGGCGCCATCTATGGACCAGTTGCCCTTGTATGGATTGTTCTTGGAAATATTCTAGGAGGTTCAGTTCATGACTTCTACTCAGGTGTCTTGAGTATAAAAGAAGACGGAAAGAGTTTACCCGAAATTGCAGGACATTATTTAAATAAATACTTTAAAGGAATCATGCTCTTCTTTACGGCCATGCTTCTCTTCTTTGTCGGTGTCGTTTTCATTATGAGTCCAGCAGGCCTTATTAGTAATCTTGATGCCTTTAAAGGTACAATATTTGCAGGAAATACTTTCTGGGTTTTAGTTATCCTTGCCTACTATCTTCTTGCGACACTTCTTCCAATCGATAAAATCATCACAAAGTTCTATCCTGCATTTGGTCTACTCATGGTTGTTATGACTGTCTCTATTGCAATCGCACTATTAGTAAATGCTCCACATTTACCAGAATTAGGAAGTGTGTTGACAATTTTTGAACATAACCACATGGCCGAAAAATTACTACATCGCGCACCAGGAGCCCCTCCAGTATGGCCTCTTCTCTTTGTGACAATTACATGTGGAGCAATTAGTGGGTTTCACTCGACTCAAGCTCCAATCATTGCTCGTTGTCTTTCAAATGAGAAGTATGTTCGCCCTGTATACTACGGAGCAATGTTAGCAGAAGGTGTCGTTGCATGTGTTTGGGCCTTAGCTGGTATTGCCGCATTCCCAGATGGATATGTTGAATTAAAGGCAGTTATTGCTCAAGGTGGACCAGGACTTGTGGTTAAACAAGTTGCCTCAACATATCTAGGAACTGTTGGCGGAATCATGGCGATCCTTGCTGTGGCAATCTTCCCAATCACTTCAGGTGATACGGCATTTCGTTCACTGCGACTTACAATTATCGATGCTTTCAATATCAAACAGAGTATCAAAAATCGTCTAATGGTTTCGATTCCTATTCTTACGATCGCCTACTTTATGACAAAAATCGATTTCTCACTAATCTGGCGCTATTTTGCTTTTTCAAATATGCTTCTTTCAACAAGCGTCTTGTGGCTTGCTGTGAAGTATCTCTTTAATCGCAAAGCATTTCACTGGATTGTTAGCCTTCCGGCCATTGTCGGAACAGCTGTGACTGTGTCTTATATTCTAACAGCACCAATTGGTCTCAATATGGATAAGGCCCAAGCTCAACCTCTAGGAGTTGGGGTTGGTGTTCTTTGCTTAATTTCATTGATTGTCTTTCATAAGAAAAATTATTCAAAATAAAAAATGGGGCCAGATATGGCCCCTAACTTTTTAAATTTCTTTATATCCGACATTAATTTCATTCTTACCTTGCACACCAACCACTTCAGTCCAAATTTCGTAAGGTCGACTTAAAATGATATCACCTTTCTTAAACTCTTTTGAGACTGCATAGGCAGATCTTAGCTCTTTTTCTTTTGCCTCATGGTCATCTACCTTTACACGCTTTTCTTTTACACAACGCTTATTCCAACCAATTCCATGATGCTTTACACACTTTACATAAGTTGTCTTATATTCAATGAGATTCTTTAGATGTTCATTATAAACTTCCATATTTTCAAAAATTGAACCATTTGCAACCACAAGACCGTCTTTATCGGCAGTGTACTTCAAGTGTATATTGTATCTCGCATAATCATAATCGGCATCAGGTGCCCCCATTTGTGAAAGCATGAGCTTTGATTGAACAAATTTCTCGTCATCAGCAGGTGTACGATCAAGTTTCTTCTCAATCTCAAAGTGAGAGTAACTATAATCAATATACTTATCACTTGAGTAATACCTAATAGTTGTTTTCTTTTTCATTTTCTGATCAACTTTCATAGTTACTGCTTCATCAAGCTTAGTCGAGCAAGAAACAAAAAATAATAGCGATAAAATACTTAAAATCTTCATATAAACTCCTATTGTCCGTTAAATTTCTTCATTAAAGCTTCGGCACTCATTTCTTTGAAGTTCTTTTTATTAAAGTATTCGTAACTACAGCGATTGAAATCCATTGCCACAAATTTACCGGCAACAACTTTTCTAAACTTAAAGTCAGAATCATTTCCGAAAGGTATAAAGATACATTGCTTTCTCTTATCTAGGTTAAATGAAGCACGCATTTGATTCGGCTTACGGTTATAAACTAGAACAAACACACCCTTATTAAATTGATTTCCGTAATAAGATCTCTCTTTTGTGAACCCTTCAAAAATAGTCTCAGGGCCAAATTTTTGTTTTACTTCAACTGGAGTCAGACCAACGATATCATCTGGGCCAATAGCACCAAGTGGCTTCCCGTAGTCATTAGTTTCAATACTCGAGGTCGTCTTTGTAAGTCCCCCACATGAAGTTAGTAGTATTCCAAATAATGTGATAGCAAATAATTTTCTCATCAATCCTCCTTAAATAATTTGCGCTGCACAACAAGCTTCGTCTGTAACCTCATTTTCCGAAAGGTAAAAACCTTTACCTCTCATGTAATTTCTATCACTTAGATGCCAAACTCAATTGCATTTACTATAGCCTGAGTATAAAATTTTTATTGAAGGAATAATAAATTATGAGGAAGAATATTTTTATCATTGATGATGACAAGGATTTCATTGAGCTTTATACACAAATCTTATCGTTTGAATTTAACGTTAGATCCGTCACAAACCTAAGAGATGCAATTGCTTATCTTGAAGAAAATCCATTTGAACCAGACTTAATCCTATGCGATATCTTTATGCCAGAGACAAACGGTTTCGAAGTTTACGACTTCTTCAAATCGCAAGAGAAGTTTGAACATCTTGATATCATTTTTAAAACTTCATCGTTGAATAAGAGCGTCTATGAAGAGTCAATTATCAATAAAGGGACTGAGTTAATTAGTACCTATATGTCTATTGAAGAAATTAGCGCCCGAGTTCGAAGAGCATTATTAAATGTGAATGTTATCAAAGTAAAAAATAGAGAAAATCTTGTTTTCGCTATTTGCCGACAAACAAGAAAGTCACTCTATCCAAGCTTTAATATTCCAATCGAATTTAGCGAAACAGAAGTTAAGATATTAAGGATTGTATCCTCATCAAATTCTCCGATTCCAAAAGAAAAAATTCTAAAAAGTTGCTTTCCAAGCTCGACAGTGATTACGGATAACAATCTCAACACAACTTTTTCAAATCTAAGAAAGAAGTTAGTACACCTTAATGCCAAGCTAGTCACAAGACGTAATATCGGAACTGAAATTCACTTTATCCAAGAGTAATCAATGACAATTATTAATAAGCTTTTAAATATATTTTCAAAATTATTAGATTTCTTTGAGCCAAAACCAATAAAGATCAATCGTGAAAGAGTGGGAGTTGTTTTAATTACAACCCTATGTTGGTATTCAGAACTTGTTGCTGCAATAGCTATTGATGTCCCTGTAACAACAATTCTTTGCTTCTCTGCAGGTATCTTTAATTTCCTCATTCTATTTACTAGAAAGTTTAATCTCATCTCAAGTACGAATATGGCAAGAGTTTACATTGTTGTTTCAACTTCAGAGCTACTTTTCACACAATATATGGGGGGATTAAGTTCCGGTACACCGACTCTTATCTGGATGGGAACAATCCCTGTTGTTTCGATTTTTATCCTAGATTTCAAAGAAGGAACAATATGGTCTGCTATTTCAATGTTGACGTCATTTTTTCTTATGTATTTTAACCATCGTTATAATTTTGCTCCTAATGAATATAGCGCAGAAGCTCAGTACCTATCTGCCATGTCAAATCAGATTTATGCACCATGCTTCTTCTACGGAACCTATGCCTTAATGCACTTCCAAAAAGAAAAGTATTTTAAAAGTCTAACAGACAAGAATGAAGAACTACTTCTATTAAAAGAAGAAAAGGATAAACTTCTAACAATCCTATTTCACGATCTAGGCCGCAACTCATCAATGCTTTCAAATTACCTCGAGTTAGATGATCGTCAAGAACTTACAGATAAGGCAAAAGAAAAAGTTTACTCATTATCAAATGAGATCAAAAGTATTTTAAAGAATGCCAAAAGTCTGGACTCTAAATTAATTGAATCAGCAAAGCAAAGTATTTCAACTATTGTGCTTTTCAAAGAACTAAAGAGCTTATTTGAGCTAACATTAAAGAAAAAAGAAATTACTTTCAAATTCGTAGGTAATGGAAATTTACTTTTAACAGCAAACAAGTCTCATCTTATAAACCATGTTCTCGGGAATCTCCTCTCTAATGCGATAAAATTCTCTCACCGCAACGATGAAATAATTTTCAAGGCAACGGATAACGACAATAAGATTAAAATTGAAATTATCGACAACGGGACGGGTTATCAGGAAGGTATCATTAAGAAAGGAACAGAGAGCGAAGATGGTTCAGGAAATGGACTTAAAATTGTTAAGCAATTTTCTCGTTTAAATAATTTAAACTTTATGATTGAGCCAAATCAAAATGAAGGAACAATATGTTCAGTAACTTCAAGCTAGTAAGTCTTCATCTCAAACTAATCGATTACTTCATTGGTGATAGTAGTGATGAATTCATTAAGATAAAAATAGGATTTTCATTAACCTGTCTCTATATGTGGTTAATTCAAGTGGTCTATTGTGGCATAGTAGGACTCCCAAACGTCTCAATTATTTGTTCGATAGCCTCTACCCTCTATCTCATTACCTTATACATACTTAAGAAAAGTCTTATTAGTACAACTATATTCTCAAGACTAATGATCCTAACTTCAATCATTGCTTTACACCTATGCTATCTAAATGCCGGAGCCTACCTAAATCCTACCATTATTTGGTTAATGACCATTCCTGTTTTTGCCATTACATTATCGGGATTAAAAGAAGGAGCCGTCTGGAGTATTTTTTCCTCTGTTCTATCTATCGTTCTTATGGAAGTCTATCACCAAAGTAATTGGACTTTTAATGAGTGGAGTACAAAACATATTTACGATGTTGGACAAAGTAATCTATTTAATGGACCACTGTTATTCTTCTTAATGTTTGGTTTTTACTATTACAGTCGTAATAAACTACAAAGAGACCTAGAAGAAGTAACTCATGAAAAAAATCGGTTATTAAATATTCTATTTCATGATATTGGAAGAAATACTAATTTATTGGCCAATTACATGGAACTTTCAGCACAAGAAAAACCGTTGACTGGTCATCTTAAAAGATCCTATGAATTAGCAGATGAGATCAGACAAATTATTATTAATTCTCAACAATTAAATGAATATCAATATCAAACGGACGCCAAGTCAATTGATATCCAAACGCTATACATCGACACGAGAGAAAAGTATGAATATGACTTAAAAAGAAAAGGTATTCACCTAAAACCACAGATAGCGAATGGCCTAAAAATAAAAGCAAACCCTTCACAATTTCAAAGTCATATAATTGATAATTTAATTTCAAATGCTATTAAATTTTCTAATAGTAACTCAGAAATAATATTTAAAGCTGATAGATACAAAAACAAGACTTCAATTCATATAATCGACAACGGTATCGGGCATAACGATGGCGAACTCAGAGAAGGTACAGCTGGAGAGAAAGGTTCAGGCAAAGGCCTTTCCATTGTAAACCAATTTGCAAAATTAAATAACTTAGAGTTTTCAATTTACCAACAAAGTAGTGGCGGCACAATTTCGTGCATCAGAGAGATGTAAAATGAGAGAGAAAATTTTATTAGTCGATGACGATCGCGACTTCATTAACTTTTATACAAAACTACTAGAAGAACATTATGACATTCAGTCATCAATGAATCTCAAAGATACACTTTCACTTCTCAACGAATCCCCCTATCAATACGATCTTATTATTAGTGATATTTTCATGCCAGAGATCAATGGTTTTGAGTTACACGATTATTTAAAAGAGCAAGATCAAATCAAGTATATTCCAATTATCTTTAAAACCTCATCTCTAAACTCTGATGTTTATACTGAGTCAATGATTAATAAACAAACAGAGTTATTAAGTACCTATATGACTAATCAAGAATTTCTTGCACGAATAAGGAGATCTCTTAACGCTAGTCCAATTTTAAAGATAAGAGTAACAGATGAGATAATGATAATAATTGACACAGATTCGAGAGAAATTATTCATCCTCAATCCAATACATCTATTTCATTTACAACAAATGAACTAAAAACTCTTCAAGCCTTTGATACAAATACTACATATATCACAAAAGAAAGTATCATCGAATTTGTATATGGAGAGAACTATCATATGACTGATAATAACTTTAACACGGTTCTATCAAACATCAGAAAGAAGATTGAACCTTTTGGTATTGGTATTACAAATAAGAGAAATATTGGTCTTCGTATTGAAGGAAAATAATGAAAAACATATATATAAAATCCTTCAATCAACTACAAAACATCCATATAAACTTTATTAGATATATCAATAGCAATGATGATAGTGAAACTAATATTAAAATTGGAGTTATGGTATTTATCATTTATATGATGGTGCTACAATTTATTTACTGTGCAAGCATTGGACTCTTTGTTGAAGTCATTGTGACAGGAATTACACTTTTGGCTCACGCCATAACAATTTATCTCTATCGAAATCAAAAGATTAAGCTCGACATGGTATTTCATGTTACTTGTTTTTGTACTTCTGGTGTAATTCTCGTTTGTAATATGGATAATAATTTTCAAGTTAATCCGACTTATATCTTTCTAATTTCAACACCATTTAGCGCCATACCAATGCTTGGAATAAAAAGGGGTATAGCTTGGTCGATCTATTCAATCTTAGTTAGTTTGGTACTAATGATTACTGGAATGTACTATGATTATGGCTTTCATTTAAGAACCATCGAACAGAGTACAAATCTTTGGTTATCAAATGCTGTTACTGCCCCATTTATTGTTATCTGTATTTCCAGTTTTACAATATGGCAAAAAGATATTTATACAAAGAAGCTCCTAGAACAAAAAGAAGAGCTCAAAGAAATGGCCAAGGAAAAGAAAAGAATCCTCAATATGATGTTTCATGACCTTGGACGAAACTCATCACTCTTGTCAGGATATCTTGAAATGTCTAGTCAAGATAACTTCACAAAAGATGATCTTAATAAGCTCTCAAAGCATACAAATGAAATTAAAACAATTCTAATCAATGCAAAGTCACTTGATGAATATACTCCAGGAACGGAACAAGCAAAGATTAATATTTATGATTTATACCAGGAACTAAAGTCCTTATATGAAGAAAGATTAAACAATAAGAAGCTTCAATTTATTTTTAGAGGACCTAAACGCCAAACTATAATTCATAATATAAATCATATAAAAACTCATATATTAAGTAACCTACTCTCCAATGCTATTAAATTCTCTACCCCTGAGAATGCAATTATATTCGAGGTTTCAAATAATACTATTTCAATTATTAACTATGGAATTCCCTTTAAAGAAGTACAGCGACCTGGGACACTAAATGAAGAAGGTAGCGGCCTTGGCCTAAAGATTGTTCGTGATTTCTGTAAGAAAAATGATATTTCGTTTAGAATTACAAGTAATGCAGATGAGACACAGGCGATGATTACTTTCTAGAGTTAAATTCCTACCTATGCTATAACTAGAGCATGACAAAAAAACTTCACCCAAGAAATATTCACGACAAGGGCTATGACTTTAAGGCCCTTACAATTGGTCACCCACCTCTAAAAGACTTTGTTAAAGAGAATCAATATGGAGATTTAAGTATTAATTACTCTAGTGCAGATGCCATTCTTTGTCTTAACCAGGCATTACTTTCTCTACACTATCAAGTAACGAACTGGAGCCTTCCCAAAGGAAATCTATGTCCTCCAATACCAGGAAGAGCTGACTATATTCACTACATAGCAGATCTAATAAGTGAAAATGAAAAAACACTTGTTGGGCCAAAAGTTAAAGGTCTGGATATTGGAACTGGGGCCAGTTGCATTTATCCAATCCTTGGAAACTCGATCTATGGTTGGAAGTTTGTTGCCAGTGATATTAATTCAGATTCTGTTAATCACGCAAATACTCTCCTACGTGGATCACCAAAACTTAAGAAAAACATTAAAGTACGTTTTCAAAAATCAACGAATCATATTTTTAAAGATCTAATCAAATCGGATGAGAAGTTTACATTTACAATGTGTAATCCTCCATTTTATTCATCACAAGAAGAGGCCAATAAGGCCCGTGCTCAAAAGCTAAAAAACCTTAATGCTAATAAAGCTAAGAAAGGCCATAAGGCCAATGCTAAAGCTAATTTTGGAGGTCTTCAAAATGAGCTATGGTGTGAAGGTGGTGAACTTATTTTCATCAAGAATATGATTAAAGAGAGTGTTGAATTTAAAGAGCAGTGTACTTGGTTTACAACACTAGTTTCTAATAAGGACAATATTGAAATCCTAGAGATGGAGTTGGTAAAAGCAGGAGCAGCCCAAGTTGAAATCATTGAAATGATTAATGGCAGTAAGATCGCGCATATCCTAGCGTGGAAGTTCTAGTATTCAGTATATTTCTTTGCTGAACCCTTAGCTTTTTCTACAGGATATTTCTGTGCGTTCTTTTTAATTTTTCTATGAACGGCATCTTCGATATCAACGCCTGACTTAATAGCAATTCTCATAAGGTAGACAAAGATATCTGCAATCTCTTCTTCGACCTTTATTCTTAATTCAGGATTATTTGCGACGTCATTTGACTCATCTTCCTTTAACCATTGAAAGATCTCCACGAGTTCGGAAGCCTCAACACTTAGGGCCATCGATAAATTCTTAATCGAATGAAATTGATCCCAGTCACGCTCTTTTATAAATGATTCAACTTCGTTATTTATTTTTTCAACATTAATACTATTCATAGATGCATCTATTATCTAATAGACTAAAATGCGATGTCTAGGAGTAAATCTGCTGCATTATCAAATAAACGATCAATTGCACTTGAACAAAAGGAATCACAAAATTGCGAAGATTGGTTAGAAAAAAGTTATAAGCTTAACCGAACAAAGAAAGTGACCAGAACTAACAAAGTTTTTGATTACCCAAGTTCGTGCCAATGGAATCCAAAGGATAAATTTAAGAATGCAAGTGGGCTATTTCTAGGTAAAGTTCAAAAAGCACAGGCCCACGTTTATGGAAGGCTAAGAAAAGAGTTACAAGAAAAAGTCATTATGAACTCTAGACTCATTAAAGAAACAGAGGAATTTGATATATATGAATTTAAGAATACAGATAAAGATGAGCTTCTAAGAGAGATGATGAAATGGACAAATCTCTTTGAGATTATATCTCCAGCTTCTCTTCTTGACTATTATATCGATAGTCTCGAACAGACACTTGCTCTACAAAAAAAGAGAAAATTGAATATCGCCTAATCTTGTGGAAGAAAATTAAATCGATCAAGGGCACTTGGCATACGCTTAATCTTATCAAGATTAGCAACTAGATACTTAGAATCTTTGCTAATTTCAAGGTCTGCAATAGTCCCTTTAATTTGATGTATTTGATTAACTAAATTGGCAAAGCGCTCTCCTGAAAGTTTTGGAGTGGCAATCATTCTCTTATTTAATGGGTTCATCCAACGTCCGCGAGAGTCTTTAAATCCAAAATGTAAATGTGGGCCAGTTACACGACCTGTTGCTCCAACGGTTCCAATAACTTGGTGAGATCTAACCCAAGCTCCAACCCCAACACTACGACGATTTAAGTGATAGTAAAATGACGTTGATCCATCTCTGTGTCTGATAGCAATCTTATTTCCAGCAAACTCATTATAAGTCGACATAATGACTTTCCCGGCAGCAACGGCGTGAACCTTCTCTCCACTATGACCTCTTAAATCAACACCACGGTGCATGGCACGTCTTCCTGTCACAGGGTGCATACGCCAACCATAATTTGAACGTACGTGTAATCGAGGTAATGGATATCTTAGTCCTGAATTGATTAAGGCCTGTCCATTTGGTGTATAGTGGGCCGTATAAGTCGAACTCTTTTCAGCATCTTCATAGAAGAATGCTTCATGACTTCCCGCTCTTACGCCACTATAAGAAGTAAACATGACTTTCGTTTGAACTGTTTTCTTTGCATGCTTTCTTTCACTTAAGAGAACTTTATAGTGATCTCCTGCTCGAGCATTCATTCTGAAATTTACTTTACAAAGAAGTACATTGATAACTTCATTGACTACTGATCTTTCAAGGCCCATTGCCAGAAGATCATCTTGTAGAGTTGAACCAGACTTAAGCTGACCTTCAATCATTCGAGGCTGCCAGTAAGTTTTTAATTCTTTTAAACTATAGTCCCACTTCTTAGTATCTTCATTTAAAGAGACAATATGAGTTTCGTATTCATTCTGAGAAAAAGCGAATTTGATAAGATTATTCTTTTCGTCATAAGTCGCTTCAAGGCTGTCTCCAACTTTAAGCTTTGAAAACTCAACCTCATCGCGAAGTTGGTTAATTAGTTTAAGTGCTTGCTTATTATCAATATCAATACTCTTTAAGGCTTGATAAAGACCTTGTCCTCTTTTTACTTTTCCGGTTTTTACAATATGTGGGTGAAGTAATGGGCTATTGAAAACCATATCTGTATGCGCCTCAACATTTTGAGAACGATAGACTTGTTGGCAGCTCGAAAGGCCACTTAATAGAATTAAACTAATTAATAATTTCGACATCTTACCTTTAAGCATAACAAACTTATCGGCTTTTTAAACGAAAATCTTGAAGAAAACACAACAAACTCTAGCTAATTTTTGATAGAACAGCTTCAATAAACTTACTCTTAGCTTCTTCGTAAATCCCGAAGTCACCAGGGTAATTCTGAACAACACCAAGTTTTGTCTTCTTATACTCCTCAGCAATGATATTTTCGGCATTCAGGTAATCTCTAAAGTCTAAGATATCACTAATCTTATCATCACCTTTTTTAAGGATACGGACACTAGTTAGAACTCTTCCCTCTTCAGGGCCCTTGCGTTCAAAATAAAACTCATTCTCATTATTTGATATAAGAGAGAAGCCTTTTATAGAGAATTCATTGCGAAAGAACTCAATTCCCTCAAGAGTATGAACAATACAAAGAATATCAAGTGTCGGTCTTGCTATAGTATTTGGAATAGCGGTTGAACCAATATGTTCACAACCAAGAAGGTTACTTCTTAGAAGTGATGCTAAGGTCTCACTTTCTTTAGTAAAGACTTGTAACCAAAATTCATTGTAAGGGACTAATTCGATCGCTTTTTTCATAGCGTTAATCTAGCATAAAAATTTTTAAATTTATAGCTCATCCGTTTCAAAAAGAACGGCCGTGACAGGTGACTCAGAGGCTCCTTCAAGGTTTAGCGGAAAGCAATTAATGAAATACTCCCCTTCAGGAACTTGATTAAGATTTATATTCTCAAGAATTAGGGCCTTCTTAAATAATTCATTATGAATTGGTCTCTCAGTTGAGCCAGGCATAAAGTCAGATGATTTCCACGATGTCCCAAAGAGATTGAATCCTTCAAGGCTTGTTAAGTACTGAGCTGCTTCAAGAGATAGCGTTAAGACTAAATCAGGATTGTGATAACCAAATTCATTTTCTTCTACATGATCAAATGAGATGAGAACTTTTGAAATATTATTATATGATGAAAGCTTGTGTTTTATTTCTTCAGCGCTAACTACTCGGTGAGCAATCTTTGTATTTTCAAATTTAATCACAACACATTTTCCAAAGAAGTGATTAGGGTTTGTTGCAAAGTATTCGTTAATACTTCTTCCCTCTTTTTGGGTATGCTTTGGTGTTTCGATATGACAAAGACTATGAGGCTTTAGAATATGCTTATCGTAATTAACAGGAGGAAGCTTTCCTTCTTCGATTGAGTAGAGATTTTCTCTCTCATAAGCGCTTCCTTCAAGCCATTGGCCTGAAGTTGCGAGTTTAATTTCCGGTGAAATAATATATGGCATGGATACTCCTAAATTGAATCCAAGAATGGAAAGTCACTTCCCTCTTCAAGGCAGTCAATTAAATAAAGAGCAAGTCCTAACTCTCCAGTAAAAAGAGTGGAGCGTCCATTTCTTTGCCCTAGAGCATGCATGGCAAAGGAGCGAGCACGCTCAAGCCACTTCTCGTCATGTGTTCTCTTGTATAGTTGTAGGAAAGCATAACCATTTCCATCAGTTCCATGGCAAAGAGCAACTCCCTTATTAAGAGGCCCAGCTTGCCAAATAAGCTCTCCTGACTTTAAAAGACATTCATCGATGAATTCATCCTTAGGGTGCTTTGTCAAAGATGTCACAACACCAGGGGCCCCATGGCACCACTGAGTGAGTTGTTTAACCTGTGGCAGCTTTGGCATAAGAACTTCGAAGTTCATCATGCCATCTTCTTCAATTGATAATTCTTTAATAACTCTCTTAATATGATTTAAAAGGTAGTCACGATCTTCAGGAGATAAGAATTTGATCTCTTTAAAAATTCCATAAATATTTCCAAAATAACCATGGCCCGCTCCAACATAGCGAAGCTCTTTACCATACATATTCTGTTGCCAAATAAGCTCACCTTTGGACTCTTCTTCTTTAAGTTTATCAATAAGATATCTGGCATTTTCGAGAAAAAGCTCAGACCAATGCTCATCTTTGGTACGTCGATACATATGAGAAGCCGCAATCATTGTCCCTGGAGCCCCCCAAAGAGCTTCAAGTGTTTCGTTTTCAATATTGGCCTTAACAAGTTCAAAGATCTTATCTTCGACTTTCTTAGATGGATTAAATTTATATTGAACAAGGAGAATTCCAACTTCTCCTAAGAAAAGAGATGGAACGACTTCCTTGGTATCTGGCTCACGAAGATAGTCTTCATGAATTTGGTCAATTAAATCGACTTTATTAAATGGAAGGTGACGATCGAGATACTTAGCAATTTTATCTAGCGCCCAGAGAGTTCCAGTGGCCCCATAGTACATTGTCTTATTGCTTTCAATATCGGCATCTTCGTTTGCATCAGCAATCCAATATTTTTTAGCGTCAAAGCTCTTTAGTGTGTCATCGTAAATTGATTTAATCACTTTACGAACTTCATCCTTATTCCACTTTGCACTCGTCAATGTCTCATGCTTTGTTGGCTCAAATAACATCTTCTCCCCCATACCTCTCATTCTACCTCTAGGGAGGCGACATTTCGATAATTATGTCGTAAACTTCATGCAAAATTGATCAAATTGGGGCCCATATGGACAAGAATATAACAGAAAAACTAACGCAAATCGTTAATAACATGCCATCTGACTGGTTACGTCTAACGACACACCGACTTGATATTTATAATGAGTCACTTGCTAAAGTTGAATTCCTAGAAAAGCTTGAAGAAGGTCTTGACCTTGAAAGCCTTCCAACAGCATTTGATTATATTCGTCTTGGCCACCCACTTTCATGTGTCCTAGAGTGGGCCGTTGCTAAAAGCTCAAACTTAAATGCTGAAAGTGTTATTTCATTTTCATCTCAAGTAATGCCGATTCTTGCTATTCTTAGAGCAAATAAATTTAAAGGAGTGCGAACTCAAATTGTAAGTGACGCTCCACTATCTGATTTATTTCAATCAGTATATCAATACGACTTTGTTCAAAATCAAACAATGGTTGAAGACTTTGATGGTACAACGATTGTCATTAATGGAAGCCACAAAGCTGATATCAATGTAGCAACGTACGAAGGTCTTGGAAGTATCATTATAGTTAATGATAACAATGCTGACTTTATCAAAGAAATTCAGCACGTCAGACGTCGAGAGTCAATTGCCATGACTCCACAAGACTGTCTGACAGTTATTAACTCACTTCTTGGAAAAGAGAGTCGAGCAGAAAAACCAGCAGACCAAGCAGCTCTAACAAAAACAATTCAAGATATCACTAGTTCTAAAAGCATCGTGGCCTTAAGTAATTGTGGCCTTAGTGCACAGTACGCCATCATGATGGCCCAAGTTCACTACGCCAATGATCACTATGCTGGTAAGGATATTAAATTCATCGTTCCACCAAATTGCTATGGCGGTACAAATGATCAAGCAAGACGTGTCGCTGCTTGTATCGATAATGTTGAGATCATTGATCTTCCAGTAGATAGTGGAAAAGATATGGTAACTGAGCTTGAGCGTATTCTAACAGATGTTGCTCATGCTGATGCTGTACCGTATATCATTGGAGAAATTCCAACTAACCCTCGTGTTGAAATCCCAGATTTAATAAAGCTTCGAGAAACACTTAAAAAGCCTCGTCAAACAAAAGATGGTGCAACAGCAGTTGAAGCAATCTTTAATCTCGATCAAACATTTTGCCCGAACGTAAAGTTCTTTGGTGAAAATGGATACCTTAATGATGTGAAGGTTATCTCTTATGTTAGTGGTTCAAAATTCCCAAGCGGTGGACTTTGTACAGCAGGTTATGCAGTGGCCAGTGAGAGTGCTAAAGAGATAATGAGCTATGTGGAAAATCATTTAGAACTTTGTGATAACACGGCCACAAATCTTCAAATGACAATTCTTACTCGTGAAATGCCGGCCATGAATGAACGTATAGCTAAGGCCTATGCCAATACTCGTGGTTTTGTCGATTATATTCAAGAGTATCTTCCAAAAGCAAAGATCAACTTTGTCTCTCCTGAATTAGCTCAAGCAACTTTTACTCCATCAGTTTTCTCTCTGGATCTTCCAGCAGATAATGAAGAACATAAGAGAGAGCTTAATCATAAGCTAATTCGCATGATGATTGATGCTATTCCTGAAGAAAGTAAACACTGTGTAAGTTACGGGCAACTCAAAGGTTGTTACTGGACAGTGCCAGCAACTTCAACGCAGGGAACGACGAAGGAAAGTGACAAAGACTATATTGTTCGTGTCTCAGTTGCTGCTGACTTTGATCTGGCCAAACACCAAGAAGTCTTTAAGAGATTTGTGGAAGCTTCATACTAAAGCGCCTCAATTCTCACATCAACATTAAGGAGACTATTACCTCATAAGACTTAGAATCATGAAAGTTAAGTTATTTTAATTAACTTAACCATAGTTAAGATTAAGGACTCAAAATATTTGCTTAATATCTTTCTATGAAAAATATCATCTTACTAATTCTTCTTATTTCTTGTGCTAGTAATTCCAGTACAGAGAACCCATCACATAAACGTTCATATGAACCCAAAATATCAATACTTGGCCAAGGAGCAAAGGTCCCCTTTTCTCCAGGTCATGAAATGATCATGCATATTAGTCGTGAAGATTTACCTTCTCACCTGACCCTAACCGAAGTCCAACTTGCACCGAAGTCAATGGGAGCTCCGCCTCACATTCACAAAAAAGAAGATGAGATTTTTATTGTGCTAGAAGGTACGGTCCATTTTCTTAACGACGATAAAGAAGTTGTAGCAAAGAAAGGATCCGTGGCCTCTCTTCCACGTGGGCACTTTCATGGATTTTGGAATCCGACAGCAAAACCTGCTCGCCTTGCTCTCCTGATTGCTCCAGGACATTTTGAAAAATTTTTCTATGCAGTTGAAGAAGCGCTCAAAGAGAGAGCACCCAAGAGTCCTCAAGAGTTTGGTGCCATTATTACAGAACTCGCAGGAGATAATGAAGTCACAATAGATATGACTAAACTGCCAGACTCAGGAAAGAGATTACTCCCGAACTAGCATGATAAGTCTCTGAAATTATATTAATATTTTTCAATTTTAGACATAATGCAATAATTGAGATACTTAGTAACCATGAGACTACTTATCACTTTATTTATCCTATCTACTTCAGTCTACTCGATGAATCGCACTCAACTTGCACAGCTTGCCAAACAAGGTCACGTTGCCCTTGAGTATAAAGAAGTAAAGAAAGTCATTT
The DNA here is from genome assembly GCA_048270185.1 of Bacteriovoracaceae bacterium. Lineage (GTDB taxonomy): Bacteria > Bdellovibrionota > Bacteriovoracia > Bacteriovoracales > Bacteriovoracaceae > Halobacteriovorax_A. The sequence continues at coordinate 27,666 of JBLWTJ010000002.1, forward strand.
TCTCAAAAGTTGATATCATTGATGGAATGAATTGTAGTGTCTATACACCAAGCCAATGTAAAGAGCGCTATGGAAAAAAAGGTGATGGAGTAAATTTTAAAATCAATATCGAACACACTTGGCCTCAATCAAAGGGCGCTAAAGAGATGCCGGCCAACAGTGATATGCACCACCTCTTTCTAACAAGCAAGGAATCAAATAGTAAGAGAGCAAACCTTCCATTTTGTAATGCCGTCTATGACTACTGGCAAATGGATGGAAGTATCCAAGGGTTTGATGAGTACTCGCAAGATTGCTTTGAACCACAAGATGCTCATAAAGGAAATGTTGCACGTGCGATGTTCTACTTTGCCGTACGCTATGACTTCTCAATCGATAAGTACCAAGAAGCTGTCCTTAGAGCGTGGCATGAACTTGATCCAGTGGATGAGCGTGAACTTGAAAGAAATGAGATTGTTAGATCACTGCAGGGAAATATCAATCCATTCATTTTAGATCCAAACTTGATTGATCAGATAGAAAACTTCTAGACAGAAGCTTTACAAGAAAGCATTCCACCATCTTTAAAAGTTTCATGATAGAAGTCATTTGCTAACGTCATATCAACTGGTAAATCACTCCCTACTTCATTAAAGATGATCGAGATGTCTTTAATAATTCCTTCAACTTTATCTTTATAATTTTCTTCAATATCAAGGGCCGCAATATAGCTTAACTCCTCACCTTCGGCTTTTAATGCGAAGTAGATATCGATAATTTTATCTTCATTTTTGACTATAAATCGTCCTAACGCTTGGATTAATTCATCAGGTGTGTTTGCAGGAAGTCCTATTCTAAACTCAGATCCTTTTTCAATAACTCTCTCTTCAACATTGCTCTGATTCCCCCCCATTAGATCAACAATTTCACTAGGAGAAAATACTTTTCCAAAATCCATATCCGCATTTAAGACCATTCCTAGCTCTGAAGCTGCCAAGATATTAAAGAATTGATGACAGTCCATTTTAAGATAAGGAAGTTCCTCACCTCTTTTGCTGACAATAGAATCAAGGGCGCTTAGAGATGTATAGGCATAAGAATAATTCTTACCATCGATTTCATTATTGAGTAGCCTTACACTTCCCTCTTCAGAACTTTTTCCTATAACAAATAGTTGAAAATGAAATAATTGACGATAGAAATCAGGTCGGTAAGCTTCATTAGTAGCCGCTGTTAGCATCAATTCTTCGAGCCTATTTGAAGGCTTATACTCATTATTCTTTTTAAATAATTTCTTTAAAAAATTCATTATTACTCCAAGCTTTGAATTGATTCTTCTATTATTTTGATAGCCTCTAATGCACTTTCTGCAGTTACAGGAATTTTAGAGAAATCCTTAGTTTGAATTGCCTCAGAAAGCTTCTGATAGAAACCAAGATAATCGCCATGCACTGACAATATTTGCTCTTCATTTTCCTCTGTATATAGGATACCTGAATTAGCAGCATCTTCAATGGCAAATCCTTCATCAAGCGGACTCATTTCTTGCGACATTCTTTCTTCTTGCGGATCAAGTCCCATTTTCTTGTAATTTCCTTTGTTACCAAGAATAGTGAAACGCTGATTTGCCAGTGCATAAGAGGAGCTATGTAGAATAGCTCGCATTTCTTTGTATTTTAGAATGAGATGGAAATAATCGATGACACCAGCATTGCCCTTTTGTTCTCCAAGGTCAGCAATAACTTCATCTGGCTTTCCAAAGAGTTCCAGACACTGATCAATAAGATGCACTCCAATATCGTACAAAATCCCTGTTCCCTCTCCAGGCCTTTCCTTCCACTTCTTTGTTGTACTTTGATTTGGTCGCCAGCGATCAAAGTGAGATTCAAATTGCATGATCTCCCCGAGTTTCCCCTCAGTGATTAACTTCTTAACAGTTAGGAAATCACAATCCCATCTTCGATTATGAAAGACTGTTAATAGAAGATTCTTGTCTTTTGCAAGATCAATTAACTCTTGCCCTTCTTTTGAATTCACAACAAATGGCTTTTCAACCACCACATGTTTGCCTGCAAGTAGAGCATCCTTTGCTTGAGGATAATGGGTATCATTTGGCCCGCATAGAATGACAAGATCAATTTCGTCATCTTGATAGATATCATTTAATTCACTTACTGCCTTAGCATTAGGAAGTGAAATACTAAGTTCATCTTTGCGAGACGTGAATACTTTTGTGACTTCATAATCAGGACAGGCCTTAATTAGTGATGTATGAAAGACTTTTCCTGATAGGCCAAAACCTACGATTGCGACATTTATTTTATTCATGAATAAATTTTATCACGCTATTATTTACTAGCAAAGGTTTTGGACATCAGTTATAAAAGGCCATGCCAATTCAAAAGTACTTTCGCAATTACCCTGACCATATAAAGGATCAAATCGAGGCCCTGATCGCTAGTGGAAATCTCAAGTCATACCTCTTAAAGAAGTACCCTAATCCTCATGAGATCAACTCGGATAAGTTACTATATAAGTACGCAAATGAGCTTAAAGACATGTATATGAAGAATGTCCCACAGCTCAGTAAGGTCATCTACGAAAAACAAAAAGATCTCGTCAACGACGCTCTGGGAACACACACTTTTGTTAGTAGAAATCACGGTGGAAAACTTAAGAAAAAGCACGAAATGAGAATTTCACGAGTACTTAAAGTTGCGCCAGCTGAAATGTTAAAAATGCTCGTTGTTCATGAGCTTGCCCACTTCAAAGAAAAAGACCACAACAAGGCCTTCTATAAATTATGCGAGTATATGCAGCCTAATTATCATCAGGTTGAATTTGATCTTCGCCTCTATCTCGTTTTACTTGATCAAGGCGAAGATCTCTATTGAGATCAATAGATGACTATTTCTTAACAGACATATCCTTGTATATTTTATTTAATTCATGATTACGGTTTTCATATACTTTAAACTTCCACTTTAAGATTACACCTGGATCTTCACTACAACTATAGCCGTATGAAGAAGGAGTTGGTGAATTACAGGCTCTTACTGAAGACAGTAAATATATAACTGAAAGAATTGTGACATATGAAATATTTGAACGATCTTTTTTCTTGATCAAATTATAGGCACAGTAAATAAAAGCCAAAAAGCCAAAAACCATAACAAATAGCTGCAAAAACTCTTTTCCTTTGATCCCATTACCGCCTTGATCACACCACATCCAAAACAAATTAATGATTGGTATAATTAAAGTAACACAATAAATTAATTTAGTTCTTTTTTTCAATTTCATAAATTTATATCCGATATTAACAATTTCGATTTTTTGGTGAAAGATTTAGAATATATTTAGGCAAAAAAGATCTAAATTTTTCATCAATTATTTTCTTATGCTTTTGATAAAGCACTCCTAAAAAGATGATACTTAAACCGAGAAAAGAAGCTACCAATGGAAATGGTAAACTTTGACTGAATACTTTCAACACTAAATATCCAAGATAAGTTACACACCCAATCCCTCCGCAAATAATGAATATAAAGCGATCTAAGAGAAGTGATAATAGTACAAAGAAAATATTTATAAATAGGTAAAACAAAGTATTAATATCACTGGATTTAAACATTGCATTTACCGTTCCCCAAAAGAAGAACATACCGGCCAGATAGCCCCAAAATGCAAAGTCTTTCCTTGTTCTCCTATCAATCAAATATGAAACAATTAAAACAGTTAGACCATAACCAACCCCTATCATTTGATACTCGTGTATTAGAGTGCTTTCCTTTTCCGAATAAAACTTTACGACAACTTGAAGAAGGAGAACAATCGGCGGATGAATGGTCAGTGATAATAGTGGGAATTGAATAAACTTCAGCATTGTAATTGCTGCGACTAAGGTCCCGAGGTAAACATATGACCATGACTTCAATACCCATATATCATAGTTATCATAAATAGTACTATTTCCATCTGGCCACAAACCATTCATACGAAGATAACCATATATCGTTATCGGGACCATAAATATTGCAACAGTAGCGAGTAAACCTCCTGGTATCTCTAATTTCATTATGTGATATAGAAGCAATGCAATGATGGAAAATACCAAGCAATAGATAAGGCCATACTTAAATATTGCTCTTCCGCCTACTTCTACCCACTTATCGGCAAAGAACCAAGTCATCGCAAAAAGTATAAGCAAACCACCAAAATAATATAGAACATTGGTCAAATTAAATTGTATCTTTTTAACTTTTGAATTATCAATAGGGCCATTTGAAAGAGATTTCCACAATGGCTCGATCTGTGATTCCGAAATTACACCTTCAGATACAGCGGTAAGCAAGTCCTCTTTAGAAATTTTAATCATCTCAACCTCTCTACTTAAAAAAGAATAACGCTGTACCAGCCGCTTTAGCACCTTTTTTGAAAAGACCGAGTCCTAATCCATGTGGTTCTGGTCTAATTTTTGTGGCAAATCCATGTTGATAACAATAGTTGTTATTAATTTTAGCCTTCACACCAATCTTTCCAATTTTCTTTTGTAGAAAGGTTTTAGAGGCGCCATTTGGATACTGAATTTGATCCCAATATTTAACAAGCGGCATGAGCTGATAAATATCTAGTTGAAATTCCTTATGTGAATAAGACAGCTCTCGGTAGAAGCATCTCATGACTTTAACTGACTCAATATTTCCATCTGCTACATCACTTGTATAAAGATTCTCTAGTGCAGGAACGACTTTATTTAAACTTTCTTTGATTACTTTTTTTGCTTCAGGAGAAATCTGCATTGTACTAGAGACTTCAATTAGTTTATCCATTGGTTCTTTTGCGTAATCAGCAAGGCCATCGTCATTTTGATCTACAAAAATTTCTTTTGATAATAGTTGTGAATCAACATATTCTTTATATTGCCCATATCCAATTGCACCAGCTACGACAATAAAGACCAGTGCACCAAAAGTTATAAGTATATTCTTCGTATTCATGAGACTCCCTCGACTATATTTGATAAAGACTATTCGACATGAGGGGCTAAAAACATGAACAATTTCAAGAACTTAAGAATTAATGAATATTACTAATCTAAGTAGCTAAAAATAAAGGTTCCTATAATCTTTTCGGAGTGAAGAAAACGACCACAACAAAGCCTTCTATAAATTATGCGAGTATATGCAGCCAAATTATCATCAGGTTGAATTTGATCTTCGCCTCTATCTCGTTTTACTTGATCAAGGCGAAGACCTGTATTCTTAAACTTCTTCTAAAATCTTTCTTCTTTCTCTAGCGATTAGAGAATAGAAACATGGAACAACAACTAGAGTAAAAATTGTCGAAAGGAAAACCCCTCCAATGATGACAAGGGCCATTGGTCTTCTTGTTTCTGAACCTGCTCCAACGATAACTGCTGCCGGAACGGCCGAAGCAAGAGTCGTAAAAGTTGTCATGATAATTGGTCTAAAACGCGTTTCACAAGCCTCTAAAATTGCATCTTTCAAATCTTTACCCTCATCGCGTAATTGATTTGAAAATTCGACAATTAGAATTGAAGTCTTCTTAACAATACCCATCGTTAAGAGAATACCAATCATTGAATAAATATTTAGGGTACTACCCGACAACCATAAAGCAATGAAAGATCCTGCAAGACCAAATGGAATAGCGAGAAAAACCGTAAATGGATCAGAGAAAGAGTTAAACTGGCTCGCTAAAACCATATAAGCAATAACAAGTCCAAGAATCATAATGAGAAGAACACTAAAGAGTGACTCATTGAGATCTTTTGAGAACTTTAAGTAATAACCTTTTGGTAGAACTTTTGCTCCAAGATCTTTGATATAATCAATGGCCTTACTTTGAGCAACTCCCGTATTTAAATTAGCATCGACTCGTACACCTCTTGATCTATTTTCACGGTAGATTGTTTGAGGACCAAAGGCATCTTCAATCTTTACAACTTCATCAAGAGTAACAAATTCACCACGATTATTTTGTAGAAGAAGCTCAGAGATATTCTCTCTGGTACGATCTTCCTCTGCAAGCTGGACGAAAACATCGTAACGGCGCCCGCCTTCAGTATATTTTGTTGCGCTAGAGCCAGCAACACCTACGTTTAGGGCCTCAGCAATTGTTCTTACCTCTACACCACGTTGTTGTGCCTTAAGACGATCAGGTAGAACGTGTACTTCTGGAAGTTGTCCTATGTCATCAGAACGAATTCCAACCATTAATTTAGACTCTCGCATCCCCTTTTCTAGCTCTTCATATAATTGAGCTTGTATAGCAGCATCAGGACCAGTAATAGTGAATTCAATCGGACTCCCTCTTCGTCCACCAATAGCAGAGCCCATACGGTCTCGAATTATGATCTTAATTCCTTTAATAACTGAAAGTTCCTTTCTGAGCTGTGCAGCAACTTGGAATTGGTCTAGCTTCCTTTCATCTCGGTCTTTAAGAATTAAAACACCAAAACCTCTATTTCCAGAAGAAGCACCACGCCCTCCACCAACTGCAACAATCATTCTTTGAATATTTTCGTTCTTAGCAACGATAGCTTCGTACTCTTTCACTTTTTCGTTAGTGTAATCTAAACTTTTTCCATCTGGAGCAATGAAGATAACAAACATGAAACTACGGTCTGATTCTGGTGCAAATTCTTTATCGATTCGATTAAGAGACAAGAAAGAAACAAAAATTAAAACAGTCGAAACAAGAAGAACCTTTAGACGATGACCTAGAGCAAAAGTCAGGATTCCCATATAAATCTTATTTCCAAAATCGACAGCACGATCAACCCAGCGATGTACGAAGATTCCCTGTGAAGTAACATTTAAAAATTGTGAACATCTCATTGGAGCAAGTGTCAGTGCTTCAAGTGAAGAGAGCGAAACCGCAATACAGATCGTCAGAGCAAACTCTTTAAAGAAGCGCCCTTCAATCCCAGGCATTAAAGTAATCGGCGCAAAGATCGCAATAAGAACGGCCGTCGTTGCAAGAACTGCGAAAGCAATCTCCTTACTTCCTTTAAAAGAAGCTTGGACTTTATCGTGCCCCATCTTGGCGTAGCGGACAATATTTTCCAGCATTACAATAGCGTCATCAACAACAATCCCGATAGCAAGCGTTAGACCTAAGAGAGAGAATGTATTAAGAGAGAATCCCATTAAGTACATAAAAGAAAATGTACCGATGATTGCTGTTGGAATGGCCAAGAGAATATTAACAGTTGCTGACATCGAGTTTAGAAATAGCCAACAAACTAATGATGTTAGAACAACTGATAAGACAAGGTTTTGCAAAAGCTCATCAATTGATAAACGAATAAATGAAGTTCGATCAAAGTTTACTGAAAGTGAAGTACCTTCAGGTAGGTTTTGTGAAATTTCTTTTACACGGGCCTTAACTCGATCAGCAACATCGACAGCATTTACTCCTCTTTGCTTATAAATAGGCATTGAAAGAGATGGCTTTTGATTTACACGAGAAATACGAGTACGGTTTTCAACGCCAGCGTAAATATTTGCAACTTCTGATAGTCTAATTGGTACGTAATTGGCACGACCTCCACGACGACTAATAATCATGTTCTTAAAGTCTTCAACGGTGTGACCTTCACCTAGAACTCTTAAACTCTTCTCATCATTAATTGTTTCAAACTTTCCTGCCGGAAGCTCCACACTCTCTCTTTGAAGAGTTTGTACGATATCAGAAAGAGTAAGTTGATAGGCTTCAAGCTTGTCAGCGATAACATCAATTCTCATCATTGGGTCACGTGCTCCAAAGGCACGAACTTCAGATACTCCTTCAACAGTAGTAATCTGATCAATTACTCCATCTTTAAATAGAATATTAAGCTCTCTTTCAGAAAGAGTATCTGAAACGAGAGCAAGATATAAAATAGGATCATCTGCAGCATTAGACTTGGTAACAGTTGGTGTCTCAACAACATCAGGTAGTTGTCTTTGAGCTCGTCCAAGTAGTGTTTGTACTTCTTGAAGAGCAAAGTCGATATCTTTATCAAGAGTGAACTCTAAGTTGATACGCCCTTGCCCACGGCCAGCAGTTGATGTCATATCTTTAATCCCTTGCATCGAAACAAGTATTGACTCTGCTGGTTCAAGAACATCTTTTTCTACAACTTCAGGTGTGGCACCCTCATATTCGTATGCGATTGATATTGACGGGTAATCAACATCAGGGTTTTCATTAATACCTAACTCTCTAAATCCAAGAATTCCAAAGAGAATTAGAGAAAACATTAACATCCATGCGAAAACAGGATTCTTTATCGATAATGATGATAAACTCATATTTAACCTTCTTAATTTTTAGGAATATTACCTAAGTAAGCATTAGCTTGATAATATAAAGACTTAACTTCTAAGGCCGACCTAATAGCTAATTTTTCTAAATCAATTACGTCATCAAGTGATCTAATAACCTCAATTTGTGTTACTAAGCCTTTATTTAAGTCTTTCAATTGTTCTCGATAAGATGCTCGACTACGATAAAGTGCCTTTCTAAGGGTTATTAATTCATTCTTCTTATAATCAAAGTTTTTTACAAAAGCCGCCCAGCGATTCACTGTATTTCTTCGATTGAAGTCAATCTGGGCCTTATTAATTTGAGTAACAATATTCTTACTTGCAACTCTTGATTTTCTCTCACCAAAATCGAGGAGATTCATCGTGACATTTAAACTCACACCCCAATCTCGCTCACCGATAGGATTTTTATCAATATTATAGCTAGCGCTTAAGTCAACTTGTGGATAGTAATTAGCTTTTTCAATCTTGGCCTCTGCTATAGAAGCTTCATAATCATACTTTAGACTCTTAAGCTCTGGTGTATTTTCAAGATCAACATTCATCGACAGTCTTAACTTTAATGGATCAACGCTATCCTTAACTTCTTCAATATAATCAAGGCCAGAGAAGTTAATAAGATCAGTCATGGCCGTTTTAACTTGGGCCTTACTCTGAACAAGACCTGCCTCGAGGCGGTGGAGTTGCGATTCGAGTGCATATAAATCAGCTTTTCGATCACGGCCAATTTTTGTTCGACTTCTTACAATACGAACCCTCTTGCGCAGGTTTTCAAGTAAGGCTTCGACTCTTTCTTTTTCCTCAATAGCCGAAGACATTTGAAAAAAGAGTGATGTAAATTGAGAGTAATACTCTGCGAGACTCTTATCTGTTAATGCTTCTGCTTGCTTTGGTACAATCTTATTGTAATCGTATAGCGCGAACTCGGCTCCTCCTTGAAAGAGCTTTTGTCGTAATGAAAGAAAAACTTCTGAATCGACTTCTTTATTTTGATTCGTAACAGAACTTGGATACTCATCTTTATAAGTATTAGTATTCGTAATATCTAAACTTGGGTACAAAGTTGATTCAACAGTTTCAAGATCTGAGACTGTTTTCTTTTGTGTTAAATTAAAGACTTCAACTTGTTTCGATTTCTTTAAAGATTTTAAGTAAAGCTCCTCAACAGAAGCAATAGTTAAACCTGGAGTTAATATAATAAATAATAGACCTACTTTAAAATAATTCAAGAATTGCTCTCCTGTAAGTTTTGAACAAAGTTATCTAAAGTCGAAAGAGCACTCATTAATTTCTTAACTTCACTTGAACTCAGATGCTCTAATTTCTCTAGAAAATGAAGGCTTGCTCCTGCTTGAACTTTCTCAAACTTCTTCTTACCCTTTTGTGTAATTTTTAGATGTGTTATTCTACGATCTCTATCGCAGACCTCTCGTGTAAGATACTTATCATTAACTAATGTATCCACAAGTTTAGAAGCCGCTGGACTTGAGACACAAGTCAATTCAGCTAAGTCGCTAACAGAACATATGCCCTTACTCACCCTTGAAAGAATACGATACTTTGAAAAGCTAAGCTCTGCTTCACTTTCTTGTTTGATATAAGATCTTATGATTCCCATGGTGGCAGGAATGACTTCAATGAACTTAAGAGATAATGAATCTTTGATAATACATAACCTTGTTAATATTTAACTTTGTTACATATTTTACAAATTTATTTTTACATTTCAAATCGAATTCGTATGACGCAATTGTCTTATTTAACTAACCTAACTAAATACTCTAGCCCACCAATAATTGCCGCAACTTGGGCCTTCACACAATCTTCATCATTCACTTTAGGACTGTCTGGATAAACTTCCGTTGTTGTACAAAACCTTGCCTTAGAAAAAGAAGCGCATAGATTGAGTTTTTTTAATGGATAGTTAATGACACCCTCTTGCTCGATTGGCTCGCCTATTATTTTGCTATTCTCATCGGCAGGCGCAATATATGTAACGCTTCTCACGGATTCAATAATCGCTTGTTGAAATTCAGGTGTAGGATTTTCACTATCACCCACTAAGTAGAAACCATCGGGAATATCCCAAACATCTTGAGCGATACCGTCGCGTTTTTCAAGGGCCGGTCGAAAAACCGTGTTATCTGTATCTGTCGTTTCGTGTAGATCAAAGTGTGCAAAGATATCGACGCCTATATCTGCAATGGCCTGCATAACTTGATTACATTCTTCGGCCGGGCCATCTTGAACAAATGAACGATTTGGGTCTAAGGCCAGCGGATTCCAGCGATTAATGGTTTCATAACCCCATGGACTAATACAAGGTGTGACGATGAAATTAAATTGCTCTGTATAATTTAGGGCCTCTATATCTAAGAAACTAAGTGCACCATGAACACCACTTATCTCATAGCCATGCACTCCCCCTGTCACGAGAATCGTCTTCTTTGAAGAATCAAAGTTCTTAGTCTTAATAATGAAAAGAGGATATTTTTCAACATCATAAGAGAGAGCACCATACTGAGTGACTTCAAAGCGATCTCTAAGAGCATCGATTTTTGTCACAACTTCATCTAAGTATGATCGTTTGATTTCTTGTTCGTTTCGCCAATTGACTTTATCGGCTTCGGTCCATGGGGTCTTTTGCATAGAAGTATATTAACATAAGAGAGTTTACACACAAAGTCCGTAGAGGTCATGAAGTGAAAATACAAAGATTCCCATTATCTATTTCAAGCGGTGCTTCCCAATCAGATGTCGCCAGCGTATCGCGGAACCACTTCTTTGCATTCCCCTTTGTCACGACAGTTACTTTCTTTCTTCTGCTTATGTTGAGAATTTGAGAAGTCATTAATTTATAAGTTGATTCATTAAATGGATCGTAGAGATAGAAGATATCGGCTTCAGGAAGAGAGAATGTCTCTTCAGATAAGTCTTGTACTTTAAATTCTAGACTATCTGATAGTTCTAAGGATTCGCATGCCTCTTGGGCGATTTCTACACGATGAGGAACAAATTCATAGCCAACAATATTTAACCTAGGCTCTAAAATTGCACTCACTAGCCCGACACGGCCATAGCCACTGCCTAGTTCCACTAGTTGATGACCTTCTTCGATATTTAAGTGATTAAGAGCAAGTAGAATTGTCGAATATCCCGATTGAACACCAGCGCCAGAATTACTAAAGATTCGTTCATTGTGATTTTGCGATGAAGTCATTTTCTTATCTAAGCTATAATCGAGTTTAAAGAGTTCATCGAGGCGATCAAAAATACGATAAAGCTCGACTCCTCGGGTACTTTCAGGAGTGTGGTCTTTGCGCTTTTCTTCTTCGTAAAGATAGTGAACACTCATCTCATTTAGAGCATGATTTAAGAATTCTTTCTTAAAATCAGAATCTTTTAAACTAATATATTTTATTAATTTCTTTTCTAATGAATGACTTTTCTTCTGTATCGACTTTAACTTTCTATCACCACTATTGATTAGTACTTCGTGTAAAAAATCAAGATGTGCAAGTTCATCAGCAAAGAAAGGATTCAGCATATCTTCATATGATAGCTTAATACCATCTTTCATCGACTGTTGTTTACTAAGCCAACATTGGTCTTGAATAAATTCAACACTACTTTGTACCAAGGCCAAATTTAAATAGATATTGGCCAGCTGAACACTTGAGATTCCATCAAAGTCAAAATTAAACTTATCGAGAGAATAAAATTTTATAAGTAATTCTTCTGAGATATTTACTTGTAAAGGAATAACCATTAGATAATGTGACCATTTACAATCGCTCTGGCGTTACTCATTGATGTCTCATACGTATTTGAAACTTCTTGAACGAGACTTTTCATACAACTTCGAAGCATGTCCTCATCTTGTGTATTCAAATCATCTCGATTAGCTAATTTTGCAATAGTATTCAGAATAAACTCTAGATCAAGCCTTGTAACTTCATGATTATGATAATCAAGATTGAAGTCAAACTCACTACAATTAATCTTTTTTTCGAGATTATATAAAGCCTTCTTTAAGTCATCTTCACATATTCCGATACGAGTATCCTGTAGATGTGAGATTGAAATAAATTTAGTAATCCCTTGTTTTTCAAAATGAATTTCAAAGAAGTCGCTAACTCCATCATACATTTTGAAAATACTTTTGATTTCCCCTACCCCTAGATCAAGAGAGTAAACCTTTGTTTTATTTTCAATATAATCTTTCAAGTCAATAATCATGCTTCCTCCTTTATCGAACTAATTGTAAAGGCGTCTATCATTAAAGAAGACGCCCGATTGTTCAGATAAAAAATTAGAAACGATTATCTCTTGTTTTCGATCTTGTTTTGGCTTGATTAACAATAAGAGCTCTTCCCATGAATTCCTTGTCATGTAATTCAGATATTGCTCTTTGAGCATCTTCGCTACTTACCATTTCGACAAATCCGAATCCTCTGGCACGGCCAGTATCATTCTCTCTGATAACATTGATACTTGCTACTTCACCGATATTTGTGAAAAGCGCTTTAAGTTCAGAATCTTCAATACTATATGAAAGGTTTCCTACGTAGATATTTGATTTCATTTTTACCTCCACGGTAACTGATGAGACAAAAGTGCCTCGAGCTCGCGACATTCATGAACAAATGTGCGAGTGATATTTGATTTTTGGTCTGGAGATGTTTATATAAAACAGTGATGATGAGCTACTGGAGCTATAAAGACGTCTTCTGACCTTATAACTATACACTACAAAGTCATTAATAACAAATAATGTTATTTAACCTATGATTACACCTGCTTATCACAAGTTGTTTTTTAATGAATTTGAAGAAAACTCCCAAGTGCAGAAGGACAGCTCTCATTCACATGACCCGATCTAAATTGATGAACTCGATGAATAAGATTTTCAAGTGAGCCTTTTCGCTCCTGATCCAATTGAGTTAGTTTTTTAGATACTGATTCCACAAATGGCGCATCTTCTTCAAGAGCATATTCAATGGCCACTCCCATAAGAGCGAGCTTATTGCGATTCATCCACCAATCTTTATAAGTTGTCGGTAACCTAAATTCACCAATGTCAGCGACTGTCTTTTTGTAGTCTTCAACATCAGCATAGCTTTCAAAATTATTAAACCACTCTCCAAGCCAAGCGGTATTATTTTTTTGGCCTTGATAATAAAAGTCCTTGTGATCATCCACAAGAATAACTAAATCAAGATCATCAGTTACTAGTGAAATATCTTTCTTCCACTTATGAACGAAGCGTGAATCTTCGGGAACATTTCTGCGGTTATCATAGAGATGTTGTCTCGATAAAACTTTATAAGAGATGTCGTGAAAACTTCGGCCACTGCCATCTGAAAGTTTTAGAGTTTTTAGAAGTTCAATATTTCGCTCTTCTCCACCACCGCTAAAAAATGAAATGGAGACATCTTCTCTATGTGATAATTTTGTGATGAGTTCTTCGGCATACGGTAGGATTCGATAATTGATGCCTTGGATATTGATGACTCTTTTTGGATTGAATGTTTCACCCGCTTCAATTTCGGCCACGATAGTGTGGTCGATATCAAAGACAATATGCTTCAGGTGTGCCTCAGACTCGGCAGGCATCCTAAAGACTTGAGAACACGAAATAAATAGTAAGAGAACTAGAAATCTCATCACTATCTTATCGACCGATTTTATTTATTACTTAAAAGATTTCAGACACTTCTTCTAAGAGGGCCGCATGCTTATTTCGAAGCTCAATCGGATCTTCAAAGTGCATCGAAGTCTTCTTTTCAAGTAGCACCACAACCTCATCCGAATTAGGTGGAATATATTTAATAAAGGCAGCGCACTCAACATTTTCAGGATCGAGCAATTGCGTTTCAAGCGAGAGTTTAAGCCTAATTTCCTGCGAGAGCTTGCCTGGATACTTCTTACAAAGATCAATAAGAAGTTTTTTAAGAGTTGGATTATCCCACTTTAAGGCCACCAGAACAGATGGTTCACAAGCCTCAACTCGATAGACTCCACCGACCATTTCACACTTAATACCTTTATCAGTCGATGTCTCAAGATAGCGATACGCAAAGTTTTCAAGATTGTGAATAAAAAGAGATGCAACCCCATCAGATTCGAGCATCCACTCGCGATTCTTAGAGTTCATTTCCTGCGTCAGTTTTTCTTTATCTATATTTGTCATACATACATAATACTTGCCTAATTAGATCAGTAAAGCGATTCTATAATTATAACTATTTATAACTAGAGGGAAGTATATGAGTAATGCTTATGAACCATCATTAAAGTCAAAGAAGGCCGGAATCGCCTTCGGTTTCGTCATCTCCATCGTACTCGGTGCAGCATTTGTTTTTTCAGCACTGAAGGCAGGAATCACTCCAGGGATTAGTCCCCTCGTGGTTTTATTCGGTTGGGTTGCTATGGGAGCTTTCTTTAAAGAAGATATGAAAGGTTTTCTAGCAATGGCACAGGTAACTGGTTCAGCAGGTGTAGCTGTAACGGCCGGTGTTGCCTTCGTTGCTCCAATCGTTCAGATATTAGCAGCAGAACTTGGTGTTGATGTTCCACCAGTGGATGTCTTTTCTCTAATCCTTGCTTCTGCATCAGGGTGTTTCTTAGGTTGGGGATTTGTTGGTCTTGCAACACAGAGATTTTTAACTGACCCAAAGCTTCCAGCTCCTGAAGCTGTTGCTTGTGACCGCCTAATTCAAACAGCGGCAGAAAATCCACAAGCTCGTCCACCACTTAAATTCTCACTTGTTCCAGGTCTACTTTTTGGATTTATCATGGCCTTCTTAAACCAAATAAAAGTTCTAAAAGCAAGTATCTATGATCTTAAGCTGACTCTTAGTGGTGTTGAAACAAAACTTCCACTACCAATTAACCCACTCTACTTTGGTATCGGTGCACTTCTTACTGTTCCAACGGCAATTCTAATCTTCTTCGGAGGGTTACTAAACGCAGTTGTAAAAGGAATGTCTGCCGCTCAAGGAATGCCAGGGACAACTTTCCGTTGGGTTGGTGGAGCTGCAATGGTTGTTGCCGTTATCTATTCACTAATTGCCTATATCATTGAAGGACGTAAAACACGTAACGCCCTTGCCGATAAAGAAGCAGACTATAACGAAGAGCAATTAGAAATTCCTGCAGGAGTTAGAAAGCAACTTCTAGGATCTATTGGGGTTGGATCTATTCTTCTTATCGGTATGATGATCTATTCTGGTGCAACTCTTGTTGGCCTTGTAGCACTTGGTGTTGTTGCCCTACTTCTAATCTTTTTCCTAAGTGGTCTTGGTGCTCTATTATCACTACAAGTTGGATCATCGGCTTCACCAGTTTCAGGTACAGTATTCATGGGAATGCTTGTTCTAAGTCTTGTTGGTCTTGCAATTGGACTTGAAGGTATTGAAGGTGTTTACTTCCTTGTTCCAATTATCGTTGCCGCTTGTGTTGCCATCTGTGCATCAAATGATTCGTCACAAGATTATAAAACAATGCAATTTAATGGCCTAAAAGTTTCTAGCTCATTCATCGGACAAATCATTGGTCTTCTAGGTGGAGCAATTTCAGTTCCTCTAGCAGTATATGTTGCACACGAAACAGGAACACTTGGTAGTGAAGCTCTTCCAGCTCCTCAAGCAGCTTTCTTTGCAACAGTTCTAAAATCACTATTTATTCAAAGTGATATTCCAATGGGACCAGTTCTTGCGGGTACAGGTCTTGGTGTAGTTGCTGTTATTGTTGAGATCATTGGTAAGCGTAAAGGAATCATCCTAAGCTCACTTGCCTTTGCTGTTGGGATCTATCTTCCATCATATATTGGTACAGGTATCCTTCTTGGTTCCCTTGCGAGACTTTCAGGAACTAAGTCACTTTCAAAAATCACTCACAGAGGGATTCTCATGGCCGCTGGTCTTATTACTGGTGACGCCCTATTCGCACTTCTATTTGGAATCCTTGCAATTGCAGGAATGGAAATCGCAAGTGTGAAAGACTTTGGATACCAAGGTACTCTAAGTGTCCTTTTCTTCGTAGGACTTCTTGTTGCCACAAGTATCAACTACGCTAGAACTTCTTCAATCGAGAAATAATCATAGGGTGCCATGCTCCTTTGGTTTCGCAGATGCGAAACCAAAGGAGCATGGCACCTACATAAACTTTTCAAACTCCCAATAATTTTATTGAAAATATGCTACAAAGCAGTAGTTTTTAAATTCATACGTATATAAGTCATTAAAATTACATGATATGTAGTGAGAGGGATTAATGAAAGTATCTAAAACACTAGCTATTTTAGCAGCTCTAACAGCAACCACAGCACAGGCCGGAATTTTTAACCATATCTTTAAGTATCGAGGTTATAAATTCGACTCTGAGAGCAAGACCTGTGTGAATAAGAAAGGTAAACGTGGCTTCAGTAAGAATTACTACGGGCAATGTGGTGACTTAACTGGATTTGATGCAAAGAAACTTGTTAAGAAAATCAACCGTAAGCATGTTGCAAAGAATTCTCTCATCGGTTCAAAGCTCATGGGACTAGACCTTTCTGGAGCAAAGATTGAAACTGTTAATATGGCGTATACAGATCTTAGAGGTACTAATCTTAGTAAAGTAAAATTAAATTCACTAAAAGATCATCTATATATTAAAGGTGCAAAGTACGATGAAACAACTCTGCTTCCTTTCTCAGACTATACGGCCATTTCAATTCACCAAATGGTAAAACTAGACTATAAATCGATAACGACAGTCTACCCTAACCCGATAGATATTTTTGAAGAAACAAATCTCTCAGCAGTGAGTGAAAAGCTAAAAACAATCGCTTCAATCACAAAGAGATATCATAATGAATTACTAGAGCTTGTCGAAGAAGTTGATTCTCTTTCATATGACCAACTAAGAATGATCCTTGAATCAACTTATGTAACGGCCGTTGAGTATCGAGAACTGGCCAAGCAAAGAGATATCGCTACAGGTAGTGAACTAGCAAGAGTAAATGATCTCTTAAATGCCTATTCTGATCTTGGTGTTATCGTAAATAAAATCATTAATACTGCACTTCCTAAGTTAGAAGTTGAAGATAATATGGATCAAATTGTTGATCTTGTGCTCGATTACTTTCCAACAAAATACCACTCACAACTTCATAATGGCTTCTCTTTTATTTCTGAAAAGTTCGAGGCTCAGCTAAGTGATGGTGCATACTTGAAAGTTATTCAAATTCTCGACCATACAACTTATGGCAACACAACAGAATCGCTAAAAAATGCAGTTTCTGATTATATGAAACGTGAAGGAAAAGTTGTCTTCGCAGAGATTGCCAATGTACTTGGATTTATTGAACGTAATAATGAGCTAGTCTTTAATATTCTATTTTCAAAGTTTAATTCATTTACAACAAGTGAATACCTATCTCTCATGAATAACTATCGATTCTTTAAATCATACTTTGAGAATCGTACAAAAATTTCTGATCTTACATTTTCAAATTCATTAGAATTATCAAGAGCATTTAGCTACTCAAGAAAAGATGTCATTTTATTTGAAGCTATCCAAAAACGTTCATTTGTTACTGTTAAAGAACTTGATTCAGTGATTAGAGAGCATGCTTATCGCCTATTTGATATTGCAGAGGCTTCATTTGATCTTATTACTGAAAACAGCGAAAGTCTTTCACATGAGCTAGCGGCAGCAAAGAAGAGTAACTTCAGTGATCTTATTCTTGCTCACTACTATGTCACAATGAAGAAGAGTATCACAATTGCAGACTACTATGCACTTAAGACAAATCTTAAGTCATTAAGTAATTTCATTAGCAACACGGCCAAAGTTGGTGTTGATTTTACAATCTTTGATATCATCGAGATTGCAGGAAAGATCAATGCTGATGCAAAGAAAGCGATTGTAAAAAGATTCTTTGAATTAGTTGGTACAATCACAACTGATGAAATTCTTCTTCTTTATGAGAAGACTGTCTTTGATCTTAAAGACCTAACAAGTAATCTTGCCAAGGTATCTGATCTTGATATTAAGAATACTGTTAAGATGGCCAGACACTTCAAGAATAATACAAGTGACGCAATCATCGATTACTTCATCAACAAATATGTTAAAACGACAGGTATTTCTGTTAGGGATCTTATTCTTCTTGCAGATGTTAGTTACAACGGGAAGAAATCAATTCTTAATGACAATCTAAAATTTGTTAATAACTGGAGTGTTATCAACGCATCAGTTCTAATGAGTAACTCACCAAGTGAAATAAAAAATAGTATTGGTGAATACTATCTAACAAATATCGTTACTAAAGCATCATTAAGTTATCCAGAGATCTCAAAGATCATTGAATCAGGCTATAACTACTATGGTGGTGCCGATGAACTACTACTTAAGCACCTTGATAAGATTAGTGGGTTTAATTTTGAGATGATGCAAAAGGTAGCTTCAAAGTACTCAAGATCAAGTCGAGATATCGTTCTTAAGTACTACCTAGAGAATGAAGCAAAGCTTACAACAGTTAATCTAAGGGATGCGGCTTCACTTTCATATAATAATAAGTATGAGTTTATTAAAGAATATATTGGAAAAACTGTTGATCAATCAGCGGCCAACACAAAGCTTCTAGCTGATAATCTCTATCGCAGTCAAAAAGATGTCATTGTAAAAGTCTACCTTGATTCAGTTTCATCAATCTCGGCAACAGACCTAGTAACAGTTGCGACAAGTACTTATGGTGAACGTGATGCGCTTATTATTGCTAACGTATCAAAGGTATCAAACCTAAGCGTTGCCAACGCTATCTCG
Source organism: Bacteriovoracaceae bacterium (assembly GCA_048270185.1). GTDB lineage: Bacteria > Bdellovibrionota > Bacteriovoracia > Bacteriovoracales > Bacteriovoracaceae > Halobacteriovorax_A. The sequence continues at coordinate 46,796 of JBLWTJ010000002.1, forward strand.
ATTAATACGAACTTATACAAGTACAGCAAGGATCAATTCCTATTAAATGCTGTAAGCTACTTAACTGACCTAAGTGTTAACAATATCTATGAATACGCATCAAATGCATATTCAGGTAGCGCAAAAGATCAGATCTTAAAAACGGGATTAGAAGTTTTAGGACAAGAATAGTCCCGAAGGAATATATATGAAATTACTTAGCATCATTTTCTTAATAGCTATATCAACACAAGCATCGGCCCGCCCGAGAGACGGTGCACTTTATTGTGGGAAGCATGAATCTCATATTAAAATCTACTTTAAGCAAGACTCTAAGCTATATTATTATATTGATAATACTGATTTGAGAGACCTTAAAGAGTATCGATGTGTTGAGTTCACACCAGAACTCCCTTTCTACGACGAAGTTCAAAGTGCTTATCTTGAAGCACAAAGTGATGTCGAGAAATTTAGTGACGCAGCTATTGCAGTCTATCGACTTGAGCATGATAAGCGCTACTACTGTGGGAACCCACAATCAGGGGGACTCTACGTAGCACGTACAAAAAAGTATTCTGAAGCACTATATCTTTACGATATTGAATCGAAAAAATTTGATACTTACGATTGTATTAATCTTTAGATTTATAGATTTTTAGATTCCTAGACACTTTTACCACTTACTACTTAAGTAAGTATGTACTGATTGAATCATACTAACATCTGGTGTTTCACTCGTAATGATTACTTCATTGATTTCTCCAATGAAGTAATCTCCACTACCGCCACCAGTTGTACCTGTTAAGTAATTTGTTTTACCTGAGCGGCCCCCAAGTCCAATTGCCCCAGTCTTACCATTTGAAGGAAAGACTCTTGTTGTCGTTGAGGCAGAACCAATACTATTAGAGTTAACAACACACTCTAAAGAACCATTTGCACCGTCAGGCCCGGTATAATTTGTATAATCATACAGCCAAGAGACATGGTAGACAGAATCTGCACTTACATTAGTATTAATCTGAATAAATGGCTGTGCCCCATCTCCATCATCGACAGTATTCCAGAAAGCACAATAGAGCTTTCCTTGATCAATATAGATATTCATCCCACGAGTTGATCCACCTTCTTCATATAGGACTTGAGTTGTATTAACATTGGCCCCTGTCTTAAATGAGATGGTAATATTTTTAGAAGTCGAAACGACATCATTGATACCCGCTTGAGTTGAAAGTCGATAATTTGTATCCCCAGCAAATTCGAGAGCATTCGTTGCTAAATTGTAATTTGCCCCTAGTCCCGATTGGATACTCCAATCATAGACCGTTGAGCTGGCAGATATATCCAGAAGTGTTGAGGCCACACCGCTAAACAGTGGATCATTTGCATCGTAGCCCGAAGGATCTAAGATACTAGCTAAGTCCTGGCCATCGTAGTGTAGAATAGTTGCTGGTAATCCTACATTGGCAATATCGTAAACCTGCCAAACATCGGATGTGGCAATTAGTGAATCGTTATTACTCGTATCCACTCCCTTAACTGAAATATAATAGTCAATGCCTTCACTTAGAAATAAAGAAATACCTGCAACTCCATCAATGGCCTGATAACTTGTAACAGTACCAATATTGGTCCACCCTAAAATATCACTACCTCCAGCAGTAGTACCAATAGCAAATTCATAGTGATCAAGAGTAAAGTATGATGACTGAATGGGAGACCAACTTAAGCTCGCACTTGTAGTTGAAGTTGAATTATTTGTTAGTGCTAGGTTATTTGGAGAACTAAGTTCACTACCAGACCACTTTCCTCTTAGATAATCATGGATTGCATTTACTCCAGTTGCATCAGGAGTTGAAGCGGCAATAATAAGCTCTAAGATCCTCCCCTTAAAGAAGTTCGCTCTATTACTTGTATTTGCACCATCGTGATAATAAGAACTACTCGATTGAACCCCCAGTGCGATATCCCCAGAGTGTGAGAACAAGCGTGATGTTGTCGAGACGGCCCCAATTGATGAATTATTAATATAACATTCTACAGATCCATCTGCCCCAGCAGCACCTGTATAATTTGAATAATCTAGCGACCAAGTAACATGATAAGTTGAGCTAACAGCGATTGGAGAGCTAACTGAGACAAATGGTTGGGCGCCATCGCCATCATTATTAATATTCCAAAATCCACAATAGAGTTTGCCACTATCGATATAAATATTCATTCCGCGCGTGTTATCACCTTCTTCATAAATGACTTGTCTTGAAGAGATGTCATTTTCGGTCTTAATAGAGACCGTTAAGTTTTTCTCACTAGCAGTACTTAGATTTAAATCAGTATGCTGTGGAATTGTTAAATATGAAGTCGAACCATTAAATTTGATATTCCCACTGATAAAATCTGGCGCAGAAGAGGCCGTAGCAACAGCATTATGAATATTAATACTAGCTGATTTATCTTCCCAAGAAGAAACTAAACCATTAAAAGAAGGGTCATCTGCTGAGATTGCAAGATTATCTTTTACCGTTAATAAATCGGCACTATCAAGCCAAACTAACATATTAGGAAGAGAGTCTTCCACCGGAGTAATCTGCCATGCAGCTGAAGTCATAACAGTTGAGACGTTACCAGCATAATCAACAGCTCTTACAGATGTATAATAATCGACACCAGTGTTTAAATTAACATTCATATTATTTAGACCATTTTGGGCCTGATAAGTTGTCACATTACCAATATACTTAAATCCTGTTGTCACATCACTAGCTCCAGGACTTGTCCCAATGGCCAGCTCATAATATCTCAGGGCACAATTATCAGTTGCAGAAGACCAAGATGAAGTCGTGGCAACCGACTGAGACGCCTCTCCAGAAACAGAGATACTAGAAGAGAATACTGGGTTTGTATTATCGTAGCGGAAACCAAGCGTATCAGTGACAACGCTACCATAAGTACCACTTAGAGACTTAACTCTAGCACTTGGAAAAATTATCGAACATTCCACAATACCAGTGAGATTTGTGAAGCTATGACTCTGGCCTGTTCCAACATTTGTAAAACTTGCGATACTATCACTACCGGCCGCTGCACCAAGCCCCACTTCAATTGAATCAAAGCTCTCAGCTGGATTTGTCCAACTAATTACTGGACTGTTAATCGGTGTTCCGTTTATCCACACAGAAGCACTAGCTAAGTTACTTACCCCACCTGTAATTGTACTTGTAAAGTTTACTCCATTAGAAGTCAGGCCATTAAAGTGCGCAGAGACACTCGTTGAACCAGCACTAATGGCCGTAACGCCACCTGCAGAGTCTACTGAGACAACGCCAGTTGGTGTGGCCGTATAACTTGCAAAGCTTGTGATATCAATTGTCGATGAATCACTTAAACTTAAAATTGCTGACAACTGAGTTGTTCCTGAAACATCGAGACTTGTCTGAGTTGATGACAAACTAATTGAAGTAAATGTTGGACATGTTAAATTAACATTTGTGATATCAGCACCAGAGATAACTCCCGATGTATTAGCAAGACTACAGTTAATTGTAGGACTGGCCGTTGGAGTAGCAATAGTAATATTATATGTGTCAGTATCAAAAAGTTCTGTAGCAAATTGATAACTTGTAGCTCCCGCAGGAATTACAATATTTTCAACTCCATTTAAATTTAGAGTAATTCCACTATGAGTAAGATTTGCAATTGATCCACTAATCTTTCTTGAGTTAGGAATTGATCCCCCCATCCAAGATAGAATAGGAGCTGTAAAAGTACCATGGCCCGCTAGATTATAGCCAGTATTTGGAACTCGCCACCCAGGGTTTGAAACAAAATCAAAACTTGTATAACTTCCAGCAGAGCTTGCTGAAGCCTGCGCAATAGGGCTTCCAAGAGTATTGAAAGAAGCGTCCAGGTTTTCTTCGATATAAAATGATTGTGTCGTTGAAAGAGAGCCAGCATTTAACTCTTCTCCAAGAATGGCCCCCATTGTCGTCGGATCAAAGCTTGAGCCAGTATTTTGAGTAACGATACCGTGAGCGTAGACATCAGAGATTGAATCAAGAACGGTTGAGTTCACATACCCAACAATTCCTCCAGCACCTCCATCGGCTTCAACATTACCAGTACTAAATGAATCAGTGATACTTCCTTCTAATTGATAACCAATAAGAGCAGAAATATTGCGCCCACTGGCCGTAATATCACCAGTAGCAAAGCATCCTCTTGTGTCTCCACGGTGAAGACCAACAAGTGCACCAGAAGAGTTTCTTACTCCTGAAACATTCCCGGTTGCATAAGAGTTTTCAAGGTAGCCTCCTCTAAAATATCCAATTAGGCCACCAACATAGTCAGCCGTACCATTACTAATAGTAACGTCACCTGTTGAATATAGTCTTGTATATTGAGAAGTCCAAGAGTTGGCATAACCTAAGAGTCCACCGACATAAGACTTCGGAGTTGGGTTTGTGATATTAACTGCCGAAGTTGAATAAGAATCGCGAAACTCTTGACCGAAAAAGTAACCAGCGACACCACCGACAAAAGAAGTTCTGGCATCAATTGTCCCCGTTGAGAAAACATTGTACATCACAGAGTTTTCACCATGGAAGCGTCCTGCAATACCACCAACAAAGTTTGATGCTGCATTGATATTCATCGTTGAGCTTGAGTCATGGATCGTCGAGTCTTCATTTAGGAGACCGACAATCCCTCCAATATATGAAGTTACAGAATTATAGCGATCATCTAAGACTGTAATTGCACCAGAACTTGTTGTGTTCGTTATCGTTGCTGTATTCCCTGATCCTAAAATTCCCCCGACATGTGAAGAGCCAGCACTAATATTTCCAGAAAAAGTACAATTATCAAAGCTGACATTTCCAACAGCACGGCCGACAAGCCCTGCTACATGGCCATCACTTGCATCTTTTGGAGAAGTAATATCGGCCGACACTGTAACATACGAAATACTACCGCCAGCAATTTCTCCAACTAGTCCACCGACATAATTATTAATCGCAGCTACATTTGAATTAGAAGTAACGTTAGTAATAATTGTATTTGGTTCTTGAATTTGAGCGGCCAAGCCTCCAACATAACCAAGGCCATTAACTGTATTATTTAATTCAAGGCCATCAAGATTAAGTCCTCCGTCGCTTGAAGTAACAATACCAATAACACCACCAGTATAATTATTCCCTTGGACATTAACTGTACTTGTAATATTGCTCATGCTTAAATTTGCACTTGAAGTAGCGACACCAATCATCCCACCAGTATTTAAGATACCAGTGACATTACCTTCAACAGTGATATTATCAAAAGTATTTGTACCACTAGCGCTACCGACAATTGATCCAACTTTCATATATCCATTAATAGTAAAGTTTAAGAGATCAATATTTTGAACTGTGGCCCCACTCATTGTCTGAAAAATTCCGACATTACTAGCTGATGGCCTATTAATAACAAAGTTTTTAACAGTAAAGCCTTTACCGTCTAATACTCCAGTAAAATTACCATTTAATGGATAAATCGTACTACCGGCAAAATCAATATCATTTGCTAGTTCAAATTTTGCACTAGGGTTGACTTCAATATTCTTGAAGTGATTAGCATTACAGATAATATATGGAATGGTGTCACCATTTCCGCCAGTACTATAATTGGCATAGAGAGACCCGCTAGCACCACTATCACTGCATGAGTCACTGCTATTAGATTTATTAAGTGTTCGAGTAATGATTGGTGAAACGATTGTTCCTGTATCATCTCTTAATTGAGCATTGACTGTAATCGTACCCGTCGCTAACTCAGTGGCATCAATGAGTGCCACCCAGCGATTATTGCTCTGACAAATTGTCGAAAGAGTGACCGAACCAGTGATACTGATTTCTTCTCCAACAACCCCACACTCTCCGTGAATTAACTTAGTCGTTGCAATTGGTGCACCGTTTGCTTCAGGATATGTGTATGAAATTGAATAAGTTCCTACTGTCACATTTGAAACAGGGTCAGTTGAAATGATAATTCCTAACTGTTCTGTATTAGCTGCAATGGCACTTAATGTCTTCTCTGAACCTATCCCGAATAGATTAGGTGCTCCTTCGCTAATTGGATCATCACTAAAAGTTTGAACTACGTTAAAGCCATAATTTTCCTGATTCATGAAATCAAAAATAGCGAAGCTATAATCTTGCGTCTCACCAGGAAGTTTGAAACCAGCACTAGGGATAACCCAGTCATTTGTCTCAGAAAAACTAAAGCCTGCATAATTTAAGTCAACTCCCATTTCCTCAGTCGTTAACTGACTTCCATGAGTATTGATTCTCTCCATTGGAAGAGCTGTGGCCATATCCGTAAATGAAGTCGAATCAATAAAATAGACGTTATTAATTAAACTAGGATTTGAGCTCGTTCCAAAGATTGGCCCAAAGATACTCTCATCTAGAGTTGAATCCGTTGACTTGTTAATACTACCTACCATATAAGCATTAGTAATCGATGTTCCATTATCGAGATACCAACCAGCGATACCACCAATATCCCCATCACCCTCTAAGTTGGCCTTAACAAAAACATCATTAATATTATTTTGAAAAGAAAGACCAGCGATACCACCAATATAGCGAAGTGATCCGCTAATATTTCCGCCTGCGTAAGCATATTGAATTGGAGTTTTTAAATACCCAGCAATACCGCCAATTAATGATCTTGCTCCAGTAATATTTCCGATATTATAAACATTGCTGATACTTTGGGCCTCTACATAACCAAAGAGTCCCCCAACATTATCAGCAATCCCATTATTAAAATTAATATTCCCTGAGTTATATAACTTATCATAAATTACATCAGCTTTTTTTGTATAACCTGCGATACCACCAATATAGGCCTTCGGAGTTGGATTTGTGATATTGATATTTGAATGTGAGAATGAATTTGTAATGGACTTCCCACCCATGAAGCCAACAAGCCCACCTACATTTGAAGTCATGGCCTCGATTGCACCAACAGAGTATGAGTTATCAATCGTTGTATTGGCCCCACCGAGGAAACCAACGAGACCTCCAACATAGTAGGCCGTCGCATTGATATCGATATGTGAATGTGATCCTGAAATTGTTGAGTCGAGATTAATATTCCCAACAAGTCCCCCAACAAATTTTACAACACTATTATAATAGTCTTCATTAACAACGATACTTCCTCTGACATATGAGTTAGTAATCGAACCAGATTGTAATCGTCCGATGAGTCCACCAGTGTAACTACCACCTGAAGTAATATTTGAAACAACGTTTGAATTACTAATTACGTGGCTTCCCTTAGCAAAACCAATAAGTCCACCGACATTGACATCAACTGCATCTTTTGACGTTCCAACAGATCCAATATGAGAAACATTATCAAAGCTTCCCCCAGTACCCTCTCCAATAAGGCCACCGACATTAACACCAGTACTTGTGATATTTCCTTTATGGTGAACATTAGAAAAAGTTTGGTTAGGCTCTAGAATTAACCCTGCAAAACCACCAACATAGTCATAACCGACAACATTTGAATAGATGTCAGTATTACTAACATTTAGAAGTCCATTGTTCGTATTGATATAACCAATAACTCCACCCGTGAAACTATTTGAGTTAACATCAACTTGAATTTGAGAATCAGAAATACTAAGCGCGCTTGAGCTATTCCCAAGGCCTATGAGACCACCGGCCATCGTAATAGCATTTACTTTCCCTGAAACTCTAATGCTATTAATAGTTCCAGCTCCACGCCAATCTCCAGCAAGCAGTCCAACGCGACTATTTCCTGTCACCTGAGCATTTTGAATATGTAGCTCGCTAATGCTTGCACCTGAGATATATTTAAATATCCCAACACTATTATCAGCAGCGCGGTTGATAATATAATTCTTTAGCGCATACCCTCGCCCATTAAGCTCACCAGAGAAGACAGTTGCAATAGGAACAATATTTTGACCTGCAAAATCAATATCTCTTGCTAGTTGAAATTTTGCACTTGGATTATGTGCAATATTTAGAAATTGTTGTGAAGTACAAATTTTAAAAGGTGTTGAAGATCCATCGGCACTATCAGAGTTCGCATATAATTTTGTTAGGCTTGTAGAATTCTCACAGATATTATCCTGCTTAGAAAAAGTTCTAGAAACTAATGAAGAACCTCCACTCATATTCTTATCTTTTAATTGAACATTAACTGTCACAGTTCCTACGGCTGATTCTAATGCAGAAACTGGTGCGGCCCAGTGGTAATCGCTTTGGCAAATTGAGTAGAGACTTACGGCACCAGTTACTTCAATTGGAAAACCAGGCTTTCCACAATGACCAGAAATAACACTGTATCCTGAAATCGAACTTCCATCTGAACTTGGCCTTAGGATCGTAATCTCAAAGGCACCAGGAGTGACGGTAATATCCACTTCAGTTTCAAGCGAGTCGTCGCACGACACCACTGTCACTGCTAAAACTAAAAGAATAAAATTTAGAAAAATCTTGTTCATCGCTTACCGTTGTTTCCGTCTATTATTAAAGAATTATTGTTACGGATTAGATTCATACATTAGTCATTTTAGGTGATTACGCATTAACTCTAAAATATTCCTTAATCTCTTCGTAATTCTATTTGTTTATGTTGAGTTTTTTCTGAACATCACCAATAAAAAAAATTGAAACCGGCAAAATTTGTTGGCGACAGATATCATGTTTTTGTAAAAACAGATACTTACAAAGATATTTTAAATAAATTATAATTAATTAACGACGGCGTCTGCGCTTGTGATTTCTAGACTTGGACTTCGCCTTAGGTGGCGGGTATTCGTGATGAAATGGGTGGTCTTTAACGACCTCTATCTTCTTCCCAATGAGCTTTTGAATATTCCTTAGAAGTGGTAGATCCTTTTCACTACATAGTGAAAGTGCAATCCCTTCTCTTCCCGCTCTGGCCGTGCGACCGATACGGTGGACATAGTAAGTTGCATCTTCTGGCATATTGTAATTGATGACCATATCCACATCATCAATATCAATTCCACGTGAAGCAATATCTGTTGCGACAAGAACTCGCATGTCACCATTGGTGAAATCTTCAATGGCCTTATTGCGCTGGCCTTGTGTGAGGTTACTATGAATTTCACCAACGCTGATTTCACTGCGCTTAAGCAGCTCAACAATTTCGGCAACAGCGTACTTGGCCTTACAGAAGATAATGATTCGTTTAGAGTTTTGGAATTCTGACAAAAGATTTAAAAGAAGGTAGTTCTTTGTTTCGGCCAGAGTAAAGTAGACCGCTTGTTTAACTTGATCCACCGTTGAGGACTGAGCTGCCACTTCAACCTTGAGCGGATTTTTTAAAATCTCATGAGCGAGTTTTTCAATGGCCTCTGGCATGGTCGCAGAAAAGAGAATCGTTTGATGCTTGCGAGAGATATTGTTGGCTATCTCACATACACCATTATAGAAGCCCATATCAAGCATCATATCGGCTTCATCTAGGACAAAGACTTCAACTTGACCAAGTTCTATAAAGTCCTCACTCATGAGATCTAAAAAGCGACCAGGTGTTGCCACGACAATATCCACACCTTTATTCATGGAAAGAATCTGAGGGTCTTTACTCACCCCTCCCATAATAACAATAGAAGTAATTTCGCTACCTTTTGCATATGAGATAATGCTCTCATTAATTTGTGACGCGAGCTCTCTTGTGGGAGCAAGGATCACAGCGCGACAATGATTAGGTAATACCTCAACCTTGTCCTTATTTCTTAAAAAGCGATCAATTATTGGTAGAGAGAAAGACGCTGTCTTTCCGGTTCCCGTTTGTGCAATCCCCAGAAGATCACGGCCTTCAATTAATGGCGGAATAGATTTTTCCTGAATTGGAGTTGGTGTCTTATAGTTAAGAGATTCTAGATTTTTTAGAATAAGATGGTGGAGATTACTTATCATTTTAAAATTTTAACAGAAATACTAGGCGGGGAAAGAAAAAAAATAGTGAGACACTTGTGATGCCTCACATATTACGAATTAAAGTGGTCTAACTTGAATAGCGCAAGGACCTTTGTTTCCTTCACCAATCTCGTATGAAACTTTTTCATCATTTGAAAGTGTTCCGTTTTCAACAGCTGAGATATGTACGAATAGATCGCTATTTCCATCATCAGGTGTAATAAATCCAAAACCTTTTTCATCATTAAAAAACTTAACTGTACCAGTTGCCATAATTTCTCCTTCTAGACATCTTTCGATGTATATATTTTCAAATCACTGGAATGCAGGTTCATACTACATTGCCAAATGTGATTAAAGTTATGTTTCATAAGATGATCAACGCGATCACCTCGCATGATTAAATAAAACTTTTTATTTAATACTTTTCTACTAAGTTGTTCTAGTATCAAGAAGAGATCTTCTCTTTCACTGAAGTCATAGATGAAATATACATCTGCTTCAGGAAGTTGAAAGTCACTTTCTAGAACATTCCTAAGTTCTATCTCAGAGTTATGTAAACCTAACTTAGAAAAAACTCGATTTCCTTCTACTTGTCTGGGCCTTACTATCTCATAGCCAGTAAACTTAGCTTCTGGTCGCAAGACACTTAATACAAGGCCAACGCGTCCATACCCTGCTCCAATATCGACAACGTGATCAATTTGAGCATCGTCGAGCTTTTTGAGAGCGTCATATATATCACAATAAGGAGTCTGTAGGGCCTGAGGGTGCAAGCCTATCCACGTTTGTGTTCCCTTATAGTGTTGCTTCCTATTTGAAGCATCATCATCTCGATCGTAAGCACGATATTTTTGAAGTAGCTTTACTTCAATTTTCGAGATTTTATATCCTAATAGTTTATCCACTGCTTTCGCATGTAATCGTGGATGTCTTTTCTCCATATTAGAGAAAGTATGATTAGAGATTACTTCCAAAACTTTCTTCCTCTTATGGTGAAAATGAATTTTTGAACTAAATTTTACGATTGGTTTGACGACTTGACTTGGTAAAGAAAAATGAAAAAACGAAAAGAAAAATCTTACTCTCGGTGCAACATATCACTTTAACAGAAAAATAGATACAATATTTATTCCTTTTTCTGAATAACCCCTATCTAACTGAAATTATGAGAGTCTGATTGTATAAATTATTCAATTTTCAAAAGAAAATTCGCGCTATTTATCTTTTCATAAAATTTAACTTGTTAAATTTGTTCTGAAAATCTAATTTCATCAAAAAATTGGAGCCTATATGAATGGATTGAGAATACTAGTTTATGCCCTATTACTTCTTTCTACTGCTAATACTTTGGCCAATCAAGATGATCTTGTTGGAAGGTATGCCCATTACGATGTGGTTTCATATGAAGGCAAGCTCTTTGGCCCTATCAAATTAAAGAATAGAATCATAAGCTTTGGTATCACTGAGTTCTACTACGAAGGAGACAAGCTCTTTACGAAGGACCGTTTCTGCTTCTCAGAATATAAAGCAAATATCCCATTCCAGGCCAAAACATCTGATGAATTTACGAGAGCTATTGAACCTGAAGTTGTTGAAATGGAAATTATGACAACAAATGGAGAGCTTCTTATTCACCGTCCAGAGACACCGACTCTTCTTGGGGTGGAGCTAGGCTCTTACACAGACGACTTTCCAACTGACCCAAATGATCCTCGCTTCATTGATGCCGATGAAGATGGAAGGCCAGGTGTTACTGTTAATCTAACCTTTGGGCCTTTTCTTAATGAAGAACTCTATATCGCGCGCAAGGAAATCTTCTCTTACGATTTAAAAAGAAGAAGTAATGGCATCCTTGCAGGATTCGTCCGCGACCGTTCTCAGCAATATATCATCTCAGCATCAAAGAAAGATCTTGTAACCGAGAGTAATCCAATTCAGAATCCTGATCTTGAGAAGAGTCCAATCTATCTCATTCCTCTAAAAGATGGTGATTATAATATCGATTGTGATGAACTTAAGGCAAAACGCAGAGAATACTTCCCAAGAAAAGATCGTGCCCACAAGAGTTTTTACCGCCGCTACGGTAAGTAAGAGAGAAAGTGGAATAATGATTTCAATTATTCCACTATAAAATTTTAATTACTATCTAGTGATCGTGATTATCTGACTCTTCACCGTGACCTTCACATTCACATTGTGTTTCAGGTTTCCCACATTCGTTACACATTTCAACTTTCTTACGACGTTTCTTTTTTACTTTAGATTGTTTATCTTCTTTTTTTCCGATGATTTCATTTAAATCACTGTTAGCAAATGAACTCGATGAAAAGAAAAGAGAACTAAACGTTAGTCCTATAATTAAAGTTAATTTCATACTTCCTCCGTATTATCAGTATTAAATTTAAGAATCCATTTCTCTAAACTAGAGTAGAAAACTGGTATTACAATTAGGGTTAAAAATGTAGATGAAATAATACCACCGATAATAACGGTAGCTAGCGGTTTTTGAACTTCAGCTCCAAGGCCTGTGGCAATTGCCATTGGTAAGAATCCGAGGATATCAGTCAATGCAGTCATCATCACCGGTCTTAGTCGTAGTAAAGAGCCTTTCTTAATAACCTCTTCACCAGTTTCTCCCTTTGCTCTTAGACGATTGAAGTTATTAACAAGAACGACACCATTTAACACTGCAATTCCTGATAGAGCGATGAAACCGACTCCGGCGGATACACTAAATGGTATACCTTTCACAATCAGAGCGACAACTCCTCCAACGAGAGCAAAAGGTACACATAAGAAGATAAGCACAGTTTCAAATATATTTCTAAAAGCAGCATAGATCATTACAAGAACGAAGATCAGTGCCAGTGGCCCTAAGATTGCTAATCTCTTCTTGGCCTCATTTAAATTTTTAAAATTCCCGCCCCATTCCATGTAGTAACCAGGAGGTAACTTAATTTTCTCTTCGACGGCCTTTTGTGCGTCTTGAATAAATGACTCAGTATCACGTCCCCTTGGGTTGATTAAGACCGCGATTCTCCTCTTAGTTTCTTCACGACTAAATGATGAGTAATTATCGACAAAGTGAATATTGGCGACTTGATTTAAAGGGATAGTAGAGCCACCTGTAAGCCCTACTGGAAGCTTTTCTATTTCACTTATATCATTTCGCTTTTGACCACCAAGTCTGACTATGATTGGAAATCGCTTCATTCCTTCATAGAAAATACCAACCTGATCTCCACCAATTGCTATTCCTACGGTTTCGAGAACCTCTGAAGCAGAAATACCAAGCTTCTTTAAGACTTTATACTTTGGCTTAATCTCTAAGACCGTCATCTTTCCTTTGGCCTCTAGTTCAACATCTCCTGCACCTTCGATGCCTTGAATGACGGCAACAATCTTCTGCGCTTCCTCAGTAAGAACATCTTGATTCTCTCCGAATACCTTTAGTGAAACATCGGAGCGTGTCCCTTCCATTAGTTCATTAAAACGAAGTTGAATTGGTTGGCTGACAAGTATTCTCTGGCCAGGAGTTGTGGCCTCTAGTTCTTGAACAATTTCTGCCACAATTTCATCTTTGGTTCTGAGTTTACCATTAACTAGAGGCCTATCCTTCTCAGGCTTTAGCATGATATAGCTATCTGATATATTAGGGCCCATTGGATCCATTGAAATCTCAGCCGTACCGATGCGACTGAAGATATGACTAACTTCAGGTATTGATTTAATGATATTTTGTGATTTCTCTTCAAGAGCGACAGAGTGATTAATCCCTACACTTACAGGCCTAATCATTTGCACTGCAATTGAGCCTTCATTTAATGTCGGAAGAAACTCCCCCCCAAGTCTTGTAAAGAGTATTCCTCCTAGAACAATCGATAAGATCGCTCCTGCAAAGACAAGTCGCTTTGCCTTGAGAGAGAAATTTAAAGCTGGTGCATAAATCCTCTCAAGCCAGCGCATTAAAAGAGGTTCACTGTCTTTCACATTTCCCTGTAAGAGTAATGATCCAAGAGCAGGAACAAATGTGAAGGAAAGTGCGACGGCCGCAAGAATCGCAAAGATAAAAGTAGCTGCCATTGGAATGAACATCTTCCCCTCTATTCCGACGAAGGCAAAGACTGGAAGAAAGACCACAACGATAATCAATTCACCAAATCCTGCCGACTTTCTAATCTCCATCGTAGCATCGTGTATCGTATCTTTTATCTCACGTGAAGTTAGTTTACGGCCAAGTGATTTTGCATTCTGCTGAATATGGCGTACACAATTATCGAGAACAATTACCGCGCCATCAATGATAATCCCAAAGTCGAGAGCACCTAGACTAACTAGATTTCCAGATATTCCATACTTTCTCATAAGAATAAATGTTATGAGTAATGAGATAGGAATAACGATGGCCGTAATGAGTGCAGCTCTTAGGTTTCCAACGAGTAGGAAGAGAATAATGATAACCAGTGATGCCCCCGTAATGAGGTTATGCTTTACCGTATCAAGAGTTGCATTAACGAGGTCTGAACGATTATAAAGAGTTTCGATTTTATAACCTTTTGGAAGCCCTTTCTTAATTTTTTCGACTTGTTCTGCAACCCTTAGACTTACTTCCCTTGAGTTCTCTCCAAGTAGCATAAGGACTGTTCCTAGAACAACCTCATTACCATTATGAAGAGCTGCTCCTGTGCGAAGCTCTTTACCATGTCCAACTTTTGCAATATCTGAAATTGTGACGACCTGTAAATTCCCAAGAATTTTAACAGGAACATCTCGAATATCTTCGAGGCTTTCAAAGAGCCCAGTCGCTTGAACGATAAATTGATCTGCAGTTTGCTCAATATAGCCACCACCAGCATTTTGATTGACCTTAGTAATGGCCTGTTCAATATCTGCAAAGTGTAAACCGTAGCGGGCCATCAATTCGGGATCTGGCTCAATATGATATTGCTTCTCATAACCACCAATAGTATTAACTTCGGCTACACCTTTAATTGTTAAAAGCCTCTGTTTCACATACCAGTCTTGGATTGCGCGAATTTGCGTTAACTGCTCAAGTCTCTTTTCACCCGTTGCAACTTCTTCGGCCTCAATAACATAATGAAAAATCTCACCTAAGCCAGTACTAACAGGGCCAAGAGTTGGTTCAACAAAATTTGGTAATTGATTTGATATTGACTGAAGTCGCTCTGAAACAAGTTGTCGTGCTTGATAGATATCTGTCTTCTCTTCAAATACAACAGTAACTTGAGAGAGTCCATATCGTGTGATCGAACGAACCTGAGTAACTCCAGGAACACCATTCATTGCCGATTCGACAGGATATGTGACCGTTCGTTCAATTTCATCAGGGCCTCGGCCATCGACTTGTGTATTAACTTGAACTTGAATATTGGTAATATCAGGAACGGCATCAATTGGAAGGTGTTTAAAGCTCTCCCAACCAGCGTATGCTATAAGTGCCGTTAGCAATATTACGATCCATCTATTATCAATGGAAAATCTAACTAATTTTGAAATCATCGTTGCCTCTTCTTAATCAATTAATGAGCACAAGAGTCAACTGTATCAGAGTTTAGATCTGCATCAGTCATTCTTAGAAAAGTGACACCAGTAATTGCAACTTCATCACCACTTTCAAGGTCTATCGATTTGATCGTGACAGTATCCTTAGTCTGACTTAGAACAGTAACTAAAACCATCGTGATCCAATTATCCCACTTTCGATAAACACCTGTTGAGTGCTTGATTCTAATAAGAGAAGACTTAGGAATTGTCCAAGGGCCACTTCCTTTGATCAAGCTAAAGGAAACACCTAAATTCTTTATGGCCTTATCTGATAACTTAAAGCCATCCTCTTCATTAAATGCTGTAACAGCTCCACCTTTCTTTATTTCAAAATTTGCACCTGAAGCAAGTACTGTTGCTCCGATTAAAAATGCTATTATATATTTCATAATTTCTCCTCAAAAATTCTTCCATCATACATATGGGATATTCCACAGTGATTTGACTGCTGTTAGCTCTCGATGATTTCGACTACGCAAATAACTTAATTTTTGCTTAAGCGATTCAAGAAATACTGAGCTTGATACAACACCCCTTAAGTATAGTTTTTCAATTCTAGTGTGCTTTTTTTCAATTTCTCTTTGCTTCATTGTTTTCTCAAGAATTCGAACTGCACTTTCATAAACTTTTAATTGCTCAAATCGCTCATGATTCTCTTCGGCCTGTGTTAACTCAACATTCTTTTGAGCACGAATTAATTCACTGCGAGCATGCTCCTTTCCTCCTCCATTTACTTGAAAAAGAGGGATTGGTATTGCCACATTTAAACCGATCATTGTCGTCTCTTTGGTTCCATCTCTTTCAATATTTAAAGATGGACCAATTTGTAAATTTGGCCATGCCTGAGACTTTTGATGTTCAAGATCAATTGCCGCTAATTGTGATAATGACTTTAAACGCTTTACCTCAGGTGATGATGTACTACTTCCAGTATCTGTCAGCTTACGCCACTTTGTTGGAGTGCTCGGTAAATAGGCTTCAATCTCAGAAAGAGAGTGTCCAGTTGCAATATGGAAGAAGTGTTCCACTTTTCTCTCTTCTTCGTAGAGCTCGGATGCATTAACTTTTGTTTCTTCATAAGCAATTTCAAATAGAGTCAAAGAAGCTTCTTGTTCCGCCGAAAGTCTTGGTAGTTTTCTTAACTGGCCAATAACTTTCTTAAATGCAGAAAGAGCTTCTTCAAGAACTTTCTTCTCATCGAGTATTTGTCTTAGGCGGTAAAGATTTAAAATAGTCTCAATTTTTACTTCGGCCTTTGTCACCTCAGTATTGGCCATTGCTTCTTTTACAGCAGCTTTTGCATATTCTTTTCGACTACTTCGCTTTCCCCCTAATTCAATTTCAAATGTTAAATTAGTTTCTAGCTCAGAGCTATCAACACCATCTTCTTGAGCTTCAAGATAGCGTGCCGATAGTGTTGGGTTTGGAAGTTGAGACGCCTTATCTTCAAGCATCGCACTACTTTCTAGATTCAAATTGCCTTTCTTGATCCCTGGATGAAATTCTAAGGCGCACTTAATGATATCATCTGTCTTACTAGGTAACTCGCACTCTTCATGGACACCATGAATATGCTTCTTACCTTCGGCCTCGGAATGGGCCCCTTCTCTTGCCAGTGAAACCGTTACAGTTCCAAGAAGCAACAGAATACTTACATATATATTTTTCATTTTTTAAAACTCTTAATTTAAACTTATTAACAATACCCAATAGAGCAATGAGTGCTATTAAGTACTTTGCATATTAAATAAAAATTAAGAAAAGAGTGGTGGCCTAAAGACCAAGTCAGGAAAAGGTGGATGGTAGTGAATATTGTAATTACAGTCTACTTTTGAAGAGATTGGAGAGCCGACACAAGAAACTTCGTCACTGGTCGCGATATAGAATGAAGAAATACAGGCGCTATGTTTCTCGCAGCAATTCTCTTCATCATTACAATCACTATGCTCTTTATGCTGATCATCCGCACAGTGAACCTTTTCGGCCTGTACAGTATTAAATGCAATTTCTTTAACTTCAACTGCTGAAGCAGTTAAGATTGAAAAAATTGAAAATATGTAGATGATTCTTAACAACATTAATCTAATATTACCCAGAAACACGGTGAAAGACAATAGAAGCAATAAATGTGAGAGTTAGGATTTAAACTACTGAAATTAAAAGAAGCTTAAATATCTCTCTCTGATATAATTTCTTAACCACTGATGAGAAGAAGAGTTTTCGCGACTCTTATGCCAAACCATTTGATGCCTGAAGGGACTTACCTCAAATGGAACTTCAAAAGTCCTTAGATCGTAGTACTTAGAGACTCTCTTACCAAAAGCTTCTGGAACAATAGTGAGAAGATCTCTATTTTCGATAAGCATTGGAATCGAATTAAGATATGAAGTTCTCATGATTATTCTTCGACTCTCTCCAATACTTTGTAGGTAATTATCAATATCACTGCCAGGCTTCTCTGTTGGGGTATAAAGAACATGATCAGCTTTCAAGTATTGCTTAAGTGTTATCTTCTTGCGGTATTGCTTACTGGCCTTATTGGCAAGAATACAAAAATTATGAATACCAAGTGTTTCAATGCTGAAGTTACTTATTTCATCGAGATTTCCGGCAAAGCTTAAGTCGATATCACCTCTTGTCATACGTTCTAAGAAGTCTTCTAAAACAATCCCCTTCATGGTGATGCTAATATTTGGAGCATCGTCCGTTAGAGAATTTAAAAGTTTCGGAACCCACATATAGGAATCAAATGCGGTACCAGAGACTTTAAAGTCCTTATTAGAGTTCGCAGCTGACCACCCACTTGACTCAAAAAGTCTACTCTCAAGATCACTTAAGTGGCCTTCCACAAATGAACCAAGCTCCATCGCCTTATCCGTTGGGATAAAACTTCGGCCAGAGCGAATGAATAACTCATCATTAAGACTATCTCTTAAACGACTTAAAGCGTGGCTTACGGCCGGTTGAGAAAGGCCCAAATTAGTCGCAGTTTGACTTACATTTAAGGTATTAAATAAATCCTTAAAGATAACGAGTAGGTTTAAATCGAAATTCCTTATATTCATATAACTAATACCTAAAATTAACAATATTCATTTAATTTATATAGCGAGAGAGAGTAAAATGCAATTCAAACGGGCATAAATGGAGAAAGTTATGAAAGTATTAATTATAAATGCACACCCTGATCTTGAGAGTTTCACTTCAAAAATTGCACATAAGATTCATGAGACAAGTCTTACTCGAGGACAAGAGGCCCATCTATTAAATATTGCATCTCTAAAATTTGATCCAAATTTTAAAGGCTTCTCTGATCGCCAAAAAATAGATTCCCTGGAACCAGATCTCGTGAATGCGCAAAAGCTAATAAAAGACAGTGATCATATTATCATCACAACACCAATATGGTGGTCAACCTACCCTGCTATTCTAAAGGGCTTCTTTGATCGCACACTTCTACCGGGCTTTGCCTTCAAGTATCAAAAAGGCAAGATGTTACAAGAAAAGCTCCTAACGGGAAAAACTGCTAAGCTCATTCTCTTAAGTGATGCTCCGGTATGGTATCGACGCTTTATTCAACGAGATCCCGCGGCGCAAATTTTAAAAAGAGATATCCTTGGTTTTTGTGGCATCAAAGTCAATCGAATACAGCGCATCGGAAAAGTCGGAAAACTAGGTGCAGACGAGAGAGAAAAGATTATTGCAAGTTATTAAAAATTAATTCGAATAAACCTTAGGAGATGCTTCGCGTATTAAGCTTAGGCCTTGGCCAGTGTATGATGGTAATTCAATCACAAATAAATGGAGGTATTCATTGAGTGACAAACCAGAAATTACACCTAATATTCCGGAGCATCCAACACCTTCGCCCAAACCAGAGACTCCAAAGCCTCATAAAACACCTGAGACTCCAGAGATACCGCGCGAGGTTCCAGAACCACCGGATACGCCTAATAACCCTCCGGTTGAAGTTCCACCTGATGTTCCAGAAAGGCCACCAGTGAAGGACCCGGAAAAACCATTTGATCCGCCAAAGGCAGGGCCTTAGAAAGGCCCTACTAATTCAGTTACTTTCCAGTAAAATTTGCGGCAACAAATTCACCTGAAAGTTTTAAGAAAATATAAAGCTTTTTACCTTTAACACCTTTTTCATTATCAAATGTAACAACCCATTCAGTCTTCTTACCAAAAGTCTTTTTCACTGACTGATTGTATGTAGAGTTTTTCCAAGAGGCATCAATCTTGCCGGCCTTAATAAGTCTAATGATATGACCTTGGCCGATTTCAACCGTTTTCTCTTTAGAAACTGCCGGGACTCCATGAGAGTGACTATGACCATGGGAATGGCCATGTCCAGGACCAGCAAAGTTTGAAAAAGAAAAAAGTAAAGTTCCAATTAAAAATAAGTTTCTCATATGTATTCCCCTATAAATTATCGTGTTTGATTTCATCAGTTTGTGATTCATTCATTTTCATATGATGGTGAAGATGATTGTCCTCACTAAATCCAAACTCATCACTGCCAGTAGAGTGAAGGTAGCCATGTAATTGCATCAAAAGAAGCATAAACCCAGCTAACATAATCCCATCATTAAAAACTCTTGAAAGTCTTGCAAATAAATGAAGCTTTCTCATTTGAGTAATAATTAAAAGCATTATAACTAGTCCTACGATTTGACCTAATTCAACACCAATATTAAATGAGATAATTCTCACTAGCATTTCAAAACCTTTATCACCTAATGGCAGCTGTTGAAGACGAGTTGAAAGTCCAAAGCCGTGAATTAGGCCAAAGATAAAGACCATCCAAAGTAAGTTTGGTGATTTCTTTAATCCAAAATACTCTTGAAATCCTTTATTATTATCGAAACCCTTATAGATAACAGATATGGCAATAACAGCATCAATGAGCCAGTAGTTGGCCGCAATTCCCATAAACGTTGCAAAGATAAGTGTAATACTATGGCCTAAAGTAAAGATACTTATAAACTTAACGATATCTTTAAAAGTCTTTAAAAAGAATATGACACCAAAAAGAAAAAGTAAGTGATCATATCCTGTAATCATGTGCTCAGCACCAAGGATGATATATTTTAAATAACCACCTTCAATCATTGCACGTCTTGCTTCTTCACTTATTCCATGAGCAAATGAGTTTGCAGCATAGAAAGAAGTAAGAATACTTAATAAAATTTTAAACATAATTTCTCCAATTTTTAGTTTTAATGATTTTAAAAAACTAAGAATGCATTGGAGGACGATAGATTTTACTTGGGTGAGGATTTGATAGTAATACTTTTTCAAGAAAGCCTAACTTAAGTTCTACAACAGTAACTTTTCCAAAGACTTTTACCGTGCGACTCAAGAGCTTAACTTCTGATTGCGTAACCTTTGAGTGATCATGATTGTGCTCATGTTCTTCACCATCCTCACTATGCTTATGCTTGTGAGTATGGGGACGCTCATCAATATTATCATGATGACTATTATTATAATTTAAAAATTCTACGAGATGAGAGTTGAGCTCATTTTCACTATCAATGAGACTAGGCCCCGTCATAACTACGATGATAGCTAATGAAGAAACAAGAATAGCTTTAAAGAAAGCGTCTAGGGCCATAATCTAATTATATTTATATTTCACTATATGTAAGTAAAAAAAGACACAGATCTTTTAATAACACTTACTATTTTTGGATTTCACCGCAAGTAAGCATTTTCTTTCCATAATATGGATTACTAATAGAAGAACCTTTCTGTATCCATCGAGCATTTGCCATCGGACATTTAACGATTTTAAGATCGCTATTTTCAAGTGATTTTCCATTCTTAATATAGATTTCAGAAAGAAGCTTAAACGAATTTCTTAAAGCACTAATACTACTTAAGTTCTTGTCACAATCATCGTATTTATAATCTTTAGCATAGTGTCCAAGCTCTTTTTTACACATTGTTTTCCAAGACTTAAGTCCCTGACTTAGATCTTCCTCTACTAGTGACTTTTGAAGGCTTAAGTAATTCTGATATTCTAACTCATGGCAAAAAACGTTGAAAGATAATACCAAAGCTATAAGTAATTTCATGACTTTCTCCTATGAAAAGTATGATAATCATCATACCCCCCTAGGGTATATCGTAAAAAACATAAAATCAAATTAATTAAAGGTTCCTGGATACTTTTCGGGATGCGCAACAGCATCCTAATTCTCTGAAGCAATCTCACGATTAGACTTACACCAGTCAATCTTCTTCTTGGTGCCACCATCATAAGCATAGGCCAGCCCATTCTTAAGAAGATAGTATGATAGAGACTTACCATCAATCTTTACATCGGCCACCACACGGAAATACTTCCCGCGAGACACATTCTCAAGATCGATTCTCTTGGCATGCTTTAAGAGATTGGCAACGATCTTCTTGGCATCTCTGCCCTTACTTTTCTCACACTTATTCTTCGTTCGTATCTCAGGCGTATCCACTCCACTCACTCGCACATTAATTCGACTCCCAATGAGTGGATGTACATTTGGAATATCAAATGTCACGGTATCGGCGTCGTAGTTCTTCACATATTTAACACAGCGGAAGTTACTGGCGTCGTGGGTGCAGTCTGAGGTCGCTAGTGTTGTTAGCTGGAGGAATGAAAATAAAAATATACAAATTATAAATCTCATACGTCACCTATCGGATAATTATCAAAATAAATTAGTTACAAAGCTTACTCTCCTACCTCCTCAAAACCACTAACATGCCTCTCCTTCAAAAATGTAACGATCACAAATGAATCTGGATCACATAGGGCAAAGAACTCAATTTCTTTAAAGGTTCCATGATAACAGCTTAGAATGGATTTCTCCTCAAATCGATTAAAACGCCCGAGGTATTGAACGTCATCAAGTTGATACTTAAGCATCATTTGCATATGTCTTAGCTCTTCGACAGATATCTCATGACCATATCGAGAGAAGAATCTTGCTTGTGCATGCTTTGTTGTTATTTCGCTAGACATGTATTAACCCTCACTTTGAAATATAATAAAAAAATGCAACCCCAGCTAATTCCACAATATCGCTTATCACCCACCTTAGAAGATAAGAATTCATCTTCTGGCCAAAAGGAAGTTTCAATTCGGCCCACTGATAGAATCTAAAATGCTTAGCAAATTTTTGAATTAGTGTTGTGTAGCCAAATAGAACAATCGCAATACCTGCAAATTCCTCTCCTCCATTAATAAGAATGATAAAGTACAAAAGGATTACAATATTCTTTCTTATAATGCCTCCTAGGCCAATACATCATAAATAATTAACATCTGCTGCGTTGATAAAACCATCCCTACAAAAGGTAATAGGAATACTATAGGTGAAATTTTCATATTACTTATGAGATAAGTTATAAATGCAATTGATACTCCATAGAGAAAAGAAAGTAGTGAGACAGCAATAGCAGGCCCCATGGCCTTTGGATCAGAAATATTCTGCAGTAGTAAAATATAACCAATAATAGGGCCTAAGAAAGAAGCAAAGAGCGCTGAATTAATAATATAATCTTTGCGGACTTCTTTTTTTACAATAAGAGTCAATGCAATTAGCCCTAGAACAATTAATAATGAATACCAATCAACAAATATCATAAGATTCATAAGTCTCCCCTAGAACTCAAAACCAATTCCGATTTTGACTTCTTCTTCATTAAAATTTCTGAACTCGTTTCTTTTAATATAGAGATTCAAGTAAGCATTCTTATCTCGATTACCATATTGAAACATGGTCATTCCCATATTGAAGTTATAAGACTGGGCACTTCTTTGGGTTGCCGAGATTTCACTGTCATATCGATTATCATTGTAATAATGTGTCTTTTGCTCTTTTAAGAAACCATATCCTAAGTTAGCGTAGCCCTTTGCACTCTTATAAATAACGAGATTCACCCCAGACTCAGTGCGTGTAGTATCCTCAACCGTGTCGTCATCATTCTCGATTGAGTTGTACTCAATTTCACTATAGACCCAAAGGTATGAGAAAAGCTTATAGTCGAGGCGTATTGGAAGTTGAGCAAACTCTCCCTTTCCTTCTCTGACAACAGCGGGATTATAATTGATAATCCAATTTCCTTCGATATAAGGAGGAGTTTTAGATAGAGAGATTGTCTCCTCTGGCATGAAACGATTTGGCGTAAATTTTAATTGCCCCTCATAGACAACATAATCTTGCTTTACTAATTTTAGTTTCGACTCCTTGTCATAGCGAATAAGGATTGGTGTTACTCCTTTGTATTCATCATCAAGATAAACAGAAGCGCCGATTGGATTAGAGCGAATCATTACACGACTCTCTCTAGGTCGCATTTTCAAGTTAAGATCAAGGACCTCACTCTCTCCTATAGAAACGGGATAGATCATCGAGTAATAATCGGGGTGAGAAAGTGTAATTTGATGCTCAACTGACGCCTTAAGGGTTAGTCGATCATCATTACTTTTCTTACCATTTACCTTAACCTGAGCATTTCGAGGATAAGTGCTTAGCTTAATCTTTCCAGTCGCTTCTTTTAAAATAATATTTTGAGAGATCTTGCCTTGAATTAGGATATTTCGAGTAACTTGCTGATAACCTCTTTTGTTAATTACCAGTAAGTACTTTCCATGTTCAAGAGAGACACTACAATTTGTCGTTGCATAGCGCTTTGAGTTCTTCTCAAGATTGATGATCTCAACATTTGCATCTGCTGGAGCAGTTGTCAGAGTCAAGACACTCTTTAGGGCGCGGTCACCATAGAGATTAAGAAGCTCATCTTTATTTTGGCGACGTCTCTTCTCTTTCTCAATAGAAACCTTTGAGTAGCGAACTTGGCGGTAAACAATATAAGCACCATCCTTTGTTTTAACCGTTTCTTTAAATGGCGCAAGCCCTTCAATATTAATATTCTTATTTCTAAGCACAGAGCTTTCTTGAATCTGAGTTTCATCAAGGTCAGATAGAATTGAACTTGAGTACTCGAGATTGACCCCGTAATTATGAATAACAGCTTCATTAAGGGCATTGTAGTAGGCCTCTCTGTAAGCTTCATTGAGCTTCTTCTTCCCTTCAGAAATTCCGACATAGTATTGGTAATCCTTATCCTCACTATAGACCTTGGAAGTCCAATCACCACTGGCAAGCAGTGATGACTGGAGGATAAGAAAGGCGTTGAGCCATTTAAAGAACATGGCCTACTCCTGGCCAAGTTTAGTAATCTGTCCTTGAAGGTGGTTATCAACAGCGGCCTTGAACTCTTTCGATAGTCCTTTTTCGTGATTTAAGGCGTACTTCATTGCTTTCTTAAGCTTTGATTCTTTTAACGAGATAAGGCTATAGATCTTTAGCACATACTTTGGTGCCCCATCTTCATCAAAAGTCTTAACTTTTTCCCAGTACCTTTCTTCTTGGTAAATTCCCGAGCTGATATGCTTTGAGAACTCGTTACCATAGAACCTTGCAAGCTCTCCGGAATTCTCAACACCTTCCTCAGCGTTTTGGAAGATGAAGCTCATCTCATTAACAATGGTACGAGAAATTTCGTGACGAGCATTATTGTCTGCCACTCTTGCCAAGGCAGTAACCTTCGCATTAATTGAGGCTTCGGCTACACCAACACTATAGACCTTGCCTTCCTTTTTAAACATCGGCTTTGTGATGTCGGCCCATGCTGGTTTGCTCTCATAATTAGAGCTGTGAGAGATAACTTTCTCAGTAAATGATGAACATGAATAAATGATGAATAAAGAAAGTAAAATAATGTAGTTCCTCATATCGTCCTCCTATAGACTCATCATAGAAGAAGCGAATCCAAGAATATGAGACTCTGCACTCAAGACATATATTTATAAGACTTTGAAATTACTTATATATTTCATATTTACTAAATAACCGACTCCAGTACTCCGATAAAATCCTTATGAGTTCGACAGTGGAAAAATTCTTTAATGTCATTGAGGCCATCCTTTGTCATAGCAAGGGGCAAATCAGTGAAGAAGAGCTTAAGAGTGTTCTAGGTGATCCACCAAGATCGACTTGGTTTAAGCATAAGAAAGAACTCATTAATGAGAATTATGGGCTTCTTGATGAAGTTAAGTCACCAGAAGGTCTGTCCTATTTCTCCCTTAAACCATTTAATAACCAATTTAATTATTTAGAGAAGAGAGAGCTCTATATCATGGAAGCCTATAAGCACTTAGGCTTCCTTCTTGATGCAAATTTTGATTCCATTAAGTTTCAAAGCTCTCAAGATGTCTCGACAAAAGATTTAAATGAGTTGTCACGTAAGTTCTTCTATCTTTCAAAGAATCACGCAAAGGATACTTCAAAAGAACAAAAAGAAATTTATGAAAATCTAACGACGTCACTTCTTCAGAATAAAGAAGTCTTCATTCACTATCCTTCTGCAAATGATATCGATGGGACAAGACTTCGAAGGGTTCGCCCTCTCACGATTTGCTATCACCTTGATGACCTCTATCTGCTCGCTAATGAAGAGAAAATCGTCGATGGAAAAGCGAGTTGGGTTGATCGAAATTTTAAGATGAGTCGAATCAAGTCTCTGACTCTTTCTAATAATAGTTTTAATTATCCAAGTGCTACTAAGTGGAATCCAAAGAAGGAGTATGAAAATACTAGTGGACTCTATAAGGGTGAAGTCAGGGTGGCCACAGCAAATATCTATGGGGTCCTGAGAAAGCTCTTAAAAGAGAAGAATATCATCAACTCATCTCTCATTAGTGAGCATGATGACTTTGATACATATGAATTTAAATACACAGATGAAGTCGAGTTTCTTGGAAAGTTTTTAACCTGGGCCGATTCATTTGAAATTCTATCCCCCTTAACTCTAAAGGATCACTTCATCCAAAAGCTAGAAGCTGCAATAACTTTAAATAGCTCTAAGAAGCTAAAGAAAGCTGCTTAACGAGCTTCTTTGCGACCTTTTGAGAAAGCTTACTTGGCCTACAATTACTCTTGCCCTTATGCTGAACGACTTGAAAATCTCGATGAAAGTATTCTCTTCTAATCTCTATTGTCGAGCGCTCTCCTAATACCTCAAGGGATAAGATACGCGAACTTCCTGACTCAACTAAGCGATCATAACCATGCGTTCCCACACAGTGATCCATCTCCTTAGTCTCTTGTTCGAGATCAAACCTTGTTAGAAGCTCTCTTAACTCAACCTTCTCTAGGCTACTCACTGCAGACAAGTCCAGAGGCGTATTAAGCTTTGCATATCGACCTTTAAACTCTTCTGCTTCAATCAGAGACGCTAAGACATTGTACATCAAGTAAGGATTTATTCTCTGGGCCGGATACTGTTGGCATACATTCTTTAATGTCACAAAGAAGATATCTCCATATGTCTTTATCTGTTTCTTGAAAATAAAAAGGTCATTAACCAGTTCGTGAAAACATATTTCCGGGCGAGACAAGTAATTAGAAAATTCAAACCGTCCCATATAAGAGCTTACAAAGTTTAACTTCTCTTTTGAAATGGCCTGTGGAAGAGTTTCTTGAAAACTATCAATACTATAATTTGATTTTTCAACGAGAAATGAAAAGACATCTGGATAGGTCAAGAGATCGGCCATTCTTCTTACGAGTCCCTTAGGCTTTGAGTGATATAACTGCATACAAAAGTGCATAAGCCTTTTATCATCTTGGATGAGAGGATGAATCTGTCCTAATGGCATCTCTTCATTAACTTCACTAATGAGCTCGTTATACCCCGAAATACGCTCTTCACTTCGAACAATCATTCCCATAAAGCACGAACCATAGGCTCCTTCAAAAGAGGCCATATAAGCTAAGGAGTTAATCTCATGCATGACATTCACATAGCACTCTTCTTCGCTCTTGGCCGACTTTAAGACATTAACTAAGGACTTATCAATATCCTCTTTTCTTTGAGGTGTCGCATAGACCTGCTTCTTCTTTTCAAAATCTGCAAATTCTGAGGTAGCTAGAAATTGCCTCGAAAAAATATCGTAGGCAATTTGATGAGAGTTGATTGTTGCGCTCTTTATAATCTCATCGATTGGATTTCCCTTTGTCGAAAATGGCTTTATAATCAAACCCTTTTGGCTATAAGACCTTAGAAAAACTGTTTCTTTACCGGCTCGATGAAGCTCACTTCGATACGTATGCTTATAAATCGTTAGGGTATCAGGAAGTGTTAACTCTCTTTTTAGAAATCCCTGATAGATCGTAAAAAGGTCTTCTCCTGTAATAAAAAAGCTAGAAGTTGGATTCTTCATTCGTAAGCGTTGAATATCAAACTGGCCAGAGAAGATTCTAAGTAGCAGCTTCTCAAACGTCAGAGACTTTGATTGCAGCGTATTCTTTATGTAATTTAATTGTAGATGATCTAAAATCAGTCCCATGACTTACTCCCCCTCTAGCGAATAATAGAGGAAGCACGTCTAGGATATTGAGACTTTTAAGCTTTACAGAGAATTGGCCAACCAAACTCTGAGCGAACGACATTTTCTACGAATACTCTCAAGGCCTTACTATCATCACTAACGTCAATATAGCCTTCAAGCTTATCCTTGAGGCACTTTTCATAAATGACAGCATATTCATAATTAACTTTATATCGACCTAACGCCAAGCAGGCCGTCCCCTTGTAGCCATTTTCAGAGAAGTGGGCATTAAGCCTATTCTTAACATTCTTTGCCATGCCAAAATAATGAAACTTCTTACTCTCAATATTCTTTAAGCCAGAATTAGCTTTAATGGTATTAGGGATATGCACATGCTTACTTGCCTTAAGAGGATTCTGTTTTATCTTATTAAGTCCTATAACTTTTATTAGATACCATCCAGGCTTACCTTTGATACTTTCGAAACCATCACTCTTCATTTTCTTGATAGCATCTTCAACTTCTTCACGAATTATTGATCTTACTGTATCGAGGCTCATGTTATACTCCCTAGCTGTATTCTTAATAGCTTAACTCTTTAACCACACAATTTATTGTCATAATTTTAGAGAACGCCACTATTAGTATATACCCAACAAGCTGTTTTTCCGTACAAAATATATTTCATTTAAAATCTTCCATCTTGACTGACATAAAAAGAGAGAGATTTAGAAATGAAAGAATACACGCCAAAACACTTCTACACGATTTTTGATCCATTTTTAAAAGCCGAGTTATTCACAAAAGAAAATGAAAAGAACACTCAAGGCCATGAGTTTCAAAGGCAGCTCAAGGAGAAATACCAGAATATGAAAGATGGTGATAACTGCCTTCAGTATATGTACTGGGGAAAGATCTCTGTCTCTCAAAAGGCTTCTAAATTGGGAACTGAGCTAAATGAGCTTGTTGAAAAAAACAGAAAGCATAATTTTACGACTCACCTATTTATTAGTGACTTCAATCACCTCTGGGTCGCAAAGGTTGAAGAAGTATGCTTTGGTGACGATGAAGAGTTCTATGCAAATGCTTTGGACTTCTACCGAGAGTTTCAAGGTAAGGGGCAAATCGAAGCTTGGTTTAAGATCTCAGATATTGATCTCATTGGAAATAATGCTGAAGAAACTCATCAGTATATTTCTAGTCTTGAAACAATTATCAACTCGAATAAAGTTTATATCACTCCATACGTCAGTAACTTAAGATACCCTGTCATTGTCAAAGACTTCGCCTGTGTGGAACCA
This sequence comes from Bacteriovoracaceae bacterium, assembly GCA_048270185.1. Lineage (GTDB taxonomy): Bacteria > Bdellovibrionota > Bacteriovoracia > Bacteriovoracales > Bacteriovoracaceae > Halobacteriovorax_A. The sequence continues at coordinate 75,997 of JBLWTJ010000002.1, forward strand.
GTCCACTTTGATACATCAAGGCCACTTGTACTGGAGAACTTAATCGAGAATGAATCCTTCTATGAGAAGATAAAAATGATCATTACAAAGTATAGTATTCCTAAAGAAGAGTTCGAAAAGCTTAAGCCAACAGTCCAAAAAGAAATCATTCGAACGGAAATGGACTTCTTTGATCAGAAGGCCAAGAATTGGAATAGTCTCTACTTCTCATATTTTAAGGCCCTTGAGTGGCAGCTCAATCATGTGGTTCTAAACTTCCTTAAGTCAGAGTATAAAGATGGAGAAATTCAAGTTCTTAGAAAGAATAATAATTGTGCGACTTTCTACTTTCCTGACAATCCAAATAATCAACCAGGAGATGAATGTATTCCACTAAATGAATACCATGGTAACTTCTCAATCAAGGTTATTATGAATTGTCTGTTTTCAGGAAGTAATAAGGTCGTCTCAAAGAAAGGTAACCGCCAAGTCTTCTCGGCCCTCCCTGGCCTCTATCAATATGTCTCAGAAGACTTAAAGAGTTTTCTCAATCTAAATAAAATCGTAGATACCAGAAATATCATTGTTCACAATGATTCATTAGAAGTTACTGAAGCCGACTTTAAAAAGATACGAAATGAGCTTCTAGGGATCGCAAAGACTGGGATTCTCGTGGAGCTTGCAAATTACACAACTAAGGAACAAAACAAAGCAAGACTCAAGGTTGCGGCTTAAATATCTGTAATCACAAAAGAGACAGAGGTTTGTGCTCAAGTAATTTCGCTTATGGCCCGAAAAGTAAAGATAGCTTGAAAAGTAATAAGAAAATAGGAAAGGATATATGCCATTACATATCTTAAAAACTTCTCCAAAGCTTGGAGAGAAGAAAGTACTTAAGCATATTGAAGAATTATATAAAGATGTTGAGCGCGATGTTTATGTCATCAGTGATAATCTTCTAAGTATTGATGAAGGTGTTTCTTTTAAGCCAGACTTTATCATTCTTGATCCAACTTACGGAATTTCAATTATTGAAGTAAAGAGCTACAAAGAAGATAGTATCGACAAGCTCGATAATTTTACCATCACATTCACTAATGGTGATACCGACTTATCCCCTTTCAAAAAGTGTCAGGACTATCGCTTTAAATTATCAGACTATTTAAATGCCAATGAACTAGATATTTCCATGAAGAAGATTAAAACACTTCTCGTCTTCACAAATATCAAAGAAGACCTATTTAGAGAATATGACTATGTGGAGTCTCACTATAAGAACTTTCAAGAAACTTTAAATCTTGAAACTCTATTTCCACAAACACCTATTCAAAAGAAGAAGATAAACGATATCTACATGGCCATGAATCCAGTTATGTACTTTAATATTGAAACACAGGACACCGCCAGTTCATCATTTGATAAATTAGATGAAGACCAGCTCGACTTTGTAAAAAAGCCAATTGGTGGCCACTACCTAATCTCAGGAATTCCAGGAAGTGGTAAATCCGTCGCTGTTGTCTCTCGTGCAATCTATATCGCCAATGAGAAGCCTGATTGGAAAATCCTCGTCCTTTCTGAAAATAAGTTTTTAAAAGAGAAGAATGAGAAGGCCATTAGAGAGCGCACAAAGAATTTTAATAAGCTTGGAAACGATACTGAGAATAATATCGTCTGCATGACCTTAATGAAGCTTCTCACAGACACTTCACCAGAAGAAGCTGACAAGTTTATGAAGTATCCTGACAAGGTCGACTTTCTAACCAATGCCATTCTTGATTCTGAAATTGTCGCGAAGTATGACGCCGTCTTAATCGATGAGTACCAAGACTTCTCAGATGATCATATACGCATTGCAAAGCTTGTCACTAAGAAGAAATCAACAATTATTAATAATGAAGAAAGGCTCATTGAAAATATCTTTCTATCTGGAGACCGATTACAAAAGGTTAAAGAAAAAGGCAGTTCAGGAAATTGGATTGATATTGGTATTGAAATTTCAGGGCGCAGTAAGAAGCTAAAAGGAAGCTATCGCTGTGGACGAGAGATTATCGACATCGCCTTAAGCTTTTTAAAGTCTGCCGGAAAAGTCGTAAAAGACGAAGTTGAATCCTACTACGAAGGAACTGATACTATTGAGTATCTTGGAGACTTAACAGGAAGCTTCTCGACCTTCACAGGTTGGGATGATCTTGGAGTTGCAAAGATTCACAATTGGGTCAATGCACTAACCTCAAAAGGTGTTCCTCCATCTGATATCTTAATTATCACACCTAATAATACAACCTTGGTTAATAAACTTAAGAAAGCATTTCACAATGAAGTCTCAGAAGGCCTACTCATTGGAATGCCAAGTAATATCAAAGGCCTTGAAGCAGGTCACTGCGCTATCTATAACTTTGATAGCATTGGTTACCATTCATCTTCACAGTCAAATAAGTATAAGCAAATCTACATGTGCTTAACGAGGGCCAGATCAAGTATCTTCATCAACTGCTGGAAGGCCGGCAATGAAGACTTTGAGAAGCTTGAAGAAATTATCGCATCAAAGACAGATTTTGAAGCGGCTTAGTAACTAGTTTAGAAGTTTAGACAAAGTACTTCTTATAGTGCTCTAGACGGTAGTCATAAGTTGGCTTCTTCCCTGTATATGAAAGTTTCCAATTCTTATACTCTGCATTTCGCCCAATGCCTCGCGAAGCCTGCCCAGACGGTGAAATCAAAACAACTTCAACAACCTGTCCGACTACATTCGGCTTAATATTTTCACAAAACCAATCTCTTACCTGCTGTGAAGTAAAATAGATTTTTTCGATTTTATTCTCATTAATAATATTCGCAAGTCCGTGATTCCAAGTTTGCTCATGAAGATCTGCATCTGATGCACTCCCCTTGTGACGCTGGCATGAGTGAATAACATCAGAGATACCGATATTTCGTGCACTCAACTCTTCCTTAATCGCTTCCTTACTTGTAAGCTTTCGTCCGAAGCAATCCCCTAATAATCGCCAAAGAAGATTCTGATTTCCACCATAGTAGAAGTTAACCTCACCTTCATTGATCTCATCACTTCTTTCAGGATTCGTGAACTTTCCAATGGGAAATGATCCGACAATAAGCTTACGACATCCTTCTGGAATATAGTCGCCAAATGGATGAACCTCTACTGGCCCTAAATCTAGTTTCTTACTCATTCATTCCTCCGAAAACTATCACTATTATAACTTAAATATATCAAATGATACTAATCGATAGATTTTATTATAGATAAACCTCTTAGGTGACCTAAGCCATCCCCATCCCCTTGGCATCTTAATTCCAAGGCCATGAACTGCCCTTCTCCTAATGGATGTCCTAGCTGATATCCTCTTTTTCAATGAAAACTTTCTTGCGCCAAACTTCATGAGTGATCTCCCTTTTTTAGAGTATAGACAATGGAGGTCTCGGATTGTGAGACAAAAGTCATGCATAATACAATAACTAAACACTAAATAAAACACCCTTATTAACCGATAGGATTGCTATGAAGTATTTAACAAAGTCTAAGTTCAAGCTAGGTCTCGAATGTCCTACAAAGCTCTACTATAACGAAGATAAAGAGTACGCTAACGCCAATCTAGATGACCCATTTCTTGCGGCTTTAGCAAAGGGAGGCTTTCAAGTTGGAGAACTTGCAAAGTGTTACTATCCTGAAGGTTTTGATATCGTTGAGTTAGACTATGAAACTTCAACATCTAAAACGAGCAAACTCATGGAAGCTCAAGATGTCACAATCTTTGAAGCAGCAATCCAATACAAGAACCTCTTTGTAAGAGTTGATATTTTAGAAAAGGTTGGAAATACCATCAACCTGATCGAAGTAAAATCAAAATCAGTTGACCCTGGTCAATTTGAAGACCAGCTCTGGAGTAAAACTGCGGCGAAAAAGGGAGAGCAAAAGCTTCTCTCAACATGGAAGTCCTATATTTATGACGTGGCCTTCCAAGCCTATGTCTTAAAAAAGGCCTTCCCAAATATGACGATCAATAGCCATCTCATGTGCGCAGACAAATCAACGATTGCCACAGTCGATGGCCTCAATCAGAAGTTTGTTCTTAAAGAAGAAAATGGACGAAGCTACGCTGAGGTCAATGGCGACATCAGTCCAGACGCCCTTGGCGAAGAGATCCTTTGTAAAATCCCTCTTAACGAGGTCGTTGAAATTATTCATAGTGAAAATGAGATGAGTGAACGCTTCAACGGACTTGGGTTTGAAGCAGCAATTTGGCAATTTGCTGACTCCCTTACTCAAGGAGAGAAGATTGAATCAGTGGTTTCTTCAAAGTGCAAGAATTGTGAATTTAGAGCAAGTGAAGAAGGCAAGAAATCAGGGTTTAATGAATGTTGGTCCCTCGCTCATGGCCTCTCACAAGAAGAACTCGAACAGCCTCTTGTCTTTGATGTTTGGAATTTTCGAGGTGGAGACAAAGCGCTTGAAAGTGGCAAAGTCCTACTTGAAGACCTCGATGCTACCGATATAAAAACAAACCCAAGAAAAGACGGTATCGGACTCTCAAATGGAGAGCGCCAGCTTCTGCAAGTCGAGAAAGTTAAAGACCATGATGACACATCCTTTATTGATATCGAAGGACTTGCATTAGAAATGAACACATGGAACTACCCTCTTCATATGATCGATTTTGAAACATGTATGGTGGCAATTCCCTTTAATAAAGGACAGGCACCGTATGAGCAAATTGCCTTTCAATTCAGTCATCATATCATTCATGAAGATGGTAAGATCGAACATGCAAATGAGTATATCAATGCAACTCAAGGCTTCCACCCAAACTTTGAGTTTGTCAGACGTCTAAGAGATGCCCTTGGCGACAAAGGTTCGATCTTTCGCTACTCAAACCATGAGAACACAGTACTCTGCCAAATTAGACAGCAACTTCTTGATTCTGAGGAAAGCGATGCTGATGAGTTAATCAAATTCATCGAAACAATAACAAATAAGAAATCTGGAAAAGAATATGCCTGGAAGGGAGATCGCGACATGATTGACCTTTGTGAGATGGTTAAGAAGTACTACTACTCACCACTTACCAATGGCTCTAATTCAATCAAGTACGTACTACCTGCAATCCTAAATGAATCCAACTTCATTCAAGAAAAGTATTCTAAGCCAATCTACGGTAAAGGCCATGAGATCGAATCTAAGAATTTTGACTCGCATACTTGGATCTCACTAGACGAGAGCGGCGATGTCATTAACCCATATAAGACACTTCCACCAGTATTTGATAATTATGACTACGATGAACTTGAATTAGTTGGTGAGAATGATATTGCAAATGGTGGAGCGGCCCTTACAGCATATGCCATGATGCAATTCACTCATATGTCAGATATCGAGCGAGAGAAAGTAAAGTCAGCGCTTCTTCGCTATTGTGAATTAGATACCCTCGCGATGGTTATGATTTGGGAGCATTGGAATCATTTAATTACGGAGTCTCAAACAGAGAGAGAGGCATCATAAGATAAGAATGAAGAAGTCTCTAAAAAAGGTAAACTGCTTTAAGCTGCAATTGAATTACTTTTGATGACCTTCTCTACACTAACAGAATCTATTTTATCGATTAACCTCAGAAAATCGGTATACTTGTGTATTAACTCTAGAGTCTCATAAAGATTTTCCATCGTTTTTGGAGATGCAAGTCGTCGTTTATTTCCTAGATAGCTCTTTGGATCACTAAGTATTCCACGGTATACATTCAAGGCCATCACTTCAAGAAAATTTATAATTTGGTCTCTTGGAATTTTTGAAGGAACGAGAATTCGCTTAAAGCTTCTCTTTCCATGATATTCATCTTCGATAATGAATGATAAATCACTATCAAGCTTGAGCTTCAGTTTCTTAGCATGGTGCCTAGGAGGAGTAATTATTAAAGTTTTACTTCTTAAGGATTCTCTCGATTTTGGGTGTAAAGTCCATTGTCCTGGTACATCATCACTTTTTAAACGATTGAGGGACTCTGTGAAGCACTCACCGAAACTCCAAAGAATATCTAACTTTGCCTCATGAATAATATCATTATTACTACCATTCTTATCAAGGCGTATATTATTGAGAGCATTTAAAAACTCTAAGACATTTATTAAATTCTTTACTCGTTTATTCTTAGTAGGATTTTTAAGATTTAATGAGTGTAGTATTTCAAGAATATCCTTAGTCCAAGACAATTGAACCCAATACTTTGCTTCAATTCCATCCTTGCCTGAATCGTGTGCTTTAGGAGGAACACCAAGCAAAGTTAAATAAACATACTCCTGGTACTTCTCACGATAAAATACTTCATTAAAATATTTACGATAATAATATAATTGATCTTTGTGATTATGAGTAAATAGTTTATTTTCTACGACGAGTGTAAAACTATCCTTCTTATCTAAGTCTAGAAGGACTATATCGCACTGTCCATACTTATCCTTTGAATTGACGGCCCCCAATGGAAACTCTCTTATGACACCTGCATTAGTAATCCCGCGCGCTAGATCACTAACTGACTTTCGAGATGAATTTGTACGATGCTTTCTTAAAACTAACTTATTCTTCTTAGACTTTAGTCCGTTAGCTTCCTCAGCTCTATTCGCTGCAATTTTAGTAATAAACTTTTTTGGGAAGGAACTACCAAAATAGCTCTTTTCTCTCGAATCCAGTAAGGCCGCAAACATATTCGAAAACCACTCTTCACTCATTGAAAAGTGAATCAAGTCCTGCCAATCTTTGTGATCTTTAGAAATTTTATCAAAAATAGCTTTTAACTTACTGAGATTACGTTGAGTCGTCATACCTCCTTATCGGTATGACTAAATAAAAGTTAAGTGCTACCCCAGAATTAAGTTTAACCATCTCTCATCACGATCAGGCCTCTTATCCTCGGTAATCCAATCTTTCTCTATCCTCAGATTCGAAGGCAAAAACTCTTTAATCGTCTCAAGAGTTTGATCATTGAAGAAGCGACCATTCCTCTCCCCTTCATGCTCTCCATATTTGAAAGAACAGTAAAAGACCGCATCGTCATTCATAAGGTTTGATATTTTTAATAAGACATCTTTAAGTTCGTTTGAGGGCACATGTAACAGAGAAGCACATGCCCAGATTCCATCAAATTTAGAATCAAGACTTACTTCCTGAAGTGTTCCGAGATGAACAACACAACCACTGTGAGAACGAGCAAATTGCGCGAGTTTCTCACTTGGTTCAAGACCTATAGCTTCATATCCATGATCTTTAAAATACTTGAGATCTCGTCCCGGGCCACAGCCGATGTCTAAGATCAATCCGCCATCCTTTACGTTTTCGAGAAATGGTTTGTAAAGATGTGACAGGTCTAAATCTAGAGTTGAATCAATGAATTCTTGGTTATTCTTATCGTAGTAATTCATAATACTAGATTACTCGAAATTTATAATCGCATCAAATCTATTTAGACGATATAATATCTCCATGATCGAAGATTTTATCCAATGGTACGACAATATTAATAAGGCACGTGCAAAAGACTATTATGCGCCTCACAAGCCAATAACAATCCTATATGCACTTGTCAAAGCAGCGAAAAATGTACGCTGGATTGAATTCAATAGAGATCGTGAAGAGCTTGAGTCTATTATTAGTGAGTTTACTAAGTATTCAACAAGGCCAAATTGTCTTCAGCCTCTTTGGCGACTTACAAATGACTCTAAAGCAATGCCTTATTGGACAACACAGCCTGCTAATATTGTTTTAAACAATAAAGGTGATATCCCTACTGGAACAGCAAAAGAGATTAATTTTAAAGCTGGCTTTAGTGACGAGATCTATAACAAGCTTAAAAATAATAAAGCTCACATACATGCTCTCATTCGCTATATAACTGAAGACAACTTCCCGGACAGTCTCCATGAAACACTTTGGGAGCTACTTGGTGTCTTTGACCTAGAAGCTCAAGCTCCTTCAGAAGAAACTATCACGACAACAGTGACAAAAGTGAAGAGAGATCCAAAGTTTCCAAAACTTATTCTGTCCCTCTATGGTAACCAATGTGCTTGCTGTGGATTAAAGATTAACTTCAAAAATAACACCGCTCTATCAATGGAAGCTGCTCATATCAAGTGGAAAGCTCGCGGTGGAGACTGTAATGAGTACAATGGCCTAGCCCTATGTCCAACTCACCACTACACTTTTGATCGTGGTATCTGGACACTTAACTCTGATTATAGAATTGAACTTAGTGACTCAATTTTAATTGACCGCAAAAATGACACTTTCTTTACACCCTATATTGGTAAATCTATTGGAAGGTTTATTCTAAATGAGGAGTTACTACCGAGTGCAGGGAATATTGAGTGGCATAGGAAGAATATTTTGAAATAATTTAGTTAAACTCATGAAGAAATGAGTCTCCTATTTTATGTATATGTACAGTCCTCTCATACCCAAGCCTTAATTCATGAACTTTAACAACGATACAATTAAACATAAGTCTAGCATCTATAATATTAAAGTGATGACAGGTGTTCTTTGCAAGAGGATTACTGCTTCGTATTTGATTGTAGTAACCTTCTAATATTTTAACTTGCAGCTTCTCAAATACCAAAAACTGCAGCGGAGAATGCCAGCCAGACTGAATACAAGAACTCGTTAAAGATGATATCTGTTCCAAACTAGAGTCTACAACATAACTTCTCTCTATTTTTTCTACATCTTTTCTTTTTCTAACCACTTTCTTAATTCTTATATAGCGCTTAGATAAGTCGGAATGCACTTCATACAAAATATCCTTTAGTCCGCCTCTGATTTTTGTCTTTTCTATAAAATTCACTTTAGAAACAGCATATAAATAGTGGTCCCCATGTATAACTGCCAAATAAAACACCTTGTTTGCTTCTTCCTCTTCTTCACTTCTAAAATCAATGAAGATTGGTTTATTTGATTTTTTCCAGTTTCTAAGGACTCTTAGATTAAAATCCTTCAGATCAATCACTTTTTCTTTAAGTTGGCTACACACTATGCTTAGATCAGATTGACATCGACTTCCATCAACAATCCAGACCATATTATGATAAAACTTCTCTCTTGCATGAATCTCTTCCTCATCTAATCGAGAATGTTGTATTTCTATAAAGAAACCATCTGGCCTTTTAACATCTGCTATATGCTTTTCGCCATTTGCATCGAAATGTACAACCTCTTGCCATTCTTCATCATAATGATTCTTCCAAGCTCTATGCCATTCACTTTCTCGTTCCCACCAATCATCACATTCGTTTTTTGCTTTATGAGCCCAATGCCAGGCCATAATTTTTCCACATTTGGCTATGAGTTCAGATTTACAATAAGAACAAACTCCTTTTAGCTTCGGGAGCGCTTCAGATTTTATTCCATCAACAAGTCCGAATTTCATTATTCGCTCGTTTTTAAAACTTTTATTAGTCTTCGAGCTTTTCCAGACTTCTGAATAATATCCATTTTAGGCTCTTTATACCCTATTCTTCCTGCAACACGCTCTAAAGTAAGATTTGTCTCACCCAACTCTAGATACTCATTACTTGAGTTTTTACTAGTGTGAATGACACTTATTTTCACAAAATCTTTCTGACTATCTACTTCGACAATATGATCGAGCTTTATATCTACTATCTGTTTAAAGATAGAATTCCATCGTTTACTATTTTCAATATAAAATTGTGTAAAAGATTTATAATTTCGAAACGGAGGATAATTACTTTTATATAAAGAGAAATCCGAGAATAATGCGGTATAAAATGGTTCACCTAACTTATAACTATCAGGTAGTGAATCTGAAATACATTGTAGATCATCTCTACGATTATTGATCTCAGAATCATCAATCATGACTATGATATCGGCTTCTTCTAGTCGACTTATAGGAAACCGTACATCTGCAAGCATCGAGTTTTTTGACTTATAACCAAAATACGCCGCCACTAGCTCATGAGCATGAGCTGCTTTTAACTTAATATCGTAATTTTCTTTAGTGAATGAGCGCAGTGAATCTGCACATTTTTTTGAAATCTCTTGAATAGACATCTTAAACTCCATTAAACGAGCTGGACTTAAATTTAGTTGTTATGTGCGTTCAATACAACTAAGCCAGCAATTTAATAAAGTATAAAAGTGCTTCTTAGAGTTTATATAACTATCGTCTTTTCGGGCGCACACACCTGAGGCAAATCGACTCCTTGGATCAAGGTATCTGATTCATATAAGATGAGCAAGTTAATTTTTTACTAACCGCTAGTACATATAATGGTGGACGTTCGACAATGCTAGACGAACTCTGCGACTACGCGAATTATGTGCCTGTTATCATTACTCATTTCTTCAACAAACCCATTCAAAATTCGGAACTTTTGCGGAAACTGTACTTAGAAAAAGACCTTTCTAGCTATGAAATTTCAAAATTAACAGGCTGGCCTCGCTCTTCAATAAGTGATGCAACTCGTGCCCTTGGATTCAAAAAAGAAGAAGTGAAAGCACCTACTCTTCGCTTCGGTGAAAAGCTTATTGGGACTACGCGTGTAGTTCATAAAGGAGAACAAAAGGTAATTGAAAAGATGATTTCCCTTCGAGAGAAAGGTTATTCATTCAAGCGAATCTCTGAATACTTAAACGATAAAAACATACCAACTAAACTCGGAGGGTCATGGTACCCATCTACAGTAAAAGACATTGTTAAGCGAGAGCTTAAGAAAAGGGAGGCATATCATGCGTGCGATAATTGAGATAATTCTTGCGATAATTTTTACAGTGATTTCAGGAACCACGGTTTTGAATCTTTCAAGTAAGGCCATAAAAAAGGAAGCCATCATTAAAGTTCATATGGGACTTCCTTCGTTAGAGAGCTTTACTAAAAAGATGACGAAGAAATAGCCTCAAAAGCTAAAGGATCAGTGTGTTTTCTTTATTTGATGACATCTTCATTAAAGAGACTGAAATAAATATCCAAAAAACAGTGCGGACAGTCATTGCACCAACGGTTCTCATTTCATAGGGATTTCCTAAGAATATATGAACACCAAAGGCTATAAATACTAATAATGTTAATGTTGCTAAAGCAGAGGATAACTTTAAAGCCCACTTGGTTCTTAAGCTGATACCTATTCCAGATATTACATAGAAAAATCCTGCAATAAAATTAAACCAGAGTACAAATGGGACATACTTACCAGCAAATTCTTTTCCATCTATACCACCAAAAAGAGCAAATCCCCCAGACTTTATCGTCATAACTCCAAATCCTATAGCCAGTAGGCCAAGAATTAAGACGATAATTTTTTCTCGTTTATGATTCACTTTAAAAACTCCACATGAAATTCAACATCACCCAAGGGCTCTATATGATGAGGAACTTGAGGCTCAACAACTCCAAATTTTTCAGGTGTTAGCTCAATAGCCTCTTGTGGTTCTGTCTCTATTGTATATAGTAATTTCCCTTTGGAGACACAAATTTTTCCCCATGTACCTTCTTTTGTTGTATGCGCCTTTAGCAGCCCAGCGGGGACAGTTTTTTCATTAAAGTCAGGGGTGCGTTTATATACGCTTACATTTTCGGGTAGTTTCTTCATATCTTACTCCATATAGGTTTTTAAATATTCATCTGTTTTTCCAACAGTAAAATATAAATTAAGAGCTGTTATTTCATTTAAATAGTTTAGAGCTATAACTTGTAATGAACTTCGATCAAAGGTCTCTTGTAGCTTTACATAGTCTAATGTCGTAATCCTTCCGTTTTTAAACCTTTTATTTTCAGCTTTCAAAATACTAAGCTGCTGCTTTTTCATTTTTTCAAGGAATACGATCTGTTCTTTATTGGACTTTACTTTTTCTTTTAAAGTCTTAACTCCCTTAACAAGCTGAAGCTTTGTTTTATCTCTCCTATAGTCGGCTTGCCTCTTACGACTCATCGCTGTCGCTTTAGCAGAATCGTTTTTCTTGGTTCCTAAGTCAAAGTCCCAAGTGATACCAGCAAACACCTCATACTTATCTTGTGTGTTTTCACTAATTGAGTTGCTGAGGTCATCACCACGTCCAAAGCTCTTTAAAGACACAAAGAAATCGACATTTGATTTAGATTTTTCATTTTCAACTAAAACTAACTCATTAAAAAGTTCACTATTGTTTTGCATTTGTTTAAATGTAAGACCTGATTCTACTAAATTAAGTTCAGAATTATTGTTGCTGTTTAGAAGTGAACTTGATGCTTTCATTTTATCATTTTCGATTAGAACAGAAGATTCTAATTCTAAAACACTTTCTAAGCTTAATTTTTCCGTTCTTATCCTTGACTCTAAATCTTTTAAAATTTTCTCACGACTGGTAATTTCAACCTCAGAGGTCAAGAACTCGGCTCTGCTAATAATTCCTGATTTCTTTTTCGTTACGTTTAACTTATGTAGTTCTTTAAATCTAGCAAGTGAGTTCTGAGCAATAATTCGCTCTTCTTCTAACTTAACAATAGACCAATAATACTTTACGGCTTCTATAATTAGCTTGTCTTTTAAAGACTTACTTTGAAGATTTTGAGTTTCCTTTTTTAAAACTGCAGCGTTTTTGTTTAAGTGATACTCCTGACTACCAAAATTTCGCCAAAGAGGAACTGCAAGAGTGGCCTTATATACACTATCCATAGCATCAAGACTAAATTGATTATTTGTCGGTACAGTTCCAAGCTCTTTATCCTCAAACCCAACACCCAATCCAAGCTGAACACCAAATGAAGTCATTTTTTCATAATCAATACTAAGCCCGTATCCCTCTCTTTCTGAATCAAGAGAAATTGGTGGGTTGGGATAGTTCACTGAGGAATACTTGAAAAGTTTTGATTTTAGTTTTGAATCAAGCATTCCATCAACAGCGTCAATGTCAAATTCTGACTGACTCACAGACTCATTTTGAATTTTAAATTCATTGGTGTTTTCGACAAGCTCTACAATCCTTTTAATATTTATTTTTTCTTCAGCTTTAACATCTTGCGTATGGAAACCGATTAATAAAGGAATTAATAAAACTGATAAATGTGCTGCCTTTTTGTTACCTTTAAATTTTTTTATAAAGTTCCCTATGTCATTACCAATAACATACATATTTGGCATAAAAATAAGAACGACTGTTGTTCCAAACAAAAGTCCATACAATATCGCCAATGATAGTGGAGACAACAGAGGATCATAACCTCCAATAGCGTAGCCCGTTGGGGCCACCGCGAGAATTGTGCTTACTGTAGTCAGAGAAATTGGACGAAGCCGTTCTTTGGCTCCTTGAATAAGAATCTCCTTGGAGAACTTACCATTTTCTTTGAGAAGTTGACTTATGTGGTCTACGAGAACAATTGAATCATTAACCACAATTCCTGAAAGTCCAATTAGTCCGATTCCTGCAAACATTGAAATAGGTAAACCATGAGCAAAAAAGGATAAAAATATTCCAACGACTCCAAAAGGGATTACAGTCAAAATCAAAAAGGGTTTTGCATAAGAATCAAACATCAAGCTCAAGATAAAATAGATTCCAACAATCGCAAGTAACGCTGCAATTTTTAGTCCTGAGAATATTTTTTCTTCTTCTACTGGTCGACCACTTATTGTGTATTTTACGTTTTTATCCTTAACAAATTTTTCATTGAATTGCCCAAGCATTTCAACTGCTGTAATTTTCTGAGTATTTATATTTCCTGTAATAGATGTTGAACGCTGACCATTAAAGTGCTTTATTTCTGCAAAGGATGGTCTTTGCTCATACTCAATCATTGTATTTAGCTTTATAAGCTGACCACGTTTATTTGCTATTGGAAGGTTAGAAACAAAATCAAAATCACCCCTCGATTTTTTATTCAACCTTAATCGAAAATCATAAGTATTATTAATTGACGAATAATCTGTAACAACTTGGCCATCAAAAGCAATTCTTAAAGTTCTGATAATATCTGCTGGTGTTAAGCCTGCTTGTGCAACTTTTTTATAATTAAGTCTTAGGTTAATTTCGTCTTTTCCTTCTATTTGATCGTCTTTCACATCTGAAAGCCCCTCAATTGTCTTTAGAAAGTTGGCAACTTTTAAAGATGAGCTTGCACGATTTTCATTATTATTAGAAGAAACGATAATTTCAAATGGCTCACCAAGTGGGGGGCCAATTCTCATCAGATCGAATTCTAAATCATATCCTTTTTCTGTATAAAGTTTATAATGCCTATCTCGAAGCTCATTTACAATTTCTTGAGCCGTTCTGTTTCGTTCACTATATGGTGTTAAATAAACCATAAAGGCGACTAAATTTTCTTCGGTTCCCAAGTTTGTGAGAGAACTCAAACTGTGTGTACCAATTCTAGTCGTATAGCCTACAAGTTCGCTCTTTTTTAGATTTTGGATACTCTTTTCTAATCCGCTGATTATTTCTTCAACTTTTTCAGGTGCATATCCTTTTTTAAGGATCGCTTTTATTGTAAACCCTTCTGAGGCCTCTTGAGGAAATGAGTCTTTTCTAACTTTGGTAGCTCCGATAAATACGCTAAAGCCAAGTATTAAAAGAAAGCCAAGCATCACAAAGTAACGAAAATCAATGAGCCTGCGAAGCATTTTTTCATAGAGGTTTTCCCAGATTATAACAACCTTGCTTTTTTGGTATTGTCCTCGTTTACTAGCTCCGTGTGCTAAGTGAGCAGGGAGTAATAAATAGCAATCTATTAAGGAAACAAATAGGGCCATCATAACAACCGTTGGCATTTGCCATATGAACTTCCCCGGAAGCCCACCAAGAGACAAAAGAGGCATGAATGCTGTAATGGTCGTTAGTGAAGCTGCTAAAACTGGTCGCCAAAGCCTTCCAACAGCATTACTGGCCGCTTCCTCTGGGGATTGCCCATCTTCGATATTTACATCAAATCTTTCACTTATCACCATAGCATCATCAACAATCATCCCAAGAACGATTACAAATGCCCCCATTGAAACTGAGTTTAGAGTCATTCCCATAGGAACAAACATAATCATGCTTCCAAAGACCGTGAAAGGAATTCCAAAAGCAGTCCAAAAGGCTGGCTTTCCACCAAGAAAGTAAAAAAGTAGTATTAAAACTAGAGTAAACCCTATCAAGCCATTATTTTTAAGAAGTGAAAATTTACTTCTAGCATTATCAGAAACATCATTATTTAGCTTATAAGATACTCCATCGGGGAGTTCTTTATTTTGTAAAAACTCTTTAATTTTATCAGAGACTTTCAATTGATCTACGCCGCTTCTGATGGCCACTAATATTGAAGCTCCGCGATTTCCATTGTTACGAACAATGAGTTTTTCATCTTTTGGTCTATAGTTGATTTCAGCAACATCACTTAAATAAACACCTTGCCCGTCGGGAGACATTCTAATTACAGTATTTAAAACATCTTCTGCTTTTTCGTATTTATTGAAAGAAACAATCTTTTTTTGAGACAAAAAAGATTCCAATGTTCCACCAGTTCCTACTTGATTTCTAGTATTGATGGCAAAATATATTGAATTGAGATCAATTTCTTTTTCTTGGGCCTTCTGCGCATCTACTTCAATATGAATTTCTTCATCGGGCAGTCCAACCAAAGTAACATTTGAGACACCTGATACTTTACGAAGATCATTTTCTATTTCATGTAAGGCATTTTTTAAGTGGTTATAATCTCCAGCAAAGGCAATCTCCATTATTGGGCGATCTTCTGTAGTGACACTGGTAATAATGGGTTGTCCTTCAATATCTGACGGAAAATCATCAATTTTGTCTACTTCAGTTTGTATGTCTGACAAAAGGTCTTTAAATTGAAGCTCGTTGAGATTATCGTCTGCGAATATTGTTACCCTCGAAACGCTTTCAATTGAACTTGAACGATATTCTTTAATATTTCCAATTTCAGCAATCTTCTCCTCTAACTTCGCTGTGACATTCAATTCAACATCTTTTGCCGATGCTCCCGGGTACTTAGTCACAATAACAACCTGGTTCATTGAAACCCCAGGAAAAGCTTCTTTAGGAACTTTGTATATAAAGTAACCACCAATAATAAAATTGAGTGCCAGAATAAAGTTCACCAATATTGGTCTTTTTATAAAATAAAGGGTTAAATTTTTCATTAATCCACCTTCTTAATTCCTTGAATCACAATCTTCACTCTTTGCTCTATGGCCTCGTCTGTCGTAAGTTTTTTAGTTATTGCTTTCAGTCCGACATCGAAGACTTTATTTACTCCCAATTGGCCTAGGACTTCAGGTATTAAATTAGAAAGACCAATACTTCCTGCAATCTGCGTTAGAATTAAAGGAATGGGAGCATCAATGATTTCACCTGATTTCTGGCAAGACCTTAGAGTTTTTACCAGAATCATAAAGTGCTTTCTCATCTTAGATTTAGCGAACTTTTGAACGGCCTTTTCACCATTCAAAATATCATTGAGTAAAACTAGAATCAGGTGTCTGTTATCCCGAGCAAACTTGCCCATTAATGTCAATTGAAGCTCTAGGGTGCTAAGCTTTGATTCAGCTTCGACTAGCTCAAAGTCGGCTAAAAAGCTTTCGTATATATCCATTAGGATTTTTTCAATAAACTTATCTTTACTACCAAAATGGTAGTTAAACATTCCAAGGTTAACCCCGGCCTTATCGCAGACTTCACGGACGCTAAAATTAGATGCTCCCTTTTTAATTAAGAGCTTACGTCCTTGGTCAAAAAGTTTTTTATCCGTATGGGTAGATTTTCTAGACATCTATTTTCCTCATTGACTTTATTACACACTTGTATAATTATACGACCGTATAGTAACTAATGCAATAATAAAAACTGGAGATGATATGAAACGTGCCACTTTACCCACATTACTGATATTACTTACTTTTTCAGCATTTTCTGCTGACAAGATACCTACTCTTAAAAGTGTTATGCAGGGCCTTGGAGATTCAATGGATGAGCTTAATCGAGGAATTTTTTATGAAGATTTCAAAGTCATAGAAAAAGCAGCATTTAAAGTGGCCAATCACCCAAAGCCAAAAACTCAACTTCCTACAGTTATAAAAACTCTCAATATTAGAATGCCCAAGTTTAAAGCTTTTGATTCTAAGGTTCATGATTCAGCAATGGAAATTGTAGAATTCGCAAAGAAAAGAGATATGGACAATATTCTTAAGAAACATAAAGTAATTATGAACAACTGCGTTGCTTGCCATACTCAATTTAGAAGTGAAATTTCAAAAGCATTAGCTGAGTAGAAAGCTCTAAATATGAATTACACAAGGTAATACAATATATTAGGTCACATAAAATTTATTCAATTTTAAACTTAAATATGCTAATATAAAGAGATGAGTTTTATAATCTTAAAACACATTCTACACCGAAATACAGCTTCACTTGTTCAAGTGGTTAAATAGCTGCTTTTAACCTAAACTCACATAAATAATTATTTAAAAATGGAGGTAATCAGTGGAAACTGATAGAATTTTAATAACAGAAAAAGACTATTTAAGACTTACAAATTTAATGGGAAGTAATACAAATCACAATTTTGAAGATTTAGAGATCGAGTTAGATCGAGCTTCTATAATTTCAGATCATGAAGTCCCTAACGATCTTGTAACTATGAATTCAAAAGTTAAGTTTTTAGATTTAAAAACTAATAAAGATTCAATTATTACTATTGTATATCCACAAGATGCTAATACAAATGAAGCTAAGATTTCAATTTTTGCTCCTTTGGGCTCTGCTCTAATTGGTTTAAAGAAAAATCAAAAAATAAACTGGAAGTTTCCTAATGGCAAAACAAAGTCTCTAAAGGTTGTAGAAATACTTTATCAGCCAGAGGCTGCAAAGGATTGGCACCTCTAAGAGGTTATAAATGTCTATTAAGTTTAAAGCTATAATATTGGCATTACTAATCGCTGTATCGAGCGGTAGTATATATTTCTATCTTGATAAACAAGTAGTCGAAATTGGTTGGGTCTATGGACAACTTCTCGATTCAAGTGACTCAAACTCTATTAATCTAGATGTTTCAGGAAAAGAGTACCATTTTATAAATAAAAATACTCCAAACAAAAAAGAACTAAGTAGCTTGTCTCGTGAGTTCATTAAAGTGCATTACCAAAAGAAGTTTTTTGATAAACTTCCTAAATCAACATTTTATTTAATATCTTGGGAGAAAATATAGTCTTAATATGGTTTGCCGTCAGGCCTTTGAGTCGTTAGAGT
The DNA here is from genome assembly GCA_048270185.1 of Bacteriovoracaceae bacterium. Classification (GTDB taxonomy): domain Bacteria; phylum Bdellovibrionota; class Bacteriovoracia; order Bacteriovoracales; family Bacteriovoracaceae; genus Halobacteriovorax_A. The sequence continues at coordinate 94,226 of JBLWTJ010000002.1, forward strand.
TTTAAAGTACTTAATTATGAATATTCCAAAACCAAGCGTCCAAAGTCCACTAGCAAAATGTAAACTTCTTACGTAAATATCAGGGAAGAAAACAGGAACAAATACTCTTATTAAGCTACCCACAACTATTGCTGAGTATGATAAACAAGTCCAGAAATCTGCTCTAATTTTCCTACCAGTATGCCCCAAACTAACTCTTGTCATTATCCCAATTCCCACAACTCCTAATCCTCCTGCCATTAGTAGATGTAGTGCCGCTTGTGTATAATGAACTTGGTCATTAAATAAACCTATCAACTCCATCAATAACTCAATATTTATTAGTGCTATTCCTATGTGTAACACATAAAGAATAGGAACTTTAAAAGTTACCCAAGGTTTCCACAAAGCCTGTCTCGAAACATTAGCTATAAGTGCTAAAGTTAATATTGCTCCAAGTACGAATCTTGGCACAGCTTCAGGCCAAGGAATAGCAATTAATGCGACAGGAATTAAACTTAAAGGATTAATCCAATTCGGAAGATTTATGTCTATTCCCTTTATCTTCTTTCTAGTAAAAAATGGGATAACTCTGCCAGCGATCAAAAGAATGATAAATCGAATTAGACCAATTGCGATTTCTCTTCCTGAATTTTCAAGATAGTCCACAGAGTAAAGATAACCCCAACTATGGAGAACCTTAGCTACAGTTATCCCAAGTATTATTGGTATAAATATATTTCTCTGTTTTGGAAAATTCCTCAATTTTTTAAATAGCATTAAAGTTAAAATAGGGAAAAATAAATTCATTGCCAAAAGCTGAAGATGTTCACCATTAAAGATAAAGTATGAAAATCTTTCCACTAACCAGACCGTGATCAACAATAAAAGGCTATTTCCTTGATATGGAGTAGAATTAGTCCAATTAGCACTAGCTGTTAAAATAAATCCTGCAATCAAAGCTCCTGTAAAGCCAAAAATCATTTCATGCCCATGCCAAAAAAGTGGATCAACAACTACGAGCGGAATTGACATTTTACCTAAATAATTAAGAATCCAAATGCTTGGATTAATAATCGCAATTAATGCTGCAAGAATAAAAAATGGCCTGAAACTTATAGATAGTATTGGATTATTTTTTATCAAAGTAGTGTTCCTTTTACTCTTTAGTTAACTACAGCTTCCACAACAACCATCAACTTCACTTAAAGCTTTAGGAAATAAGATATTATTTTCTGTTCCAATATGTTCCATTAGTTCACGCTCTAGAGTTTGCGCTCCTTGGTATAGTGCATTCCAACTTCCACATGCATCATCTGGAATCTCAAAGTTGTGTGCCAATTTTCGTAATTCAAGCAGATTCTCTCCATGACTCACATGTTCATGGGTCATTACAGAAATCGGCCCTTGCGCCATTGAACCTTGACCTGATTTTATCATAGGGAAAAGTATTTTTTCTTCTTTTTGCATATGAGATTCAAGCTCAAATTGCAATTTCATTAAAAAATCTGAAAGTCCAGTTGGACACTCTGGTTTATCAGAGTGTACCGACTCAACTTTTTTAGCAAGAGGAATCAAATACTCTAAGTCCTCTCTGTGCTTTTTATGAAACTTTTCTAAAATTTCATCGACAAGAGTTCCAAGAGGCATTTTATCCCACAAAAGGCTATCACTATCCTTTGAGTTATTTCTTCCCAAGCTCATAAGGTTCTCCTTTTTTCTTTTAATTTTCAACCACCAACTCACCTTCAAATTCCGATTCGTCTGACTTTAATTTGTATAGACCCGTTTTATCTAATATGGCCAAAGCATAAAAAACTGCGCCAAGAGCAAAAATCACATCACCTATAACTCTTAACCACCTTAGATTCTGTATCAGATCTGACTGCATTACTTCGCTACCTCTTGCGTACCATAGACCAACTTCAAGAGACGCATCAAACTGAATCAAGCCGATTGGAAGGAGACTTAAAATAATCATTAGTCCTAAACCAATATTCATTCCCCAAAAACCATATCCCATTATCTTGTCATTCCACTTACGTTCTTGGAATGTTGTTTGCACAATAAATAGAACTAGTCCAAGAGAGAGAAGGCCATACACTCCAAATGTCGCTCCATGCGCATGAACAGCAGTTGTATTTAAACCTTGCAAGTAATAAAGAGCAATTGGAGGATTGATTAAAAATCCAAATATTCCAGCACCTACTAAGTTCCAAAAAGCGACTCCCACAAAGAAAGTAATTGGCCATTTATAGTTTTTTGTCCAACTCGTAAGTTTTTGAACTTTAAAAGTATGAAATGCCTCAAAGCCAATCAGAACAAGAGGAACAACTTCAAGAGCAGAAAAGCATGCACCAATAGCACTAATTGAAATTGGTGTCCCACTAAAATATAAGTGATGAAATGTACCCGGAATTCCACCAACTAAAAATATCGATGTCGAAAGTAAAGAAGCTTTAGTCGCAGACCTAGGTTTTATTAAACCAAGTGTAACAAATATAAATGCTAATGCTACTGTTGCGAAAACTTCAAAGAAGCCCTCAACCCAAAGATGGACAACCCACCATCGCCAAAACTCCATAATACTTATGTGAGTCCTTGCTCCATAAAAAAGACCTCCTCCATAAAAGAGTCCAATTGCAATCGTTGAAGCAGAAAATAAAAGAAGTAATTGCTTATTATCTTTAGCAATCTTAAGAGCAGGAGCAATACATCTTAACATTAATGTTAGCCAAACACCTAATCCCACTAAAAGTAATATTTGCCATACTCTTCCTAAGTCAACGTACTCGTAGCCTTGATGACCAAACCAAAAACTTAGATCAAAATCTAATAACTGGTGAATGGCGAGTGCTTCTCCTGTTAGGGAACCAAAAACAACTACAAGTAATGCACCAAAAAGAAAGTTTACACCAAATCGTTGATACTTTGGATCTTCACCACCATTAATTATGGGGGCGATAAATAAACCTGCTGCAAGAAAAGATGTAGCAATCCAAAACAACGCAATTTGAATATGCCAAGTTCTCGCTAATGTATATGGTAAGAACTTTGATAATGGAAAACCATAAAAGTCCTGTCCCTCAACAGTGTAATGGGCAAGTATCCCTCCAAGTCCTATTTGAATAATGAAAAGAACAACCACAACACCCCAATACTTCCAAAGGGACTTCATTGAAGGTGTAAGCTTAAAATTCTTAAGTGGATCATTACTTGGAAGTTCAGAGTTTACATCATCCTCTTCTTTTTTAAATGCATAATACCAAACAAGAAAACCTATAGAAGTTAAGAGTAGAATTACTGAAATTATTGACCAAAAAATATTTTCACTTGTCGGCACATTGTCTATTAGCGGTTCATGAGGCCAGTTATTAGTGTAAGTATGATTTTCCCCAGGTCTATTCGCTGAAGCTGCCCAAGTTGACCAATGAAAGAAGGCCATCATTTTTTCTCTTCTCTCGGCAGAAGGCAAAACTTCCTCATGAATTGCATAGGCCTTTCTTGTTTCTCTCAATTCAGGACTATTGCTAAATAAACTTAAGTAATACTCTTTTGTCTTTAAGTATGCTTGATATCTAATATCTGAGATTAAAACTTTATCATTTTCAACTTTTGACTCTCGGTAGTCTTCTAACATCGAAGCTTTAACCAACATTTTTTCTTGTTTTGAGAGATCATTAAAGCTTTTTCCAAGCTTATTTTTACTATAAATTGTTTGGTAATTTACTAGTTCTCTATGTAACCAGTCCGCTGTCCAGTCTGGAGCTTGATAAGCTCCATGCCCCCAAATAGAGCCAATCTGTTGGCCACCAATGGATTGCCAAACTTCTTGACCATCCAAAATATCATCTTTGGTATAGATAACCCCCTGAGAGCTTGAATTTATGCTTTCGTACAAAGGAGGTGCCTTTTTATATACCTCACTTCCAAAAAAACCTAATATTGTAAATGTTCCGACAAGAACAAATACTAGTGTCCACCAATACTTTTTCATACAACCTCACAGATTTGGTATATTTTACATATATTAATATATATAAAATATATCATTGTAAATGTAAAATATGAATGGCATAAATAATTTATGCGATTGAAAACAAAAACAGACTATTGCATTAGAGTATTAATTTACCTTCAAATGAATGAAGGAAAAGTAAGAATTCAAGATATTGCAGATAGTTATAATATTTCGAAAAACCATTTGAGCGTTGCAGTAAATAAACTGTCTGAGCTAGGATATGTTATCTCAACTCTTGGCCCAAAAGGTGGAATTGAATTCAATAAAGATTATGAACACAAATCAATAGGAGAACTTGTTTCTCAAGTTGAAGATTTTGATATTGTCGAGTGCTTTAATCCCGAAAAAAATACGTGTACTTTAAATCCAAAGTGCAAACTTAAAGGTATGCTTAATAAAGCAACAAATGCCTTTCTATTAGAATTAAAAAAGCACAAAATCAAAGACCTTGTGTGAGTATTTTTAAATTTAACAACCAAATTGTCCCATATAGAAATAGTGAACAAACAGTACTTGAAGCTTTAGAAGAAAGTGGTTTCTACATTCCATCATCTTGTCTCTCTGGAAGATGTAATTTTTGCTTGCTCCAACTGGACAATGGAGAAGTAAATGAGTCATCTCAGTATAACTTAAGTGAAAAAATGTTAAAGAGAAGCCTATTCAAGTCTTGTGTAGCTAAAGCGAATAATAGTATTCAGTGTAACGATAAATATATCTAAAAATTACTATTAAAAAATTTAAGTTTAAAGCCGTCTTGATCTTCTACGGGCTGGATACCTGCGAGGTATCATAACGATTTGTTGCCTTTGTCTATTCCTTTCCAATTGAAGGAAAAGTGATCTGTAGTCTTGTACGCATTTATCTAGAAAGGTTATAAAGTCCGTGTTTAATTTTCCAAGATGAAAATCTATAAAATTTTGTCTTGAAAATGGAACAACGTAAGACCACCCATCTTCCTTAAGTGGCATAAGGAAAGGGGCTTCCACCACCGGAATCCGATGGTGGAGGTGGTGGTAACCTTCGATCACCTTAATATTATTGATATAGCAAGAAGTCATTACTACAAATCACTACATTACATTTTTTTAATTTTAAAATCCAAAATATTATCAATTTAAGACTCGTCTTCTTCTATTCTTCTAGTAACTAAATTATTTTGTACGTCTCTAATCCAGGCTGCGACTCCATTTGAATTTTCTAGACCTGAAAAAAATATAGAGAACCAATTATTGAAAGATTCAAACTCTAAATCTTTATCATCTCGTGTTGAAATAAATGAATTTTGCACCTCTTGCTCAGTTACATATCTTCCCCTAGGAAGATGCGGAAGCATTGCCTGGGGAGACCTTACAAGGCTGGCCCACTTGTCACTTAACCAATTTAGAATATTCGTCTTTTCTACAACATTATTGATATGAAAAGTAACTGTCTGATTTGCACCCAATTGCCTCAATCTAACAACTGGTGCAGATAAATCACCAGAGAATTCACAAGTGATTAACCTTTGGTTTAAAAAGTTATCAAAATATGGATGAATGATTCTTTCATTGGCATTTACTCCAGTAATCACGTTACCTCTTTTTGAATTACATAAACATGAAGGTATCAGATTTCGTGAGTGTATTGTAAATTCGGGGTGAGTTGACTGTGGTAGGTAATGATCAACAGTCCCTGTCCCAATACTCCCACACATAGGGCAACAACTTGTAGAAACTTCATACCTTACTTGAGAAATAAAGCTTAAGCATTTTAGTGGATTTTTATAATGGTATTCTAGAGCATTTCTCAGTTCTGTGCCAATTTGCACAGAAGGACAGAGATATGGGTTTCCATTATTGTTTATAAATTGCTGATACTGAGCAAGCATAATTAGATACTCATGAGAAAGATAAGGATGACACTTAATGTGAGTCTTGCTACATAAATCTTTTAGCAACTGAATATCATCAATATTTGGCATATTTACTGATTTCATACTTTAACCACTAATTTCTCGTTTTAACGACATCAATACTTCTGTAGATAACTCTGACTTGAGTGTATCGAGGTCAAAATCAATGTTACCTTTTTTATCACGAATGTTTTCTAGAATATTATTAGTTAATTTATCATCAATATTGTCATCGAATACAAAGTGAGAAATGTCTCCGATATTAGCTCCATAGGTTTTCAACCTGGGATTCACAATACTAATACCTCTATCAGGCATCTCTTTAAAAACGTGAACTTGTTCTCTTGATATTTCTCTCACAAAATAAGCAGAATGGGTTGCAATAATAGAGTAAGAGCCTGTAGCCCTTAGTAGCGTATTTAGCAATGATATAAAGTCAGAAATTAAATTAGGATGTAAGTGAGTTTCAGGCTCATCTAGTAACAAGAGAGAACCGTTCTCGATATGTAAACAAGCTAACAATGCAACTTTAAAAAAAGAAAGCTGACCACTGCTTAAAGGATATAATGTGCCATCTCTAAATATTTTGGGCTCAGCCTTCTCACTTATTGCTCCTAATAATAGAAGTCTTCTTTGTTCACCTATATTTCTTTTAAGAAATCCCGACAATGGATAAAACGGAGGAAGTCCGTCATATTGTTCTATTGGAATTACAATATCCTCAACAGGTAAACAATTACTTACTGAGTTGTAAAAAATATTATATCGAAACTGATTACCAATTACATCTTCACTTCTAAGAAGCTGTTGAAAAGATTCCCCTGTTGCCGCATTTATACTTTTACTGTTCCTTATCATATTGAGTAGTTTATATTTTATTCTAGGCCTCTTAACATTCAGACGTGGAAATGTATTATAAACTTCACCTGGCGTCCCAATGGCAATAAGTCTATTTATTAATGGTCGACCAGTTTTTCCATTTGGGTCGCGTAAAATATTCAAATGATCTGTTCTTCCTACTAAAGCACTGACAATTTTACTTAATGCCTGGCTTTTACCTAAACCATTTTTACCAATCATAATATTAATTCTTTTTGGTAAAACTGAGTCTTGGCTAAAAGTGAATTTTATTTGATGAGGGTTAGAAAATGAATCTAATTGAAATTTTAAATCTAAGTTTTTTGATATTATATCGAAGCTTTCAAAGTCAAGGCCTTTTAGAATTTCTCCTGCACTGTGATAAGCAAAATAACTTTCAGAATTCCTCATAAATGCTTCACGAAAGGCCAAAGATTTCTTTCCCTTTATAAGCCAATCATCTGTTTTTTGTTGTTGTCCTTCCCAGAACACTAAATCTGAAACTGACTTTAGTACAGAATTTGCAATTTCAGGTGTTACTGTTTTCACTAATTTTCTATACTCTCCAATAGTTGGCAACATTGTAAAGAATGCTTCGAAGTTTTCAACAGGGATTAATTCTTTTACGGAGTTAGTTTTTTGTATATACTCTTGTAGCCTTGACCGAAGTCCAATTTCTACTTCGCTAGTTGTTTCAGGGACAAAAGCGAGAAAACTTTCAAAGGAAAATAAATCATTATTAGTTTTTAAATAAATTAGTGCTTTAATCTTATGTTTGAAATCATTCCACTGGTCCTCACTTGGAATTATTAAGATTTCTCCAGCCTCTAATTTGTCAGTATTTTTTTCGAGTGAGAATAAGACCTTCCATTCAGTTATTTTTTTGCTTTCCATAATCTACCTATAATATATATTTACATGTAATTATAGAGTAAAAACTAAAAACATAAAACTTACCTGTTTCTAGTTCCTACCTCTTTATAGAATCAATTACTTAAGGAAAGTAAATCTCTATCTTTTCATGTCTTGAAAAAGAGTTGTTTTATGGACATTTATATTTAGATTAATAACTCTTTAGAAAGATGTAATATTATTACCAGGCACTTTCAATCTAATACAAGCTAGTTAGTGTGATCACTTTAGTATAAAGTGAAAGTAATCTATTGCTACGCTTACCAGAATTTAAGCTAGTTATGACTTTCTATTCTAAAAGTAAATTAGATTTTTTAGCTAAGTAATCTACACTAGATTGATAATCTGGAAGGAAATTAGATATTAGATTCCAAAACTCTTTACCATGATTACGTTCCTTAAGGTGACACAGTTCATGTACTACAATATATCTAATTATATATTTAGGTAGAAAGGCCATTCTCCAATCTAATTTAATTACTCCATTATCTTCACATAGCGCCCAAACATCTTTTCTATCTATAAACTTTAGTTCTGGAGTTTTTATAATTAACTTTGATTCATACATTGAGGTGATTTTAATGTATTCCGTTTCAAGACTTTTCTTAAAAAATGAAATAAATGAATCTTTAATTACTTCATTTCTAAATTTTAAAGGTATATCTATTGGAACATTAACATTAAATCCTCTAATAGAATGAGCTATTTCAACTTCATTCGTCTCGACAGCAGATATATTTATCATCTCATAGCGGTCGTGAAATAGAACCTTTGAACCACTCATAAAGTTTTCCGGCCATGGGTCACGAATCTCTCTATGACCTAACTCATACCACTGATTGAATATCCACTCTTCATTCTTTCTAAGAAATTCACTATTATCTGATAGCTGGGAACTAGGAACCTCTAACTCTATTCCTAAAGGGGTTACATTTAGCCTTCTAGACTTCAATCTCTTATTTAGCGATACCTTACATGGTATTTTAGTTTTACCTACTTCAAAAAAATCCATTTAAACCTTTATAAAATTCTTTAATGCGTACTCTTCAACTCTATTTGGAATCTCTTTTTGCCAGCCTTGTAACTTAACTGGTTGCAATATACGTCTTACTTTCTGCCTCAATTCTTTTCTAAGTTGCTCCATATGATTCCATCCTTTTGGTGCAGAATCATTAGAAGCATAGACTTCCTCTACTTCTTTAGCTATTTCTTTCAATTTGTTAATAACTTCTTTAGAGAGACCTTCACTTTTTTCATTTTTGGAATCATCATCAGACTTTTCTTCTGACTCATATCTGAAAGCTTCTAATATTTTTAAAATATCATACCCTCTTTCTGTTAAACCTGAGTCCTTATAAGCTTTATCTTCTTTGTTTAACTCTCCAGATAACTTTTCCATTTCTTTTAGAGCTTCTGATGCTTCAAGTTGTTTCTCTTCAAGTAATTTAATAATCTCAAGTAATCTTTCTGAAAACTTTTTATAGCGAAGCTCGTTATCATCAACTTTTTCACGAGTTATTTTCTTTAACTCAGTTGCTTTTCGAGTTGCTGCTTCTTTAATATCTTCAGGTGACTTCCCTTCTGTTTTAAAATCATTTTGAAACTCTGGGTCAGTTAACTTTCTAAGCTTAATAGTTGTTTTAAGACCTGTTACTTCTAAATGCTCATCAAGCATGGCCCTAATCTTTTCACTGTAATTCCCTAGAGGTTCAGCTTCTTTTTTCTCAAATGAAGGAGTTGCATATTGTAGGAATGCTACTGTCAGTTTTAAATCTTTTTGAAATTGAAGAATAAATGGTTCTGGACTAAGGATTTCATAAGCAGAAATAAATTCTTTAGCTTTCTTCTTAAATACAAGCCATCTGTCTTTAGTCTCAATAATCTCAATCAATTTTATGAATTCAGCCCTCAGGTTTGGCTGATTCCCATCAATCTCTTTTAAATATGCTGATACTTCCTCATGACTTCTAGTCAGATTCTCTTCTAATTTAGAAAAGTCTCTAGTTGCATTCTGAACATCTTCTTTTCTATAGCACTCTAGGGCCTTATCAAGTTTCTTAGTGATACCAATATAATCTACGATGAGACCACAGTCTTTACGACCTTCACTCCAAACTCTATTTGCTCTAGCAATGGCTTGTAGTAAATTATGGTCTGTTAATGGGTTATCAACATACATGACACCTTCAATTGGAGCATCAAAACCAGTTAAAAGTTTGCTACATACAATTAAAAAAGAAGGCTCTTTGCTTTTTGTCTTAAAGTTATCTTTGATTTCAATTTCTTTATCTTTGTCAGCATAATATTTTTGGAGGTCTCCTCTTAACTCTTGGATGTACTCCTCCTCGCTTGGCTTAGCATCTTCTTGATTTCCTGAGTAAACACAAGCACTCATCTCATCAGCTTGTTTCTCAGCCTCTTCTTGTGAAAGTCCAGACTTTACTAAATCAGCAGTAATTACTTTATTTAATGCTCTTTTATATAAAATAATAGCTTCTCTATCATAAGCAACGATTTGGGCTTTTAACCCATCTGGTTTTGCATATGCTTTATAGTGAGTCCAAATATCATAAGCTATAAGGTCAATTCTCTTTGGAAACTTAATTAACATTCCTAACGAGATACCTTTCTCTTTTAAAGCAGAGATGACTTCCTCGGGTTCATTGGCAAACCATTGGTCAAAAAGAATATCCATCTTAGCTGTTTCAACATTCCACTCAGTCATTCTCGCTGTGTGATGTATAGGAACTGTTGCACCATCTGCTACAGCATCATCAATATCATACTTATCAATGTAACCTTCACCTTCTGGACTAAAGTTCGCATAAGTATCCATATCATTCTTTTTAACTGGTGTTCCTGTGAATCCAAAGAACTTAGCTTTTGGAAATGTTGCTCTAAGGTAAGCACCTAAATCCTTCTCTTGAGTTCTGTGGCACTCATCTACTAAAAGAATCCAATTTTCACTATTTGGGATTGGGTCCTTTGAACCTTGAAACTTGAAAATAGTTGTAACAACTGTAAGGCCCGTTGCCTCTGACTTAATCGTATCTCTTAACTGTGAGACACTCGTCATGTGTTTCGGATTTCTAATACCACAAGCTACAAACGTATTCTTGATTTGTGTATCAAGGTCAACTCTATCTGTTAAAACTAGAATATTTGGATTCTCTAATGTCTTTGCATCCAATGTTAGGTGTGTTTTTAGCTTAATTGCTGAAAAAACCATTGTTAAAGACTTTCCACTTCCTTGGGTATGCCAAACAAGACCTTTATTCTGTTCATCTTTTACAACTCTATCAACAATCTTGTTTACTGCTCTAAACTGTTGGTAACGACATATCTTTTTGATGATATGAGTGTGACCGTCTTTATCCTTCTCTCTTTCAAAAACAATAAAGTGAGCTATTAAATCTAAAAGGTTGTCTGGTTGGAGAAGTGCCCATAATGCTTTTTTAAGAGGGTCATTACTCAGGTCTTCATCTGTTTTTGGCCACGGATTTCTCCAATAACCATAATATTTTGAACTCGAACCAGTTGCTCCATACAATGTGTTCTTTTCATTTGTTACAATATTGAAACAATTAGAAAAGAAAAGCCTTGGAATATCTCTTTCATATTGCTTTATCTGGTCAAAGGCTTCACCTGTTTTATCTTTATATGCAAAAGGACTCTTGGCCTCAATTACAACAACAGGAATACCGTTGATAAAAATAACAACATCAGGCTTTCTAGAATGTTGAGACTTAACATAATACTGATTAGTAACAGTGAAAGTGTTATTTTCTGTATTCTTAAAATCAATTAGAAATATAGTCTTTTTATCTGACTGTCCAGGAACGCTTTTACTATAGTCTCCTTTGATTATCTTTAACCATTTTTCATTATCAGAAAGGTTCAATAAATCTTGATAAACAGAGTTTGCTACCTCGTCATCAACATCATTTATTCTTTTTATTGCAGCAAGAAGTTCATTTCTTAAAATGACATTTGTCTCACCATCTCTTTCTTGAGAATGTTTAGCTGGTTGGAGGTATTTATATCCTACAGTCTTATCATTACTCTTAAATAAATCGTCCTTACATAAGAAATCAAGAATTGGCACTTCAACCATTCTCGTTTCTGGACCATATCCATCGGTCTCATAGCTCATTTTAATTTCCTTATATTACTTTTTTATCTCCTGTAAAAAAGTCTTTCTTTAATCCTTTTTTAATATACTCAAGTCGCTCAATTTTTTTATTCAACGTTGAAATCAAGGAGTCAATTTCTCTAATTACTTTTACAACTTCATCTTGTTGTTTCAGAGACGGTAAAGGTACGGGAATCTTTGAAAAGTCCGCATAATAAAGCCTTAACCTGTCATTGGTTAAACCGTAAGAATATTGATGAAACAATCTAATAAATTTCTCAGTTTGAAAGAGGTAATTATAAAACTGTGTATTTATATTTTTATTTTTTGGCTCCAGAACCACATATGCTGGACTTACTAGGAAATCTTGATTAGCAATGCCTTGAACGCCTTGCCACATTCTCATCATGTTATAAGCAATCCAACCTTTTTTAACCCATAGATGGTCTTCTGCTTTTAAGTTTGTCTCAACTTTTTTCTCTTCTTCACTACGAGGAACAATTCCACGTCCTTTAGTTACAGAAGCAAGAGGTATTCCATCAACTCCCTTGAGTTTGGAATCCTTAAATATATCTCCCATTTTAACAACATCAAATGTACTACTATCTTTTAATACTTTCCCCTCTTCCAAACATAATTGATAAAGGTCATTCATAACTCCTTTTTTAAGAGCCTGAGTTTTAATAATCCGTTTTTTGAATGCTTTTAATGTTGACTCTATAGAGTCTAAGATTTCCACAATTCTAGCTTGTTCTTTATTTGAAGGGATTGCAATTGGTATCTTTAAGATTTCTGGTTCAGAAATTTCTTTTTGGCCTGTTCCGCCAATTAAATTATCTACTTTTTTATAAAAACCATACCACTGAAATAACAACTCAATAAACTTATCATTCTCATTTTCCTTGCACTTAAAACTAGATATTGCATTCGATGCAATTAAGCCATCTAAACTTTTTGGTACAATTCCAATCCCACCGTTATGGAAGTTTTGCCGACCGATTAAAATCTCACCTTCGTTTCTGATATAATACGGTCTCCCCCTCTCTGTAGGAACAGGTCTTTTACCTGAGTTTTTTATACCTTTACCGTGAAGCTGTACTGTTAAAGCATAATAATTTTGTGGAGATTCAACCTTTTCCTTTTTTACAATCTCTAGAACATCTCCAATTTTACACTTCCTCCAACTATTCATAGCCCAACTCTTTTAAAAAACTATTCAGTTTCTTTTCAGTTTGACCTAGTTGTTCATTAACTTGATTTAATGAAAAAGTGTAATTATCCCAGATATTTGACAATAAATTAAAGAGTGCGACTCTTTCGTCGCCAATTACTTTTTTCAAATCCGATTTAAGTTTAAAGACAGGCTGAAAGCGAATTGAATCGCCCTTTATTTCAAATACTGATTCAACATCTAATCCTTCCATCAACTCAATAAAATATTCATCTTCAAGTTCATATTTAGGAATGCCTCCCTTTAGAATATGTTCGACATCATAATTCGTTAAAGGAGGTGCCGTATCTATATATCTTCTGATGTTTAAGTTGTAGTCATTTTCACCTAGTTCTTTATGTGAAACGACGATAGAGAACCTATTTTCTTCAGTGTAGTTTGAGTAAGTTTCAACAATCTTATCAATGTCTGAAGACCTCAACCTTCTTTGGATTTTCCTATCCTCATAAAGCAACTCTGCATTTATAAACAACAATTTCTTTTTTCTATTCTCATCTCTTTTCTTTTTAAAAATTAACAGTGCTGTTGGAATCCCTGTTCCATAAAACAATCCCTCAGGTAATCCAATAACAGCATCCAGAATATCCTCATTTTCAAATAAAGCTGTTCTTATTTTTCCTTCAGCATTTCCCCTAAACAAAATACCATGTGGAACGATAACTCCTAGCCTTCCATTTGAATTGAGGCTTTTTATCATATGCTGAACGAATGCAAAGTCTGCATAACTCTTGGGCGGACAACCAAATAAGTCTCTTCCGTAAGGGTCACCACCTTTCCATATCTCTTGTCCCCAGTTTTTTAATGAAAATGGAGGATTTGCTATAACAAAATCAAAAGTTTTAATTTTCTTTGATGCTTCATCATCAAATAAGAGAGGTTTTTTTAAAGTATCACCATGAACGACACGAGCATCATCAATATCATGAAGGAAAAGGTTCATCTGAGAAATTGCCCATGTATTTATGTTTTTCTCTTGCCCAAAAAGTCTTAACGACTTGGGATTTTTTTTATTTCTCTCCATATAATGAAAAGCCTCAAGTAACATACCTGCTGAACCACATGTAGGGTCATAAACACTTGCTCCTTCACTAGGCTTTAACAACTCTACGATTAACTGGACTACTTCTTTGGGAGTATAGAATTCACCACCTTTTGAACCTGCATCGTCTGCAAACTTTGCAATTAAGTATTCATATGCATTTCCAAGCATGTCCGATGGGACATTCTTTTTCATTAGAGAGTATTTATCAAAATGCTGGATAAGCAATTCTAATGTAGAATCAGGAAACCTTCTCTTATTATTAAAATCTACATCCTGGAATACTCCATTTAACCTCTTGTTAGAATCTTCAATTGCTCTAAATGAGGAATTTAATGCTTCTCCAATATTTGTTGTCTTCTTTTTTACATCAGACCAAAAACAACCTTCAGGGATATGAAAGCGGTGCTCTTCAGGGTCCTTAGCAAGTTCTTCGTCTTCAAACTCCTTCAACCTTTCTTCGTACTCCTCTACCCATACATCTGAAAGACGCTTATAAAATAGAAGTCCAAAAATATAATGTTTATAGTCGGCCGCATCGATGGCACCTCTTAAAATATCGGCTGCTCCCCAGAGATGCGACTCAAGTTCTTGTTGTGTCAGTTTCTTATTTTCCATGTAAAAAATAGTATATTAAAGATAACGCTTTTTGAATTGAAACTTATCTCAATTTCAATGAGTTAAGTTCTCTTCATTTAAATTTTGTAGTTAGAATTTTTGAAGGAATGTTTTGTTGTTAATCAATACAGTTTTAAAAACTTGTTTTAACTTCAACTCATTAGTGTCCATTAAACCTCTCAACACCTTTCGGACTGAATGTATGACTATCACTTCGTCTTGGAAGTTTTGTTTCTTAAAAGTGCTATTAAATTTGTAGTTTGTTTGGGCCTCAAACTACGGCCACCAACTACAAAGTGTTGCAACAGGGCTTATTTTAAGTGATTTCTACTGACATTGAGCTAGTTAGCAAAGCATCAAGTCGTTGAGATTACTGAAGCCAAAACTCAACAATTTCAACGCCTTGCATGGTGGAGGTGGTGGGAATCGAACCCACGTCCGAAATGATTTCTTGATAGCGGCCTACGTGCGTAGTCTTCGGTTATCGTCAGAAGACAAGACTGTCCGTGATACGTGACCTCGGCGAACCCCGGTGAGTGATTAACGAGCAGGCCCGGCGGGCTCGAAACCTAGTTAGCCAGCAGATTCAACTGGGTCGCTACATTCTGTTTCTTGGCAGTAGCGCCTCACAAGACTAATCCTAATTAATTAGGCAGCCATTGGCATTGCATAATCGTCTGCAATTAACGGTGGACTCCTTTTTACCAGGACCGTGGAGACCAACCTGGACACGCCCGGATACCTGTCTACCATCCCGTCGAAACCAGGGCACCCCCATGAGATTTTGACACGGATATTTGAACAAATATTCGTAAGCGGCAGTATAGCACAGCATTTCAAATGTGGAAAGAAATGGATTTTCGGTGATTTGATATAGTCTCAAAAAGAAGAACCCCGTAAAACGGGGTGCTTCTTTGGCAAGTCATAGAATTGTGATCTCGAAGGGCACAACCTATTTACAAAGAATTTTACCATACTTTGCCGATTTCCTCCATTCTTCCTCAATGAGGAGGACTCTTTTTTGGAGATGTTCATGGAAGGACTTTGGCAAGTCATAGAAATCATAGTGCTTATTATTCAGTTAATTCTGGTTCTAAGAAAGTTGTGATTTCGGAGGGCGTAGTGAAAGCTGCGCCCTTTTATAAACAACAAAACCCCGTAAGAACGGGGTTAAGTTTTTGGTTACTACTAGAAATCCTCGGAGGGCACTAGATTAATCAATTATAGCATAATTCTAACCATAGCTCCACTTTCTCCGCCCAATGAAGGGAGTCTAGGAGAAAGTCATGGATGACTATTGGTTACTACTAGAAATCATGACCTATGTAGTTCAAATTATTTTGATCTTACGGAAGTTGTGATTTCGGGGGGCGCAGTGAAAGCTGCGCCCCTTTTTCCCTACTCCCCACTCCTAGCACGAGCAATATCGTAGAATCCCTCATAGATCAGGTAAATAGGAATCATAACGATCAGCTGAACGGCCACGACTTTCACCAAGAATAAAGCCGAGTAAACACTACTTGGAAAGAAGTACAAGAGCGTTGCGATTTGAAAGGTTCCAGCCCCAAAGACGCTGGCATTCTTAAAAGATCGAGAAATGAAGTCATAAGGAGAACGGATATCTTTAAGCGTAATCTTTGCTTTCATATCCTCACCCTTTGCAAGCTTTTTAAAATTTGCAAATCCTCCTAGGATTGCAACGAGGAGGAAGTGCGCCAGAGTTAGCCCTATAATAACTGATAAAATCACAAGATAGAGGTCAAGTGAGCTCTCAATACTTGAGCCTCTTCTCTCATAACCACAAACTCCTCCAAGCACAAGACCTGAAAGGTAGATCATCACAATTGAATAATTTAATTTAAACTTACTCATCACTATCATTCTCTGTCTTATTTAAAAACTTATAGACCGCCTCAATAACAATCATAAAAACTGAACAATAGAAAATCGTATACAAGAGAGTCGAACCGATTGCATGATAATAAGATCTCCCCTCAGTTAGATAATTATACATGCAAAGCATAATTATCGTTGCGGCTCCAAAACCATGAGCAAGATAACCATAAGCTTCACCACTTCTGCTTTTTTGACAGTCTTGATAAAAGCAATAAAGAGCATAAAGTCCTAGTCCAGTAACCATGGCATAGGCAAAGCCAGTACTTAGAATTACGATAAGATCATTATTGTTAATACCGTATGTTTCGGCGACTCCAAGTCCAAATGCAGATAATAAGCATAGGCTTATAAGACTTTTAATTTTTCTATCGAGTAACATCATTTCTCCTACATTCCAAACTGCGGTCTACCGTAGTTAATCTGTAATTCTTTAAGATTTATATTTAGATCTCTATTTAAGTTTACATTATCATCGATAACATCAATATCATTTTTTACTCTGCCTAAAAGATCGATCATTCTACCATCCGAACAGTCCTTCTTCCCCTTGCACTCACCCTCATCTTCAGGTTTCTTTGGGTTTGTAGGTTTATCGTCACCTTTCGGGGTATCGTCGCCTTTCGGCGTATCATCACCTTTTGGCGTATCGTCGCCCTTCGGCGTATCGTCACCTTTTGGTTGATCTCCGCCACCAGTTCTTGGATTATCTACTTTAGGAGTATCTGGCTTTTCTGGTTTATCTTCAGGAATATCTGGAGCACCACCTGTTCTCGGATTATCAACCTTAGGTGTATCAGATTTAGGCTTGTCTTGTTTTTGATTCTTTCCTTTATAATATTCTTTAAGTTCTGAATTACAGTTCATCATGCATACGCCACCGGCAATTAGAGCTGCTCCTACGCCAACATATGGACCTAGCTTACTTCCAGCTAGCCCGCCCATAAGCGTCGTTATTCCACAATTAACTAAACAAGTTTTAACATCTCCACTGCTCGTCGAGCTAGTTGAGTACAAAAGACTATTCTTATCCCTCTCAAGTTTATTACCTAAAAGAGGACTAATCATTTCATCACCATCATTAAAGCTTGGATCACCACCCATTCTTGGACCAAGGCCAAAGTCTTGCTTACCTCTTGATGGCATTTGATCGCCACCTAAGTCTCCACCAAATTGACCATCTTCATGGCCCATTCTCGGTCCACCAAAGTCAGGTTTATTTGAGCGAGAAAGAGGTGGATCAAAAGAAGGTCTTGAAGGATCAACAGTGCGGTCGATTTCGATGCCGAAAGTTTTTTCAACTTCATCACCAATTGCAGGGTTTAGTTTATTGATGATACTTGCAACTTGAGAAACCTTATCCATCTTTCCCATCGATGCGAACATATCCATCGTCACAACAGATGGAAAAAGAAGACCGTCGTGAAGTCCCTTACTTTTGATATTATCTTTTATCCCTTTCATCATCATAAGCTTATCAACCATTCCAAGAGAACCATCGACATCTGAAATTTGAACTAAGCGACTGACAAGTCGATCAAGAGTTGCACTTGGAAATTTTTTAGAAAGCTCATTAGTAAAGTCGACTTCAGCCTTTAAAAATATTTTAAAGTTTTGTGCTCTCTCTTTAAGACACTCAACATCTCCAGCACAAGCATCTAGAGATTGTGCCACTACATTAAAAGACGATAGCAAGACGATCATCATAAGCATTGAAAATTTGTGTAAGTAAATCACTCTCATTCTTTCTCCTAATTTGTATTTCGCAAATATATATATTCAATCTTGTTGCCAATAACATGGAGGTATAAACAACTGAAATCACGAATATTTACAAAGACACCTGGTCTATATCAGACTACTTAGTCCAGATAAGACTTAAACTAGAACGAAAGTAGCAGGTCCTGCCTACACAAGCTAAGTACTTTCAAAATGAAATGGAGATTTTCAATATTAGAATATTTTTAAGATAACGCTTTAAGCATTTCCGCAAGCCCGCGAGCTTGTTCACCCTCACTCACCTTCTCAAACTCAGGCAGGTGAATGAAGCCGGCCTTAGCGCGCATCTTCTTCTCATCAATAATGTGGCGGATGCCGTAGAAGATGTGATTGCACACATAGCGGCCACAATCTCTTGAGATGGCAACAGGAATCTGCGCTGCTAACAGGGCGTCTTCCATCTCCTTAATTGGCAGAGTCGACGCAAGAGTAGCCGCCCCCTCTGCAAAGATCTTCTCACCTTCGGGTTTATTTCCCTCATTATCGGCAATGCGGGCCTCATCAAGATTATGAGCAAGGACTTCGAGATTGATCTCACTTGCCTTGGCATTGAGGCCAAAGCACAGAATATAATCGGGATTTAAAAGAAAGGCTTCCTTCTTTAAAATGGTCAGGGCCTTACCAAAGACCACCGGAAGGATGAGTTTTGAGACCTCAATTTCTTCTATTTCATTTTTATAATTTTCAACGAGAATTTGGGAGGGGTTGGAATCCCCTCCATCGAATGGTTCAAAACCCGTTATGAGTATTTTTTTTGATCGATTAGCGCGATTAGTATGAAACATATTCTAACTTGAAACCAAAGGCCTTCTCATCAACGCTTACACGTGGATAAATTGTGCCAGCACTCTGGTTATATCTCGTCTCACATGATCCCTCAGTCACTTCATCCATTGTCAGGAAGTTTGTGCGAGTCACATATCCAGTCTCAGTCGAGATGGCGATCTCAGCATCACCGTATGTGAAGCTAATTTCAGAGTCGTCGTAATTGATCTCTAATTCATTCTTTGTCTTATACTTCTTAGCAAGGACCTTAACATTCGTGTGGTAGTTCATATACTGATCCATCACGAAGAAATTATCCTTTGATAGAATCATCTTTCTAAAAGAATACTCATCACTTGAGTACTCACCGATACACTTATCTAGAGTATTAAATTCAAATTTTCCACCAAGACTCTTTAGGATTGTCTTGCCTTGTGCATTCTCAGTTGTCGTATGCCCAAGCCAAATTTGATGATTACAGCTTGAATTAACCTCAAGGCCATTCGTGTACTTTGTCACAACATCCCCTGGATGCTGCTCCTTAATCACGTCAGTATTAAAGCGACAGTCATATTGTTTTGGGACGCCATAAGATTCGTAGCAATATTCCAGCTCGCTCTTATAGGCCTTTAAAGTATTGATTTTAGAGTTGATCATTGCCTTAAACTCGTCGCGGTCAGACTTTGAAGTTGAGACAACAGTTGTTGTGGCCGCATTCATTAGATCCTGCTTATAGCTATCAGTGATCGTCTCGAGCATGGCACACTCATTCATTTCAAAGGCAGAAGCCGTAAGGCATAGTAATGACGTAAAAATTATCTTTTTCATGGTGTAATCATAGCAAAAAAAAGGCCCTCCGTGGACAAGGAGGGCCTAATTTATATTTACTGTCTAAGTTTAGGACAATTATTTTGCTTTAACGTCGATTACCTTAGTTGCAAGTAATTCACCGTTGTAAGAGACTTGAACTTTAAACTTTAGTTTGTCGTCCTTTGTCTTCTTCTTAAACTTGTAAGTTAGTGCTCCAGTAGCTGTTACACCCTTACCTGGTGAAGCGATCTTTGTTGCGGCCTTCTTAAGGTCAACATATTTTTCACCTTCAAGAACACTGATTGCAACATCATATTCACCTGGTACGAAGTCACGTAGACCAGTTAACTTAACCTTTACATCGTGGCTTCTGTAACGACAGTTAAATAATCCAAGAGTACACTTACGATCTTTAACTTCGTCAGAGAAATCAAGTCCTACTTGGATCTCTGGGTTAACAAGTACGTTTGACGTAAATGTTGCCAGTTCAGTGTAGCTTGATCCTACTGCATCCCCTGGGTAAGTTAGCTCAATTTGCATTGAAACTTCTGAACCTGGACGAGCATTATTTGCAACTTTAGCTTGGATTACATCTGATAGATCAATCTGAGCTTGAGCTGGAAGAGTTCTTAAGTTAACTGTTGGATCAACAACCACAACATTTGATGTGCTTGATACAACCTTAGCACTGATTGCTCCGCGGTTTGTTGCAAGTTTACCGAAGTTAACAAGCCCAAGACCAACTGAGAATTTACCATTTTGAGTTAACCCTTTTGGATCTTCAGTCTTAACTGTTGTCTGCCCAGCTTTTGCAAGACGAACAACACCTGTTGTTGCAAATAGTTTTTTCGCATCTGACTTACCAAGTGCTAGCATTTCAGATTTAAGTTTTGCGATATTCTCATCAAATCCTGCTTCTTCACCTGCATCAGCTCCGTTCTGGTAAGCTGCTCCCTCACCTTCTAAACGCGCTTCTGCGTAAGCAATCTTGTAGGCCTTATCAAATCCACTTTGCGTGTCTTTTGAAAAGTTACCTGCGCTAGCTTCGTCGCGAGCTTGCGAGAAGTACGCCACGTAACCGGCGAAGTAAGTGTCTTTGTGAGAAGACGTAAATTGCATTTTGTAAGCTGAATCGTAAGACTTACCACAGGCTTGCTTAAACTCAGAAACACCTTTGTAAACATCAAAACAATTCTTGAAATCTTCATCAATGTCGATACGCGTAGGCGCAGTGTAAACGTATTGAGGAAGAGCTTTCGCTTTTTCTTTATTATTTTCATAAGCTTCAATCTCTGCTCGCACTCTTGAAACTTCTTGATCAACTCTTGAAGTGAATGACTTAAGAGCTCTTTCAGGAGCGGCATATTCAGGTGTGATGAAGTCATAAGTATCTGTTAGTGCATTCGTCATTTCACTTGCGAAAGCAAATGCTTTCTCCATGAAGATACTTCCATTCACACTATTTGATAGAACGATTTTATTTGTTGGAAGATTAGAGAATGCTTCGTTCTTTACACTCTCGTAACCTTGTGGGTAGCTTTCAGACTTTGCTAATTTCTTAGCAGTCTCAACACCGACCTCATATCCTTTTGCATAACCTTCATCATAGCTTGACTGAGAATTTAGTCCATCAGCGTATCCCGCTTCAAGTCCATCATCCTTACCATCAAGAAGACCAGCAAGGTATCCTTTAAGTTCTCCAATTTTTAAACCATTGATTTTACCGAAGTGTTGACCATCTTCGCTTACATCACGGCTTCCCTTGTACTCACCAGCAGTTGCTCCAGCTGTTTCACCTTGTGAAGCTCCAAGTTCTCTCGCTTCACCTTCGTATTGAGAGTAAAGATCCTTACGTTCTTCGTAAGCAGAGAATTTACTTGCTGTGATTGACTCAAGTTCATTTGCAACTGTATCAGCTTTTGCAAACTCAGCTTCCTTAACATATTTCTTATCTTGTAGGCTTTCGTTTTGTCTTTGAAGATCTTGGATGCGTGACTCAGCACTTGCAATCATTGATCTCTTAGATGAGATTGCT
This sequence comes from Bacteriovoracaceae bacterium, assembly GCA_048270185.1. Taxonomy (GTDB): domain Bacteria; phylum Bdellovibrionota; class Bacteriovoracia; order Bacteriovoracales; family Bacteriovoracaceae; genus Halobacteriovorax_A. The sequence continues at coordinate 116,189 of JBLWTJ010000002.1, forward strand.
TGTGAGTTCTGATCCATTGTCGTGTTGGCCTGATTAATCGTTTGTTGATTCTGAGCAAATTGCTGAGAGAAACGATCTTGATCTTCACGACTTGCAAGAAGTCTTGCATGGACATCATCAAGGCGATCCATGATCACTCTGATATCGGCCATCACAACTGAAAGACGACGCTCGTAAGATTCTCTTTCAGCAACGAGTGCTTTTTGAGTATTTCTTAAGCTTGCAACTGCACGACGGTTACTATCAAATTGATCCTGCTCTTTCTTAAGATCTCTCTTAAGTTTCTTGATATCAGAATTTACAAGAGCAAGTCTCTGTGTCGCTTCGCCCTTCTCTTTTTGAAGTTTAGCTATATCTTGCTGAAGACGAGTGATATCTTTTTTAACTTGTGCAAGTTTAGCACTCTTCTCATCAAGCTTAGCTTTTGCTTGTACTTGAGTACGAGTTACATTTGTAAACTCAGACTTTAAAGTAGCAAGTCTTTGCTTTAATTTATCTAACTGAGGTGATGCGTTTGCAATCTCAGTTTCAACTGCTTTAAGTTGATTTGCCGCTTGTTGTGCCTTTTGTTTTGCACTAGCAACAGCACTTTGAAGTGCATTGATTTTACCTTGCCCTTGAGCAATGATTTGCTCAGTAGCTTTAAGATCCGCTTGCGCCTTTGTTAAGTCTGCTGAAACTTTAGTTATCTTAGTTTCAGTCTCAGCGATCTTATCACGTAGCGCTTTTCTTCTAAGTCTTAGCTCCTTGATTTGTTGACCTTTACCTGGATCACGTCCGCCACCAGTCAGATCTTTTAAGGCCGTTTCAACAACGGCAAGATCCGCTTCCATCTTAGACTTCTTATTTTCTAACTGAGCTTTTTGAGAAGCTAGTAAATCTTTTTGTGACTTTAAAGTATCAACTTTTCCTTTGGCGTCAGCTAGTTCTTTCTTCGCTGAATTAAGCTCTGAAGTCTTTGATGAAACTTCAGACTGAGCAGCTGAAAGTTGTTGCTTTAATTTATTACGCTTTTGGATAAGAGGTCCGATGGCCTCTTCTTGCTTCTTTATTTTATTTTCAACTTGATCAATCTTAGTCTTGATATCGGCTACAGCTTGGTTTGCTGCTTGAAGCTCAGTCTTTGCTTGGCTTACCTGTGACTCAAAAGTTGAAACTTGAGACTGGGCCTGAGAAAGATTCTGCTTTGTTTGATTAAGATCTTTTTGAATATTTGGTATTCTCTTTTGTAGACGATCATGCTCATCGATTGCTTTAGTGATTTTAGATTCGAGGGATTGAATCTCATCTTTGTTACGGTTAAAGATCTTCTGTGCACGCTCAAGATCATCGCCATTCTTCTGAATACTCTTTTCAACTGAATTAAGAGCACGTCTTAGGTTTTGTTCCGAATTTCTTGGCCCGGCCAAATCTCCTTCTAAACGATACTGATCATTTTCAAGAGCTTTAATATTTTGAGCTAATCTAATTAACTCATCATTAAGTCCTAAGTTCTCTTCACCTAGTTGAGCGATTGTTGTTTCAAGATCCATATTCTCAGAACTAAGCTGAGTAATTAAAGCAACAGCTTCATCGATATCTCTTTCAGTAGCGTTGATCGTGCTTCCATTGATTTCTAATTGTGCAACGATATCGTTGATTAGACTCTTTAGCTGATCAGCACTCATTCTCGCTGAGTCTGATTGAGACTTTGCTTGAGTGTAAGATGATAGATAAGTTCGATAATCGATCTCATCTGGAAGTGTAGCGTTAGCATTTGCGGCCATGGCCAAAACAGACAATAGAACAACATTCTTGCTCAAAGCAATTGATCTCATCATGATTCCCTCTCCTTTTGATCACGTTGAATAAATTAGTTGTATAAAATGCTTGGAGATTTGTGGAGATTACTTAGTGAATTTGTAGATGTTATATGTTTATTGTAAGAATTTTTCAGAATATTACATTCATCTCTGTAAATATTTCAAATAACTGGACCTATAAAAGTGCCAAAGTGGTCCTATGGAGGTTGCAAAATGCTAATGATATTTAAAGTTTTGGGGATTTTTTAAGAATGTGAAGATTGAAAAATGCCTGGCCGTTACTTAAGCAGAGACAGGAAAAGACGACGGCCAGGCTTTTACACACAAGATAAGGACTTTTCAATAACCTCAAATAAACATTATTGTCTGCTATTCACATTGTAAATGGCCTCTTGCAAACTTTACTTTTTCTTTAACTCACACCCTATTTTTATGGGCAATTTTTAGATGTTTTTCGGGTTTTCATCAATCCTCAATTTTTAGGCCATTTCAAATCTCAAGTTATCGTTATTAAATAGTCCGACCATTTTTCTCGGATGAATCTTCTTTTTCTGCCTGTATCTAAACACCTAAATTTATTATATACTTTACTAGTAATTCTATTTTCATTGAACGCAAATAACTCAACTTATATGGAAAGGGGGAATGAATGAAAAAATTATTTACATTACTACTATTAGGTTCTGCACTTGTTATGACTTCATGTGGTTCTTCATCAAAAACAGATGATGCAACTTCAGTTGAGTCAGTAGATTATGACAACGCTTCTTTAGAAGTTAACGGTGACTCAGACTCAGGTAAAGCTGGTGCTCTTAGAACTGTTTACTTTGCATTTAATTCTGCAGGGCTTTCTTCATCAACTAAATCAACTCTTGAAGCTAACGCTGACTTCTTAAAGTCAAACACTTCAGTTGAAGTACAAGTTGAAGGTCACGCTGATGAAAGAGGTGGACGCGAGTACAACATGGCACTTGGTGAAAACCGTGCACGTGCAATTAAGAACTACCTAGTAGCTCTTGGTATTGAAGGTTCAAGAATCTCAACTACTTCTTACGGGAAGGAAAGACCAATTTCTTTTGGTCACTCTGAAGACTCTTGGTCACAAAACAGAAGAGGAAACTTCGTAATTATTGCAAAGTAATTAAAACAAAATGAAAGAATTAAAAACTAAACTACTATTTTTAATTTTACTTCTATCTTTGGGTAGCTGCGGTCTTACGACCGTACGCCCTAAGTTAGAAATGACTTATGCACAAGTTGCTTTCCTTGCGGCCAAGGAAGCAGGCGGACAAACACTCGCCCCTAACTTCTACAGAAAGGCCGAATTCTATTACTTAAAAGCTAAATCGAGCTACAAGAGAAAATTCTTTAACAAAGCTAAGAAATACGCCATTTTATCTAAGCAATTTTCAGAAAAGGCCGAATTCAAGGCTTATCGTAAGAAGACTCTCGATAGCATCTAATTATATTTGCATCCTCTCGGATGCTTGGAGAATTTCTCATGAAGAAAACTTCCCTACTCTCAACACTTACATTAATTACCTTAATCGGCGCAACAGTATCTTGTAAGACACAAGAGCAAATTGAGCGCGAACAAAAGATCAACACGATGTCAGTGCAAATGCAACAAAACCAAAAGTTAAATGCAGATGCCATCGCTAAAATGCAAGAAATGCAAGATTCTGTTCTTCTTGTACAAGGTAAGTTTGAAGAGTATTCAAATACTAAGAATCAAGAGCTTGAAGCTGTTAATCAAAAAGTTTTAAAGCTTGAAGAACAGAATACGACTCTAACAGATGAAGTAACAAAACTTACAGCTAAGATTGAGCAGCAAGAAAAATATATCCAAGAGGTTCTTGCTCTTCTAAAAAAAAAAGAAAGTAAGAAGAAAGCGGCCGCTGCTGCAAAGAAGCGCTCTCCATATGAAGAAGGCATGCATCTTTATGGAAAAGGTCGCTATAACGAATCTCGCGCAATCCTAGAAGATCTTTATAAAGCAAATAAGATTAAAGGGAAAAGACGTGAGCGAATCATTCATAATCTAGGAATGATTTCTTATATTCAAAAAAGAAATGATGATGCCGTCACTTATTTTTCAACTTTATATACATCGGTTCCAAAATCAGTCTATAACGCAAACGGACTGGTTTATCTAGCTCGCACATTTAAACGTCAAGGACAGACTGAGCAAGCAGTAATCACACTTGAAGAAATGCTTAAGTCATTTCCTAAGAGTCGTCACGTACCTACTGCAAAGAAGCTACTAGCTAGTTACAAGAAGTAAGAGGAAACTATGAAGAAAATATTGGGAATAATAACCTTAGCACTAACCTTCTCGTGCCAGAGTATTATTGATTTTGATAAAGACACAGAAGAAGTAAAAATTGAAGGCCCTAAGTTTTCAATACTATTCTCCCACTCAATCTCTGGTGAAACACATCCATGTGGTTGTCGTCAATTTCCACTAGGTGGCCTACCTCAAGTGGCAGGCTTTATGAATGACTTTAAAAAAGATCATCAGTATCTCTATATTGATACTGGCGATATGCTCTTTCCATCTTCTGTTGTTCCACCTCATATTGCCAGGTCTCAAAAATTTGCGGCCATGTCCTTAGCAAAGGGACTCGATAAGCTTGGACTTAAGTACACTCTCCCAGGAGACCAAGATCTCGCTGCAGGAATTGAGTTTTATAAAGAAGTTCTCTCACAAGTTAAATTTAAGGCACTTGTTTCAAATGTTATTAATCCAAAAGAGGAAGCATTATTTCCTCATGAAGAATTTGCGACAATCAAATTTGGTAAGAAGACGATTTACTTAACTGGTATCGTTGACCCTAATAGCCTCCACCCGAGACATCAGGAGCTATTCACACCACCAGTTGAAAGCTTCCCTACGACACTTAAGAAGTTAAAAGAAGCCGGCTATGACGAGAAGAATCCACTTAATGAATTAGTTGTTATGTCTCACTCTGGACTAGATTTTGATAAACTCTTTGCAGAGAAATTTCCTATGATTACTTGGATTATAGGCTCACACTCACAAAGCTTTACCAATAACACTATTGATGTAGGTAAAACTCAAATTGTTCAAGTTCTCTCTAAGAACCACTACCTTGGTGAAGTTGCCTTCTCTCCTGATACAAAGAAGCCTGAGAAAGAATTCTTTTATCATGAAATGCGTGAGCAATTAGGTGAAAAGATACCTAATAACCCATTTACTGCTTATATTAATGATCACAAAACTGAACTTGATAAAATTCGCGATGATGAACAAAAGGTATTTTCTTTTGAAGAAACAGGGATCAAGCGTCTAGCTGATGCAAAGAGCTGTCTGGAGTGTCACACAGATCAGGCCAAGCACTGGCAACAAACACCACACTCAATTTCCTTTGCCACTCTCATCATTGCAAAAGAAGAAAATAAAACTTCATGTATGGAGTGTCACTCTCTTGGAATGAATCAAGAAGGTGGTTATATTAATCATAATGATCTGATGCACTTTAAAGATCTAAAGACAACTGACGCTAAATTCGAAGCTCACAAGGCCAAGTACTGGGCCGATGTTTCAAAGGCGTTTAAAGATGTGAAATCAATTCGTAAGCTTGCGCCAAAGAGGATAGAGGCCATTCGTGTAGCTTGGGATAAGACCAACGAAAAGCACGGTGTTGAGCACTCATTTGCCAATGTTCAGTGCTTAAATTGTCACACAACAATGACAGATCACCCTTTTGCCATTGAAAGTGAAGATCATAAGAAATTAAATCAGAAGGCCCATATCAAGACAAAATGTCTTGGATGCCACACTTCAGATCAATCCCCTGAATGGTACAATAAAGATGGTGATGGAATCTATACAGGTGTTAACGAAGATTACTTTGAAAAAATGTATAAGAAAATGGTGCACTAAGAAACTAGGTGTCTAGTTGTAGTCACCTTTTCTTAGTTTCTTCTCAACGTCTTTCTTCTGCTGGTCAGAGCGCTTATCGTGAAGCTTTTTCCCTTTTGCCAAGGCAATCTCAAGCTTTACACGAGATCCCTTAAAATAAATTATTGTTGGAACAATTGTTAAGCGCTCGGCCTTAGCACGGTGAGCGATCTCAGCAATTTCTTTCTCATTTAAAAGAAGCTTTCTCTTTCTCGCCTCTTCATGATTGAATTGATTTCCAAATTCGTACTCAGGAATTTTGATATTATTGGCCCAAACTTCGCCATTCTTATCAATTGTAATATGGGCCTCAGCAATTGAAACCTTACCTGCACGCAAAGACTTCACTTCTGTCCCCACTAGCATCATGCCAGCTTCATAAAGTTCAAGTAATTGATAATCGAACTTTGCTCTCTTATTCTTAGCTATTATTTTCTTTCCCATAATTACTCATTTAGAAATTTATATAAGTTTTGTAGATCTTCTAATTTTAGCGCTTCTGCCCTAACTGTCAAAGGTTGATTGATGCTTTCAAGGCCTGCAGCAATTCTCTCGGCCGGTGCATAGCTCTTTAGAACCTTTCCAATTTGCTTGCGTTTAAATTGGAAGACTGCTCTTAAGAATTTCTCAAATTTTGGAAAGTCTTCTAATGCAATGACAGGATTTTCAATTCTCTCAAAGCTGATAACGGCAGAGTCAACTTTTGGAGGAGGAGTAAATGCTCCTGGAGGCGCCTTAACTAATAATGATGTCTTAAAGTATGTCTGAGATAAGGCCATGAGAGATCCCATGAAATTTTTCTTTGTCGCAAAAGCAAAAACCTTATCGGCCACTTCTCTTTGAAACATCAAAGTCATATATTTGATCTTTGGAGTTTGTAAAAACTTTAGAAGTAGTGGCGTTGAGATATTATATGGAAGATTTGAAACGAGCCAACACTCCTCTCCAATTCCCTTATCATTAATGAATTGATCAAAGTCTAATGCAAGTGCATCGGTGAAAAGAATATTTTCTTCTTTGACGATTGGACCTAGGTACTCAATCATACGCGTATCCATTTCAACAACATTTAAGTTGCTATCATGTGCAGCAAGATGCTTTGTCAAAACACCAGGCCCTGGACCGACTTCAATAATATGTTTGGCACGATCTGCAAAATCGTCCGTAATCTTAGTAATAATATTTTGATTATTTAAAAAGTGTTGCCCGAGTTCTTTATTGGCCCAAGGGAGTTTTGACTTTGATTCTTCCATGATTATGACTTCCTATGGTCCTTCTTATTAATAAAACGAGAGCGAGCATCAATACTTAGAGTTTGTGGGTACTTGATACGATCATTAAAATTTCTGAAAGCATAATTAGCAATCATTGCCCCATTATCAGTACAGTACTTCGGTTCGACAAAGAAGACATTCTTATATTTTTCTTTAAGTTGTGATCTTAAGTAACTATTGCATGCAACACCACCACCAACGACAATAGGAAGATTCTGGTGTCCCATTTCACGTGCTTTTTCGATGGCATAGCGAAGCTTAAGCTTAAGGGCCCCAACGATAGCGTGTTGATAAGAAGCACAAATATCTTTTGTATCTTGATTGATATCTTCAAGTGATTTAACTAAGTACTCTGGATTCTTATCGAGGAAAGTTCTAAGGGCCGTTTTTACTCCCGAAAAGCTTAGGTTACAGTCCTTAGAAGATTTGAGCCCGATAGGAAATTCAAAACGCTTGATATCCCCTTCTTTTGCTAGATCATCAATAATTCTGCCAGCAGGATAACCAAGCCCCATAAGCTTTCCACCTTTATCATAGGCTTCACCGGCAGCATCATCAATTGTTGAACCAAGCACCTCTATTTCATCGCTTGCCGTGACAAGAGTATAGAGACTGTGCCCACCACTTACAAGTAATCCAATATATGGGTAGCTTACTTCTTGGCTTAAGTGAATGGCCTCAAGGTGAGCAAAGAGATGATTAACAGCAAAGAGGTCAACCTTCTTTAAAAGAGAAATTGTTTTGGCCGCATTAAGGCCTGTTAAAAGTGGCCCTAGCAAGCCAGGGAAAGTCGTCACTCCGATAAGATCAATTTGCGATAACTCCACATCTGCTTTCTTAAGAGTAGAGGCCAGCAGTGGTGCTAATTTATCTAAGTGATTTCGAGAAGCAATTTCAGGAACAACTCCACCCCATTGGGCCAGCATTTGCTCTTGCGTAAATAATTCAAAGGCCAAGATTTCAGGGCGCGCGTTACTATTCGGATCGCCTTTTAAAACAGCAACCGATGTATCATCACAACTTGTTTCTATCCCTAAAATATATTTACTTGTCACACTGACTTCCGCTTTTAAATGATTGATTAAATAAGGGGCAACGTATCACTATTTTAAGATATTTTCGACAATTTTGACGATTTTTTCAAAGTGATCATGTGAAAAACTATCCTGAATTTCAGCTAAAATAGCATTACTTTCCTCAAGATCGTAATTCTTTAGCTCAATTAGTCTCGAAAGTTCGTGAGCAACGATAAAGACGGCCGTTAGTGGCTTGATTTGCTTTGCATAGAGCCCGCGAGGAAAGCCTGATCCATCAGGTCTTTCGTGGTGGTTAACTAGAATGGCGTGGATATTCTGGTCACTAATTCCCTCTTTCTCAAGAAGTTCAGCAACAAGTCGTCCATGTCCTAATACTAAATTCTTATCATAGTCAGCAAGGTCAGCTTTTAGCACCCCTTCCTGATTCCAAATACGTGCTAAAGTTTCATTTTCAAGAAGTAGATCATGATAAACAGCAGCGTGGATAATTGATTCAATATTATCTTTCTTTCCCCAGTCTAATTGCTTTAAGATCTCAACGGCCAAAAGGCTTGTGAGATAGCAATGATCATAGAGGTAATTAGTCATATTCTCTCTTTCTCTTAGAAGGTTTTTAAGTTTCACACTTCCTTGAGTAAGCTTCTTTAGATTTGAAACATAGCTGTCAACGACTGCTGAAGTACCTTCACTAATACCGTAGCGGCTAACAAGACGCTTAAGTGTCATGATTGATTTCTGGGCAACGTCTAAGTGTTCGGCCGGAGTCGAAGGCTCATACTTCAGGAAAGAAACTTCACCTGCAGAGATAACATATTCTTCAATATCATCTTTATTAATATAGAGATAATTGATATCGCGATCGAGATAGCTTTCTATTTGAGAGATGGTAAATGTATCTCCCCTATGAATAACTTTAACAAATTTTGAATCACTGAGTTTGACATAGGTATCACAAATCGCAAGGGTACCTCTTAAAAAGTACTCAGTATTTATTTTCTTATAAGCACTGCGAGACTGGACAAAAGTTGAAGTCCCACTAAGTTGAGTAATTACATTTTCAAAATTAACAAATGAGAATGGCTTTGGTAAGTGCTCACGCTTTAAGTGATAAGTTACATCGTCTTTAAAGTTAATAAATTCAGCTTCTGTAAAGGATGTGATAACAAGAGTTGGAATATTTAAACCCCTACCATCCATAAAGTTAAAAATATCTTCTTTGCCATCACGAAAGTACTCTGTGATTATGATTTGATAATTACCAGAAGAGCTTAGCTTGGCCTTAAATTCTTTATAATTTGAAACGCGCGTAATCTTCACATCTTGAAATGTATTCTCGACACCTACGACATAGATATCACTTAATTCAAAATCTGGCTCGGCGATAAGGACCTGTAAACTCATAGGAGATATTTTAGCACTCTCCTAAGTTTTTCCCTAGATGGAAGTATCTTCTTTATCTAATCCAATAAATAACCATTAGAATATAACCTGCTAAAAATACTGCTCCCGATAAGCGATAAAATGACCTTTTAGCGAAAGAAATCACTAATAAGAACACTGCAGCAAATGACAGAGCAGACAACTCAGGAACAAAATTCTCGACAATTGGAACTTTATAGAAAACTAAACTTCCCAGAACAAAGGCAACGTTGAAAATATTAGATCCAATAATATTTCCCGTAATAATATCTGAGTTCTTTCCTTTACGAACAGTCATAATGGCCGTCACAAGCTCTGGAAATGAAGTACCAAAGGCCACGAAAATAGCAGAGATAACATAACTTGAAATACCAAAATTAAGAGCAAGGGCCGTTCCACTGGTAACAAGTAACTCCCCTCCTCCATAGAGTAGAGCAAAGCCAGCAAAGAGATGAATGATATCCTTTGTACCTATTTTTTCATCTGTATGATGAGGATGTTCTTGATCACCTAAGTGGGCCCTTTGCTTCTTCATATCTCTAAAGGTATCCCATAGATAGAAGGCCATATACCCTAGTAATAGAGCACTTCCCCACCATTGAATTTCGTCTTGTAATAACACTAGCCACATAATGGCAGTTAAGAAGAAATGCAGAATCAGTTGCTTTTTTATATCGTGACCAACAAGAAAGAGTCTTCCCATCAGTCCCGATACACCGAGAATAAGAAAGAGGTTGGCGATATTGGAGCCCACAATATTTCCTAGAGCAATACCTGGCTCTCCACGGTAGCTTGCCAGTTGAGAAACAAAGAATTCAGGAAGTGATGTCCCAAAACCAACAATGAGCAGCCCAATAACAAGAGGCGATAGTCCGAGAACCAGACCAATTTTTTCAGCAGACTCTAGCGCAAACTCTGCTCCGTAATAAAGCATAACAATGGCAAGAATTAATAACACAACTTGTAATATCATAAAATTTTTCCAATAATTAATATATGTTTAATTCAAAAGATATTTATCCCAAGTTTAGCAAAAAGAAATTCAAAATTCTAAACATTTCGTCGTGTCTCTTTGCTGATTCGTTAATCTCTTACTATATCTACATGATGTATGCCAGGCCTGAAGAATATAAGAAATTCTTTAAGGAAGTTTTACCTATTTTGAAACAATTAGACCCTAATAGTGCACAAATTGCGGCGGATCCTATGTTTCGAGAGCAGCTTACATCAGTAATGGTTCAAACCGCCATTTCTCTAATCTGCTTCTATCTCATTGTGCACCTACTCATTTATGTAGCTCGAGTTTATGAAAAGGCCTTTGCTAATAGTTACATTAAATTCTATGCATGGTCGGCGGGAATTCTTATGACATTAACTGCACTGCTTAATTTAGGAAATGCCAGAATTGGAATCTTTATCATTCCAGGACTTCTTTTCTTATTTAATGCGTTTGGATTTAAATACGTTAATCAAATGCAGGAAGAATAAAATTAGTTAAATGGGGCTGCGTCCAATCAGGCATACTACGAGCTTTACCTTTGGCCTTTTGAAGTCCAGACACAGCAAGTAAGAATGAGTCGAAGGCCCTAACATTTTTTACAATCACTTCGAGATCGTGATCGTAAATAAAGATACCTAATTTATTTTCAATCTTCTTTACGATATCAAGTCTTGCTTCAATTCCTAAATCGAGATCACTAAGATTTGAAACATTCTTCTTTAGTAGAATTTTACTCTTTAATAACTCAATAAGAATGAGGTTTACATGACCTTCATAGAAATTACATTCATTTGGAAAGTGTCTCTTCATATATGAAAAGCGTGAAAGCATCATAAGAGATGTATTTCCAAAGGAATCGAAAGTTGAATTAAATATTTCGAGAAGTAGGTCGTGGTATGTACACCAAATCCAGAAATCAAGAGAACGATTCCAATATGGAATGAAACCCTTTTTCAGTCTTCTCTTAAAAGAGCGAGATAACATAAAATCCTGAGACTCTTTCTTAAAAGTATCACGATCAAAATGTGTCATTTCTTCAAAATTTCTCTTTCTTTCGTACTCTTTTGGATTCTCTCTTTCCATCTTACGATCGATCTCTAAGATGGAAGCGATATCTTCACGAACCTTAACCACGTCCCCTACAGGACACTTGGCCACACCGGGACACTTTAACTCACAATTATGGCAAGCAGGGCGCGAGAGGGGAAAATCCACAATAACATGTTCTAAATTATACTTATCAATCCATTGGTTGAGAGCATCGTCTCCATCTTGAATCTCCTCTTCATCTTTAACGTGAAGAATTGATTTAAGAAACCAGCGGCCACTTTCTTGGTGATGATCAAGTAGACAAAAGAAGAAGTTATCTCTTCGCCCACCCTTCATCGAAAGTCCGGCCACGCGATTGAAGCTTAAACTCATAATGGCGGCTCAACAATGAAGTCAAGAACTTGCATTTTTGTTTTTGCTATTTCTTTTAAGACCTCTGCTCTGTGATGAGGAGGGTGAGCAATAATAAAGCATCCACCACCACCGGCACCACAAATTTTCATTCCCATCACAAGTTCTTTTTCTTGAAGTTTGTTAAAGATTGCACGCATATCATCTGTCACAATATTGGCAAAGAGATTCTCGCGAGCAATCCCCTCTTTACAAAGAAGACTTAGAAAATCATCGTACTCACCGGCCTTAATTGCACTATAAGCGGAGAAAGAAAGATCGCGAATTTTAGATAATCCTTCACGAACACCATTTGTACAATCAAAGAAGTCTTTATAAACTTGCCAATTATTTATGGCCGAAAGACGAAGCTGTCCTGAGTAAACCAGAGTGATATGGGATTCAATAAAACTTTTGAACTCAGGTGTAAATAATTGCTCAACTTCAATTCCGCTATTTACAGCTTTTAATGCAAGCACTCCCCCATAAAGAGCTGGGTGATAATCTTGATAGCCACATGGGCCTTTATTTAAGATTTTTGCTTCAATATTTTGAACCGTCTCAATGGCCTTAGTGCGATCAAACTCACTTCCCGTGAAATCACAAAGCGCTTTGAAAACTGTAACCCCCATTGAAGATGAACCACCAAGCCCTGCCCCGGGAGGCGATCCCGATTCAGTAGTTAATCTAATTCCACTTGTTAAGTTGAAGTGGTGAAGAATTTGGGCAAGAAATGACAATGGGCCAAATGTTTCACCATCAAAATCATCATAAGTGAAATCAACACTTGAAAAACGAGTTGTCGAATCATAGTCAACAGAAACAAATTCAACACCTTCAAATTCAATCTCTTCCACCACAACTTTAGCTTTTAAAGAAGTTGCAAGATTTAGTGTAATGGTATTTCTTAGGACTTGGTTAATAGGAACAATATCAAGAGTTCCGCCGAGTAGGTCTACTCGTACCGAGCCTTCAGCTGTGCTAAACTTATTAGGCATTATAAATTCCAATATACGGCAGTTCACGGTAGCGACCATCATAGTCAAGGCCGTAACCGATTACAAATTTATCTTCAATTTCAAAACCAAGGTAATCAATCTTTACAGGATGCTCTGTCTTAACAGACTTATGCAAAAGAGAAGCAAGCTTGATCGACTTAGGTTCTCTTTCTTGTAGAAGCTTTGTAAGCTCACTTATTGTCAGCCCTGTATCAACGATGTCCTCAACAAGAACAACATTCTTACCTTTGATATCAACTTTAATATCTTTTGTGATCGAAACCTTTCCAGTACTTTCTGTGCCTTTATAAGAGCTCGCTCCAATAAAGTCGAAGTAGACAGGTGATTTCATCTCGCGAATAAGATCCGCAACAAAAACGAAGGCACCATTTAAAACTCCCACAACGACAACTTCCTCTCCTTTGAAATCAGAGTCAATTTGAGCTGCTAACTCTTTATTGCGTTGATTAATTTTCTCTTGTGAAATGTAAGTTTCAATGGCCATGACTTATTTCCTATACAAATGAATTATTTAAAATTTCACCGACTCCGCCGGCACTAGGTACAATATATTGCTTATCCGTTAAACCAACTTCTTCATCCCACAAAGTCCCTGGAGCTGTCTTTAAAACATGTTCAGGAGAGAGTCCACGATCAAGTCTTAGAGCGTAGATCTCAACATCAGGATGATCCGTTTGCATTCTTTTAATATACTCAGGTGTCACGATAAGATTAAGTGAAATATACTTAAGAGCTCTTCCTTCAACCTTGTCTTTGTAGTGTCCAACAGCAAATGACATTGAACCACCAGTCGCCCCCATTGGATCAGGAAAGAGAACAATGGCACTTTCTTGTCCGCCACCAATTTTCGATCCTGATACGTCAACACCAATGACATGTTCATTTTCATCAACCTTGCGCTGAACATAGAAGTGATCTTGGCGAATGAGCTCAGGATTTAGAAAGTAATTTAAGTTCTCAAAACAAACGTGACTTGGAAATGTCCCAGCACGAGCAAGATCAACACAAAGAACAGGCTGCTCATTCTTGATAACTTCTTGTTTGAAAATCGCTTTATCCGTAAGAGCGGCCATGCGTGAGCGTACTTCAATCTCTTCTTTTGGAAATGAGTTCCCTAAGACTGATTCAAGAAGAATAAAATATAATTTTTGAATTAAGTGGTTTAGCTCCGGCTGAATGACGCCTTCGCTTGAGAAGCGAGCAAGTAAACTCTGCGCTAATGGATTGGAGAGAATGTAAACATTCTCCCCATATTTATGCTCAATTTGACTAATTTTATACTGATTAGATTGTGCTTTCATTGTTCAATTTCACCTCGCCCTTAGAGTTTACCTCTTTTAGACCTCCAAGTGAAATTGAAAATGCCTTAACATCTTGATCTTCTTCGTAGTAGTCGTAATGTGCACGACATCTTGCTTCATAGAGATCAGACTCACCAACTAGTACTGTATTCTTATTGTCGCTTGGCAGACGATAAGTCTTTGGCGCCGGTGCTCCACAAACAGTACAAATCGCTTGAATCTTCATCACATCATCAGCAATGCAAAGAAGTTCTGGCATTGGACCAAATGGCTTTGATTTAAAGTCTTGATCAAGACCTGCACAGATCACGCGGATTCCACGACGTGCAAGCTTTGATACAACTTTGATAATCGTCTCATCAAAGAATTGAACTTCATCGATGGCAACGATACGAGTTGAATCATAAACTTTTTGTAAAATTTCGACAGCATCCCTTACTGGCTCTGCCTCGACATGTCTTGATGAGTGGCTAACAACATTTGTCTTGTGATAGCGATCATCGATAACTGGCTTGAAAATTTGTACCTTTTGGCGTGCAATTTGAGCTCTTGTAACTCTTCTAATTAACTCTTCTGTTTTACCAGAAAACATTGGGCCGCATACGACTTCAATACCACCAGTTGCGTGTGCGTGACTTGCGTACATTGACTTAAACTCCTCTTAATGTCAGATTTTTTTGTGTTGTGTCTCTAATATACTATTATGACGGCCGTGAGATTTATAGGCCACTTACATCTTCTATCAAAATGAGTAATGCACAAAGACTAAATGAAACTTATTAGTAAAGTGATGTACATAATCATCACTAAGAAAAGTCCCATAATGAGTAATAGTGGTGATACGAGAATAAAGAAGCTCTGCACAAATGAAAAACGCAGATTATAACGCAGACCAAAGTACAAGTAGATCACTTGCGAGATAAATTTAAGAAACTCACCAAAAATTGGAATAATTAAGAAGAAGTTCCCAACAAGGGCCGCGGCAATGGCATCTTCAAGTTCGATTCCTTCAATATCCTTATCAAAGAGCCCCGCAAATAGATTGATAATCACGCGCCAAAATTTAACAAAGACCCACGCAGATAATGGGAAGAAGACGACCTTAAAGAGAGTCGAGAATAAGAATAGTTTTTGCTGAAATTCATTTGAAGAAAAGATTGCTGGCAGATAACCTTCTTCGGCCATCCTTCCCGCAAGAGCAATTCCAACATGAATTTGTAGAAGTGAGTAAAGGCCATAAATAAAGACAAATGGCCAAGAAG
The DNA here is from genome assembly GCA_048270185.1 of Bacteriovoracaceae bacterium. GTDB lineage: Bacteria > Bdellovibrionota > Bacteriovoracia > Bacteriovoracales > Bacteriovoracaceae > Halobacteriovorax_A. The sequence goes on from JBLWTJ010000002.1 coordinate 131,668, forward strand.
CAAGTGTAAAGTCCGTAAACTTTAAGTGTAGTCCTCTTTCTTTTTCGTCTTTTACAATTTCAAAGAGTCTGGCCTCTTTGATCTTTTCAATCTCCTCTCTGTGATCTGCAATATTTGAGTTCACAAGTTTTGGGTAGAGAAGAAATTTAATGTATTGATGGTATAAATTAATCACGCTCTTATTTTAATTGAAGTTGGCAGAAAATAAAACCAGACAATACACTACTTTTTAAGTTCGGTATAAAAGAATGACTTCGGCGTTCTTAAGACTTCCCTAAATTTAAGGTAAGGTATATTTGAACGGTAGCGATCTTTATCGCCAGCATCAGCAGGAAAGGCCGTTTCAAAACGAGCAATCATCCATGTTGTCTCTTTTCCATCCACTACACTTAGGTAGAAACTTTGAGCAAGGCTTATTTTCTTACCAACCTTAAAGCTAACTTCGTGACCATCAGAAAAGATGAATGTGGCAACTTCTGCGCCTTCTTCAGACAATAGATCTTCTTTGACCTCTTCTGTTTTTAGAATTCGATCAACCTTTAGCTTCTGTAATTCCTCATAGAAGAGATCGAGATTTTCAGTAATGGCCGTGTTGGCATCTACTTCTTCCCCTGCAATTCTAATTTTTGTAACCTTTCCATAACGACTTAAGTTTAAAGCATCTCTTCTTTGTTGAATCTCAAAAACTTCCTTTTGCTCACCTTTTTCCACAATGAAGTAGGCCGCAGTGATTGAAAGAATAAGTGCAACAAAAAGATAACGATTCTTCATTAGGCGCTAAACTTCCTTCTTTGAAATAAAACCAAAGCAATAACTAAGTAAATTAGCGGTAGGATAACAAGAGAAAAGTAGAAGATTCCTTTCTTTTCAATATCTGAAATAAGAATTGGAATTTCTTTAAAGACAACTGAATTAAGTGATGTTAACTGTCCTTGTCCTGTTACCCAGTGAAAGAGATTTGAAGTATATTTAAAATTCGATTGGTAGCTAAAGAATTTATTTGAAATAAATGATGAATTACCAATAACCACAATAGCAGGTGCGCCATCTCTCGTTAAGGCCGCGGCCATATCAAGAGGGCCTTCAATATCATTACTATCTTTCTTAATCTCATCAGCAATAATCGAGATGAGATTGGCCTCTCCCCAACTTTCAGGTGTTGTTGAAGCAAGAGCATGATAACTATCACTATCGGCCACAGGCGAAATAGTATTTGTCAGTGGAAAGAAAACTCTTTCTTGGAAACCTTCATTAATACCAAGCTTATCAAAGCGAGAAATAATAGGTGCCGTCCCCTTTGACGACTCGAGTCCGTTTACAGGATCAATCACAACATTATTATGAATGACAAGGCCTTGTTCTTTAAAGAATGCTTTAAGATTATTTAGTCCTTCCCCTTTAAAATTTGGATAGAAACTTGCAAAAATTCTTCCACCATTTGAATAGTAATTCTTAAGCTTTGATATCTGCTCTGGAGCAAAGTCATTTATTGGCTCAATAATAGCAAAGGCACTACAACTTACAGGGATCTCACTTGCCTTTAATAGATCCACAACATTTAGCTTATAGGCCGATTGCTTTAATACATGAAGAAGGCCCGTAAAGCCATTATCACTACTATCTTGGAATTTAGCATTGTAATTAAAACAAATAACTGGATCCTCTTTGCGCTCAAGTCGAATGAGTCCATTTGTAATCCCAAGCTCTAGAATCTTTGAAACGATGACATTCTTTCTTTCATTATTCTGATCAATGCGACTAAGAACAATCGAAGGTGAAACTGTTACACCATACTGCGCGATCATATCTGGTCTTAATTCTGGATCATAGTACGAAGTGACAATTTGCGGATTGATATTCTTATAAAGCTCTAAAAGAGAAAGAATTGCATCTTTGTTGGCCTGATTAGAAAAGACAATCATCTCGACTTTATCATCAATATTCTTAACTGTTTTTTCAGTTAATGCCGATAACGTATTCAACTGTCTCTTACTAAGATCCCAAACTGCAGGCTTTTTAAAGAGAATGAAGTTAAGAACTCCAAGAATACAAAATAATAAAAAGAAAGAAGTGAAATTCGATAAGAGATTCTTTCCAAAAGTCGACTTCGTGAAATCCTTAATACTTTGCAAATTAAAGTAGAAACTTAAAACCGTAAATAACAGAGCAATAATAAACATCGTACCAACAAGAAACATATGCTCTGGAATAATTAAAAATAAGAAACAAGCAATTAAATATGAGATGGCACAAAGGCTAACTGAAATTTTTTTCACTTTCTCACCCCCATATTTCTTATGCCAATAAAACTAAAGAATGTAATAAACGAGATAAGATAGGCCATATCAAAACTTGTCACGGCCCCTCGAGAAAAATAAAAAATATGAGAGCTAAAACTAAAGTACCTCATCATGGCCCCAACAAGTGGGTTCTCAATCATATTTGAACTTGCGTATACAATGAGAAATGAGAAAAGTGCACCAAAGGCCAAGATAATTGATGCAATATATGAACGACTAAGCAGAGAAGCATTAATTCCAATTAAGATGTAGCACATCCCTAGTCCGTAAATACCTAGCATATTGGTAAATAAGATAGCAAAGTCATTAAATCCTTTTGGAGCTAAGAAAAGAGGAATAATAAAAACAGGAAGCGTAATAAAGATAAGCTTCGTTGTTGCTCCTAAGTACTTTGCAAAGAAAATTGATTCATTACTCAAATTAGAAAGCTTAAGTAGTGAGAAAGTATTCTCTCTCTTTTCTTTCACGAAGACGCTCATCGTGAGCATTGGAGCAAAGAAGAGAAGAATAAAATTCAGAGCTGAAAATGTTGGTGAAATTACATGATCCACAATTGTCTTATTTGTTAACTGTGGAGCCATTTGTAAATTATTATAGAAAATAGCCGACATAATGAAATTTGAAATAGCAGCAAAGATATAGATAATTGGAGAAGAGAAACTCTCTCTAATCTCTTTCTTATACACGATACTTATTCCGTTTAGTAATGGTATTTTCTTTTTCATATTTACTTGGCCGTTAATTTCTTAAATATATCTTCTAATCCAACCTTGATATTTTGTTGAGAAAGAATTGATATTTGATTTTGTGCAAAGAATTTCGAAAGTTCTGAGCGAAGATCACCTTGGGCATCAATCTTTGTGAATTGATAAGACTCTCCATGCTTTTCAAATTCAAAACCTAGCTCTTTTAATGAATTCAGTTGTTCTTGAGTAATTGATTCAAACTCAACTTCAACTCGCTGAGAAATCTCAAGCTTCTTTTCAATTTCAGCAATTGTTCCGTGAGCAACAATCACACCCTCATTTAAAACTGCAATATCATCACAAATAACAGCAAGATCACTTAATTGATGAGAAGAGATAAAAATTGTGTGATTCTTTGCTAGATCGCGAATCACTTCTTTAATTTGCATTATGGCGTGAGGATCAAGTCCAACTAAAGGCTCATCGAGTATTAGAAGCTTAGGATTGTGACAGATCGCTGCCGCAATACCAACTTTTTGTTTATAACCTTTTGAAAGATTCTCAATGCGTGTCTGTGCAAATTCTTCTAACCCACACTTATTAATAACTTCATCAATCGAATATGTTGAATGACCGACTTGATAAATCTCTTGGACGAATTTTAAAAAGTCATAAACTTTCATATGGCGATAAAGCGCTGGTTCTTCAGCAAGATAGCCAATTGTTAGATCATCATGTTTTGAAAGCTGACCTGAAGTTAATTCCTGTTCCTCAAGAATAATCTTCATCAGTGTCGACTTCCCTGCACCGTTAGGCCCTAAGAAACCAAGAACGCCATGATCTCCAATCGTAAGGTTTACGCCTTTTAAAACATCCTTACCTGGAAACGTTTTTCTAATGTCTGATAAAACTACAAGGTTATTAATATTAAATCCTTCTTTATAAAAGCTTCTTTAAAATCCTAACAAAAAATGAAACAATAAGGGAAGTCTTTAAATTTAATCAAATAAGTAATTCTTCCGATTAGGGATCGTATGACCAAGAATGTAGAACGTTTTAAAAAATTAGTAGCTAATGCAAAAAATATTGTTATCACAACACATATTTTTCCAGATGCCGATGGTATCGGAAGTGAAATAGCACTGTGCATGGCCCTAAGAAAATTAGGAAAGAACGCAATCTGCATTAACGAAGAAAAACTCTTTGATCGTTACCGTTATTTAGACCCAGATGGTGTCATTACAAATTACAATGATTCAAAAGATCACTTCGACAAAATTGATCTCTTTATTGTCACTGATACAAATGCTCTTCCAAGAATTGGTAAGAACGTCCAAGAGTTAGTTCAACAATCGAGTGAGCTCCTCTTTATCGATCACCATCCTTGTCCAAAAGAGCTTGCGGCCATTCACTGTGTTGACTCAACAAAGGCTGCAACGGGTGAATTAGTTGGTGAACTAATTGAAGCCCTTGGTGTTGAATTCGACCAAAAGATGGCCCTGGCCCTCTATACTTCAATCATTATTGATACAAGCTCTTTCCGTTACCCTACGGTAACAGGCAATACTCACCGTATTGTCGCCAAGCTAATGGACACAGGAGTTTCTCCTCCTCAAGCCTTCAATCAAATCAATGGTGTCAAACAAGTTGAATATATGAAACTTCTCGGTCAAGTCTTGGCCTCTTGTCAGATGAGTGGCAGTGGTAAAGTTGCTTGGATCTCCATGACTGAAGATGAAATCACAGGCTTTAATTGTGAAACAGAAGATACTCATGGCTTCATCAATCACCTACTGGTTCTCGATGGAATTGAAGTAGCTTGTATGTTTAGACAGTCTGAAAATAATAAAGTCAAAGTTTCATTTAGAAGTGTAAATCAAACTATTGATGTAGGTGTTATTGCTCAGGCCCTTGGTGGCGGTGGCCACAATCACTCGGCCGCAACAATTATTGATGGAAATCTAGATAAAGTTATTCCGGAGACGATTGATAAAATTGAATTGATGATTGTAGAAGAAAATTAATTATTTAAAATTTTTCCTAAGACTTCTCTTTCTTTTTCAGAAAAATTAAAACCACCTGCAGTGAGAACACCTTTGAGTTTTTCTTTTGTATTTGGATCTTCTGGATCATTCTTTTTGATATCACCAAAGGCTTCACCCTCTGGCGTGATCTCCACTTCACTCTTTGTTTCGACTTTCTTTACTTCAGCTTTAGCTACTTCAGTTTTGGCCACAGCTTTTGATTGCTTCGACTGAAGAGTCACTTTATAAGCTTCTTCTTTCTCTCGCTTATTAGCTTCCACCATATTGCGAATCTCACTTCGGCTTAACTCACTTGGACGCTCTTTCTTTACGATCTTAACTTCATTTGGATCGCTATTATCTCTAGCAATAGGACTCTTTGTCTGTGCTTGTGACTTTTTAGGCGCTGAATAGGACGTGTTATTTAATAATCTCACCCCTATATTGTACCTTTGCTAAGTTTTGAATGTTAGGTGGAAAATTCCAACTTCTGCTCCAAATTTTAAACACTTAGAAATAAGGGGGCCAAAATGTGTGGCGATTTTCACACTTTTTTTTTGCCTCGGCCAAATACGATGACACCCCCAAAAAAAATCATGGAGAGGCTATCTAACCGACTAAAATTACAGAGATGATTTTCAAAAAATTTACATTTTTTTTATTTTTAGTAAAAGGCCGCCAAGATCATCTTGTTTAAATTCCTGATTTCTTCATAATGGCTCTTATCCAAATGAAGAGAGAACGATTTGTGGTCTTTGTCGTACGTAAGTGGAGCTCAATTAGTTGTAAAAGAACACAAGCCTTCAGAAAGAGACTTCTATTAAGGAAAAGAAATTTAAATAGAAAGTCATTTTTGAGGTAATTATGAAAAATTCACTAGTATTCAAGCAGTCAAAAGTTTTACTAACATCAGCACTAGTTGCTCTATCACTACTGACAACGTCATGTGGTTCAGGGACAAGTGGGAAGAACTTAAGTATTCCAGGTGTTGATGGACCAACAGTTGTTCTTTTAGGCGATGATATCCTTGTCGATATCGTTCTTGAAAATGTCCAAGTTGAGGGTGGTGCACGTTTCAACATCCCTAACTACACAAACTCATATGTGGAAATTTCTCCAGATTTAGAGTCAGAAGGTACACTACTTGCCTTCTCTGTATCACTTGATGATATCTTTGGTGACAAAGTTGATCGTCTTGATCCACTAACACTTCCAGGTGGCCGTGCCATTCCAGGTGTTTCAGGTGGTTCACTACCAGCAGTTGCTTTCTCGGTACCAAGTATCAAGAATATCGCCTTCTACGTAGGTCCAAAAGTATTTGGTATTTGGGTACCAGTTAAGAACCTAAATATGGCAGGTACAATGCTTACAACACGTTTCTACACGGATAGTAAGAGAGTTGGTAACCTTTCACTTGTTGGTGAAGATGCAAATGGAGAAAACGGTGGTTTCTTCCTAGCTCTATCAGTTTCAAGCTCACAAGCTAGAACTCTTGAGAGAATTGCTGATCGTTACTAATCTAGCAAATCACTTCAGAATAAAACCGACCAAAATAATTCAAATCGGAAAAAATGCCCCTAGGAATCTAGGGGTTATTTTTTTCTAACAAAAAAGTTAAGAACCGCTTCACTATTGACGATAGATTGGAAAACGAGAGAATTTTTTTTCCAACGAGTGAGGTAAGGATATGGAAATCACATTAAGAAAAAGACTACTGACAGTCATCGCTCTTCTGAGCTTCTCATTCTTCTCAGTATCATGTGGAGAAGGTAACGTAACAATTCCAGGTGTTGACGGACCAAACGTTAACCTACTTGAAGATAACGTTATCGTATCAATGGTACTTGAAGATGTAACAATTGTTGCTGGTGCGACTTACAAAGTACCAAAGTACAAGAAGTCATTTATCGGACTTAACCCTAACCTAGAAGGTCCAGGTGCAGTTCTAACTTTCACAGTTTCACTAGATGATATCTTTTCATCTGACGTAAACAGACTAGATCCAAAGACTCTTCCTGGTGGACGTATGATTCCAGGTGTAGCTGCCGGAGCACTTCCAGCTGTTGCATTTACAATCGACAAGATCAAGAACATGGCATTCTATGTTGGTCCAAAAGTATTTGGTATTTGGGTACCACTACACAAGTTTGAACTTTACGGATTTGCATGGACTAAATCTTTCAAAGCAGGAGATAAGCACGTAGGTAATATCTCTCTATTTGGTCAAGATGAAAACGGTGAAAACGCTGGTTTCTTCCTAGCTCTATCTGTTAGATCAGCATATGAGAAAAGACTTAAGAAACTTTCTAGAAAGTACTAGTACTTAAAAAGAAATAAAAGTTTTATAAGCCGGGTTCACGCCCGGCTTTTCATTTTGGTGCACGCAACCTTTTCGAGATTCAAACCATTTACTACTCTACACTTAAAAAATTTGCCGTAATCTTAAACACTTATTAGCTAAGACTAAAATTTAAATACAAAAATGAATAAGATAACTCATAATGAACTTAGTTTTCTAATTAACACCTGATATTTAAAGAAAAGCCTTCATGTAGCCCACTGAAATCACGAAAAGGTTGCGTGCACCTAAAGCCCAGTAACCCAAATTTGCCACTTAAACTTCGTCTCTTCGTTATTATTTAAGATAATCTTGACCGGCGTACTCTTGCCTTCTAGATCGTTAATAACATAGAACTCATTACCTAAAATCCCCGTCATATTGTAGAGACCTTGGTGGAGGTTGTAATCGATAAGATATTTTATAAAAGTCAAACTCATTGGAGCTTCAGAGCTTCCCACATCATCAACCCTCTTCATTTTCGCTAGCTGCTTTCTTGTTTGATAGCTACGAAGATTACCATTGAAGCGCTCAAGTGTTTTCTTTGAAAATTTATAGTCGGTCTTAAATCCGGCCATATCAAGATCTGTTTGCTTCTTTGTTTTAAAGAAGTCATAGACTGCTTTTTCAAATGTTGAAACCTTAACCTCTGTCTTAACAGGTTGAGGTTTAACTGGTTCAGGCTTTGGCTTTCTGATAATTTTAATTGATTTGATATCAACTGTTTTAACTGGTTCAACTTTTTTAGGCTCCGCTTTTTTCTCAACAGGAGCTTCTGCAACCTTCTCTTCCACAAGAGTAATTCCCTTGTCATCAAATTCACGAAGAGAGCCAAACCAGAAAACCTTAAGTTCTTCCTCACCTTTTAAAGCTGACTTAATGATGGACTGACTCTTATGATCAATCTTCTCAAGTGACTTAGTCATGTCCGCATAGCGGTCAAAACATGCTTCACCCTTACCTGTTTCATTGATGATCTTGAAAGCCGATGCGCTTAAGATCTCTTGCTTAATTTCAGCAATTGAAGAGGCGGCCATATAGCTATCTTCTTCACTGCAGAGATTTTGAATTTCATTTCGAGCATAATTACAAGCTGATACTAATGATTTCTTTGATGTCCCTAAAAAGTACTTACTTAATAATTTCGCAAGTGCTGGGTGATAATTTTCAAGCCTAAAGTTACGATCTGTCTCAAGCTTGATTGGATACTTTCCCCAATCCACAATATCTGGAAAGTGGTCTGAAACACGCTTTATAAAGAGCTTCATATCTTGTGATTTAGGAGAACACTTTTTAAAAAGAACATCGTAGTCCAGCTTACAACTTGTCTCATCTCCGTATTGGTATAATCCAATACTTGATTGGCGGTAGAACTCGTAAAGACTAGCAATACTTGTTAAACGAATTAAGTATTTCATATAGTCTAAGTTGTCACTAAGCTCGTGCTTTGAACAAGTAAAGTTTGGGTAGATGAAATTTGTAAAATCTTGTGAAAGCGTTGTTATTTGTGGAGCAAGCATTTCATCAAAGTACTCACGGCCAGCAACCTCATCGAGGAACTCTTGCGATTGAACCTGGTAATTAATCTTTAAACGAGGGTCAAGAGGGCCATCGTAGACGCCAAAATCCCACTCCCCTTTATCAACTGCACTCTCTATTTTTGCAAAAGAGCTTGCGCAAATAAGTGCGATAGAAATAACTTGTAAGTATTTAAAAATATTCATCATCTCTATTTTACCCAGAGAAGACTCAAGGCAGGAACATAGGTAATAATGGCCAAACAAATTAGTAGAATAAGTAGAAATGGCAAGGCCGAACGATAAAGTTCAGTTACAGGTCTCTTAAATCTTATGGAACTAATGAATAAGTTGATTCCCACAGGAGGCGTAATATAGCCAATTTCAAGGTTTGTAAGAAAAACAATGGCCAAGTGAATTGGATGGATATCAAATTGTTGGGCCATTGGAAGAATAAGAGGAACCACGACGATTATCGCACTAAAAATGTCCATTAAGCTTCCTACAATTAACAAGAAAATATTGAGAAAGAGTAGAAAGGCATATTTATTTGTTAGGACATGACTAAACGCTTGAAAGAGTTGATTTGGAATTTCTTCATCAACGAGAAAATTTGTTAACCCAAGGGCGCAACAAAGAATAATGAGAATGGCACCTACCATCGTCATGGAGTCACGAATAATTGCAGGCACATCTTTGAACAAATTCAGATCTTTATAAACAAAGCATTCAATGATTAAAATATAAAAGGCCGTAAATGCAGCCGCTTCAGTAACGGTAACAATCCCGCCATAAATTCCAACAAGGACAGCAGCAGGAAGGAATAATTCAAATACTGCTCCCTTAAAACTTTCCCAAACCTCTGTAGGGTCAAACTTCCCTCTTTCTTGACCTTTTCCTGCTCGAACTATCGAGTAAATAGCAAGTCCAATAATAAGTAAAACCCCAGGAACGATACCGGCCTTAAAAAGCTGATCGATATCCACACCTGCAACAATACCATAGAGAATTATTGGTAAGCTTGGAGGAAAGAGAAGTCCAAGTGAACCTGAAGTTGTAATGAAGCCCATTGTAAACTTATCACTGTGTCCACGATTCATTAAGATTGGATAAATGATTCCACCAAGAGCGACAATCGTTACCCCACTGGCACCAGTGAAGGCCGTAAAGAAGGCACAAAGGCACAGGCCTACGATGGCCACTCCACCAGGCATCCACGAAAGGAGTGCATTGGTAAAACGAAAAAGTCTTTGTGGTGCTTTTGATTCTGCAAGTAAATATCCTGCAAATGTAAAAAGAGGAATTGTTAATAATGTTGGAGCTGAAGCAAGCCTATAGATTTCAACAGAAACTGCAGAAGGCTCAATACCATTTTGAAAAAATGCAGCAAGTGCAATCGTTCCTAGAACAACAAAGAGTGGCACACCAATTAGTGCCATTGCAAATGCAATAAGACTAATCGTTAACAGGCCCATAATCTTCCTTAAAGTCTAAGAATGCTAGTATCGTCCTAAAGAATATCAGTGCAAAGCCAACTGGAATAATGGCCACCATCGTTGAGGAGTGAAGGCCAAGAGAGAGCATTTGCCCGTATTCTTTTTCGACATGATAGAATTGATAACCTGAAGCGAATAACCAGATAGTACCGATGATTGTGGCAAGGTTAATAAATTTATTTAAAATAAAGAGTGCACGATGTTTTCCTTGGTTCTCTAAGAACTTTGGAAGAATTTCAATTGCGATATGACGAGACTTCCCACTTGCAAGAGTTGCTCCTAAGAAGGCAGTCACAAAAACTAAGTGACGAACGAGAGGATCAATCCAACCAAGAGATTGATCAAACCAACGAAGAACAATAGCAAAAATACTTAATGAAAGCATTAGTGCAACAACGACAACTAAAAGATAGCCGACGATTTGATCTGTCAGTTTTTGTATATCTCTTATCACTTCTATTTACTTTTTAAGCTCTTTTCAAGCCTTTCATAAGCTTCATTTGAAAAGAGTTTTCCCTTTAATTTCTTTACAACAGCAGCGCGAACTTTAACTGCATTATCGATATCAGCTTGGCTGAATTTCACAAACTCAACACCTGATTGCTTCATCAGATCAAGAGCATCTTTGTTGTCTTTATCATTTGTCGACTTAACAATATCAATATACTTCTTACTAATCTCTAAAACTTTCTTTTGATTTGCTGGTGAAATCTTTTTAAAGATTTTATCAGTAACGAGGAAGGCCCCCATCGAAGTTGTTAGTGGAAAGTCGATTAGATATTTTACTTTTGTATTCCACTGCATAGAAAGAATTGCCAAAGGTGGTGCATAGGCTGCTTCAATAATGCCCGTTGATAGAGAAGATAATACATCAGGAAGAGGTAGTTGAACTGAAACAAGCTTCATTTCATCCATAATAGCTTCAACTAGTGGATCTCCTTCCCAAGACCAAATCTTTACGCCTTTAAGATTATCAAGTGATGCAATTTTATTTTTAGAAACAAAGTAAACCATTCCGATATCAAAGAATCCAAGGTTTACAAATTTACTCTCATTAATTCTCTTGTTTAAAAACGGAGTTAAGTCATCCATTGCTTTTAAAACTTTTTGGCGATCGTGGTAGAAAGTAAATGGAATCTCTAAGACACGAACATCTCCATTGATATCACCGAGTGTTTTTGCTGTAAAAACTCCACCGTGAAGTTGCCCTACTCTAATCTTTCTTAAAACATCTGGCTCATCACCTTGCGATCCACCAAAGTAGAATTTAACTTTAACTTCGCCATTAGTTTCTTTCTTAATGGCCTTTGCCATTTTCTTTAAGTTATTTGCCCAATTTGTTCCCTCTGGAGTAAGGACACCAACTTTAAGTGTTAGTGCAAAAATATTTGATGTAATAAAAAGGGCAATTAGTAATCTAAAAAAGTTCATCGTTTTCCTATTCTATTAGAAGATTTGGTTTTCTAATTTTTCAATTATCTCTAAACGCTTACGAGCAATAAGATTAAAGAGGCTATTGTAATTAACATCAGGAGTTTCAATCTTCCCTCCCGACCAATAACTCTTATCCATATGCTCACGTGCGTATTTATCAATTTCTAATTTTTGATTTAAGTAAATACCTTTTTCCATCATAGGCACAGCGTAGAACTGAATATATGAAAGTCTTACCATCATATTCTCAGGCCACTTCTTAGTTGCTTCTTCAAATAACAACTTACCTTTAGCTGGATTCCCACCTAGACCACGAGGTCTTGAGGCCGCATAACTAGCTGCAAAGATATCACAAGCACCACCAGCAAGATCAGGTTTCTTCTCACATGACCAATCATACATAACTTTCGCAAGAGGTAGATAGGCAACTGCTCTCATATTAGAGCGCTGAAGATTAATGATCGAAGCAAGAGCTTGTCCTGTATAGAAAATTCCCTCAATATCTGTTTCATCTTCATCAAAATTCTCATCAAGTAATTTCTTAAAACTTTCAGGTGATGAAATATACTTTGTGAAATCGAAAGCATCCATTCCTTTGGTATTAAAATAAAGAGTCGCATAGCTTAGTGCACGAGTGTAATTAGCAAGTGCTCTTTTACGATAAATAGAATCTGATTTTTCTTGTAATTGATCTTTTAAATAATAAGTCTCATCAATAGCAAAAGCTTTTCCACTATAGGCCTTGATAAGAGTCACGATGAATTCAGGATTAGTGCGATCTGCTGAATAGAGATTTTCCACTAACTTTATATTGCTATCGATTGTTGATTCAAAGAGACTCCAATCTTCTTCCGTAAAAACAGTACTTGAAGATTCAAAGATCATATCCCCCATCTGATTTGTGGCGATTTTCTTAAAACTTGAGCAAGATACTACGGTTAAAAGTAAAAGCAGGAATGCCAGAAATTCTTTGCGGTTCACATCGTTATCCTTATAAAAACTATAGTAGTAATTTGCCTTATCTTTTGAGTAATTACAAGAGGTTATTGAGTTATTCATTGACATGGAAGGCCCTGTATTTTAGCCGTGTTGCACCATTTATAACCTCGTGATATGATTAGAGAAATATTTGCGAAAGGCTAAATTTTTCGATGAAATTTGCCGAGTAGTTATTTTGTAAGTTTAACTTTGTCACGGAGTGACCATTGAGAGTAGTTTTTCTACGAGTAGATGAGCTACTTACCTAATCGGATTTAAGTTCTGGATCTCTTGAATCTTATTATCGATTAAGGTAAGTGTTATTAACCTTAATCATTTTAATAAGGAGATGGAGATGTCATCACAAGAAACATCTAACGAAAAATTATCTACTACTAACCTTAACAACGTTGTTGAGCCGGTAAGACTTAAGACAATTCGTAAGTCTGCTAGCCTAAAGCCAAGAAAATCTCTATTAAGAGTAAGTAGCTTAAGACCAACTCGTGCAGTTATGGGTAAGACAAGAGTTCAAGAAACAGAGCAAGAGTAGGATTACTATCTCTTCTTGCCACGTTTTGGTGAAATCAATTGCTTATCGTAAGTCGCTTTTAGACTGCGCAGGGTTTCATTGCGTATTTCTTCAAGCTTCTTTAAGCGCTCTTCATGGAGAAAATTTAAATAGTTCTTCTTTGCAATAAAGAGATTATTTAAGTAAGTAACCTGAAAGGCCCTTAACTCTCTGTAACACAAATCCTTTTCTGCTTTCGTTAATTTATGCTGACTCGACTCAAGATCTTTGTGATCGAGAACGAAAGTTGAATAATCCCCAGAACAAACACCTTTCTTTAAATCGATATAATTATCGATCTCACGCCTTAGAGACTGGGTCTTTGTAACATAGATATCAGGAGTAAGAGTTTTCACCTCTTCAATTTTGGCATACATTTCTTTACTAATTTCTTTATTTGAAAGCTCTTTTGTATCAACTCCAAACGACAGCTGTGTACAAAGAATGAATGTCATAAATAGAAATGCTTTTTTCATATTGCCTTAATCTTTGAAATAAAAAAATCTTCATCTTTATTATGCGAAAAGACGAATGTTATGGCCATAATTTTAAACTTGGATTGATGGCCACTTACTAATTCAATTTGAGTTTTGGACACACCGAGCTTTTTGGCCATAAGTTTCATAATTCCTTCATTGGCCTTACCATCTTCAGGAGGTGCTTGGGTGCTAACAATAAGGTGGCCCCCATCACTAACACTTACTTTTTCACGCTTGGCCCCGGGTTTTGCCCAAATTTCAATTTGAATCAATAAAACATCTTCTTCGCGATTTGAATTAAGAATTTTTAGGCCTATATTTGTGAGAGCATCTTCTATTGAAATATCTCTCTCCAATTATTTGCGTCATATCCAAGTTCGACTAAGAAGGCCTTAAGCTCTTCTAAAAAGCATGATAAAGGAAAGCCCACAACATTCGAATAAGAGCCACTTAAGCTCTCAACAAAGAGAAGTCCTTGCCCTTGAATACCGTAAGCTCCGGCCTTATCAAGAGATTCATCACTTTCTAAATAGAGATCTAAAACCTCTTCTGAGATATCTGTAAACTTAACTTTTGAACAACGAGAGAATGTGTATTCACTTTCACCACAGGCCATGTACACGGCCGTATAAACTTCATGCTCCTTACCAGAGAGTTCAAGTAACATTTCACGAGCATGCTCTCGATCATTTGGTTTTCCTAAGACTTTATCCCCTATTGCAACAAGAGTATCTGAAGCAACGACAAAAGCATTCTTATGTTTCTTACTTTCTATTGAAAAAATATCGCGACCTTTTAGTTCGGCCAATTCTTCAACAATTTCTTGAGGGTGTTCTTGTGTTGCAATCTCTTCAACTTGTGAAGGGATAACTTCAATTGGAATTTTCATCCAAGATAAAAGTTCCTTGCGGCGCGGGCTTCCTGAGGCCAGGATAAACTTTAGTGTTGATTCCATATAATTTCTTCCATAATTCCTTTTTCTCTGAATTAAGCTTAGGAAAATAGGTTTGAGAATTTTCCGTTGCTCCTACTCTATAGTAGCTCTCAAGTGCTAAGCTGTAAAAATCTTTTCGTAGAACATCTTTATCACGACGATCGGCACGACCAAGTATATCTTTTCGATAGCGATCTGCGATGGCAAGATTTGTCGTCTCTACTTCCCTCGTATTTGTCCACAAGAAAGCGATTCTCTTCTTCAATTCCTCTTTACTCCAAAGCTTCATTCCAAACTCTTTTGCAAAGCCTGCTTCGTTAAATTTAGCAAATGTCGGTGTCCCATACTTACTAAAGAATAATTCACGAATATAGTAAATACCTTGGATACGCTTTGTGATAAATTCATTCTGACTTAAAAATTTATTATCTGATACGTAAATGATATTGCGATTTATTTGAGAAAGACGATACCAGCTTCCATAATCTAACTCTTTCATCTCTTCGTTAGCATAGCCACGTAAATTAATAACAGGCTTACTTGCTTCTTCATTTTTTATACCAAGTTGTTCCTCATCACGAAACTTCAAGTAGCTATCATCCCCTATGGAAACATAAGTTTCAAATGATGGTGAATATGCTTCAAATGAATACAGTGGTGAATGAATAAAGAAGCGGCTCTTTCGAAAAACTTTCTTATTATTTTTTTCAATTTCATCATTGATGAATTTGGCCATGGAACGATATTTAAGTCCACTATCGTAAAGGTACTCCATCAGAGGAGTTTGATCATCCATGACAATCGGATTGGCCTCTAGAATAGGTAGAGGTAGAAAGATTGAGTCAGTATCACGAACAGTGTTTACTTGTACCTTTTCTTTACTTCTTGAGAGAAAGAGTAGATTTCCAACATTGGCCCTAATATTAAAGAAGACTTCATCTTTTAGAATATTAATTTCTTTAAATGAAATAGAACTCTCAGGAGACATACGTATTAGAGTTCCGTCAAAGAGCATGAGCCATAAGTAACTATCGACTCCTGTTTCAATATCATCAGCTTCTTTGATCAAACTACGATGATTCAATTGATTGCTACCAAGTCCACGAAAGAGAGTACACTCACCAACGCACTTAATAACCCTGCCCATTTCTTCACGAAGCCCTTTCATTTTTTGAAGATCTCGCCACAGAGGATAATTCTCTTTAAATTTTTTTGAGTCTTTCCAATTATCAAAACTTAGCCAATCTTTTGCCTTGAGATTATCCCAGTCAACAAGTGACTTCCTATCTTCTTTGAAACGAAGTTCGCTGGCCCAAATATTGGATACGAGAATGGTGAGAAGTAATAAAACACGTAGCATCATGAACTTCTTCGACAAATCTGGCCATCTTCCAAAATGGCAGCACCATATTGGAACTTTTTCGGTAAGAATTGCCACTTTCAGGCCTCTCTAAACTGTCAAAATCATGGGTTTCGTGTTAAATTTTGGGCCAAATATTAATTTGTATGAATAAGGTTGATACGATGAGTCAGGATAATGGACAATTTTCTTTTGTTAACACAGAACACGAAGTCTTAAAATTTTGGGAAGACAACGATATTTTCCAAAAATCACTAGAACAAACAAAGGAAAAAGAGCCATATATTTTCTATGATGGCCCTCCATTTGCCACTGGTCTTCCTCACCACGGTCACCTACTTGCTGGAACACTAAAAGATATCGTTCCAAGATATTGGACAATGAAAGGACGCTACGTTCAAAGAAGATTTGGATGGGATACCCATGGACTTCCAATTGAGCAAGAGATCAATAAGAAATTAAAAATGACTGCTCACGAAGCTTTAGAAAAGCTTGGTGTTGCAGGCTACAACCAAGAGTGTCGCTCAATTGTTGATCGCTACACAACTGAATGGCGTAAAACAGTAACTCGCCTTGGACGTTGGGTAGACTTTGACAATGACTACAAGACAATGGATCCAACTTTCATGGAGTCATGTTGGTGGGTATTCAAATCTCTTTGGGATAAGAATATGGTCTACAAGGGAACAAAGGTTGTTCCTTACTCAACAGGCCTAGGAACAGGACTTTCAAACTTTGAAGCCGGTCTTGATTATCGTGATGTTCAAGACCCAGCTGTAACTGTTCTTTTCAAATTAGATGATCCTTCAAGCGCAGGTGCTGACTACGTTGCAGCATGGACGACTACTCCATGGACACTTCCGTCTAACCTTGCACTTTGTGTTGGGCCAGATGTTGATTACGTTCGCGTAAAAGATAATGACCGTGGTGTTACAATTATTTTTGCTGAAGCGAGAGTTGAAACTTTTGCAAAGAAGCGCAACCTTGAAGTTGTTGGTGAATCTTTCAAAGGGAGCGAGCTTCTAGGTCTTACTTATGAGCCACTTTTTGATTTCTTCGCAAATCTTAAAGAAGAAGGTGCTTTTAAAATCTTAAACGATGAATACGTTACAACTGATAGTGGTACAGGTATTGTTCACCAAGCACCGGCCTTCGGGGAAGACGATAATCGAATCTGTAAAGAAGCCGGTATGATGGCAGAAGTTTGCCCAATCGATGATGCCGGACAATTCACAAAAGAAGTATCGAAGTATGCAGGTCTGTATGTAAAAGATGCAGACAAAGAAATCATTAAAGATCTAAAAGATAATACAAAATTATACGATCACGGAAACCTCGTGCACAGCTACCCTTTTTGCTACCGCTCAGGAACTCCACTAATCTATCGTACAATTCCACAGTGGTATGTAAAAGTAGAAGAAATCGTTGATAAATTAGTTGCTAATAATAAGCAAATCCACTGGGTACCAGGTCACATCAAAGCTGGTCGTTTTGGTAAGTGGCTAGAGAACGCTCGCGACTGGGCCGTATCTCGTACACGTGTCTGGGGAACTCCTCTTCCAGTTTGGATCAACGATGAAACAGGAAATATGAAATGTATTGGTTCAATTGAAGAACTAAAAGAGCTTTCAGGTGTCGAGCTGACAGACCTTCACCGTGAGTATACCGATGAAGTGACTTTTACTATTGCAGGAGAGGAAGGAACGTATAAGCGTATTCCAGATGTATTCGACTGTTGGTTTGAGTCAGGTTCTATGCCATATGCCCAACTTCACTACCCGTTTGAAAACAAAGAAATTTTTGAAAATGGATTCCCTGCTGAATTCATCGCAGAAGGACTCGACCAAACACGTGGTTGGTTCTATACACTAACAATTCTTTCTACCGCCCTATTTGATAAGCCCGCTTTCAAGAACGTAATCGTTAACGGTTTAGTTCTTGCTGAAGATGGTAAGAAGATGAGTAAGTCTTTAAGAAACTTCACTGCTCCAGATGAGCTTATGGAAGAATTTGGATCAGACGCTCTAAGGCTATACTTAATCAACTCTGGTCTTGTTAAAGGAGAAGAGCAGCGCTTTACTGATGCTGGTGTTAAGGACATGGTTCGCCGCGCTCTACTTCCATGGCAAAACTCTTTTAAATTCTTCCAAACATACGCTTCAATTGATGGATGGAATTTCAATGAGCACGCAGAAAGTGGTGATAATATCACTGACAACTGGGTTATCTCAAAACTACAAACTCTTAAAGAAAATATTGAAGCAGAAATGGCACAGTACCAACTCTACAATGTTGTTCCGGCCCTATTTAACTTCATTGAAGATTTAACAAATTGGTATATCCGCCTCAACCGTTCTCGTTTTTGGGGAGAAGGCCTAACTTCAGATAAGAAGCAAGCCTACACGACTCTTTATACAACTCTTAAAGAAGTAACGATTGCCATGGCACCATTTGCACCATTCCTATCTGAACATATTTTTTCAGAGCTTAAGAAATTTGATTCAAGTGAGAAGACTCTTTCTGTTCACCTTTGTGATTACCCTGTTGCAAATAAAGAGCTTAAGAATTCAATTCTTGAAGATGCCGTTGATAGAATGCAACAGATTATCCTACTTGGTCGTCAAAAACGTAACCAAGTACAGATCAAGGTTAAGACTCCACTTGCTCGTCTAAGTGTTATTCACAAAGACCAAGCTCTTTTAGATGAAATCAAAAAGCTTGAAGGATATATTCAGTCAGAACTTAACGTTAAGAGCGTTGAGTACACAACTGACGAAGACCACTACATCAAGCTATATGCAAAACCAAACTCACCAGTTCTAGGAAAACGCCTAGGAAAAGAATTTGGTAAGTTTATGGGTATTATCTCAAAACTTGGTGCAGCAGAGCTTAATGAACTAGAAGAGAAAGGAAGCTTAGAGCTTGCCGGTCAAACTTTTGCTCCAGAAGATATCCTAATTTTCCGTGAAGCGAAGGAAGGTACTCAGGCACTATCAAATCGTTATATCTCAATCGATATCGACACGAATCTTTCAGAAGATCTGATCCTTGAAGGTCTTGCTCGTGAGGTTGTTAATAGAATCCAAAGAACAAGAAAAGATTCGGGATTTAATGTTGAAGACAGAATTGAAGTTAGCTTTAATGCAACGGAGCTTCTTGCTAAGGCCATTGTGACTCACACTGACTACATCACAAAAGAGACTCTTTCTAACTCTCTAACAGTAAGCAGTGAAGCTCTTGAGCATGAGTTTAAGGTTGATGAAGAAAATCTAAAAATGACAATTACAAAAGCATAAAAAGAAAGCCTCCACTACGGAGGCTTTTTTTATTCTTTAATTAAAGCATAGCCTATAGGCTTAGGATTGAGGTCATAACATTCATACTTCTTATAATCTTTAAGAGCATCTAGTTTTTCTCCTTGAACTACAACTTCGCCTCTTGCAACAAGTTTAACTTCTTCATCTGTTACTTTGAACCATGTTCCATTATGAATATTACGATCAGTGTAACTTAAAATACCTACTTCCATACAGATATTACGACTGCTTTCAATTACTTTATTCGTTTCTATATCAAAGAACTTTTCATAATCAGTGGCCTCTTCAAAAGTTCCAGTTTTAATTTTGACCTGATATTCAGATGCTACTGTTTCAATTGAAAAGAGCTTTCCATCAGCTGGCATCGAAATGACTCGACGACGAATATATCGTTGTACTGGGCCACTTTCTTTATTCTCGTAGAAAGTTGGTACTTGGATAGTCGCACCAGTATAAATTTTTTCAACACGTAAACCTTCACAGCCTTCAGGCTGAACGAGATCTTCCAAATCAACTAGGTCCACTCGTCCAGTAACACAGCCCCTACCTTCAGCATTCTTTAGTGTTACCTTATTTCCGCCTTCAAAAAATAATTCTTTTGTTACCATAAAAATATCGTGAGCTTTGAAATCATCTTTCTCTAGTTCATAGAACCTTAGATCTCCATTACCTCTTGAATAGACTGCACGGTTTGAAATCACTTTTCCAAATTTTGATACAAGTTGAAAGTGTCCTTCGAGAATACTCTCATCAAGCTTGATATTTAGATTAAGGTAAGTTTCATTATCTTCTGATTTAAATAAATCTTTGTTTTCAGCTTTATCATAGTCAAAAATAAACATACGAGTATTTGTTAAGCCAACTTGACCACACTCATCTTCTGCTATGACAAGATTAGTATCAATACTCTGACACTCAATAAGATGTGCTACTGAGTTCATAGCCTCAATATTTGCCAATAAAGACTGTTGATCTTTTTTTCCACACGAAATAATCGTTAATAGTAAAATTACTAATGATATTTTTTTCATACTCTCTCTCCTTTAAGTAATTATTCTTTAATGATGATTGTTCCTGAAAGTTTTGGTTCAACGGGATAACATTTTTCAACTCGGTAATTGCCATGAAATGGATGATGCTTTCCTCTAATTACAATATTTCCAAAAGGTTGTTTTTTAATTAATTCATAATTCTGATCGGCCCATCCTCCGTTGATACCAGGTCCTTGAATAGCTAAAATTCCTTCGATCTCACAAACTTCACGACTAATCAGCGATGATCTCAAACCAAACTCCGTTGCCTCGACATTAAAGAATCGCGAATAATCCATGTCTCTTTCTTGCATATATTTTAAAACTCGGTAATTGATACGGTACTGAGCACTTCCGTAGCCCCCAAAGTTTAAAATGATAGGGTTTACATCTGTCATATCAAAATCTTTATTCTCAAAATAAACAGGTGCTAGAACTTTAGCACTCAAATTAGGGATAACTTTTAGACTCGGGCAAGTACCTTGAAGATCTTCTAAGTTAATTTCCTCAACATTGAAGACTCCCGTATCACAACTTTGATCTCTTTCAAGAGCAACGGCCGTCGAAGTTGTACCACCAGTATAATAATCCTTGAGTTTGAGATGAAGATCGTGACTGATAAAATCACCTGAACGCAATTCCTTAAAGATCATTTCACTCTTACCATCATAGAAGACTTCTTCACTGAGTACTTTTCCGTATTTTGAAACGATGTAGAAGTAGCCTTGAAAGTTGCCCTTTGATGAAATTCGTAGAGTCAGACGACTTGGTTTTAAAAGTGATTCTGTCATAACCTCTTCTTGAGGGACAGATAGAAGAAAGAGTTTTTCTTCACTAACAAAGCTTGTTGGACATGTGATATCGGCTTTTAAAAAATTTGTTTTAATGGATTCGCATTGAACTTCTTGATCAGTAAGTGTTGTCACTGAAAACGGAGCATGTGATTGAAGTTGCTGTATGGCTTCATTGGACTTGCCACATGAGATGAATAAGATAAATGGAATTAATAAAATTGAACGCATAAACTCTCCCTTTTGAAATTAAGGCTTTATAGCCAAGCTTTTCAAAAAGGAGATTTTTTTTCTAAATTGAAATGATTAAATTCTATATTGGGAAATTAAGATCCAAAGCCCTTAAGTTGTTCCCCTCCAAGTACGTGAAAGTGCGTGTGAAAAACACTCTGGCAACCATGATCGTTGATATTTGAGACCACACGGAAACCTTCTTCTTCAAGCTTATTTGATTGAGTAAACTCTTTAATGGCCGCAAAAATATCAGTAATATCCTTAGGCTCCATCTCATTAACGTTCTTTGAGTGGTTACGATGAATGAATAAGTAATGCTCTTTTGCAAGAGGTTGGATATCTGCAAATGCGTAAACATTTTCGTTTTCAAAAACTTTCTTTGAAGGGATATCACCATTTAAAATCTTACAAAATAAACAATCACTCATAGTCAGTCCTTATTCGTTTACAAGCTCAACACTTGCACCAAGTTTCTTAAGTTTCTCAGGAAGATCTTCATAACCACGCTGAAGATGGTAAACACGATCAATTTTTGTATCACCCTGTGCACATAAGGCCGCAAGAACCAGGGCCGCCGAAGCACGAAGGTCAGTACACATAACAGGAGCTGCCGTTAGAGGCTTTCCACCTTCAATAAAGACAGAGCTTCCAAGTTGTTCAATGCTTGCACCAAGACGAGTTAGTTCTGGTACGTGCATAAAGCGATTTTCAAAAATATTTTCAGTTACAAGTGAGTTTCCTTCAACAACAGTTAAAAGAGCAACCATTTGTGCTTGAACATCAGTTGGGAATCCTGGAAATGGTTCTGTCACAACTTTAGAACCTTTAAGTGTTGAAGGGAAAGTCTTAACGAAATTATCCCCTACTTCAAGCTTAGCTCCCATTCCTTGTAAGTTTTCTAAAACATTGAAGAGATGCTTTGGATTAAAATCCTTTACCGTAACCTCAGACTTCGTCATAAGGCCTCCGATAATATATGTTGCGGCTTCAATACGATCACCAATGGCTTGATAAGTTCCACCACTTAATTCTTTTACTCCATTGATCACAACGCGTGATGTTCCGATCCCCGTTATATTAGCACCAAGAGAGTTTAGAAAATTTGATAGGTCATCAATTTCTGGCTCCATGGCAGCATTTTCAATAATAGTTTCACCGTCAGCGAATACTCCGGCCATAATAAGGTTTTCAGTGGCACCAACCGATGGAAATTTTAACTTAACATGAGCACCTTTTAGGTGATCTGTTTGGGCCCATACATAGCCGCTCTTCATTTCAATCTTAACATTCATCTTTTCAAGATTTTCTAGGTGAATATCAATAGGACGAGTACCAATAGCACAACCACCAGGAAGTGAAACCTTGGCCTTACCAAGACGCGATAGAAGTGGACCTAGAACAAAGATTGAAGCACGCATTGTTTTAACAAGCTCATAAGTTGCTTCGTGAGAACTTAGTGTTGAAGCATCAAAAGTAATATCTTTTCCATTGCGATCACATGTCACCCCCATAATCTCAAGCAGTTTAAGCATTGTGTTGATATCACGAAGACCAGGAAGGTTTGTAAGAGTCACTTTCTTATCTGTTAATAAGATTGCGGCCAGAATTGGCAGGTATGCATTCTTTGCAGGAGAAATTGAAACTTCACCTGATAATTTTGCCGGACCTTTAACAATAATTTTATCCATTCTTTATTCCCTTTAGAAAGCGATAGCGATCTGTGTAGTCTTTGATTAATTCAATACTCCCAAAATCGTATTCGCTTAAAATATCCCTTAAACGTTCCAGATGCAATTCACTGCCTTCCATTATGAACAGGCCACCTTCTTTGATCTTAGCGGCCACTTGTTTAAAGAAATTATTAAACCAATTATCATAATCTTGATCTTTTAAGTAAAGGGCCAGGTGCGGTTCAAATTGATGAACCTGTCCATGTACCTCACTTAGGTCGGCCTTCTCCATAATATAGGGAGGATTACTGATAATGATGTCGAATTCTTCGTTAATGTCATTTAAAAGATCTGATTCAGCGAACTCAATCTTTACAGTTTTTGGGTAACGGTAGCGGTGAAAGAATTTATTGGCGCGGGCAACATCTAAGGCCTTTGGGCTAATATCACTCGCAATAATACGCGCGTTGATTTCACCAATTTCCCCAGCAAGGCTAAGGGCAATGGCACCGCTTCCCGTTCCCACATCGGCAATCGTAAGGTCATTTAATTTGTTCTTCTTTATATACTCAGCTGTCCACTCCACCATGATTTCAGTTTCACTGCGCGGAATGAGGACATTTGAATTGACGTAGAAAGATGAACGATAAAAGAAAGATCGATTGCTGATATATTCCAGAGGAATACCTTGTTTAACTTTTTTTAGAAATTGTTCGATGACACCTTTATTTTCAGAAATATAGATGTCATCAAATTGTGAGTCGAGAATGCGACAGTAATTCTTAAGCTCTAGTCTCAATCTCACAAGATTAATTCCAGGGTAGTTTGCCTCTAAGAAAGACTGATTCTCATCGTAGAAATTACTAATATAGTCGCCAAGAGTAGTGAAGCTCACTTTACTACTCTTCTTGACCTTTCATTAGTTCTGCTTGGTTGTGTGCAACAAGAGCGTCAACAACTGGCTCCATATCACCTTCAATAATTTTATCCAGTGAGTAAAGAGTAAGACCAATACGGTGGTCTGTTAGACGTCCCTGAGGAAAGTTATACGTTCTAATACGCTCAGAACGATCACCTGTTCCAATAAGTCCCTTTCTCTCAGCTGCTTCTTCAGCATTCTTTTCTTGAAGCATCTTATCGAAGATACGAGCAGCAAGAATCTTCTTTGCTTTTTCTTTATTCTTCAGCTGTGATTTCTGGTCTTGGTTATAAACGGCAATTCCTGTTGGGATGTGAGTCATACGAACGGCCGAGTCAGTCGTGTTAACGTGCTGTCCACCGGAACCAGAGGCACGCATTACTTCAACACGTACATCATTCATATCAAGCTCCCACTCTAAATCTTCAGTTTCCGGCATTACCGCAACAGTGATTGTTGAAGTGTGAACACGTCCTTGAGACTCAGTCTTAGGAACACGTTGAACTCTATGGACACCTGATTCGTACTTCATTTTTGAATAAACTTTCTCTCCAGAGATTGAGAAGATAACCTCTTTAATCCCTTCATCATTTTCAGAAAGTGAATCGATCTCAACTTTCCATCCAAGTGAGCGAGCGTAGTTTTGATACATTCTAAGAACATCTCCAGAGAAGATAGAGGCCTCGTCCCCGCCGGCTCCGGCACGGATTTCAACCATAACGTTCTTATCATCAAGAGGATCTTTTGGAAGGAGAAGAATCTTAAGTTCATCTTCCATCTGTGGAAGTAATGGCTCGTTCTCTTCAAGAACTTCTTTTGCCATCTCTTTCATATCAGGATCATTTTCCTTAAGCATTTCTTTTGCTTCAGCAATGTCTTCTTTAATTTGCTTATATTTCTTATAAGCGACAACAACGTCTTCAAGACTTGATCTCTCTGAAGAGATGGCCTTAAATTCATCTTGTCTGTCATATAATGTTGGGTCTGCCATTTTTTCTGTTAGCACTTCAAAGCGCTGTACAACAGAATCAAGCTTATCAAACATACTCATTTAAAATCCTTTTGGTCATCGACAGCCTATTAGCTATTCATTGACTCCATGAATTCTGCATTTGTTTTTGTCTTCGTAATTCTTTGAAGCATGAATTCCATTGCATCAATAGTACTCATTGGGTGAAGAACTTTTCTAAGAACATAAGTTCTTTGAAGATCTAATGGATCCATTAGAAGATCTTCTTTACGAGTTGAAGACTTATTAATATCTAGAGCTGGGAAGATTCTCTTCTCTAGAAGTTTTCTATCAAGTTGAATCTCTGAGTTACCAGTTCCTTTGAATTCTTCAAAGATAACTTCATCCATTCTTGAACCTGTATCAACAAGTGCAGTCGCGATGATTGTAAGAGATCCACCATTTTCAATATTTCTAGCAGCACCGAAGAATCTCTTTGGTCTGTGTAGAGCATTTGAGTCAACCCCACCTGAGAGGATTTTTCCCGATGGTGGAACAACAGTGTTGTATGCACGAGCAAGACGCGTGATTGAGTCAAGAAGGATGATAACATCTTTTCCTGCTTCAGTTAGACGCTTAGATTTTTCAAGAACCATCTCAGCAACTTGTACGTGACGGTTAGCTGGCTCATCAAATGTTGAAGATACAACTTCTGCATCAACGTTTCTCTTCATATCTGTTACTTCTTCTGGACGCTCGTCAATTAGAAGAACAATTAGTTTTGCATCTGGGTGATTTTGAGTAATCGCATTGGCAACTTCTTGTAGAAGATGTGTCTTACCAGCTTTTGGTGGAGCTACGATTAGACAACGTTGTCCAAAACCTTGTGGTACAAACATATCGATCATACGAGTTGAGTAATTACTTGGATTAAACTCAAGGTTGATTTTCTTTTCAGGGTAAAGTGGAGTTAAGTTATCAAAGAGAACCATCTTCTTGTGTTTCTCAGAAGTGTGGTCATTGATTGTTCCAACTTTTAAAAGAGCGAAGTATCTTTCGTTATCTTTTGGCGGTCTGATTTGACCTTCAACAGAGTCACCTTTTTTAAGTGCGAACTTTCTGATTTGGCTTGGTGATACGTAAATATCATCGGCACCTGGTAGGTAGTTGTATCCAGGAGATCTTAAGAACCCAAATCCATCAGGAAGGATTTCTAGAACACCTGCACCGAAAATATCCTGCTTTTCTTTGGCGTGGGCCTTAAGAATTGCGAAGATTAGTTCGTGTTTTTTCATACCAGCAGAGTTTTCGATTTTTGCCTTTTCAGCTAGATCGTTTAACTCTTGAATTTTCATTTCTCTTAAATCACTTAAATGCATAGAAAGTCTTACTCCTGAAATTGTATCCGAATATATAGAATTGAATTTGGTTAGAATTGCCTCTAGTTGTGGCCCATTTAAGACATGGGTTGATTAGATTAAATTTGATATTTGATTTAATTAGGTGTTTTCATCATAAACCCTCACCTCTTGCTAGTCAAGCTGACTTTAGCCGTTGACTTGGGGCGCAAAACATAGCATAACTACTTAATATGAATGAGTTTTCAAACTATCCCAAATTTAATGAACTTAAAGGACTAAATATCCTCTCTCTCGATTATGGCGAAAAAGTCATTGGTATGGGATTCTTTTGTCCTGGGCGTGAACCTTTTCCAATCGGTGCCGGGCGAATCATTAATAAGGGATTGGCCAATTTCTATAAAGAGCTTTCGGCCAAGATTGAAGACGAAGTCATTGAAGTTATCGTAATGGGTATTCCTTACTATGTTGATGGGAATGAGAGTGATAAAACAAAAGAGCACAAGGCCCTCTTTAATGCATTAGTTGAGAGATTTCCTAGTGTAAAATTCTATCAACAAGATGAGACCTTAACGACTAAGTCTGCAAAAGAGAGAATGCTTAATTCTCCAGAATATAATTTCACTTATGATCCAACAAAAATTGACGAGCTTAGTGCTGTAATTATCCTCGAAGATTTTATAAGAAGTTAATTTCACAAAATATAAAAATACGATATTCTATTGTCATGACAAAGAAACATTTATTTATATTTTTGGTGCTTGCACCTGCACTTTCAATTTGCCTTCTAGTGGCACACACTTATTACAATATTTATCACTGGCAATACTCTGGCCCTGAAACCGAATTCCAAATCAATTCAGGTGATACTTTCGGTACAATTAACTACCGTCTTGCTCAAGATAAAATTATCTACTCTCCTCGACTATTTCACCGTTATGTGAAGTTTGAAGGGAAACTAACAAGCTTTAAGGCCGGACGCTATATTATCCCAACAGGGATTACAATGAGTGA
Organism: Bacteriovoracaceae bacterium; assembly: GCA_048270185.1. Classification (GTDB taxonomy): domain Bacteria; phylum Bdellovibrionota; class Bacteriovoracia; order Bacteriovoracales; family Bacteriovoracaceae; genus Halobacteriovorax_A. Next base: position 159,065 of record JBLWTJ010000002.1, read on the forward strand.
TCTTCTCCAACTCCTTATTAGTGGAAAGAGTTTAACTGTTCGAGTGACGATACCTGAGGGCTATAACCTCTTTCAGATAGCAAAGGTCTTGGCCGATGAGAAGATTGTTTCAGAAGAAGAATTTATAAAAGCTGCTAAAAATAAGAAGTTTGTACACTCGCTTGGAATTCCAGCTGCTCGTATTGAGGGATATCTTTATCCTGATACATATCAATTCCATGAGAAGATGAAAGCGCGTGCCATCATTAGACGTATGGTTCAAACTTTTAATGATAAGACAAAGGATCTTGATTTCTCAAAAATTAAGTTAACTAAGCATCAGCTAGTAACGCTAGCTTCGATGGTAGAAAAAGAAACTGGTGCAAAGTTTGAAAGACCGACAATTTCTGGAGTTTTTCACAACCGCCTAAAAAAGAGAATGAGACTTCAATCAGATCCAACCACAATTTATGGGATCTGGGAAAATTACAAAGGTAATATTAGTAAGAAGCACTTAAGACAGAAAACGCCTTATAATACTTATAAGATTTCTGGCCTTCCTGTTGGACCTATTGCAAATCCAGGCTTAGCGGCACTAAAAGCGGCCCTTAATCCAAAGAAGCACGAGTATATTTACTTTGTTTCAAAAAATGATGGAACTCACGTTTTCTCTAAGACTTACAAAGAACACCAAAAGGCCGTGGATTTTTGGCAAAAGAACCGAGCTAATCGAGCAGGACGTTCTTGGCGTGACCTTAATAAGAATCAATAGAGGTTTGAGTAATGAAGTTATGGTCCTCTTTTGAGCAAGATTATATTTTAAAGAAATTAACCGACCTTTATGAGGAAGGTGCTGTTTTTAAATTCTGGCAAAATAACGAAGATATGCGAGAAGAATATACAGCGACTTTTAGTTCTGTAACGAGTGAGAAGTGCTCAATCAAGCTAACAAGAGAAAGTGCTTCTTTGTATACACGAATTGCACCCCTCTCTCCTATTTTCTTCCACTATCCTGCTGGAGATATGATCTTTAAAAAGGATGTTTTCAAATTAGAAAATGGTGGCCTAAGTTTTAAGACACCTTCTGAAATTCGCTTACGTGACAAAAGAAGTGTTGAGAGGTTTACTTACAAGTATCCTGACTTCAAAAATATTTCCTACACAGTTGGAGATGAAACTGAAACTCAACACGATATTATTATAGATATCTCTCTTCGTGGCCTGGCATTTGTTATTGATGCTAAAAGAAAGGCCAAGTACGAACTCGGTAGTAAAATATTAATTTCTTCAATTACTGACCAAGAACTACCACAAAAACATGAAGCAAAAGTAGCATCAGTTAACCGCTATCGACTTTCAGGTGAAGGTTTACAAAATCACCTACTAAGAATTGGTGTTGAGTTTACACAGACTCTAGAATCAATTACCTATGACTCTATTGGATCTCTTGTAAAGAAGCGCCAAAATAAATTAAAAGGCCTTGATACATCAATGTTTAATGGACTTAATCCTGATGATTATCAAAAGCAACTTGCTAAAATTCACGAAAAGAACCCACAGCTTGCCGTAAATATTTCAGAAGCTGTCGAGGATATCGATCGTCTGCGCTACATGACTACTGATATGAAAAGAGATTTCTTTCTAAACTTCAGTGTCGATCTTATGGCCTGTGCTCTTAGAATGTCTTCAAAGGAATTAATCAACGATCTTCTTTCTGAAGTAACAGATGGTGTTCGTGAAGAGTTCTTAGAAAAGTATGATGTCCCTAAACCAGCATCGGCCATCAATAAGGCACAAGATGAACTTAGAAAATTTATCAAAGAAAAAGAACGTGATGGATCTTTTGTCCTAAGTCCTAAATCATTTGTGAAGTATGTTTAGCCTACTCTCCCTTCTTGATGATATTGCCTCCACTCTTGATGATATCGCAGTGATGTCCAAAGTTGCCATCAAGAAAACTTCGGCCCTTATGAGTGATGATCTAGCCGTTAATGCCGGTGTAATCCATGGAGTTCATGCAAGCCAAGAACTTCCAATGGTTTGGAAGATCTTTATTGGCTCTCTTTTTAATAAACTCTACAGTATTGTGGGTGTGCTTGTTTTAATGGCCATCTCACCAATGATTATCAAGGCCATTCTGCTAATTGGAGGGCTTTATCTTTCATACGAAGGTGCCCACAAGATTATTGAAAAATTTTTTGGCCACCATAAAGCAAGAAAGGCTGAAACCATTGATCAAGATAAAAAAATTAAAGGGGCCATTCGAACAGATTTGATTCTTTCAATTGAGATCATTGTTATTGCTCAAAGTAATATTAGTGGAAATCTTTTAAATCAATCCATCATTCTAACAATCGTTGGAATTGCCGCTTCCATTATTATCTATGGCCTTGTAGCCTTGATTGTTAAAACGGACGACTTTGGCCTTTATTTAATCGAAAAAGATTATCACAAGGTTGGGCTCGCCCTTGTTCGCTCGATGCCTTATACGATGAAAGCTCTAGGGATTATTGGAACCCTGGCCATGCTCCTAGTGGGCGGCGGAATTATCGCTCATACCTTTCATCTTCCAAATTATCTTTATGAGCATCTTCAAAACTTCATTCTAGGACTTGTGGGTGGACTTTTTATCTGCGCACTTCTTGCAATCTGGCCAAGAAAGCGACTGCACTAATTGCCATTTCTCATTTCACTCAATCCAATAACTACCTGTAATCAGGTCATCTTTTGCCCTTTCTATATCTAATATTAAACTAAAAAAAACCGATAAGTTTAATGTATTTATTTAGCTGGGGTATAAATGCAGAGTTCAAAATTCACTAAATTCATTAGTTTAATCTTCATATTATTGGCCTTCACTTCATGTGGGTCAAAACTCTCATCAACAACATTTAAGATCACAAAAGTGTCTTTTCTCAGTGGAGCAACAGTTGCTTCTGATTTTGATGGTGGTGTTTTGATCTTTGGTAAGAACAATGAGACAGGTGAAGCTTTCCAAGTTGCACTTGACCCAACTTCAGCTGACGCTGGCTCAATTGAATTGTCGTTTGGGTCATATTCAGTAAAAGCATTTGGCTGGCATGATGGAACGACTCCAACAAATTTATCAGGAACACAATACTGTGCCGATATAACAACAGAAATAAGAGATTCAGAAGCAACAATGAATCTTTCACTCTCACAAGCTGCTTGCTCAACAATGACTGATGTAACAGTTTATAATAATGACCCGGGTCTTGGATTCAAGATTGAAGCATGTCATGGTGTTGTAAAAATTATTGGGAAAGGTCAGATGCCCACATGCGCGGAAGCACCTAGTATTGCTCAATCAATTAAAATTGAATACGTTTCACTAAATACAGATGGAACTCTCGATCTAACAAAGAAGCTAGCTTCACAGTGTCTCACAAATACTCTTGGCTATGACTACCTTCCATCAGCTTATACAAAAGTAATTAAGGGTGGTGCTGGTTTTAAAAATCCAATGGCCATTACGGCCTATCTTGGAACAAATTGTGATGACGCCGGTGCTGTACCATCAATGACAAAGGTTATTCCGGCACCGATAAATATTCCAAGTCATTCATATTTTAATTATAAGAAAAATTCTACTGGAATTAATCTTATGGTTGGATTTGATTCATGTCTCTTTGACACGGCCACAACAAATACTCCATTCGCAGCAGGAGGTACGGCCGGTGACTTCAATATTATTTGCTCTCTGCCCCAGTTTAATCAAATTGCAAATTATCCAGATAAGAAGTTTCTCATCGCCAAAACAATTGATTTCATAGGTGCCGCTCCAGCAACACAAGCCGCGGCCATTTTTAGCGGTGGAATCCAGGGTGATATCTCAATGTATTATAATAACGTTCTTCACCTTAAAGGAGCTTCAGATAGTCTCTTTGAGTTAATCGGAAGCAACGTCGCTGATGCAGAAGCTAAAATTGAAAATCTCAATATTGATGTCAGTTCAATTACATCTGGGCCAATCATTGCAAAACAAGCAAAGTATAATTCACAAATTGAGGAGATCAATATCATTGGTGAAATGACAAATAATGATCCATCAACAATGACAAGTGGAACAAGTGCAGGCGATACATGTGGTGGCCTTATCAATCAGGTCTTTAGTGATGCTGCCGGTGCAAGTGTAAACACTAAAATTGAATTTGAAAGAATCAATCTCAAAAACTTTATTTTGAATTGTGCAAGTATGGCAACAGCCAATACACCAAATTATATCGGAGCCCTTCTTGGTGCTGCTGCGACGATTAACACAGATAGTGCTAACAATCGAAGTATTCACCTACGTCAATTGACAGGAGATATTACAATTAATACAGACTCCACTTCCTCTCAACAGTACTTAGGGGGATTGATTGGATTTAGTGAAAATATGACAGACGTTGAAGCTTCTGCTCTAAATTATTCATTTGTCCATAATAGTAATACTGGTGAGCCACGAATCATCGGAGGGCTACTGGGTTCTCAGCAATCAATGGCCGGCCAAGTAAATGGACAGGGTAGTATTAATATTAGAGGAGTAGCGATTCATAATGATATCAAAACATCACTTGCCTACAATACAATCCAAGGAGCAGGTGGAATTATTGGTAAAAGCTTTAATCCAGCGAAATTAAGCATTGAGAATACAATTCTAACAGGTTCAATTAACACCACTCTAAAAAATGCAGGTGGATTAATTGGTCATTCATTTTTTCAAAACACAACGGGTTACTTTAATTTAAGAAATTCATTAAATACAGCAACGATTAACTCTGCAGGAAGTGCAGGAGGATTTGTTGGTGCCATTTCTCTTAATGGAACAAATGCTTCTTTTGAGAATCTCAATAATAAGGGGAGCATTACAGGCGCATCAGATGGAACTTCGACTAATGAAGGAGTTGGGGGAATTCTTGGAACTTTTGAAGATGATACAAACCTTGGCTACTTAAGCTTAAAATATTCTGCCAATCTTGGTGAGATTACTGCAACTAAAGGGATGGCATCAAATAGTGCTGCCGGCTCCCTTGTTGGTGTCAGTGTTGGTATTAATAAAACATATAATGGAAATTACAATTATGCTGGAGGCCAGGTATATACTAATAGTGCTCTTAAGCCACTTCATATTGGGTTAGTTAGTGGAGCATCACTCACAAGTATGGATATAGAGTCTGCATTTTATGAAACTAATATCTCCTACCCTGCAGTCACTTCCTATACAGGATCTGAAGTACTACTAGAGTTTGGAGATACTTCGGCCCATACTGACTTCACATTGAGTGAGATTGCGTCGACCCCAATTATTGCCAATTTAACAGATAGTCAAATTTTCACAACCACTGGTTTTCCTAGATCCATCGACTTCATGGATCGCTTTGCGGTTTTCGACTCTAGTGGACGAGCGATTCGCCATGGAGGAGAAGGTTCTCCATTCTTAATCAACTCAAGAGATGATCTGCCTTATGTCAGCTCTATCTTTGGTGCAAACTTTAATTGGAAATTAATGGTTGATATTGATATGCTTGAAGGCTTCTTACAACTTGGCCATGCGATCGTTCCATTTAATGGATCATTTGATGGTAATGGAAAAACCATTTCAAATTTTAAAAATAACTACAGCACTTTGCCAATAGCGCCCCAGTTCAATGGAGTCTTTCCAGTTGTCTCAAATGGTCGAATTAGAGACCTAACTCTCAAATCAGGTATCATGGATTTTGAATGTTCTTCAGCTGGCGCTGGAGGTGTTCTTGTTGGTCAAATTGATGGTTCACAAATGGGGACAAATGATAGAGCCATAATTCAAAGTATTAACCTTATTAATAATAACCTATCTGGTGGAAATGGTTGCGACACTGTTGCACATTTAATTGGTCAGTATACGACAGATGCTGATCACCATATCTTTGAAAATATTTCCATTAGAAATAATACTATTGATGCCTCTGGTTCCCTTGTAGCCGGTGGTCTTATTGGCGTCATGTACAATAATAGTGGCGCAAATATGGCATTTAATATTAAGAATATTGAGCTTATTAATAATCAATTCATTTCCCCTTCAAGTACTTATGGTTTCGTGGCAAGTAATGGTGGAGCAAATCCATTTATTCTTACTTATGAGAACACACTCTTTATTGGGACAGCTGACTCTACTTATAATCCATTTAATTTCCATAAAGACGCAGGAGCAACTTCAGTGTCTCCTGCTCCAGGAAATAACTATGTTTTTGCGGCCGGAACTCCTGTTGGGCTTGATACTTCGATCATGACAAATAGTACGACATATGCCCTAACAGATATCGCGGCCACTACATTTGGTGACTACTTCATTCACGATGCGACACTAGGAACAGTTGAACTTAATAAAGCACTAATTAAAGAAGAATTAGAATACTAAATGCCTATAAAAATTGGCGAGTTTTAAAGGGACGTGTTCATCGTCCCTTTTTAGTTTACCGGCAGAAGTTACCGATATTATTCATTAAGAACAATTAACTTAAATAAATCCCCCTAGAATTCGAAGAGTGCCTACAATGGGTAGCCTAATCCCTCTAATTGAGCAAAGACAGAGGGCTTTAGACGGCCATTGAGAATGGATTTTGAGCAAGTATTGCCGACAATCGAGAAGACTTTGGTCATCGATAAATCTAAGGGTAAAATAGATTGTCAGGTAATGTTTTAATAACAACTTTGCTTGTTTTACTTCGTTAAGGAGGAGGACTAAATGGAAGCTGAAAAATTAGAATATTTTAAAAAGAAGTTATTGGCCGCGAAAGCAGAGATTCTTAACGGTGGTATTTTAACTAGTACTGAAGACCTTAAGATGTCGACAGATGACCTACCTGATGAAGGTGATGTTGCCAACGCAGTAATTAACCAACAGGTTACTTTTAATATGAGAGCACGAGCGATGCAAAAGCTAAGACATATTGAAACGGCCCTACACCGTATTGAAGACGGAACTTATGGTCACTGTGAAGATTGTGAAGAGCCAATTGGTGCTAAGAGATTAGAGAATCAGCCATGGGCCGAATTATGTATCACTCACGCAGAAGAAAGAGAGCGTGAAGAGCAACACATGAGAAGAGTCGGATAAGACTTTATTCATATTCCAAATGTTAGTAAAAAAGCCTGCTTATGCAGGCTTTTTTTATTAGAGGGACATCCCCTCATCTACTGTGAATTTCTCCTGCTTCACATAAACATACTTAGAAATATCTTTTTTAAGTATCCTTTTAACCTGCTGATTTGTTTTAATGATTTCATCAACTTTGGGCGAGATTGTACTGGAAGTGGTGTTGTTAATAGGTGCGACGATCATAATATAAGCAAAGAGGAAAATGCTTACTGATAATGTCCAAATTGTTTTCACTAGTCTACCCTCCATGGTAAGAACTGCTTCTATGCAATATAAAGCACGTTGAGTGCCAAAGTCTGTTATAATGATTCTAGGCACTTACTATAGTGGACAATTGAACGCGGTGGCTTTTTGGCCTGTTTTTACACCACCACTTTGAATTTAGTGTATAAGATTTTGACACCTATCTATAAAGTATCCATACTGGCTATAGGTGAACACCTTAAGTAGGTAAAATCACAATATGATGTTGGCACCGACCATGCATTATTATTAGTGAGTTTGAGTTAGACATAAGGAGCACTCTTTGAAGCTTAAATTAAACCTAAAATCATTCCTACTTATTTCATCATTAATGGCCCAGACTGTTGTATTCAGTCAAAATGCTGGCCAAAAAATTTCATTTGATCAATTAAGACAACGTGTATTCAAAAAAGAATATCAAAAAGAGACAACATCAACAGATGTACTACACTCTCGTTTTGCTAGTTGGGGAATTCAAAATTCATTTGATAAAGGTTCAATTAATCTTCCAGGTGCACTAAAGAAACTTAAGGCACAAAGAGAAGTTGTAGTTGCTGTTATTGATACAGGAATCGATCCAACTCACCCATTCCTTAAGCACAATATCTACGTTCCAAAAGGACAAGTAAGCTTAACTAACTACGGTGTTGATTTTTCAAAAGGTGCAGAAAGTGTAACAGCTCCAATCGATAAGAACCGTCACGGAACTCACGTTTCAGGAATCATCAAGTCAGTATTCCCACAAGTAAAAATTCTTCCACTTAAGTATTACAATCGTCATGCTTCAGGAAAAGATAACCTAAACTCAACAATCAAGGCACTACGTTATGCAGTTGATCTTGGTGTTGATATCATTAACTACTCAGGTGGTGGACCAGAGCCAGACTTAGAAGAACTAGAAATTCTAAAGAAAGCAGAAAGAAAAGGAATCATCGTTGTTGCAGCAGCAGGTAACGAGCAAGAAAATATCGATAACAAGAGCACTGCTTACTTTCCAGCAAGCTACAAGTTATCAAATATCATTACAGTAACTGCACACAACCAGTCACTGAATATCCTTAACTCTTCAAACTGGGGAGCTCAGACTGTTGATGTTTCTGCTCCAGGATACAAGATCAACTCAGCAGTACCTACTGCAAGAAATGGTCTTCTAACAGGAACTTCACAAGCGACAGCGTTTGTTTCTGGTGTAGCGGCAATGCTAAAAGCTGGATACCCAGGGCTAACAGCACCTCAAATTAAGAAGATCATTTCAACAACTGCTAAGAAAGAAATTACATTTAACGGAAAAGTTAAGTCTTCAGGAAGATTAGATGCAACAGCAGCAATTAACCTAGCTGAGAGATTAAACACAAGAACAAACGGACAACTTGCTAAGCATAGAGGAAGCAAGAGAGAAGTAGCAAATACTCCAAAAGTAATTATCAGAAAATAATTAGATGGCCCTTAAATAGGACGTAAGCGCAAGGGTCACTCCTAAAAAAATCACCACAAACATCAGAACGTACAGCAGATTAGATACCTTTAAAAATCCCATCATTTTATAATTAAAGAAATTTTCAACAGGATTATTCTGGGCCTCAATACGTGTATTAGAAATAGCCTCTTTCATACGTTCATAAAGAGTTGACTCATCAATTCCCTTTTCAGTATATGAGCGCCAAATCTCCTTTTCACTGACTCCAGAGTTCATCATTTCAACAACGATGTCTGTCAGTTCTTGTAGATACAATGGTCTAAGCTTATCGCCTTTAGACTCATCACTATAGAAGTAATCGAGAAGATTATTGTAACGGCGACGAACCTTAATCATGAATTTTTTAAACTTCACATCACCTTGAAAGATTTTAGGATTTTCCATTTCAAGTTCACTTAGAGTCTGCCAGTACTTTTCCCTAAAAGTATAGAAACTCTTCTCCCCTAATGGTTCACCTAATGGATTAAAAGATAAATCAAAACCACACGACCCACAACGATCATTTTCAACTTCAGTGCTTTCACATTTTGGACATGCAATATAGTGCACATCCTGTGCATTTTGATCTTCCATGAAGAGATGTTGATGTTTTTGTATATCTTTTAAGAATTCCGTATCCATAAGAATATTGTAATTTCATTAGCTTAGTATTGGCAAATACTAAATCATATTAGACAATGGAGTATGCCTAAAATGCTTATATCAAAATTTAGATTACCGCTTCTGCATATTCTTGCGGGAGTTATCTACGCTTTAAATTTTCCTTTCATTGGGCAGTTTACAATTTTTCCATCAATCTTTCTTAGTGCGGCCGTTTTATTCTACGGTTTAGAAAAAGAGAATCGCTTCAAGTTTAATCTACTTAATATTTTTCTCTTTTGCTGGGGCTACAACCTTGCCGGTTATTATTGGCTGACATTTACCTTAAATGATTTTGGAGGACTTTTCTTTCCTCTTAATTTTATTGTGTGGCAAATCTTTTCCATTTTCATTGCTCCACAATTCTATGTTTTTCTTGTGATTTACTTTTTTCTTAAAAAGAAAATTAAATTAAATTCGTTCATTGGAGGCGTTCTTTACAGCGCAATTTTTGTACTACTTGAGTATATTGTTCCTCAACAATTCCCTGCTCAGTTTGGTCACACATGGCTTAAGGTTGCCCCTTACTTAAAACCGGCACAATACATGGGAGTTCCTTTCTATAGCTTCCTAACTCTCCTTATCGGATTTGTTATTTACCGTTCTTTTAGTACGAAGAAGTTACCAAAATTTGAAGCGGTCATTGCGGTAGTCCTTATTATTTTCAACTTTTCGATGGGTGCTATCAAAAGTGATATTGGCAATGATCTCAAAATCAGAATGGTTCAAGGTAATATCGGAAATGATTTGAAACTTAAGTCTGAGCAAGGAGTAAAGCTTGCTTCTTCAGAAGTTGTAAATATCTACAAAGAGTTAAGCCTTAGAGATGGTATTGAAGATATTGATCTCGTGATTTGGCCCGAGACTTCTTATCCTAGATTCCTCTTTACTAAGAAGTACCAAAAACTTCCGGCCGAATTAAGTGGTCTCTTTAATGGAAGTAAAGAAAAAGATACTCATTTCTTTATTGGAACTTATGATCTTGCCACGAGTGATCTTGACGTTGTTGAGAATACTTATAATGCAACTGCATTAGCTAATTCAAATGGTGATATCGAGCAGGTCTATCACAAGCAAGTTCTTATTCCATTCGGCGAAGGACTCCCCTTTGGAAGTCTCAATCAATATATCGCTCCTTACTTAAAGAGTGTTTCTCTCTTTGCTAAGGGAGAGAAGTTCACAAACTTTAAAGTTAAAAATAGGAGTTTTATTTCACTTATTTGTTATGAAGTTCTCTTTCCACGCTATGTCTCCGAATATATCAATGATGTAGAAAAGCGCGGTGAAAAAGTTGATTTCATTGTTAATGTAACAAATGACTCTTGGTATGGGCCTTACTCAGAACAAGAGCAACATCTCTTTCTAGCAAAATGGCGAGCAATTGAATTTGGAATTCCTCTTGTGCGAGCAACAAACACAGGAATCTCAGTTATCGTTAGACCTGATGGCTCAGAGATAAAAAGAAGTGGAAATTTCACACAAGAGATCTTAGATTTTGCTCTCTAATTAAAAGCCTTCTTTTAAAAGATCGTGCATACGAATAAAGCCTTTAAAACTATCTTCATCCACAACAGGAAGAACATAGACCTTATTTTCCATAACCTTCAATGCATCGATTGCAAGTTCAAATGGTGCAATCATCTTTGGATTCTTTGTCATAATCTCAGATAGAGGTTTTTCGAGTGCATTAGTGTCGGCAGCGATTGAGCGGCGAATATCACCTTCAACTAAGATACCTTCAAGCTTATCACCATCAAGAATTGCAAGAGCACCAAGTGGCTTATTAGTCATTGCAAGAACTGCATCTTTTAATAATTTATCTTTTGAAAGACTTGGACAATCGGAAGCGGCCCACATTAAGTCTTGTACTTTCATTGTAAGGGACTTACCAAGCTTTCCACCTGGGTGGTTGATGGCAAAGCCTTCTCTTGATAGGCCAACAAATTTTTCGTATGCAACAGCAATAGCGTCCCCCATGGCAAGAGCAACTGTTGAAGATGTTGTTGGAGCAAGGTCATTAATACAAGCTTCTCTTTCAACTGAGCAATCAAAAGCAATTCCAGACTCGTTTGCAATGGCCTTTGTCATATCACCAACAAGAGCAATACGATTTTCTTTTTTGATTCTTAGAAATGGAAGAAGTTTAATTATCTCTGAAGTCGTTCCTGATTTTGAAAGAAATATGATGGCATCGTTTTCACTTGTGCGACCGAGATCACCGTGAAGTGCTTCTGTCGGATGTAGAAAAATTGAACGGAGACCTAGAGATGAAAAAGTAGAAGAAAGTTTTTCACCGATTAATCCTGATTTACCAACTCCACAAAGTACCATCTGACCATTATGAGTATGAAGGTATTCAAATACTCCAGTGAGCTTATTGCACATTTCTTCGTCTAGTAAACCAATAACTCGGTTGATCGAATCTGCTTCTAGTTTTAAAACTTCTTTCATTTGACTAAAATGGTCCATTATAACCTCGAAATATGTGCAAAATTTCTTTCTCGATAGAGTGTATGACTATGTTATTATAAATATATGAAAATGTTAAAAATAATCATCTTATTTTCTCTACTTTTTAGTTGTAGTTCGTATGAACAATTTGAGCAATTAGTCGAGGAATCTGAAATTCCAGCAAAAACCTATAAATCAAATTTTAACCAAACGTGGCAGGCCGTTCTTGAGATCATGCAACAATATGATATTTCAGTAAAGAATCAAGAAGCTGGAGTTGTTAAAACGCGCTGGATTAATAATACCAATCAAATCAATTTCTCTGATGCCTTTGGATCAAAAGAAATGGTAAAAGCAGCTCAATTTAAATTAGTTATCAATGTAATTAAGGGATTTCGCGGAAAACAGGAAGTTTCTAAAGTATCAATTTACCGAAGACAGATGATTGAAAAAGACTTCCTTCAGGGTTGGCGAGTTGTTCGCTCAGATGGAATCTTAGAAAAAACAATCCTCTATCGAATTGAGCGAATTCTTAAACGTGAAAATATGATTAAGAAAATCGAAGAGCAAAAAGCGAAAGAAGCGGAGAAAGAGTTATTCTAGTGAATAACGCTTTCTTCCTCTAAGTCTTTTGATACGATTATCATTTCTTCTTCAATAACTTCACTATCTTCAACAACTTCAGATCTTCTTAAAATCTTACGACTAAAGAAAACCATAAAGTCTCTTTGAATAAGAAGCATACATGGAAGTACAACTAGTGTTAGAGCTGTTGCAAATAGAAGCCCCCACCCCATACTCATGGCAAGTGACTTTGTAAATCCAGCATCTCCACCAATAGCGTAGGCCATTGGAAAAACACCACCAAGAGTTGTAATACTTGTTAAAATAATTGCTCTTAGGCGACTTGCCGCTCCTTCAATTATTTCAGGACGGTGAAAACTAAACCAATCCTTTCTTCTTTCATTAATAGTAACAACTAGAAGTAAACTATCATTTACAACAACTCCGGCCATCCCAATTATTCCTATAATGGCCATTAGACTGATATCGAGTCCTTGGAAGTAGAACGCCCAAATAACTCCAATGACACCAAATGGAATAGCTGCACAGATTAGAATTGGCTGCATCACACTTCTTAGAACAACAGCAAGTACGAAGAAAATACCAAGTAGCGCAAAGGCAAACTTCTTGGCCATGGAAGTCTTATTCTTTCGAGACTGCTCATCTGCATCTTGAGCATTAAAAGTTAAATCAGGATACTTCTTTGAAAGCTCCTCAGATATTTTCTCGACTTTCTTAATTAGTTCTTCTTTCTTAATAACTTCTTTATCAAATGGTAGATCAACAACAACACGTCTCATGAGATTTGAGTGTTTTATTGTTGATTGACGCTTTTCTTTTACCCAATCACCTATTTGACCTGTTTTAATTTTATTACCGTTGGCCAGTACAATCGGAAGATTGACTAAATCATTAAACTCAAGATTTTCACCATCTTCAACATAAGTGTAGAACTTAATTTTACGACTCCCAACAGTGTACTCATAAACTTCATTCTTCTTAATATATTGAACAAGCTGATTTGAAACTTGTGCCATCGTAAGACCGTGAGATTGAATCGCATCCTTTCTAGGAACAAATACCCATGCATCTTTAAATAATGAGTCATCAAGGTCAACAGATTTGATTCCTTTAATATTTAAATCTTCAATTGTCTTCTTCGTATCTTTTGTCACTTTTTCAACATTAAACGGAGAAAGAGAACGAATTGTCACTTCCACAAGGTTTTCACGATTTTCATCATTACCACCCTTTGCAACCTTAACCTCAAGACGTTCAAAGAGGTCAGTCTTTTTTAATTCTTCTAATTTTTCATTTAAGTAATCTTGAACTTCTTTCTTATTAACCTCTACATTATCATCTAGTTGAGAGAATGAAATTCTGTAAGAAAAGTACTGCGGACCAGTTTGTTCTTTACCATTTGTATAATTTTGGCCAATCGTAAATTGATAATTCTTATATTTTGACTTATCAATTCCATTAACAATTTCTTCAACGCCTGCTAGCTTAGCATAAGTATCCTCTAGGCCCTTTGACTCTTTAAGTTCTCCGATAAACTTCACAGACTCAGCAGAAATATTTAAGTTAAAGTTGAAATTCATTTTCTTACTTGCAAAGATAAGTGAGCCAACCATAATCACGACAAAAGAAGCAAGAACGATATAGCGAAACTTAAGAATAATATCTAACAGTTTCATGTAGCCTCTTTTAAAGCGTTGAAAGTAATTTGATTCGTGGTGTGAATCAGTTTTCTTTACAAAGTGCTGTAAGTGATTTGGAAGAATAAAGAAACTTTCAAATAGACTTAACAGTAGTGCAGCAAAGACAACAACAGGTATGGCCATCAGGATACTCGACATTGAGTCACGGCCAACAAGAATTGGAGTGAAAGCAATGAGAGTTGTGGCCACTGTTCCACAAATTGGTTTCCAAGTCGCAAGAACTGCTTGTAAAGCTGACTCTCGCGGAGTCAATCCTGCTTCAAGATTTTGCATATATTGTTCAGAAATAATAATGGCATCATCAACAAGTATTCCGATAACAAGAAGCATCCCGACAACAGATATTAAATCAATTGAAATTCCAAATCCTTCAAGAACCGTGAATGTAAAGAAGTACGCTAGAGGCATCCCAAATGAAGTCATAAGAGATGCTTTAAAGCCTAGAAATAGAAATAATGTGATAAGAACAAGTGCTATTCCCATTAAGGCATTTGATTTTAAAGCATTGATCTGACGCTCAATAAATGCCGGACCATCTTCAACACTTAGGATTTCAATACCTTCAGGAGTCTTTGCATTCAGTTCGACCACTTGCTTTTCAAGAACTTCTTTTAAATGGATTGAATCAGCTTCATTATCTTTAAATACATTAAAGCCAATAGACTTCTTACCATTCGTATAAGAAATAGTTGTCTGCTTAGGAAGGCGAAGCTCAACTGTAGCAATATCTTTTAACCTTAGAGTATGACTAGAATTATTTGAACGAATTAGAATATTCTTTAGAGCTTCAATATCATAAGTATGGTTTTCAACTTCAACAGAAAATGTGTCGCTTCCCTTTGTGATACTACCTAGAGGATAGATTTTAAAAGTATCAGTGATTTTTGAATAAATATCATAAGGTGCAATACGGTAGCGTGCTAATTTCTCTTCATCTAATTTGATATAGAGATTTTTAACAGCATTATAAGTATCAACCTGGGCCACTCCATTAATGCGCTCAAGAACTTCCTTGGCCCTTAGCATCCAACTTTGATGCTCGTCATTACTTTCTTCAAAATTTAATACAGCGTAATAATTAAACCAAGACTGCGTTTGTTTAATGTGACGAACAACAATATCATCAGTTTCGCTTGGTAGGTCCCCACGTATATTTTCAATCTGATCCTTCATGCTTGATACTAAATCTGCTATTTCATCAAATTCATCTTTCAGATCAACATCAATTCTCATATATCCTTGTTGAGAGCGAGAGCGAATCTTATCAATTCCAGCATTCCCCTTAATGGCACGCTCAACAGGGTAAGTCAGAAAACGCTCAACCTGAGCCGGTCCTGCCCCTGTTAGCGATGCGGTGATTTGAATTCTCTTTGAACTCCAACCAGAGATGAGGTCTCTTTTCATGTGTGATAGTGAAATGATCCCAAAGATGATCATCATGACACTTAACATGTTTACGAGAAAACTATTGTCGATAAAGTAACTAGCAAGCTTCTTCAAAACTACGGTCCTTATTTATTAATTTGAAAACAGTAGCTTATATCACTAGAAACTTAAATTATTGAATACTTTGGTACTTACCTGTTGAATTTACACGAGATAAGTACCTAGAATTGCGTTAGTACGCCATGATGTAAGTCACCCATGACTCACAATTTTCTTCTTTTGTTGAACGGTAGAAGACACCATCTCCTGAGCCATCTTCATCTTCACCTTCCCAAAAAGTGATGATATTTTCGAAACCTGCATCTTTCATAATATCTTTAATCTCACCTACCGACCAATGTCTCCAGTTATAAGAGAAGGCTTCACGATATAATTTATCATCGTGGTGAGTTCTGAAGTGGATATAGTATTGAACTTCTTCTGTTAATGGATTGTAGCTATCGCAATCCCAGTAGTAAGTATGATCGTCGTGTTCAGTCTCTTCCTCTAATTCTTGGCGACATTCTTCTCCACCAAAAATATCAACCATGAAGACACCTTCTTTACCCATATTCTCTTTTACTTTTTTAAAATACTCTAGAAGAACATTTCTTTCTTTAAAGATGAAGTATGAGAAGTTAAAAGCAACAGTTACATCGGCCTTGAAATCGTAATTATCTAGAACGTTTCCACGGATATAGTGCATACGAGTTTTTTCTTCATCATTTAAGCGAGAGTAGTGATTTTCGATTCCGTATGCTTGTGGTTCTTCATCAAGGTCAATCCCCCATGCTTCACGCTCAGGTCCTTCTTTAACCCAGTCACATGCCATGGCAGCAGTTCCACCGAAATCTTCACGAAGAGTTCTAGGTTTACGGCCAAAAATCTTCTTGTATTCCTTATTAATAAATTCAATATCTGCTTCGTGGTTTTGAACAGACTTTTCATAAAGTTCATACTTTAGCTTCGTTGGAATCTTAGACATCAATTACTCTTTTGTTATTTATATTATTTTATTTATAAGACTTAACTTCTTTAATCCCAGAATTGTAACTCATATTGATTGAATTTTTAACCTTAAATCTCAAATCATTTGTCACATAAACGCTACGGGCCAGTGCGATAAAATCATCACCAAAATCTTGGGCCTTTTCGAGGAGACGAATATCATCTTCTATAACCCATAATTTCTCATTAATCTTTTTAAGCTCGCCCTGAAAGCTCTCGATTCCATCAAGCTTTAAGGAATCAAGCTTTGCTTTGAGATGCTCAAATTCACTGCGTGCTAATTCAACACGAGCTTGATCCTCAATTCTCTCCATCTTTATTTCTAGAATTGTAATCTTATCAACTAGCTCTCCTAGAGAGACAGGACATTCAATGATCATTTCACACCTCGATATCAATATATTTAATTTTTAAAATCGTATACTCAAAATCATCATTTGGGGCCTGAACAATAATTTCATCTCCCTCTTCTTTTCCAAGAAGCGATCTGGCCACTGGAGACTTCCAACTAATAAGGCCACGGGAAGTATTCACTTCATCAACACCAACGATGGAGTAAGTTTTCTCCATCCCCTCTTCATCTTCTAAGATGACTGTCGCTCCAAATTGGACTTTATCGCTTGTAATACTGCTGGGATCAATAATTTGAGCAGCATTAATACGGGTATTTAGAAAGCGAAGTCTTCGATCAATTTCTCGCATTCGCTTCTTTCCGTATTGATAGTCTGCATTCTCTGAGCGGTCTCCAAGGGAAGCGGCCCACTTAACTGTTTCAGTAATTTCAGGGCGCTCAACTTTTGTTAGATGCTCATGCTCATCGACTAATTTCTGATAGCCTTTGGGCGTTATATAATTATCTTTTTTAATGGCCATACTTCTTTAAAATCCCTGCGACACCATTTTCAACGATATCTAAAACCTCTTCAAATCCTCTGGCTCCACCATAGTATGGATCAGGTACTTCTTCTAGGCTTGCATATTCAGCTGAACAATAGTCACAAAATAATTCAACTTTAGTGCGGTACTTACCTGCAGGATCAAGTTTTAAGATATTCTTATAATTAGATTTATCCATGGCAAGAATCAAATCAAAGTTTTCAAAGTCAGAAGCTCTAAAACCTCGAGAAATACTCGAAAGTAGATAACCACGACGAAAAGCATGTTCACGCATTCTCTTATCCGCAGGCTCTCCAGCATGGTAGGCACTTGTCCCCGCAGAGTCGACAATGAATTGATCTTCAAGGTTCTTCTCTTTAATAATATGTGCAAGTACACCATCCGCGGCAGGTGAACGACATATATTTCCAAGACAAACAAATAAGATTCTCATAGTAAAATTATGATAGAATCGAGAGTGAAAGTAAATTAAAGGATTTATAATGACGGCACAAAGAATTAGAACAATGGGTGATCCCGTATTAAGAGAGATCGCACAGGACTTCACAAAAGAAGAAATCCTAAGTGATGAGACGAAGCAGCTTATTCAAGATATGGATGATTCAATGATAGCAGCAGGTGGAATTGGAATTGCGGCTCCACAAATCGGTATTTCAAAGAAAGTGACAATTATCAATGTACCTGAAGAATCACGTTATGAGGATGCCGAAGCATCAGGCAGAATGGTTATCTTTAATCCTAAGATAGAATTTCTCACTGAAAATGAAGATGCCTACTGGGAAGGATGCTTATCTGTTCCAGGACTTAGAGGAATTGTCTCGCGCCCAAATCATATTCGAGTTAGCTACCTCGATGAAGAGGCCAATGAAGTAGTCATTGAGGCACAAGGTTTTCTTGCTACTGTTTTTCAACACGAAATCGATCACCTCTATGGGAAACTCTATGTTGACCAAATGGACGATATCAAGAATCTAAAATACGAAGAGAATCTATAAAAAAAGGCCTAAATCCCGATGGGAAGAAGGCCTATTCTTTTAAAATACTTGTAATTTAAATTAGACGAAATTCAAAAGAATTACTCTCCAATAATACGAGTCATTACTTTAAGAGTTTCTGGAGATAGAGATGACTCATATCTAGACCAGATTTCTTTTGCTTCACTAACAGAAGTATCTCTATCGATTTGAGAAACAACTTCTTCAGCAATTAAGTTTGCTTCAGCAATTTCAGAGTTGTAAATTTCAATTTCTTGATCAGTTACACCTTCCATGCTTCCGTAAACTGGACCAAATTCTGCAAGACCAGTGTCATCAAGAAGAATTAGTCCTGCTAGACCAATTTTTGCTGCTTTAACCCAGTCTTTTTGCTCACCAGTAAAGATAGCCTTCACTGAGTAACCAACACCAACTTTCATAGCAATAAGTCCTGTGTAAGCAATGTAGCAGTTACCAGTAAGCATACCAAGTGCTGCAGATGCGTTGAACGATAGACCAGATGCTAGAACTAAACTAAGAATAATCTTTTTCATTTTTTCCTCCATGTTTTTTTGGTTGTAAATAACTCTATCGACTTCATCTCAATTGCAAAACTTAAATAAAGGTAATTTGTCGAGGACCGTTTAACTTAAAAATCACGGCGTATTTTTAGAAACGATATACTCGGTTAATATCTATCCTATTGTTTTTCCATAGATTGGGCCTTTGAAAGTTAAGTTTTAAGTAGAGAAATCCGACAAGCTATCTAGGATATTAATAAAAAGAGAGACATTTCTATGAGTGAAAATAAAAAGCAAAGTATTGTTGCACTTGCATGTGTACTAAGTGTGAATGCCTTTGTTGGATATCAGTTTTTTTCAACAGCTAAATTCGACAAAGTTTGGACAAAAGAGAAAGTTCATCAACTACGATCTCCAGCATCACAAAAGGTTCCAGGCGAATACAAAGAATATGAAGCTCTCTACCCTATTGAAGATTATGTAATCTATAATGACTTTGAAGGTAATGTTGATTATAAGATGTCTGTCGACTTCTGGTCAGATAAAGGAATTAGCTACTTTACTAAAAACGGTAAGGAAGCAATTGAAAAAGGGCTCACAGAAGGCTTTAAGCAACTTATAAAAAAAGGGGCCGATGAAGAAACAACACTTAAGAGCACTGTTCTACCAGAAGTCTTGAAAGAGTTTTTAAATACATTTGTTTATACAATTAAAGTACACAAACTCATAGATTCAAACTTTGAATTAGATATCCAATTTACTCCTTACAACAAAGACAGTGTTTCATATCAAGACGAGCTTCAAACAAATCAGCTTATCAATCTTGAATCACAAGGAAGTCTCTACCAAGCCTACGAAGACCACGATAAGAATTTTGTAAACAAAGTCATGGGTGCACAGATACCTGTTTCAAATGAGCACTATCAATATATTGGAGGAGCAATCACACTTGCTTCTGAACTTATCGATACAAACTGGAAAGTGACACAACCTATTCCAAAACCAAAGAAAAATGGAATTAAAGGCTATCTACGACTTAGAAAATACTATCGAGTGAACTACCCAACTGATTTAAAGATCGACTCGTTTAATTCAAAGACATTGAATATTACTTCACAAGAATTTAACGCAAAGAATGAAGCGCCACAAGTTGTCACAGTGGATACAATCTATGAATACAACCTTGCTAGCTTAATACCAAAGAAAACAAAGACAGTCGTACATTTTGGAAAAGTTGTTTCTCTCGACAAGAAACACGACAATCTACTTAAAAGATTCTTTAATCTACTTAAAAAGAAGAACGATATTAAGACATCAGAGTTCACTTTCAAAGGTGACTTCTCAAATGGACCTATTCGTTCAAACTTCACAGGTAAACTCTATAACCTAGTTTATGATCACGAAAAGAAGAATTTCTCTAGTAAGAGCCATGTTTCATTATTTCCAAGAGATCATGACATGAGAAGAAACCTTAGCAAGCATTTTAAAAAGACAATGTTTGAAGAAAGTCCAGACTTCTTAATCGAAAACCTTAAGCTAAACGAAATTATTAAATAATTGGATCATAATATGAAAAAGCTATTTATTAGTACAATACTGACAACAATGACTCTAAACACTCTTGCTGGAAACTTCAGTATAAAAGACCGTATCGACTCTCAAAAATTATTTTTAGAAACTTACGACTCACTATACGGAAAAAAAGAGTATGCACATCCTGAATCATTCTTTAAAGAGATTAAAGAATTAAAAGCAGGGAAAGAAAATAAGGTCGAAAAATTTCTAAAAGAGATTGATCAAGTGCTTCCTGCAAAAGTGGCCATGCCTGTGACTTACTGGTCACAAGTAAAACCAGATCAAATTGAGCTAAGAAAGGTAATTAATTACTTTCTAGCTTATAAACTATTCATCCTCAGAGATTATATTGATAATCCACTAACAGATAAAAAGGATAAAGAAGCTGCAAGCAAGCTATTAGAGAAGCTAACTAGAAAAGGTATTAATTCAAATAATATTTCTTCTTTTTTTGGAGCGCTAAAACTTAAAGCTTACAAAATTGCCGATAGCAAAGATATTATTGATGCCCTAAAAGAAGAGGAAATTGTGACAACAGACTTTAATGAAGTCTTTGAAGATATCAACAACTACTCTCTTTCAGCTCTAGGCTTTGTTCCTTCAAATAAGACAGAAATCGTATCAGAGAATGAAATCTCTCTTGAGAGAATTGATTGGCTTAACCAAAGAGTTATCTTTGCAGGTGGAAAGCTAGACTTTAATTCTGAATATATCAAGATGCCAACACCATCTGATCCAACAGGGAATATTATCTTCCAACAAGACCCTATCTATATCAAGATCCGAGATATGATTGCAAGCTCTCGTGAATCGATTTTTATTGATATCTTCCTCTTTGGAGGAACACTAGGAGCTACTCTCTCAGAGTATCTACTTGACCAAACAAAGGAAAAATTAAAAAGTAATCCAAACTTTAAAGTCGTACTTCTTCACGATTATGCGACAAATTACAATATGCTTGATGAGATGATGCCAATTTTTGAATATATTCAAAAACGTATTGCAAACGATAAAGAACTTAAAAATAGTGTCTCTCTCCTACAGGCAAATATTCAACGCCACCCTCCGGGGATTCCATTTGGTATTACAAAACTAATTCCAAAGACGAAAGAAGCGATCCAATATTTTGAATCAGGTAGTACATATTTTGAATCTAAAATTGACCACTCAAAAGTCATTGTGGTTGATGGAAACACTGAAAATGCACAAGCCTATTTTGGTTCTAAGAACTGGACTGATCACAGTGGTGGTTATTACTACGACGATGCCATTTATGTAACAGGAGCTGCTGCGGCCCTTGTCCAAGCTTCATACTACCGAGACCTTGAAGCAGCTTTAACAGAAGATCCACAAGAACTTATTGGGTTCTACTATAAAGAAAAAGGTCTTGATAACCGCTCTTATCTTGCAAAGAAAGATGAAATTCTAAAGAGTATGGAAATTACAAAAGATAAATATCTAGTCAAAGGTGAATCAGTTATTCGTCTTGCTGAAGCTGACGTTGATGGAACAATTAAAAACGTACGTAATATCTTAGTTGATATGATCTCAAAAGCAGATAAGAATATTTATATGGAGCAATTATTCCTCTATGACTCTTATGTCGTTGATGCTCTTATTAAGGCCAAGAGACAAAACCCTCTTCTAGAGATCAAGCTTGTTGTAGACCACAACGGAAACTTTGGAATGAATGGCCTACCAAATACCCTATTTATTCAAAGACTTGTTGATGCTGGAATTGAAGTACGTGCACGTAAGACTTATGGTATTACAGCAAACTTTCCTGATGGATCGACAAAAGAGTATCATCAGGAAAACCACAGAAAGATTACTTCAGTCGATGGAATTACAGTTCTTGGAGGATCTTCAAATATCAATCCAGATACTCTCCAGGGTTCATTTAGAGAGTTCGGTGCCCAAATCTTTGATAAGGCCGAAGTAGCAAGTTTCGAGCAACGCTTTAAAAGAGATTGGAATGATTCGGAAAAGATGGAAATCCTAGATATCGAAAATTTTGAGGCCAATGTACAAGGTATCAAATTTGGTAAGCGCTCTTCGGCAATTATCAATGGAATTGGAAGTATGGTCTATAAGTCAAAAGACTCTATTGAAAAACGTCATAAATAAATAGAAGAATCTGATCGGTTGCTGTTATCCGCAGCAACCGCTTTTCCCACTTTCTTTAAATTTCTTAAGTAATTTTGGACCTTCAACAACTATAAGAGATCTTACAAGTAGTAATGAAAAGATCACAGCTAAACCAATTTCCCATGGACTTGAAGTCTCATGTGTGTGGTGAGCAACGTTGAAATTTAAAGGCCATGCAAAGTACTGATAGAGATAATCTGTAAGGAAAGAAAATCCAAGTGCCACTGCTGCAATTGAAATTATATTAATCACAACACCACGCTTACCGATATACTTACTAATAACTAAAATATTTGAAATATTAGTCGCAGGTCCTACTAGTAAAAATAGAAGCGCCATACCTGGACTCATACCTTTCATAACAAGAGAAGCTGCAATTGGTGTCGTTGCCGATGCACAAATATAAAGTGGAATCCCAACAAGAAGAATTGCTCCTCTTCCGGCCCAACCACTTAGACCATCAAAGAAGTTTGCAGGCAGAGCAAAGTCAATAAAGGCTCCCGCTAAAATTCCAAAAGCAAGCCAGATGGCCATATCATCAATCAGTTCAATAAATGCAAAGTGAGTTGAAGCCTTAAGTTTTTTTGCAAAACTTTCTTTCACAATTACTGTTTCATCTTTCTTCTTTGAACTTCCACAACAACTTGGCTTCACTTCAGGAGTTTCAAGCTTTACGTCGCGATCTGTTTTAAAGATTAATTGCAATGTTCCAGCAAAGATGGCCGAGAAGAAAGCGGCCACAGGTCTTATGATTGTCATTGGAAGGTCCATCATTCCATAAGTCATGGCAATGGAATCAACGCCTGACTCTGGTGTTGAAATAAGAAAGGCAGATGTAGCCGAATTAGAGGCTCCCTGCTTCTTTAACGTTGCCGCTGTTGGAATGACAGCACAGCTACATAGTGGAAGTGGGATACCTAGGACAGAAGCTTTTACTGCTCCCCATAATCCTTTACCACCCATGGCCTTCTTAATTCTGTCGACAGAAATAAATGCCTTAATCACGCCGGCCACAAAGAGTCCAAACATGAGAAATGGTGCTGATACTAAAATATAATTCCAAAGTGACGTTAAAAAGCTCATTTTTTATACCTTTTCCTATGGCCAAATATTACCAGAGAAATGGCGACAAGTCTCATTTGATGGGTAAATGGCCCTAATCACTAGACAATTTTTATGTATGGAGCAAAAAAAGATGAACATTTTTTATATTTTTCTATTGACGAATGAAACCGAAATACCTATATTAATTCTTACGAAATGAGGGGGCGTAGTTAAGTTGGTTATAACGTCTGCCTGTCACGCAGAAGGCCGAGGGTTCGAGTCCCTTCGCTCCCGCCATTTTTTTTCATTTCGTACCCATTCAAGTTTTAAACTCTTCGGAGTCTAAGATATTAAAGCCGAGTTAACCCACTCGGCTTTTTTTTTGTTTGCGGCCATCTGCAGGAGCAGATGACGCAATTCAACCCAGAAGCGACCACGATGGGAGCTTTCGGGTAACCAACTAAGCAATCTCAATTACATTTTTATAACACTGACTCTTTTTCCCAAGGAGGGTTCCCCGCAAAATTTCCAATCTATATTTATAAGTCACTGCAAGGCCCAAAAGTCTCGACGTACTACAGATTATACAAATAAAAATTCAAACTGAGTAAACTCGTCATGCGGAAGCATGGACTTTAGATATGCCTTGTAATGTTCTTTGTGGGAGTTCATATCACTAATCATGTAATAGAATTTTTCACGGAAGTCCTTGTCCTTAAGGCGCCCCTTCCATAGATCAGTTTGTAATGATAACTCTATTCGGCTAAAGAAAGTCCTTTGCATAAGTAATAAGTTTTCGTCACTAAAGAACATATGGCCATGCTCAAGATCGTGAACAAAGAAATCGAGTGAGTTTCTTCGATGTAAAACGGGGTTATCTGTCGAGTGATAAATCATGGTTACAGGTCTAATCCCCTTAGCCTGATAGGCCAATACCTCATAAGGAGTAAAGATTTTTTCAGAAAGAACTAAGTTCCACTTTCCTGCAACCCAATTTTTGAGGCAATTAATGGCCTTACCTTTTATCTTCTTGAATTGATATTTCAGAAGAATTTCTTCATATGGTACCTGACCGATTAGCTGTGCTAGTCGTTGATCATGAAAGTCGATAGCGAAACGATTAATAAAATAAATCATCGCCATCTGTGAATCAGCTACTTCTTTTTTTTTCCAAGATCTATAAGTTTCATCCATACTATAAATGTACTTTCAAATCTCAGAAACTCAAAACTATTTCTTATCACTTTGAAGACGGCCAATAAAACGGAAAAACTGCATTAAATCTCGATACAAAGTCTTATAGACAGATTATAATTATTGAAAATTTTGAGGACGAAATGAACTTTGAACAAATCATTCAAGTAAATGATAATATAACGCTAGAGCTATTTAACTTAGGTCATAAAAATACCTTCTTCGAAGCGATTCATGAGCTTACTGAAGAAGACAGTTTTAGATGTGACTTACAAAGTAGATTTTCTAACTTGGGAAAAGTTCACAATATGCTTGATGACGCAATCAACAGAAAGCTGAAAAATGGAGGGTCTCCTGATTACTTCA
The DNA here is from genome assembly GCA_048270185.1 of Bacteriovoracaceae bacterium. Lineage (GTDB taxonomy): Bacteria > Bdellovibrionota > Bacteriovoracia > Bacteriovoracales > Bacteriovoracaceae > Halobacteriovorax_A. Next base: position 184,432 of record JBLWTJ010000002.1, read on the forward strand.
TATTCTACAAAGGAAGTCTGGCCGGTATGTTTGAATTTCATCCTCTTACAGAAGAAGACCATGTCGAAATGGGCTATTGGTTGTTTGCCAAGTACCGCAGGAAGAAAATCCTATCGACGATAATTCCACGCATGATCACTTTTACAAAAGAAAATTTTAATAAGTCTAAAATTTTGGCGACAACTTCTACAGATAATATCGCCTCACAAAGGCTTCTCGAAAACATGAATTTTACAGCAACAGGAAGAATTCTTGAATTTACTAATTCCCGTACAGGAGAAATTAGTGAAGAATATGAATACTTCTATTACTTATAAAGTACTTAATTGATTGATAAGCTGTAATGCAAAATCATATGCATCACGCCCTTCTGATACCTTAACATCAGGAGCAATTCCAACAGACTCTATAAACCGATCATCTCTATAGCTATTATATGTTGAAGGTATATTTAACTGTATTGTACTTTTAGGAAGCACTACAAATCCAAGGTTTCCAAAATGAACTTGCCCTGCTGAGTTTTCTCCTATTTTAGTAACACCTTCAATGTGCTCAAAGAAGTCTATTGTACTCTCACATGAGGATGCACAAGCACGGTCTTGTAAAATAACTACAGGCTTAAGGGCCTTTGCCTTTATAATTGGTGATAATTCTTTATTAATTACAACTGTTTTCTCTTTTGAGTTTCTATATTTCAATTTATCTTCTTCAATAATTTTTAAAAAGTAATTCTTCTCATTTTCTGATTTTGAATTATATGAAAAGAATGAGAAAAGATTGGCACGACTATCTAGGCCAGGATTTGTTACGACCTTATACTGATGTCCATATGGTGTAGAGAATTGTCTTTGTCCTGTTAAGACCCTTGCTAGTTGGTACCCTACAGAATCATCTCCTCCACCATTTCCTCTTAGATCAACAATAACAAAGTCTACTTCAATCAAACGTGCTTTAATTTGCTCAAGCATTCCACTCCATTCCTTAGAAGAAGGTGACGCGAACCAAGAAATTGAAATAATAAGGATTTTATTCCCCTTAGAATCAACCTCTCTGAGAACCCACAACTTATTTTCCTCAGCAAATTTTCTCTTTCCCACTTTTCCAACAAAGATTTTCCTTTCACATTTCTTAGGTCCAAATTGAAAAATCAGATGTTCATCTTTAACATGAGAAAATGACTTTCCCAATAACCTACAAAATTCTCCAGGCTTTATCGATTCAATTTTGGCCAAATACCTTTTAAGATTTTTTATGCCAACTTCAACATCTTTTTTATTTTTATAAAAATATCCTGAATATGACTTTTTGAGTGCAAACTCAACAAACCTAACGTCGCTATCGACTTCTTCTTTACTCATAGAGATGGGAGGCTTAATTGCTTTGGACGGATCATAAACTAAAGAATACGTCTCTTTGTCTGCAAGAGAACACGACATGAGAATAAAAAACAAAGAAGTTAGAAATAAGTTCAAGATAGTTACCTGTTTTTAAATGATAAATATTAGATTAATTATACCACAACTAAAAATTTCAGAATCGGGCGACTTCCCTTTCGCGACTTTCAATAGCTTTAATCAATTGAGCTTAAGTGATCTCCAAGATTATCGTTTTACTAAAGTATTGCAATTGCCAGCTTTGAGTTGCTTTTGCCTGTTTTGATGTAGGATTATCCCAAGCAGGATAAACTCTAAAACCTCTTTTTCCATTAGATCTTTTCGATCTTATATGGCCCTTTTCAGCTAACACTTCTTTGGGAAAGAGGAAGTGTCCAATTTGCTCTTGTGTTTCACATATGATGACGACATAATCAAATCGATCACTAATCTCTAGCGGACATGTCTCCCCTTTCGGGTTTCTCTTCCACAATGTAACAAATTGTCCGACTTTCTGAGGTGTGGTCTTGGCTTCTCTTTGAATAATCGACAAGCTCCCTAATTGATAGGAGCAGCCATTATATTCTTTAGCCTCTGGGTTATAAACGAGGTACTTAGCACTGGCTTCATTTAACTCTTTAAGGTTCATTTAATGCTATTATCCTTTTCTATGAAGATACTAATATATTAAACCTTAAAATAAGTAATCTCGCTAATCTAAATTACTTAGCCTTACTTGCAGCTCGTCGACGTCTAAAACTTTTTTTCTGGATATTCGACTTAGCACCATTATTTGAAGAGGCTTGTTGCTTCTTGTTTTGAGGTTGCGTAGGTGCTCCGGCAACACCATGAAATGGATGTTCTTTATCTTTGGGAATTTGGTAATTAATCGTTTTTTCAATATCTTTAAGAAGCTTCATTTCTGTGTCATCACAAAATGAGATTGCAACTCCATCACGTCCGGCCCTAGCTGTACGCCCAATACGGTGAACATAACTTTTCGGATCATTTGGTAGGTCGTAATTAATAACGTGAGTAATGTGAGAGACATCAATACCTCGAGCAGCAATGTCTGTGGCCACAAGAACTCTAATATCGCCTTTTTTAAAACCACCTAAGGCCTTTTCACGGGCTCCCTGAGACTTATTCCCATGAATGGCAGCAGAAGTAATCCCTGCTTTCTCAAGATGTTTCACAACACGATTTGCACCGTGTTTAGTCTTGGTAAAAACAAGAACGTGCTCAATTGCTTGATCTTCTAAAATACTCTTTAAAAGTTTTGGCTTATTTGTTTTATGAACGAAGTTAATCTTCTGATCAATTTTTTCGACAGTTGTTGACTCTGGAGTCACCTCTACTTTCTTAGGCTTCACGAGAAGCTTCTTTGAAAGGTTCACAATATCTTGAGGCATGGTTGCAGAAAATAAGAGAGTTTGTCTCTTCTTTGGTAGCTTTGCAATGATCTTATTCACATCGCGAATAAAGCCCATATCAAGCATACGATCCGCTTCATCAAGAACAAAGGTTTCAAGTTGACTAAACTTTATATGATCATCACCCATAAGATCTAAGAAGCGACCTGGAGTAGCAACAATAACATCCATCCCCTTCTTCAATTGTAGAATCTGAGGTCTTGGCTTAACTCCACCAAAAATGACTGCACTCTTTAATCCTAGGCCCTTTCCATATTCTTCAATATTCTCATTAATCTGTGATGCTAACTCTCTTGTCGGAGTTAGAATGAGAGTTCTCATATGTCTTGGTTTCGTTTTAACTTTATTAGAGCCAAGATTATTTAAGATTGGTAATGAGAAAGCCGCAGTTTTACCTGTTCCTGTTTGAGCAATCCCTAAGATATCTCCACCCTTTAATAAGTGAGGAATTGAGCCAGCTTGAATTGGAGTTGGTTTTGTATATCCCTTCTGCTTAAGACTTGAGAGAATTTCGGGTAATAGGTTAAGAGAATCAAATGAATTGACTGATGACATAGTAAATATCCTTGCTTTAAAGCATTAGTGCCATTGCTTAATCCAAATACTAGCAAAGGCAAATATTTAAAATGTATCCAGATCAATACCCTTCATCTCTTGATTTAGGGTACAAGTCAATCTTTATCATTAATAGTGTAAAGTATATTTACTGAAATCAGTAGATATTATCATTTTCGACATCAATATCATGCTTCTTCAACGGCCTACCACAATCAAAAATATGAACTCTTTTACCTGAAAGCTTACCCTTTCCATCAGCTTCCTTAATGAGCCTCCCCCCTTCACATGCGGTCATTGATTTCGCTTTTTCAAGTTCACTCTCTGACGACCAAAGTCTTTGCCAAGGGCCATCACAGAACCAATTCCCGTTTTTAGAATTCCAACAAACGGCCTTAGCTCGTTTTCCAGCTACGATATCTGTTTTACTTTGATCTGAGACTTCTACAAGTGGCTTTTCTTGTTTGCTATTTTCTTCCAAGTCATTTACAGCTTCTGCAGCTTTCATAATTCCATTGGCACTCTTAAGCTGAGTAGGAATTCGCATGATTCGTTCACTATATCCTTGATAAGCAATAGGATTCGCCTTGGAGCTCCCCTTTTTTACTGAAGGAGGAGTGTCTTGTCTTTTATACTTATTTCTTAGAGCATCCTCAAAGTTTCGCTTAGCCTCAGGGGTGTCGTAACGAGTAAACGTTGAAGCTTGTGAATTTTGCTTCTTTAGATTTTTCAACTGTCTTTGCTTTGACTGGATGAGCTTATTTTGCTCATTCATATACATACCCATCATATGCTGACTCATTGCTCGATCAGTATTTATTTTCTTTTCTCCACAATAACTTCCCAACCAATAGCGTCCCTGCTGTAAGCAGCGCCTTCTTGGCGCATCATCAGCATTAAGTTTTTCCTGATACTTACGAAAAGAGTTCATCTGACTACCGTAAGCAGCAAGATCAGCTCTTGGATCAACTAAGTCTGCTAAAGTTAATTCCTCTTCACCTGCCTCAGGAAACTTCTTCAAATTATTTCTATGATGGTGAACCGACACATAAAATTTCTTGTAATAATTATTACCATATCCACTTTTCATTTTTACAGTTATTAACCCTTTTAAGTTTCCAACATAGTATCTGCCCCATCCCCAACGTGAGATAACCTCATAACTATAGTAAACAGGGTAACGCTGTTTAATTGCTCTCGTGACGACTTTGGCCCCTGGATAGATTTCTCCATCAGCTTTAGACATATCCCAGACCAACACATCGATATCAGCAGCAATTGCTAGAGGCTTAGTGCCGCGGCTGTATGTTTTATCCTTTCTCTTCATTAGTTTAATTTCGAGATTTTTAAATAGATTGTGAACCAATACTATTCTTTTAAGATCATCAGATTCTAAATCTTTATTTTTTTCTTTAATCCATTGTAATTCATCATTTGATAGAACAAAGTTAAGGGTTTCTATTCCTTCGCGATCAATTCTGCCATGCAAACCTAGTCGAGCACATGAACTAAAAAGACAAATGAAAACAAGTACTCTAATTAACATAAAATCTCCATAAAAAGATTTTACAATAACATTTTATTTACAAGCAACCTGTAACAATTTCCGTTACTATTATCAATCTCATCAAAATAACTGAAGAAAAGCCGAGTACATACCTCGACTTTTCATATTATAAACAAATAAATTACTCACAGTAGAAAGTCTCATTAAAAACTAGGGTATCACCAGGTAGAGTTACGTGACCAAAATGTGGCCTATTTCCCCATTTCCATATCTCTAACTTAACTTCATTTTCATAAGGCTTAAAAACAAAGAGAAATTCTCCCTTAAAGCCATTCCCATTTACAAGTGTTCGATGATTATTTTCATATACTGTATTTCTGTGTTCAGTATAAACCGGGCCAGTCGTACGAAAACCAAAAAGGTTTCTCGATTTTAAATATGTAGCAAAATCGACATTGAAATCAGTTCGATCATATTTCGATAGTTCTTGACCGAACCCGCCTCTTTGTTGATATTCCCCCATTTGAAATGCAAAATTGTCATTGTTATCGAAGCATAGATAAGAGTTATCAGTAAACTCCGCTTGTGCAGTAATTGAAGTAAACATAATAAGTGATGTAATAAAAATTCGACTAAGCATAATCTTTTCTCCTTTTTTTGTTAGAAGCTTTATACAAGAGTCGATTTTTTTTTACTTATCCAAATAGGACAATTTCTTTGCCCAAAATAGACAATGTCTAATTTGGCATAGATCTAAAATCAGAAGGTAAAGATCCGGTGTATTTTTGAAAGGTTGAAATAAACTTAGATAGTGAATTATAACCTACTTCGAGACTAATATCTGTAATCGTCATTTTAGTCGTTAAGAGTAATTCTTTGGCCAAGTTTATTTTTTTAGTAATCATTATAGTTTTGGGAGTACTACCAACTTCACTTAAGAATAGCCTATTTAAATTTCGAGGACTAAGCCCACATGTTCTAGCAAGCTCTGTAACTGGGATGTCATCTTCAGATTCAACAATTAAAGAAAACGCTTTCTTTACTCGTGAATCTTTAATCTTAGACTCAATGACACGAAAATCATCTAAACTTACATCACGATGTAAAGATAAACACTCGATAAGACATTCAATTAATGCCTTAGTAAATGTCTTCGAATAAATTGATTGTGGGTTAAGTAAGAGATAATAAGCTAATTCCTTAACAAGTGAATTCAATGGAGTAACTGAAGAGGTAATTTTTTTCTCTGTACTTCTTTTCCAAATTTTATCATCTATAAGAATGATCATTCTCTCACCTTGACCTGAGGCACTTGATGAAAAGCTATGTTCAGTATTTGGTGGTATATATAACATCCTACCTGGCCCACAATTGAAAACATTCTTGTTATCAGAGAATGAGACTTTAATCTCCCCTTGAAGAGGTATAAAAAATTCATGTTCTTTATGAGAGTGCTGAGCGAGCTCTCGACCAGGAACCTTTTGATGAATCAATACAATATTAGGTAGAGTAACTGTTATATCTTGACCTTTCTTCATTTAATTATCTAACCATATTGATTCTATTTAGGAAAGTCGCTTTTAATTATATGACGACAAAAAACATCAGCAGGTTTTGTCATACGTTGATGAAGTTATAAATTGTCTCATTAACACTATCGTCTTTTAAGATACGCCTGTGTCCAAGATATTCAAGAGTAATTAATGAACCATTCTTCCAATACTTACTTAATTCAAGAGAGTCATTATAAGGCACCTCCTTATCATCTCGACAGTGCAAAATAAGACCTTCGATATCACTTAAGCCTTCTCCCAGTCGAACAGGATTGACTTCTTGGGCCGCGTGACCAGTTTGCTTTTTCATTTCATTAAAGAAAAAGTAAGAAGACTTTTTACTCATTCCAACAAATTGGCAAAAGCGACTTAAGACTCCTTCAAGATTAGCGGGAGCTGCAACTAAGATAAGCTTACTTGGTTGAACAACTTTAAGAGAAGCGATATAAGCTGCAGAAACGGCTCCCATTGAATGTCCAACTAGAGCATAGGGCCCGCCAAAAAATAGAGCTGCTTCTTGAATCGTTTTAGCAAAGAGAAATGGATTTGCCCTACTCCCCTGAGATCTTCCATGTCCAGGTCCATCAATGGAGACCACACGATACCCACTGTCAACGAGCTTTAATATTATTGGTTTAAAATTATGAGAATGGCCTTCCCATCCATGCATGAAGAGAATTGTTTTATCACCGCTCTCATTCCAGCAATGGTATGCGATACCGTTATGTACTTTAACACTATAATTTCTACTATCAGTTGTTCCACTTCTACTCTTATTATTTCTGCGAGGTGATTGGAATAAATACGCATAAATCTTTGCGGCAGTATTTGGCATTATATTTGAGAGCAAGCTAAGTGATATCATTATTGTTTTCATATATCCTTTCCATGTTTTTATACCAGTCGGTACATAATGTTTATTATTGACTCAAAATCAAAAAAAGTGCAAGATATTTCTTACCAAACGGTACAAAATAAAATTTTAAAGGCTACAAATGACTGAAAAAACAAAGACATTAAGAGGAAGGCCAAAACAATTCAAGAAAGAGGAAGTTCTTAATACAATCCTCGAGGCATTTTGGTCCAATGGATATGATGCTCTTTCGACAGCATCTTTAGTCGAAATTACAGGAGTCAACAAACCATCACTCTATGCCACTTTTGGAAGTAAGGAAGAGATATTTGAGAAAGTCGTTAATCTCTATCGTGAACGCTTTAAGAATGAAGTCGCTCTAAAGTCCTTAAATAAAGAAAGCTTTAAGGAATCAGTAGAGAGCTTCTTTAAACAGGCCATTATATTTGCGACAAAGAACAAGGAGGCCAAAGGTTGTTTGGCCATTCATGGTGCCCTTAAGACAAAGCACGATGACAAGGCCAGTTCACTACTACTACAAGTTAGACTTGATTTAGAAGAAGTTCTTTTAAAAAGAATTAAAAAGGCTGTTAAAGATAATGACTATCAATGTGAAATGAAGCCTAAAGCGCTAGCGAAGTATCTTGCCACAGTTCATGCGGGTTTAAATATACAAGTTTTAAATAATGCATCAACAAGTGAGCTAAAGGAAGTCGTAAGTATCGCATTAAAAAACATTATCAACTCTTAATCTTAGCTAATAAAATATTTTCTCTTACTTCCAAAAGAAATCTAAGTCCACAACATGTATATACTTTATTAGATACTGAGATTGAGCAGACTTAATACTCGCTCCACCAAGGGTTTCAAAGCCCTTTGTTTCGATATCAGTTAATTTATAGTCAAAAGAAAGTCCGTTCTTTTGGCTCCAGAAAAACATTAAGCCTGCTTCATAATACGTATTTGAATAGCCTGCACTTTCAACTTCTTCGTATCCAGAGATATTTCCTTTGCGACTAAGGTACTCTTCTTGGTTATACTGAAGGGATATTGAACCATACATCATACCGGCACCAGCATATAATTTAATGATTGAAGAATTTAAAAGATAGAATCGCATTCCAACGCTTCCATAAAGACTTGTCATAACAGCATCATAATCTTCTACAGTATATTGAGTAGCAAAGATGTCAGTGTAATTATATTGAACAGTTGCCGAGCCGAGGGCTCCTCCAATATTACCAATGAGTGAAAAATTCAAAAAAGTTCCTGTCTCAAAACCAATATCGACATTCATTCCGACAGCAGAACCAAAAAGAGTTTTTGAGTTAAAGCTCTTATCAGGCTGCTCTGAATCGGCTAAGGTTATAATTCCCCCTCCAGGATAAATCCTCATGGCAAAAGTATTCAATGAAAGAAGAAATGATAAAGTAACAACTAAGAACTTAAACACGAAACCTCACACGCTAAAGATTAAATTTGTCAGAAATGAATAATGATTATTATCTTCTTCATTTGAATGATTAATAAATTGGCCATATTCAATACTAATGTCAAAGTTCTCAACAATATCATAAATACGAAGATATGAGTTAAAGTTGAAATACTCTTGCCCACTTCGATATAAATCCCACATGGACTTCGCTTTAAAATGAAGCTTGAATTTTTCATCAGCAATATAACCTACACCTAACTCAAAACCAGTTAAGATAAAATCACGACTTATATCTTTAGGCGAATAAATATCTAAAGCACTATATAAGTGAATATATAAATTATTTGTCAGATAGATTTCTTTTCCAAAAACTGACGAAAGTTCAAACCTTTGACAATCAAAACATGGACTATCAATATCCCTTGATATGCTTAGACGAGACCCCCAAGACCACATGGGATCGATTGCTGTTGTCGGAACGTTATTCATAATATTAAAAAGATTAAACTTATGTAGTGAAACCCCATTCTCTTGTGCCTTTATATAAAGCTCTAAAAATGAAAAAGAACTATTCTCTAAAAATCCTGAACCCTTATCCATAAAGTTATGAATACCAGGTCTAAAACCAAGCAAGAGATACTCTCTTTCAAGCTTTAATTGACCTGCCTCGAAGTGATACTCTCCATGACTATTGGCGGGGTTACTTAACTGAACAATTGGTGCTTCACTTGAACTAAGAGTAGAGCGAGCAACGAGAACCTTCTGATTTAGACGATTATCATCTGGAGAGAGAACTCCCATATTATTATGTCTTTTAAGAGAAAAGTAATCGAGAACAGTATCAGCAGTCTCTGCGTCTAAACTCTTAATCTCATTTGTTTTAATAATACCTAGAACTGTTGCCTTCTGCTTACTTGATAAATTCTTAAATCTTGCACGTAGCATTTTTCTAATAGAAGGACGGCCTTGACTTGATTCAATTAACTCATTCTTTTCTAATAACTTGATTGTTTCATGAGGCACAACGTAGAGGTTAAGGTCAGCGATTAATTTCTTATCAGGAAAGATTGCCTGTAGGATAGCAATGGACATATAAGAACAGTTCTCATCCATAAAGAAATAGTTCTGTTCTATATTATATACACTCTCCCATAGAAGGTAAGCGAACTTCAAGCGCTGTTCCTGATTGAGCTTTAACTTGTACTCCCAGATATCACGTTTTTCAATTTGGCTGTATTCATGTACTTTTTCATAAAATGGACCTTGAGAAAAAACCCCCGTAAAGCCTCCCATAAGTCCTTTATGGATATAATCAAGCATACCCACATCTTCATCCATTTCAGCGGCATAACCAATGTAGAAGTTTAAGAAATTAACACTTCGGCTATTAACAACTTTTATAAAAGTATGACCCATAACAGAAGCAGGATTAGAAATAAATTGAGATGCATGGACAAGATGAATCTCGTCGAAGCCTAACTCAGCTATCCATTCATTTAATCCGTTACATCTAATTTCCTCTACATCACTTAATAGGCCAAGGGATTTAAGATAGTGAAACCGAGCAGGAAATAAACACTGAGGATGTCCTCTTTGTTTTATTCCTTCGGAACTCGGATTCATAAAAGTATCTACTGTTTTAACTAATTCAGAATATGGGTTTTTGTATCCATCTTTTGCAAGAAAGAATGGTGCATCTTTTTCAACTGTGCTCTTGTGCGCATCTTTTTTGAAATGAAGCATATAGCGCCAATAATCACTTGTTGAGACATTTTCTAAATCCACAGCAAAGATAGAAAAAGAAGAAAGTGCAAAAATGATCACACAGGGCAAAGTTTGAAAATATTTTAACATTCAATTATTATTTACTAAATAAATACGGTTTTCAACAAGGAAAGTAATTCAATGAATAAAGTTATCATCTTAGCTTCAATTCTAACAACGCAAGTTTATGCCATCAATCAACAGGCATGTTCTAAAATGTTAAATAATGGACTCTACAAAACTTACAAGTATGGTGGGATTGACCAACCTCTGACAAAGGCAACAAAGGATCATGGAATATCAAAAGCATCATTTGTTACTTCAACAGAAGGTACAACTGCTCTACTTGATCCAAAGTATTGGTCAAATGTGACTACTTCTGAAACGCAATCAACAAGTTCCTCAGGAGCATGTAGTGCTATCGGATTTAATAAGCTTAAAGAGAATCGTAATAAGTATATTGCTCAAAATTACAATGAAATATTGAAAGAAGCATCAAGAGGAGCAGGAGAACACCTCCAAGCGCTAGCAGCCTTTTCTCTCTGTGATCATGAAGCTTTCTCTAGGTTCTTCAAGCACTCTAAAGAGAATGTTTCAAACTTTATTGATAAAACAGGGCCTGAAATTGGAACGATTATTGATCAAACTATCAAAGCTGATAATTCATTAGAAGGTAAATGCTTCTCTTACGCTGATATAATTTAATAAAAAAAGCCTCTAATCTAGAGGCTTAATTATATTTTAAAATTTTAGAATAAATACTAGCGATCAGAATCGAGACAAGCTTTAATGGCATTTACCAATGCACTATGCTTTGCGAGAACCGTACCCTGGTTGGCACCACCACGACTTGTACATCCAGCATGTGAGTGAATTCCAATAATCTCCTGTGTTTTTTCAAGAATAATACTTGAACCTGAGTTTCCACCAGTAGTATCAGCAGTGTGCTTTAAGTGCGTTGGACTAAAAAGCGTACCAGTACTTGTTAATTTTCCAGTATGTGTTTGTTGAGCAAAGTTTCCTGTCATATCAGTGCGGTCAACACCGTAGCCTGTAATTCTGATTTCCTGTCCCCTTCTTGGAGTCTTGAAGGAAACATTATAGTAACCTTGTACTTCACCAGGAAGTTTATTAGTAATTTCATTACGCTTGAACTTAAAAACGGCCCAATCTCTTCCCGGTCCTGCATTTTGAGCTTCAATTGAGCTTCTATCAATTAAATAAATATCTTCCATCTCTGATGCTTGTGGAATACCGTTAATTGACTCAGGAGTATTAAATTCAGCTTTGACAAGTACAGACTGACAGTGGCCTGCTGTTACTGCACACGAGTTACTAATTAGAGTTGCAGTACATCCTTTATTATCGTTCATTGTCGATAAACGCCCTACCCTTGGCTCAAATGATAAAACTCGATCATCATTACTACCACAGATAGACTCTTTATTTGCATGTGAATTAATTGAAACTAAGAAAACGAGAAACGTTAATATCGTTTTAGACATATACCCTCCTTGATATATAAAATTTGTCTAAATATATTAATATCATCTCAATGCAATCGAAAAGTTTTTATACCTTTAAGATATTAATTGTAAGATTATCGAATAATAATTGTTCCTAAGTAAGAAAACATATTAACTCCTTTAATTATTGGTTAAACATATAGTCACTGGCCCTAAAGTCAGTAGCAACATAAGACATGAATGTAATGTCTTGAAGATTCTCTTTACCATAAAGCAGCTCTTCTCTTTTTGAGCGCTTTGCAAATTCTTCTTGTACTTCGGCTAAGGCCTTCAAGTATTCTTTTACTGATTCCTTTTTTAGGTGCATATCACCACGGGAACCTTGGCAAGTTCTCTTAGCTAACTTGAACTCCTTCTGGGCATATTCAAAGAAAGCATGATCAATTCCAAAGCTTACAACTTCCCCAAGCTTTGAAGAGATCGTGAAGTCATTACCCTTATAGACAAGCTTTACAGCTTCTTTGGCACCAAGCTCAATGAGATTGACTTTATCAAGTGCCGTCAGTGCAGAAAGACATTCTTTGCGCTCTAAGCGGTGTTTTTTCATGACCTTCTTCCAATCCCCCTCATTACTCGTAAGCTCTGAAAAGAAGTGATAGTAGCGTGGATGCTTTAAAAATAGCTTCTCCTGCTTCTCATTGAAAATGAGGCCTTCATCTTTCTTTTCTTTTGCGATAGCTAGAAGATCTGCGAGATCTATATTCAAGACATCACAGATTTGGTCAAGCTTGCTCATCGAGCAATCTTGTGAGGCCATTAATTTTTTTAAACCTGATTCAGACATTTCAATCTTTTTCGCCAATTCACTATAATTAAGCTTTCGGCCCTTCATAACTTCTTTTAGTGCATTAAAAACTTCATTTCTCATTTTGCTTTCCTCATCAGTTATTTGATGAAATAAATATAACTGAATACGAACCCACTTCAAACAAAAACAACAAAAGTACCATAATCAGGTACTTTTATTCAGTATTAGAGTAGTTTTTTCAGGAATTTAGAAGAAGAATCGATAATAGAGAGATCCAGATGCCCTTGTTTGAGAGTAAGTGTTGTAATCCGATGTATTAGAAAGCCTCTTGCTATTGATCATGACCCCAAGAAGTGAGCGTTCGAACTCATAGCCAAAATCGCCTCCAACACCAATGGCCGTACCAATCGTTGTCCCATTTTTTAAATTAGAGTCCCTAAATTTAATCTCTGAGATATTTAATCCTGCTGTCCCTTTAAGTAAGAGATAATACTTATCGAATTGGAATTGTCTCGTATAACCAAAAGAAGCTGCGTATTGGATTGCATCGACTCTTTTGATATCACCAAAGCTACTAAACTTCGCCTGTAACTCACTTGGTATTAGATTCTCATCGCTCTTAAAATTTACTTCAGAGATATTCACTTCAATAATTGAAGAGCCTTGTGGAGAGCGACCTTTTTCAGTGTGACCAAATAAAGTCGAAGGACGAAATGATTTATTAAAGAAATAGACGGCCGTTACACCATAGTTTTGACTTGAGATATTGGACCTTATTCCGTCATCAGAGCCAACAATCTCATATCCTTCATAATCCTGGTAGAAGAGTTCATAGTAGATTCTTCCCCACGTTGAAGATAATTGAATATCAGTTGCATTCGATGCACCTTTTGATTTTGTGTTATCATCTTCACTGATTGGGTTTTGTAAACTAACACCTAGAGTGAAGTCCTTGTGAGATAATCGAATTGAAGAGTATGAAATCCCAGATGGTTTATATTCAATGATATCATCACTAACCTCTAAAGTATGTCCTAGAGAAGCGAAGTCGAGAGAGTATTCAACACTTTCGATAAACTCCTTAGGGGAATGAAGCTGATCTCCCCATATTGCCGTAAAAATGGCCAATGCAAAAACAATACCTACCAATTAATATTCCCCTACTTAGGGATTGATATACTTACATCCCCTGACTTTAATCTCATATTATTTTACAAACCTTATGGCCAATTAGTAAAACTATTCTATTGGGGGCAATTTTGAATCTATTAATTATCGCGTATTTATTCTTTAATACTTCATCGCTTAATTATGATTACGAGCTTATTAACTTTAATAAGTCCAAAATCTACACGGAAGAAAAGCTTTTAGCTTCAGTTGGCAAGACTAAGGAAGATCTTGAGCAGTTTAAGTGTGATAACGAGGAGCGCTTTAGCCTATTCACACAGAACAAAAACCCCAATTTAAGTTACGATTCTTTAAGGGTTAAATCAGCTGATGGAAAGATCCTCATCTACAAAGATCAAAACCTTTATAAAGACGGCGAAATCTATTCGATCAAGAAAACAGACAAATTCCTAAGAACTTTCATGGATGCCATGGCTACGATAGAGGCAACTACGGTAGGAGAAGTTCTCGTTAAAAGCCTTCAGTCATACAAAGATATCTTTCTCGTAAAAAAAGGATGGTCACACTTTGAACCAAACTCTGAAAATGAAAGAAGTATGTGGCATATTAACGAAGCAGGTTTTGGCTTCATTATGGATGAGAAGATGCCTATGTTTGGAGATAAGACACCTCTCGAAAAGATAGGAGCTTCAGGTCTAATTTATTGGGACCCTAATCTAAAAGCTAAATTCGTTGAAAGTGATTATGTGAAGAGATCAATTAGGCCAGAGCTAGTTTTAGCTCATGAGATGTTTCACGCTTATGATTCTTCAAGAGGATTTCTAGATCGTAGATTTGTTAAATCAGATGAGCTCGAATTTACAGAATTATCAGAGTACCGCGCAGTTTATCTTGAAAATATGCTAAGAGAAGAATTTGGCCTTAAGTATCGCAGATACTATGGGGACGTTGATGACTTCTCACAAGCTGATCTTTTGAATGAAGATGGCTCACCAATTCTGATGCCTTCTCCATGTATTAAGTGGTTATGATTCAACAAAAGCTTCCAAAATTTCAAATTTCACATCGTATTCATTTTGAGCAGTAAGTCTTACTTTCACGCGCTCAGCAATAGTGTGCATTGGAATGGTATGGGAGCAATCAAACTCTGAGACAATTGGGTAATCTCTATTACCTACGACTTCCATTAAGAGTTCATTGAGATCAAATGGAGCACCTTCAGGATTTGGCATTTCAGCTTTTCCCATAATAAGTCCTGAGATTTTATCAAAGACACCAATGAGTTTTAACTGAGTCAAGCTTCTCTCCTCTTTTGACCAAGGGGCGGCCATCTCTTCAATTAGTAAGATTTTTCCTTCGACATCTGGAAAGTAAGGAGTTCCTGCACTACTCATGAGAGTATTAAGATTTGTCACAACAATCTCAGCTTCTATAGTGCCTGAATTTAAGACTTTCCAGCCGTCATTCTGATTCCATTCACGAGGGATATTCTTCCAATCGCCATTTGACCAATCTCTAAAGTGATTACTCCAACGACTAAATGGTTTTAACTCACGTGGTGTATTATCCGTTATGGTGGCCGCATTTAGGAAGGATTCAATACTTTCTTCGATTCCATTTGGATACTCTCCAAACCAAGTCATAATCGCTGGCCCATAGAAAGTACTAAGACCGGAGTATTTTAGAATCGAAAGATGAAGAGAGCTTACATCACTATAGCCACAAATAATCTTTCTCTTTTCTCTAATGAGATCAAAATCAAGATAAGGGATCATACTATTTGAGTTCATCCCACCAATAGTTGATATGAGACATTTTACTTCGTCGTCTCTTATTAAATCCATGAACTCTTGGGCACGATCTTTTGGAGTACCAGAGCGGTAACCTTGAGATGCTCTCTTTGCCGTTAAGTTTCCAAGCTTTACTTTAAAACCTAGGGCCTCAATACTCTTAACACCATTTAGAAAGAGCTCTTCATTGGCCTTGTATGCAGGCGAAGAAGGAGTAAAGATACCAATTGTATCTCCCTTATTAAGCTTGTATGGTTTGAGTATTTCCATCCTAGATCCAACGTCTTACTTGTTTTGTGTATTCAATATATTCTTGTCCAAATATATCTTTTAGAATTTCTTCTTCAGGCTTTATTTGAAAGTAAGTCATGTAAAGAACAAAGAAAATACAAAAAATTAAAGAATAGAAACTTCCAAAAAAGCTACAAATGGCAAGTAGCCACAAAAACATTCCCACATACATCGGGTTTCTAGTATAGGCATAAATACCTGAACGAACGAGGTGATCCGACTTCTTTGGGTCACGAGGATCGACTGTTGTATTGGCCGAGCGAAAGTTAAGAACACCGATAATTGCAAATAGTGATCCGAAAACAAAGATTGAAATAGAGATCAATAAACTTAAACTCTTATCTAGTTGATAATTTGGTGTATTTTGAGCTGTGAAGTAAATCGCAACACTAAGTATAATCACTTGAAGAACCGGTGGTATTTTTAACTTTAAAAAATCTAACATGGCTTACTCTCCTGACTGTCTATCATAATTTCTAAGACAAACACCTTGGGCCTTCATCATCCCAAGCTTTTCATAATACGGTATGAGGTCTTCATCACAGAGAAGATCAATCATATATAAATGTGAGAGCTCTACTTTTAGCTTCTCAACTAATTTATTTCCAATACCCTTACCTTGATATTCAGGAAGAACCTCAAGAAGTGGAATATATGCAGATAAGACTCCATCCGAGATACTGTTAATAAAGCCAATGAGCCTACCATTATCGTAGGCCAAGACAACTTTATAGCTCCCGTAAAGTAGCTTTTTAAATACTTCAATTGAAGGCGGATTTGGCCAATTAACAAAGAAGCCATCAAGATTTAACTCATTTAATATACTTAAATCGGTAGTAAAATTCATAAAGATCCATTCCAACAGTAATGTTATTTATTTATAGAGTATCATATTGAAGCTTAAAGCTCACCGTATTTTTCAAACTAAATTCCTTTAATTACAATAATTTTAAATGATAGAAAGTTAATGATTCAGTAAACAAATACTATATCCAAAATTCACCACTTGGCGCTCTACCACTAGCCAAAGAGGATTTAAACAAAAAACCAAGGAGAAATAAACGACAAATTAATAATCAAGGATTGTGCTAAAGCTCACGATATAAGTAAGGCTAAAATTAGAGTATAAATAAAAAGGTATTTGTTATGGATTTGAAAAATCTTTCTTAAAAAAAGAAACTCATTATCGGATTTTTGTCAGCAGGGTTAATTCCATCATTGGTAATTACCGCCGTCGTCATCGGACAAGTAACAAGTGCACTGCAAACTGAAGCCGAAGAAAAACTTCTAGCGGTAAGAGAAGCTAAAGGATTTCAATTAGAAGAGTTATATGCAACGATGTCTGGTCAAGTATCTTCACTTGCACAAAATAATTCGACATTAGAAGCTTCTAAAAGTTTCATATCGGCTTTCACTTCATATGAGTATGAGAGTAAAAAGGATATTAATCTAGCAAAATCCACTCTTACGAGTTTTTATGAAAATGGATTCGGAAAAAAGTTTAATGAAGAAAATATTGGACAAAGATTTGATCGTGCAAGTGATCTTGTAAGCTCACTTAATAAGAATAAACTACTGCTTCAAGATGCTTTTATTAGTAGTAATTCAAAACCACTAGGAGCAAAAGATCAACTCTACGGCCTAGATGATCAATCAACATATTCAAATGTACACAAAAAGTATCATCCCTCTTTTCAAACTTACCTAAATAAATTTGGCTATTATGATATTTTTATAGCCGATGCAAAGTCAGGAGATATTATCTACTCAGTTTTTAAAGAAATTGATTTTGCTACAAATTTGAGAAATGGAATGTTTGCAGGATCTGGAATTGGGGAAGTATATAAAAGAGCAATTAACGCAAAATCAAAAGATGACTTCTTTGGCATTATGACAAAGCTAGGAGTCAGGACAGAACAAATAAACTACATGAAGTCCAAGAAAACATCGGCCCTTGCTGTAGAAATTAATTCAAAAGGAGCAAATGCCACAATTCAAGGTAAAACAGGGTTTGATATTTTTCCAGATTATCGTGATGTCACTGTTCTAAGTGCTTATCGTCCACTTAAGATTGAGGGCCGAGATTGGTATATTCTTAGTGAAATGGATGAAAGCGAGGCACTGTCATCTCTCTATACGGTTGAAAAATTAATCTTCACTCTAATTGTAATTTCTAGTATTGCTATTTTCGCTCTTGCTCTAGTATTTGCAAGGAGAATTGCATCAACTCTCGTTAGACTTGCAGATAACTTAATGGATGGATCAAAGAATGTTCTAGAATCAGCTAATGCACTCTCTCATAGTTCGACGAGCTTATCTGCGGCCACAGAAGAACAAGCGGCCAGTTTACAAGAAACCTCAGCATCTATCACTGAGATTTCTGCCATGATTGAGAAGAATTCACAAAACTCAGACTCAACGAAGTCTCTTTCAGAAGAAAGTAAGGCCAAAGCTGAAGAAGGTAAACGATACGTTAGTAGCGTGAAGTCTAAAATCGAAAATATTCATAAAAATAATGATGACCTCGTTAAGAATGTTGAAGAAAGTAACACTGAGATTGAAAACGTGACGAAGATTATCGAAGAGATCTCGGAGAAGACTAGAGTTATTAACGATATTGTCTTCCAAACTAAACTACTCTCTTTTAATGCATCAGTAGAAGCTGCACGAGCAGGAGAACATGGAAAAGGTTTTGCCGTTGTAGCAGAGGAGATCGGAGGTCTTGCATCAATGAGTGGTAAAGCAGCTCAAGAGATTACAGATATTCTTGGTCAAAGTATTTCACAAGTTCATGCTACGGTAGAAAACTCTAAGTCAAAAATGGCAAATTCGATTGAAGTGGGTAAGAAATCTGTTGAAGAGAGTTTGAATGAAATAAAAGTTTGTGATCAAGTTCTGTCTGAAATATTAGAGAGTTTTACAAAAGTTGACCAATCAGTTGAAGAAATTGCGGCTTCATCCTCAGAGCAATCTGCAGGAGTCAATGAGATTACAACGGCCATCCAGCAGCTTGATACTGTAACTCAGCAGAACACAACTATCGCCCATACATCATCATCAAAAGCAAATGAACTAAAGACACAATCAAATATGCTTTCACAAATTGAAGAGGATATTCAAATGATCGTATTTGGGCAAAAGCAATCAGTAAGTCCAAGAACTAAGTCTCAAGCGCAAGCACCACTGAAGCAAAAGCTCGCGCTAGTAAATGATGATAGTATTCATCCTGAAGACTCACGTTTTAAAGAGGTGATCTAGCTAGATAAATAATTAATTGTATTTGTTAAATCTGTCTTTTGCATGACACCACTTTGAGAATTTATTAGTTGATTATTTTTAAAGAATAAAGTGGTTGGAATACCGCGAATACCAAATTTAACAGAAATCATTGGGTGCTTTTCAGTATCAATCTTATAGAATTCGGCCTTCTGCCATAACTCTTGGGCCACTTCACTAAAAAGTGGTCCATACATTTTACATGGGCCACACCAGTCAGCATATGCATCAACAACAACGGGTAGCTGAGCATGAGAAATTATCTTTTCTAGCTTATCAAAACTAATACTTTGAACTTTTGCACTAGTATCTAAATCAATTGAGCACTTACCACAGACAACGGCCTTATCTGAAAGTTTAGATACCTCGACTCGATTGATAGCACCACATGTACAGAGAATAATCTTTTTCACTTTGACTCCTTCTTCAGTAAACTAGCAACAGTTCCAATACCTCCACCATTGATTATATTCTTATAACCTAGTCTTAATAAATGTAATCTGGCCATGGCAGATCGAGAACCGGAAGCGCAGTAAACAATAATCGATCTTTTCTTATCAATTAAGGGTAAACCTGCAACTAACTTACCTACTGGTATATTGATGGATTCTGGAATTGAATAATTTTCAAACTCAGCTTCACTCCTCACATCAACAAGTTGGTAACTCGTTGTTGCTAGAGCTTTTCTTAATAACTTCCTTCCACTTATAAAGCGAATTACACGCCAAATAATGAAGGTAGCAAGAATTATAAATGGTATATTATTCTTTATAATTTCCATACCCTATTACTTTAGTGACATATTTTATATAAATCTTTGATGGGGATCAAACTTTAGTAAATATATTTATATAAAAAAGAGCCAAACAGAATCAAAGAGAGTTAGTTAAGTCTTTGTTTTCAAAGTACTCTAAAAGATTTAATACCGTCGTCTCTCCAATCGAGTTTAAAGCCTCTCGAGTAAAGAAACCTTGATGGGAAGTAATCAAGACATTTGGGAAACTTAGAAGCCTGGCAAGATCATCATCTTGCATAATAAAGTCAGAGTGATCCTCAAAGAAATAAAACTCCTCCTCTTCATAGACATCTAATCCTGCCGCACCAATCTTACCTGATTTTAGGCCATTAATTAGGGCCTTTGAATCCACAAGTCCACCGCGACTTGTATTTATTAAGAAGACTCCTTCTTTCATTTTAGAAATGGCCTTCTCATCAATGATATGATGTGTTTCCTTATTAAGTGGTATATGAAGAGAAATAATATCGCTATCTTTTAGAATTTTATCGAGAGAAACGTAGTTAATGTCCTCATTTTCAATTTTGTCATAAGCAATAACCTTACAGCCAAAACCATTCATGATATTTACAAATTTTTGACCAATCTTACCAGTTCCAATAACACCGACAGTCTTTCCATATAAATCAAACCCCATTAGGCCATCGAGGCGAAAATTCCCTTCCCTAACACGATTGTGGGCGCGGTGTATTTTTCGATTTAAAGTTTGAAGAAGTGCAACAGAGTGTTCAGCAATGGCATAAGGAGAATACTCAGGAACACGTACGACACTAATACCAAGCTCTTTTGCCGCTTTTATGTCCACATTATTAAACCCAGCACACCTAAGCGCAACAATTCCGATACCATATTCTTTTATTGTTTCTAAAACTTCACGACAAACTTTATCATTAGTAAAAACACAGATTGCATCATGCCCATAGGCCAGACCTATTGTTTTTACACTAAGTCTTGTTTCAAAGAAACTAAAGTTCAAATTGTTCTTTGAACCTAATTGAGTAAATAGCTTTTTTTCAAATTCGTGGGCATCGAAGAATGCAATTTTCATTAGTCATTTCCTATTAATTAATGAAAGACGATATAAAGACAAGCAACAAAAGAGAGCAAGCACTCTGTGATACTTAAATCTTTAATCCTTCCAGATAAAATATATAAAGTTGTATGAACAAGTAATCCCCACATTATTCCTGAAGTTATTGAGAAAGTTAGTGGAATTAAGATAATACACATAAATGCGGGGATCATCTCTTCAAATTTTTCAAAGTTAATCAATGTAATATTTTTAAACATTAATATACCCACAAAAATTAAAACAGGAGCAGTTGCATAGCCAGGGATTGATTGTGCAAATGGAGATAAGAATAGAAATGGCAAGAAGCATAAAGCTGTTACAACTGAAGTAAGCCCAGTTCTTCCTCCGACACTGACTCCAGCAGAACTCTCAACGAATGTTGTCGTTGTTGAGGTTCCCAAAAAAGCTGAGAACAAAGTTGCAAATGCATCAACAGTTAAGGCCTGTTTCATATTCTTTATCTCACCTTTTTCATTCTTTAAGTTTGCTGTTTCTGCTACTCCGATAAAAGTTGAAAGAGAATCAAATAAGTCAGTCATCATAAGGGTGAGGATACTTGGTATATAAGCGATTTTTAAGGCACCGATGATATCTGCTTGCATGATATAACTAAAATCTGGGCTTGAAAAAAAACTGGTTGGCATTGAGGACTTGCCAAAAAAGGCTCCAAAAATCCACGTAAAAAAGATTCCAATCAATAAGCTTCCGGGAATGTTTTTGTTAAAGAGAATAACTGTTAATAAGAGTCCCACAAGTACAGCTACGCCTTCGATAGATAAAGGTGCTGATTGAACCAAAGTAACCGGATGATCGATAATTATTCCAGTATTCTTTAAGCCGATAAAAGCGAGAAATAAACCAATCCCTACGGCCATGGCCATACGTAGATTCTTAGGAATCGATTTTACTAATTTTTCTCTAAAAGGAGTCACGGATAATAAAACAAAGACCACACCAGACCAAAATACTAAACCGAGGGCCTGTTGCCATGGTATTTTCTGATCTAAAATTAAGGTGTATGTAAAAAAAGCATTAAGTCCCATTCCTGGAGCTAAGGCAAATGGAAGTTTAGCGACAAGCCCCATTAAGAGTGTTGCAAGAAAACTTGCAAGTATCGTTCCTGTCATAACGCCCGAAAAAGACATTCCTGTACCGTCAGATGAAAGAATGAGTGGATTAACAAAGATAATATAACTCATTGTCAGGAAGGTCGTAATACCGGCCAGTACTTCAGTGCGTGTACTTGTTCTTTCCATCAAAATCTCCAAGAAGGTAATTCTGGATTATTTTATCATTCTAAACAAAAAACTACCATGCTCTATTAGAGATACAGTAACATAGTAAAATAAGTGAAAGTCGACTCACGGCCCACGGTCCTCCATCTTACTTTGAATTTCGAAGGTTATAACAGGTTCATCCTGCAATAAAAAATATATTAATAAAATGATAATAATCTAATTATTTAAGAAAAGTTTAACCTTTTACATTATGAATTACGTTACAATAAAAGCGTTAACAAACTGGAGTTAATCATGAGTCAAAACGAAGGCGGCCTTGATCGCACCCTTAGAATCATCCTCGGAATTGGTCTCTTAATGCTGGCCTTTATTGGTCCAAAGACGGCCTGGGGCTATATTGGAATAATTCCTATTATCACAGGCCTCATGGGTTGGTGTCCACTCTACTCTATTCTTGGAATGAACACCTGCTCGACAAAGAAGCTTTAAGAATTAAGACTCAAAGTTGATATTAACTTCAACCTTTGTTCCGTCTTTGCTTTCAAGATGAATGTAGACCTCATCTTCCCCCACTTTCTTACCTTCAACTTTTAATTTTTTATCTTCTTTTTTCTTAAGAGCTGAAACCAGTGAGATAATTTTTGAATCAAAATTATTTTCAATAACAACGTGATCTTCGTTTACTTCAAGGACAAGGTCTTTTTTGACTTTAATAAGATTGGCCTTGCCATCAACAAGGATCTTTCCATTATCAACATTGACCATTTCAGAATCGCCATCAACTTTAACGATATCGCCAACCTTAACCGAGTTATTCTTTCCATCAACCGCAACAAGATCACCTAGGATATTAACTTTCTGATCTTTTTCGTTGATTTTAATTGCACCCCAAAAAAGAGAAAGGTTTGTTTTCCCATTCTCATCTTTGTCATAGCTAAACGATGTATATGTAACAACACCAAGTAGAACAATTACAACTAATGCAATAATACCAACAGTACTTAGAAAGCTTCCCATAACCTATCCTTATAAATGATTAAATTACCGATTTTTAACAATAAAAGGACTCAATTAAAATAGTTTTGAATGGAGGTTGTATTAATTACTTATAGTAAGGCCACTTCACTACAGAAGTGGCTTAAGTTTTACTTGTTCAAGAACTTCATCAATCACTTTCTGGATGCCATCCTGATTGACACTACCATAACGGCTATAATCTTTTGGCGTTAGGACGTGATTGAAACTAAGCTTTGTATCCTTAGTCTTTGTCTCAATACTTTCAAATGACATTTTCTTAACCGCGAAATTAAATGTCACATCCATATCTTCTTCAACCATTTTAAACTGAAGACTCATCTTTTGAATACTAGTCCAATCTTTTGATGATGGTGGAACGACGGCCGCTTCAATGAAGCCTTTCTTATTTTTAAAGTTCTTAAGCTTAAAGCGATAGAATTGCTCAAAGACTTCCACAAAGTCAGTAATGACTTTCTTTGGTAAAATATTTAGCTGCATCAAACCACCACCAAATGGATCACTTGCATCACCACAGATAATGTAGAGACTTCCCGTTGATTCTGTAATTTGGCAGTCTTGTGCTAATTTGAAATCAAAATCAACTTGATCACCACTTGCGTAATCGACACTTTCAAGAACAGTGATCCCCGACTCATCCTTGACCTTTACTTTCTTGGCAGCACAGAAACATAGTTGAACTTTGATATTGGATAGATCAACTGAATCACCGCTGTGATTGACAATATTTAATTGGCCCTTCACATGATCACCTTGTGACCAAGTTTCGCCGTCAATATTTAAATTAAATTCTAGTGGTTTAAAAAAAAATGTAGCTTTCATGCCCTACACTTTAATTGATTTTTAAAGATGTGGAAAGCTTAGTAACCGTACTCTTTTAATAAATTCTTAATGAAGCCAGTCTTAAGGGCAAACTCAAGAGGGTGTTTCTCATCAAGCGACAGTGATCGCCCACAACCTTCATTAGCATAATCAGGAAAATTCTTCGTTCCACCAAGTAGGATTCCTTCTAACTCTCCATCATTATTAACAATAGCACTCCCCTTTGTTTCACCTGAAATATCACTTGAGACAAGAAAGTGACGATCACTAAAATTTTCAGCGAAAGCATTTGGTGCAATCTTCATAGGCATCCCACGCTGATGGCCGATGGCCGTAAGCTCAGGACCTACGAGGTTTGAGTTATCACTAATCTCAATAGGCTCTCTATCTTTAACCACCTTATTAAGACGAATAAGCATATAACTTAAAGACTCAGATGGATCGTGGACATGCTTTAAAATCTCTTTACACTTATAGTAACCACGAGAGCGCCACTTTTCATTAATTACACCAGGTGTATCCACATGGTAATCAAACATCCAATAGTAGAGGTCATTATTACAATAGTGTTGAGTTAAGCAGCTTCCCATTGTGAGAAGAATATCTGGAGCGACGAGAACTCCGGAACAATTACTTCGAGTTGTTGGCTGATCAGAGAATCTTTCATCAGAGCAAACACCTCTTTCTCCAAGAGGATAGTTGAGCATTTTCCAAAAGCGTGCAAAAGTAATTCCTCGAAGCCAAGGTCTATCGACCTGGTAAGCAACAGCACTTGCAGCTTGCTTTACTTTTTCATTTTGAATTTGATGGTATTCGATACGATCATCACTTCCGTAATGAGCTAGAGTTGATAAAGAAATCAGAAGTAGTGCCGTTAATTTTATCATTTTTAAATGTTAGCGAACTAAATATGGGTTGTGTAGTAATAATCAGCGCATGCGCGCAGCGCCAATTTTGACACTTTTCAAGACTCCCCTTTAACTTACATTCCTACGTGCTACAATCAGCTATTGGTGTATAAATTAGGGAGTATACATGAGTATTCGAGTACCTTTTCCGGAACAAGGAAAAGATCCACAAGTTATTTTAAATAGTTTAAATGATCTAAAAAGAGAAGATTTCAAATGGAACTTAGGAAAAGTCTTTTGCCTTACCTACCCAGTTGATGACTCTCACCATGACTTTTTAAAAGAGTCTTATGGAAGCTTCATTAGTGAAAACTTTTTAAATCCAATGGCCTTTGAATCTTTGAAGAAAATGGAAAGAGATGTTGTTCGTATGACAATTGATCTTCTAAATGGAGATGACAAGTGCGTTGGAACAATGACTAGTGGTGGAACGGAAAGTATTCTCATGGCCGTTAAGGCCGCAAGAGAGATGGCACGAAAGAAGAGGCCATGGATAAGAACTCCAAATATTGTTTGCGCAAAGTCTGCTCACGTCGCATTCGAAAAAGCCTGTAAGTACTTCGATGTAAAGTACGTGGCCGTTGATGTTGAAGATGACTTTAAAATGAATTTAAAGAAAATGAAGAAGGCCGTTAATCGCAATACGATTCTTATCGTTGGTTCGGCCCCTCAATATCCTCAAGGTGTGATTGATCCAATTGAAGAGATGGGACAATTCGCCCTTAAGAAGAAAATCCCATTTCATGTTGATGCTTGTGTTGGTGGTTTTATGCTGCCATGGCTTGAAAAACTTGGACATGATATTCCTGCGTTTGATTTTAGAGTACCTGGTGTAACTTCGATTTCTGCCGATGTTCACAAGTATGGTTTTGCGGCAAAGGGTGCATCTGTTGTTATGTATAAGAGTATGGACTATATGAAGCATCAATTCTTCATTAGTACAGACTGGACGGGAGGAGTATATGCCTCACCTAATATGCCAGGAACAAGGCCAGGTGGAGCGATTGCAGCAGCTTGGGCAACACTTAATAAATTCGGAAAAGAAGGATACTTAAGAGAGTTTGAACGCACTATGAATGTCGTGGCCAAATTTATCGAAGGAATCTCAGCAATTGATGGACTTGAAATTTGTGGTAATCCAAAGTCGGCCATTGTTTCATTTCAAAGTACTGATGAAAATTTAAGCTGTTATGCTATTGCCGATCAAATGATTGAGCGTGGTTGGTTCTTTGATAAAATGCAAGAACCTCAGGCCATTCACTTAACAATTATGCCAATTCATGACCTTACTGTTGATGATTTTATTTCAGACTTACAAGAATGTGTTGAAGTTGTTCGCGCTAATCCTGAACTTGCAAAGCAAGGAGATGCGGCCATGTATGGAATGATGGCCAAGGTTCCAATGAGAGGTCTAGTGAAAAAGACAGTTGGAACAGTGATGGAGGCCATGTGGGGACCAGAAGGAAAACTTCCAGACCTTGCCAATACTGGTAAGGGTGAAGATGCCTCACCTCTTATGAAGCTTGTGGATAAGTATGGTGATACGGCCATGGATGCCCTTGAGAAAGCAGAAAAGTTTAAAAAGAATTTAAAGAGTGTCTTTACGAAATGACACCATTAACAGTCGCACTTCTTATTCTCTTTCCGGCTTTTGCTCTTTTCTTAGAAAAGCGTTTTGAGCTATGTAAGAAAATTGGGGCGATTGTTATCTGCTATGCCGTTGGAATATTTCTTGGAAATAGTGGTATTCCTCTAGGATCAAAAGCTGCTATCGAAGAAATTGTTAACGTCGTTATTCCAATAGCTATTCCTCTTTTTATTTTTCGCACAGACTTCATTGGGTGGCTTAAACAATCTCGCTCTACAGTTATTAGCTACACTGTTTGTATCACGATGGTTTCTGCAATCTGTATGTTTAGTGGTGTCTTCTTTTCAAGGTGGATTCCAGAAGCTTGGCAAGTTGCAGGAATGCTTGCTGGAGTCTACACAGGTGGAACCCCAAATCTAACGGCCATTGCACAAAGCCTTTCAACGCCAAGTGAGATTATCATTCTCACAAACTCAATTGATATGGTTACTGGCTCTGTCTTTCTCTTCATTCTTTTGGCATTAGGACGTGAATTCCTAAAAAACTTTCTTCATGTTCTTCCAATTGAAGAAGAAAGCAATGAGAGTGTTGAAGAAAATCAATCATCAATTTTGAAAGGAGGAAGCTTAGGCCTTCTTCTTTCAATCGTAATTCTTGGTATTGCATTCGGACTAAGTCATTTAATCTTTGGAACAGTGAGTGTTGGCTTTATTATTTTTATGATTTCTCTACTTAGTATTGGTCTAAGTTTCAAAGATAAAATTAGAAATCTTTCTGGCCCATACGAGTTTGGTCAATATCTTCTGATGATTTTCTGCTTTGGAATTGGTCTGATGTCAAATATGAATAACTTTTTAAAGCATAGCTCGGCACTGCTAGTAATGATAACGACAGTTATCACTCTTTCGATCATTCTTCATTTTATTTTAGCTAAACTCTTTAAAATTGATCGCGATACGGCCGTCATCACTTGCGTGGCCAGTATCTTTGGCCCGCCATTTGTACCTCTTATAGCTGATCGTTTTAAGAACCAGCAAATGATCATTCCGGGAATCACAACAGGGCTCGTTGGCTTTGCTATAGGTAATTTTCTAGGGCTATTAATCGCATACTCTGTTAAGTATCTTCAAAATCTATAATAAATTCAACTAGTTAAAACATTGATTAAGAAATGAGCACTACTGTAATCTTTGCTCTTAAACTCCTTATTTTCTCGTAATTTGTTAAAGTGGGTTCATGAAGTATTTAAGAAAATCATCCCTATTCACACTTGTTCTTCTTATGGGCCTTATTGGCTGTAAGGGACTTGGTTCGAGTGCAGACAGCAAAGTAGTTTCGGGAACAGATGGACTTGAAACAATTGGGACTTGTACTCAACAAGAAAAAGATGATTACTTTGTCGCTTTTGAAGGATGTGATTATAATCAACTGACATTCTATGTTGTGGATCAAGAGGTCGTTGACTGCTCTGAGGCCATCGATACTTTTGTGGCCACTTACGGACAATATAATTGTACGACCACAGATGATGACCACAATACCATTAATATTGGAATTACAAGTTTAAACCAATTACAAGCAATCAATACTGAAAGAAATGGATACTTAAATGAAGATTCATCTGGAGCAGATTGTTCACAGAACTTAGCTGACTTCATTGCTGATATCGAAGCTAGAAGTTATGAAATTTCACAAGAAGAACTTGATGAGCTAATCTCACGTCGTGACTATATCGATTGTTCAGTAGGAACAACTTCTTACGATACTGCTGCCATTCAAGCAATTATTGATCAAGTTACAGTAATTTAATTTAAAGAGATATATAAAATGAAAGGAATTAATTTAGCAGTATTACTACTTTGCCTTACTACGCTTGTAAGTTGCGATGGAATAATAGAAGCTGGCCCTCGTGTTGAAATATTAAACGCTCTTACGATTACTAATAAATGTACAGATACTGAATATCAAGATTATGCATCGACATTTTCTAAATGCTACAATTTAGCTTCTCAACCTTATTTCACAGATGAACAACTCTTGGCCTGTCAGGATGCCCTTGAGCTCTTTACTGAAACTCATGGTGAAAAGAATTGTAATGTATTAAATGATCAAGGAAATGGAATAATTGAAGTTGGTCATACTTATCTTTCACAATGGCGTGATAGTGCAGTTAGCATGAATGAGAATTATCATCAGGATGCATCTGGAGAAGAATGTTCAGATGATCTTGAAACAACAATTAATTTTATCATTGAAAATGATTATGAAGCCTATAGTTTTCAAAAAGAAAACCTAATCAACCGCGCTATTGTGGTTAATTGCTATATCGATAATGAGTACAACGATGCAAGTACAATCAAAGAAATCGTCGATAAAATCGAAGCTAAGGCTTTATAGAAGTGTAAACCTTCTGCTTGCTAATTTCATAAGAGCGCTCCCACAGTTGAATGAACTTCTCAGCAGAATGTTCAATCCCATGAGTATCAACACCTAAATGATTTAGATCCGTCATAAGATCAGAAAGCTGATCAATACGACCAAGGCCTGTCGTATCAAAATTTGTTCCAAGTCTTGGAATTTTTTGACCTTTGCAATAATCTTCGTCATGATCAGAAAAGCGCGGTCTTGTTTGCGGAATAAAGCCATTAAAGTCGGAACCAAATGCAATATTCACCCCCATACTTTGTCCAAATTTTAAAACCTGAGCAAGTGAAAGAGAGCTTCCATCGCAATTATTTTGAATACTCTTATCCACTTGATGAGCAGGATAAGTAATTGTTCGAATACCAAAGACACCATCAGCTTCTTTAAGTTCTTTAAGTAATTCCCTTGAAGTCGACTTTTCAAAGTGTCCAAGCCCATCCCTTTGAGCATCTCTAAAGTGTCCATGGGAAAAGTAAAATGGATAATTCTTAGGCTTGATGATTTTAATAACATCATTCATTGTCTGCTCAGACATATGGGCAAAGTCAATTGGCATTCCGAGACTTACCATGTGTTCGATAACTTCTTTTCCTTTTTCGGAAAGGCCCTTAGTATTTCTTTCAACTTCCCTGACACCAAAATCAGTTTTGTACTCAATCGTCTCCGTATCAAAGCCTTGAAACTTTCCATAGCGAAGCCAATTTCTAATATACTGAGCAAATTTAAGAGGTCCTTTATGAAGAGCTGCTCCGGCCATTTCATTATCAAATTGGTGTACAATTTGGAGTGTTCTTGCCCCTGCATCCCAGTATGTTTGAAATTCTTTTTGCCAATTTTCGTTTTCAAAAACATTGCTCGATTCAACAGAGAAGATAATAGCAAGCTTACCTTCTTTAATAATTCTTCTGGCATCCATTGGCGTTAAGGCCAACTCAACCCAGTCATTTGCTTCTATAAAAGCTTTTGCATTCTTAAGTTGGCGAAGGTGGTTATCCATATCTTCACAAGAATCGAAGCGTCGACGTGAATCCGGCAGGATCTTACAAAGAACAAATGAGTGGACTGATGACATAACCATGAGACTTAATCCATTTTCATGGGCCTTTTTTAGATCCTGATACCAAACTTGTTGGTGGGCCAGATCATTCCACGCAGGAAATGATTTCTCAAAAGGGACACAATGATTACGATAAAGAAATGAGCTAATATAGGGATCAACATCTTCTATCACACCCTTAAACCATGGCCAAGTCTCACCTTCTTTACAGTAGTTAAAAAGATCCTCTCTCTTCTTTGCAGCAGGATCTCCAAGGGACCAAGCACCTGCAAAGGCATCATTGGCATACATGTGTACATGGAGGTCTGCGTAGCCCTTTACGGCCTTATCACTTGCAAATAGATGTGAAGATATAAGTATGAGAATTGAAAAGAATATTTTTTTCATGACTAAGTAAACCCCTAAATTGACTTACTTAATCCTAGCATAAATATTTCTAGATTTTAAAGTCCTCACAGGCCTTTAAATCATCTGATTTATCTAATTTCGCCTGACAGCTAAGAAATGCATATCCTCTGGCATAAGAGAGGATTTTCTTAATATTATCAGCACGTTCGACAGCTTTCGCTCTGTGGCAAGCAATTGTGTTTTCACTACAATTGGCATCGACTTTCTTGTAATTACTTTTAAAGAATGAAACCGCATTCTTTTGGGCCTCATTACCACTTTGCTCAACTTTCTTAATACAATTTGAAATTGTTGATGAAAGTATATCGTAAGTTGAGCGTGATCGAGCAGACAGTCCATAAGGCTTTCCACTTTTTGAAAGCTCATAAGAAACCTTTCTAAGCTTTCTCTCACCTCCATAAATCTTATTCTCTCTTTCAAATTGCAGAATATCTGAAACAGCAATCTGCATTCCTTTCGATCGATAGCTTAAGGCACACTTATTAGCCTTGCGTTCATCTTGATAGATTGTTTTACAAAGAGTTTTGGCAAGATTTTCTGAGCGAGCTGAATCAGCATAGTAACTTCGACTTGAACTATGTGAGCTAGCAAAACTACAATGAACAGGAGTATTGAGAGCAGGGTCACTCATGATCTTTGACTCTTCAGTAACAAGTGGACCAATCTTATCAAATTCGGCTTCATCATTAGAAATCAGTTCTTCTAACTTTTGCTTTAGACCTTCTGGTTCAGGAATATTAGCAGGATCAACTTTGGCAATCTTTGCAAGAGTCGCTTTATCAGCTCCTGAATCAATTTTTAGTTTTGAGACAATTTCTTCAACCGTTTCAATTTCTTTATCTCTTTTTTCTGTTAGAACTCCAATATTGGACTGACATACTGGCCGGAATTCTTCGTTTTGATATTTCGAATATTTTGCAAAGTTAACTTGTTTCTCATCGCCACAACCAGAGATTTGATTAGTATCATCATAAATTCGCTGAAGAACGGTTGCTCCATCTTTATAATCAATATTAACTAATTTTGGTTCTTGATTGATAAGTAAATCAAGGTGTAGATCCGCTAAGCTCTTCCCTTTATTGTCTTTCAAGTGCGAGAAGGCATTATTTATATATTCACTATGAGCGGAACTAAAGGCACCTGTTGATGTCATGACACAACCAAGCCCTTTAAAGACATCAGTTGAAGCACCACTCTTACAAGAGTAGTCCATGATCGCAAG
Organism: Bacteriovoracaceae bacterium; assembly: GCA_048270185.1. GTDB lineage: Bacteria > Bdellovibrionota > Bacteriovoracia > Bacteriovoracales > Bacteriovoracaceae > Halobacteriovorax_A. The sequence goes on from JBLWTJ010000002.1 coordinate 216,234, forward strand.
CTTTGGTTTATCACAACCTGAATCTTCACTTCTCTTTTGCTTAAGTAATTTTGCAATTTGGTCGGCGTAAATTCTTTCTGATTTTTGATCTGCGCCGACACCATTGATTGAGTGACGAGCATAAGATTGCTTAGTCTTTGGATCATAGTAATTTCTAGAACCGTGAGCAACAAAGTTTAACATGAATTGCTCAGGCCTCTCACTACAAGGCTTATTATAGATAAATTCAATCGATTTTTTTAAGTTATCATATGTGAATGGTCTAGAGTACGAACCAGAATCAGTTGAGAAATCTTTGGCCGTCTTCTCATTCCCAAATAAACTCTTAACAACGTAGCCCGAATCTTTAAGCATTTTACGTGCATGAACATTTTGTTCTTGAACAAACTTCGCCCCACCTTCATGATCAGCACCAACAGTAAGAGCGATCTTCTTTGGCGGATCTTTCTTTGTTTGAGCAAGTACGCTAATCGAACTAAAGAATATTAGAAATGATAGAATTACTTGCAAGACATTTCCTTTTTAAGAGTGAACCCTTCTTTCTTAATCGCCGAGACTTGTTGTATTGGAGAAGATAGTGCTTTTGCCAATATCTCATCTCTTATGCTTTCAACTTCAATATCCATTTTAATATCACGGCCACTAAAGTAATTAAGACTATATTGGCCTTCACTTAGTTTTATCTTAAATTTCGATAACTTAGACTCTCCTAGAATAAGCTCGCACCCCTGTGCTCCTTGGCAATTTAACTTTGCAAATACTTGATATTGCCCGCATTTATCTATCTTCTGATCAGAATCAAAGGCATGGGCACTAGCTAGAATGAAGAATAAGATGAATTGTTTCACCTTTAAATTATCGGTAAATCATTAAAATTACTTTACTCCGTTTTGACGGCAGTCCACAATATCTTGTAGAATTTTTAAGGACTTACAAAGGGAGTATAAAATGACAAAGGAATTAGCGGCCCATAATGTTGGTGTTGAAGAGTTTAAAGGAAATAAAATTTTTAAAATCTACAAAGTCGATGATGAAGGTAATGAGCTTGAAAAGTACGGAACAGTAGTAAGCTTTGGTGTAACGAAAGCACGTTATATTCTAGAAAATATCGATCAGATTAAGAAATTTGTTGAAACATTTGATAATGAATAAGAAAAGAGGTCATTAAAATGACCTCTTCAATGTAATTGCTTATTTCTTACTGCTTATTATAGTAATAAATTGGTGATCCACCTGCCTCACGACAAGTTTTGTAATTTGTAAAAGTATCTTGAACACTTAACTTTAGTTTTCCATCAGCATATTCATAATCAAAGATTGACCCAGCTGACTCGACACCAAAGTGTTGCTTCTTTAAAATATTCTTCCATACACCTAGGTTACAATCAACATCAGCAATTTCAAGTCCACCAACATACTGACCTTCACCTACATACTTAAACTCTCCAGCATTAACTTGAGTACAATTTAAAATATATGGTGCCCATTTCGCACTTTTTGCAATGGCAGTCATTTCAATTGATTCCTCTGCAATTTCAATAGTGACATTATATCTCATGAATGCACCACCAAGTTTTAGAACTTGACCTGTCGTACACTCAATACGATCAAGAAGGTACGAGCCTTGTGGAATTGTTGCAAAAGTTGAAAATGCTAATAGTAGTGATACTAAGTACTTCATAATTTCTCCGATTTATAAAAGTTTTATCTTATACTGAATACTAAATTTAAAGTTCTGTCCGACTTCATAGAGATATGAGCCATGTCTCATATACTCAATATCTGCAAGGTTATCAACACGTCCGTGGATTGTCAGTCCTCTAAGCATTCCTGTTAAGAATTCTTTTGAGGCATAAATATTTTGTAGCGTATAGCCTTCGGTCGCTATTGTTCTCTGTAGCGTATTTGGGTTAACATGATTTTGATCTTCTGTGATAACCAATTCATATCCGAGCTTTAGGCCATATTGATCAAGATAGTAATTAAGACCAAGATTATATGTATCGGCCGGCATGTTCTCTAGCCATAGGCCAGATCCTTTTTGATAACCTTCACTTCTTGCAAAACCTGCTTTGAGCTCAACTTGATCATAGAGATATGAAAGTCCTAATTCGTGACCTTCAAGTGAAACACGATCGCGGTTAACAAATTGAGTCGTTCCGTCCTTTCCATCAAAGATTGCATAATCAATAACTTCTTGCTCAATATAATCTTTGGCATGACTCCAGTACTTTGTTGCACGTAGAGTTAAGAGGTCATAAGAATTAAAGAGCTGCTTTTTGAAGTTAAAACCTAGCTCAAGAGTTTTTGAATGTTCTGGCCTTAAGTTATAATTAGGAACAAAGTAATTATCAGAGATGAAGAAGCCATCTCCAGGACGGTGTAATCCCTTTGCATAAACTTCTTGTACATCAGGGGAATTAAATCCTTGCGTATAATTTGTAAAAAAATCAATGCCTTTAAAGTGATAATTAAATAAAAGACTTGAAGAAAGCTTATTATCACTAATCTTAGAAATCTCTTCATCATCCACGTTCATTTGGTAATCACTCAGTCGAAGCCCGGCTGTTACACTAAAATCATTCTTCTTATAATTAAGCTGTGAGTATGCTGCAACTTCTTGGATCTCACCATCAGGGTAATCACTTACACTACCCATATTACTATTAGATTTAGTATTATCGTGATTAAAGTCTCCACCAATATCAAGTGTTAGCTGATTCGAATAAAGAGGCAGACGATTCTTTAGACGCGCTCCAAATGTTTCGATATTTCTTTGCTCAACTCGCCCATCACTATCACGTGTTTGTTCGTTAATCTGCTTTGAAGCATAGATATCTGCTTTTAAATTAAGGTACTTATTCGTATTAGATTTATTTGTATAATTAACAACTACTGATTCACGATCAACTTTTGTACTCCCCTGAAGTGTTGTTAGATCACTAGGAGGATCAAGAGTAGCATTAAGTGGTGAGTTATCTTTTAATTGATACTTCTCAGCAGTTAGCTTTAAGTTCTCTCTTGAATTTAATTTAAAATTAAATTTGGCCATAAAGTCAAAGTTCTCATAAGCAGAGTTCTCAAGAGTCGAACCATCACTTAGGGCAATATTCTTAGCATCTTTTAAGTTTGCCCCTAACAAGTAGTCCCCATCATCCATTAGGCCATAGGTTTTAATACTTTCAGCATTTAAGCGCGACGCCTCTTCATATGAATACTTTAGGCTTGCACCCATCTTCTCGCCAGGGCGTAGGTAGTCACCTCCATCCTTTGTGACAAAAGAGAAACCACCTCCAAGACTTATTCCTTGAGAGTAATCTGTATTTGATTTAAAGACTTCAACCTTCTTAATCGTATCTGGGTCTATCGCAAGGTATGAGTAATTGTGATTTGAAAAATAAACACTTTGTTTTACACCATCAACATTGATAAAAATCTTATTAGATTCAAGGCCTCGAATCTGAAGCGTTTCACCAAGCGCACGCGGTCCACCCTTGGTTGTTGCACCTAAAGTATTTTTAACAATATCATCAAGAGATTGCGCAACTTCACTTGCAATATCTTCTTCAGAGATCTCTTCTTGAAGACCTAAATCGAGGGCCTGTTGATTAGAAGTGGATTCAATTTCATCGGTAATATAAATCGACTCAAGACGATTAACGTCTTGTGCAAGAGCGAGTGAATTTGTGAGAAGGCCAACAAAAACAAGTTTGTATAGGCCGTCAAACTTTTTTATCATGCATTCAAACTATCATAAATGAACCCATTTTTGGAATGCTTTTCACAATGATGCTAGAAATTACAAGGTCTTGATTTTACAATAATTCATATTTAATCGGGATGGCGATCTTTAAGACTTCTGTCTTTAGAAACTCAGGCATAACAGGGATATCCTCGAGGGCCTTAACTGTCTCAAGGGCCGATTCATTTAGAATATCGTGTTCACTTCCCTTTTGTATTTTTATATTTCCCAATTGTCTTGGATATGAAATCTCAAAATACACATCAACCACACCCTGCTTCTTAAGTCTCTTAGCGAGTCTTGGGTAGCGTTTCATGGCAAGGATTTGATCGCGGATTTGACTTAGGTACTGGGCCTTCTTCGATTGTTGGCCACTATTTTCAATAACTTGCTCTACTGAAGAATTTTCTAATTCTGTCTTCTTGGCCACACTTTGCTGCTTCACAACCTGTTTTGCTCTCTTGGCCTCTACTTTCTTGATCTCTTTTGGCATTTGAGTGGCCTTTTTGAGATTGAGCATTCGTCTGATCTGAATCTTATCTGAGCTATTCTTTGAATAATGAATCTGGTCTAAATCAAGCTGTGTACTTTGGTGAAAACCAAAGAGAATTAGCCCATGCGCTAGTAGCGACAATGAAATGGATAAAATCGTACGACGAGATTGCATCACTTATTATTATCACTAATTAGCGCCAATTTCACAATCGAATTAAGCTCTTGTATTTTTTTCAAGCAGCTCTGTCTTCATGAGTTTCTTCAGGCTTTATATTTTCTTGTGGATAGGCTTCAAGTTTAAAAGTTGGGACAACACTCCTTACACGGGCCTTGTAATCGAGGTACTTATCTCCCCAGTGCCTAATCAGATCACGTTCTTCAATTGATACACCAGCCACGATGTATGAAGTAAACATCAAGCTAAATGAAATATGTTCTATCGTCATCTCAGGAGTAAACCAAATACCAATTAGTGCTCCGGTCATAATGGGATGTCGATCAAAAGCATACATAAAGCTCTCCTTAAATGGAACGGACTTAGTCTCTTGTCCTCTCATATAATTATATGTTTGCTCAAGACCAAACAACTCAAAGTGATTGATGGCAAAGGTAGCAAGAAAGAGATAGGCCCACCCTGCTAATGCAATAGCAGTAATTAAGTGGCCACTGTTTCGTTTTCAATATTCCATAAGAGAGTCTCATTACGCGGCCAAAATAAGAGAACTCCATGTAGAACGATCCCAGTTGTTAAAACAAAGAGAGATCGTTCCGCTTCAACTGGAATATCTTTATAAACAAAACGCTTAAAACTACCGCGGGCCATAACAGTATGTTGGATAGCAAAAGTTGAAGTTAAAACGAGACATGAAAGAACAGAAATAAAGATAGAATTAGGAGTAAAGTCGATCACTCCATATTGAAAAGGAATCACTCCAAGCATTGTTCCAATCCATGCAACAAGAGAACTAACACCTACGAGGTAACTAAAGACTCCAAAGGCAAAAACACCATAACGCTTTAACATATTTCCATCCTTTTTATAGTTCAGACTATAATTACAATCTATTCTTCTTCACTCGCTAATGTTCTTTCTTTTAGAGTATTTAAGGCGGGATCATTATCCCAATCATAAATCATATCGAATTTAGAAAATGCAGTAACAACCTCTTCTTTAGTACCCTTTTCTATTGCGACTTCAGAACTTGCAATAAATTCCTCAACCGTTCCAAGGTTATTATAAAGCTTTGTAAATGTATCTTTATTCATATGAACTTCGATATCTTTGAGTTTATCAATTTTTTGACGATCACTTTCAAAGTCAACAACTGCACCTCTGATATTTAGGCCATACTTCTCACCATAACCAAGGTTAAATGCGATAAAAGTATTTGTATCTTTTGACCTTTCAGGATTTATTCGAATACGATAGGAATTAACATAATTTTGTGCATTTCCTCTAACTTGCTCAAAAGTTGCTGGAACATTTTTAATGATTGCAGTTTTTCCTTCTGCCTCTAATGCTTGAGTTAAGGCCCAGCTTCTAGCTGTTGTTGCAAGACTTCGATAACCTATTTGCTTTAAACATTTCGACTTGATTCTCTTATTATCTTTACTCTTATTGATACGTACGAGATAACTTGCAAGTTGGCACGACCACTGAAAATCACCATTTTCTTGTGCTATATTTGCAAGGGAGCGAACTCGAGATTCTCCTCCCATTGCAAGGACAATTCTCTTGGCCTCATCATCGGGATGAAGTTTATAAATAGTTGTCGCATCACGATTGAATTGCCCAAAAATATTATTATAAATTCTTGGAGGCATCGTTGATAAAGGGCCATAATTTTCAATAAGCGTTGCTTCTTCTTTTAAATATTTCGGAAATTTTACGAAGTAGCGTAATTCATCTTGATTAAGTCCTAGAGAGATTCCCTTTAGTGTTTGATCTAGTATGAATGTAAGACCATCTTGGTAGTTCTTTAAACGTTTAGCAATTTTATCTCTACCCTTAAGGCTTGTTGAGTGGGTACTCATCAGAACTTCTGGATTTAACTTTTTTATTAATTCGACACTTCTTCTCCACCCTTCAGGGCTTCGATAGCGTCCACCGCGCAGACTATAAATATTAGGAAGCCAACCCCACATGATATTATTTAGGACGGCCTTCTTTGATGGGATATGAACTAGTACTTGATTTGATGTATCTGTTCCCACATCTTTTGTGTAGAAAACCATACTGACGCCTGCAATTGTTAAACGCTGACGATCTGATACTGGAGTGTTTACAGGGACAAAACCTCCTGTACTTGGAATAACAGTATTCTTAAATCGAGCATCGGCTCCTTCATCAGGTAGGTATAAGTTAAATTGTTCAACAGTTCTGGCCATGAGAACTCCACTTACCTCAGGATAAGCTGCTTCAAGTCCTCCAGAAGATGACATCACTTGATTCGTATTTGGATGGCCAATGATTTTGATTTGGCGATTACCTCGCTTTCTCTCTTCATCAACCATATGCTTTGCTCCGAGAGTATAGTGTTCATGAGAATAAATAATTGCTCTTACAGGAAGATTTGTTACCTTTCTCATCGCTTCATAAAATATCTTAGCGTCTTCTCCATTATCCCCAGTATCGTAGACAATGACTCCACCTCTTCCAATAATAAAGTGTGAATTAACAATGCTTTCACTTCCAATTGTATAAAGTCCGTTTCCTAAATTAATGGTTGTTAATTTATCGTAAGAGCCACGCTTCTCACTATCTTGGGGAAGATCCCAATAGTCTTTGGTTGGTTGACTAACAAGTGCTCCATTCTCAAGCTTTTGAAGTTGATCTTTACCTTGATTCATCATTGGATTTTCATGAATCAAAACATTCTCACTAATTGAGCTTCCAAGAAATGATGAGCCACGTCCCATAAAGAATGAGATAAAGCAAAGTGCAAAAACAAGAATTCCAACTTTCATAGATACGTCCTTTTTATAATTTCTACTTAGCTGTCATCGGGCCATTGTCGAATAAAAGGAGTTAAAAAAAGTTAATTAAATACTAAGCTAAGAAAAGCCTTTCTTTACAAGAATTTTATTAAGGGAGTTGGTAAAGTCGGCCTTATCTTTAGGGCCAAAGGAGTCTGGGCCTCCCGTGACAAGTCCACTATCACGAAGATCTTTCATAAAGTCTCTCATTGAGAGTCTTTCACTTATATTGTCTTCATCATAGAGCTCACCTCGAGGGTTAATCGCAATGGCACCAAGCTGAACAATATCATTGGCCAAGGGTATATCGGCCGTAATGACAACATCATCTTTCGTTGCATTTTGAGCAATATAGAAGTCGGCGACATCGGCACCACTTTCTACTTTTACAAAGTTAATGCGTGGATCAAAAGGAATATTAAGATATGAATTAGCAACAAGTGTTACTTCAATCTTAAAGCGTGCGCTGAACTTATAAATGACTTCTTTAATTACCTTTGGACAGGCATCGGCATCAACCCAAATTTTTGTCATGATAGAATCCCAACTCTAAAGCGTCTCTTTTTTATTTTCCCCTCAGATAAAGAATCACAAATTTGTTGAACTTCACTCGCATCAACAGCAACATAACTTATAACAGGAGTGATTGAAATATCACCAATCAAATCAGCACTGACTCCTGCTTCACCAACAATAGCACCAACAATATCACCAGGGCGAAGCTTATCTTTCTTTCCGCCACTAATGTATATTGTTTTCATTTTTGGTGTAACCTCATATTCTTGATCGATATTAAAATCATCAATTCTCTTAAGTTTAAAATCACTTCCTTGATAATCACAAATTCTTGCAAATACTTCATCTTCATTTGGAGTAACAAAGCTTACAGCATGACCAATATTTCCAGCTCGCCCAGTACGCCCGACTCGGTGAACGTAGACTTCTGGATCATTGGTTAGATCATAATTAATAACGAGATCAATTCCCTTAATATCAATTCCTCTTGCGGCCACATCTGTTGCAACAATTCCACAAAGACTTGAATTAGAAAATTGAGTAAGTACTTTCGTTCGCTCATTTTGATCAAGGTCACCGTGAATGGCCTTAGCACTAACTTTCATTTGCCTTAGCTTCTTAGCTACATTGTCACAGATAATTTTAGTCTTACAAAAGATAATGAACTGACTTGCTTGATAGTGTGCAAGTATCTTCAAAAGTACATCATCTTTGTCTTTGTGACTATCTAATTCGATAAACTCTTCTTTAATAATACTTTCGTCATGGAAAGTATCAACACTGACTTCAACTGCACCTCTTTGTATTTTACTACCTAGATCAATAATATCTTCAGGGAAAGTTGCAGAAAATAAGAGAGTCTGTCTTTCATTTGGGATAAAGACTTCGATTTTATGAAGATCCTCACTAAAGCCCATATCAAGCATTCGATCCGCTTCGTCTAGAACAAAATACTTTACCAAATCAAGATTTAAAATTCTTCTCTTTAAAAGTTTTAAAACTCGTCCGGGAGTCCCAACAATTATATGGGCACCGTGGTTGAGAGATTTTTCTTGTTGAAACTCACTCTTTCCACCTGTGATCGTTAAAATCTTAACATTTGGAATTGTACGTGCCATTCGGCGCATTTCTTTGGCCACTTGATCTGCTAACTCTCTTGTTGGACACAGAATTAAAGATTGTGGTCTAGTCACTTTAACATCAAGGGCATTTATAATCCCTAAGCCAAAGGCCACAGTCTTACCACTTCCCGTTTTCGCCTGAGCAATCACATCACTTCCTGCGAGTATTAATGGAAGGCTCTTTGCTTGAATCGGCGTCATTGTCTTGAAGTTTAAATCACTTAAGTTACTGATTATACGAGGGTCTAGTTCTAGTTTTTCAAAAATATCATTCATAGATTGAAAGTCCCTTTATTTGCACAACAAGTCAAAGCTAATTGTAGAAATACTTACATTCAGCTACACACTTCTCTCCAATGTATCTTTCTTATAATTGGCCATGTTAGAATTTATCGACAAAATTAATTAATAAAGAACAAGGAAGTCTATGAAAAAGCTAATTCTACTTTTAATGCTCTCAACTTCAATCTATGCAGGAGAATGCTACAAAGATCTATGTCAAGACGATAAGGTAATGGATATCTTTGGTTGGTCAGGATGGGTTCATTCATTTGATAAAACAAATGATACTGTCGAAGTTGATCTTGCCCATGGCCCAGGAACTTACCACTTTCCATATAGTGAATTAGGAAAAGCTGTTGAGTGCTTTGATAAGATCTGTGTTAACGATCAAGTCTTAGATAAGTATAATGAAGTTGATATTGTGCTAGAAGTTTATACTCACGGAAAAGTTGTGGTCTTCTCGCCTGATCGTGATGGTAAATTTATTATGGAATTAAAAGAAGTAACAAAATATAATTAGTGTTTAACTTTCTTAAAGATTGAATCAAGTCGTTCCTTTCTCATAGTGACTTTTTTCTTATAGTCTTTAAGAAAGTTTATTGCTTCTTTATAATTATTGGCCCTACCGACTTGAATAACTCCCACCATTCCCATCACATAGTGATACTTACAATCAAAAATATAAATCCCTTCTTTATCAAACTTTACAGTAATTTTCTTTCCATTCTCTGATTGCCAATGCTTTCCTTCTTTTGGAATAAAGATTGATTGTGGTTGATGACCAAATCCTGATGGAATAAAAGTTACATCATCCCCAGAGTTGATATGAAGAAAGCTTGGTTCAAAGAACATTTGATGAGTGTCTTTGACATCAATACCATGTACTTCGTATGACTTTGAAAAAGCTGAAATTGAAATGATAAATATAAGTAAGATTCTTTTAAACATAAAAAAAAACTGACCGCTTTAAAGGCGGTCAGGCATATTTGGTAATTAGTATTTTAGATCAAAACGATCAGCTTGCATTACCTTAGTCCAAGCCTTAACGAAATCATTTAAGAACTTAGTTCTTCCATCGTTAGAAGCGTAAACTTCAGCAACAGCTCTTAGTTCTGCATGAGAACCAAATACTAGATCAACTGGAGTTGCAGTATATTTTTGCTTACCAGATTTTCTATCTAGGCCATTGTAAATACCTGGAGTGCTAGACTTAACCCATTTGTTATCCATAGTTAAAAGATTAACAAAGAAGTCATTAGTTAGTTTTCCTGGACGATTTGTGAAAACACCATTCTTTGATCCATCAGCATTTGCATCAAGAACACGTAGACCACCGATAAGAACAGTCATCTCAGGAACAGTAAGTCCTAACATATTTGCTTTATCAATAAGTCCATAAATTGGAGTTCTTTCAGAATCTGCTGAGAAGTAGTTACGGAATGCATCTGCTTTTGGCTCAAGGAATGCAAATGAAACAACATCAGTTTGGTTTTGAGTTGCGTCTCCTCGTCCTGAAACAAATGGAACCTTAACCTTATTATTAGAAGCTTTTTCGATAGCAGCTGCACCACCAAGAACGATTGTATCCGCTAGAGATACTCCATATTTCTTAGCAACTCCTTCTAATTTAGAAACAACCATTGAGACATTAGAAGCTTTATTAATTGCCCAATCTTTTTGAGGAGCAAGACGGATACGTGCACCATTTGCTCCACCACGCATATCTGTTCCACGATAAGTCGAAGCTGAGGCCCATGCAGTTCTAACTAGCTCAGATACTGAAAGCCCTGATCTTAAGATATCTGCTTTGACAGCACTTGCTGTAGCATTTGAGAACTTCTTTCCCTTTGGAGTTGGGTCTTGCCACTTGAATGACATTTTAGGAACCTCTTTTCCAATGTAGCGGGCCTTTGGTCCCATATCTCGGTGAGTAAGTTTGAACCAAGCTTTTGCAAATGCAAACTCAAACTTCTTTGGATCATCTAAGAAACTCTTACCAATCTTGTTGTAAATTGGATCTTCTTTGAGGGCCAGGTCTGTTGTAAACATAATTGGAGCATGACGCTTTCCTTTAATGTGTGCATCAGGAACCATGTCTGCAGCACCTTCATCTGTTGGAATCCACTGGTGGGCGCCTGCTGGCGATTTAACCATTTTCCAATCAAATGAGAATAAGTTATCGAGATAACCAGTTGTCCATTGAGTTGGAGTTGCGTTCCAAGCACCTTCAAGCCCAGAAGTGATTGTATCTTCAGAGTGTCCTTTCCCACACTTATTCTTCCAACCAAAGCCTTGCTCTTCAAGAGGCGCACCAGCTGGGTCTTTTTCGAGACAGTCATCAGGCTTGTGAGCACCGTGTGCTTTACCGAAAGTATGACCACCAGCAATTAGTGCAAAAGTTTCTTCGTCATCCATTCCCATTCTTCCAAATGTTTCACGAATATCTTTTGCTGCAAGTAGTGGATCAGGGACACCATTTGGTCCTTCTGGGTTTACATAGATTAGACCCATCTGAACTGCTGCAAGTGGTTTTTCAAGTTTACGATCACCGTGGTATCTCTTGTCCCCTGCTAGCCACTTTGTTTCTGGTCCCCAGTAAACTAAATCAGCTTCCCAATCGTCTGTACGACCACCGGCAAAACCAATTGTATTGAATCCCATATCTTCTAGTGAAACGTTACCTGCAAGAACCATTAAATCGGCCCATGAGATTTTATTTCCATATTTTTTCTTAATAGGCCAAAGCAGTCTTCTTGCCTTGTCTAGTGAGACGTTATCTGGCCAACTATTAAGCGGCTCAAAACGTTGTTGACCGCCACCGCCGCCACCACGTCCATCATGTGACCTGTAAGTTCCAACACTGTGCCATGCCATACGAATAAAGAATGGCCCGTAGTGACCGTAGTCTGCTGGCCACCAATCTTGTGAAGTTGTTAATGTTTTTCTGATGTCTTTTTTTACTGCCGCAAGATTTAGTTTTTTGAATTCTTTTGCGTAGTTGAATTTCTCACCAAGAGGACTGGATTCGACAGAATGTTGTCTCAGTGGTGTTAGGTCAATTCGATTCGGCCACCAAAAACTATTTGGTTTTGCTTCACCTTTTGCATACTGCTTTTGCATATTATCATTTGAGTTCGATGCACAACTCAAAAGCATAATACCAGCGGCTAGTAATGGAAGAGTTCTCTTCATAATTAGCTCCTTATATGAGTAAATTTTCGATGACATTAGTATCAAATAAAGTGAGATCTAAAGATAATCTATTTTCTCTATTCTAGGATAGAGAATACCTATAGGAGCTAAAAGTTAATTTTTCTTATTTAACGCGAAAGGACATTCACTTGATCTAAAGACTCTGCCAAAGCTCTTTTAGCCTATCAATACTGGCTTCTCCATCTTCTAAGAGCTCTTCTTTGGAAAAAGGAAGCTCGTCATCACTAGAGAGAAAAACGATGATTTGTTTCAAACGCTCTGCTTCATTTATGAGGTCATGTCTTAATTTACTATCCATTTTTGACTCACTGTAAGAAACTTGAGCTTTTTGCATCAGATTGAATTCGATAAAGTAGTGACTTTGATAATTGTAGCTCACGGGCCACTTTATTTATCTTGCCATCACATTCATTAAGAGTTGATTCATAGACTTTTGTTTCGATTAATTTGATCAGACTTTGCAGGCCATTATTTCGCGCAAACTCAATCATCTCTTCAGTAACAAAGTTTAAATTATTATCAATTTTCGACTCATTATTCTCATTGTTTAAGATATAACGAGGTAAATCAGATAGAGTAATTAAACCTTTCTTTCCAGCACTAATAGTTAGGACAAGATTCTCTAGCTCACGAATATTTCCTGGCCAGTCGTATTTATTTAAAATCTCTTCGACTTCATCATCAAGAATAATTTTCTTTGATGAGTTCGATAGGAAGTGATCAAACAATAAAGTTATATCTTCTCTTCTCTCTTTTAGGGATTTAATCTTTAATTCAAAACCATTTATTCTAAAGAAAAAGTCTAAGCGAAATTTTTCTTCTTTAATAAGTTTTTGAAGATCATCACATGTAGCTGTGATTAAACGAAAGTCACTTGTTTCAACTTCAGTTGAACCAACTTTACTGAATGACTTCTCTTCAATGGCCTTAAGAAGCTTCTTTTGGATATGGACAGGTATCGTTCCAATTTCATCTAAGAATAAAGTTCCACCATTAGCACGAGAGAGAAGTCCCTCTTTATCACTTGAGGCTCCTGTAAAGGCACCTTTGACGTGACCGAATAATTCACTTTCAATTAGGTTCTCTGATAGTTCAGATAAATTAACGTGGACAAAATTTCCAGCGTCACTCGATAACTCATGTAATGCTTTAGCGATTTTTGTCTTACCAACACCAGTTGGCCCAGTAATTAAAATTTTATGCTCGCGAGGTCTTGGAAGATCTCGAAGGTAAGAGATTTTAGAAATAAGCTCTTCATCGTTAGTAATATACTTAGTTGCAAAGAATGAGCGAAACTCATCTTCATCCATCGAGTTAAGAATACCACCAACGTGCTCTTTTAAGTTCTCTAAGAAGTCCTGCTTTACAAAATAATGATCACATCCTGCTTTATAAGCAGCTTTGATAATATCTTTAGAATCATTACCTGAGAGTGCGATAGATGTAATATTCTTTTCATTGGCCTTTTTGATAACTTCAATCCCTTCAAGCCTTTCATTTTCAGATAAATCAAGATCAGAAAATACGAAGGAAATATTTTGAGTCTTCAACATATGTAAGGCCACTTGAAGGTTTTGGGCCTCAACAATTTGCCCATATTCTTGTAATTGGCTTACAAGATTAAATCTAAAATACTTATCATCTTCGACTACTAATATCTTCTTCATAATGGTCCTCTTTAGACCATTATTATCTAATTAATACATAAAATTAAAGGCTTATGTAAAAAGTATCGGTATTTTATTTAATAGACAGTCGAAAAAAGACTGCTTAAATACCCTAAATTACACTAAATACTGAGTTTTCTACACTTAAGCTTTAAGAGGGCCTTTTCAAATTCAATCTGAGTCGCAAAAATTTTAAAGTAGTCATGGCCAAAGGTATTGTGAAGGGCCTCTCTTATCGACTCATCTGAATTCGTTAATACTTTTTGAGTAATCATACCCTTTTTGAAGTCATCAAAGGTTGCATCCTGATTCTCAACTTCTTTTTGAATCTCTTCAAATAACTCTTGTACGCCTTTAGTATATTTTTTAGTTTTACAAGTATTTGTCTGTGTATCATTTCCTGTCGCGATGGTATCCGATGAGCCACTTGTGCTTGTTCCACCACCACATGATATAAGAGTAGAAAATAAAATTATTATTGCTAAAATATTCCTCATAATTCCCTCAATTATTCGAATTTAAAATTCTTTGTTATATTTCTATTCTCTTCCATTATATATGTTTGAAACTCATCAAATCCAATATAGTCCATAAGAGTTGGTCGTGTTTCATCACCTATAATTTTAATCTCTTTATTGATATTAAGATATAGAGATCGATCTTGATATGTATTTGTTAGATTGACTTCTTTTACTTTTGGAAAGAATTGTAAAAATCTAAAATCGGCAATATCAGTGTCAGAGAGGTCAAGGCTTCTCTTTCTTTTTATCTTTCGATAAACAGAGTAACATGAAGAGCGATCATAGCTTTTCCCTAGAGCAGCAAGAGCATGCTTTTCAAATTCATTGAGATTAGACATTCTACAATAATCAAGAAAATTTGCTTCACGACATTTTAAGTTGGTTGTATCAACAGCTAGATTTTTAACAATAATAACTTGTCCTCGGCGTGTATAATTTGCAGTCGATTCTTCAAAGAATGATTTTTCAAAATCTCTCTTTTCCCACTCCCCTGCAATATATGTATCATTGATGACAGTATTAACACTTCCGATATCTGTATAAGTTTCGTAATCCTCAAGTTCAGCACTAATCTTGACTCCAGAGCAAACAAGCGCCTTAGCTGTTTTATTTTCTATTGTAAGAATGACCTTATTATTTTCTTCTCCTGTTTTCAGGTTGAAGTTCACCCCATCCAAATCAGAAGCATTTGTATTTACGAATAAAATAAATAAAAGAATTGTTACTAAGTTTTTCATATTATCTCTCACACTTAATTGAATTTAACACCTTAAAAGGTTTGCTCATTATTGAGCGATACTCGATTTTTTCAAGAAGGTTATTTGAATCAAAGTTAATTACCAAACTATCAGTTTTCCTTAAACTCTGTTTTCCAGAAGTCTTCTTGAGAAGTAAATTTGTTACAACTTCATGATCAGCTTGACCAAGAGTCATACTTAATCCAGCACTATTTCCTCTAATACGATCAACAATTGTCAACCATACACTATTATTAATATCACCAATATGATCAATATAAATGTCACAATTATAAAGTTTTATTCTTCCTCTATATTCTGACAAGAAGTGATCAAGGACCTGTTTGTTACCTGAAGAAAAGCTCCATTCACTAGCGTTAGTATTCATCATAACAAACAGTAACAACAAAAAAGTTTTCATCGATCATCCCTTTCAAAAATTAATTCCAATTCTGGACGATAAACTTCAATCCCTAAATTAATCATCGAATTCCCATGGCATAGGTCTAGGTCTTTTAAGTTCTTAATAGGACAGTTTGAAACAATTAATAATTCAAGTCTATCCTGCATACATAGTTGCCAGTTTGAAATCAGACTTAGAACTCTTCCTTCTTCAACAATTAGCGGTCTAACATTTTCTAGTGCAAGATTAATTTCATCACCAATTTTAAGGGCATAAAAGCTATTCTTATCAATTGATTCAACCGGAAGCTCAATCAGAATATTTTTTTCTAATACACCACGATATGAAAGTTCCACTTGCTCTTTCAAATAAAGACTCAAGTACTGGTCATAAGCGATTGAAAAATCATCTATCCCACCTAGATTATTTGCATATGTAAACTCTTTAACTTGTGAAACAATTCTCTTAGCTTGTTTTTGTCTATGAGATATTGCTTCGCAAGAAATAAACTTATCAGCAGATATAACATGACCAACATTATTGCTAATACTTCTTCTTGCATGCTTTAAGACATAGAGAAGGTTTTCATCAACAATATTGGCCATACCAGATGTCATGCTAAATATAGTAAATAAAGAAATTACAATCGCTTTCAACATGACCTCTATTCTTCAATAACAAAAGTTGCAGTACCGTAATGAGAGTATGCTCTCGTCTCTTTTACTTCTTCAGTACTTTTATAATTAAACTTTCTTAGAAACTCACTTGTTTGTGTTGCACTTCCAAATAATGAATTCGAAAGATCAAGCGCCATTGCAGCATACTTACAGTAAACAGATGGACAGTCTTTACTCTTAAGCATATCTGAGCCTACAGACGCCCCGTTTCTTCTTGCTTCAGGAAGAGTGATTGCAGGGTTAGAACGAACATATCCTGTAGAGATTTCTTCAATAGTCTTAGCAACAAAGTCATTCATTATTTTACTCTTTTCTTCTTTCGAAAAATTATCTCTTGGGTCTTCTGAGTAGAAATGTACTTCTAAATTACCAGCAATATTTGTCGTCTCTGATATTGAGTTAATTGACTTTGTCTTAAATAAGCCACCTTTTGTCGTATGCTTCTTTACTTTCTTATAAATCTCACTCTTGTTATAAATAAGTCTGTAGTTATTATTAACAGCAAGGTTATACTTATACATTGAGTTAACATTGAAAACAGCAGTTAAATCTTTGTTAGCTTTTTCACCTTTTAGTAGCATGCAAGATGATAGTGCTGAAATATTAACACTACCACTTAAAGACTCACCGAAAACAATACTTCTAAATCCTGGCGTAACCTCATTGTCTTGATCCATAATTCCTGGAATACTAATATCTTTTTCAATTTCAGAAACTAGACCACCGATATCGTTAACAGCAAACTGAATCGAGTTATCAACAGGCATTCTCTGAAGATTAATTCCTCTATTATAACGCTTGAATTCATTAAGAAGTTCATAATGTTTATTTTCAAGTATAACTTTTACTGTCCCACCATTACGTGATCTCATATCAGCGAGGTCAGCATTCATTTTTTTAAGTAATACTGAAATTACATCAAGAGTATTTGATTCACGTGTCGTTAGTTCTTCAACTTGCATTTTAGTTGCGACTAATTGCTCATTTAAGCTTGTTTCCGCTTCAAAGAGACCTTCAAGTTTTGCATTAACCTGTGCCATCGAACTTTCAATTTTCACAAGTGTATTTTCTAATTGCATTATATTGTAACGATTTAGATCCTCATTCTTTTTCAAAGCTACAATTTGAGTTTCAACTAGAACTTTCTTACCCTGAAGATCTATTTTCTTCTCTAGCAACTTAATACGAGACACAGTGTATTTCTGTAGACTTGTATTCGTACGAACAAGAGTTTGCATTAAAAGCTTTAATTGTCTTTTCTCATAAACAGAAAGCTCTGCACTATCTTGAATTTGATCAATCTCTTTACTGTATTGATCTAACAATAAGTAAACACCTTCACACTCTGCTTCCGTTACGAGAGAATTGAATGCATCCACTCTCACAGTATTTGTTTTTGGGGGAAGAACATAGGCAGTCTTACAAGACTGATCCCAAAAATACCCCGTCGATCCTTTTGGTTCACGTATCTTTTGTGAATCACACTTCGTATACTTATTTGGAATATTGGCCAATACTGGAGCAGATATTAAAAATGCTGCCACTGCCATCTTTTTACTAAAATTCATAACTCACCTCTCCTATTTCAACTTTATTTATAATTGTTTTAAATTTGATTCCCATTCCAGGAGTAACTTTTTTATCTGAGTACTTTCTAACTACTGATTCGATAAAACTTGGAGTTAAATCATTGAATCCAAATTTTCCATTCTGCTCAAAAAAGCTCCTATAGAAATCGAGTCTTCCTTTCTCTCCAAAACGATTAAGTATATCTCCTTTGAATAGAGCTCTTTCGCCTTTCATCATTTCAGCAGTTTTAAAGCCTGCCTCAAACATATTTTTTGGAGATGTTAGTTCATTTAGTTTCTTAAGTTTATTTCCATAAGACTCAACATCTTCAGACTTAATCCAATCTGTAACAACTGTTTGACTAAAGTGCTTCCCGCTAACATTGAATGCTAACTCAACATCTTTTTCAGCAATGTCACAGGCTAATTCAAAAAGAGAAGTATCAAATTGAACTTTTCCTATTTTTAAATCATCAGCAGTTCTTGCATAAAAGTAATCTTCATCAAATCTCTTAAGATATACATTTAAGTAACTCTCAGGAAATAATTTCAGAATCGCACTATTCTTCACTTCAACATCAAAGAAAGATTCATTAAAACTAACCTGATTATTAATCCTCGAAAGAACAGATTCCGGATTAACGTTTACACTTAAAGCAAGTCTCTTCAAGAACCCGACAGAAGCGAAGCGTTCTCCATATGGATAAATAACCACTTTATTCTTTCCTAGTTCATAAGAGTTTGTTTCTCCAGAAAGAGTAAAAGGTTCTAAAATCTCACGACGAATTTGTGCAAATTCTTTCGCATCCATTTTAGATACATCTCTAAATCTTAGCTCCTTCTTATAAAGACCTTTAATTTTTCGACATAACTTCTTTTCTAGTGTAATGCTATCAACTACAATTTTCGATTCATACTCATTAGCAAACTCTAGATTTAAATTATTATTATGATCTTTTTTAAATTCATAACCATCGACACTGATCACATTGGCAATTGCCGCTAGGTTCAGAAGAGTTAATAAAAGTGCTCTCATTATTTACTCTCCTTTACAAATCCCATCGTTGTAATTCTAAGAACAGTTTTAATAAGCTCTGATTTCTCATTATATGAGTAAGCAAAATTCTTCGCACTTGTTTGAATTAACTCCCCTCTACCTTCGACTGCAACTTTCACAGTATAGCTTTGGTCCCAACACTTACGACTTTTTCTAAAAAAACTTCTCTTTGTACGACAAATTCTCTGAGTTCTCGTTTGCTTAATATGTGGATCATTTGGAATATCAAGATCTTTAATAATAAGCTTACTATCTGTTGGTGTGGCAATTGTTGAGATTAGCTTTAAAACGATATCATCTAGAATTAAGCCTTTTAAATCTTGAATCTCTTCGTATAGTTCACCCGACGTTCCTGCTGAATCTTCATCCTGGATCGTAATATCAATTGACTGATCTAAATTTGAACTTTCAAAAAGATCAACAACTTCTGAAACCTTAAATGTATTCTTTGTTTTAGTTAGTTTATTTAATTCATTTATTACTTTATCGACTTTTACTTTTACCGAGTACTTCTTACTCAACTCTACTGGATACCATATTGTTGAGTTAGCAACCAAGTAAGTTGATAAATTTGAATTAAGCGCCTCTCTCTTAGCGCTATCTAATGTAAACGCTTCACCATTTTTCTTCTTTAGAATATTTACGATAGGACACACACCAGACATATTAAGTTGAATAAATCCTGTTAAACTCTCTCCCATTGCAAAAGTGTTCTCACTTTCAGCTGCAGCATAACCAATTCTTTCAGAAATATTTTCAAGACTTGAAAGCTTTACTCCTGGTACATTAAAAGAATGAAGAGCACCTGTACTACTAAGTCCAATTAAGTCATCTTCTGACTTTAGTCTCACACTTAGAGCATTTGCAACAAGAGGCATCTTCTTAATTGTAAGCCCTCGGCCAGTGTTTGCTTCACGGTATGCATTTACTAGTTCAGTCCACTCGTGTTCAAAGTGTGCCTTACCTTCAAAGATAACCATCTTAGAAAATTGATCCTTCTCCATCTTTGCTTGAGGCAAGGCCTTATTTATATAAGTAAGAATATTCATTTCAGAATCAGTTAGAGTTGCAATACGAGATTCTAAATCACGTTGTGTTTCAACAAGATTCTTCACGCGATTAAGTGATGTCGTATAAGAAGAACATAAGTTACTTTCTGCAAGAATATTATATGAGTCAAAACGAGCAATCCCATTTCTTGGAGGTAAGACAAATACTGTCTTACATGACTTATCTGTTAAGTAATCAGAAGAGTGAGATGCCACTGCTCCACCTGCACCAGGTTTTACAATTGCCAGATTACATTCTTCAGTATTTCCCTCATAAGGAAAGTTTGCAAAACCAAATTGCCCAATAACTAAAGAACTTAGAAGCAGGCCTTTCTTTAAAAATTCATAATAAGTATTCATATTTATCTCCCTAGCAATTATTTGCTCTCATTTATTTAGTGACTTGTTAAAAGCAGGGAGTGTGCCAATTTTTTAATTAGTTAAATGATTGAAACTATGTAAGTTTGAATCTCAAGCCAGTCCTTTTCAGACCAAATAAGTCCAAAATAATCTAGTCGACCAAGACTGATTATGTAATTTTAATAGTTTAGAACATTTCTTTCTTGGCACTCAGATTGAATAGATAAGCTTACTAATTATGATTAATTCGAGGAGAAAGATATGAAGACTAAATTTATGAGTATATTATTGGCCACAAGTTGCCTCTTAGTACTAGGCCAAGTTCATGCTATAACTTTCACAAAAACTGAGGCTAGAAAAGTTTGTAAAGAGATAAGAGATAGCCAGATCAGTCAGACATCACAGTGTAATTCTGATGTAAATACTAACTACAATATCATTGAAGAACTTACTAAAAGCTACCTTCATGGCCTTGACCTTTTAGATGAACGACAAAAAGAGGCCCTCCAATACCTAGAGTATAACTCACAGGCCCAAGGTGAATATCTTGAATTATCAAAGTCGAAAATTGAACTAACGGATCAGTTAAAAGGCCTTGAGGAAAATATTCAATCAACTTTTGAGTACTATAACAAGTTGATTGAAGGTATTTCACCAAACTTCTCTAATCGCTATGCCACAGAACTTCTACAACAATATTCAAAAGAGAAGAAAACAAGAGTAAGCCGCCTAGAGAGCGAAAGAGAATCTCTAAGTTCTCGCCTTACTTCAATTAGAGAAAGGCTTGCACAACTTAATATTGAACTTGCTCCATATCGTGAAATTATCAATCAATACAACTTACAGATAAGTGAAATAAAGTCACAAACTCAGCAAATTCTAAAAAGACTTGAAGAAAATAAACAAACAAATAGGAGTCATGATACGACAGGATTCATTGGAAGATCCCTATTTGACTTTGGCCATGGAGATGACTTTGATATGCAAGCATGTATAAGTTTGCATATGTCTCTTAACAAGTTACCTGAGTTTGATTTACCACGTCTGCCTAATATACCAAGAGGCCCTTGGGGAACAGATGGACCTGGCATCAATAACCCTTATGTGAAATCTTTACAAAAAGAATCATATTCTAGGTAGTTAGAGATGACGTGAGAAAAAAGAAATTCAAACGATTATTAATTTATGATAACAATAATTAAAATTTAATGAGGGATATATGAAAGATAAAACAATTATCGGACTAGCAATTCTAACAGCAACTTTTGGAGCTCATGCGCAAGATGCTGATACACAGAATAAAGATGATAAGTCTAAAGACTTAAAACAAATCTATACCCAACAAGAAGACTTAACAGTTGATGAAGAAGTCGAAATTAAAATTCTCGAGCACCTTGAAGAGCAAGGTATCTTAATTGAAGACCTTACAATCCAAGAGATTGAAGAACTTCAGATCCTAATGAAGAAAATTGTACTTAGAGATCGCTTGCTAATAAATTCAAGTATTCGTTGTATGATAAGCCCAGATGCTGCAAGCACTAATATTAGATGTCTTAGTGCAGAAAGAAAACTCGAAGAGAAATTAAAAGAGCAGCTAAATCAAATCAATCAAAGCTTTAACCGCCGCTAATTAGTATTAATGAAAATATTAAATCAAAGAGAGTCTCTTGATGGCCTTGTCGACAGATTTGCAATCCAAGGCCAGGCTCTTTCTGATGATACAATTCTCAATATAAAAGAATTCCTAAATAACAATACCGATAGACTTACAATTGAAAGAGTTATTTCGGATTTAATACCTCACGACTACTATCTGACACGAACATCATGTTACTATCATGGTACACAAATAAATGGTTTTTCACTCTCACATAAAGAAGAGCCTCACAAATCACTGCTTGAAGCCTATGAGAGGTACTTATTTTTAAACTTAGCTCTACTTGCAGATATTAATAATGAATCAAACAATGCATCTTCATACCTAAAATTGCTTAATGTTGAATCGATGGATCTCTCAAAGACGAATGTCATCAATTTAAACTCGCTAGAGGAAGTTAGTCTTGAACGCTATTTACTTGGTCTTCAATCAAATTTCTCATCCTTTACTTCAAATGGATGTGCAGTACATACATCAGTACTAAACTCAACCAAGGCATCGATCTTCGAATTATTAGAAAACCATATCATTCAAGAGCATATCATGCTTGATATAGCACCAGTTGAAGTCCATGTAGACGAGCTTATCCCCACTTCAATTTCAGCGAAACTTAATGAGCATGGATTTGAGATAAAGACCCTTTGCTTTACAAATGGCCAATGGCCTACTTTTTTAACGTTCATTCTTAATAAAGACTTAACAGGTCCCTATCTATTCTACGGCATTGGCTGCCATGAAGATTTAGATCAAGGTTTACAAAAATCAATTAGAGAAGCTTTCATGTGTTGGTGTATCGAGCTTCCTCAGATTAGCGCATTAGATGAAGTCGACTTAGGACACGATATCTCTAAGTCATCAAAATTCTATCATTATCAAAATAGTGAAGTCATGCAAAAGGCATGGTTTGGTATGCCTATTAAAAGTATTGAAGAGATTAAACTTCAATACCCAACCCAAAAGTTAGCGGCCGTTATTAAAGAAATGGACTTTTTAATTCTGCCAATTCTGGCCCAAGGAGAAAAAGGACAAACCATTGTTTTTACAAAGGTTTTTTCTTGTAAAAATCACCCAAAATCCTACTCAACTCCCCCCTATCTACGAATTCATGATACATTAAATAATATTGATAAATTAAAAAATTACCCTTTCTAAGTGAGAGATATGAAAGTTGGAAGTATATTAAAGTATAGCAACACAGAGCTATCCTTAGTTGAAAAATTACCTTCTGGTTTAAATAAGCTAGTATGGTCTAAGGACACTCAGCTACTGATCTTTGACCAAGAAGACAATTATCTTCTACTGAATCCAAGAGAAGTTTCTGGTATGAGACTTTTTATTGAAGGTCAAAAAACGACACTAATTAAACTATTAAAAGACCAAACTCTTTGCTATCTCATTCAAGGTATTGCTAAAAGCTTCCAATGTCGATTTATACAAATCCAATCAGAGCAGCTTGATTTAAAAGATCACCTTGATAATGGCTTCTACTTTTCAAATATTATATTAAAAAAAGATTTATCTAAACCAATCGAAGAAATCAGTTCATCACTAATTGAGAGAAAACTCGATAAAAAATATCAAAATGAGTATGCTTTAAATGAATTTATGACGAGAGTGTCAATTCCAGGTGGAACACATTACAAGGATGATTTCTACACACTGATTAAGGCAGAGTATAAGGAACTAATCGAACTCGATATCGATGGACTAGACTTTATTGAGTATTCTTTAAAGGAATATGGCCATGATACATATTATATATGGATGATTAACCACCATACCAAAACTGCTCTACGATGTTTTTCATGGGTGGCACCAAAACTTAGAGGACAAAGTATATCGAGTCGTGCAAATGAAGAAATCAATAAGAGCTTATATGCTAAAGGCGTTAAGCAATGTCTATCATTTACATCTTTCACAAATATAGCACAGGTAAGAAGTAGTTTAAAAGCTGGCTACAAGTTAGACCGAATTGTTATTTTAAAAGAGGTTAACTAATGAGTCGTTTAATTCTATCAACTTTACTCATTCTTATTTCAATTAATACTCTTTCTAAAGATATCTACTTAAAAAGTGATATTAAAATTACCGGATTTGACCCAGCAACCCTAAAGTATGCAGAGGAATGGGAGTTATCCCCAACTGTATATGAGACACTAATTAAACCAATTGCCTCAGAAGGTTTCCTTAGGCCTTCTCTTGCTGAAAGTTGGAAATACAAGAGCGGAACACTAAAGTTCAACCTTAGAAAAGAAACAAGATTTTCTAACGGTGACCCAATCAATGCCAAGGCAGTTAAAGAGTCATTCCTACGTTACTTACTACTTGATAAGAACAAGGAATCTATTCTTTACAATTGTTTAAAAGAGGCAAAGAATATTAAATCAATCACTGAATCTCATCCTTCTATTACGATTCAATCGGAATATAATATTTCTTTTAAAATTAAAGAAGACTGTAAGGATACTTTTCTAAAAGAGATCGCTCAACCGATATACGGTATTGTCTACACAAAGAACTTAAAAAAGGACCTTTCATTAACTACTCCTTCGATTGTATCAGGAGCTTTTAACTATAAATTAAATAACGATGATCTTATCCTGTATCGTAACAGCAATAACTGGGCATGGTTTGAGAATAAATCCAAATTACAAAAGATTATTGTCTCAAAGAATAGAAGTAAGAATACGAATGTTTTAAGAACAGGCTCTATTGAAGTATTCAATGAACTGCAAGAGTCAAATCAAGATTTCATTCTTAGTCTTCCAAATATCACTTGGTATCTAACATACGAATGTAAGAACGATTGTGACCTAAAGAAATCAATAATAGATGAACTAAAATATAATCTACCAAAAATCATTAAAGAAAAGAGCTATTCAAATGTTTTCAATACACCAGCAGATTCTTTCTTTCCAGCAAGTTTTAACTGCCCATCAAAAGAGGTTAAAAAGGTTGCTATAAAGAAAAAGGGAATATGTCTTAAACTTGACTACGGATCGAGAAGAACAAATGAAGCTGTCATGGGATTCACTGATAAAGCATTAAATGATCTCGGTTATAAAACTAATAACTGTGAGAATCCAAAGGTTTTCAAAATATACCCACAATTTCTCCATGATGAGATTATACCAACATTAGATTTCTTGGCCAATACAGTCATGTCAATCAACAATATTGTAGAGATCAACAAGTATCTTCCAAATCAAAACAATAAAGTTACCTACAATCGAGGAAGGCTATGCACAGAGTTCAGTAAGTTAAACTTTACTCCACTCTATCACTCACGCATTGCTTTTTTCTATTCAGATAAACCACTAAAGAAAATATTCTTTAAAAGCGGTGGATATATTAGTTTAATTGATCTGCCATTTGTTGAGTTTTAATATGAAGATTACCGAGAATGATTATTTTTTAGCAAAGAAGTATAAGAAGCAAGATAGCTTCTATATAAGCCTATCTCGTAAACGCCCTACTTTAGCTGGTGCATTTATTGAAATGCTAGAAGTTCTTTCACAGAACTTAATTAATAAAGAGTGTGATTTTCTACTAATCGACAACGACGATCAGATTCTTTTAAAGGATTTACAAAATATTGGATTCAACACTTATGGTTACTTAGCAGATGATAAATTAATCTCACTAAGTGACATTAACCTTATTGCACATACAAAAAAGATACAGAATATTGTTCTAGTTGTCGGAAGTAAGATTAAGCATCCTTCAATTGAGAACTCAAAAGAGTTTATTTCATTTATTAGAAACAGAGAGCGTTATTTAACAAATCTTACAGAATTAAATCCAAATATTTATAAGGATACAGAGAATTTAAAATCTTTTAACCTACAAGATAATGATAAATTAAGAGTTGATAATAGCTTCTCATCTCTATCAATGAAAAGAACCTCGGCAAATGGATTTAACTCGCCACTAGAAAGTAGTGAAATCATCCAGCTTCTTAACGACAGTCTTTCATATACTCAAAGTAATTCCATAAAAAGACCAATTGCTTGTGCAGGAGGACTTGGAAATTTCAAGGCCTATATAACAAATGGTGATAATAATGTCGAAATCTACACTCCAGAAGACTTAAACATCAAGCAAACGAATATCGAATGGAATAATCTTTTAATGGACCAGATAGCAAGTAATCTTGAGACCTTTAATGGATGTAAAACTTGGCTAATTCTAAGTGTGGACCTAGTTCAATTAAGGAGTAAATATGGAGCAAGAGCTTATCGATTTGCTCTAATGGAAACAGGCGGACTTCTCCATCAACTACATCTATCGGCTACTTCATATGGATTTGACTTTCGTATTCTAGGCGGTTTTGACGACAAGGTAGTAGAAACTTTACTACACATAGGTAATGAAGAAGTTGTCACAGCAATATGTGGACTAGGAAAGTAACAACTAATGAAAAGAATTGATAAGATCTTCATCATTCTCTTTTGCTTTATTATCGTAGTGTTAGGATTCTACTCAAATTATGCCTATAGCTTAATTCAAGAAGAAGCAAAGCAAGTTGCCATCAAACAAATGATTGCTAATTCTAATGTTATAACTTCATCTATCCAAAATGATGTATTTTCAAGTAACTATATTAACGCCTGGTACTCAGCATCACGTTCAATCAAAAACATAGATGGTGCTTACTTCATTCTAGCGGATATCGACGGTAACGACCTAGTCGATGATTTAGGCTCTCAACTCAAGTATAAGAAGCTTACAGAAAATAATAAATTTAAAAAAAAGGAAATTAACAAGTCTTCTTATTATTTAGTTTCAAATGACTTTAAAAACCTCATTGTAAAAGATCACTTTATTAGTAACCTCGACGGGAAAAGTAATTATTCTATTTCATATGTCTATCCGCTCTCTTTCTTAGAAGCGAGTATATCAAAAATCTCATATATAAATTTAGCTTTAGCTGCAATATTAATTGGAATCATTGCTCTGTATTTTATAATTATTCGTAAGCTCTTTAATAATAGCTTCACTGCTCTTGGTAATGGAGTTGACCATATTATTAAGGGGGAAGAAATCACTAATGCTGAAATCAACGAAGTACTTGAAGATCATTTCGAGGCGCGCACACTCCTTGATAATTTCAAGAAAGATTATGATTTAACTAAGAGGAAGTTACAGGAAGAAGCAAAACTATCGGCCCTTTCTAAAATTGCAACACAAGTTGCCCATGATATTCGTTCCCCTCTATCTGTATTAGAAATGTCTATTTTTGAAGAGGAACAAGTTAGTAATAAGAATATAATCCAAAGTGCGATTCAAAGAATTAATGATATTGCCAATAATTTATTAAGTGAGAACAGGACTAATACTAAAGGTCAGGAAGAGATCTATCTTCCATATGTTATTGATTCGATTATTACCGAAAAACGCTACCAATATTCAAAATATCATCAACTAGAAATTAGATTTGTTAACAATTGTGACAATCTTAACCTGTTTACAAGGTTTAACGATATCGAGCTAAAGCGAATTCTTTCAAACCTTATTAATAACTCGGTCGAGAGCTTCGCAAACAGACAAGGTATTATTGAAATTATCCTCACTGACTCTCAGAATGATATCTTCTTAGAGATTAAGGACAATGGTCACGGTATTGAAGAAGACATCCTAGATCAACTACGCAAGAATCCATTTAGTCACAAGAAAGAAGGTGGAAATGGAATAGGCCTTTCTCATGCGATGCAAACAGCTCAGAAGTATCAAGCCAGTTTAGCACTAGACTCGCAAGTAGGACATGGAACAACAATTCGCCTAACACTTAAGAGAACTTCAGCACCAAGGTGGTTTAGCTCTTCAATTAACCTTTCCAAATTTGATAATATAATTGTCTTAGATGACGACTACTCGATTCATGAGCTTTGGAATAAACGTTTATCAGGCCTTAAGAGAGATTATCATATTATCAATTTAAATGACCCATTAGAGCTATCAGCAACTCTTTCTAAACTTGATATTAGTAAGACTTTCATTATATGTGATTACGAATTTGTACATGAGTCGCTAGACGGTATTGATACCATTATTGAAAATGATATCTCTAAGAACTCTATTCTTATTACAAGTCACTTCAATGAAGACGACCTTCAAGAAAGATGTCTTAAGAACTCAATAAAGATGGCACCTAAAAATTTAGCGAGATTAATTGAGCTACATGAATTTGGTAATATGAGTAAGGGAAAACAGGTCGTCTATCTTGATGATGATCGCCTTTTAACTCATGCCTGGAAAACGAAAGCAACTAAGAATGGTGTGGATTTACTCACTTTCAATAATGTGAATGACCTACTTCAATCAGCAAGTGAGATCGATCAACAGGCGACCTTCTATATTGACTATAGTCTAGGTGAGAATGAATTAAGTGGAGATAAAGTAATTGAGAAGTTACAATCTCTAGGCTTTACTAAATTTTATTTGGCATCTGGTTACACTAGGGACTACTTTGACGAACTTGGAATTAATATCGAAGTCGTAGGTAAAGAAGCCCCTTGGGTATAAATTTACTTCTTAATTAAACTCTTTAATTTATCAGCAACTTTATTTGCATCAAGCATTGGATCAACATCGCGATCTAGTGCTGCAATTTTTAAATTTGGATCAATGATAAAAGTCCATCTCTTAGAAACGTTAAAGACTGCCATCTTCGCTCCAAACTCTTTTGTTACCTTTCCATCTTCATCTGATAAAAGATCAAAAGTTAAGGCATGCTCTTTGTGGAACTCGGCCTGATCTTTTACTGAGTCAGTACTAATCCCGTACACTTCTGCACCAAGGTTTCGAATAACTTTAATACTATCGCGAAATGCACAAGCTTGTTTTGTACATCCAGGAGTTCCGGCTTTTGGATAAAAATAAAGTACTGTCCACTTCCCTTTGCGTGTTTCTATATTAAAATCTACACCTTTGTGATTCTTAACGATAAATCTAGGAACTTCTTGTCCTGTTTCAACATCTTTTGCATATGCATTTACGAGTAAGAGACTCATTGCAACAAAAAACCATTTTACCACTTTCATTATTCCTCCAAATCAGTGAAATTTAATCAATCTTATCTCTAGTTCTTATATATACGCAAATATCATCTCATCGGATCATTCTAAAAATTAAGAATAATGAATTTACATTTAGTTAGGAGCTTCAACTAACTCAACGACTTAAGTTCTCTTAATAAGATGAAACTGCTATAATCAGAATATGGAAGAAAGACAAATTAGCTTTAACTCAAAATTTGGAACGATTTATATCTGTGCCAATGTTAATGGAATCTCATACCTAGGATGGGAGGACCAAAATCGACCAGCTCCAACCCCTAGTTGTGATCTTAGAGTTAAGTCCTATCTTGCTAGTGCTCAAGATGAACTCATTGAATACTTTGCCGGTAGTCGCAAAGAATTCTCTCTTCCAATCAGTCTTGAGCGCGGAACAGATTTCCAAAAGAAGGTCTGGGCAGAATTATTAAAAATCCCATATGGCCAAGTTTCAAACTACAGTGATATTGCTCAGAAAGTAGGTTCACCAAAAGCCGTTCAGGCCGTAGGAAGCGCTAATGGGAAGAATCCAATCTGTCTGATTGTTCCTTGTCACCGCGTCATTGCAAAGTCGGGAGAACTTTCAGGATACGTTGCTGGGGCCAATATCAAAGAGGCCCTTCTCAATCTCGAAGGTGCTCTTATTTAGTTGCTTTGTATAGACGAAAACGCAGGGCAATGCTAAATTATTACCCATGAATGATAATAAACAAAACAAGAAAGACATGCGTCCAAAACAGGACATTCCAACAATCCTATCTCGCCTAGAGCGTCCAAAGAAAGCAGTGATCACAGCAGGTATGCCTTATGCCAATGGCCCAGTTCACATTGGTCACCTGGCAGGAGCTCACGTTCCAGCAGATATCTACTCTCGTTGGATGAGACTTCTTATTGGAAATGACAATGTTCTCTTTGTTTGTGGAACCGATGACCACGGATCGACAAGTGAAGTTGCGGCCAAGAAACTAGGAAAGACAACTCAAGAATTTATTGAAGAAGTCCATACGAAACAACATAGTACAATGAAGCGCTATTCAATTGGACTTGATACATATACAGGAACTTCAAGAGAAGAAAATTTTGAAGCACACAAAGAACTATGCCAAGATTTTCTTAGAAAGATGCATGCAAATGGAATGCTTGATAAGAGAACGAGTCAGCAGTGGTTTGATCCAAAGCTATCAATGTTCCTACCTGACCGCTATGTTCAAGGTGATTGCCCAAATCCAGATTGCTCAAATACTAAAGCTTATAGTGATGAGTGCGATGTTTGTGGTAAGAACTACGATCCAAGTGAATTAAAGAATCCAGTATCGGCCGTAAGTGATGCAACGCCAGAGCTTAAGGACACTGATCACTGGTATCTCAATATGTGGAAAGTGACTGACCAATTAATTGAGTGGCTAAATACAAAACAAAAGACTTGGAGAAAGCCGATTCTTCAAGAAGCATTTGGGACAGTTTATCCATGTGTGACTTTCACAAATAAATCTGAACCTGCGTATAAAGAAATTAAAGAATCTCTTCCAAAACATAAGAGCCGTTACGCTCCGGGTAGAAAGGTTCTCGTTCAATTTGAAAATCTTGCAGACCTTGCAACTGGAAAGAAAATTCTTGAAGATGCAAAAATTGAATGTGAACTCAATGATGGTTGGGCACACCGTGCGATTACTCGTGATGTTTCATGGGGAATCCCTGTTCCAACAGATATTGAGCCAGGGATGGAAGGTAAGACTTTATATGTTTGGCCAGAGTCACTTATCGCTCCAATCTCATTTACAAAAGTTGCTCTAAAGAAGAAAGGATTAGACCCGCAAACTTATAAAGAATTTTGGACTGACCCAGAAGCGAAGGTTTTTCAATTCCTTGGTACTGATAACGTCTTCTTCTATGTCCTTATGCAGGGATCAATGTGGTTTGGTGTTCAAGAAGACCCTATGAGACAGGCACTTCCAGGTGAGTTCCAACAAACAGATGTCTTCTCTAATTTCCACCTACAAATTAATGGTGAAAAGATGAGTAAGTCTAAAGGTAACTTCTATACGGGAGATCAGCTAATTGACGAGATGGGATACACAGCAGACCAAGTTCGCTACTTCCTTTCGACTCTAAGCTTATCAGAGAAAGCTTCTAACTTTGACTTTGAAGTTTTCAAGGCCAAGAATGCATTTCTTGCAGGGCCAATGAACGCTTCATTTGAGAAGCCAATCTCTGCTTGTCACAAGCAATTTGGTGGCGTGGTACCTAAGGGTGAGCTTATTGGAAAGACTGAAAAAGAAACGTTAAAAATTGTTCAGCAATATACGAAATTCATGGAAAAGGGAGAATACCCAAAAGCACTTGGTGCTCTTGAAAATTACGCTCGTATTATTAACGGACTATTCAATACGCACAAGCCTCACGATGACCGCTTTGATGAGAAGGAAAGAACTGATGCTCTTTATTCTTGTTTCTACATTCTAAGAAATATCTTAGTAATGCTACAACCTTTTGCTCCAGAGACAATGGAGAAACTTCGTGTATCACTAAATCTTCCAGAAAGTGTTTACTCGATTGATGAGCTAACAAAAGAATTCCCTGAGAATCACAAGATTGGGGAACAAGCAGAATACTTCCCAGCAGTTGATGCTGAGTAAATAAAAAGGCCTCTATTAAAGAGGCCTTTTTTTATGATAAATCTTCAAGCTGGCTTTTTATTTTATCTTTTAATTGTTCAAAATTAATATCTTCAATTTCAACAATCATTCCTTCATCAATTTGTCTTGCTTCCACATCATCAAGATCACCTTCATCAGCAACACCAATAACTTGCTCGAGTGCAATTGACATATCTCTGTGAACAAAAGGATCTAGCTCATCAAGACCTGCAGCTAAAGTTGTTCCAAGAGCTGTTCCAGAAGGAGCTCCAAACAGAAACCCACCAACAGCGGCAACACCACCATCAAGACTAACTCCAGTACCAATATAGTAAGCGGCCGTAGCCTTTGCTCCAATAATTAATCCAAGGTAAGCAGAGACTGCTAAGATTGCAACATCTGCCCCAGCAGCGTATAGAGCATGACGCCCATTCATATCGGCCATCTTCTTAATATCACTTCTTGCAAATGTACGATAATCTGAAAAGAGATTACGACATTTAAGTTCGCGACTATTACCAACACACTCTTCAAAGAGGTAGCGATCGTTTACGATCTCTGTGGCCTTAATATACTTATAAGGTGTCTCTTCAGCTTGAATAAATGTCGAAGCGTGATTAAGTTGGGCAAGGAGAAGAACTCCCGTAAAAAGAATTTTCTTTAGTTTTGGTGTTAGATTTTTCATGACCTAATAATAGCTATTTTCTTGAACAAATCAGCTCAATTGAAATTATTCTAGGCCATGAAAAAATATTAGACACTTCTTACTTCATGAAATTCTGGGACCTTAGGTAAGCTAATAAGTTCTCACTATACTTAATATGGGACTCTTCAGTGTACTTTGCCTGAGTGTAGACCTGGGCCAAGTTCAGTGCCCCACTTTCTTCAATCATCGCCCTCAATCTTTCATTATCTCGGTAACGCTTCATTCCCTCACTCTCTCTTTCCTTGTAGGTTTCAAGAATTTCCTCATCGCTATAGTGGTGGTACTTTTCCCTGTGGACAAGAGATTTAAGTGGTAAGCGCTTACGCATATGTGGCCTTTCATCAGGATGGCCAAGAGCAAAGCCCACAACCGGAACAACATTATCAGGAAGATTAAGAATATCCCCTATTTCAGAAGCACTGGCCAACGTTGTTCCCATATAGCATATTCCCAGCCCTAAACTCTCTGCGGCCAAGGCAGCGTTCTGACTAGCAAGAATGGCATCAATCGAGCCAATCATAAAACTCATATAATTATCAAAATTATTGGCGGCTTCACTAACTTTAAGCCATCTCCTCATACGATTAAAGTCTGCACAGAAAGTTAAGAAGATCGGGGCATCCATGAGCATGGACTGCTCAAAATGTGCCTTGAACATCTTCTCCTTCATACTCTTATCTTTTGTTACAATGATCGAGTAAGCCTGCATATTCCCTGAACTTGAGGCCATGACAGCTGCATTTAGAATTTCATCTAAAATAGCATCATCAACTTCTTGATTCTTAAACTCACGAATTGAACGATGAGAATGTAGTTGCTTAATAAAATCATTCATTACAACCTCTTTTTTGACCGACAAAATGGGCAAAGACGACTCCGTCTTGTAGGAGTTTTCCTGTAATTTTACAGTTTAACTTCAGTTTCCCTTTTAAATCGACTCTAAACTCTCGACCTCTTTCTTTGGCCAAAAAGCTAAGCATAATTACTTTTTGAAAAGCTCTTCCACTGACAGGAACTTTAAAAACTTTTGGTACTTCAAATGAACCTGTAATATGACCGTTGCTATCAATAGTTGTTATAGTTAAAATATCTCTGTAGGCATTCCCCGAGATATTAACATCGAGATCGTATATACCGATGGAGCTTTCTCCAACGGCCACTACATGCAGGAGTGCAAATAGCATCAATATATACTTCTTCATGGATACTCCATAATTAAAATAGATTAATAAATTTAAATTAGATTTGATTAAAAAATGTGATTAGGCGCAGTGGCGCCACCAAAGAATTGAAACTGAAATTGCGTAACGTTGAAGTCGAAAAATCATAGAAGCAAAGTATGATTTCTAAGCTTAGAAGTAAATAAGCTAGTTTCTAACAAATCATAACAGTAATGGTACAAGATCTATTACCTGTTCATAAAAACTAAATAAGAAATAGCGAGAAACTTTATCATACTTTAGTAAACAACGCATGGCACGAGGTCTATTCTTAAATAAGGTAAATGCTAAAATCTATAAAAAGAGTGAGGTATTTTATGCTATATAATGCGATAATTTTACTAATATTACTAAGTTGCTCCCACAAGGACATTAAGACTGAATTACCAGAGGAAAGATTAGTGAAGAAGGAAAAGAAAGTAATTGGTTGGAGAGAATGGGTAGAATTACCAGAGCTTGGTATCAAGAATATTAAGGCAAAAGTCGATACAGGTGCTCGCTCTTCTTCTCTTCATGCATTTGACGTTAAGATTTTTAAAAGAAGAGGTAAAGATTACGTAAGCTTTACTGTTCACCCAGAACAAAGAGATATAAAGAAAACAATTACTTGTGAAGAACCGGTACTTGAGTTTCGAAATGTTAGAAGTTCAAATGGTCATGTTGAAAAGAGACCAGTTATTGAAACAAATGTAAGGTTACTTGGAGAAGAGTGGCCAATTGAAATCACCCTCACGAATCGTGACGAGATGGGATTTCGAATGTTATTAGGACGCCAAAGTTTTAGAAATAAGTTTCTCGTTGATGCAGGAAAGTCTTTTAACGGTGAAAAGCTAAAAAAGAAAACGGCCAAGAAAAAAGTAAGTAAGAAGTCGACTAAGAAAGCGACTAAGAAAAAAGCTAAAAGTGTTAAGAGGAGCTCAACGAAATGAAATTAGCAATTCTTTCTAAAGAACCAAAGAACTACAGTACACGTCGTCTCGTTGAAGCCTGTAATCAACGAGGACATAAGGTCAAGGTTCTAAATACTCTAAAATTTGCCATTGACCTGGAAACAGAAGAGCCTGAGCTCTATTATCTCCAGAAGCAATTAGGTCATTACGATGCAGTTCTACCGAGGATTGGAGCGTCTATTACATATTATGGAACGGCCGTTGTTCGTCAATTTCAACAAATGGATATCTTCTCAGCTAACTCTGCAGATGGAATTCTAAACTCAAGAGATAAGCTTAGAAGTTTTCAAATTCTTAGTAAGCATAATATTGGAATTCCTGCCACAACATTTGTAAAGAATAAGAAAGATGTACTACCTGCAATTGAAAGAGTTGGTGGTGCACCTGTTGTTATAAAGTTACTTGAGGGAACTCAAGGTGTCGGTGTTTTACTGGCCCATACAATTGAGATGGCCACATCAATCATCGAATTACTACAAAGTCAGAAGCAAAACGTACTTATTCAAAAATTTGTTGCAGAAAGTAAGGGAAAGGATATCCGTGCCATCGTTGTAGGAGATGAAGTTGTTGCGGCCATGAGACGAGTTGCTCAGGGACAGGAATTCAGAAGTAATGTTCACCGCGGTGGTAAGACTGAGATGGTTGAACTCGATGATATCTATAAAGAAACAGCAATTCGCGCAACTAAGCTTATGGGACTTGGTATTGCCGGTGTTGATATGCTCGAAGGCAAAGATGGCCCACAGATTATGGAAGTTAACTCTTCTCCGGGTCTTGAAGGAATTGAAACATGCACAGGAATTGATGTGGCAGGTTCAATTATTGACTATATTGCTTCACGTGTTGATTACCCAGAAATCGACTATCGTCAAAAGCTAACAGTAAGTAAAGGTTACGGAGTAACTGAAATATATATTCCAGAAGGCTCACAATATATTGGCCAGACAATTAAAGAGTCAGGACTTCGTGAACGCGATATCAACGCACTCTCTCTACATAGAGCAGGGAAAGTTGTTCCTAACC
The DNA here is from genome assembly GCA_048270185.1 of Bacteriovoracaceae bacterium. GTDB lineage: Bacteria > Bdellovibrionota > Bacteriovoracia > Bacteriovoracales > Bacteriovoracaceae > Halobacteriovorax_A. The sequence goes on from JBLWTJ010000002.1 coordinate 251,865, forward strand.
CTAAATCAGATCGAGTACTAGAAGCTGAAGATCGCCTGACTTGCTTTGGAAAGCTTGAAGCAATGAAAGATCTTATTCCAGAAAAGACGAAAAGACGTCGTCGTACAAAAGTTAAGAAGATCAAAGACTCTGAAGTACTAGACGAAGTAAAAGGACATCACGAATAATGGCAGACTCGAATATTTTAGTAATTGGTGAAGAAAGCTTTGCCCCAGGGGAAAGAAAAAGAACCCAGCTTGAAGTGGCTTCTTTATTTGACTATACAAAGCTACACATTCCAATTGAAGTCATTCGAGGAAAAGAAGATGGACCAACTCTATTTATTAGTGCGGCCATTCACGGTGATGAAATCAACGGTGTTGAAATCATCAAGAGAATACTAAAGCGAAAAGACCTAAGAAAGCTCAAAGGAACGCTTATTGCAATTCCTATCGTCAATGTCTTTGGTTTTAATAATAAATCTCGTTATTTACCTGACCGCAGAGATCTTAATCGTTGCTTCCCTGGAAGCTCTAAAGGATCTCTTGGAGCTAGATTAGCTCGTATTTTTATGAACGAAGTTGTTAGTAAATCAACACATGGAATTGATCTCCACACTGGAGCGATCAACCGAACTAACCTTCCTCAAATTAGAGCATGTCTTGATGACGAAGAAACTCAGAACCTAGCAAAGAGTTTTGGAGTTCCTGTTACAATTAACTCTAAGATTCGCGATGGCTCACTTAGAGAAGCTGCGCGAGAGATTAATGTAAAAACGTTACTCTTTGAAGGTGGTGAAGCATTACGATTTGATGAGTCTGTTATTACTGCAGGGGTTCGAGGATGTTTCAATGTTATGCAAAATATTGGTATGCTTCCAAAGCCAGTAAGAACAGAAAAGAAAACTCAAGGGCGTCCAAAGAAGAAAGTATTTGAAGCCAGTCATAGTTACTGGGTGCGAGCTGCACATAGTGGCTCTTTTAGGCTCCACAAGCACCTCGGTGATTATGTTGAAGAAGGCGAAAAGCTTGCGACAATTTCTAGCCCATTTGGAGATGACCCACACTATATTCGAGCAACAGAAGCCGGTATTATCATCGGATTAAGTACTATTCCCCTAGTGAATAAGGGAGATGGAATGATTCACATTGCCTCTTTTAGTAACTCAAAAAAAGTTGAAGAAGCGATTGAGAATTACGAAGACCAGTATTAATAACCTAATCTTTTAACGGCCAAGGCAACTTTCTTGGCCTCATTTTTTTCCCAACCCCAATAACCACAAGCATAGCCAACAAGAGTAAGACCATTATTCTCTAACTTCTTTACAGCGAAAATATAATCACGATCTTTTAAGAAAGAAGTGCTCCTAGGGAAGCGCTGGCAAGCATAAGGATACTCTAGTTGAAATGGGCCATTTGTAAAAGTGTGGCCCTTAATCGACTCTTTTAACATGACCGTATATTTGAGATCGATTGTCCCCTTCTTAGTCTTCATACAGAGATTATCAAGCTTCTTCACATCTAGATTATGATTTGCTTCTGTAATAGTACCAATAAAGATAAGAGAGGATTTCTCAATCATTTTCTTATCATCTTTTTTCATGCACTTTGCTTGAGCAATTGAAATTATTAAGCTTAGTAGAATAATCGATAGTAGCTTCATTTAAAAAAACCTTTTAGTAATCTTTATTTGTTCCGGCCTTTCGTTCAAAATAAATTAGATCGATATAAACGGATGTGGCCAAGATTACTTTTCGTTGTTCTTCAGTAATAAGTTTGGAATTATATTCAACTAAGAAGTTGTCTTTGTCCGTAAACATCTCATTTAAAATACCAGAAAACTTCTTAAGTATAAGTGCAATTTCACGCCCAGTATTTGTATATAAAGGATAGGTCCACGGCTTCCAAATAGGAGAACGCATCGACATAACGGTATTCCCCTGTGCATCTTTTAGATCAAATTTCTTTGTGAATATAGAAAAACGCTTTTCTAAACTTCCCAAAACTCTTCCATTCATATCTTTCACTTCAAGATAGCGAAAGTAAAAACGAAATGGATGATGGGCGACCATAAATTCCTTACGATCATTATCGTAGAAATGAATATCAAATTTACGCCAATGACCGAGGGCCTGCCTCATTAAGAAGCCAAATATTCCTTTTTGTTGTTCAGCTGCATAACCGAGACGACTTCCATCTTCATCTAAGATCTCATATTTATTTCTCGTCTCGTATCCAAGTAGTTCCCAAGCTTCAAAAACTTGGTGGACAAGTAATTTCTTTCTTAAGCCAATCTCCATCTACCTATAATAACATAGAACTTAACCAAAAATAACTAGATGACTTTGCCATTTACACATATTTACAGCTATTATTGTAGCAGAGGAATAATAAATGATAGACAGTAAACATCTCTCTCGTAAGATGCGAAAGCCGACTGAAAGTATCAAGAAGATCTTAAAGATCATGGATATTTCCTTTGGCTCGTTTACAGTGCTCTTTATCCTTATTATCGGTTTTCATTTCCTAAAAACAGGAAGTGGGTTAAATGGTTTCCTCTCTCTTCTTGGCTTCCTCGTATTTAACCTTCTTTTGTCTCAAGTCAGTATCAGAACAAAAGACCCCTATCCCCTCGAGGTCTTTCGTCAAATAACAGGTATGGCCGTTTTAAGTCCTATTATCCTCTACTATGTTCAAGATCCTTTCTCTCCTTTTTGGTACACATTTCTAATTATGACCATATCGAGTAGTAATATCCTCTATGAAATTACAGGAAAGACAATTTATGGTTTTGGCTTTACTGTTTTTGGTACTATCAGCTATATTTTATCGAGCTACTTTCTCTTAAATAATCCAAATTGGTATCTCATCTCACTTCACTGTGTGACAATTATGATGCTTGGTGTTTTACTCTTCAATCTCTTCCATCTTATTCACGAAACATTTATGAGTGAAGTTCAAAAGTCACAACAACTATCAGAAACGATGAAAGAACTAAAGAACACCCAAGATTCTCTCGTATATACATCTCGCATGAGCGCTATCGGAGAAATGGCAGGAGGAATTGCTCACGAAATTAATAACCCACTTGCAATTATTTCAGGAAGTATCTTTCAAATAAAAAAGGGACTTCGAGACACTCACATCAACCCAGAAACACTACTCAATATTACAAATCGTATTAGCGATACCATCGAAAGAATCACTCAAATTATTATGAGCCTAAAAATTGTTTCAAGAGATTCAGAAGTGACAAAGGCAAGAGATATTAATCTACGTGACATACTTATTGATGCCACATCAATTTGTAATGAACGATTTAAAGCTCACGGCATTGATTTCCACTTTGATCCCTATAATCAAATCTACAATACAATGGTTTACGTTGACCGTGTTCAACTATCACAAGTCTTTATTAATTTACTAAGTAATTCATACGATGCAGTCGAAGGCACAAGAGATGCTTGGATTAAAATTGAAGTTGAAGATGTAAAAAATTTCGCCAGAGTTAAAGTGATTGATTCAGGTCATGGAATTGCAAAAGAAATTGTTGGAAGAATCTTTGACCCATTTTTTACCTCAAAAGATGTTGGCCATGGAACTGGACTAGGGTTATCAATTTCAAAAGGCATTATGGAGAAGAATGGAGGGAGCCTCCAATTAGATAACGAATCTCAAAATACTTGCTTTATCGCTGAATTACCAAAGTCCAATCCTATAGAGTCTTAGAAACAAGAGATAAAAGAATCCCCAATACTTCCAAGAACTTTTCTACCTTTTTCATCAAGAATATTTCCATATGAGTTTCCACCGTCACAGTGGTCCTCAACAGTCATTATAATTGTATAGATTTCACCTGTTTGTGTTGCTTGAACTTTCATTTCAGCTAGTGCGTTGTGGCAGTATTCATATTCAAAGTCAGAAAATACCGGGTACTTTAAGAAGTCTTCTTTTGTAAGTGAAGGAAGCTTACGGTAACCAATTTCAGAATATTCATCTTTATCATAGCTTGAAGCAAGATCAACATTATTTAACTCAGGGCATGCTGATGCAGCAAAAGTAAGAAATGAGAACAACATGACAACGATATATTTCACAGGGAACCTCCACAACAAATCTTTAAAACTAAAGCTTTTTTACCTAGCGGGAGGCCAAGAGACAATTATATAAAAAATATGAATCTCATCTAAAATTTAGATATCTAATCAATATTCACGAGATGCCCATCTGTACTAGGCGACTGAGTGATTTCCCAACGGTTCTTATCTGGGTCTATGAGAAGGAAACTCTTTTCTCCCCATGGATGATCTTTAGGCTCACCGCTCACATCAAAGTCAAACTTTGACTTAAGGCCCATGAGATTTTGATAGAACTGATCGACATCCTCAACAGTAACACCATAAGAGACTTGAGCTGGATTATCTAATAATTCAAAATAGTTAGAAGCCTTACCTACTGGTTTAAAGAAGGCCACTCGACTCTTGTCAGGAAGAACAAAGTCAGCAAAGTCCTCATTGGCAAAATGAGCATTAACACCAAAGACCTCAGTAAAGAAGTTGGCCATTATTGTGACGTCTTTTGACGTAATTACGAGATGAGATAGTGCCTTTAACATGGCCCTACTTTAACATAAGTTTTAATTGACTTCCATTTGCTTTAAGCATAAATCTTGCTATCCAACTTTGGTGCAGGCCTTGCGCCTTTTTGGCCTATGGGCCTAGTGAGAAATTTTAATGAATGAATTCCAAAGAATGCTGGAATCACTGAGTGAAAAACGCTACTTCGTAAGTGATACACTCATTTCAAATGAGCTAGCTCTTGCATTGCAGGACGAAGCCATGTCGCGCTTTGAAAAAGGTGATTTTCATGAAGCCAAGGTTGGAAGAAATATCACTGAAAGACTAGATCAAAGAATTCGAGGCGATATCACTTCTTGGCTCGATAATGATAGTTCTAATCAAAGTCTTGCCCAACAAGAGTATTGGAAATTTCTCGACCAATTGAAAGACCTTCTAAACCCAACCTTCTATCTTGGAATAAGAAGTTTTGAAGGACACTTTGCTTGTTACGATGAAGGTGCTTTCTATAAGAAACATGTCGATCAACACAGAGGAAGAGGTCTTAGACGCTTAAGTATTATTCTCTATTTAAGTGATATGTTGGAAGGACAAGGAGGGGAACTAGTTCTTTATGACTATAATGATCATGACAAAATTCTTGATACAATACGACCAAAGCTTGGCCGTATTGCACTCTTTATTTCAGATGATATGGCCCATGAAGTTCTTCCCTCGTTTGCTCCTCGCATTTCATTGACGGGATGGCTTAGGGCCTAGGCTTTCTTTACATAAAGAAGAAAATAAGCGTTCCAAGAACAAATAGTATTGCTGTGATCTTCGCTTCTCTCTTCATCGTAAATGCAAGATAGAGTCCAGTTAAAATAATTAGTAGTAAGAAAACTCCAACTGCTTTTTCATAATTTCTAATAAACTGAGATCCATGCCCCTTGTGAACTTCAATGAGCCTTCTTAGTAAGTTAGGAGATACATGGCTTACTTCTGTGCCACTCTCCTTAACAGTGAATTTATAATAGTCACGAGTTGTTGGACGAGTAATGGCCCCATCACCTAAATTCTTCACATAATCAAAAGAGTAATTTTCATCAATTTCATTAAGCTCAATTGCTATATTCTCTTTTGTTAAATCTGCTTTTGAGAGTTGAATCGTTTTTACAATTTTTACCTCTTCACTCCCCTTTAAATTAAAAAGATATGAAGTTCCCGTAAAGGCCATTATAAGTAAAAATGGTGCAGCAATTGCTGACAGATAAAGGTGTATTTTAATCCATGTAATTCTTTTCATTCTATAATCCTTAACCTTTAATTCCACAATGCGATAATGCAGCAGGAAGTTCTAATAATTTTAATCCGATTTGATCATCCATTTTTCTTTCGATCTTTTGTGAGATTGGAAAAAAGTACATTTCAGTTGTCACAGCAACTTTCGCACTAAATAGATGTCCACCTTTACAAGAAAAATCTTCATCACCTAAAACGGTGTGAATATGAAAGAATGGTTTTCCATCAACATGAGATAAATTACCGTCAAGACTTAGAAGCTCATATTCATTCTCAAATAGCTTGCGATCATACTCTTTACGATCAAGATGATAAAAACCTAGTTCGACTTCTTTTAAGGCACCAATTCCTTTGAGCATTCCCGCGCCAAGCTTTTCAGTCGCAGCAAACTCCTCAAGGGACTCAAATAGGTCCTCGTCTTTAAAGAGACGAATTAAGTAGCATTCTTCTTGTTTTAGATATTTCATATAAGCTCCCAAAATTACAGCCTAAATTATAGCAAAATATCGATTCTTGTCCTCTTGCAGCGCACCCTGAAATCCTTGCACACCTAATTTACCCTGAAAGGAATAAATGATACTTATTGCTAGTGTTTATCCGTCTACTGACCACATTAGCAACGATTCTGCTCATCCAAAGCTCTTTGGCCTCAGAGTGCTTCATCGAGCATCTCGATAATGCAATATCGAATAACCGCCAAAGGCGCCTTCAATACGCAAAGCTTACTAATGGAAAAAGTCGTAAAGTATCAAATCAATTAATATTTGCTGAAAAGATAGCAAAACTTTATGGCAAAACACTAAGAAATAAATTAGCTCCATACCGTAAGGCAGGTATCCCAATTCTATGTCTCGACTTTATCGAGATGAGTAAGGCACCAAAGCTTATGAGTTATGATAGTCAACATGAACTCTCATATGCTGAAGTTGAAAAAGTTAATATAAAAGAAATTAAAAAAGATTTAAAAAGTCGACTTGAAAATGAAGAGTTCACTTCTATCGTTGATTATGTTGAGCAAGAGCTAACAAAAGTTGAAAAATATAGTCGCTATAATTGTATGGTAAAACATGTACTCGAATCAGTAGCACGCTCATCATTCTTAGTTCCACACTATGTAAATCATGCAAAAATAAAGAATCTAAAATCACCACTTAAATTACTCAAGAGTTATCTCAAGTATAATATCAATGCCCTTAGCTTTTCTCATTTAATCGATAAACGGGCCGTTTCTCTACAAGAGAAAGGAATTTCAATTTTATGTGGAGATGTCCCTGAAATTCCGTTAAGATTAGATTATGAGATGGAACTTTCTAAACACTAAAATTGGACTTGCCCTCGGTGGAGGTGCAGCAAAAGGTATTGCTCACATTGGTGTTCTTAAGGCCTTTGAAGAAAAAAAAATACCTATCTCTTATATTTCAGGAACAAGTGTTGGCTCAATCGTTGCCGCTTACTACGCCTTTGATAAAAGCTACGATGACTTCCTAAATCTTGCAAAAAAGCTCAATTACAAAGACACGATCAGTTTAACAATTCCCAAAAAAGGCTTCTTTAGTACGAATGCCATACGAGAAATGATTTTGAAAGACCTTGGTGATGTCAAAATTGAAGATGCACATATCCCCCTTGCTATATGTACAACTGATATTGCAACCGGAGAACAGGTCGTCTTCTACAAAGGTTCATTAGTTGATGCTATTTGTGCTTCGATTTGTGTTCCTGGAGCTTTCATTCCGCAAGTTATTGAAGGCAGAACTCTTGTCGATGGTGGTATAACAGAGAATGTTCCTGTCTCGCCTCTTGAGGATATGGGAGCAGGAATTATCGTTGCAGTCGATCTTAATGGCGTACAAAAATATCAAGAACCAGATGATACATTTGCTATTATTAGTAATGCCATGGATATTGCTATCGACCTTCGAACACGAGAACAAATTGAAGATGCAGATATCATTCTCTCTCTCGACTTAAGCCGATACAATCGCCTCGACAACTCAAAATGTATAGAGGAGCTTATCGAAGAAGGCTATAGACCGATGACGGAAAGTCTCTCTGAGCTTTTCTGGTATCGTAAAGCAAGTTATATTGAATTTATTAAGAAATTATTCGTGGAGTTTGTTCCTTTTAAGGTTCCAAAAGTTATAAGTCGAATCTACAAAGAAAAACTAGCACGAATTACAATTAAATAGATGGAGTTAAATTTTGATTGATTTTAATCGTATTTTTAAACTACTAACAGGTAAGCTTAGCGTTTGGTATGAAGCTTCAATCAAAAGTATCCCAAACTTCATTGTTGCAATAATTGTTCTCATTACTTTTTACTTCATCGCAAAAGCAATGAAAGATTTAGTCAAAAGAGTTTTACCAAAGATTTCATATAAAAGGTCTGTTAACGAAATTCTTGGAACAACAACTTTTATCCTAGTTGTCATTCTAGGTATTTTTACTGCCCTTGAAATAATGGGACTTGAAAAAACTGTTACTTCGATCCTTGCAGGGGCCGGGGTACTAGGTCTTGCTCTTGGTTTTGCTTTTCAAGAGATTGCTGCAAACTTCGTTTCAGGTGTTCTAATAGCCTTTCGCGAACCTTATCAGATTGGTGATATTATTGAAATTGACTCTTATATTGGAGAAGTAACTAATATTGAACTTAGGACGACGGGAATAACAACTTTTCAAGGCCTTGAAGTTTTTATTCCAAATAAGGATATGTTTACGAAGCCATTTATCAACTACACTAGTACGCCAAGGCGTCGTGTTGATATATCAGTTGGTGTTACTTATGATGCCGATCTTGAACATGTCACTAAAGTAACAAAATCTGCACTTGAAGAAATTCCATCTCGAATTAAAAATGTTGATGTTGAAGTATTCTTTTCAGACTTTGGAGACAGCTCTATCAATCTAACGGCAAGAGTATGGATTCACTATCTAAATGGTGGCACTTATTTTCAAGCAAGACATGATGCTATTATCGGAATCAAAAAAGCTTTTGATAATAATGGTATCACTATTCCATTCCCTATTAGAACGCTTGAATTTGGAAATAGCCTTGACCTTAAAAAAAATTAAAAGGGAGAGCTAGCTTCGCACATTGATTGCCAGCCTTTTACTTCTTTTAAGACTTTGTTGTGATCTTTTTCACAATCAGTGATTGGAACGTAAGAATAATAGAGAGATCCTCCTGTGATCTTCTCCATTAGTGCTCGACCTTGCTTCGGAACAAAAGCAGGGCAACCGTAACTTCGCCCCATAACTGATCCTTCATTATAGTAAGCTTCATGCATGACAACACCTTGGGCCCTCGATTTATCGTTAACTCCAGAAACAAGTCCATCCAGTTTCATCCCATTGTAGCTACGGCCACCAACATTAAATGTTGGCCAACCAGAGCGTCCTTTGACTTTTTCGTCGTGAGATTGAGACATATAAAACTCTCCAGTTTTAAAGAAACCAGGCCTTGTTAATGCCCACTGACTATGAACTTTCTTAGTAGTATATTGCTCAGGGATACGACATCTCTTCATCATTCCATTATGATTTGAGTTTGTTGTTACTTTACCATTTTTAATTGTTGCATCAGCAAATCTAATCTTTCCTACTTTTCCGCTACCGTGAGAAACTTTCTTTAATTCAACTTCGCCAGTTTCCATATTAAGTAGAAAAAAACGTTTATTCTTTGAGTTTTGTGAGTAATCAGCGATTGAAATATATTTTTGGTTTTTAAACTTTGATTTATTATTTTGAAAGTACATTAAAGCTTGCTTGAGAGCATTCTTAGGAACGCCATTATATAAGAACTTTCCGTAATGGCGACATTCTTTAGGGGCAACCTTTTCAACCACCTTTAAGGCGTCATCAATCGCCATTTCTATTTTATCTATTTCACTTTGATCAATCCCATTCATACAGCCCGATTGAGTGGCAGAAAATTGATTTGGGGCAACAGCAAAAGACCATGATTGAATAAGAATCAAAGCAAGAAATGATTTCAAAGCTACCCCCACAATATAAATACGAATACCTTATCGACACACTCAACTACTTTCTTTAATATAAATTAATAAGTGCCTAATATAACTACGAAAGGCCCCCATCTTCTGTTATCGTCTCTTCGATAACTCGCCTTTCTTCATCTGTAATTGGGTCCTCAGTTAGATTCTTAATCCATCGATTCTTTTTAATAATAACAATAGCAATCGTGGCACCAAGAATATTTCCAACGACAAATGACCAGTAAATACCTACCTGTCCTAGCGCTGTATGCTTTGAAAGAATATAAGCAATTGGAAAACGAATCACCCAAAGAGAGACGATGGCAACCATCATTGAAATCATTGGACTCCCTCCTCCTCTCATGGCACCAGAGGCAACTTGTTGAACACCAATGAGTCCAAAAGTTAAGGCGATAATTCGAATAAAAACGACGCCTTCATTAATAACCTCAATTTCATTTGGAACAAAAATTTGTAGTGTTTGTTTAGCAAAAATGAAGAATGCAATTCCTGCAATGGTTAAAGAGATAAAAATCACCCATAAAGAAGTCTTTGTAATTTCTTTTGTTCGCTCGATCTGACCAGCTCCAATATTTTGTCCAACTAAGGCAGAAGTGGCCATTGCAAAACCAAGGCTTGGAATGATCATAAATGTAAGGACGCGAATACCTATTCCATAAGCTGCAAGAGCAATATCCCCAAACGTTGCAATAAGAAAAGTCATTACCATCATGGCCATGGCACGTGATGATTGTTCAGCCGAGGCAGGAAATCCAAGATTAATAATTTTCTTAATCAAACTGAGATCAATTTGAATTTGGCGAAAATGTATCTTTATCCCTCCCTTACCTTTGGCAAGGAGATAGAGCCCAATAACCGCTGCAATCCCTTGTGTGATTACGGTAGCGTAAGCTGCACCATCAACACCATATGCTTTAATAGGTCCCCACCCCATAATAAGTATAGGATCGAGTGCAAAATTCATCAGCACAGTGATTAGCACAATATAGAAAGGAGTTTTAACATCTCCAACTCCACGGTAAAGAGATTGGAACATCATATATAGATAGCTAAAGATCAATCCAATAAACGAGATCCTTAAATATGAAACTGTTAGCCTTACTATCTCTTGATTTGGAGACATGGCGGAAATGACATAAGGAATAACATAGTATGCAATACCGGCCAGTAAAATCGAAGTTGTTAGAATGATTAGTAGAGTATGCAAACAAACCTTGGAAACCATTCTTGTGTTTCGTTGGCCAGTATATTGTGAAACAAGAATCGTACCACTAACAGCGAAACCTGCTCCCATAGAAATCAAGAGAAAGATAACAGGAAATGATAGAGATAAGGAAGCAATAGCATTTGTCCCTAATCGACCAACCCAAAATGTATCTGTTAACTGATAGGCCGTTTGAAGAAAGTTGGCCATGACAATAGGAATAGAAAGTTTAAATAAAGACTTTATGACTGAGCCTTGAGTGAGGTCGCTTGTTTTCACAAATCTCCTTTTGCTCTAATTAAGCAGCATGTAACTCCTTTGTATCATCAACCTCATCATCTAATTCTTCAATCTTTTTTTTTACAAAACATTCCCCAGCACGTTCAATATCCTCTTTTAGTTTAGTCACTAAAAGAATTTTATCACCTTTCTCAAAAACCGTGGCCCCATCAGGGATAATAAACGCACCGTGCCTCTTAATAAAGAGAACAATTGCTCCACTTGGAAGCCTTAAATCAACAACACGTTGATCAACAGCAAAATCAGTTGGTCGAATTTCAAGTTGAACAATACCATGCTTTGTTTGCTCAAGAAGTTCCATATCGACGGGAAAATTAGCATCATCTTCAATATCTGTTATGAGCCCTAATTTTCTCGCAACGGTCTTTAAGGTAGAGCCTTGCATAAGGGCCGAAGTAATAACGACAAAGAAAACTATATCAAAAAGAGTATGGGCCTTATCCCCCATGTGTGTAGCGGCAAAACTAGCAAAGACAATTGGAGTAGCTCCCTTTAGTCCCGCCCAAGAAATAAAAATCTTTTCATTCAAATTAAAACGACTTTTAATCAAGCAAAGAAAAACAGTTATTGGCCTTGCGGCAAAAGTTAAAAAACATGCTATAAAAAGTCCAATAGGAGCAACGGCAAGAAGTCGACTTGGATAAACGAGTAATCCTAACATGATAAAGAGACCTATTTGCGATAGCCACGTTACTCCGTCAAAGAATAATGTCAGTAGATTCTTGTGAAGAATCTTACGGTTTCCAATCATCATTCCAAAAATATAAACCGCTAAGAAACCGTTTCCACCAAGTTTTGTTGTAACGGAATATCCAAAAAATAAAGCTGCCATTGTTAAGGGCGGATAAAGTCCATTAAAATCTAACTTCACAGCATTATTAATTGTAATAAAAATATGAGAGATGGCCCAACCACCAATCAAACCAATCACTGGATTTGAAATAAATAAGAAGGCCGTGTCCTTAACATCACCTATTCCCTGCTCAATAAAACCAAGGAGAACTGAAACAAGAAAATAGGCCATTGGATCATTACTTCCCGACTCAAATCTTAGAATATTTTTGACATCCCCAACTTGGGCCTTTGGGTCCTTAAATGCAGAGAAAACAGCTGCTGCATCAGTTGCAGACAGAATCGCTCCAATGAGCATTGATTCTAATAGACCAATATTTGTTATAAAGTGAGTAAAACCACCCACTAGTAAAGTAGTTAGAATAATTCCAACAGATGAGAGAAGTACACCTCGGCCAAAGTCTTTCTTGATTTTACTGAAGGGAGTTTCAAATCCCCCACTAAAAATGATGAGGCATAGAGCCACAAGACTTAAAGAATGAGTTAATTCATAGTTTTCAAAATTGATTCCACCAATACCCTCAGATCCGGCCACCATTCCTATAATGAGGAATAGTACTAGTACTGGTAGTCCAAATCGACTTGATGATTTACTAAGAACAATGCTTAGAAGCAGTAAAATCGAAGAACCTAATAAGAAATTGTTTAAAACCTGCTCCATATGGGCAACTTATCGGAATTAGGGCAGAAAACTTTAGCAAAAAAGTAGGTTTTCCTTGAGATTTATTTCTTAATTTCATACTTACTTTACGACTTGAAATCAGCAACGTATTAATGGATTAAATAAAAGTTTATGACCAAAGGTTTCATGAGTATTTGTGGTAGTATTGGTAGTAATAAACAAATCGAGTTTTAATGAAGAATTTAGAAATTATTGAAAAATATTGTCTCGAAAAATCTGATAAGCCAAGTGAACTTTGTATTGAGCTAGGTGATTATACAAAAGAAAATCACCCTCTAGGCCGAATGATTTCAGGAGAGCTTGTTGCCTCTCTTCTCGGATTCTTTATCCGCTCTAATAATTATAAGAATATCTTAGAAATTGGTACCTTCACTGGTTACTCTGCTTTGGCCATGGCCGAAAATATTCCAGCAGATGGAGTTCTTATTACTATTGATAAGAATAAAAAAATCAACTCCTTTGCAAAATCCTACTGGGATAAAAGTGAACACGGTAAGAAAATCACAGCTCTTTTTGGCGATGCCAATCTTGTTTTAAATGACTTATCAGACAAAAAATTTGATCTCGTCTTTATTGATGCCGACAAAGGAAGCTATAAGAACTACCTAGAGAGTTCTCTTAAATTACTTAGTGAAAATGGAATGATCGTAGTGGATAATGTACTCTGGAATGGGAAAGTCACTTCAACAGATGTCGATCCAGAAGATAAGACGACAAATGCTCTCATTGCTTTTAATGATTATATTGAATCACGAACAGATCTTTATAAAACAATGTTGCCTATTCGCGATGGACTCTATCTTATTCAGAAATATAAATCTGTTTAAAATCTTCTTTCATACTAATAATATCAATAGAGTACTTACTTGCCTGATCAAGGATCTTATCAAGTTTACCAACGTGAGAATTTCTATCATAAGAAAATTCTCTCTTTTCGTCATCGTGATGAATAATTCCAATAAAGAACTTATACTTTGAATTTAATGCAGTGTGCTTGGCCATTGCAAAGTCACCATCAGAATTACCAAGGACGAAGACAGGAACTTTACCAATCAACTCCAAGATATTAATGGCCTTACCATCTTTATCATTATTAAACGTCATTTTTGCTTCTCTTTTAAAGACAAGTTTACCCTCTTCAGAGAATGTCTTTCCAAAGCGAGAACCAAATACTTGATATGAAGGAAGGTGATAAACCTTGCTATTAAGAACTCGAGCAAATTGAGTTCCCCCACCAGTGACCATAAAGACTTTAAAATTAAACTCTTGTAATAAGTTAAGAAGTTCAACGCTTGGGGCATAGGCCATGTCGATATATCTCTTATTCACTTTCGGGTGTTTATTCGTATCAAGCCATTTTGACATATATTCGATATATTCTTCATTTGAGTTTGCAGCCTGAGTTGTTAATAATGCCTGAACTAACTCATTCATATCTTTCACATTTGGGTAATTCATGATGACCTTATCAACAACTGGATCAGCTTTCTTATACTTGCCAACTGTTACATCTTTATAGAAGTCAACAAGGGCATTGACTTGCACATAACTTGGAAACTCACCCCATAGTGTTCCATCATTATCAAAGACAGCGATACGGTCTTCCAAAGGAATAAAGTTCTTCGAATTCTTATTTGAAACATCTTCGAGATAATTGATTAACCTCTGAGTCGTCTTTGTATTATTCCAATATTTCAGTTCTGCTTTAGGTAATCGAGAGCTTTGACATGAGCATAGTAGACTAGTAAGAATGACTAGTAACAAAAGATTTAACTTCATAAGAATTTCCTTATTCAAATATCGTTAGACTAAGAAAGAAAACTTGCTTATTAAGATCTCCTGGTAACTCAAAAGGTATCGTAACAGTTCGAGGGCCAGTAATTCGATCATTCATAATATCATCACCAACGAGAACAACTGGTGTTGTACGCTCGACAGTAAGACCAGTTAATTTGTTAATATCGGCCTTTGCTTGACCAAGAACCATATTCACAAACTCACCTGCAGAGTCTGATACTTCTTCATTTAAATTTTCTAGATTCTCTGAGAACATTTTATTGTATATTGAGAGGAAGCTAGAAGAAGTAAAGCAAAGAGCAAGCTCTCCTTTGATCTTTTCACTATCGATATTAATTAATCCGACAATATCAATCACATCTTTAAATTCAAAATTAGGATGAACTTCACCGGCCGTTAAAGGTATATTTAATTGTTTTTTAAATACCTCTAGTAAGGCGTTTAGAAATGGTTCAATAAGCTCCATCAACTCTCTCCAATTTTTCCAACTAAACTAATTGTAGTTGTGAAATCAAATTCGTACAAATGAAGCCCCATTTTGCCATTAGTTTGGCACATAAAACCAACTTTCTCGCTCAAATACTAACCCCTCATAATTACGTCTAAAACCCTATCTTTCATCAATAAAATACAAGTATTTATTGATATATTTATCATTTAAACACGCAAAAAAATGGGCGGTCGACAAGATCTTTTTTAGGCGCTTTTTAATTTATAGCTACCATAGAAGTCTGACTGAATAAGGTCTTCTGTAAGGGAGAATATCAAAGTATTTATCTTGTAAGACTTTTTCAAGTCCTCTATTAATTTCTTGAGGTGTATATATTCCATTTCGTGCTTTATCGATGGCACGGGAAGAAATATCTGTTGCTTTGATCTTAAATGTTACATTTGGATTCAAAAGCTTAAATCCTTCTAAAGTAAAAAGAACTGAATAAATTTCTTGTCCACATGAACAGGCCATGGACCAAATATGTATTTCTTTCTTTTCACCATTTACATTTTAAAGGAAAGGTAAAATTTTTGTTTCAAGATCTGCACTGAGATGTTCCTTAATTGTATCAATTCCATTAATGAAGTAATTGGCCTCTTCACAACCCAATTTACTGGCACCTTTGAAACTCATAAAACGAGTTTCAAGATCATGGACCACGTCTTGAAGCTGCGCTAGACCAAGCATTCCCGATGAACCTTTAATATTGTGAAAAGTTCTAAAGATTTGATCATAATGAATACCTAAGTCTTCACCTTCTTCAATTTTTAAAAAGGACTCTTCGGCCAGATCAATTAGCTCCATCGAATCATCCACAAACTCTAAATAAAATTTCTCCATCTCATTTTGCATGGAGGAATTATCGGGGAAGAGATCATTATCCTTAAACCTTCTTGAGATAAGAATTAGACATTTCACTTTTTAAAAGAAAAATCGAGATTATAAAACAGGACAAGATAAGCAACTAAAAATACACAAGAAAGCTATACAATATTTAGATACAATCGCAAGAGCAATCTAAAATCTTTATGACATTTATCATAAAAAGAATATATTTACCATGATCCAACATATCAGTTTCAGTAACTTACACCGTATAACTGCGCTTTACCTAAAGGCAAAATTTCTTATTTTTTACTTAACGACATTTAAGATAATTAGACAGATTTTAAGGAAAAAGTTTTAATAGATGAACGTAGAATATTTATTAAAGTAAAGGATATTTGTATGAAAAATTACGTATTATTATTGGCACTTGCCTCTATTTTTGCTCAGACATCATGGGCCCAATTTAAATCTGAAGATGAAATCACTTTTATCTCAACTGGTGGAAACTCAAATCAAGATAGCTATAATTTTGCTACTCGAAATTCTTATAAGTGGACTAAGAATACATTAACTTTAAATGGAGATTATTCTTATGGAAAGTCAGACGGAACAGTTGATGTGGACAACTGGTCTGCAACTTTAAGATTTGATCATGACTTATCTGCCAAGCTTGATATTTTTGCAGCAGACTACTATGAGTCTGATCGTTTTAAAGGCTTTTGGTCACGAAACAACTATGACCTTGGCCTAAAGTATAAGTTTTATGATGAAGATAAGTTTAAATTCTTTATTGAAGTTGGTTACCGTTATACAGAAGTTAACAAAGTTCAAGACGAGCCTAATACATATGAGCAGAAGTTACGTTTCTACACAGAGCTTGAAAAAGATTTGAAAGAAGGAATTTCAGCACGATTCTGGCTTGAGTATATCCCAAGCTTAGAACGTAGTGATAATTATATCGTGAAAATGGAACCATCTATTCGTATGCTGATTAACAAAACTTTCTCTTTAAAGTCAGGAATTCTATGGGAGTATGAAAATCTTCCACTTGATGGAAAAGATCAACACGATTACAAAATAACAACAAGTTTATTAGCTAATTTTTAATTAACGGAGAATAAATGAAAGATATATTTAGCCAAAAGAACCTTGATAGTTTTCAAAAAATGGCCATTGAATACGGATTAACAACTGTTAAAGTAATTATTGTTCTATTTGTTGGTTTAAAGATCATCAATGTCCTAACAAATCTAGTCAATAAGGCAATGGAGAAGAAAGGAGTTGATCACTCACTTAAATTATTCCTTTCAACAATTGTAAGTGTTGCTCTAAAAATCGGACTCTTCATTTCAATCATTGGAATGGTTGGTATCAAAACGACAAGCTTTGTTGCACTTCTCGGTGCTGCAGGTCTAGCCTTCGGTATGTCACTTCAAGGGGCACTCGGAAACCTTGCCGGTGGAGTATTAATACTTTTCTTTAGACCATTTAAAATTGGTAATGTCATTGAGGCCCAAGGATATATTGGTAAAGTAAAACAAATTGGACTTTTTGCGACAATGCTAAACACTCCGGATAATAAAACAGTTATTCTACCAAATGGATCACTTTCTTCGGGAAGTATTGTTAATTACTCTGCTGAGAAAACAAGACGTGTGGATTTAATTTTTGGTATCGGCTATGGTGATGATCTAAAGAAGGCCAAGGAAATCCTAACGAATATCACAAAGAACCATCCTAAGGTTCTTAGTGAGCCTGAAACAACGATTGCAGTACACGCACTAGCAGATAGCTCTGTTAACTTTGCCGTAAGGCCATGGGTTAAGTCAGAAGACTATTGGGATGTTTATTTTGAGTTAACAGAAGCTGTAAAGTTAACTTTTGATGAGCAAGGAATTTCAATTCCATTCCCACAAAGAGATGTTCATCTTTATCAAGAATCTAAATAAGTGATTTGGTTCTAGGGGCAACCCTAGAACTTCTTTGCAAATCCAATCCCAATATAGTGTTGTAGATCGAGATTATCTGAAATAGGTGATTTACCATATAATTCATAGGCCCTTGAACTAGTGTCATCTTCAACACCAACTCCGACCTTTAGGTATACTGAAGATGTTCCTTTTCGAAAGAAATTAGCACGAGTTTCAACACCATATTTATGATTGACTTCATCTTTAGCTGTGTACTGGCCATCATAATAGAATCTTGTCTCCATTGCCGGAAATTTTATATTCTTATCTTTATCATTAATTTTAATATTTAAACTACCTCCATATGAAACGTAATTTCCATTACCTCCAAGGTAAGAAATTTGCGCCCCCGCATAGACATTGGAAGATAGAGATACTTTCTTATCTGGATCTGTTAAATTTGTAATTCTTCCAATTTTAAAATTTGCACGTGGAATTATAGCTCGATCCATATGTTCATAGTTTCGATATTGAATTGTTCCAACACCCTTAAAGGCCTTATGCCATTTCTCTTGAGTGGCCAATGCAAAGCCCTTGTCATCCTTTACCGTTACACCTGCACCGAATTGTACATAAGACTTCTTATCATCACCTATTTTTCTAAGTACTTTAATATCATAATCATCTTTATTAAGCCCTTCCTGGTTCCAAGTCCCATCAGAGTTCTGATAACAAAGTTGTTGATATGTAGCTCCTGATATACTCGTTGTACCACAAGGTTTGGCCACAAGCTTCGTATAGGCTTTAGATCCATAACTTAGAAGTACTTCTCCATTTTCAAATTTTAATTTACCAGAATATTTAAACCCAACAGTAAGGCCACGATCGTCACCTTCGATACCATCTGTTTCTCTAAAATTAGTTAGTCCAGTGGCCATGAGTCCTCCATGAAGAGGATTATCATTATTGGAGTTAATTTCAAGCTCCATTCCTTCAAGCTCTCCAAGACCTAGAAGACCGTCTCTCTTTTCATCAAGCTTAGGCATTTCGATATCCACAATAAAGTCAGGACTTTCTTCTCCCATTGAAATTGGAGATGGGCCACAATCATGGTTTTCACTTTCATTAATTTTTGCCATCTCATAAAGAGAAGACTTTAAAATCTCCTCCGGTGCAGGAGCCGAAATAGCGTAAGTGTCCTTGATTTGAATTAAACGTTTTTCTAACTCTCCTCGATCTTCTCGTGGAATATTTGAAAATTTCTCAAGAATAAGATCATTGTAGCGAAAGCGCTCATAGAACTTTGTGGACTTTCTATCTTGATATGTGAATCTATCTTCCTCTCGATCATAACTAACTGTGATATCACGATTACGGTAAATAACACCTGTTTCCTGTGCCATCACTGAAAGCGAAAAAATGAAGATGAATATCCTTAAGAGAATTCTCATAGTAATCTAATCGGTTAATCAGTAAATTTTCCTTATATTATTTATAGTATTCGTTTCATTTCATATAGTTAGCATGTTATAAGAAGGGGTGAAGAAAAAGAAAATCCAAGTCTTGTTTGAAGACGAACACTATATTGCGGCCACAAAGCCATCAGACCTCCTCGTCCATCCATTTCAGGCCAGAAGCCAGGATCGACGAAGTTTAATGCGTTCTCTCAAGAAACAAACTGACCTCTACCTCTTTCCAATTCATCGTCTTGATAAACCAGTTTCTGGTGTTGTTCTCTTTGCTAAATCTAAAGAAGCAACAAGACTTATGAAAGAGCAGTGGAATAGCGAAAATGTTTCAAAGCACTACGTTGCCATGGTGAAAGGTCAAATTGATGATGAAGGTGTTTTTGATTTTCCTATCAAGACAGATAAGGGATTACAAGAAGCTCGAACTGAGTATAAGTGTCTAGCCAAGAATGAAGAGTATAGTCTTGCTGATATTGAAATCTTCACAGGCCGCCAACATCAAATTAGAAAACATTTTTCTCGTCGCATGCATAATCTCGTTGGGGATGCAAAGTATGGTCACTCTTCGATCAATAATATCTTTCGAAAAGACTTTAAATTCTATCGAATCTTTCTTCACTCTTATAAACTATGCTTTAAGCATCCATTTACAGGTGAAGATGTTACAATTGAATCGCCAGTAACAGAAGACTGCTTGGAAATCGCAGATAAGCTATTTGGATTTGATCTTAGGATTTTAACTGGGCCAGATAACCAATGAAATTAAAGAAGTTTGACCACTGAGTTGGATCTGATATCAATTCATCATCAATTGTTTCAACTGCTTCGGCAATGGTTTCAACGTTTCTTAAATTATCAAGTAATTTAAAATTACCTTCACTTAATGTCTCAATTTGAGGAAGGCCATCTCTCTTATAAAGAAGAAGGTATTGTTGGTTTTGAATTTCATCAAAGCTTTTATCCCCGTCACCTTTTCGCATGCGCCATAATTCAGAAATTTCAACTTCGGACTCAAAGAGATAGAAATTACGATCTAGCGAAAAAGGGGTTTCAAAAATACTCTCTCCCAATTCTTGAGGGCTAAATTTTATAGAATTATCCTTGGCATGAAAGATTGACCAAAAGCTTCTCTCAAATTCGGCCAGTGTTTTCATAAAAGAAAATTCAACCGTACGTGAAGCTAAGAAATCAGGAAAGTCATCAGCATAGTGAAGTAGATTTGTGTATTGAGATGGATGGGCCTCGACATATTCTTGGCCAATTCTCATAAAGTCTTCATCACCTAGAACGTACCAACAAGTCTCGTAATTTTCACCAATCACATCAAAGAGCCTAGCACGATAATCTTCTTGGTAAACTCCCATCACTTGAGTTGCATCAAGTTCACCTATTGGAACCATATCCTCTAATAATTCCTTTTCAATATCCTTAACAAGAACGCCTTTAAGAAAATGTTTTTGAAATTCTTCATGCTTCAAGGCTTACTCCCTCAAATACAAGCTTTGATTTTGTAAGCTCTTGCTCTAAAACTGAAAATTCAGGGATATCTTCATCCCACTCTAAGAGAATTGGTACATCAAACTTATGACAATACTCCTTGAATAACTCCCAAACATCATGATGAACAGGATGTGAGTGAGTATCAAATAAGTGCGTCCCTAAGTCAGAAAAACCTGCCAAGTGAATTTGAGCGACATTCTTTGCTTCGATTGTTTCAAAGAACTCCTTTGCTTCAAATTTTTGATTAATAGCATTAACGTAAACATTATTAAAATCTAAGAGAATTTTGCAACCAGTCTTATTGGCAAGATCATTTAAAAATTGAGCTTCAGACATTGTTGATTTCTTTGAAGTGAAATAAGCTGAAAGATTTTCAAAGGCCATTTCTCGTGCGTAAAAGTCTTGAACTTTCATCACTTTACTTGCAATGAAGTCGAGATTTTCTTTCGTGTAAGCAAATGGCAAAAGATTATGTAGATTTGAGTGAGCGTGTCCCGTCCAGCACATGTGGTCACTTGTCACAAAAGGCTCAAAATTATCATAGAGATCTTTTGCTTTTTTCATATATTCAAAGTTTAATTCTTCGCTAGAAGCGATTGAAAGTGAAACTCCATGGAAAGCAATTGGATAGTCTGCACGAATTTTTTCAAGCATCTTATAAGGCCTTCCAAAAGTTCCCATGTAGTTTTCAAGAAGGGCCTCAAACCACTCGACAGAATGGCCTGAGTTCTTTTCAAGGTATGGAAAATGAATGTGTCTTAATCCAACTCCATACTTGTGCATTACATTGCTACCTTTCCACCCTTAGCTTCACAATCAGATTTAGATAGCTTAACAAGTCCCTTACCTTTACAAGAGTTTTGTCCGGCACACTTAAGCTCCGCTTGGCATCCATTCTGACCACTGCATGAATCAACTTTACCGTGACAAGATCCATGACCTTTACAAGAGTTAACTCCGTAGCACATTACCTCACCAGTTTTTACCTCTGGCATTTGTTTTTCAGTCCCAGTGCATGAAATCATAAGTCCTGCTACAGCAGCTCCCATTAGTAGTGATTTTTTTGTATTCATAAATTCTCCTTTGGTTACTTAGCGAACCTTGTTATTTATGTCTTCGTTACAAATTACTTATTTGTTACATACCTTAAAAATTAATGTCACTAGCCCAGTCATCACAATCACTGGTAGAAAGTGAGCGACAATTAAATGATTAGTCGAAAATGAACATGCAAAATATAAAATAATTAAAGGAATCATAGCACTTGTCATAAGACTTGTTACTAAAGTCGTACTTTTAAATGCAAGAAAACCCTTCTTTAACATGAAATAATTATGAGCAAAACCAATCATCATCAAAGAGATGAGCTCTATTGAACAATAAGAGCGATGCTCATGTATAGTATCAAGGCTTACTGGAAATAAATAATTAATTGCAATAGCTGCCCCAAGTAAAACAAAAGGAGTAAGCATTAACTTCTTCTTCTTTTCATTTAATAGGCCTGGAATTGTATTACTAAATCCAAGGTAGGCTCCAACAAAGAGAGATGCTGATGCTAGAATCACTTGAATAATAAATTGTGGACTTGCCACCATTGAAAGTTTTAGTGGTGAACTTAAAGTGATAGCAATAACACTTATTAATACTTGAGGGATGGCCCAAGTTAATGTGCGAACAATTGGAGCAGATAAAGGCTTTACTGGCTTTAGTTCTGCTACTAATGAATCGATTAATTTTTCATTACTTGCCATGATTTCTATTCCCCACTGCTTTCTTTAATTTATTTAAGGCCCGTGAAATTCTGGTTCTTGTCGCAGACTCTGATATTCCTAACATGTCGGCAATATCTTTGGTCTGGTGGCCTTCAATCTTAGCTAAGATAAGTGGCTTTCTTAACTCTTCACTTAAGTACTTTTCTATTAGAGAATTAAGCTGATCGACGCTAGCAAGATTCTCTATATTCTTATTCGCTTCTCCTTCAAGATTTGTGACATCTTGCAAAGAAACTCCTTCTCTTTCATTTAATTTCGAATACTTACGAATATAGTCAATGATACGCCTTTCAATAATACAATTGATCCAAGGCATAATTGGACGCTCAGGGCCATAAGTGGACAGCGAAGTGTGAACACTGATCAAGATTTCTTGGCAAATATCCTCACGATGGCCCTCATTAAAGATTTTGTATGAGACAATTTTTTTAATTGTTTCAGAAATGGCCTCTAAAAAGACGCGATAAGCTTCTTGATCGCCATTTTGAGCGAGAATAACAAGTTTCTTTAAATCGTTCACAAGGCAATTCTAACATAGTATATTTAATTCGTAACAAAAGCATGAGGTGCAAAAGTGAAAATTTACCATATTGTTTGGTTAATGCTTATCACACTAGCTTTCCTCTTTATCTTAACGCCAATTTTTCGTCGTAAAGAACAAGAGAAGAACGCTATTGAAAGAGAGTATTTTTCATTAATTAAGAAGGAATTAAATAGCGAAGAAATTTCGCAAGAGCTAAAGGAAGCTGCAAAGAAAATTCATCCAGCAAATAAAATTGATACGGATGAGAAACTTGTAGCACAAATTAATCAAGATAAAATGATGATGGGGTAAAACCGTGACAGATGATCAACAAGAAAACCTACTTCAACGTTTAACAAATGATATCGATGATGCTCAGTGGGATCTACTGAAACCACACCATGAAAGAGAAGCTCTGTTCATGCTTACCGATAATCTTGACCTTCCCGCAGTTGGCTTTGCCATGGCACGTGATGAAGTTGAGTATATAAAGAAATGGCTAGCCGATGAAGAGATCTTTAGACCAACTAATGAGCAAATTGAGATATGGGAAAAAGAGAATACCAAATTCCAATACCTAATTGTTCAACCATACGTATTAGTTAAAATAAAAAAAGAAGGACTCCAGTAATGAAATACCTTATCTTGCTATTTGTTTTTGTATCTTGTTCAAAAGAATTTATGATTCAGGAATCATCTAGTTTAGATAATTTCACTTGTCCTACTATCGACAACTGCCTTTCCTCTCGAGAGAAGAAGGCATCAAGCAGCTATATCATGCCCTTTAAAATGTTAGGTGAAGATGCAGCTGATAATATGGAAAAAATAAAAAAGGTACTCGTTAAAATTGGAGGCTTCCAAATTGAGAGAAATGATTCCTACCTCAAGGCCACTAATGAAGAAGTTCAGCTTGAATTCATCGCTAATCCAAACAAGAAATCAATTGAGGTACGCTCTCAAGTATTAAAGCAGAGCTTCTTCTCTTACGATCAAGGGCGCGGCCAGCTTGAAAAGGTTCGCTTTAACTTCTTTCAAGGTGACTTCTAGCCTTTTATACCTAGTTAAAGACAAAGTTAAGATATGTTAAAATCTCATTAGTGAAGAGATTATTAATTCCCCTATTCCTACTTTTTTCGTCAACTACTTTTGCTGCCCTTGATACGGGTGATGGTAGTAATGGAAGTTGTGATGAAACAATTATCACTTCATCTGGTACGTGGAATTGTACGGATCTCACAATTAGTGCAACAGGGCTAACTGTAAACACAGCAGGTTCAACTCCTCTCATTATTAAAGTTCAAGGTGATGTCACAATTGATGGAACAATAACAATTACTCCCGGTACAACAGGTGGAAGTGCTATTGGTAATGAGGTTGTTCTCAATTCTGGTGGAATTGCAGGAGGAACAGCATTTTGTGATGCTTTTACTGCCGATATTATTGGAGGTGGTGGTGGTTCCGGTGGTGCTCACGCAACACTAGGTTCAGCAGGCTTTACTGGTTCAGACTCTGGTTCTCCAACTGTTGATAGCGACATTCCTGGAGCAGGAGCAAGTGCACCTTCAGTTACCTATGACTCTGCAATGACTCTTGAAACACAACTTCGAGGTGGTTCGAGTGGTGGTGCAGGAGGAACTGGTTGTATCGATGGTGGATCAGAACCAGGTCTACCAGGCGGCGCAGGAGGTGGTGCCATTCAAATTACTTCAGGTGGAAATATCACTATCAGAGCAACAATAAGTGCTATTGGAAACAATGGCCAAGGCGGTCCATCGGGTAATGGTGATGCCGGAGGATCAGGCGGCGGTGCCGGAGGTGTTATCTTTCTCCAAGCGGCCAATAATATCGTTATTAATAATGCTAGTTTAGATGCACAAGGTGGAAGTGGCGGTGCCGGAGGTGGTTCTGAAGGTGGTGCTGGTGGTGCAGGAGCAGATGGAATTATACGTCTTGATGATATTGACGGTTCAATTGAACAAATTGGAACTGTTAATATCTCACCTACTCCAACAACAGTTGCATTAGAAGCAGCTTCATTTGAAACATTAAATTCAGGAATTCAACCAGGTTGCGCAGTCAATAAAGATATGGCCACAGAGCAAAGTCAGATTATTGGTCTACTTATTCTTATGGCCGCTATGATTGGATTATATTTTAAAAAGCTCAAGAAAATCACTCGTACTTGGTAACTCATCATCACCAATATCTTCAGTATTTCCATTACCTAACTGACCATAAGACCCATCACCAATACACTTAACAAGTCCCGCATCTGACGATAAGAAACATGTATGGTTCTGACCCGATACAGAAGAAGATACCTGTAGCCCGAGATCAATTGGTGCAACATTTGAAAGGTCTCCTTCAATACTATCTGTATTACCTTGTCCTAGTTTACCTTGAAGGCCATTCCCCCAACACTTAGCTTCACCTGCCTTTGAAATCGCACAACTCGTTACGTGACCTGCGTAAACATAAGCTGCTTCAAATCCAAGATCTACAATTGGTGCATTCTCTAGAGTTTCATCGTCACCAATTTTCTCTCCCGTTCCATTTCCAAGTTGGCCATCAGAGTTTTGTCCAAAACAAACAACACTGTAGTCAGATTGAAGAGCACACGTATGAGTACCACCAGTTGTTACAGAAATAATTCCCTTAGGAGTAGCAGCAGCAACATCTGGAGTTAAGACAGAGTCTGTACTTCCAATTCCTAACTGTCCTTCAAAGTTTCGTCCCCAACACTTTAGGACTCCACCAGAAAGAATTGCACAGGCATGATAAGAAATCGATGAAAGGTCCATTTGAATTGCTTTACCACCTAAATTAACAAGTGGAGCTGAAGACGCTGGTTCATTATCTCCATAGACAACATTGTCTCCTGTTCCTAACTGACCGTATGTATTCATCCCCCAACATCTGACGTCACCAGAAGTTAGAAGAGCACAATTGTGATAAGTACCACCGTAAAGTTTACGAACGATACCACCTACATCTGTATATCCATACTCACTAAGAGCTTCATCATCACCCATACTTGCAGTTGTACCGATACCAAGCTGTCCTAGGTTATTACGCCCAAAACATTTTACTTTGTTCGACTCAGTTAAGATACACGTATGGAAAGCACCTGCAATAACTTGAAGAGCTAATTCACCATTTAAATCAATAGCTGGAATTGAATCAATTGATTCATCATCACCTAGGGCTTCAGTATTACCTTGCCCAAGCTGTCCAAATGAATTATTTCCCCAACACTTAACTTCACCATTGGCGATTAGTGCACAAGAGTGATTTGCACCAGCAGCAATCTGAATAACTTGTTTTGTTACTTTTGGTTTCTCACAGTATTGAACGGCGGCCGTTGAGAAAACACCGCGGTCATCATTCAGTGAAACAATATTTAACTCAGTATCATATGAGTACTGAACTTCACGCCCATCAACGAAAGTACGAATTGTATTGGTATCAATATTTGTTACCTGAAGGTTGAAGTCATTAATTGGTTCAATACGAGTCATGGCAAGAATACCAAGTTTTGAAAGGCCGTTACCATACTCACCAGTTGCCATATCAACATTGAATCCACCACCGAATTCAACGAATTCTTTATAACCGTAACCAATTTCATTTTCTCCACCAAATGGAATTGTGGCAGAGTTTGTATAGAGAACACCACCAGTAACAAGTGGTCTTTCAGTGTAGCGAGCTTTTAATTTATTATAAACACTTTGAGGTGTTACAAGTTGATCAGCGTTTGCATCACCACCAAAACATTCAACGATTCTTGAAGCATCTTCACTTCCCTGTGGATCAGGAACAGGAGTTACTTCATCAGGATAGATGGCACAAATATCTTGTTCATCGGCAACGAAGACAACAACAAGAGCTGCGTCTTCTCTAAAGAAGCCTTGTTCTTGAATGGCCGCGTAGTAATCATCATTAAGAGCACGGTTTAGTGAAGCAAGACCAGCTTCACCACCATCTGTACGGCCATCACCTGCAGGGTTTTCCATCTTTAAACGAAGGCCTGCTTTAATTTCATCAATTGATAATGAACTAGTTGAAAGAATTAAATCCTCAGTCGACTTCTTATATAGCTTCCCGAAATGAGAAGATGTCGAACCGTGTCCAAGCATAACAGCAATATTAACATTGGCCGATGATGGCAGAGCACCTAAGAAAGCATCAAAGCCTTCTGCTATTTGTGCACGCTCTTGAATAATCGAAGCCGATGTATCAGGGATAACAAGGATATCGATATTTCGAGTAATGTCTTCTTCTCTAGGAGCATAGACGTCTTGATAACAAGCGACATCTAAATTTGGTAATGTCGGAAGCTCTGCTCCCGGAACATTTACTAGATCCTCTAACTCTTCTTCCGGCACACATGACGAAACGAGAAGCCCAAATCCCAATAGGAATGCTAGTAGAAAATGTGAATGTGGCCTTTTACTTTCTCTCTTCAAAACGCCCTCACGAGTTGGTATTACTAATTCAATTATAAACTCGTCATCGGCACATCTCAGAAATGGCCTAACTTTAAAGAGATTTCAATAGTTTAAATAATAATATGAAGATTATTGGGCCAAAAACATGGCCCAGAAAGTGGCCATTCAATAAAATATAATGACTAGAGAGAGATCTGGAGCTTTAGCCCTAGACTCGAAGATTTTGATGAATCGGAAGTATTCTCAAGCGACTGGTACTTTAAACCGACTTCATACTTATCAGATAGTTTATAAGA
The DNA here is from genome assembly GCA_048270185.1 of Bacteriovoracaceae bacterium. Classification (GTDB taxonomy): domain Bacteria; phylum Bdellovibrionota; class Bacteriovoracia; order Bacteriovoracales; family Bacteriovoracaceae; genus Halobacteriovorax_A. The sequence goes on from JBLWTJ010000002.1 coordinate 279,791, forward strand.
GAGCTGCCCATCAAGTCCCTTGTAATTCATAATGAAGTAACCTAATTGAAAATTAAATTCTCCAAAGTTAGCTCCGATATAAGGTGCAACATTAAAGAAGAACTCACTTGTTGATTCAACAACACTACCTGAGTAAGACAATTCGCTTCGATATTCGACTTGAAGAATTGAGCCATAACCAAAACGACCTTGGTTCTTCTTTGTCTTCACTTGAAGACGTGTTCGGTTAAAGGCAATATCTTCAAACACAAGACCGGCACTATGAAGAACGCTGGCATCGATCTCGTATTCAGCTAACTTAATATTCTTTCCGACTTGGAATGAAATGAAATTCGTATCATCAACTTTCAGGTTTTTACCGCTACTAACTTTTTCATAAGTTGTCATCTCTGGTAAATAAGAGAAGTAATATGGTGACCTTTTCTTTTGCCCTTTTGGATCTGCAACTTTCGTCATGACAGGCTTTCTAACTTTTAAGACATCAATACGACGTTTTTTCGAATAAAGAATATCCCCTTTCTCAACAGCACGAACACGCCAATAGAAAGAATCATCAAGATTATTCTTAAAACGATAACTATTCTCTAACCCTAGAGGGATTTCTTTAATTTCTTTAAAGTACTTATCTTTTGAGATTTCAAGATAGAACTTATCTCCGCGAACTTTTTTAAAATTGAGTTCAACAACATTACCTTCTTTAATCTTTGTACCGTGGCGCGGAGAAACTAAATCAACAGCATCCGCACCTCCAAATTTCTTTGTGATAATTAGATCTTCAACTTCAGAAAATGGGCTCTCTTGATTCCAATAATCAATGGCAGCGACTCGCCACTGGAAGTGTCCAGTTGAATAGTCCTTCCAATAGAATTGATTAAGACCAACTTTTTCATCGAGAACGATCTTAGTTCCATCAAGAATCTGAATGCGATATTCTTTAACATCATTCACCGCCTCCCAAGTCAATCTAACACTCTCTTGTGCCTGAGCAGGAGAAATCAGAAGATCAAGTAATGACCATAATGGTGATAACTTATTTACTTCAACTCGTTTTTCAATCTTCTTAATCTTCGGTGATGCCGGCGGAGGTGGTGGCACAACAATAATTTTCACAGGAGCAACAAATTTATTCTCTTCATTCTTAACGCGCCAATAGAATGTTCCAAGCTCTTTAACTAAGAATTTCGTATTATTACTATTTGCCTTAATCACTTCATTAAGATTCTCAAATTTTCGATCTCTTGCAATCTCTACGATAAAGTCTTCTTTGTCAGAAGCTCCTTGTCGCCAAGTGAGATCAATGACGTCTCCTGGTTTTTTAACGACAATTTTTCGCCCCTCTTTAAGAGCGCTATTATCGCGATCAAAAGTAACATTAAACTCATTCTCCTTTGACTTAGTGATGAGTTCATCATTTAGGAAGTACTCAAGCGACCAAGTGTACTCACCTGTCTCTGTCACATCCATTGTGAACGAATTCCCTACAGTCGGATAGCGGTTATTGTTAATGACTATATATGTTTTAACATCCGCGAAGAGATCTTGTGCCTGCCAGCTAAAGCGTATCTTATTAGGAGTGTAGAAATAGTACTCCTCTCCTTGAAATGGTCTTTTAAGTGTTATCTCACTTGGCGAACTAACTACTTTAATAAGAGCTTCTTTAGAATATAGTGCATAAGGATGCTCTTCAGACTTATTTCGATAAGATACTTTATACTCACCAACTTCTTCAAAAGATAAGTTTAACTCTCCATCACTATAGTCAAAGTCAGTATACTCTCCTCCATTGACTTGAAGTTCAATCTCATCAAATTTTTCAGTGTAAATTTTCTTGCTGCGATTAAGAAGAACAACATTTTCACTTTCACTGATATTTTCAAACTCAGGAACTCTTTCATAAATTACTTCAAATGATTTATCACTTGAGATATTTAAGTCCTGACTCACTTGCCAGTAGTAGATTCCTTCTTTTAAATTCTTAACAGAAGTACTCTTCCCCTTAACATCAATAACTTCACCATTTTCAAGTGCTGGCCTATTTGATGAAAGGTGGAGCTTTTCAACGGCTTCACTAAACTCAAAATTAATGACATTACTTTCATTTACATAAAAGATCTTCCCATCAAGAGGAGTGAATTCTTCAGGCCAGCTCTTTTTGATCTCATAGCTATCATTTGTTAAAACGACTCGCACACCTTTGGAAATAGTCTCTTCAACATTTCCAAGTTTAACTTTTGCTTGTCCTTCTAAAACAGAAAGTTCTTTATTTCCATTTTCAGTTGAAATTTTAATCTTTGAATTATCAGATTTAATTTCATAAATCTGATCGCCTACTTTTACGACAAAGGCTTCATTGGCATTATTTAACGTTGCAAAGACGACACCTTGCTCGATATTAAGATTGATCCCATCTGTTTCTTGTGTGATTTTAAAAAGGCTTTCTTCTGATACATTGATTTCATTACCAGAGCTAAACTTAAGCTTGGCCGTTGAGTCTTTATCAGTAAAGATACGATCGTTATGAAAGAGTGCTTCTTTATTTCCAAGATCATGCCATGAGAAATTATCAAAGCTTCTTCGACGTACATCATTCTTAAGGTCAAAGACTTCACCAAGAGTAATTCTCTCCCCACCCATGATTGGAGGAATATAAGATGAATTAAAGACGTGGTTCCCCGCAAAGACTGCAACACACAGACAGATGAAGATTATGAATGTATCAACTAATGAATTTAGTCGCCCCAAAATTTATCCTGGTACTCTTTTCTCATTCTTGCACATGACGCAAATCGTTAATATCATTGTATCTAATATTTCAATTGACTTCTACGTAGGTAAAATATGGGCAAAAAGCCGACATTTCCGATCAAGTTTAAATTAATTACGATTAATACGCTTCTGCTCATCGTGGTTATTGTCTTTCTCACAAAGTACTCAACTCATCTGTTTGAGAAGGATAAGAAAGCTTATCTCTATGAAAACTCGCTCTTTAATGTCACGAGTGTGGCCAAGGAATTCAACTATACACTGACACGTGTAAAGACTGATTTACAAAATCTTGCTCTTATTAAGAATCGAAAACTAAAAGTGAAAGCGATCAGTGAAACAAAGTATATCCTCGCCTATCGAGAGAAGAATGATTTTGTTATTAATCGCGACTTCGACAAGGATGAGAATAATTTTAAATTGGCCATTCCAAGTCTTGATCGTCCAGATCTAATTAAGACATTTAAGTTTGATAACGAAGACTACGCTGTCATTTCGGCCAAGGTCAAAAAAGAAATTGTGGCCATTGTTATTAAGGCCAATATTTTAAAGAACCTTCTGTCTCAGAATCGTACTTATAATACTGTCGTCTTAAAAGACGGTGAGATGATCTTAGGTAATGATCTAATCGGCCTTGCTTCTTATGATAAGAACGAGTTTCAGGGAAATAATATTGTAAAGAAGGTAAGAATTAATAATGATGAATACTTAATTTCAATTGCTCAGACCAAGGCCTTTGGACTATCAATCGTTTCAACGATATCTGAATCTGATGCCTTATCTGTTACAAAATTTCTGATTCAAAGAGCAATTTACTTTGCTATCTTCATCATTGCTTTATCGACTATCATTATCGTCTTTCTCTCTCGTGGACTCTCTAAACCAATTGAAAAGCTTTATCAAAGAGCTCTTAGTATTGGTCAAGGTGACTTTGAATCAACTGTTGAAATCAAGACCCGCGATGAGCTTGGAACTCTTGGTGATTCATTTAATCAAATGAGTCAGGACATTCTTCAGTATATTGATAAGATGAAAGAGAAAGCGCGATTAGACGAGGAAGTAAAAGTTGCAAAGCTTGTTCAAGAAGAATTCTTTCCACCAAAAGATATAGAAAATGATAGTGTTTGTATTAGCTCTTACGCGGCTCCTGCTTCTGAGTGTGGTGGCGACTGGTGGGGACATTATGAATTTAACGAATATATTATTACCATCATTGCAGATGCCACTGGACACGGACTTCCGGCCGCTCTTTTAACTTCGGCCATTAACTCGGCTTTTAATAGTATTAAAATAAGACTTAATGAGGACCCAACTCAACTATCCCCTGCTCTCATTACCTCTCATTTAAATAAAGTAATTAATCTTTCAAATAACCAAATTCTTCTTACTGCCTTTATCTCTGTTTATAATACAAAGACAAAGGAGTATTCATACACCAATGCAAGTCACTTAGAAGTTTTAAAAGTTCCTAAAAAAGACGAAATCACAAAAGCAGATATCCTCCCTCTTCTTGAAGCCAAAGGCCCAAGACTTGGAGACAAAGAGGATTCAACTTATTCGTATGAAACGATTATTCTCGAACCAGGTGAGCTTTTAGTTTATATGACTGATGGTATTACTGAAGCGGAAAATACTGATGGCAAACAATGGGGCCTAAGAAATCTCTTAAAAATACTAATGTCATATAGTAAACACACGAGCAAAGAAATTCGTGATACAATAGTTTCTGTTGTATACGATCACAGAGGAAGTGATTCATTTGATGATGACCTCACTCTCATTTGCTTGGAGATAAAGTAGTGCATATGGGGATTAAGTTAGAAATACAAAATTCTGAATTTAAAGAACTCGAAAAACTGCAACTTAGTTCGCCTAAGTTTGATTTAAAAATCAGTGATGAACTAAAGAGTGATAGTGATATTTTCGTTAGTCGCTATGATACACTTATTAACCTTAAGTATCTTAAGGATAAGAAGACCAATCATATTATTGGCACCTCTCCTAGCATTGAAGATGAGCTAAAAAAAATCATAAGTTTTATCAATGATCATAAGACAAATACAATTGAAGGCCGCATTGATGAGCATGGTTTTAAGACCGTTGAGATATCAAATGAGAGCGATTTCGATGCAAAGTACTTACAACTAGTTAAGGATATTGACCTCAATGGTTATCACGATAGTATCAATAATAAATTAAAATTAGTTACCAATGAATTCTATACAAATGACATTTTTCACCGTGTAAGTAATCAAAAATACGGAGAAATATCTATTTCGCAAAACTCAACGAAAATAATCGTAAATTACAAGAGTTATACTAATGTAGCAAAATCTCAAATTGTGGACTCACTTTACCGAGCAGCAAAGGAGAAAACACCGAGACAAGAAGGACGCGGGGCCGGCCTTGGAATGTATATGATTCTAAAGAATTGCGATCGACTACAAATCGTTGAAAGAAAAGATGTAACAGACTTCTACGTCTATTTTGAAATGAATAAAAGATATAAAGAGATGAGTAAGAGAATACCATCGATTAGTTTCTATAATTTAAAGGATTAAAGAATGAGTAACTTAAAGGTCGATATTAAGGCCGAAAACGATGAAACAATTTTAACACTAACTGGTCGAATTGATGAGGATGCAGATCTATCTCCAATTCTCGATCACAAAGATAAGAACCTTCATATCAATTTCAATCACGTTGATATGATTAACTCTTGTGGAATCAGAGAGTGGATCAACATGCTTGATCAACTCAAAGGTAAAATTACTTATTCTCATTGCCCACAAGCTGTTATCGAGCAAGTGAATATGGTTCACGGTTTTATTAAACCGGGAATCAATGTTGAGAGCTTCTATGCTCCCTACTATGAAGAATCAAGTGATGACGTAAAAATGATGTTAATCAAAACTAGTGACGTCGTTGATAATAAAGCACCTGTACTTAAAAATGACGATGGTGAAGAACTTGAATTTGATGCTATTGAAGCTCAGTACTTTCAATTTATTAAACAAATGTAACGAAAGGCTATAATGAAAGACTACTCACTATACGACTCAGTTTTTGAACCAATTTGTGTCATCAACGATAAGTATGAAATCACATATTATAATCACTTCTTTGCTTCCTTCTTTAAGAAGTCTCCAAGAATTTTAAAGAAAGGCCCTACTCTCCAATCCCTATTCACTGGATTTGAGCTAGGTAATTTTTTAGAAGATGCAAAAGATATTAAGATTGGGCCAGAAGTTGAGATTTTCTTAGATGATCAGACTTTCTATCACGTCATTATAAAATCCATTGAGTGTGAAGATGGGCACGTCATTTGTTTTAATGATATTAGTATTGAAAAGAATCTCTATACAAAGTATCGCTATCAAATTGAAGAGCTAAAAAATATTCATAATCAAATTATTCAAGCAGATAAGCTAAGTACGATTGGAGAAATTACGGCGACAATTTCACACGAAATTTCTAACCCTCTAACGATTGCTTCAGGAAACTTAGAACTTATCGATGCACTTCTTCTTAATGCACAGATTGAAGCAAAAGATATTATTACTGCAAGTGTGGAAGATACAAAAGATTCAATCAACCGAATTACAAAGATCATTAAAGGATTAAAAGGTTTCTTACATAATAAAGATAGTGAAAAGAAATTTGTTTCTCTGGAAAAAATAATTACTAACTCACTATCTCTTCTCAAAGTTCCACTTGATCAGAATGGAATCAAGGCAACTTTTAATCCAAATACCTATTCAATAATTTGTGCCAACCCTATTGAGATTGAGCAGGTTATTATCAATATTGTCACAAATGCAATTCACGCTCTAGTTGATGCTCAAGTTGCAAACCCGACAATTGATATAAATCTTTCGGCCAACGATGTCTGCTATGTTTTAAATATTGTCGACAACGGGCCAGGGATTGCTCCTGAAAATCAAGAACGTATCTTTGAATCCTTCTTTACGACAAAGGAAGTTGGAGAAGGGACAGGACTTGGGCTTGCCATTTCTTCTAAGATCATTGACTCATATTCAGGGGTATTAAGACATATTCCAGAGACTTCAGGCTGTCACTTTGAAATGACACTTCCTAAAATGGAAACAACTAGTTTCACGGACAGTGAACTTAGTGTAAATCACGACTACAAGAAAGTTCTTGTTATCGATAACGAACCTCAAATTCTAAACTTACTTGCGTCTTTCTTTGAGTATGGACCAATCAATTTAATTTTTGCTTCAAGTGCAGAAGAGGCCAAGAGAATTTTAACAGGAACAGTTGTTGATGCAATTCTTTCTGACTTTGATATGCCAGAGACAAATGGTGTTGAATTTGCAAAAGAAGTTTTAGAAGATGGTTATGATATACCAACATATATTATGTCTGGTGTTGCTGCCGAAAAAGATATTACGAAACATAGTGAAGTAAAGGGATTTATCGCTAAACCATTCACTAAGGAAGATATACTAAATACACTAGGTATTAAGGACGGAGAGGGTAATTAATGGCGTTATCACCTTCAAAATCAGCATTAGTAAAGAAGCCTTCGATTCTCATCGTTGATGATGAAGAAAAGATTTGTTTTCTAATCAAGACATTCTTGGAGCAGACAGGTGCCTTTAAAAGTATTGTAACGGCCGACTCAGTAAGTGTTGCTCTACTAAAATTAAGAAATGAAGATTTCGATCTTGTTATTATTGATTACAAACTACCTGATAAGGATGGAACTTACTTCATCGATATTGCAAGTAAATCCATGAAGTATCAAAAGCTAAAGTACTTGTTAATCTCAGGGTTTCTCGATAACCGATCAATGGTAAGTGTTATTAACTCTGGTGTAACAAATGTTTTAGTTAAACCATTTTCACGTGATGATATTATCAACAAAGTATACGAGTTATTAAAACTTAAATAACACTTACATCATTTAGAAATTCATCTTTCGTAATAAGATAGCTCTTATAGTGATTACTATATGTATCAATTTCTTCTGGAGTTAGCTTTCTCTTGGCCACTGCTGGTGTTCCAATAATAAAGCTCTCAGGTGGATAGACTTTGCCAGGAGGGACGACACTTCCCCCTGCAACAATTGAGTTCTTTCCAATAATAGCACCATCAAGAATAGTGGCCCCCATTCCAATGAGACAACCTTCTTCAACCGTACATGCATGAAGTGTTACGCTGTGACCAACACTTACATTATCTTTTACAATTAGTGGATAATCTTCCACAACATGTAACATTGTTAGGTCTTGAATATTAACATTCTCACCAATATGAATTTCGTTAACATCACCTCGGGCCACAACTTGAAACCACAAAGACGAGTTCTTTCCAAGAAAGACTTTTCCAATAACATCAGCAGAGTCAGCGATAAAGCACCCCTCACCGACTTGTGGTTCAATATTCTTATAACGATATAAAGTCATCTTAGCGCCAACCTATTACTTCGTAACCCTTCTCCGAAAGACAGCGATTAACAAAGCGATGCTTGATTTGATCTTCACTTAAACCAGCTGAAGCAGCTCCACTTGCACCACCAATTGCAGCACCTTGAGCAGCTCCCCTAGCAGCATTTCCACCAAAGACAGCACTTGCAACAGCACCAACAATGGCACCCCAGGCTGCGCCCTTTCCACCTTCTTTTAACATCTGCTTTCCACGATCACTTTCTAAGAATTCGTCAGCTCGGGCCATACAAAGATCAATATCTTTTTGGGCCTGCTCTTTTCCATGCCTTTGATAAGCGGCATTTGGATAAAGCTTTGGCTTCGACGCACATGAAGTAATAACAAGAAGTGAAATTAAAAGTAGTGAGCGCATATTTTCTCCAAAAAAAAAGCCGCTTAAAAGCGGCTTTTATATTAACTTAAATTTCTTTTAGTTTTGAACTCCACCCCATGGAATTTTTGAAAGATAAGCAGCTAAATCTGCAATATCTTCTGGGCTTAGTTTTTTTACAATCGTTAACATCTGTTGGTTAACTCGAACACCTGCTTTCATATCAGTAAGTTGTTTCTCAATGTACCAGTCCATTTGTCCACCAATACGTGGAGCTTTATTAGCTGCTTTACCAGAAGCATCTTTACCGTGACATGCAATACATTGCTTATATAGCTTATCTGCTCTTACTAATTGTGGAGTATCTAGAGGGATAATTGTTTTTTCTTCAATAACTTCATCAGTCATTACTGGTGGAGCTGTTACTTCAGCGTGCTTTTTAGCAAGTTCTGCTACTTCTTTAAGATGAGCAACGTGTGCCGCTTCCGCTTTTTTAAGATCAAATTTAGCATTGTTGACTTCAACGCTCTGATAACCAGATAAGTTCATAACAAGAACTAGCCCTACTAGAGTTAGGGAAAAAAGAACTAAACGATACATCGTTTCTCCATTCAATAAATTAATCTATTTCTAATGGCTTAAGTATAATTCCCCCGACTCTTTTTGGCAATTCCAAATGAAAGAGAACATTCACATTAACGCGACACACATAATAGACGTCCTACATTATAGCGGTTATAATTCGGCCACAAAAACTTAAGTAAATTCAGGAGCTTTTAATGCAGTACAACTTTGGTGAAATTGAACCAAAATGGCAGAAGTTTTGGGACGACAACAAAACTTTTAGAACAGACTCAACAGACAAATCAAAACCTAAATACTATGTATTGGATATGTTCCCTTACCCATCAGGGGCGGGACTTCACGTTGGTCACGTTGAAGGTTATACAGCAACAGATATTCTTGCTCGTTTTAAGAGAATGAATGGTCACAATGTTCTTCACCCAATGGGTTGGGATTCATTTGGTCTTCCGGCAGAAAACTATGCCATTAAAACGGGAACTCACCCGCGAGTAATTACAAAAGAAAATATTGGAAATTTCACAAGACAGCTTAAGGCCTGTGGATTTTCTTATGATTGGGATCGCGAGATCGCAACATCAAGTATTGACTACTACAAGTGGACTCAATGGATCTTCACTCAACTTTACAATAAAGGTTTAGCTTTTGAAGATGAAATCTCAGTTAACTGGTGCCCTGAACTTAAAACGGTTCTAGCTAACGAAGAAGTTATTGACGGTAAATCTGAAGTTGGTGGCCACCCAGTAATTAGAAAGCCAATGAAGCAGTGGATGCTTAAGATCACTGAATATGCAGACCGTCTTTTAGAAGACCTTGATGATCTTGATTGGCCAGAGTCACTAAAAGAGCTTCAAAGAAATTGGATTGGACGCTCAGAAGGTGCTCAAGTTTCTTTCAAAGTTCAAGGCGATAACTCACAAATAGATGTCTTCACAACTCGTCCAGATACTCTCTTTGGTGCAACATATATGGTTCTTGCTCCTGAACATGACCTTGTTGCAAAGATTACAACAGATGAGAAGAAGGCTGATGTTGAAGCTTATATCAAAGAAGCATCTCTTAAGTCTGATCTCGATCGAACTGATCTTAACAAGAATAAGTCAGGTGTTTTCACTGGCGCTTACGCTGTTAATCCACTTAATGGAAAAGAAATTCCAATTTGGATTGCAGACTATGTACTAATCTCGTACGGAACTGGTGCGATCATGGCCGTTCCTGCTCACGATGAAAGAGACTGGGAATTTGCTAAGAAGTATGACCTAGAAATCATTCCTGTTCTTGAAGGTGGCGATGTTAATGAAGCTGCTTTCACTGGAGACGGAACACATATTAATTCAGGCTTCCTTGATGGACTTAATAAAGCTGACGGGATTGCAAAAGCAATCGCGTACCTTGAAGAAAATCAAATCGGTAAGAAAGAAATTAACTACAAGCTTCGCGACTGGTTATTCTCTCGCCAAAGATACTGGGGTGAACCATTCCCAATTCTTAAATTTGAAGACGGAACAGTAAGATGTCTTGATGAAGATGAACTTCCAGTTGGTCTTCCTGAAGTAGAAAAGTATGAACCATCAGGAACTGGTGAGTCTCCACTTGCTCGTATTGATGACTGGTTATACCTAACTGACCCAAAGACAGGTAAGAAAGCAAGAAGAGAAACAAATACAATGCCTCAGTGGGCAGGTTCTTGTTGGTACTACCTACGTTTTATCGATCCACAAAACTCTGAAGTAGCGTGGGATAAGCAATTAGAAGAATACTGGATGCCAGTTGACTTATATGTTGGTGGTGTTGAGCACGCTGTTCTTCACCTACTCTACGCTCGCTTCTGGCACAAGGTTCTATTTGATCTAGGACTTGTTTCAACAAAAGAGCCATTCCAAAAGCTTTTCAACCAAGGTCTTATCCTCGATGAGAATGGTGAGAAGATGAGTAAGTCTAAAGGTAATACTGTAAACCCAGATGATATCATTAAGGAATACGGTGCTGATGCTTTAAGACTTTATGAAATGTTCATGGGTCCACTTGAAAAAGTTAAGCCATGGCAAACAAAAGGTGTGAAAGGAGTTTTCAACTTCCTAAGAAAGTCATTCACATTCTACGGTGATCCTGCAAATACATATGAAGGCGCAGAGACTAATCAAGACGTTCTTAAACACCTACACAAGACAATTAAGAAAGTTACAGAGGATGTTGAGAACTTACGTTTTAACACAGCAATCTCGGCAATGATGGTAATGAATAACGAAGTCATTAAGCTTGGAAAAGTATCTGTAGAGACAGCTAAGGCCTTTACAAGACTTCTTTCTCCATTTGCTCCACACGCTGCTGAAGAGATGTGGGCAAACCTTGGAGAGACTTCGTCTTGTTCACTTGCGGCTTGGCCTGCCTTTGATGCTGAACTTGCTAAAGATGACCTCATCACAATGGCCATCCAAGTAAATGGTAAGACAAGATCAACAATTGATGTACCAGCAGATATTTCAAAAGAAGACTTCCTAGCTCAAGCGAAAGCTGACGAAAAAGTTGCGAAATTCTTAACGGGAACAATTGTCAAAGAGATCTACGTACCAGGTCGAATTTGTAATATCGTTGTAAAACCTTAATTAGCACTCACCCTAAGAGCAAACTGGTTTAAAGCCTTCAAAGTTTGCTCTAGTTTTGGGTGAAGAGCTGATGAATGAGAGAGGCATATTAATTATATGCCGATCGAAATGAAGAAGAACTGAGCCCGAAGATAGAGTAAAATCTGAAGGCCTGGAGAAAATAAAATGAAAAATACATTCTATTGCACTACTGCTATTGATTATCCAAACGGTCGCCCTCACATCGGTCACGCCTATGAGAAGATCGTAACGGACTCTTATGCCCGTTGGAATAAGCTTCTTGGAAAGGAAGTTCACTTTCTAACTGGAACAGATGAGAATGGACAAAAGCTAATTGAATCAGCAAAGGCCGCTGGACTTGAAACACTTGAGTTCGTAAACGCTAATGTTGAAGTTTTTAAAGAGCTTTGTGCCAAAGCAAATATTAATTATGATGACTTCATTAGAACAACTGAAGATCGCCACGCTGAGACTTGTGTTGAGCTTTGGAAGAATCTTGAAGCAAAAGGTTTAGTTTACCACGGTCACTACTCTGGAAATTACTGTCTATCATGTGAATCTTTCTACACAGAAGCACAAGCACCAGATGGAAATTGCCCAGAACACCACAAGCCACTTGAACTTAAGGAAGAAGAAGGTTTCTTCTTTAAGTTAAGCCAATACCAAAGCTGGATTATTGATCACCTAAAAGCGAATCCAGACTTTATCGTGCCAGGTGCGCGCTACAAAGAAATTCTTTCTCGCCTTGAAGGTGACGATCTAAGAGATCTTGCGATCTCTCGTCCAAGCCAAGGTTGGGGTGTGCCTGTTCCAGGTAATGAGAACTTTGTTATGTACACATGGTTTGATGCTCTTATCAATTACTACTCTGCACTTGATAAAGATCAAGCAGCAAAATTTTGGCCTGCTGATATGCACGTTATTGGTAAAGACATCCTTTGGTTCCACTCAGTGATCTGGCCATGTATGCTAAAGGCCGCAGATCTTCCACTACCAAAACAAGTTTATGTTCACGGAATGGTTCTTGCTGAAGACGGAAAGAAAATGAGTAAGTCTCTTGGAAATGTTGTTGATCCATTTGAGATGCTTGAAAAATACCCAACGGATACTTTCCGTTACTATATGCTTAAGAATATTTCTTCTTCAGGAGATGGGAAATTCTCTGAGCAAGAATTAGTTGATAAGCACAACACTGAACTTGCTAATGACTATGGAAACCTTTTAATGAGAGTTATTAAGCTTGGTCTTAAGAGTTTCCCAGATAAGGTCTATTCAGCAGAAGGTGTAACTCAGGAGATTGATGCTCTTCCATATTTTGAACGCGCTAAAGAGTTCATGGAAAAGCGTGAGCACAATAAAGCAATTGATGCCATCTGGGATCTTATCGTTAGCCTTAATCAATATGTTAACGACAAAGAACCATGGAAGCACAAAGCAGACGAAGCGGCCTTCGCGCCAATCGCTTACAACTGCTTCTACGGAATGGCCGCAGCTTCTTATATGCTTCAGGCCTTCCTTCCTGAGTGTACAAAGACAGCTCTTGAATACATCGGTTCAAGTGTTGCTGGAACTGAGCTGATGGAATTTGGTAAGGCGACTTATACGCCTCAACCACCGGAAGCGCTGTTTCCTAAGGTGGAGCTTAAATAACTTCGGCATCTTAGCCAAGCTAAGATTTGACGCTGTTATAGCTCCCCCACGCTTTAGCTAAAAAACAATTTCAACAAACCTGCGTTTATACAGGCTTTGTTGTCTCTGGAGCAATGGGAAAGTTGAAGTAAAGGACGAAAAAAGAATCTACAAATAAAAAAGCCTCCATTACGGAGGCTTTTTACTTATATAAACAATTAGAGCCTAAATAAACTTTTTTACTCTTCACCTGCTTTTCTAAGAACTTCTTTTAATGTTTCTTCCGTTATCCTATCTTCGCAAAGTAAGCCTAACTCAAAGACCGTAAGGGCTGCAATAATTCCAACGACAACCCCTTCATTAAACAACTTTTCATTCTCATCATTTTGAAAGTCATAATCATCTTTTAAAATCTTATCTTTTATATTTCTAGCTAAGTTCTGAGATATTGTCATGACCGAACTTTTCGACTTATGAAATAATGGATTTTTTTCAAAATCACATTTATTATCCCCTTTAGATGATGCTTTTTTATCTTTTAATTCTTCATTTTTTGAATTCATTATATGCTCTTCCCTTCTTTCATTTTAAGAAGATCTTCAATTCCTGCAACAGTCATTTCCTTATAGCCAATTCTTTTTTTCATAACACTCCCCATAGGAGTAGATTCATATAACCCCTGATAGTAAATGCGCTTTCTCTCCTCTTTCTCTGCTTTGAGTCTGTAATACGTAATCAAGTTAGACTCTGCAGCTGTAACAACATCGTTTCTTTTTTGCCAAGCAATTAATCTTTCCACAGCTTTTTTATTACTTACTTTATGTCCAAATTTTTTTAACAATGACTCTAAACCAGATGAAGACATCGATGATTCCATAACAAAGTTATGAACATCACTTTGTATTTCCCCTCTTTCATATCGAGTAATAGTAATCTCACCAAAACCACATAATAATGAATAATCTTTCTGTGATAAGCCAAACTGCTCTCTAAAAGATTTTATTTTTGACACTGTTAAAAGACCGTTAACTTCTCGATACTTTTCCCGAGCTAAAAAAGTCGGCTCCTTATCAGAGTCTAAGGATTCAAACTCTTCACCACAATCTTGACAAGTATAAAGCGGGTGTTCAACTTCAACCTCTTGCTTCTGAACTATAACAATAGACTTCTCATTCTCTACACTACAACTTGTTTCCTCTGCACAAAATGGACAATGTATTTTTATAATATTCATTTGCGCCTCACTTTTTTCTATTATTCTTTATCTGCTTTGCTTTTTTCTTTGCTTTTTTCTTTGCTTTTTTCTTTGCTTTTTTCTTTGCTTTTTTTGATTTGCTTTTTTGTTCCAGCTCTCTTTCCTTAAATGGATAGGTTATTTTATACTCAGCTTCATGAAAACTTAAACATAATGAAACTTTTTTACTTTTAGGGTTCATCCATAACTGAATTTTCACATATGTTTGCTTATTACACACATTTTCAAGTCCAAATTCAAAATATTCTCCCTTATAACTAGGATCATCATTTTTAATTGGTCCCTTGTAATAGTCCATGTAGTCAAGTTCTTTTAAGTATTCTATCGCCCCCAACTTATCGACATTAACTGAATCTAGTTTTTTATGTGCATCTCTTCTAGGCTTAAACACAACATTGCCATTGTTAGTTGCTATGCACGCTTTAAAGTCCGTTAGAAAGGTTTTTACTTGTTTCTCACTCGCTATTTTCCTATTAGCCAATTCAACTTTCCTTCACTACCATCTTATCGTAACAATAAGCTAAAACATTAGCCAATGCACTATCATATGATAGTATATATAAAAAATATACGCAAAACATGGTAATTCTAGCCTATTTCCGCTATCAAATGATAACAAATCGACATAATTTCAAGTCGCGCATCGTAACTTCAGCGAGTTACAAAGGCAAAGCCCTGCAACTATCAAACCAGCCACGTCTCCGACGAAACTTTATCGACATTTCTAAGATAATTAATGAACAAAATCAGGAAGTTAAGATTATATGAAGTTAGCTTGAATAAGCTATTGAAATAAAAAAGCCTCCAAATCGGAGGCCTATATGAAATTAATCGTTATCGTATTGATTTGAACAATTCATGTAGATTGGAAGGTGATCACTGATGATCTCTTTTAGATAGCTGTAGTAAGTCTTATCAAAAAGTTGTGTGTCGATGACACGGTCATAGAATTCTTTCTTGCTCTCTTCGATATCAAAGCGAGGAACTAGCTTTCCAGATTTAACTGTTAGCTTATTCTTGATTGAGTGAACGTAGTTATCAACAAGAACGTCGATCTTCTCTTTTCCACCAGACTTAAGGCGGTACATATCTGACTCACGAGTTGTTGAGTAGTACATAGCATTTGAGCGAACAAGGTATTTGCGTTCAATCTTCTTAGCGAAGTCACCTTCGATGAAGTTAAAGATCTTAGCAGCACCCTCACCTTGGCAATTTGAAGTCTCTTTTGGATCAAATAGAAAGTGATCGTAATTAGACTTAGTTCCGTGAGTAATTGTTCCATCAGAAAGATTCTTTCCAACGGCCATTGAAGTTGCACCTTCAATTCTTAGCTCAAGCCCTTTGAAGTCATTAAAGAATGTCTCCCAGTAGTTATTTGAGCTCTCAAGATTGAAGTCACCTAGGATAATATAATCTTGTTCGTAATAGTTCTTCTTTAGGTATTCAACAAACTCGGCCATTAGTCTTACTTCAGCAAAGCGAGCAAATTTTAATTGCGTTACACCTGGACCGATATCTTTATAGTCATCGACACCAAAGACATTCTTTAGGATCTTCTTTTGAAGGTCTTCATCTGATGGTGTGTTATGGATAACGTGAGTTGATAGAAGAGTGAAATCAAATTCACCTGATTCAAAAGTTGAAAGAAATGGCCTTCTTGAGAATAAGCCTTCAACATCACGGCCAAAAGTCTTCTCGTCGAGAACAGGAAGACAACCAAAGCGTCCTTCTTTTCCATAACGATCACGACAGTATTCAGTAGACTTAATTTTCACTGTACTACTTCTATAGTAGTAACCAGTTAATTCCTTAACAGTTGCATTCTCACTTCCCTCTTCTTTTCCAGAAAGAAGTAGTGACCAAGTTGGATCGAGTTTTTGTAATTCTTTTAAAAGAAGGATGTATCCAGGGAAATCGTATTGTTCACGAATTAGAGCAAGTTCATTACTTGTTGTCTTTTCATTCTCATCAATTTCTTGCGCTTGAAGTTCAGCAAGACGATTTGTGTAATACTCAACGATGGCGTCGTTGTGTCTCTTTGTCATTCCATTATTTGAAGTCAGCTCAACGGCAGCAATGACATCCCAATCGTTCATGATCTCGGCCACAAGGCGGTGATCTTTATATTCAGTTTGAGTTGCCCCCGGCTTAAATAAGTTAAAGGCCCCAATTCTTACTTGCTTTGATTTCTTCTTAACGGCTTCACGCTCGTAATTACCGACGTGCTTTGAAAAGATTTGATATTCATTTCGACATTCAATATCACCGACACTACCGGCCAGAAAAACCTTTAGGCGACGGCATGTTTCAATTTCAGATTCTGAAGCATCAATAGATGCAAAGACAAAATTAGGAATTAAAAAAGTAGTTAAAACTAATACCCTAAATAAGTTTCTCATAATACTCTCCCCCGAGCGAGCTAGCATTGTACCCAAGACAAAATCTTAATTCAAGAGAAGTACGCACTTGTAAACTACCAGAATTATGGCTTTTTCACGAAAACCTAGGCCTGACACAAGGCGCATAACTAAATATTTGAGCAAAAAGTACCGATATAGAGCATGAAATAAATTAGACGAGGGATTCTATGAAATTGAGTGCTAAGATTTGCGTATTGATGCTTACATGCCAAATGAGTTTTGGTTCAGTCTTTAGTGTTATTAAGTCTGCTGGGCGAAGCCTGAATGACCTTCTTATTAAGAGTGGGGTTATTGATGCTGAAGTAAGAAATGTTGTTGTGCGAAACCTTGATCTTGCGATGAAGGATTTATCACCAACAGGACTTAAAGAGGACTTCACATTAGAAGGACTTGGCAAGCTAATCAAAGATGCAAAGGATAAGGCCAAGTTTAGAAAAGTATCTCAAACTTTTACAAAAGATGCGCCAGGTGGCCAAGAGCTAAAAGAGGCCATCAATGACTTCGTTTACTTATCACAACGATATGGCCTTAAAAAGAATGCTATTCTTTCATGTGCACCATGTGTGAATAAGAATCTAGCGGATAATGGTTTTAATTTTGTTCTCTCTGAGATGAAAGATGATATCTCCCAAAGAATTTTCAATGTTATGTCTCGCTACAACTCGCCAGAGAAAATGCAAAGACAGCTTAATATTACAATTAAGAAACAGAATTGGTCTTCAAGAGTTCCAAGCCTAAGTGCAACTGATGAAGAAGCACTACTCTACTTCTTAACAGCTGAAACAATTGGTTCATCTTCACAGAAGGAATTAATCTCTGCTATTAAGGAAGTTTCAGTCTCAGGTGGTAAGGTTGATTTATTCAGTAATTTCAATGGTCATAAATTCTACTCATTCCTATCGAGTGGGTTTAGTGATGCTGAAATGAGTGAGTTAACAAGAATTCTTAAAGAGACAGCTTCAGAGATGAAGGAGAATAAGAAAGGTACAATGGATGCTTTCTATGATGTTCTTCAAAAAGAAGCTGATGAAGCAAGAACACCAGCTGCTCGTCAAAAGAAGCTGGCATTACTTGAATATCTAAAAGATGGTAATAACTGTTTTAAAAAATAATTTTCATTAAAAGATTTCAATGCTTCCTAGCGCTCCATTATCACTTACTTGTAGGATTTTGAGAGCGTTTAGGTAGTGTTGTAAACTTCCAATATTTTCTTCTTCAATTGTTTCTTTCATAACTTTGTAAGCTAGTCCTTCAAACTCAGGCGCTTTAAAAAGCGATTTTACATCAGCACTTGCCCATAGGTACTTTGCAAATGCGTGCTCAGTTTCACCATTTGGAGCATACAGAAGCTGAGTTACTTTGGCCTTAAGAGCCTCCTCACCTGCCGCGGCTGCTTCGCTTAGGTCGATATTGTTATTCTTCATAAAGTTTCTAACGGCACGATCTGAGTCAAGGTTAGCTGTTACACTATCAACGATTTGCTTCTTAACTTTTACGAGCATTGCCTGTGCTTCTTTTGCTTCTGCTTGTGGCATTTTAGTCATGGCCTTTGAAAGTGAAACATCAAGTCCCTTATAAAGATCACCAACAGTTTCTGCCATTAGAACTCTCTTAAGTCCTAGAGCTTCACGAGCTGATTTTCTTGCGACTTCTGAGATCAGTCTTGCACGTGAAGTGAAGATCTTCTTGATTAACACACCCTCACCAATTTCAGAAAGAACAGGTAGTCTTCTTCCAAAGAATCCACCAGTGTGTGGCATTCCCTGAAGTAGCATAAATGGCATATCTCTCTTTCTAAGTGGAATCTTAACGAAGATTTCAGTTAGATCATCAGCATTCTTAGCAATAAAGTCAGCTAGCTCTGCTTCAGGAAGTCTTTGTAGTTGATCATAGATCTTTAAGAACTTCGCTCTATTCTTAGCAAGGTTTGCTGTATTTTCAGACCATGCACGAACAATCCAATTTGTTCCTTTCATATAACGACCTTGAGATGCTTTCATCATTCTAAGTCTTGCACGTGCTGCTTCTGAAGACTTTCTAAACCAACCAGAGTTTAGTCTCTTCACATAGCTTCCCATGTAATTTCTAAGTTGTAGTGGACTTCCGTTGAAAAGCTTCGCAACAGTTTGCCCAAGAGCATCATCTACATTCTTATAAGTTAAGTTAACAGCAACATCAGATGTATAACGGTAGATACCACCATTCGCTTTTGTTAAAGCTGTTTCAATCTTCTTAACGATATCTTTCAGTGCCATATCATATGTTGATTTCGTAAGCTTTCCAGCTCTGTAGTTCGCTTCAATCTTATCTAATTTCTTAAGTGTACTTTCAACAAAGTCATCACCTAGATCAAGATTCTTAAGACTTGTAGCAATATCATCAATTGACTTAGAAGATACTAAGTTCTTGAATACGTCTTTATACTTTTTAAGGCCAAGTACAAGCTTTGCAAATTCAACTTCAGATTCATTTACGATTACTGAAGCGCTCTTTCCTGATTGCTTAAGAGCTTCTTTGATACCAAGCTTGGCACGATTCTTTACGATTGCCTTTAGAGATTCTTTAAAGATTTTTGATCCAACAGAAATACTTCGAGTTAGAATTGAGATCATTGATAGAGTTCCAATAACTTCAAATGCTACTGCCATCCAACCACGAGCAACATTCTCTGTTGCATTAGAATCTGTGAATCCAAGGTCGGCCATTTGACCAACATACTCTTCACTATCATCGGCACGAAATTTTACTTTTGTTTCAAGTCTAATCGCATTTGCCTGCATACCAAAACCGATTGCACCAGCTCCAGCGATTGCTAGGCCACATAGACCCCCCGTTAGGATTGTACAAGAACCTGCGGCAAGAACAGCTCCCATTCCTAGTAGAAATCCGAAGATACCATTATACATTGCCCATTTCTCGTCACTTGACCAATCACCCATACGATCCATTAATTCTTGTGGAACCGCAGGGATACCAAGAAGTTGGTTAAGTTGATCTTGAACCTTAACAGTTGCAAAGAAATTTTCCTTCAGACTATCAATATCATTTTCATCGATCTGACAGAAAGCATTCAGCTTTGCATATGTTTCTTTCTGACGCTTTTGCGCTGACTTCTTTAGGATTTCCATATAGACAGGGGCCTTAAGATCAGCATTGAGCTTCATAAAATTATGTACTAATTCATAGTCGTCAAAGATATCAATATTACTTGGACGTGATTCAAAGATTGCTTGTCTTTCTTTGTGAGACTTTGCTGCAAGGATCTCTTTGTAGAAGGCGATTTTTTCAACATCTTCTTCTTGGAGACGCTTATCAAGCTTCTGCTCTGTTTCCCACATTAGACGATCTTGAATAAGATCTGAAGCTGCACTTTCAATTTGATTGCGATCAATTGTTACTTTAGAAGCAAGCTCATCAACCATTTGAAATGCTTTCTTTCCTGTTCTTAGTTTTGCAGTAAAGATCTGAGTCGTATCTTTGTTGTACTTGTCATAAATATTATTCCAAAGAGCAACATACTCATCTTTTTTCATATAACGAGTTAAGAAGTCAGGCTCGATTGGACGATCAACCATTAATTCTTCTGCTGCTTCATCTAGGCGCTCAATATAATTAGTCATGCTATTATTGAAACAAGTGTAGCTATAATCAACTCTCATTCCACGAGCAGTCTTCTTCATCTTCTTAACTTGACCGTTTTTAATGCTTGTTAGTTCTTCTCTCGCAATTAGGTATCCCAGTCTTACCTTAGCAAGAGGATTAAGTGCTTGCATCTGACCAAGAAGGTAGTCATATTCATTTGTAATTAGCTCAGGGAAAACCTTTGCGTTATCTCTTAGGAAGTAAAATACAGAAGCTAGAATTAAGTAGTTTTGAGCTACTTCTCTAGTATTTAATCTTGATACAGGAAGATACTTTCCATCTAGCTTTAGAGTATCGATATAGTTTGAGACACGATCAAGAAAGCTTTTATTACGACTAACGCCAGAACAGATGCTTCCTACTCTGTGGTTACAATAAGAAATAAGCATATTATTATTCTTTGAACCTGGAGCATATTCTTTATCATCTTTTAATTCAATAATTTTTTCTTGAAGTGCATTGATTGCCCAATTTCTAAATGCTTCTTGCGAGTTTAAAGATGGGAATGCTACTTTAATCTTATTTGCTTGAAGTTTGTTCTTAAGCTCAGAACTGATAATATCTTCAAGTTTTTCTGTACGTGCACTTGCAAGCTTAGAAGCGATATAAGGTGAAGCATTCATCGCTGCTGGATAAATATCTTCTTCGTACTTCTCACCCATCTCAAAAATATCAACTTTAATAGTCTTATTTTCTGGAACCGATCCAATGATATCGCTAATTAGAGTAAAGTCTTTTCTCGTTACTTTCTTCTTACCACGTGCACGGCCACCTTTAGAGTAGTAAACATCATCACGGTAAAGTTGCATAACTTGACCCATCTTCATATCAATATACTTCTGATAAGCTTCTACTTCATCAAAACCAGCTCTTAATAGACGACTTGGGTAATTCTTTGCTTCCTTCCCGCTTTCTGATCTTAGGAAATTCTCAACAGAAGTTGAAGCAATCATTGTATCAGATAGAGGGTTAATTTCTTGTGCTTCTCTTACCGACATAAGCTCCAGATTAGCTTCATCATAAGATAGCCCCATATTCTTCATTAGATTCTCTAAGTAAGCTTCAGATAGTGATGGATCAACCTTAAGTTTTAACATCTCTGGCCATGAACCATTTTGACGAGTACGACATGAACGAGGGATAACAACTGGACTATCAAGTGAATCAATCATGACATCATAGTTCTTAATTTGTGATGCCATCATCTGAATCGTAAGAAGTCTTAAAGCGTATAGATAGTTCTTCCCACTTGGCGATTCATTGATTGTTACGATATCTCTTTTTGCATTATAGAAAGAGTTAAGCTTTACAATGGCAAAGTCACCTTCAAATTCAACCTTAAAAAAGATCTTATCTGTAACTTCACCGTGAACAAGAATATTGTATAATTCAGTTTCTTCTTCTAGGAAGTTAGTTGAAAGACGTGGAATAATTTGATCAATTTGAATTTGAGAAGTATTAATAAATGGCTTAAGAATTACCTTTATATCATGAAGACCTTTAATAATTGAATCATTGTAAGCAAGAAGAAGTTGCTCTTTATCTTCATATGACTCATTTGAATTATTGATGATATTTTCGATGTGAGTTTTAAGCTTCTTTGCACGATTGAAATATGAAACTGCTTTTGAGTAGTCAAATTTCATGCGTTCAGTGATTTCAACATCAACGCTCTCATCTAATTCAATCTTTGCAATTTCTTCCGAAAGACCAGTAAAGAGACTATCCCCTCTCTTTTCAATCGCTGCTGGCTCTTTTTTAGCGACTGGATCTTCATTATAATCTTTAGTACGACATGAGTTCTTCTTAAGTTCACCAAGAAAAGTCATAAACTCAGTTTCACTACTTGCTTCACCTGCGCTTTGAGAAGCTGCTTGCTGCTTAAACATTTCTGCAAATTGATTCATTTGATCATCAGAAAGTTTATTTGAAACATTTCCTCTTAGGCTCTTCTTAAGAAATGCCAATTCTCTTAGGACTTCAGAGATCTCTGGCTGGCTTGCAATAATACGAGAATTCTCAAGTGTTTGAGCAAAGGCCATCTGAAATGAGCACATGAATACAATAAATAGAGTAGCAAGTTTTGATATCTTCATGCCCTATAAGATGCAATCAAGATGCCAAGTATGTATCAGATAAAGCCTGTAAATACAGTATGTTACATTTTTACAGGGTGTTTAAACTATGAACAGTGTCAGCTGAATACGCGCCTTTATGCTAGCTGCTAGATGGCCTCATTTAAGGCAAAGTACATCGTAAATTCCTTCTCGCGCCCATAAGCAATATCTACTCGAGAGTTCAAATTTTGTTTAGGAAGAATCTTGTAGCGAATCCCAGTACCAATATGAGGGAGAGGATCTGAGCTAAAGAGATCTGACTCAATGATATTGCCAACTCGAGACTCTCCTCCAAAGACAAAACCGATTCCAGCAAATCCGGCCACACCAAATTTACCATCAGCAATTGATGTAAAGTAATGCTTGTACTCTCCCTCAAAGCGAATCATGTTAGCACCTTCATAAACTTTTCCCGTATATCCACGTGGCCCTCGAGAGCCATAGTTGTAATTATAATTTGGATTTGTATCACCTAGGTTAAAGCTTGAGTCAAAGAGCCAAGAGAAAAGATGATTTGGGTTATTGTTCATGGAGATATACTGCGAGAAAGTCGCTTCAAGTGTTGTGATATTATCATCTCCACCAAAGTTCTCACGGTATAAATTTGTACGAGTATTTAGATAGAAACCACTTGTTGGAGAGAAAGTATTATCGCGTGTATCGTAGAATAAATTAAATTTTAATCCAGTATTAGTGGCATAACTTTGAGGGTTTGTATCGGCTTGAAAAATAACCTCATTCCAAACAACTCCCCCACCAATGAAGAGGTCTTTCCAAACACGACGATTAATATTAATAATCACTGCGCGAATCTTATTTGAAGTATCTAAGAAACGATCAAGATCTGATTGAAACATTTCACTTAGGATATCACCTTCAATATAACCACCAGTAAGACGCCACTTATCTTCACCAAGATGAAGCTTTGTCCCAACGGCTCCCATCGAAGTTCCATTTGTCGTCACTTTTCCAAAGGCACCAAGGATTGAAGGAGGTACAGGTTTTTTACTATTCTTATACTTTCCACCATTTGCATCAAAGAGGTACATCCCAATTAGGTTAAGTCCAAACTTTGTACTAGGAACGTAAGAAGGACCTGGAACAATTACAAACTGTCCATCTTTAACACCTGAAGAACTTGTGGAAGCCTTTACATCACGTTGCACTTCTTGGGCAAAAGTCATAGAATTGAAAAGGTAAACGAATAAGATAACGACGATGTATTTCATTTAGGAAGCCTATGTTTAAATATATTTCATTATTTTTAACAATTTCATTTATTTATGCAAATAATAATAGCTTCTATCAGACAGTATTTCCAGACCTCGCAAAAACTAGACAAGTAAAAGTCGTTGATAAAATTAGTGATAATCCAATTAATACAAGTGTTCAGATCGCCTATAATACAAAAGGTAAGAAGCTAGGGTTTATTCGTGAAGTTAACACGACAACAGGTTGTGACAGTGCTTGTCTTCCCGTCATCTTCACTCTCTTTTATAATACAAAGTATGAGTTCATAAAATTAAAATCAAAAGTTGGTCTAACAAAGAAGTTTCATAAACCTATGACTGATGACGATCTCAATCGCCTTCAGTTACTTCTTGGGATTAATCCTCAAATCTTTAAATCAGTGAAAGATCCAAAAGAATTAACAGATGCGCTAAGTGGGGCCACGAAGCCAGCCTATGTCGATTCAGTTGTTAAGGATGCTGCTTATTCGACGCTTAGGATTAACTTATACAACCAGGACACGATAATACAGTTAAAAAACTTGGGGTTATAAGCTAATTCTAAAAGTAGTATGTGGCATATTATCAATAAGGTTAAGATCAAAACCAGAACGTGTCAGTAGTTGTTTTGAAATTGATAAACCTATGCCATTGCCATCATGGTTTGACTTAGTTGAAAAACCTAGCTCAAAAATTGAATTGGCAACTGTATGACTTATTCCATCTCCACTATCGATGACTTCAATAATTGCATCATTTGCACTAGTTCTTATTTTTATCCAAGGAGTCTCAGTGTTGTCAGTGGAATTAGTTAACTCATCAATGGCATTTTTCAAGAGATTAACAATACACATTGATAGCTCTGCCTGGTTACAGTTAATTTCAAAATCTTCAATTTCTTGGATGAGCTTGATCCCGGTATCTTTTAGTCTTTGTTCCACTAACTCGATTGATTCATTTGCAATCTCACGTATTGAGGCAGGATGTGAATCGCTTGAAAAATTATTCTTAAATACATTCATGTAGAGATTAGTAATCTCTAAAATTCTCGAGTTATGTTTTGATATTGTCTTTACAGGAGTAAAGATTAAATCCTCTTTCTTAGCCGACTTTAGAATTTTTTGTATTTTCTGAACCGCAAGATCAACGATGAAAACATGGTTCTTAATATCATGAGC
Organism: Bacteriovoracaceae bacterium; assembly: GCA_048270185.1. Lineage (GTDB taxonomy): Bacteria > Bdellovibrionota > Bacteriovoracia > Bacteriovoracales > Bacteriovoracaceae > Halobacteriovorax_A. Next base: position 304,996 of record JBLWTJ010000002.1, read on the forward strand.
AATACTAGCTGCAGCAAAGCCAAAATGTGCGGCCTTAGATAAATGAATAACTTCTTTTTCGAGAGTTAACATCTTTTCAATAGAGCGCTTACTATAGTGTAAATTAAATCGAATCGCTTCAAAGACATTACCTAAGTAGAATAGAGGAAGTATTGAGCCAGCAGCTTTAATCCCTATTGCATTATCATTAAAGGCCACGGCCAAGGAAATAATCATACCAATTTTTTAAAAAGCTTCTTTTCTCTTTTGCTTATTTATATATAGCCAAATTATAGCACTTGTATAAACGACGAGAATACCTCCAATAACTCCCATTGTTTGACCAATGATATTAGGAGAAATTGTGACCTTCATTGCACGATAAAAAAGACTCTCTCCAGCTATCGGAGATATATTGAAAAGAAAATTATAGTCAGACATAAGATATGTTGCATTACAGATAGTTTGAGTGACAGCATAGAGAATACAATACACTTTTAAGAATGAAAGTTGCCATATTCTTTTCTCAAAGTATGCCTCAAGTGATCTCAGATAGAAAAAGTATGCAAGAAAGGCAAAGGCCCAAGTCATCCCAAGTAGTGTATTTGAATATAAAACATTTTCAATATGTGTATTTACTGCCAATAAAACACAGTAAATAGCCGTCGTTAGACACATAAATAAGTACCACAGAACTCGGCGGTCATTTAATTTTCTGAAATTAGTTACAGCGACAAGTAGTTAATAGACAAAGAAAGTCCCTGCTGCAGTTGTGAGATAACGTAATAAGAAAGTATATTGCTCTAAATTCATCTAATCGTAACTACTTTAAAAAATGACAATATTAGTAAATAGATTAAAGAATTATAAAGGGTTTAACAAATTATATTTAATGGCGTAAGGCCTTAGCGTTAATACGCCCAAGCCTTAATAACAGGTGAAAACTCACCTTCACAAAAGAAGCCTAAGAATAGAGCATCATCTGCACCAACATCTCCTGAAGTCATGATACGACCCCAAGAATTATCCGAAGAATTTTGAACTTTCTTACATGAAGTTTTCTCTGGCGAGTAATAGTAGTGATCTGTATGACCCATACAAATTTGGCATTTATTCTTCACATATTCATTTAAGTCAGAATTACTTCCATTCGGACAACGAATTCGATAATAGAAAGAGTCATCAGAATTTACATCGCCGCCAGTTTGTAGAGTTATTGTTCCACCAAAATTTGTGTTATAACTTTTCGATGAACTTGGAAATGCATTAATAGACGATGAGCTATCCGTATTATCCTTCCAACCAAAACCTATTGAACAACTTCTCATGTAGTCTGTTAGTTCACTACCTGAAGAACAACTTGAAGAAATTCTGAAACGGTCATCCCCGTTTACATCTCCCCTCAGTCTTAAACCAACAAATCCGCCTGAATCCATATTGAGTGCAACATTTCGATAAGCTCCTCCCGCATCACTATGAGAGAATGTCATTGAGCATCCTTCTGGATAAGTGAAATCAGCAGCGGCCATTTTATCAACTCGTGAACAAGTTAGAATTCTCGTCTCACCACTCGATTCAGGAGATTGACCTGTTGCCATTCCCACATTGACTGCAAAGTCACTTATAATTTCTCTAGTCTGAGTTGATGACATTTTCTTCGAAAGAACAGCTCTAATAATCCCTATATCATTGTGGGCCGAGCTATTGTTATAATCAGCTCCAGCACCAGTTGGATTATTCATAATTAATTTTAGTGATTTAATTGTAAGCTTACCAAACTTAGACTTATCATCTGTACCTGGATTATCTTGGCCATTAAACTTTTTAAGAGTTCTTTGATCTCCGGCTTGATTAGCAAAATAAAGAGCGATATCAAGTCCTTCTGCTGTTTCATCATCAATTTCACTTTTTTTAAACACAACAGGATCAGAGGGTACACCACTTGGGCCATTCCCGGCGAGACTAACTCGACAATGCTTTTCATCGTTTAGGAGTAATCTAACTGATGTTTCAAATTCAACTTCATCAGAATTCGTTTGAGCAAAATTCTGTACATCTCTCATGTTCTTTGTCATTTGCATAAAAGCCAAGGCCAAACCACCTAATAAACCTGCTGCAACGACGACTTCTGCGAGAGTAAATCCTTTCTTTGTAATCTTAATAACTTCTTCCTTGAAATAAAAAAGGCCACCAATAGGTAGCCTTAATATGTTTAAGGCTTACTGGCCTCTTAAATCTTTTCTTAGGATCTTTCCTACGTTTGACTTCGGAAGCTCCGTTCTAAATTCAATAATCTTTGGTCTCTTATAACCAGTTAGGTTTTCTTTACAGAATTCCATTAGCTCGTCTTCAGTAAGAGATTGATCATTCTTAACAACAAAGAGTTTTACAACTTCGCCAGACTTATCATGTGGAACACCTACGGCCGCACATTCAAATACTTTAGGGTGAGTTACAACAATTTCTTCAACTTCATTTGGATAAACATTGAATCCAGAAACAAGAATCATATCTTTCTTACGATCAACAATTTTGAAGAAACCTTCTTCGTTCATTAGACCAATATCACCCGACTTAAAGTAACCGTCTGCAGTCATAACCTTAGCAGTCTCTTCAGGGCGTCCCCAGTAACCTTTCATTACTTGTGGACCTTTGATACAAATCTCACCAACTTCACCAACGTTAAGAGTATTTCCATCGTCATCTTTAATACAAACATCAGTTGATGAAACAGGTAGTCCGATCATTCCATTAAAGTCTTTTAAATCCATTGGATTGATACAAGCAGCTGGTGAAGTTTCAGTTAAACCGTATGCTTCAATTAAAGGAGCTCCAGTCACTGACTTCCATTTTTCAGCAACAGCACGTTGAACGGCCATTCCGCCACCAAGAGTTAATTTAAGGTTAGAGAAATCAACAGTCTTAAAGTCTTCATTATTCAGTAGGCCATTAAAAAGAGTGTTTACACCTGTGATTGCTGTAAAATCCCACTTCTTTAGTTCTTTAACAAAGCCAGGAATATCTCTTGGGTTAGTAATTAGAATATTTAGTGCTCCAATCTTAGAGAATGTGAAGCAGTTAGCTGTTAATGAGAAGATATGATATAGCGGAAGAGGAGTAATAATGATTTCCTTTCCTTCTTCAACTGCTGGAGAAATCCACTCTCCAGCTTGTAGCATATTGGCCACAATATTTCTGTGAGTAAGCTCTGCACCTTTTGAAACACCAGTTGTTCCACCAGTATATTGTAGGAATGCTAATTCAGAGTTTAAAATTTCAGGCTTCTTAAAAGTTTTCTCATCACCTTTATCAAGAGCTGCTAAGAAAGACTTTGCTCCAGGAAGATCCCATGTTGGTACCATCTTCTTAACATGCTTGATAACAAAGTTAACAAGAAGTGACTTAGGGAATTTAAGCATGTCACCAATTTGAGTAACAAGAACGTGCTCAATTGGAGTATTCTTTACAACTTCAGAAAGTACAGAAGCTGAGTTTTCAAAAATAATAATAACTTTAGATTGTGAGTCAGTTAGCTGATGCTCAAGCTCTCTTGCTGTATAAAGAGGGTTAACGTTAACGCAAACCATTCCAGCTCTAAGAATACCAAAGAGGGCCACTGGGTATTGAAGAATATTTGGCATCATGATCGCAACGCGATCACCTTTTTTAAGACCTAGATCATTTTGCAGATAAGAAGCAAACTTCTTTGAAAGATGGTCAAGATCACCATATGTTAGAGTTTTCCCCATGCAATGAAATGCTGGCTTTGAGGCAAATTTTGAAAAGCTCTCCTCTAATAAAGCAGGGATTGAAGCATAGGCTTCAGGATTAATTTCTTCAGATACTCCACTTTGATAGTGATTGAACCAAGGCTTTGTCACAGCAAAACTCCAAATGTTAAGTCTATTAATAAATTAAAATTATATTGTATTTTAAATTATAGCTAGTTACAACTTAGAACTTAAACGCGCACAGCATCAAGTAAAACTCATTAAACTTTATTCTTGTCGAAATAAATTTTATTAGATATAAGGGTGACCGTTTTGCAAAACACCACACACACATTAGGCCCCCTGAATTAGGGGCCTTTCTCTTTAAGCCTATGTTAAAATCATCTAAATGAGTAAAAAAGCAGATTTCTACATTAACGAAGATGGCAATACAGTATTCACTGAAGAATTCCATTTAAGGCGTGGCTACTGCTGTGAAAGCGGATGTCTACACTGCCCTTTTGGCTTTGGTGAAGGGGAAGAAGATAGAGATAGTGCCGAGATACCTCACGAACTTCGACGCTTAGATGCATCACCAGAAATCTCAGACGAAGACCTCGCCGAACTCTACCTAAGCGACCTCGACGACGACCAATAATTAGACATTTTTCAATTTCTATACAGAAAGCCCTGACCTAAGCCACTGATATTACATAATCCTTTTTGGCATCCTCTGTGCATTCTAATAAGTGCATACTTTTTGGAGGAATATATGAAATTACTTTCTTTACTAGCAATGACTTTGATTTTATCCGCTTCAGCTCAAGCTGCAGTTAATAATAATTTCAAGTGCCAATCAGCACGCAAGAATATTGAATTCAAAATTAAAGGTAATCACATTCAGGTTGAAGGAAGAAATCCGGCCCACTCAATTGTTGGCCGTACTCATCAAGTAGGTAATTCAATGACAAAGCACTACCAAGCAAATGGTCAAAAATATCAGATTCACTTTGATGATGTGACGAATTCAAATGAGATGAATACTTATATCTCAATTAAATCTAAGCACGGGCACGAGGTGACATACCCACTAACTTGCCAAGCAATCTAATTAACCTGTTTCACAAGAAGTATTGAAGAGTCTGTTATTGCTTTAATAATGGCAGACTCGATATCCTTAATGGCCGCTGACTCAAATTCACGAATAACTGTTCCGTCAATATCACATTCACCACTAAGAACAACAACCGAACTAATACCATTTAATGAGATGGCACTTTCTTGATCTTTTTCTAAGATTTTCAAACGAGCATTAAAGTATTCATTTGAAGTTAGAATTCCACTTTCTTTTAAGTTCTTATATTGGAAGAAATCTAGGCGATTCTCTTTTGGATCAAAATTGATAACATCCATGGCCTTTTTTACATGAAGCTCACGTGGTTTTCCATCAAGCCCCATTCGATTCCAATCCCATACACGATAAGTCACACCCGAGTTTTGTTGAACTTCAACAAGAGTAACACCTGATCCAATTGCATGAATTGATCCGGCAGGAAGATTAAAGAAGTCACCCTTTTGAACTTCAATAAAGTTTAGAAGTTCATTTACTTCCTCACCTTCTTCAATTGCCTTTTGGAGATCATCTTTAGTGATGCCTTCTTTAAGTCCGAGATAAATTCCCGATCCTTCCTCAGCATCTAGGATATACCAACACTCTTCTTTGCCTAGAGCATCTTCATGAATGTGAGCATATTCATTATCAGGGTGAACTTGTATTGATAAATTTTGATTTGTATCGATGAACTTGATTAAATAAGGCAGTACCTTGCCTTCTAATACATCATTTAAACTTCTTCCATCTTCACACAGAGAAAGGCCATTTTCTAAAGTTGAAACTTCCCAGGTCTCTCCTAGAGGTCCTTCAAATGAACTTTCTTCACTTAATTTATATTTTTTTAATTTTTCTCCACCCCAAACAGTTGAGACGAGATGTGGTATCTGCTTTAAAATCATAAGAATATGGTAGCGTAATTGGGGTATTTAAGCGAGTTATAAAGCTTTACTTTAATTAACAAGGTTTAATAAGCGCATCGCATTAATTGGCGTTAAGATAAATCATGATCGAAAACCTACCAAGCCGCATTGAAATACCAGTTATCACACTTCCCAATATTGTGTTCTTTCCGGGTACCTCAATTCCTTTATATGTTGTCGATGAAATATTTCAAGATATTTTTGAAGATGCTACTTGTGCAGGTAATCCGATTGGCATTTCCATGGCAACACAGAAGAATTTTGAAACTTATTTCGCCTATCCATGCGAGGTTTTTGGCATTGGAAAACCACTAATGATCGAGCGAGTGGACGGTAATACTTTAAAAGTTCTCATGCGCTGTATTGGAAAATGTGAATTAAATTACCCTACTCAATCTAACCCTTATCCCATCTATAGTGTTAATGTCTTAAAGGATAAAGAATGTTCGATGAGTAACCTTGATGATTTTTATCGACTAGAGAGTATTCTCTACAATTGGCTAGAAACAAATATTTCAGATGACACTGACCGCGATCACTTCATCGAGACTTTGCATAAGCCAGAGCAAATCGTTAATTATGTGGCCACATTTATTATAAAAAGTTGTCAGATAAGACAATTACTTCTCCAGCAAGATAATCTCAATGATAAAATCAAGATTTTAAATTCTCTTATCACTGATGAACACATCTATCACGAAGATCCAATTGTTGCTCAAGGCTATATTGACTTTGTCAGTGAGCAGCTCCAACTAAAACAAGCAAATTGAAGAAACTAAAAGAGAACTAAGAGTAAATTAATCACCGTCATGGCCGCCGCCGTAAAGAATGAAAGTGTAAAATTGTCATCAAGCTTTGTAGAAAGTAGCTCAATAAATGCCGTTGCAAGCCCAGTTACAAAAGCAAAAATCACAATCTTTAAGCTTAGTGGAAGATAGAGAAGGCCATAAATTGCAACGATAATAAAAGTCATCATAAAAGAAGCATATGATCCTTCAAATGTTCTTGAAGCTATTAGCTTTCTCTTTCCATAACGAATTCCTACAAATGAAGATGCTGGATCAGAAAGGGATAAAATAATTGTAGCAAGTAGAGCAATTTGCTCATCAAAACAAAGAAAGCTTAGTCCAATGCCAAGAAGAAAAAGTGGTGTTCCAGTGAAGCTATTAATTTCAGTATCTCTAAGCACTGAACGGCATGCTGCCACGAATACCTGATTAACAGACTCAATCTTTAAGCGTAAAACTTCGATTATAGTAAAGACAAGAGATGCACCAAGAACGATATAAGAAAATTGTCTCGCCTCAATACTTGTTAGTAAATAGATAAGAATAATCCCTAGGCCAGAGATGACGTGAACAAGCTTTCTTAAAACATGTGGTTCAAACTTTGTTGGGAATCTATAAATACTATCCATTCCTTCAATATATAATTTTACAAAAATAAAATAAAGCTCTTTTCGAGGCTTTTTAATTTTGGCTATAATGTAGGAAACTTAAGCAGCTATACAAGGACGTATTTTGAATAATAGCACAAACTCACATTTAGCAGATGCCGGGCAATTTCTTGGCTCATCAAATAATGGTAAGAAAATTTGGGCCATTGGTGGTGGAAAAGGTGGAGTTGGGAAGAGTCTAGTAACTTCAAACTTATCAATCTGTCTTGCATTAATGGGCATGAAAGTTATTGCCATCGATATGGACCTCGGTGGGGCCAACCTTCACACTTGTCTTGGATGTAATGTTCCAGCTAAAACACTAAGTGATTACTTCACTAAGCCAAATACAAAATTATCAGATCTTATCACTCCTACTCCACTGAAGAATCTTAGTCTTATCAGTGGGGCACAAGATAACTTAGGAATGGCCAACTTAAAAACGGCCCATAAATCAAAAGTCCTAAATGATCTAAGAGAGCTAGACGCTGATTATATTCTTCTCGATCTTGGAGCAGGGACAACAAATAATACTCTGGATTTCTTCTTAGGAGCTGATCAAGGTATTCTTGTAACCCTTCCTGAGCCAACTTCAATTGAGAATACTTACCGTTTTATCAAATCGATTTATCACAGAAAGCTTCAGTCAGTTGATGAGTTCTTAGAACTTGGGCCACTTATTGATAAGGTTCTCAATGGTAAAGTCGGTGAAAACCGTACTCCTTCTGAAATTATTGAGAAGGCCATGCAAATCGATGAAACACAGGGTCTTAAATTAAAAAGAGAAATAGAAGCGATCACACCAAAGCTAGTAATTAACCAAGCTAGAACTCAAGCAGATATCGATATCGGTTTTGCCATGAGAATTATTTCAAAGAAATACTTTGGTATTAACCTCGACTATGTTGGTTTCCTTGAGTACGACGCTACTGTTTGGCAAAGTGTAAAAAAGAAGAAACCTTTAATTCTTGAATTTCCAAATTCAGCACTTGTTAAAAACTTTGAACATATCATCAATCGTATTCTTAATCTGACTAGAAAAATTGTATAGAGGAAATAATGGCAAAAGATAAAAATTACTACGAAGTATTAGAGGTCGCTCCAACTGCTTCTGCTGACGAAATTCAAAAAGCCTATACGGCAGCTCGTGCAGCTTATAGCGGAGACAGTCTTGCTATTTATTCTCTTCTTTCAGAAGAAGAAGCTCATAAAGTTCTAGAGCTTATCGAAGAAGCCTATAATATTCTCAGTAACCCTACGAAACGTAAGAAATATAATCAGGCCCGTGGAATCGTTGTTGAAGATGATACGAACTACATGGCCTCACCAAAACCTCAGGCTGAGCCAGAAGAAGTAAGTAAGGCCGTGGATCAAATGAATCGCCTCGTTGCTAAGAAACGTTATGGCCTGGAGTACGAACAAAACCCAGAGTTTGAAAAAGAAATTGAACAATGTAGTGAGTACACTGGAGAATTTCTTAAAAAAGTTCGTGAATACAAAGGCGTCGATATTGCTCGCCTTTCAGATATGACAAAGATTTCAAAAACATTTCTTGGTTATATTGAAAATGAAGATGTTGAGAAAATGCCGGCCATTGTTTACGTTCGTGGCTTTGTTTACCAATATGCAAAAGTATTAAAGCTTAACCCTGATCTTGTTGCTAATTCATACCTCCAAAGAGTGAAGCTTCTTAAGGAAGGCAAGTAATCTAGCATGAGTGAAGAAAGTAGCAAGTTCGTTATTTCTATCACCCAAGAAGATCACGATGAATTCTCACGCCTCGATCAAGTTCTTGCAAGTAAGCTTGAACAATCTCGAAGTTTTCTAAAGGAGCTCTTTAAAAAGGGTCAGATTACTTCTGATATAAAGATTGAATTAAAGAAAATGCCACCTGTTGGAACACAAGTCACTATCGATATTCCAGCTCCTAGAGAATCCACGGCAAAGGCAGAAGATATTCCACTAAAGATTCTCTTTGAAGATGAGCATCTCGCCATTGTTGTAAAACCTGTAGGTATGGTGACTCATCCGGCACCAGGAAATTACACAGGAACACTGGTCAATGCAATTCTTCACCACTGTAAAGATATTCAAGGTGTTGGAGATGAAAAGCGCCCCGGTATTGTTCACAGGCTTGATAAGGGAACAAGTGGTGTAATGGTAATTGCCAAAAATCAAAAATGCCATGAAGAGTTAGTAAAACTCTTTCAGGCACACGATATTGACCGCTACTACCAGGCCATAAGTGTCAGCACGAAAATACCTGCAGAAGGTCGACTTGAATCGACTATTGGCCGACATCCAAATAATCGTTTAAAGATGGCCGTCGATGTACGCGGCGGAAAGAATTCGATCACTAATTTTAAAGTTCTAAAATATTATCAACATTTAAGTCATGTTGAGTTAAAGCTTGAAACAGGAAGAACCCATCAGATTCGCGTCCACCTAAGCCAGCTTTTAAATGCACCAATTCTTATGGACCCACTATATGGAAGTCCTAAGAATGACTTGAATCGAGTAGACCCAAGACTTCGCGCCATCATTAAGGATTATGAGCATCCATTCTTACATGCTAAAGTACTTGGCTTCACTCACCCTATTACAAGAGAAAAACTATACTTTGAAGAGCCACCACCGAAAGTCTTTCAAGATGTCTTAGATTATCTTGAAAGTTTTGAAGGAGAATAAATGGCCAAGCTTTTAAATGAGTATCAAATTGGCGACTACCTCTATCAAATCTATGATGATAGGCCGGCCTTTGATTTTCTCGAAGTAAAGCAAGTTCACGGCAAAAATATAATCAACACTCTAGACTCTAAAGAGCTTGAAGCAGATGGAATAATCACTTCATCTAATATACCTCTTGCCATTAAAACGGCCGATTGCCTGCCGATTGCAATTATTGGTGACAACGGTATTGCTAATCTTCACGCAGGCTGGCGTGGATTGGCCCAAGAAATCATTAAAGAAGAAAGAATTAAGGCACTCGGGCCCAAAATAGTTTTCATTGGACCACATATAAGTGAAGAGAATTACGAAGTTGGTGAAGAATTTAAACAAAACTTTCCCGGTTCAAATGCTTTTAGTGTGCTAGAAGGCAGCGTGCACTTTAGTTTAGAGAAAGAACTAAGATCACAAATAATTGTGACATATGGAAATATTGAGATTATCAGTGCAAATATATGCACATTTTCAAATCTCAACTATAATAGTTACAGAAGAAATCAAACGACTAAGAGAAATTATAATATTTTAAAAAGGAATTAAAATATGAATGACAGTTTTTTAAACAAACTAAGCTTTAACAAAAAGATCATCTTCTTCCTATGTGGATTATTGATGTTTATCTTTTCAATCTATCTAACGAATCACTACTACCAAGTAAAATTCCCTGTTGGTTTTGGAGCAGCTTCTGCTTGTAATATCAACTCATTCTTTACTTGTGATACAGCGACTATGTCTCCACTTTCTAATATCGCAGGAATTCCAATTTCTGTTTTTGGTATTGTTGTTGGTGCCATGCTTATGCTTTTTTATATGGTTAATAAGAAACAAGCTGAAGGTGGTCTTTTCATTCTCCTACTTTTAAATGGTATCGGATGTTTAGTACTTTTTATCTACTCACTTGTTATGCTTGGGACTCTTTGTCCATTCTGTACGCTTTATTATATCTTTTCTTGGGCCGCACTTCTTATGATGTTCCAAGCAAAGGCCGAGAGAGCATTTGATATAAAATTCTTTGGAACAGCTATTCTATGTATGGCCATTAGTGGGGCAGTTGCTTATAGCTTTACAAAATCAAAGACTCAAAACTCAACAATTCGTAAGGCACAAATTGTTAACATGTTTAAGGCACTAACAAATATGGGAACACCAGCGAAGTCTTCACCTTACAGACTAGCAAGCGCTTCTGAGAAGTTTACAGATGCACCGATTCAAATGTCAGTCTTTTCAGACTTTCAGTGTCCAGCATGTAATGCTCTAAACCAAGTTCTTCCACAAATTGAAAAGAAGTATGAAGGTAAGATCAATATTCAATATTTCTTCTACCCACTCGATCATAATTGTAATGCCGGAATGCAAGGTCCACTTCACCAATTAGCGTGTCAAGCTGCTTATCTTGCAAGCTGTGTGGGTCCTGAGAAATTTAAAGGCGTTCACGATGCAATCTTTGAAAATCAATCATCTCTTTCTCAGACTTGGATTGATGATCAAGCGAAATCATTTGGTGTTCAAGAATGTATGGCAAAACCAGAAACAAAACAACTTGTTGTGGATATGATTACACAAGCTAATACTTTTAAAGTTCAATCAACTCCGACTCAATTAATTAATGGAGTTAAGATTGAAGGAGTTAGACCTCTAAGTGACTACACGGCCATTATGGATCATCTTTTAGAGCAAGCTAAGTAAATCAATGTCTAAGAAAAAAGAAAAAATCATTCCTAAATATTCAGTGGGTCCAATCGAGACCCACTGTCATCTTGACTACCTAAAAGGACAAGAATTAGTTGATACACTAGCTAAGTGCCAAGAGTACGGAGTTAACAAGGTCGTCACAATTGCGGTCTCTCCCAGTAACCTTCAATTAGTAAGAGATTTAACAAAGAATGATATTGTCTTTGGAACTCAAGGGATTCATCCTCATGAGGCCAAGCATATAACTGATGAAACATACGCTGAAATAAAGAATCATGTAAGTGACCCTAAGATTGTTGCAGTTGGAGAGATCGGTCTCGATTACTACTATGAGTTTTCAGACCCAAAAGTCCAAAAAGAAGCTTTTGAAAAGCAACTACAGATTGCCTGTGATAGTGATCTTCCGGTTGTTATTCACACAAGAGATGCTGATGAAGATACCAAGGCCATCTTGAAGAACTTCTCTACTCAGCTAAAGAGAAAAGGTGTTATCCACTCTTTTACTAGTGGAATCGAGCTTGCCAAGTTTTGTTTAAGTGAAGACTTCTATATTGGTTTTAATGGTATTGTTACTTTTAAGAATGCTCAAAATGTTCGCGATGTTCTCGATATAGTTCCAGTTGAAAAGATTCTTCTTGAAACAGACTCTCCATACCTAACTCCAGTTCCGTTTAGAGGTCGAGAGAATGCTCCTTTCTACCTTCCATGTGTTGCAGACTTTATTGCCACTCATAAAGGTATTCAAGCACAAGATTTAATCGACGTTGCCAATAGCAACGCCGAAAAATTATTCTTTAAATTATAATTAAAAAAGACCTTCAGTTGAAAGGTAGCGCTCACCTGTATCGTAGCAGAATGTGACAACAGTTGAGCCTTCAGGAATTTCTGCAAGCTTCTTATTAATTGCTGCCAAAGAAGCCCCACTTGAAATTCCTAAGAGGATCCCCTCTTGACGAGCGGCCTGTCGGGTAAATTCAAAAGCTTCTTCCTTTGAAATCGTAATGACTTCATCAAGAAGTTCACGATTTAATACTTTTGGAACAAAACCTGCTCCAATCCCTTGAAGAGGATGGGGACCAGGATCACCACCAGACAGTACAGGTGAATCGGAAGGTTCGACGGCCACCACTTTTAAGTTTGAAAACTTCTCTTTTAAAACTTCAGACACACCTGTGATATGTCCTCCAGTTCCAACTCCAGTTATTAAGTAATCAATAGGCCCATCAATATCAGCTAAGATTTCTTTGGCCGTCGTATCACGGTGAACCGCTACATTTGATGGATTATCAAATTGCATTGGCATCCATGAATTTGCCTCCGCTTCACAAATTTCTTGGGCCTTCTCAATTGCCCCCTTCATTCCCTTCTCTTTAGGAGTTAGAACTAGCTCGGCACCAAAGAGCGCCATAAGACGTCTTCTTTCTAAGCTCATACTCTCTGGCATTGTAATAATTAGGCGATGTCCAAGAACGGCACAGGCCATAGCAAGCCCTACTCCAGTATTTCCAGAAGTCGGCTCCACAATAACTGTTCCCTCTTTTACAAGACCTTCTTTAATAGCATCTTCAATCATGCGTTTGGCAATTCGATCTTTAATAGACCCGCCTGGATTAGCACGCTCAAGCTTTGCGTAAATCGTAATATTTTTCTTTATGGCCTCAGGAAAAAGGCGATTGATTTTTACGAGTGGAGTATTCCCCACTGAATCTAAGATATTATCAAATTTCATATGTAAGCTCCTCTATATTAAATTGCCCATCCTTCACATCAAGATGAACTTCACTCTTATGATAAACAATCGATTTCTTTCTTATACTTTGAGTTAGCCAAACGTTTCCCCCAATTATCGAACCTTCACCAATTACAGTCTCTCCCCCTAGTATTGTCGCGTGGGCATAGATCACACAATCATCCTCAATCGTTGGATGCCTCTTTTTGTTTTGTAGATCCTTACTAACTGATAACGCTCCAAGAGTTACCCCTTGATAAATCTTTACGCGATTTCCAATAATAGCAGTCTCGCCAATAACCACTCCCGTACCGTGGTCGATGAAGAAAGATTCACCTATTTGAGCACCAGGATGAATATCAATTCCTGTTTTATTATGGGCATATTCTGCAATCATTCGAGGAAAGATTGTTAAAGATTTTTCATAGAAAAAGTGGGCCAACCGATGAACAGCAATGGCAAAGAGGCCAGGATAGCACAGGACAACTTCACATATATTTTGAGCAGCGGGATCTCCCTCAAGAAGCGCATTAGCATCTGCTTCAATCTTTTTAGAAATTTGTAAGAGCTCTTGTCCATAACATTCTGTAATCTTTGATCTCTTATCCCCTTCAAGACTTAGAAGATTTAAGATTTGATCAGCATTTAAGAGGTGGCGACTAAAGTATAATTCGAAGTCTTCGTAATTGAGAAATTGCATTCTCACGGTTCCAGGAAGAATGATATTTAAGGCCTCTTCAACAAAGTTCTCTATCATCTCTGGCTTGATTTCTGTTTCACTACAAACTTTCTTTTTTTGCTCATAGAGCTTCTTTATCGTGTCCATCGGGACAGTATAACACGTAGTTACGAAGTTGCTTTTCACAAAAATCTTATAAATAGTTAACTTGATTAAAGATCAGGATAAGTTATTGAATATAGCTTTTTAAAATCTCATCTGAAAGAGTATTGGCGCAATTGAGCATGTCGATATCTTCGACTTGATTAAAGCACGAGAATGAAATGATATCGTTTCGCCCACAATGAATGTCAGTGAACTCGTCACTTACGCCCGTCACCTTATGAATCCAACAGGCCGAATTAAAGGCCAGAGAATATAGAGTCGCATATTTTCCTTCTGCACAGAATCCCAGAGAAGCTGAAACGATGGCAAGAATTTTTAGTTCACCATTAATCTCTTTAAAAACAGGTCCTCCGCTATCGACGTAGCAAGTATCTGTCTCTTTGTTTCGCATATCAATTTCGTTATAGAAAGTTTTATAAATTGGGATTTGTGCTTTTTTCTTGAGTCCAAAATAGACGCCAGTACTTACATCAGGTATAAAACCTAGCTCACCTGTATAGCCAAAACCAACGGCCGTTGTGATTTCTCCAGGCCTTACATTTTCTAGTATTTCTTTTGGGTCAGTTAAAAGCTTAAAGAATTTCTTTGTCTTTAATGGTTCACTAATTTCAAGGATTGCGAGATCACTTGAAGTTACTTTTCCTAGACCATCTAGTGGCCCATTTGGATAACTATAGCGAAGACTTGGATGAAGATGAGAGCTAATAACAGAATGAGTTGCATTCAGGCTCATCCTTGGATCTTTTCCAAACTTCTTACCCAAACCTTCATAGACATAGATTGTATTTGGACTTTTATTTTCTAAGCAGTGAGCTGCTGTCAAAATATATGTTGGAGAAAGGGCAATTCCAGAACAAAATGGTTTTCCAAGTCTAACAAGGGCCACCACACTCTCAAATTCACCTTTTTCCACGGCCTCTCCTCCAACAATTGCGAAGGCAAGATTTGTGTAAATGGATAATATTAACATCAGGCGAAAGAGCATGACACTTCATAGCATATGAGAATGATAATAACTAGGTTAATTAGGTGCTAATTAGGAGTTATTTGATTGATTCATGTCATAGAAAGCACGGTAGAGATTTGCAAGTTGTTGCTTTCTCTTGGCCACATAATTTTGATCGAGAATCGATGTGATTTCATTAAAAATTTCGCGATGCACATCAACAGATTCATCTATCTGGGTATGCCCTTCTGGACGTAAGATATTTACTACATCTGTCTTTACATGATCACGTGCTACATTTGGACCATCATTGAAAATATACGAGCGATCGAGCATGAAGTTGAGGTTCTTGGAAACATTCTTTGGAATGATATCGTTATCAAAGCCAATTGAATCAAGGGTCACTAGTAAGTGTACATCTCTAAAACCTGCCTCCGGGGAATTAAGACGATTGGCCAAATTCACAACCGCATCTCCACCAAGTGAGTGGCCCACGAGAATAACAGGTTGATCCTTAGGCCTTCTTAAAACTTCCTCAAAGACTTTGTCTTCGTCTTGCCAACTGACAAATTCAGCAACTTCAAAAGACTTGGCAATATCTTCAAGTCCCCCTTCTGATCCGAGTGTCGAAAGATGAAGGCCCTCTAGAAAATAGATCGCCGGCTTATTAATTGGTGGAAGCTCTTTTACAGGTTCAACTGGCCTTGCTTGCTCCGTCTGAGTTGCAGGGTCCTGAGTTATTGACTTGGCCACTGTTGTCACAGCATCAACTGCCAACTTCTTTCCGGCCGCCGCAAGACTGACAGCATCGGCAGAGATGGATGCTTTCGCCGCTGCCTCTGCGACCTTGGCCACCTTGGCAGTTTTGTCCACAACCTCTTTTGCAGCTTCCTTAACAACTTCCTTGACCTCTTTTCGAGGCGCTTGAATTCCCTTCTCATAGTCAGCTTTTGACTTGTAGTGAATTAAATTTGAAGGGGTCTTGGTACTTGTCTGCATTACCTAAAATTATACAGCGTTCAGCTTAGAATTGGGCAGTGAGCAAAATCCTCTATTCCCCAGCTTTAGGTAGGCAATCTCTACTGTTTGTGGCATATTACAGAGGAATTTTTTTTTAATAATAAAGCACAGGAGTCAGGTATGTCTGGAAAGATCCGCGTTGGTATCAATGGTATGGGCCGTATTGGTCGTACAGTTCTTAGAGAAATTTTTAACCGCAATATCGAAAACTTAGAAGTTGTTGCTGTTAACTCACCAGGTGATATCCACGACTACGTTCACCTCATCAAATACGATTCAGTTTTTGGTCGTTTTAATGCGGAAGTAAGCGTTGATGAATCACACAAAATGCACATTAATGGAAAAGAGATTTCTTTCCATAAATATAGAGATCCAAGTGAGATTCCATGGACTCAAGATAAGGTTGATATCGTTATTGATGCAACAGGTGTTTTCAAGGATCAAAAATCTCTTATGAAGCACGTAACAGGATCAGTTAAGAAAGTAATTCTTTGTTGTCCAGGTAAAGACGTTGATAACACAATCGTAATGGGTATCAATGAAAATACTTATGATGCTGAAAAACACAATGTTATTTCAAATGCATCATGTACTACAAACTGTCTTTCTCCTGTTGCAAAAGTTCTTCACGATAAATTTGGAATTACAAACGGACACATGACAACTGTACACTCATATACTGGTGACCAATGTCTGCTAGATGCTTCACACTCTGACCTACGTCGTGCTCGTGCAGCAGCTGTTTCAATGGTTCCAACGACAACTGGTGCAGCAAAAGCTGTTGGTCTTGTTATTCCAGAGCTTAAAGGTAAGCTAGATGGTTTCGCGATCCGTGTTCCTACTCCAAACGTTTCTCTAGTAGACTTAACAGTTAATCTTGAAACAGAAGTTACTGAAGAAGAAGTAAATGCTGCTCTAAAAGAAGCTAGTGAAACAACTCTTAAAGGTATTCTTGGATTTGAAAATGAACCATTAGTTTCTGTTGATTATATGGGAATGAGAGAGTCTTCATGTGTTGATGCTGATCTTACAAAAGTAATCGATAAGAAGAGTGTAAAAGTTGTTACTTGGTACGATAACGAAGCTGGTTTCTCTAATAGAGTTATCGATCTTGCTGGATTCATCGGAAGCCAACTGTAATTATAAAAATATATTAGGAAATATTATGGCCTTACAATTTATTGATAGTGTTGAAGATTCAAAAATTAAAGACAAGAAAGTAATTGTCCGCTTTGACTTCAATGTTCCATTAAATAAAGAAACAAAAGAGATCACGGATTCGACAAGAATTGATAATGCTCTTGAAACAATCAAGCTGATCCTATCAAAGGGGCCATCAAAATTAATTATGATGTCTCACCTTGGGCGCCCAAAGGGAGAAGTTAATCCTGAGTTCTCACTTGAGCCAGTTGCAACTTACCTAGCGGAAAAACTTGGAGAAGAAGTTACTCTTACTGAATCATGTCTTGATCGTGGAATTAAAACTCTTCTATCTTTAAATTCAAATAAGATCATTCTTCTTGAAAACTTACGTTTCCACAAAGAAGAGACGGCCAATGATCGTGAGTTTGCTCGTAAACTTTCTGAGTATGCTGATATCTATGTTATGGATGCCTTTGGTGCCGCACATAGAAAGCATGCTTCAACTTATATGATTAATGCTTTCTTTAAGAATAATGCTTATGCAGGACTTCTCATGAAAAAAGAAATCGAAGCATTAACGAAAGTGACAGAAAGACCACAGACTCCATTTGTTGCTGTTGTTGGTGGAGCAAAGGTAAGTGATAAGATTAAGATCATTGAAAGACTTCTTTCAAGTGTTTCCAACCTACTAATCGGTGGTGCTATGGCCTACCCATTCTTGAAGGCGCAAGGAAATGAAGTTGGAACCTCTCTTTGTAGTGATGAAGACGTAAGGCTTGCCAAGAAAATTCTTTCACAAAAGACTGCTCACAAAATTGTTCTTCCACAAGACCACCTAGGTTCTACTGAGTTTGGTGGAAAGCCTCAAATTATCGATAAAGTGGGAATTCCTGCTGATATGATGGGACTTGATATTGGAGAGCACACAGCAACTAAGTATTCGCAAATCCTAAAGGGTGCTAAGACTATTCTATGGAATGGACCAATGGGAATCTTTGAAAACGAAGATTATGCTGGTGGAACTCTTTCTATTGCTAATGCTCTCGCTGAATCAGATGCCTACACTCTTGTTGGTGGTGGTGATTCGGTAAGTGCTGTTAATAAAACAGGACTTGCTTCAAAAATGAGTCACGTTTCAACTGGTGGTGGAGCTTCTTTAGAGTTTATCGAAAACGGAAGCCTACCAGGAATCGCTGCACTTAAATTTGGTGTTGAATAAGAATTAATTAAAATCAAAATAAGGGATGTAATATGACTGAGAGAACGAAGTATATTGTTGGAAATTGGAAGATGAATCAAAACACGCAAGATGTTATTGAGTTCTTTGAGGCCATTGATAGCTCTAAACTTCGTCACGAAGCATGGATTGCACCACAAGCAATCCACATCCCTATTTGTCTTCAAAACACAGACGACTTCAAAATTGGTGCTCAAAATAGTTCCACAGAAAATAGCGGAGCTTTTACTGGAGAAATTTCTCCTGCTTCTCTAAAAGATCTTGGAGCACATTTTGTTATCCTTGGTCACTCTGAGCGTCGCTCAATTTTTAAAGAAAGTGATGAAACTCTTAACACAAAAACAAAACTAGCTCTTGAAAACGATCTTGTGGTTATCTTCTGTATTGGAGAAACACTTGAGGAAAGAGAAGCTGGACGTGTTGAAGAAGTCTTAGCATCACAACTTTCAAAAGGTCTTGCCGGTGTCTCAAGTGATAAAGTGATTATTGCTTATGAACCAGTTTGGGCCATTGGAACAGGTGTAACAGCATCTCCAGAACAGGCACAAGAAGCTCATGCTTTCATTAGAAAATTTATGAATGAGAATCTTGAACTAAATGCCCAGGCAACAAGTATCCTCTATGGTGGTTCAGTGAAGCCAGCAAATGTAGTCGAGTTACTCTCTTGCCCAGACATTGATGGTGGTCTAGTTGGTGGAGCTGCCCTAAAAGCAGACAGCTACACCGGATTACACGCTTAATATATTTTAACAATCATATTTTCGCTCTTATTGCAGCTTAGCTTTTCATAAGTGACGAGATCGTCATGGCTTACTTGATACGATCCACGTGGAAGATAGAGGTTACGATTTACACCTAGAACAGTTCCATCAGGTTTTGCAAAAACTCGCCAATCAATTCCCCAGTCCGCATCAAAGTCGAACTCACCTAGGTATTGATACTCTCGGCCAAAATAAATTAAGCTATCAACACTAATCTTAAGATCGGCCCTTGCGAATGCAGGATGGTATGGAAGGTAGAATTGAAACTCTTGCCTATCCCCGGCCTTTCCTGCAGGAAGTATTTTTAAGATACCACTATCATTAGTGATGGCAACTTCATTAGAATCTTTTGTTAGAGTTCTAACACCCTTTACAAGGAGCCCATCCTCTTTTCCGCAGCGAAAATTCTTATTAACATTTAAGAGATCTCCTCTAGCATAGAAGTCATGTCTAAATAATCTCTTCTTCTTTAAAAAGAATAATCTCTTTTTTACGAAACCAAGTTGAGGAACAGATGCCTTCAGCGATTTCCTAAGTCCTTTGCGAGCATCTATTTTCTTTGTAAATGAATGAGTCATTAAATTTGGGTTATAACGATAGTGTCCTGTTCTCGCAATTTCATTGAGAATTCCTTGAGCATCACAACCAACAAGCCCAAGATAGCGAATATTTGGATGAACAGATTTAAAGAGATCCTTCACATCCTTTCCATTAATACTTAGAACTGCTCCCGAGTTATTTGAACCCGAAGTAGCTTGCCCCGTTCCGGCTGCATGCGACGCCCAGAAAACAGCAATATTATTTGGATTGTGAAGCTGCTTTCGCAATTCGTGGAAATCCACCTCGTGCTTAATAATGATATTGTAACCAGATTTGTGAAAGTGCTTCTTAAAAATCTTTT
Organism: Bacteriovoracaceae bacterium; assembly: GCA_048270185.1. Classification (GTDB taxonomy): domain Bacteria; phylum Bdellovibrionota; class Bacteriovoracia; order Bacteriovoracales; family Bacteriovoracaceae; genus Halobacteriovorax_A. The sequence goes on from JBLWTJ010000002.1 coordinate 325,154, forward strand.
CTAAAGACCCATCCACTTTCCATCCTTTTGGCTTATACCAAATGCGAGGAGTTTTTAATGATGTTAATAAAACAACGTTAGGAGTTGTGTCTTGTCCGTAAGAGAACTGAGCACACAGAAACGTCAAAACTGAGAGTACCAATAGTATTAGATTTTTCATGCTGGAAAGATAGCATCAAAAAATGAACACTAAGGCCTAATTTTCCTTAATTTCAACTGTTAAGATTTATTAACTTTTGAGACTAAAGCTCTAACCTAAAAGAAACAGGACAGTGGTCTGAGATAAAGCGTTGATACCAAGAAAGATTATCAAATCTCTTCGATTTATAAACACTCTTGCCACAGGCGCGCCAAACTTCCACATACTTAGACTCATTTGTTTGTGAAACATAAGCGTGGTCAAATGAATTGCCCGATCCACCACTGCGGTAAGTATAGTCATAATCACTCGTACGACGAGTAAGGCCTACTTCTTGAAAAGCTTCACCAAGAATTACAAGATCTGAAACCTTCGTATCATCACTTGAGTTGCGGTAAGTATTAAGATCCCCAGCTACAACAACAGGAATATTTTTAAGTTTGTACTCTTTGATTCTCTTTGTGAGGTTCTTAACTTGAGTTAGTCTCATATCAATACTAGTTGGCCCAGCTTTTAAGTGTAGTCCAACAAGGTGAACAAGAGGCTTTCTCGAATAGCGATCCACAACTTGCCCATAAATGGCAGGTCTTAAGTAAGGACGATTATCAACAAGAGGATAAATAAAATCGTCGTCACCTTTTTCAGGTACGATATCTAAAGACTTCTTTAAACAGATCATTAAGTGTTGGTGATTGAATTGTTCATGACGATAAGACACACAATGATGTCCCAGCCCATCCATGATATTTGATAGTCTGTCCGTATCGATAATTTCTTGAAAAAGAAATATGTCAGTGTTGATATATTTCGTACTTAAGAACTCTTTTATGAATTGATCTCGGTACTCGTCACTTCTAAGTCCCGTGATTTCCCCTCCTAATCCAAACCAACGGATATTAAAGGTAGTAATTTTCAAACTACTTGCTGAAATTGAAGTAGTAAGAAGTAGTGCGGCCAACCATGGCCAAGCTTTCTTAAGATTTTCCATATAAAAATGGTAGTTGGAGCGAAACAGTTGGTCAAAATTAAATTCGCGCTAAGTCACTGGAATTCGTATGGCACCTATAGAAATTATTGAAATATTTTCTTACAAGCTTTTCACATCATGACTCATAGGATAACAATGCACAAAATCATTAGGGAGATTCCATGAAGAAATTGCTACTTACGGCCTTTGCTACAACGAGTATTCTTGCTAACGGGAGCTTTTGGGCCCTTTTCTCACCACATCAAGGTGAAGAAGCTTTCAATACAATCTATCAAGCTATTGAAAATTCAAAAGAAAAAGCCTGGATGACTGTTTACAGCTGGTCAGACTCAACTGTTGCAAAGAATTTAGAAGTTGCCTGCCTTTCAGGTGTGGACGTTAAGGTTGTTCTTCACCCTACTCTAAAAAATAGCTCACGTGTTCAAGACTATGCAAAAGGTATTGAAGATGCAGGCTGTGGAGTTAAGGTCTCAGTAAAGAATATGCACGAGAAATTTGCTATCTTTGATGACAACTTCTCATTCAACTCAAGTGCTAACCTTTCAGGTGGAGCGAAGTCTCGTTATTCTGAAAACTTTATTTTTAATAATGATACAAGCCCAGAAGGTCGTCTTGTTATTAAGACTCTTAATCGTGAATTTAAATTTCTTTGGAACTCATCTAAAGATATGTACACAAATGAAATTTCTCAAGAAGCGAATGAGCCCGCAATCGAGCTAGCTGATCTGACAAATAACCCTGACAGTACAACAAATCCAAGCTTTGCTTCAAGTTCAATGAACTTTGAGTATAGCAAGTATAGTCCTTCAACAAAGGCATATCAAACTGGCCGCTATCTAAGAGTCTCAGCCAGAAAAGTAGCTAAAGAGCAAACATGGTTTGTTCGTGATGCTATGATTAAGCTTATTAATGAGGCTCAAGAAAATATTCTTGTTAATGTTAACCACCTTGTTATCCAAGAAGTTGCTGATGCACTTTTAGATGCAGTAAAGCGCGGAGTTGATGTTCGTCTTGCAGTTGATAACCAGGAATTCAAAACAAGTCTAAAATCAAAAGAGATGACTCCATACTTTGTTTACCACTGGGAGAAGCTTCCGGAAAATAAAGGAAAGGTAGCTCCAGTTAGGGTTAAGTACTACTCTCACGCTCCTTCTCCACGCCACTGGGCACTTAACCACCACAAGTATATGATCTTTGATTACAATGAGAATGACTTCTCAAAAACAAAGCTTATGAGTGGCTCTTATAATATCTCTGAAACTGCTGAGCATTCTCAATACGACAATATGTTCACTTATAAAGGAGAAGTATTTGCACAGCTCTTCAAAGATTTCAAAGGTGAATTTGATAATCTTTGGAACTTAAATAGAGATGAGAATGATAAGCCTATTCAGGAAGCATGGGATCGCGTTGCGAAGCCATATGAAGGAAAGATTTATCTCCACACAAAAATGCCTGTGTCTCTGACATGGCCAGAGATTGAATCGATTCGTACTTCAATTTATAAAGCAGCTCCAAAGTTCTTTCGCGATGCTTATCGTAAGAGAGACTGTTATTTCTTCGACCTAAGCAAGCAAGTTTTTGCTGGTTGTCCTAAGTAAATAAAATCCAGAACACAAATAACTCACGGGGTCATAGACAGTACTTGTCATGGCCTCGTTGAGTTGATATAAATTGTTGTTAATTTTATATCAAATATTTAAAGGAATATAACTTATGGTTACTGGATTAATGATTTTTCACGGTGTTGTTTCAATCCTACTTATTATTGTTGTTCTACTTCAATTTGGGAAAGGTGCAGAAGCTGGTCTTTTAGGTGGTGCTTCGGAAGCAGTATTCACAGGTAGCCAACAAGGTAATATTCTGACAAAAATCACAGTTGTTCTTACAATTCTTTTTCTTGGTAACTGTATCTTCCTAGCTAAGATTCAAACAGGTAAAGAGTCTAAGTCACTTCTTGATTCAGTTGCTCCAGTTGCAGCTCCACTTAACTCGGATGCAGCAGCTCCAACAACAGCTCCAGCAAAGACTGAAGAAAATTCAGAAACTGCTCCAGCGACGAAGTAATTCTAAAAAGAAATTCACATAATAAAAAAGCTCTCGTAATGAGAGCTTTTTTTATTTCTTCTTAATTAATTTTTGGATGGATTTTAAACCTAGATCATCTGCATACTGAGCGACTGTCTTCCCACTAGCATCGGGAATATTAGGATTGGCCTTAAGACCTAGAAGTGCGCGAACATTATCATATCTCTTATTCTTAATTGCGATATGAAGTGGAGTATCACCTTGTCCATTCTTCTCATTTAAATCGATCTCTTTCTTCTTATAAAAATAGCGAATTGATTCAGGTGTCGACTTCTTTGCAAGAGCAAAAATCGTCGTCGGTCGTCTCTTCTTGTGAACTTCACTTACAGGCTGAACTGAAGCAATTCCACGAGACTTCTTCTTTTGGGCCTCATAAGCTTTTGCTTCCGCTACAAGCTGTTCTTCATGCTTAAATTTATCATCCACAAAAGTAACTTCATAATCATCAACAACAAATGATGAATTCTCGATTTCATTGAGACTAATTTGTTCAATATCCCAATCTGCTTCTGTCTTCTTAAGTTCACGATCATTATTGCCTTTGATATTTAGTCTTTCTTCCGAAAGCCCGTAAAGGTCTGCAAGATGGCGATACTCAGCTTCCTCTGTTTCATTAAGAAGCATATCCTTATCAACACTTGAAAGAGGCAATAAGTCCTGCCCTCCGTTAAATCCAGCGCATGAAGTGATTAGTAGTGTGAATGTTAAAAATCTTAACAGAGTCATTACCTCTCCTATCGACATGAAGGTAAATTTTCTTTAATTTTTGAAAATAGTTGTGTGAATTCAGAGATTTAGAGAAGTAAAAAAGGCCTCTAAAAGAGGCCTTCAAGTATTGAAAATTTAGTATTTTTTAGAATGGAATGTCATCAGATGTGAATGAAGCGTTTGATGAGATATCATACCCTTGATTCATATCGTCTTGTGGAGCTGGTGCGCTATTGTTATTAGCGAATGAGTTATTTTGTTGACCCATTGAAGCACCTTGTCCAGCAGAAGCACCACCAAGAAATTGTACAGTTCTTGCGTTGATTTCTGTTGTATATCTCTTGTTACCGTCTTTATCGTCCCAAGATCTAGTTTGAAGCTGACCTTCTAAGTATGCTTGACGACCTTTTGCAAGATATTGTCCACATAGCTCAGCTAGTTTTCCCCAAACAACAATTCTATGCCATTCAGTTCTTTCTTGTTTTTGTCCGTTCTTATCAGTCCAAGCATCACCTGTTGCCAGTGTGAAGTTACATACTGCCATCCCAGATGGTGTGTACTTAAGTTCTGGATCTTGTCCTAAACGTCCTACTAAAATAACCTTGTTTACACTCATTTGTTCCTCCAAGTTTCAACGCGTATAACTGAAGCAATCCTTTAGAATTCAGCTATAATCGCAAGGTTGTGTATTAACCTCATAACAATAATACGACTTTCCCCTATCTGAGAAGTCATAAATGAGCTTGCAAGAAAAAAAATAATTAAGACTGCGTCAAGCGCCTGAAATAAGAAAAGTTAGAACTTGGTTAGATAAGAAATTACTAATTCATCTCGGCAAAAGCTTGCTCAACGTTATCTGGAGAGATCGTTGCATGACCATTCTTGGCCATCCAAAATTCCTTTACCTTTGATTTAGCAATACGAACATCCCTCTTGTACCAAGCAGCATCAAAGCCACAGTGAGGGCATGGAATTTCTTTCTTAAAAGTTAGTCTTAGAAAAGCCTCGAAACCGGCCCAGTAAAGAAAGAATGAAAAGACACCAGCAAGACCAATCCATGGGAATGTCGAAGCCGTTGTCACAAGCGTTAGCATGGCAATCTGCAGATAGTTTCGCGCCGAAAGATGAGGATTCGTCACAACAGCACGCTGGGTACGACAGAGCGGACAGAAGAACTCAATATGTGCTTTCTTAAATTTGTAAGTTCTTACCTCTAATGGATTCAACTCTCTAAACTCCTATTTGCGATTGGCCGCTAAATTCTCTCTTTATTTTAACAATTAAAACGACGGGATTTAAGCAGGTAAAAAAGGTACCAGGCCTTGTCCTTATTCATCCATGAGAGAACAAAGCCTTGGCCTGGTAGAGATAAGCCCTTGAAATTTAAGGACTTAAGGATGGCCGAAAGGCCACGGTTAAGGTGGTTAGCCTTGCCTGCGCAAACGTGCTACTCCAGGGATCAGGCACCATATCCTTGGTACCTTATTTATATACAAGTTCAATGCCAGAACTGACTCACTGCAACTAAGCGAAATTAAGAAACTGTTCATATGAATTGACGCCTAAACAACACTTTCGGTAGCATTAAGTTACCAGTAAAAATAAGGCATTATGGCACACATCAAGAATTCACATTCAAGACAAGTTATTAAAAACTCGAAGGGACAAATTAGTATCTTCTTTGGTGTGACTTTAATGGCCATCTTCTCTTTTATTGCCTTCGTCGTTAATGTTGGCCTCTTTGTTAAGGCCAAGATCAATATGCAAAACTCAGTGGACTCGGCAGCTTGGTCAGGGGCCGCTGTTCAAGCAAGGCAGCTAACAAATATTGCTCACCTTAATTGGGAGATGAGAAATACTTATAAAGAGTGGATGTTTAAGTACTATGTCCTCGGTCAACTTGCTAATGAGAGTACTCATATCACAACTGGTGATACGATGGACTTTACTCTAAAGCGTTTTGATGGCAATCCTTCTGGTGGTGCAGACTTCGCTGGCGGTGTTAGAGGCGACCATTATAATATTCCATCAATCTGCTTACACTTTGGAGCAGGTAATAATGAAAACCTCTGCACGATCTATCAAATTCCAGGACTTCCACGTTTCCATGTAGCAGGAATACCAGATGTAAGTGAAGAATTTGAAGCAACTCTTGATGCCTTTGTTAATATTAAGGCAAAGAACTGCATGGTGCGATCAACTTATAATTTTGCAGCGGCAATGAACTACGCCTTTGCATCTGGAACGCAATCAAATGACATTCCAATAGCCGCTGCAAACCGTACTGGCGCATGGATTGAGTCAACAGAGCTTGCACTTAGAATGAGAAATCTCGAGATGATTTTAAATCGTCCACCAATCACTGAAGGAATTTGTGGCCAAGAAGCAGGTAGTGGCTGTCAAAGATTTGAAGAACTGGCAAATCAAAATGCCACACTTACTCTTCCTTTAAATGAAAGACCACTAAAGGCCTATATAGCTGGACTTAAATCTCTTTCAGGTGGTAGCTTTAAAAATAAAACGGAATTTGCAAATTCATTTGTTCTCTATGAATTAGCGCCAAAACCATTCTCACCTTCACCGCAATCATTATCATCATTCTTGATTCCAACTGGAGCTACTCACATTGATGGTCAGATCGTTTCCTCTTCAAAGAGTTATGTCGATCTAGTTCCAATGATTTTAAACTTTACAACTTTCTTTACTTCTTTTGCTCCAACAACTGAAGACTTAGCAACGACAGGTATTTCGTCTGGAGGAACATTTGCTGAAGCTTCTTGTGCTTCTACAAAGACGGCCTTCCCGGTTCCTGGTTATATTCTTGGATTCTACAAGAATCCAAAGGTTGTGACTTACTACGCAGTTAAAGGAAAGGCCCGCTACCATGGACTTTTAAATCCATTTCGAAGAGCAATTGAGATTTCAGCTTACGCTGCGGCCAAGCCTTTTGGTGGACGAATTGGGCCAGCTCTCGTTTCACCTACTTCGGGAACAGACTATGCTGAATCGAGTGGTAACTCCGCTCGCATTGCCAATGCCTCTGGATCTCGTAGTGCTAATTATATTATGGGATTCTCAACAACAGGTGATCCTCGTTCAACAACTGATCCAAGTGATGGTGTACAAGTACAAGGTCTTCCCCTTCCGGCCACAAATGACTTCTTTCTTGATGCAACTGATACATCAGCTGTTATTGGCGGAAACTCAGGGACAGTTGATGTGAAGTTCACGATTCCAAATATGATTTATAACTTAAACTCAGAAACGACTAATGAATCGACGCTTCCGACACTTGCCTACAATAGTAATATTCTTAACAATACAGGAGAAAGGGCCGGTCTCTTCACTAAGCAACAATACTTAGACCTAAGAAAGAATATTCCAGGCTACACGGCCAATCAAGCAGGTGTTTCTTCAGATAACTTAATGAAAGCGTTTATGAACGTTAGAGCACCAACAAATTACGATCTCCTGAATTATCTAGTGCCAACTTTGCAAGAAAATCAGCCAAATAACACAGATGATCATTTTCCAACTATCCGCTACTCTGATAATGGAACAAAGTCTGTTGGCTACTTTGCACCTCTATTTCACAGTAGTCTCCTGTACGCCGATCAGGAAGTCGTAAAAGGTGTAATTGGTGATTATATTGATACTCTAGGTGACGCTGTAATAGCTTATCGTAAAGCATTACAATTCTATGCGACAAAAGTTGCCAACACGGGAGCACAACAGAGTGGAGCCTATGCGGAATCGGCCAAGGCTATCTACGATAACGCAGTTGACTTAGATCCTAGTAATACAACAGTAAATCTAACTTCAGATCAATGCGCAACTCAAAGTATAGCTTCACGCTTTACTTTCTTCTTAATGGGAGATTCTGGCACAGAGATTTGTAATATTCTGCCTCTAAAGAATACTTTAACTGAATACGTTTCAACTAAGGCTTCTGACCCTAGTTCAAACCTATTTTACTACACGACATTTCTTCAAAATAGTGAAGCTGGTGGTCAAACTCCAAGTATCGACAATAATATGACACGTACAGCATATGCACCGGGAAAAGATTATGGTGGTTCAAATGATGGTCGAGCAACGAACCCATTTAGCGGATCAACTCGAAATCATCGTCGTAACGCCTATTCCACAAAGCTTATTGCCATTTCGACAATATCTGATACTGCTTCAGGTTATGCTAAGAATGAGTCAAATTATCTTGAATCTGTTGCTGGATTCTCACCAGAAGGTGAAACACCAATTACACCTCAAGATATCAAAGCAACAGGTGATGTCATTTCGAATCCGTTACCAACATCTCAACTTAGTGAGTTTGGAACTGACCTTTTCTTCTAATTGGGTAAACACCCTCCAGCAAGGCCCATCTGGCCATTATCAATAAAAAAGAACTTGCAGAAATTTAAACTTCTTTTATATACTAGGGGCGATTCTATAACTTAATCGTGAGGTCATCATGGCAAAGAAAAAGACAGCTAAAAAAGCGGCTAAGAAAACGACTAAAAAAGTAGCTAAAAAAGCAGCAAAGAAAACGACTAAAAAAGTAGCTAAAAAAGTTACAAAGAAAGCCACTAAAAAAGTAGCAAAGAAAGCCACTAAAAAAGTTGCAAAGAAAGCAGCTAAAAAAGTAGCAAAGAAAGCCACTAAAAAAGTAGCAAAGAAAGCCACTAAAAAAGTTGCAAAGAAAGCAGCTAAAAAAGTTGCAAAGAAAGCAGCTAAAAAAGTTGCTAAGAAAGTAGCAAAGAAAGTAGCAAAGAAAGCAGCTAAAAAAGTAGCAAAGAAAGCCACTAAAAAAGTTGCAAAGAAAGCAGCTAAAAAAGTAGCAAAGAAAGCAGCTAAAAAAGTTGCAAAGAAAGCGACTAAGAAAGCAGCTAAAAAAGTAGCGAAGAAAGCGACTAAGAAAGTAGCAAAGAAAGCGACTAAGAAAGTTGCAAAGAAAGCGGCTAAGAAAGTTGCAAAGAAAGCGACTAAGAAAGATGAAAAGAAACTTTCTAAAGCTGAAGCAAAAGAGCTTGCGAGACTAGAGGCCATTGCAAAATATAAAGAGCGTAACAAAGAGGCCCTTGAGTCACAACTTGATGAAAGCCTAAAGAAATATGAAATCGAAGATAAACTTGCACAAGCCGATGATGTAAAACTTGAGACGATTGAAGAAGCAGAAGATAGTGTTTCACTTGATGCGGAAGAAAGCTTCGCTGAGCCTGGTCCGAATCTACAAGAGGAATATAATCCAGATGATGAGCAAGATGATAAAGATGACCTAAGCTTTGGTTGGGGCTACACTGATGCATTTGACTCTCCGGAAGAAGAAATCTCTTCTGATGACCTTGACGAAGATGAGCGCTACGCTCTCGGACTAGATGGTGGAGAGACAGATGAGGATGAAGACGATTTCTACTAGAGAATTTATTTAAATAAACCCAAAAGCGGCTTTGGCCGCTTTTTTTATTTTTGGAAACAATATGAAACTTGAATTATTCTACTACGATAGCTGTCCATTTTGTCAGATGGTATTACAGGCAATAAATGAACTTGGTATAGAAGTCATTTACTGTGATATTATGAATGATACGTCAGCACTAGAGAGACATGTAAAGACAACAGGAAGAAGAACTGTTCCATGTCTTTATATCGATGACAAACCTATGTTTGAATCAAGAGATATCATTAACTGGCTACAACAAAATAAAGATAAGATTTAATTTTTAAAAGTAAGGTTAGCACCCATGGAAGTTAGAGACCCGGTCCACGGATCAATTCATATATTAAAAGAAGAAGAACCAATTATTCGTGCAGATTTTTTTCAACGTCTTCGCAATATTAAACAGCTTGGTTTTTCTGAGTATATCTTCCCAGGTGCAACTCATACGAGATTAATTCACTCGATAGGTGTTATGCGTGTTGGAGAGATGGCCTTTGATCGTCTTTTCAAAAATCAAATCATGACGAAAGAACACTTTAGAATCAAAGAGACATTCAAACTTGCTTGTCTTCTTCACGATATCGGGCACGCTCCGCTAAGCCATTCAACTGAAGTGGTAATGCCAAAACTTAAAGATCTTAAAATTCCTAGTGAATACTTACTAGGAAGAGATCAAAACTCTGATCGCCAAGCGACTCACGAAGACTATACAATTAAAGCAATTGCCGATAGCTCTCTTGCTCATAGTTTAAAAGAAGTTGAGAAAGCTTTTGGTGTTGAAAGAAAACATATTGCAGATTTAATTCGCGGTGAAACTAATGACCACGATTACTTTAAAATCAATGGTATTAGCTACTTCCCTCTTCTTCATCAACTAGTCTCAAGTGAACTTGATTGTGACCGCATGGACTATTTATTAAGAGATAGTTACTTCTGTGGTGTAAGTTATGGTTCGTATGATCTAGACTGGCTACTAGATAACCTTGAGCCAGCAATTATTGATGGCCAAGCAAGTCTTGGTATTTCAGAAAGAGCTGTTATCACTTTTGATGACTTTCTTCTAAGCCGCTATCACATGTTCATTATGGTTTACTTCCACTATCGTGCTGTATGCTTAGAAAAGTTACTACAAAGATATTTTAAAACTTCACCATATGAGTACTTAATCCCGGCCGATATTGAGAAGTATATTGAGCACGATGATTACCACTTAATGAAAATTTTAAGACATTCAAATAATCCATACGCTAAGAATATTGTTAATAATCAAACACCTGAGAAAATCTTTGAATCATTTAACCCTTCTCAACTTGTCACACTTGAGAAAGTTCAACAGTATTTAGAATCACTTAATCTAGAAGTTATTCGTTCTTCATCAACTGGGCGTCTGTCGAAATATTATACTGCCGATAGACCAAACGATAAGAATCAATACACGATGAAAGTAGTAAGGAATTCAAAGATGAGTAGTCATATTGAATACTTTGATATCAATAAGGCCACTGATCTATTCCATAAGTTCTCTAAGTCACATGCGATTAATCGTCTACACTGTGATATGGGCAAACTAAGCAAAGACAATTTAGCTGAAATTAACAAAATTATTTCTGGAAATTAATCTTTGAAAGTTTGGACGAGGCTTCCCATCGTCGTCTATAATAAATAGATATGAATAAGTTTTCACTTTATGTGCTATTAATATTGCTCTACCTTGGTATTTCCAAGAGTTTCTCTCCTTCAGAGAAAAAGACAATATTCATCCCTAATGCGAATGCTTTTTCAAATATTTTCCAGGGCTCACCTATTTCTGTTATTCTTGAAAATCAATTTTCAACTGGCGCCCTGATTAAGACTTATCACCACCGCTACCAAGTGGTTCATGCTTTCAAGGCACCACAAAGAATTAACGTTAGAGTTTCAAGAGAATTCTATCAAAGAAATACTGCCAATATTGGAATGTCTCTATTTAGAAGATTTGAAAGTGAAGAAACTTCAATTGTCCCCCTTCCTCCTGGATCAATTTATATTGGTTCTCCCGCTTATGGAACTTGGAGAACTTCAAGATCAGGTGATAAAGTTTGGCGATTTCACAGAACATATAAAGGTTTTCCACAACAATTTCACTGGTTCGATTTTGTTCCAACTTATGAGTTCTATCGCCGTATGATTGTTTTCGAGAAATCAGGAAGTCCATTCTACGGACTTAATAATGAATTCGGAACAGATGGAAGTATCACTCTAAAGTATTACAAGAATGAACAAGCAGATATCAACGAGACAACGTTTAAAGATATAATCGCAAAATATACTAAGGTTCCGGCCTGGGATATTAACAAAAAGAATAAAACAAAAGAGAACTAGTAATGAATGAGTTATACGACAAGTTAATTATAAGAATTATATTCGCACTACTTGTATGCTTTATTATCTATATATATAAGCAAGCTCACCTCTTTCTCTACCCTTCAATTAAACATCAAATTTTAAAGAAGTTTTCACCATCAAAAAACTCAACTGATACGATTCACTTATTTGGTCGAATTATTGGTATTGGAATTATCTACTCTAATATCGTTATCAATGTTTCTGATGGGATGTACTTTGCTCTAGGCCAACTTTTTCTTGAGTCTATCATGGTCATCATGCTCTACCTTGCTTCACTCTATATATTAGAAAGTATTGTTCTCTATAACTTTGAATATGCTGATGAGATTCTACGTCGAAAGAATTATGCCTATGCTATTATTTGCTTTTCTCACTCAATCTCTTTAGCTTATATATTAAAGACAGTTATTAAAGTCTCAAATAGCTCACTTATTATGACTTTATTCTTATGGCTCTTTGCAATTGTTCTTATTGGCTTTTGTTCCAAAACTTTTCAGATTATTTCAAAACTTTCCTTTAATCGTCTGCTAGTGCAAAAGAATATTGCCGTGGCCATCTCATATATGGGATTTATTCTAGGGCTTTGTATTATTATCTCATCTTCACTTGATCACTCTCTTCAAGATATCAAGTGGTACACAATTCAAGTTATCTTAAAAATCCTTCTTTCGATTATTATCATTCCAATCGTTAGAAAAGGTCTTATCTTGGCCTTCTCTATTCAAGATGATCTTCAAGTAAAGAAAGATGATCCTGAAGATAAAACCCTGAGTGTTGAACTTGGTTATGGTATTTATGAAGGCTCTATTCTCTTTACTTCATGCTTCTTAACAACGGTTATTACTGGGAATATCTATTACGGAAATTTTTACCCAATTTTCTAAGAGGCCATAATATCCTTTACTTCAATGCTTTTTCACCGAAATAGTATTTAAGAAATAGGAGGATTTCGTGGATTTAAAATACTTTCAAATGCTTGAGTTCATCAATACTAGACTTACTAATATTGAACGTAATTTAGCAAAAGTTGATGAGAAGATTGATTTCTCAGTTGCACTTCAGCGAAACCACTTAATCAGAGTAAAGAATGGTGAGTTCATTGACGACAATATGATCCTCATGGGACTTCCATATAATGACCTCTCTCCACGTAAGGCCTTTGATATTTATGAAGATAAGGATATGGATTATATTATTCTAGATATCACACCAAAAGATTTTGAAAGACCTGTTAAGCTAGATGGTGCCATTCATATTCCTTATGAAGAACTAGATCATCGCTATGCTGAAATTCAAAATAAGACGACACCAATTCTTGTTATTAGTGAAGATGGACTTAAATCAATTCAAGCTTGTGAAAAGCTTGTAAAGAAAGGTTTCTTTAATATCAATAATGTCTCAGGTGGCTATAAATTTTGGCCATCATCACAGGGTTCTGTTGTTTTAAAGGTTGCCTAGATTATTAGAAATCCAAAGACAAGTTGAGTTGAATTCTTGACTCGAGTGTATCTCTTTCAACATTACTCAGCTTGTCGTGCATATTCTCTAAAGTTGAAAGAATTCTCTCCAACTCCACTTCTCCAATACGTCTTGAGTAATTTGTTTCGATAAGTTCTAAAACATCATAAAGAGAAAATTTAAACTTTTCACCATACTCTGTTAAATAAACTCGTTGTTCTCTCTTATCAATTTCAGATGAGCGACGAATAATATAGCCGCGTTTTTGAAGTTCATTTAGGTGACTTGTCATTGTTTGCTTCTTAAGTCCACAAGCAGCACCAACTTCTTTAATTGTCGGTCCTTCATTTTCACACGTATAGATTAAGATCTCTAGAAAGCTTGGCCTTAAGTCAGTAAAGCCCTTCTCTTGAAGATAACTAAGAATATGATTGCTATAGATTCGATAAATCTTTTTAAGTAAACTACCAATCGCTGAAACGTTCTTCATTTCATACCTCACCAATAATACAAGTATTGTAGCGAGATAAAAAAGACATAGTCAAATATTAGTACTAATTTAAAATACTCTCTCGTAACGCATAATTAATTCGTAAGGTACTGATTTAACAAGAGACTGCTCCTGAGGGCCTACTTCGACCGGTGCCTGAGCATCAGAAATGGCCTGCTGATTTGGAATTTTTAGATCCTGCGTATGAACATACTCAAAATCAAGCCCCATATTCCACATATCTTCCTTAAGCTGATCAAAGAGTTCGAATTCACCATTAGCAAAAACTTGCGAAGAAGCGCTTAATAGTAGAACAAGTGTTAAAAGTTTAATCAGCTTTTTGGCCATATTAGCTCCATATTGAGTTGTTTTCCCTTATAGATGCATATGACATGCCAAAAACTAGAAGAATCTCCTCGTGTTTGAGATGGAAGTTGCCACTCCAATACATACGCCAAAAGTTAGAAGTGAAGAGCCACCATAAGACATAAGAGGTAGAGGAAGACCTACAACAGGTAGAAGTCCCATTACCATTCCCATATTGATAAAGGTGTGCCAGAAGAAAATACTCATGACACCAATAATGGTGACAGACTCAAAGATACGACTCACATTGACCGAAAGCCAAATAAACCTAAAGAATAAGAAGAGATAAAGACCAATAAGAAGGATGGCCCCAAAGAAGCCGTGCTCTTCATTGTAAATTGAGAAAACAAAGTCCGTGTGGTTTTCAGGAAGATAATTTAAGGAAGCTTGTGAAGACTTTCGAAGTCCTTTTCCAAATATCTTTCCAGAGCCAATTGCAATCTTTGATTGAATAGCATTATAGCCAGTTCCCTTGGCATCGGCCGTTGGATTTAAAAAAGTTTTAATACGATTTCTCTGATATTCCTTAAGTCCAAACTGATACATCACTCCTCCACTCATAAGACCAACAAGGCCAAGAATGAGAAGAGTCTTCCACTTCAACTTTCTAAAGAAAACCATTGTGAAGAAGATTAGAAGAATAAGAAGACCTGTTCCTAAGTCTGGTTGAACGACAATTAATATCGTCGGAATTAAAGCAAGGATAGCAGGTTTGATTAAATCTTTTAAGCCTAGTTCTGTATCGGGTGCGTAATTTCGAAAGTACCTGGCAAGAACAAAGATTACTGATATCTTCATTAACTCGGAAGGTTGAAATCGAATAGGGCCAACCATAAGCCAACGTCTTGCCCCCATCCCCTTATGTCCAAGAACAATAACAAGCACAAGCAGTAGAATATTAAATAAGTAAATCGGCCACGCAAAGCGGTAGAGGTTTTGTGGATTGATAAAGCTTATCACAAAGGCAATTACAATTGATAAGACGTACCAACCGATTTGTACCTTATATAAGTTTGCATGGGCCGAACTTGCTGAAGCATGTGTAGCCGAATAGAGATTAAGTATCCCAAAAAT
The DNA here is from genome assembly GCA_048270185.1 of Bacteriovoracaceae bacterium. Classification (GTDB taxonomy): domain Bacteria; phylum Bdellovibrionota; class Bacteriovoracia; order Bacteriovoracales; family Bacteriovoracaceae; genus Halobacteriovorax_A. Next base: position 340,287 of record JBLWTJ010000002.1, read on the forward strand.
AAAGATAACCAGACTAAAAAAGAAGAATGAGAAATCATATCGTTTTAAAAATTCTTTAATATTTGATAAATCCATTATCTAGTCCTCTTCTTGACCATCATCATTAGATTCTGCTTCTTGTTGCTTTTCTTCTTTAAGGCGCTGGGCTTCTTCTCGCTTTTTACGACGGTCCGCAAAGAATTTTGCCATAATTGCACGATCTTCTTTAGCATAAATCTTGTGAAGATCAGGCATATACTTTTTCATATATGTTGTTAGTACATCACGAACAATAGGTCCTGCTGCCCCCGATCCAGAACAACCGTGTTCGACAACTGCAGCGACGGCAACTCGTGGGTCTTCATATGGAGCAAAAGCAACGAATAGGCCGTGATGTCGTTGAAGATATGGCTTTTCAGAACACTTTGCGAAAAGCTCAGTTGTTGACATCGAAATAACTTGAGACGTTCCAGATTTTCCGGCCATCTTAACTCCGGTACCACGAATCCACCAACCTGTTCCCTTTGGATGGTTTGCAACTTCGTAGAGACCTTTACGAACATCAACTAATGTCTGTTCACTTATATCTGCAGTACTTACAAGTTCTTCTTTAAAGCTCTTAAGAATATCACCTTTATTATTGAAAACTTCTCTTACAATTTGAGGCTTAAAAACCTTTCCTCCATTTGCAATTGCGGCATATGAAATAGCAAGTTGTAGTGGTGTTGTTAAAACGTAAGATTGTCCAATTACACAACTGACAGTCTCACCATCTTGCCACTTCTCACCAAACCTCTTCTCCTTCCACTCTCTAGTTGGGATAAGACCCGAAGTTTCACGCGGCAGAGCAATCCCAGTCTTCTCTCCAAGACCAAACATACGAGCGTACTTAGCAAGAATATCAATATCTAGTTCAACAGCGATCTTATAATAGTAGACGTCAACAGAGCGCCTTAGAGATTTATATAAATTTGTAATACCATGACCGCTTCTTTTCCAGTCATTATAAGTTCGACGGCCCAATCTAAAGCGTGGTCCACACATTACTTCGTCTTTCGCTTTTATTATGCCTTCTTCAAGAGCAGCAATGGCCGTGAAAGTTTTAAAGGTTGAACCCGGAGCATAATGGTCTTGAATTGTACGATCACGTAGTGGACGATCAGGGTTATTGATTAATGAATTCCAATACTCTGAAGTTAAACCTTTTGAGAATTGTCCCGGATCAAATGAAGGACGAGATACCATTGTTAAAACTTCACCATTTCTTACGTCAACAGCTACAACACCACCTACTTTTCCTTCAAGGGAATTAAAGGCAGTAATTTGCATATCACGATCAATTGTCAGCCTTAAGTTATTTCCTGGCGTTGCTTTCTTATTTTGAATTCCTGCAAGGATATTACTCGTTCCTATTGAACGTCTCATTCTCCCACGAGCATCAACTTCCATAATTTGATAACCATCTTCACCTCGAAGATTACGATCAAACCTCTCTTCAATACCAGCTTGTCCAATAAAATCTCCAAGCTTGTAATCGATATTATCTCTCTTGCGATAACGAGGTAATTGATTCTGAGAAATCTCACTAATATAACCAAGTAAGTGAGAGCCTACTTCTTTATCGCGGTACTCTCTTGAAATGAATGTTTCAACTTGCACACCAGGTAGCTTTTCATTTTCTGTTTCAATGATTGCAACTTCTTTATTAGTAATATTCTTTTTGATTCGAACAGGACGATAACGAGCTTGCCCCCTATACTTCTTCAACGTTGCATAAATTTCTTTCTCAGTCATATCGAGAATCTTGGCTAACTTCTTAACCGTCTCTTTCTTATTATCTAAGTATTGCGGAATGATAACTAAGTCAAAGCGAGGAACGTTATCTACAAGTAATTGGTTATTTCTCGAGAAGATCATTCCGCGAGGTGCTTTAACCGTCTCTTTTCTTAGTCTATTTTGAATTGAGTATTGATACAGTAAATCACCTTGATAGATTTGAAGATACCATAGACGAATGAGAATAATCGCAAATGCAATTGTAATTAAAGTAAATAGAATGTCGGCCCTCGTTTTATGGGCGCGAACAACTTCTTCTTCAGCAAACATTAGATATTATTCCCCATTAAACCTTCGGCCTTAGTTTTCCAAACCTTATCTAAGAGAGAAAAGAATATAGGTGCAAGTAATGATAGTATTATACTTTCAGGAATGAATCGCCAAAACTTCTGAACAATATAATCCATGCTTCCAAACTTTAAATATAGAAGAGAGGAGCTGATAAAGAACCAAAGTATCTGAAAGAGGAATACTGTTAACATAGTAACAAAGCTACTTGTGAAGTGTAGTAGATCTCTAAGATAGGCAATAACAATACAGATTAGTACACCTGCAATTGTTCCATATTCCCATCCCTCAATTGAAAAGAGAGAATGTGTTAACTGTAGTACTAAAATAATAATGGCCAAGTATGGAGTCTCTAATTTAAATCCAACATATAGAACGATAAGGATATTAAAAGGAATCATATACTTATTTAGTCCAAATAGAGGTAAGAAAGCACTAGCAAGAACTTCTAAGACAATTAAGATAAGTACTGTAATAAGTAGTCTAATAGGTATATCTGACGACTTAATCATCTTCCTTCTCCTTGTTGTGCATTCTCTTCGAGGGCATCCCACTCCACTCTCTTTTTATCTTGTTCATCACCCGGAACAAGAACGGCTACTTCCTCAAGCCTTGAGAAGTCAACAGTTGGAGTTACTTCAAGATGTTGAGTAATACCGTAACTCTCTCTTTCAATTTTTGTAATCATGCCAACAGGAATCCCCTTTGGATAAATATTTCCAAGTCCTGATGTAATAACTAAGTCATTGAGCCTAACAGGGTCTGTACGTACAACATACTTCATCACGGTTCGCCAACCAGAGTACCCCTCAAGAATTCCATATGAACGTGTGCGATTCACAATAACGTCAACGCGGTTACTTGGATCAAGGATTGTTAGAATATCGGCAAAGTGATCAGTTAGACGATAAACATAACCAACAATACCTTCAGATGTAACAACAGTTGATTGTAACTTCACACCGTCACTATAACCTTTATCAATTCTGATGACGCGGAAATCACTTGATGAATCCCAAGCAACAACCTGCGCAGAGATCATATCGTGCTTAATTTTTTTACCAAAATTTAAGATCGCTCTAAGTCTTGTATTTTCTTGCTCTAATTGCTTCAAAGCAAAAACTTCTTGTTTAAGTGAACCAATCTTTTCTTTCAAAGAGACATTTTCTTTCGAAGCATTAACGTTGAGCATATAGTCCTCAAAGAATGAGGCTACATTCTTATATGCACTTGATAGCCCTCGTTGAAGAGGTGCTAGTGTATCCATCATGACATTTTCAAAAATAGAGGCTTCCTTGTAGGGAGATTTTCTTTTTGACACGCCGTAAAATGCAAGTGATAGGACAACTAAGTTGACGATTAATTTTGTTCGAGATCCTTCCGATGCAATCAGCTTCATTCTAATCCTAAGTTGCTAATTTTTTTTATATTAAAAGAGTACACAGGATTATTTAAACTGCCAATATTCTTTACGTTATAGCTTTCTTAAGTGATAATATCGTCAAAATCAAAATTACATGGAGTAGTAAAATGTCATCTAGTTTTCAGAAAAAATCATCACAGATATTCCTGACTCTTTTTATCGGAATAATTGTAATTTCATTTATGGTTTCAGGTCCATTCTTTAACACTGGAACACCAGATTCAATTGGTTCTGTTGCAGGACTTGATATTAAGGTTCGCGACTTCAATCAAGAAGTTCAAAGACAATCTGAATTCTATTCAAAATTTATTGCTGGAGGACAACCCCTAACAGCAAAACAAATGAGCCAATATAAAGTTTATGATAACGCTATCAGAAACCTTGTTTTTCAAAAGCTAAGAGTTGTTCTTGCTAATGATCTAGGAATCGTTATCTCAAAAGAAGAGATCGTTGCAGATATTCAAAACACACCTTATTTCCAAACGAATAAGCAATTTGATATCAACAAGTACAAGACTATCCTTGCTTACAATAAATTCACTCCAGAAAATTACGAAGAAGAAACTAGAAACCGTCTTGCTATTGAGAAATTACAAAATATTATTCAGCACGTTCCTGTTTCTAAGAATCTAGAAAAAGAACTAAATGAATTATATAACGACAAGAGAGCTGCAAAAGTAATTAATATCGGCCACGCTGAACTTAGAAAACTTGTTAAGATTTCAAACTCTGAAATTACAAACTTTCTTAAAGATGAAGCAAGTAAAGCTCGTGTTGAGTCTTTATTTAATGACAAGAAGGCTCTTCTTAGCCAACCAGAACAAGTTAAAACAAGACATATCCTAATCGATACTGAAAAAGGTGATGCAGAAGCTCTTAAGAAAGCTCAGAAAATTAGAAAAGAACTTACTGCTAAGAACTTTGCTCGTCTTGCTAAGAAGTACACAGATGAGCCTCAAGGAAAGAATAACGGTGGAGACCTTAATTGGGTAAGACGTGGAGCAATGGTTCCTGAATTTGAAAAAGCTGCTTTTGAACTGAAAAAAGGTGAAATTTCAAATCCAGTTAAAACTTCTTACGGTTACCACATCATCTTCGCTGAAGACAGAAAAGAAGCTATTGAAGCAAAACTAGCTGACCACGAAAGAGATCTTGCAAAAGAAATTCTTCAAAAAGAAAAAGATATTAAGGGCCTAATTGCTCAAGCTGTGAGCGAAGTAGAAGCAGCTGCTAATAACTCTAAAAGACTAGAAAGCGTAAAAGCAAAGTACAACTTAAAGATTAGCGATATCAAAGTAAATAAGCTTGAAGGAGCAGGTCCAACTGGTGAACTTGAAGAATCACAAGTTGCCGAGATTTTCTCTAAACCAGCTGGTGAATTTACATTTGAAAGTGCTAACAAAACAATGGTTGTTGTAGCAAAGCCACTTAAGTCAACAGATTCAAAAGGTTACGATCTAAATGCTCTTGGTAATATTTCTGCTCAACAAAACATTAAAACTCTGTTAGATAAGTTAGGTACAGAGTACACATTTAAGCAAAATAAATACGCTCAAATACCACAGTAATAAATAATTTGGAGAAGTGAGATGGCCGACAAAGACGCAAAATTTGATCTAAATGTAGAAGGAAAATTCTATGTTGATGACCAATGCATCGCTTGTGATGCTTGCGTTATGGAGGCCCCTCGCTTTTTCGAAATGAATGACGACGAAGGACACGCATTCGTTAAACTTCAGCCAACAAATGACGCTGAACTTGAAGAGTGCATGTCGGCCCTTGAAGCCTGCCCTGTCGAGGCCATTGGTGAGGACGGCTAAGTCCTCAAATTCTTTGCAATTTCACTCCCAACACACTCTCCTAACTATTTAAAATCACATTAAATTTAATTTAAGTTATCGGCGCAATTAACCGACTAGTATAATATGGTTATGAAGTCTATTGGTGTATATGCCCTATTTATCTCAACACTGGTATTTGCTGAAAGCAATGAACAGAAGCAATACCTGGAGATAATCACTCGCGATAATCCAATGATAAAGAGTGCAATGTCTGTTGATGGCGTAAAAGATATCTACGACAATTGCTATGGCCTTGATAAAGCTGACGGAGTTATCGAACAAGACTCAGATCCAAATAAAGTTTTAAGTACATGTCTTTGGAATGGTATCCAAGCCGATTCGAAAATTCATGATGAAGTTAAGAAATTAGTCGATGACCAGAGCGGTAAAGATGGAACTGGTCGATTCCGCAATACAATGGAAACAAAGAAGAACTCAAGCAAAGGTGTTCTTGCTCTTAAGAAGTTTTATGAAGAACGTCTTCAAGAGGCCCTCTATGGAGAATACGATCCAGAGCGTGGAAAATTTAAAAAACTTGCTACTCAAAAGACATTCTTTGAACTTTATAAAACACAGCTTGGTAAGAATATTATCGCTTCCCTTACAAACTACTGTATCGATGCTGGTACTTATTCTTCAAACTTCCCACTTGTTCACTATGACTCAACGGCAGTAAAGGCCGATCAAAACGACAATATTACAAAGTTGAATCAAGTTACATCATCTGGAGAACTCCAGGCATCCGCTCACTGGACTAGCTGTATTGGAAAAATCGCTCAAGTCTGTTATGCAGGAGCTTCAGCAACAGCACCGGCCTATAAGCAGATTGACCCAAATGACCCATCTAATACTAAAATAATAACCTACTCAGAAATTAAAACGAGTTGTGAAACGACATATGTACCAACGGCAAGTGGTGCAACCGCGGCTACAGAATGTCCAAAAATTATTCAAGAATCTAATAAGCGCTCATGTGCAGTCATGCAGTATATTGAGCTAGCGAAGCAGAGCCTTATAAAAACAGATGGGATCTTATCGGAATTCGACAAAATGAATAATGTTCAAGGTCTTGCAGATGTTGAAATTTATGATCCGACTAAAAATAATAAAGAAAGCCTTGATGCTCTGACAACTCTTTCATCAGGGGATGCCCTTAAGGCACTAGCAGAGGGACAGCAAGAAGATATCGCAAAGATAGAAGAATGTTATAAGGATGGTGCGATTGTTAACTCTGATAAGTGTAGTGTGTACCTCTCAAGTGACGGCCAAGAACAATACGCCCTCCTTGGTGAATTAAAAATTCAACAAGAAGCGACCCTTGAGAAGCTTCGTGACATCGATGAGTCAAATGAAGATGAAATTGCAAAAATTCTACTAGAGGAAGGTTATTCTCCCGATGAGGCAAAGCAGCTAGCAACAGTTAATGGAATTAAGGATCAAATAGCTGCTCGTTTTCAAGCAAAGAAAGATGCCATTCTAAAATCTCTTGCTGATGAAATTCAGGCCCACACGACAAAGGGAGACAGTTTTGATGAAACTGTCGACACAGGAAATATTGCAAGTATTGCAGATGAAATAAAAACTCGACCAGAAAACTTCTCCAAGCTTGTTCACTTTAACAATATTGTTTCATCATACTTATCAATTCGTGGGCAAGATGAAGATGGAAATTCTGTTGAGAAACAAAATACGGCCGCCCTTGCTGCTGAGATGGAAAACTCATTTATTTCAGAAGAGAATAAAGAAAAATATAGAGAACTTGGAATCGATCTTAGTAGTATCAACTACTCTACAGATGAGATTAATCAAAGATTCGCTGAAACAGGAATGGACTACTCTGAGTCATCGAATGATGATGCCACTCTAGGCGTTGCCGATATCAATACACACATTATTGGATTATTTGTTCCGCCGGCCGCGGATGCGGAATAAGAATTTTCTATTATTGAGTAAACTTTAAATTAGAGATTTAGATATTGCTGTATTGCTAACTTTAGCTTTGCTAAAGTGTCGCTTTTCTTGCGAAGAGTTGGCTAACTTTCACTTCGTGAAAGTGTCGCTTTATGTGCAAAGATTTTTTGCTCCTGAGACACATCCTGCGGCAAAAGTGCCCCAAAGGGCAGTTTTGAAGCAGAGATGAATGTGATTCAAGAAACAAAGAGCGATAGCTCGCGTGTTTCGGTCATATGAGAAAGCTTGTTGCTAACTTTCACTTCGTGAAAGTGTCGCTTTATGTGCAAAGATTTTTTGCTCCAGAGGCAACAAAGCCGGGCTTGAACCCGGCTTGTTGAATTAGTAAATTTTCTTTTGCATGGGGAGCTAGCATAGCGTCCAATAGTTTGCCTTTGGGCAAACTATGACGCTATTCTTCGTCCATGATAGCTTTAACAGATGCCTTTGTTTCAAAAGCGATATCTTGATCGTCTTCTGCATCAATATCATCAACGTCATCAAAGCTTTCATCTGCTTCAATATCCATTTCACGTAGAACGTCGACGAAAGTCTTATCATCAGCAAAGTCCTTAAGAACTTCATCGATAACCTTCGTTGGATACTTTGTAATGATCTCTTCTACATATTTCTGTAACATACCTTCTTCAAGGATTGAGATTTTATTTTTAATTTCTTTCCAGAAACCAATATAGTGAAGACGACAGTAACCTGCTGTTGTTGCCGGGTTATCACAACCTTTAGCAAGACATTCATCTGTATCACCAAGGAAGTAATCAAGTGTTCCAGCAAGAGCAAATACTTCTTCGATTTTCTCTGTCTCGCTTGCACTCTTTGGCTTCTCTTTTACAGGAGCTTCTACTTCGACTTCTTCTTCAACAACCTTCTCTTCGAAAAGTTCAGGTTGAACCTCAACCACTTTTTCAAGAACTGGCTCAGATTTTTTCTTTTCTACTTTTTGCTCTTTCTCAGCTTTTTTAGGAGTTGCTTTCTTTGTAACTTTTTTCTCAGTGGCCTTTGTTGCCTTCTTTGTTACTTTTTTTGCAACTTTCTTTTCAGCTTTTACAGCAGCAGCTTTAGTTGTTTTCTTAGTTACTTTCTTCGTCGTTTTCTTAGTAGTTTTCTTTGCTACTTTTTTCGCAACTTTCTTTGCTACTTTTTTGGCAGCTTTCTTTGCTACTTTCTTTGTAGTTTTCTTTGCTACTTTCTTCGTCGTTTTCTTTGCTACTTTTTTCGCAGCTTTCTTTGCTACTTTTTTTGCAGCTTTCTTTGCTACTTTCTTTGTAGTTTTCTTGGCTACTTTCTTGGCAGTTTTCTTAGCTACTTTCTTCGCAGTTTTCTTAGTAACTTTCTTAGCTGTCTTTTTAGCAGTCTTTTTAGCTGCTTTTTTAGCAGTCGACTTCTTAGTTGTCTTTTTGGCCATGCCTACTTTCTCCAAGATTTTCTTTAACATAACAAGTTAAAACCGTATCACTTCTAATTCAATTGAACAACTGTCTACTTTAAGCTCTTAAGCTCGTTAGCAGCAATAACAACACGTTGAATTTCCGAAGTCCCTTCATAAATTTCAGTAATCTTTGCATCACGGAAGAAACGCTCCACCGGATACTCCTTAGTATATCCATTTCCACCACAAACTTGGATTGCTTGTGTTGTAATCCACATTGCAGACTCAGCAGCAAAAAGTTTTGCTTGAGCAGATTGAAGTGAATACTCTTCACCATTATCTTTTCTACGTGAAGCTTCCCAAATAAGAAGACGTGACGCAGCAAGTTTAGTACTCATATCTGCAAGCTTAAACTGAATTGCTTGAAGAGCATGAAGTGGCTTACCAAATTGGATTCTCTCATTTGAATAATGCTTGGCATAACGGAATGCAGCTTCACCAATCCCTAAGGCTTGAGCAGCAATACCAATACGTCCACCATCAAGAGTATTCATCGCAATTTTGAAACCTTTCTCATATTCACCAAGTAAATTCTCTTTTGGTACCCTTACTTTATCAAATGCAATTTGAGCTGTTGAAGACCCTTTGATCCCCAGCTTATCTTCACACTTCATAACTTCGAAACCTTCAGAGTCACATTCAACAATGAATGCCGAGATTCCTTTGTAGTTATCAGTCTTAGATGTTTTTGCAAAAACTACAGCGATATTTGCTTCCTTACCATTTGTAATGAAGTTCTTAGTCCCTGTGATTTCGTAGTAATCACCTTTATCTTCTGCAAAAGTTGTTAATGAACCTGCATCCGTTCCAGCATTTGGTTCAGATAGACAGAAACAACCAATATGCTCACCAGTAGCAAGCTTTGGAAGATACTTCTTCTTTTGCTCTTCATTACCAAAGGCAAGAATTGGGTAAACACATAAAGATGTGTGAGCTGAAATTAGAACACCTGTCGAAGCACAACCACGAGAAATCTCTTCAACGATAATTGAATAAGATACGTAATCCATCCCTGCTCCACCGTACTCTTCAGGTACGTAAGAACCAAGAAAACCGTTCTCACCTAGCTTTGCAACTAAATCAGTTGGGATCTTTTCATTCTTATCGATTGAAGCCGCTAGTGGTGCAACTTCGCTGTCTGCAAATTTAGAAACTAAGTCTCTAAGTTCTTGGTAATCACTTAACATCATATATTATTCCCCTTTAAATTCAGGTTTTCTTTTTTCAACAAAAGCCGTCGTCCCTTCTTTCATATCGTAAGAAGAGAAAATATCACCAAAGTGACGAGCTTCAATATCAAGACCTTGTTCAACAGTAAGGTCATTACCTTCATTCATAATCATCTTTGAAATTGCTACTGCATTTGGCGAGTTCTTAGCAATTGTTTCTAAAGTCTTCATTGCTTCATCAAGCATCTCTTGTTGTGTCTCGAAAGAGCGAACAACTAACCCTATTTCCTTAGCCTCATTGATATCAACATTACGTCCAGAGTAGACGATTTCTTTAGCACGATTTCGACCAATTAATTTTGCAAGTCTTTGAGTTCCCCCAAAACCAGGAACAAGACCAAGCTTAACTTCAGGTTGACCAAAGACAGCAGAATTAGTTGCATAGATAAAGTCACATGCCATGGCCATTTCACAACCGCCACCAAGTGCAAAGCCATTTACACATGCGATAACTGGAATGTTTAAGCTTTCAAAAAGTAGTGTTACGTCTTGTCCAAGAGTTGAAAAATCATGTCCTTCATCAACACTCATATCACTCATTTCAGCAATATCGGCACCAGCAATAAACGCCTTCTCACCAGCACCTGTAAAAATCATCCCCCTAAGGTCATGACCTTCACTTAGTGAAGATAGGAAGTCCTTAAGTTCATGAAGTACTTGTGAATTAAGAGCATTGTACTTCTTTTCACGATTAACTTTTAAAACACCAATATCTCCCATTTTTTCAAATGAGATCGTTTCGAAATTAGTACTCATAGACACCCTTTCCTACTTTGCGACCAAAGCGCCCAGCAGTTACGTATTTTTTAAGAAGTGGACATGGACGATATTTTGTATCACCTAGGCCGTCGTGAAGAACTTCCATGATAGCAAGACAAGTATCAAGGCCGATGAAGTCAGCAAGCTCTAATGGACCCATTGGCTGGTTACATCCAAGCTTCATTGCATCGTCAATTCCTTTAGCTTCAGCAACACCTTCATAAAGTGTGTAGAAAGCTTCGTTAATCATTGGCATAAGAATTCTATTAACAGCAAAACCTGCAACGTCATCAGCGCGAACAACAGTTTTACCCATTTTCGTTGCCGCTTCTTCAACAGCGTTGATTGTCTCTGAGCTTGTTTCAAGCCCTGTGATTGTTTCAACAAGCTTCATTACTGGAACAGGATTCATAAAGTGCATTCCCGCAACTTTCGCTGGACGAGAAGTTGCCGCTGCAATTTCAGTAATTGAGATAGAAGAAGTATTTGAAGCTAAAATTGCTTCTGGTTTTGCAATTTCATCTAATTGTTTAAAAATTTGAAATTTAATGGCCTTATTTTCAGTGGCCGCTTCAATGAAAAGGTCGCAATCCTTAAGAGCATTTAAGTCACTAGTTGCGGTTAGGTTTGCAAGTGTTGAATCAACAAACCCTTGCTCCCATTTTCCTTTTGAAACACCCTTTTCTAATTGCTTTTTAATGAAGTTATGACCGAAATCTAGCCCCTCAGCATTGATATCATACATAAATACTTGATAGTCATTCATGGCAGCAACTTGAGCAATACCTCGGCCCATTTGCCCCGCCCCAATAACGGCAATTTGTTTAATCATTGTGTCTCCTTTATTATTCGCTTTGAAACTACCTAATTTAACAGCAATCGTCCATTAAATAAGAGGTTAAGAGCAAGCCAACACATAGCACAAACATCAATAAATAGTACTTAAAGGGTCTGTAATATTAACTTTTCGCTTGCAAAGATGTGGCATAAAGATTATAAAAAGTGGCTTAATAAATAGTTGTTGAACAAGTTAAACGTAGGAGTCGATTGTGGCAAACCACAAATCTGCAAAGAAAAGATCAAGACAAGCAATTGTTAGAAACGAAAGAAATACAGCAAGAAAATCAATGGTTAAGACTGCTGTTAAGAAAGTTAGAAGTGCTATTGAAGCAGGTTCAAAAGAAGAAGCATCAACTCTTCTAGTAACTGCACAAAAGCTTCTTGGACGTCTTGCTAAGCACGGAGTTATCAAAAATAACGCTGCTGCAAGAAAGACATCTAGACTTGCTAGCCAAATTAATAAACTTTAATTCTAATTAATAGTTTGAATATATTAAAAGCGGAGTGTAAGCTCCGCTTTTTGTGTTTTTTAAATTAAAGTTTTTTTAACTAGAGAGCTAGAAACTCACGTCTTAACTGATCTCTTAGCCAGAAGTCTTTCGACTTTGCCATTATTTCAAAATCAATTATTTTCTGCTGAAAAGCGACTAACTCCTCAATATCCCATTTACGAGAAGCTAACTGAATCCCACGATCATACTTGCTTGGAGACTTCTTAGCTTTTAAATAGGATGGATCAATCACTTTTGAGATATGTCCCTGGAAAGAGCGGAAGAAGTCCATATAGAGGCCAAAGTCATCTTCAATTAAGAGTAGATTCAAGAAGAACCTCTTTAAATTTCCCTGATTAAATAGATCTGTTTGATCAAAGAAGTCTAGCTTCTTAACTTTAATTAAGCTCTTGGCCTTCTCAATTGAAACTGTTCCCGATTCATTCACATAGTGAGAAAGAATATGGCAGCTATTAAAGTATTCACTCGCAGTTGCCTCAACAGACTTCTCAATGAAATTCTTTAACTGAGGCGTCATCTTGAATCCAAAGTAATCAGCAAAGAGATCTAAGTATTGACCAAAATGCCATGTCTTAGGTGCTGTTAAAGCAAGAGAATTTAGATCTTTAGGAAAGTGCTTTAAAACCCTACCTTTAGTTATAAATACTACTGAATCACTAATTAATTCACGGTTATTTTCAAAGGCTTCAAAAATATTAGCTTTGATTTCTTGAGCATCGATAACAATGAATGGGCCATTGCTTCCAAATAGTCCACCGCCGGCCAGTAGCTCTTGTTCGATAAAGTCGAGATTAAACTCATTTGGCCAAAGTTTCTTAGCGTTTTTTGAGAGCTTGTCACAAATAATTTTCGAGCTAAATTCATCAGGTATACTTAAGTGATAAAAACCTTCAAACTTAGATAGTATATCAGTAATTTTTTTGATTTCAGATAATTCAAAACTTTGTTTCTTAGAAGGCATAGAGTAATACCTCTCTAAAGTCTTCACCGAAGTTCTTAGCACCATCGGCCAGCGACTTTTTAAAAGTTCCGCGGTTTTTTACACTTCGAAGAGGGGCCGCACTATCAATGCCTCCTACTGTATTTTCAATAATGTATGAGTCAGTAATACTAAACTCTTTTGAGAAAATACTGCGTGGAAATTGTGAGTGGTCTAATTTATAGAATGATTCATAGAACTTAATCTCATCATCATTAGGTTTTTTGAATACATTGATATTGATTTTAAATTGATAATCACCGCTCGTAGAAAGATAGAATGCATTACGATTACCAATTTGGTTTTGTTGATCTTCACTCATAAGTGTATCACCTGTTTCCGTGATCTCTTCACCGGCCTTCTTAAGGCTTGTGATTTCAGCAAGTAAGATCGCATCACTTTCATAATTCTTCCCTGTTCTAACCCTAAGGCCACTAAAGGAAGATAGTGTTTCAACGATTTGATCGGTATAGATTTGAGATAACCCCGATATTCCAGTGTGATTCTTAACAATAAATACTGTTACACTTCTAACACCCTGTGCCTCAAATGGGTTATTTGAATCACTAAAACGGTAACCTGCACAAGAAATGAGAAGTAAAAATGACGTAATGAAAAGAAGTCTCATATTTATACTATGCCTAGTATTAATAGGATCGTCTATTATTTTGACTGGTCCAAATAACTTAATATATGATGCGTATTGTGAAAGACCTTAAGAGTATTTTAAAAGACTATGACAAAGACACGAACTTGTCTCGCTACAAGAATTATGCCCCAAAGAAGGGCCTTGGTAGCGTTGACCTTTTCGACTTCTTGGACTTAGTAAACTCTTGGGATCAAGTGGTTGGCCCACGACTTTCTCAATTTACAATTCCGCTTAAACTTAAGAGTAAATCACTAACCATTCTCACTTCTCACCCAGTCTATGCTCAACAGCTTAAGTACATGGAAAGTGAAATTATCAAGTCTATTGGCAATGTGCTCCCTGCAACACTAGGTCATATTTCAAAGGTCTTCTTTCAAGTTGATAATAAGTATTTCACAGAGAAGAAAGCAAAAAGTATTCAAAAAGAAGTCGTGAAAAAAGAAGTTGAAAATAGACTTCATCCACAATCTCCTGAATACAAGGCCATTATGCAACAAGCAGCTGTAGAGTTTCATGATATTGAAGATGAAGAATTAAAGCAGTCTTTAATGTCGATTTTCTTTCAATTACGCACGAAGAAGTGAGTAGATACTAAATTTATCTGACTTAAGCTCAAGCCTAATTAAATCTTTAAACTCTAAATTTGCGAATTCACTCGTTAAGTCATTTGTTTCTCTGCAAACAAAGAATAGATGTCCACCTTTTTTAAGTGCACTATGAGCACAGCGAATAAGGCCCGTTAACTCTGTGTCTTGATACTCACGACAAAGACGAGTGTTCTTATTCACAGATGATCGACTGTGGTTAGCATTAAAATAAGGAGGGTTCATTACAATAAGATCAAATTCACCTATTAATTGAGTCTGTAGCAAATTTCCTTGGTGGATATTAAATATCGTCTCATTAAAGTGATCTTTTAATACATTAATATTAGATTCTAAATGTTTAAGGTATTCTTTTTGAAGTTCATAAAAATCAACTGATTCAAATCTGACTTGAGACTTCTGCATAATTTCTAAAAGAATGACACCACAACCAGCGCAGAAATCAGCCCCCTTAACTACTGAAAGATTTAATTCCTTTAGGTAGCTTGCAACAAAATTGGCCAATTCAATTGAATCACGTGAAAAGCGATAAAACTCGGGTTGACTGTAATTAGAAATTAATTCCATGCTTTCTTAATGCTTGGGAAATTCCATCAAGATCTTCGCCTTCTCTTACAATCTTTGCAGAAAGGCCTGAAAGAAGAATTATTGTTGATGAGCTTCCACTTGGCTCTAAATAATCGGAGCTAATAAAATTACTTTCAGGGCAATATTTTTGCCAAAACTCATTGGCCTCTTGAGTTGAACTAATCGGCTCAGACCCAGTTAGGTTAAGACTTGTTGAAGTGATGAACCCAGGAAAATCCCTAATACATTCGTCAATTATCTCATTCTTTATAACTCGAAAACAGATAAATTCTGTTTCCTTAAATGGCTCATTAGGTAGATTCAGTTCAAGACTTACCTTAGGCAAACCAACTGTGATTTGGAATTTAAAAAGGTCTTCAAATAACTCTGAAAGATTTTGAGAGCCTTTGAAATTATCAATAATATTTTCAACATTATTAGTTAAAATACTTAAGGGCTTACTAAGTGAAGTTCCCTTGATTTTGGCTATTAGCTCATAAGTCTCAAGGAGAAATGGATCACCTCCAATTCCCCACACTGTATCTGTCGGATAAACAAAAATCTTTTTCATAGATCAACCATTAAATTTTTAATAATTAACTCATCCCTTTGTCCGAGATAGAGTAATTGAAAAGCCACCCAACTATTTGGAGACTCTTCTAATTGTGAATTTAGGTATGCTCTTTCTATACTAAAAACAGGTCTTTCAAAAGACTTATCTTTTTTCACAAGCTCTCTTTTAAAGACAGGATTCTTTAGAGCTGAAATAAGGGCCATCATTTCGTCAAAATTATACTTCTTATAATTGCTAATAACTTGGTCGATAAGCTTCTGTCTTAACTTACCTACATTCGGCAATCCATACTCAAAAATCAAGTTATTATATGAATTAAAACTTTCAACTGCAGGTGATGAGAAATACTTAAAAATTAAGTCTTGTTTTACTTTATAATTATCCAGCTCCTGTGACCAGAAGGGTGCTAACTTAACTCCATACTTATAACTATTTATATCAAACTCGAGTACTGCACCAAAGGTCTGATTCAGAAGCTGAGTCAACTTAAGGCGGCTATCACCTTTTGAAATATGAGTAAATTTTTTAAAGAACATTAGCTTATAGACTTCTTCAATACTCGACTCATTTACGATTTCAAAAACTCGATTAATATACTTGGCATATATTGCTTTCTTATCCTTTGGTATATTTTGATTAATCCAAATTGGATAACCAATAATATCTCTACCTAAAAGTTCAATAACAACATCTGTTAACCACTCATTCTTATTAATAGAAGACGAAATAATAATCTCAAGAAGTAGATCATGAAATGTTTTACGAGATAGCTTCTTTAAGAAATTTCGATGCATCTTATTCTTACTATCAAATTTTGTTTTTAAGGCCGTTTCAATTTCAGAAATATAATCTTTTTGATACTGACGAGTTTCATTATTAATAACGATATCTGGGTAAAAGAGATTTTGACACTTAGCCTGAAATTCTATCCATGGATTTGTATCACCTTTATTAGTAGTAAAAGCATAGATCAGATTAAATTCAAAAGGTGAAACTTGTGAACACTCACTAGGTGGGGCCTTAACATAGTCAGCAATATATTCAATACCAGTTAAAGAGACGTTAAAATTAATATTAACGTAGTTTAAAAATATCTTTTTTTTTTATCGGCTTGGAACTCTTGCGCCAGTACAGTTGTCGTTGGCATTTTGAAGTTTATAGTAGAGAGAATATCCTTACCTACAAGTTTAGAATAGAACTTTGAAATGAAAAATAAAAGAACAGCTAAGACAACAATGGCGATATAAACAAAGCTATAATCATTTTTTCTTTTTTTCTTTTTGCCGACCTTCTTTTTTTTACCAACTTTCTTCTTTTTTGAAGGCTTTGGCATTTCAACGGCCTGCATCGGCTCAATAGGCTCATCTTCTTCATCTTCAACTTGAGATAAATCAGCGACTGTTTGCTTCTTTTTTTCTTCTTCAAGCGCCATCTTTGCTTTTAATGCAACATCATCTTGAACTTTTGAAGATTCACTTTCTTCAAGCTCTCTTGCAAGTAAATCAATTTCACTTTCTACTGATTCAACAGCAGGAGCAACATCACAATGTCCTCCCATATCTGCAATATCAGGAAAGTCTAAGTCTGAAGCGTCAGGAAGAACAACCTCTTCCTCCCCTTCAGCATCCATTGCCTGAGCAGCTTCAGCTAAGCTTACACCGTTGTCCTCTTCAATCGAAATTGCGTCAAGAGGACTACTTGTCTGTGCACTAGTCACAGGAGCTGGGACAGGATCAGGCAGCTTATTATTTGAATAATCAATAGGTTCAGGAAAATCGAGATCGTCTTCAGCTGGAAGAAGAATTTCTTCCTCACCGTTTGCATCGACAGAACTAGCAGCTTCATTAACTTGGATAGTCTGGGTAGCAGGCCCTTTTGGAGCTTCTTCAGTCGGTACTGCAGGTGTTGCAGGGATATTAGATGACTCTTGGTATTTCTGTTCAATACCAGTCGTTCGAACAAGTCCACCTAACTTATTCGCAATTTTAGTTTCAGCTTCTGCTACAGGGTTAAAGTCTTGTTCTTCACTACCAAATAAGTACTTATTAAGAAGTTGATCTTCTTTAATCCAAATCCAAAAACCATTACCACTACAGATTTCATCTTCGTCAGTTAGAGTACCATCTTGAACAAACTCAATCACTTTCTCCTTGGAAAGTGGGCCGAGTATTTTATTTGCTTTTGTACGAATTAACCAATTTCTTTCATTCATCTATAGTAAGTCTTTTATCTTTTTTATAAATTTTTTAGAAGTCTTTATATTTTTTATTTATTATACCCTATAGGAAGATTCCGATAAAGCCTTTAAGATCTTCATCGTTAAATTTTAATCCTAAACTATATACGAAGTGAGGGTCATTAATTAGATCTTCACCTTCGATTTTTCCATAAAGAACATTCCATAGCTGAAGATCAAGTCCTAATCTAATATTTGGTCCGATATCTTCACGATAATCAAAAATTTCTGCAGTTGTAACAAGTCCCCAATCGTCGATATTATAATCAACACCGAAACCACCGTAAGACTCTATTAAACCACCTCTAAAAGTCCAATTATCAATACGACGTCCTAATTGTACATTTAGTAGAACATCATTGTACTCTCTCGATTTTGTTTCAACTGTTGTCGTCGTTCCACCTACCGTTGTTTCAGTGATCGAGCGATCTTCTGGACCAAACTCACTAGTCGTTGCCCCTATAAGATAGAAGCGACCAGGTGAAGGAAAGATTCTTAATTCAATATTTGTATCAGTTTGATCTGTTCCAGTATTGGCACCAGTATAAACAGAGAACTGAGTCCTAATTCGATCAACTCGTCCAATTACTTTTTGAACACTAGCAAGAGTGGACTTTACTTCATCGGCAATTTCTTCTTCAACAAGAAGCTTACCAACAGTACCCTTTCCGTCCTTAACATCTTGAACAAGGTCTTGAAGATCGGCCATCATCTCATCCGTTTTCTTTAAGATTGCTTTTACATCGGCAAGAGCACTTTGAGGCTCATTCGCATCCGTTTGAAAGGCAATTTGATCTGAAAAAGTCTCAAGATTATTAATAATATTTTGAATTTTTTCATTATTTCGCCCAACCATATCATTAAGTTGAGTTGTCATTTCACGAGTATTTTCTAAAGTCTTTTGAACATCGCTAATAATTTTCTTCATTGCTGGCTCGTCCCCTTCAGGAACGAATGATTCTTTAATACTTCCCACAAGTGTTTTTACATCTTGCATAACTTCACTAGCGTCTTTTAGAAGTGTTTCGATACCAGCTTTTTCTTCTGAAATAATTGTTGAGCCATCAGGTAGAATTTCATCACTATTGGCAACATAGATCTCAAGATACTTATCACCAAGAAAACCAACAGAGCGGATTCTTAGTTTAGAGCCTTTTGTTACCCCTACTCTTTCTAGAACTTCAAAAGTGATCTCGGCCTTATTACCAATAAGACGGATATCTTTGATGCGACCGGCATTAATACCAGCTACTTTAATTGGAGTTTTTGGGAAAATCCCTGAGGCATCATTGATTACTGTTGAGTACTCATTATATGCACCAAATCCTGACTGATTTGAAGTGACAACAAGTGACATCACAACAACCACAATCATTGCAGTAAGGGCCATTAGCCCTACTTTAAATTCATTCATTCTATCCCTCTTCCCTAAGACTTACCAAAAATTAAACTCTTCTTTAAGTTTATAAGTTTATAAATTCCTGAACCAATGGATGGTCAGAATTTCTAAAATCTTTGGCGGATAAGTACTCAACAATATTACCACGATTAAGAAATGCGACGTAGTCGGAAATTTCCAACGTCGCTCTAACATCGTGTGAAATAATAATTGACGTTAATCCTATATCTTTATGTTTTTTACTTGTTTCAACGATAAGATCGTTGACCATTTTAGTCGTAATTGGATCCAGTCCAGTTGTAGGCTCATCATAGAGCATAATTTGTGGACTCAATGCTAGAGCGCGGGCCAAACCTACCCTCTTTCTCATCCCACCAGATAATTCACTTGGTAACTTATAAAAAGAAATCTCTTGTAGGCCCACTGATTTTAAAAGGCCAAAAACTTTCTCTTCAATTTCTTCCTTCTTTAATTTAGTAAATTCAATAAGAGGAAAGGCAACATTATCAAAAGTCGACATTGAATCAAATAAGGCCGCATATTGAAAAAGCATTCCATAATTTTGGCGAAACTCTCTAAGCTTATCTTCTTCTAATTCAGACAGATTATTTCCTAGGACTTCAACACTTCCAGAAGTTGGTTGGTGAAGACCAAGAATATGTTTCATTAGAGTTGATTTACCAGCACCTGAAAAACCTAATATTGAAGTGATACTTCCTTTCTCAATATCAAAGTTTAGATTATTTAAAACTGTGTGGTTTCCAAATATTTTTGTAAGGTTCCTAATACGAATCGATGGGTTATCAAAATGAATCATAACTACATCACCTGCACTAAGAAGCTTGTTAAGAAATAATCGAGAACGAGAACAGAAATCATTCCCCAGACAACGGCAAGGTTTGTTCCCTTCCCTACTCCCTGAGCTCCCTTAGTTACAGAGAAGCCAAAGTATGTTCCAATGACAGAAATGACAAAGCCAAAGACAGTTGCCTTAATTACACCTTGAAAAATATCCGAAACGTACATGAATTGCCCAAGCTTTGATAGATAAATAGCATCATCTATTTTTAATGCATAAGTACCAACAATAAATGATCCAATATTTCCGACAAATAGAAAGAAAATAGAAAGAAGTGGAAGAGATAGAGTTCCTGCAATAATTCGAGGAACAGCAAGATATTGAACACTACTGATACCCATTACTTCAAGGGCATCAATTTGCTCCGTTACTTTCATCGTTCCAATTTGCGCGGCCATCGCAGCACCTGCTCGCCCCGCAACAATTAGCCCAGTAAGAACAGGTGCTAATTCTTTTGCAAGAGTAATTGCAACAACAGGACCAACAAGAGAATCAACATTGATCAACTTGAAACCAAAGTATGTTTGGTAGGCCATAACCATTCCAGTAAATGCACCGGCCAGGAAAATAATGAATAAACTCTTATTTCCTATGAAGTCCATTTGCTCAAAAAATAATTTGAATCGATATGGACGACGAGTTGCCCAGTAGAAAAAACTGACGATATAATTCATGACGGTCCCAAGACCGGCAATATTCTTTATAAGAATTCGCCCTAAGTTTTCATTAAAGGCAACAAAACTATTTATTAGTAAATTCATTGCTTAAATTTTAAAGGAAAAATAATGAACTTGCTACTTACTGACGATATATTTTTGGAATTCTTTCAGTTAAGTGAATAAACACTTCGTACGGTATAGTCATTGATTCGGAGCAAATATTAGAAAAGTTTTGACCACTTTGGTCCCAGACCGTAAATTTCTCACCATTTCTAATAACTAGGTCTTGATTTTCAAAAAGAATTTGGGCCATATCCATATTGACTCGCCCTACAATCTTTCCAATCTCATTGCCGTGTTTTAGGTGAACATTCTGATAGCGAGTGGAAAAACCATCACCATATCCAAGAGCAAATATCCCTACAACACCATCTGTCGGGCATGGAGTAGCACCATAGCCAACAGGTGTTCCTCGATCAACCTTAAAGCTATCAATAAAAGTCGTTTCGAGTTTTGAAATAAGTTTTCCATTCCAACAACTAAGTGAACTTAGTTGCGGCAAAAGTGATGAAGGCCCATACATCATAAGACCAGGCCTCACATGAGTTTCTTCAAGTCCTACCTTTTGTTCAATGGCACCAGAGTTTGCAAGGGATGACTTATCAATTAGGATTCCACTGGCCTTAATTTGTGACTTTAACTCTTTCCAATTCTCTTTTTGGGCCAAATTTCTCTTATTCTTATTCATTGAAAGACTTGAGCTCGAAAAATGCGACATCAAATGATAAATCGAGTTTCTTCCAGACTGTTTAATTGATTTAATGACGTGATCAATGCGATCCAATCTTAAACCCAATCTATTCATTCCCGTATTAAATTTTAAACACAGTGGAAAGTAGCGAAACTCTTCATGAGACAGAAAGTACTCAAGATTTGACTCATTTGAAATCACTGGAATAATTCGATTATTTAAATAGATATCAGTTGCCTCACGTAAATCTAAGTTTACATCAGAAAAAACATAGACTTCAAATTCACCGTTTGGAATTTCTTCACGAAGACGTAAGGCCTCACCAATACTGGCACAACCAAACTCTTTAATTCCAAGCTCGAGGTAAGCAAACTTTACGATAGGTACCATTCCATGCCCATAGGCATTGGCCTTAACCATAAAAAGTGCTTCATTATTTGGACAAATTTCTTTTAGAAGTTGATAGTTATTTGCAAGCGTGGAAACATTTATTTCCATGCAACTTTTAATTCTCATATCGTACTATCTTGAAATAATCTCTTATCCTTCATTTTTCTAGCTGCTGATACCATTGAGTATTGAGAGTAAGGAATCTCAGATACGTTTAACGACATCGATAAAAGAAGACTCTTATCTTTTCCGCTAAAATATTTTGCAAGACGAACGTTCTTACATAGATCTTGTGTAGCTGCATAACTTTCATCGAAGAAGTCATTCTCCACATCTAAGACAATTGATTCAAAAGAGATATTATAAATATTGTTAATACTAGTAATTTGAGAAAGGTAGACTTTCATATCTTTCCAGAAAGTTTCCCAATCAAACTCGAAATCGGCACGTAATTCTAAGAGATCTGTGATCTCTGAAGTATCAACGCTAATAAGATTTCTTCCATGAGTCACTTGTGAAATATTTCCAAGTAATTCATAAGGTCCCTTTGCAGCTGCATTGGCAGAGACATGAGTTTGAGAACTTAAGTTTTGAGCATAGATACCACTTAGAAGTGATTCTATAATTTGCCAATTAAAGTTAAAAAGGTAATCACGATCAACCTCTAAAGCGATAACGGCCGTTGTATCTGTTGTATTCGCTTTTAAAGAAAGAGTGACAACAGGATTACTAACAAGGTTAGAAACGATATTCTTAACCATGTTCATGCCATTCTCATTCACACCTTTTAACTTGATATGCCCCAGCCAAATATCTGGAACCTTAATATTCTTTAGTCCATCTAAGTTCACAGGACATAGTTTATTTATCTTTGAGTTTAATTCAAAAAGTGTATAAGAATTCACAAACTCAAGTTGATCAAAGAGATTTGTCACAAGCTCAGTAAAGCTTGATTCATCTTGATTAAAATTAATAATGTCACAAACTTCAAAGAAGTCTTTTCCATAAAGAGTTTTTGTTCTTTCACTCTCCAAGCTTGCCACAAGTGCTTCTTGCTTATGACGATACTTATCGTGGAAGCTCTCTAATTGTGTTAGTTGGAGGTTTAATGATGTACGCTGATTAAATTGTTCTAAAATATTTCTAATCTGTGCAAGCAGATCAAGCTCTGGGTAGATAACTCCTAAGCTATTAATCTTTGCAACTGATTTTAATTCATTATTATTTGAAACAATGAATGCACGATTTGTTTTCTTTAATTCATAGCGATTAAAAAGAGGCTCGCCTTCGTAGATGGCATCCTTTGCTCGAATGATAACAAGATCATATTTTACTTGAAGATGTGAGATTAAAAATAGGTCAACGCTATCGAATGAATCGATAACCGTATTGATATTTTTAAAAATTTTCGAGAATGCTTTACAGTCACCAATCATTGATGAAACGACAGCTACTTTTGGACTATTAATTGTCATGGCGCAAAAACTCCTTCTAAGGACACAACATCTGATAAAATCGTATCAAAAGAGTAAGGCTATAGCAATTCTATGAGTTGCTCTATTGTATTTATTTCTTGAATTTGGGCCTGATTTAGAATTAGATCACTCTTTTCATAGGTTGGAACTCTCTTTTCATAGAGATTTCTCATGAAATCTTGTCCGTATTTGGCCAAAGGACGATTTCCATCCTTATTAATACGATCCCAACATTCTTCAAAAGAAGCTTCAAGATAAACTAATTTGCAATCAATTGACGAAACGAACTCTCGAAAATCATCTTCATCCAAGGCCCCGGCCCCAAGAGTTATAAGATAATTATCCTTCATGTTCTGATGTAAGAGCTTGGCCATATCCAGCTCATCTTTTCTAAATTCCTCAATGCCAATTTCTTGAATATATTCGCTTAGGCTGTCATAACCAGTGCCCATGCGGTTGAAGATCTCTTCATCGAGGTCAAATACCTGAAATTTATCGTGCTTAGATAACTTCTCACCAAATGTTGTTTTACCGGCTCCTGAAAAGCCTGTTAGAAAGATTCTCATAAGGAAAAAGTACATGATAACGCTCATAATGTCTTAATTTTCTTGCATTTTGGCCAGTCGCAATATAAACATGGTCATTCAAGAAAATAAGTAGGTAAAATGCAAATAGTTAATAAAGACAATTCATTCTTAAAAGAGCCAACGATTCTCATTTCGCGAGTCGGTGATGACTTTGAAACTTATGAACTAACAGATAAAGATAATGACTGGGTTAAGGCCATTTTCGACAATATCACAAAAGACTTTGAGCCAGAGGTAAAACCTGAAGGATTTGAAGGACTTAGCATTGAATTACAACTTAAGAATGCTAGAGATTTTACTTTTGGTGAGCACCTTATCCTAAAAGGCAAGGCCCGCGGATCATACACGGCAACTTGTGTAAGATGCCTAATTGATACACCTCAAGAATTTGAAACTGAATTTACATGTGCCTATGTAAATAAGAGATATGAAGACGATCCAGAATACGAAGAAATTGATGAGATCTACATTTCTGACGAAATGGCCGACATGTTCTTCCACGAAAGAGGAAAAGCTGACCTTAAAGAAGCTGTAGCTGAGAACTGCTTTATCGCAATTAATCACTACCCTCTTCATGACGCAGATTGCAAAGGTCTATGTCAAACATGTGGCGTTGACCTAAACTCGGATAGTTGTGGCCACTAGAGAAATCTTAGTGTAGAATCTTGGCTTATTTAAGCTTGTAATAGTGACGTGAGTGAGGTATTAACATAGGCTCATTCGTGAAATAAAAATTAATATAGAAGTTGAATATAACGGAGTAGAAAATGGCAGTACCTAAGAAGAAGACAAGTGTTTCAAGAAAAGGCCTAAGAAGAGCAGGTCAAACACATAAGCTTTACGCGAATAATGTAGTTGTAGCTGATTCAACAACTGGTGAATTAACTAAGAAAGGATGTATCTCTCCATCTGGTTACTGGAAAGGTAAGAAAGTTTTCGCTACAAAAGCGGACAGAGAAGAAACTACAGAAGAATAATCTTTAAAATTATTTTTTAAGATATTAAAAGGCCCACTCACTGAGTGGGCTTTTTGCGTTTAACTTAGTTTTAAACTCAATTGATAATAATCAGTTTGACCCATCAAACTCTTTTCTAGTATAAACAAAGCACATATTTAAAGAGAGAGAGACGATCGTGGGAAAAATTCTAATTTTAATTTTATTCACTCAATTATCCTTTGCACTATCACCTCTTGATGAGGCCCTTGCAAAATTAATTCAAAAGCATCAATTAACATCATTACCTGAGTCTGAGCTTCAAAATCAAAATGAAGTTATTCTTGGCTCAAGGCTTTTTGCAGAAGTTCGCTTAAGTGGCGACCAAGATATTACCTGTATGCATTGCCACCACCCTAGACTTGGAACAAGTGACAATATCCCTTTTTCCATTGGAACTGGAGGTAAGGGACTAGGCTCTGCTCGAGTACAAGACGGCAAAGGAAAAATTATTAAGCGCCACTCTCCGGCACTTATTAACCTAGGCTATAGCGATATTAAAGATATGTTCTGGGATGGACGAGTTCATGTGGACTGGGATAAAGACGAGTTTAAAACGCCAAGTGCAGAATTAAATGCTAATAAGGAAGTTAATCGAAAAATTAGAAGCGCCCTTGCTGCACAGGTTATCTTCCCTCTCCTATCTCCAGAAGAAATGCTAGGAACAGATAATGAGATTGCAAAGCTTTCAAGCGATTTTGCCAAATGGAATGCTCTTATTGATCGACTTTTAAATGGTTCAAAAAATGCCATGTATCAAAACTTATTCAAAAGGGCCTATCCTAAAGACTTTGCAGCAGGAAAAATCGATATCTCTCACGTGGCCAATGCACTCGCTGCTTTTATTACAAGAAACTTCAACCTTGTTGATACACCATATGATGCTTACTTAAATGGAGACTTAAGTGCTCTTAATGAAGTTGAAAAAAGAGGACTTAAAGTCTTCCT
The DNA here is from genome assembly GCA_048270185.1 of Bacteriovoracaceae bacterium. Taxonomy (GTDB): domain Bacteria; phylum Bdellovibrionota; class Bacteriovoracia; order Bacteriovoracales; family Bacteriovoracaceae; genus Halobacteriovorax_A. Next base: position 366,064 of record JBLWTJ010000002.1, read on the forward strand.
CGATAAAGGTGCATGTATCAATTGTCACAGTGGCCGTCATCTTACTAACTGGGATTATAAATCAATCGGACTACCACAAATTGGCCCAATTAGCGCACAAGCTACACTTAATGATAAAGGACGTTTTGAAGTAACAGGAATGAAAGCAGATCAGTACAACTTTAGAACACCTCCTCTGCGCAATATTGAACTAACCGCTCCTTATATGCACAATGGAGTTTATAAGACCTTAGAAGAAGTTGTGGATCACTACAACCACACTCGTCCAGCGATTAGAAACTTCATTGTGACAGAAGATATTCAAGGACTTTACGAAGAAAAAATTATTAAGGATGAAACTTTTATTAACAATAAATTGCGATATCAGTTAATAAGTGATGACGATATCAGAAGACCTCTAAATCTTACAGATGATGAGAAAGCTGATCTTGTCCAATTTTTAAAGTCTGGACTCTCAGATCGTCGCCTACAAAGGCTTGAAGAGCTTCCAACAATAATTGAATGAACACAGGGCCACATTTGTGGCCTTTTTTTGTAAGACTTACCCAGATACACAACGTGTCAAAGTATAACGCTCCAGACCTTACTCATCGTTGCTATACTGCCTAAAATAACCGCAAATTTTTTATAATACTTAGGAATGATTAAATGGATATTAAAGTAAAAATTAAAGGAACAGGAATCTACGCTCCAAAAGAAGTTCGCACAAATGTCGATCTTGAAAGCATGGTTGAAACTAGTGATGAATGGATTTACGAGAGAACGGGAATTCGTCAACGTCATATCTGTTCAACAGAAGGTGGTGAATGGCCAAGTGATATGGCCTATCATGCAACAGTTGATGCACTAAAAGCCGCAAACCTTGAACCAAATGATATCGATATGATTATCTTTGCTTCAGTAACTCCTGATTACAAACTTCCAAACACAGCATGTATTCTGCAACAAAAACTTGGAATAACAAATAAGTGTGCGGCCATTGATATTGCGGCAGCTTGTTCTGGATTTGTTTACGGACTAAATATGGTTACTGGATTGATTAAAATAGGAGCGATTAAAAACGCTCTTGTTGTTGGCTCAGAAATGTTATCAAGAGAAGTAAACTGGGAAGACCGAAACACTTGTATTCTCTTTGGAGATGGTTGTGGTGTCGCTATCGTTGGAGCTAATGAAGATGGAGATGATTCAGATATCCTATCTCTAGAATTAGGAGCTGATGGTGCCGGTAAAGAATTCTTTGACCAACCAGTTGGTGGAGCCGTTGACCCAATTACACCAGAGCATATAAAAGAGAGAACTCACTATATGCAAATGAAAGGAAAAGAGATGTTTCGTGTTGCCACGAGAACTCTTGCCGAAAATGCAAAAATTGTTTTAGAAAAAGCAGGTAAAGAGCTAGAAGAAGTTGATTGGTTAATTCCTCACCAAGCAAATGTGAGAATTATTGAAACAACAGGAAAGCTTCTAGGAATCAATCCTGAAAAAGTAATTATTAACATTGATAAGTATGCCAACACTTCTGCTGCAACAGTTCCAATCGCAATGCACGAAGCGATTACTGACGGAAGAATTAAGAGAGGACAACTAATCCTTCTTGATGCTTTTGGAGCTGGTCTAACAAGTGGTGCGACCCTACTCAGATACTAAATTACAAAGTTACTAAGGTTTAAATTATGAAAAAAGTTGTTTTAATTTTCCCTGGCCAGGGATCACAATACGTAGGAATGGGAAAGAGCCTTGAAGGTCATTCTTCATTTCAATTACTAGAAAAAGCAAATGAAGCTCTTGGGTATAATCTTTCAACAATTATGCTGGAAGGTCCTGAGCAAGACCTAACTCTAACTCAAAATACTCAACCAGCAATTTTAACTTACTCAATAGGCCTATTTCAAAAAGCAAAAGAAGTTCTTGATGAAGCAGGCGTTGAAATATCATGTGTACTTGGGCACTCTGTTGGAGAATACCCTGCTCTAGTTGCAGCAGGAGCTTTAAGCTTTGAAGATGCTCTTCGCAGTGTTCACAACCGCGGAAAATATATGCAAGAAGCTGTTCCAGCAGGAATGGGTAAGATGTATGCAGTCATGAGAGTTCCTGAAGAAATTGTTATCAAAGCATGTAAAGAAGTTTCAATCGAAGGTAACGAAGTAATGCCAGCAAACTTTAATGAGCCAGGTCAGATCGTCATCTCAGGTCATGCCGATGCTTGTGACAAGGCCGTTGCCTGGATTTCTGAAAACTTCTCTGAACCACATAAAACAGTTGAGCTAAAAGTTAGTGCTCCATTCCACTCAAGCCTTATGAAACCGGCAAGAGAGAATATGGCAGCATTTTTTAATGACGTAACTTTCAATAAAACGACAATTCCTTATATTGCCAATATTGACGCCAAAAAGTATCAAATTGGTACAGACGGTGAAACGGTAAAAGAGAATTTAATCAAACAAATTGATGGTTCTGTTTTATGGACACAGAGTTTCTCATCACTTGATGATGATACTCTTTGTATTGAAGTTGGTCCGGGTCGAGTTCTCATGGGACTTGCTCGAAAAATTAACCGTAATATTAAAGTAATTTCACTTGATAAAGATGGTGCCCTAGAAGAGCTTAGAGAAGTACTTAAAGAAGCATAATCTTAATCAAAGAGGATAAAAATATGATTGCAACTTATAATGACTTAAAAGCTAAAAGAGTTCTCGTTACAGGTGCAAGCCGTGGAATTGGACTAGAGATTGCAAAATCACTTGCCGCCCAAGGAGCACACGTTATCTTCAATTACCGAGAAGGCAAAGAAGACCTTGCAAAAGAAGTTGAAGCCCAGCTAAAAGAGCTTGGTGCAACAGATGTTACAGGACTGATGTTTGATCTCAACAATGAAGAGCAAATGAAGACAGCCGTAAACGACTTTGTAAAAGAGTATGGTCCAGTAGAAGGACTCGTTAATAATGCTGGTGTTTCAAAAGACACACTACTTCTTAGAACAAGAAAAGCCGATCTTGATGCCGTTATTGATACAAACCTTAAGGGTGCTATCATGCTAACAAGTATTTGTTCACGTGGCTTCCTTAAAGCTGAAAATGTATCAATTGTTAATATGAGCTCAGTTGTAGGACTTATGGGAAATGTTTCTCAAACAGCATATGCAGCTTCAAAAGCAGGACTAATTGGTGCGACAAAATCAATTGCGAAAGAATTAGCTAGCCGCAACATTCGTTGTAATGCAATTTGTCCAGGATTTATCCAAACGGATATGACTGATGCCCTTGAAGAAAAGGCGAAAGAGGCATATATAGCTTCAATCCCAACTTCACGCTTTGGGTCAACAGAAGATGTATCGAACCTTGTTTGCTTCTTACTTAGCCAAGCGTCAGGCTATATTACTGGAGAAGTTATTAAAATTGACGGTGGACTTTATATCTAGAAAAATATTAATATACTGAAATCAAAAAATTAATAGAGAGAGAAATTGAGTTTATAACTTAATATATTTATTAGGAGACAAATATGGAACAAAAAGTAATTCAATTAGTAGCGGATCAAACAAAAATCGATATCGCAAAAATCAACGCTTCAACTTCATTCGTAGATGATCTAAACCTAGATTCACTAGATATCGTTGAACTAATGATGAAAATGGAAGATGAATTTGATATTCAAATTCCAGAAGAAGATGCAGAAGGACTTAAGTCTGTATCTGATGTTGTTAAGTACCTAGAGTCTAAGCAATAATCTAATTTAATTTTTAGATAAAAAAAGAGCCTGCAAAATTGCAGGCTTTTTTTTACTTATTTTTACAACTTATTATTTCAAAATTCTTATAATTATATTTCACTTCAACTTTTGATTTATTCTTAATTCCTTTTTGAATACAAGGAAGTATTTTTCGACTCCCCTTATAAAGCGGAGCTGATTCATTAAAGTGTATGATGACATTTTCTTTGTCGACGTTTAATCGATTTATGGTAAATTCAGACGTCGCCACAGGCTCTTTTGCGAGAGTACATAAAGATAAGAGCACAAGGATACATATTTTTAAAGCTCTCATTGTTTTAACCTCTTCTCATATTCACTTAGTGTATATTTAGCATGTTTCATTCTATCTTCTTTCGTCATCGTATCTTTTGCTGTTGGCATATATGAATTACTATTGGCAATTCCAAATGATGATTTACCAACACTAATAGTGTTTAAGCTCGGAGGAAAGCCAACTTGGTCAACATTGTCGCCATTTACTTTCATCTTATTTAGCCATTCTTTTGTCGTTAAAGGTTTATCTGAGATAGCTGGATCAATGACCATTTTCTCAACTGCTCCATTCTTTCCTTCCACATAAACAACTGGAGCAACATGATATCCCCAAGTAAGATCGGAACGACTAGGCACACTCAATTTTCCTGAAGCCCATGCTTTATCTGCACTAACACCTTCTTTTTCAAACATATCAACCATTAATTCAGCACGAGCATAACAACCATCTTCAGCATAGTCCCAGGCCATCCCCTTCATCTTCTTTGCCTTTTCAAAAAGTTCATTTGCTTTCTTTTCTGAAATAGTTGCATTCGAACGAGGAGCAAATAACTCTTGTTCAACAACACGGCCGGCTTGAGTATAGAAGGCATCACCTTCACGACAAGCAACCTTTGGAAGAAATTGACTATTAATATACTGACTATTGATTTGTCCATTGACCACATCCACTAAGTGAACATAATCAATATTTTCCCTCTCTCGGTGCGCTTGTGCTGTCAAAGACTTAAAGTCACTAACTATCTCCTCTTCACAGCCATCTAAGACATGATCTAAGTACCCAACAAAACTATTATCCTGAAGATAGAAGTAGGCAGTTGAGTTTTTTTGCATATTCTTAGGGGCCATACGATAATTGGAAAGCTTTGAATTATCGTAACCATCATTGTAGGTAATCACTGCTCCAGCGAGCGTGCGTACTTCTTTGACCCTTTTATTATCAGGGCCAAAATAAGCTTTCCCTTTTTTATCTTTTGAAAAACTTATTGGGAGAAATTTAGATGAATCAGGATCGTAGATGACATAGTGGTTATCACCACATTTTTTTATATCACAACTTGATTTACGATCACAGCCAATATTCTTTCCGCTTTCGTCAACGATCCACATATCTCTAGTTGCCTGAAAAATATTATTTTGAAATTGACTCACTTCCTTTTGAAGACCCGTTAACATTTTTTCAAGATGTGGCCTAAAAGATGTATCAGACTCAGGTAACTGACTAAACGCTGAGGCTAGAGCATTTCTCATTTCAACCAATTCCATGGCCTTTTCATTAGGTGTATCAAATTCTTGAATGGCCTTATCTCGATTATTCATCCTTTCACTTTCAGCATTAAAGAAAGTGACTTGACCATCTTCATTAATTTTCTTTACTGCAAATGATTCAAGTTTGCCCGATTTCTTATTAAAGAGTGTTCCAAAAAGGTGTCCTTTCTGATTTGGCCTTAGTGCAACTTGCGTCCCATTGTTATCACAAAAAATAATCGTGACGACTTTTGAGTAGCTACATGATTTAAATTTTAGATTATCAGAAAATTCGACAGTGATGGACGGCCCAGTGTTGGCCGATGTAACTAAACAAAAAACTGATAAGAAAAGTAGGTTAAAAAATTCTCTCATAGCTTGATTATCGACTAAGTCACTATAAATATTAAATTTATTAAGAAATTTCTCCATATTTTTAAAGAACAGTAACTAAAACATCCGTAATTTCTAACACTTAGGGATCATTTGTGTAAATTTTAAGACCCTTTATGCCTTGTCAAAAGGTGCCAAGAATTATCAAATATCAGGAAAAAAACGAGGAATATAAATATGATTAATCGAAATAATCGCCGAGTAGTTATCACTGGTCTAGGAACAATTTGTGGCCTTGGACAAAATACCAAAGATGTATGGAATGGACTAATTGAAGGAAAGTCAGGAATCTCTGAAGTTGAATCCTACCCTGTTCCAGATCTTTCAATCAAGATTGCAGGGGAAGTAAAAAACTTCGAACTAGATGAAAGTATTATGGAAGCTCGTGAGGCCAAGAAGTATGACCGCTTCATCCATTTTGCACTTCATGCAACAGAAGAAGCATTAAAAGATTCAAAAGTTAACCTATCAGATTACGATAAATATAAAGTTGGTGCCATTCTTGGTGTCGGTATCGGAGGTTTTCCCATTACTGAAACTCAGGCCGTCACTTTTGCCAATCGTGGTCCACGTCGTATCTCACCTTTCTTTATTCCTGGAATCATTCCAAATATGGCAACAGGTGTACTAAGTATTAAACACGGTTTCATGGGAATTAACTACACTGTATCAAGTGCCTGTGCATCTTCATGCCATGCAATTTCAAATGCAGTTGAAGAAATTCGCTCAGGACGTCATGATCTAATGATTACAGGTGGAACCGAAGCAGTTCTTTGTAACCTTGGTATGGCAGGCTTCATTAATATGAAAGCATTCTCAAAAAGAGTTGATGAACCACAAAAAGCTTCTCGTCCATTTGATGTTGATCGTGATGGATTTGTTATTGGAGAAGGTGCCGGTGTCCTTATTCTTGAAGACTATGAAAGTGCAGTTAAGAGAGGCGCTACAATTTATGCAGAAATTGCAGGTTATGGTGCAACTTCTGACGCTTACCATATTACAGCTCCTCATCCAGAAGGAGACGGTGCTTATGGTTGTATGAAGAAGGCCATAGAAGATGCAGGTATTACTCCAGAAGAGATCGACTATGTTAATGCTCACGGAACTTCAACTCCACTTGGAGATGTTGCTGAAACAGGAGCTATCAAAAGAGTCCTAGGAGAAGAACATGCTAAGACGATTAACGTTTCTTCAACAAAATCAATGACAGGTCACTTACTAGGAGCTGCTGGTGGTATTGAGACAATATTCACGGCACTAGCTCTTTATAATGGAATAATTCCTCCAACGATTAACCTCGACAATCAAGACCCTGAATGCGATCTTAACTATACGGCCAACAAAGCTCAAAAGAGAGATATCAAGTACGCTATCAATAACTCTTTTGGATTTGGTTCGACAAACTCATCACTTGTTTTAAAGAAAGTATAAATAGATCACAAGGAAGAACTATGTTTCATAAGAACGCCACAAGCTTAGAAAAAATGGATGAAGAAATCTTCAACCTAACAAACAAAGAACTAGCAAGACAAGAAGAAGGTTTAGAACTAATTGCTTCTGAAAACTATGCTTCTAAAGCGGTAATGGAAGCTCAGGGAACAATTCTAACAAATAAATACGCTGAAGGCTTACCTAACAAGCGTTACTACGGTGGTTGTGAAGTTGTTGATTCGGTTGAACAACTTGCCATAAATCGTGTTTGTGAAATCTTTGGCTGTAAGTTTGCAAACGTTCAGCCACACTCAGGATCAAGTGCAAATATGGCAGCCTACTACTCGATGATTGGTCCAGGGGATAAGATCCTTGGAATGAATTTATCAGAAGGTGGTCACCTTACACATGGTTCTCCTGTTAACTTCTCTGGAAAATACTTTGATGTTCAGTTCTACGGACTGAATCCAGATACAGAAGTTATCGATTATGAAGATGTTGCCAGAGTAGCAAGAGAACATAAACCTAAGGTGATTGTTGCGGGAGCAAGTGCATATCCTCGTACAATTGACTTTGCCAAGTTTAGAGAAATTGCCGATGAAGTTGGTGCCTACTTAATGGTTGATATGGCCCATATTGCAGGACTTGTTGCTGCAGGTGTTCACCCTTCACCATTTCCTCACGCACATATCGTCACTTCAACAACTCACAAAACACTACGTGGGCCACGTGGCGGAATCATTTTAACGAATGATGAAGAACTTGCTAAGAAAATCAACTTCAATGTTTTCCCAGGTATTCAGGGTGGACCTCTTGAGCATGTGATTGCAGCTAAAGCTGTTTCCTTTAAAGAAGCACTACAACCTGAGTATAAAGTATATCAACAACAAGTTATCACAAATGCACAGGCCTTATCTGCTCAGTTAATTGAGCTTGGTCTTGAAATCGTTTCGGGTGGAACAGATAACCACCTTATTCTCGTGAAGACTGATTCAGCAGGTGTAACAGGAAAGGTTGCAGAAAAAGCACTAGAAGAAGCAGGTATTACTTGTAATAAGAATATGATCCCAGGAGATAAAAGATCCCCATTTGTTACAAGTGGAATTCGACTTGGAACTCCGGCCCTAACGACAAGAGGAATGGGAGTTGATCAAATGAAACAAATTGGTTCTTGGATCGTTGAAGCACTAAAGAATGCTGAAAATCCACAGGCCTTAAAAGATATCAAATTACAGGTTGAAAAACTCTGCAAAGATTTTCCAGTTTACTAATTTCAATACATTATCGGGCCTTAAACTCTATTAAGGCCCGATTCTAAATTTTTTCCCTTAAATAACCGATAAGAAAAGTAGCTTGAATGGTTTAAGTTTGGGGAAAAGTGTGAAGTTTAAAAATTCAAAATTCATTACTTCATTTCTAACGTTGGCAACACTAACTTCGTGTAGCAGTATTGAACAGATTGAAATGAGCTATGATAACTACAAAGATAGTATCAAGCGCTTTATTGCTTCAAACCAATCCGACTACAACCCTTCTGACTTTGTCATCGATAAAGATAATCTATATAAGCTACAAGAAGCTGTTGAGAAGAATCTCGTCTGGAGAAAGAATTTTTCAATGGCCAAAAAGACAACAGATCAAGAGTCATTGAAATTTATCTCACCGTATTTCAATCAGAATCAAGACATCACAAAGCAATTCAATAAGTATCTTAAAAATATAGCATGGGTAACAGACCCAACGACACGCTTTGAAATTCGAACTGATCGCACATCTCAGATAGAAAAGAGACGTGAAATATATTTTACGGGAACAAAGAGATTCAAAAGACATGAACGCGATGTTGAGTTTGCGATTATCAACCCATATGATGAAATTGGAAAAGATATCATCAAGGCCATTAAAGTCGGTCTAATTGCAAATATTGCAATTTATGAAAATCACCTACTTCTAAAAAATAAAATCCATGAAGTTATGGCCAGTGAAAATACATACGAAGTAAAAAAAGGTCTTGAAAATTATTACAATACTCTTGTAAGAAAGCTAACTGTATCGCCTTCACATCGAGTGATGGCAAACCTTTCTTCTCTCTATCGAGATATTAAAATATTTGAAAAAGTTAAGACCCATACAAAACTAACTTTTTATATCGATCCTCTCATTGAAGATACGATAGTTTTTAATCACATCACTAAGAAGTTTAATCCTCAAAAAAGGTGGAATGAAGATATTGAAGCAATTACAAAAACAATTGCAGAGATGGCCAAGACTGATACTTTTCAATATTCAAACTATTTTCAAAAATCCATTAAATTTGAAAATATCACAAATGGTGCAGTAACAAAGATTCATAAGAATGAAAAAGAGCATTTAAAGTATCAGCTAATGCCTCTTGATATTGTTTTCACTCATAATCGAAATAGTTTCAATAACGCAATCGTTGAAAACTTTTGGGATAATATTGGTATCTGGATTGGTTCTTGGGATGAGATCGTTCAACTAGGATTATCCGAGCACCCAGAGATTGCAAAGTATCGAGATCAAATTGAAAACCAAAAGCTAAGTTTCTTAACAACAACAAGACAAGGTGTTGTTCTTAAACCACTAGCAAGTGTCATCAATCAAGATGATATGGCCGTCATTAGAAAAAGAGATCTCAACTATCAGCAAAAAGCTCAGGCCCTTATTCTGGCCATGAAGAATATTGGTAAACCTTATGACTATAAGATGGACCCAGAGGATAAGAGCAAAATTTCTTTTGCGCAGCTCGTCTTTGATACCTTCCCTGCCACAAATTGGGACAAGTCCTTTATTTATAAGCAAGAAGCTGTGTCCCCTTACAAAGTTACACAGCGCACCGGAGAAAATCAAGAATTCTTCACTGTCCTTCTCTATAAAAATGGGGAAGAAGTTCTTGAAGACCTCGAGGATAATTTCCGCCAAATCTCATCCGAACAATAGAATTGGGCCCAAATCTAAATATGCAACGCGTATCTCTTATGATAAAAATAGGTATGTATTGTCCAAGCTGCCAAACACCAAACACAAAAGTTATTGATTCAAGACATCTCTCTGATGGCCTTGCAGTTAGGCGCAGACGTTCATGCCCGAATTGTGACTTTCGTTATACAACATACGAAAAACTTCAACTACAAGTCCCTGCACTTGTAAAAAATGACAAGCGTCGTGAGCCTTATAACCGTGAGAAAATTTCTAAAGGAATCAATAAGGCCTGTCAAAAAAGACCTTTAACAACGGCGCAAATCAACCGATTAATTGATGATGTTGAAATGACACTATCACAAATGAATAATAGTGAGGTTAGTGCCAAGATCGTTGGTGAAGTTGTGATGGAAAAACTTTACGAACTTGATCCTGTGGCATACGTACGTTACGCATCTTTTTATTGGAACTTCAAAGATATCGATGGATTCATTGAAAGTTTACAAAAAAGTATCGGTCAATTTGGAAACATAAAAGAAAAGATTTTAATAAATAAGGAATTACTAAGTGAAAAACCAAGCATTCAACAATAAGACATCAGCAAGAAGCTTTGCTTTTAAATTTATCTATAAGCTATTTCTAAAGGACTTCAAATCTGAGCTGGCCTCTTATCAGTCAGATCTTGAAAACTTACAAGCTGATATTGAAGTGTTTGAAGAGTCGTATATTAAAGAGGATGAAGAACATATTGATAATGAACTAAACCCTAGTGTTCAGTCATATGGTCATAAATTAATTAAAGGTGTGATGACTAATTTTCCTCAAATTAAAGAGATCGCATCTGCTCATATTCTAAAGAGAAGTTTTGACTCTGTTGATGCAATTGAAAGAGCTGTTATCAGCCTTGGTATCTATGAACTTAATTTTGAAGATACTCCGAATACAGTTGTTATTAATGAGTATATTAATCTCGTAAAAGCTTATGGAAAAGAAGAGTCAAAGAACTTTGTAAATGGTGTCCTTGATAAAGTTAGCAAGTCTTAAGAATAACGATGCAATTAAAAGATAATCTTTTCACATTAATCAACTCGAGTATTTCTGCAGTCATCTGCTTATACGACGAGACCAGAGAGAACTCTACAGAATTAATAGAAGTCATTGATTACCTTGTTGATGGTGCCCTTGAAGATCGTATTGTGAAAAGTAAAAACTCTTCTTTAATCAAGCAAGATGCTAGTCATTTCTTCTTCACTAAAAATTTTGGAAAAACCCTTAATATTATTTTCACGAAACTGCCAAACACTCCATCAAATAACGAGGTTTCTCAATTTATAAAAGTAATTGATGCTCAAGATGCGCAAAAAGAAGAGTTTAATGAAGGTAATGGCGTTGTTGTTATCAAACCTAAGGGGAACTCTTTTAAGTTTAATCACCCAGTTCTACAAATCCACCACGTCGAATACTAGCGAATAACAATAGAAGCTTGTGCGTACTTTGCCCAAAACTGCTTCTTATCTTTAAGAGACTTTGTTGGTGCTTTTCTACCTGTGATTTTTTCAAGTGTTTTAGAAATCTCTGAGTGAATATCAGAATATTTTTCTTTTTGAATCATTGTCAGAAGAGGCTTCTTTGCCTTTTCAAACTTTAGATCACCCACCGTTGCAATAATTTCTTTTACAATATGAGCACGTTTTGATGACTTAAGTTTTTCATTCACGTGATAATTTCTTTTATCATAGAGCATGGCCCAAATATTTGGTGCAAGTGATTGAAGGTTTAGCTTCTTCACATTCTCTAGTGCCTGGTAGCGAACAATAAGTGAATTATCTTTTAAAGACTTCTTATAAATATCAGAATACTGAGTTTCGCCAAGAGCAAGGAGAGACTTAAGAGAAGCCATTCTCATAACCCAATTTGGATGTTGAGAGAATTTCGAAATGAATGGAGCTGACTTCTTCCCCATTACCCTTCCTAGTAAGAATGTTGCCATCCAACGATTCTTATCAGGGTACTTATCATTTTTCATGACGTTTATAAGTGCAGCAACGGATTTCCCTTTAAGCTTTAAGACTTGTTGCTTAAGCTTCTCCATATCCTTGCCTTTTAGATTGTACTTAAATTGTCTTTCTAATTTAGTTGTTAGAACAGATTGATTAGCTTTCGTATTAACAGATGCACTAATATTTATACTAAAGAATAATGATGTTATTACTAATAGCTTTTTCAATTGACGTCCTTGTCTTTGATAAGTTTTATATGAATTTTATCCTAACATTTTTTCAAATTCGCTCAGTAGCTCTTCTGCAGACTTTTGATCAGCAGCAGACTCTCCGGCTGACTCCTCAGGTACACCTTCTGCAGTAGAACTAGCTTCTAACGCAGGTTCTGCAATCGGCTCTTCTTCAGCAACTGGCTCAGGAGCAGCAACAGCTTCTTCTTCAACTGGTTCCGGTTCCGGCTCTGGTGCGACTTCAGCAACAGGCTCTTCCATTATCTCTGGTTCTGGAGTAGGCTCAGGCTCAGGTATCGCTTCAACTTCAGCTTGAGCTTCAGCTGCAACCTCTTCAACGACAGCTTCAGGAGTAACACCGGCTTGCTCAAGTTGGGCTTTTAGCTGTTCATTTTCTTGCTTAAACTTTCTAAGGTCAGCAAGATCACCTTCGATCATTTCGTATTCTTTAAGACGGTTTTTTAATTCATCTCTTTCATCTTTAAGCCCATCGAGTTCTGCACTATCACCAGCTGATGATTGAGGAGCACTCTTTAGTGCTTCTATTTGCGCTTTTAGTTGTGCAATCTCAGAATTTAAATTTGTGATAATTTGAGCAGAGTCTGAATCATCTCCTCCACTTCTTTGAGCGGAATCTAGTTGTGCTTCAAGATCTCTAATAAGAGAATCTTTATTTGCAATCTGGCCATTTAAGGCAGCAATTTCGGCATTTTTACTAGCAAGTTGAGCTCCATCAACATTGCCTGTTGGCAAACTTCCACCAGGGACCACAGAAGGAATACCATCACCTGTGTCTAATCCCCCACCTCTAAATAGTGAAGACTTTAAAGCATTTGAGTTTTGAATCACTGAATCAAGGTAGCTCTTAAGTACATCTGCGGGAATTTGATGTTGTAATTCTTGCATACGTTTTCTTGTATAAAACCAGTAAACGATGATCATACAAACAATTAACAATAATAGAGAGAGAGCGATATAAAATGCATTATCGTCGACATACAATAATTCTCTTATAAATCTCTTAGCTATATCCGCCACTTTTTATCCTTTTTAATTTATAAACCTTTGAATATTTTAACATATTCATCAGTAATTAAAAGATGTGAAAAATAAGCAAATATGAACATATAAAGAAGGCAGTAATTCGAGTAATTTAGTCAGAAACCATTTCACTTAATTTCTTAAAAAGAGGATTTCTGCCAACAATTATGGTCTCAGAAAATATATTGTGTTCATTACCATTATACTCAGTTATTTTTGTACCGGCCTCACTACAAATGATTGAAGCGGCGGCGACATCCCAGGGAGCAAGGCCCTTTTCCCAGAAGCCATCAAAAATACCACGAGCAACATAGCAAAGATCAATGGCCGCCGAGCCTAGTCTTCTTACTGCTGAGATATTGACCATAACTTTTTTAAATTTTTTAAATTCATCATTGAACGGCTTGCCTTTTTCAGTAGCAAAACCTGTTGCCAATAAGAAACCTCTTTCACGAGAGCGTGTTTGCTTAAGTTTTGTCTTTGTCCTGCCCTTTAAAAGATAGGCTCCATTCCCCTTTGTCGCGCAGAAGAATTCGCCTCTTTCAGGAATATAAATAACTCCTACAAGAGGTTTGAGTTTATAAGTCAATGATAAGCATACACAGTAGTGTTCAAGGCCGTGAACAAAATTATTCGTTCCATCAAGTGGATCAATCACCCATAAGTAATCACTTCCTAGGTATTCCTTAAGATGCTTATAATCCCCTTGATATTTTTGATAGAAATCCTCTTCAGCAAGTACAGGAATTTCGGGATTAATCGCCTTTAATTTTTTAATAATGTATTCTTCGCTAGCGTGATCTGCCGCTGAAACAGCACCTTGGGCTTCTTTATAATTGATTACAAGATTTTTAAGATTATTCTGATAAGGCTTTAGCACTTTTCCTGCACCACGGGCCACACTGATAAGCTTTTCTTCAATCGCAATTAATTCATTCTTAGTAATCTTCTTCATCCTGTCTCTTTCTAATTACTGCCTCGAGGTCCGACTCTTTTAAAGGCTCATTGCTGGCCACAGCATAATTTTCTGTTAACCACATTCCCAAGTCCACCATCTTGCATTTTTCGCAGCAGAATGGGCGGAATTCGCTGGCATAATAATTGAATTCTTTTGAGCATTCAGGACATTTAACCATTAACTTCTTTGTCACCAAATTTCTCCATAATAATCGAGCATGAGTTTTTTTATTTCCTTGTCCTCATTATAAGATATTTCATCGATAGAGCAAATAGGCCTGATACCATTAAATGAACTCGTCGAAAAACAATGATCAAATTCTCTTAACTCACTCGCATGAATTTTCTCATAACGAATTCTTCGACCGTGGTTAGCAAGCATCGCTTCAATCTTTTTCAGAGTTATTCCCTCTAAAATCCCCTTCTCAATTCTTGGAGAATAATACTCGTCAGCTTTTTTAAGAATCAGATTGGCCGTGGGTAACTCTAATAAATATGAGTTGAGATCTAGCAAGAGTGCATCGGAAGCGCCTTGTGCTATTGCCTCACGTCGAAGCTTGAACTGGTATTGATAATCACTTCTTTTAAAATATGTTGGAAAGTTTCGATTGGGATCATAACATTTGGCCCTCAAGCTTAGGGCACTGAATTGCTGCTCTTTTTCTAAGGCCCATAACCAAAAGTTAATTTCACCACTTAATTCTCGAAAGAATGTAATTCGAAAATAAGCATGCTCGATTTCTTCATACTCTTCGATTATATTGGCCGCTGCGTGCTGAACTTCATTTAAGTATTTTTCACTATCTTCTTCTGGCCAGCAATAATCAAAACACTTCTTGAGGCGATCTCGATGCTCATCCCAGAAGATAAACTTTCCCCTCTTAACTAATGCTGTTGAAAAGAATGTATTTCCCCATAACATGGCCTCATTAATGAGGGCATCTCTGGTTTGCAGATTTTTCTTAGAGAAATATAAAACTTCTTTGGCCATAACTTTCCTTATCCATGGTTTCCATGATATCTAAATTCTATGACGATAAGTAGTAATAAGAAAGATATTCTAATCATTGGACTTGGTTCTCAAGCAAAATCTTGGGCCCTAAACCTTAGAGATTCTTCTCGCTGTGTTGAAATTGGGCTTAGAGATAATAGTTCCTCTAAAGAGCTTGCTAATAGAATGGGATTTCCTGTCGTTGCCTATGATTCAACTCCTCTTGAAAATTACAATTTCATTATCATCCTTACACCAGATGATACCCATAAAGAGATCCTTAACTCACTTAAATTTTTGGATAATGAATATTCACAAAACTTTATCTACGGACATGGCTATAGCGTAACATACGATGGAGTAAAGAAGCTCTTAAATGGACATAACC
Organism: Bacteriovoracaceae bacterium; assembly: GCA_048270185.1. Lineage (GTDB taxonomy): Bacteria > Bdellovibrionota > Bacteriovoracia > Bacteriovoracales > Bacteriovoracaceae > Halobacteriovorax_A. The sequence continues at coordinate 381,709 of JBLWTJ010000002.1, forward strand.
ACTTTCTACTCGCTCCAAAGGCTATTGCAAGTGAACTACGCTTTGGTTATGAAACGAAGGCACCTCTAACGGCCGTCGTTGACTGTGAGGATGAAAATCTCCTAGAGCTTGCAAGAGATCTAGGTATTTCAGTTGGACCTGTGGTTGGAAGTTTTGAAGAGGAAACAATTTGTGATCTCTTCTCAGAGCAATCACTTCTTTGTTCAGTCATCCCTCATGCGGCCAGGCTATCATTTGAGACTCTCATTGCCAGGGGCCATGATCCAAAAATAGCCTATATCGAATGCTGGCATGAGGTTAAACTCATTGCTGATGCCATGATAAAATTTGGCCCTAGTGCCTTCCACGGTCTCATCTCCCCTAATGCTTTTATGGGCGGAGAAAAAGCTAAGTCATTGATTTTTGATAGCGAATACCAGAACAAGCTCGATAAAATTTATGACGAGGTGAAATCTGGCCAATTTGCTCGTGAAATTCTTCATACTGATTTCCAAAAGCTGCTCTCTCAGGTTATAAGTGAGAGTGACAAACTTGAAATTACTAAGGTTTATAAGAGCTTTGGAAAGAATCTGGTAAAGAATGAAGAAACTAACGACAAGAAAAATTAGAAAGGCCAAAATCGCCACAACAAAGACTTCACTGCAAGTCCTAACTTGCTATGACTATCAAACAGCTCAAATGCTCGATCAAACTGAGCTTGATATGATCCTTGTCGGAGATAGCCTTGGAAATGTTGTTCTTGGATACGATACGACTGTTCAAGTTAGCTTAACTGAAATGTCGATTTTTGGCGGTGCTGTCAGAAGAGGTGCTCCAAATAAATTTCTAATCGTCGATATGCCATTTGGTTCCTACACAACTTTTGAAAACGCTTGTGAAAATGCCACCAAACTTTTTCAAGAAACAAAGGCCGAGGCCCTGAAACTTGAAGGTGCCTTCCCTCACCAAATTGAAATAATAAGACGACTTACTCAAAGTGGAATCCCTGTTATGGGACATATTGGATTGACACCACAAAGTGTTCACGAGCAAGGTGGTTACTATACGCACGGTAAAGACGATTCAGATAAAGCGAGGCTTCTTGCTGAAGCAAAGCTTCTTGAAGAAGCCGGGTGTTTTTCAATCGTACTAGAATGTGTCACAGATGAAATCGCGACAATCATTACTGAACAAATCTCAATTCCTACAATCGGAATTGGAGCAGGAAAGAATACTGACGGCCAAGTGCTAGTTATCAACGACCTTCTTAAAATGGGTCCTGGAAAATATCCTAATTTCTGTAAACCAATCGCTAACTTGTACGACGAAAAGCTAAAACTAATCAGTGAATATATTCTAAAGAATAAAAAAGCGGATAATTCAGACGATGCTGACCTACACCATTGATAGTGGCAATACATTCGTCAAAATTGCAATCTTCAAAGATTCAGATTTAATCGATATAAAAAGATTAAATACCCATGACTTTCATTTTGAGTTTGAAAGAGATTCAAGAATTATCATTTCTAATGTATCTCACGATATTATTTCAAAGCTACCAGCTCAAGCTGTTGATGCTTCAAAATTAATCAAAGACTTCAAATCAACTTATGATCAATCAACTCTTGGTATTGATCGAAAAGTTATCTCTTACTACTTACAGAGAAAAGGGATTGAGAATGCATTAATTGTCGATGCTGGAAGTTTTATTACTTTTGATGAAATAAGAAATGGTATTCATAAAGGTGGCGCTATCTATTTAGGACTTCAAAACTACCTAAAGTCCTACCCAACTTTTTCGGCCAATCTTCCCCTACTTGAAAGTGAAAATATAGAAGAAGGTTGCGCCAATACTAAGCAGGCCATAAGCTTCGCCTACAAGGCTTACCTTTTAATGATTCAAAATGAATTACAAAGATTTGATCAACACGAAGTGTATCTAACAGGAGGTGATGCCAAACTCATCTCAAGTGGTCAATCGATCAAAGACAATCTCATTCACGAAGCTCTATTTAGCCTACAAGATTTGATTTAAAGTTTTCAGGAATATCAATGGCGCGATACTTCTTTCCATTAGAAAGACGAATCCAGTAGCCTTCTTTAACATCCCCATCCATGACGATATTGATCGGCTTCATTGAGACTATATGGTCGTAATTTATGTAAATCAGTTCACAAGTATCACCAAGGGCCTGAACGTCACGTTGTGAGATGATTGAGAACTTACCAAATTTCATAAACTTACCTTTGTTACTTATTACATAGGACGGCCGAATACCTTCAGATATTTCAAATATAATGGCCTAAATCCTTTAAAACATATATAAGATAGACACATTGTATTAACAACCAGAAAGTTAAATATATGAAAATATTAGTAGGTGTATGTGGCTCTGTTTCCGCATATAAGTCAATTGAGTTTATTCGCGGTCTTGTCAAGAAAGACCATGAAGTTCGTGTGCTCTTAACGAAAGGGGCCCAAGAATTCGTTAATTCAAACCTCTACACTTACCTTGGTGCCAATGAAGTTTATGGGGCCCAAGAAGACTTTTCAGGCTCAGTTGAAACAAAGTCAGTCTTACATATTGAATTAGCAAAGTGGGCCGATGAGCTTCATATCTATCCAGCAAGTGCTAACACTATTGCCAAGCTTGCGATGGGAATGAGTGATGATCTTCTAAGCTCTGTCTTTCTTGCTGGTTGGGATAAGTTCAAAACGGTGATCTATCCGGCCATGAATACATCAATGTGGACTAATCCTATTACTCAAGAAAATATTGATCTCATGAAACGTCTTGCTCACCAAGAGCAAGTCTATATTTATGAACCACAAGTTGGAACACTTGCTTGTGGCGATACAGGTGCAGGAAAAATCCCTGATGTCGAAGAAGTTCTCGCAAATTTTGATGCTATTAATTCTTCAATTAATGAAAAATCAAAACATGTAGTTATTACTGCAGGCGCAACAGTTGCACCTATTGATCCAGTTCGCTTTGTAACAAATCCTTCATCAGGAAAGACCGGTTATGAAATTGCCAAAGAGGCTCTCCGCTTAGGAAACCGAGTGACGATTCTTCTCGGTGTTAATTCATGTCCAGGCTTTACTTACCTTGCCAAACTTCCAGGTGTGCGAATTATCAATGTAAGAACAACCGATGAAATGTATGAAGCTGCTAAGTCCCTTGAGAATCAATTTGATGCTTATATTTCAACTGCGGCTATTAGTGATCTTAAGTTTAAAACATCTGACTGTAAGTTAAAGAAGGAAGCTCTCTCTTCTTCAAATCTTGAATTTGAAAAAGCTCCAGACGTTCTTTCATATATTGTTTCAAATAAACTCGATCATCAGGTCATTGTAGGATTTGCTGCTGAGACTGACTTAACAAAAGAAATCCTCGAATCCAAATATAACCGTAAGCCAACGAAGCTTTTAATTGGAACTCACGTTGATAGTGGGCTTTGTAAGAGCGAAAGAAAAGGCTTTGGGAATAATGAAGCTAATTATACGATCCTAACTGATGGGTCGATTGACTTTAGTGGTGAGCTTTCAAAAGTAGAACTAGCTAAAGAGATTTTTAAAAGGATCAAGCTTTGAAGATCATTGAACACAGAAGTGAATTAATTTCGACAATGAAAGAAATCTCACATGAGGAGCTTGGACTTGTTCCAACAATGGGAAATCTTCATGCAGGCCACATGAGCCTCGTTCAAGAAGCTCTTGATACTTGCGATAAAGTAGTGGTGACGATTTTTGTTAATCCAAAACAATTTGGACCAAATGAAGACCTCGCAACATATCCACGTACACCTCAAGAAGATACCGAACTGATTAAAGAACTTGCCGGAGAACGCCACGAAGATATTATTGTCTTCATGCCACGTGGAAACGAAGAAGTTTACCCTCCGGGATTTAATACCGAAGTAACGGTTTTAGGTCTTACTGCAAAACTTTGTGGAAAGAGCCGTCCTACTCATTTTAGTGGTGTAACAACTGTTGTTTATCAACTCTTTTCACTAGTAAAGCCTGCTCGTGCATACTTTGGTCAAAAAGACTTTCAACAAGTTTGTGTTATAAAAAAAATGGTTAATGATCTCAATCTTGAAGTTGATATTAAAACCGTACCAATTAAAAGAGAAGACTCAGGCCTTGCCCTATCTTCACGCAACGGTTATTTAAAAAATGAAGAAAAAGAAATCGCACTTACTCTCCCTAAGAAATTAGATGAGATCGAAGAGCTTCTTCGCTTTAATACTTGGGTTGATGCTCAAGCTGAACTAAATAATTTACTAGAAGAAACATTAAAAGATTCAAACTGGGATTATCTTGAAGTCCTCGACAGTAAGAATCTTGAAGATGTTGAATTAAATACTAAAGAGATTGTCATTGCTGGTGCATACTTTGTAGGAGATCGCCCTACTCGCCTTATCGACAACAGAGTTTTGGAAATTACATATGCTTGATAATGAATTTTATATTTCAAGAGAAGCAAAAGCTTCTCTCGTTTCACTTATTTGTCCTCGCTTAGAAGAGCATGCAACTGAAAAAGATACGATGCGAAGCTTAGACGAGCTACGAGAGCTAATGCGAACTCTAAATATTGAAACTGGTGAACAATATATTCAAAATAAAAAAACTGTTGATGCTGGAACAATTTTAGGAACAGGAAAACTTGAAGAAATTGCGGCGGCCGCTCAAGCAGAAGGTTCATCTCTACTCGTATTTGACTGTGAGCTAACATCAAGTCAAATTAGAAATATCAAAAAGCTTACAGGAATGTCTGTTGTTGACCGTTGTCACATCATTCTTGAAATTTTCTCTGAACACGCACGTACAAAAGAAGCACGAATCCAAATTGAAATCTCACGTCTACAATACATCCTTCCACGACTTGCTGGTTTTTGGTCTCACTTAGGCCGCCAAAAAGGTGGTATTGGAGTACGAGGAGGAGAGGGTGAGCAACAAATTGAGCTTGACCGTCGTATCATTCGAGAAAGAATTGAATTCTATAAGAAAGAACTTAAAGAAGTTGCCAAGTCTCGTATAGAACAAAAAAAGAAACGTTCACAAAAGGCCATCACGACAGCACTCGTAGGATATACAAATGCAGGAAAGTCTTCACTGATGAATCGCCTTTGTCGTGTCAATGTACTAGAAGAAGACAAACTCTTTGCGACACTTGATTCGACATTTAGGATGTTAAATCCTGATACAAAACCTCCAATGATTCTCATCGATACAGTTGGATTCTTATCAAACCTTCCAAACACACTAATTGATGGTTTCAAGACGACTCTTGAATCGGCCCTTGAAGCTGATCTACTTATAATTGTTTGTGATATTAGTGATCCTAACTATGAAAAGCACTTAGAGGTTACAAATAACGTACTCAATGAGCTTGGTCTTAAAGATAAGGATCGTTTCATTGTTTTTAATAAGAAAGATAAATTAAATGACAAAATAACTGAAAATATTATTAAGAGAAAGCATCCAGATAGCTTTGTTATCTCAAGTTTTGATAAGCAAAATATTGATGATCTTCGTGAATATATTGTTCAGTACTTTCTTGATCAACAGACAAATTACGATCTCTTTATTCCATATGATGCCGGAGCGGCCCACGCAGTCGTCGTTTCAAAAACTAACGTAATTAAGACAAGTAATCATGAGAAAGGAATCTACTATCAAGTTAGAGTACCTGACTTTATTTATAACCCATTAGGGTTACAGAAATTTGAGCTAGGTCCTCACGACCCTCTCCTAGAAGAACTATAAAGAAGAATTATAAAGTAGAGCTATAAGTCGAACTATAAACTTATTTCTAAATAGTCCGATGAGCGAGTATGAAAAAAATCACACTCGCACTTCTTCTGACTCTAATGTCTTTTACTACTCAAGCAGGCATCATTGCTATTGATGTTGAATCCTATCACCGTACGGATATGGACTTCATGTTTATCATCAAAAACAAAAGCTATGATAAGGTTGTTCTGGACTGTCAGGGTTTTATTAATGCGCTAAACCTCTATAGTACTCGTGGACATGATATATTTACTATTCCAGGCTATGGACAGTGCATGGCCATCCATAACGAAATCATTAAAAATATTCGTGTGAAGAAAGATTCATGTGTTGCAATTAATGACGAAGTTGGTGAAATTCTAGTTTTAGATAGTAAGTGTCCCCAGGCCAAATAATTGACCTGGGTATAAATTAAGATATTCTTTTGATTAAGTGATATCCAAACTGAGTGCGAACGATTGGAGATAGCTCTCCTACTTCAAGAGCGAATGCTGCCTTTTCAAAAGGTGCAACCATCATTCCCTTTCCAAATTCACCAAGATCCCCACCTTGCTGACCAGAAGGACAATTAGAATAATCTTTTGCTAATTCTTCAAAAGTTTTTCCATCTTCAATTTTCTTTAGTAAATCTTTTGCTTCAAATTCTTGATCAACAAGAATATGAGCACAACGAATCTTTGCCATAGTATTTCCTTTGAATAATTTTTTTATGAATGAAAGCGCCAATAGTACGTCCCTATAATAACGAGTAAAATGATAACTAACCCAATGTACATGTATAACTCATCCTTCTCCATTAAAGTCTCCACAAATACGATTCAGATTGGTCATAAGATTCGCTATATCGACAGGAGCCTCTAGTGTTCGTTTTGAACTTCCTGCTCCGTTTGTAACGATTTGAACGACTGGGATATTCTCACAGAATTCTTCTTCAATTTTTGAAATAGTATCAGCCGTCACAGTTGAGAGATCAACAAGAATTACTTCAGGTTTTATATCACGAATGAAATGAAAGGCGTCATTCTCATCACTTAGAGTGAAGAAATCCCCGCCTATCTCCTTACCAAGGGCCTCAATAGCAGTAATCATCATTTGGTTATTACTTAAAAAGAATAGTTTTTTAATTTTCACGCTTACGCCTTCATGTTACATTTAATTATAATCAAAACGAGGACCTGGACATGCCAAGCCGCATTAAAATTATAGATAACTTATCTAATTCTACCTTATATGAGTACTCAATGGAAGAAGCGGATAAAGCCTATGAAAAATCGGAAGAACTAGAGGCCATGGGACTAGATATTAAGCTCGTTATTCCCTCTGTATCTGAAACCCTAATTAGATCACTTGGCGCTGATTCCGACGCAGTTAATAAGTTAAGAGAAATGCTTGATGAAGAGATTGCCTCTCATATTGAAGAAGAAGGTAGCTGTTCAATCTGTCTTCCTGACGGAAAGCTTAAACAGTAATTTATTGACTAAATTCTTGCTCCATCGCTTTTGTTTGCTCTTGAATTAACTTTAGTGACTTCATCGCCTCTTTAAGTTCAGGACTATTCTCAATGGCCTTTTTAATATCTGACTGATCAATATCTTGACCAGTCTTCTGACTCGCCTTCTTGATATTTTCCTCAAAGGCCTTATCTAAATCTGAAGAATCACCTAGTCCAATATCTGAACCCTCGACTTTTTCAATACTACTAAGAGGCAAATAGAGACCCCCTAGAACACCACAATCAACTAAACTTCCATTTGGTTCAACAATTATATCGAGCTCAATTTTCTTAGTGTGCTTCTTTCCGCCATAGGCATTATTATTATACATCTGCATCTCTAGTATGACTGAAGCTTCACCACGATACTCTTGCGCACCATCTTTCTTATCTAAATAGAGATCCGCCACTTTAATTGATACTAAGGCGAAGTTTGTCCCAGCAATCTTCTGCCCAATCTTGTATTTCACTTTACCATCTGGTCGCTTAATTGATTCAATTTCCAGCCCATCACTTAAGTTCCCATAATCTTGTAAACTCGATTTACAGATACCAGGCTTTCCAAGATAGGCTTTAAATGCCTGATAGAAATTATTGACCTCTGCTTGGTTGATGACTGATTTCGTTGACTTCATTTGTGTCTGTTGAAACTTCATGAAGCCCAAGGCAACAACGGCCAAAAGGCCTGCGGCGATTGTGACCTCTAATAGTGAAAAACCGGCATTATTCTTTAGTAATTTCTTCATAAATATATTTTAGGGGAATTTGTGATTTGAAGGAAGTGGGTATTTTGGTTTTATTTCTAGGGAGTTATGGGCCGGTTGGTTGATTGGCTGGTTGGCTGGTTGGCTGGCTAACTTTAGCTTCGCTAAAGTGTCGCTTGGGAATAAAAAAAGGCTACCTTTCGGTAGCCTTATATATCTTTTTTATGAAGATATTCTTTTTGCAATCACTTCGTGATTGCGTTGCTCCTGAGACGAACCGTCGTGCATAAATGCACTCCTCTCGACCAGTTGCTTGCTCCTTTCGAGGGGAGCTAGCACCGCAAACAATAGACTGGCCTTAGCCAGTCAATTTTGCGGGTGCTTACTCGTCATTTCCTAAGTTGAAACCCTTAAGAACATCACCAAGAGTTGCAGACTTAACTACATCTTGTTGCATTCCTTGAGTATCAGAGTTTAGAGCAGACTTGATAGAAAGAGCGATTTTCTTCGCATCTTTATCAAGAGAGATAACCATAGCTTTAACTACGTCACCTTTCTTAACTACGTCTTCTGGCTTCTCAACTCTATCTTCAGAAAGTTCAGAGATATGAACTAGACCTTCAATACCAGTTTCAAGTTCAACGAAAGCACCAAAGTCAGTTACTCTAACGATTTGAGCTTCAACAATTGTACCAACTGGAAGTCTTGTTTCAATTTTCTTCCATGGATCTTCTTTAAGTTGCTTAACACCTAGACAGAATTTTTGGTTTTCTTTATCAACTGAAACTACAGCAGCTTCAATCTCGTCACCAACTTTGTATTCGTCATTTAGGTTGATGTTCTTCTTAGTCCAAGAGAAATCAGATACGTGAATTAGAGCATCTACTTCTTCACCTAGGTCAACGAAGATACCAAATTCAACGATTGATTTGATTTTTCCGTTAACTTTTGAACCAACAGGGAACTTAGCTTCTAGAGCATCCCATGGGTTTTCTTGAAGTTGCTTGATACCAAGAGAAATTCTCTTGTTTTCAACGTCAACTTCTAGAACTTGAGCTTCAACGATCTCACCAACTGTGAAGTGCTTAGTTGGGTTTTTGATTGAGTTAGTCCAAGACATTTCAGAAACGTGGATTAGACCTTCGATTCCGTCATCAAGTTCAATGAAGATACCGTAATCTTTAACAGATACGATTTCACCTTTAACTTTAGTTCCTGCAACGTATTTCTCGTTAGCAGTTTCCCATGGATTATCTTGAACTTGCTTAAGACCAAGAGATACTCTTTCTTTTTCTTTATCAAACTTAAGAATCTTAACTTCGATTTCGTCACCAAGAGTTAGGATATTAGATGGGTGCTTAACACGTCCCCATGACATATCAGTGATGTGTAGAAGACCGTCAATTCCACCTAGATCGATGAATGCACCGTAATCAGTGATGTTTTTAACGATACCTTTAACAACCATTCCTTCTTCAATTTGAGAAAGAACTTCACCACGTAGTTTACCTCTTTCTTCTGCAAGAATTGCTCTTCTTGAAAGAACGATGTTTCCACGTTTCTTGTTAAACTTGATAACTTTGAATTCCATCTTTTTACCGATGAATTTATCAAGGTTTCTAGTTGGTCTAACATCAATTTGTGAACCAGGTAAGAAAGCCTTAACACCGATATCAACAGAAAGACCACCCTTAACTTTTGCTACAACTGTACCAGTAACTGGAGTACCGTCTTCACATGCTTCAGAAATTTTATCCCAAGCTTTAAGGATTTGAGCTTTGTCCATTGAAAGAACAAGGTTACCCATGTGTGACTCAAGTTTATCAAGATAAACTTCAATTTCATCACCAAGTGCAACTTTTAGAGAACCATCGTAATTAGTGAATTCTCTTTTTGGAACAAGACCTTCTTGCTTGTATCCAATGTCAACAAGTACGAAATCTGGTGAGATGTTTACAATTTTACCTTTGAAAACTTCACCTTCTGTAAATGTTGGAGTTTCTGTCGAATCTAATAGTTTCGAAAACTCTGTTTCATCTCTTGTCTCGATGTCTTCACCAAGTACAACTTCATAACCTTGCATCCAAGATTGTTTTAGATTGTTTAAATCTGTCATAATTTACCTCACGGTAGACAACTGAAAGTGTCCAATCAGTGCCTTAATTTTTGATATCTAAAGGCAAGGCCTTTAGTGTAAATCTCTTCTACTGAAGACAATTTACTTTAAATGATTTTGCGAATCTTATGATTTTCGGGGCCCTATGTCAATCAAGTTTTTGTTTAATTATAGAACCTTAGGCGCTTGTTGAGGTGCTTTTCATAGAGTTTAAAGAGATTATATTTATAACCATCGATTCCATGCTCATTCCATAACTCATCGCGTGACCTTTCACATGAATTCTTATATTCACCTAAGTTCATCACAATATCCTTTACCTTAGCGCGTAACTCACGAGAATCACCTTGGCGGTAAGTCTCAAGTGCCCCTTGATAGATACGATGAAGCTCTTGGGTCGTAGCATTTCGAGGAACAGCAGTCGGAATCCCCTTTAAGATGGCCAAAAGTGCATAGTCTTCAATTGGCGACTTAGATGTATAAGAAATCCAAATATCAGACTTCACCTCGTAAATATTATCTCTTTCATGAAATTCAACATGATTTTCCAACTTATATTCGGCCACTCGATCTTGAATCGGCTGGTATAAAATATTTCGTTCCCACTTACGATTTGAAAAAATATGTAACTTAAATCTCTTGGACATAGATGAGTCGAGATTTAGGGCCCACAGAGACTCGAGACAAACAGTTAAATCATCCAACTCAACTTCATGATCATTCACCCAACATGAAAGATGAATGACTTCCTCCTCATCGAAAGTGAACTTCTTTTCAAAGCCAATTTTTTGAACCCCAAGTCCAGAAGAATAAATCTTTCGAATTGGAACATCCATGTGGGTGTTAATTGATTCAATCATTTCTCTAAATGGTATAAAGATCAGATCAATTCTTCTAATCAATGGACGATACCAAAATTGTTTATAGAATTTAGTTACTTCAAAATTTATCGTAAAAAAGAGTGCCGTTAGATTTCTTTTCCTAAGATATGAAGCTAGCGGCCAAAGAAAGTTCAATTGGTAACAGTGAACAATATTAATGTCATATCTTTTAATAATACTCTTAAGTTTTCCAAGCTTATACCAGTTCCAAACTCGAAGCTTTGTCGTACCAGTATGAAAGATACAATCAATACCCACTTTCTTACACTCACGATGAAGAAAAGAATCTTTTAAGCAATAAATGAAAATATTATGACCGATTTCTTTTAATAATAAACAATCTCTCAAAAGCATACGTTCTCTTGAACCTGAACTATAGGTTGGAGAAACATAGAGAATATTTTGTTGCTTCCTAAAGAGATTAACCATAATTACTTCTGTGCAGACTTCCCTGGGTTATGATGGATTAACTCACCTTTAACACTTCCGATTTTAACTTTAGCAGCAAACTTTAATAGAGTTCTAGACTCATCAGTTGAGACCCAAAAGTTAATATCACCTGACTTCTTTAGGACACCAGGAAATTCTGTTTGCGCTGTAATCTTATAAGCTTGATAGACAGTATTCATTAATTCAACTTCTTCAATTTCATCAACGCTGGCCTTAAGTAACCAAACTTTCCCTCGTGTGATAATTGGAAATTCGAAGTTTGCCCCAACTTTAATAGGGAGACCTCTCAAGAAATAAAGCGCTGAAAAAGAATCAGTAAAATACTTTGGAATAAAGTCATCTTTCTTAATCTTCTTTGTTTTGCCTTTCTTGATGCGGTTGTAGAAGAAGTAAGTCTTTAATTCATCATGATCAAATAGTTGAAGATCATCAACGATCTGTCCTGACTCTCTTTGTTTCATTTCATATTTTAAAGAAGAGTATTCACCATCATCTGCTTTTACATAAACATCAAGAGAGTCTTTAAGTTTATATATTCCTTCAAAATATTCGGCCGACTCTAAAAGTGCATTGATATGAAGGACTTCTTTATCACCAATTTTTGCCATTGGCTGAGTACTAATTGTCGCAGTACCTGCTTTAAAAATAGACCAACTAACTTCGTAGCGGAATTCTTCACCAATATTATAAACAGGCTTATAGCTATCCCAAAGACGCTTTGCCTCTTTATCGAAGGCCAAGAACTCCTTTGGATAATCCTCTAGTGTTTGAGGATCAATTTTCTTTACTTCCTTCTTCTTTTCAACTTTCTTAGTCTTTGGTTCAACCTTAGATACTTTCTGCTCGACGACAATCGTCTCTTTTTTCACTGGATCTGGAGACACTTCTGTTGTCTTGAATTTATCGAGAGTTTCAGCTTCTTCCTTACTAAATATCTCGACAAGATCCTTATCATCACTATCACTCTTCATAAGAGTTCCAGCACAACTAACAAAGAGGGCAGAAATTAAAATATATAAGTAGAGAGATTTTTTATTCTTCACGATTTCCCCTAACAACTGATTTAATTTTATCTTTCACAAGTTCTTCGCCTTTTAAGAATTCAATACCAATCTGTAGGTAATGAATACAGTCACTACTTGAACACCTCTTCATTTTAACAATATCTTTTTCAGTTGTTAGAATGATGGCATCCTTTTCTTGTGCAAGCTCAACCAAACCTTCTAACTCACTGACTTTATATAGGTGGTGATCAGGAAAATTAAAATCATCAACTATATTGGCATTTAATTGTTTTACTAATTTAATAAATGCTTCTGGCGAAGCAAGTCCTGAGACACAAATAACATTCTTGCCATTTAGCTCCTCAAGTTTAATATCTTCTTCATGTAAGAGATTTTTAATTGCACTAGGAGCATACTTAAATTGGCCTGTTGGAGTATTTGGACGACAATGAGATGAAATAAACTCTTCTAACTCGACAAGATCATCTTTTGCAACAAGATCAGCTCGTCCAAAAAGAACGATATCAGCTTCTTTTAAAGCACTCACACCTTCTCTCAAGTAACCTCGAGGTGGACAGTGATACTTCGATAGTGGAAGGAGTGAATCAAAAAGTACAACATTTAGATTTCTTTGAATTTTTAAATGCTGAAAACCGTCATCCAACAAAACAACATCTGACTTTTCTTCTTCATAGTAGCGTCTTAAATTGTCACTTCTATCTGCTCCAACAACAACACTTGCATTCTTTAGATTACGACTTAGTACTAGAGCTTCATCGCCAAAGACGAAAGGATTTTCACTTATTTTTTTACCCGTTCTTATAACACCACTAGATTTTTCAAGTTCACCTTTATAACCACGAGTAAGAACCATCACTTTCTTCTTTAATTCATCGTTTAAAAGATTACCAATCCAAAGAGTGAAAGGAGTTTTACCTGTACCTCCAAGTGAAAGGTTACCAATACTAATAATAGGTACTTCAAAGCGAGAGGATTTAAAAACTCCCATTTTAAAAGCAAAGCGGCGAAGGCGATATATCCACTCCCATAAAAAGCTCACAGGAGTAAGTGCAATTGAAATAAAATTGATAAGTTTTATATTTAAACTATTCATAAGCTTCTTTAATTTTCTCTAATAAGTAAGAAGATACTTCAATATCTTCTCCCTCAGTCAACTTTCTTAATTTTTCTAATTCGTTTAAAACAAGCTCATAACGATTTGAATCGTTAAAAAGATCCTTTGCTTTACGTGTTAAATTATAATTACTAAAGCCTTCTCCTAATAACTCTGGATAGACTTCATGACCTAATATTAAATTTGGAATTGAAACAAAACCAGTGTATTTGACGATAGTCTCTGCAATAAATTTATTAAAGAGATTTAGATCATAGGCGATCACACTTGGAACTTGATATAGGGCCAAAGAAAGGTTCACTGTACCACTTGTTGCAAATGAAAAGTCAGCCTCTTTTAATGCCTTATCTAATTGATCATCATTATATATCTTGTCAAACTTACTCTCATACTTAGAAAAGAGCTCTTGATCAACTGAACTCGACTTTACAATAGTAAGATCAAAGTCATAATTCTGCCTTAGAGTTTCACAAGATTTTAAAAACTCAGGCAACATGAATTCAATCTCAAAGCGACGACTCCCTGGAAGCAATAAGAGATTAAAGCGTTCATTCTTAAAATCAACTTTCCTTCTTTTAAATCCTTCAAGTAGTGGCTTAGTCTTTTTAAGAAGAGGATGCTCTATTGTTATGGCCTTAGAGACTCCACGGTCCATAAACCATTTTTTTTCAAAAGGCAGAATACAAAAGAGCGTATCAACAGATTGCTGTAAATACTTTGTTCTCCACTCTTTCCAAACCCAAGCTTGAGGGGCCACGTAGTAGAGGACCTTTACACCAAGCTTTTCAAGTTTCATCGCAAGCTTAAGATTAAAAGTTTGAAAATCAATTAAAATTGCAACTTTTGTCTCTCTCTTAATGACCTCGTTAACGATATACTTATAAGCTTTATAATAATAAGGAACCTTCTTAACTGCTTCAGTTATTCCCCAAGTTGAAAAATCCTTTAAATTATAAAGAAGCTCAACTCCCGCCTCTTCCATAAGCTTGCCCCCTACTCCATAAAATTGAGTATCGGGAGCCTCTTTAGTAAGAGTCTCAAGGAAAGTCATTGCATGTTCTTCACCAGATTTTTCACCAGCGATGATTAGACAACTTTTCAATTAAGAACTACCTCTTTATTATCATTTAACGATTTATTAACTGCTTCAATTAATTCCATTGCTGCAATTCCGTCATCAATCGAAACAAATACTTCTGTGTCATTTAAAATTGATCGATAGAACTTATCTTGCTCAATTAATAAGTGATCTCTTTTTTCATATTCAAATTCATTAATAACCTGTTCTTCACCGGCTTTAATATCTTTTGAAAAAGATGCTTTATTATTTAGAAGATCAACACGAAGAATTCCACTCTTTGAGTTCACTTGTACACTTCTTTCAGTTTTTACGTCATTACGTGAGTTTTCAATAGTCACGAGGTGATTACCATAATTAAGTATGGCCTTAACATGATCAAATTTATCAGTAAGAATTTTCATCCCGAAAGCTTGAATTGTCTTCGGACGGCCAAATAACATGAGGGCCAGGTCAAGATCGTGAATCATTAAGTCTTCGACGACACCAACATCTGCCGCTCTTCCTTTGAAAGGAGAATTACGAACAATAGTTGCAACTGATGATTCTTTAACAATGGCATCAAATTCACCAAGTCTTTCCCAAACCTGATGGCATCTTTCACTGTGTCCTACCTGTAGCTTTACATTCTTTGCTTCAGCAATTTCTTTTAACTTCTTTGCTTCCTCAACTGTAACTGTTACTGGTTTTTCACAAAAGACATGTTTTGAGTTCTCTAATAAGTACTTAGCAATCTCAAAGTGATAACTCGTTGGCGTCGCAATAACGGCAGCCTCAATCTCATCAATGACATCTTTAATATCAGAGACAATCTTCACATTAGGAAATTTCTCTCGTGCTTTTTCTTGATTCGGGGCAAATGGTTCGACAATAGCAATTAATTCACTACTTTCAAGGCCAGCTGCCTTTTGAGCATGCCACTGACCAAGGTGACCAAAACCAATTGAAGCGACTTTCACTTTATTCATAATAATACCTTATTAACTTAAGAAAGGTGCAATCCCCATCTTTGTCGTCGTAATATGTTCTTTAATTTGTTTGATGATTTCATTATTAGCGTATGGCTCCATTAGCTCATCTGTTTCAACAAATGTGCGTGGAGAATATGTCGAAGCTTCCATATCTCTAAAGAAATCAACAATTTCAGAAATTGCATTTCTCTCAACGCCTGCTCGACGAAGACCAATAATATTGATTCCACGAAGCTTTGCGCGATTCCCGTAAGCAGTACAGTAAAGTGGAATATCTTTATCGATTGCCGAAGCACCACCAATATATGCACCCTCAGCAATTTTTACGAATTGAGAAATATTTGTTCCACCACCGATGATTACTTTATTTCCAACTTTTACGTGACCAGCAAGGTTTGTTGAGTTTGCCATAATAACACGGTCACCAACAACAACATCATGCCCTAAGTGTACCTTGGCCATCAGTAGACAATTACTTCCAAGAGACGTCTTTTGACGATCCTTCATTGTTCCTCTGTGAATTGAAACATATTCACGAAGAACATTATCATTACCTATTTCAACTTCTGTTGCATCATCCTTATATGTAAGATCCTGTGGTTCTTCACCAATTGAACAAAATTGATAAATTTTATTATTATTTCCAATTCTTGTTATACCGTTGATGATAACGTGATTTCGAATATCACAATCTTTTCCAATTTTTACATTTGGGCCGATAATACAGTATGCTCCAACTGTTGTTCCTTCACCAATTTCTGCTGATTCGTGAATAATTGCTGTTGGGTGAAATCTATCGCTCATAGAAACTCCTTCTATTCCTTAACTTTGAAAGTTGCTAATACCTGACACTGACTCATTAACTCGCCTTCGTGAAAGATTTTGCAGTCATTTTGTAGAAACCCTGTACGCATTTTTGTACACACAGTTTCAACTTCTAACTTCATATTTGGGTAAACAGGCTTTCTAAACTTTGCGCCTTCAATAGATAATAGCGCAACTTCGAACTCACCTTCTTCTAAATTTTTGTAATAAAGCTTTAACTGAAATGAAGTAAACTGTGCCATCATTTCAACCTGAACAACACCAGGTAGAATTGGATTACCAGGGAAGTGACCTGCAAAGATCGGGTGATCCTCACGAGTAGTATAAGTTCCCTTTACAACAGCTCCTACAAGATCTGTTATCTTTTCAATTTCACCTTGAGCTTCAACACTTGTAATCTCATCCACGAATAAAAATGGCTCGCGGTGAGGTAGAATATTCATTACTTCTTCTTTATTTAATTTCATAAAACCTTCCGTTTATATATTCTTTCTTAAAAAAGCTATTCCTCTTAAAAATTCGCGCATCGGTCTTGCAGGATACCCTCCCACAATTTCCTTAGGCTTTACATTACCAATTACAATTGACCCTCCAGAAACCTGAGCGGCCATACCAACATCTAAATTGTCAGCAACTGCAGATTTTCCACCGAGAACTGCATAGTCACCAATTTTAGTACTTCCTCCAAGGGCTACATGACCACAAAGGATAACTCCATTTCCAATTTGAACGTTATGAGCAACTTGAACTAAGTTATCGATCTTGACTCCATTACCAATACGGGTTGGACTAAAAGTACCTTGATCAACACAAGTGTTGGCACCAATTTCAACATCGTTTCCAATTTCAACACCACCAAAGTGCCAAATTTTATGATGAACACCCTGATGAAAGTTATAACCAAAGCCGTCACTTCCGATTGATGTTCCACTATGAATTCGACAATTATTTCCAATCGACGTTCCAGGATTAATTGTTACATTTGCATAAATGGTACATGACTCACCAATTGATACATTTGGCATAATCACACAGCCAGGCATGATAATGCAGTCTGCAGCGATCTTTACATTTTCACCAATGAATACATTTTCAGCAATTCTTACTGATGGGTGAATTTCCACAAGACCACTTTTGCGGCCATCTAATTCGTAACTTAGTTCTGCAAAGATTTCATCATAGAAAATCTTTGAAGCTTTTGTAATAGAAATTGGGATGTTCTTTGAACTTAAAATTGCCTTAGAATTTTTCTTAAGCTCATCTAAGTCTGTTTCTTCTAATTCATTTAATAGGGACTCTCCAAGAACTAGAGCGATACTAGAAGGAGCACCTGCTTCTTTATATTTTGTTAGAAACTTCTTAGAGCCTAAGAATAGTAATTCTTCTTCATTAATTTCTTCAATTGAAGCGATACTTTTTAGTTTAAGATCTGAACTACCTTCAACTAATGTAAGATCACTATCATTTTCAACAATATTTTTAATTAGAATGGACATTTTCAGACCCTCCTTTAAAACGACAAAAGGGAATACTAGTGTATTCCCTTCGCGAGTCTATTTTATCAAACTAATTACTTATGTTTTTTGTTGTATGCCTTAATAACATCAGTTGTAATATCTGTTACTTTATTGATGTATAGAATTGGCGTTGTTGAAGTTTCATAAGTCCAGTCAAGGCCTTTACTCTTTGATACTTCTTCTACAACTGCTTTAATCTTATTTAAGATAGGACCTTTAGCTGATTGTTCCATCTTTGCAAGTTCACCTTGGTATTTTTGCATTTTCTGTTGGAAGCCAAAGAACTTCTTTTGTAGTTCTTGTCCTTTTTGCTGTTTAGTCTTCTCATTCATTACCATTGCTTGTTTTTCAAATTTTTCTTTTTCTTTAACAAGCGCTTCTTCTTCTTTCTTCAGTTCTGCTTGCTTCTTATCAATTTCTTTTTGAAGCTTATCTTTAACTTTCTTAGATTCATTTACTTCTAAAAGAACCTTTTGAACGTCAACACGACCAATTGTCATGGCAGATGCAGTTAATGAAGAAAATAATAAACCAATCAGTAATAAATTTTTCATATCGTCTCCTTACGAATTAGAATAATTGTCCAATATCAAAATGGAATTTCGTTCCTGCGTTCATGTCTGGGTCAGGGTTGATAGGTATCCCCCACTCAAACCTTAGTACACCAATTGGTGAGAACCAGCGGAAACCAAATCCATAGTCCATATATATCTTATCGATATCTTCTAACTTCTTTGCAGTACCTGCATCAAAGAAAGTAACAAATTTTAAACCAGCTTCTTTTGCTAGAGGGTGTTCGAACTCAAGTGTTGTAAAAATCGTAAATGGTGCACCTGTGTTGAAAGTTTCAGTCACATCAGGAGTACCTGGATCATTATCATCGTCATAAGTTACAGTTTCTTTCGGTCCAATATCTTCAATATCATAACCGCGTAAATTTCTTGCACCACCAAGAGAGAATTTTTCATTTCTTGGAACAGGTACACCTTCATCTTCAATCTTTCCAGTATAGAAGCGACTTCTAAAGACTAAATCATTCCAAACAGGATAGAAGTAACGTAGATCGATTTCATTCTTCCACCACTCCTTATCACCACCAAGGCCTGCATATTCTGTTGCAATATTCCAGTAATAACCATCTGTTGGTTCAAAACGGTTGTTTCTCTTATCTTTTACGACAGCAAGTCTAATGGAAGACGTTACACCGTCTTCATTTTCGTCAACTGTTGGGTCTTTAATTTCAGTAAGTTCAGTTGTCTCTAATTTATAAGTCGTAAAGAGTCTTGTGTACTCAAATATAGGGTAACCAATACGAGCAGCAAATCCATATTTCTTATAATCATATGAATCAAGTTGAGTATCAACCGTTCTAAAAACCTCACCACCGAGAGTCCATTTTGAATCCATGAAGTATGGTTCAGTAAATGATAGCGAGAAGTTTTGTTGTTCTTTTGCAATATTCGTTGAGAATGATAATTGTTGCCCTAGACCTCTAAAGTTATTTTGTGAGATCGAAGCTTGAAAGAATCCACCTGTTGCTGTTGAATAACCTGCTCCAAGAGATATCTGTCCAGTACTCTTTTCTTTAACACTAATTTCAACATCAAGAACATCATCTTGTCCTGGAGAAGAGACAGTATTGAAAATAACACTTCCTGGCTCAAAGAATCCTAATCTGTTTACATTCTCTTTCGACTCGCGAAGGCCTGTACCAGAGTATTTTCCACCTTCTTGAATCTTAAGCTCACGGCGAACAACTTTATCTCGTGTTTTTGAGTTACCAGTAATAGAAATTCGACCAAACTTAGCAAGTTTCCCTTTTTCAAAAGAGTACTGAACATCGACCTTATTTTCACCAGGTACTAGTTGGATATTACGAATAACGTTAGCAAAGGCATAACCTAAGTCTTGATATGACTCTGTTAGTGCTTGTATGTCTTTTCTAAGTAACTCTTCAGAGTATACTTCGCCGGCCCTAAGCTTAGTCTTCTCTCTTAATTCGTCTTCAGTAAAGAGTAGCTCACCTTGGAAATAAACATCGCGAACATCGAATTTCGGACCTTCCTTAATTTTAACAGTGATAAATACCCACTTCTTATCTTCTGATACTGTAACCTCAGGAACGGCCACATTTACTTGTAGATAACCCTTCGTTGAATAGAAGTACTTAATACGTTCAATATCAGTTTTGAAGTTTAGCTCTTTGAAGTTTCCTGATCCTGATAAGAAAGAAAAGAGACTCTCTTCTCTCGTTTCCATGATCGATTGAACTTCTTCTGGAGCAAAGGCAGTAAGTCCTAAGAAAGTAATTTTCTTAACACGGACTTTATCGTACTCACTGATATGATAGATTAGATGGACGTTTTCGTTATTAACTCTTTTAACTTCGTATGAAACATTGGCGAGATAGAAACCTTTTTCTTCGTAGGTCTTCTCCATCTTACGGACATCAGCTTGAATCGAATTAACATCGAGAATTGAATATTCACGAGTCTTAAGGCCTTCACTTAAGTCATCCTTATCAACTTCATCATTTCCTTGAAAGATAATCTTGGCAACAATAGGCTTTTCAACAACTTTAAAAATTAGCTTATTACCTTCTTGATGGGCCTCTACAGATTCAAAGTACTTTAGATCATAAATTGTTTTGATATCTTCAAAGAGAATTTGATTCGTTAGAACGAGATCTTTTCTTGAACGTAGCTTATCAAGTACCGCCTCTTTTTCTACTTTCTTTAAACCTTGAATTTCAACATTTGAGATTTTGAAATAGCGAACTCTTGGTCCAATTTCACTTGCAAAAATATTAAGTGTTATTGAAATAAAAAATAAATATATAAAACTCTTCCAAGAGTTGATCATTCAGTCTCCGTGATCTTGTCATGTGTGTGTATGCAGACAAAAAATACTTGAGTAAAAAAATATCAATAATCTTACAAACTTACAAAAAGAAAAACGAACATGGTGCGCAAATTAATGCAGAATCCCATCCACCATCGTATGGACTTTACTAAACTTTTGAGACATTCCCTCGTCGTGCGTCACAACAAGAAGCGTTGTTCCAAGTTCACGGGAAAGCTTAAAAATTAGATCCGCCACAATAGAAGAATTTTTAGAATCGAGGTTCCCTGTAGGCTCATCACAAAGAAGAAGCTTAGGACGCAGTGATAGAGCGCGAATGAGGTTAATTCTTTGCTGTTGCCCACCTGAAATCTCGTAAGGATAGCGAGTTAAGCAAGCATCAACTCCAAGTGTCTTAGCAAGTGATGTTATATAATCTTTTACTTTTGACACGTCGTGACCACCAAGTCGGGCCGGTAGTAGAATATTTTCAAGACAAGTTAGTGACGATAATAAAAAGTGAAATTGGAAAACAAATCCTATTTTGGAGTTTCGGTATTTTGCTAACTTTGCGTCATTTAATTTACTTAGATTGAGTTTATCAACTGTAATATCACCTGAAGTAATATCTTCAAGTCCACCAATCAAATATAAAAGAGTTGATTTACCACAGCCAGATGCACCTTTAATTACACATTGTTCACCTTGTTCAAGCGTAAGGTTCACACCTTTTAAAATGTGTGAATTTCCAAAGTCTTTATAAACATTTGATACATTTAATATGCTCATTTAAGAAAACTCCTCTCTTAGACCTTGTGCCATTGACTTCGAATCAAGTCGCTTAAGAACTACCAGTGTTAAGAATAGAATAAATATAAGTGATAGACAGCCAACAATTAAAATATCTTTAAAAGATAAATAGAGCTCAATACGATTGAGATGATAGACGTCTGTTGGCAGTGAAAAAATATCAAGTGTCTGTAGTAAGTAATCAAAGATTTCAACGCAGATAAGTGAGCCGATAAAGGCAATGAACCAAATACCAATATTTTGAATAAGCCAGAGGCTCCTAAACTTACGCGGAGAAAGGCCGATGGCATAGAGTAGAAAAATTTCTTGAGATCTTCTTTCCTTTGAAAAAATTATGAAGGCCAGGCAATTAAAGATTGCTAGGATTACAACAATTGAAAAGACAATTGAGATCATATATTTTTCAAATTCGACGGCCTTTAAGAAAGTCTCAAAATCACTCCAGTAAGGAGCAATACTATAATTATAATAGAAGATACTTCTCATATCAGAGACGACTTCACTAATCTTATCAATTGAACGATGATCCTGATCTAGTCTTAGGCTCATCATATTAATCTTCTTATCCACCCCTAAAAGGGTTTGAAGATTCTTTAGATTTACATATACAAATCGATTTCGATATTCATGAATTTTAAACGGAACAACTGCAGTAACTTTGAGAACAGAGCTGGTTGGCAGATAGCGCTCCCCTAGCTTTCCAGCAGAGAAACTAAATCTTAATGTATCGCCTTTTCTCACACCAAGAGTGTTAGCAAGTAGATCACCAATAATGACTTCGTTTGCTTTAGGTGCAAAAAGTTCATTCTTAAGTTTTAATACTGATTCATCAATACCAACAACAAAAACAGCCTTTCCTTTATCATTGAAATTTACAAATGACTGTGTTCGAAGCATTGGAATTTTTGATTCAATCGGAAAATTTGCAAGATCCTTTTCTTCATTTTCGTTGAGATTAAAGAAGCCATTTGTGGCCGTCATAATAACCTCACCACTTCCTGCATTTAGTGACTTCTTAAGAGTTACCCCAAAGCCATCCATTAGGGCGAGGCTACACAAAATGACTGCAAGAGAGAACATAAGTCCTAATATAGTCGCACCAATAAAGTAACGTGAAGATCGATCACGAAAAAAAAGTAATTGGAAATCTTTTAATAGATAAAAGAAGCTCAAGCTCTAGTTTTCCTTTTTGCCATCAACCGACCAACGAAGGTAAGCATCCATAAAGCCATCAACATCTCCATCTAAAACTTTTTCAGCTTGTGATGATTCAAAGTTAGTACGATGATCTTTAACCATTTTATATGGATGAAGAACATAAGAGCGAATCTGTGCACCCCAACCAATCTCTTTCTTATTGGCCTCTTCTTCAGCAGCCGCTTCTCTTTGCTTTTCAAGCTCTAATTCATAAAGTCTCGACTTTAGAACTTTCATGGCCTGAATTTTATTTTGTAATTGTGACCTTTCGTTCTGACATGTTACAACCAATCCTGTCGGATGGTGAGTAATCCTAACTGCAGAGTCCGTTGTATTAACAGACTGTCCACCTGCTCCACCAGAGCGGTATACATCAATTCGAATATCTTTATCTGCTACTTCAATTTCAATATCATCATCAACTTCAGGTGAAACAAAAATTGAAGCAAAAGAAGTGTGTCTTCTACTAGCTGAATCAAAAGGAGAGATGCGAACTAGACGGTGCACACCTGTTTCTGATTTTAAATTTCCGTAAGCGTAATTACCTTCGATTAACATCGTTGCAGATTTAATTCCGGCACTATCTCCATCTTGCACGTCGAGAACCTGTACTTTAAATTTCTTGTGTTCGGCCCATCGATTAATCATACGAAAGAGCATACTTGCCCAGTCACATGATTCTGTACCACCAGCACCTGCATTAATACTAACGATAGCATTATTTTGGTCGGCATCATCTGAAAGAAGAACCTTCAATTCGGCCTTATTAAAAGCTTCTAGAAATTGTTGTGTTAATTCAATTGCAGATACTGCAGACTCTTCATCCCCTTCACTTGCGTATTCAAGAAGGATTTCAAATTCATCATAGAGATCTTTTAACTTTGTATAAGTTCCTACAACGTCTTCTAATAAGTTTTTTTCTTTCTGAACTTTGGCGGCGTTTTGGTTATCATCCCAGAATCCAGGGAGGGCCTCCATATCTTGAATTTCACTTATACGTGCTGACTTTTGGTCAACATCAAAGTGACCTCCTAAGGCTTGCTAATTTATCCTTATAGTCGGCCATTAATGATTTCTTCTCACCTAATTGTATGCGAATACTTTCTTCCATTATTTCCTAGCCTTTTTAATTTTTAAAAGTATCTCTTTTTCAAGAGCTTCCATAATATCTTCTTCTTTTTGAGAAATTTCGTGATCATATCCTAACAAATGCAGGAGTCCATGACAAAACAAGTGAATAACCTCTTGTTCGAGATTTAGATCAAATTCCTTTGCTTGCTTGGCCGCGACATTACGACTGATAATGATGTCCCCTAACATAACCGGTCCAGGCAGAACGAAATCCGTACTATCAGGTCTAAGAGAATCATACATAGGGAATGAAAGAACATCTGTCGTCTTATTTTTACCTCGATGATCGCGGTTAATTTGCTTCATACGAGTATCACCGCAAAAATGGAGATCGACTTCAATCTCAACGTGAGTTTTCTTATTTAAACAAGTATTTCTTGAGTAAAGAAAATTGCTTAAGACAATCAGTGAGTCTTTTATGATTTTTTCGCACTTGCTTAGCCCCCAAGTCGAGCGTGCGTTATCTGTAATATTCACAGATAAACGAGAGTTATTCACAGAAATGGATTTGCGTTGAGTCATTATTTCTTTTCTCTTTGCTTGGGTGTAGTATTAATTCATTAGATTATATTACTAAGGCCAAGTTATGTCACTAAGCGAGATGGAAAGATTAAGAGAAGTTGTCGCCAAATTAAGAGATCCAAAGGATGGTTGTCCTTGGGACTTAAAGCAGACACATCGATCTCTTCTAAAGTATTTAATGGAAGAATCTTATGAGTACATGCATGCTGTCGAAGAGAATAATTTCTCAAAGATGGAAGATGAACTAGGAGACGTACTCTTACAAGTTGTCCTCCACTCTCAGCTAGCGAGTGAAGTTGGTAAGTTTGATTTAAACTCGGTTGCTAAAACTATCGCAGACAAAATGGTTCGTCGCCACCCCCATGTTTTTACGGAAAATAAGGCCCGCGATATCAAAGAAATTAAAGACAACTGGGAAGCTATCAAGAAAGCCGAAAAGGCAAATGAAGATAGTCTTAAGAAGTACGAAATTTGTGATGAACTCCTTTCTTTTCCTGCCCTAACAAGCTCGGCCAAGATCGGTAAGAAAACTAACAAAATAAACTTTGACTGGGAAGATTACACACAAGTAATGTATAAAGTCGAAGAAGAGTGGCAAGAGTTAAAAGAAGAAATTACTCCAGGACGTGAAATGAATAAAGAGCGCGTTCAAGAAGAATTAGGAGATCTTCTCTTCTCTGTTGCTCAACTTGCAAGACATCTGGAACTTGATCCAGAAGTAACGCTTCGAGAAGCAAACCTTAAGTTTAAGAGAAGGTTTAATCAACTTGAAGATATTGCAAGAGATGAAGGAATAAGTATTCGCGAAAGTTCTCAATCTGAACTTGAAACCCTTTGGTCGCGTGTCAAAGAAATAGAAAAAAGTTAACGGTATGAAAGCATCACCAATCAAACTTAAAAAGAATTTTGTAACATTAAAACAAGAAAAGCGTCTTTATCAAATGCCTTGTCCCATTGTTGGACTAACGGGTGGTATCGCCACAGGTAAATCAACAGTCAGTAAGAGATTACATGAATTAAATTTCCCAATTGTTGATGCCGATGTACTTGTCAAAGAGGTTTATAAATCAAAAGAGTCTCTAGAGCATTTGAGAAAATATTATTCACAAGTTGTTAATGAAGATAACTCAATTAATTTTAAGTTATTAAGAGAATATTTCTTTCAAGATATTCAGATTCAAAATGATATTGAAAGTTTAATATATCGCCAATTACCTGATGTTTTTCTAAAAGCGTATAAAGAGCTAGGTTCACCAAAAGTTCTTATCTATGATGTACCTCTTCTCTTCGAAAAGAATTTAGATTCATTTATCGACTTCAAGGCCGTCGTCTATTGTCCTCGTGCAAAGCAGATGGAGCGTTTAATGGAAAGAGATGGGATAACAAAAGATCTAGCCTGTAAGATTCTCTCTAAGCAAATCGATATTGAAGAAAAGGCAAAGAGTGCTGACTTTGTTATCGATAACTCAGGAAAGCCAGAAGAGCTTAACTTGAATATGTTCTTAGAACACTTTGACTTATAGTTTTAAAATTTAAAAATATTAACGTGATCAGAATGAGCGATATCAGGACAATCAAATACGCTTCTGTAAACATTGGTGTATTTACTCCATGGCCCTTTCACTTCTTGGCATAGTACTAGATTTGCAGTCTTGTTCTTAGAGGGTGACTTTTGAATCTTATTCATTACACTTTGAAATCCTTCAGGACTTGCAAAGTGCAGTAATCTTCTTTCTCCAAGATGAAGCTTATCAATCTCATATTCCATCTTAGACAATGATTTTATTGTTTTAAAATTTCGATAACATTCTATTCGAGATGAATAAATTGCATCTTTTAAGTTATGAGAAGCTGAAAAACCATAAATATATTTTGAGTCTTGTTTATCAAAGACAATCGTAAAATATAAACCTAGTTCATTATCAAAATAAATAGCCGTCTTACTCTCTTCACTATAAGTGAGTTTTATATCGCCATTCCAAAAGGAAAGAAGTGCCCATCGTTCAAAAGCTTCTTGTATTGAGTTTCTCCTAGCAATATTTCGAAGAATATTTGGATAAGCACTAAAACCAGAAGAATCGTTAATAATATCGTAGCCGAGATTGTTGTCTCCTTTAGTCTGAGAATAGGCCCATCTTTCTAGCGCCTCAGAAATAGATTTCATTAAAGCAACGACTTTATTTGAAGAACTCCCCATCCCGGCGGCATTAGAATGTATTTCATAATGAGGTTTGTATTTTAAGAGATCTTCATTCAGATATGCTAAGGCCTCAAAGCCTAACTCATCTTGAAGAATTTCTCTCTTCCGAACAATAATTCTTTCAAAAACTTCTTTATTAGAAAGTAGCTTGAAGTATTGAAGCATATTAATTTGAGCCAAGCCAATTGAAGTCTACAGGTGGTTGTAGCAAATTTATCTTACTAATATCAATAAAGGATTTATAGAGTAAGCCATTTGAGAAATTAGCAATTGGCCAAATAACGGCTTGATCCCACAATTTTTGATTTACCTTTTGAATATCGATCTTTCCTTCTAGTAGAGGAGAAATACTTCCATCGATATCAGGTAAGCGAATTCCCTTAGATGATCGAAACATGAATCGAATATCATCATCTGGTTCTTCCACATGAACGCCGGTATGGATGCCACATAGATCTAATTCATATTCTTTTAAACCTGATGCAAACTCCTTTCCTACAGTTTTTAGTGGTACGTCTTTACGTTCTGGTTTTGCCCCGACTAAATTAGTGTTTAAGATGGCACTATCTAAGCTTTTCCAAAACTTGAAGTCACTATTGGTAAAATTTCTAAAATTTAATCGTGCGTTTTTAGTTTTTAATTCATTTTCATTTGATACACTTGAATCAACAATCGACACTCCTTTAATTGAGCGTGGAAAGAAAGTTCGAAGAACGGCCATACCATCTTCTTCCATTTTCTTGTAAATGTGATCACGTATAATTCGACGATTTTCAATATTGTAGCAGATGCTATCAGGATGACTCCAAGACTGACATCTTAGGTACGCAATCCCTGTCTCGACACCACCAGAGAATTGATAAGCAGAACTCGCATCGACATTAATTGAAGTCCCTCGCTTTAAATCAACATTGTCTTTTTGACTTGAATCCCAAGTAATAAGAATTTTTTCAAATCTACTTGAGTGACCAAAAGAATCAATATCTTGTCGTAACTTTAAAGTCAGCTTTTTATCCTCAAGACTTGGTTCCGCTACAATATATGATCCAGATGAAATTGGAGATAAATTTGCGATCCACTTTCCACTTTCATCATAATCTTTAGAGTTAGTTATTCCATAAATGCCAAAACTAGCGAAATTAGTAAATCTCTCAACAGGCTTTATAAAATTGAATGTAACGCTTTCATTATCGTACACAAGACCTGCAATTTCCGAATTAATAGAATTTATATTTTCATAACCTACAAGGAGATCTAGAAACTCATCTTTTGATTTCTTCTCTTTTAGTAAAAGAGCAATACGAGTGAAAGATTTAACAACCTCTTTTGGTCCTAGTACATCTCCATTAGAGAATTTTAGATTAGGCTTTATCTTAATTATCCACTTTGTCTTATCTTGATTAGTTGTCCAAGATTCAGCAATGTGCCCTACTGGACCTTCTGCAGAATAAAGTGTTGTTAAGCTAGCAAAAACCGAACGATAAACAGCATGGTGAGCTGAGTAGTCATACTCAAGCGGGTCACTGGAATAGGGAGCTGTTGGATAGAAGAATGTAATTTCTTTATTTTTTATTGTCATACAACCCGTTAATAAAAGTACAAAGAAACACAGTAAGGAATTTTTAACCCCATTCATTTGTTGTATTTCTCTCTAGAATATCTTTAAGAGGAATTTTAATTCTATCAGACATTTCCTTCAACTGGTCAATAGTCATCTGATCAATTTCCATTTGAATGTCTTTTAAATCTTTAATTTCTTTCGCTTCTTTATCTTTATGCTTATTCAAGTAATCTTTTAAAGCTTCATCAAGATCAGTTAAAACCACTTCTTGGGCCAGTGAAGTTAAAGACAATAGCAGAAATAGAATTGAACTAAATAATTTACACATAATACCTTCTCTCTTTATTAGCGATTCTTGGTGTGATAACAAAACCTAAGTAGTTGATCAATACAACAAGAAAACTTTACACATGAAAAAACAAGTAAAATCCAATATTTATCCGTTTTTTGGAATCTTTCTAGTATTCTTTACACTACTATCCTTCCAATTTACCTTAAATGAATATGCTAAAAATCAAGCCAATAACGTCAAACAACTTATATCCTATGATCTTGCTATTAACGATTCACTATCGGCTTCAAAGAAGCTTGCAAATATAGCGGCCAGCTCTCATGCTATCTGTATCATTGCAAAAAATAACAATCATAAATTTTATACTTATGGTAATGAGTGTAAAACTAGCTTCTTTTCTAGAACTCTAAATATACAACAAAAAGAAAACCCAAATTACCTTATTACATTAACTGTAAGATTACCTTTTTCTATTGAAATTATCTTTACCCTGCTTGTAATAGTTGTTGTTATTTCAACTTTCCTACTTTCAAAATACGCACGTAAACTAAACCTACAAATAATTGAAGCTGAACTTGAGAAAAAATCGGCCCTCATCAAGCTTTCATCTAAAATAGCTCATGATATTAGAAGCCCTATTATTGCCTTAAGACAGTCTTTGAAAAATAATAGTAAAGAACTTGCATTAAGTTCATTAGAAATGATTGAAGGGATTGCAGACCAACTTTTAGATGAAAGAAAGAAAGGCATTAACTCAGTCATTGAAGTTTCTAAAGTTGTTACTGAAGTTATCTCTGAGAAGTCATTAACTCATAAGAATATCACTATCATTAATAGTATTAAGAATAATCCAAAAGTCATAGCTAATCGAATCAAGATTAAATCTATCCTATCTAATCTTCTAAATAACTCGATTGAAGCTGGAGCGACAAAGATTGAGATCGAAACGTCCGAATCAACGACTATTAACTTAGAAATTAGAGATAATGGACCAGGCTTTCCCGATTCAGTACTAAAGTCTTTTACAACAAATACTCCACTTGGAACAAAGAAAGGAAGTAATGCAATAGGACTGTTTACTGCAAAAGAGTACGCAGAGAGTATTGGCGCAAAGGTTAATATCTCAAATAATAAAGGCCACGCTCTAGTAGAATTTAGCTTTCAAATCGTTCCTAACGAAAATAAGCAAACTGTACTTATCGATGATGATCGAATCAACCGAGCAACCTGGGAAATGTCCTTCAAAAAAGAAAATTTAAAGCTGATTACATTTGGATCCACAAAAGAGTTCTTACAATCTCCACCAGATAAAGACAGTATTATCTATATCGATTCAGATCTTGGAGAAAGTATTTCAGGCCAAGATTTCGCTAAGAAACTATTCAATGACGGCTACAAGAATCTTCATCTAGCAACAGGCTACTCTTCTGATGATTTTAAAGAATATACATTTTTAAAGTCGATAATTGGTAAAACACCACCGATATAAAAAAGGCTCCATTAGGAGCCTTTTTATTTTATAAAATTGGATTATTATCTGCGACGGTTTCTTCAATCTCTCCATTTTGAGAGCGAAGATTTTGGAAGCTTCCATACAGTCCCTTAAGAGACATAATTAGTTCCTCATCTTCTTCCTGAGCAAAGCGTGATAGATGCTGAGATTCAGAAGCAACTTCATTCATTTCACTTCTTATGGCCTTAAACGTATCTTTTATTTGTGATACATTTGGCACCTCTTTACTATCCATGATGATTTGTACTTTTGACAGTCCGACATCTAGTTGTGTTGAAACTTTTGAGAAGTGGCTTAGTGTTGAGTTAAAGTCTCTAAGCTCTCCCGCAAATTTATCAAGAGTTGCACTTGAAGCGGTCCCTCTTTGCATTTGATCGACAACCTGTGAACTTCTTGCTCTAAAGAGCTCAACCTGTGACTTAAGAGATTTAAATTGATCTCTCGATTTTACAAGTCCGGCAAAGGCCATTTTATTTTCATTGATAATCTCAACGATTTCACCTGAGCGAGTTGCAAGTTCAACTTCTTCATTAAAGAGACGATTACTCATCTCAATCATATAGCGATTCATTTCTTCGAATTTCGCTCTCATTTCAACAACAGAGATGATTTTATCTTTTGCTACCTTGAAACGATTAATAGCATCTTTTTGAAGATCTTTTTGTCCTTCAAAAATAATTCTTACATCATCAATAATCTTATATTGTTCAAAAAGATTATTCTCAAGAAGCTCTATTTCTTTTAAGAAAGATGCTTTTTGCCCAAGGAAGTGATCATTTACATTTGTGAACTTAGCGTAGACGTGATCAATACCTGCGGATGTAAAATCTTGCTGTAACTTCTCTCTTATTTCACCAGAGAAATTTCCATCGATTAGAGATTCAAGAGACTTCACAACAGGAGAGACAACGGCTTTCATTTGGTTTGAAAGTGTTTCTTCTAAACTTCTTAGAGGATAGAAGATAACCATAATTCTCTTTTGGTCAGCGTATTCAACAGGCGAAACATACATTTCAAAAGGTGCTGCTTCACTAGAGCTTTCTGTTTTAACTTGAATTTGATAGATTCCAGCAATCCCATCTCTTACAGCACTAATAACAGGATCATTCTCTCCAAGATTCGTAAAAGTACTTAGATAATCCCAAGTGATACTTAGATCTTTCTTTGAGCTATCAAGACTCCAGTGCTCATAGAATAATGAGTTGGCCCAAACAGCATTTAGATTTGAATCGAGAAGTAATGAAGAAAAAGGCATCGCATCCTGGAAGATTGAACCAAAACTCATACGCTTATGAATATATCCACGATACTTCTCAATTTCTTCTTTGAATGGATGTGACCACTCACCTTCTAAACTTGCTCTTACTGGAATTAGACCATCTTTAATTAGATCAAGAGAGGCCGTCTCCATTATCTTCTTTGCACGTTTCTCGTTTGAATTTACCACAACAATTCCACCTGCAAGAACAAGAGTTAACATACCGACGATTGCAATTAGGCCGTATAAAGTTGTTTGAGAAGTTTGATTAAGCTCAATTTTCTGATAAGTAAGTTTTGGACCAAATTTCTCACTCCAAACTTGATAACTTTTATTCGTACTTTCCCAAAGACTTCCAAAATCACGAAGAGAGTTAAGAGATTTTTCTAATAGATCTAATTCTGTTTTAAGAGTTCCAAGTCGTATAACAATTAAGTTCTTATCTTCATCAGATAGAACTGATCTCATTGTAACTTTTTCCATATATTCAACGTCACCAACAATTGAAGAATGCAAGCGCTTCAAATTTCCATAACTATAGAAATTAGAACTCTTCGTTGTGCCGACCGAGATTTTAGTTTTAATCTTATTAGAAACTCTTGTTAGAGTACGCCATTGGTTATGAACAACAAAGTTTTGAAACCCAATCATCTTCGTTCTAAGAACATTGATAAGAGTTGATTTATTAGCTGTAGCTGTAATGTCATTAAGCTTTTTTCTCAACTCTTTAAAATTTTCTTCAAGTTGGTCATACTCACTAATTGCAACGATATTATTTAGTTCACTTACTGAAGATTCAAACCTTTCAAATTCAGAAATAGCTTCTTTCGTGCGATCAACACTTACAAGTTCCTTGATATTTTCAAGTGCATTTGAATTCTTAACTTCATCAAATTTTGAAGTCGACTCATAGACAAGAGTCATTCTTTCAAAATTTGCAGGTCCCTTCTTCCAAAAAGTCCATACACCAAATGAAACTAGCGCAATAGTAATAACGAGAGAGATAGAAAAATAGATAAACAGCGGCTTACTGAAACGAAGTTTCATACTATAGGTCTCCTAAATGTCGGATAGGGAAAAAAATCACATCCATATGTTAACGGTCCTTCACATCCTGTGAACGTCATCAGAATTTCTTCCTATATTATGCTATTTTTTGGACGATTTTTAAAGGGGAAATTCATTTAATTTAGAGGTAAAAAAACCCTCTAGAAGTAGAGGGTTTGAGTTATTTAATCTATTATTATTGATTTAAATTGATTAGCTAACAAGTTCTTCATAACCTTCAAACATCGTTTGTAGTTTAGCTTTTAGCTTCATTACGGCCTGTGTGTGAAGTTGTGATACACGTGACTCTGTTACATCTAATACTTGACCGATTTCTTTAAGATTTAGGTCTTCATAATAGTAAAGAGAAAGAACTAGTCTTTGCTTTTCAGGAAGCTGTTCGATTCCTTCTTTAATTTTATCTCTGAAGTTTTTATTAGAAACAGCAGTAAATGGATTCATTGCCTTGCTATCTTCATTAAGACCGGCCATTGCACGCTTGTCATTACGATTAAAAGTAGCTGAATCATCGATATTAAGGATTGAAACAGACTTAGCTTTATTAAGCATTGCGTGGAAATCTTCTTTAGAACATTCTAGCTCAGCACACATTTCATCATCAGTAGCTGGACGTCCAAGTTCAGCTTCTAACTTAGAATACGCGCGATCAATTAACTTGGCCTTCTCTCTTACAGAACGAGGTACCCAGTCTTGTGAACGAAGTTCATCAAGAATTGCTCCTCTAATTCTGAATTCGGCATAAGTTTTAAATTTATTATCTCTTGATGGATCAAACTTCTCGATAGCATCCATTAAGCCAATAACACCACAAGAAATAAGATCATCTAATTCGATATTAGATGGAAGACGTGATGCAATTTTCTGTGCAATATATTTAATAAGTGGAGCGTACTCTACTACGATCTCATCTTTTACTCTTGGATCCACTGTTGAACGGTAATCTTTTAAATTCTTTAATTTTTTGGCCAACGATGACATCTCTCTCACTCCTTGATTAGGCTAACTGTTGTGGATTACTACCGGCATTATTGATTCCATTCAATAAAGCTGGCGCTACTCGACTACTAGTGTCCTCGTCGGTAAATTTATTAATGATCTTAGTGTAATATTTCGAAAGGGAATTCTTTTCCGTTTTTAAAAGTGCATGATCGAATTTGTCAGATGGAACTTCGATATTCTTAACTCCACCTAGAACACTTAAGTTAGCTTGCATAAAGCTAGAAACCGTATCAACAAGAGATCTAACAACTTTCAAATACTGCTTATTTGAGTCAACGCGATTTACGATTAAATGGTTATCTTTGATTTGATATTTTTGATTTAAAATTTTAATTAGGGCATAGGTATCTGTAATTGATGAGCGGTCAGGGTTAACTACCATAAAACGATAATCAGCATAAGCTTGGAGATTAATCGTTTCCCTATTAACACCTGCAGGGCAATCAAGAATGATATGATCGTAATCACTCTTATGTTCAGCAATGATATCCACAATAAATTTATCGTGCTCAAAGCTATGATCAAAGAGATCACTATTTCCATTACATCCACTTAGAAGATGGATATTCCCTAATTTATAAAGACACTCATCAAATGATTTTTCAAGAGATAGAAGTGAATAGAAATTATCATTTAGAGGAAGTCCAAGCTTTACTGCCGTATTAGAAAGATTATAATCACAATCGATTAATAAAACTCTCTTACCTGTTGAACTTAATTCATTGGCAATCATTAAAGCAGTTGTAGTTTTTCCTACACCACCCTTTCCGGAGCCAACGGCGATGATTTTACACTCATCATCAAAAGAAATTAATGGGCTTGTAACGTTTGATTCACATTGATCGTCACTACGGTGTGACAACAACCAAGTTGAAAGATCGTTTCTGGACATCCTGTCTCCTAAACAAAACTTAAAATTAATCTAAATTTTACTGCTATCTTATAATTTAAAGATTCCTGCCAAAATCCTTTCGGCAGTTGCAGCTTCTAGGTCATCAGGAACAATTTCACCTGTTCCAAAAAACTTATATGGTAACGAGTTGAAGTCGATTGCTAAATTAAAGAGTGATCCGTAATTCAGGCACTGATCCAAGTGTGTTACCACTAAACCATTAGCAATATTTGCATAACGATTTAGTACTTTTCTATTATACAACTCTGTATTGATTCCCGATAGACAGATTAAAACTTCCACATTTTCAAAAGAGCGTTTTAAACCATCCACGAACTTCTTGATTTCATTGAGTTCTTGGTTTTGTGCCTTATAGTCAATAAAAACATTCTTCTTTGTTTCAATTGATTTTCGAGTAGTTGCAACAATTTCAGAAATTGTTTCACATACGCTCGACTCAACATTAAAGAATTTTTCAGAAAAACTTGTATTATCTTTATATCCTACTCTTCCCTTATTTCTGATGATTACAGAATCATCTTTAAGAGCTGAAAGCTTTGTTAACATTGAGCTTTGACCACAAGTTGCATCTGAGATCATAACAGTAACTGTCTTTGATGCTTCATTATCAACAGAAGAGAACAGTGGCATCGCTGTATTTACTTCGCCAAGCATTTCTTTTAGAGCAAACTCAAATACTAAATCTGGGTTTTCTTTTTCATCGTCTGATAATTCAAAATTTGCTTTTCTTACAACTTGTTGAATATATCTTTCTTCGATGTCTAAACTTCTAAAAATTGTTACCATCTCTTTAACACCAAGTGCTTGAGGCTTTGTGATTCCTTGTACACTTTGTGCTAATTCATATAGCTTCTTTTCAAGATCATCAATTTTATTTCTTTGAGTTTCAATTAACTCATTCATTTCATGATTTGTTTCTTGAATTTCAACACGATTAACTTGTGTTTGTGGTTGCGCTTGAACATGAGAGCGGGCCTGAACCTGTGGTTTCTCTTCAAAATCGATTTCTTCTTCAAGAGAGAAGTCACCATTTAAGAAATCATTAAAGCTTTCAGAGTTAGCATTGGCCGTCGCCTTCTTCACTTCTTCACGATCGATAGAACTTAAGAAGTCATCAAGTCCTGAAGCTTGTGAATTTGAAGATGAATTAGTTCTGTTTTCTTCAACAATATTAACACTCTTATTTAATCCTAAGTTACCATATCCACCAGCAGATGGATTAGCAGCAGCTTGGTTCTGGTCGTGTGAATTAATCATATTTGCGATATAAGACGAATTATTTTGATAAAAAGATTGTTTTTGATCTTGTGAGAGGACATTATCGACACGTGCTTTCTTTGTGTAGTTCTTTTCAGAGATAGCGGCCGTAATTTCGATTTTCTTCTTTTTAAATGCGCCTTTAATTCCTTTATTCGTTTGAGTCTTAAGAATAATTGCATCAGGTCCCAGCTCGGCCTTAATATTCGCTAGCGCCTCATCTAAAGAATCTGCTTCAAATTTTCTTACGTACATCCTATAACCTCACCGTTCCAAGCGATCTAATATTCACATCCGGGCTTAACTCATTATGACTTACTACAATTAAGTTTGGTATGAATTTTTCTGTTAATTTCTTAAAGTGGCCACGGATAACTGGGGAACAAAGAACAACCATCTTCTCACCCATATTTGTTGCCTCCTCTATTTTCTCATTTAAACTGGCCAAAATCGATTGGGTAATTCTTGGGTCTAAAGAAACTTGTTGACCATTTTCAGTTTGTATGAGATTGCCCGCAACCTGTTCTTCAATTTTACGATCTAGTGTGAATATAGGCAAATCACCATTGGCAGACTTAATTGATTCAGTGATAGTGCGGTATAACGATTGTCTGACATTTTCTGTCAGGAGTTCTGTATCTTTAATTTTGGTCCCATATTCAGATAGAGACTCTAAAATTGTTCTAAGATCGCGAATGGAAACATTTTCCCTCAGTAAATTTTGAAGTACTTTTAAAACCGACCCAAGAGGTAGGATATCTGGAACAAGGTCTGCAACAATCTTAGGATAGTGCTCTTTGAAGTTATCAAGAACACGTACAAGTTCTTGACGACCAAATAATTCGTGAAGATTCGTTCTAAGTATCTCTGTTAAGTGAGTTGCAAGTACAGTTGAAAGGTCAACAACTGTATAGCCATTGAATCCAGCATCATCTTTTTGATCTTCTGTAATCCAAACGGCCGGAAGTCCGAAGACTGGCTCAATTGTCTCCATTCCATCAATTTTTTCAATTACACTTCCTGGATCCATGGCCAAGTAGTGATCAGGAACAAGCTCACCTTGAGCAACTTCAATCCCCTTTATCTTAAGAGAGTATCCTCCAGGGGCCAATTCTAAATTATCCTTAATTCGCACAGATGGAATAATAACCCCCCAGTCTAGTGCAAATTGCTTTCTCATATAAGTAATACGTTCAAGTAGATCACCATTTTGAGATGAATCCACAAGATTAACCAGTCCATATCCAACTTCAAGTTCAACAAGTTCAAGATTAAGAAGATCTTCAAGAGAGTCAGGAGTTGCCTTCTTCTCTTCTTCAACATTAACCTCAGCAGCAAGGGCCGCAGCTTCTTTTGTATTCTCCATTCTATTGGAAACGTAAAGCATAGCAAGCCCAACAGTAATGAATGGCAACTTTGGAAGCCCTGGAATAAGAGAGAAAATTAATAGAACACAACCTGCAATAAGCACAGCTTTTGGGTGTAAGCTAAATTGCTTACTCATCTGCTCACCTAGATTATCTTCACTTGTATTTCTTGTAGCGATAATACCAGCTGCGGTCGAGATGATTAGAGCTGGAATTTGTGAAACAAGTCCATCCCCAACAGTTAGGAGTGTATAAGTTTCAGCAGCACTTCCAAAGCTCATCTTATACTGACCAACACCTACGATGATCCCACCGATGATATTGATAGCAGTGATAAGAATACCAGCGATGGCATCTCCTCGAACGAATTTCGAAGCACCATCCATAGACCCGTAAAAGTCAGCTTCTTCAGCTACTTCAGAACGTCTTCTTTTTGCTTCTTCATCATTAATAAGTCCAGCATTTAAGTCAGCATCAATTGCCATCTGCTTACCAGGCATCGCATCTAACGTGAAACGTGCACCAACTTCAGCAACCCTACCGGCACCTTTTGTAATAACCATGAAGTTGATAATTACTAAGATAATGAAGACGATGATCCCAACTACAAAATTTCCTTCAACAACGAATTCACCGAAACTTCTGATGATCTCACCAGCAGCACTTGTACCTTCACTTCCTGAGCGAAGAAGAATGTTACGTGTTGAGGCAACGTTAAGAGAAAGTCTAAATAGAGTTGTCACTAGAAGAACAGCAGGAAATGTCGAGAAATCAAGTGGCTTCTTTGTATAAACAGAAACTAAAAGAATAATAATTGCAAATGATAATGTGATTGCAAGAAGTAAGTCTAATACGATTGGTGGAACAGGAATAATCATTACAGCAAGAACTGCTAATATACCAATGGCCACTGCCAGATCTGAATTTTCCGTGAGAACTTTTAGTCTCTTAAAGATACCATCCATGAATTATCCTAACTTATTGCTTTATTCTTTCTTTTTAATTTATATACAAATGCTAATACTTCAGCGACTGCCTTATAAAGTGTACGAGGAACACCTTCTCCCACTTTTACTGATTTATATAGGGCCCTTGCTAAAGGTACATTTTCAACGATTGGAATATTGTGCTCTTTTGCAATCTCTCTAATTTTCATTGCAAGGTGGTCTGCACCTTTCCCAACAATTCCAGGAGCAACCATTGTTTCTTGATCATACTTAAGAACAATTGATATGTGAGTTGGGTTTGTAATAATAACGTCTGCCGTTGGGATGTCCGCAAGCATTCTTTTCTGAGCTTGTTCTCTTTGAATTTGACGAATTCGTTGCTTAACTTCAGGTGAACCATCTTGCTCTTTAGACTCTTTCTTCACTTCTTCTTTTGTCATCATCAGTTTCTTCTTATGAGCAAACTTTTGATAAGCAAAATCAGCAATAGCGATAATAACGAGTCCTGCGAGAATAGCAAAACCAAGCTTAATAAGAATATCTTTTCCAATCATAAAAGCTTGGAAGAAATCAATGTGTAAGAAGCCGACAAATTGAGTGATATCATCTTTCATATAGAGATAGACAATACCTAGAATAAAAATAAATTTAAAAACACCCTTTATCGCCTCAACCACGGCCTTCATTGAGAATAGTCGCTTCATCCCTTTGATTGGATCGATACGGTCAGGCTTCCATTCAAGAACATCTGGTGCGAAAATAAAGCCGATTTGAGCAACGTTTGCAATAATACCAGAACAAAGAGCAACAAGACATACCGGAGCGGCACATACAAGAGCAGTCGTCGCCGTTTTATTAACAATTGTCTTTAGTGATTTTTCAGTAAATGCAGTTGAACTATCAAGATGCATAATCCAACGTATAAACTCTTCCATCTCTTGATAAACGAAAAGAAGTGATAGACCTAGAGTCATGATACAAGCAGACAGCACCAACACACTTGTTAGTTCTTTTGATGAAGCAACTTCCCCCTTCCTCTTTGATTCGTCGATCTTATGCTGGGAAGGGTCTTCCGTTTTTTCTTGGTCTGTATCTTCTGCCACGCTTTATCCTATAAAATAAAGTTAAACCACTCACCGAGACGGTCAGTGTACATTTTAAATGCAACATGAAAGAACTCATCGCTTGTTGCCGTAAATACTAGTAGACCTAGGCCAATATTGACGACAAAGCTAACCATAATGATATTCATTTGTGGAACAGTACGAGCAATAATTCCGAGAACTGTACTGATGAGCATATTTGTAAAAATTAATGGTGTCGCAAGCATAATAGCGGCGACAAAAATTGACTTGAAAGCTTCAATATAAAAGATATGAGACTTTGCAAATACTCCCATATCGTAGACATGAATAGTATAGAAGGACTGAAAAATCCCTTTAAACATTGGTAAAAGTGCACCTGAAGAAATAACCATAACAAGAACAGTCCATTGTATGAGTTTTTCGAAAGGACCCACCTGCTGACCCGAAGACGGATCAAAGTAGCGAATCGCTGCAAATCCAATTTGCTGAGTAATAATACTCCCTGCTGACAGGAAGATACCCATAATTGATTTTACCAAATAACCGATCACCAATCCAATTAGTGTGTAAATAATAGTGAGTGCCCAGAAATGATCTTTTCCTACGTACATAATGTCTTTAATAACTTCCCCTTGAATATATGGGTAGAAGCAAAAACTCATGACAAGCGTCGATAATATCTTTACCATCATCGGGATTGGTAAGTTATCGTAAATAGGTAATTGGAAATTAATAGCAAGTAATCTGGTAAAGATTAACCAGAAGGCAATGATTGGGACAATGTCAGTGATTTGAATTGTCATCGACTAAACCTACCTACCAGTTACGAGACTTGGAATACTGATAATTAATTCTCTAGTAAAAGTTGTTAATTGATCCGACATCCACGGTGCCGTTAAAACAAGAGCTCCAATGATGACAAGAATCTTAGGAATAAATGAGAGCGTTTGCTCATTGATTTGAGTTACTGCTTGAAAGATCGAAACAAGAATACCCATAAAGAGTGCTCCTGCTAGCATCGGAGCTGAGATCATCAGACCAATTGTTACCGCTTGTCTTGCAATGTCTGAAAAAAAGTCCATGTCGTCTCCTAATTAAATGATCTAAGTAATGAACCTGTTACTAGCTGCCAGCCATCAACAAGAACAAAGAGTAATAATTTAAATGGAAGTGAGATTACAACCGGAGGTAGCATCATCATCCCCATCGCCATTAAAACTGAAGCAACAACCATATCTAGAATTAGAAATGGAATATATAGTAAGAAGCCAATTTGAAAGGCCGTCTTAAGCTCTGAAATAATAAAAGCTGGAATTAAAAAGTGAATAGGAACATCATTAATCGATTGAGGAGCTGTTCTTCCTGTCACATCGTAGAAAAGTCCGATATCAGCTTTTCTAACTTGCTTATTCATAAACCCTCTAAGTGCCCCTTCAATTCGGTCAATGGCCAGAGTTGTTGTAATTTTCTTATCAAGATAAGGCTTAACAGCATTGGCATAAATATCTTCACCAGTTGGCTGCATAACAAAGACAGATAAGAAAAGAGCAAATCCAACAAGTAGTTGGTTTGGTGGCATACTCTGTGTTCCGATTGCCTGTCTCATAAATGAAAGTACGACAATAATACGAGTGAAACATGTACAAAGAATCAAGACGGCCGGAGCTAGAGTGAGTACCGTGAAAAGAATTGTTAACTCAATTGTATCAACGAGATCAACTCCCTGTCCGAAATTAACAGAAAGACCTGGAAGTCCCAGGTTAGTTGACTGTTGAGCATAGATTGCAGTTAGCCATCCCCCAATACTAAAAACGATTAATGCTCTTAAAAAATTCTTCATCAAACTTCCTATTTTGACTTATTGTAGAGACTTCATGTCTTTAACTTTTTTCTTAATTTGTGCTGTTAAACTTACTTTCTCAGCACTATTTCCAGCGGCCTGCCCAGCAAGGCTTGCAAGGATATCTTCTTGAGAAGATACTGAGTTACTTGCTTCTTGCATATTTTGTGCAACTTCTTTTAACTTAAACTCTTTCGAACCAATATTGGCCATATCAAGATTTGTATCAAAGTTTGAACCAGTTAAATTCTTCTCACCTTCTTTAAAGAAAGATGATGTATCTGTAATTTCAGTTAGAAAATCCATTCCCTTCTCAGATTGTGCCATTAAGAAAACTTGCTTTTGTACTCTAACAATTAATAGACTTCTTTTTGGACCTAAGTATGTTGTAGAAAGAACCTCAACCATCTTTGCATTCGAAAAAATACCTAATCCACCCTTCTTAATCATTCCCTTTCTAAAGAAATTCATTAAGAAGAAAATCCCCGCAGCAAAGATTGCGAAGAATCCGATAAATTTAAAGATATAAGTCGACATTTGGAAACCACCCTTTTCTACACTAGAAGAAAGAGTGCTTACACTGTCTTCAATTTTTTGTGTCTTTTCTTTTTTTAGTGCTGCAAGTGAACTTGCAGTCTGATCTAACTTGTTTGTATTTTCTTCTTTCTTAACGACTTCTTCTTTGTCTTTAAGAAGTTTATTTAAATAACTCTCGTCATATGAATCTGCAGTCTTAACCACTTCATTTTTTTCGATTTTCTTAGGAGCTGTTGTAACGGCAACTTGTTTAGAAGATTCTGCAATTGGGAAATACATTTTAATTTCGTTGTCATTTACTTCAAGGCTAACCTTGTCTTCCTTTCCCTTCAAATCGTAAGGTAGAATCGCACGAACACGAGCAACGTCTTTGTTAAACTGATAAGCTAGAAGCTTCGTATCGAATTTATTATTTACTGAAACTTGCTTCTCAATTTTTGGCCAAACAACTGTACCATCAAGAGCGATTTGAATAATATCGTCCTTAATTGTTAACTCAGGTGTTGTTCTAAACTTACCTTTAAGTCCTACAGTCACAACTCCAGTCTTACCATTTTTTGATAGCTTAACTTTTCCAATTTCAACTTTTGCAAAAGCATTAGCTGATAAAAGTGAAACAAGTAAAAATAATAATTTAAATTGCTTGGCCATAATATTTTCCTATTTTAGATTTTCAATTCGCTCAATTGGAGAAATGATGTCTGTTAGACGAATACCGAATTTTTCGTTAACAACAACAACTTCACCCTTCGCTACGAGTTTCCCGTTAACTAGAATCTCAAGTGGCTCACCTGCAAGCTTATCAAGCTCAAGTACAGAACCCTGTCCTAATTGAAGTAGGTCTTTAATAATTACTTCAGTTCTTCCTAGCTCTACAGTTACCTTTAGAGGAATATCTAAGATAAAGTCTAGGTTTTGAACTTTAAGTTTATTAATTGCATCATCACCTGCTCTGATCTCATCAGCTAGTTTTTCAACTTCCATTGTATTGAAGTTTTCTAGTCCTTGAGTTTGCTGGTTATTTAGTTCAGTTTGATCGCTCATTTATATCTCCCTTAATTAATCGACATCGATATCCATAGAAACTTTAGGTGTCTTATCAACATGAGTGACTTGAACCGCTCGGTTTCCTTTGTAAGTTCCTATTAGGCACTTGAGTTTTTCAACTCCTTGAATCGCACCTTTTACTTCGCTTGAAGCTTCTTGATTTAGAGGAATAATATCTCCAGTTTGAAGAGTTAGAAGATCCCCTA
This sequence comes from Bacteriovoracaceae bacterium, assembly GCA_048270185.1. Taxonomy (GTDB): domain Bacteria; phylum Bdellovibrionota; class Bacteriovoracia; order Bacteriovoracales; family Bacteriovoracaceae; genus Halobacteriovorax_A. The sequence goes on from JBLWTJ010000002.1 coordinate 424,252, forward strand.
CCGTCATTTCTGCTTCACCAAGTTTCACAACGATTTCTGCTTTTGTATCCTTGATGTGCTCATTCATAGCACTAGTCCAGATACTGTCGGCCATATCATTATCAGTTTGGTAATTTGAAGATAGTTTTTGCTTAATTGGTTCAATCGTAGAATAAGGAACAACAATCATAATTGTTCCAGATGCCGATTCAAATTCAACCTCTAGAGTTGTTGCAATGATTACATCTGATGGAGGTACCACACCAACGAATTGTGGGTTAATCTCAGTTCTTACGTATTGTGCATCAATACGGTGAACTTGTGCCCATGCTTCTTCAAGATCAGAAATGGCCATATCCATAACTTTTCTCATGAATGAAAGTTCAATTGCTGTGAATTCCTTCCCTTCGATCTTTGTGAAAGGACGATCAGTACCACCAAAGTATGAATCGATAATTGCGTAAGCAAGTTTTGATTCGAATACAAGTAGAGCTGGCCCTCTTAGTTCATTGAATTTCATAATACACATACACGAAGGTATCGGAAGTGTGTTTACGAATTCACCAAACTTCAGAAGATCGGTCGAGATCATTGAGATAGTTGAAATTTTTCTAAGAGAGTTAGATAAAGACACTCGAAATGAACGAATGAATCTTTCATAAATGATTTCGAGAATAGGCATTCGCCCACGAATAACTCGGTCTTGATTGGTCAAGTCATACGGCTGTATGTTCTCGTCTTCACCTTCATCATCGAAGTCTGCACCTTCACCTAGAAAATCATCTGTATCACCATCGTTTACAGCGTTTAATAGAGCGTCGACTTCGTCTTGACTTAAAACCTGTGCCATCGTTCCCCTCCTAGGATTTGATGATCTTGGCATCCTGCCAATAATTTAAACAAACTTATATATTAACTAGTTGATCTGGAAACCAACGTAGTAAACATCTAAAACTTTTCCATCAACAAGATATGAGTTAATTGCTGATTTGATCTCTTCCTTAAGGTATTCCTTACCTTGAACTTTTAAAAGATCTTCTGGCCTCTTAGAGTTAAGGATACTAATGATTGAATCCCTAATCTGAGGTTTTCTTGCTTTATACTCATCCTCTTTTGCTGAAAGAGATAATTTTAAAACTGCATTTAAGCGAATATATCGTTGTGGTCCGTCACCTTGTGAAAGGTTGGCCGTAAAGCTATCAAGTGGAAAGAGCTTTCCTTCTTCTTCTTGAGCTTCACCCGTCTTAACGGCTTCTTGATCTTCAGATTGTTCTTTCATCTGTGCTTTAACAATATCTTCAACTGAAGACTGAGAAGCTAGTTTCAAATGTGTCTGATACTGAAAGTAAGCGATTGCACCCATTAGAACTATATTCAGTAGTAGAGCTACTGTTAGTAGAGGGTTTTTTCCACTTCCTTGGTTTGTATTGTCAGCACTTCCATCTGCCATAATTTATAAATCCTTTATTCACACAGAAAAAAATTCCATTTAAAACTGTGCCTCGTCAAAAATTATACATCTAGCAGAGGTTTTCCACAAGATAGTAAAGTATGTTCTGGTATATTCTGCCCATGTATTTTGAAATATTAGCAGTTTATGGCCAGTGTAAATTTTAGATGGTGTCAAAATGTCGACGGTTATCGCTCACTTTCGGGATTGGGAGGCAAGATTTTCCTATTTGAATCTCTCCTAAAAATAGAAAGGCCCCCAAATAGGAGGCCTTCTATATCGATCTAATTTTAAAATCTTTAAATTAGAACATTTCCTTCCAAGCTTTACCTGGCTTGAATTTTGGAAGTGTCTTAGCTTTGATTTTAATTTTTTCACCAGTTGCTGGATTGATACCAGTTCTAGCTGCTCTTCTTACTTTTGTGAAAGTACCAAAACCGATTAGTGAAACATCGTCACCTTTCTTAACTGCTTTTTTGATTGTATCAAGAGTAGTTGATACGAATGCATCTGCATCTTTCTTAGTTAGGTGGCTTAATTCTTTGTTTTTTAAGATTGCTTCTACAAGTTCTTTTCTGTTCATTTTAACTCCAAATAGTTAGTTATTTAGTTGTTGTTAAAATAGGATGACGCTTGAAAGACGCTTTGACAAGGGTTTTTAGGCTTTTTTTTATTAAAAAAATATTTTTTTATTTTTTAGAGTTATTTTAAGCTTTTTTCTTGCCAAACTATTATCTCTTCCTCTAGTGCGATTCTCACTGCTTTTAGCCATTCGGCTTCAAGTTTTTCGTGCTCTTTTATACTTTCGACTTCAACAAAGAGTTGAATGAAAACCGGCCCCAATTGGTGATAGAACACATTTAAAGAGGGTATTTGAATATCAACAGGAAGATGATCTGCAAGTTTTTCTAAAACCTTTTCAACTTCTAATACTTCTTTAGCAAGGTCATAAATAGATTCAACTTTTAGGAGTTGGTATAGGCGGCCGATATAGGCTTCATCAAAAATTCTCTGCTCGATTAATGAGTGTGGAACCTTATCTTGTAAGAAGTCTTCTAATGTATAGTGTGCCTGACGTGCCGATTCACGAAAGAATTCTTTATTAACTTTAACTTGGTTATGATCAAAGAAGCTTGTCATAAGTACCTCCACAACTACTAGTATAACAAAGAATTATATTTTTGCATGATTATCGTTCATTGTCTGATCAATGCAAAAAAAAAGCCTACTTAAGTAAGTAGGCCTTCTATTTAAAATTTGAATATATTCATGAATTAAAGTGTAAGTTTACCTTTCTCTTTAAGTAGGTCAAGAATCATTTCAAAGTGAGAAAGTGGGTAAGCACCTTTAACAGGAACACCATTAATTACGAAACCAGGAGTCCCTTGGATTTCGAATTGTCTTGCTTCATTCTCATCTGCTTTAACTCTTTCAACAACTTCTTTAGACTTTACGTCTTTTGCAAGCTTAGACATATTAGCACCTAACTTCTTCGCAAGTTGCTTTAGGTATTTTTCTTTGTACTGTCTTAACTTAGTTTGACCTTCTTGAGTGAAAAGCTCATCGTGAAATTTAAAAGCCAGTTCATTTTTTTGAATTCTTAGTGCTTCATAGTACTCAGCTGCAATTCTTGCTTCAGAGTGGAATGAAAGAGGAAGGTGCTTATAAATAAATTGTACCTTACCTTTATATTTTTCAAGCATTGGTTTAACAACGTTATCAAATCCTCTTGTACAATATGGACACTGAAAATCAGAGTATTCAACTAGAGTGATTACTCCACCTTTAGTTCCTCTAATCGCTTCGTCTTCTCTAATTTGTGGCTTTAATGGATTTTCAACGAAAGCGTGAAGTTTTTTATTTTCTTCTTCTTCTCTCTTCTTCGCCATTGCTTCTTTTGCATTTTGCGCAGCCGATTGTAGAGCTTCCATAACTTCAGCTGGATGAGCTTTAATTGCTTCTGCTAAAATTGTTGGATCTTCTTTAAGTGCTTTTTTAATTTCTTCCTTACCTACACAACTTGCAAGTAAAACTAGTGACATTACAATGCCTAAAACTTTTTTCATTACTATCCCTTTTGTTTTTAAAACAAATTATTCATCAAATTAATATTATGATTTTACTTGAACAAAATTAAATACTCAATCTTCTTTTGAAGAGTACTCTTTTTCCATGTAGTCCAGATACTTGTTGATGGTACGCGTCTGATTGCGTACATACTTATAACCAATGAGGTGAACTCTTGAGGCATATCGTCCATTAATGAAAGATCGCATCGTTGCAAAAATCCCAAATGCAGGTGTTGCTACCTTATTATAGAGATAGGCCATGAAGAAACTATAACAAATAATATTTGTCCCAATGGTAATATAAGCAATATCTCTCTGGATCAAACTCATGTAACTAAAGTATTCTTCAACACCTTTACCACCAGTTAAGATTTCATTTACCACTGAAATAACAGCATCAAAGAGTGCGTAGTTAATAATTGAAATAATCATCCCTGTAAGAACACAAGTTATCGCGACATAAATACTCTTATGAATAAAGAACATTGTTTCAAAGACAGGCTTGTGTATCTTTTTGTATTTAGACGGAACTTCAATTTGAGTTAATTTTCCACTCTTTCTTAAAGTTGTTGTTGTCGTAAAGAACCAATCACTAAATCCAGAAAGAAGTCTTAATTCCGACTGAAACTCTCCATCAAAGGCCCACTTCTCTTCATTAGGACAAATAGCAGCTTCACAATATGCTGAGATTTCATCAAATGGCTTTAATACTAATTGGGCCAGAATTATACCAGCGATGAGAAGGCAAATGAACGAACCAATTGCCCAAGGGAGAACTTCTAATAGGCCATTTTGAATATAGTCCATAATCAATGGGCTAATAATGTAATCAATATCTTTTCTAAAAGAAGTTATATAAATAATTGCCGATTTGAGTAAAACCCAATTTAGAATGAATCCCAAGGTGATTGAAACAAAAGGTACTAGTGCGAAGATAACACCTATTTTCAAACGAAACTTGGCCTGATCATCTTTTTTAAAGTCTCTAAAAGATTGCGTAATGATTTTATACATGTCTTCCCACTCATCGTGAATTAATTCATAAGTCTTTATTATCATGTAGTTATTCGGCGTAATCTAAATAATTCTTAATATTTTTATCCATTAGCTAAAGAAAACTTAAAAAAGCTCCGATACTGTTAATAGCGTAAATCTAATATTTGAGGATATTATGAAAAAATTTAAGACTTTATTAATTCTAACAATCACATCGGCCCTTATCACAAGTTGTGGTAGTGACTCAGGTGGATCTAACTCACTTGGTGGCTCTGGCTGGGGAGTTAATAATTCGAGCGTTGGTAGTATGACATCAAATGTACAACAAGTTCATGCTAGCCTTGAACGAATCACAAACTGTCAAAGTGGTAGTAGAAAAGTTGTAACGGCAAATGTTCAATCCGGTCTTAATCAAGGTATGAACTCCACTCAGCTATATGGACAGCTAAATGAAGGCGCTCTTCCAGGAGAGAGTGGTGAGTATTATTCAGGAATAAGTGCGACAGGAGATATTCTCATTATTTCGAGAGCATCCAATGGTTTTAATTTCTACTTCTCTTTTTGTAGTCTTTATTTCTCACTTTATAATCAACAATATCCACTACTAGCTGATGGACGTGGTATCCAAAATCTATACATGTCTAGTCCAACTGTATTAACGGCTTCAACTTATTATCCAACGAATTTAATTTCAAGTGCTAATATTGTTGTCACTGTTCCTCAATACACAGCAAACTACAATGGTTATAGCGTACCAGTTGAAGGACAAACACTATACTTCGCTTTTACAGCACCAGTAAGAAATTAATAAAGTTTTAAGATATTTAATTTAGGAAAATAATGGGCCAGAATTTTTTTATGGCCCATTCCTTTTTGGGCCAAACCTAGAGAGCCAACTTGGCAAAGTCCGACACCGTGGCCATTTCCCTTACCGACAAATTGCATCCCTGCCCCTTCAAGATCAACCATATAGAAATGGTTAGAAGGAAATTCAACGCGACCAAAGTAGCGACGGAATAAACTCTTTTTTATTTTTATTTTCTTATTTCCATTTTTTACAAAGATTGCTTTTGCATTCTTCTTATCAGGATAAATATACATTTTCTTCTTAAGAGGTGTCTCTTCGAGATATCCTTTTCTCATGGCCCATTGAAGAAATTTTTTAAAACGATGTTTTGTAATTTTTGAATCCCAATTCTTTTTCTTCTGACAATATTCACATTTTACTGTTGAGTATCCATGAACTTTATTCGTCCAAACATCAGAAGGTATAAGAGTTGTTCCACCACAGCTAGCATGAAAGAAGGCCGGCACAAGATCTCCCTTCTTATTTGTAAGAACGAGTCCTGCTGTATCCTTTGATGCTTCAATCGTCTTGGCCGTTACGTCATTAAATGTTCCATTTACTTGATGTTTTTCAGAGTTTTCAAGATCAAAGAGGGTATCATTTTGAAGTCCCGAAATCATCATATGATGAATAGCATAAGTTCTGGCCGCAACAGCTTGGGCCTTTAACGCTTCAATTGGCCATGAAGCGTTCATTTCTTTTGCAAGCAATGTCGCAATATAATCATCGAGATCCATTTCGTTAACAACATCACAAGAATTACCATTCTCACTCGTTACGACATGCATCTGTCCCATGAATTGTTTTTGTTCAAAACCAATGAGACCTGTTTGAGAACTGAGAGAAGCAAGGTACTGTGGTTTAACACTATCAATCTTGCCAAGTGAATTACAGTTGATTTTTATTTTCTTATGGCCATTAAAGGTTTTTGAATTCTTAGTCGCAACAACTAAGCGAGTTATATCGACACCTTCTAAGAGAACATTTTGTAAATTTTTTGCAACTCTTACTTTTACAGTATGACCTGACTTAAAATTTTGAAGGGGACTAATTCTTGCAAAAGAATTTATTGAAACCGCTAGTGTTAATAAAAGAAAAATATTCCTCAATGATATCATCCTGACTGGTCTTGCTTCCTTGCAAACCTAGTAAAATGATATATGAAATCACTACACTACTCAACTCGTTAATTTATCGATCACTTTTTTCATATCGGCCCAAGCCGTTTTCTTCATCGAAACATTATGTTCTAGTAGATTAGGATGGAAGAGAGGCATTACTTCAATTATCCGACCACTTTCCTCAGTCTCTATTTGAACTGAGAAAAACTCTCCATGTGCCTTGGCCATTTTAATCTTCTTATCAAGACATAGACTGGTTGCAGGGGCTCCTAAAGGAATTAAGAAACGAGGCTTAAAGTGAGCACAACAAGAGAATAGGAACTCTCTTGCGTCTTTCTTTAAGTATGGCACGCGGATAAATCGTCCGGCCGGTATTTTCATGGCCTTAATCATTCGGCCCATTAAGTCCTGATCTGATTCAATCATTGAAAGTGGTAGAAATTCTGGTATTTCATCATCTTCAATTTCATCGAGTCCGTAGAAGACAATATCCACTTCACCTTCAAATTTATCAATGCCAGGTATCGAATCAATTTTCCAGCTTGAATTGATCTGTGAAAGAATTTTATTGAAGCTGGTAGAAACTCTTAGACTCTCCGCTTGCACTTCTTCTTTTTCTATTTCGACAGTGTTTTGAGTTGGGATTTTAGGCTTTTGAATCGGTGCTTGTTCAAGCGTATCAGGAGCGACAACTTTCTCCTCTTCTAAGCTTAAAGAATGCTTACTAACAGGCTTAGAATCGCCTTCAAGAGCGTTTAATTGCTTGCCCTTTAACTTTAGAAACCACAGTGAATTTTCAAAAATTTTGCTATAGAACGTCGGCTTATGCCCACCCATAGGGTTTGCATTATTGCTAAAATCTTTAGTTAATTTATTCAAAAACTTGGCCATTACTTTATTTCCTATGGGTAAAATATCCCTAAGATACTAAAAATAAAAGCATAAATTTTAGAACTCCTCTAAGCCTCCGATAAATCAAGTATATCCACTGGATGGGACACTCTGCACAACAGGTCTCCAGTGGTAATTAGACAATTAAAGGAGTTGCTACATGTCTTTCGATCCAGATTTCCAATTAGAGAACTTTGAAGAATTATTTGGTGATATCGAACAGGTACATAAGGTTTTAAATGAATGCCCAGTTTGCGGCTCTAAGATGATTCACACACACCTTTCTGATTATAAAAACCTGTACATACATGAGAATTCAAGATGTACGGATTGCGGGCACGGCAATAGAAAGAAGATTCATCACCTCAACTAAGCATTCAGATTATTGAGGGAATTCACTTGATAGCCTCTTGTGGATTCTCTCAGCAATCCCCTCTTTGACATTCAATTTATGACTTATTTCAATCACAGATAATTGTGCCAACTCATTGAGAGTCAAATCTAGATTCTCATGTATCGTCTTCAGTGTCTGCTCACCAATTCCATCAATTTCACTAAACCATGAATTAAAGATACGATCCTTTTCTTTCTTATGGTGAAGTTTGCGAGAAAAACGGTGGGCCTCATCTCTCATTTGAACAATAATGCGCATAAGAGAAGGAGTCTTTTTTAAGAAGTATGGATTGATTCGATTTGGAATAATTAGTCTTTCTTCAGAGCTTGTAACTTCCTTATCTTTAAAAGTATCACTCTTACTAGTTTTAATTTTTGCGATACCAACAACTGGTATATCTAATTTAAAATCTTTTAAGACTGCTTGAAAACTTGAGACTTGTCCCTTACCTCCATCAACAATGAAAACATCAGGAAGCTTTCCTTTCTTTAAACGACGAGAAAGAACTTCTTTCATCATAGCAAAGTCATTATTTCCCTCTGGTCGCTCTTCTAAGTGGTAGTAGCGATACTGCGTCTTATCAGGCTTTCCATCGCGAAAGACGATTTGCGACGCCGTTGGAGACTTTCCTTGCCAAATAGCAACGTCGTAACACTCTAGTAGTTTTGGTGTCTCTTTCAGTTTCAATAACTCTTTAAGCTTTCCAAGTCCAATCCAAGGGCCATCAAGATTCTTTACTCGAAAGCGCTGATGTTCTCTCGCATGATCGAATGTTAAATCGTAGAGACTCTTCATTTTTCCAATAGGCTTTTGAACTTCAATTTCAATATCCAGAACTTCATTAAAAGCCTCATTAATCATTTTGAGGTCTGCTTTCTTTTCATCGATATAAATACGTGATGGAAGTTGCTCTTTTGTATTTGAGTAGTATTGAAATAAGAATGTTTGGAAGAGTTCATGATTTTCTTCCTCACTATCACCACGGCCAAAATGATAATTCTTATGACCTAGAAGAATCCCTGATCTCATCATATAGATTGAAATATCAACTTCAAGATCACCCACATGATAAGCGACAATATCAAAGTCTCTTTCTGTTGAAAGTTCTACTGTCTGTCGTTGATAGCCTTTAGAAAATTCTTTTAACTCTTCGATATTATCTCGAATTTCTGCCGCCCTTTCAAAGTGTTCTTTTTCAGCTTCGGCCATCATTCGTTCTTCTAAAACCTTAATGACTTTTGTCCCCTGTCCTTCAAAGAAATTCATCACATATGATAAATCCTTGTCATAGTCTTTCGCAGAAATATAGTCCACACATGGAGCTGAGCACTGGCGCATCTGATAAATAAGACATGGCCTCTTTCTACGATTCATCTCTTCAAGAGAACAATCTCTTAGAGAAAATGACTTTGTGAGAATACGAGATATTTTGTGGATATTACTCCCCGTCGTAAATGGCCCAAATAACTTTACTTTCTTTTTTCGCTTTGGACGTCTCGTATAAACAAGCCTTGGAAACCTTTCTGTCATATCAATTTGAATATAGGGATAACTCTTATCGTCTTTTAACTGAATATTGTACTTGGGTGTATGTTTCTTGATTAAATTATTTTCTAAGATATATGCTTCAGCATCTGTCTTAGTCATAATAAAGTCAAAGTCTTGAATATGAGAAACTAATATCTGAGTTTTAGGTGTTTTCTCTGAACTATTGAAATAACTTGATACACGAGATCTTAGATTTTTTGCCTTTCCAATATAGAGAATTTCTTCCACACCAGCACGTTTGCGCTTCATTAGGTAGCAGCCAGATTTAGTCGGTAAATGTTTGGCCTTCTCAAGAAGATCTAAAGTATTTTTCTTCATTATTATTATCTTTTTATTCTCTTTACTTTAACGCCATTCACCTTTAAATTGTCCCTATTCACAAAAGGAAAATTCATGTCAAATTTAGGTGTTGGTAAAGAAATTGTAACATATTGTAGCAAGTGTAAGCTCGATCTTGCTCATTTAATTGTAGCAATGAAAGATATGGAAACTCCATACAAAGTTCTTTGTAACACTTGTAAGACAACACACGCGTATAAAGCAAAGAAAGTTGCTTCACCAAGTGCTGTTCGTCGAAAGTCACCAACAAAGAAGAGAGTCTCAACAGAAGATAAAATTATCAATATCTGGGAAAAGGCAATGAAAGACCTTGATGGTGAACCAATCGCTTATAATATCCGCCAAAAATTTGAAGTTGGAGATGTTATTGGTCACCCAACTTTTGGACCTGGCCTTGTTGATAAGAACCTCGATTCTAATAAAATCGAAGTTGTTTTCCGCGGATCCATCAAAATTCTTCTTCATAATAAATAAATAAATAAAAAAAGAGGTTGATAACCTCTTTTTTTATTTATGCGTCCTTCGTTTGAAATGATGTATAGACACGAGAGAAAGACCTTTAGGTCTTTCGGTTCGCCACAAACGCAACACAAAGAGACTGAGTGTCTCTTTTTCTATTTATGCGTCCTTCGTTTGAAATGATGTATAGACACGAGAGAAAGACCTTTAGGTCTTTCGGTTCGCCACAAACGCAACAAAAAGAGACAATCAGTTTCTTTTTTTATTTATGCGCCCTAACTTTTGAAAAGACGTATATACACGAGAGACAAACCTTTAGGTTTGTCGGTTCGCCACAGGCGCCGCCACAAACGCAAAAAAGCCTTCCATCCGGAAGGCTTTAAAATATCTCTCTTTCTTTTTTATTAGATTACGGATTCCAATTCATCCCAGCGTTACCACCAATTCCAATGCTGAACTGACCATTAAGGGCACCTCCGGCCATTGAACCATAGTTTACACCAGAGTTGTAATACCCAGCATAGTTATTAGCATAAAGGTTCTGCTGTGCATTTTGCAGGTTCTGATAAAGAGCCTGATTTGCATACATCGCCCCCTGTTGGTTCTGGTAATTTGATTGACCAGCAGCTTGTGCTTGAGCACCATTAATATAGTTTGAAAATTGTTGTGCTTGGTATTGAGCATTTACATTACCATTTACACCCCAACCGTTACTTCCATTAGATCCCCAACCACCGTTTACACCAGTGTTAAGTCCCCAAGAAGTACCACCATTCATACCTGGATTATAAATTCCACCGTTGTTTCCCCAACCTCCGTTGACGCCCCAACCACCATTGATATTTCCGTTTCCACCTGGAAAAGTATTTCCACATGAACATGGTGCTGAAATACACATACAAGCAGCATTTCCACCACCGGCAACTCCGCCAGGATACATCCCACCGTTTACACCACCGTTGATTCCCCAACCGCCGTTAACTCCACCACCGGCAGGATAAGTTGGGTATACACCACCAACGCCCCAGCCACCATTAACTCCGCCAGGATACATTCCACCGTTTACACCGCCGTTGACTCCCCAACCGCCGTTAACACCACCTGGATACATTCCACCAGTATTTAAACCACCGTTAACACCCCAACCAAGATTGATTCCAGCATTAACACCTGCTCCTGGATACATTCCCCAACCTGAGCCTGGGTACATTCCATAATTTGGCATTCCACCAATATTAAGACCAAAGTTTACTCCAGCTCCTGCGCCAGGATAACCAGTCATACCTGGGTACATTCCACCCATTCCATTCATACCTAGGCCAAAATTAGCACCAAAACCAGCTCCGTAACCATTACCATAACCAGCTCCATATCCTGGGTACATTCCTCCACCCATTCCGAAGCCTGGATACATTCCGCCCATTCCCATGCCACCCATAGGGTAACCATAACCGGCTCCACCACCTACACCTAGGTTTGCATTGATTCCAAAACCAACACCATTACCACCAGTAAGTAGTCCGGCCAGAGCTGAACCGGCCATTGAACCAAGCGGGTTCATATAGATATTTGCAGAAGCGCCGTAACCGCCTCCCATACCGTTTCCGTACATACCATTACCGTACATACCTCCACCGTAAATTCCGCCACCAAAATTAGGTCCACCCATTCCACCTAGGAATCCACCAGTGTAACCTTGGCCAAGCCAACCATTTCCAACACCACCGTAAAGTCCACCTGATAGACCTAGTCCACCAGCGTACATTCCAGAACCGTAACCATTACATGTTGAAAGCATATCTGATTGTTGATCAGCTAGAATTGGGTTTGCCCCTCTTTCTAAATTGTAGTCTAGATAATTTGAAACTTGTCCATGACAAGATTTGATTCCATTTTCATAAGCATTTGCCCAGTACTCTTGGGAATCCGCTGCGTGCTTTGTTGAGAAGTAAACACTTCCCATGGCAGCTAATGAAGGAATTGCTACTTTCGCTACTTCGGCCCATTCGTTTCGTTCCGGTAGTTTCGGTAAACATTCAACACAGAAGTCTCCACTATTTGAGCCTCGAGATGCCCTACTAACACACATTTGCGCATCATCTTCATAACCATTCTCTCTTAACATGAGACAATCGCTAATATCGATTTCGGCGTATGCATTGAACATCAGTGCAAATAAAATGATGCTCTTTGTGTTTAAAAGTCTTAACTTCATAGTTTTCTCCATAAAAACTTTAACAATCCTCAATGACTTAACGACATATTAACAATGAAACTTGAGTAAACTTTGTACTTTTCTCATAAGTTATTGAATTAACTAATTAATATCACGTTTACGAAGCCTAAAAGTCGCGCTAAATTACGGATTATGGGTAATACTTTTTGGTGGATTCTACTGGCCACTGTCTTAATTTTTGCCACCTATGCCGCCTTCATTATAAGAGGTGAAAAAGATGTGGCCCTAAAGAATGCGGTAACGTTAGTTTTTCACGGATTAGAAATTCCAATTCCTCCTTGGTGGACGGCCACAACAAATACTGATGAGATGATTATTTTTGAAAGAACTGATACTCGCTATGAATGGCAATCTCGTTTTTCATTTTCAACAGAAGAATATAAAGACCTGCAAGATGCTTTTGAAAAATTAGCTCTTAAACACAAACTTATTTTTGATAAAGATACTTCCATCATTCATGAACCAAGTTCATTTGCTAATTTAAAAAATCAGGGAATCGAAGCACTTCGTGTTGAAGGAACAGCAACAAAAGGTCATGAAGATCGTGTTTACTACGATGCGGCCCTATTAAAGATTGAAGATGGTATCGTTATATTAGAAAGTGAGAGCTCTGTATTAAATGGTCTGCTTGAAGGGCCGTTTTTTGAACAAGCACTACTGCATATCAAAAAACAATAACATTTCCATTGCTCCAGAGGCAACAAAGCCGGGCTTGAACCCGGCTTGTTGAATATAGTTTTGAAGTTAAAATGTTGGGGAGCTAGCACTGCAAACAATAGCCCGACTTTGGTCGGCCAATTTTGAAGTTGCTTTGAACAAGCATTACTACATATAAAGAAGATATAAAAAAAAGCTCCGAAAGGAGCTTTTTTTATTAACGAGTTTTAAAAGTTCTAATATTTGAAACGAGGAAGTTATGAATTTCTTCATCTGTTCCAAATACGTCATCGATGAACTCACAATCAATTAAGAATGCAGTCATACGATTAGCGATATTGTGAAGAGACTCAACAAGGTAAAGACCACCAATATTTTCACCACTAAATGATTTAATGATTTCTTTACGAGCGTGGTTAAACATCTCTGACTCTGTCACATCCTCAGGCATATTATCTACACCCATCTTTTCTTCAACTTCTTCAATTGCTTGATCGCGAATATCTTCGTCAGTTGCTAGACATACACCAAATTCAGTGGCCATTGATTCAATAAGCTTCTCACGATTGGCAATATCAAATTCAATAACTCCCTTCTCTTTTAGGGTATTGATTGTATGACTCGCTAAATTTTCGAGTGTTTCAAAATTAGTTCTCATTTACTGCTCCAAATGTGTAATCTCTTTAAGTTTAACGACTTGCCAAGCATCAAGCAAGAGAAATACTGTAAGAAACTTGGAATTTTCCAACGAGTCAAAGCTACTTTTTACGAAGAAGCTTATTAAGGAAGCGCTGAATTAATACATAATCCCCTAAGACACTAAGCACAATAATATAAGCAACTCCACCTGCAACGGCCGCGAAAACAAAGGCCATCAGATTATCAAGAGTCGATGAAATATTAGTTGGAAAATATCCACGAATAGTAACAGTCACAAAATAAGCACAGATACTACTAATCCCTACTTTAAAGAAGCGAAGTGGAAAAAAGAAGTTCAACTTTAGATCAAGAATTCTAAAGAGAATAATTGATTGAACAACGATGATAAAAATCATGGAAACAGATGTTCCCATTGCTAATATTTTAAATCCATATTGATCAACAAGACTAAAACAGAAGATTATATTAATCGCCACTGAAAGAGATGAGATGATAACCGGAATCTTTGGTTTATCTAGTGTATAAAAACTTGGAGAAAATACTTTATAGAGTCCATAAAAAGGTAAGCCTATTAAGTAAGCGTATAAAGCCTCTGTCACCATTTTTGTATCATCAAGTCCAAATGCTCCCCTTTGAAAAGAGATGGCCACACAATCTTGGGCAAGAGCAAACATTAAGGCCATCGCCGGAAGAAGAACAAATAGACTTGTTATATAACTTGTTTGTAGTGCACTCTTCGCTTCCTCTTCTTTTCCACTTCTCCAAAGTTCAGAAAAATACACAAGGTTTGAGTTACCGATTGAGACACCTAAAATCCCCACGGGAAACTGAAAAAGTCTAAATGCATATTGGAGCCAAGATACGGCACCTACAATTGTTCCCGTAGCAAGAAATGTTGAAACGAGTAAATTAATCTGAGTTGCAGCAACACCAATTGTTCCAATACTCATTCTTTTTAATATTTCTTTTACATCGTTTGAAAATAAATTAAGGCCACTAAACTTTAGAAGCCCCTTACGCGCAAGCATAGGTACTTGAACAAGCATTTGTAAAAGACCACCAACAAAGACACCAATTCCAAGAGAGACGATCGAATGATATCCCCTCGACTCTAATAAAGTAGGCATCGTCACCATCGAAATAATCATAATAATATTAAAGACGGCCGGTGCCATGGCAGGCGCAAAGAACATCTTATAGGTGTTTAGAACTCCCATAAATAAAGCCGCAATTGAAACGAAGGCCAAGAATGGTGACATCACTCTTGTTAGTAGAATCGACATTTCAAAGCGATTTTGATCACGAGTAAATAATTCATTAGTTAAGAGTTGAATAATCTCTGGTGCAAAAATAAAAATCAGAACACAACAAAGAGAAGTAATTGCCAACAGAACAATGGCCATGGACCATAGTAGCTTTCTTGCATGATCACCTTCATCATTTTTAGCTGATGTAAAAATTGGAACAAAGGCCGATGAGAAAGCACCTTCTGCAAAGAGGTCTCTAAGCATATTAGGAATTCTAAAAGCGATTTGATAGGCATCAGTTAGCCCTGATGCTCCAAAGAGTTTGGCCATTAAGATTTCACGGGCAAAGCCCAAGACTCGACTCGAGAGTGTTGCGATGGCCATCTTCAATGAAGATAATAAAAAGTTCTTCCTATGTGCTTGTGTCATTTCAATATTTTGCACTAGCCTACTAAGCTTTACAAGTTGCCAATGAGACTAATATTTTCTAATCTTAGCGCCATGGAAAAGACAATTAATCACATCGAGACAAAGAGTGCTGTTAGCTGGGACGAATATTTTATGTTACAGGCCATCATGGCAAGTTATAAAAGTAAGGACCCTGCCACGAAGGTCGGATGTGTCTTCGTTGATGATAATAACCACCAAATAACTTTTGGTTACAACGGATTTGTTGCGGGAATAGACGAAGCAAAACTTCCATGGGGAAAAGAGAGGACTGTTCCACTTGAACATCAAAAATATGGCTATGTTGTACACGCGGAGGCCAATGCTATCCTTCACTCAAATCGCCCACTGTCTGGCACAACATGTTATGTGACACTCTTTCCATGCCACGAGTGCGCTAAGCTTCTGGCCTCTTCAAAAATCAAAGAAATCGTATACTTACAAGATAAACACGCCGGAACTGAATCCAATCGTATTTCACGTCGCATCTTTGATCTGACTGGTATCACATACCGTCGTCTCGATCTTGGAGAACACGTTCTAGACTCACTCATTGCACATTTTACAGACGCTTTTTACCGCGACTAGAACATGGCGTAAATTCTCGGATTACCCTAGACAAGTTTGACTGATAAAACTATAGTAAGCCCATTCAGACAATGGAGAAATATATGGTTTTATCTAAAGTAAAAAAAGGCGCAAGTGTTAGGATTCTATCTTTTGAGAAAGAACTTAAGCACAAGACAATTATGACAGGACTTGGAATTCTTCCGGGTGATTCAATTGAAGTTGTGGCACCATCATTTTTAGGATCTCCATTAACACTTAGACTTACTGACGGTGAAACTGTAGCTCTTCGTTTAAGTGAAGCTAATTATATTAATGTTGAGGAAATGCTGTAATGAAAAAAATGCTTTTAATTGGTCCAGCAAACTCTGGAAAGTCAGCAATCTTCAATGCCTTATCAGGTGCCAATAGAAAAGTTGCAAATTATAACGGAATCACTGTTGATACAGCGACGGCCGGACTTCTTTCAAATAATAGAAATGAAGAAAAAATCGCAGTTGTCGACCTTCCAGGGATCTACTCTCTCGTTCCTTCTTCTATTGATGAAGCTGTAACTGTTTCAACTTTAATTGGCAGAAACAATCAAGTAACTGAGTTTCATGATGTTGTCTGTGTTGTTGACTGTGCAAGACTCGACTCTTCTCTTTCATTAGTTCTTGCATTAAAAGACTTATTTGGCGGAAATATCAAAGTAATTTTTAATAAGTGTGATCTTGAAGTTGTTAAGAATTACGACTTTGATAAGATCGGTCAACACTTAGGTGTTCCTTATATTAAGTACTCAACTGTCAGAGATACTGGAGCGACATTAGAAAACTTCCTACGTGAGAACGTTTCAAGTGAAATCCTTCTACCACAGAATAAAATTCTTCTTTCAAATGAATCAACTGAATACAATCCATTCAATGTAGCTTTCGAAGAAGATCAATATGTTGATTTAGAAAATGAAGTTGCGGCCCTGTCTTTAATTGAAAAATATCAAAGAGAAGCCAGAGACCTAAAAGCAAGTTATGCAATTGGAAAGAATAAAACTCTTATTCAAACTTCAAATAAGATTGATAAACTTGTTCTTCACCCAGTTTTAGGTGGGGTTATCTTCTTGGCCATCTTTTATTTAATATTCCACTCAATCTATACTTGGGCCGGCCCAGCGATGGATATTATCGATGCCGGTGTTGGAGCTTTTGGTGAATATGTAGGAGCTCTTCTTCCTGCCGGAATGCTTAATAGCTTCATTGTCGATGGTGTTATTGCCGGTGTTGGTGGTGTTGTTATTTTCCTTCCACAAATTGTCATTCTCTTTTTCTTACTTAGCTTACTCGAGCAAAGTGGATATATTTCAAGAGCTTCAATTATCACAGATCGAGCGATGTCTTACTTTGGACTTAATGGAAAAGCCTTCCTTCCGTATCTTTCAGGATTTGCTTGTTCTGTACCGGCCATCATGGCAACAAGAACAATTTCAGATAAGAAAGAAAGACTTGCAACACTTATGACGATTCCTCTAATTACTTGTTCAGCAAGGCTTCCTGTTTATATTCTGCTTATTGGAACATTCATTCCAGAGAAGACAATATTTGGAATCTTTAACTCTCAGGCTCTAGCTTTCTTCTTTCTCTATTTCCTAGGAAGTATCGTTGCTCTTATTATTGCGAAAATTTTCAGACTAACTCTTTATAAAGGAAGTACAACTTCATTTATTATTGAACTTCCTCTTTATCAAATGCCATCACTTAAGCCGGCCATTAAGGCCATGACTTTCAAAGGGAAAATTTTCCTTAAGAAAGCTGGGACAATTATTCTTGGACTTTCAATGGTTATTTGGTTCCTTTCAACTTTTCCAAAACCAAGTGAGCAAATGCTTTCAGGACTTGATGATGCACAAGCAGCTTCAGTTTCTCTTGAGCACTCGGCAATTGGCCAATTTGGAAAGTTAATAGAACCAGTGATTAAGCCACTAGGATACAATTGGAAGATGGGAGTGGGAATCACTGTCGCGATGGGTGCACGTGAGCTATTCGTTTCAACACTAGGAACAATCTATGCTCTAGGTGACGTTGATGAAGAGTCGACAACACTAAGAGAAAGGCTTCTATCCGAAATTGATCCTGAAACAAATCAACCAGTATTTAATACGGCCGTTGCTTGGTCACTATTAATCTTCTTTGCCTTTGCAATGCAATGTATTTCAACACTAGGGATTGTTCACCGTGAAACTGATGGCTGGGGACATGTCTTTTTAATGTTTGGATATATGACGGTTCTTGCTTACGGTGGAGCTTTTGTTACTTACCGACTTTTAATCTAAAAATTTAACGACATTTGTCACTTGAATATAGCCTTACGGCATCGCTTAACATTAAGCCGATGTCGAGGGGCTCTCTCTCAAAGATCACTGAAATCATCTTTGCTTCTTCAAAATTTAATTTTCCTAAAGAAAACCAACCAGTAGCGACCTTCCCCTCCTTTTCTGGTTTATAGTTGATATAACTTGAAAAGACTTCGGTATCTTCTTGAAAGACACTTACTTTCACATTTGAAAGTGCATCACTATTAATGACTCGGTAAACTTCTAAACAGTAACTGGTTCTTGTTGGTAGAAAATTATAAGAAACATAAGCATATTCATCTTCACTCATACGAACTCGATTACTATTGAATCCAACGAGTGTACTATTCTCCCAGTCTCCGTATTCACGGTAACCATCAACTCCTGCAAATGTCTTTGGGTTAACTTCTTTTGGAAGTATCGTCGCACTATCATCCAGAGGCGTATAGACTAATCCCTGGCAATCGTGAGATTCATCTATTTTTTCAAATTTAACTTCATCTGCTCTAAGAATAGATTCATCTTCAACACTTTTGGAAATGATCACTCGTGACTCTTGGCCATGAGTAAATGAATATTCTCCCAATGGAAACCAGCCACGCATACTTTCATCAGCGGCAAGACTAAAAGAAGCAATCCCTATTTGCTCGGCCCCATCAAAAATATCAACTTGGGCCGAAGTAGTAGCATCTTTTGAGGTTACACGATAAACCCAAAGACAATACGTTGAGTCCCCTAATGCATCCGTAACATAGATGGCCCTTGCACTTGGGTCATTAGTGAAGCGAGAAATACTATTTTGACTTCCCTTTAACTTATCTTGAAACCAATTACCTTCTTGAATAAATCCGCTCGAATCATCCTTTAGTTTGGTCTGTGAGCCTTGAGTGATATCAAAGTAATTTCCAATAACGACTCTTTCTATACCTTCAATATAAGTAATAGATGCAGGGGCCCTTTCAGCTTCAACTTGAGAGCCTACAGGCTTTGTTTCAACACTACTAAGTTTTCTCAGATTATGTCCTCTTCCCAAGCAAGCATAGAGGCCAAGAAGGACTAGGGGGATGGCGGTAATTGTGAACAACTTACTCATTTTCATAAAATGCCTCTGTTACGGTCATCTTATCAGCTGTTCAAAGAATTTCTAAAATGAAGATGAGTAAATAAACTCAAGTATTATTAAGTTCGATTGAATTTTAATAAGAAGCTAGAGAATCGTCTTATAGATCTCATAGCTTTCATCATCAAAGCAACAAAAGATAATATCATCAAAGGCTTCTAGCTCATCAAAGCTCTTTACTGCTGAAGTTGCAGTAATGGCGGCTTCAATTTTTGGATAACCATAAGCACCTGTTGAGATACATGGAAAGGCTATTGACTTGCACTCATTTTCAAGTGCGAGAGCAAGTGAGTAGATATAACATTTTTCAAGTAGATCAGATTCACCTTTAACACCACCTTCCCAAATAGGACCGACAGCGTGAATAATAAACTCAGCAGGAATATTATAGGCCTTTGTTAGTCTTGCTTCTCCAATAGGACAACTCCCTATTTCGGCCAGCTCTTTAGTGAGTTCTTCACCACATGCGGCGTGAATTGCACCATCAACTCCGGCTCCACCTTTTAATTCAGAATTGGCCGCATTAACGATGGCATCGACGTCTAAAGTTGTAATATCTGCTTTGATTACTTGAATATTTTTCATAGAACATTTCTAGCATGGAAAGTACTAGATTTCATCGTAAAACTTCAAGATCGTTCGAGCATACCAGTACTTTCTCTCCCCAGGCTCTCCATTGTAGTTCACAAGGGCATCATAATAATTGGTTTCAATATCAGAGTTGTAATTTTTAGCAAGGTAGATCTTTAAGAGAATGGCACCATAGATGAGAGATAATTGAATATCGTCGAGAAAAAATAATTTTTGTTCGGCCCAACGAGATGAACGTGTCCAAAGTTGCTGCCAATTTAGGGTACACCCGTTGACGATATCATTTAGATACTTAGTATTCTTACGATTTGCATAATTTGGGCCGCGTTGCCCAAGTTGATCTGAAACCTCTTGAGCACCAATAGACGTAAATTGACTAAGGCCAACTGCACCAGTGCGGGAGATGGCCTTTTGAGCAAAATTTGACTCCATGCGAATAAGTGCGAGATAAAGTTTTGCATCAATTCCAAAGCAATTAGAGACGGCAATTACCCCATCAACAATGGCCAAGGCATCATCGAGCTCTACCGCAGGATTCTCCGCAAGAATATACGAGAGGAAGTCTCTTTTATTATAGTCCTCATCTTGCATTTGATAATTCTTAATCAAATAAGCATGAGAGACGAAGTAGCCTTCAGGCATTGCGGCCATCGTCATGTTGAATATCATCGTAAGTATAAGTAATCCTAATAATTTTCGTATCATAGATATCATTATTCTTAATTCCTTTCTTAAAGACAACTTACAAAATCTTTCCAATATTAAGGGTTACATGAAGCCTTTAGCGTTCTATAATCGCAATATAAAAAATCTTAATATTTACGGAGGCCCTACGTGAAACCTTTTATTGTTGTATGCGATGGAATGGATGCAGAAGTTTTCGCTTCTCTACAAGCAATTGATGGACTTGAAGTACATCCAAAACCAAAATTAACTCAAGATGAAATTAAAGAATTATTACCAAAGGCAAGTGCCCTTGTAATTCGTTCATCAACTTCTGTTGGTGAAGAATACTTAGAGCTTGCTCCTAATTTAAAATACGTTATTCGCGCCGGTGCAGGAACAGATAATATCGATAAGGTAAAATGTGGTGAGCGTGGAGTTAAAGTTTCAAATACACCAGGGGCCAATAATAACTCTGCAGCGGAACATGCTGTTGCACTTATGCTGACAGTACTAAGACATACGGCCGCAGCAGATGCCACAATGAAAAACGGTGGTTGGGATAAATCAAAGTACACAGGAAATGAACTAGCAAATAAGAAAGTTGGTATCGTTGGCTTTGGTCAAATTGGAAAGATCGTTGCAAAACGCCTTCAAGGTTTTGATCCACAAGTTAAGTTCTTTGATCCATTCTGCGAATCAAGTGATCTTCCATATGTAACAAAAGCAAATACTGTTGAAGAAATTTTCGAAACTTGTGACATCATTACACTTCACACTCCTCTAATGGATGCGACGAAAGGAATGGTTAATAAGGATCTGTTTAATAAAATGCTACCACATGCAATTCTAGTAAACGCATCACGCGGTGGAATTGTTAATGAAGATGATTTAGTCACAGCTCTTAAAGAAGGGAAATTAAAAGCTGCTGGTTTTGATGTTTTTGCAACTGAGCCACTAGAAGATAATTCACCTCTTAGAAGCATTCCTAATCTCGTTCTTACTCCACACCTTGGAGCTTCAACAGATGAAGCACAACTTCGCGTTGGAGAGATGGCGGTTAATCAACTGAAAGAATTCTTTTTAAATGATAATTTACTACACGAGGTTAAAGCTTAATTATGAAATCACTTGCGATTATTGGTTCTCAATGGGGAGACGAAGGTAAAGGTAAAATCACAGATCTACTTGGTTTAAAGTGCGACGTTGTCGTTCGCTACCAAGGAGGCAATAACGCTGGTCACACGATCATCGTAGGAACTAAGAAAGTTGTTCTTCACTTAATTCCATCTG
The DNA here is from genome assembly GCA_048270185.1 of Bacteriovoracaceae bacterium. Taxonomy (GTDB): domain Bacteria; phylum Bdellovibrionota; class Bacteriovoracia; order Bacteriovoracales; family Bacteriovoracaceae; genus Halobacteriovorax_A. The sequence goes on from JBLWTJ010000002.1 coordinate 446,155, forward strand.
GTATTTTACATGACCACTGTGTTTCAGTTATTGGTCACGGTGTTGTTCTTGATCCAGAAGCATTTTCTAAAGAATTAGAAAACGTCAGAAATTCAGGCCTTAAAGTTACTCCGGAAAAACTTAAAATTTCTTCTAATACTTCTGTTATTACTTTCTACAACAGACTCCTTGACGGTCAACGTGAAGCGAAAGGTCCAGTAAAGATCGGCACGACAGGAAAAGGTATTGGGCCAGCATACGAAGACAAAATTTCTCGCAAGGGAATCAAGGTAAAAGACCTTTTTGATAAAGAAGTATTAACTGAGAAGTTAAAAGCAAACTTACTAGAGAAAGAAACTCTTTTTACAAAACTATATGAATGTGAATACCCAAGTGTTGAATCTGAAGTTGAAAGACTAATGGCCCTTGCTGAAGAACTTAAACCATATGTTTGTGATACTTTTAGCTTCCTCGATGAAGCCAAGCGTGCAGGAAAGAAGATTCTTTTCGAAGGAGCACAAGGTGTTCTGCTTGATATCGACTTTGGTTCGTACCCATTCGTAACTTCTTCTTCAACTGCTTACGCAGGTATCTATTCAGGAGCAGGTCTTCCTGGTGGAACAGTTGAAGAGGTTTTAGGAATTACAAAAGCCTACACAACAAGAGTTGGAGAAGGTCCATTCCCTACTGAATTATTCGACCAAATGGGAGACGATATTCAAACTAAAGGTGGCGAGTTTGGTGCGACAACAGGACGAAAGAGAAGATGTGGGTGGCTTGATCTTCCACTTCTAAAATACTCAGTTAAATGTTCAAACCTAACTTCAATTGCTCTTACAAAATTAGATGTTCTAAGTGAAATGGGACCTCTAAAAATCTGTACAGGATATGAGTACGAAGGTCGTACGATCGATTGCGCTTATCCAGGTATTGATTTAACTAAGGTGAAACCTATTCTTAAAGAAGTTGCTGGATTCAACGATGACTTTAAGGGTGAGCTTTCTAAAGAGTTGAAAGACTATATCGCTATGATCGAAGAGGCCATTGAGATTCCAGTTGGAATCATTGCCTTTGGCCCAGAAAGATCAGAAATTAAATTCCTAAAAGAATACTTCTAAGTATAAAAAACTTCGGCCCTGAATTCCTTCAGGGCCTATTTCCATCATTTGACGATTTTTTTGGAGATGGCCGTTGCAGATTACCATCGTTGAAGACGAGTGCTCAATTCTAAGCGACTCTAAGGTATGTGTGATATATGCTCGATCGCATTAGGCGCGATGGAATCGTTATTAAAAAAGTCTTTGTGCCACCACGGAGAGAGAGATGAGTAGTAGCACAAAGCTTTGTCGTCAGTAGGAAAGACACTTCTTTCAGAGAGAGGGACTTCCAGAAGGATGAACCAAAAAAACGGTAAGAGGAGTTTAAATTTAGCAGAACAAAAACTAGAGGCTTACCGACCTTGTTTCCTACTGACAAATTAAGAATATAAGAAAATCCGAGAACGAGTGTTCAAGTTATGTTAGGTAAAAGTTTTTAATTGTTAAATAATTGTCAAAAACACCAAGAGCAGCGCAGCATTTAAATTAATTCAGCTAAAACTTGATTATCATTGAACTCTTTTAGGATAACTTTATGAATTTGATTCTTTAAATCACCTTCATGATTCACTTTGACGCGAATAAAGTTAGAAGTGTAGCCTTCCCATAATCCATTCTTATCTTTCTTTTCAAAAAGAACTTCAGAGGTTTCGCCAATAAAGTCTTCTGCAAACATATTAAGCTTTGCATCCCCTAACATCATAAGGGTCTTTACACGACTCTTTTTAACTGGATGTTGGATATGATCTTCCATACGTGCAGCAACAGTATTCTTTCTCTTTGAATATGGGAAAACATGAAAGTGCGTAAGAGGTAGCTCTTTCATTAAATTAAATGTGTCTTGAAATTGCTCATCTGTTTCACCAGGGAAGCCACAAATAACATCAGCACCAATTCCAGCATTTGGAAAACGAGATGTGATCTTTGTAATAATCTCTCGGTAATCTTCAACGGTGTACTTTCTCTTCATTCCCGAAAGAATGTCGTTATTTCCACTTTGTAATGGTACGTGAAAGTGATCTAAGAACTTAGATGATGAGGCCATATAATCAAGAAGTTCATCAGTGATTGTATTTGGTTCAACACTTCCCAGACGAATTCTCTCTAGGCCTTCAAGAGCGTTTAATTCTTTTAAAAGATCTAACAGTTTTTCGCCCGAAGTTGTTTCGTATTCACCAATATTTACACCAGTAAGAACGATCTCTTTAAAACCTTGTGCAACAACTTCGCGAGCTTCAGTAATTGCCTGTGCAATAGAAACAGCTTTTGAGCGTCCACGTGCAAATGGAATAATACAAAATGAACAAACGTAATTACACCCGTCTTGAATTTTTAAGAAAGCTCTCGTGTGCCCTTCTTCTTTTGAAGTTGCAGCACCAAAGAAGTCTTTTGATTTATCAATGTGAATCGCATCGACTTCATCTTCATTTAAGTAATCGAAGACTTTATATTTCTCACTTGTCCCCAAAACAAGATCAACCCCTGTCATCTTAGCGATACGAGGAGCATCCATTTGAGCATAACAGCCGGCCACGACAATCTTTCCATCTGGAGAAGCTCTGTGGGCCTTACGAATAAGGTTACGACAAGTTGAGTCCGCCCCATCCGTTACAGTACATGTATTAATAAAAGTAACGTCTGCACTTTCACCAAATTCAACAACCTTATAACCACGCTCAACAAACCCCTGCGAGATTGTTCCCGTTTCTGAAAAGTTTAAGCGGCAGCCAAGAGTATGAAATGCTACTCTTTTATTTGTTTCTAATGTTGAATTTACTTCTGTCGTCACTGAAGTCTACCTTTATAAAGTCCTGTATTAATCGAGTTAAAATAGACTATTGACCTATTTATGGCAACCCAACGGATAAAAAATACCAGCAGTAAATAAATTTAACTTCCTAAAAAAATTACTATTTTTTACATATTTTTTAAGATTCTATGTTGACTTCTGAACCAAGATTACTTATATTCTATTTCACCAAAACACAGATGGTCTCTTAGCTCAGTTGGTTAGAGCATCTCCCTTTTAAGGAGAGGGTCCTGCGTTCGAGTCGCAGAGAGATCACCATTTTAATGTTTTTTGGTTTCCAAATCCGGGAAATAAGTTAGCGCTCCCATCGTCTAGCCCGGTCTAGGACACCGCCTTTTCACGGCGGTAACAGGGGTTCGAATCCCCTTGGGAGTACCAGTTTTATAAAGAAGCCAGACCTAGTCTGGCTTTTTTGTTTTCTAGCTACGGCGCAAATGAAATTCGGGTGTGCCACTTTAAATCCAGCTTTATTGATCCACTATATTATCTATCAAACAAGGCCGTAGAAACAGCTAGTATCCACCGCCAATATTCTCCAGGTACTCTTTCATGATCTTGTTATATTCCCTATTCATATTCTGATAAAACTGTTGTTGCTCATTCATAAGGTTTTGCTGATTCATCATATGTATTTGCTGTTGTGAGGCTAATTGGCGTCTATATACAGACATTAATTTGTGCAAGAAATATAGTATGGGAAATTTCACAGATATCTAAATTTCATTTTTAAAATACTTTCTCATATATGTTGAAAAGTAAGATTCATATTTCTCTCTTAAAAAATTATCTTTATAAACAATTCTTTCCCCTTGGAATATTGCTTCCAAATATTGAGCGAATATCCACTTTCGACTTGCAGGATCTTTTTTCAGTGCAATGACTTTATCTAGAATATTTACTATTTCCTCCACTTTTCCATTAGCTAAAATTAAAAGTTTATCGAAATCTTCAATCGAAACAAAAAACACATTACTTTTCGGTATAACAATATCATCAAAGCTATATTTTTTAGATAATGTTTCACCAATAAATTCATCCCAAGCGTTCTCACTATCTCCAAGATATAACTCCTTGTAAGTTACAGTGATTAGGTATTTTCTCTCCTTCTCGCTTTTTTTTGCTACATAATTCCCTTGTATAATTGATTTAACTATATTTCCCTTGTACTGATTCATGAGCACTTCGTCCGTTGGAAATACCTTTACACTAGTAGAAGCCTCTATCCCCTTTGCTTCAATTGATAGAGAGTAATCAAGTCCAGTCAGCAAGAAGTCCACTTGCTTTTCATATCCTTTTTTCTTCAGATCATTTTCATCAAGAAAGCTTATTCTATAATTAAGTAATCTACTTGTTATGTAATTTTCAAATGCATTTAAACCGAAATCTCGAGTAAAGCCGCCCTTGCACTCTAGCTTGAGTACATCATAAATTCCAAACTCCACAAGTTCCTGTATTAAATTAATATCCCATAAGAAATAATAATCTCCAAGTTTGATAAATGGTTTAAAAACAAATGGTGAATGATCAAACATATCATTTGAAATATTTCTAATTGGAAAATCTTCAAAAAAATAATCTATCTTATCTAATTCGAGTGAAAAATATTCTAAAAATTTTTCAATTTTAATTCTTTCAATTTCTACAAATAGTTTTGAAAATGTTTCAACCTTAACATATTCAATGGGTGTACAAGAAAATAATGTCCAAATAGTAAATACAATATCTTGAAACTCGTTTCTTTCAACCCCACACACTCTTACTAATGATTTTGAAAAATGAGCATCCATCTTTGAGTTAACTAATAGTTCACTTGCACGTGCTAATGTACTACTACAAAGCGATTTCTGTCCCCACATTTGCTGAAAGGACATTCTCCTCATAAATTTAAAAATTCCTTTTCCTTCACCATTTAAAAAGTTTAGTCCGCTATCATTACTAAAGTCTTTGATAGCCATTAAAATTTTATTAATAGCTAATATATTAACTTCTTCGTCACCATCAATATTTTTCCAGTCAAATAACACCATCCTAGCTAATAACATTATTTCCCAAGGTACATAGCCTTTTTTCCAAGCATTTAATTGACTTCTAGAGACATGCAAACTTAATATTAAAAGCTCGTATATCAATTCTTCTCTTCTATATGCTCTTATCATTCTTAAAATTGGCTGAAATTCCTCTAAGCCTCGCATGCTAACCTCAATATATAATCCTTCAACAAAATAATTTCTATAATTTAAGTTTTCACTCTCTACACGTCGCATAATACATGAACAATTTATACCTAACAAAATAAAAAACTATTGAACTAATATCTATTTTTTAATAGAAATATCTACACAAGAGAGAATTATGACAGCCAGCAAAAAAATAGACTTTTCAATTCACGATCTTTATCAATATTTAGAAAATTCATTTTCTGATAATAATGATTTAGATGTAATATACGTAGAAGACAGCGATGTAAGTAATACTCAAACACATCTAGTTTTTGAAGCAGCAGTTGGTACTGGTTCTAAAAGACTTAAAGTAAACCTATATGAACGCTTAGATGGAAGTAAAAACCTTACTGCTCCATCCAGTGGCCCATTAAAAGAAATAGGCGAGCAAATAATTGATCTAATTTATAATAATATTACAACAGTTCCCGTAAAGAATGGTTCACATGTAGTAAGAGGAACAGAAGAAACTCAAGTCCAATCATTTCTAGAAAAAGTTAAAGCAGCAGGAAACATTGTTGAAATATCAAAAGATGATGACTCATTCTTTGTGTTTAAAGTAAACAAGATTAAATGCGGTGAAGTAAAAGTAACGTTCTATCGTACAAATGGAACTATAATGCTTCAAGGGGCTAGTAATATATATTTTGGTGAAATTGTATCACACTGCATTGCAGAGCTTGGACACAAATTTGATGAAGCATTTAACTCCATAACAAATTCTGTAGATAATCAGTCTGTTATTAGTTGGAATGTTAATATACTTGAAAGTAATCTTAAATCAAAGCTAGGCAGTGCTTATGATCAACTTTGGCCCCATGATAAGGAAAGACTAAAAACTCTACAAATATTCGTCGATAATGATTTGAATTTTCCTGATTATTCAATTTTTGTAGCTTACGTTGGATTTGTTGTTGAAGGTGCAATCAAGTGCTTTTTAGTAAAGACAGGAATGTATTCAGATGAACAGGTAAGTCGAACAGATTTTAAAATGGCACATCCAGACTGTACAAAACAGGCTCCGTTCCACTTCCCTCAAACTAGCTCAGTTAATCCTGTTCTTAACTTTGGACTGCCCAATATTTATGCTAATCTAGAGGGTAAGCTTATTGAGTGCTACCAGTTTTTAAGGACTTATAGACATGACTTTAGTCACTCTAGAAAAAATATACAGCTAGTTGCGTCAGAAGCCGATGCGAAGGATAATGTGTTAGATGCATTGGACTTAATAAGAGAGCTATTACAATGAAACTTGAAAGAGTAAGTTTACCAAATTCAAATTTCTTCTTTGTTGTTCATGACAGCAATAATATTGTTATTTTTGAAAATAAGAATATTCCATACACTGGCAATAGCGAGGAGTATATAAAATCCCTATCTGCTTATGATCTAAGCTCTAAGAAAGTTTTTATAGATCAATTGGTAGGCTCAGATATCTCATGTTACAGAATTTTAAAGCTAAATGAAAAATCTGCTGTTGAACTTGAATTTCTAACACTACCTAAAAAGATCAAGAGCATGATTAATATGTTTTACAATGAGGGTGTTGACTTTAAGTACCCTAAATTCTTAGAAAAAACATTTTCGAAGAAAAGAAACAATATTTTAAGTTTCGCACTCTCCTCTTAATTAAATAACCATCTTTCAATCTTATTCATACTACTAATAAAACTATTCAAGTTTTAATAAAGATATATACTTTAATTAATATAGTAATTAAGAAATAATACCTAAGTAACTATGATCATTATAATTTAATACACACCCCTTGGGAGTACCAGTTTTATAAAGAAGCCAGACCTAGTCTGGCTTTTTTTATGTCTAAAATCTTCTGCTCGTTATTTGCTCGTCGATCCTACTTTCGTACTATTCTCATTCATGAAGCCTTCGATATTCTCTAAAGCATCTTTTGTAAGATGAGCTGGACGATCTGTATAGACATGCTCCACTAATTCTCTGGTCTTCCAACCACCAACAGCTTGTGCATGCTCAATGCCCATTCTCTCTCGCACGAGGTTTGCCATAGAGTGACGTAGAATGTGAGTCGAACTAAACTTATGGCCTAATCCTGCATTTCTTAGGGCCTTATTATAACGATAGTGGATCGTTCGATAATTAAGAGGCTGGCCATCTAGATGAAAGACGAAATCACAGGAAACCTTGTTCCCTGTTCTCATATCTTCTACCTTAGAAGCTTTCCTCTCCTCGAATCGTCTTTTAAGAATAGCAAAAAGTCTTGAAGTCATAAAAACATTTCGATCTTCACCATTTTTAGGACAATCCTTTATATACTGAAATGATTTTTGTGGTCCCCAGACAGCTACATTTTCAATCTCAATGATCCCATCCACAAAGTCGACACTTTCCCATTGAAGCCCTGCAACTTCTTGCACCCTACCAGAAAAATAAAATTGAACTTCGGCCAAATCACGCCAGAAGATATCGTCTTTTTCCAATTCTTCAAAAAAAGAAATGAGTTCATGCCTGCGCATTTTCTTCTTTCTTTTGGGAACTTTTCTAATAAGACCCTCTTGCTTATGTCTTTTAAGAATTGGATTAACAAATTGTGCATCAATATTTTCTCGATACCAATTAAGTACTGCTTTTAGACATTTAAGGTCATCATTAAAATTGTATCTTCTACTCTGAGGATTATTTATCGCCTCTTCCTTTTTATCCATTAGATATTCGGAAATATAGCTTGCTGTCATTTCAACCATAGGCCTAGACATCATTCCCTTTAAAAAGAGCTTTCCATTTTGTACTCGTCTATCAAAGGTTGATTTCTCTACTGTGACGAGGTGTTTAGAGACATAAAGTTCCCAAACATCACTAAAGGAGTAACCAAAATCATTACCATTTTTCATTTTAATGGTGTCATGCCTTTTTATTTCCTTTCCTAAACTTGAAAGTCGCTGGACAAGCTTTCCTTTTTTAAGTTTGCTTAAAGGAGTTAAATTAAGACTTGGATGGAAATTTTTCTTCCAATCCGCCGCCTCCTCTAACGTCTTAAAGGACGAATAATATCTCTTTCCTCTGATATATTTTTGCACGAGGAAAGTTCCATTAACTAAATCCTTTCTAATCCCTTTTACATCTTTATACGATACTGAAACGTATCTTCGTTTTTTTTCTGTTTTATTGTTCATTAACAATCTCCTTGTAATACCCATTCAAGGATTTCGTTAGGAACGAAAAACAAAAACTTACCTTTTTTCCTTCTCGGAATCTTCTCATCTGAACACAGATTATAGATATGTCCTACAGAACAATCTAAGAATCTTGCTACATCGCTTACACGCCATATTCTTTTTTTAAAGAGCTGTTCTTCTTCTCGGAAGAAACTACTTTTTTCTATGCTATTTTCTACTTCATTGCAATTATTAAACCCTCTAATCACACTATCCATACTACTCCAATTTTACGTATTACTAATCTTGGCCCGCTCTAACTTACTGAAATATTACCCCCGTCTAAATTGACCTCCTCCACACTACTGGTTGAGTGGGGGAGGTCAATTTCGTAAGGGGGATTTCTAAGTAAGTTTAAATACTTTGCGGGCCATAATTTTTACCATCCACCTTAATCGCCTCTTAGACGCTTCGTAATCCCTCTCTAATCGCCGGTCATACTCAGATCAATCGCTCGCCGAAAGTGTTCGTAAAATTGAAGTTATATTGAAAGTTGTAATAGCCAGTCGTATCCTCTAGATTAATTTTTCCTTTCACCAAATGTGGATTATGGCAGAATATAAATAGATCTGAATGCTGTGTTTCTAAATGCTCTTGGAAGACTTCTACATACTTTTTCAAAATAGATTCTTCAGGAAAGAAAAAGATAACATAATCGAATGTGTCATCTTTTATGAATTTATAATATTTATTTTGAATACGCGTCGAAGACTTTTGAGTTAGCTCTAACTCTACTGCCATTTTCACATTATCATCGGCTTGAGTAATCACCTCTAAGACTCCATCAGGATAGTATCCTCCATCTGATCTATCGTAGCTAAAATCTCGATAGACGTGTTCAAGATCAAACTCATTAACATTCTTACGTAGACGAAGTTCTCTAATCAACTCAACCATTCTAGTATCGTGAAACATACTGTGATGGTTTGGTGTAAATTTTCCTCCTTTCAATAACAATTCGTTTCCAAGCTCAGTCGCAAATATATATTTTTTGCGACTGAAGTAATCCCTATAACCTTGCACAAGGCCCTTTTTCTCTAGGCCTCTCATAACCTTATTGAACGTCTTATACGTTCCTTGGTAAATTGATTCTTCAAATAGATTCTCTAGTGTTAGAATTTTCCACTTAATTAGTGGTCTTAAAAGTTGTAAATGTACTGGGTTGATTTGAATCATAACGTCGATAAGTTTCTCCTTAAAAATCGTGAATAAACATGAGAAACAAGGTCTTACCGAAGTAATAAATGAGCTGTCAAACGCCTGATTTCGCTTACATCTTACATTTGAGGTATTTTTGCTAGTGCCTGACATCTCTAGAAATCTCGGGACATCTCCAGACAGGTCAAAGTGCTGTAAGAAAAAAAATTAAAAAAATTTTTCTTACACTTATATAATTGTATCTTCTATTTTCGTCGTTTCTTACTTACGTGAAATTTATAATAATCTTCATAGAACTTTTCATATTGTTTAAAAAACTCTTCATAATATTTACTATTACTTTCTGGTGTATATGGAGGAAGAGGAGGTAAAGGTGCTCGAGGAAAGCCATCAAAGGGGCCTCCTCCGTTCGGATCTATATAGTTATTAATTGTAATAAAATTATAAAGAATAGCTCCACCAAATATACTTATATTCATTAATAAGTGTATTGATGTTACCAAATACCCCAATTGATTTAATGAGAATATTTGTTCAACTGATCCTGCAACTGCAACTCCCACCGTAAATGAGAAAACATTTATGATTCTATTTATTCCAGTCCCTAAAGAAATGTAGGAAGCTTTATTTTTTGCAATTTCCCCTAACAGAATTTCCCCAAAACCATAATAAAGAAAAAAGAATCCAATATTTATAGTCAACAAAAAGAGAATTGCTGTGCTAGGAGATATACGAAAATTACAAATCATACTGAGAGCTCTATCTTGAGATATATAACTTCTATTTTCATGATATATGGTATTTAGATAGATCAAGATGAGTACCAAACAAGGAATAATTCCTAAGCAAATACCTAAAATTATGTAATGTAAGTTCATTTTTTCTCCAAAATTTCTGTATAAATTTCAGAATAGGAAGGCACTTTAATCTAGCTCCTCTCTAAGTATAAACATTATCAATTAATAGCATTTATGAACATATTGATGTTAATCTAAATTTTAAAATCAATAAGTTATATAAGAATATCCATAAAAATATCCATATATATCCAAAAAGAGTGGATATATGGATATATATGGATATAATTATGGATATAGAGGTAAAAAATGGAAATATGGCAAAAGAATGTTCAAATCACACCCAAAATTCTCAAACTTATAGCTGAGATTGATGAATTTAAAGGCTCGTGGTCTGCACTTGGCCAGTTAGCTCCAGATAAGCTTATGAGCCTAAAGAAAGTGGCCACAATTGAATCTGTCGCTTCATCAACTAGGATCGAAGGTGTTAAATTAAGTGACTCAGAAGTAAAGGCTCTCTTGTCTGGTCTTGATGTGAATTCATTTAAAAGCCGTGATGAAGAAGAAGTCGCAGGTTATGCAGAAGCAATGAACCTTATCTTTGAAAGCAGTTCAGAACTTATCCCAAATGAAAATATTATCAAACAACTTCATCAAGAGTTACTAAAATTTAGCTCAAAAGACATTCGTCACAGAGGCGAATATAAAAAACTTAATAATCATGTTGAGGCATTTGCTCCGGACGGAAAAAGTCTCGGTATTATTTTTCAAACCTCAACTCCTCTTGAAACTCCTTACAAGATGGAATCTCTATCTGACTGGCTTTCTAAATCTACGAGTGAACCTGAAATACATATCTTAATTACCATAGCGATTTTCACAGTGAGTTTTTTGGCAATTCACCCCTTTCAAGATGGAAATGGAAGACTATCACGTGCACTCACGGCCCTCCTACTTCTAAGAGCAGGTTACGACTACACTCCCTATTCTTCTCTGGAAAGAGTCATAGAAGAAAATAAAGATTTATATTACTTGAAGCTTAGAGAAGCGCAAACTGAAAATGAAGAGAGTGCTGACGGGCTTATTAGCTGGATAACTTTCTTTCTTGAATGTCTTGTTAAGCAGAAGAATTCTCTTAAGAGAAAGGTTGAGAAAGAAAAAATATTAAAATCTCTTCCAAAGCTTTCAGAGAAAATTCTCATCCTATTAAAAGAACATGAAAAACTATCTGTTAGTGACATTGTTAAGCTTACAGGAGCTAATAGAAACACGGTCAAATCACACGTTTTTAGCCTTGTAGAAGACAATGAAATTCAAAAAGGTGGACAAGGTAAAGGGACTTACTATTTTTTAACCTAAAATGTATCCACATAGGAGAATTAAATGAGCTTTAGAGTAAAGCCAAATCGTCTTAAGTCTTTAATCACAAGAGGTTTTTTTCCAAAAGAAATACCATGCTGTTTTAGGCCAACAAACTTTTCAGATATTGTAGATCTATCTCCGGATGAACTAAATCAAAATAAACGTCAATCAGCAAAACTCATTTCACACAATGTAACACGATTTGGTTCATTTACTAGAAAACTAGGAATACCAAATCCTATCACATTTTATCGTTTATCATCTTTAATATCTGAGCATTTTAATGAAATCCTTCCTCTAACTATAAAATCTAGCTACGGAGTAACTTTTCCAAAATCATCAACCACTGGAAGAGCTTTCGTCTGGGAATCAGATTGGCAAGAATGGAAAGAAGAAAAGATAAAAAGACAAGCAGGGTATAAATATGCTCTCAAAACAGATATTTCTAACTTTTATCCCAGTATATACACTCATATAATCCCTTGGGTTCTTCATGGAAAAAAACATTCAAAATCTAATAAAAGAGATAAAACATTACTTGGTAATAGAATAGATTCTTCAATTGGCTTTTCACAAGATAATCAAACACAAGGGTTACCAATTGGTCCAGACACATCATTTCTCATATCCGAATTGATTCTAAACAAAATAGACACTACAATAAAAAAGCAACTCAAAAGTGCAAAAATTAAACATAGTGCTATTCGATTTGTAGATGACTGTGAATTTTATTTTCTCAATAATGACGATGCAAATAAAGCGTTAAACATCATTTCAAGAGTATATTCTAATTTTGAATTAGCACTAAGTCCTCACAAGACTGAAATATACAAACTCCCTTTAGAATTTGAAAAAAAATGGGTGTCACAAATAAGAAGCTATCCTAGCCCCATTGCGACAAAAAAGTCCCAAAAGAGTAAACGTCAACTAATCATTGACTACTTTGACTTTATCATAGAGCTCCAAAGAGAGAATCCTCACGAACAGGTAATTTCATATGCGATGGCCAGAATTGAAAAAGAGTTTTATCTACTTGATGATGAACTGTTATTTTTCTCATTACTCATAAATTTAATCCCATTAGATACGAGTATATTAAAGTGGATAATTCATTTTCTTAATCTTGACTCAAAACTACTAGAATCAAATATGCTACAAAATCTATTTCAAGAAGTTATTCCTAGAATTGCTCTTGATTGTAGCGAACATGGAAAGCACAATGATACACTTTGGGCATTAATTATTTCATATATATTTGATATTTCCTTCTCAAAAAAAATGAGCAATGAAATTTATAAACTAGGAAACTCTTTTGTAAAGATTCTTTGTCTCGACTTAACTCTTGTTAGCCTAATGAAAATTGAAAAATCACTGTCTCCAAAAGAAGATGATTTCTTTGAAGAAGACTGGCTTCTTTTTTACACAGTATTTACTAACGATGAATTCATTAATTTTAGATCTAACAAAAGTAACGGTATCAAAAAAAATATCTTTTTCAAGATGTTAAAAAATAATAATGTCTCTTTCTATGAGCCCTTTCCTTCCGATGACTCTATAGAGGCTATTCAGGAATATGTAGCAAAGCTATGTGACAAAATTGAAAGCACAGAGTACAAAATTGAAATTGATGGTGACTTCTATGACCCAGAAGACCCACATCTAAGCCAATGTCTCCGATGTGGAGCATTCTTCACCCCTTCTGAACAAGAACAAATTTGTAATTCATGCTGGGATGATATAACTCATGAAGACGACATTCCATTTTAAAGGAATTTATATATTGGAGAAAATATGGGCCACTACGATACACAACAAGTTTGTTTAAACGGACACCAAATTACAGATTCAGTAAAAAAACACCCTAATGGGAAAAAGGACTTTTGCAATACATGCGGAGCAAAAACAATTACGACATGCCAAAACTGTGGTGCTGAAATAAAAGGGCATTACTATACTCCAGGTATTGTAAGTATGTTTTCTGCAAGTATTCCAAGTAACTGTGACAGCTGCGGAGCTGAACACCCATGGACTACTGCCAGTAAATCAAATGCAACAAAAGCAGCATCTTCAGAAGCTCCATCAATAAATGATTCTATTGAGTTAATAAAATTAATTAGTCAAAGGTTTCATATGTTTGCAAGACAAATGCAAAATAGGCATTCTAATCGCTCAACTCTAGAATTTAATGATGAATATGATGTGCAAGATGCTTTCCATGCAATTCTTAAATTACATTTTGATGATGTTCGAGCAGAAGAGTATGTCCCAAGTTATGCTGGATCCTCTTCACGTATCGACTTTTTAATACACGATGAAGAAATTGCAATTGAAATTAAAAAAACAAGAAATGGACTAAAAGACAAAGAGGCTGGTGAACAGATTGCCATTGATATACAAAGATACGAGACTCACCCGAAGTGCAAAAAACTTATTTGTTTTATCTATGATCCTGAAGGTAGAATTGGGAATCCAACAGGAATTGAAAGAGATTTAACAAAAAAGGTAAATGAATTACAAGTTATTACAATAGTTGCACCAAAAGGGCACTAAGTTTCGCGTTTATAAGGGAGTTCTATGCAGGAACATTTTGGATATTTTCCCAAGAAGAACTGGGAGGAACTATCAAATGAACAACAAGAGTACTTCTATTCACTTTCAGAAGAAGAGTTGATTTCTCGTTGGAAGACTGAGGACGGATATAAAATACTCGAAGAAATCTTATCTCTAAATAAAAAGATGAACCTTTCTGGCAAACCATATGAAAGACCAGACTATAGTAAAATTACTGGTACAGTTAAAAGTGACTTGTCAAAAAAACCTCCAAAGTTTGATTTGAGAGGTATAAATCTTCAAGAATACAAAGCTTCAACAATTGATGAGATTGTTCCACATAACTTTTCATTCTGTGACCTTAGATATTCAAACTTTAAAAATGGCAATTATAGTAACTCACATTTTAATAATTCCGATATATTATATAGCGATTTTTCTGGTTCAATATTAGATGAATGTAATTTCTCAAAATCAAACCTAACATTGAGTGATTTCAGTTACACAAACCTAGACCATGCAAACTTTAGTAATAGCTGGATAACTAGCCTGAGATTAAAAAAAGCCTCTCTCTCATATGTTAAGTTTTCTAACGATACAAAGTTTTATGACATAGATATTAGTGAAATCTCAGGAAATGCAAACCCTTTCTTCACTTCACATGTACGTAGAACACTATATCTGAACAACTTCAGAGAGCAGAGTTCTACAAACAACCTGTTATATCACGCATGGAAAATCACAAGTAATTGTGGAGAAAGTTTCTTTCGATGGTACATAACAGCATCATGTATTATAGCCCTTTTTGGTTTTATATTCTCCTTGATGCCTGAAGTATTACATAGCGGAACAACTAAAGAGTTAACACCATTCACTTTTTATTACTTTAGCACAGTCACCTTCACAACTCTTGGCTTTGGAGATATCACCCCCGTTGGTTTAGTAGGAGAAGCTCTTGTAACAATTGAAGTTATTTTAGGATACATAATGCTAGGTGGATTAATTAGTATATTTTCAAACAAATTCATTGCAAAAGATTAATATTGCTCGTTTTTGCTCGTCGATAGCCATGAATTAAGATGAAAAATGATGAAAAGTCCCGAGAAAGAAAAAGGCAAGCCTTTGAAATCGCTCGTAACGCCTTAGAATGATTGATTAAATTTACACGATTGGATATCCCCTTGGGAGTACCAGTTTTATATTAGGCCAGTCTTTGACTGGCCTTTTATATTTTTGGAGGCAGCAATTGCCACGATGGCAAATTGATGCCGAACAACGCCGACCGACCAGTATGGGAGGTCAGGTGAATCAACTAAGCAAAATAGCCTCACCTACTTTTACTGACAATAATTCAAACAGAAGCGCCACGATGGCAAATTGATGCCGAACAACGCCGACCGACCACTATGGGAGGTCAGGTGAATCAACTAAGCTATTCCACCCTTCCCCCATTCGTACAAAATCAATTTCTAGCTTACAATATTACTTTATCCCTTTAATAAATGAGAAAGTATTGAGCTTAGACTTCTATAATAAACTTCCAATTATCAGCGAATTCACACAAATGGCGGACTTGAGCTTCTATCAAGACCTACCGGATGATTGGATTATTATTGTTACAGATGTCATCGATTCAACCAAGGCCGTCGCGGCCGGAAAGTATAAAGATGTTAATACCATTGGGGCCGCAACGATTTCATGTGTGCAGGCCAAGCTTAAAACGCTTGGTTTTCCCTTTGTCTTTGGAGGCGATGGTGCAACTCTTGTGCTACCAACGAATCTCTATGAAGAAGTTAAAAGCGATCTAGTGGCCCTAATGAAAATCTCACAAGATAAGTTTGGGCTTAGTATGCGTGTTGGGGCCATTTCAAATAAAGAGCTTCTTGATAAAGGTATTAAAACAAAAGTCTCGCGTTATCAAATCAATCCCAAGCAGGCCATTGCCGTCTTTAGTGGAGGCGGACTTAAGCTTGCGGATAAAATTATAAAAGATGAATACGATAAGTATCAACTGACGGCTTCTCAGGATACAAATTCCGACCTGAGTAATCTCTCATGTCGCTGGAACCCTATTCCAAGTAAATTTGGAAAGATTCTAACTTTGCTTATTGAATCAAAATCTCAAGATGAGAATTATTATAATGAGATTCTAACCAATCTGGATCAAATTCTTGAAGGACAAGTTTTAAATCGAGGACCGATGAACTTGGATAAGATGACGTATAAGGGATTCTTTCAACTATTATTTGAAGAGTCTCGCCTATCCCTATCACTGGATCGTTTGAAGAGTATCTTCTTTTCAATAGTTTTATTCAAGTGGGGCAAATACAAAGACTATCCAAATGTGGAAAATTACCGCAAGCAGATGGGGCTTCACAGTGATTATAAGAAATTTGATGACATGATTAGACTGGTTCTCGACTGTGGCCCAGAACAAGTTAATAAGATCGAAAAATATCTTAAGGATGAATATCAAAAGGGTCACTTAATCTACGGAACTCATCTTTCTAACACAGCTCTTATGACTTGCTTAGTGGAAACAATTGAAGATGGAGATCATATTCACTTTATAGATGGTGGTGATGGTGGTTACACAGCAGCTTCAATTCAATTAAAAGAGCAGGCCTTACTGCGAGAGTGATATCGCTTCTTCGACAACATTGCCTTTAAAACCTCGACGTTCAATATAGCGTCTAAAGAAGCCTGAGGCCTTAGCGATGAGGGTTTGTCTTTTTGGAATAACGATCTGTTCAGAACGTTGCTCAATTCCTTGAATGATCTCGCGAACAACTTCATCAATTGAGATCATCTTCCAAGGTCCTGATTGATTTCCACCCCATAACTTTTCACCGACTGGATCACTTGTTACTCCATCCATTAAAGGGGACGCAAAGAATGTAGGATGGAAGCTTCCTACATCGACACCTAAGTGCTTAACTTCAAGGCGAATACTATTACAGATGGCGTGAAGACCGGCTTTACTTGCTGCATATGAAGCTTGCAATGGACAGTGAACAAATGAGGCCATGGAACAGATAGCGGCCATGTAACCTTCGCTAAGGGCAATATAAGGAAGGGCCGCTTTAAAAGTTCTCCAGGAACCGTTTAAGTTAATATCAATAACTCGTGAAAAGTCTTCTTCATTAGTTGTCATCATTGGGGCCACTTGTGTAATACCTGCATTGGCAATGACGATATCGATGCAACCATAGTGAGAATTAATCTCTTTCATCGCAACTTCAAGGGAAGAGTAATCTCTTACATCGGCACTGAAGCCAACTGCATCTAAATCTCTGGCCAACTCATTAACCTGTGTTAAGTCGAGATCAATAAGAGCAAGCTTGGCGCCACGTTTAACTAACTCATAAGATAGAGCACGCCCTAAGCCTCCAGTGGAGCCAGTAATGGCAATCACTTTATCTTTTACTTCTCTCATAAATTCTCCCGATATCGCTTTGGTATAGCACAAGTAAATCTATCGAATTGAGTCTTTGTAATAATTCCATCTTCCAAAGAAGGCTAAATAGCGAATTTCACGAGATATTAGTCAATCTAAACAAGCAAAAATGCCCCCTAATCAATTGTTTAAATTTAAAATGATATAATTAATTGATGAGATGGATTTTGCTAATCGCCCTATTTCTACTAAATATCATGGCCTTTGCTCAAGAAAAGTTCGCCAATGAATTCTCATTTAAAATCGAAAATGATGCCGCCTTTGAAACCGATAAGTATTACTCCAATGGAGCTGAACTACTTTATCAGAGAAGATTCTTTCACTCGTCATCAATGACGAAACTTCGCTTTGGCCTTACTCACCAAATCTACACTCCAGAGGCGACATTTGATGAGACCGTTGTTGAAGGGGATCATCCATATACAGGTGTTTACTATGGAACTCTAGGACTACTTCACGTCAATAATAGCTTCTATTTAAAAACTGATTTATGGATTGGCAAGCAAGGCCCTGATGCCAAAGCAGGTATCCTACAAAATCTCTTTCACAAGATGACCCCTTCTTCGCAAGTTAATGGATGGACAAATCAAACGGCCAATAGCTCATTTTATAACGGTGATATTAAATTTATAAAAATTAATCGTTCACAATTTTTAGAATTATCACCATGGATGAATATCAGGTATGGTGGTCTAATTAAAGATTACGAGTTGGGACTTAAGACTTCTCTCTTTCTTGGCCCTCTTCAACTCTTTGCCAACGGATCTGTTGTCTATAATGAATATAACTCAACTCTTCAAGGCCCAAAGAATGGTGAGTCGGTCTATGTTATTGCGGAGGACAAGATGAATGATCTCTACTATAAAGCCGACGTTGGTTTTCATCTCATCTTTAGTCGCGTGCGATTTACGATTAAGGCCAATTGGTATAGTGCTCAATTTGAGGGGGCCAGTGATCATACCTACGCCACTTTTGAGACGGCCTTCTACTTCTAATTAATCCCTTAGAATTGAGTAATACTTCATATCCCAAAATTGGTTGCGGTGATAGATCTCGCGTCTCAATGTCCCTTCATAAGTCATGCCTAATTTTTGCATAACTCTTTCACTGGCAAGATTTTCGGCCTTACAGCGACACTGAATACGTTCAATATCAAAGTGCTCAAAGCAATACTCAATGACAGCATCAGCGGCTTCCACCACGATCCCCTGGCCCCAGTAGTCATCATTAATGACATAGGCCAATTCCATAGACTTATTCTTCGTTGAAACCCAAAAGCACCCAACACAGCCAATTAGCTTATCGCTTCCCTTAAGAGTTATGGCAAATGGTTCGGGAACTCCTTGCTCATAATTGCTAAAGGCATACTTTTCGATGAAGTGAACACTATCGGCGACACTTTCATGGGGCTCCCATAAGGTATATTTTGAAACGTGAGGTCTTTGGCCATACTCAAAAATAGCATCTTGGTCGGATAAGCGAATATCCCTTAGCACAAGTCTTTTTGTTTCAATAGATGGAGGCTTCCACATGAGGCTGTTCCTTATTTTAGGCTAAATATGAGAATTTATTATAGCACTGAAAAAAAGTGTAAAAAACTGCAATTTTTTGTTGTGCAGAAAAATGGAAGGGAATATTATATAGCAAATATATATAACTTAGATATGTATTTTTTTCGTAAACCAAATGAGGATTAACTATGAAAAAACTATTACTTCTACTCCTAATTGCTTCAGCAACTTTCACGTATGCTAATGAAGACTATTCTGATTCAACAGCTACAGAAACTAGCTCAGATTTTGAAAGTGCAGTTGAAGAATCAGCACCAGCTACAGACTGTGCTTCAACAGGAGACTGTGTTGAAGAATCATCACAATCAAATTCTCTCGACGCCGAGCTCTCTGATGATTCAGATCTCGAAGTTGAGCAATAATAAGAATTCCCACCGCAGCAGCCCTCCAGCTGCTGCATTCGTTTACGACCGGTAACTCTTGGTTTATACTCAAAACGTGAAAGATTTAGAATTTTCAAGAATACTTCTCGATTTAATGCCAATTATCATTCGCTCAATAAGAAGTGAATTAAAAGAGGCTGCATCTCCGCGAATTTCCTACCCTCAATTTAGGGCACTTTCAAATATTGGAAGAGGGCTTCAAACTGTTGGAGAACTTGCAGAACATCATGGTATTAGCCAACCGGCCATGACCAAGACAATTAATATTTTAGTTGGAGAGAAGTTAGTTTCAAAAAACAAGTCGACAGAAGATGCTCGACTAACAATTCTCACTCTTAGTTCCAAAGGCCAAATACTCTACAAAGAAGTTTGGGGCGAAGTACAAGAAAAAATTTCTTTAAAACTAAAAGACTTCCCTATCAAAAACAGAAAGGCGATGGTTAGCAATCTTGAAAAGCTCAGAAGTATTATCGCTTAAGATTTATTGAAGCGATTTATATAAGTACAGTGCTGACAGAATTTTTCAACTCGTTTATTTTGATCAAAGCCCTTTCTCATTGCAACAGCTCTCTCAGACTTTAAAATTGAGTCGAGACTTTCATCAAAAGCATTGCCTAGTGGAATTTGGCATTCTTTATCCAAGCAACATGGAACAACAGTACCATCAGCATGAATTCCGATATGTGACTTTAAAGCATGACAGCGACCAGCTTCACCTTGATTTGGAAGATCCCAAGATGGCCAGTCAAAGTGAGAATCAAAGTGGAGATAGACGCGATTCCATATTCTCTTACTCTTAATGGATTCGACTTGAGTATTACGATTGATCTCAACTTCATAGAAAGACTCAAGAGTTTGAAAAACTTCTTCATTCTCCTTCATGATTTTTTCATTGCGTCCTAGGTTCCAAAGACGATAGTTCACATAGGTCTCAGGTGCAGATTCATTAAGCTCTTTTGAAAACTCAAGAATTGGCATTAGGTAGGCACCAAAGTCACGATTGGGAAAATTGTCTTTATAACTTTGAATCGAGAAGTTAATTTGTCTAAGAACTTTACTCTTTAATAGAATCTCTTTACGTGAGGCGATGACCACACCATTTGTTGTAATTTGAACTGGTACTTCATGACGCTCACAAATTTCCATAACTTTGACAAAATTAGGATGGGCCAGTGGCTCTCCCATTAAGTGGAGGCAAACTTGTTTGGCCAGAGGCTTTGCTTCAATAAGAACCTTTTCAAAATCTTGCGGTCCCATCACTCTCTTGTCGCGTTCAACGACAGGACAGAATGTACACTGCAAATTACAGATATTTGAAATTTCGATAAAGATTCGATCTAGCATGGCAACTTTCTAACACCCTTCATCATTTCTGTCAGTAAAAAAGGCCTAGAATACTCTAGGCCTTATTGATTCTCTCTAGTAGAAATATATTCTACTTCCTCGAAAAATTATTTAATTTGGATATTTCCTGCATTGATGTTCTCAAGAGACTCTTCAAGATTAGGAACTGTTAGTCTTAGCTTGATATATGCATCAATTGTATTGTCATCAAGAAGAGCATTTAGGTCTTCACCATTCTTGATATTTTCATTGATGTTATATCTAATCAGTTCACGAAGTCCTGCAAGACCTTCAACATCATTTCTCTCAATCATTTGCTCAATTTGCTCTCTTTCTTTTCTGTTGAAATCAAATAATTGAGAAATACCAGTTGTTGCTTTAGATACTAGGTAGAAAGCTGCACCGATACCATTTGAAGTAAGAGAAATTCCTTTACCAGTGTACTCAATACCTTTTTCTAGGTTTTCAGCACCTAATAAGAACTCAGAAACTTTCGTTGATTGCTCACTCGCTTTAGCAATTAGTTCAACGATTTCTTCAACAGTCATTTGAGTAAGATCTAGTGGTTTCTCAAGAACTCTTGAAAGGAATTCACTAATATCTGAAAGTAGATCTGAAGCTTCAGAAGTACCGTCAAATGCGAAATCTAAGATCTCAAGTAGTAGATCTCCAGTTTGCTCAAGAGTTGGCTCTAGGAAAATATAAATTTTCTTAGAAACTTCCATTCCTTTTGCTGTCCCTTTAGCTGAAACTTCAAATACCATTGCAATACCATCAGCAGTTAGACGGAAAGCAGGTTTTGATACTTCTGAAAGTTTAACAATATGTTTAGCAATCTTTTCTGAAGCTTTGTATGAAGATTCAAGATTCTTTGAAATGAATGCCTTTAGGTGTTCACCAGTAAAGTCTGCTACTTCAATTGTTTCATCAGTTGCACTTTTCCCTGCATCATAGATCGCTTCAGATACTTTTGAAGAAGCACCTAGAGAAGCATCTCTTAAATCAGATGCATTTACTTGTAGTGCGATTAGTGTAAGTAGTGCTGCTGCTGTCATTCTTTTCATGTTAATCTCCTTTGGTTTTGTTCTTTGTTTGTTTTTGTTGTTATTAATTCGAATATACTTTCAATGAAATAATTCTTGCTTCATCTCTGATATTTCTAATTAGGTCTAATATTCTTGCTAAATCCTGTACTTCTTTCTCATAATTACTTTTTACATCTTCTAAAAGTTGATTCTCTAATTCCTCTAGCTCTGCACTTTTAATATTATGATTTTCAAAATCTGAATCTTTTAAGACGAGAGGAATCCCATAACTTCCATCAACTGGCTTAACTCGGCTAGCTTTACGAAGTTCATTCCACTTTCTAATTCTTTCTCCAATTTCATTTTCAGCTTCTTCATTCTTTTCAAGGAAAGTTCCTACTTCCTCATCAATAGATGCTTGCTTAATTTTAAAGATCGCTCCCGTTAGAATTGATAGATCATTCATTTTAGATTCAACATCAATCGTTTCACTTAGATCTCTTAATTCATTAAATTTTTCAAAGAGACGATCAACATCAAATTCCTCAAGGATATCCTTTATAAATTTCTCTCTCTTATATTCTTTAAATTGGTGTGATCTTTTCGGATGACCAACACGACGTCTTTTAATTTTAAAGTCTGATGCTTCAACTCCAAAAAGTGATTTTTTAACATCTTTTAAAAGCTCAATATCACTTGGGAAGAACATCCCATTCTTTTGAGCTTCTGAATGGTCTTCGAGGTCTTCTTCTTTTGCAAATTCACTATCTGTAAATTTGTCTAAAAGTGAATATGGAAGAATAACTCTCTTATAAGCAAATTCATTATTAGGTAGAGCTGCTTGGAAGAGCTCGTTAGATTCAGAAGCACAGTTATTTGTAATAAACTTATAGTCACCTTCATATTCCCAGTAGACTTCTAACACCTTGTGAATGAAAGCCTGTTTCTGCTCGTTAGATAGATATAGTGGTTGGCTAATTAGATCTCTTAACTCTCCACCATTGTACTCATTTAATACTTCAGGAAATGAAAGCATGAAAAGAACAGAGTCATAGCCCCCAAGAATTCCTTTTAGAGTATTACTTTTAATATCAGTTACGTTTGCACGATATGAAAGAACCACATGATAAAGCTTGTCTTTAAGGCAGTTCTTATCCACCTTCTTTCTAAATGGTGCACAAAGAACAATTCGATACATTGAGTGACCAAATCCTGAAACCATTGAGTCACCTTTTGAAGCCAGTAGATAGTCAATACGATAAACTCGATCTGGATTAATATCTCTCGTTACTTTCAAGTCATCTAAAATGATTTCAGTAAAGATCTTGCAATCACTTTCAGGAAATGGAGTATGCCCTAAAAGCTCGCTATAGAATTTATAATAAGATGGTCTCTTACACTTGTAGTCTTTATCCATTAGGAAGAATTCAAGGTTAACGGCATTGTGCTCTTTTAGATTTTCATATTCATAGGCATCAACCGATCTCTTTGAAGTAAGGTTCTTTGTTTTCTTCTTAAACATTCCCTTCTTCCAATTAGCAAGCTTGAAGAATGAGTATAGGCCACTGATTGAATTACGATTCGTTTCTTGAGATAGGATGGCACGACACTCTGTTGAGACGCGATTATTATCTTCCTTTTCACGCTTACACACACGGGCCTTTGCCTTGTGTTCAGCACTTCTTACTTTCTTAAGGTCATATAAGTGAGCAAGCTCGTGAAGAATTGTTGCCTTTGCCTTTCTTACATAGTTCTTATGGCCACAATTGAATTGAATTGATTCTTCATCACCTTTAATAATTTCTTTTAGAAAGAGTGATG
The DNA here is from genome assembly GCA_048270185.1 of Bacteriovoracaceae bacterium. Classification (GTDB taxonomy): domain Bacteria; phylum Bdellovibrionota; class Bacteriovoracia; order Bacteriovoracales; family Bacteriovoracaceae; genus Halobacteriovorax_A. Next base: position 469,919 of record JBLWTJ010000002.1, read on the forward strand.
TAATCTTGATTTCTTTTTGATTAAAGAAGCTCACACTTCCATACTTAACAGGAACGCTCTCAGTACAACGATCGGCAGGTAGGTCTGTGATGCCTTTATTATCTTTAAAGTCTTCGAAAGAGATTTTAATTTTTCGGCCGATGGCCTCTCTCATTACGTGAGGTACTTTTTCATCAACTGATTTTAAGAAAGACTCTAATTTTGCATGGTATTCTTTTGGAACTGAGTCTTTATTTAACTTAAACATTGGCCCAGAATAGGCGAACGCTGTTGCTGTCAATAAAGTAGTCACAATACTCTTTAAAATTAGCTCTCTCATATTATTCCTTAAACAGTTGTTTAAACTTTATCCAGCTTTTAATTCTTGTTAGCATTGCTAGCTAGCTGAAACTTGGTTTTACTTCTTTGTTTGGAATAATATGATGCAATTGGGATGCCAAAATAGAATCTGTTCAGTCCTACTCAATACGCCCGTTGCCTATCTTATCAAGCTCTTCTCCACAAATATTTATAGGAGCTTGGCCATCTGCCCCTAGTGGAATCGACTCAATTAGTGTTCCTTCGACGTCATCATCACTATCAAATCCTCGACATTCAATTGAGCGCTCCCGGTAACTAATGATCTTATAGTGATACTCATTGACTGAAGCTGGGCCTCGGTCAACTCCATCAGAGCTGACTCTAATACAGGCCGGTAGAAAAACAATGATAATTAGGATTAGTTCTAAGAATTGCATAGAACTTATTTCGGAGAGAAGAGAATTTATGGGAGTTAAAATAGATTAAAAAAAGGGGCCTTAAAGACCCCTAGAATTAATTATTACTTGTATTTGAATTATTACCTAGGCCATTAATCAAGTGCCTTGAAGTAAAACGAATATAATCAATACTCTCTTCAGCACCAAATGAAGATGTATAGGCATGAAAACTTGATAAGAAGTGATGCCAGAACATTCTTCTAAAGCCTTCCTCCTCTTCAGTTCTAATGATAATTCCCGAACTTCTAAAGAGAGGTTGCACCCAGCTCCAATATAAATCGACAATCTGTGGAGTTAATCTAGCAGCAACAGAATTCGTATCATTCAAATTCTTTGTATTATAAGCTAGGGATAAAAACTCATCAGCAATATTCTTGTGAATCATCAGCTCTTGAAAAATTGCCTTATAATTGGCCGCTAAAATCTCAGCGTTTTGTGCACCTTCTTCAATTGAAAATGGTTTAACAGTGATTGCTGTATTTAAGTTCTCACGAAATAGACTGAAGATCACATCCTCCTTAGACTTAAAGTAATTATAGTAAGTCCCAATTCCCAGTCCACACACTTGGGCCAACTCTCGCATTCCTACTTCGTCGACACCTTTTTGAGTAAATAATTCCATCGAATTCTTTAGAATCATTTCTCTTGTTCTCTGTTTCTTGATTTCTCTTAAACCTGCCATAACACCTCCTTCATGGTCAGCGTAGCTCTAAAGAGCTTCCGAGCGAAAAGGTCGAGAACTCTTTCTAATTTGATCATAGGCGATTTATGGATGACGCTCATCTTAATTAAGTTAAAAGATGGTAATTAGTTGGTAAATTAATAGTCAGGTAATTTTGAAGGTTGATCACATTTAAAACGTTATGATTGCTCATTGTCTAAGTATTAGACATTTGCGATAATAGCTAACTATGTTGAATATAATAATTCCTAAACTAATTTCGTGGTATTTGAGGTTTGTAAAACTCACTTCTCGCATCACAATCCTCAATAGTGAAAACCTAGAAAAGGCCAAGCAAATGTCAGCTAGTGGTAATTACACTTTATCATGTTGGCACGAGCACTATCCAACTTGTGTTCTCTCAGAGGTTGATACAGGCCTAGTTGTCATGGCATCTAAATCAAAAGATGGAACACTTGCGGCCAACACGGTTGAGGCCCTTGGCTTTACACCAACTAGAGGTAGTTCTTCTCGTGGCGGAAGTGAGGCCCTAAAATCCATGATTAAATTGATAAAGAGTCAGAAGTTAAACTCGGCCATCACTGTTGATGGACCACGTGGCCCTCGACGCATTCCTAAGAAGGGAACATTTGTTGTTTCACTTGAGGCCCAAGTTCCTATATTAAATCTTCAAGCGATTTCCACAAGACGATTTTGCTTTAGTAAGAGTTGGGATCAAACTAATTTACCACTACCTTTTGGCCACATTTACATCAACTATGGTGAGCCAATTTTGATTACTGAACTCAATAAAGACTCCTTAAACGAGTATTCTCAGCAACTTATCGCACAACAGCAAAAGTTAACTGATGAAATTCGTCAGTACTTAGTATTTTAAGTTACTGAATTTAGGTCATATACGATCTAATTTTGATGAATTAAGTCGTGAAATTATGTGTCGGAAGTGGTACAAAATTAGGCTATAGTTAAGAATTCAAAAATAATATAAATATTTTAAATTTAATTACAAGTGAGATGTTATGGCAGAGAATATGCTAGAAATTAAAAACCTAACAATTGAATTTCGTACTGAAGATGAAACAGTTAAGGCCGTTAAAAGCTTAAACCTAAGTATTCCAAAGGGAAAAACAGTTGGGCTCGTTGGTGAGTCAGGTTCAGGAAAGTCAGTTACTTCTCTTGCAATCATGGGGCTAATCCCTAATCCTCCAGGTAAAATCAGCGAAGGTGAAATTCTTTTCCACGGTGAAGACTTAACAAAAGCTTCAAACGAAAGAATGAGAAAACTTCGTGGAAATAAGATCGCCATGATTTTCCAAGAGCCAATGACTTCTTTAAACCCAGTATTTACAACTGGTAATCAAATTGATGAAGTTCTAATGCTTCACCAAAATATGACAAAAGAACAAGCTCGTAAAAGAACTATCGAACTATTCGAAGAAGTTGGTATTCCATCTCCAAAAGAATCAGTTGATAAATACCCACACCAAATGTCAGGTGGTCAAAAGCAACGTGTAATGATCGCAATGGCAATGGCCTGTGAACCAGAACTACTTATTTGTGATGAGCCAACAACAGCTCTTGACGTTACAATCCAAAAGCAAGTTCTTGAGCTAATGTTCGAGCTTCAAAGAAAACACAATATGAGTATGCTTTTCATCACACACGATCTTGCTGTTATTGCAGACATTGCTGATGAAGTTGCTGTTATGTTCAGAGGTGATCTTGTTGAGCAAAATACAACAAAAGCACTTTTTGAAAATCCACAACACCCATATACAAAAGGTCTTCTTGCTTGTCGTCCAAGCCTTGAAGAAAATCCAGTTAGACTTCTAACTGTAGAAGACTTCCTAAACGCAAAAGAAGATATCGATGTTTCTTCACTTGAAATGAAGAAGCCAAGACCAATTAGTGAAACGGAAAACCCAGTTATTCTTGAGGTTACAAACTTCAATAAGCACTTCCCTATTAAAGGTGGACTATTCGGTCGCACAGTTGATTGGTTTAAAGCCGTTGATGATGTAACTTTAAAAGTAAGAAAAGGTCGTACACTTGGTCTTGTAGGTGAATCAGGATGTGGAAAGACAACTCTAGGTCGTTCTATCCTAAGACTTCTTGAGCCAACTGCCGGAGAAGTAATTTACAACGGTGTAAACGTTACTAATCTAAATAAGAAAGAAATGAGAGAGATTCGTGAGAAGATGCAAATTATCTTCCAAGACCCGTACTCATCTCTTAACCCAAGAATGACAATTGGTGATATTATCACTGAACCAATGGTTATTCACAATATGGGTGGTTCTAAGAAAGATAGATACCAAGTTGCAGCAGACCTTCTTGAGAAAGTAGGACTTAAAGGTGATTACCTTAACCGTTATCCACACGAATTCTCAGGTGGACAACGTCAACGTATCTGTATTGCTCGTGCCCTTTCTCTTAAGCCAGAATTTATTATCTGTGACGAATCGGTATCAGCACTTGATGTATCAGTTCAAGCTCAAGTTCTTAATCTACTTCAAGATCTACAAGATGAACTAGGTCTAACTTATATCTTCATTTCACACGACCTTTCTGTTGTTAAGTATATCTCAGATGAAATCGGTGTAATGAACAAAGGTAAGATCGTTGAGTACGGTCCGGCCGAAGAGGTTTACCACAACCCACAAGATGAATACACAAAGAAGCTTCTAAGTGCTATTCCAAAGGGAGTTCCAAAAGAACTTCTATAAAATTTAACAATTTTTACTTTAAATATTAAGAAGGAGGCCAATTGCCTCCTTTTTTTATACCTAAATATTTCTTATAATATGAGCTCTAGGAGGAATGTATATGCCGGTTATCGAAAGCCAATACAAGTGTCATCAGACCTTACAGAATGGACACCTTCAGACAATCATCCCCTTCTTCATTAGAAGAAATATAAAACATGAAATTGAAGAGTTTAAGCTCGATTTACCAGATGGTGACTTTCTTCACTACTACCTATCCCGCGCTCAAAAGCCTATTAAGCATCTTATTATTATTTCTCATGGCCTTGAAGGAAACGGACGAGATCGCTATATTCTAGAGATGAAGCAAAAATTCTGCGAAGAAGGTTTTGATGTCATTTCATGGGATATGCGTTCATGCGGCGGACGTATTAATCAGACACAAAAATTCTATAATGCTCAAGATTATCATGACCTTAAATTCTTAATTGAAAGCGTTGCTAAGAATTATGACAAGGTATCGCTTATGGGAATAAGTCTTGGCGGAGCAATTACGGCAAACTACTTAGGAAGAAAACCAAAAGAGATTCACCCTAAGATTCATCGTGCTTTCATCCTCTCCTCACCCATGGACCTTAATGGCTGCTCACTCAAGCTAAAGAGAAATATTTCACGCCATATCTATCGACATGTTTTCATTTACTCAATGAAAAAGAAAGTCATTGAGAAGTCAAAACTGATGGAACTTCCAGTAGATCTCGAGAAAGTCAAAGGGATTCGATTTATTGATGAGTTTGATGATTATGTAACAGCTCCTATCTATGGGTACCGCGATGGTGAACATTACCGTTCGGAAGCCTCTCCTCTAAACTACCTAGAAAATATTGAAGTTCCTTTTTATATTCTAAACGCCTATGACGATCCTTTCTTGTCTGAAGAAAGTTATCCATTTGACTTGGCCAAGAGAAAAGAAAATATTTTTTTAGAAGTCCCGAAAAATGGTGGACACGTTGGCTTTATTAAATCGCCTAATGAGAAATACTATTTTTACGAAGAACGCATATTAGATTTTTTAAAAATGAAAATTTAGAAAAAAAAAGGCTTCCTTCTGGAAGCCTTCTTTTTTGATGTTTATTATTTGCTAAAAGTTAACTTATAATCTGCAGTTGCTCCTTTGTACCCGTAAACCTTAATATAGTATACGTTAGAGCTATTTACTTTTAATCTTACTGCTTCATTATCTGTTGAAGATTGTTTCTTCGATACGGCTTCAAATTTTCCATTTACTTTCTTGTAAACGATAAAGTCGAGATCACCCTCACTATGCTTAAAGAAGATTCTAAAGTCTAAGATCTTCCCTGCTGTCATTTCTACTTTGTAGAAATCAACGTCACTTGCACTTGAGATTGAAAAGCTCTTTGAAGTTCCCGAAGCTAAAGTGATGGCAGTTTCAAAAGAAGTTCCATCTTGAGTGTTATCATCTGAGCTATCATCGTCACTATCATCTCCTGTCGTGAAAACCGTTGGAAAGTTATCGTTGATGTGTGGAACGATTTTACTCATTGGAACACCACCGTTTTTAACACCACGTCCTCCCCAGCTTCCACCGTATCCAGCGTGGTGAATGGCAAATACTTTATTCGAGTCGGCATTAAACACTGGTGAACCTGAAGAACCACCAAGAGTATCTGCATCGTAGAAAACATCTGTAGCAAATCCTACAACTTTCCCTTCAGATACTTTCTTACTCCAGTCACAGTAGTAATCAGTGTAGTAGTCACAGTTTTGGTGAATAACATAAACACTATCGCCTTCAACTGCCTCAGTTGTATCTAATTCAACCTTTCCATATGTTTGACCAGGCATCCCGCTACATTTAACAAGTGCGTAGTCTAGAGTTTCATCATTTCCAATAAATTCACTACACGTGATTTCGGCCCAATTTTCTTTTGAAACACCCTTTTCGTGTTTCATAAAAACTTTCATTCCCACAACATCAGAAGCACTTCCGATACAGTGATGATTTGTCATCAGCACACTGTCAGTAATTAGAAAACCAGTACAACGTCCACCATTTGAAAATTGAACATCTGCAACTGCTTTAGAATTTTTCCTAATATCGCTTGAATCATCAAAGGCAATGGCCTCTGTCCAATTAACTTCACCTACAATAATCGAGCCTGATGTAATATCAACGGCCGAACCTGGTGAAACTGATTTTCCGCATGATGTTGCGAATACAGTTGATAAAGCGACTAAAACTAACATTTGCTTCTTAAACATACCCTCTCTCCTCGAATCGTCCTGCTAGGAATTCCCAAGTTCTCTCTTTGAACTTTGTGAATGGGTAAGTTATAAAAAATTAAATATACTTAAAGAATACAAGGACTTAATTTACATACTAAAAAGGCCTAGATTTAAGCAAATGTAAGAAAATACACCATTATTACAGAGATTAATGGTGCTAAAAAGTCACCTAATCAATAGGTACTATTGATACATCATTATTTTTGTAGCTTTTTAGTTCTTTGGGAATAATTTTAAGAATAGTCTCTTCTAGGGCGTCAATAACCTTCTCCTTATGGAAAATTCTCCCATAAGCTATTGAAACTTCGCGTGTAGGTATTGGTGGCGCAAAAGAGCGTACCATTTTCTTTCTAATTCCATGAATATCGAGCATATCGAGATGTGGAATGATTGTGTAGCCACTATCTTTGGCAACGAGATTTTTAATTGTCTCTAGTGAACCGCTTTCGAAGTGATGGTAGCCCTTAACTTTCTTACAAAGATTTAGAACCTGGCCACGAAGACAGTGCCCTTCTTGAAGAAGCCATAGGCCATCTTTATCAAGGTCATCATACTCAAGCTGTTTCTTATTAAAGAGCTCATGGTCTTTTGAAACAAAACCATAGAGTGGTTCATAGAATAAAACTCTCTCAACAAGTTGATTATTATGTAATGGTGTTACAAGAAGTCCTGCATCAAGTTCATCGCGATCGAGCTTATCAATAATCTCTTCAGTTGTTCTCTCTTCAATGATCAATTCTACTTTTGGAAATTCTTTAACGAAGCGACTTAGGAAAAGTGGAACGAGGTATGGAGCAAGAGTTGGAATAACACCGAGCTTGAACTCACCTTCAATTCCAACAATTGGATCACTTGCAATATCTTTTAATTTTTTAAACTCTTTATTTACGACACGAGCTTGGGCGATAAATGTTTCACCTTCAATTGTAGGTACAATTGGATTTTTCGATCGATCAAATATAACAAAACCAAGACTGTCTTCGAGCTTTTGTATTTGCATACTAAGAGTCGGCTGAGAAACATGACATTCTTCTGATGCTTTTCTAAAGTGTCGATGCTTATCAACGGCCAGTACGTATTCGAGTTGTGTAATGGTCATATTTCTTTCCCAAGCTTGATTTATAATATCTATACTATATTATACTTCATAATCGGAGTCTATATGCAGAACAAAATCGACCTATACCAAAGTCTTACAACTTTGGACTTAATTATATTTTTCGCCATTCTCTTATTAACAATTGCAAGTGTAATCTACGGGCAATACCGAATGAATAAGACAAGTGAGAAAGAAACATTTCTCGACCTACTAATCATGGGGCGAAGACTTACTCTTCCTCTATTCGTGGCAACACTTGTTGCAACTTGGTATGGGGGAATTTTTGGTGTAACAGAAATTGCATTTAACCAAGGAATTTATAATTTCGTTACTCAAGGTGTTTTCTGGTATGTCGCTTATATTATATTTGCACTTTTCTTAATTAAAAAAATTGAACCATACAAAGCAGTTACTCTTCCAAACTTGGTCGAGAAAATGTTTGGACCTAAGTCAGCAAAACTTACGGCCATCTTTAACTTCTTCAACGTCATCCCAGTCGCCTATGCCATTAGTCTTGGAATCTTTTTACAACTTATTTTTGGTGGTAGTTTATTATTTAATACTTCAATTGGTGTAACTTTTGTCGTTCTCTACTCAATGTGGGGAGGACTTCGTTCAGTAGTTTTTTCTGACTTAATTCAATTCTTTGTCATGTGTATTGCTGTTGCTCTGGTTCTTGGATTTTCATACTTTGAATTTGGTGGCATTTCATTTCTCAAGGCAAATTTACCGGAGAGCTATTGGTCACTAACAGGGAAGAACTCTGTTGCCACAACATTTGTCTGGGGATTTATTGCTCTTTCAACTCTTGTAGATCCAAACTTTTACCAGCGCTGTTTTTCAGCAACAAGCTCTGCTGTTTCTAAAAAAGGTATTTTGATCTCAACCGCTATTTGGTTCTGTTTTGATATTTGCACAACCTTTGGAGCAATGTATGCCAAGGCCGTTATCCCAGAAGCACAAAGTGGTCATGCTTACTTAACATATGCAATTCAAATTCTACCTGATGGATTAAGAGGATTTATGCTAGCAGGGATTATTGCAACCATTCTTTCAACTCTTGATTCATACCTCTTTATTGCTGGAACAAATCTCGCTTATGACCTTGCACCAAGGAAATTCAAAGGAAAAATATGGGTTCACCACTTTGGTGTTATCTTCGTTGCCATTTTAACCGTAATTATGTCTGAATATTTTCAAGGTAATATCAAGGCCGTTTGGAAGACTCTGGGTTCTTTTTCCGCATCGTGTCTATTACTTCCAGTGCTTTATGGCTATGTCTTCCCTAAGAGAATCTCAGACATGCAATTCGTAACAGCCTGTTTAATGGGGGTTGTGACAACTGCAACATGGCGTCATATTCCCAAGCAAGGCTTCTACAATAATATTGATGAACTTTACATCGGGATTATCGCTACGAGTCTAACACTATTTCTGTACCACCTAATTAGGGATAAAAAAGTAGTCGGATAAGGGGCGAAAAGTGTATGCTTAGTGCTTAATTTCATAGGGATTTTAAGCCAAAGGATTACATATGTCTGATTCAAAAAAAATCGAAGACAAGTCTCACGCAGACAAGCAAAAAATTGAAAAAGCACTTAACTACCACTCAATGGGTCGCCCAGGAAAAATCGAAGTTATCGCAACTAAGCCTTGCTTAACAGCTTCTGATTTAACGAAAGCATATTCACCAGGTGTTGCCCACCCATGTTTAGAGATCGCAAAGAACCCTGAAGATGTTTACAAATACACAGCGAAAGGAAACTTAGTTGGTGTTGTATCTAACGGTTCAGCTGTTCTAGGACTAGGAAATATCGGTCCAGCTGCAGGAAAGCCTGTTATGGAAGGAAAAGGTATTCTCTTTAAGCGTTTCGCTGATATTGATGTTTTTGACATTGAAGTTGATGAGTCAACTGTTGATGGAATGGTAAACGTTGTAAAAGCTCTTGAGCCTACTTTTGGTGGGATCAATCTTGAAGATATTAAAGCACCAGAGTGTTTTGAAATCGAAAAGCAACTAATCGAGAAGATGGATATTCCTGTTTTTCACGATGACCAACACGGTACTGCCATTATCGCTGCCGCAGGATTTATCAATGCTCTCGAAATTTCTAAAAAGAAAATTGATAAGGTAAAAGTTGTCTTCTCAGGAGCTGGTGCAGCCTCGATGGCATGTGCAAAGCTATTCTTCCACCTGGGAGTTAAGAGAGATAATCTACTAATGACAGACTCTCGCGGAGTTATTTATAAAGGCCGTGAAAGCGGAATGAATGAATATAAAGAAGAGTTCGCAGTTGAGACAAAAGCCAGAACTCTTGGAGATGCAATGGTTGATGCTGACGTATTCATCGGTTGTTCTGCAAAGGGTGTTCTTACAAAAGAAATGGTTAAGACAATGGCAAAGAGTCCAATTATCTTTGCCATGGCAAACCCGGATCCAGAAATTCTTCCAAGTGAAGTAGAAGAAGTACGTGATGATGCAATTATGGCAACAGGACGTTCTGACTTCCCTAACCAAGTTAACAACGTTCTAGGATTCCCTTCGATCTTTAGAGGGGCCCTTGATGTTCGCGCTCGTAAAATCAATGAAGAAATGAAACTTGCAGCTGTTTACGCTCTTGCTGATCTTGCTAAAGAAGAAGTTCCAGATGAAGTTAAACTTGCATATCAAGGTGAAGATTTTAAATTTGGACGCAACTATATTATTCCAAAGCCATTTGATACTCGAGTACTAACAAAGCTTGCTCCAGCGGTAGCAAAAGCTGCAATGGATACAGGAGTTGCACGTAGCCAAATCACTGACCTACACGAGTATGCCGAACACTTAGGAAGTCGTCTTTCATCTTCAGGTGCTTTCATGAAAACGGTTAGAGATCGTCTAGCCGCTCATATTAAGCGTACTGGTGAAAAAGTAAGAATGGTATTTGCAGAAGGTGTAAATACGAGAATTCTACACGTTGTAAAAACTCTACTTGATGGAAACGCTATTGAGCCTATTCTTCTTGGGCACCCAGTTGATATTAAAGCAAAGATTAAGTCACTTGGCTTTGAAGAGTTCCTTGATGGAAAAGTTGAAATAATCCGTCCAAGAAAGGCCGCTAATTTTAAAGAATTCTATACAGAATATTGTGAGATGAAACAACGTGAAGGTGTTTCAATTGCAGCTGCTGAAGATATGATGATTCAAGAAAATTTCTATGGATCAATGATGGTTAAGAAAGGTCTTGCTGATACATTCATTGCTGGTCCTTCTCTAAACTACAGTGACTGTCTTTCACCAATTCTTAAAGTAATTGGTTCAAAACCAGGAATGAAAGCTGCTGGTGTTTTTATCTTAGTATTTAAGGACCGAGTTCTCTTCCTTGCTGATACAACAGTTCAACCTGATCCAACAGCAGAAGATCTAGCAGAAATCGCTAACTCGACTGCAGAGCTTTATAAATCACTAATGAAGAGAGAGCCAAGAATTGCTTTCTTAAGTTATTCAAACTTTGGTGATTCAAAACTAGCTGATGCAAAGAAAATGAAGAATGCAACAAAGCTTGCAAAAGAAAAATATCCTGAATTAAATGTAGATGGTGAAATGCAAGCTGATGTAGCTGTCAATGATGGTATTATGAAAAATCTATTTGGCTTCTCTGAATTAAATGGATCAGCAGATATCCTAATTTTCCCAGAGCTAAACTCTGCTAATATCTCATATAAGTTACTTGCTCAATTAAGTGAAGCTTCGGCAATTGGACCAATCCTAATTCCACTTAATAAGCCAGTAAATATCATTCAAAGAACTGCTTCAATCAAAGAAATCGTTGACTCTTGTCGCCTAACGGCCCTTAGAGCTCTTGAAGATAAAGTAAAAAGAGAGGACGTATAATGACTTTTCAAAAAAATATTATCTCAACAGATAAAGCACCAAGTGCAGTAGGAACTTACTCTCAAGGAGTTGAGTACAATGGGACGTATTTCTTCTCTGGTCAGATTGGGATCGACCCAGCAACGAGTGAGTTAAAAGAAGGATTTGTTCCTCAACTAGATCAAATTATGAAGAATATTGATGGGCTACTTGAGTCACAAAACTTAACTCGTGAGCACATCATCAAAACTTCAATTTTCGTAACTGATCTTGCAAACTTTGGTGAAGTTAATATTGCTTATGAAAATTTCTTCACAGCACCTTACCCTGCAAGAAGCTGTGTACAAGTACCAGCTCTACCAAAAGGTGCCGTTGTAGAAATCGAAGTAATTGCAGCTAAAAATTAATTATGTTCGATAGAAAGTACGTTTTTGAAACGAAACAGACGAGAGCTTGGAGAAAAGCGGTTGCGCTTTTCTCTAAGTTTCTCTTCTTCTTTCTAGGCTACTCTCTTCTGTCTTATATTCTTATTCTTTATTCTCAAAACGAGAACGTAAAAACAAAAGAAACATTTTACAAGAAAAGACCTGATATTATTGTTGTCTTCACAGGAGATAGAGGACGTATTCAAGAGGCCATCGGTCTTGCTAAAGAGTATAGCCAAGAAAATATTCTCATCTCTGGAGTTCACAGCAAGAATAGTGTAAACACGCTTGTTCAATCTCATCAAATTTCAGATGAGATCAATCACGACTTTCTCGATATTGACTACAATGCTCGAAATACTTACGAAAATGTCCTTGAAACACTTCAGGCCCTGCGTAAGAAGAATGGAATTGAAACTGTCCTTATCGTTTCTCACGACTATCATATTCTGAGGATCAAATCGATTCTCAATAGCCGACGTCGCAAGAGTGACCATTACCAATTTTACTTTTGGGGTGTGAAGTCTCCACTGACTTCCATCAGAAGTCTTAAAATTATCTACAAAGAAGTATTTAAATACTTCAGAACTTTAACTTACCTAGCTCTAGCTAGTAAGGATTAAAATATCCATACAGGAGGAATAATGAATATCGTTCCATCGATTATGGCGAATACAAAAAGCGCCGCAAAAAATCTACGTTCAACAACAACTAAGATTTACCTTTTAACTAATGAAGCTTTAAAAGATAGTAAAATTACTCACTCTGAGAATATTCCAGAGTGGATCATTAAAAGAATTGGTGAAGAGAAAGAAGTTAGTATTCTAGGAAATGAAGGACCAATTATCTTTAAGGTAATTGAAACTGCTGTTGAAGACCAGCACTATAATTTAATCTCAGATAGTAACTATGCTATTGCTAGAGAAGCACTTGGTAGCCTAGCTCCTGCAATAAAAGCTGAACGTTCAAAAAAGGTTGAAGTTTCATTCTATGGACTTGATAAAGAAGCTGTTTCAGGTGCCATTATTGGACTTGAGCTAGCTCTTTATAGCTATAAAGAGGAATTAGTTCACGGTGCTATCTCTTTCTCTCAAGATGGTAAGAAAGTGACAAAGTCAGCTCTTGATGCTGCTCTAAATACGGCTCAAGGAATTAACACTGCAAGGCACTTAGTAAACCTTCCGGCAAACTTCTTAAATCCTGTGACTTATGCAAATGCTGTTAAGAAATATTTTGCAAAGTCGACAACAATGAAAGTAAGCATTTACGATGAAAAGAAATTAGAGAAGGAAAAGTGCGGACTTATCCTATCTGTCGGGCAAGCCTCTGATACTCCTCCAAGAATCGTTCATCTAAAATATCGCCCAATTGGTGCCACAGGAAAACCGACGGCCATCGTAGGAAAGGGTATTACCTTTGACTGTGGTGGACTAAATATCAAAGGCGGTGCAGGAATGGCCGTCATGAAAAAAGATATGGGTGGTTCTGCAACGGTAATGGGATTTGCAACTTGGCTTGAAAAATCAGGTATTAAGAAGAAGGTTGATCTCTATCTTGCGCTTGCAGAAAATAGCATTAGTTCAAATGCATCTCGTCCAGGAGATATCTATACATCAAGAAACGGATTATCAGTTGAAATTGGAAATACTGATGCAGAAGGAAGACTAGCACTTGCAGATGCCATCGATATTGCAATTACGCAAAAAGAAAAACCAGAAGTTCTCATCGATTTTGCAACTCTAACAGGTGCTGCAAAAGTCTCAATGGGAGATCATGTAACAAGTATGTTCTCAAATGATGATGAACTTGCTGATAAACTCTTAAAAGCATCTCAAGCAAATGGAGACCTATCTTGGAGAATGCCTCTGTATCAACCATACTTTAAAGGGTTTGATTCAAAATTCGCCGATATGAATAATATGTCAGTTGTTAAAGGTGGATCAATTGGAGCAGCTCTCTTCCTCGAAAAATTCGTAGGTGACACAAAGTGGGCACACTTTGATATCTTTGGTTGGACAAGTGGCTTTAGACCTTCACTTCTACAAGAAGGTGGATCAGGTCAAGGTGTTGAAACTTTAATTGGATACTTTAAGTAAGAAAATATAAAAGCAGGCATAAAGCCTGCTTTTTTTTGAAAGGGGTTATCCCCTTGTAACTGAAATAACAGAGTCTAAGGCCTCTAAACCAGAGATCGTCTTTAGAAGTTCAGAATAGTCCTTCACTTCAATTTCAAAGATTAGACTACCCTTACGATCTTGAGTTGATCTTGCAACCGCAGAACGGATATTAACCCCTAGGTTTCCAAGTTCTTTTGAAATCATCGAAAGAATACCTGGGCGATCATGAGTTAGAACACGAATATTTACCGGATGCTTAAAGCTGAAGTTTTCATTCCACTCAACTGTGATCTGTCTTCCAACATCACCAATATCATAGCGAGTACAGTCTGAGCGGTGAATAGTAATCCCACGTCCACGAGTAATGTAACCAATAATTGGATCCCCTGGAATTGGATTACAACAACGGGCCATTCGAACCATTAAGTCATCAAGGCCATCGACGATAACGGCATTGTCTTTGTGAGCACGCTTCTTCGCTGTCTTTGAAATTGTAGAAGAAAGAGAGTGAATTTCTTTTTTCTTCTCTTCATCAACATCTTCTTGCTTAAGACCTGGTATACATTCAATAACTTTATCAACATGTAATTTACCCGCACCAATATTATTGTAAATCTCACTGAAAGTTTTAATATTAGTAAGCTTCTCTTTTGCTTGTTCGAGATCGTTGCGTTTAAGAACTGCTTTTAAAGTCGTCCCAAGAACCTTGAATGCCTTATCAAGAGTTTCTTTACCAACTTCAATATTGCGCTCTCTCTCTGCTTTAAGAAGCCAAGACTTAATCTTTGCTTTTGCCTTTGAAGACTTAACAATATTAAGCCAATCTTTATTTGGTGTTTGAGTTTTACTAGTCAGGATTTCAATTGTGTCCCCTGAGCGAAGAACGTACTTAAGTGGTACCATTCTTCCATTAACTTTTGATCCCACACAACGGTGTCCGATATCAGTATGAACACGATAAGCAAAATCGAGAGGAGTTGAGTTGTCTTGAAGTTCAAAAACATCTCCGTTTGGTGTGAAGACGAAAACTCCCCCAACATCTAGATCGTTTTTAACGTGAGACATGAACTCAGTACTATTATCTGTATCTTTATTGTACTCAAGAAGCTCTTGTACCCAATCAAGTTTTGTCTTACCTGAAGACATCCCTTCCTTATATTTCCAGTGGGCCGCAATCCCTCGCTCAGCGACTTCATGCATCTCTTGAGTACGAATCTGAATTTCAATTCTTTCAGCTTTAGGTCCAACAACAGTCGTGTGTAGTGACTGATAGTTGTTAACCTTAGGAATCGCGATATAGTCTTTAAAGCGACCTGGAATTGGAGTGAAGGCCGAGTGAATAACTCCTAGGGCCTTATAACATTCTGTAATATTATTTACGATAATTCTAAAAGCAAGAATGTCGTGGATTTGATCGAAGTCAACACCTCGAGAAACCATTTTCTTGTAAATTGAATAGAAGTGTTTAGATCGACCAGTAATATCTGCTTTCACAGAGTATTCAAAAAGCTTTTCGATGATAACACCAATTGTATCACCAATATAAACTTCACGATCAGATTTCTTCATCGCAACTTTTTCAGCTAAACGATAGTAAACATCTGGGTGAAGATAGCGAAGACAAATATCTTCAAGCTCAATCTTAACAGAGTTAATACCCAGTCGAGATGCTAAAGGTACGTAGATATCAAGTGTCTCTTCTGCAATTCTCTTTTGCTTCTCTTCGCGCATATACTGAAGAGTTTTCATATTATGCATACGATCAGCAAGCTTTACAATAATAACTCGAAGATCCTGTGCCATGGCCACAACCATCTTACGGAAGTTTTCCGCCTGTGATTGTTCCTTTGACTTAAACTTCATCTTAGAGATTTTTGTCAATCCAACAACGATTTGTGCAATTTCAGTTGTAAACTCTTTTTCAATCTCTTCTGGAGTGACATTACAGTCTTCCACAACATCGTGTAAAAGACCCGCGATGATAGTATCAAGATCCATGTGAAGCTTTACAAGTGTCGCTGCTACGTTTAATGGGTGAATGATATACTTTTCACCAGAGCTTCTCATTTGCCCTTCGTGAGACTTTTCAGCGAAGAGATAAGCTTTTCTTAGAAGAGTAAAATTCGCGTCTGGATAATAAGTTTCAACGCGTCGGCATAATTCATCAATGTTTAATTCACGCTCATGGGCGAAGTCTAGTTGCTGGTACATTAGTTCCTTAAGATTCCTTCAAAAATATCACTAAGATCAGTATAAGCTTTTTCAAGATCATCGTTAACAACAAGATAGTCGTAATCATCTTTGCGCTTTAATTCGCGGCGAGCATTATCTAATCTAATATTTAAACTTTCATCCGTTTCAGTTCCACGGCCACGTAGTCTCGACTCTAGTGCCTCAACACTTGGAGGAGCAATAAAAATTACGCGGGCACGATCACCAAAGTATTCTTTAAATGAGTCTGTCCCTTGTACGTCGAGATCGAAAAGAAGATTATGTCCTTTTGAAATCTCATCTTCAACGAAGTTCTTTGAAGTACCGTAGTAATTCCCGTGAACTTTTGCCCACTCAAGGAATTCATCATTTTCTTTTCTCTTTAAAAACTCATCTTCGCTAATAAAGTTATAGTGAACTCCATTCACTTCCCCCTCACGAGCTGCTCTTGTGGTAAAAGACACAGACTCTAACAGGTCTTGGAATTCATTTTTAATTCTCTTAATAAGAGTTGATTTTCCAGACCCTGAAGGTGCGACGATGACAATTATTTTTCCGTTACTCATAATTTACTCGAGGTTTAAACCTTGCTCTCTAATCTTTTCTAGTTGAACTTTCATCTGAACAACAGCTTCAGAAATTTCTTGCAGAGTTGACTTCGACCCAGTTGTATTCGTTTCACGATTTAATTCTTGGATAAGAAAATCGATCTGGCGACCAACTTCTCCTCCATTTGAGATTAAATTATTCAATTTTGATAAGTGAGCGTTAATTCGATTAATTTCTTCGTGAATGTCCATCTTCTCTAAATAGAAGATTACCTCTTGCATGAAGCGTGGTTCATCTGAAGGAATAACTGTTTTAAATTCTTCAAATTTCTTCTCAAGTCTTTCTTTTATAGCAGATTGAAATTCATCTGACTTCGAAGTAATAATAGCAAATTGTTCTTCATAAGATTCTTGGTGTTTTTTAATTACTTGAATTAGCTTTTCGCCTTCACCTTTTCTTGAACCTTTAAGATCTTCAATTGCACCGGCCATTGCTTCAAGAGCAAATGATCCCATTTGCTCAATTGAAGATTCATCAATTTCTTTCATGAATTCATTTCTTAAAAAATCAGTTGGCTTAATATCGAGAGTTACATTATTAGCATCGGCCATTACTTTCATTGAAGAAATAAAAGCACTAACCTTTTCAGTATCCATATCTTCGAAACGGGATTTTGATTCTAGTCTTTTGTAATTTACATTAATATCAAAGCTTCCTCGCTTAAAGTTCTTATTGATAAGATTTCTCATATCAAGTTCGATACTATTAAACAGTGAAGACATCTTGAATCTAATGTCCTTGAATCGGTGATTCACAGTCTTAATTTCGACTGTTACTTGTAGTTTTTCATTACCGGCTTCGGACTTTCCAAAACCTGTCATCGAATATATTTCTTTGGCCATTTACTCTCCCAATTAATGACTTTTTTATCCTAATTAAATGACCTTATCAACCGCTTGGGCCTTATAATATTAAATATTTAATGCTCTTTTACTCGAGAGACCAACCATCTACTTTCCCTTGACTAAAATAAACGAATTTCTTCTCGCCATTTTCAAAAAAGGTCCATCTTTCATTACCTAATTGTGGATTACCGGCCGTGTCAACACGATGTGGATTCCCCCACCTTTGAATAACACTTCCCTTATCCATCCCTATTTCAATTTCTCTGTGGGCCTGAGCTCTTGGTGAGTAGTGAAAAACTGAAGCAGGATTTCTTGTTTCAAATTTCTTCTGCTTAGCAAATTGAGTTAGGTTGCGATTATAATTTCTTCGAGCATAGCGATCTAGACTTAAGTAGTAGAGTTTTTGTGAATCATTTTGAAACATATTTTCTTTACGATAAAAGGCCTCGCGATCTTCTGGACGCATTGAATTTAGTTTAGTGGCCAACTCTTTTTTTAGCCTCTGCTCCTGAGTCCACTCAGGGTAATCCTCTTCGCTTGCAGGCGTTCGGCTCATCATCTTATCTCGGGTATAAGGTGCAACACTTGGGTCTCCCCCTACTGTATCAAAGGTTTTTCCAGGGCTAAATAGTGAAAATTGCTCAGTATCATCCCCCATTTGATCGATAAAACGTCTATCCATTGAGATAGGGCCACACGATACTACCCCCAATAATGTCACCAGAAAAAATGCTCTAAGCATGATGTCTCCTTACTAATTCTCTCCCATGCTCCTCTCTCTACGGTGAAAACCGGAGGAATTCTTAAGATTTCCCCATATTGGGCCCACCTTAAGAAAATTCTTCCCAATAAAGTGAAATCCTCAAGAATACTTAGGAAATATTTAAATAAGCCGATGAGTAGCGATGAAATACCTTGGGGATTATTGAGGATAAATAGAAATGATGAATAAGTGGATGAAGATTGAAGAGTTTTTAAATACTTTGCTAACAAGAATAGCAAATTCATTTAAAAATATGACGCCGAAGCGTCTAACGCAGTCTTACGCCAACTTTAAAGCTTCATGTCACAAGCTCTTTGTAAAAGTAAGCAAAATTCCTGAAATTTTAACAGGCCCATTTAAGCGCTGGCTTAAGACAAAGATATCGATGGCCCTCGTTTTCATCCTAGCTCAAAAACAAAATCTTGCGTCACTATCAAAGTCTATTAGTGAGTTTAAACTTTCATCTCAAGTTCCACTGAATGCATTTAATGCATCAAAAGCTTTCTTTACAAAGAATGTTGTCGCCAAACTTGCGGCCGTCTCACCAGCGAAGGCCGTCGGTATAACTTGTACAGTCACTGCTTTTTCACTAACTGGAATCTCTGTTTATCAGAATATTCAAGAGATTAATGAAAAGAATAATCCAAAGAAAACTCGTGAAGTTGCAAGTGTTGATGAAGAATTTAGAAAACAGTGGAGTCGCTCTAGCTTTCGAAATGCACACGATCGTACAATCTTCTTAAGAGGAGTTGATATTCCTATCTATATTAAAAATAGAGATGGGATGAAGTCTCTTCTTATTGATGTAAGACTTGAAACAAGTAATCGCTATACTGCTAAATTCTTCTATATCCCAAAGAATGAAGTTCTGATTAGAGATCGTTTAAATAGTTCTCTTCAAGCAGTTGTACCAGATTTCCCTCTTCAACCAGAAGGAAAGAAAATAATTAAAGAAAAAGTACGCCTTGAAGTAAATAAACTTATCGAAGAACTCAAAATAGAAGGAAATGTCGATAAGGTCTATATTCATTCAATCTTAAATGGATAGTACACTTCTTACCGTTTGATTTGAAACACCAAGAATCTTGGCCGCGGCACTAACATTTTGATCACAACGTTCATATATCTTTTTAAAGTAGCGCCACTTTAGTTCTCTGTATGATAAAACATCATCACAATTAAGCCCGTTATCAACTAGCCCCTTAAGCTCTAAGAGTGATTCATCCATCTCACAATATGAGATCAAATTAGCTCTTGTCTTTAGCTTCTTCTTTTTTAAATGGGCCTGTAATTGTCTAATATTTCCTGGCCACTCATAATCGCGATAGAACGATTTAAGCTTTGGATGAATTGTAACGCCAAAGCGACTTTCGTATGAATTTAATAAAGAATCGATTTTTTCTATATCTCTACGAAGAGGATCAAGTGTGATAACTTCCTCTGAACTAATTCGGTAATAAAAGTCTCTTCGCATCTCATCCTTTTCGACAAGATTTTTTAGGGCCCTCCCCGATGCAACGATCACTCTTGTCTTAATTACCTGAGCAGTATTAGAGCCTACGGGATAGAAGAGTCCACTATCCAAGAAAAGCAAGAGCTTTGCCTGGAGATCTTTTGATATTGAATCAATCTCATCGAGAAAGAGTGTTCCATTCTCTGCAGTCTTCAAGGCACCTTGCTTATCACAGATGGCACCAGTAAAAGCTCCTTTAACATGTCCAAATAGTTCTGACTCTAAGACTCCTTTAGAATATGCACTCAAATTCAAATGCACAAATCGACCTAAGGGATTTGCAGAATCGTGAATCTTCTTGGCCAAGAATGTCTTACCAGTACCTGTCTCTCCCTCAATTAAAACATTTAACTCAGGATGAATCTCTAATTCCTTACTTTCTTCGACGTCACTACTTATCTGCTTTGAAACTTCGATACGATTATGTCCTAATTGAAAGACATCTCCCTTCTTTAAAACAGCATATGAAGAATATGTTCCGTTTATTTTAAAGAGTTCTCCACTTAGACTTCTTAGGCAAAAGCACTGGCCAATACTATAGTCAATAAGATCTATTCGATACTTGGATGCTCTAAGCTCCTGCCCATGCAAGAGTGGCAATATAATATTATTTCCTTCAATGGCCATCTCGTCTCCAGTTAAATCAATGTGATAGAGAGTACGATTGAGGACAATTTTTCTTTTTCTGCCAAATAAAGGTGTAATTTCTATAGAGTCATAGATCCTGCAAAATGTCTCTTTTACAATGGCGTCAACTTTTGGTACTTCTAACATCGATAACCTCCTTAAATTTAAGCAATTACGTACTAAACAAAAGAGTGGAAATATGGAATATAAACTGGCCAAAGGAACAACTAAGTTCAGATATGGAATGACCGATGCACAACAGCTCGTTGAGTGGCTTACAGAAGAGAAGCCAATCGGAGTAAGTTTTATTGGACGTTCAAATGCTGGGAAATCTTCAACGATCAACTCTCTTTTTGGAAAGAGTACAGCGGTTACATCAAAGACTCCTGGTCGCACAAGACAAGTAAATATTTTTGAATTTCAATTAGAGAAGAATGGAAAAATAGTTGAAGAACTGCCAAAGTTCTATCTCTTTGACCTTCCAGGATATGGGCACGCAAAAGTTTCAAAAGAAATGCAAGCAGATTGGGCAGAACTAATGGATAATTTCTTTCATAACTGCGGCCATCAAAACCTAATGCTTAATCTTCAAGATGCAAGACATCCAAATCAAAAAGCTGACCTCGACTTTAGAGATTACTTAAGGCCACTTGGTCACGAAGCTTTTATGCTCTTTAATAAGCTTGATAAACTTAAGACACAAAAAGAGAGAGCAGCACTTAATAAGTTAAAACCAGCAATCTTCAAAGAATGTAAATGGGTGACGCAAATTCACTTTATCTCGGCCCTTAAAGGTCAAGGTATCGATCAACTAGAAGGGGCCATTATTAATTACCTTCTTCTACAAAATGAATTAAGTAATCAAGAATCTTAGTCTTTTGACTTAATTTTTGAAACGTCTTTCTCCATTAATTGAAGCTGCTCTTCATAGCTGTTGATTTCTTCGAGAAGTTCACTAACTTTTGGATTCTCCCATTCAAGAATTCCAGACTTTAGATGCTTGGCCGCAAGCTGCCCTAACTCTTGATACTTTTCATTGAGCAGTGAATTCGTGTGGGAAGCCGTTAGCATTTTCTTACCAATGACAGTGGCCTTAGAAAGTTCTTGAGAACAGTCATCGACTATTTTCTTAATCTTGGTTTTCCATTCCTCTTTTTGCATAATTCACTCTTTCGGATAGAATATTAATGACTAGCCTTATTTTACAAAAAGATGAGTATGATTTCATTAGAATTTTTCACTAAAAAATTTCACCTATTTGAACAAGTTCTGGAGTCAAAATTCTCTAAGTACAAGGATTTATTGAACGAAGAAGATCACAGAAAGCTTGATGATTCCTATCAACATTTCATCAGTAAATACGGCCCAAGCGAAGACCCTTGGGGACTCAATATAAACAAGTCTCGCAAGAGCTACAAAGTCCTCTATGCGATCTATCGCCACTACTTCAAGGTAAGGTTCTTTGGTAAAGAAAATATCAAAGACGAACAATATATGGTGATTTCAAATCACTCCGGTCAAATTGCCATCGACGGACTCTTAATTGGCTGTGCTTTTGCATTTGAAACAAAGCCGCAAAGGATTCTTAGGGCCATGGTTGAGCGTTTCTATACCGCTTTGCCATTTATCAATAAGTGGTCGGCAGAGTGTGGTGCTGTTCTTGGTGACCGAGAAAATTGTCTCAATCTATTAGCTCGAGGTGAATCACTTCTCATTTTTCCTGAAGGTGTTCGAGGTGTCTCCAAGAGCACTAAGAATTTTTATCAGGTTCAAGAATTTACACCAGGCTTTTTGAGAATGGCCCTTAAGAGTGGAGTTAAGATTCTTCCCGTTGCCGTTATCGGCGCAGAAGAAATCTTCCCCTATGTATATCAGGCAAAGCCAATTGCGGACTTTCTAGGGCTTCCGGCCTTACCCCTTAGTGCGAATTACTTTCCTCTTCCCTCTCCTGTTGATATCCATGTAGGAAAACCAATTGAGCTCGGAGAAGATATCACTTCAGAAAGTGAAGATAGCTTAATCACGCCAAAGCTTCGAGAAATTGAAGCAATCATTCAAGGAATGGTCAATGAAGGGTTAAAGACTCGCAGACCTTGGGCATTTAAAAAGGATACATCTGATGGACTCTAGGCCAACGATTCTCATTTTGGGAGCGGCCGGAGGCCTTGCCAATATTCTTAGTGGTATCCTTTCAAAAAGAAAGAGCGATTATCGAGTTATCGGAATTGACTCAAGGCCATTAAAAAACGAATTAGATTTTGATAATTTTACATTCTTACAAATGCGCTATACGCGCAGAAATTTTGAAAAATTATTTCGAGAAAATCGATTTGAGGTCATCTATCACTTAGGTCGTATCTCATCGCCAGGAGGTAATCTTGAAGCGCGCTTAAGCTTTAGCCTCGTTAATACAAATAAAGTACTAGAACTAGCAGAGAAATATGCCGTGAAAAAAGTTATCTTTCTTAGCACTTTTCACGTTTATGGAGCACAGTCCGACAATCCAGTCTTTATCAAAGAAGATGCTGCTTTACGAGCAAGTATTAAGCATGCTGAACTTCGCGATGTAACTGAAATAGATAGTATGTGCTTAAGCTGGATGTGGAAAAATAAAGATAAAATTGAAACCGTTATTTTAAGACCTTGTAATATTATTGGTCCACAGATTCAAAATACGATTACAAAGTATTTAACATCTGACTTAAGCCCTGTTCCAATTGACTACAATCCGATGATGCAATTTATTCATGAATATGACATGGCCAATATTCTTTTTGCTAGTCTCGATAAAGTTCCTACTGGTATATACAATGTTGCTCCAGATGAAGTGATCTCTTTGCAAGAAGCAAAGAGTATTATTAATGCTAAGAGTATTCCATTTCCAATATTTGCACTTGCACCTGTAACAAAATTTATCAAGAAATTATGGGTCTTTCCTGAATACTTAGTGGATTATATTAAATACTCTTGTGTCATTGATAATTCAGCAATCTCGAAGTATCTCGACAACGACTTCATTCAATATAGAACAAAGAAGGCCCTTTCTCTTTTGAAAAAGCGCTATTAATTGCTCTTTAAGAAAGAGTTTCCAATTGACTGATTTCATTCGAATGAATAGACTATATCTTCGATGCCTTGGTGGTGGAATGGTAGACACGACGGATTCAAAATCCGTTGACCGCAAGGTCGTGGGGGTTCAAGTCCCCCCCGAGGCACCATCTACCTGAGAATATGTAGTTTTTCACAATATT
Organism: Bacteriovoracaceae bacterium; assembly: GCA_048270185.1. Taxonomy (GTDB): domain Bacteria; phylum Bdellovibrionota; class Bacteriovoracia; order Bacteriovoracales; family Bacteriovoracaceae; genus Halobacteriovorax_A. Next base: position 493,684 of record JBLWTJ010000002.1, read on the forward strand.
GCCCTTTTCCTTTCAACTTATCGTTGAAAGTCCAATAAAAAACAGCACTACTCCCCAGCTCAAAGCATCGTCTTTTGCAGTTAGCATGAAATGCCTTAAATAAGCCAGTGCCACGAAACTCTTCATCGACAAATCCATTTAGCAACATTGACGTAGCCTTTCCATGAACAAGAGTCGCTCCAGCACAAATATCATCTCTTTTATTACTAGCAACAAACGTTTCTACCTTACTATCACTATGACTTAAGACCTTTAGAATATTAATTTGTGTCGCTATTGGTAAATTATAGCTATTGTCACAAACTAATGTTTGATATTTCTCACTATTGCCAAAATATAAATCTAGTACTTTATAATTAAGCTCAAGTTCATCGAAATTATGAATCTCAGTCTCCACTATATACTCTGGAGACAAAATAACATCTTTATTCAACCTAGAACTATCCACGAAGCTTTCAAAACAATTAAACCACAAATCATCTGTGCCAATATTAAGAGATTGCTCTGCTATTTCATTATCTGAAATCTTATTTAGCACGAAATTTGGCGTCATTATCGGATTAACAAAGAATTTATTTCTAAAACCAATCATGTTCTTTGTTCTTACAATATCTCGCTTAAAAACATCTAAATAGAAATTTATAACAGATTCTGCCACATTCATTCTAAAATCACTGGAAGTGTTTTAAATCCTGAAAAAGATAATGAATAGTGATCTCTTTCTACCTTACCTGATCCTAGTCTCATATTTGGATACTTTTCAATCAGGTAGTTAAATAACTTATTCATTTCTATTCGTCCTAATCTAGCACCAAGACAATAGTGGGCTCCATGTCCATATGAAAAGTGGTTATAATGCTTTCTGTTTAAATCGACACTTTCAGGATTAGAAAAAATCAATTCATCACGATTAATACAATGAGTACTAATAAAAATAGTATCTCCTTTCTTAATAAATTGATCTCCAATCTTTGTATCAGATGAAGCAACCCTAAATATAAAAGTTACAGCTGGATCTAGTCTTTTAAACTCCTCTATCATATTTGGAATTAATTTATGGTTAGATCTAACTTCGTCTAAGATGCTTTCCCCTGTTAATAATTGATACATTATATTATTTATTTGATCAGTTGTTGTAACCTGCCCTGCTACTAGCATCATGATGGCCTGAGAAATCAGATCATCTTCAGAGAAATTAAACTGACTTGCAACTTTTAACATTCCAGAGAAGAAATCATTTTTTGGTAATTCTTTTCGACTTCTTAAAAGTTCATGAAAATAACTTTTCAATTCACTAGCAGCTTTATCAACACGAATTCCATCCTTATTCTCGTAACCACTGCCACCACCAAAAAAACCTGTCATAACATTTGACCACTCACAAAATTGAGTTCTATCATCTTCAGGAATACAAAATAATTCGGCTAAAATTATAGAAGGCAGACGTCCCGAAATATCTCTTACAAAGTCTATTTCACCGTTAACACTTTTCTCTTTCGCCTCCTTAACAAAAGAATCTAAAAAGCCTGGAATTCTCTGTGCGTAATAATCAATCAAGTCATCGTTTAACCCAAAAGTTGCAATACTTCTTCTTTGCTTATGGTCTTCCCCGTCTCTCATAACCATCATTTTTGAGACAACATCAAAAAAATTAGATATCAAACTCAAGTCTAAGTTCGGCATCCTAGAAATAAAGAAAGAACTTCTGTCACAACTAATATGGGGGTCCTTGAGGGCCTGTTTTGCAAGTTTTGCATTTGTAACTACATGAAAGTTACCTTGTGGCCAAAAGAATATATCACCATATGATTTAACATATTTATAAAAATCATTATGAAATGTTTCAGGCTTTGATTTCTTTTTAAAATCATGAAAACCTTGAGCGTCTTTAATATTGTTTGATTGCATTATCTGTTCCATTTCTTCACCTATCTAATTTGTATTCTTCTTAAGTGTCTTTCGCCTGTCTCTAATTCAACAATTTCTTCTCGACCGTGAAGTAGAGAGTAATTGTCAGCAAATAAAATATCTCCCTCTTCCCAATTATGCAGATATCGATACTTTTCTTTTTTAAGATGACGTTCCAACTTCTTTAAAGGCCCAGTTATATCTTTTTCAATGATTCTCTTTACTGGATTTTTACTGGTTTCAACTTCTTCGCCGATTCTTATTAGATGTCGTCCTGTTTCAGGATGAATATCAATAATACTTTGTTCAATTACTCCTCCATAATGAGCAACCTTATCTGTTTGATAAGTTATCTTCTTACCCAAGAGCTCGCTTCGTAACTCATCAGAAAGGTCTTCTAAAGCGCTCATAGAATCCAAAAAAATAGTTCTCCCTTCCATCACTGTATTCTTAATGCATTGAAAACCAAGAATACTTGGAGTCTCGTGGAATGCACCATCCCAATGGAGGGGAACTTTCTCATTTGAAAATATATAGTTTTTACTTTGTTCACTATTTTTAAGGTTTAAAATATGACCAAAGTCCCACGAAATAAACGGTTCATCATTTGTCGAACATGATAATATTCGACATAATTTTTCAAACTCATCTTCACTCAAGGTTCCAACACCTCTTATTACTAAAACTTTTTTCTCAATAATTATCTTTCTAAAACTAGTACTTTCTTCAAACAGTTCACGCTTAGAGCTAAGGCTTATAATTTCTGGGGTAAATCTCATGAAACAACTCCAAGTTCAAAAAAGCTGTAATTATTTTCTGATTTTAAAGTTGCACCAATATTTAAAACTTCACAATGTCTCATAAGTACAAACTCATCATTCTTCTTAACAGGTACTCTATGCCAAGGTGTCCCCCAGCTCTCTTCACTTGGTAAAAGTTGAACTGGAAACTTTACTGACTCGACATCTTGAGGATGAATACTTAAACGAAACCCATGTGGAAATTTTCTTTCAACTAATTCACTCCATGCATTAGAACGAAGAACAACTTTATAGGCTTTTTCCTTAGAAATTTTATTAACTTGATTTTTAGAAAGATCTGACAGAAGTACAGTGAAATCTTCTTTTAAAAAACGATGTATTCCATTAAAAAGATTTTTTGCCTTTACGCTGACTTTCACATCATTTCGAACACAGGATTCTGTTTTAGAAAACTGTTGTTCAAGCCTATATCGCATTTGATCGAAACTCAACTTAGAACAATACTCATCCTCTAAATCAAAAAACTTAATATTATTTAAAGCATAAGTCTCTACAATATTTTTTAATTCCTTTTGGTATATAGATACATCTTCTTCTGTTATTCCCACCAAATCACTAAACACTCTTCCATCTGAACAAACTAATATTTCCGCTCCTCGAGAGTGTATACTTGATACTTTATTGGCCAATTCATTTAAGTTCATTAGAGCTTGAACCTCTCCCATGTCAGGAAAAGAAGAAAATGTCTTTTCACGATTAGCACTCTTGGCCGGAAATGCAGGAATTACAAAAGTGATTTTTTCATCTAATTGAATAGCGGTAGTTAGTTTATAGACGTGTACAGGATTTAAGTCATTAATTTCACATGGACCACTTGTAAAATTAGCTACTTTAACTAACTCCTCAAGAATTGAATCTACTTTATTTTGAACATTAGAACTTGTCATATCTCCTCCTCGACAAGAACTAAACTATTAGACTTACAAATATAAATAAAATATAGTATTTGTATTAATATAATAGGTAAAACTTATGATGATATCTCCAACAGATCTTCAATACTTTATAGAGATCGCACAGACTAAGAATATTTCAAGAGCGGCAGAACGTATTGGTATCTCACAGCCATCATTAACTTTAGCAATAAAGCGAATTGAAGAAGCTCTAGGAGTCGATATTTTTATAAGATCAAAAAAGGGTGTAAGCCTTACAAAAGCTGGTCTTCATCTTTTAAAACACTCTAAGGAAATGGGCCAATTTTGGGATCAACTAAAGTCAGAAGCTGTTGGCTCAGTTAACGAAATAAAAGGAACATTATCTTTAGGGTGTCATCCATCAGTCGGCCTTTATACACTAGATAAGTTTCTTCCATCGATACTCCAAAGTAATAATGATTTGGAATTTAATCTAATCCATAATTTATCTCGAAAAATTACAGAAGAGGTTATTTCTTTAAAACTTGATATCGGGCTTGTTATAAATCCAGTTAAACACCCCGATCTTATCATTCAAAACTTATTTAATGATGTTATGACTTTATGGAAGTCAAAAATACAAACACCTACGACAGACATAAAGTCAGGTTCAGCAGTTTTAATTTGCGATCCTGAGTTATTACAGACTCAAGATATCAAAAAAAAATTAAGTAAAAGAGGTATTAAATATAGCCGTATAATAACAAGCAGTAGCCTAGAGAATATAGCGTCTCTAGTTAAATCAGGTGCGGGCATTGGTATCCTTCCAACGAGAGTAGCAAGAAAATTAGCTGGTAGTAATATTCAAGTAGTTCCTGATGCGCCGACATTCAATGATGTCTTGTCATTGATTTACAGAGTAGAGAATAGAAACGTAAAATCGATTCAGTATGTAATTGGAGAAATTTCAAGAAAATTAAAATAAATAATCTACTTTACTCTATGGGACAGGCCGCTACACAATTTATAAATAAAGGCTTCTACAAAGAAGCCTTTTTCTTTTTTATCTCTTCGACAAACCAAGTCACTAATTTATCATAAAGAGTATCCCCTAATACTTGATCTTCAATACCATCATCAATATTCGGGTTGTCGTTGATCTCCACAACGTAAACATTGCCTTGGGTATCTTGTTTAAGATCGACGCCATAGAGTCCACGGCCGATCGGTTTTGTGGCCTTAAGAGCAGTTTTAATTATCTGAGATGGAGCCTTATCAACAGGGTATGTTTTAAAGTTACCACTAAACTCTTCTGTTGATTTATCTTTTTCGTGATTATAGATCTGCCAATGACCTTCACTCATAAAGTATTGGCATGCAAAAATCGCTTCATTCCCTAAAACCCCCACACGCCAATCAAATTCAGTATAGAGATATTTTTGAACGAGAACAAGATCACTTTTCTTTAGAAACTCAGTAATGATTCTGATAGCCTCTTCTTTTGTACTCGCTTTTTTTACACCGACACTAAAAGAACCATCAGGAATCTTAACCACAAGAGGAAGAGAAAAACGTTCAATTAAATCCTCAACCGTTTCATTCTTTGCATCTGAAACATAACGCCCCGGAATTGACTGAACTCCCAAGCGTTCAAGAAGATTTGAAATAAAAATTTTATTTGTACACTTTAGAATTGAACTTGGATCATCTATAACGACAATCCCCTCTGTTTCAGCAATCTTTGCCAAGCGATAAGTTGAATTCTGTATTGATGTTGTCTTGCGAATAAAGAGAGCATCGAATTCACTCAATCGACTGGCATCCTTTGTGGAAATATGTTCGCACCAGACTCCGGCTCTTTCACAAGCTCTTTTAAATTTCTTTAAAGCACCTTCATCACTTGGAGCTTGTTCCTCATCTGGATCAAGAAGAATGGCCAAGTCATATAGATAATGTTTTCTATTCTTAGGAAGACGCCACATTTTCAAACTATAATTCTCTAATGAGTTTGCAAAGAACTCTTCTTCGCTCTCTAAAAGATCGCGTATTCCAAGTTGCTCAACACTTGAAAATTGCCAATGATCATCTTTCTTTTTTAGAACGACTTCTAGTATTGGAGCTGGATAGTAATCAAAGACCTTGCGCGCGATGGGCTCAAATAACTTACTACTAACTTTAGAGAAGAATATACGAAACGAAATCTCACTTTCTAAGATCTTCTTGCCACTATGAAGAGAAAAATCATCTAAGGAATCATTAAAGTCCTTAAGATCGTGGAGATAGTACTTCTTCTTACTAAGATCATTTAATGTCTTAAGACTTGGAATCACTTTATGATTTCGGGCTTCTGCCAGCATACTGCAATAGTAGCCAGACTTTAAATAGCTCATTTTATTACATAAATTGATGACTTTAAGGTTCTTTTTTTCCTGAAGAGTACGATCAAAAAGATAGTCGTTAACAGCAATAACTTGGTCTGATGGAAAATAAGGTTTCCAGTCCTTAATATTATCAACAACCACTATTAATTTATCCACCTAAAACCTCTTTTGGGTTATATTAATACACATAAGTTAATATCAGTTTGGTAGAAAATGGAAGATATAAAGTTTCGTACGGCAAAAATAAATGACATTTCAACACTTGTTAAAATTGAACAGGAATGTTTTAGCTATGACCAACTGACTCAGGCAAACTTCAAGCACATAATCCAAAAGGCCAATGCCGACTTTTCTCTTATCCTCTATAGTGGAGAGATCGCAGGATATGGAATTCTATTCTACAGAAAAGGGACATCCCTTTGTCGTCTCTACTCTATTGCCATTTCTCCTAGGTTTAGAGGTAAAGGCCTTGGCGATAAGCTACTTACTCACCTAGAACATCTTGCAAAAGAAGGAGACTCAACTTACTTAAGACTTGAAGTAAAAGAAGAAAACAAGGCTGGAATTGAGCTCTATCAAAAACATGGCTTCGTAAAATTCTTAGAAAAAGAAGACTATTATGAAGACCACTCTTTAGCGCTTTGTTTTGAAAAGAAAATTCAAAAGGCCGACCTTAAAACTAAGAAGGCAAAGGTTCCTTTTTACAAACAGACAACTGATTTTACCTGTGGTCCCTCTAGCCTCATGATGGCCATGAAAGCTTTAAACCCAAAAAGAAAAAACACTCGAACTGAAGAGATTCAAATTTGGCGTGAAGCTACGACGATTTTTATGACTTCAGGTCATGGTGGATGCGGCCCTCATGGCCTAGCTCTTGCCGCCCATAAGAGAGGATTCGCACCTAAACTATACCTTAATACAAAAGAATATCTCTTTGTTGAGGGTGTAAGGCAAAAGACGAAAAAAGAAATCATAAAGCTTGTACAAGACTCTTTTGTGAAAGAACTTAAAATGCATAATATCCCGATGTCACAAAAAAGAGTCGACTGGAATGAGCTTGAGACTATCATTGAAAGTGGAGGTATTCCTCTCGTTCTCATCTCATCTTATCGACTGACAAATTCGAAGGTTCCTCACTGGGTCGTCATCACAGGAATATCTAAAGAGTTTATCTACTTTAATGACCCATACGTCGAAGAAAACGACACGGTCTTAACAAATACAGATATACCGGTTAGAAAAGATGAGTTTGAAGCCATGGCAAAGTATGGAAGCAAACAAATCAAATCATTTTTGGCGCTCTACCCGTAATAAAATATTCTATAAAAGTGCACTATTTGAATTGCACGTCAAAATTATCATAGAAAAACTTAATATCGCTTTGTAGATGATCTAATTTTTCGTTCTTCAGAAGTAAATACCCATAATCTTGGCCAACACCTTCACGAGTTGTGAGGATATCACCTTTTTCAATCTTTAAAGAAAATTTATGAATACTGCTAAGGCCCTGAATTTCTTCAACACCTAATACATCTGTGACATTTCCTTGTCCCGGATGAATAACAATAGACGATGCATAATATTTTAGTTCATTGAACTTGATATTTTGATCACCTATCTCGATAGCGACAAAGACGTCCCAAAAGTTTTGATGGTAGGCAAGCTTCATGGCATCCATGATATAGCCGCCAGGTGGCCTAAGAGCAACTTCACCAAATAAGATCTCTCCACTCTCTTGAATATAGTACTCTAAATGGGTCATTCCCCACTTAAGTTTTAAGGCCTTAAGAACATTATTATTTAACTCGTGAATTTTCTCTTTTATCTCTTCGCTATAATTACCTGGAAGAATATTACAAGCACCATTTTTGAAGTACTGAGTAATATTTGTAAAGAGCACTTCTCCATCTTTTACAAAGGATTCAATACTTCCTTCTGTACCTCTAATTGGTTTTTCAAAGTATGAAACCTTATCAAGATATAATTCCACTTCTTCAAGGGTATTAAGAAAGCTTACACCTCGCCCCCCTGAACTGAGCTTAACTTTATTCACAATAGGTAAGCCTAGAGACCCGACTATTTCTTGGGCCGTTTTTCCTTTTGAAGACTTAAACTTTGTCATGGGAATTTGATGTTTTGAGAGATACTTCTTCATCTCAAGCTTGTCAGTACAATGTGTGATGACACTATCTTTATTTCGATAGAGATCAAGCCAACGTCTAAGACGACTTGCGGGAACAACAGCAGCTTCTGTGGCAGCGATGACATGAGTAACATCAGAAAAGAGTTCTGCGTACTTCACAATACAATCTTTCTTTGTTGGAAATTTTCCTATTATGTTCTGAATACTTTGACGCGAATTCTTTAATTCGCTCTCACTCCAGATGATATAGGGAATATTTCTGTTTTCCAGCGCCTTGGCAGCACCAATTCGAAAACCAATTAATAAGACAGTCATAAGCTCTCACATTTAATTATACATAAATTTTAAGCTTACTTGTTTTGAAACGCCAATAAAAAAGCCCTCTTTCGAGGGCCTTTTCTTATCTTGTAATTGTCGTCATATTTGAACAGTTATTCTTCTTATAAAATTTCTGAAGACCGACTGTTTTATCGCGGTTATTCATTATCTCAACCATAATTTGCCCTAGACGGTCTGCACGGATTCCCTTTTGACCAAATTTATTATCAAGATAGTCCTGTGCTTCTTCAATTGACATTTTCTTCCCATAGAAATCAATTGTCTTTGCAACGACTTCTGCTTCTTCTAAAGAATACTTCTTTCCTTCAACTTCAACTTCGCTCTTCCCTAATTCACGGTGAGATTTAATTTTCTTTAAGTAATTCTTTGCACTAATAATTCTTCGTGCAAGTATTGCAGAATCATTATGCTGCTTAATCTTCTTACGATCTTTATTGTGATCAGGGCTCCCAAAGATATCATTATTAGTAGCTAAGAAATCGTAACCAAGTTCTGATAATTTTTGAGCATATACCCAAATTTGTCTTGTTGTTTCAACATCAACACATGCGTTTAGTAGTTTATCTTCTCCAAGTCTTTTTGATTCACCACTTTTAGTAATTTCATAATCTTTTTCTAAATCTTTATAGTGATCTTTAAAGTTCTTATTTTGCTCTTCTGAAAGTGATCTCATTTTATCAACGAATTCACGACCATACTTACCGTAAACATGGTTTCTAACGATATCTAAAGATTTAATAATTTCTCTTAGATCGCCATCTTTCGAATCTTGAGAAGAGTATTCTTTTTTTGAAATAATCGCACCAAGCCTCTTATCAAGTTCTCCAACTTTTGCGTATGCATCAGTAATCTCTTTCTCACGCTTTTTAAGATCCTCACTCTTTAGTAATTCTCTAAATTCTTTCACTGTGATTTCTTCTTCTCCTAATTTAATACGATAAGAATCATCAAAACTCTTGCGTGCACTCTCTCTTTTTGTTTGAATATTTATTAAAACACGATTAAATGAACTGGCCATATCAGCTAAGAAGTCTTTATTAAAGTCTTTAACACTTAGATTCATTAACTCCATTGCATTATCAAGTTGTGATAATTTTTGCTTAAATAGCATATTAAGGAATCGATCAGCTCCTTGAGATTCAGAAATATAAGTATCAAGATACTTATCAAGAAGTGGCTTTGAGTATGTAAGCTCCCCTAGGATTTCAGCTTGCTGGTATGTTGCGGATTTACCAGGTAGATCAGTTAATGGAGTTTTCATTTTTTCATAAAGTGATGAAATTAGCTTTTCAACTTCAGCATCCACTTTCTTCACTTCTTCTTCTTTAATTTTATTAAACTCTGCTTCAACACTATCCTTTGCTTTCTTAAAAGTTTCGAATTCTTTCTTCACTTCAGAAAGAAGATGTGCTGAAATTTCTTTATCTGTGTAGTGGCGGTCAGTATCAATATCGAAAACCTCTAATGCCTTTACTTGATTTCTAACATCATAGTATGCGCAGTTAAGTTTAACGAATGTATTGATATCTTCTTCTGTATCGAATTCAAATCGATCACTAAAGATATTATTAATAAATCGAAGCATTGATGCGACTGCAAGGCCACCATAAGCAACAGTTACACCAGATGGAGAATATAGACCAAATTGTGCAAAAGTTTGAATAATATCAGCAGATCTTTCTAAAAAAGGAGTTCTTTCTAAATTCGAACAACGATTATTTGAAAAGAGCGTGTTCATTCCATTCATCACTTGTGTTAATGGAACACCTTCGATTTTGATATCTTCAGTCGTTGGAACAATATCTGTTGTCTCCTTACCTTGTTCTTCTTTTAATTTATTAAGTTGGTCTTCAAGTTCATTTGAACTTGTAAGAATTTGATCAATTAGATTTTCATTACCATCAAAACAGTCGTCTTTAAAAACTGTCACTACGGCCTTAAGACTATTAAGTGTTTCTTCATAGCTTCTAGTATTATTAAGAGGACAAAATTCAGGCCTTGTTAGTGGTAGCTTATTTCTACCAACGATTTCCTTAATCTCTTTATCAAGTTGAGTATCAAGCTTGTTGTACTTTAATGTTTTAACATAGTTACTAAAGTCCGAGGCGTGAACATTGATGGCCGAACTTAAAATTAATGCGCTCGTTAGAAATGGCATAACTCTCTTCATTTAAATCTCCTAATAACTCGCTGTGCGTAGCGTTATGTTATCGATAAAATGAACAGATTTCAGCTAGATAAGGCCAATGTGAAAATTATATAGAATGTAACAGTCTGAAATTAGGTTATTATTTCTTAAAAATATCTAATTTTAATTCTAAAATCTCACCCATCCATAGAGTATTTTGAGTATGATCAAGAAGGTCATCCCCTGTATTAGCGTGAGTAAAAACTGTTAAATCTTGACGATTCTCCAGTAGCCAAGGAATCATTTCATTAAGCTTATCAGCATTGTAGAGCAACTGACAGCTCCAGCGAGGATGTGGACCTACTTCTTTCTGGTGAGCTCGGCCAATTTGGACAAATGACAACTCACGGGCCTTATCCAAGACAGTTAGGGCAAGATCATAAGTGCTTTCATCGTAATATAAATGTGAGTGATAATCTAAAACTTTCATAGGCCTAATATCTTGGAAAAAGCTGCAATTTGCAAGTCTCTTTGCATGTATCAGTAACTCAGCCTACAATTAAATAAATTGATATCAATAAACATGAGGTAGCACGATGAAATCTGAAGTAAGTATTCCCAAGCTTATTATTACAATTCTAGTAGGAATTGGTATTTGGAATATATCTATTCCACAGGGACTAGAACCGAAAGCTTGGCATCTCTTTGCAATTTTTATAAGTACGATCTTAGGAGTCATTTTAAAGGCCATGCCGATGGGCTCAATGTGTATGTTTGGTCTTACAGTGAGTTTATTTACCGGAACTCTAAATTTGAAGAAAGAAGCATTAACAGGTTTTTCCAATAGCACGATTTGGCTAATCGTCATTGCTTTCTTTATTGCTCATGGTTTTGTCAAAACAGGTCTTGGTTCACGTATTGCTTATTTCTTTGTCTATACACTAGGAAAGAAAACACTTGGACTTTCATATGGCCTGGCCCTATCTGATTTAGTCCTTGCCCCGGCCACTCCCTCTAATACAGCAAGAGGTGGTGGAATTATCTATCCAATCATGAAGTCATTAGCATTGAGTTATGATTCAAAACCAAACGATCCATCAAGAAAGAAAATAGGTGAATTCCTAACTCTAACTTGCTTTCAGGCCTGTGTTGTTACTTCTGCAATGTTCTTAACTGCGATGGCCGCCAATCCTCTTATTGCGCAATTTGCAGCAGATAATGGAGTTAAAATAACTTGGGGGAGTTGGGCCTTAGCGGCAATTGTTCCAGGGATTGTCTCCCTCATTGTCGTTCCATATGTGATTTACAAACTATATAAACCAGAAATCACAGAAACTCCTGCTGCCAAGGAATTGGCCAGACAGAAACTAAAAGAGATGGGGCCAATTTCAAAGAAAGAATGGATCATGCTTGCTACATTCCTATTTCTTATCGTTTTTTGGATTCTTGGAAGTACATTAAAAATTGCTTCAACGACAACGGCTTTTGGAGGACTTGTTATTTTACTGGTCACAGGAGTTCTCACTTGGGAGGATATAAAATCTGAAAAAGGTGCATGGGATACACTTATTTGGTTTGGTGTTCTCGTTATGATGGCCAACTATCTTAACAAATTTGGATTCGTTCCTTGGTTTAGCCAATATGTTTCTAAAGAAGTAGCGACCTTATCATGGACCATGGCCTTCCCTGTTCTTCTAGGAATTTACTTCTATTCACACTATATTTTTGCATCGGCAACGGCTCACGTAACGGCCATGGCCGCAGTATTTATGGCAGTAGGAATTAACGTTGGTGTTCCACCATATCTAATGGCCATCTCACTGGGATTCTTTTCAAATCTCTTTGGTTCACTAACACATTACGGAATGGGCCCTGCACCTGTTCTCTTTGGTTCAGGTTATGTTGAATTATCTGACTGGTGGAAAGTTGGATTTATCATTTCGATCGTTAATATTCTTATTTGGATGATTGTCGGTGGAGCTTGGTGGAAGTTGCTTGGATTATTCTAAAACAAAGGGAGCTCTGAGCTCCCCTTTTTATTTCATTATAATTAATTTTGATTGGCTTTGATTAAAATGAAAAACTTGTCCTTCGCTAGAAATTTTCTCAATATGATCGTAGATCAATTGAGGGTCTGGAAAATCAAACACTCTTAATTCCTCTTTTGGCTTAATACTCATATCTAAATCAGAAGAGATGAGACTCCAGATTCCTGCAGGACGAGAGTTCTCAGGATCTCCGATAAGATCATCAGACAAGTAAACGCGTCTTTTATACATATTTGCATAAGTTGAAAGGCCAGCAAGCTCCAATAATGACTCAGCCATTGTCGCGCATCCTGCTCCTTCAAACTTTAAAGGGTCAGCACCAAAGCCATAAATATTTCCGGCTACTTTTGAGTTCTTTGTTTTTTCTGTATAAGTTTTCGCAAAATCGAGGGCCTTAGCGCAGTTAGCCTCTGTTACAGGAAAAGAAATTGCAGCAAAATGATCTTTAGAAATATAGTCATCGATCTTCTTATAAAACTCATCACGCTTATCAAGTTTTCCAGAAACAGTTAAAAGAGGTATGTCTTTATACAACGATGGATTATTAAGAATACTAAAGCCGTAGCCCCCTAAAATATATCGCTGGAAAGCTTGAAGGTCTTTCGCACTTTGACCAATGAAGAAATTCTTACGCTCTCCATCAATTGTACAATTTATTTCAGTTGTCACATGCCCAAGAATACTAGGAGTTAGTGGAAAGTAATACTTATTCTTAATAAGTGAAAAAAGTAAATCACGTGGTTTTTTCCACTGTAATTCATAAGTAGAAGGAACAACCTGAAGTGTAATAGTATTTGGAAGTTTCCTAAATGTTTCGTCAGCTAGTTCATTAAAAGTTTGAGTGTTAGCAAAAAGATTTAAGCTTAAAATTAGCGTTAAAATTAATTTCATTCGAATTCCCTAATTTAATTTTATAGATCATCATATCCTATTTTCCTCATTATTTCACTATGGGCAAGCTACTGTAATCACATAAAAAAAGGAGTGCATAATGCACTCCTTATAATTCGTAAAATTGTAAATTTATTTTAGGCAGCTTTTGAAGTGCCACCTTTAGGTGTTGCAGCCAACTTGATAACTTTAGCAGCAGGCGCCGAGGCAGCCCCCTTATCTTCTTGAACAAGAGACTTGAGATTACCGATATCACTTCCAATATTCACAACTGATTGACTTAGTTCAGATGAAGCAGTTTTAAGATCATGTGCAGACTGACTTGTTAGGCCTGCTGAGCTTGAGATCTCTGCCATGGCCTTGTTAACTTCTTCAACACCAATAAGTTGCTCTTTTGAAGCAGAGGCTACTTCATCTGAGTTAGCAGCAACTTGATCGAAGTTATTCATAACTTGATTAAACACTTCCTGACACTGAGTACTGATCTCAACACTTTTATTAATTTTTTCTCTACTTAAACTAAGTGAATTATTAACATGAGTATTTGAATCTTCAACAATCTCAGTAACTCGCTTTAGACTTTCGACAAGAAGTTTTGAGATTTCATCAGCAGATTCACCAGACATTTTTGCTAAATTACCAACTTCTTCTGCAACAACAGAGAAGCCTTTTCCATTTTCCCCAGCTCTTGCAGCTTCGACAGAAGCATTAAAAGAAAGAAGCTTTGTTTGGAATACGATATCGTTAATAACTTGAGTTTTGGCATTGATCTCTTGAAATACCTGAATAATTTCATTTAGTTCACCATTACTCTTTTCTACAGTATGAGCAAGTGTTGTTGTGCTATTATCAATTTCACCAACACCTTTAGCTAAATCAGAAAGGTAACGTACACCATCCCCAACAAGCTCCTGACTCTTTCTAATTAAACTCGCAACATTATTTGATCCATCAGTATTACTCTTAATCATCTGAGAAATTTCATGTAAAGAACTTGAAGTCTGAGTTGCTGCAGCAGAAAGTTGTTCTGATACAGAACTTAGAGCTACTGACTTTTGTTTAAATGTATTAGATACGTTATCGAGATTTGTACCCTCATTAGAGATTGATTCAACAACTTCATTAATACTTCCATCAATTCTCTTGGCCATAAAGACACAAATCCCAATTGAACCAAAAACACTGGCAATTGAAATAATCATCATAAGAAAAATAGAATTATTATAAGTTGCATCAGCATCTTCAAACTCTTTCTTTCCCATATCAAGAATGAGCTCTTGAAGCTTATCTAATTCCGTTCTTGCATTTTCAAACTTAGTATTGATTGAATTCATCGAATCTGAGATTAATCGTTCTTGAGAGACACCACTTGGAAAGGTACCGTCTTTATTAAGAGGGAATTCTTTATCACTTGTTACAGAAAATACTGACAAATTCTTTCTAAAAGCAGCGGCAATAGCAATTTCTTCTTTAGAATCACCAAGCTTAGCGTAATCTTCAAAACGCTCTGTAACCTGACCTTTATTTTTAAAATAATCTTTGGCCAGTGCTGCCTTTTGTTTTGAATTGAGGCCTGCTAGTAAAAGAGATCTTTCAGCAACAAGCATCTGTTGGAAATCTCTATCGGCTTGAACAAGACTATTAATACTTGGAAGCCTCTTAGTAAAGACAGTGTATAGATGTGATTTAACGGAGCTTAGTGAGTTGTAACCAACGAATGCAATCACTAGTTGAATGATTAGCATGGTTGATGACAACGCGATTAATTGCTTTTTAATTGTCCATTTTGTTTTCATAATAATCCCTCTTTGACTTTTTAATCTCTCTTTAAAAAGTGAAAACTATTTTAGCTTACTCAATATTTGATCTGTAATCTTATTTAGTGGTAATGATACACATGAAGCTCCCATATCAAATGCTTTCTTTGGCATTCCATAAACCACTGAGGATTCTTCATCTTGAGTTATCGTAAAAAAACTTTTTTCCTTTAGCTTTAATAAACCTTTTGCACCATCTGCTCCCATACCTGTCAATAGTGCTGCTGTCACTCTAAACCCTGCTTTATCAGCAATGTCTTCAAACATATAATCAACGCTAGGTTTATGTCCTGAATACACAGGTGTTTCTTCATCTAGTCTTATATGAAGCTTCCCCGCTTTTAATTTTGTTCCCATATGAATTCCACCAGGAGCAATATACACTGTATTATTTCTGAGCTCTTCGCCGTCAATAGCCTCATGAACATCAAATGGGCACAGTTCATTTAAACGATTTGCAAAGGCCGTTGAGAAGACTGGAGGTATATGTTGAACGATAATAATTGGAGGAAACTCTTTAGGCATTTTGAGTAATAATTGCTTAATTGCTTCTGTTCCGCCAGTTGATGCACCGATTGCAATAACCTGTCTCTCAGAAAATGAGAAAGTCTCAGCACCAATCCAAGATGTTAGCTTACTCTTCTTCGTTTTCACGATATTGTCGTAAGCCAAATCAATCTTTTCTAAAAGTGCCTTTTTGAAATTAAAAATATCATTAAACTCCGGCTTCTTTAGATAGTCGAATGCTCCGTCTTCAAGACAGCGCATAACAATATCACTATCACTCTTACTCACAGAGCTAATCAGAATTGTTTGTATTGTTTGATCTGTTGGTAAATTCTTTAGAAGATCATGACCACTCATTTTTGGCATATTAATATCGAGGGTAATAACATCAGGCTTTAATTCTTTGATCTTACTAAGTCCATCGAGACCGTCAACAGCTTCACCGACAATTTCATAACCAGGATTATCTACTAAACATCGTTTAATAAGTTTTCTAACCGTTGCGGAGTCATCAACAATCAGGATTTTCTTTTTTGTGTTCTCACGCTTTTTAATTTCACGCTTCATTTCATATTTAGATTTAAAATAGATTGACTGACCTAAACTTTGAAAACCTTCATGTTGCCTTAGAGTTTCAGATATTCCAATAAAGAGATATCCTTTATTATTAATACATTCTGAAAACTTACGCATAACCTTATTGATTTGATCTTCATTAAAATAGATAAAGACGTTACGACAAAAAATTAAGTCATAGACATCTTTATATTCATTACTATTATCATCAACAAGGTTATTTATTTTAAATCGACAGTGTTTTTTTAATTCATCTGATACTTTTACAAATTCTTGGATGTCACCACTTCCACGCATCCAATTACCCTTCAAATACTCTGAAGGAACTTTCTGAAGTTCCTTCCAGTAATATATTCCTTTCTTTGCATGGGCAACTGACTTTTCACATATATCAGTTGCAAGAATTTCAAAGCTCATTTTAGGATCAATTTGTTTTAAATGCTTTTTTAAAATCATTGCAAGAGTGTAAACTTCATCTCCCTTACTACAAGCAGCACACCATATTTTAATTGAGTTTCTGCCACTATTTTTCACACGATCTACAATTTTAGGCAGAGATTTTATAAGAAATTCAAAATGTCCTTTCTCTCTCATAAAGAAGGTATAGTGTGTTGTAATGAGGGAAATTAATTCGGCTTTTTCAGTGTTACCAGGTGTTTTTATTAATCTTAAGTAATCATTGGCATCACTTAGGCTTAAAGCATTCATTCTCTTATCAATGCGAGATTTAACCATGGCCTCATTTTGTGTTGTAAAATGGGCCCCAGTTTCTTTGGCCATAAGCCCTGCAATCTCTAAATAGCTCTTAGCTAAACCACTCATTAATAAACCTTATCCTAAACTACTTTATCAAATCGAGTGTCGTTCTCATCAGGATACTCATCTGATGAAACTTCCATTACTGGGCTATCATTGACAATTTCAAATGGCTCCTCACTGAAGGTAACTTCTTCAATAACAGGCTCTACTTCTTTAACAGCTGTTATCTCTTTTGGTGTTTCAAATACAGGAAATGACTCTTCTTCATAAACAGGGGCATCATCTTCAACTCCTGCAATCGAATCAAGTAAACTTTCCTTTGAGACAGTGACAGCGGATCCTGTTGTACCTTGTACAACAGCTTCAAGCTCTTCAACAATTGAGTTTAAAATCGCAGTTTGCTCTGATAAGCTCTGAGCAAACCCAGAAGTTTCTTGTGCAATTGTAGAATTTGTATGAGTTACATCATCTAGTTCATTCATTGCATCAGTTATATTATTGATACCTTCTGCCTGTTCTTGAGAAGCATTAGAGATCTCAGTCATCATTTCTGATACTGATTCAACATTAACAACTACACTATCAAGGATTTTTCCACAGCTTTCAGAAACTTCAACACCTCGTCCAATACTGCCTTGCGCTTCAGTAACTAACTTAGAAACACTACTTTGTGTCTCGTCAACAATTGATTGAACCTTCTTAATCGAATCACTCAAAAGAGACTCAATCTCAAGCGCTGCATTACCACTCATTTGAGCGAGGTTTCCTACTTCTTCAGCAACAACTGCGAAGCCCTTACCATGCTCACCGGCACGTGCTGCTTCTACCGATGCATTGAATGAAAGTAGTTTTGTCTGAAAAACAATATCATTAATAACATTCGTTTTTTGTGAGATTTCATTAATGACATCAACAATTTTTACAATTTCTTCATTACTTCGAGTCATCTCTTTCATGATTGCATCGTTATTCCCGCTGATCTGTCCAATGGCCTCAACCATATCATTTACCGCGTGCTTACCGTCAAGGGCCACTCGTTGAGACTCTGCTGCTTTTTCACTGGAAATCTTTGCATTCTCAACGCTCTTATTGACCATTGCTGTGATCTCATTTAGAGTCGCAACAGTCTCTTGTATAGCACTTGCTTGTTGTGTAACAGATGAGGATACCTTACTAGAGGCCATGCTCATATTTGTACTTGATTTCTCTGTGACCTGTGATGATTCACGTAATTTCTCACTAAGCGATACGATAACCTTAACTGATTTTGCGAAATTCTGCTGAAAGAACAGAGCAAAAACCGCAATAACAGCAAAGAGAATTGGAATATAGAGCTTAACCTTATTTTCGATATCTTTTATATGAGATAGATTATTATTAATCTTAGATTCAACAATAGTAATCGTTGAAGTTATCAGTGAGATCAATTTATTGGAACGCTCATAAGCATCTGCCATATTCTTGTTTAACTCAACTTGATTATTCCATAATTTATTAAAAGAATTTATATAGTTATCGACTGACTTATTAAGGTCATCAGCAACATACTTTTTATAATTTCTTACTTTTAATTCGTTTTCAATTTTACTTGCCTCAACGGCCGCTTTCTTTACATATTTTTGGTCTCGTCGTAAAAGAAAGTCTTTTTCGTGTCGTCTAAGCATGAGTAAAGAAACCATGAACGTAGGATTTAAATCATATTGTTTAATTTTCGTTTCAATTTCATGAGCAAAAGAACGTAGCTCACCTCTTAGCCCATTCTTTGAATCACCTTCTGCTTTAATATAACCTGTCGTTTCAGAGAAGTTTGATTGATAAGATGAATAGGCTTCATACATTTCTGTCCAAGAAATTTCATCTAAATAGTCTACTTTTATATTTTTTGCTGAATCTAAAAGCTCAGTGTTTTCGACTTCAATTTCTTTAAATCGCTTTAGTGCATCTTGTGACTGGTCGATGATATATTCTTTCTCTATAGAAATTTGTTCTTTCATATTACCAGAGATTTTTCTGAGATTATCTTTTAACTCTAAGTCATTCTGAACTGTCGTTCTTAACTCGTTAACTAAATTATCATAAGAGTAAATCGATATTCCAAGGCCCATACCAAACATGATAAAGATCCCAAGGAAACTAAAGATAGTCTTCTTATTCATCGACATTGTTGATTTCATTCTATATCCCCATTACGTTCCACACTAAGCACAAATAACTAAGCTGCTTTACTTGTAAATCCTGTTATCTCATCAATATTTAGAATCTGTTGTAGTTCAACTAATTGAATCAGAGATTCGTTATGTCGATATACCCTATTGAGACGATCTTGCTTCTTTGTCTCAACAGATGCAACTTCTTGAATTTGTTCTTCATCAACTGATAATACTTTGCAAATATTATCAACAACTATCCCAAGACATAATTCACCAAATTCAACAATGATAACTGCTTCTTCATTAGACTCAGCTGGCTTAACACCTAGTCGTGTTCTTAAGTCGATAATTGAAATTACTTGCCCTCTAAGGTTCATAATACCGACATAGTATTTTGGACTAAAAGGCACATTTGTTGTCTCTGGAACAGAGATAAGTTCTCTTACTTGAAGGAGTGGAATTGCATAATTCTCTTCACCAAGTTTGAATTCTAAGTATCTTTTTGTTACGTCTGAAATCTCATTTGTCATAATTGTCCCCACTATTTTGAAACTATGCTGCGTTTGTTACTGTTCTTTTTGATTTTGTTGTTACTTTACTTACTTTCTCTACCACTAATTCTTTTAAATCTAAGATTAGTGCTGGCTTTCCATTTCCAAGGATCGAACTTCCCATAAAACCTTGTGTATCTTTAATATCATTACCTAAGCTTTTAATTACTACCTGTTGACGACGAAGAACATCATCAACAACAACGACAAAGTCCATTCCCTCAGTTCTTACGACCAGAGCAATTTCATTTTTAACTTCTTCTTCAACCTTGTGCTTTAGAAGTTGACTTAGTCTAAATGCAGGAAGAACTTGACCCCTAAGTACAATACATCCACCAACATTATTTACTTTCTTATAATTTTCTTCACTTACTGATACCGTTTCATGAATTAGGTTAAGAGGTACAACATAGTTCTCAGTACCTACTCTAGTAACCATTCCTTCAATAATTGCCATAGTGAGAGGAAGTTTGATTTTAAATACTGAACCTTTACCAACTTCCGATTTAACCTCAACGGCACCAGAAATATCTTGGATATTCTTTTTAACAACATCCATACCAACCCCACGGCCAGAAATTTCACTTACCGCTTCTTTCGTTGAGAAACCTGGGGCAAATATTAGGTTAATAGCATCTTGATCACTTAACTTATCTGCGCTTTTAATAACACCCTTCTCAATAGCTTTTTGCTTAATGATTTCAGGATCAATTCCTTTTCCATCATCAACAACCTCAATCACAAGGCTATTACCCTCATGAAATGCTTTCAAATAAATCTCACCTGCTTCACTCTTTCCCGAAGCTAAACGCTCTTCTGAACTTTTCTCAAGTCCATGGTCTACTGCATTTCTAATAATGTGAACTAAAGGATCTGACAATTGCTCAAGAATGCTCTTATCAACCTCAGTCTCTTCACCAATGATAGTAAGATTAACTTTCTTACCAAGTGCCTTTGAAGTATCTCTAACAATACGTTGGAGTTTTGAAAATGTTGTTTTTAATGGAACCATTCTCATCTTCATTGATATGTCTTGAATTTCTTTTGTAATTTTAGATAAGTGACTAACACTCTTTCTAACGTGCTCATCTGTCACGAGGTCGTTACACTCACTTAATACAGTTTGCAGAATCACTAATTCTCCAACATAGTTATTAAGTTTTTCAACACGACTAATTCCGATACGAATTGTCTCTTCAGGTTTGGCCGGCTTCTTCGCAACAGGAGCAGCCTTAGTCTCTTTCACTTCTTTTGTCGCTGCCGTATTAGAAACTGCCATTTTTTCTGCTGCACTTTGAATTGGTACAACATTATCACTACCGCTCATTAGCTTATCAAGGTCATTAGGTTCTTCAGCCTTAACTTCTTCGATTTTTACGTCTTGAGTTTCGACCATATTTCCATAGAGAAGTCGATCTAGATCATCAATATCATCAAGAGAAGGTCTACTATCAACTTCCTCGGCAGATTCTTCGATATCTCCTTGGGCGAAGATTTCTTCTAATCCTTCATCCTCTTCTTCACAAGATTCAAGTGCAGAAATTTCATCAACACTTATTTCTTCCTCAGCTTCAAATGTATCTTCTTCAGAGTCTTCAGGTAAGTGTGAGATTTTTAATTCAGGATGATTAACGTCTGCGCTACCAACGGCTTTAATCATCTCGATAATTTCATCTGAATCAAAGCTAGCACTAATATCATCTCTTAATCCAGAGATCATATTATTTAAATGATCTGAACATTTAAGAAATACATCTATCACTTCAGCACAGATCTCAACTTCACCCTTTTTAACTTTAAGAATGAGCTCTTCCATCTCATGTGTAAACTCAGCAACATCACTGAATTCAACTGCTCGAGAAGTTCCCTTCAAATTATGAGCTAAACGAAAGATCTTATCGATATGCTCTGCTGGGTTTTCAACACCTGATTCAAGTTCAAGAAAAGATTCCTCACAGTCTTCAAGAAGTTGAATCGCTTCTTCTAGGAAATCCATTTTTAATTCTAATTCAAACTCATCCATAATCTTCACATCTTCATTAAAGTTACTAGTGCTATTTTTTCGGACTTTCCGCTAATTTAATTAGTATTTTTAATCACTTGGTCAAAATTTCTGTAAATAAGCTTAATTTGCTTCAACCTTATTTATCGTATTTCAATGCTAAGTTACCGACTATTCGTCAGCTGTCCCCAATAAAATATAAATATAAAATGAGCCCATTTTTGTCGCGAGAGGAATCATAAGGGACTCAAACTGATCTAAGTCAATTTCTGAGAAGTTCTCTCTCAGAATAACTGACGGAATAGCACGATCAATAACAATACCTCTATTCTGATTTAAGCTTGCTTTTGCCTGTCCAAGTGTAATATTTGTAAACTCAGCAATTGCATCTTTTACGTCATCGTTTAACTCATTATAATCTTCACCAAATATTTCATTATAGATTCCTATAAAAACAATATCAGGAAAACAAATGAGTAGCCTTCCATTGAAAGATTCATTCTGGACATCAATAGAACCAATTACACCAATATCATAACTCTCAAAATCTTTAGCTTTTGAAACTTTACCTGGTAAAACCTTTAAGTTCGCTTGTACTCCGAATGTATCAATTGCTGCTTGAATAAATGGGTTTACAAAATTGACGTCTAACTCAATTCTTTTCTTTTTTAAATTGAGCTCTTGAAGCCTTTTAGCTATTGATTCGGTAATATTGAATTTTTCATCAACATAATCACTCTTTAGTTCTCTCACTAAAGATGATCTAACATTGATTGAATAAATCAAAATAGACTTTTCTTGGGCCGATTTAAATAGTCTAAATATTTCATTATATATTTTAGGAGAAATATATTCGACGGCCTTAAGATCTAAAATGATCATTTTATCTTTTTCATCTTCAAGAATTGCATCAAAGATCATCGATAAAGACTTCACACAATCTTGATCAATATCTCCCGAAAATGATAGTACTGAGAAATGGTTTTTGGTGATTCGTTCAACCATGCCCATAACGACCTCCTCAAATTAACCAGCTGGAAACCTTTTCTTCATCGCAAGCGATAATCTCTTTTTAAATGAGATCTGATCGAATGGTTTAATTACATAGCCATCAACATCACTTGCAATGGCCTCTTGAATTTGAGCAACGTCTTGTTCGGCCGTAACCATAACAAAAGGCATTTCTTTGAAGTTCTCACTTCCACGAATTGTTTTTAATAAATCAAGACCTGTAGCATTTGGCATACTCCAGTCAGAAATAATAAAAGAGATCTCATTTGGGCCTCCTTTATTTTCAACAATCTTCTTTAAGGCATCTTTACCATCAACTGCCTCAACAAATTTATCTGCTCCGAGATCACGTAGTAGCTTTTTTACAATTTTTCTCATTGTGCTCATGTCATCTACAATCAAAAAAGAAAACTTTTTTAAATCTTCCATATTTTCTCCTAATGAAAACTTTAACTAGCCAATCTTACCCCAAGACAAAACTTCCAGTTAGAATATCGATTTTGCCACACAAACAAATTAAGTTACTTTTCTCTATATATTTGCTGTATATCTAAGTATTTATCGGTGTTTCCTTTGGTTAACTTAAAGAAAAAAGTGTCAATAAATTAATATTTTATGAGATAAGTCATAAGAACCTATGTTATTTCAATAGATTTCATCGTTTTCCTAAGTGACTAAAATCATGTTGTAACAATTTTTATTTCAGAGTAGATGCCAACAAAATAAAATATAATTAACTCACTAAATTATTTTTCATGTTTAAACGCTGTTCACACTGTATAAGGATTACAGTTAAACACCTGGATTTCATTGAAGATGCTAAATTTAGGATATGAAGAATATACTTATCGCAATCCTCCTTTGTGGCCCCCTATTAACGAATGCACAAGAGACTAATAATTTAGTTGATAAACCCCTAATATCACAGGACCAAAAACGAGGTGACTCAAATAAGAATAAAGTCATTCATTATCTGCAAGAGCATTTAAGTAGAGAGAATATAAACCGCCAACTTCTTGATGCATTCAATAGTTTAAAAATTGACTTAGATACAGATATTTTTAAAGTCAAAATTTCTGATGGCCTATCAATCAAAGGAAACTACGCATACGAAGTTGAAAAATCCTATATTCAAAATCAATACACGAGACGTGATACATATGACTTAAAAATAGATCACGATCCAAAGAGATCATTCTTTCCAAATTTACAAACACCTGTTTTTTTAAAAGCTAATCGAGATAATAAAGTCATAATTTCAAGACAATACGATAAAAAGATTGATGCGATGAAGGCCTTGCCATTTAATATTGCAAGACTACCAATTCGTGCAAAGAATGTTGAGCGTTTAGATAAAGGTGACTTTATTTCTATCCCAGCCTCAATGGCCGTCACAACAGGTTTTTCATATAGCGACATTGCGCCTGTGCTCAATACGGGAGTGACAGGTTTTTTTACAATGGCGGGTGAATTTCTAATTCAAGTTTATAAACTCGAAGAACAAAAAGTTAGAGTAAAAATCATCGCTGAAAAAAAGAAAACAACGGGTCTATCTTTTAAAAGTCGATTTGGTGTTGAACTTTTTAGTTTTGAATTGCTCGGATTTGATATTGAACCTGAGTATAAAATCGAGTGGATTAAATTCGATTCATCTAAAACAAAGGGTAATATTATCCTTGCTGACTATATTTTTCATTTAGAACATAAAGAATCTAGAACACTTTATAATAAACTCTTTAATAATGTTTTCAAATTTAAAGAGGCGAAGCTACTTGCAGAGTCACTGAATTCAGATCTTCTCGATCGCTACTATGTTGTAAACCTAGAAGATGTAGACCGAATTGCTCGTGCTGATGGATTAAAAACTAATCCTCGTATTGAAAGAGTTTTCAAAGGTAATAATCGTTACACTTCAAAGACAACAGGTCTTAAACTTGATCTTAAATTATTTGAATTAACAACCAGAAGTCACTTAATTAATAATAAGTTTATTTTTGAAAAACTAAATGGTGAGAATATTACTTTTCATTATCCAAGTTACACAAAGAGAACAAAGAACAAATTAACACTTAAAATCTTCAATACTAACGAAGAAAAGATCTTGTCATATTATGGCCTAACATCACCACATAATGATCACAAATTCCTAAATACAGGAGTAACTTTTAATCGACGCGATAATGATTTTGGTAAGTTTGAACAACGTCGATTTAAAAATATACTAGGAGGTTTACTTCCACTAAAGTACAGAGATGAAGTACTAGCAAAGATCCCTGAAATTAAGCGCTATATTAACTTTAATGGGAATATTACAATGATCTTTAAGAAAGAAGCATTTGAAGAGTTTGATAAGTATTCTCTTGAAGACTTCACAAGTGTTATTAGTGAACACTTAAGAGATAAGAAATTCTTTAGAAAAAGTATACGCAATAAAGATGACCATAGAAATCCTTGGTATTTAAGTGATGATGAATACAACAGAAAGGCAAAACGCCTGGCAAAACAACTCTATAAGATCATTAAGAGTGAACTTCCTTATAATGAAAAGCTTGAAGTGTTTATGAAGAAACTCAAAAGCTTAAGTAAGGAATATTATATTCTTCAAGTACTAACGATGCTTCTTCCTCAAGATCAACTTGAAGACTATTTGTATCTTGATCTCTATATTGCAGATGACTCGGAAACACTAGTAGATATGACAATTGGAACAAATGAATACTCAGAGGTTTACAAACAATTAGAGTACTTAAACCGTTATATTCGAGGGCACGGAGAGGATCTAAGAATCGAAGAACAAGTTGGTAAAATAGAAGAAATACAAAAAATTGATTAAAAAAAAAGCCGCATAAGCGGCTTTTTTTATTTTAGAAATTCTACGTGAACTGGTTTTTCTTGAGCAGCTTGCTCTTTCTTTGCAATACGAGCTTTCTTCTTATCCTGTCTCTTCTTGTGAGCGGCTTCTCTTTCTTCGTATGCTTGTCTTCTTAACTCTTTTTCTTTTGCCTTCTTTGTCTCAGAAATCTCTTTAATCGACTGGAAGTAAGTCTCTCTTCTAAACTTAGTGAAAGCTTTATCATCAGCGGCAGTACAGCCTTGATGACCTTTATTCTTAAGATTGATTGATTTCTTTGTTGAAATGTACTCAACAGCAGTTTCTAGCTTCTTTCCATTACTATCAATACCAATAGCAGCTAAAAGACTTTTCTTTGTAACAAGTCTGTACGATCCTGGAGCAATTCCCTCAACAGTAAGTCCACCAATTGAAATACGTTTTAGTTTATCAACGGTAAGACCTGCCCCTTCACACATACGACGAATTTCACGGTTCTTACCTTCGTTAATTCTAAACTCTAACCAAGTCTTTGTTTGAAGTTGTTTAATAACACGTACAGATTGTGGTTTTGTCATCACACCATCAATATAAACACCTGCTCTCAATTTTTTTAGCAGAAATTCATTAACGGCACCAAATACCTTAACTTCATACACTTTTGTTAGATCTGAACTTGGGTGAATAACAAGATTTGCAAAGTCACCATCGTTAGTTAGAAGAAGTAGACCTTCTGAAAGATAGTCAAGACGGCCAACAGGATAGATTCTCTCACTGATCTCTTTACAAAGATCAATTACAGTTTGTCTTCCCTCTGGGTCATTAACTGTTGTCATGATCCCACGTGGTTTATTCATAACCATATATATTTTTTCAACGGCCTGTAGATCCGCAATCTTTCCATCAACGATAACAGCGTCGATATTTGGATTAACTTTTGTTCCAAGCTCTCTGATTGCAATACCATTAACCTTAACTCGTCCTTGAACGATTAAGTCTTCGGCCTTACGGCGTGAAGTGATTCCACAATCTGCAATAAATTTTTGTAAGCGAACTAATTTTGACATTTGATTCTCCTATCTGCCATCTCGGCGGTTAAAAGTCATAAAGAAAAAGCTTACGTCTAAATAGAACTAAACGTAAGCTTTTACAAGTATTAAGTAATTATTTCTTAATCGAGAAGTGAGTCTGAGTCCTCTAAGTCCTTGTTATTTAGAAAGTCTAAGTCTAAATCAAGATCACGGGCCCCATTAATTAAGTTTTGAGTCGTTTCATTGATATTATCTGTGAATTCTGCATCCATTTCATCTTGTGGCAGATCTGATCCCCCACCGAATAATTTAGAGAAGGCATCATCAAGGGCCTGGGCCAATTGATCCTCTTCTGAAGATGACTTTGTTTCATCAATAATTGCAATTTCTTCAATCTCTTGTTGTGGTTCTAAGGCCACAGTCTCTTCTGCGTCAGGAGCCAAAATTGCTTCAGCAACTTCTTCAAGAGCTTCTTCAACAGTAATATCTTTAATAACTTCACCTGAATCCAGGTCAATCATTTCAAATTCTTCTTCCTCTTCTTCAGGAATGTTAAATGGGCCTTTCGTTAGATCTTCAATAACTTCAGGACAAGTGATGGCAGTAAAAACTTCAGAAGCTGCTGATTCAATATTTGAGCCAGTCACAAGAGAGTTATCAAGATGTCTTTCTAATAGATCGAAGGCCGTAAGTACTTCTTCTCCTTCAACATTACTCTTTCTCTTTCTTTCTTGAACTTTAAGAGACTTAGTGAATGCAGTTTCTGAATCGATTTCTTTAATCGACATGGCAATATTATCAAGCTCTTCAATCTCATCTTGATCAAAGCGTGATGCAAGATCGGCATTAACAAGAGTTTTAATGTCCTCAATTTTACCAACACCTTGAGCAGCAATTTCAGAAAGCTCATGCTCAGGTGGAAGTTGATCAATATTTGCAAGGTTAAATACTTCTAAGAACTCAGCAGTTGTTCCGTAAAGAACAGGACGACCAACTTCATCAGAGCGGCCTTCAACTTTAACAAGTCTCTTATCCATTAGACCGCGAACAATGTGAGAGCTATCCACTCCGCGGATCTTTTCAATTTCAATTTTAGAAACTGGCTGCTTATAAGCAATAATAGCAAGTACTTCAAGAGCAGTTGGAGAAAGAACTAGTTCATTGATTTTGAATAGGTCTTGCACATATTTAGAGAAAGTTGCTTTTGTTCTAAATTGGTAACCATTAGCAACTTCTTGTAGTCTAATACCATGGTGCTTTGATTCATACTCATCTTGTAGACGAGTAATCGCTTCGTGTACAACACGCAGAGGAATATCTTCATCAATTAATGATTTAATCTTCATTAGTGGAACTGGCTTATCGCTCATGAAAACGATTGTCTCAATTGCTCCACAAATAGTTTCTTCGTTTAAGCCAGTTCTGGCCTTCCAAAGCTTATCTTCTTGAAGCTTTTCATCTGCAAAGTCTGACTCCAGTTTTAAATACTCTTCTGGAAACTCAAGGTCAGCATCACTTGGCATTAGTACCATTTCTAGCTCTTCAAGCATTTCCTCATCAGTTGAAAGAAACTCAAGGTTTAATTCATTTGTTGTCGTTGTATTCTCATCCATTGTGTGTGCTCTCTCTAATAACGATTAAAGCGTTACTTGTTGTTCAACTTGTTCAGTTAATTCTTGTGTATCGATTTTATCTTTTGATTCATTTTCATCTTCGAATCCATCTGCCTGAGTGACGTCAAAGTCTTCGAGTGACTTCACAACATCAACATAAACGTTTCCAAAGTTTTCGTTTTGAAAGATTTCAACTCGCTTTAGACGTGCAAGCTCTAGAAGTGAGATAAAAGTAATAACTACATTATCAATCGTGTTCTTACCATCTGCTGACATCTTGGCCGTATCATCACCAGTGCTTGTCGCAATTCGACTATTGCTATCATTTTCTAAAAGCTCATCTAAGTTAGTTTTTTGTCCTACAGTTAAGTAGTTCTTTAGGAACTCAAGCTTCTCTTTAATTGATAAGCGATCGCGCTTAATAACAGTATATTTTCTATTTTGTCTGAAAATAAAATCAATCATGGTATCTGTAAGCTTCTCAAGATCCATTGGCGTAAGGATTGAGTTTACAATCTCTTTACGATTAATTTTTGGCTTTACAAAAATATCCACACCTTTTTGAGGAAGGCCGAGTAACTTCTGTCCCATTTTCTGATAAAGGGCAAGCTCTTCAAGGCGTCTTACAAGTTCAGCATGAGAAGTGATATTTAATGATCCTTCGGCCCCAAGTTGGTTTTGTAGTTTTGCCTGTTCTTCTTCTGTCACAGCATTCTTAGACTTAAGTAGAACGAGAGTTGCTGCTAAGAATAAGTAGTCACCTGCAATATCGAAGTTTAGCTCTTTCATATTGGCCAGGTAATCAAGGTATTGCTTTGTGATCTTAGTAAGGTTTAACTCCTTAATCGACATTTGCTCTTTCTGAATAAGCAGTAGCAAAAGTGACAAGGGGCCATCAAACGTATCTGTTTTGACCTTAATTGTTGTGTCTAACATAAGTTAATATCCCTCTATTCCCTTAACTTAAGAGAGAATACGAGCAAACGTATTCATCAAATTCATTCCAAATCCCATTACAGGTCTAATCATGTAACCAAAGATTGGAGTGAACCAAAGAATTAGAATAAATAAAAAGCTAAATCTTTGGAGTTCTTCATATTTTCGTGCTGAATTGTAGTCTAAGTAAGCTGAAACCATCTTCGATCCATCAAGAGGAGGAAATGGAATTAAGTTAAATACGGCCAGTAAGATATTGATAAATACCGAGTACTGAAGCATATCCATAAATTGAGTCTTAAGAGTAAATGTCCCTGGCACATAAGCATAAACAAGTCCAAAGACGAGTGCTGAAAGGAACATTAAAATCAGATTTGCACCAGGTCCAGCAAAACTCACCCAAAAGATTCCCGACTTCATATTTTTAAAGCGACGTGTATCGACGGGTACTGGCTTGGCCCAACCAAATGGAACACCACCTAGGGCAATCCCAACGAGTGGGAATAAAACTGTTCCAACGAGGTCAATATGTGGAATAGGATTTAGCGTAAGGCGACCAATTCTTTCGGCCGTATCATCACCATATCTTCTCGCCATCCAGGCATGGCCAAACTCATGAAATGAGATCGCTAATAAAAATCCCGGAAGGGCCAAAGTTAATGTATTGAAAATACGCATAATATCCATCGCAATAATCTACCAAATCCCACGGGAATCGACAAAATTTTAGGCCCTAAAATGAACGGAATGTAAGACAAATTAAAGAAATTAACCCCAAATTTCCCCAAGTCCCTGTAAATTGAAAATTTTGATATAATAAACTTATGAATACGCTCCATAAAAAAGTGCAAGTGGTCACACTGCACAAAAACAAAAAATCCTTACTTCTTCTGGAGATGAAAGAGGACCGTGGCTTTGGTTGGCAAAATATTACGGGCTCAGTTGAGGGTGAAGAGGATTTAGAAACAGCGGCCAAAAGAGAGCTTTTAGAAGAAACTGGAATTGCTCAAGCCGAGGTTGTGCAACTTGATCAGATTTTTAAATTTCATGACAGGTGGGGAAAGGATGTTGAGGAATATTGCTTCCTAGCACTTGTAGCTACACTCGATATTACAATTAGTAGTCAAGAGCACCAAGGTTACAAGTGGCTTGCGATTAACGAAGTACAGGGCAAGGACTTCAAATATGAAAGCAATTATACTGCATTCAAAAAGGCCATCGAATGCTTAGATTAAAGATCATACTTCTCATTTTTGTCTGCTTCATATCTTATGCAGAATCTAAAGAAGACAAACTCTTTAAAGATCTTGCTCGTCTTTCCAAAGAAGAGCAAGGAAAGAAAAAGAAAGCTCCTTCACGTTTTAAATACTTAAAAAATAACTTTCAAGTAAAGACTCAAAGAAGTGTTGTTACTGCTGGATCGACTCTTGAGAGCCTTGATGGTACTAAATTCTACCAAGTTTCTGAAAATACCATCGTCAAAACAAGAGAAGTAGCGCCAGGATCTCGCTACTATTACATTCTTCCTAAAGAGGGTGAACCTAAGTATGTTATTCAAGGTGAGTATTTAAGGCATCTTGAGCATATCCTGACTTTCAATGAGAAGAAGTTTAAACCTTTTGATCGTAGTAAACACAAGACCATCGAGTTTGATAAAGATGAGCTCTACACATACTTTCAAGTTAAGGCAGGGGTTGGTTCATCCACACCATCTTTCTTCAATGATGGCACAAGTTTAACAAGTACCAATTTTGCACTTGAAGCTGGAGTTGAAACATTTAAGAATATCCCAGTTTTTATAACCCTGGATTACCTTACGCAAAACAGTGGTCAAGAAGTTCAGTTCAATGCTTTCTCGATTGGCGTTCGTACAGAATACCGAAAACATTTTAAAAATGATTCATATATTGCCGCAGGATTAGTTGCACAACGATCACTTTTCTCTTCTGCTAAAGTTTTAGGTACATCAATCAATCATTCCCTCGATTCATTTGGAATTAATATCAGCTATAACTACAAAACGTATTTTTTAAGTTTTGATTTAAAAAAACAAAATTACTCTTTCGATGCCAATGTATCTTTTCCTAGCTCAAACTTAGCAGATAATAATGGGGCAACTCTCTTTAGTTTTGGTATCGGTAAGGAATTTGAGGCCGCAATATGATTAAGACTCTACTCACTCTCCTCTTTATTTTCAGAGTATTTGCAACTGATGGATTAATTCGAGTTCATGAAGCACCTATCCTCAGTAAGCCAAGTGCAGATGGAAATATTTTAATGTTAGTACGTAAGGGGGAGACGATCTATCTTCATCCAAATCACTTAAATGATGAAGGTTATTACACTACTCTCACGAGAGATGGGAGAAAGGCCTATATTAGAAAGGACTTCATAAAGTTAATTTTGAATAATGAATCTGAGGATTTAGGTAATACGATTTATGTTCAAAATGATCCCACTGATTATGTTATTGATGAACCACTTCCAGAAAAATATCCACTTAAAGGATACCCATCCAACAAGGCCAATATCGATTTCGTTCTTAGAAAGGGGATGACTTCACACTATAATTACTCCAATCAGATTGAGCGTGAAAGTACAGGCTTTTCAGGAACTCTTAATTTAAAGTATCTGCGTCCCGCCCGTTTTGATGAGGAGAATAGGCTCTATTTCGGCTTCTTTGGAGGCATATCGAGTGGTCAAAACGAGTATTTATTAACTGATGAAATCTACACGAGAGAAAGTGACGTTTCCTTCACTATTGGGCCTGTCATTTCCTATACATTTTACAAGAGACAATTCTTTGAAATTGAATCTGTATTACAAGTCGGTGCTAATTTTCAAAGAACCTTTATCACACAAGATGATGTAACAAATGGAGTCTTTGAAGAAAAACTTTTCACAGGACTTTCTTTTAATATTCGGCTTGGTGTTAATCTGACTCATAAGAAGTTTTTTAACTCTGATTCAGCTTTTCTCTACCATGGTCCAGTCATCGATATTAGACTCCCCTCAACTCTTAGTTCAGATGGACAATTTGAAAATCCACAGCTTTGGACGGCCACAGATTTAGCAACAGATTTAGAAGGAACTTTCGGATACAACGTCGGAATAACCTATATTTACTAGTACTTACAAGCAGAGGGGAAAAATCTTCCCCTCATCACTATAGCCTCTCTTTTTTTTAATTATTAAATTCTATCGCCGATAAATTAGGTGTCATTGTTTTAGCAAGGAATGCAAAAACATAATTCAGGAGGAAGGTTTATGACAGTTCAATACAAAGGTACAGAAGTTCTTTTTCAAAAACTAGGTAATAACTGGTTCATTTTCGCAGAAATCAACGACGAAGTAATTTATTCAACAATGCCAGAAGGTATGGATCCATATTCAACAAAGCTTGAACTTTATGAAGTGATTGAAGATCACATGAAGAGAGTTTCAACAATGAGAAAAAGCTCAGCTGAAGCAGCTGCTTAGGATCGAATTATGGGTGTAAAAAAATACACAACATTATATATGGGTGCACCGGCCGAAAAAGCTAGTGCACCAACTAAAGAAGATCACGTTAAAGAAAAAAGCGAGATTGAACAGCTAAAAGAAGCGATTCAAAAACGTTTTGAAAATCCAGAAGAAATAAAAAAAGCTGCTCGAATTATTGAAGAAATGCTAAATCGCTAACGTCTAAAGTTAGCGACAACTTCCATTAAAGAATTTACATTACATTGCTTAATCACTTGGATAACTTCAGTTGTTACATTGTAGACCTGACAAGGCAATCTTTCTTCGAGTACAATATTTTGCTCGATAAAATTCTTCGTAAAATTATTTGAAGTCTGACTATTTAACTTACTCATGCCCAAAATTATTGCTCGATAGAGTCGTTTATTATTTTTTCTTACATAGAGATAGACTGGGTAGTTGTAGTAAATAAAGTTCTTATTATCCACGAGAAGATTTTGTTTTTGATTGAGGACTTCAATATATGCTTCTGAAACCCCCCTTAAAGTATAATCTGCACTTCCATTATTTAATGCATGATAAATTCCTGAAAATGAATCCACTGCCACTAATTTAAATTTACTCTTTTTTAAAATTTTAAAATCTCTCCAATTTCTATTAAATGAAACTCGTAATTTCTTATAGTCTGCGGCTCCCTTTATTCCCTCAATCATCTGTCTGTTCTTATATTCATAAACAGGCAAACGCAGCCCTAGAAGTCCCGAAAGAATAGGAGCCTCAACTCTCCTAAAGTCAGTTAGATCCCAATTCTCAGAAGGAGAATAGAGAATATCTCCTTTTAGATAACTACCATTTTCGACACATTCTTTTTCACTACCACAATCAAACGGAATGACTTTGAAATCCCCAAATTCATTTCGGGCCAAAGTTAGTACTTCTTCCAAAAAGTAGCGAAAGTATTGATGGCGATAATGTCCCTGAATTGTCTTAATCTCAAACTCTTCAACCTCTTGAGCACTAATACCTAGAGGGAATAACAAGACAATAAATATTAAGTTCTTTATAAAGCGGCCCATGACTTAGTCTCTAATATTTTGTCACTACTTTGAACTTAAGATTCCCTAATATTTATTTATGAACGAAACTCCCCTATAAGCTATATAAAAGTGTTTAAAGCCTTGCCTGAACGGTCTCTTTTTGATAACTAGGTGCAATATAATATTGAGGAGTTTAAGTTGCCAGTTAAATCAGATGCTCAACAAGCTAGTAATGACCCATTTGCGTATAAACAAGACCAAGATAAGTCTTTTTCAGAAGGTTTTGAATATAAGCATAAGAACCCTTACCACGACAAGCTAACTGAATTTAGTGAATTCGTTCTTCGTGACGATGAAGCAGAAGTTCACCGCGGGAAGTGGAATGAGGAAGTCTTTAAGACAGATGGTGAGCTATGTCTTGAGATTGGTTCAGGATATGGCCACTTCATGCTGCAATATTGTGATGCTTATCGCGACCAAAATTTTGTTGGCCTAGACTACCGCTTTAAGCGTAGCTATGCGCTTGCGAAGAAATTAAAATCACTTCCATATCGCAATTTTAAATACTTAAGAGCGAAGGGAGAACGAATTGAACATCTCTTTGCTGAAAACGAGCTAGATAAGGTATTCTACTTCTTCCCTGATCCTTGGCCAAAGGCCCGTCATCATAAGAAGAGACTCTTCCAGCTTCCATTCTTAGAGAGGGCATACAAAGTTATCAAGCCAGGTGGATACTTCTTCGTTAAGACGGATCACGATGGTTACGCTGAGTGGATGAAGGAAGTAATTGAAAAACAAGATCTTTTTGAGCTAGAGCTTGAAACAAAGGACTTGTGGAATGACGCTCCAGACCACCTACTTTGCCAGTTTAAGACTAAGTTTGAGAAAATATTTATCGAGCAAGGTGTAAATATTAAAGCTTTTGTTCTAAAATCCAAAAAAGCATAATAAATAAGGTAAGCCTCTTAGATGTCACTACAGCAATTGCGCGAAAAAATCGTCAGTGAAATCCCGATTTCTGATTTAATCGAGCGCTATGGTGTGCACTTAGTTCACAAGGGTAATCGTATTACGACGATTTGTCCTTTTCACGATGACACCAATCCATCAATGCACGTCAATAATGACTACGGAAATTATAAATGCTTTGCCTGTGGTGCCGGTGGCTCTCACTTTGACTTTGTTATGAATCTCCACACACTCGAGTTTGTCGATGCCTTAAGAGATATTTGTGAAAAATTTGGTATTAATTTTGATGCCTATACAAGCAAAAGAAATAAACCTAAGAAAGAAATCTTTGCGGAAAAGATTCTAAAAGTTGCAAGCGCTATATATTATAAGTACGGTCAGGACACAAAGCCTGCCGCCTATCTCGATTTCTTAAAAAATCGAAATATGAAAGAAGAGCTGGCCGAGCTCTATCAAATTGGTTTTGCACCAAAGCAAAATAGTATTTACGACTATATCCACACTCTTCCGGAAGAAGACCGTGAAGAAATCCTAAAGACTGCCATTGAAATTGGAATCGTTAAGTATAATCCAGAAAATAAGTCCCATTATGATACTTATCGCGAACGCGTTATGTTTCCTATCTGGGATCACTATGGCCGTGTGATCGGCTTTACTGGACGACGAATACGCGATGAACAATATGGTAAGTATGTGAATTCAAAGGGATCGTTCATCTTTAACAAGAGTAACCTCCTTTATGGCCTTCATCTTGCAAAATCCTATATTAGAAAACGCGATAGCGTTATTATAGTCGAAGGAAATATGGATCAGGTTGCAACGTTTAAGAAAGGATTCGAGAACTCAGTTGCCATCATGGGAACGGCCCTTGGTGATAATTCCCTGCGCGTCCTTAAGGCCTTAACGAAGAATATTTACTTGGCCCTTGATAATGATGAGGCCGGCTATAAAGCCGCCCAGAGGACAAGTCAGCAATTCTTAGAGTATGGAATTCTGGCCAAGTACGTTAACCTTGCTCCACACAAAGACCCTGATGACTTCTTAGAAGCAGAAGGAATCATAGCTTTTCAAGAGCGCATTGATAATGCACCAGCTTTTATTGACTATGAACTCGATCAACTTATACCTCAAAGACCAATTGAGCTAATTGACGAGAAGCTCTCAATCCTTGATCAAGCATTTGAAGTGGTTGCACCACTTAAGAACGATATCAATGCCACAGAGAGACTCTTGGCCCTGGCACCAAAGCTTAAGTTAAACTCTAGTAACGAACAGATTAATACACGTTATGAAAATTTCTTAAAAGGAGTTAAGAAACCAGCTGCTAAACCAGTTCAAAAAGAAGTTATTCAAGAAGATTTTAATATGCCAGAGTACGATGAGAGTTACATGGCAAGTTTTGTTGAATCTGATGCAAACCAGATGCCAACTATTGAAGAAATTGCGCCTCAAATCTCAAAAACAGAAGAGACTCTTCTCCTCTCAATCATTGAACATCCGGAATGTCTTGAGTATGATGAAATGACCGATCTGCTTGATTTTATGCAGTCAGATGGGGTAAAAGAATATATTTTGAATCTTAGAAAATTAATCTTTGAAATCGATGAGAGGGAATTTAAAAACTTTGCACTTTCGAGTTCTTCCAAATATGGCCTTGAAGAAATTATAAAAAAAGGCATTATAAAAAATAAAGGAATCCAACTAGAAAAAGAGAAAGCTGTAAAAATCATTAGTGACCTCGCAAAAATTCTCAAGCAACAAAGCTTTAAAGACGAAAAGAAATCTTTGAGGCAGAAAATGTCTTCGGTTAAAACTGAAGATGAGTTGAAAGAGATTATGAAACAGATTCACGACATAGAAAAAAAGCTATTAGCTTTAAAGTAACGATTGGAGAAATCAAACATGTCAAGTGCTGCACAATTTTTAAAATCTAAGGGTTTCGAAAAACTTATCTCACGCGGTAAGGATCAAGATGCCCTGACTCCAGAGGAAATTAACGACGCTCTTCCAGCAAGCTTAATTCAACCTGAAGAACTTGACCTCATTATGCTTGCCATCACTGAAGCAGAGATTGAAATTTCTGAGCAAGAAGTTGAAGAGGAAGATGAAGGAATCAAATTAGACGGTACTGAAATTATTGAAGAAACTCTATCAAAAGAAGAGAGAGCGGAATTAAGAAGTGCCTCAACAGATCCTGTAAAATTATATCTTAAGAGAATGGGTTCAGTTGCCCTATTAACGAGAGAAGGCGAAGTTGTTATCGCAAAAGAAATTGAAGAAGGTGAAAGAGAGATTATCCTTTCATCACTAAAATCTTCTCACGCGATTGCAGAAATCATCACACTTAAGGATCGTATTAACGAACTTGAAAACCCTACTGAGTTCGTAAGAGAAC
Source organism: Bacteriovoracaceae bacterium (assembly GCA_048270185.1). Lineage (GTDB taxonomy): Bacteria > Bdellovibrionota > Bacteriovoracia > Bacteriovoracales > Bacteriovoracaceae > Halobacteriovorax_A. The sequence goes on from JBLWTJ010000002.1 coordinate 530,843, forward strand.
TAGTTCGTGGTCTAGATGATGAATCGACTCAAAAAGATGTTGATAAGGTTAAGAAAACAATTATTAAAGTTTGTGATGATCTAAAGAATATCTATGACAACGCTTTAAACGAAGAAGACGGAACACTAGAGAAATTCTCTAAAGATCAAAAAGAAACAATGCTAAAAGTTTCAACTGAGTTAGCTGATCTTACTTTCAACAGAAAGATCATCAACAGCTTCGTTGAGCCAGTAAAGAAATACTACCTACAATTTAAAGATCTTTACGAACAACAAGATCGTATCTTTAAATTCCTAGAAGTTGAGACAATTGAAGCTTACCGTGACCTTCATGAGAAGATTATGGAAGACGATGCATTCAAACGTGCGTTCGCAAAAGAGCTTTACACAACTGATGCAAAGGTAGAACAACTTGTTCGTAACCAAGAAGATATTTTAAGAAAGCTTAGAAGACTTTCACAAGAAGCTGGAATGAGCTTCGATGATATCGAAACTGTTTACAAAATTATTACTAACGGTGAAGAAAGAGCTGACCGTGCAAAAGCTCAACTTGTTGAAGCCAACCTACGACTTGTTGTATCGATTGCTAAGAAATACACAAACCGTGGACTTCAATTCCTAGACCTTATTCAAGAAGGTAACATTGGTCTAATGAAGGCCGTTGATAAATTCGAGTATCGTCGTGGTTATAAATTTTCAACTTATGCAACTTGGTGGATTCGTCAGGCCATTACTCGTGCCATTGCTGACCAAGCAAGAACAATTCGTATTCCAGTACACATGATTGAAACAATCAACAAAATGGTTAGAACTCAAAGGCAACTTATTCAAGAGCTAGGACGTGAGCCTACTCCTGAAGAAATTGCAGAGAAAATGGAAATGCCAGTTGATAAAGTAAAGAAAGTTCAAAAGATCTCAAAAGAGCCAATCTCTCTTGAAACACCAATCGGTGAAGAAGAGGACTCATCTCTTGGAGACTTCATTGAAGATAAGAAGATTATCTCGCCAGCAGATGCTGTAATGAGCATTACATTATCTGAGCAAACTCGTTCAGTACTCTCTACTCTAACTCCAAGAGAAGAAAAAGTTCTAAGAATGAGATTTGGTATCGGAGAAAAGTCAGACCACACTCTAGAAGAGGTAGGACAGGATTTCTTCGTAACTCGTGAGCGTATTAGACAGATCGAAGCCAAAGCTCTTCGCAAACTAAGACATCCATCACGTGCAAAACTTCTCAAATCGTATATCGAAAATAGTTAAGTAAAAAGGGCCTCTATTAGAGGCCTTTTTTATTAACAGAACTAAGACTATTACATTCCCTAATTTTGCGTTATAATAAGGCTTTTAGACATAAAGTTAATATATGACACAAGAACCTGGACTCGATCTAGCAAAGAAATATTTTAATACCCTACTAACTTCCAAAGCAAGGAAGTTACTTAGCTATGGAAAGGTCTCTCTTTCATTTAAGAAAGGTAGTCTTGATGGTTATCTCATCACAACTGGTATTATCAAAGAAGATCGCCCTTATGAAGCCAAGGTTGTCTATAAGAAGAGACTAGAAGGAACAGATGAGTCACCTCTAAGCTCTAATTGTGATTGTCTAGAGTGGACTGAAGATAAGCACTGCCACCACACGGCCGCTCTCTTTATGTACTATCTTGCAACTAATCACGATCAAGCAGATACTGGCACACACCTACCTCCAATTGGTGGTTATGGTGTCTCTCCTCTTGAATACGGAACCATTATTAGTGGACCTCATGAGCTTGAAAATGCACCACATGGACCGACTTACTCGACACTAAATTACTCGCTAACAAGTAAAAAAACCATTGAGTTTCCTATTCCAGAAAACCTCGATGGCCAAATCATATTTAATATTGCACCCAACAAAGAACAAAGAATCGACTTTCAAGATGATCTTAAATCGAGTATTCGTTTTGGTTTTAAGCCAAATGACGATGACAAGATTCATCGTCACGTAAGTATTTTTGAGAGTCTTTATCTATTTGATTGGGACACAGGAAAACTCTATTCACTTCCGAGTGAAGTTAAAGAATTCTTCTCTTCTCTACGATCAAATATTAATGATTATAAAATTGACGATGCACTAAACCTGGCTTACTCAGAAAGGCTTGAAAAATATATACTCTTTGAAGTTGATGGCCAGCCATTCGATATTAGCAATATCAGTTCACCTGACTTGCGTATCTATATTAATAATTCTCAACGAAAAGGATATAACAATTTCTCTGTTGAGTTCTTTAATAAAGAAGATAAGAGGACGAGGCCACCTCAGTTCTTATCTTCACTGACTTTTGAAGGTGGATTTCTAAATTTATTCAGAAAGAAAATTGAAGCCTATCACTTCCTAAGAGAAGTTCAGCACTACTTTGAAACAGGACTTGATGGCTATAAGAAATCTCTTTCAGGTAAATCTAAAAAGTCATCTTGGATTCGACTAATTTCTGAAGTTGTCAGTAAAGAATACACTCTAAGCTTTGACCACGAGAATAGAAAACTATACAAATACGACAATAAATTACAACGACTTCTTTTTAAAATTATGGTGACTGAATTTGGCGATCACTTCTTCCGTTATTCTTATCACTACAAAGACTCAAATGAAGTTATTTTCCAAGTTTCGATGTCTCAAATTACTCAAGGTCTCTCTAAACTCTTTACGGTAACCAAGCCATACGGAGTAGAGATTTTCTACGATAATAATGAATTAAAGAATTGGAACTCTCGTATTCGCTTTGAGAGAAAGCAAATAGGCCGTTCAGGTTGGTTTGACTTAGAACTTGAGCTTGGAGAGATGGATCAAGAAGTTCTAAAGAATGTTGATCTCGATAATAATATTGCCATTACTAAAGATGGTGTTGTTCTTTTAAATAATGAACAAAAAGATCTTTTGAAGTTTGTGCAAAAATACACGAAGTTTGAAGCTAAAGAAGAAATTCAAGATGGGAAATTTAAAAAGTTCATCCTGCCTTTTTCTCGTGCTCGTATTTTTGAACTATTTGAACTCAAGAAGATTGGCCTTGAAGGTGCCTTAACAGATGAAGAGATCGCACTTTGTGAAAGACTCCAAAATCTTGAAGGAATCCCTGACTACCCTATTTCTGAAAACCTTGGCTCAATTTTAAGACCTTATCAAAAGACTGGTTTTAATTGGCTAAGCTTTCTCTATGAAAATAAACTTGGTGCCTGTCTGGCCGATGATATGGGTCTTGGTAAGACCATTCAAACAATTGCCTTTATCGAAAGTATTTACGACAAGATCGATAAGGTCCTAATTGTTTGCCCAGTCTCACTTCTTCTAAACTGGGAGAACGAGTTTAAAAAATTCTCAAATATTGACGTTCATATCTTCCACGGAGCTGATCGTGAATTGCCAGAAGATTCAAATGCCAAGGTAATTCTAACGTCTTATGGAATCCTTAAAAGAGAATTAGAAGCTGAATTTGAAGAAACAAATTACGATATTCTCGTTCTTGACGAAGTTCAGCACTTAAAAAATATGAGATCTCTCGGTGCCCACTCGGCCCGTAAAATCAATGCCGACTTTAGAATATGTCTTACAGGTACACCTGTTGAGAATGATCTTGCTGAATTCTTTAATATTATAGACTTAAGTATTCCAGGAATCTGGGGAGATCTGCGCTTCCTACGTTCTAGCTCGACTCCAAAGTCTCGAGTTTACGCAAGAAAGACAGCCGCTCCTTTTATCTTAAGAAGAACAAAGAGTCAGGTTCTCACAGATCTTCCTCCGAAGTTAGAAAATAATGTCTTACTAAGTTTTGATGATCATGAAGAGGAATTCTATAAGAATAAACTTCAATCAATTAAAGACAATATTAACAACGCTCCTAAGAATAAGAAGTACGGAGAAATCCTAAAAGGTCTTCTCGAGCTAAGACAGAGTTGTCTATGGCAAAACCATAGCGGAAAGACCACAAAGAATATTCGAAATCTTACTTCAACGAAAGTTGATTACCTAATGGAAAGTTTAGAACAGATTCAAGAAGAAGGTCACCAAGTGATTATCTTCTCTCAGTTCACAACATATCTTGATATTATCGGTTCGGCCTTTAATGAAAGATGTTGGAAATACTCTAGAATTGACGGCTCTCTTAATGTGAAGAAGAGACAGGCCGCAGTAGATGAGTTCCAAAGTGGTAATACAAAATTATTCCTCATCTCCCTAAAAGCCGGGGGTGTTGGTCTTAACTTAACAGCTGCAAGTTATGTTTTCATTATGGACCCATGGTGGAACCCAGCGGTTGAATCACAGGCCATTGACCGTGCTTATCGTATTGGACAAAAGAATACTCTCAACGTCTTTAGACCGATTATCCAGGGTTCTGTTGAAGAGAAAGTTCTTAAGCTTCAAGAAATTAAACGAGAGCTTTTCAAAGAGCTTCTACCAGAAGATGACGAAGAGCTATTCAGCGGAAAACTCACAATGAAGGATTTCGAAGAATTATTTAACTAGTTTACTTTACTAGGCGATTCACTTCTGCGTGAATAATTTCCTTCAATTCATCTCGGCAAAAGATAAATGGGCCTTTTAGAAGTATCTCTGAAAGATCTTTAATTTCATCAGAATAAATACCTCGAGAATGACAGATAACAACTCCTGCAGCAATATCCCAAATATTCTTATCACGAAATGAGATAACACACTCACAAGCACCAGTTGCAAGAAGCCCGAGCTTAAAGGCAATTGAGCCGAGAGGAGAAATTCTTAGATCGTTATTAAAGTCCATATTCTGGGCACTCTTCTCCCACTCAGATCGTGAGATCATAATATTGATCGCATCAGCATGAGAGTGTCGATTTCCAAGAGGATATTTCACTTCATTTGTAACTTCAAATCCAGTGAATGGATTATAAATCCAACCAAAATTTCTTTCATCTTTAATATCAGCAGAAAAAAGAATGGCCAACGAAACAGCACATTCACCGTACCCCTTGGCAAACTCTCTCGTCCCATCAATTGGGTCTAGGACAATTACTGGAAATTCAAAATTTTCTTGGTCTTCTTCTGAAAAGAAATTGAAGTCATGATTTGAATCTTTAAATACTTTTTTGACATGATCTGAAACAAAGATATCAAACTCCGTAACAATACTACGGTCGGCCTTTCTCTCAATGGACATATCACCCCAGTCTAAATTCTCTAATTTATGGTGAATGCCACGTTTTATTTCTTCAATTTCATTGCGATACATTTATAGGCCCAATCATTATCTTATATGAAAGACAAATTCGTGTTTGAAAGTCTTCTCTTGTTCAAGATCAATTAATCCTTCTTTCATATAGAAGTCATTATTTGAATCAAAAGCATCCGTTACCCCAAATGATGGGGCGATACGAACAAAGCTCGCATCAGGATAAGTCCATATCGAAAGATAAGGAATATTTCCAAAATCAATATTTACTGATTTCTCATTTAATAAATTTTTAAGAGAGACACCTTGAGACTTAATATCTTTAAAGATCATCTCGCCTCCGCGAAAGTTCTCTTGAGTAAAGAAGACTCTTCTGTTTTGAACTACTTTCTTATTATCGGCATCATGAAAATTAACTAATTCATTTTCAACAAAGTATGCACCCCTTTCTTCTTCAGAAGAAAATTCAACAAAACAATCCTCATGACCCTCAGGACCTAATGGAACATTGAATGTTGGAGCAAAGCCAAGAGAGAAGAACATCTCTTTCTTATCCAGGTTCTTAATGGAAAAGGAGACCGTAAGTTTTGGGCCGTAAACTAAATATGTAATTTCAATTGAATAGCGAAATGGAAAAATCAACTCTGTATCTGCATTACTTGAATGAACAAAGGTTATGCGGTCCTTTCTTTGATTTTTAACCTCAAATTTAAAGTCTTTAAGATAGCCACCCTTTTGCATTCGGTAGAACTTGCGTCCAAGCCAATACTGATCATCCCTAAGCTTTCCTACAATAGGAAACATCACTTGTGGACGCCATGGGTTAAGAGTTGGGTGACCTTGCCAGAGATATTCCACACAAGATTCAAGATCATAAATCGATAAAAGCCCGGCACCAGAGTCCGTTACCGATACTCTAATGAACTCACTTTCTAAATGGAAAACGCGATCCTTGGCCATTTGATTTCCCCTAACTCTATTCTAACAGCTTTTTTTCTCTCGTGGAACAGCTAAGCACTTAATACTAGGTGAATCTTTCCAGATTGGGATAGATCACACTTTGCACATTGAGAAAAACTCAGCATTTGGCCCAATATCGCCTAAAACCTCTTTAAGAAAACGCAATTTTGATTCAATAAATTTTGATCAAATTGTCCTGTCTCTTGTCCCTAAAATATCCACACAAATTAATTCATTCGAATTAGCCTAAGGCCCCAAAAAAAGGGGCCCTCACCTTTTCTTATTGTCTCTAAATAGCTAGAATATGGTTATCATTTTTTTAATAGGGAAATTAGTATAATGAAAGTAATTGAGCACATCGACAAGGCCACAAATCCTCTTTTTAGTTTTGAAATTGTTCCACCTCCAAGGGGGAAGAATATCTCTGCAGTAACAGATATCGTCAAAGAACTTCTACCGTTTAATCCATCTTGGATTGATGTAACTGCCCACTCAGCTGGAGCATATTACAATGAGAATACTGATGGATCAGTTGAGAGAAAAATCTACAAAAAAAGACCTGGTACAGTAGGAATTTGTGGTGTTATTCAAAATCGATTTAAAATTGATACAGTAACTCACCTACTCACTCAAGGTTTTACCAAAGAAGAAACTGAAGATGCTCTCATCGAGTTAAATTACTTAGGTATTCACAATGTCTTAGCTCTTAGAGGTGATGCCCTAAATTATAATAAGAAATATGATCAATCACGTCAGAGAAATTTCTATGCGAAAGATCTAGTAGCACAAATTGATAATGTAAAAAAAGGAATCTACTTAGATGAAATCTCAAATAGCCTTCCTCTGGACTTCTCTGTTGGTGTAGCAGGTTACCCTGAAAAACACTTCGAAGCACCAAACCTATCAATGGACATAAAGCATCTAAAGGAAAAAGTTGATGCTGGAGCTGACTATATCGTGACACAAATGTTCTTTGATAATTCAAAGTATTTTGAATTTGTGGACAAATGCCGTGAAGCAGGAATTAATTGTCCAATCGTTCCAGGAATCAAAGTTATCAAAAAAATGAATCAGCTCTCTAATGTTCCAAGACACTTCTACGTGGACTTTCCTGATGAGTTTGTTGCTGAAATTCACGAAAGCCCTGAGCACATTAAAGAGATTGGAATTAAGTGGGCAAGAAAGCAAACAGAAGAATTACTAAATGCCAATGTGCCTTCAGTTCATTTCTACGTTATGAATGACTGCGACTCAGTAACAAAAGTATTAAAAGGTTATTACTAAATGAAAGATATTCGCAGCGAATTAGAAGCTAAAGTAAAAGATAGAATCCTCTTTCTTGATGGGGCCATGGGAACAATGGTTCAACAATACCACTTATCAGAAGATGATTTCCGAGGTGACTTATTTAAAGAAACAAAGATCGACCTCAAAGGAAATAACGATCTTCTCAATCTTACAAAACCAGAAGTCATTAAAGAGATTCACACAAAGTATCTTGCTGCTGGTTCAGATATAATTGAAACAAATACATTCTCAGCAACTCGTATCGCTCAAGATGATTATGCTCTTAGCGAATATGCATATGATATTAATGTTGCTGCGGCAAAACTAGCAAAAGAAGCCTGTGTAGAATTTATGAAGGAAAATCCTGATCGCACTTGCTATGTAGCAGGAGCGCTTGGGCCAACAAATAAAACGGCCTCGATTTCACCAGATGTAAATAACCCAGCTTTTCGAGGTGTTACATTTGATGAACTTGTTGATAATTACTACGAACAAACAAAGGGACTCATTATAGGGGGAGCCGATATCCTTCTTGCAGAAACTTCATTTGACACCCTAAATCTTAAGGCCGCTATTTTTGCCATGAGAAAGTATCTTGATGAAAATAATCTCAATACACCTATTATGCTTTCTGTAACAATAACTGATGCTTCAGGAAGAACTCTTTCAGGTCAAACGGTTGAGGCCTTCTGGAACTCGATCGAACATGCTAGGCCATTTAGTGTTGGTATTAACTGCGCCCTTGGTGCAAGTGAGATGCGTCCATATATTGAAGAATTATCAAGAGTCTCTGATTGCTTCATTTCTTGTTATCCGAATGCCGGACTTCCTAATCCACTAAGTGATACGGGATATGATGAAAAGCCAAATGAAACAGCAGCTCTTCTTGAGGAATTTGCTGAGTCAGGACTTGTTAATATTGTCGGTGGTTGTTGTGGAACAACACCAGATCATATCAACGCCATATATAACCATCTAAAAGATATTTCACCGCGACCAACTCATAAACTACCAATGACTCAACGACTATCTGGTCTTGAGCCATTAAATCTCGACTACACAGGAGAGAGAACATTTATCATGGTTGGAGAAAGAACCAATGTAACGGGTTCACCTCGCTTTGCCAGACTCATTCGCGAAGAAAATTTTGAAGCGGCACTCGATATAGCTCGTCAACAAGTTGAAAACGGCGCCAATATTATCGACGTTAACTTTGATGAAGGACTTCTGGATTCGAAAGCCTGTATGGTGAAATTCTTAAATCTCATTGCATCAGAGCCTGATATTTGTAAAGTTCCAATTATGATCGACTCTTCTAAGTGGGAAGTTATCGAAGCGGGACTAAAGTGTGTTCAAGGGAAAGGGATTGTTAACTCAATTTCTCTTAAAGAAGGTGAAGAGAAGTTTAAAGAGCATGCTCGTATCATTCTTGAATACGGAGCGGCCGTTGTTGTCATGGCCTTTGACGAAAAAGGACAAGCGGCAACAAAAGAAGAAAAAGTTTCAATTTGTCAGCGAGCTTTTAAAATCCTAACAGAAGAAGTTGGCTTTCCGGCCACTGATATTATCTTTGACCCAAATGTTCTGACTGTTGGAACAGGAATCGAAGAACATAATGATTATGCTATAAACTTCATTGAAGCAGTTCGTGAAATTAAAGAGAAATGCCCAGGAGCACTCACAAGTGGTGGGATCTCAAATATTTCATTCTCATTTCGTGGAAATAATATTGTCCGCGAGGCCATGCATAGCTCATTCCTCTTTCACGCCATTAAAGCAGGACTTGATATGGGAATTGTTAACGCTGGTATGCTTGAGGTTTACGAAAATGTTAAACCAGAGCTGATGGAGAAAATTGAGAATGTTCTCTTTAATAAATCGCCAGATGCAACGGATGAGCTTATTGATTATGCCGAACAATTTAAAGGCGTTAAAACAAAATCAAAAGAAGATGATCTCGCATGGCGAGAGCTACCTCTTCGCGAGCGCATCTCTCACTCTCTTGTTAAAGGTATTGGAAAATTCATTAACGAAGATGTCGAGGAAGCAAGACAAGAGCTTGGTATCCCACTAAATGTTATCGAAGGTCCCTTAATGGACGGGATGAAAATTGTTGGTGACTTATTTGGTGCTGGAAAGATGTTCCTTCCTCAGGTTGTTAAAAGTGCTCGTGTTATGAAGCAGGCCGTAGCCTACCTTGAACCATTTATGGAAAAGGATGCTGATGGGAATAGTAAGAAGAATACTTTTCTTATTGCGACAGTAAAAGGTGACGTTCACGATATTGGAAAAAATATTGTGGGAGTTGTACTTGCTTGTAACGGCTATAACGTTGTTGATTTAGGTGTTATGGTAAGCTGTGAAGATATTATTAAAGCGGCTAAAGAACACAATGCCAAAATTATTGGTCTTAGTGGACTGATCACTCCTTCACTTGATGAGATGATTCACAATGTTGCTGAGTTTAATCGTCAAGGCCTTGATATCCCTGTACTCATTGGGGGGGCCACAACAAGCCGAACACATACGGCAGTAAAGATTGCGCCAGAGAGTACAAGTCCGGTTGTCCACGTTATTGATGCCTCTCAGACAGTGGGAATTTGTAATAGTCTTCTAAGTGAAAACCTCAGAGAGAATTTCTTAAAAGACCTTAAAGAAAAACAGAAACAAACAAAAGAATACTTTGAAAGTAAGAGAGATAATGGAAATGCCACAATCACTCTAGAAGAAGCACGTAATCACAATCGTGTGGACCCAGCGAAGACATTTGAAGAATTCACTCCAGAGTTTGTCGGAGTAAAAGCTTTTGACGATATCGAGCTTAGTGAGATTGCAAAGTATATCGACTGGTCACCATTCTTTTGGACTTGGCAGCTTAAAGGTCTCTACCCCCATATTCTTTCACATAAAGATTATGGTGAAGAGGCAAAGAACCTTTATAACGATGCTCAAAAAGTATTAGAAGATATTATCAAGAATAAGAGATTTAAGCCCAAAGCCGTTCTTGGATTCTGGCCTGCTTATTCTGATGAAGAGAAAGTTATTCTTCTTGATGAAAATAAGAATGAATTTGGTACTTTTAACTTCCTAAGACAGCAAAAAGCTAAGACACAAGAGGATCGTCCTTATCTTTCACTTGCGGACTACATCTTACCTAAAGGTGATAAGCAAGATTATATCGGAAGCTTTGTCGTAACAATGGGCAAAGAAGTTGAAGAATACTCTAAAGTCTTTGAAAATGAAGGTGATGATTATAATTCAATTATGATCAAGGCCGTTGGTGATCGACTAGCAGAAGCTTATGCCGAGCTAATTCACAAGAAGGCCCGAGAGTACTGTGGAATTGAGGATGCTGAATTTACTGTCGAAGAACTTATTAAAGAAAAATATACCGGAATTCGTCCAGCGGCGGGATATCCGGCTTGCCCTGATCACACTGAAAAAAGTAAGCTTTGGGAATACTTAAATGTTGAAGAGCACACTGGTGCAATCCTAACTGAAAACTACGCTATGTATCCTGCGAGTTCTGTATCAGGCTATATTTTCTTTAACCCAGGAGCGAAGTATTTTAACATCTTGAATATAGGTGAAGATCAAATTGAATTATATTCAAAAGAGAAAGATCAACCTATTGAAGAAACAAAGAAATGGTTAAGGCCGATTTTATAAGGTTAATAAATGCATATTTGTATCCATCACCACACAGCTCTTCCAGTTAAAACATACGGCGGTGTCGAACGCCTTGTTTTCTGGCACATGAAAGAACTAATTAATTTTGGCCATCAAGTTACTTTTATCGGTCCGGCCGAAAGTGAAGTAACAGAATATGGCATTAAGCATATTCCTTGGAAGAAAGGACAAGACTGGCAACAGCTTGTTCCAGATAACACTGATGTTATTCATCAATTCTTTCATGATGATATAAAGCTCGATATTCCTTATCTCATAAATATTGGAGGTAATGGTCAACCAGGTGAAAAGTTTGATCGAAATACAGTCTTTGTTTCAAAGTCACATGCTCTTCATCATGGTTCAGATAGTTATGTAAATAATTGTCTCGATATGAGTGAGTACCCTGCAGACTATAAAGAAAGTAAAATTACAGATATTAAAAGTCTTCTATTTTTGGCCAAAGCATCTTGGCGCGTGAAGAACCTCGATCAATCAGTAAAAATAGCGAGGAAAACAGGTAAACACCTTCATATCTGTGGAGGAGGATCAAAATTCTTTGGTTGGCACCCTCTTATTCACAATCACGGAATGGTTGGTGGAGCCGAGAAAATGAACTATATGCGTGAATGTGATGCTCTCCTCTTTGCTGTTCGTTGGCACGAGCCATTTGGGCTTGCAATTATTGAGGCCATGACTCAGGGGATGCCTGTCTTTGGCTCTAAATTTGGCTCGCTACCCGATTTAATTGCACCTGGAACAGGTCGTACATTCTACTCTCATGAAGAGATTATTGAATACTTTAATACAACTAAAGATGTGTACGATCGTGATTACATTCGAAAATATGCCATTGATAATTTTTCAATGAAAAAATTTACTTCAGAGTTTATTGAAAAATATAAGATTGTCATGTCTGGAGAAAAGCTTAATAAAGATAACCCAGAATGGGCACATCCTTTTAGGGCAGGAAAAAGGCTACCTTTCTAGGTAGGTAGCCTTAATTATTCTAAGATCTAACACTTAATTCATATAATTTCTTATATTCACCACCAAGCTCCATTAGCTCCTCATGGCGACCCTGCTCAATCTTTCTACCATCTTTTAATACAATAATCTTATCGTAGTTTTGAATTGTCGAAAGTCTGTGAGCGACTGCTACAACTGTTTTATTTTTTGCTAGATCATTTAGTGATTCTTGTACAACCTTCTCTGATTCGTTATCAAGAGCAGAGGTTGCTTCATCAAATAAGAAAACATTATTATCTTGCAGGTAAGCACGAGCAATCGTTAGCCTCTGGGCCTGCCCACCAGAGAGTCTCACTCCACGATCTCCAATAATAGTCTCTAACCCTTCAGGTAGATCATTGATATAATCTGTAGCGTGAGCAACCTTTAGTGCCTCCATCATCTTCGCCTCAGAAACTTCCCTACCTAGTGTTAAATTCTCTCTAATCGTCGTATTAAATAAGAAGATATCCTGAGAAACAAGTCCAAAGTACTCTCTTAAAGCTTTCAGTGTGAAGTCAGACGAGTCGATGCCGTCAATCTTATAGCTTCCCTTTTTTACCGGATATAAACCAAGTAGAACATTAATGAGAGTTGATTTTCCAGAGCCAGATAATCCAACAAGAGCAACTTTTTCTCCCTTATTAATATCAAAACTAAGATCATTAATAACTTGATTGTCTCCGTATGAAAAATCCAAATTCGTGAATGAAATCTTATCCTTTAATTCAAAATTCTTCTGAGTTCCAGGATCCGCTTCATTATCAACTTTAAGAAATTTAAAAATTCGCTTTTCAGCTGCTTGGGCCTGGTTGATCTTTAAGTTCCCATCATTCGTCTTACGTATAGGATCTTGAATCATGGCCATGATTCCAATAAACGTAATGAAATCCCCTGTACTCATTGAACTACCAGAGATTTTAATCTGAGCAAAAACAATGACAGCTGAAAGAGTAATCGTTGTAATAAATTCAACAAGAGGGTGAGAAAACTGTCTCATGACCTCTGCTTTCATTTGAAAATTAAAGAACTCACGTTGATAACCCCAGAAGAATTCTCGCGTATAATCTTGAAGATTAAATGCCTTAATAATCTTTTGTCCTCCAACACCTTCACCAATAACATGAGTCATATCTGATAAACGTTTTTGAACATCTTCTTGGTGTGCACGTACTCTCTTTCCAAAGAATGTGAATACAAGAAGCATCAGTGGAAGAATCGCAAATGTTACAAGAGTTAGTTGCCAATCGAGATAGAATGCATAACCAAGCAGGACAATTAAAGTCATTGGCTCACGAACCATCGTAATCATTCCACTAATTCCTTGAGAATAAATCATCGTATCATTTAAGATTGTCGAGATAACATCACCTTGTTTTGTTGTCGTGTAGAATGAAATTGGTATATCTTGAATCTTTGAATAAATTTTACTTCTAATCTCACAAACAGCATCATTCATTGAATATTCCATCCAATAAAAATGGAAGAATCTTACAGGTAAGTTAATCAATGCAAGTAAACACAAAAGCCCAACAAGATATAAAATATCTCCCATTGTTGATTCTGCAGATAGGCCTTTAGTAAAAAGAGGTCCTATTAAAGAAACCTGGCCACCTTTAATCAAGGCCATTCCAATACCAAAGAACATACTCCCAATAACACGAGCACGATGGCGATGGATCAGTGGCCATATATTTTTAATAGTTTCAATCATGAAAAACCCTTGCTAAATTAGAGATAGATATCTAGCTAGTTTAGAACAAAATAACTAATTTGCACACCATGTTAGGCATTATGATGGAAAAGTATTTTCAAAGACTCAGAGCACAATACCCACAAGTCTTCTTATCTGATGATAGGCTTAATCTCCTACTTAAAAATATTAGAACAGAAGAAGAATTGAAAATAATCTTTAGTTATTTAGAAAGACACTTGAAGTCTTCTCCAAGCCAAAAAGAAAATGGCGAGCTACTTTTTACCTTGATTGATAAGACACAGTATTCAGTTCGCTCATGGATGGAGGCCATTATTTTATTTGATAACTGGTTAAGAGAGAGAGAAAGAAAATCAGACTTTAAAACGATGATTGGCTATATTGAATGCTCGACTCTATCCCCAGAGAATAAAGTCTTAAAATACGAACTCAAAGAGCTAGTTGAGAAAATGCTCAATGAGTTCGGCTATATCGGTTAACTTACTTTACCATTCTAAGTGAACTTTCAATTAAATCATTATAATTACTATGCCCCCACATAATTACCTTTTGATCTTTAATTTGATTTTTTGGATGTAAGCGATTTGCTTGTTGAAGCTGTGAGACGAAAGAATTTAACTGGTTAAGTAGTGAGTTTAGAATTTTTTCTTCAGATTTATCAACGTAAACTTTTTGCAATTTTAAAATACGATTAGTGTTATTAGTAAAATAATTTTCGACAAGTGCGCTTGTCACTTCCTCAACCTCTTTCTTTAAGTTATCAGGCTTATTTGCTTCAATAAATTCTGTCGCCTGTGCTTCGAGAAAGTAACCACTCCCTCTTCTCTTAAGAATACCTTTCTTTGATAAGCGAATGCATAGAGCATTTACTAATGATAGCTCCATGCCGGTATCATTTGAGATTTCAAAAATTGTTCTTCCATCTTTTGTACATGCTTCAATGATAACTCTTTCAATTAATAATAATCGATTCATAAATATACTACCTTGCCATTAAATTTCTTATTAATATTTTATTTTTTAACTCACTCATAATAAGACGACAGTCATTTCGATTTAGGCTCATTGAATGTGATTCAAGAAAAGTTATAAGTTTAGAAATTTCAGACTCTTCACTTCCCATAACTTGCTTAATCTTAAAATATTCACTCGTTCTAAGCTCGGCTCCATTCATGACACGAAATAACCTCGTTTGTGGAATCTCAAATAACTCACTAAACTTTTTATAAGTATGCTTTGGGTACCTCTTTCTCACTTCTTTAAATAATTCAATTTGCTGATTCATACTCCCTCCTATTGGCGAGAAATTAATTCAAGCTGTCGTAAATTACGAGACATGTCGAAAATGGTGATTTCTGTTTTTCTATTGATGAAAAATATGTTTTGATTAATGGAATATGTTTAATTTTACAGTGATTTCTTCAAATATTCGCTTTAACAATCCTGCTGATGGAGTCCACTCTTGGGATGGACGCCGTAATATCCTTGCAAATGCCTTAAATCACTATCAACCCGATATAATTGGAACGCAGGAAGGCTGGGAGCCACAATTAAGAGATCTTGAAGAACTCTTGGACGGACTGAATATCATTGATAATAATCGTGAATGGATTGATGATCGAATGTATCCATCAATTTACTATCGTCCCGATAAATTTGAATATGTTGACTCTGGTGATATTTGGCTATCTGAAACACCTTATGTTGCCGCATCTAAGTCTTTTGATAGCGCCTTTCCTAGACTTTGTACTTGGGCCATTTTAAAGGCAAAAGAGATTGGAAAGCATTACTTCTTTGTAAATGCCCACCTTGATCATCTTGAAACAAAGACGAGACAAGAACAGATTAAAGTTTTAATTGATGAGATAAAGAAAGTTCGCGCAGATTATCCAGTGATTCTCACGGGAGACTTTAATGAGTCACCATTTGAAAAAGTACGTATGATTCTCGATCATAGTGACTTAAATCTTGTTGATCCATGGTTTATGCAAAAGCATGAAGAGTGTGAAAGCCATCACAGCTTCAAAGGGACCCGCGAAGATGGTTCTCGAATTGATTGGATTCTTCACTCAAAAGGGACATTGGGTTGTATCCAAATTCACCTTCATAAAGAAAATGAAAATGGAATTTACCCATCAGATCACTTCCCTGTCGTGGCAACACTATCTGCTAAGTGAATATAAGTTTCAATTCCATTCTTAGTATTAGTGACAATATCGTCGCTTGGTGACCACTTACCTTTTTCTCCAATAACAATAACAGTTGATCCACCAAAGAGAAAATAACCTTTCTCATCTCCTCTGTTAAATGACTTCAGATCACTACTTTGAACAATTCGACCAACCATCGTTGCACCAACTTCAACATAGGCAAGCTTTCCAAATTCTTTCGTTTCAAGAATAGTCACTTCACGAATATTCGTTGAAAAAATATCATTTTTCTTTTTTAAAGCAATTGGATTAACAGAATGATAACCACCACCGATTTTATAGTAGTCAATAACTTCACCATCAAGGGGATAATGAAAACGGTGATAATCAACAGGGCAAAGACGAGCTAATAAAAGTGGCCCATCCTTAAAGGTTTCTTCCCATTTAATATTTTGTAGAAGTTCTTTAGAATTTAAAAACTTACCCTTTACAGGAATGGTATCCGAATCTGAAATTGATTCATATCCAAAATAGCGGGCTTCAGAAAAAGCTGACATTATATTTGGTTCATTATTAAATACTCTCTTTCCTTCTTTAAAGCGGCGAATAAAGAATTCATTGAAGCTTCCATAAGGATCATCAAGAGAGCGACCTTCACTTGGAAGAAAGTCGTCCATTTCAATCTGATAATCTTTAACAAACCCTGGTACTTTATTCTTAGTAAAATTCATATTCTGAAGTTCACCGTAAATACAAGATACAACAGACGAAGTGATCACCCCTGAAACTAGTTTACCGACAGGATTATCATAGAGAAAATTAATAGCACCATCTCCATAGACCTTTTCTACTTCTAAATTATTTGTATAACGATTAAAATATTGAATATCCAAAGATGACCTCTTTTTTCTTACAAAAAATTGACAATTCTGTGTGGTAGAATTTTTATAATATGATTATATATGTATAATGAAATGAGCGTCAAAAAGAGATAATGAGGAATATTATGAAAAGCACAACTAAGCTGATCTTTTTAGTTTTTATTTTATTTACTTCCCTAAATTCAAAAGCATTATTCGATGAAAATAGGGCCATTCTTGAGAGTGAGAAGAATACTATTTCAGTCTTCGAAAACTCAGTTAATTCAGTGGTCAATATCTCGACTCTAAGTAAAATGAGACTTAGACGTGGTTTCTTGTACGGCACTACAATGACGAAAGAAATTGTAAAAGGAGAAGGCTCAGGTTGGGTCTGGGATAACGAGGGACATATTATTACAAATTTTCACGTTGTTGAAGGTGGAGATGACTTTCTCGTGCGCTTCAATGATAACAAGAAGCAATATAAAGCAAAGCTTATTGGTACTGAGCCTGATAAAGATATTGCAGTCTTAAAGCTATTAGAGATTCCAAGAAATATCACTCCTCTAAAAAGAGGTGATTCAGATAAAGTTCAAGTTGGCCAGAAGGCCATCGCCATTGGTTCACCATTTGGACTTGAAGCAACTGTTACAACAGGTATTGTTTCAGCAAAGAATCGCGGTATCGAAGGTATAGGTGGTGTTGAAATTCGCGGAATGATTCAAACTGATACTTCAATTAACCCGGGAAACTCAGGTGGACCTCTATTTGATTCTTCAGGAAAAGTTATTGGTGTTAACACAATGATCTTTTCGAGTTCGGGATCTTCAGCAGGGATTGGTTTTGCCATCCCAATCAATATCGTGAGTAAAATCGTTCCTCAAATTATCAAGTATGGAATGTTTAAGCGACCTGGGCTAGGAATCGCCATTGCAGAAAAAAGAAAGCTATCTTATTTCTTTGGTATTGAAATTGAAAAAGGTATTCCAGTCGAAAGTGTTAGACCAAACGGTGGTGCTGACCGCGCTGGGATCAGAGGCTTAATTCAAGACCCACAAACGAGACAAGTGACTCTAGGAGATATTATCTTAAAAATTGATGGTAAAGAAGTTAATAGCTACGATGATATCCTAAATATTCTCTATGAATACAAAGTTGGAGATAACGTTGAAGTTCTTCTTAAAAGAGGTACAGCTCTTAAGAAAGTAAAAATTAAATTAGAAGAAATTAAAAGACGTTAACTAAGACTTTTTAAATAGTTGGAGTGCTAAAACTGGTGCTCCAACACATGCAGTAATTGCACCAATTGGAATAATCGAGTTCTCAAGTATCACTCTCGATAATAAATCACAGACAACCAAAAAACCTCCCCCCACAAGAAAGCTAGGTATGATATTCTTTTCATAATTTGCACTAAATGTTCTTTTAACGACATGAGGAATGATTAGGCCAACAAATCCAATCGGACCACATTGCCAAACAATTAAAGCAATTAAGAGATTAGAAATAAGAATTAATGTCGCATTTACTCTTTTTGTATTAACACCACGACTTTGCGCGAAGTCTTCACCAATTGATATTAATGCAAGATTTCTTCGATTAATAATAAAGACAAATAACCCTATTACGTAGAGTGGGATTGTGTATATCAGAGAGTCGAATCCAACAATAGAGAGGCTTCCCATCATCCATCTAATTAGACGAGCAATACTCTCATTTCCCAGTAAACTTTGAATAAAAACAATTGCACTTGAAGAAAAGATCGATAAACACACGCCAAAAAGAAGAATTCGCTGTGCCGTAAAGTTTCTAAGATAGAGAAACAAAAGAATGATTAGAAATATCGAAGCCAGTGCAATATAAGCACTAAGAGAAAAGCTTTGAAATCCTAGTTCGGCAATTGCTAGTCCAAGAGCTGCAACACTTGAAAAGCCTAATGTATACGGTGTCGCCAGCGGGTTTCTAAAAATAACTTGAGTGGTATTTCCAATAACAGAAAGAATTCCTCCAACAATAAATGCTAAATAGACTCTAGGAAAGCGTAAATTCTCCAAGATATAAATACCTTGCTTATCAAAATCAATTAAACCATCACGTCCTAAAAAAGGTGCGATGATTGCAACGACGACAGAGAGGATTATCAATATACTCTTCTTCACAGGATATACTGCCTTCCATTTAGTTGCTCATAACGAAATGACTTCTTAAACACTTTATCAAAAACCTGATCATCTATTGCTCTTTTTAAAGATGCACAATAGTCAGCACGCCCATCGATGACTGTTATTAAATTTTTAACATTCTCACAAATAAAGTTTAGATCATGTGAGACGATAAAGACCTTTTTTTTCCAGTCTTTTATATATTCACTTAACTTATCAACATAAATTGGATCAAGATAATTTGTCGGCTCATCTAAGAAAGTATATTCACAATCTAGATAGAATGCACAAACAAGGTTAACTCGTTGCTTTTCTCCACCACTTAACTTTGAAAGAGGACGAGAGAGTAATGTTTCTAACATAAAGTGCGAGACTAATTGATTAAGAAAAGAGCTATCCTGAGCTTTATTACCACGAGCATAAAAGAGTATGTCACTAACAACCATGTCTCCTTCAAGGCTTGAAGCCTCTCCACAGAATGAAATATCACTATCGACAACAATACTACCATCATATGTAATCAAATTAGCAATGGCCTTAAGTAAACTCGATTTCCCGGCCCCATTAGGTCCAACAATACCGTAAGAGTTCTCCTTAAGCTCCAATTGCTTAACTTGAATTCTTTGATTAATTTTTAGGTCATTTATTAAAATCATCAAAATTTCTATCTAAGTTGTGTTTTAAATTCATTAATTAGTTTTAGAACTCTTGGTCCTAAAACTACAGCATAGTCTTTTGAAATATATCTTATTTTATCCTTGAAAAGTGATTTCTTCCAGTCAGCTGAAATGGCCTGGCTTCCATCCGAAATTCTAATGATGAGGTCAAATTTTGACTTGAGAAGATTTTCAATAGAGCGAATAGGATATCCTTCACTCTCTGTCACATTTGTACCGCCAAGACCCTTTAAAATTTCATCAAAGTAATTATTTGAGCCAATGGCACGCACTTCATGTAATTTACCATTTTTAAATGTTTCACCAATAATGAGAAGAACCTTCTTCTGGGTCCAAAGAGGGTTCAGTGCGAGTTTTAATTTCCTTTCAAAATCATCAATGACTTTATCCTTACCAAGTGACAATTTACTATTAATCATTCTTAGCATCTCAACACTATCATTGAGTTTCTTATAAGGAGGAATGATAACCTCTAGACCTAGCTTCTTCAGATCTCTTTCAACCCTCGCTCCCTGTACTCGAGCAAGTAATACAGTTGTCACCTTCTCTTTTACTAAGCGCTCCAAGCTCATCTCAAATGATGAACCGTAGCGTGGAAGCTTCTTGGCCTCTAGTGGATAATTACAATACTCTGAAACACCGACAAGTAAGTCCTGGGCCCCAAGAAAGTACATAGACTCTGTATAACTTGGAAGGGTTGATAAAACACGTTTCGAATTTGCGGATAAAGAAAATGAAAGGAAGGCGCAGAATAATAAGAATAGAATTCTCACGCCAACCTCATTACTTCATTTTTGGATCAAGTGCATCTCTTACTCCATCTCCAACGAGTACGAGTAGGAAAAGACTTGTAAATAGTGCTCCAGATGGGAAGAGAGCTAACCACCAAGCAATTGTAAAATTCTTATGGGCCTGTGCCAGTAGTTCCCCCCATGAAGGAGTTGGAACAGCAAGACCAAAACCAAGATAATCAAGAGAAGCAAGTCCTGAAACACCTGCTGCAATTGTAAAAGGTGCGAAAGTAATAATCGGACCTAGTGAGTTTGGTAGAATGTGTTTGATAATAATTCTTGTAGTCGATGCCCCCATACCACGAGCAGCTTCAACGAACTCTTGCTTTCTATTCTTTAAAAATTCACCACGAGCATAGTAACTAACACCCATCCACCCAAAGATTGACGAGATAACAATTAGTAGAATAAGAGTTGGCTTAAAGATCGAAATCAGAGTTAGCAGTAGAAGGAAAACAGGTACAGTGCTGAAGATTTCAACGACACGTTGCCCGAAGAAATCCACTTTTCCACCGAAGTAGCCCATGATTCCACCAAAGAAAACACCAAGAATAGTCGAAAGAAGCCAAACAAGAAATGCATAAGCAATTGAATACTTATATCCATAAAGAAGACGAGTAAAAACATCACGTCCCCTATCATCTGTCCCCATAATATTAATATCACTTGGAGGAGATGGATACGTGTATACATCTTTATTCGATTCATATGGATCCCATTTAACCATTGGCCAAATAGCACTATCCATTTCTAACTTGCGGTAATTCACAACAAAAGTATTTGTGATTCCAAACTCTTTTGGATGGTAATCATTAAACACAGGAAAGTACGACTTTCCTTGGTATGTCATGTAGATCGGCTTATTATTTGCGATAATAGGCGAAATCAGAGTTAAGAATAACGAAAAGAGAAGAGCTGTACTTGCAAATACTGCTGACTTTCTTCTTTTAAAACGTCTCCATCTCTTAAGTGTAAGTTCGTTATCAATAAATTTTTCAATCATGAGAAATCAATCCTTGGATCAACAACAGTGTATAGAATATCACTGATTAAATTTCCTAAGAACATGAGAACAGTCTGAATAAAGAACAGTCCCATAATTACATTATAATCTCTTTCAAGAAGTGATTGGTAACCAAGAAGCCCAAGGCCATCTAAGTTAAAAATCGTTTCAATAAGAAGTGACCCAGCAAAGAACATTGATAAGAAGTGACCAAACCCAGTAACAATTGGAATTAGTGCATTTCTTAGAGCGTGCTTATAATAAACCATCTTATCAGCAAGACCTTTTGCTCTGGCCGTACGTACATAGTCTTGAGAGATTACATCTAACATTGAGTTCTTCATAAGAAGTGTTAGAACAGTAAACTGACCAATCATATAAGCGATAAGTGGAAGAACAAAGTGCCACACTCTATCAGCGATCTGTCCGAAGAAAGAAAGATCATCATAATTGTCAGAAACTAAATCACCGATAGGGAACCAGTCAACAAAGCTTCCTCCAGCGAAGTATACAAGAAGTAAAATACCAAGCATGAAGGATGGAATTGAATAAAGTCCAGATAGAATAAATGATGATACTCCATCAAACTTAGTTCCATTCTTCACGGCCTTAAGCACCCCTAGTGGAATACAAATTAAGTACGACATAAAGAATGAAATCACACCAAATTGAATTGATACAGGTAGCTTACTTAAAACAACATCAAGAACCGGCTCTTCATAAGTAAATGATTCACCAAAGTCTAGACGTGATAAATTTTTAAGCCAAATAAAGTATCTTACGTGAACAGGCTTATCAAAACCGTACTGTTTATTAAGGGCCTCAATTACTTCTTGAGAAACAGCTCCATTACTCGAGCTAGAATCTGTTGAACTTTGTCCAACGCCACCAAATCTCATCTGTTGTAGTTTTTGTTCAACAGGTGAACCTGGGGCAAGGTTAATCATCCCAAACATAATAATCGTGACCCCAAGCATAGTTGGGATCATGATCATTAATCTTCTAAGTATATAATTAAACAACGTTACTCTCCTAAATTACTTAGCTTGCTTAATCTTCCACTTACTTCCGTAACCGATACCATAAGTATAAGTATCTTTTTCTTTAACCATACGATCTGTATTTCCGTAGAAAGCAAAACGATCATTAAATAGGAAAATATATGGATAATCTTCAGCGATTAGCTTGTAAACTTCTTTAAGCATTGTCTTTCTCTTCTCTTTATCAAGAGTAAGCTGAGCTTCATCAATTAGCTTATCTACTCTCTTATTTGAGTAAGAGATAAAGTTTGATCCTTGGTTCGCAGCTGAATCAGAGTGCCAAATTTGCTTAGGATCCCAGTCAAGTGAACCACCAGACCAAGCTAGAGTAACAGCATCAAAATTTCTTTCATCAAGTGCTTTAATAAATGCGTTCCACTCAATGAATTTAACTTCAATATCAACACCGGCTTTCTTAGCATCTTCTTTGTACATCGTAAGGTACTTAGAAAAAGTTTGTGACGGGTTTAGAATTGTAAATTTTAGATTCGTTTTCTTTCCATCAATTACTTTATCAAGAACAGCATCACCATCTGTATCTTTCCAACCATCTGCTCTAAGAATTTTTATCGCTTCTTGAACATTAAATGGAATTGGCTTCACATCTTGGTTAGCATATTCAGATTGAACGTATAGTGGACCAGTAGCAAGAGCAGAATAACCAAATCGGAACTTCTTATTCATTTCCTCTCTATTCATTAAGTAGTTCATTGCCTTACGTACATCTTTTGATTTAAAGATTGGGCTCTTAAAGTTCCAACCAACAAAACCGTATCCTTTTACTGCTTTGTTTTCAGTTTTTACTTTATGAACTTCTTTACCCCATTTTGGACCACTTGTTTTTTGCTCATATTCTTCTGGAGATAGTGCATTGAAGTCTAGGTCGCCTTTTTCAAGTCTTTGAATAGCAACAGTCGAGTCTTTAATAAATCTCATGAAGATCTTGTCATATGAGAAGTCATTCTTATAAAGATCAGTCTTATATCCCCACCAGTCTTTATTCTTTACTAGTGAGATACCCTTTCCTCTTTTTAATTCTTCAAAGATATAAGGACCTGTACCGATAAGAGTCTTATTAAGTTCTTTCTCTTGTTCCTCTGAAGGGTTCTCATAGATATGTTTTGGAACGATTGCAAGATATCCACCACTTGCAACAGAAGTTAAGTTACCAAAGTACTTCTTCTTCGCTTTGAAACGAATTGTTCTTGGCCCTTCAACTACTGCTTCTTTAAAGTTAGCAAAGTACGACTTTAAGTGAGCAGTCTTATATTTATTTTCTGGATGTGTTACAGCATCAAAAGAAAATTTAACATCTTCAACTGTAAATGGTTTTCCATCGTGCCACTTAACACCTTCTCTGATTTTGAAAACAAAATCATAACCATCATTCTCAACAGACCAAGATTCAGCAAGGCTTGGCTCCCACTCATTAGTGTCGATATTCTTACTAAGAAGACCTTCAAGAACATACTCTTGAACTCTTGATGAGTAAGCATCTGTTGAAGAAAGTGGATTTAAAGTTGTTGGTGTACCACTTAAGTTGTAATAAAAAGTGTTGTTGGACTTCTTTGATCCACCACTCTTATTACAGCCTACAATCGAAAGCATTAATGTGCTTAAAAGAATTAAAAAGATTCCTTTTTTCATAAACTTATCCCTTTTTATATTTAGCGTGTCACGATATAAAATTTTACATCAATTGGCTAGAAGCACATTAAAATGGACGGACTACGTCTGTCCATAGCAAAAATTTACAGGGATCATATGTGATTATTTCAAAACATAATTTTTTGGGTCGAGTGACCAGCGATCTTCCTTTAGATTTTTAGACTCTATGCGATATTGTTGTAATTTAAAATCAACTTCATTAAGACGTGATTGTAGACCCTCAGTATTGCGAACAAGCTGTTGCTGGTCTTCTTCAAGTCGACGCAGTTCGTCTCGCCACTCTTTCTCAAGTTTTTGGCGCAAAACATCATAGCGAGAATTCAGTGTTTCGACTCGCTGAGTATATGTCACAAGATCTTGTTTATTGCGGTTTACTTTAGAAAGTAAGGCCAATCTTTTCTTGGCGAGAATTTCAATTAATTCATTACCCATTGCGACATTATTAACAAGGTCCTGTGAAAAGAAATTATAGTAACGCCCTGTTGCAAAAGTTGAGTGGCGATTACATTCATCAAATTTTGGAATTCTAACAAGAAGATAGTCACTTGTTCTGGCCATTACAATGGCACGACATTTTGAATCCTCTCGATGAAGTCCCCACAACTGAACTTCATCAAGTCGATTTACATATTTGATATTATCAAAATCCATTTTAAAACGAACAAGTCTGGCCTTAGGCTCAATATGTGAAACCCTACCGGCAAAGTGGCCAAGCTCTTGCTTAAAATCAAGCTCACTTGCATGGCCGATCATTGCACTCAAAAATATTGTACAAATAATGAATATTCTCATTAACTCCATTTTGCCATAAGAATGGAATTTGAACATTTAGTGGCAAGAGATGCCTTGCTACAATGGCTTTTGAACGATTATCGACTGAGTAAGCTCTTTATTATGAATTGGCTCTTCAAAGTGCAGAATTCTAAAATCACTAAACATTTCTAAAAGCTCTGCTTTCTTAAGGAAATAAGAATCAAAGCTCTCGTCCTTAAACTTTTTCTTGTGCTCTAGTGTATAACCCTCATAAATGAGAATACCACCAGGCTTGAGCCATCTTTTAAGTTTTTTAGATACTTCACGGTCGACATAGTAGAAACATATAATTGAATCAATTGAATTCTCTGCTACTTTAAGATCATTAATGGATTTATGGATCGTTTTGATACGGACACCTGCCTGCCTAGCAAGTTTTAGTGACTTCTCAATAGCTACAGAGCTGATATCAACACCAGTTACTTTGTAGCCTTTTGTAGCAAGAAAGACAGCATTTCGCCCCTCTCCCATTCCAATATCTAAAACCTTCGCTCCAGGTGGAATATATTGATAATTTCTGGCCAGAAATTGAGCAGCTGATTTACCGTAAATATAGTCATGATTAGCAAATTTCTTATCCCAGCGATTAAAGGGCTTCTCTCTAACTTTTTGGCCAGTTAGGATCTCATAGCGACTACCAGAGATAACATCTCTAGCATTAGCATTAAAAATAAATAAATTTAAAAATATAATCAGGCTAAGCAACGTCTGAATTTTCGGCCTCTTCATGAGATTCAAGCTCCGCATTTAAATACAAGTTTAATTGATCGTACTTGTTTTTTACCGTTTTTACCATAGCGTGAACTTTATCTTCAATTGTTGCGGGCATGTCTTGGGTATGAGTTAGATACCATCGAAGTTCATCAACAGTATTATAATAATCTTCTAAATTGATAATTAATTCATCTGAAAGCAACATCAGTTGCTCGATTGTAATTGTTTTAAAATTTGAATTAAAAACCGCATTGAAGTGATCACGGGTTCTCTTCATCGATAGTATTTGTAGGTACTCTCTTTCGCGATTAATGATTCGATCAGCTAATCGTGATGAGTCCATTCTTAATATAATAAGTAAGCGACTAACTTCTTTTGAAACTCTCACTTTCTCCCCTTCATATTGGTATTTTAGTACTCAGGAATTCTAGCTCGACGCCCACCTGGCCAACGAGAAGAGTTTGTCACTAATTTGCTAAAGATTTCTTGGCCAGCTAAGTCCGCCATTCGGAACATGCTGACAGGAAGTCTTTCTTGAAAAACCTTCTTTGTTTTTAAGATCGAATCGTCGTGTGAAACTTCAAATGAACTAAATTCGAAGAGTGTCACACTCCCCTGCCTAATCATATAATTTAAATAGCGACTGAGTAATTTATTATAATTAACAAATGAACGAATATCGCGAACACATGCAATAATGAATTGATGTTCACGCATACGAATTGACTTGAAGTCATCAAGTTTCATTGGAACAAGTTTCATCCCAAATTCATTAAAGACACGAGACATGTAGAGGAAGTCTTTCCCTAGGCTCTTTTCAAATTGTAAATAGATGACGTAATTCGATGTTCTCACATAGAACATTTCGGCATTGTTATTTGTTTAATGAAGGGATGAATGTGTTTTGGGAAAACTTTACCGGTTAGAATAGAAGTTCAAAGGCCTTCACCTGACCTCCCATACTGGTCGGTCGGCGTTTCTCGTCGTCATTTTGCCATCGTGGCAAATGCCGCCTTAAAAAGAAAGGCCGAGAGGACAACTTTAATACCACACACGTCACTCTCGGCCTCTTAAGCTTTGGATTAAATCATAGGGAGAGAGGGATGTATCTCCAAAGCTTTATAACTTCCATGTTTCTCTTGCGTCCATCCGTGGACACAGTTAAATCTTTTTTTAGAAAGGGGCCTAGAGGGGGATTAGTGCTAAAGCATCGTGCTTTCTACAATTCTGTGGCCCCATTCCTCTAGGCCCTTTTATCCTGCAAATAACCTTAAATTCCTAAGTGTTACTCACAGTAACCATCGCAACGTCCTATTGCTGATTTTCCAAAAACGTCCTATTTTTGGAGAGGCTCCCTGGCCCCTTGGTTACTATCTATAAAGCAGGATGCGTGCCAAAATTGCTTAATAATAGATTCAATAACTTACAAAAAATTGACAAAGAAATGTCCAAAACGCCCCACAGGCCGCGCCAAAGAATGTTAAGTGGTCCTACAAAAACAGCCACTTAGCGTAGGACCAAAAAGGAACTAATACTTGAGTAGTTTCCTTTCTGGCCCCATAGAAAAATTATTTGATGATACTTAGAGAGATTTTCCGATTCGTGATGGCCTGAAGTGGAATGGTTTATCTGACCATGGGTAAACTAATGACATCCAAACCATGAATGCCTTTCCACGAATATTCTTGATAGGAACAAAGCCCCAAACACGTGAATCACTTGAGTAGTCACGGTTATCACCCATTACAAAAACGTGATCAGCAGGAACAGTGACTTTATCTTGATTTAGGTGTCTAAAGAAAGTTGGATTCTCACCAATCGTAAATTCCTTATCCCCTAATTTTTGACGATAGAATTTTAAGTCTTCTGGATTAAGTGTTGGCTCCTTATCATAGAGAGAGCGAAGTTCTTTATCTTCCTCTGCACTTACTTCTTCTTTCTTCACTTCCTCACCATTGATGAATAATTTATTTTCATAAACTTCTACGGTATCCCCAGGTACGGCAATAGTTCTCTTAACATAGAGAATTGCCGGATTGATTGGGTATTCGAAAACAACAATATCACCTCTTTTAGGAGCTGATTGTGATCCAAAATAAATAGGATTAAAAAATTCAGTAAAAGGAACTTTTAGGCCATATGACATTTTATTAACGACAATAGAGTCACCAATAGCATTTGTCGGAAGAAGAGATCCTGTTGGAATATGGTAGTGATCGATGAAAGTTGATCTGAAACCAAAGACAATTAAAATGATTTTGATCCAAGAAAGTGCTTCATCTTTGAACCACTGCCCAGATAGAAAAGCAGGCTTTGGAGCCTCTACTTTTGGTGCTTTATTAAACATATTTCCTCACTTAGTAATGGAGATTATTATAGCGACTGCATTAGTCATTGTATAAGGCTTTGCGCGTCACAAACTTAAGTTGCGAGAACGTTATTTCTTTTCATAGAATATTATTTATAAATTCTATTAGGGAGGAATTATGAAAAATATTATTTTATCATTTGTATTCTGTCTTGTCGGTGCTTTAAGTGTACAAGCAACGGAGCAAAACCAAGAGTCTTACTACCCACGTTATTGTTCAAACTTTGGTGATAAAGTAAGCTTCTCATTCACAAGCTGTGTAAATTCAAATTACAGTCAAGTTGGATTTGAATTAAGAGGTATCTTCTTAAACCATTGTTCAAATTTTGGTGACAATCTTTCTTACTCATTCCAAAGTTGTGTAACAAATAACTTTCACAAAATTGAAAGAGAGCTAGGAATCTTCCTTAGCTACTGTTCAAACTTTGGAGACGGTGTTAGCTACTCTTACGTAAGCTGTATCAATCGTAACTTTAGTGAGATTAGTCGAGAACTCGACAGACAAAGAGACTAAAAAAGCAAAGGCCCTTTTCAAGGGCCTTTTTTATTTGAGTAATACTTCTATTTTCTTTTCTAAAACTTCTGTTGAAAAAGGTTTTAACAAGTAATTATTTGCGCCACATTCAATTATTCTTCTAATCATCGCTGTTTCTGATTCTGAACTCACCATTAAAACAGGAACACCAGCAACCCTTTCATCAGCTCTAAGTTGTCTAAGAAAGTCAAAACCATCTGCATTTGGCATATGCATATCACAAAGGATTACCTGAAACGGACTTCCCTTTTCATACTCTTCAACAACTTTATTAAAGGCAACAGCTCCATCTTCTGCCTCTAAAACTTCCGTCATTCCCATATCTTCTAAGATCGAACTTACCGAATTTCTAATATAATCAAGATCGTCGACAACCAATGCTTTAACTCCAGAATAATCCATCGTTCTTCCCTCCAGGAAAATTATTTCCGTAATAAAAATTATATCGGAGTTCCATGAAATTTCTTTATTTATTTAAGAAAAGCTTTATAAGGTCTTAATTTTATAGGGGGTTGATAATCGGTTGTTCGTAGATTTACTGCCTTATTTGGTTGGTAGGCTAATTAATTTTTGAGGGGCTGGGTTATATGAGAAAGTATTTTCACTCATTTTCACTTCGTGAAAATATCGTTCTTCTTTGCGATGTCTTTCCCATTGGCCTAGAGACAACGAAGCCGGGCTTGGACCCGGCTTGTTGAAATAATTCATTTTCTTTTGCAGTGAGGCCTAGCGCCGCGAACAATAGACTGGCCTTAGCCAGTCAATTTCGCGGTCGCTTCCCAGGCATACTGCCAAGGTGATTAGACTTTTGAGCTTTGCTCAAAAGGCTACATCATCCCTGGCATTCCGCCCATTCCGCCACCCATTGGAGGCATTGCTGGTCCATCTTCTTTAGGAAGATCAGCAATCATTGTTTCAGTTGTTAACATAAGTCCTGCAACTGAAGCAGCGTTCTGAAGAGCTGAACGTGTAACCTTAACAGGATCGATGATACCTGCTGCGATTAGATCTTCATATCTTTCATCACGAGCATTAAATCCATATTTTGCATCATCATTCTTCTTAACTTCGTTTACAACAACTGAACCTTCAAGTCCTGCGTTTGTAGCGATTTGTCTAAGTGGTGCTTCAACAGCTCTTTGAACGATTTTAATTCCGTGCATTTCCTCTTCACGGTTAGCTTTAAGGTCTTTAAGAACGTTTGCAGCTTTTACAAGAGCAGACCCACCACCAACAACAATACCTTCTTCAACAGCAGCTCTTGTTGCGTTTAGTGCATCTTCTACACGATCTTTCTTCTCTTTCATTTCAGTTTCAGTTGGAGCACCAACATTGACAACAGCAACACCACCAGAAAGCTTAGCAAGTCTTTCTTGTAGTTTTTCTTTGTCATAGTCTGAAGTTGTCTCAGCAATTTGTGCTTTAATTTGAGAAACACGTGCTTCAACAGCATCTGCAGCACCTGCTCCATCGACGATTGTTGTATTTTCTTTATCGATTGAAATTTTCTTAGCCGAACCAAGGTGTGCAAGGTCAGCAGTCTCAAGACTCATTCCAAGTTCTTCAGAAATAACTGTACCACCAGTAAGTGCAGCAATATCTTTTAACATTTCTTTTCTTCTATCACCAAAACCTGGAGCTTTTACCGCTGCAACGTTTAAAGTTCCTCTTAGTTTATTAACAACAAGAGTTGTGATCGCTTCACCTTCAACATCTTCAGCGATGATTAAAAGTGGCTTAGAAGTTTGAACAGCTTTTTCAAGAATTGGTAGAAGCTCTTTCATATTAGCAATTTTCTTATCTGTGATAAGGATATTTGCATTATCAAATGAAACTTCCATTTTCTCTGAGTTTGTTACAAAGTATGGTGAAAGATAACCACGGTCAAATTGCATACCTTCAACAACATCTAGAGTTGTTTCAGCTGTTTTTGACTCTTCAATAGTGATAACACCATCTTTACCAACTTTATCCATTGCTTCAGCAAGAAGCTTTCCGATTTCATTGTCATTATTTGCAGAGATTGTTCCTACTTGCTCAATCTCTTCATTCGTTTTGATATCTTTCGATACGTTTCTAAGTTCCGCTACGATTTTTTCAACAGCAGTATCAATCCCTCTTTTAAGATCCATAGGATTGTGACCAGCAGTTACAAGTTTTGCACCTTCTGTATAGATTGCTTGAGCAAGAACTGTTGCAGTCGTTGTACCGTCACCAGCATCTTCGTTAGTTTTTTGAGCAACTTCTTTAACCATCTGAGCGCCCATATTTTGAAAATTATTTTCTAGTTCAATTTCCTTAGCAACTGAAACACCATCTTTTGTAATGTGTGGAGCACCAAACGATTTTTGGATTACTACGTTTCTACCTTTTGGCCCTAGAGTAACTCTTACTGCATTAGCAAGTTGGTTAACACCTTCAAGGATTAGACTTCTTGCTTCTTCTGAATACTTTAATTCTTTTGCCATTTTTATCTCCTATATAATCGATTTGATTAAACTAAAATTCCTAAAATATCTGATTCTTTCATAATAAGGTACTCTTGCCCTTCAAGCTTAACTTCGCTTCCAGCAAATTTACCAAATAGAACCTTATCGCCTTTTTTAACAGCAAGCTCTGCAATTGATCCATTATCTAAACGATAACCTGGCCCAACAGCAATAACTTCACCTTCACTTGGCTTTTCAGAGTTGTTATCTGGAATATAGATTCCACCAGCAGTCTTTGTTTCATTTTCAATTCTTTTGATTAGAACTCTATCTTGTAATGGTTTAACTTGCATAATACCTCCAGTTAAATACATTTTTTATTTAATTTATAAATCTTTAACGACAAGATGGGAACGAACAGATACATGTCAAGGGTCAATAATAAGAAAAACTTTCATTTTTTCACCTGCGCA
The DNA here is from genome assembly GCA_048270185.1 of Bacteriovoracaceae bacterium. Classification (GTDB taxonomy): domain Bacteria; phylum Bdellovibrionota; class Bacteriovoracia; order Bacteriovoracales; family Bacteriovoracaceae; genus Halobacteriovorax_A. The sequence continues at coordinate 562,343 of JBLWTJ010000002.1, forward strand.
TAGCAGTAAATTCTTTCCACAACCCTAAGTTTGTGAGATATTGCGAAAAATTAAGAACTTAACTTATATTTAGAGGAGTTATTCCGATAAAACTCGTATGAAGCTAAAGTTTAATCAAAAACTTTTAGGAAGATTTCTGCAAGATGAAACAGCAGAAGAGAGAACATTTTTTGTCCTTACGCTGATTACAGGCGTCGCTTCAGCTTTCGTGGCCGTAGGCCTTCAAAAGGGAGTCCACTGGCTCCAACATATCTTTAAAACAGACACAACTTTTACTTGGGAATCTGTCCTCTATGGAGGAATCGCTCTCTTTATTTCAGGTTGGCTGACAACTCGTAAATTTCCATTTTCAGAAGGTTCAGGAATTCCAAAAGTCAGGGCCGCCTTGGTTGTCGATCACGGTAAGATTAATCTTCGCGACACTATTGCAAAAGCTATAACTACTCTACTGGCCCTTGGCTCCGGTGTTTCGCTTGGACGAGAAGGTCCAACTGTAACCATTGCCTCAGGGATTGCTTCATGGCTTGGTTACTCATTTCATATTTCTAAAAAAAGAATTAAGGCCCTCGTTGCAGTTGGTGCTGCAGGTGGTATTGCGGCTGCTTTCGCGACGCCAATTTCTGCCGTTGTCTTTACACTAGAAGAGGTCGTTGGTGACCTCAACGCAAAAGTTCTAGGTTCGATTGTTATCTCATCAGTTGTTGCGGCCATAACAGGCCAGATGCTTACAGGCCAACACCACATGTTTGAGCAACTATTTTATAAGATGCACGACAATCGCGAGCTTTTCTTCTACCTGCTAATTGGTGTCTCTTGTGCCGTTATTGGTCCACTATGGATGAAGTCAGTTCTCGCCTTTAGAGAATTCAATCGTACATATATGAAAAGTCACAAGCTAACTTATATGATGATCGTCTTCTTAATTATTGCACTGATGACACAAATTCATTCAAGTGTCATTGGAAGTGGTCACGGAACAATCGAAGATACTTTACTATCACTTATTCTCGATCCCAAAATTTTAGGGCTTATGTTCTGCCTTAAATTTCTTGCAACATCTCTTTGTTACTCAGCAGGAATTTCAGGGGGTCTCTTTATGCCAACTCTTCTGATGGGTGCTACTCTTGGAAGTTTAATTGGATCACTTGCAAGTATCTTCTTTCCAGAAATCACGACAAATACCGGAGCCTATGCTTTAGTTGGTATGGGTGCATTCTTTGTGACAGTTATTCGCGCTCCATTTACATCCATTTTAATCGTATTCGAATTAACGAGAGATTATAATATTATTCTACCACTGATGATCGCAAATATTATTGCCTATATGCTTTCATCAAAATTCACTGATGAATCAATCTATGAACAAATTTCAGCGCAAGATGGTATTCACCTGCCAACACGAGAAGATCTAGAAGTACTTGATCAACTTCATGTTGAGGATGCCATGGTAAAAGATATTGTTACTTATGGAGCGACATTAACAGTTAGTGAAACTCTAAAAGATATCGAAAAATTCAATCCAGGAATTCAGGGCTTTCCTGTTTTAAAGAACGGGCGTCTTCTTGGAATGATGTCTACATCAGAGCTTAAACTTCAATTGGCCAAGGGAAATGGCGATACAAGAATCGAGCATTGTTGTGAAAAGAAAATTATCAAGATCTATCCAGATCAAAGTTTATATATTGCCCTTCATCGTTTAAAAAGATTTCAAATCTCACGTCTACCAGTCGTTTCAAGACTTGATGAAAAACGCATCATTGGTATTCTCACTCCAAAAGATATTGTTCAACAATTTGGTTATCAAATATCTGAAACAAAAGAAGCTGAGAAATTCGAAGCTTAATCTTTTCTTAAAGCTAATTAAAGAGATGGTGAATTAACCATTCTTAACCTTGACCCCTATCGACTTTCATTTTTTAGGTTGCTACAAATTTCTTCATCAATATTTTTTGTCTAACAACCTAACTTAAAAAGGAGAGGGTAATGAAGTTTTTTATTGCAACAACCATGTTCCTCGCAGCTTTTACTTCACAAGCCGCAAGAGTACAATTTGACTTTGATGTTTATTCATCAGGTGCATCAATTTATCCATGTAACGCTGGTATTAAGCACAAAAAACATCAAGGTGTTTTTTGCTATAATCCAAACACAGGTGACTCATGTAATCCAAATGGTGGATCACAAAATGGACCGAGTAATGGACCAGGTAATCCAGGTGGTGGGTTTGGATTCCCAGGCGGTGGAGCAACTGGTGGTCAATTCCCAGGAAATGGTGGTTTCCCAGGGCAAGGTAACGGGCCAGGTTTCCTAGCTGATATTGGTCTACAAGAAACACCTCCTCCATCAAACAACTGTGATCCACAAACAGGTGAAGGTTGTGACTGTGTTTGTGCGGGTGATCTAGATGGACGTTACGAGAACACTCTTGATACAGCAAGAGGAGAATTCACAAAATGGCGTGATCATGGTGATGATCAATCAAACTTCAGCATTACAATTGAAAAAAATGCTGGATCACAAGACTTTCACAAGCTAATTGATAGTGATGATCAATTTGGAAAGAGACTTAAGTCACTTTCATTCAACCTTGGTTCAGAACTTTATGGTTCAAAGTACTTTGTTGATATTTGCTATAGAGCGACTCAAATCGACTATGGACAAGATGCTGACTACAACCTAGTTGAGGCTTCAAATACTGATAACTTAAAATTCGTACTTCCAGAAGAAATTGCTGATGAAGACGGAATTGTTATGCTTCCAGAGTCAATCAATCATCCAATATATAAGTTTGAAAGAAAAATTACTGTAACTGACCTAGCGGGAAGTAACACAAGTAATGACTGGGACCTTGATGAAGACGATATTATCTGGTCAGAGGAAAGTTATCAATCAGCTTCAAGACTTTCAGTTAGATCTAAAATTTACTGTAAAGACAAGAACGATAACTACGTAAGCATCTACGGAGGTTCAGGTAACCCAACAGCTTCAATCGATCTTTCGGCAACATCAGTTCTTGAGTTCTACGACCGTTATGCTCACGCAGACCTAAAAGGTTGTATCGTTCGCTACGAGTTCGAAGAAAAAGCAAGATATGCAAATGAAGTTACTGACAAGTTCAGAAGATGGAAAATGCAAGCAGCTAATGTATGTACAGACACTGCGATCACAAATGTTCAAGGACATGATCACGATTATGACTTTTAGAATTTAATTTAAATCATAGGGGGAGTCACTACTCCCCCTTTTACTAAGTTTAGAAATGAGTAGAGGATGGGGAATATATGAAAGGATTAATATTATTTCTATTATCATTAAATACATTAGCGTGCCTAAGTGTCACGGCACCTAAAAATCTCAACATATCAATTTCTCCACTTAGTAAGAGTTTATTTGTCTATGATGAAAATGGTGTTGCGAAAGAAAGTATGCCTGAAATTAATGCAGTAGACTGTCTAGCAACAGCAAAGAATAAGCACTATACAATGTTTACAGTAGGAATTGAGAACTACATTCTAACTGACCAGTTCTTAACTTATAGTATCAACGATCGAATTACATATGGCTCTAAGGACTTTTGTCGAATTGAGAATTTAGACGACACTCAGGGAACACTTAAAGATGATAGAGAGCAACGCTTATTAAAGCGTCGTAGAGTTATGAATCGCTGTCTGACATTTGAAGTCAAAGATCGTTCAAAAACAGGGATCGAATTTCCTGAATCTCAACCCGGTTGTCGAGTCGAGAGAATTGATGAGAACACTGCCCGATTTGAAGGTTACTTCTGTTTCTTTAAACCTAAAATGGACTCCGCTCTATCTCTAACACCAGTTATTTCACCAAAATGTTTAACAAATGAATTCTACAAGGAAAACCAATTTGAACTTCAAGATATTCTGGCATCAATTGGAGTTTATATATCGGGAGATGCGACAGGAAGATCGTCTGTTCTTCAATATATTAATGATGTCAAATTAAGGCTAAACCAGTCACCCGAGAATATCATTCCTGTCAATAAAACGGTTAATCCAAATGCACCAAAGTTTCCTACGAACTGGAGGGTTAAGGATATTAACCTTGGTAAAATTCAAATACAACAGTCAAAAGATACAAATTTATTCTTAGGAGTCCCACTTTTTGTAAGAAATTCGTGCGAAAAAAGCTGTAACGATGGACTATGCTCAAGTTCATGTAACTATACTCAACCTGTGACAGCAGAGTTTGTTCTAAGTGAGATCGAAGAGAAGAGAAATAAAAGACACTATATAACTTCATGGTTTGATGGTGGCGTTTCACCAGCTAATTGGACAGGATTAATAACAGGAATTGGTACAAATATTACTTCTAGCTATATACAAGAAGGAAAAACGTATGAGCTCGAAGCATTACTAGATGATCAAGAATATAATTTCATGATGTTTAAGGGGCGAATAAAGAGTCGTCTTACCCTTAGGCCAATAACAATCCCTAGAATAAGAAGGGAGGGGAAGTCACTTAGCGCCCTTAATCCTTTTGCAAAAATTGAAACATTAAAGACACTTCCGACATTCCCTGTATTTGATACGATTCGCTTTACAGGAAATAGTCACGTAGGTGTTAAGAACACTGTTAATTCTATCAGCAGAGTTTTTGAAGATCCTATTTGGCCACCTTATTTCAATAATTATTGTGCGGACAACACTTGTGTCTTAATGAAAGAGCACAAACTTAGACTAAAATTAAAATTTAAAGTTGTTAAAAACAAAGATACTGAGAAGCTTGAAGCAGCAGATATCAGCTATGAGAAAATCAGTAATATTGAAGATAATAAAGTGGTTAACAAGTACGAAGCTCCATATTTTACTTGTACACCACCAGGACAAGACCCAACAGATGACAACGATGACGATGATTTCGGGGACATTGATTTTTAATATATTAATGAGTGCAACAAACAAAACTATAAGAGGAGAAAGAAATGAAAAGATTACTAATGTTATTACTACTAGTCATATCAACATCAATCATGGCACAAGACAGTGGAGATATTGATGATATGTTTGGCGGAGGAGACGATCACTTTGAATTTGAGAAATTCTCTAATGAAGAAATATTACTAAAGATCGAGGAAGACATTAAAGTTTCATGTCGAAAAGGTCTATGTACTCTCTTTGCAACAGAGAATAAGTTTGGTGGCTTTGAAGTCGGCTTCAATATAGGAGAAGGCATGAATCAACAAGCTGGAAGTGGTGTCAATATCTATACAGGAGGATACGGTGGACAAATCAATGGTGAGTACTGGGGAGTCAATGTTAGATACTACAACGGTAAGTGTACTCAAAGGATCAAAGTACCTAAGTCTGTTTACATTGCAATTAATCGTTACATGTATGGCCTGCTTGATACTGATGGGAATACACGTCGTGGCTTCACTCCAGCAGATGAAGCGATGATTCTCTTTTATACAACAATCATCGGAAAATCAGGAAGTTGTGCAAATAGTGGAAAGTAAGCTCTAAAATTAAACTTTTCTTTAATTGTTAAGAAATATTCAAAATTATAAAACCTCTCTATGAGAGGTTTTTCTTTTTTCCTATTTATCCTAATACAATCACTTAGCTTTGCCGGTACAAAGTGGCATGAGTGGAAATATCCTGAAATTGCTAATCTCGAAGTAAAACTCAATACGATCGAATTAAGTAATCGCTCGGCCTGTGCCATTGACTCAAAAAAACCAACTCGATCAATGTTTATTTTCTTAAACAATACAATCGCGGCAAAAGCAGCATACAGACTTGCGCTAAGGACTGGTCAAGACAAGACACTTGTAACAAAAGAGTTAATTCGCGACTTTAGAAATAAAACCACAAGAGTTTTACAAGAGGTACATGAACGTCTACTGACTGGAAGCTTGCCCCTGCTTCCCTATCTTGATAGCAAGGCCAATATCCCACCCAAGTACAGTAAAATGATTAAAGATTGTCATGGTAAAATGAGTTGCCCAAAACTCGATAAATACCTTGATGATTTGTGGCATAGTGACCATAAGTTAAGAAACAGACTCTACGACTCGTTCGAAGATGATAATTACTTTAAACGAAAATATCTCACTAATAATAAGACCTTCGAATGTGTTAAAGTTAAGAAATTTAGTGCACTTCAGGCCAATCTCTTTGGACAAAAGCCAAGTATTCAAGACCTTAACCGCATGGCCAAAGACCTAGAGACTATCGAAGAAAATATTGAAGATTGTCGTATTGATGATATTGATAATATCACTAACCTCCAAGTATCAGGTTACCAATTCGATATTCAAGGAATCAAAGAAAGATATTGGGATAAGAAAGTAGGTTTCGATTATTGGAATTCGATGAAGATCTACTTTGCATGGGCCATGAAAAACTTAACAGTTGAGAGTGGCAAGTATGAACAAATTATTAAGAATACGAATACACAAGATTATATTCTCTTCGCCCCTAATGGCTGTAAGAGTGATATCATTCCAGAGTGTAATAATAAGAGACTTGCAGAAAATTCTTTTAGGGAGTTTTCTAAGAGAAACTTTGAAAAAGATGGCCTAAATCTTGATATCCTATCCCCCATTTCAGAAGGGGCCCAAGAAGATATTCTGAAGAATCCATTTGCTGAAATTAACAAAGATATTCTCGATATTTCTTCACACGATAATGCAGATGAGTGGATTGAACATATCTTTAAAAATCAAATTGGAACAAAGAATTATCTTAAAAATAAAATTGTCGATGCCCTTACTTTCTATAGTCTATTGGAGAATCGTTTAAGGCCTGAAGAAATTAAAGATCAACTAGACTTCTACTATCGTAACCTTGAAAAAGATGTTTTTAAGAATGATCTCTATTACTTATGTGCAGAAGCTTCTGTTATCTCTGATGAAGTATTTAGCTTCACAAAGAAGCATATTGAAGGGCTAAAAGGTACTACATTCATCGACAACCTCGACCTAATATTTCAAAACAAGCCTTATGATTCAATAATTGATTATTATATTAGATTAATGAATGAAACTCGAAAGTATTGCAATGATCTTAAACAAAAAGATATTTTTGACGATACATTCGAATTTGAGCCCAAGGGATTTCATCAGTGGTATATCGACAAAACACGTGGTGATCAAACCTTTGAAACAGATCCTGAAAAACACTATGATAATGAAATTCTATCTCAAGACTTTATCACTTTTAATGGTAGTGATGAAGTCATATGTCGTTCAATTAGCCACTGTCTTCGAAAGAGTATTCTCAATATTATTGAAACAGCAAGAGTGACTTATTACGGTGATCTCTTTTGGAAGTCAAAATATTCTCAGGGCTCTGCCGATATATTTAACCCATACGCTGACCGCACGGCCTGTAAGGTCTATGACCCTTATTATAAGACAAAAGCCGTCATGACTCAGTTTGTATCTAATATTGGGCAAGCAATGATGAGCTTCTTTACTCCCGGCATTGTCTACACAAAAATTAGTTTAAGTCCTGGGTATGTTACTTCATTTGAAAAGATGATTGAAAATGGAGAAATTCAATACAATACCAAGTATGAAAAGAATAAAGTTAATGTGGAGTTAATTACAGAATTTGGTCCTCTCATTGGTATTCCATGTGCTATTTCAATAACAGGTAGTAATAGAAGTCCTACAAATCTTTATCATTTTAGGGGTATCTCAGTTGGAGCTTGTGTTGATCGAACCGGTGGAGATGTTATTGCCAATAGTGGCTCCGATGTCTCAACCAATGAGCCAGATGGAGCGGCTGCATGTGCTGCCTGTAGGATAAATTTTGAAGGTGTTTCAAATACTCTCACCTATTTCAATTCAAAGCTTGGGCCCTTATTCTATGTCGTAAGAACTCTATATAGCCTTTATAAAGGACTAACTGATTTTGATAATATTCCACGACGCTGGGATCTGGATCTCAATAAGCTTAAAACAACATATCGCCGCTTTGGTGAAATTCCAAAGAGGTGCCGCTCAACTCTCTTACGAGGAGAAAATTGTCTTAGAGATGCACAAGAGAAAGTAGCTGTTGAGTTAATTCAAAAGAATCCTTTAACAATACTCGCTTCTAAGAAATATGTAAGTGGCTATATGTTTAAAGTAGCTGAATGTAAGAATGAAATAAGAGTGAGTATTGATGAACAATATGCAAGGATTGTATCAAAATGCGAAAAATAATATTTTCATTACTACTTTGTCTACCTTCCTTTGCCATCCAGCTAGATATTCAATGGACAGAAAGCTTCACAAAAGAGATTCATTTAAACTGTGGTTTCATTGGCTGTCTCGATGGTTATAGTAATGATATTATTGAAGAAGAAGTATGTGACGAGTGCTTTTCTGACTCAATTAATGCCACCTTTATTTTCAAGTACATTACGACTTATCTTCATGTAGGAGAAAGAATCTCTGAAGAGGAATTTCTCAATTACCTCTATCAACGTGAATACATTTCGATCAATTATCAAACACCTTACGATATCGTCTCGAGCCGTTCAACGGCAATCAAGAGAATACTCTACAAAGAACTATGTCCAAATGATGATGATCCAATAATATTCTTTAGAAGAAGTTATGACGATATATACTCCTTCCCCGAAGTGATTTATTGCGGGGAAGAAGTTTATGAAGCGGTATTATTTTAAGTCGTACCAGTTTACACCAAAAGCCGGGTCAACTTTTAGAGGGACTTTTAGTTTTACAACATTTTCCATTCCCTCTTTTACAAGAGTTTTCATTTCATTTAATTCATTTTCAGGAACATCAAAAATAAGCTCATCATGTACCTGAAGAAGCATCTTAGATTTTAAGCCTCTTTTCTTAATTTCAGCATCAATATTGATCATGGCACATTTAATAATATCAGCGGCCGTTCCTTGAATTGGCGAGTTGATGGCCATACGTTCAGCATTTGCCTTGATTGTACGGTTATTTGAATGGATATCCGGTAAAAAACGCTTACGGCCATACATTGTTATAGAATAACCTGTTTTCTCAGCATCCTCTTTAAGTCCATCTAAGAAACCTTTTATCTTTGAGAAACGTTCAAAGTACTTTTCAATATATGCCTTGGCATCCTTTCTTGAAATTTTAAGTGCCGAAGCAAGTCCGAAAGAAGACTGACCATACATAAGCCCAAAGTTTACGGCCTTGGCCTTTGACCTTTCATCACTTGTGACATCTTCAAGATTAATACTATTAATCTCACTAGCTGTTTGAGCGTGAATATCCTTATCTTCATTGAAGGCCTTAATCATTGTTTCATCACCACTATAGTGGGCAAGGATACGAAGTTCAACTTGAGAGTAATCGGCAGCAAGAAGAAGGTTCCCAGGAGTTGCAATAAATGCTTTTCTTACAAGCCTTCCTTTCTCTGAACGAATTGGAATATTTTGAAGGTTTGGATTCACACTTGAAAGACGCCCTGTTTGAGCGACATGTTGATTGAAGCTTGTGTGAACTTTTCCGGTTTTCGGATTTACGATCTCTGGAAGAGCCTTCACGTAAGTAGAAAGGATTTTGCCAAGTTCACGGTACTGTAAAATAAGGTCTGGAACTTCATTAATATTCTTTGCTGCAAGCTCTTCTAATACTGACGAGTCAGTAGAAAAACCAGTTTTCGTTTTTTTCACAACAGGAAAAGATAGTTCAGTAAATAAGAACTCCCCTACCTGTTTTGGTGAGTTTAAATTAATCGTATCATTAACTGAATATGAATCGACTTTCTTTTGAATTGAATTAAGAGTTTCCTGAAGATCCTTTTCCATTTCATAAAGAAATTCTTTATTAAGACTAATCCCTTCAAACTCCATTCGAGCAAGAATTGGAGTTAGTTTATTATCAATATCTTCATAAACGCTCACTAGTTCTTTCTCTTTTAATTCTTCTTTTAAAAGTGAAGCTAATCTAAAAACTGCAATTGAACGAATTCCAGAGTAAATTGATTTTTCTTCGACCGTCTCAAGTGATGTGATGAAAGGCGTCTTCTTATCTAAAGTTGTTACATTAACATTAACGTTAGATGAGATGGCCTCAATATTATGTCTCATACTAGGGCTTACATTATAATGGGCCTGAGTAATATCAAAGTTCTTTGCATTAAAATCTATCCCATGACGGAAGAGATGAGAATACTCTCGCTTAGAGTGCTCACTGAGTACTTCTTTCTTTTCATCTCCCCATACGAGGTCGATATACTCTTTTTCATTCTTTTCATTGATTTCTAAAAAGTAAGACTTGTTATCATCAAATGAAAAAGCAATGGCGATTAAGTTGCGTGCATGGATATCTTCACTATCAAACTCTGATTGAATAGCAACTGATGGTGATTTTTTTAGAAGATCTTTGAATTCTTTTTCTTCAATATCCTTTCCAACAACGAAGTGTTCAAATGGAGAAGCAACAACTCCCTCTTCTTCGTCACCTTCAGCAACAGAAAGCTGATACTTAAGATCTTCCATTCTCTTAATCATCGAATTCATACCTAATTCCTTTAGGAATCCAAGTAATTCATCCGATGGATAAAACTTAAGTTCAGAATCTTCTGACTTACACTCAAGATTAATATCTGTTACGATTTTAATGAGTTCTCGTGATAACTTGGCATCTTCAACGTGTTCTGTGAAAGCAGTTTGCAGCTTCTTTCCTTTAAACGTATCTGATACCTCAAAACACTTATCAAGAGTATCGTGTTCAGCAAGAAGTTTTGCAGCTCCCTTTGCGCCAATCCCACGCATCCCCGGAATATTATCCGATGTATCCCCTACCATTGAGAGGTAATCAACAATTTGATCAGGCCTTACACCCATCTTTTCAAATACACCTTTCTCATCATAAGTGACATCTTTCATCGTATCGAGCATCTTGATATTGTCACCAACAAATTGCATAAGATCCTTATCACCTGAAGCGATAAGAATTTCATCAAAGTCATTCTTCCACTGAGTTACAGAAGAGCCGATAATATCATCTGCTTCGTACTTATCATTTGCTACATTTAATAATCCCATCTTATCGATAAGCTCTTTAATAAGTGCAAATTGGGGAACAAGATCTTCCGGCGGTTCAGAACGATTGGCCTTGTATTCTTCGTACATTTCATTACGAAATGATCCTCCCGAAGTATCGCGAGCAAGAAGCATATGTGTTGGCCTATAATTGGCCATAATTTTAAGAAGCATTGAAAGAACACCATAGGTTGCATTCACCGGTGTTCCATCCGGAGCATTCATTGAGCGAATTGCAAAGAATGCGCGAAATATAAAGTTACTGACGTCGACGACGATTAATCTTTTCTTTGACATATAATCTCCAATTTATGCTATAAATCTAGCCAATTAAGTTGAATCTGTTAATGGTTAATGTGGAGAATCAGTCATGGACAATGCGCAAAAGATCGAAAAATATAACGGTGTTAAACGTGATATCTTTGCAATTTGCGAGGGTGAAACAAGTACTATCGCTAAGATGGCCACAATTTCTTGTGTTCTAAAGCAAGCTTTCTCTCACTACTATTGGTGTGGATTCTATATAGTTGACCCAAATAAAGAGAATGAACTAGTTGTTGGGCCTTACCAAGGTACCCTGGGATGCCTTCGCATACCCTTTGGTAAAGGGGTTTGCGGGACGGCCGCTCAAACTCTTGAAACTCAAATCGTTGAAGATGTTCACTCTATCGCTAATCACATAACTTGTGACCCAAAGAGTCAGTCAGAAATTGTCGTACCTGTATTTGAAAACGAAAAGCTTATTGCAGTTCTTGATGTCGACAGTGACTCACTGGCAAGCTTCAATGAAGTTGATAAAAATAATTTAGAAGAAATAATTGAAAAAGTTTTTGCTTAAGCCTGAGTTCCTTGGTCTTCAAACCAATTAGTCTTTCGCTTCTTAATAGCAAGCATCGTATCATCATTTGCCATGACAGTTGTGTCGGCCATGACGTCACCTAATCTGTGACCAGAATCTAACTTGTAAAGAAGATAGAGCTCAATCCCTACAATTGGCACTCCAATAATTACGGCCATAAACCAACCTGCAACAGGAATAATGGCAAAGGCCAACGGAATGATAAATGGTAGATTTCTAATAAAACTCTGCTTAAGTGAACAAGGTGTTCCATCAATAAGTGAGATCACGCGAAAGCCAATGAACTTCTTCCCTACCGACTGCCCATTTTGAATTGAGTCAGCAAAGCTTAGATAAACAATGGAAAAGAGAATTCCAATTGGATAGAGAAATAGTGAAAGAACAATGACAATGAAGAGGTCAATTGCCTTGGCCAATATACGTGAATATCTTGCGACCTTGATGGCCGACTTTAGAAGATACTTTCTATCCATATATTTATCTTATCCTATTAATTTTATTAGAAAACAAGGCATTTTTTGCACTACGTCCAAACAAGGAGTATTAACTGAAGAAATCTTTAACTTATCTATCACTCAATAGTCTTTGATTAATAGCCAAGAATAATTTTTTACGATATAACTTTAGACTGAGAATAAAAAGAGCACCATTTGCTCTGGAGGATAATTATATGAGTACTGTTGGTAAAACTGACGTAACAAATTTTGAAACTGATGTATTAAAAAACTCAAAGCCAGTTCTAGTTGATTTCTGGGCAGAATGGTGTGGACCTTGTAAAACTTTAGGCCCAGTTCTTGATGAAGTTGCATCAGAAATTGGTGAAGGTGCGAGCATTCTTAAAGTAAACGTTGATGACAACGGTGAACTAGCTCAACAATATGGAATCCGTGGTATTCCAACAATGATCTTCTTTAAGGACGGACAAGCAGCTAAGACTCTTGTTGGTGTTCAAACTAAAGACGAAATTAAAAAATCATTAGAAGAACTTATGTAATAGAAGCCTCTTTTTAAAAGAGGCTTTTTTCTTTTTGAAGGATATATGGAAAATTTCATTTCTCACGCTTTTAATCACGCCCAAGAAACTTTAAATAAATTTATTGCTAACGAAGAAAACTTCTCAATTATGGAGAAGGCCATTAATGAAATGGTTCAAGCAATTAAAGGTAATGGCCGAGTAATTAGCTGCGGAAATGGTGGATCAATGTGCGATGCTATGCACTTTGCAGAAGAGTTAACAGGACGCTTTCGCAAAGACCGCCCAGCAATGCCAGCTGTAGCAGTTGCCGACCCATCACATATCACTTGTGTGGCAAATGACTACGGATTCGAGTATATCTTCTCAAAGTATGTTGAGGCCCATGGCCAAAAAGGCGACGTCCTTCTTGCAATCTCAACTTCAGGTAATTCACCAAATTGTCTCGAGGCCGTAAAGTCTGCTCACGCCCAAGGAATGAAAGTCGTAGGACTCCTTGGAAAAGGTGGCGGAAAAATGAAGGACCTTGTGGACTTCCCAATTGTCATTGAAGCCGAACTTTCTGATCGTATTCAAGAAATGCATATTAAAATCATTCATACGTTCATAGAAGGGATCGAGCGCCAAGTCTATCCAGATAACTACTAGATAAAACCGGCACAAACTTCCAACTCTTTAAAATCAAGTGCTTGACGCATTTATGCGTTAAAATATTCTTAAGATAGTACATAATTTTAAGGAGCTATAAATGGAAGGCACAGCTGTATCATCGGTAAACACGATCGCTGCATTTTTTCAAAATGGTGGGATTTTCATGTGGATCATCCTCTTCATCTGGGCAGTAGGTATTGCCATTGGTTTAGAGAGATTCTTTAAGTTAAGTTTTAAATTTGATGTTGATGGAGCTTCATTTATGAATGAACTTCGTCGCTATATTATGGCCAACGATGTTGAAGGTGCATCTCGTGTATGTTCGGGATCAAACGCTGCTCTACCAAAAGTTCTAAGAAGTGGACTTGAAAGAGCGTCAGCAAGACCAGAGCAAATTCAAAATGCAATCGATGCAACAGCACTTGAAGTTATTCCAAAAGTTGAGTTAAGACTTAACTATCTTCAACTAATTGCTAATATCGCTACTCTATTTGGACTTCTTGGAACAATCCAAGGTCTAATCGCTTCATTCGCAGCTGTTGCAGCAGCAGATCCAACACAAAAAGCTGAGCTTCTTGCCAAAGGGATTTCACAAGCGATGAACACAACTTTCTTAGGACTACTAGTGGCCATCACAATTATGGTTATTCACGCATTCCTAAGCTCTAAATCAGAGAAAATCATTAACGAAATTGATGAATACTCAGTTAAGTTAATGGACATTTTAAGCACTGAAGAAAGTAAGTAGTAATTATGTATAGAAAACCGAGTCGAAAATATAAGAATAAGAAAGTTGAAAGGCTGAATCTAATTCCAATTTTAGATTCGGTCTTTATCTTTATTTTCTTTCTATTAATGTCAGCTAATTTTGTCAGAATCTATGAAATTGGCTCAGATGTACCAATTATCTCTAACTCTCAACCACCTAAAGAACAGAAGAAGAGATTAGACCTAACTCTAAAAATAAATCAATCTTCAATTACCCTACACTCGGGGCCAAATGAAAATCGTATTTTTAGTGTCGGGAAGAACTCTGAAGGTGAATACGACCTATTTAAACTTCGCGAGAAGCTTATCGACCTGAAGAAGAGATATGTAGATGAAAAAGAAGTAATCTTCATTCCTAATGCAAATATTACTTATGAAGAACTAATTAAGATTATGGACTCAGTTCGTGACCTAAAGAAAACAGATCCAGAAATTTGGACTAAAGAAAATGGTCAAGATAAGAAAATCACTGAGCTGTTTAACAATATTATTTTTGGCGACACACAGTCGTAGAAACATATAGGTTAATTATGAGAAAACGCTCCATTAGGGACAGAGGTATAAGAAGAAAGAAGGAACCATTTGATATTGATATCACTTCCCTTCTCGATATTCTCGTTATCCTTCTAGTCTTTCTAATCAGAAGTTATGATACAACAGGTGTAATCTTAAATATTCCAAAAGATATTACGATTCCACACTCTGTTTCTAAATCAATAAATGAGCAAGGTGTTGTTGTGCAAGTCTCTCCTAAGATTATCTGGGTTGATGATAAAGAAGTACACAATACGGAAACTTATAAAGGACGCCTCTACTCGCAAGGAGGACGCCTAATTCTTCCTCTTTATAACGAACTTGTTGCAAAGAGAACAGAGATTGAAAACGTTGCGAAATCAACTCCCAACGCTAAAAAATTCTCAGGTATCGTCAACCTTGTTGTTGATAAATCACTTAAATATAATTACGTAAAGAAGCTTATGCACACTGCTGCAGAGGCTGGCTTTCAAAAGTATAAATTCGTTGTTCTCGGACAAGAATGATATTAAGGCTCCCTTCGGAGCCTTTTTTATTTAAGCTAGAAGAATCTAGAAAGAGTAATTGATAACTCATCATCCCCATCGAGGACATAAAGGCCACTCTTATCGGCTTTGGCATCCTCTCCAATTGTTACCCCTCGAAAGCTAATCTTTCCTTTCCAGGCATTATTTAGGCGACGCTCATAACTTAGGTAGTAAAGAGTCTCCCCTTCCCTTTCTAAGTCAAAATAAACACCAAGCATGAATTCATTTGAGTAAGCATCATTAAGCGCTAAGCGATGACCTACAAAGAGATCATTTTGAAAGATTTGTGCCTGTTTTCTTTGTAACTTATCAACCCCTAATACTCTTTGGTATTCAGTAAAAAATCCTGAACTCCAATTATTAGCATAATTATAAGTATACTCATGTCCGATTGAAGCTAGGTGATAATCAAATGCTTGTCTCTTAACTGTCGGAACAGGTGTTGTCACTTGTGTGTAGTCATAGATTGCTAAGTCACTATCAACATTAAAATCTGAGTATAAGTATTCAAACTTGAATGTCTGTTCTCCCCAAAAATACGTCGCGGCCGTTCCGTAATCAAGAACATCAGCATAGTAAACATTTAGAGCTCTTGTCGATAAGTTGTGAAAGCCCACTATTGGACGAGTACGATCAATATGGTCCATCGCAAACACAGTTAAATCAAGGTCACCAAATTGATGGGCATAGTAAATTGCCCACTGGTTGTACTGATCTTCTTCATCGACTGTTTTGATTTCATTTCCAACAACAACATTCTGACTTGCAGGAGTTAGCCCATCAAAAATTCTCATTTTCTTATTTGGATAGAATCCTTCTTTGAAGTATGGCATATAGATGAACTTCATTGTTCCGATACTTGTGTAATGGCTTGCCACAATAGAGGCTTCCCCGAGTTTTTCGAAACGTTCAATATTTCCATCATTGATTCGAGAGTTGATGACATCAACGACATGGTATGCTTCAAGACGAGACCACATGAACATATGGTAACCAGCACTTACCTGCCAGTTCCCAAAGCTTCGTCCAATATTCAATTCGTTAAAGTCAACATAGCTATTTTCTTGGTACTTCTCATCTGCTCGACCAATTAATGAAAGGTTGTACTCCCAACCATCCCAATCACCGCGCTCCTCTACTGAAGCTTTAATAAATGCTAGTTCATTTGGCTGATCTTCATTTGTTAGAGTTTGAGATTTTTCTGTATAGCCTCTAAAGTTTAATGAAATCTCTCCTCGGCCATCGGCAAATGTATTATGACCAAGTAGTGAGACAGTCCCTGCAATTAATACAAAAAATAAATTCTTCAAATTACTTTAACTTCCTCTTAGTAAGATCGTTTTCTTCAACTTTCTTACCAATAACTCTATCTTTCCAATTAAAAATAGATTTCTTTTTATTGTTAAGGTTTACCATAACAATTTTATTGGCACGCCACATTTTTCTTTTCCCAACTGTGTAAGATTTAAATCCTTCCATTGTTGAAGTTTTAATGTGTTCATTTCTTTTGTTAAAATACTCAGACTTTACTGGTGTAAGGTACTTTTTTGAAACATAGAGTATTACTTTTGAATATGAGCTCTTAGCTTTTGACTTTCGTTCAACAACCCAAACATTATCTTTACCGACTTTTGAATCTTTTAAGTATTCATAATTATACTTTTCAATTGTCTGACCACCAATATCCTCAAATGAGAATTCAGATCCCATGAAAGAGCTTCCCTTAGAGCGTGAGTTGATTTTCTTAACTCTCTTTAAGGACGGAAGATAAAGCCATTGGTCATCATCTTGCTCACTATTTTTCCAAGTCCATGTTAGAAGTTTAGTTCCCTTAACGTCTAAAGGCTTTTTAAATTCCATCAAGCTCTTATCGACACCTTCAAACTCACCAGAGATACCAATCATCTCTCTTACAATTTCAACACCACTTGAGTCGACTAAAATAAGCTCCATCGTTGACGTATCACCAACAAAACCAGAGTTGGCCTTATCCATCTTCTGAGCAATCTCTAAACCTTTCGGATTTGCTAGAGCACTAATCGATACTAGAATTAATAGTAATTTAAAAAATTTCATATCTACCTCGCATGGCCTCAAAGGAGGCTGGCCTATTTGCATTAGTTTTACGCAAATGAGTGTATCATCGACAATACAATGATTGAACATTTTGTATTGATAATGACAAAGTATTTATCTAAGTGGTTGAAATTATACCCCTTGTAGATCTACAAGGGGCGTTATATTTAGTAAATTTAATATGCGTTTGAGTTGAGATTAAGCGGCATATAAACAGCAACTTCTCCCCCACCTTTTGGACGTGGAAATTGAATTGTCTTTAGGTGATTGGCCACACAATTCTTAACGCTTGTTGGAACACCTGCATCGGCCTTTGAAACTTTAGCACGTGTCACGTTACCTGAAGCACCGATAACGAAATCCATTCCAAGAACACCTGAAATTCCCTTTTGTTGAACATCAAGCTCTTTTTGATAGCAGTATCTAAATTGAGGAACATTCTCCATTAGAATTCTCATAATATCATTTCGGTCCATTGAACCAAGAATGACTTCACGATAAGGAACACCTGCAATATAGACTTTCTTCTTATGAACAAGTCCGTCAGTTCCGAATGAAGATGATAGCTTTCCGCTTGTCTTACTACTTAGTGATCCAACTTCTGCTTTTACATCGGCCTTTTGGATTTGTGCTGATTCACCAGTTGAAAGAGATGCACTATCGTCAGCAAAACTTTCACTTGCTCCATTACTTGCTTTGAATGAACTTAATGAACCACCTTTGGCCATTAGTGAATTCATCGAAGAAGTAAATGAAGTCGACTTATAAACATCGACCTTACCACGACTCTTTCTATTATTGGCTAGCTTCTTCACTTGCGACTTCTTCTGTGTTGTACGAGCAGGCTTTGAAGCTTTCTTCTTGTCACGAACAACTTTAATATCATTTGGCTTGCCTTGTCTTGCAACACCTTTCTTAGGTGTTGAATTTGATTTAGCCTGACTATCACCCTTGCTCTTTTGTACTTTTTGAGGTTTTTCAACGTTAGACACCTCTTGCTTAATTGGTGCCTTTTTAACTTCTTTCTTCTTTACTTCGTTCTTTACAACATTCTTTTTCTTAGTTACTCGAAGCTCTTTTGGACGATAGAGAATTTTTGCAATTCTTTCTGGTACTTTTTCCTTTTCAATTTCTTTATCTACTTTGAAGTTAAGCATTCCAGCAGCGAAGACAAAGAATAAAATAAAGCAAAAGATTAAATACTTTCTAAGCTCTTTATCACGTCTAAAGATTGGAGCGGACTTAACAATAGGCGGAGCTTCCGTTCCCCTAACAAAAACTTTTAAATTATCTTTTTCAAATAGATGAATATCATCACGACGAAGTGAATTTTTAGCATTCTTATTATTTAGGAATGTACGATGCTCAAATCCTGGTATACGTCCAACGGCAACATCATTCTTTCTAATATCAAGAAGCTCGACTTTATCTTTCTTACCTAGGTACGGAAATTCAATATCGTTCCCCTTAGGGTTTTGCCCAACAAGATAATACTTTCCATCCTTGTGTGGGATATAATCGAGACCTACAATCTTCCCATTAAAGAGAATTATAACTTCAGCTGCTTCCTTATCGATACTATATTTAAAGATTGGATAAATTTCATCTGGTTCTTCAAATATATATTCCGAGAATTTAACATTATCATCAATACCAAGAGGATAGTTTACTGAGTAATCAGGATCCTTATGAATTCTCTCATCATTAAATTTTGGCTGCTTTGGTAGATTCTTAGTTACTGTTTGAGGGTGAATTAATTGTTGAGGTGGTAGAGAATTACTCATTTCAAATGTAAACGTGTAATTTCCAATTGAGATTGATTCGCCCCCTTTCAATTCACAAGTAACAATCCCTTCACCATTTACTGCAACCGGACTTTTTGTCGACATACTATAGATTATCGTTTTATCAGAGAATTCAATTAAGCAGTGGATATCATCAATACCAGCGCCACGCATTCTCACATCACATGAATCACTCGCTCCAAGAATGATGCGATTCTTTTGCGGTAATCGAATATCTTTTTTACCTTTTAAATAAAATGATCTTCCTTGATCCACAATATCTCCCTATCGAATTCGATCCAGGCCTTTCATCATTTCGAGATGAAAATTAGGCTTTGAAGGTAGTTTATTTTTAAATTGTCTGAGATATCGACTTGAAACAGTAATTTCGCCGGGAGCTCCAAGCTCACCATCGACACTAATTTCTTCAAGGTTGAATTTCTCAAACTTCTTATACTTATAGACAACTTTTTCTTTAACTGACTTTTGAGAAAAAGCCGATGTTGAAAGAGTTAATACGACTAATGCGTAAAATATTTTTCTCATATAGCTATTCCCTTTACTTGCTCATAAAATGCTTTATCAACAGCACTTAAGTCTTCACTATCAAGGTCTGATTCAATCGTTTTTGCATGATCGCTCTTTAATTGCTTAAGTGAATAATAAAGAGCGATTTTCAAGCTATGAATATCAATATACCCTGGTTCCATTTCCTTAAGAATTGTATAGGCGTACTTTGGTTTCGCATCAAACAGGTACGAATAGACAAGTGAATTAATCACGTCACGATCTTTCTTATTAACATTATAAAGACGTCTTAGAAGAGCCGTTGACTTTGTATAAAGTCCATACTTTAAGTAAATATTTGAAAGGTTAAACATCGCCGTTTTATTATTGCGCTTAACAAGTAGAACCTGTTTAAATGCAGCAACTGCCTTTGCATCCTTACCTTCATCAATTGATATTACACCAATATTATTGATGGCCGGTATATACTTAGAGTCCAATGCAACAGCTTTATTAAAGTAAACCTTTGCAAGCCTCTTATTTCCAGACTTGTAAGAACAAATACCTTGCTGATTCCAATATGAAGGGTTTTTCTTATTCTTTTCAAACATTGCATCAAGCTGTGCTAAACCTTCTTTAGTATTACCAAGGTAACAAAGGCCAACTAGTCCAGTCTCTTTTGTATCGATATCTTCAAGTTTGTTTAGATCAACCTTATCAAGTGATTCATCTTCTAAAACATCATCAACGAGATCATTTATTAAGTGATAATCAGCTTGTGCATTATATCTAACTTGGCTCTTAGGTTTAAAGTCACTATTAGATAAGCTCTCAACAGTACTTGCATCTTCAATTTCAACGACCTTTTCTTTTTTAGATGAAGCACAAGAGAAAAGAATCCCCAGTAGGCTTAGATGAATTAAATACTTCATTAGCGATTCCCCCTTCTATCCATTAGAACAGGCTTAGTAATATTTGGAAGATTAAGTCCATTACGAGATAACTGACCAAAGTTTTTCGTCAGTACGTCATTCTTTTGAATTAAAGAATCTAGCTCTTTTTTTAGTTGCCTTGACTTGGCAAATAAATTTGTCGAAACATTCTTCATACTTCCTTTAAATGAATTAATGTATTCAGGTGACTTACCTTCAGGTGAGAACCCTGCAACATCTTGAGCAAATTTATCATAAGACTTGATAAGAAGAGAGTAACTCTTTACCATTGCTTCTCCTGATCCCATCGAAACAATCTTAGCAACATGATTCTGGATACGATCAAGACGATTAAACTTTGCTTTCATTAAATTATTAAATGTATTTTCAGGAAATTTAAGTTCGATTGAATCGAGATAATTTACATCTGATTCAAGTTTTGAGACTTCCGATAGAGCAACTTCATCAATTGTTTCAATTGCTAGGTCTTTCTTCTTTTTAACACGACGATAAATATAACTCACTTCATTTGCGTATCGACTTGTATTACCTTGCTTTCTCGATAATTGAGCTAACTTACCGACATATTCAGATTTTCTATATAGGTTTTTAGTATATGCATCTAAACGTTTACGATAAATTTCATCTGCTTTTGCCAATTGATTATAGTCAATATAGTAATCAAAGATTTGTTCATATGATGAAAGTAATGTAGCTTTCTTAAATCGACACTTTGATTGAGCATCGACAAAGGACACTGCTTTATTATCTTTTTGAGTCGCAAGCCCCATGACAATGTAATTTTTTAAAAGGCCTTCCTTATTTGTATTTGAAATCTGACAAGTTTTACCAAGTAGTCTCTCTGTCAAGGCCATCCCATCGTCAACTCTTTGTCTTAAGAATAGTTCGCTAATAATACTATTAAAAGATTCATAGAACTTTGCAAGTTCAGAAATTGTCATTTCATCAATGGCACGATCTAGCCATTTAGTCATAAGGTTAATATTTCCAGACTCATAAAAGAGAACTGCAATATTGTAAGCTGCATTCCTCTTTGCATCGGCCGTACTCTCTGAATCTTTATAGATCATTAAATATCCTTTCAGAGCAGTAACCTTATCACCCGATTGGTTTGCCTTTTGAATATCAGAGAATTGCGCAACAAGAATGATTTTATTTAAATGGGTGACGAAACCTCGACGTAGAGGGATGCCCTCACCTTTTAGACGTTGGACAAATGACATTAGACCAGACTTATTCTTTTGTGACTTATGAAGATCAACAATTCGACCAATCATGGCTTCATTCTTTGAAATGTTTCGAGGGTTTTCCTTCGCATAAACAAAGAAGAGATCCTCAGACTTCTTCACGTCTTTTTTCTCATTCATATAAAAAGAGAATAGCTTTTCGACGGCCTTATTCTTTTTATCCTTTGATTCTTCATGTGCAATATATGTTGAGAATACTTTCTCGAAATATTGATCACGTACTTTTCTTGAAGTCTTTTTATCATTAAGTACGATTATCATACCTGCAAGTGATCTCTTAAAATAAACACTTTCTGCTTTATTTTGAGAAATAACTTTTTCGTACATATAGAGCGCCTGAGAATACTCGCTGGCAGCATAATAAGATTCACCAGCAAAGAATAATGCCCTTTCGCCAAGGCTTGGGTCAACTTGTTGTGAAATAAAGTAAAGTTCAGCCGCTATACGTCCTTTAAAACGCATAACTTTTGGTCTTTTCTTATTATGTGATTGGCCAAGCTCTTTTTGTAAATGAGCTGCTCTCTTTGTAACATAGAATAGTGCTTCTTTCTTTTGTTCAGGGTTTAGATTTGTTTTTGTAATAACTCGTGCATAGCGAATAAAGTTACTGTTGTTATTATACTTGTCGTAAATTTGTAGCAGTTGGACGAGGGCCTTAGCCTTAATATCCTCATCTTGACCATTATAAGCAGAACGAAACATTCCCGCTGCTTGAGAGTACTTCTGTTTTCCTAGAAGAATCATCCCCATATCAAAGAAGTTCTTTTGTGCATTACCTTTTTCTTGGCCATAAAATTTGAGAGCTTGCTTTGTATTACCACTCTCTGCATAAAAGTAACCAACATCACGACTGGCCATATCCTTCTTATCAACATACTTTGGACTTTTAGAAAGAGCGTAAACTTCCTTCATTTGCTTGATTGCCGTACTTTTTTTACCGACACGATAATTTGACCAAGAAAGATTGTATAAATACTTTGTATACCATTTATCATCTTTAATGCGATGGATGACAGTATTGTAATATTGACGAGACTTTTTAAAGTCCCCTTCTCGGTAGTAAATATCTCCAAGAGCAAGTCTCGATTTGACTTCAATGAGATCACCTTTTGGCGATGATTTAACAGAGCGAACAAAGAGTGATTTCGCTTTACCCATATTTACGTTTTCAAGCTCATTATAAGCTAAGATATAATAGATATGAGATCTGGCACGAGCTCCAGGATTTCTCTTTAAAATTGATAGTCCAATACTTTGCGCTCGCTTGTAATACGTCTCTGAAGTCGAAAAGAATTTTCTACGATTAACTCTCTTCTTATCTTCTGGTTTTAGTGCAAAGAAATTCTCATTTTCTTGTTCACGTAATATACGACCTTTCTCAAGATTTAACTCGGCCATGCGCAAATCAAGAGTTGCATCATTTTTTGAGTATTTCTTCATACGAGCTAATTCTTTAAGCTCTAAATCAATAACAGAAACAATCTTGTCTCTTTTAGGATTTAGTTGAAGTGCAAATGCACTAAAACTTATGAGAGAAAGTAATATTAACGATCTAATCATTTTTCACACTCCGAACGAAGAGCAAAGACGTAATCCCCTAATTCATCGGCCCAGAATTCGCCATTAAATGACCAAAAGTACTGTTTAGAGTTTCTTTTAAGGTATTTAATATCACCTCTCTGTCCAGTATCAGTGATACCACTATATAGTCTTGCCTTTCTTGCATTTAAAGCTTCTAGTCTTAAATAACTTAGTCCAATGAATGACTTTTCAAGTTGTGCAGATGTAAGTTTAAAGATTCGTTTTACATATGAACCAATTAGTCTTTGCTGAAGAGTTAGAGAGTCTTTTAAGTTGATTGCTAAAATCTTACGAAGTCTACGATTCCTAACACCTTTAATTGATTTAATTTCTCTAAGGCCATCTTTATAACTTTTAAATAATTGAATGAAAGCTGGATCCTTTTCAACATTCGCAAGGATTTGATTTGTTAATGGATCAAAGTATTTCTTTCCATCAACATAGCTATTCATAAATTTGAAATACCAATCAAGTGAGTACTTCTTAGCAATCATTTTATCGATCACTTGTTTTGACTTATCGTATGTTTTGAAATGTTCTTCAACGACATTTGACATGTCATCATATAAACATAGCTTGAAATAACTTAAAGCTTTAAGAACATTAATTTCAGGATTAACAATATAATTTAAAACTGGAGCCTTATAAGTAACAAGCTTTCCAAGAGTTCGGTTATAATCACCTTTATAAAAACTATTCCATGCTTCTTCCGCTAAAAGCTCAGGCCAAATATAAGATCTCTTATCGATATCAATAAAAGACAATTCCGAGTCTTCCAGCTTTCTCTGTTCGTATTGGATACGAGCTATTCCTGCTTGACAGTAGTCGTGATTGATTTGTAGCTGTCTAGCTCTAACTTCATCATCACTACTTATTGATTCATCAAGACAATTCTCAAATGCACCTATTGCCCCTTTAAAACCTCTTAACATCGTAAAAGCAACACCTTCAAGATGTAGAGCAAAAGGTTTTACTGGGTGTTTAGCTGGAATTGTTCCATTTAATGTTTTTAATGACTCTTCATACTTACCTTTCTTAAGAAGTTTTTTCGCCAGAAGATACTTTAGAGTTGGTGAATCTATTTTACTTAGATAACTCTCAGGTAAGAGAATAAATTGACGGTCCCCTACTTTAGAGACAACTTCTTCAAAAAGCCTTTCAAAGTTTTTATTAGTACGACCTTTATATGTTACCAAGTATTCTTTAACATAAGGTACTGCAGTATGATACATCTGCTTATTGATTAATTGTTGAATAATATTAGGATAGCGATCAATCCTATTTCTTGACTTAGTAAGGTCAGTCCAAATTGACTCTAATGCAAAAGCCTGACTTACTAGTAAAAATGTAATTACTGCTTTCTTAAACACGTTTACATCCCTTAAATATCAAACTGAACAGCAAAAGTTAGATCAATATTTGAATAGTATTGATCTCCAGAGTCGGCAGTATTGATTGGTTCTGCACTATAAATAACTCCATTAATATCAGCTCTTACACTCCATGAAGTACTAACATAGAACTTAGTTGTCAGGTTCCACATTAGTCCAGTATGACTCTCACTCACTTCAGCGAATGAATTATTTGATTGTATAACCGCATCACGATTATTCGTTTCATTTAATTTTGCAAAACCAAGTCCAAGAATCCAATCAACATAGAGGATTGAATTGAAGGTATTAATTTTTGAATAGAATGGAGACCATAGGGCCATCGCGCCAATATAGTCATTGGTAATTCTTCTAAATGGAATTGAACCTCCACTTACACCATTACTTCTAACAGAAGCGGCCGTTTCATTCTCTTCACCGGAATTACTAGCATATACAAATTCAGCACCCCATTCTTCTGAAAAGAAGTATCCTGCACGAAGTTGAATTGATGTTGAATCAACAAAGGCACCTGTTAAAGTTTTTCCAAATCCACCACTAACGTATAAACGGTTAACTTTTTTAAATTTACGGTTTTGTAAAACATAGATTTCTTTGTCTTTATCAAGCCATGAAAAATTGTAGAGATCACTTTCAGCTGCGAAAGTTTTGAGTGTTATAAAACTTAAAAATAATACTAAGATCATCCTAATCATTTTAGCGTCCTGCCTTTCAAATAGTTGGATTTACAGTAATTATTTTAACATAAGATGCTAACTACTAATTAAGTCGCTTATTGGTGGCATAAATTTCCATACAAGCAAGATGAACAATGTTTGATCTTTTTCCCGACTAAATCACTTAATGTTTGCCAGACATGAAAAAGGTCACTTTCCACTTCTTCAAGGCTAATTGATTTCGAAATAATCTCTTGTCGATCAAGTGCGAGAATCTTAAGTTCAATAATTTCAGGCATCTTTACCCCAAGGTTTTTCAGACCAAAAGCGTAGGTCTTTACCTGGAATAGATAAGACCTTAATTTATCCTCATCAATTAAACCTGACTTAAAATCCCAGATTTCACATACCTGACCATCACGGTAAACTAAGGCATCAATAATTCCTGTGATCATTTGCCCGAAAAAAGAGAATTTTATTTGATGCTCACTGACTACTTCGTCCGCATTTGCCTCAGAGATGCACTTACTTACCCAGTTAATAATCTCAATCTCATCTGGTTTATTAAATTTAAGATCATGGCCTTTGATTAGGCCTTCAATAAGATAGTGCAGACGATTTCCTCGGTCTGCATCAGAGATACCATATGCCGTTGGAGTTTCTATTTTATTATCTTGTGTGAATTGCTTAAAATCTTCTTCTAATTTTAAGACTTGGTTTAAATAGAATTTTCTCGAACAAAGAGATAGTTCTGAAAGTTTCGTTACAGATAATTCAGAAATTAATCCCAGCTGAATACTTTCTTGTGTATTTTTAACTCCAAGTGCATCTAAGAAATAAATCGGCGGGCGAACACTTTCTTGTACAGTATAGTCTAAATCAAATACTTCTGCTTCGACTTCACTTGTACGACAATTCCTTAAAGGAACGATCCAGCTATTATCTGAGAACTTACACTCTTTTCCATTTAAACTTATATCAAAGTAATCAATATTTTCTACCGAACGGGTACAGGCAACATAGAAAAGTCTCTTAGATTCAGAAAATTCTTTTTGCTTTTTAATTAGTCGTTCGAGAATAAGATTTGGTGAATTATAAAGCTTCTTTGTGTTTATATCAGAACTCCACGACAGAGCTCCAGGAAGAGTTCCAAATTTGCCAGTATCAGGAACAGAACGACCATTTGAATGAATTCCACCAAGAATAATATGCTCAAACTCAAGACCTTTTGAAGCGTGAGTTGTCATAATTCTCACTTTTGGTTTTGAAAGATATGAGAAACTTGCACTATATGAGTCAGACTCTAGAGTTTTTAAAATCTTATAAATTTGATTAATATCACCCTTGGCCCCGCCAATGATTCCATTAATTTTTTCAGAGTTATTCTTATAGGCAGAGCTTGATAAGCCTAATTTAAAAATATAAGACCAAAAGGAATATTCGACATTACTATTTTCATAAGTGTTACGAGCAATGATTAAATCAGCAGTTTCAGCTTTCGCAATACTTTTATAGAAGTGGCTACAAACACCTTCAATGATGAAATTATAATAGCGTGTAATCGCTTCAAGTCTTTTACTATCGGCGCCTTCTTTAACTGATTCAATTAAGAAATTTATATAGGCCTTAAAAATAATAATCAGAGGATCTTCACCGTATGGAATTTTAACTTGTGCAACAAATGGAATTCCATCTCTCATTAAGTTCGAAATTAATTGTTTCGATGGAGCAAGTGTACGATAGAGAATACAGATCTCACTATTTGGATCATTGGCCAATTTCTTTTGAATTAATTGATTAATGGCCTCTGCTTCAATATTGTCATAAACAGTTGATGATCGTGTTGATGACTCTAGTTCTAAATCAATCTTGTGAGAGGTTACCTTACCAAGTCCTTGTGTTTTTACATCTGATGGAAACTTCTGGTAATCAACTTTCACACTAAATTGGTCTCTTCCTGTATAGCTTTCACCAAGAGCGAAGATCGCATCAAAGAAGTGATTATTAAAATTGACAACAACTTCTTCAGATCTGTAATTGTTAGACATTTGGAGACTTTGAGGTATGACTTTTTCTGTCTGATTAAAAACAGCAATCTCACCACCTCTAAAGCCATAAATGGCCTGTTTTCTATCTCCTACACACATCAGGCGATTAAAATCAGCTCCTATCACATGCTTAATAATTTGATATTGCCCAGGAGAAGTATCTTGGTATTCATCGACAATTATATAATCAAAGTTTTCTTGAGCGAGTCTTCTTGATTCCTCTGAATGTTCAAGTGATTTAAGAGTAAGGTACTCGATATCTGAAAAATCTATTCCTGGATAATTATAATAATGCTCTTCAATATAGTTAAATAACTCTTTATAAAGTACCAGCCACTCTTTGTAGACATCAGTTGAAGCGAAGAATTGATCATAATTTTCCATATTCTTATCAACAAACTTCAACAGTTCATTGCAACTTAATATTAAGTCCCCAACTTCGACAGGAATACCTTTTGAACGTGTTGGTTTACTTGCCTTATAAGTAATTGCAAAATTCTTAATATTATCCCAAGAATAATTTCTTGAACTAAAGTAATTCTCAGAAGCAGCCAGTTTCTTCCACCAGGCCTTCTTTGCATGCTCATCAGAATATGTGTCACTTGAATAATGATTATCAAAAACATCTTTTACACCTAAAAGACTTAGAACATTTTCAAAATAACTTAATTCATTAAACTCGAGATTTTCAACATCGATCTCAAGCCACTCGTAACGTAATTCGGGGCTGGCAAATACATATTGCATTGATGAGATAAGAGCATCAATATTTTTAAGAAAGATTTCGATACGTGGATTATTTATATTACGATTAAACCACTGCTTCGTTAACTCCTCGATTTTCACATTAATTTTAAAACGATCAACAATATCGAGATTTGCAGGTGCACCAAAAATATAACCACGTTTAATAAGCTTAAGACAGAAACTATGAATTGTAGAAATCCCTAAAGACTCCAATGCTTCATCAATGACCTTCTTCTTTTGTAAATCTTCTTCTTTACTAAATCGATCATACATTCTGGCCTGTAACTCTCCAGCTGCTTCCTTCGTAAATGTCATCACCACGATTTTAGAAAGATAAGCTTTAAGGGCCAGTGAGATTTCTAAGTGACTTAGATGAGCTAGTGATTCATATTTTTCTTCAATTAAATATGCAAGGTGTTCGATGATAACACGAGTCTTTCCAGAGCCTGCTCCGGCATTAAGTAGAACTCCACCACTATGTTTAACTGCTTTTTCTTGTTCAGCATTTAGTTGAATGGCCATTATCTCACCTCACCTTTTGCACAAACAGGATTTGCAACACAAAATGAACAAACAGAAGTTGAACTTGGAAGGGCCGGCCAAGATACTGCCTCTTTCATCTCTTTTATTTTATCCTCTATAAACTCACCAAATTCATCCATATCAACGGATTCAATCATTTTTGACTTTGAATGATATCCCGTAAAAAACTTATCTTCACCAATGATCATTGATTCGTTTAAGTCTTCCAAACAAATATATCCTCCACCTTTGAAAGTATGTTTTTGTCCCCAAGCTTTAAAATATGCCAAAAGCTGAATTTTCTTAAAGCTTGTGATATCCGATTTACTAGGAATAGCACCTTTTGATGTTTTAAAGTCGTAGATATAGAAATCATTACCCTGTTTGATGAGTAAATCGATAAAACCTTTAAACTTGTCATTTTCTTTTGAAATATCTCTTTCAAAAATAAGTTGAGTATCAGGCATGGCCTTAACAACTAACAACTGTTTAATAATTCTTTTACAATACGACTCTACTGCAAGCTTTAAACTCTCCACATCTATTTTTTCAGGATGGAGAGAGTTATCTTTTACAAATTGATTGAAAGTTAGAGTAATAAGTTCTTTTAAGATTTTCTCGTTAAACTCATGATGATTCTCAAGATAGGCTTCAATTACGTTGTGATTGACTGTACCAATATAGCGACGATCAATGAAAGCAGATGATGAAACATCTAGGTCGACTCTTTGAGCATATTTTAGCTGCCACTTCTTAGGGCAATCCATATAGGTTTGGATATATGATGGGGAAAGCTTCTCCGGTACTTCTGTTTTATCTAAGTATTCTAATTGGAAATTCAATCGACTCTGTGATTCTAAGTGTTCATCGATCAAATGAATTTTCTCAAAAAGGGTCTCTGCAATTGTACTACCGTGAGTTAGACCTTCTTCAAGAATAAGCTTTCCACCGTCGACAATAAATTTTCTCAGCTGAATTCTTAAACTTACAATATCGAGATTCTTAGTCTGTAGTGGACCAAAGCCACTAAAGATCACAAGTACATCATTAGAGAAACGCTGTGAAGAAGTTAGTGATCCAAGATCATCCTTTGTAATAAAGAGATATGTATCTTCATTATGAGAACTAATTAGTAGATCATCTCGTGTGCCAATTGCTCCCTTATCAGAGTGAGCAATGTTGACAACGGATGTTCTTGGTAAGTTTAATCCTAGAACTTCTTTAATAAGCTTTAAATCTGAGTTATAGATCTGCTCGTTAATGGTCGCCTTATCACTGAAGTCTTTTAATTCTTTCTTAAGTGATAGAATAGTCTTTAACATCATAAAGCCAGTATCATTTAAATAGAGACGAGAAAGATCATTTAAATATTCTTGCAACTTATCAACAGAGAGTACCCCTTGATTCAAGTTGAGCTGTTCTTGAACTTTATTAATAACTTGATCAATACAAGTAAAGAAGAGCGCGAAGTCAGTTTTAAATCTCTTATCTCGAATAAGAACAGAGTTTACCTGTGTTAAATCCAGTCCACTTGAAAAAGTTAATAATTGCTTGTCATCAGTAATGAGGTCACTTAAGTATTCAGCACTTCGCCCCTGAGGGATTGATAAAAATCGACACTCAATAGTATTGACTTCCTCACTAAATTTTATCTTCTGTGTCTCAATCCAATTTGGCCAATAGACTTTATTATCACAAAGAGCAAAGACCTCTGCATTAATAGGTACGAAGACTTCTGCCTTCTCCCCCATTCCTTTTAGCATATCGATTTGATTTGCGTTGAGATGGTCAAAACCAATAAAAATATATCCAATACCTTCTTCAGGTCTAAATTGTTCACCAACTAGTTGATATGATTTTTGTTCGTCAACGATATTGAAAGTATCGAGGTAGCGATGAAATTGCATCAGTCCTGCAATACACTCTTTTTCAAGAGTTTTTAATTCAGTTAACTCTTCAATTAGTTCACCTGTTAAATTAAATGAGCGCACTTCAGTAAATAACTCAAAACAGAAATGAAACTTCTCGTAATCATCATTTACTGATGCTTTCCAAAAAGTCCAAAGATCAACCATGAGTTCAGATTTTGATAATTTCTTTTGTCCCTCTTCAAGAGTCAAATGATCAGAAAGGAATTTTGCGACAGTTATGGCCTCCACTTTATTGGCCAGGCCTTTCTTAATTAAATAATTACGATACAAGTCAGAGCGTTGCGGTGAAGGACAAACAATCTTCCACCTAGCTATCTTATGGTTTTCTAATATGACTTCATCAAAATGTTCTTTATATAAGTGGAGATTTAGCACTAAACATTACCCTTTTTAATGACACCTTATGCAAAAAAAGTTATACAAAGTGTCTACAAGGAGAATTTTACTGTGTTAAAAGAAAGTCGTCTATTCAACTTCATTAATAAAGATAAAACATTCGCCCTCTCATTCTTAGAAGGTCAAAAAGTAATTCATGATCTAGCGATAATTCACAGTGTCAACAATAAGGGATTTGGATTCTTTAGAGATTGCACACTTTCGATTCTTCCTCTTGTGAACTTCCTAAAGCCTCAAGAGAATATGGGGATTTTCATAGACTCACAAGAGCCTTATTTCCGTTACAAGATGGAAATGAACTCCGCAGGATATTTTAGAACTCTTATTCTTCCAGAAGAATTCCCAGAAATTCCAAAAAAGATTTCAGGAAACCTAAGAACAGCTAAGCAATTTCCACACAGCAAGGTTCCATACTCAAGTATTATCGAGGTGAAGAATCGCTCGATTAAAGAGATTGTAAATGACTTCTTCGATAAGTCATATCAGATGAAGTCTCAAGTTATCCTAAGTTCAGAAAGTGACCAAGTAGTTCTTGTGACAAAGCTTCCAGAAGTTAATGTTGATAAAGAAGAAGTGATTGAGTCAAAGAGTCTTCCTGATTTCATAAGTGAAAACGAAGAAGCCTTTGATAAGATTTTCTCAGCAGCTCACAACGAAGAGGCCGATATTCAAAAAGCCTTTAAAGAGCTTGGCTACGACTATCTGACTTCAACTGAAGTTTCATTCAAGTGTAACTGCTCAAGAGACCGCATGGTTATGGGTGTTGCCGGTGTAGTCAAATCAAGTGGATTCGATGATATCTTTCATGACGAAGCTTCAATAGAAACAAAGTGTGACTACTGTAAGACAGCATACTTAATAACGAGAGATGAAATAAAAGGTATTTTAAACCCTCAATAAATTCTAAAAAGGAAAAGTCGTTTCTTCTGATCTCCAGAAGAAGCGGCGATTCAAATCAGATTCTAAATATACTCCACAAAAATTTTCAGACAATGCACCATCGGCCCAAACAGGACTCATCAGTTGGCTTTTATTATTTGCAGCAACTGAAATTTTCTTCCATTTCTTATTGATTTTCATCCAATCAATTGCCTTTGGAGATGCCGAACTAACAACAATTAAGTAATCGTTATTTTGTTCTATTGTCTTTCTAACTTGCGTAAGAAATGAATTCAGATATGACATATATTCAGCAAATCCTTTTGTATCTTGTCTCTTTAGAATATCTAATAATTCATAATCGACAAAATTAATGAAGCGTCGATTTGATTCTGTTGAAGACTTGTAGATGTGCTCAAATAAATTCGTTGTATTTGAAAAGCATTTCTTACCACTACACGATTTATCATAGTACACATTTCCTAAATTATATTTAGTGTCCTTTTGAAAATGAAATGTCTCAGCTCCACGTGGCACCTTTGCCGTATCTGAAACAAATAGTTTAGTATTTTGATAGAAATTAGCATTACACTTATTGATTTTAGCAAAATTAGGAACTGCCCCTCGGTAGAGTACCGAAGAAGTATAGCCAGTCTCAGATAGAACATCCCACATGCTCTTTCTTAAATACTTATCACAAGTTTGATTAGCCAAACTATAACCATTCACTTGTGTTAGTAATTGATCCTCAACACTAGGGGTAATGGACATCATATTATACGACCACATCTTACCAAAGCAGGCATACCTTTCAAGCTCAGTCTGAGCAGTATAATTGAGGTTTTTAAAGTGTAGGTAACCTAAGTGCTCCTCACTTAAGCCAGGTATTTGGATAAAAATTAATGTCTGAGGATAGTTGTTAAATGAATGTTTCTTTAAGTTAATTGTATTAACTCTTGAACAAGAAAAAAAAATACCGAGAAGTATTACAAATATTAAGTTTTTTTTATCGTACATAATAATTTCCGACTCATTAAATAGGGATTCTTATGCTATATTATCATATATATAAGATTGAATTTAAAAATAATATTTACGTTTTAAAAAGAAGCGAGGGAAGAAATGAATCAAACTCTTGATGCCGCTACGCGAGAAATATTTTGGAATATTCCATTCTCGTTCAAGGTTGTCATGTACATCCTATTTTTCACGGCCGTTTTCGTGATGTTTAAAGGGCTTTATCAAAAAGCTCAATTCATTACAGGCAAAAAAGGGATCGACGCAGTTAAAGGACTAAAGGATCTTTTCCCAGAGAAACTACAATGGGGAACATTCTTTAAGACAATGATGCTAACAGGTAAAGTACCACGTTTTAAAAATGTTGCGATCTTCCACGGACTAATCTTTTGGGGATTCGTCATCCTTTGGATTGCAACAGACCTAGTAGCAATTCACGCAGATACTCCATTTAAGATTTATAAAGGACCTGTTTATATTGTTATCTCTTTCTTAGCAGATATCGCAGGACTTATGGTTCTTACAGGTATCGGACTTGCTTACAAAAGAAGATATATTGATAAGCCTGATTATCTAAAAGCAACAAGACCAAAACAAGAGTTATTCATGTACATAATGCTCATCTGTCTCGTTGTTCTAGGTTACTTAATTGAGGGTGTAAGAATCATGGGAACAGGAATGCCAGTTGGAGAAGCAACTTGGTCACCTGTTGGTTGGTTCCTAGCTACAATCTTTAATCAAATTCCACTTTCAGAACAAGTTTGGGGATACACATACCGTGGTATGTGGATGGTTCACATGGCCAATACAATGTTATTTGTAGCAGCTTGTGGGACAACTAAATTCTCACATATCTTTGTTCTTCCATTTGCAGCGCTTGTTACGCCAAAGAGACGTGGTGCTCTTCTTGATCCAATGGACTTTGAAGATGAAACTGCTGAAACATTTGGACTAGGTAAGCTTTCAGAGCTTTCAATTAAGAACAGACTTGATCTTCTTGCATGTGTTGAGTGTGGACGTTGTACTCAAGTTTGTCCTGCAAACCAAGCAGCAAGACCACTAGATCCAAAAATGATTATTACAAAAGCTCGTGACCTTGCTCTTGAAACAGCAGCAAAGGGTGAAGCAGATGCAGACCTTTGGGAAAATGGAATTTACTCTGCAATCGAACTTGATTCATGTACGACTTGTGGTGCTTGTATGGAAGAGTGTCCAGCTAATATTGAGCACGTTGATATCATCATGGGAGCTAAGAGATATAAGACTCTAACTCTTGGTGAAATTCCAGCAGACGCAGCAACAGCTGTTCAAAAAGTACAAATTAATGGAAACCCTTGGGGGATCTCACAAGACGATCGTTTCAAGTGGGCCGATGGACTTGATGTTCCAGTGATCGAAGCTGGTAAGAAAGTTGATTACTTATACTACGTTGGTTGTGCCGGTTCTTATGATGCTTCTAACCAAAAAGTTGTTCAAGATACTGTTAAGCTTCTTAAGAAAGCAGGTGTATCTTTTGCCGTTATGGGTAAAACAGAAAAATGTAACGGAGATCCAATCAGACGTATTGGTGATGAGTACTCTTTCTTTGAAATTGCCATTGAAAATATTGCTAATATGAGACAGTACGACTTTGATAAAGTTGTAACTCACTGTCCACACTGTCTTCACACAATTGGTAAGGAATACGCTAAGTTTGATGATGGTGACTTTACAACAGTTCACCACACTGAACTTCTTGCAGATCTTCTACGCACAGGAAAACTAAAACCTGAAAAGAAAGTTGAAGAGAACCTTACTTTCCACGATCCTTGCTACCTTGGACGTCACCACGGTGAATACAACGCGCCAAGACAAATTCTTGAAGCGGCCGGTGTTCAAGTGAAAGAAATGGATAAGACAAAAGACACTGCTCTATGCTGCGGAATGGGTGGTGGTAATATGTGGTATGAAGTTGAAGAAGGAACTGATCCTGCAGTAAACAGACTTGCACATGTTGGTGAAAAGAAAGTTGATAAATTAGCTACGGCCTGCTCTTTCTGTATGATAAACTTTAAAGGTGGAATTAGCGAAAAGACAGGTACTGAAAACCTTGAGATTGAGGACGTTGCCTCAATCCTTGCAAAAACTATCGATTAAATTTTTAATACTAGGCTCAGTTCTAGCTGGGCCTAGCTTATATTCTTCTAAAATACTCGCTCAAAACACTCAAGAACAAGTAGATCAAAGCTTAATTGAATTATTTGAAAGTAAAGTTAATCTCTATAAGCAAGAAATTGAATCGAAAATCTTAAACCCGCCTGCAGAAATAAAAATCAAACAAGTTTTTAAAGAAGAAGAAAAGATTGAATTAACTTCAAGACAAATAAACTCAATCTTAATTTACTCACCTGATTATTTTACTGAATTATTTAAGATAAACTCTTGTTCGATCTATACACTACTTAAAAATCGTTTAATCACAATTAACGGCGCACCTCTTCTAAATCTTGAAACGAAGATAACCTCAAGTGAAGGCACATCAACGGCCCTTGTGCCAATCGATGCATTCTTGGCGCATTATTATAAATCAAATTGTAGGCTCTCTTTTAAGCAGTCGAGGCTTTTTGAAAAAGGGCTACTTACTGATACATTTAAAAAGCTAACGCCAAAGTTCCCAAGGACTCAAGACCAGTGTCTTGAGCAATATGATGCTTTTAAAACCAATATTAACATTGATCACGTTTGTAGCGTTCCATTTACAATTGACCTTGCTAATAAGTACGAACCGTTATTAAAAGATAATAAGACTGATATCAGAAAAAGAAGTTATATCAATGCCCTAAGACGTCAGGCCCAGTCATACCAATCAGAGATTGCAGACAAAGACATCCTCTACTTTCAAAATTTCTGTGCCAACCTAAGTCGACAAGAAAAATTTTGTGGAAATTATGCTAAACAAGACTTTTGGTCATTGATTATCAACAAACAAAAGCCTGTCGATCATTTAAGTATTCGCTGCCAAAACATAATGAATAAAGAGAAACTAAATGATCTCGACTATCTTAAATGTATTGGCCTACTTAGAAAGTCACCTCAAACGTGTGAAGTAAATGGGCCTAAAACAGGAAGTGTCCTCTACCCGATGCCTGATTGTAATAAAATTTCAGAGACATTAAAGATCTCAAGACTTAAGAATAATTTCAATGACTGTCCTAAACAGATTGGAAACCTTGCAATTATCAATGGGGCAAGGGTCATCAAGCATTTTGTAAAAGAAGATATTAAAAGTAATGACTGCGTCTTTCCTTCATATGAAAAAATTTATGGACTCTATCAAGAGTCGAAAGAAGAAGATAAGTGGCCTTTAAATATTTGCTATGAATCTTCAGATGGTAAGAAGTGCCTTCCATATATTCCAGGCAACTCAAAAGAAAATTACAATGCCCTTAATATGGTTGTTGCCAATATGCTCTTTCAAACAAAGGTTGTTAGTAGTCGTATTACATGTAATGAAGTTTCGAAGAAAGAGTTTAATCCTTTAAGATTAAAGTACAAAGCCGGCTGCTGGATCGTTCCAGAAGAGGTCTCTTGTCGTTCTCAAAGTTGTCGCTACGACATTATGATGGATAATAAGGCCATCAAGAAGATTTGGAGTGAAGGAACACTATCATTTGATTATTTTAAAACTGAATACAATTCAGCTGATACCGCTATTCACAACCGTATCGTTAACCTTATGCGATTAAAAGAACAAGAGATTAACTCTCTGACCTCACTTAAGTTCTTCTTAGATAATAAGAAGGAAGGAATTGTTCACGGGCTTGGCTGCGCTGAAGACATCTACCCTGCTCATTATCAACAATCAAGAATTGGTATTTGTACCCCAATGCCTTTTATTATTGATGGTTATAAAATTATTAATAATAATACTTACTTAAGCTTTAGAGGTGCTATTGATGATGTCAATTCACCAAGGCTTATGCTTTGGGCGAATGCCTTTACAGCACTATCACGCTATTCAATTCTTAGCCCTTTAAAAAACTGGGAGCTCTATGGGTTGTATTAAAATATTGGCGATTTTACTTATTGCTTCAACAAGCTTTGCGCGAACAAAGCTCTTAGAATTATCAACAAGACAAAATGTCCATAACCTAAAGCTTGATGACTTGAATGGTGTTACCTTTTATTTAAAAGGTTCAAGTGCACTAGCCTACTCTGCCAAAAACAAGGCGACAGTTATTATTGATAAGAAACTTGATTCTGAATTTGATGTCGTAAAAATAAACGAAGAAAAATATCTCATTAGTGTGAAGAGTAACCACTACAAGAACTTTTCGTTTATTCAAGATTCAGAGATTTACTTCTACAATATTAAAACAAGTAATTTAGAATTAGTTGGAAAAGGCTCTTATCCGAAGTTTCATCCAACGAGCTCTTATATTTCTTATACATTCGAAGATCGTGGCCTTCTATTTATTGAAGTCGTTAATACCAGAAACATACTCGATCGTTTTACAATTCCACTCAAAACAAGAGATTTAACCCTACGAAGTGAAGTTGAAATTTTTGATGACAGTCTCATCTACTACACTGACAAAGACAAGAACTTCAATATTAGTATAAGTGTCTACAATAATCGTTCAAAGAAGAATTACCTAATCAAGCAATACGATAAATCTAACATTACACTCAGTCTTTGCTCTAATAGTGAAAACCTCTATATTCTTGAATCACTGCAAAGTGATAAGTCTTATTTAGATATTTCTTCCATGAAGAGAGGTGGCGTCGATTATGCAAATAAGACACCTCTTGTTTCAAAGCAAATTGGCCCAGCCTTTAATCTCGGAATTAGTGGAGATGAACTCTTCTTTATTATGACACTTAAGAGTGAGAGTTCTAACCTTATTAACCAAAGAGAAGTTGTCGCTTATAATATGAAAGAGAAGAAATTATTTAAGCGTAGTGATTTGAATTACGTTTCCTCATTTGTTTTTCATAATGATAAAATTCTTGTTCCCTACAAGGACAAGATCTACGTTCTTAGAAATAAAGAGGGCAAGTTTTCAATTAATGAGGAAATAAAGACAAATTTATGAAATATCTAATTAGTATTCTCATATTTTTAACTACTTTTGCATCTGAACCACAACGAGATGAATTGACCATTGCACCAAATGTTTCTCCTCTACTTAGAGAGCTTGTCGTTGAACTTTATTTAAACTCTAAAATTAATCAAGAATATATTACTAATTTTGGGAAACAAGTCAGACCACCACTTGATAATGACTTCATTGAAATTACAATTCTAAATAATGTTTTAAAAATGAAGCTTACGAAACAATATGAGCATGTCGATATTTCACAATCACTTTTTAATGAACTTCAAAAGAATATTAATGAAATCAGTGACAAGATGCCTTTTTCAAAAGATATCGCACGTCGTGTTTTAAAAGATATTGGAGAGCTTCTTACAACGAGAACTCTTAGAGAATACAACACATACGTTAAAAATCGTGACGCTAAAGTTTCAGCTAAGCTTAAAGACTTTATGAATCGTATTACTTATCTTCAGTATTGGATTGATACTCTAAGAAAGCCACAGGCAATTCGAGAGATGACACTTCTTGAATCAAATCTTGAAATCTTAAACCAAGTTTATAAGAACTTAACTATATCGGCACGTACGGCAGATAAAAGCACAAAAATTTCTTATATCTCAATCAAGGATGTGGACCTCATCAAGGCCCGCCAAGAAGTTGATAAATTATTCTTTAATTCAACACCTGAAAAGAATCCCGATTACGAGCCTCCAAAGGATCTTCCTAGGCCCGTCGACACTTGGGAATAGGTAGAAATTTCAAATACTTACAAAGGTATTTTTCAAAGCAAAAACGTGTATCATGTGATATATAATTTCAGATAGTTAAACCGAAAAAAGGAAGAATTTGTGACTAAAAGTTTCGAAGATTTACCGAAGACGTATAGTTCAGGTGATGTAGAAAAAAAGTGGTACCAGAAATGGGAAGGTGAAAAGTATTTTGCTCCTAAAGCAGGAAAGACTGGTGAGTCTTTTTGCGTCATCATGCCACCTCCAAACGTCACAGGAATTCTTCACGCAGGTCACGCCCTTGATATCACAACTCAAGATGCCCTTATTCGTTTTAAAAGAATGAAAGGTTATGAAACTCTTTTCCTTCCAGGAATGGATCACGCAGGTATTGCAACTCAATCGAAAGTTGAAGAGCTAATTTGGAATGAGGAAAAGAAAACAAAGCACGACTACTCTCGCGAAGAGTTCTTAGAGAAAATCTGGAACTGGAAAGAAGAGTACGGTGGTGTTATCGCTAACCAACAACGAGTGATGGGAGCAAGTTGTGATTGGGATTACTCAATGTTCACAATGGACCCAGAAGCAAATGAAGCAGTAAGACGAGCCTTCGTAACTCTATACAATGAAGGTCTAATCTATCAATCAGATTATATTGTTAACTGGGATCCAAAACTTCAATCAGCAATATCTGATGCAGAAGTTGATCACAAAGAAGTAAATGGTGCTTTCTACCATATTCTCTATTCAGTAAAAGATAGCGATATTAAGTTAGAAGTAGCAACAACAAGACCTGAAACTCTTCTAGGAGATACGGCCGTTGCAGTTAATCCAAACGATGAAAGATTCGCTCACCTCATTGGAAAGAAAGCAATCGTTCCACTGTGTAACCGTGAGGTTCCAATTGTAGGCGACGAACACGTTGATATTGAAAAAGGGACAGGTTGCCTAAAAGTTACTCCAGGTCACGACTTCAATGACTTTGAAATTGGAAAGAGACACAATCTTGAAATCATCAATATTCTAAACCTTGATGGTACTCTTAATGAGCACGGACTTGAGTGGCAAGGACTAACATGTAAGAAGGCCCGTAAAGGTGTTATTGAAAAACTAAAAGAGCTTGAACTATTTGTTAAAGAAGAAAAGCATGTCCACCAAGTTGGACACGGAGAAAGATCTGGTGTTGTTATTGAACCAATGATTTCAAAACAATGGTTTGTCGATGTACACTCGATGTCAGCAGAAGCTGTTGCTAGAGTTGAAGACGATACGACTCGCTTCTATCCAAAAGGCTGGGAGAACACTTATTTTTCTTGGCTTCGCGAGCCAAAGAACTGGTGTGTTTCACGCCAACTACTATGGGGTCACCGTATTCCTGTATTCACATGTAACTCTTGTGAACACCAATGGGCCGATGAAGCTCTTGAGCCAGAATCATGTCCAAAGTGTTCTAAAAAAGATTACACACAAGATCCTGATGTTCTTGATACGTGGTTCTCATCTGGCCTATGGCCGATGTCGACACTTGGTTGGCCAAATGAGCAAAGAATGCAAGAGCGTGGTTTTGATAGGTTCTACCCGACTTCAGTTCTAATCACTGGTTTTGATATTATCTTCTTCTGGGTAGCTAGAATGATGATGATGGGAACAAAATTTTCTAACAAAGTCCCATTCGATAAAGTTTATATTCACGCCATCGTAAGAGATAAGCTAGGTCGTAAAATGAGTAAGTCTCTTGGTAACGGTATTGATCCACTAGAGATGGTTGAGCAATACGGAGCAGACGCTTTCCGTTTTACTCTTGCAGCAGGCTCTGGCTACAACCGTGCTATCAATCTTGATCCTGAGAGAATTGCAGGTTACAGAAACTTCATTAATAAAATTTGGAATGCCTTCCGTTTTATTTCTCCATTCTTAGAACTTGCGGACAAGAACCTTCCAGAAAAATTAGATGACCAAGAAAAATGGATTCTATCTGAACTTAACGATACAACAAAGCTTGTTAATGAGTCTCTTGAAGCTTTCCGCTACGATGATGCTTGTTCTGAGATCTACTCATTTGTTTATGACAAATTCTGCTCTTGGTTTATCGAGCTTTCAAAGAATACTCTTAACGGAGATGATGAAGCGGTTAAAGTTCAAAGAGCAACAGTTCTTAAATACTGTTTTAGAAAAATCACAGCACTTCTTCACCCTATCTCTCCATTTATCACTGAAGAACTTTGGGGCTACTTAAAAGAAGAGTCTGAAGATCTTCTAATCTCTGCTGAGTACCCAGAATTTAATCCAGCTCTAAGCTATGCTAATGAGCAAGTAAAAATGAATAAATTTATTGAAGTTGTTTCAGGAATTCGATTCCTTAGACAGTCAGTAAATATCAAGCCAAAAGATGAAGTCGAAGTTGAATTATTCACAGATGATTCAGAAGCGGCTTCATACTTTGCAGATAACATGGCCGGTATGCAAGACCTTGCTCGTGCTAAAGACATTAAGATTAAAGATAAATCTGAAACTAAGCCAGGCAAGTGTATCGTTAAGGCCACAACACACACTGATATCTTCCTTCAATTAGATGGTGTGATCGACCTTGATGCCCAAATCAAACGTCTTGAAAAAGACTTTGATAAGACTCAAAAAGAATTCGATAAGATTGGAAAGAAACTTAATAATGAAAAGTTTATGGCCAATGCTCCAGACGAAGTTGTTGTGGAAGTAAGAGAGAAGGCCCAGGCCTTTGAAGAGAAGTTGAAATCTCTAAGCGAACAAATCGAACAATTCAAATCATAAATAAGAAGGCCCGCAAATTAAGCGGGCCTTTTTTATATTTCAAAATAATAATATTCTTCTTGATAGATCTCTTTATTAAATTCCAGTGGAGATTCTTTTAAGAACTTTCCTCCGTTCTTAATAAAGAAACCTTTTGATGGATTATCCTTAAAAGTACAAATATAGAAACAATCATAACCACGATTTTTAAAGTCATTTATAACTGCATCAAGTAACTCTTGCCCTAGTCCTGCTTTCTGATACTTCTTCAAAATATAGAAGTCATAAATCTCACCAGGAATTCCATGCTCATGTTCACGAGCAGGGCCGTAATCAATGAAGCCCGCCACATCTCCATCAGGCGCGTGGAAAACCAGCGTTCCACCCTCTGTTGGCCTTCGAGGAATTTTACGTTCCCAAGCTTGCTGAACGTCAGTGTACTTTAATGAGTAAAGATATTCTTTAGAAAGGATGCCCTTGTAGTTTTCCCAAAAGCAATCCACGTAGATTCTGGCCAAAGATTTGATATCTTCCGGCTGTACAGGAAGGATCTCAAATGGTGCAAATGTTAAGTCTTTTGCGGCCGTCATATAAATATTTTAGCAAGTTTCCCACAGGCCCGCAATCGCTTCAATTATGCACTATGGAACAAGCCTAAGTGACTGATAATTAATAATATAATCTTCTAAATCGGGGAAAGCTTTAAGTTGAATCATTTCTGAGATCCCATAGGACAGCAGTGAATTCCCACTAAACGATAACTGACCAATCGTCTCTGGCATATACTTCCAATGAGGCAAGTCACTGTCTTCTTCACACATTAAGAAGGCCAACTGTCCTCGGTTTCGACTCATTTGAGCAGTGGCCAATGAGTTCGTAATAACTGCATCAAACTCATCAATACGACGTCTTAGAATATTTGGTGATTCATTAAATAACTTTATATTCTTCTTAACCTTCACTTCTTCGTAGTCTTGTAACGCCTCATTAGAGATATAACCGTGAAGATTTAAAGTCGGAAGACACTCGGCCACAAAGTTAATTCGATCAATAAAGACCTGATCATACTTATGTGGAAAAGGAATCAATATATTTGAAATTGTTGGATGGGTAAAATGATGATCAATTGCAAGATCTTTATAATTTCCAGAAATTGCTTTTAAAGCTGACGCCTTTTGTTCATCTAAGTATTCTCCACTAAACTCAGGAAGAGATATTTGATAGAAGAAACTCTTAGGCCCACCTTGTAGTCCAATTTTTGTATTTGCACGAAAGGCCAGACCAAGAACGGCCGAATACATATCATTAACAAAATCAAAGTAGAAATCAGTATTAAAAATATCATGAAGATTGGCCGCAAATTTATGTGCCGCAAACATCGACTCTGTTTCTTTCTTTGATATTGGATAGGCCCAACAGCGTGACGGGAGCCAGAAATCATCAACATCAATCGTATCATTATAGACAATCGCAACCTGATTATCTTCATGCTCATTTACAATAGCATTTGCAATAGGAAGAACTGAAGCAAACTCGACTTCATCTCCTTTTACTCGTAGGAGAAATTTCTTCATTTCTCTTGTCCATTCACTCTTAGTTCACAATAAATTACTGTAAAGAA
Source organism: Bacteriovoracaceae bacterium (assembly GCA_048270185.1). Classification (GTDB taxonomy): domain Bacteria; phylum Bdellovibrionota; class Bacteriovoracia; order Bacteriovoracales; family Bacteriovoracaceae; genus Halobacteriovorax_A. Next base: position 605,596 of record JBLWTJ010000002.1, read on the forward strand.
AACCACTGCAAGTGGAAGAAAGAATAAATTTAAAATAGGAACAGAAATAAGAAACATAAAGCACACTCCTCCTAGTAGATAAGGAAAGAAGCCGTGTCTGACATCACCAATGCATTCAGAAAAATTTAATTCATTACGTGCCCAAGAGTAATCAACAAATGAAATTGCAAGAATTAGTCCCCCTAAAATAAATGTGATTGGTGGAAAAACAAAGCCAAGTGCGATATTAGCAATTGAGAGAAGTGCAATGACTCCGATCTTTTTAACTTCATTCATTAAGATACTTGGAAGCCTTTTAAAAGTTTCAATAAGTGAATCTGTTGATTCTTTTCTTAATTCATAGATCTTTTCAACTCTGGCACTAATCATGTCATTAAATGGAGAAGCAACAACTGAAATAAAAATAAAGAACGTCCAGTTGATTAAAACTCCAAGAATAAGAATTGCAAGACCAGAAATTAGAGTATTCATCCAACCTTGGTCAGGGAATTTTTCATTGATATATCCATGTCCCCAAGCAGATACTTCACTATAGGCATATTGACCGAGAAAGTAGTAGAACGCAAAGCCAATAAGAACTGGGCATAGTGCAATCATTATCATCGTCTTATCAGTCTTGAGTAAGTTCATCGAACGAAAAAAGAAATATGGGATTTTTGCTATCATTTATTCTCCGCTATTTTTTAATGGAAACTTAAAACCTTTAAGTCGCTCAAAATCTCCAAGCCCAGGTTTTTCAGGTATTGCCTTCACAATATCCTTTAAGTTCTGCCAATCAAGATTCTTATCCATTATATCTGACTCCACATGATTTTTTTCAATGAAGTCAATTTTACCCTTGGCCTTCTTAATCATTCCCGAAGCGCCGTTTAGGTTGTCATCTTCTTGATGATAGAGACATGTGGCCAATTGAATCACGACCCAATAGACATAACGCGCATTGTCTCCAATAGCATCCATCCAAAGATCTTCCACGACTTCGTGGCACATCCAATAATGCTTCGTATTAAACAGCTTTAACCCCTCTTGAAGAAGGTCTAAGTGCTCATCAGTGAATTGTCCAAAGTGATATTTCGTCATATTACAGCATAGTCTAGTGCATCTTAGACTTATGCACATGACACATAGGCCAAAACTATTCAATTTAATCTAAAGACGATAGAATTTCTCAAATTATGACGTCAATTTAAATAGGATTAAATTAAATGAATCGAAAAGATCTCGTGCCTGAATATTTAAAGAATCTCCAAGTTTATCAAGCGGGAAAACCAATTGATGAAGTTGTCAGAGAAAAGGGGCTAACAAAAGTTTCAAAACTAGCTTCTAACGAAAACCCTCTTGGGCCATCGCCTTATGCAATTAGAGAAATGACTCGAGGACTTTGGGATCTTCACCGCTATCCAGATATGCATGCATACGCACTTAAATCGAAACTTGCACAGATGTATGATCTAAAATTAGAAAATATTATTTTAGGAAATGGATCAGAGGGAATCATGGCATATATTGCTCGTGCATTCTTGCAACCAAATGATGAAGTCCTAACATGTGATAATACATTTATTGGCTTCTATATTCTTGCACGTAGTGTTGGGGCAAAACTTAATAAGGTCCCATTAACTAAAGATTATCGTTTTGACGTTAAGGCCCTTGCTGAGAATATTACAGATAAGACAAAAGTCATCTATATCGCAAACCCAAATAATCCAACGGGTACATATATAACAAAAGAAGAGTTCGATTATTTAATGAAATTTGTACCTTCTCATACTCTTGTTATCTTAGATGAAGCCTATTTTGAATTTGCTCAAGATCAAGACGATTATCCTGATTCGATGAACTATCGATATGATAATGTCCTTACACTTAGAACTTTTTCAAAAGCTTATGGTTTATCTGGAATTCGTGTTGGCTACGGCTTTGGTCATCCTGAACTTATTGGCTATCTAAGTAGAGTAAAGCTTCCATTTGAACCAAACCTCATTGGACAACTAGGAGCCGTTGGTGCCCTTGAAGATCGCCCGCATCTTGAAAGAACTCTTCGTAATAATCGCAAGAGATATGATGAATTAATGGAATACTTAATTGATCGCAAATTTAATCCAATTAAATCAATTACAAACTTCGTGACAATTAAAACTGGAAGTAGTGAAGCAAGTGACTTCATGTTTGAAGAACTTCTTAACGAAGGTGTCATCATTAGAAAACTTGTTGCTAATGAAATGCCTGAATTTGTCAGAATTAGTATTGGAACAAAAGATGAAATGTATCACTTCTACGAAGCATTTGATCGCATCCTACCAGCCTACAATAAAAGATTCAGAAAGGAACTTCTATGAAAATATGCCAATATGTAAATCATGGAACTCACCGCCCAGAACCAAGACTCGGTATCTTAACAGACGATGGACTAGTTATTGATCCAAATAATGTCTGGGCATGTGACTATGAAAGAGAGGGCCATTTTAATTTTTGGGATCGAGCTAATCACACTTGTCCTCCATCTCTTTCTAAAATTCTACAAACAAAAGATGATCCTATCGATTTCTTAGGTGAATGTTATGGACTTTATCTCTTTTTAGAGAAAGTTGGAGATCTTACGCTTAAAGATGGGACACCAATTGCTTTTAAAATTGATGATGTTAATTTTAAAAGACCAATTGATCATATTCCAAATTATCGCGACTTCTATGCTCATGAAAAACACGTTGCAGCCGGTTTTAAAAAGCGCAACGAGCCAATTCCCCAAGCTTGGTATGAAATACCTGCTTACTATAAGGGACCAACTCATGGCTTTATTGGACACCAAGACGAAGTTCTATGGCCTAGCTACACGAATATCTTAGACTATGAACTTGAGCTAGGCATGGTTGTGGCACGTGATGGAATCAATATCAAAGAAGAAGATGCGAAAGACTATATCTTTGGCTTCACTATTCTAAATGATATTTCAGCACGTGATATTCAAAAGAAAGAAATGGCCGTACGTCTAGGACCTGCAAAAGGTAAAGATTTCTGCTCTGTGATCGGCCCTGTCATTACGACTTTTGATGAATTTGATTTTAAAGAACCAAACCTAAAAATGACAGCAACAATTAATGGTGAAAAATGGTCTGAAGGATTCTCCGGAGACTCTCACTATAGTTGGGGCCAAATGATTGCACATGTCTCTAAGGATGAGTGGTTACTCGCTGGAGACCTTTTTGGATCTGGAACAGTTGGAACAGGCTGTGGACTGGAGATTGATAAGTGGCTTAAGCCAGGTGATGAAATCACACTTGAAGTCGAAGGTATTGGAAAGCTTACGAATAAGATTGGTGAAAAAAGAGGAAGTACTAATGGCAACAGATAATCGTATGGAATCATTTAAGGCCAGTGGTGTTTATACAAAACAGGCCCACGTTGATATCCCAGAAGGTTTATATGAAGAAGAGCATGGAAGAAATGGTTTCTTTGGCCGTGTCAGCCAGCTCTACCACACACAACCACCAGTAAATTGGACAAATATTGACGGTAACTTAAAGCCAAAGAATTTACCAAGTCTCTTTTCACATAAAGATATTCAAGATGACTTCCAAACAATTCTTCGAAATAATGATTGTGAACTAAGTCTTGGGACACTCACAAAGTCTCTTAATTATTTTCTAAGAAATGCAGACTTTGATGAACTCTACTTTGTTCATGAAGGTGAGGGTGTTTTTGAAACAATCTACGGACAAGTCCCTTTCATCAAGGGTGACTATATCGTTATCCCTCGCGGAACAACATATACAATTAAAATCACTGAGCTAGCTAAGTTCTTCCAAGTTGAGTCACGCTCTGAATTTGAAGAACCATCTCGTGGACTACTAGGTCCTAATGCTCTCTATGATCAAACTGCAAAGTTTACTCCTGAAGCAGCACTTGGTTCAGATCAAGATTGGTCAGAATACAAAGTTAGAGTGAAGAGACTTGGAGAAATTACAACAATCACTTACCCATTCAATCCCCTAACTGCCAAAGGATGGAAGGGCTCTGTTTATCCATGGAAAATTTCAATCTATGACATTTGTCCAATTATGAGCCACCGCTATCATGTGCCTCCATCAGGACACACTACTTTCGTAGCAAAGAACTTCGTTGTTTGCTCCTTTGTTGAAAGGCCATTAGAAGATAAGAAACACAAAGTTTTAAAAGTTCCTTTCTATCATTCAAATATTGATTTTGATGAAGTCCTTTTTTATCACCAAGGAAACTTCTTCTCACGTGATAATATCGATGCAGGGGCCCTGACATTCCATCCTCAAGGCGTTCATCATGGACCACACCCAAAAGCATTTGAAGCAGGTGACGACAAACTATACACTGACGAGTACGCTGTTATGGTCGATACTCGCTACCCTCTTAAACCAACAAAGTGGTTTGAAGAGAATGAAAACCAAGACTACTGGAAAAGCTGGATGTAATGATGATTTCATTTGATACGACTAAACAAGAATTTAAAGACAATTATAAACTCCTTATCGGCTCAGTTGTGCCAAGACCGATTGCCGTTGTTTCAACGATAAATGAAGATGGCTCAAGTAATATTGCTCCTTTTTCATTTTTCACGGTAGTTAGTGCGCAGCCAATGATTATTGGATTTTCACCAATGATTCGCTCAAGTGATGGAGAACAAAAAGATACTCTTAAAAATATTCTTCGCCAGAAAGAATTCGTCGTGAATTTTGTAACGGAAGAAAATTATGAAAAAGTAAATCTTTGCTCGACTGAACTTCCCCATGGTGAATCTGAATTTAAGTTTTCAGGCCTCACTGAATTAGATTCTGACATTGTTGCACCTAAGAGAATGCAAGAATCACCGATTCACTTTGAATGTAAGTTTAGAGATTCTCTTAGCTATGGTGATGTCCCAGGTACGGGAACCTTTGTGACAGGAGAAGTTGTAAAGGTTCATGTTAAGGACGAACTTCTTGAAGAAGGCCGAATTGACCAAGATAAGTATAGGCCAGTTGGGCGTGGAGCCGGAAATGACTGGGTTCTAACAAATAATCGTGTTCAAATCGAGCGCCTCATGAAGGCCCAGATTCAAAAATAATCAATAATTTCAGCCTCTTACGGGGGGCTGAATACTCTTTTTACACCCCTAGAAATTATTCCAATTTTCACCTTCGACTTCCCCCTTTATAGTATTCTCCCTAAAGGAAACCACAAGAGGAAAGAATGAAGAAGCTATTTATTATCGCAACACTACTAACGTCAACATATTCACATGCTGACCTATTTGATAACTTAACAGGAAATTTAAACCTAAGCCCTTCCCAATCAAGCAACTTAAGAAATGGATTGTCCTCAATTCTTAGTGGTAGCTCAAGTTCTGGAGTAAAAATTAAAGAGCGATTAAGCTTCAATAAATGTTTTGAAATGCTTAACCAAGCTAAAAATAATCAAATTACAGAAAAAGAAGAATTCGTAAATATAGGTTATGCACTTAACAACTTCTATTCAAATGTTATCGAAGGTGACTACCAACAATTCCACAATCCAGATACTAGTTTTAGAAAGTTTGGACGCACTCTTATGAGAGGTATTACGAATATTGAAAGTATTGGTTTCAATAGTACAACCTCTTCAAAAAATGCTCCTCAACTAGACTATGACTGTTCAAATTTTATGGATATTGAAAAAGTATCGAAAGTAATTGTTAACAATAAAGAGTGTCGTAAAGTTGATCTTGCTCTAAACGCAATGAACTCTCAAACAAAGAAGAGAGTTCAAGCCGGCGTTTCTCACTACTTCTGTGAAGGAGAAAATATTGTTAAAGCAGACTATACTGGAAAGAAATTTACTGAAATATATGAAATGAATGAAATTAAAGAATAAAATAAAAGCCGCTACAAAAGCGGCTTTCTTATTTAAAATGTATAACCTAATACAGCACCATAAGTAACTTCGTCAGAAGAGTTTTCATATGAATTACTTAAAGCTGAAAAACCTGTTTCAAATTGAAGATATGCTGAGTCAAAATCAAATCTCACACCAGGTAGAAGTAAGAGAACACTTGGGCTTTGAGTATCATTATATACCGTAACACCACCTTCTTTAAACTCTCCTTCTGCATCGTATTCCATCCACACAGTATTAAAGTAGAAAAGAACAGACTTACTAACTCGATTCCCTATATTTAAAGATAGGCCATAAGAGCGCGCATTTAAAGTTCCTTCATACGTATGAGAAGCAGTTGTTAGTGTACCCTCTTCTTTGTAGCCAAAACCCAGCTCACCTTGCAGCGAGAGCTTAAGCCCTGTTTGCGAACGATCACCACCTATAAATTGATACTTCACTTTTAAAAGATCTGTTGTATCTGGAAACGTTTGAATCCCAACATCAAGCTTCTTTGAAAGCCCCATATTGGCCTTAAATGTTCCAAGCGGCTCAGGCCCTGTTACATATTCCGTGGCCACAACACCATTAATAATAAAGTCATAGGCCGTCGCAAGGTTAACATCATAACCACTTCCCGCACCAAGAGCTATATCAAACTTTGCAAGATCCCCTGTTACTTCGGGTGTATCCATTCGATAAGTTGGAATATTGTAGTCAAGCGTTGAACAACTAACGAATGTTAGTAATATTAAAACTGTAATTAATCTCATACTCTCTCCGATAATTTATTAACTTAATTATATTCGATGTTTGAGATTTTTAAAGTAGAAAAAAAAAAGCCCGCATTTAGCGGGCCTTAGTATTTGAATTATTTAATTTTTAATTCTTCGTGAAGCTTTGCAAAAGTTTTCTCTTCTCTGATTGCATACATAAGGTTTGACTTCATGCGCTCATCTCTTGTGTAGAATTCTTTTACTTGATCAGCACTTAGACCAGAAAGAGTTGCACTCTCTTCGATCTTAGCTTCAAAATCAGCTTCAGTTGATTCAACGTTGTACTTAGTTGAAAGAGTTTCAAGGATAAGCCCTGACTTAACTTGGAAAAGAGCTTTAGAATCAAGATCTCCTGCCCATTTCTCAAAGTACTCCCCTAGCATATCTTCAGTGAAACCTTGTTGCTTAAGGTTATTTGCTAGGTCATTCTTTAGGTGTTCTTTTTGTTGAGCTACCATAGTTGTTGGAACATCAAATGAGTTCTCTTCGATTAGCTTCTCAAGAATCTCTTGGTTTAGTTTTTCAGCAGCTTGTCTTTCATTTTGTTTAGTTAGGTTTTCTCTAGTTTTTGCAGTGAAATCTTCTACTGAATCAAATCCTAGTTCCTTTGCTGTTTCATCATTAAAATCTGGAAGTTTTCTTTCTTTGATTTCTAGAAGTTCAACATGAAATTTAACTTTTGCTTCTTTAAGCTCTTCAACGTGGTACTCAGCTGGGAAAGTTACTTCAAGAGTCTTTTTCTCACCTGCTGCCATACCAATCATTTGTTCTTCAAATCCTGGGATAAATTGACCAGAACCGATTTCAAGAAGGTATTCTTCACCTTTCATATTTTCAGGTTTTTCACCATCAGCTTTTTCACCTTCGAAATTCATTACTGCAAATAAACCGTTAGCAAGTTTAGTTCCCTCAGCAGCTTCTACCATTTCAGCTTTTGGAGCTAAGTAGTTTGTACGAACTTTTTCGATATCTTCATCAGTTACTTCAACTTTATCTTTTTTGAAAGAAAGTTTAGAGAAGTCTTTTAGTTCTACTGTTGGGAAAATTTCAACAACAGCGTCAAAAGAAACTGACTTTCCATCTTTGTAATCCATATTTTCAAAGTTAGGGTAACCTACAACTTTAAGTTCTTCTTTGTTGATTGCTTCAAAAAGTTCTTTTTGAACGAAACGATTTAATGCATCACCTTCAACTTGTGGACGATATAGCTTTTCAACCATAGCGATTGGTGCCTTACCTTTTCTGAAACCTTTGATTGAAACAGATTTTTGTTTTTCTTTAAGAGCTACAGTAATTTGCTCAGAAAGATCTAGGTTATCAAATGTAAAAGATAATTTCTTTGTGCAGTCATTAACTTGTTCTACTTTATAAGTCATGAATAAATCCTCACTTCGCTATGCGACAATATTATAATTATGAATAGCCGAAGTTAGCGATATTAGGACAAAAAGTCAATGAAATGGGCGTAAAAGAAAGCTTATTCGTAGTCGACGTGATGAAGATATAGGCCATTGGGAGGAGCTGTTGGAGCTAGTTTTGAGGCATCTGGGTGAGTGAATTGATTCTCGATATCGCCCTTAGATATTTTACCTTCAGCGTATGACCAAACTGCCGACACAATGAGTCTAACCATTTGCTTTAAGAAGCCTGAGCCCTTAATTTCAAATAGATAGACTTGCTCAGAAAGCCCAGCACCATATGAGAGAGTGGTTTCAGACACGCTGCAGCTTTTTATCTTTCTAACTGTTGTTTTAACTGGTGTTCCCTTAGTCGAAAAACCAACAAAGTCATGCTCACCTTGAAAGATTACACAGGCCTCTCTTAATTTTTCTAAATTTAATTCTTTACCAAGATAAGTCACATAGTCTTTAAGAAATGGATTAATATCTTTTTTTGGACTAAATAAGTATCGATATGTTTTTAATTTCGCATCATAGACAGGTTGAAAGTCTTCATTACAAGACTCACAACTTATGGCCCTAATATCAAGAGGAAGCAGACTATTTAATGCTTTTCTTAATTCCTCAGGCCCAATATTAATTGGCATTGTTAGACGAGTAATCTGGCAAGTTGCATGAACTCCGGTATCCGTTCTCCCACAACCAACGACTTGTATATCTTGAGATTTTGATAATTTAATGAGAACTTTCTCTATCTCACCTTGAATAGTTCTTTGATCAACTTGCTTCTGCCAACCAAAGTATTTCGAGCCATCATAAGAAAAAGTCGTCTTATAAATACTCAAAGTTGAAACCTATACCAAAAGAAGCTCCACTTACTTCGAAATCTTCTTTTTTAAAGCCAGAAATAGACATGGTACGAGCAATCAAACTGATACTCATATCTGTAACCTCACTCGATCTTTTTAAATCCATACCAAAGCCTGGAAACATATTAAAAATCGAAAAGTCGACAGATGCACTTGCATTGTAACCATAGCCAACTTGCTTCACATCCTTACCATCTTCGCCATCGACACGATCATCACGATTTTGCCAAATAGGTGCAATCGTTGGTCCACCTTGGAAAGATAGAGCAATACTTCTTCCCATATTGATTTTAGCACCAATATTTAAGTCGATAGGAAATAGCCAAAGAGCGAATTTAGTCTTTGATACACTTGACCCATCTGCAAATGAAGCAAAACCAGAGTTATAAGAAGCCCCCAAGTTTCCTTGAAAGAAAGTTGAGACAATATTTCTTTGGATATAGTGCTTATAATTTAGTGTTAGGTATCCAGCTTGTAACGATTTCGAAGCAGGATTTTCACTATTAAAAGTTCTTTGAAAGACACCGGTCGTATCTGAATAATCGTAAGTATCGTAAAAGTAACTAAAGCCTATTTGTGAATCTGATTTTTGATAGTAATCCTTAACCTGATCTTGTGACCTATATTCAACATACCCATTTGGACTTGGGTCGATTAGAATCGAACCTTCTTCAGATGTAGTTTTTAGCCACTCTTTGTCTTGCTCAGACATTTGAGCATCTTTTAATTCTTCTTCAGTATATTGCTGAGGAATTCCACCGATAATATCAGGAAAAGCTTCGTCATTATTTTTATAATTACTGTCTGCGTATGGAGAATCTTTCTCGTCTAATTGTCCAGGCATCGTCTGGCCATAATCTTGAGCACTAGCTCCAATATTAACTACTAATAATAAAAGAAGTAATTTCTTAAGACTCATCCTGATCCTCTTTATCTTCCCAATCAAAAATTTCGATTTTAGTGTCTTTATTAAATATATTATACACTAAACATCCAACGACATAGGTAGAAATGAGTACAAAAATCATTAATTGCTCATAAATAAAGATTAAAGCGAAGATCAAAAGAATTAGCCCCAGTACCTTTCGACGATTTCTTCTAACGTATTCTGATTTTTTAAAAGAATTGAAAGGAATATTTGAGACCATTAGTAGGGAATAGAAAATAACATAAACAGCAGCGTAGTAACTCTTATATGGACCAAAATCAAACTCAAGAGTGATCATAATAAATCCAATGATCGCAATTGCAGCTCCAGGGATCGGTAGGCCTTGAAAGTAATTTGAAGGAACTTTTGAAATATTTGCATTAAAACGCGCAAGCCTTAAAGCTCCACATAGAAGATAAAAGAATGCGATGACCATCCCAGGACGCCCTAAGTGCTGGAAGTATTTAAAATAAATAATTAAAGCAGGGGCCATACCAAACGATATGACATCACTGATCGAATCAAATTGTTCTCCAAATTGAGATTGCGTTCCAGTTAGTCTGGCAATTCTTCCATCAACACTATCAAATACTGCTCCTAAAATAAGAAGCATACAAGCCGGATAGAAAACACCTTTTGTGGCCAAAATAATTGCGGCAAAGCCACACCCCATATTAAGGGCAGTAAAAGTATTTGGAAGAAAGAAAGTTAATTTATGTGGTTGTCCATCGTACTTAGTCATGGTTTTCCTCTAAGAAGCGAGCAATAATAGTTTCACCGCCTCTGACATGATCATTAATATTAACAAGGTTTTGAGTGTTATCCACTTGCATCTTAACAGTTGCAGCAAATGGATAAAAACCGATATCAACTTGTCGGCGCCCAATATCCCCAGGCATAATAACTAATTCTGGATCTCTTTTAAATCTTGAATTAGTAAAAAATAGTCTTATTTTTCTCTCTAGCTGATCTTCTAGAGTTACCTTCGTTCCAAAATTCTTATCATTGAAAACAACATTATTTACACGAGAAGAGATTGGTAAATAAATCCCAAAACCACTAAAGAGATTCATTTTAATTGTAATTTCATTTAACTTTCCATCTCGCGATTCAACATGAACAACCCTGCCTGTGACAGGAGCGTAAATCGAGCCCTGTGTTGTCACTTGATCCTCTTTAAAGAAGTTAAATTTTCTTCTAAACAAGAACAGAAAAAGAGCAATGATAATGAAGTAAAAAAGAAAAACAATAAATCCAAAGAGCAGCAGAATTAGAAATGCCACTACGATCATAAAGTTAATTGTCGACTTTGATAGATAAAATAATTTCACTTGAATAATTTAGCAATATTACACTGACATGTCATACTAAGACTTTTTAAATTCCACATCCAAAGGTCTAAAATAATAAGGTTTCTGTCTAAGCTTCTTTGTAACCACGGCCTTGAATATAGACTCGGGACTTGAAATAAGAAGATCGCGAGTATTTCTGTCACACTTTTCACTTAGCTCATTAATACCATGGGTATATAGTTGCGACTTATCAACAATATCCGAGCAAAAAGCTTGGAAATCACTCTCATTTAAAAGTTTTTCACCATCACTTGTACGAATATAATACTCTTTTTTAAATGCTGGAAACATCCAATAATAAGTCTCTTCCCCCAGAATACCTGGAATATCAGAGCTATAGAATGAGTAGACTTCAATTTGATTTAATTCAAAGATCTGAGCAAAACCTTCGCCGACTCTCATCCCAGTATATGAACCTGGGCCTGCAATTGTAATCAAAGATTTAACAGAATCAATCTCAAGATTATTATGAGTTAGCATATTCAGAATTTCTTCATGAAGAACTTCCGAAGTTTTCTTGGTCTCTAAGACTTTATTATCAATCCACTTGTAGTTATCATCAAGAATTCCAAAGTGAAGTAAGTGTGATGTATCAACAAATAAATGTGCCATTAAAAGAATCGTGTAAAATCGTTAAATAATGCACCTATCATAAGGAGCAATAATATTGATAAACCAAACTGCTGAGCAATCTCAAGCTTACGACGTGATAATGGGCCACCATTAATCGTTTCAAGGATAAGAAATACTATATGTCCCCCATCAAGAACCGGTATTGGGAATAAGTTAATTACACCAAGATTAATTGAAATTAACGCCATTAACTGAAAGAAGTATGAGATTGAAGTATTAAATGAATCCGAGGCCACTTTACCAATTGAGAGAGGACCACCAATATTCTTTAACGATACTTCTGCTGTGATCAGCTTTTTAAAGCCTTCGAAAGTTTTAACGACTCCATCCCAAGTACGATAAAAACTTCTTGGAATTGCAGCAAAGAAGTTCATCGATTCTGTTGTTACGTACTTTCCAGGAGCATAAATACCATGGCTATAAACACCAATTAGTTTAACCGTATGTCCATTTTCAGTTTTTACATCAGGAGTGATACTAAACTTCTTTAACTCTCCATTTCTTATAACATTTAATGAAGCCGCTCCTTCACTCTTTTGAATTTCACCACGAAGCTTATCAAAAGATTCAACTTCGACTTCATTTACTTTAATAATAATATCGCCAGCAATAAGTCCCGCTTTATCAGCAGGAGACTTCATTTGAACACTTTTAACCACAAGATCCATTGGGTAATAGCCTTCTTTTAAAAGTGCTGACTTAAACCCATTTGAAATATTAATTTCAGCAACCGACTTTGCATCATTTTTAAAGATTGGCTTACTTGTTTCCTTATCAATTGATAGCACAGGAAAGAGATGGACTGTTGTTGTTCCAATAGCAAGTTCTTCTAAGCTATATTGAATACTTGGTCTGTCTTCATTAGAGACAATAAATAAGTCACCCTTTGATGATTTAACAATTGGAAGCAATAGGAAAGGAGGGTACTCCACAAGCTCTTCAAAGAATTGTTCAGGCTTCATATCAACTGTCACCTTCTTAGACTCTCCAAGACGACTAACGGTAATTGAATGAATATGTCCATCACTCTCTAAAACGATATCACTTGGAGAAGTTATACGATGTTCATTTACCATGTCGACGACATCACCACTTCTGAAACCCAATTGATAGAATTTTGATTCTGTCGTCACATTACCAATTTTAATTTCAGGAACTTTCTCTCCAGTAAGAAATAAAGCAAAGAAAATAAAGAAAGCAAGAATGAAGTTAGCAAGTGGACCACCAAAGACAATCCAAAATCTTTGCCATTTCTTTTTATGAATAAATGAAAATTTCTTTTCTTCTTCAGAAATACCATTTTCATTAAATGGATCATCTCCAAACATTTTCACATATCCACCAAGCGGGATAAGAGAAAATGCATACTCAGTGTCACCTTTTTTCCACTTAAAAAGCTTTGGTCCAAATCCTATTGAAAAAACTTCAACACGAACACCAAAGAGGCGTGCAAATAAAAAATGACCTAGCTCGTGAAAAAATACTAGTGGTCCAAGAAATAAAATAAATATAACAACTTTTTCTAACATGATTACCCTTATAAAATATTGTAACTAAGTAAAAGTGTATAAAATGGAATAACGAATAAGAGACTATCAACTCGATCGTAAACTCCACCATGCCCAGGTATTAAATTTGAGCTATCTTTCACACCAATTTGTCTCTTTATCTTAGACTGAATGAGGTCACCAACCTGACTCAGAAGTCCTAAAATAAAGAATATAGGTACATATTTTACACTAAAATCACCTATTAAATAATACCAACCTAAAGTTCCCAGTACAGCAGAGGTAAATGCTCCACCAATAAGCCCTTCAATTGTTTTATTAGGACTAACGACAGGCCATAACTTATGTTTTCCAAAGTTTTTACCAAAGAACCAGGCTCCACTATCCATTCCAAAATTAAAGACAAGGAGAATTACAACTAATCCCTGCCACTGTTCATGATTGACAATAGTATATAGGTTCATAAATGGAACAAGGAGCATTACCATTCCCAATGTTGAGAATTTCCTTAGTAATCCCATGAAACCAAGAGACTCCATCGAAGAAATAAATAGATACCCCATAAGAATTAAGTTAATGAAACATCCAATTAGGGGAATCGATGAGTGCGTAAAAATACTTGGGTTCAAAACACCCCAAAGTTGAATACCAAAGAGTGCCGCAAAGTTTAAAACACTAATTGGGTGGAAGAGCTTCACTTTTAAGAAGTTTACTGAGAACTCGTAGAAACAAAGAATACTTATTAATAAGAGTAGAATTTCAATACCGATAGTACCTACTGAATATGCAATGGCCACAATCCCAATCATGACAAGTGCCGATAGGATTCTTTTCTGAGTATTTGTCATTTAAATTCCGTTTAATTAATCAATCTAATATTACTTTTTACTTTGCTCTTTGAAGCTTCTAAAGACTCAGTTTCACAAACTTGCCCAAAACGCCTTTCACGTTTTTCAACTTTATGAATGATCTCTTCAAATTCCTTGCAAGTAAAATTTGGCCACATCGTATCAGTAAAGTACAACTCACCATAGGCGATTTGCCAAAGTAGAAAATTAGAGATTCTCTGATCGCCACCAGTTCTAATCATTAGATCAACATCACCAAGCTCAGGTGCATGAAGGGCCTGAGAAATACTTTCTTCTGTCACTTCAATATCTTCTGCAATTAGTTTATTTACAGCACTTATAATTTCAGCTCGCCCACCGTACCCAAAGGCAAATGTTAGCTTAAGCCCAGTATTATTTGCAGAATCATATTTCAAATTTTCAATTATTTCGATTGTATCTTTTGGAAGCTTGGAAATATCACCAATAATATTGAATTTAATATTATTTTTAAGAACACGTTTTCTTTCTTTAATTAAAAATTTCTTTAAAAGTAGAAAGAGTGTACGAATCTCTGAAGGAGGTCTCCCCCAGTTCTCTGTTGAGAATGCATAAAGAGTTAAAGCCTTAATCCCTAAATCATCTGCCTTTTCAACAATGTCAGTTACAACCGAGCTTCCTCTAACATGTCCCCATACACGACGGTGAGCGCGGTTCTGTGCCCAGCGCCCATTGCCGTCCATAATAATTGCAACATGTTTAAGTTTAGATTCAGCTCGACTCATAATTTTCTTATAGAGTTAGAAGCTCTTTTTCTTTTCCTGCAACGATTTCATCTACTTGCTTAGTATACTTATCTGTAACAGTTTGAACTTCTGCTTGAAATTTCTTTGAATCATCTTCTGAAATTTCTTTATCTTTTTCTGCTTTCTTGATCGTTTCATTACCATCACGACGTGCATTTCTGATTTGAATTTTAGAATCTTCACCGATCTTTTTAATTTCTTTAACTTGATCTCTTCTTGTTTCCTCTGTCAGTGCCGGGAAAGCAATTCTGATTAAGTTACCATCATTAGACGGGTTAAGACCTAGGTTAGCATTGATGATAGATTTTTCAATTTCACTGATAAGTGTTTTATCAAATGGTTGAATTTGTAGAAGCCTTGCTTCTGGTGTTGAAATTTGACCGACCTGATTTACTGGAGTTGGAGAACCATAGTAATCTACAGTTACACCATCTAAAACAGAAGCCGAAGCGCGACCTGTTCTAACTTTAGTAAGTTGGTGCTTAAGTGAATCAATTGCTTTTGACATATCTGATTCAAGTGAAGCTTTAATTTCATTAATCATATAAACCTCTTATTTAAGTACTTTTGTTCCTACGCTTTCACCTTTTACGGCTTTAGCAATATTACCTTTTTCAAACATATTAAATACCACAATTTCCATCTCATTATCCATACAAAGTGAGATAGCGGCAGAATCCATTACTTTGATTCCCTTATTTAATACATCGATATATTTTAATTGATCAAACTTGACTGCGTCATCAAATTTCATAGGATCTTTATCATAGATTCCGTCAACTTTTGTTGCTTTAAAGATTACCTGTGCGTCAATTTCATTTGCACGAAGAGCAGCGGCCGTATCTGTCGTAAAATATGGATTTCCTGTACCTGCAGCAAAGATAACAACACGCTTCTTTTCAAGATGTCTCTCGGCACGACGTCTAATATAAGGCTCACAGATCTCTTGCATATCAATTGCAGACATAACCCTAGTAAATACACCTTTTTGTTCAAGTGCATCTTGCATGGCAAGTGAATTAATAACTGTAGCAAGCATCCCCATATGATCAGAAGAAGTTCTATCCATACCTCTTGTTGCACCAGCAACACCACGATGAATATTTCCACCACCAACAACGATGGCAACTTCAACATCCATTGCTACCAGCTCTTTAACCTCATCAGAGATCTGATCTAAAACTTCGTGAGTAACACCATAACCAGCGTCTCCAGCTAAGGCTTCACCAGATAGCTTCAGTAAAATTCTTTTGTATTTCATATAACCTCTAGACTTCGAGTAAGTGCAAAAAAAAAGGGCCATAAAAGCCCTTTCTTGTAATTAGTAATTAATTTTACTGTTGAGTCATCTTAGCAACTTCGTCTGCTAAGTTGTCTTCTTTCTTCTCAATCCCTTCACCAAGGTTGATTTTATGGAAAGCTTTAACAGTAATATCACCACCAACTTTACCAGCTACATCAGCAACAAGCTTCTTAATAGTAAAGTCTGGGTTTTTAATGAATACTTGCTCAATTAGACAAACTTCTTTAGCAAGTTTTCCAAGTTTACCTTTAACGATCTGATCGATCATATTTTCAGGTTTACCTTCTTCTAAAAGTTGTGCACGGTAAACTTCTTCTTCTCTCTTCTTGTATTCTTCATCAATATCATCTGAAGTTAAGAAAGTTGGAGCTGCCGCTGCAACGTGCATTGCGATGTCTTTTGCAAGTTCCGCAACTTCTGGAGCATCAGTCTTATCAGTTCCTAGTTCTACTAGAACACCAATTTTTCCACCGTGGTTATATGAACCAAGAACACCAGTAGTTTCAACTGCAGAAAATCTTCTTAAGTCGATCTTCTCACCACATTTCATAGTAAGTTCAGTTGTATCAGCATTCTTAGCGTCTTTAAGTTCTTCAATTGAAGATGGCTTATTTGCAAGAGTCCATTCAGCAGTTGCTTGTGCGAAACCTTTGAAATCGTCACCTTTTGCAACGAAGTCAGTTTCACAGTTAACTTCAAGAATAACACCTTTGTTACCTTCTACTACAGATACAACAGTACCTTCAGCAGCAACACGGCTTGCTTTCTTAGCAGCTTTTGCTAGACCTTTAGTTCTTAGGAAATCTACTGCTGCCTCTAGGTCACCATTAGTTTCTGTAAGAGCTTTCTTACAGTCCATCATACCTGCACCAGTCTTCTCTCTTAATTCTTTAACAGCACTTGCCGTAATAGCCATTTTATACCTCGCTAATTATATTTAGTTGTTATTCTTCACCAGCTAGATCAATATCTTTCTCGTACTTAGATAGAATTTCTTCTTCAAGAGCTTTGTCAGCTACTTTATTTGAACCTGACTTAACTTTACCTGCGTTTGCAGCGATTGCTCCAGCAAAGTAATCTGAGAAAAGAGTAATTGACTTGATTGCATCGTCGTTACCTGGAACAACGTAGTCAACACCTTCTGGATCACAGTTAGTATCAACGATAGCAACAACAGGAATACCTAGCTTATTAGCTTCTTTAACAGCAATTCTTTCATTGTTTGGATCAACAACAACGATTGCACCTGGAAGCTTTCTCATATCCTTGATACCACCAAGGTTTTTCTCAAGCTTTTCAACTTCTTTACCAACTTTGATTCTTTCTTTCTTAGTTAGTAACTCGAAGTCACCTGTTTCTTTCATTTTTTCAACTTTTCTAAGTTTATCAATTGAAAGGTTAATTGTTTTGTAGTTAGTTAGCATCCCACCTAGCCATCTGTTTGTAACATAGTAAGCACCACAAGAAGCAGCAGCATTTTTTACTGTTTCTGAAGCTTGTCTCTTAGTTGCTACGAAAAGAATTGGCTTACCTTCTGAAGAAGTCTTCTTAAGGAAGTCATAAGCTTTTTTCGCTAGTGGAATTGTTTTAGCAAGATCTACGATATAGATTCCGTTTCTTTCACCAAATACATATGGCTTCATTTTTGGATTCCACTTATGAGTTTGGTGACCAAAGTGAGCACCAGCTTTTAATAGATCATTGATATTTAATTCTGACATACGAACTCCTGAGTTGGTTAATACACTGACTCGAACCGAACGGACCAACCTTCGAGCAGCTGTTTATTTCGCGACATTACGATGGTGCATTTTTAACACGATGACACTAGGGATTCAATATTTTTTTTCACAAATTTTAGGCCCTAAACTATTGAAAGCAAGGGCCTTAAGGGTGCTATAAAAGCTATAAAGACGGTGATTCACCACCACTAAGAACGCGTCGCGGCTTTGATCCTTGTGCAGGACCAACGACCCCTTTATTTTCGAGTTCATCAATAAGATTTGCTGCGCGGTTATAGCCGACTTTTAGTCGCCTTTGCAGCATTGATGCTGACGCAGAGCCCTGTTCCATAACAACTCTAACGGCATCGTCATAAAGAGAATCTGCTGAGCCAGATGAAGACGGAGTTGAAATATGTGAGCCATATGAATATTCATCTGTCTCAACTTCACCTCCATTTTCAAGGAATTCCATGGCCTTTTCATCAAAGCCAGACTCAAGATTATCAAGCTTCTGAGTAAGGGCCTCGATTTCATTTTCTTCCACAAATGACGAATGAACACGGTGAATATTAATACCATTCTTATAAAGCATATCCCCTTTTCCAAGAAGTCTTTCCGCACCAATCTTATCAAGGATTGTACTTGAGTCTGTTCTCGAAGAAACCCTGAAGGCAACACGAGTTGGGAAGTTTGACTTAATAACCCCTGTAATAACGTCAACAGATGGTCTCTGTGTCGCAAGCACAAGGTGAATACCAGCGGCACGGGCCTTAGCTGCAATACGAGCAATATTATTTTCAATCTCTTTTCCAGCTTTTGTAAGGACAAGGTCAGCGAATTCATCGACAATAATAACGATATATGGAAGCTCATAATCTTCAGCAGAAGTGTCTTCGTAGTGATGGTGAATTTTAGCTAACATCTCTGGAGTTGCTCTCTTAAGCTTTTCATTAAAACCTGAAATATTACGAACACCAAAGTCAGCAAGAATCCCATAACGTCGATCCATTTCTTGACATGCCCATAGAAGTGAAATCGAAGCAGTTTTTGCATCAGTTACAACAGGCATAAGTAAGTGCGGAAGCTTAGAATAAAGTGCCATCTCAAGCTGTTTCGGGTCAATAAGAATTAGCTTCATCTTCTTCGGTGACTTCTTAACAAGAAGTGAAACTAGAAGAGAGTTAATAAATACAGACTTACCAGCACCAGTAGCACCAGCAACAAGCATGTGAGGACAAGTTGCTAGATCAATCACAAAAGATTCACCAAAAGCATTTTTTCCCATAGCAATTGGCAGTGAATATTTTGAATCTTTAAACTCATCTGAGCCCAGAACTTCATCTAAGTAAATGAAATCACGAGGAGACCTTGGAACTTCAATACCAACTGTATCTTTCCCCATCATAGCTGGGACAACTCGAATAGGTGCACCATAAAGGGCCAAAGATAAATCATCTGCAAGGCCTGCAATCTTTGAAACCTTTACCCCAGCACCAGGACGATACTCAAATGTATCGACAACAGGGCCTTTAAGGACATTAACAATTTCACCTTTAATATTAAATTCTTCAAATTTCGACTCAAGCAGAGTTACGATTTGCTCAAAATATTCCTTATCAGGTTCATTTGAAACTTTCTCTGTTGTCGACTCTTCAACTGTAGAAACAATATCAAAGTATTCAGTATCACTTGAAGTATCAGCTACACGATTTAAAGGAGCTGTAACATAAATTTTCTTAACCTGAGGCTCTCTTGGAGTTTCATCAGTTGAATTCTTCACTTCTGACTCAAGATTAGATTCAACGGCCCTTTTTGGAACTTCTTGTGTATCTGTATTAGGGAATAAACTTGGTCTAGAAAGAGTAGGCTTAATGACCGCCTCTTCAATCTCTTCCTCTTCTTTGATCTGCTTAGTAGCGACTTCGGAAGTATTAGATTTCATCAGGGCTTGAGGCTTTAGTTTACTTAGGGAATCGAAGAGGCCACCTTCTTTCTTATCTTTACTAGATTTTGAAGAAGTCGATTGTTTTTTATCGTCTTTAAGGATGCTATCCATACGGTTTTTAAGACTATTATCATGCTCAATTTGAGCAACTTTCTCTTTCTTTTCAAAAGGAGCTAATAAGGCTTGCTTAGCTGCAACGGCTTTTTCCGGTGTTGCTTTAAGAATTGCTAGTGTTTTAAGAATAGAATCCTTGAATCCACCTCTGAAAGTACCAAATAAGAAAAGACCAAAAGCAACGGCCGTATAAATTGATAACCATAGAGTTGTGAAACTATTTTTTAATACATACTGAAGGCCTACCCCCAGTCCATCTTGAAAAAATAAAAATGAAAGAGATCCAGTGAAAAACACTAATGGAAGAAAATTAAGAGTATCAACAATGTACTCACGCTTGTCATAAATAAAACTGTGACAAAGAGCAAAAACAAAAAACGGTATTAAAACCCACGGCCCACTAAAATATGAACACATTTTAATCAGCGAGAAGAAGTAATAACTTAATATATTCCCAGAATTACTAGACGAGATCGTAAAGTAATTATCAGGTAAATCGTTTCCAAAATAAAATGAAACAAAAGAGAATAAAGTTAGAATAAATAAGATAACTAGCTGAGTTTTAAGGATATTTTTCTTCATAATACTATTGTATATGAAATGTTGCTAAACGCAAAAGAAAAGCCTGTTTAAGGGGATATAGAGCTACTATTTGATAGATTAAAAACCTCTTACAGAATAATTCTTATTTCCAGAACGCCTTAAACAAAAAAAGCCAGATCGATGATCTGGCTTTTTATATAGAAGGTGCATCTTCCTAGTCTCACACCAAGTTACCCTGGCACTACCTTCGGCGCAAG
>JBLWTJ010000003.1:0-400989 GCA_048270185.1 Bacteriovoracaceae bacterium
TGAAAACACAAGAAAAAGAGCATCGATACATTCACCATTAACCATCTTCTTAATTACAAAATAAAGATTAAACATAAATAAAAATAATAGGCTGAATAATTAGTCAAAGGAGATTTATATTAAAAATTTAGCATTTAAGAATGAGGATGAAGAAAATTTTAAATTAAAGAAGAAGTACTTTAAGAAACTAAAAAAACTAAAAGAAGTTGAAGCTTATTCTTATAAGAGAAAAGTAGCAGGTAAGAAGACTTATGTCTTCTCCAAAGAATCTTTAGAAGATGTCCAATTAGGGTACCAAATTCTTTTCTCTATATTGAAATATATTGAAATGGGAAGAGAAGAAAAGCTTAAGTACAAGTACCTAGAGTCAGTAGGAGGACTAAAGGAATTTATCAGAAAAGGTGGAATTATCACAATCTTAGTTGATGGTAAGAGTGTCATTGCTTTTAGTGCTTGTATGCTTCTTGAGAGTGCTAGGTATCAATGTATTACTCTTACATTGGGGCTTACTTTTGCTATTGCAAATTCGTCATGTAATGAGGTGATGAGACTTCTAAGTGTTGCTTATTTGGAGTATGCATCTGAAATTGCTTTCCAAAAAGAATACAGGCTAAATGCAACATGCCCTCTTAATTGTCCTAGAACTTTTAGTGCTGTAGAGCCTATCTTTAATAAAAACTGTTATCCCTTTAGAGGTAATTCAGATGCAACATTAAAGGACTCTAGGGAGTTAACTTTTGAAAATTATATTACTCCTAACTTTCCTGAGGCAAAGCTCTTTAAGGGATTTCCAATTTTTTCTAGTAATAAAAAAGAGATGGGGTTTATTGAATCATACCAATTCTCAAAGGCTACAGGGAATTCTAAATATGATGGATTTATTGCAAAGTATATTCATGATTTTAGTACCCAGGACTTAATCATATCTGGAGACTTATTTGATGAGGTCATAAGTTATTTGAAGTTTATTAATATTATTAAGAATATTGAACATAGCTGTAATCAGGCTAATAACAAAGGAGACAAAATTGATTAGTAAGAAATTTATTAAAATTCAGGTTAAAAATGTGGAGTCAGAGATTCAAAAGGAAATGGACAGTGCTTTATTGGCTGTTCTTCAAACAGAAGGAGAGAAGTTTGATATTAAGGTAAAGTCCTTCCTTTCCTTTAAAGATACCTTTAGAAACCTTAGAACATTTAAGGCAGATGACATCACCCTTAGAATGAGAGAGATGTTTAGTAGGATTTGGTTAACAGCTCCAGAGAAGGAGATGACTAAAAGGTTTAATAAGAAAATTATGCTATGTGGGCTTGGGATAAGTTCAAACTTAATACCTCATCTTATTAAAGAAGGTTTCATAACAATAGGGCTAATTGATGGTGATATTGTTGAACACCAGAATATCTTAAGGCAGAGATTTGAATCTCTTGATATTGGTAAACCTAAAGCAGAGGTTCTCTATGAAAGATATAAGAGAGAGTTTCCCTTTTCTAGGCTTTCTTATGTGAATGAATATCTTGAGCATTGGTCAACTAAGCTGTTACTTAAGGAGAGTGGTGTTGACTATATGGTAAATGCTATTGATTTTGACAGTGAAGCCTATCTTTCATCACATAAGCTAGCTCATATGTATTGTGGACTAGAGTTATTTCCATTTGTTCTTGGGGATATTGGAGTTGTCATTGCTGTTGATAGAACATGTCCAACATTTGAAGAATATTTTAAAACAAGTAATCCTGAAGAGATGAAGTTTAAAATAATTCAACACTGTATAGATGAAGTTAAGAAGTCATGTGATGACTATGATAGGAATCAGCTTGATAATTACTTTAATGAGTATCTAAAAAGTGGGCTATTTCATCACTCTGACCCACAATGTGACAATGCTGTTCAGAAAATAGCTTCACTAATAGTTAGTATACTTAAAAAGGATACAAGAAATGAAGGTAAAGATAGAGAGAAGTTGTTTAAGTTATTTCCAGAAATCAATTTCTATTAAATTATTCTATATTATGTAAGGCAAGGCTTCCTTTTTTGGACTTTGCCTTAATTCCAAAGCATTTAATCTTCTTATTTAAATTACTAATATGAGTCGCTAAATTATTAGCTGACATATTGCTATTTGCCCCCCAGATATCATCGATGATTTCTTCAATAATAACATCTTTTTGAGATAATATCTTTGAAATGAGTAGAACCTCTTTATGTGTGAGCTGAACTTCTATTCCTAATTTGGATATTGTAAATCTTGTATGATCAATATTAATTCCAAATGAGTTTCTTGAATCATTTATATTAGTCTTAGTTGGCGAGATCTTGTTAAGAATTCTCATTCTTTTTACACTCCAAGGCATATCTGGAGTAAGAAGTTCACCTGAGCCATACTTCAGTGCTTCAAGCATTAACTCTTCATCAATAGTCTCTGAGAAGAAGAATGTTGGTTGACCTTTAAAATTATCCATTTGAGAAAGGCGTTGAAATAATTGAAAACCATCAAGAAATGGCATCATAATATCTAAAACTAATACGTCATAATCGATAAATCGGGCTTCATTGAGAGCTTCAAGAGGATTGGAGAAAGTTTTTATCTTGTATCCTTCAATTTGTATATTTTCGACAAAATCGTTTATCTTGCCTTCATTATCATCAATGTAAAGTATTCTCTTAATGTCCATGAAAATATTGTGACATGCATTATCTAATAGGTAAATATCGACTAAAAAAATTATCTCTAGGGCCATTGCTAGAGTGCATCATATAGTGGAGAATCTATTTATGTTTAATATTTCAAAATACTTAGAACCAGAAGAAGCAAGACTATTTAAAGTAATAATGGCCATTGCACTTACGCTTTTGCTTGTTATTATATGGGATATCGTTGGTATTAAAGTTGAAGTGACAGCTTTTTATATTATTCAAAAAGCGATATTTATTTTTGGACCTATGCTAGTCTTCTTTATTCCTCGTTTAAATTATAAAGTTAAGCATACAATCATCGCGTGTCTTTATTATCTATATGCATATATTAATTCAATCTATGTTGATAGTAGTTATTTTACGGCCTTTATCCAGTTCTATCTTGGTTGTGTTTTCATTCTTAGATATAATACTTTAGGCTTTGCGATAAGCCATGCTGTAGGGTTCATTCTATATTTTCTTGTTCTAATTGATCAACAATCAAAGTTATCGATGGTCGAATTCGATCAAATGGCCAAGATGATGAATGGTGCGGTTTACCCAATCTTTTTCATCACCGTCATGATTTATTTCTATATTAGAAGAAAAGAGGCAGATGATCAGGTTAAGTCTGAGTTCTTTAGACAAGTTGGGCAAAATGTCGGCTTTATCCTTCATGAAATTAAACAACCGCTTAAGCAATTGCAATTTGCACAAAATGATCAAACTCTAACGGAAGTTAATGAGCTTCTTGAGACCGCAAATATTCTATGGCCTAGTGGAAAGAGTAGTAATGCAGTTAAAGTCGATTTAAATATTAGAGAAGTTATAAATGGAATTATTTCTGAATTTGATTCTTATACAAAATTTTTGAATATTGAAATTTCTGTTTTTGAAGAGGATCATTTCATTAGAAGTAATCGAGCAATTCTACGAATTATTATAAAAAATATTATTAAGAATGCTCTTGAAGAAATTGCAGGTAATGAAGGTGAAAATTACTTGAAAATTAAATTACATAGCGATCATTCAATCGTGATAAAGAATAATATCAGTAAGAAAGTAAATATTAACAAAGTCTTTGATGCTGGCTATTCAACGAAGAGGCACGTTGCTAATAAGGGCCTAGGTCTCTACATCTGTAAAAACCTAAGTGATAAAATTGGTACTAAACTTAGTGCATACTCAAATAAATCTGAATTTGTCGTTAAAATTAAATTTTAACGACAATTTGGAATCGTATATATTTCAACTCGCTCAGGCTTCTTTGAGTGAAGATGCTGCACTAGATTTGAACTATCTCCGTCATCTCGATTTCCTACTGTTCCGCGGTAGATTGGAACATCCACTTGCTTTTCAACATAGTGACCTTGAATTTCACAGTTGAAATAATTAGCTGTCGTACAATTTTTATCACTATTAATGACACGTTCAACCTCGCATCTTGTTGACGAGATGAGTTCTCTTTTAAATTTCCAGTCTTCTATTTTATACTTGTAGTGATTAACTTTCTTAATTGAGGCCAGGGTATTATCATCTTTAATACAAATTTCTTTCCTCCCTAGCGAAAGTGAATATTTGTTAGTATTTGATGAAAAGATTTATATTGGCCGGGAATTACTTCTTCAATTTTTTGAAAGTTTTTATTTTTTTTATGGGACATGTCCCTAAATTTAGGCCAAACTTTTTTAAGGTGTCCTTATCAAAGTCTGATCTGGATCATTAAATAGTCATTTTTATTTGGTAAAATAAAGTATGAAGAAGATAAAAATAACTCTCATTTCACTCTTATTAATCGTATCATCTGCTGTTGTTGGCTACTTCTCAACAGATTATAGCGAAACACAAAAACAAAGATGGGTTTTCTTTGATCTCGGTAATACGATTGTAAACACTCATACTAGTGGACACTATCACTACTACGCAGGATCTTATGAGTACCTTAAGGCCTTAAAAGCGATGGGGATTAATGTTGCAATCATTTCAAATATCCCGGAATCTTTTGGTGAGACATATGAGCAAAAAGTAGAGTCACTTAAGAAGTACCTCGCTTCTCACTGGGATGATAGTCGCGAATTTGATTGGTCAATTTTTGATAAAATCTATATCCCAATGAATAACTCAGAGCTTAAACCTGCGCCTTATATTTTCTTAAAGGCCCTGGAGGAAACAGGGGGGCACCCAAGTCTCTATATCTCTGAATCCCTAAAAGAAGTTGAGGCCGCAAGACGCCTTGGCATGGCCGGATTTCACTTTTTAGAGGGGATGAAGAAGGCCAAGTCGAATATTTATATCAAGCTTGAGGAAATTATTCAGTATATTGACGAAAATAGTCATATTTAACTTCATTTAGTGACTTTTATCAGGTATTTATCATCCCTCATAAGATAGATTTGTTGAGGGAGGGGTGATGCTCTATTCATTTTCAAACTTAGATAAGAATATGCGAGATGTAGGTGGAAAAGCCTATATGCTTGCCATGATGTTACAAGAAGGAATTCGTGTTCCAAATGGAATGATTCTTAATAGTCTTCCGACTGAAGAAGAGTTTCAATCTCTTAGTCGATTCTTAAAAGAAATCAATTCGAGTGTCGCAGTAAGAAGCTCTTCACGCGCAGAAGATTCAAAAGAAAATAGTTTTGCAGGTCAAAATTCAACTTTCCTCTATATCGATAATGATAAAGATCTAAAAGATGCAATTAATAAATGCTTTGCTTCTGTTAATAACGATTCATCAAAGGCCTACCGTAAATACTTCATGGGAAGTGAAGCTGATGTGGCCATGAATGTTGTTGTACAAGAGATGGTTGATCCAATTTACTCTGGGGTATACTTTTCTAAGGACCCACGAGGAGTGAAAGAAGGTTGGATTCTCGAGTATATTGACGGTGTCGGTGAAGATCTTGTTTCTGGTAAGAGAACTCCTGAGTCAATGTCTGAGTTCGCACAAAAGCATGATGCTCTATCTCAAAAACAAGTTAATGAATTAATTGGTTATACAACAATCATTGAAGAAAGATTTAATGATCTCTTTGATATCGAATGGGCAATCGGTCAGGATCAAAGAGTATATATTCTTCAAGCAAGACCGATTACTGCTAAATTCTCTCATTCTAATATTAAAAATATCATTTCTTTAGAATTAGATAGATTAAGAAAAGAATACTCTAAAGATACAATTTGGGATGGACAAACTTTTTCAGAATTAACAGTTTCACCTTCTCGTTTTTCAAGTGCTCTCTGGACTGAAAGCTTTGCGCCTGATAGGGCCTTTGATTTGGCCTTAAAGAAAATCGGCTATCTTGGCTTTGAAGATGTCATGGCCCCTTCTATTCTCAATACAATATTTGGTCAGAGCTATATTAACCTCAAAGAGCTTGGGAAGTTATACTTTGGCGATATTCCATATCAAATTGTGCCAAAGCCTAGGCCTCATCTTAAATTTAAACTCTCTCTTATTACTTTTAAGATGCTATTAAATGCCCCTAAGAGTATGTGGAAGATGTTAAGTGTTGGGTTATCTGTTAATACTAGTCGAAACTCAATCATTAAAGATTCTCTAAAAGATCTGGTTAAATTTAGAGAGAGAATGCAAAGACCTAGTGATCCACAATTTTATGAGTCTTGGTCTGATACTGAAATAGATGAGCGCATTTTAAAAGAATGGCACGTTTTCTCTAAACATACACTCTGTTGGCCTTATATTCTTATAAGCCTCACAGAAACAACTATTCAAACTCTTCAGTCACTCTTATCAAGTATTGTTTCAGATGATAGGGCCCGCGATATGATACGTGAGTGGTGTGGCCAAGGAATTCATACTAAGACATATGAAATGAATCGCTACTTTAAGAAAGCTTGTGCAAGGCCCGAGCTTAGACCAATGTTCTTAGCTCGCTATGGACATAGAGGGCCTGGAGAGCTCGATTTATCATCAATTCGCTGGGCAGAAATGGGTGAGGATTCATTCTATGATCTTTCGATCGAAGATTATGAAAAATCGAAACTAAATCACAAGATCCTTGATGTGAAAGCAGAGATTGAAAATTTAAAGTCATTTAAGAAATCTATTGTTTTAGAAGAATGGATAATTTTAAAAAAATTACTTGAGTTAAGAGAAGAGTGGAAGATGCAGATGTTAAAACCATTTGCTCATATTCGATTTTTACTTTTAGAAAAGGCCAAGAGAATTGGTTTAAATGATGCCAATGATATATTCTGGCTTGATTTAGCCGAGGTAATGAATTTCTTTAATTTAGAAAATCCACAGCAAATTATCAATTCACGAAAAGAAGAAGCAAAGCTATTTAAAAATATTAATTTATCGGCCGTTACTTCTCTTAACGAGATTGAAGATATTCTCAGTGGGAAGTCTTCTGGAAGTGATAACTTAAAGGGTGAAGGGCTTTCAACTGGACTTGTAAAAGGAAATGTTGTGGTCGTTGATAATCCAGCAAATTTTAAAAACTACAATTGGCCAGAGAATCCAATCATTGTTGCTCAATCAACAGATCCTGGTTGGACTTCAATTTTTACAAAGGCCAGCGGTATTATCGTTGAACGTGGTGGTGTTCTATCTCATTGTGCTATTGTAGCAAGAGAGATGGGAATTCCTGCAGTAAGTGAAATTAATAATTGTCACTTAAGATTTAAAGGGGGAGAAAGTGTTTGGGTTGATGGAAGCACAGGAAATATTAAGCTCAACTAATAGTATCTTCGAACAATATCATTATTCAATTGTTCCAACGGTATTATTGCCTCTTGCCTTCTTGAGTACTGGTATAAGTGTTATTGCAACATTTGTTGCGGGACTATTTGGGGTGAAGCTTAAGGCCGAAGGTCCAAGAAAGCTTTTAGAGCTTCTACTAAAGCCAAAGATACTTATTAGTGCGATGGTTCTCAATGGTGTTCTTTATTTAGGCTTTATGGCCTATGAAGATTTTGATCGTGGCCCAAGTCCTGTATTTGTGCAAAATGCTCTAAATTCAAACTTGGCCCCAACAATTGAAATCAAAAAGACAGGTCTACCAAACTCTCAGTGGGCCATCAATATCGGTGAAGGAATGTTTTCTCGTGGTATTGTTATTGATAGTGAATTATTTGTTGGAACTAAAGATGGTCATCTCTTAGTTATCGACTATAAAAGCGGGGAAGTTAAAGAAGAAGTCTATTTTGGAAGCTTCTTGTCGCCAGAGCCTATTCTTTATAAAGGATTCTTATATTTCGGAGAGGGGTTGCACCGCTCTCACAAAATGAGAGTTTATAAATTTGATCCTAAGAAGAAAGAGATTGTTGCAATCTTTGATACTAAAGGGCACACAGAGATTAGAGCTGTCGTAAAAGAATTTGATAACCAAGCAATTCTTTTTCAAAGTGCAGGTGGAGATGGACTCTATGCGATTGATCCTATTTCAATGAAGAAGGTTTGGAATTTTCAAGGAGGACATATGGACTCCTTTGTTAATGTCGATCATGACTCAGTCTACATTGCCTCTGGTGTTCCTGATGAGGATCTTGGAAAGGCCCGTCCAATGGCCTACCGAATTGATGCTAAAACTGGAAAACAGCTATGGGCACAAGAGTTACCTCTTTCATCATGGTATCAACCAATCCTTATCGGTGATAAGGCCTGCTACTCACAAGGAGAACTTCATCAGAAATCAATGCTTGGTGGTGTGATCTGTTTTTCTAAAGATGGAAAGAGGCTAGGAAATGTCTTAATTGATTACCCAATTGTAAATAAGATGATTGCTAAAGGAAGTAATATTTTTCTAAATGACTTCTACGGTAACCTTTATTCAATCGATAGCGACCTTTACAAAGTAAACTGGGAAGTTGCGGGTAATAAGGCCAAGTACAATTACAGTTCTGTTCAATTCTACAATGAAGATATTCTAGTACTTGTTTCTAGAGATGCTAAGATGAAATTCATTAATGCCAAAGACGGAAAAGTTCTTTTTGAACAAGATGTCTTTGAAGATGAGAGCGTGTTTGCCGATCCTTTAATTCAAGATGGTGACATCCTCGTCTTTGGTTATGCCGGACAAATTGTTAAATACCCTGCTGAATTTATTAAGTCTAAGCTAAGCTTTTAGCCGCATTCATTAGTTTTTCATTAAATAGCTTTATGTGTTCCCTTTGATACTCCCACTGGTGAAGATAGAGGGGAACACTAAAATCCTTAACAGGATTTAGCTGCACTAATTGTTTCTTCTTCATTTCTTTTTCCATATCAATAAATGGAAGTAGTCCATAGCCAAAACCACCAAGTATTGCTTTCTTAAAACTTGGAACAGATGGCATAAGATTAATCTTTGTAATCTTATCGATTTTGAAATTTTCTTTTAGATAAGTATGTTGGGCCTTATCGTACTTATCAAAGACTACAAGTGGCGCTTGGGCGAGGGAGTTTTTATTAACACCATCCTTAAAATGTCTTTGGTAGAACTTCTTTGAACAAACCAGAGAATAGACCATATCCCCAAGATGTGTTGTTGTGTGATTAGGAAGTGGTTTTGATTCGGAACTAATACACATATCCACTTGGCCACTCTTTAAATACTTTAAAGTGTTATCTTGATCATCGGCAATAATTTGTAATGTTATAACTTGTGAGAGCTTATTATCTGAAAGAACATCGAGAAAGAATAAATCGAGGCTATCTCGATTGACAGCAAGTTTTATTGTGGGCCGAGTCTTCTTTGTATCAAAGTCTTCCATAATCTCATTTTCTAAACTTGTTACTTTTCTAAGAAGATTGAGATAGCTCTTACCATCCTCTGTCGCATGATAAGGAGCATTCCTAACCAATAATTTCTTACCTAAATAAGATTCAAAGTTTTGTATTCTTTGAGTCACTGCCGATTGAGATATGCCAATTGCTTTGGCCGCTAAATCAAAACTTTGGTATTCGATAACCGCCTGTAGGGCCCTAAGAGCATGATAATCAATCATTAGTTTTCCTTATTAGAGATCAGAATTATTAATTTAACTTATATCAGGTTTTCCATTAAATTGCGACCTATAGACAGACTCGGCAGGTTTTATATGGAATTTTTTACTCAAGGTTTTTTATTGCAAGCAAGCTTAATTCTAGCATTGGGTGCACAAAATTTATTTTTAATTGATATTGGCACAAAGAAAAAGAACCACTTCTTAGCAGCCGCTATTTGCTCTGTCTGTGATATGGCCTTGATCCTATTGGCCGTTCTTGGAGCCTCTGGCTACATTGTGAAGACTATCGAGTTTAAGGTTGCCATAGGACTTTTAGGAGCGTCTTTCCTTCTTTATTATGCTGTCACAAAATTTGCTGAATCAATTAAAGGTGTGAAGACAAACAAGAATGACCAGAAGTTTGCCCTCTCTCGTCGAATTGTTATCCTGACAACGCTAAGTTTTACTCTTCTTAACCCACACGTTTATATTGATGCCTTCTTTCTTATTGGCGGTTATTCAACTCGCTTTGATTTAGTTCAGCATCGTTTCTTCTTTGGGTTAGGGGCCGGAGTTTTTTCTATCGTTTGGTTCTACTTCCTAGTAAGTTTTTCTTCGAAGTTCTCTCATATTTTAACAAAGGAAAAGAACCTAAGAATTACTTCATTTGCCACTGCAATTATTCTCGGATATTTAGCGCATAAGCTGGGGACAGAGTCAGTTAGTGATTTTATTAAAATTCTATCTTAGTGCTGTAAAATAAAAATATTGTATATTATAATAAAACCCAAATCTACTTTAAGGCAGGGTTATAATATGCGAAACATTTTATTTTTATCTTTGTTTATTCTATTCTTGAGTTCTTGTGGGCACTATCGAACAACAATTCCATATGATTATAAACTAGAAAGTGTTCTCTCTAAGTATAAGAATAGACCAATTCGTGTAGATTTTAAAACAAACTACTATCAAAATAACTTAAGTTTTGATGTTGGCCAACATTTATTAAATCATAATTATAAGGTTATCTATACAAGCAAAAAGGAAGTATCAGAAGGTGAGATGATCCTAGAAGGTAATGCAATAAATTACTTCCGTTTTGAAAAATGTTTAAAAGATGCTGAACCTAACTGCTATCGAAGACAATCGAATATTACTATTATACTTTCTGAAGGAAAAGACGGAACAGTCGTTTATTCAAAAGCTCTTAATCTCAATCAAGATGTTTGGAGTGCTTATAAGACTGATATTGATGAGTATAAGAGTGAATTTTATCAAAAAATTGTTTCAGGTATTACTGACATAATTGCGAAGGAAACTCATTTAGTTAATGTTCCATTTGTCACAGATGAAGAAATTCCAAAATTAAATGAAATAAGGAAGCGCTATACTCGTGATACTTTAAACGCAACTTTAAAAGAACTTAAGGATCTGGAGAAAGGAGCTAGTCCAAAGTTAAAAGAAGCACTAATAATCAATCAAGCTTCACTTCATTATATTTCTGGAAATAAAAAGATGGCAAAGAAGTTAATCAATAGTACTAGTAGTCAGTATTATCAAGAATACTATAATGGACTAGTCTACGCGATGAGTATCTATTAAGCTGATATAAGTCATATTTAGTTTGGCCATGACTTGTTCGATAAGCTAGCATGGCGCAAAGTAAGAGAAACTTAAAAGAATTCCTAAATTACTTAGATAGTGATGACACTTTCTGTATTCTAGATTCAACTGATCTAGCAGCACCTTATTCATATAGTGAGGATCTTCTTTTCTTTTTAAAAGACTTTGAAAATACCTGCAACCAAGAGCTTAAATCTGAGTATGTATTAGAGAATTTAAAAAGCCTTTCAATTGAAGACCTCGAATCATCAATTGCTCAATATTGTACTGAGGAAGAGACGAGACCTGGAACTATCTCATCTTTGCTAAATTCAGGTTTTATTAAGAAAGTTGTTAAAGAGTTATTAAATCGAAAATAAGTAAAACATCCTCTGTCTTATCATCTTTTTATTATGATAAAATATTGTCATGATAAAAACTTTAATAACAATAATTCTCACAATTATTTTCCTCGTTCCATTCTTTTCGACGCCTATTGGCGAAGAACTCTACCTCTCATATCAGAGTACTGATCTCTATCGATCAATTTACTGTCAGTATGTGGAGTGGTTTGGGGCCGAAGGCTTTGATAAGATCAAGTTTGCGGTTCAGTGTAAGATCCTGTAATCACACAACCAGACTTCTTTTATCTTGAGTAATATTCTTCGGTGTGGCATAGTGTAGAGCTAATGTCTAGACAGGTTGTCTATAACTGAGGTTGTATGAAACAAGAATCGAAAGATGCCATTTTTGATGGGGTACTCGAGCTCATGGAAAATGAGTCCATTCTCGATATTTCTGTTTCTAAATTAAAAAGACACACCGGGCTTTCGACGGGAACATTCTATTATCATTTTCCAAATGGCATTGAAGATATCTTTCGCGAGTTATTTATTAAGCTTACTAGTGGATTAAGAAAGAAAGTTTTTTCTGCTGCTTATAACTCATCTTCTGTTGAAGAAACATTAGAGAGTATTGTTGTCACTTACTTTGATTGGCACCAATCTAATATCCGAGAAAGTAACTTTTTTTGGGTAGTATCGGAATCAGGCTTTAGCCAGGTTCGTGAGTTAATGGTTAGTGAGTACAAATTACTCTCAAGTAAGGTTTACGAAATACTTGATGAGCAGGCAGGTAAAGATGATGTTAAGATCGTCGGCCACTATATTTTAGATGCTATACTATTTGGTGCGGCCCGTGAGTTTATCCATTCATGGATTGAGCGTGGACGAAAAAAGAAAGAAATAAATAATTTAAAAGAAGAATTTATTAACACACTTTATCGTGCATGCATTCAGGTGAGCTAATGAAATACACTAAGGACTATTGGGAGTATTTAAATAAGGATTACGAGCAATACGTCATTCGCGCCGTTAATGGCCTTGATCGTGATGGCTACATCGAAGCTTTTAATATGTCTTCTCGTAAGACTCTAACAAACCGATTTCTTGCCGCAAAGAAAGGTTTAACAGATGATGATCTTAAGATGCTGACTGAACCAGATTATGTGGATCATGTTGCCATCGTAATTATAAAAGAACAGGAAGAAGGCTTTCTTCCAATCGCTTCAACTCGCTTCTTTAGAGATTATAGTGGTTCTGATAAAGCTGAGTTTTCAGTTGCTGTCGTCGATCAGGAACAAGGCAAGGGATTTGGTGGAATAATTCTTGATCACTTAATTGAGGCGGCCAAAGAGCGTGGAATAAAAGAATTATATGGTACTGCAAGTGTAAATAATGGTGCCATTTTAAATTTATTAAAAAGTCGCGGTGAAGTTGTTGTTGAACATGAAACAACTGGAGTCGTGAATATGAGATTAAAAATATAGGATTTTTTATGGAAAAAGTTTGGCAAAAAAATTACCCAGAGGGTGCTGCATTCGAAATTAACCCAGATCAATACAACAGTGTTGTTGAAGTTATCAATGAGACATGTGAAAAGTATAGTGATCGTACTGCATTTATTAATATGGACGTTTCACTGACATTTCGTGAAGTTCAAGAAAAATCTGATGCATTTGCAAACTACTTAATCAATGACCTTAATCTTAAGAAGGGTGACGTCATTATGATTCAAATGCCAAACCTTCTCCAGTATCCAGTCGCTCTTTATGGTGCATTTAAAGCGGGTCTTATTGTTGTAAATACAAATCCACTTTATACGACAAGAGAAATTAAGAAGGTTTTAGATGATAGTGGAGCAAAGGCGATTGTTATTTGTTCAAACTTTGTTTCAAAACTTGAAGAGGTCGTGGCCGATAGTAAAATTGAACATATTATAACTACTCAAATTGGAGACTTTTTTCCATTTGTGAAAAGAACTCTCGTTAATTTTGTCATTAAGAATATAAAGAAGATGGTTCCAACCTATAAAGGAAGCTACACTTCATTAAATGAGGCCATTGCAAAAGGTGCACAATCAAAGGCCACATATCCAAAGCTTTCAAATACTGATACGGCCTTATTTCAATATACAGGTGGAACAACAGGAAAGACAAAAGCAGCAGTTCTTACACATCGAAATGTTATTGCCAATATGTTACAAATGGCCGTTTGGATTAGTGATGCAACAGATGGTGAGACAGTTAAAGTTTTAGCGCCTCTTCCAATCTATCATGTTTTCACTCTTTCCGTTAATATCTTTGGATTCTTCTACTTAGGTCAAGCGAACTTATTAATTACGAATCCTCGAGATCTTCCATCTGTTGTTAAGGATATAAAGAATCATAAGCCTAAAGTTGCGACGATTGTTAATACTCTTTTACAGGCACTTGTTGCAAATGAAGAGTTTCAAAAGCTTGATCTAAGCTACATGAAATTGAGTGTTGCTGGTGGAATGGCCCTTAAAACTTCTGTAAAGAATAAGTGGGAAGTTCTCACTCATTCTAAAGTTATTGAAGGTTATGGGCTAACAGAGGCTTCGCCTGTTGTGACATGTAATCCTCCAAAGAATGATATTGCAGGCTCAATTGGAATACCAATCCCTTCTACAAATATTAAAATCATTGATGAAGATGAAAATGAATTAGGCTTTAATGAAGAAGGAGAACTTTGTGTTCAAGGTCCTCAGGTTATGAAAGAGTATTGGAATCAACCAGAGGAGACTGCCGAAACTTTTACGAAAGATGGATGGCTTAAAACTGGTGACTATGCAACAGTTGATGAAGAAGGATTTGTTAGAATATTAGATCGTAAAAAAGATATGATCGTGGTTTCTGGCTTTAACGTTTATCCAAATGAAGTTGAAGAAGTTCTAATGGAATGTAGCGGAGTTCAGGAAGTCGCGGCCATCGGTATTGATAGTGATAGATCAGGTCAAATCGTTAAAGTATTTATTGTTAAAGATAAAAAAGACCTTGATGTAAAGGCAGTAAGAGATTTTGCAAAGAAGAATCTTGCAGCATACAAAATCCCAAAAGAAGTTGAATTTGTAGCTGAGCTTCCAAAGAATAATGTTGGAAAAGTTTTAAGAAGAGAACTTAGATAAAAAAATAAAGGCCCTTTTAAAGGGCCTTTTTATATAGAGTTTCAACATTCGTTAATTCTTCCATTCTTAGAATGTAATTATGAACATGTGTTGGAAACTTAATCCCATCAACGATTGTTAAAGACCTTAGAATTGCGTAGAGATCAAAGTCGACAATATTTAGTTCATGGCCTTTACTGAGCATTGTATCTAGCTCATCTAATAATGGATTAACTTCTTTTAGATAGAGGTCTGTATTCTCGATCATTTCATTTAGATCACCAAAGGCAGCCTTTTCTCTTTCTGTATAGAATTCACGCGAAAATTTTGTATTGAGCTCCGGAAAATCTGCTTTTGTGAAGCGTGGAATAACAAGACCCAAGGTTGGCTTCCAAATCTCTTTGATCCAATCTTCAATATCTTCATGAGGATGGTCATCAAAAATTTCTTGGCCGAAATTCTTATCGATATAGCGAACAATATCCATGCTTTCAAATATATGAGTACCATCTTCTTTTTCAAGGATGGGAACAACTTTTTTTCCTACTAATTTAGTAGGAGTAATTGAGTCACCTTCCATGATGATTTCCTCGACGAAACTTAAATTCTTAAGGCCAAAAATCATTCTTGCTTTCACGCAAAAAGGGCAGTGGTCATAGATGTAGAGTTTCATAAGTCATCCTTCTTTAATATAGATATGATAGACGATCAGGGTACTTTTAACGATAAAAATGGCCATAAAATACATAATCTTAATGAAATCCTGACGTTAGAAATGATTAAACAATTGATTAAGCTATTAGAACCATATTGGTTAAATTAAACATTATTTAGCTATATTTATTGGCATTTATTTCTTAAAATATTGAAAAACGAGGGAATGTTTTATGTTATTTCTAAGAAAGAATATTATGGCCTTTACTGGGCTTTTCTTGTGCCTATTTTTGGTCATTCACCTAGCGGGAAACCTAATCCTCTTACTTCCAAAAGATCATGCTAAAGATATCTATAATCTCTACTCTCATACTCTTGGTGAGAATTTACTTATCAAAGTCGTATCAATTGCATTGTACTTATCGATCATTCTACACAGTATCTATGCGTTGCTTATTACGCTTAAAAATAATAAGGCCCAAGGAGTAGAGTACGCTGTTAAGTCAAATACAGGTATTTCAACTTGGACATCTCAAAATATGGGAAGTCTTGGTTTTATTATCCTCATTTTTATTGTTATTCACATGGCAAATTTTTGGATGAGAATTAAGCTTGGTATTGGAGAGGCTGTACCAATAACACAACAAGGGTATAAAGACGTCTACTCGGTAACGACAGCACTCTTTAGGAATCCTTTCTATGTAATTTTCTATTCGGCTTTAATGATCCCTCTATGCCTGCACTTAAGCCATGGTGTATCTTCGGCTTTTAAAACAATTGGAGTCTATAAGAAATCATATATTAAATGGATCGATAAAGTAGGGAAGTACTATGCCTATGCTATTTCATTTGGCTTCTTTGTGATTCCCATCGTTGTTTACCTGCGAGGTATGAAGTGAAATTAGAAGCAAAGATCCCAAGTGGTGATCTAAAAGATAAATGGTCTAATTATCAGGCCCAGTGCAAACTCCTAAATCCTGCTAACCGTAAGAAGGTTCATATTATTGTTGTCGGCTCTGGACTTGCCGGTGCTGGAGCTGCCTCAACTCTTGGGGAGCTTGGTTATAACGTTGACTGCTTCTGTTATCAGGACTCTGCTCGTCGTGCCCATTCGGTTGCAGCCCAAGGGGGAGTAAACGCAGCCAAGAACTATCAACATGATGGTGATAGTGTTTGGCGTATGTTCTACGATACTTTAAAAGGTGGAGACTTTAGATCACGTGAGGCCAATACTTATCGCCTTGCTGAATTGTCAGCTCCACTTATTGATCACTTTACTCAACAAGGTGTGCCCTTTGCTCGCGAGTATGGTGGAGTTCTAACAAATCGAAGTTTTGGTGGTGTGCAGGTTCAACGTACTTTCTATGCGCGAGGACAAACTGGCCAGCAATTACTTCTTGCTGCTTATTCTCAATTATCAAAAATGGTGAAGGCAGGAAATGTGAAAATGTATCCACGCCATGAGATGCTTGATCTTGTTGTTATCAACGGTAAGGCAAAAGGAATTATTACACGAAATTTAGAAACCGGAGAGTTTAAGAAGTTCATGGCCAATGCTGTCGTATTAGCGACAGGTGGTTACTCTCGTGTCTTTAGACTTTCGACTCTTGCAATTGGCTGTAATGGTTCCGCCCTGTGGGCAGCTCATAAGAAAGGTGCTTTATTTGCAGCACCTAGCTTTACACAAATTCACCCAACTGCTCTTCCTCAGTCAAGTGAGTTACAATCAAAGCTTACTCTTATGTCTGAGTCACTTAGAAATGATGGAAGAATTTGGGTTCCAAAGAAAGCAGGAGATAGTAGGCCAGCACATGAAATAGCGGAAGAAGAAAGAGACTACTATCTTGAAAGAAAATACCCGTCATTTGGAAACCTTGCCCCACGTGATATTTCGTCACGTTCGGCCAAGGAGCAAATTGATGCCGGCCACGGAGTGGGCCCTCTAAAAAATGCTGTCTATCTTGATTTCAAACATGCCATTGAAAGATTAGGAGAACAGACAGTTCGAGATCGTTATGGAAATCTCTTTAATATGTATGAGAAGATCACTGGAATTAATGCTTATAAGCAGCCTATGATGATCTCTCCTGCAGCTCACTTCTCAATGGGTGGGCTATGGGTTGATTATGAGCTTATGACGACAATCCCAGGACTTTACGCCGTTGGTGAGTGCAATTACTCTGACCACGGGGCCAATCGTTTAGGAGCAAACTCACTCTTGCAAGCAAGTATAGATGGATATTTTATCTTACCAAATACTATTAATAATTATCTTGCTGATGAGATGCGCTTAGAGCAGCCTGATATTAGTGATGCTGAATTTGATAAGAGTCTAACTCACGTCAAAGAGAAGATTTCAAACCTTTTAAGAATTGATGGCAATAAAACAGTCGATCATTATCACCGAGAGCTTGGAAAGATTATGTGGCAAGAGTGTGCCATGAGTAGAAATAAGGTAGGTCTTGAAAGAGCGATCTCACAAATTCAAGAATTAAAGAAAGACTTCTGGGCAAATGTGAAAGTGACAGGAATAAATGAAGAATTAAATCCTGAGCTTGAAAAGGCGTTAAGACTTTCTGATTTTATCGAACTAGGTGAACTTATGTGTGTCGATGCTCTTCAACGAGAAGAATCGTGTGGTGCACACTTTAGAGAAGAGTACCAAAGTTCAGAAGGCGAAGCTGTAAGAAATGACGATGATTATGCCTATGTTTCAGCGTGGGAGTATAACGGTGGTGACTTTAGACTGCATAAAGAAGAGCTAGAGTTCGAATATATTAAACCAACAGTCAGATCATATAAGTAGGTTCATATGAAAGTAGTATTTAAAATTTGGCGCCAAGAAAATAAGAATTCAGAAGGTGAGTTTCGAATATATGAAGTGGAAGGACTAACTGAAGATATGTCATTTCTTGAAGCCTTAGACCACTTGAATGAAACCCTTGTAATCAAAGGCGAGAAAGTCATTGCCTATGACTATGATTGCCGTGAAGGTATATGTGGCCAGTGTGGAGTCTTTATTAATGGACGTGCTCATGGCCCCCACTCTAATACGACAACATGTCAGCTGCATATGAGAAGTTTTAAAGATGGAGAAGAAATTGTGGTTGAACCTTGGCGTGCAAAGTCTTTTCCTATTATTAAAGACCTTGTGGTTGATCGCAGCTCTTTTGATCGTATTGTTCAAAGTGGTGGTTTTATTTCGGCAAAGACTGGAACAGCACCCGAAGCAAATTCTATTCTTATTGGAAAGGAAGTCGCTGATGATGCGATGGATGCTGCTGCTTGTATTGGTTGTGGCGCTTGTGTAGCAACATGCAAGAATTCCTCGGCCGCTCTTTTTACATCTGCAAAAATTAATCACCTCAATATGCTTCCGCAAGGAGCTATAGAAGAGAGGGCAAGAACACTTGCCATGACTGAACAAATGGAATTAGAAGACTTTGGTCATTGTTCTTTCACTGGTGCATGTGAGATTGAATGTCCTGAGAATATATCAATTTCAAATATCGCGAGAATGAATTTTACTCGCCTAAAAGCAAAATTGCTAAAGTAGAGACTATGGAAAATCTAAATTTAATTTTTTACGGTGCCACAGAAACAGTTACAGGCTCAAAGACACTTTTAGAAATCAATGGAAGTAAAATTCTTATTGATAGTGGAATGTATCAAGGTGATCGAGACTCTGACTTTAAAAATCGAAAACCTCTTGAGTTTAACCCTCATGAGATTGATTCAATCTTTCTAACACATGCTCACTATGATCATTCTGGTTATCTTCCTGTTGTTGTAAAAAATGGCTTCAAAGGACATATTTACTGTACTGATGCGACTAAGAAGATTGTGGAAATTATTTTGAAAGACTCGGCCAATATCCAGGCCTATGACTTTAAGGCAGGTAAAGTTAAAGAAGTACTCTACGATATTGAAGACGTCGAAAAGGCCATGACGCAATTTAAAGTTGTTGAGTCTGGTAAGTGGCATGAGCAAAATAGCTTTAAGTATTATTTAGAAGAAGATGGACATATCTTAGGTGCCACAAGTATTACCTTTGATAATAATAAGTACAAAATTTGTTTTTCTGGAGATGTCGGTCGCATGGATGATAAAATTCATCGTGCTCCTGTCAAAGAAGTAGAAGCGGATTATCTTGTTCTTGAATCAACTTATGGAGATCGACTTCATAAGCAAGAAGACACTTTGTTAGAATTAAAGAAGCATGTCGAGCGAATCAAGCAAACACAAGGTGTTCTTCTTATTCCTGCTTTTGCAGTGGCCCGCTCTCAAATCGTTATCTATGAACTTTTTGAATTATTTGAGAAATACCCGGATCTTGAAATTCCTGTTTATTTTGATACGCCAATGGGAATTAAAGTTACAAAACTCTATATGGATATGAGTGAACAATTAAAGATTGAGCCAAAACGTTTTGTTGAGGCAATGAAGAGTATTCGTTTTGTTGAGTATAGTTCAGACTCTAAAAAACTTGCTCGTGCAAAGAAACCGTTTATTCTCATTAGCTCTTCTGGAATGATTAGTGGTGGAAGAATCCTTCAGTATATGGATATGTATGCTAAGCACGAGAATAACACTGTTCTTATTACCGGATATCAAGGAGAGGGAACAATTGGCAGACAACTTGTTAATGATGAAAGAAGTATTTCTCTTTTCGGTCATACCATGAATGTTAGGGCCCATGTTGAAAAGCTTGAATCACTTTCGGCTCATGCTGATCGTGACGAATTACTCGAATATATACGAAAATGTGGTAAAAATCTCAAAACTGTCTACGTTAATCACGGAGAAGAGGAGACAGTTGAGAAATTTGTTGAGACAATTAGATCTGAATTAAAAATTGATGCCATTAATGTGGAAGATCATAAGAAGTATAATTTGGGGAATTAATGAAGATTGTTGTTACAGGTGGACCAGGTGGTGGAAAGACTACTGCTCTTGATTTATTTAAACGTGAATTAAATGAAAATATTGTCATCGTTCCAGAGGCTGCAACCGCGATTTTTCAATCAGGAGTTGGTCGAGATAAACGACCAGAAGTCATTAAAGATATACAGAAAATGATCTATGACTATCAAGTGAACCTTGAGGCCATTTACGAAAAGCAACACCCTGATAAAATTCTTCTATGTGACCGTGGAACACTTGATGGTATGGCCTATTGGCCGGATGAATGTGACTCATTCTTTGATAAAATTAATTCATCTTATGAGAAAGAAATTGAACGATATGATGCTGTAATCTTCTTTGAAACAGGGGCAAGCTCTGGTGGTGATATTACTAG
Source organism: Bacteriovoracaceae bacterium (assembly GCA_048270185.1). Lineage (GTDB taxonomy): Bacteria > Bdellovibrionota > Bacteriovoracia > Bacteriovoracales > Bacteriovoracaceae > Halobacteriovorax_A. The sequence continues at coordinate 20,631 of JBLWTJ010000003.1, forward strand.
TAATAATATCTATCGAAGCGAAACGAATCGCCAAGCAATTGAGCTTGATCATAAGTTAAAAGAAATTTGGTCACTTCATCCGAAGTTTTACTTTGTCGATAGTAAGAAATCTTTTATGGATAAAATTATTAGTGGTATCGATATATTAAAATCAGTAGTTGAATAATGAACGCTAGAAAGAACAAGAAATTAAAACTCTTTATTAGAAAAATGAATCAAAAGCTTGAGGCCTTTGATGAAAAGAAATTCAAGAGAAGTCTCAAAGCTGCTGGTATTTCAGATGAAGTTTCAAAAGAAGTTGTAAAGGAAGTATCAAAGGGTCTTGATATAGGCTCAACAACAACAAATATTCACCAAAAGACTTATCGAGCATTGAAGAGGCGTTCAAAAATTGGCGCAGCAAATTATCATATCAAGAGGGCCATTTATAAATTAGGGCCCACTGGTTACCCATTTGAAGTGCTTTGTGCTGAAATGCTTAAGGCCAAGGGCTATAAGACGCAAGTTTCAGTTCTTAAGAAGGGCAAGTATGTTAAACACGAAGTGGATGTCGTTGCCAGACGTAATGATGGTGATATTTACTGTGAATGTAAGTTTCATAACCGAAAATTTTATAAGAATGATGTGAAGATTCCACTCTATGTTCATTCTCGTTACTTGGATATCTTAGAGGGAAACCCTGAGCTTAATATGCACTATGCCTTAATTTCCAATACTCAGTTCTCTGATGATGCGATTAAATACGCAGAAGGTGTAGGGCTTAAACTATATTCAATGAATTATCCAAAGAAGAATACCTTCTGCCATTTAATTTCTCGTTATAAGATTTATCCAATCACTGTTCTTTCGACACTTCGTGCGAGGGATCAAAAAACTCTATTGGCACGACGAATTGTCATTATCAAGCATATCAAAAGAAGTCATTTAGAAAGACTTGGCCTCACCCCTAGTGAGATTCGTAAAGTCTTAAATGAAATTAAGTTACTTCTTGGTCGCGACTAAGCTTTAAGCTATCTAAATCATAAGTTTTGTTTATGTTTTTCTGTTTGCGTCATAGGGTAAATCTATCATGCATTAGATAATAATTATTAGATATTTATCTGCTCAGATGAAAGAATACTGAAGTAGAAAATCACTTAATAAACTTCCAAAGGAGATGTAAAGTGCAAACATTAATCAACACAAAACTTCAAGACTTCAGTGTACAAGCTTACCACAATGAAGACTTCAAAACAGTTTCTGCAAAAGACCTAGAAGGAAAATGGTCAATCCTTTTCTTCTACCCAGCAGACTTTACTTTCGTATGTCCAACTGAGTTAGGTGACATGGCAGACAAGTATGAAGAATTCCAAAAAATGGGTGTAGAAGTTTACTCAGTATCAACTGATACTCATTTCACACACAAAGCATGGCACGATACTTCTGACACAATCAAGAAGATCAAGTACCCAATGCTAGCAGATCCAACAGGGCAACTAACAAGAGCATTTGGTGTCCATATTGAAGAAGAAGGTCTTGCTTATAGAGGGACTTTCCTAATTAACCCAGCTGGTGAAATTAAAATTGCTGAAGTTTCTGACAACGGAATCGGACGTAACGCTGACGAACTTATGAGAAAAGTTCAAGCAGCTCAATTCATCGCTGAGAACCCAAATGAAGTATGTCCAGCTAAGTGGAAGCCAGGAGCTGAAACACTTAAGCCAGGTCTAGACCTTGTAGGTAAAATCTAGGAATTTCCTAGACGATTACATATGTGGCCCAAGCTGTGCTTGGGCCATCTAAAAGTTTGGAGAATAAAATGTTAGATAGCGCCATCATTGAACAATTAAAATCAGTCTATGCTCAACTAGAAAGTGAGATTGGTCTTGTTTATAGTGAGTCTAGTAATGCTAAACAAGCTGAGCTTGTTGAGATGCTAGAAAGTATTGCTAGCACATCTCCAAAGATTACAGCGAAGCCTAGCGGACAGGCTAATGATTTCCCTCATTTTGAAATTCAAGTAAATGGTAAGGCAAACGGGATTAAGTTCTCTGGAATTCCTGGTGGACATGAGTTTACATCACTAATCCTTGCTATCTTAAATAGTGATCAAAAAGGGAAGCTTCCTGATGATATGATCATTAATCGAATAAAAGCTCTAAAGGGGCCAATTGGCCTTAAGACATATATTTCACTTTCATGTGAAAACTGCCCTGATATCGTTCAGGCCCTAAACCTTATGGCCATCTACAAAGAGGATTTCACTCATGAGATGGTTGATGGTGAATTTGCTCAAGATGAAATTTCTCGTCTTAAGATCCAAGGTGTACCAAGTGTTATCGATGGTGATGACCTTGTTCACTCAGGAAAGTCATCGCTAACAGATCTTTTAGAAAAGTTAGAAGCTCGTTTTGGAAAAGATGAATCTGCTTCTAGTGTGGAAAAAGATCTTGGAGAATATGACGTTATCGTCATCGGTGGTGGACCTGCTGGTGCTTCAGCTGCCATCTACACAGTGAGAAAGGGACTTAAGACTGCTATCATCACTGACCGTGTTGGTGGACAGATGCAAGATACAAAGGGAATCGAAAATTTTGTCTCGACAATTTATACTGAGGGACCGCAACTTTCTGCCGCCCTTGGCCAGCATTTGGGACATTATGATATTAAAGTTCTGGAACATCGCCGTGTCGAAAATATTGAAAACGGTGCTGTAAAAAAACTTCAGCTTAACAGCGGTGAAACCGTAAAGGCCAAGTCTTTAATTGTGACAACTGGTGCTAAGTGGCGCGAGCTTGGAGTTGACGGTGAGAAGGAATATATCGGCCGTGGTGTCGCTTATTGTCCGCACTGTGATGGACCTTATTACAAAGGTAAAGATGTAAGTGTTATCGGTGGTGGTAACTCAGGTGTTGAAGCAGCAATTGATCTTGCCGGTATTGTAAAGTCTGTGACTTTATTTGAATTCGCACCAGAGCTTAAAGCAGACCAGGTTCTTGTTGAAAAATTAGAGTCTCTACCGAATGTGACGATTATTAAAAATGCCCGCACGGATAAAATTGTGGGAGACGGTGAGAAGGTTGTTGCTCTCTCGTTTGAAGATCGTGCATCTGGAGAAATTAAGAAAGTTGATCTTGATGGAGTTTTCGTTCAGATCGGACTTGTGCCAAATAGTGCTTTCTTAGGTGAGCTTGTAGAAAAGAATAAATTTGGTGAGATTGTCGTCACAGATAAGTGTCGTACTAATCAGAAAGGTATCTATGCTGCAGGTGACGTGACAACTGTACCATATAAGCAAATCATCATTGCCATGGGAGAAGGGGCGAAGGCCGGGCTCTCTGCTTTTGAAGATTTGATGTTAGCTTAGTATTAAAGATTTAAGCGCAATACTCTCTCTCTTTTTGCGCTTAAGTGTTCATAAATAATCTTGAGGCCTCTCACTCTCATGAGAGGCCTTTTTTATTTTAATCTTAATCCCTGTGCTTGAATGTCGTTACAAATCCCTAGATAGAACGGAAAGAAAAACTTCACACTTGAAGTGATTTCAACATTACCTAAAGAATGAAGATTCTTCTCCTGTGTGATGTCTTCAACCGCGTAGTGGATTTTATTCACATCAAAATTCCCAACAGGAATAAGGCCTAGAATAAAATAAAGGCAACTTGACTCATCAATCTTGTCATTCGTTAGAACGAGAGTTTCACCCGCCTTCACATCTTTTGTGGAGATAACACCATACTGAACTTTCTTTTTATTCATTGAACAAGAAGAAATCATGAATGTCATAGCAAATAGAAGGAGAAGTTTCTTACTCATGACAAACTCCTTGGTAATCAAAATTCATATTGTGCCAGACAAGAGGGATGAACCAGAATGAGTAATCCAGTGTAAGATTAGAGATACTATCACTCCCTTCACAAAGCTGTGTTGGCACTTGAAGAATATTAAAATTGTCATAGGAATTTGAAATAAAGATTAGTGCAGCCCACCTGTGGACATTGACATGATCAGGATCTTGCCCTTTAGTCTTTGTAACGACATGTTGAACTTTTACGGGTTCTCTCTTTAGATACTTCACATCTAAGAAAATTTGAGAACACGAGGTAAGAATTAAGCTAAGTATTAAGAATCTAAACATAGTTAAACTTTAAACTCTGGAGTCATTTTGCGCTAGAAATATAAATAGCGCGTGGCGCATCTGTAAGTTTTAAAAGTAATCTCTACAAGAGAAGAAAATTATTTTATTTATAAGTTAGGCTAATGAACAAAATTAGAAAAAGTTATTTTTTTAATTTGTATTCACATTTTTTCCAAGATACATTTATCCCATGAAAAACACACACATCGCAATTCTGGCCCTTTTAATCTCAAACTTAACATTCGCAGCTTGCAATCCTAATAGCTACTATGACGGATTAAACACTAACCTTAATGGTTATCAATTCAAGTCTGCGCTTTCAAGACTGCTGTCTCGTACTCACCGTAGTATCTCTTACGGAGATCTTCTTAGTGCCTACAGAAAGACTGATCTTGATACGACTTATGATGCAGACTTCACGATCATGGATATGTATTCTGAAAATCCAAAAGGACGTGATCCATATGAATTCAAGGCCGGAAAAAGAGTTTGTGGTCAATACAAAGGTGAAGCCGATTGTTATAACCGCGAGCACTTATTCCCACAGGGACTTTTTAATAAGCAAAGACCAATGAAGTCTGATATCTTCCATGTTTACCCAACTGATGGTTATGTAAATAATAGAAGAGGATCACTTCCATTTGGTGAAGTTGGAAGAGCAAGTTGGGTTTCTGAGAATGGATCAAAAGTAGGGATGAGTAAGGACCCAAATTATGGTGGTGTTGTTTTTGAACCGATCGATGAATTTAAAGGTGATATTGCTAGAGCACTACTTTACTTCGCAGTTAGATATGAAGAAAGAATTCCTTTCTTTAAAGATAATCCAATGACTAATGGTTCTTATGAGCAAACTTATTCAACTTGGTTTCTCAAGACACTACTGAGATGGCATAAAGAAGATCCTGTAAGTGAGCATGAAAGAACAAGAAATGATAAAGCTTGTAATTACCAAAAAAATCGTAACCCATTTATCGATCACCCAGAGTGGGCACTATCAATTTGGGAAGTTCAATAAGAAATTAAATTTTAAATTTAGATAAGAAGAAGGCCCTGATAATCAGGGCCTTTTTATTTCAGTGACTTATTCTGTATAGATCACGTGTTCGATATCTTTAGTATAACGACCTGATTTAAGATCAATTAGAACGAAGAAGCCAACTTCTCCATATCCACCCCAGTATTCAGCACTTAAAAGAACATTATATGCACTACAGATTGAGTTTTTGATACATGCTTCGATTTCAGCAATCTCTTCAGAATTGAGTCTTTCTTCGTAGTATGGTTGAGCAAGGTATTCAGCTAGGTATTTTTCATCAACTTTATATGAGCTTGACTCAACATTTTCATAACCTTGTACCCAGTGTGATCTTCTAATTGATTTCGCTGCATTTTCAATGATTTCAGATTCAACAACTTGTGCCATTGAAGTTAGTGATAATAGAGCTGTCGCTACTAAAATTAGTGATTTCATATTTCCCCCAAGTAAAAGTTTATGGGCCATTTCTAGCGCAGTGCCTAAAGGGATGTAAATAACAAATATATGATGGGTCTCATCTAATTATGAGATGATGTAAAACTTTCTTCACTATATTTTATTGAGAGGGAATATGGTATTTAGGGTATATGAAAATACTAGTCACAATACTATTTCTACTAACTTCGGCATCCTCTTCTTCGATGGAGTTTAACTATGAAATCGACTCTAATCTAAATGGAAAGCTTCGAGATAATGTCGAGATCGCTATTAAAAATATTCAAAGAATCTTAGTTGATGATGAGTACTGGGAAAGAGTGAATGAAGTAGATAGCTTCACTTGTACTGATGAGACAACACCTAGTATTCAAGAGATACGCCAAATGAAGATTGAATTCAAATTACGTAAGTATTGGCATTTTAAGAAGAAAGTAAAGGCAAAGACTGTAGGTAAGACAATTTCTCTTAACTCAAGGGCCGGTGCACGTACCCCTGAAGCTCTTTCAAATACGATTTTTCATGAAATGCTCCATGTTGCAGGCCTTGGCCACTGTGGAGTAAACAATATTTCGAAGTATCCATATATAAAAGACTCCATTCCTTACACACTAGGAAGTATTCTCGAAGATATGCTTTAATAAGCTCTCCAATCCATGATATGTAGGTCTAATAAATTTAGATAAGGAAAAATTGTGAGAAAGAATTTTAGTCTCATTCATGAGAAAATTAAGCCTGAGAGAATGGCCGATAAAATTAAGAACGAAGTTAAGAGATATATCAAAAGAGAAAGAAATAAAACCCTTCCAGAAGGTGTTGATTTTTGGGATTTTGATTGTCGTATTGGATTAGATAGTGAAAATGCTATAGCCGTTCACGAAAAAGAAATCAATATGAAAATTACTGAAATCGTTGAACAAGAAGCAGATGGCTTCTATCTTGAAATTCTTGCGAAAGAAGGAAAGCGTACAAAGAAGAAGTAATGAAAGAGCTGCTTACCATTGGACATTCGATTGAAGAGCTAAAGAAACAAAATCCTAATATGGATTTCTCTTTGATATGTACTGACTATCTTTTAGAGAAGAAACTTAATTTCAAATTAGAAGAGATTGAAAACTTCATCGCGACTTGGAGCTTGGAGAACGAAATTCTTCCGGATCAAGTCAATGTCTACAATGGTTTTGGTCAGCCGCCTGTTACTATTTTTAATAATGGAGAGTTTGTTGTTGATTTATACTTTTGGCAAACTCTTGATACATCAATTCACTCTCATTCATTTTCTGGAGCCTTTCAAGTTTTACATGGAAGCTCTCAACATGAAGTCTTTAAAGTCGAAAAGAAAGAAGAGTTTTTTGATGATATTTTCATTAGTAAACTTGAAAAGGTAACTGATGAAATGCTTGAAGTAGGTGAGGTTCGTGAAATTAAAAGAGGCCTTGAATTTTCACACCGTGTACTTCATCTCGAAAATCCTACTGTGACACTTTGTATTCGTACTGTTAATGATAAAACACCACAGTGGCATCACTTTGATAATGGCCTAAGTATTCAAAAGAAAGGCCCTGAAGCTTGTGATATCAAGAGACTTTCAATCTTTGATTATCTTCTAAGTCGAAATGTTCAAAGTGGATTAAATTACCTTGAAGAACTTATGAATACTTTTAGTCCAAGTCTTGTGATGAACCTCTATGAGCAATTGTCATATGACCAAATGGGACTTCAAGAAGATAGTGTTGAAGTCTTCTTTGATAAAGTTGTCGAGCGCTACGGTAATACCCCTTGGTTTCAAGTCTATATGGACTTCTTTAACGAAGCCAATTAGGAAAATAACCTAGCTCTTCCTGCAAGTAGTAATCATGAGTCGGAATGATCTCATATCCTTTATCTTGGATATCCTTAATGACTTTGATCTGCTTAAAAGTCTCTTTCTTATTCGTATCAACTAATTTTGAAGAAATAAAGGCCTTACTTTGTGGTGGGTTTAGTTGTCTCGTTGTCCAAATACTATCGCCCACGAAGAAATACTTCTTCTTTTCTCCAATTAGGAATAATCCAACAGATCCATCTGTATGGCCAAAGAGGGGAACGAGAATGAGGTTTCCACTTCCGGTAATATCATAGTATTTTTCAAAGCCTTCATAATTTCCCATCGTCCATTTAAACTGATCAACTTTGGCACCACTGAATTGAGAAGGAAATGTTCGATTGGCCACAATATGTTCGATCTCATGTATCTCTTCCTCGCTCACTAGGGCCGTTGTTTGTGGAAAGTCCTTAATCCCGCTAGCGTGATCCCAGTGTGAATGAGATAGGATTATCTTTTCAATATTATACTTATTCTTAAGTTGCTGCTTAATAGAGATGCCTTTTTTGTAGTCAAAGAGTGGCTTGGCCCAAAAAGGCATATCACTTGAAAACTGTGAATCTATCTCTTCACCTAAACCTGTTTCAAAGAGTAGATACTTTCCGTCTTCCTCAATAAGAAATCCCGAATGATTAACTTCCATCGTTTTAAAGAGTGAGCCATCTTCATATATTAACGCTTCAAGTGACTTAGCACTTCCGGTTTTGATTATTGTAAACTTAGCTCCAGAGGCCACAGCACTCATTGCTAAAATGGTAATAAGTATTACTTTGATCACTTTCATTTATACTCCTTTTCGATTAAGATGATTATAAAGCTTAAACTATACTTTAAGGTCAAGGTTCTTTATGAAAATAGGTGAATTATCAAAGTCCACAGGAATTCCATCATCAGCAATTCGTTATTATGAGAAAATGGGCCTACTTGTTCCTAAGAGAAATATGAATGGCTACCGTGACTATCCTGTTGAGGCAGTGGATCTTATGAAGCTTATTATTCAGGCCAAGTCTCTCGGTTTCTCTTTAGGGGAAATCAAGGCCATGGCAAAGGTCTTGGCCAGCAATCGACCAAATGGCAGACTTAGAGAACAACTAGAATTAAAACTAGAAGATTTAACTCAGCAGATTAAGGTTATTCGTCAGTTTCAGAAGAATATCAGGCAGATGCTCGATTCAAATTGTCCCTTATAGTTATTCACAAAATGTGTGAAAATATTTCAGTGACAATTTACTTAGCGGCCAAAGCTCTCTAAAACTTAATGGAAAGTCATTTTATTTATTTTAGGGAGATAAATATGAAATCAATTCTAGTATTGGTTTGCATGGCCGTTCTATCAATAACAGCTAAGGCAAATACGTCTGAAGAATTAAAATCAAAGACAATTAAAAAACAAGCATGTGAGTTCCTAAAGTATGAGTATGAAGGGAATAACTCTGATTATGATTACTATGGCAAATCACTCGAATCTTTTGGAATAGAAATCACACTAGAAAGTTGCCAAAAGATGGAAGCCATCGTGACAAGAAAGAAGACACAAGAGTTAGGTTCAAAGACATATATCGTGGGCCTTGAGCTTACACTATCAGATGAGAATTATACATGTGATTTAAGAGCAGACCGCCGTGTGTCCGTAACTCTTAATAAACAAGACCAACCTGTAATTTTAGTTTCAGACTGGAGAATTGAAGAAGACCGTGATCCTGTTTGTTATGTTAAAGCAGCTCCTTCTTTAATCTCTTTTAATATCGAAAAAGATAGCGCAAAACTAAGAAAGATTGACTCTTCTAAGTTACCTGCAAAGCTTTATGTTCCAGATTATTTAGAATTAGGTGAGCCTGATGATGGAACTTATGGTGCAGATTATGAAGCATTTGAACTTGTTGAAAATGGAGTTGTGATTGGTTTTATCCTCGACTACTGGTATGCAAATACTGAGGGGGATTGGGCAAATCGCTATACACTTAAGTATAACGAAAATGGATTGTTACTAGGCAATCTCATTGCAAAAGATTACTATGATCTTTGTGATTATCCTTATTTCGATAAAGATGAGGATAATAGTTATTGCTCAGAAAATTAAAAAATATAGAGGGCCACTCCGATGGCCCTTTTTTGTGGACGTTTATGTATTCAGGCTCAAGAAGATATCGAAAAAATGATTGGTGGGATTTTGTGGAAGTAATCGAACAAGAGCTTACACGTGATCCTAGTGCTCAGACATATTACAATATCTTTGACGAATTAAAGTGGCGTATCGTCGAATCCATCTCTGAGGGCGGAAATTTCAAAATTCGCATGAAGACCGAAGAATTAAAACTAAGATTTGAAGGTGAGAATTTTGAAGAAAATCAATTGCTTACTGAAATCAATGCTATCATTTCCTTTATTCTTTAATAAATTTTAATATTCTTAAGTTTTTTTTAAAGTCACCTGCACGGTATCAATAGAGCTATAAAATTTTATAGTGTGTGGGGGATTCAATCGAATTAAGCAATGAAAACCTATTTCAAACAAAGCTTAAGTCTCTAGGGAGTCAAAGGCTTTTAAAGAACTACGAAGCGGTCAGAAGAACTAGTCTTAGGCTTTGTGATGGCCTAGAAGTCGAAGACTTTGTGGTTCAGCCAACTCCTGAAGTCAGCCCTCCTAAGTGGCATCTTGCTCATACTACTTGGTTCTTTGAAGAATTAATTCTCTGTAAACACGTTCCTGATTATCGTCGTTACGACGAGGGTTTCGCTCTCTTATTTAATTCATATTATAAGTCGCTAGGAAAGCACTGGTTACAGGGGGAGCGAGGGCAGCTTTCACGTCCAAGTGTTAGAGGAGTTCTTGCTTATCGCCAATACGTTGACAAGGCCATGAGCGAACTAATCTTAAGCTGGCAGATGGAACCAGAGGTCTTAAACCTTATTGAAGTAGGACTTAATCACGAGCAACAACACCAAGAGTTACTGCTGATGGATATAAAGTATATTCTTGCCTTGAATCCATCGCCCCCTAAGTTACAAATAAAAGAAAGTATTTCTATCGATCGTGATATTTGGCTTGAGCTACCAGAAGGTGTCTATGAAATAGGACACTCAGGTGAGAGTTTCTCTTATGATAACGAAAGACCTAGACATAAATCATATATTCACCGTTTCTCGATAAGGAAGAATATGGTTTCAAATAAAGAATATCTGGAATTCATCGAGAACGGTGGGTACGAAAGTTCCGAGTATTGGTTAAGTGATGGTTGGGACTGGATTAATGATTTTAGTATTAAAGCTCCACTTTATTGGAAGAAGATAAACAGTCAGTGGTGTGAGTATAAATTAAATGGCATGGAGTTATTGGACTTGAACTCACCGGTAAGACATATAAGTTATTATGAGGCGTATGCATTTGCTAAGTGGAGAGGGGCCAGGCTTCCAAGTGAGTCAGAGTATGAATTGATATTTGGTGAAGATAAGAGTGACCTTTGGTGTTGGACACATTCGGCTTATCAGGCTTATCCCGGGTTTCGCCCTATGAACGGCGTCCTTGGTGAGTATAATGGAAAGTTCATGTGTAACCAGCAAGTCTTACGTGGAGGTAGTTTTGCTACTCCAGATGGACATTACCGAGGAAGTTATCGTAATTTTTTTAGGGCACATCAGAGATGGATGTTTTCTGGGATTAGAATTGCAAGGGATATTTAAATGGAAATTACAAGCTTAATTGATTTTAAAGACAAAAGTGCAGACCTCGATCAATTTGCTCTAGATGTATTAACGGGGCTCTCTGTTAAGGAGAAAAAGATTTCAACGAAGTACTTCTATGATGATATTGGAAGTGATCTCTTTCAAAAAATTACTCGTCATAAAGATTACTACCTAACAAGGACAGAGTTTGAAATCCTTTCAAATGCACGAGATGAAATTGCTAATAAACTCAGTGAAGATGAGGTCGATATTATCGAACTAGGAGCTGGCGATGGACATAAGAGTGAGCTTCTACTCGATTCTCTCTTAGCACAGGGAAAGACTGTTAATTACTATCCTGTCGATATTTCAAGTGAGGCCATTAATCAATTAGAAGATACACTTAGACCTAAAGAGAATTTAAATGTACATGCAATTGTTGCAGACTATCTTGATGGGTTAAAATTCTTGAAGGAGAAGTCAAAGAATCGAAAGATTGTACTCTTTCTAGGGTCAAATATTGGCAATTTTAACCGCGAAGGTTGTCTGAATTTCTTGAGTCAGGTTTGGATGAATTTGAATGATAATGATTATGCCTTAATTGGTTTTGATCTAAAAAAGGATATTTCAAAACTTAATGCAGCCTACAATGATTCAAGTGGCCACACTCGTGCTTTTAATTTAAATCTCTTAAAGCGTATCAATAAAGAATTAGGGGCAAACTTTAATATCGATAAGTTTCAACATGTCGGCTTCTTTAACCCTAAGATCGGTGCAATGGAGAGTTATCTTGTTCCAATCCAAAAACAAGAAGTCTATATTGAAAAGCTTGAGCAAAAGTTTGTTTTTGAAGCCTTTGAACCTCTGCACTTAGAATACTCTTTTAAGTACTCGGCCGACGATATTCATGAGATTTGTCAGCAGACAGGTTTTGTTGTGGAAGAACACTATAGTGATAAGAAGCACTACTTTATCGACTCACTTTTAAGGGTGTGTAAACATTAGTTATAGCAATAAGTCTCTTTAGCGGTTATCCTATTTTTGATGAAATGGATGAAGAAGATTGAAGATATTTATCTTAATGGTGTGCTTTATGTTGCATCAAAGAAAAAAGGAATGCTCTTAAGGCTACGTCGTTCACTAGTCATTCTAAAAGAAGGATTAGAGCAAGAAACCTTTGAAACAAAGGAAATGTTCTCAATCTATAGTCGCTATACTCAAGGACAAGCAACGAAGGAAGAGATGCAAATTGCCAATATGCAATTTCGTGAGATTCTAAAGGGACTAGGATTAGGAGTTCTACTTGTCTTACCATTTGCACCTTTGACCCTTCCCTTTGTTGTAAAACTAGGAAAGAAGTTTGGAATTGAGATAATTCCATCATCATTTAGAGATAAGAATAGATAGGAGCTATTATGGGGATATATACAACAGTAACAAAAGGCTACTCTGATAGAATTGAGTTGGATCTGACTGCCGAACACAAAGATGGCCTAACGATCACTCCTCCTCCAGAGTTTAATGGTGTTGAAGACCAGTGGAGTCCCGAAGATCTCTTCAGTGCAAGTATATCAAGTTGTTACATACTAACATTTAAGTCTTTTGCTGCTTTTAAGAAAATGGAATTTAACCATATCGAAGTCAAAGCAGATGCTCATCTCGAAAAAGTAGACAAGGGATTCGCTTTTACCAAGTGTGATATTTACGCTAATCTCGAAATTTGTTGTGAGAGTGATGTTGATCCTTATTTAGATTTGCTTTATAAAGCAAAGGATAACTGTCTTGTTACAAAGTCCATGAAGTGTGAATTCACACTCCATCCTAAGATTAAGAATCTTGCAAAGAAGTAATTTACATAAGACCTTTAAGCATTCCATACCAATAGACAGATGGTAGAATGTGGGCCTTCAGAAAGTACATACTCCATCGGGGCTTTGCCTGATCAAATGGAAAAGTTTCACAAGGCTTACCATCGTAATCAAACTCGGCAAGAATCAGTTGCCCATATCCTGTGACTATTGGGCAAGAAGAGTAGCCATTATATGAAGTATTGAAATCAGTTTCTTTATTAATGAATTTAGCAATATTATCGGCCAGGACTGGTGCCTGCTTTCTTACTGCTGCTCCTGTTTTTGCTGTCGGTGCATTTGTGGCATCTCCAATTGCAAAGACATTTTCAAACTTTGTGCTTTGAAAAGTGTGCTTGTTAACATCGACCCAACCATTCTCATCAAGAAGATTACTATCCTTTAGAAAATCTGGTGCCGACATTGGGGGAACGATATGAATAAATGAGAAGTCTTTTTCAATAACTTTTTCTGAATCCATTTCCTTGAAGTACGCCTTTTGATTCTCGGCATCAACCTTTTGTAGATCAATTCTAAAGTGAGTATTAATTCCTCTCTCTTTAATGATTTTTTCTAGCGCAACCTTATACTTTGGCACTCCAAAGATAGCCTGACCTGCACTTGTGAACTCAATATTAACTCCATCGCGCTTACCATGACGACGTAGATAATCCTCAACTAAGTACATGATCTTTTGAGGTGCACCACCACACTTTAAGGCCGATGATGGGAAGGTAAAGAGAGCATTACCCTTTTCAAGTTCCTGTAAGAACTTCCAAGTATAGTCCACATAGTTATAGTTATAATTTGAACAGACGCCGTTTTTACCCATACCTTCTGGAAGTCCCTCGATAGCACTCCAATTGATTTGAATACCTGGTGCGACTACGAGAATATCGTAGCTTTGCGTCCCACTCTTTTCCAATTCAATTTCATTCTTATCTGGTCGGATCTGAGTACAACGTTCTTGACGCCAATTAACGCCACTTGGAAGAACTGATGAAGTAAGTCTTCTAGTATCTTCTTTTTTGCCTATTCCGGCTCCATTGAGGGTCCAAAAAGGTTGATAATAGTGATATTCAGATGGTTCGATGATATCAATCTTAATTGACGAATTTAGTTTACGACGTAAGCGTGCCGCCATCGTCATTCCTGCAGTACCACCACCAATAATAATCACTTTCATAGCATTCCCCTAATTATAATTGTTCAAATTTTACCATAAAGGATTTTGGGCTCAACTTTAATTATCATTAAGAATCAGATAGAATAATGACAAACAAAAAATAGGAGACTCAGATGAGTGAAAAATATATCCCACCAAAAGTGTGGACTTATGAAGAAGGCAATGGCGGAAAGTTTGCAAATATTAATCGTCCAACTGCTGGCGCAAGATTTGATAAAGATCTACCACGAGGAAAGCATCCATTTCAATTATATTCACTTGCCACTCCTAATGGTGTGAAAGTCACAATCATGTTTGAAGAATTACTTGAGCTTGGAATTAAAGAAGCGGAGTATGATGCCTATACGATCGATATTGGAGAAGGCAATCAATTTGGATCTGAGTTCGTTGCGATTAATCCAAACTCAAAGATTCCTGCACTCTTAGATATGAATGGTGGAAATCCGATACGACTTTTTGAATCAGGCTCAATTCTCTTACACCTTGCTAATAAATTCGATAAATTTCTTCCGAAAGATGAAAACAAAAGAGCGCAGACTCTTAACTGGCTCTTTTGGCAAATGGGTAGTGCTCCTTACCTTGGTGGTGGTTTCGGTCATTTCTATGCATATGCTCCAGAGAAATTTGAATACCCAATTAATCGCTTTACCATGGAAACAAAGAGACAGCTTGATGTCCTCGATAAGCAACTTGCTAATAATAAATATATTGCAGGTGATGAGTACACGATCGCTGATATCGCCATCTTCCCTTGGTATGGAGCCTTAGTTTCTGGCAAAGTCTATGATGCAGCAGAATTTCTAAGTGTTCATGAGTATGGGAATATCAAACGCTGGATTGATGATTTAATAAAGAGGCCAGCTGTGCTTCGTGGCCGTCTCGTTAACCGAGCTTGGGGTGAAGAGAATCAACAGTTACTTGAGAGGCATGATAGTAGTGATTTTGAAGGGTTAGACCTTACATACTAGCTAAATAAATGCTGTATAATTTTCAAAAGTATTTGCATATAGGTTCATAAAAGCTACATAGGCTTGATGAACAAACAACTGCTTATCTTTATCCTTATTCAGATGCTAGGCCCTTGTGCCTTTGCCCTTAATCTTGAAGGTAAGAGTTCCTATTTCAAAGACAAAGAAATTGAACGTGTTAATTCAGAGTTAACATCTTCTCAAATGGGCGAGCTTGATGCTTTCGAAGTGGAAAAGATCACTTGTGAGTACGAATATTTTAAGGCCGTAAGAGAGCTTGATGGAGATATTAATCTTTCTGACTCGCTAATCTATCTAAGAGGGCAGGGAAGAATTGATGATACAAAGTATCGTCTAATTAACCGCAGTCTAAAATCATTTCAAGAAAGTTTAAAAGATAAGCACCTTGCTCCACTTTATCGTCGCGATAAAGACTTTGATAAGTCTCCGTATAAGAAATTTAATGAGGCCCTTGAAAAAGGGCAATGCTTCAATCTAGCCTATAAGAATCTTGTAAGCTCTATTGGTGAAACGAAGAAAGCTAAGATTATAAAAAGTCTTAAAGTTGCTTATCGAAAAAAACAAATTAATAAGCAGACCTACTGGCAGCTTAAAAGACTAGCTCAAGATCAGTATCAGGACGAGCCAAAATCACTTCTTGATTATATCAAGGTTCAAGCATCTCTAACGAGACAATTTCCATCTCGAGTTGATATTGAAGCATCTGACTATATCTCTGGACGCAAGAGCAAGAAGAGCAAGGTTTCAAGACGTGAGCTTTTCTTAGCAAAGTATAATCAATTTCAAATTATCTATCTTAGAAAAATGATGGATCGTCTCCTTAATCGTCTTAATGCTGATGAAGTGACAATCAGTGTAATTATTGATGATGAAGTGGTTGAAGAGATTCTTCTTGATCCTCTTGAACAATATCGTTTCGCTGCAAAAATGATTCGTAAAGAATTAGGGGACCTTCAGGTCATGAGTCTTTTTAATGGGACGAATGTGACTTTTGAGGATTTACTGGCCGCCGGTTTTGAAACAGCTTTAGTTTCAGGAAGTGATCTAGCAACACTTGAACTTGTTGAAGATGTTTGGAATCCAGAATTAACCAAATCAGAAAAAAGAAAGAAATTTATTAAGAAGTATGGAACGATCTTTGCCGCAGCATTACCGACATCAGTATACTTTGTGAAAGTTCTCTCTCTTGTGGGAATTGAAATGTTAACTAAGACGAAAGAGGAGCCAAAGCGTGATCACTCAATTTTCTAAGTTATTCATTGTGATACTCATTTTTACCCAAAGCTCTTTTGCAGCTTTTAAAACAAAGGTTCTTACTCGTGATGAGGATATGGATCTTGTTGAGAAAGTAGTGACTTTATCTGCAATTAACTCCGAAGGACTTCTTGAAGATGAGAACTTTAAGGTCGTTTCAGGTAAGTCTAATGAAGCTCTTATTCTCTCTCAAATAATGAATGAGAAAGAGCGTATGCGTGCAGCAAGCGTTTACTTTCACTTGATGAAGGCTAAGACTTATTTCCTTGAAGAGGTAAAGTCTGATTACGTAAAACAAATGAAGCAGCTAACTATTCGCTTAAATATCAAAAATCAATTTAATTCAATTGGTCACTTTGCTCATGATAATTTATCGCCAGAGTATAATAATGCCTTATCAATTCCTCCTGGTGAGGGACGTGCTAAGTTCGGTATCAAGCCATGGGACTATGAAATCTGGTTTCGGCCAGCAAAGGTGATTAGTCTGCCTAAAGAAGGAACAGAAAATGACTTCAATGAGGTTTCTGTTCTTTTTAAAGAATTTAGAAATCAATCTCGTATGGCAAGTTTTCAAAAATTTGTGGCCGACATGTTTGTACTTAATTCGACTGAACTAACGGCTTCTGGTTTAAATCTACTTGGCTCGACAGCAATTCTTGAAGCGTCATTTATTGCGATGAAATACCTCTATGGCTTTATTCAGCCTAAGAACTTCATGCTTGATACAAGTTTCGTTCCTGAAATTGTCTATCATGAATTCGCCCATGTGGCACTTAGTGATCACTTAACATTAAGTCACTCTTCTCCTGTTAATGAAGGAATGGCCGATTTCTTTGCGGCCGCTATCGCAAAGAGTTCTAAGATTGCTCATAATATTAAAGGTTATGCTAAGCGAGTACGCGAAAAGGATGCCTTTAGAGATGAACTATATCAAGTAGGGTATGAGTCAAATGCTTATGCCAATATTGATTTTGTTCTTGGTGTTCTTTGGCAAGTAAGGCAGATCAATGAAAAACGAAGCAATGAAATTATCTACAATGTTAGAAAAAATATAAATAGTAGTTCGACAATTAGAAAAGATCTTGTGCGCTCCATTTTAAAGGAATGCCGCAAATCTTGTGAGTCTCCATTTCGTGATCGTATAAAGCTTCTTGATGCATACGATGATATGGGGCTCTAATACAAGTAACTTAACTTTTTTTAAGATCATCTATGCCATATGGCGTTGACAAATATTGTTTAGTTGTGTACTTACACATCGTTGTTAATTATTAATTTTTTGGGAGACTTAAATGTTTAAAAGACTAGTTGCGTTACTTGTTGTATGTTGTTCTTTCTCTGCAGTTGCTAGCGTTGATGCTAAAATTGCTCCAATTTTTGAAGAACTTGAGTTTAAATTATCTGTTGAGTGGGATCAAAAAGATCAAGCTTTCTATGATTCAGCTGTTAAAAACTTCGAAGGTAAACTTTCAAAGTTAGCTGAAGAAGGTGTAGAGCCAACTGCTGTTCTTAACTACCTACAAACGAATATCAAAGATAAGAAAGTTGCAACTGAA
The DNA here is from genome assembly GCA_048270185.1 of Bacteriovoracaceae bacterium. Classification (GTDB taxonomy): domain Bacteria; phylum Bdellovibrionota; class Bacteriovoracia; order Bacteriovoracales; family Bacteriovoracaceae; genus Halobacteriovorax_A. The sequence continues at coordinate 38,577 of JBLWTJ010000003.1, forward strand.
CTTTCAGATATTATCAACTCAGTAGATGTTCAAAGTATGTCTCTTGAAGAATCAAAATCACTTATCAAAGATTACGTTGATGGAATGAATAATACAGGTGCTAATTACTCTGGTCGTTATGGTTACTACTATGGTTGGTACTACATCGCTTTTGGTGGGGTAATTTTCTATACTTACTACTACTCAAGCTATTACTACTATGACTGTTACTATGATTACTACGGTTACTATGTTTGTTACTAATTAGAAATTAACATAAAAAGAAAGCCTCCAATCGGAGGCTTTTTTATTACCAATATCCTAGACATAATCCACCCCAATTTTAAATGAAACAAATTAATACTATTTGATTAGAGTATAAATCAATTTACTTATTGAGTGGCTAAGAGAGAAAGAAAGAGATAAGATGCACCTATGGAAAACCAATTTATCTTTGTTTGTACAAATGTCGGAAATGAAAAACTCTTAAAAGAGGAAGTTCTAAACTTTTACCCCGAGCTGAAGTTTAGCTTTTCTAAGAAAGGATTTGTAACATTCAAAAACACTGGTGTTCTCTACGATTTAAAGTCAATAGCACAGCTTCAATTAGCATTCTCAACACGAATTGGCCTCTTCTATGGAAAGGCAAAATCGGCGACAATTAAAGATGAAATTGAAAAAGTAGGATTTGATTTAAACGAAGTATTAATCCATTCTTTTAGTATTAATACTGATTATATTTTTGATGCAGAAGAAGTTTTTGGCCCAGAGGTGAATTCTTATAGTGCCGACGGTAAAACGGTTGTGGATATTATGGCCCTTGGTGATGATGATCTATGGTTTGGTGCTCATACTGTTGCAGCGGGGATCACTCGTTATCCAAATGCGAATGCTAATTTAGATATTTCTGTGAAAACTCTATCTAGTGGATATGAAAAGCTAGCTCAAATTGTTCACTTATACTCAATTAAAATTTTTCGTGGAGATCTTTGGTTGGACTTTGGTGCGGCCCCAGGTGGTTCAAGTCAATTCTTATTAGAACAAGGATTAAAAGTTGTTGGTATTGATACCGCAAAGGCCCATGATGAAAATTTAAAAGATCGTAATTACAAACATATTAGAAAGTCTGTTCAGGACCTTTCACAAGAAGAGTTACCAGATGAAGTTCGTTGGGTTCATGCTGATCTTAATATAAACCCAAAGCAATCCATTAAAGAAGTTCTAAGACTTATTAAGAAGTACAATAAGACATTAAAAGGGATTATCTTTACTGTTCAAGTTGTAAAGCCAGATATTATTAAGCATGTTGAGGAATTTGAAGATCAATTTTATGATTGGGGATTTCACAATATCATTAGTCGCCAAGTGCCTGCCCATAAGAGCGAGTATGTGATCTTGGCAACTAGATAGTATTATTTACGACGGCGATGCTTACCCTTGGCGTTTTGCTTTCGCTTTTCTTCGCGTTTAGTTGTCTTCCCACTGAAGTTAAATTCTTTATCCAACTCTTTAAAGAGTTTATCGTACTTACTCTTTTTCTTCTTTTGTTGCTGTTGTGGTTTTTTGACGATCTTCTTAGGGGCCTTCTTGTCTTCAGAAGAGGATCCCTCGATAAGCTTGTAGAGCCTTGCTATTTCGTCCTCAGTTAACTCGCGCCAGTCTCCAACACCAAGGCCAGATAGGCCAATATTCATAATGCGGACTCGATCTAACTTTGTCACATTGTAGCTGAAGTATTCGCACATTCTTCTAATCTGACGGTTGAGACCTTGTACGAGAGTGATACTAAAGATATTCATACTTTCTTGTTCAACACGACACTTCTTAGTCATTGTTCCAAGGATTGGAACACCGCCGGCCATTCCTTCAATAAAGGCATCGGTGATTGGCCTATCAACAGTAACCATGTACTCTTTTTCGTGATTATTTCCAGCTCGTAGAATCTTATTAACGATATCACCATTATTTGTGAGAAAGATGAGTCCTTGTGAATCCTTATCGAGACGTCCGATAGGGAAGATTCGTTCGACGTGATTAACATAGTCGACAATATTATCTTTTTCACTACTCTCTGTAGTACTCACAATTCCACGTGGTTTATTAAGAGCAATGATAATTTCTTTTTCTTTAACCTTAGGCTTAACAACAACACCGCGAACCTCAACGACATCACCTTCATGTACAGTCGCACCAATTCCAGCAATTTTTCCGTTAATTTTAACAACTTGTTGCTCGATTAAATCATCAACCTCGCGACGAGAGCACATACCACTTTGGCTAATATACTTATTGATTCTCATTGAATTATCATTTTCCATGAGGCTTATTTAGCATATTTTTATGTCATAAATATAGCATCATGAAAAAAATCTCTCTTTTTAATTCCAATGTGTTATGTAAGGGCATGAGCAAAAAGAAAAAATCGGCTATGGCACTACAAGGTGTAGGAATTGCACCAAATATTCTCCTTCAACATGTTGAAAATACAGCACCTTTTCTCTTTCAAGGGGAGCTTGATACAAAGGGTGAAAAGAAAGAATTCTTAGAAAAACTGAGGTTCTATAAGAAGAATCTCAAACAGCTAAATAATATCAATCTAGCTGAGTATTTTCATATCTGTCTATGTGCTCACTGGACGACGGCCGGAACTTTTGTTCCAACTGATGTGGACAATCAAATTCGCGAGACATTGTGGAAGCATAATCAAATTCTAAAATATATCGATAAAATGGCCCAGCTTACAATTGATTCATGGACATGGGATTACTCTCAGGTCACAAGTCGTAAGGCATATAACAATGATAATAATACAGTCATGAGCACTCACGAGGGGACTTGGCTAAGTGTTGCCATTGGTGCTTACTGTGCTCTCGTTAAATACAAGAAGACAGAGCTTGCTCAAGAGATGGCCGATGTTATTCTTGAAGAAATTAAGAAAGAAGAATTGATCATGCTTAAGCTTCGTGAAGAGCGAGACCATATCAACTTCTTAAGAGCTGCTCCTCTTATGGCCCATAACTTTGGTGATCTTGATCGCGTGATGGTTCAATGGAATATGGATCCAGAAGATGCATTCTATAAACGTATCTTTAAACTAGGCCACCAGCTTAATGAAAATTATGACCCAATTCTAGTTTATACAGGAAAAGTTAATAAGGAATTCTCTTCAAAAGAAAATCACCGCCATATGTCCATGAGACAACCAAAATGCTTAAGAAAATCTTCAAAATTTCTAATTCCTGTTGGTCCGTTTATGGATGATTGGGGGAAAGTATTAGGTGAGAGTGAACTTCTTTCAATGGAAGAGAAAGCCGAAATCGTGACAGCTTTCTACGATGGTTATAAGAGGCAAGATGAAGCCTTCGGTTATATTAGAGGATATAAGAATCTAGTCGAATCGATTGATGGTGGTCTGGCCGCTCTTGAACAATATCTTCCATTTGATCTCGTTGCAGAAATGAAGAAGTCTGAATTTAGTGAGCAGGCTAAAATCTCACAAGAAGAATTTGAGGCTAGCTACAAGAAGCGTCTTGAAGATTTTGAGTGCCCGGTTACAAAAATTAAATTTTAATGACTTTTTTAAGTTCGCTTTAAGTACCACCAGAAAAGTCTATTCAGTGGTGATAGAATTCCCGGTAAGAAGTTAAGGCGATTTTCTACCCATGAAATAACAAGGCAACCATCATCACTTGTTGCAACAGGTGCATGATGATCACTCTCTGTAAATGTTGAAAAATCACCTGTCGTTAAATCCTGTCCATTGCTTTGATAGCTTCCGGCAACAACATAAGAGTACTCTCGTCCACTGTGGCCGTGGTCTGGAATTGTTTCACCAGGTCCGACATAGATAAAGAAGAGTCCACCATTTTCTCCCGAAGAAAGTTGAGCAACTCCACACTCTTTTCCAAACTCTTTCCACTTTACTTCAGTGTCCTTTACAAAGGCCATTGACTTAGGAAGCTCAAATTTACGATCATGAAAATTAACAGTAATGACATTATCTTCAACAACCTCTGAAGTTTTCTCTTCTTCATCTAAGAGATTAAGAATATCATTAAATGCATCATCGCTATTTTCTTTTTCGGATACTTCCTCAAAGAGTCGGTTAGATAGTTCATCTGTTTTTTGACTAATGTAATTACGACATTGCTGACAGTGATTAATGTGATTTGTTACTAGTAGTGAAATACCTGGCTCAAGTTGGCCATCGGCATACTTATTTAATACTAGGTTTTCAGGATGATAGAGCATATTCATTTCTCCTCCTCCAATATAGTTTTTAAATTTTTAATTGCCAGTCTTGCTCGGGATTTAACAGTACCAAGAGGGATATTCTCCTTTTCGGCAAATTCACTTTGAGTTAGACCTTCAATATATAATCCATTTAGAACAGATTGTTGTTCATCTGATAAAGTAGAAATCATATGCTTTGTTTGGGCCAGTTCAAAAATTGTTTCACTATCATATTCAGTGACTTCTTCACTTTCATAAATATCTTGTGAACTGAGCTCAAGTGGATCTCGACTTTGTTTTCTTAGAAGATCATATTTTAAATTTCTTGCTATGGTAAAAATCCAAGTATTTGGATTGGCGATATCTTTTTGATAGAGGTGTGCGCTCTTCCATACTTTAAGCATCGAATCTTGAGCTAGTTCTTTTGATACTTCACTGCTGAGACCTGACTTATGGCCAAAACTTACAAGGCGAGGATAGTAGAAATCAAATAAGGACTTAAAAGCCTTCTTTGATCTTTCCTTGGCAACAAGGCTTAGTAAATCTTCTAGATCTGATAGATTTAGTTGCACATTTCCTCTTTTATTTAAAACAGGCTCAATTTTATCACGTCCTCTCCATTTATCGAGTGGGTAATTAAGGATAAATTGATTTTGTAAGCTCAAGCTCTTCATATAAGTAACTACGAAATTCCATCGTATTTGGATCACTAAGGCCTAAAACTTTCTTAAATGGATCTCTTAAGTACTTAATATTTATAGAAAATAGTATTCTCTTAGCTTCAAGGTGATCCAATAATGACTTCATCTCGTACTTACTAATAACGAAATAAAACAAGGTGAGTAACGTGTTTGAAAATTTAGGTGTGATTCTATTTATGGTTTTGGCCTACTTTATCGTTGGCTGGTTTATCTGCTTTCGCATAAAAGTATTTGCATACCTAGACTTTATTTGGAGCTCAAGCTTCTTACTTGTGATGGGTATACTTTTTTATCAATATCCTCTTGCCCTTGAATCCTTACAAACAAAATTCATCTTTCTGATGTACACAATTTGGTCTTTAAGACTCAGCAGTCATCTCTTCTTTAGGATAAGAAAGCAAGGTGAAGATAATCGTTATATTACTTTAAAGAAAGAATGGAAAATGATGTATGGAATTAAATTTCTGGGTCTCTTTGTCGTTGAAGCAATACTTACTTTCATTCTCTCAATTCCTCTCTACCTATCTTTAGAAACTGAGTTTAGTTTCGTTAGTTATCTTGGTATTGCTCTCTTTATTATTGCACTAAGTGCTGAAATAATTTCAGATTCTCAATTAAAGAGATTTGTTGCTACAAATAAAGGTAAGGTTTGTAATGTTGGATTGTGGAAGTACTCACGTCATCCAAATTATTTCTTTGAGACACTAATTTGGTTATCATTTGGAATTTATGGGTTATCAACTGACTGGTGGAGTGCAATAGGCTTAATACCGTATTTAATTATGCTCTATCTCATTACCAATATTACAGGTGTACCACCTGCGGAAAGTTCATCATTGGCCTCTAAAGGTGATATCTACCGTGAGTATCAAAGACAAACAAGTCGCTTTATCTTGTGGTTCCCAAAAGCAGTTGTAATTTTTCTTTTAATTATTGGAGGATCAATGGATATGTCATATGCACAAGAAAGAACACAAGGATCATTATCGCAGCAAGATCGCATTAAGTATGCTTTTACAAATTTACGAGCAGATAATTTAGAGATTCTTGATGGCTTCTATGACCCTAAGACACTCTTTGTTGACCCTCTTGGTGAACATAAAGGAATTGAAGAGGTTAAGAAGTATTACTACAACCTTTATAAGAATGTAGAAGATATTAATTTTGAGTACCGAGATATTATTTCAAATGGAAACTCTCATGTCTTGATTTGGAAAATGAACCTAAAGGCACCAGGGTTAAACTCAGGTGAGCTTGTCACATTAGAGGGGAATTCGGTTATTCGCTTTAATGAAGCCGGACTTGTCTCTTATCACCGTGATTACTTTGATATGGGAGAGTTTGTTTATGAAAATGTTGCGGTTCTAGGCTCTATTATTAAATACGTGAAAAAACGTATGAAGGGTGAGTAATGAAAATCGCGATCATTGGCTCTGGTATTGCAGGCCTTACATGTACTTATAAGCTTGCCTCAAATCATGATGTGACTCTATTTGAGGCCAATGACTACTTAGGTGGTCATACCCACACACATGATATCAATCTTGATGGAAGAGACTATTCTATTGATACTGGCTTTATTGTCTTTAACAAGAAAACATATCCTCACTTTCTAAAGCTAATTGAAGACCTAGATGTTTCTTATAAGCCAACTTCCATGAGCTTTAGTGTTTCATGTGAGAAGACTGGACTTGAGTATAATGGGACAGATATGAACCGTCTCTTTGCTCAAAGACGAAATATAGTACGTCCGTGGTTCTACTCAATGCTTAAAGGGATCATGGACTTCAATAAGCATGCCAAGGATTATCTACAAGATGATGCCGGTGATATCTCTCTGAGTGAGTTCTTTGAAACAAGAAAAGTTAAACCAAGTGTTATTGATTTCTATATTGTTCCCATGATGGCCGCCGTGTGGTCGACCGACCCAATCGATGTTTGGCGCTTCCCAGCTCGCTTTGTGTTACGCTTCTTTGAAAACCATGGCTTTCTTGAGGTTGATGATCGCCCTCAGTGGTACGTTATTGATGGTGGCTCAAATTCTTATATTAAGAAAATGCTCCCACATATTTCAAAAAGTGTTCGACTTTCAACTCCTGTCTTAGGAGTTAAAAGAGAAGAGAATCGTGTACTTGTAAAAACAAAAGACGGTGTTGAGGAATTCGATTATATCATTATGGCCACTCATAGTGATACTGCCTTAAAGTTACTAAGTGATAAGACTCAGGATGAAGAGCAAATTCTCTCTTCAATTCCATATATTGCAAACCCAACTTATCTTCATACGGATCGTAGCTTTTTACCTAAGAGAAAACTTGCTTGGGCCGCTTGGAATTATCAATTACCAAAAGAGAGTAGTGTCGGTTCAACTGTAACCTACAATATGAATATTCTTCAAGAGATTGAAAGTGAGCATGAATTTAATGTCACATTAAACCCATTTAATAAAATTGATCCGAGTAAAATTATTAAAGAAATGAACTATATGCACCCATTATTCTCTTTAGAAGGAATGCAAGCTCAGAAACGCTGGAGTGACATTAGTGGACGAAATCGTACCTTCTTCTGTGGTGCTTATTGGCGAAATGGATTCCATGAAGATGGTGTCTTTAGTGCTCTAAGAGTAATTGATCAGTTGGAGGGAAAATGAAAAGCTGCCTCTATACAGGTGATGTGATTCATCACCGCTTTACTCCAAAGAAGCACTACTTTAAGTATGGCCTCTTCCTAACTTATCTTGACCTTGATGAGCTTAATGACGTCTTTTCGAAATCAATATTCTGGTCTGTGAGTCGTTTTAACTTCGCCACTTTTAGAAGAAGTGATTATCATGGTGATCCAAAGAAAGACTTAAAAGAAGAGGTTCTTAATACAGTCGAAGAAAATATCGGTCATCGACCAACTGGACGAGTGAGAATTCTTACAAATATGAGATTCTTTGGTGTCTGTTTTAACCCTGTGTCTTTCTATTACTGCTTTGATAAGACAGAAAGTGGTGAAGAACTTCGAGTTATTATGGCCGAGATTGAGAATACTCCTTGGGGAGAGAGGTATACTTACTTCCTTGAAAATCTCGATTCAAAGCTGAAAAAAGAATTTCACATTTCCCCATTCTTCCCAATGAATATTAATTACCATTGGAAATTTTCTAAACCAGAAGAAAAAATAAATATCAATATGGTTAGTAACCAAGATGGCCAAAAAGTCTTTGTTGCTAACCTTAATTTAAAGCGTGTTGAGATCAGTCGTTCAAGTCTCAACCGTATGTTGTTGCGGTATCCCCTCATGACCCTGAAGGTGATTGGGGGGATATATTACCAGGCCCTAAAGCTCTGGTTGAAGAGGGTGCCTTTCTATGAACATCCAAAACCAGAAAGCCGTCGAAGTATGCTTGTAAAAAAGGAGATTGAATATGAGAAATGAAGCTGAAATTACAAATGGAACTGGGCAGCTAAGTGTTGTCTCAAGTGATAGTTGGATCCTTTCATCTCTTAAGAATCTAATCATTGGTAAACTTAATTCTCTTGAGAATGTTCGTCTTATAATTACCATTGGAAAAGAAAGGTATACTTTGGGACAAGGAGAGCCTCTTGTAGAGGGCGAGATTAATGTTTTTGATCTGAATTTCTTCATGGATATATTCTTAAGAGGATCGATAGGTGCCGCAGAGTCTTATGTTCTAAAGAAGTGGGATACACCAAATCTCGATAATGTCATGAGTGTCTTCGCCCTAAATAAATCAACTCTTAGTCAAATGGATTCAGGTGTTGTTGATTTCTTAAAGCCTGTTCGCTTCTTAGAGTACTGGCAGAGCCGAAATACTCTTAAAGGATCAAAGAAGAATATCAAGGCCCATTATGATCTTCCTGATGAGCTCTTTAAGCACTTTTTAGATGATTCGATGATGTATTCGTCGGCCTATTTTCCAACGGAGAAGTCAACTCTCGAAGAGGCCCAACAGGCAAAGCTTAATCTCATCGCAGACAGGCTTCAGATTCGTCCAGGGGATACTATTTTAGAAATTGGAACAGGTTGGGGTGGTCTTGCGATTCATCTGGCCAAAAATTATGACTGTCATGTTACGACAACTACAATTTCAGATAATCAATTTGCTGAAGCACAGAAAAGAATAAAAGAGAATGGCCTAGAAGATAAGATAACACTTCTTAAAGATGACTATCGTCTCCTTACTGGAGTCTATGATCGCGTCGTTTCAATTGAAATGATTGAAGCCGTTGGAGAAGCCTATCTTGATAATTATATTCAAAAGATTTCAAGTGTACTTAAAGAGGATGGCCTAGCTCTATTGCAAGTTATCACGATTAATGATCAAGAATATGCAAGAGCGGTTAAAGAGTTAGACTTCATAAAGAAGTTTATCTTTCCAGGAAGTTTTATTCCTTCTGTTCACGCTGTTCTGAGTAGTGCCAAGAAGACTGATATGAGAATGTATCTTCAGTCTGACTTTACTAGTCACTATGCACGCACGCTTGAAGAATGGAAGAAACGATTTAATACAGACACATATAAAATTGGAAAGTTAGGAACAGATGAAGAATTTATTCGTCTTTGGAATTTCTATTTTTCATATTGTATTGGTGGATTTGCTCAAAGAGCAATCGGTGTCTCACATATGGTTTTTGGAAAGCCTGAGTTTCGTGGTGAAATAAGGTAAGGAGTTAAAAATGTCATTAGTAATGAATGCAGTAGAAAGAGGACTTGTTCCTGAACCAATTGTTAGAGCAGGAATTAGAAAACTCATTAAACAGCGTAAAGATGAAATTGAATCTAATTTTGACTTTCATCGAGATGGAATTATTGGTGAGTTCAATAAATCAAAGATAGCAGAAGAAACACAAGCAGCAAATGAACAGCACTATGAATTGCCTAGTGATTTCTTTCTCTATGCTCTTGGCCCAAATTTAAAGTATTCGAGTGCTCTCTATGAAGACTCGACTAAGACTTTAGGCGAAGCTGAAGAGTTAATGCTTGAAGCCTATTGTGAAAGAGGTCAATTTAAAGACGGACAAACGATTTTAGAGTTAGGTTGTGGGTGGGGCTCGTTAACTCTATACCTAGCAAAGAAATATCCAAACTCTAAGATTAAGGCTATTTCAAACTCTCATAGCCAAAGACTCTTTATTGAAGAACGAATTAAAGAACGTGGATTAAAGAATGTTACGATTCTAACTCGTGATATCAATGAGTTTCAAATTGATGAAAAGTTTGATCGAATTATCTCAATTGAAATGTTTGAGCATATGAGAAATTATCAAGAATTATTCTCCAAAGTATCTTCTTGGTTAAAAGATGATGGAAAGCTTTTCTTACATGTTTTCTGTCATGATAAAGCATCTTACTTCTTTGAAACAGAAGGCGAGGACAATTGGATGGGACGCTACTTCTTTACTGGTGGTGTGATGCCAAGCTTTGATCTTTTTGAGAGAATTCAAGATAGCTTTAGTCTTGTAAGTAAATGGAAGGTTAATGGTAAGAGTTATCAGAAAACTTCTGAAGCATGGTTTGATAATATGCAGAGTAATCGCCATAAGATCATGCCTATTCTTGAGAAAACATATGGTAAATCCGATGCAAATATTTGGTTTAATCGTTGGAAAATCTTCTTTGCCTCATGTGCTGAATTATTTGGCTACAATGATGGGAATGAATGGTTTGTTGGACATTTTCTCTTTGAAAAAACGAGAAAGTAGAAGCTTAAAGTAACGGAGTCGATGATGATTTTTGCAATTATTTTCTTAGTAGGACATTGGTATCTCTCTCTCTTTTGCCAATCCTTCTATTTACATCGCTATATTTCACATCGACTTTGTTATTTAAGTCCAGGTTGGGATCGTTTTTTTCTCATTTTGACTATCGTCTCTCAAGGTCCAAGTTTTTTAAGACCTCAACACTATCGTAAATTACATATGGATCATCATCGACACTCAGATTCAGAAAAAGATCCTCATTCTCCTAATACAAATCGAAATATCATCGAGATGATGAAAAGAACTTACCATGAGTATATGAGTGCTAAGGCCTCGAAAGAAACTTTTCCAAAACTTGTTGCCTTTGCCGATTCGATTCCTGTTAGAGTCTTTTTTGTTTTATTCTATGTCGGCCTATACTTGGTTTTTACCGATAGTTACTGGTACTTGTTACTCGTTCCTATCCATTCTTTTATGGGACCAATCCACGGTGCTATAGTTAATTGGTGTGGACATAAATACGGTTATCGTAATCATGATTTGGAAGATCAATCTAAGAATACACTTCTTATCGACTTTCTTATGATGGGGGAGCTCTATCAGAACAATCACCATGCAAACGCTAATAGCTTAAACTTTGCGACAAGAAAAATTGAAATGGATTTCACTTATATGACTTTAATTATTTTGAAACGCCTAAGGATTCTAAATTATGATTAGAGTAATCTTCGTCTTTCTATTCATGAGTTGTACTTTTGCAAGTAACTTCAAAGAAGTAGGCAAAGGTATATTGACTTACATTTTTTGGGATGTCTATGAAGTGACTTACCTAAAAAGCGATAATGGACAGAATGAAATTATGAAGATTAAGTATCTCAGAGATATTGAACAGGACTTATCAAAGAGAGGATGGACAGAGTCCTTAGCTCATATCAAGGATGCGGATAAGCAGATTGAATGGCTTAGAGAGAGTACTGTGAATATAAAAAAAGGTGACCTTCTTACATTGAGCCGCTCTAACGGTGAGAATGTTTCGATCAGTTATAATGGTAAAATTATTTCAAAAAAGAATAATGATAAGAAATTATACCGACTGATTTATGAACCCTGGTTAGGTGATAAACCAGTCGATGAAGATTTAAAGCAAGAGTTACTAAGTGGTAAGTAATTTATTGTTGGTATACACATCTCATTAGCTTTCCAAGATTATCTCCCATCGAATTTTGAAGTGGCCCAAAGTGATTATAGGCCCATCCTGCATAGAAGTGTGGTGTCACACAACGATTTGCTGGTGCTTTATTTTCATTACTTGGATGTGTATTCTTCGCCTTTGTCGTGTGTAATTGAACATTGAAAGTCTGTAATAACTTATGAACACCACAGTAAGCATTAAAGTCTTGTGATACTGAACCTAAGGTTCTTATTAATCCATTTTGCGATTTATCTGTTATTTTACAACTTGAATAGCTACGGTTCCAATCCTTAATACACGGACTAATATTTCCATAGCGATTAGGTGTAAATTGATACATTCCAATATTTAGACGACTCTCTTTAGGTTGAAGTTTGTCATAGTAGAACTTCACTCCAGCTGGTTTTTGGTAGTCACTTGGAGCATATTTTTTTGCTACATTTTGGCTACTTCTTAAATCTGCTGTTGAAAGACTTTCTTTATAGGCAAGACAGCCAAAGAACTTTCCCCACAACTTTTTAAGTTCAGTAGGATTTGTCTTTCTTAGACGGTTGTGATCATTTGCAAAACGATTTGCGAGGGCAATTGTTTCGTCAGTAGGTAGCTTTTTAATTGTTTTTGATAGACTTTCCTTCGTCACCTCACATAGGGGGTGTGATATAAGGCTTACTTCTTGATATTTTGAGGTATCACTTGGCATTTTAAAGGCCGAGGCCACTGACAGGGACATTTTTCTCTTAACACTTAATTCATTGATAAAGAAGCCAAGACCGTCGGCAAAACGATTGTGTCCTTTTAAATTATCAAGACATGAATCAGTATCTCGTTGGGCCGAAAGCTCACTGCTTTGAAGATAAGTATCAACTTCTGTTGCAATTTCATCGGCAACACTAGTCCAAGCAAGCTGGTTTTGCGCGTCAGCATGGACGGCCTTAGTTGAAGACATTGCAAAACTCTGAAATGATAAAACTGCTAGAATTGTTAATACACTCGTTCTCATTAAGAGTCTCCTTAAATATTATCTATTGTTTAAACATAACAAATACCTCAATAAATGCGACTATATTGTAGATTCTTCTGTGCTGTCTAGACGCTGTACATTAGGTAAGTGTTTAATATTATTATACTTGTTTAGTCGTTCAGGCGTACGATATAATATATTGAATTAACTAAGATAATTAAGGCCAACTTGAATCGTAACTTCAAACTTATATTAATACCTATTCTTATCTTCTCATTTATTGAGATCAGTAGCTTCTTTTTAAGAAGCGGTAACCAAAATGAATATGAATCTCGTTATTCAAATACTCAAATTGATCATTCAAAAATAAGAATAGTTTGTATTGGAGAGTCCACAACTGATGGTGCATATCCTCGTTTTCTACAAACTGCACTTGATAAGAAGTGGCCAGGAAAGTATCAGGTTTTCGATTTTGGTAAGACAAGCGTAACAACTTTCTACTTTAAGGAAAATATTGATCGTATCTTAAAACTTACGAGGCCACATTATGTTATTTCCATGTTGGGAATTAATGATACCTTTGAGTTATCTCGAAATAATGATCAGAACAATTCTTGGTATTCGAAACTTTTAACATATCGGATTTTTCTTTTAATAAAAGATCTCAGTAATAACGATCTTGAAGAGCAGGCAATTCGTCTTCTTTCTGTTGGTAGGGAAGGAGAAGCATTAAGATTAATCGCCATCAAAAAGTTATTTACCTCTAAACTTAAGCAAAATACTTATAGTACGCTAATTGATTACTATAGCAATGTTAGAAAAGATCTCACGAAGGCACTCGAACTTTCGAACGAGGCATACGATTACTATCAAAATGATAATATAAGAATGGACCGCCTTTGGGTTTTACTAGACTTAAAAGATGAGCAAGCAGTCAAGGCCGAATTAGATTATTTCAAAATGGCCTCGAATGACTTTAATGATGATCTTGGTGTATTTTATTCACAAGGCCTAGAGAATAATGATGAAGCTTTTGCTTATTTTGAAAAGGCCAGTAAAACAAACTCTCTTGATCACCAATCAAAAAGTCTATACGCAAGATTGCTAATTAAAAAGGGGATGATTAAAGAGGCCAATGAAATTCTAGCATATGAAGGGTATGTAAACCCTATTATGAGTATCGAAGAATCACGCTTTACTAATTATACTCAGAGTAATCTAAAGAGTATTTATGAAAGAATTTTAGATTCTGGTAGTAAGCTTTATCTTTTAAATTATCCTCTTAGGCCGATTGCTCCTCAAGTTCACCTGTTTAAGGACTTAGAAATCACAGGCTATATTGAAAATATTAACAACTTTAATTTGTTAATTAAACAAAGGGGAAGGGATAATATCTTCACTGATTATTTTGCTGGTGATTTTGGACACGTCGGTGATTTAGGAAATCAAGCAATTGTTGAACAAATTATGAAAGCACTTTTTACGAAGACAAAGGAATCAAATGTCACATTTTAATAATGCTGCAAATACATGGGATAGTCCCGATAAAATTAAATCAATGAGTATTCTTGCTCAGGATATGATTGAAAGAATAGGGCTTAAATTAAATGAAGAATTAGATATTCTTGATTTTGGGTGTGGAACAGGTTTATTGGGCCTTGAGTTTATACAATATGCAAAGACAATTACTGGTGTTGATACTTCGGAAGGTATGCTTGATGTATTTAATAAGAAAGTAATTGATCATGATCATATAAACTCTCTTAGGATTGATTTAGAATTAACTGAGTTGAATAAAACTTTTGATCTTGTGGTTAGTGCTATGGCATTTCATCATTTAACAAGTCCAGATAAGGTGCTTTTAAAACTTTCAAAGATGTTAAATGAAGGTGGGCGTATTGCTATTGTTGATCTCGAAACAGAAGATGGAAGTTTTCATCCAAGGCCAATGGAAATGGGTGTAAAACATTTTGGATTTTCAAAGCAAGAGCTTGAGAGTTGGGCAAAGGAAGCTGGATTAAAAGTTGATGTTAGTCGAATTGCAACGAAACAAAAGAACGATCGCGATTATCATCAGTTTCTTGCGGTTTTTACAAAATAGAGAAGAGCGGTATTTATGAAAATTGGAATTATTGGTGGAAGTGGGCTTTATGACCTGGCCTTATTTGAAAGTGTTGAATCGTTAGATATGATTACGCCTTTTGGTAGACCAAGTAGTAATGTTGAACATTTAAAATTTAATGAGACATCTTTCTACTTTATTCCAAGACATGGTGTTGGCCATCGTATTAATCCATCAGAGATTAACTACCGAGCGAATATTTACGCCTTAAAAGAATTAGGTGTTACCCATATTATTTCAATTTCTGCTGTAGGGTCTTTAAAAGAAGAAGTAGCTCCAGGGGATTTCTTTATTCCTGATCAATTCATTGATTGGACAAAGGGCCTGCGTTCTCGCAGTTTCTTTGAAGATGGTGTTGTTGGACATGTTTCTGTGGCCGATCCGATTGAAATGAATTTAGTTAGGCGAATTAAAGAACTAGAGGCAAGTGTAAGCACTAAGTTTCATTTTGGTGGAAGTTATATTTGTATTGAGGGGCCACAATACTCAACACGTGCTGAATCTCATTTGTATCGATCTTTCGGTGCAAGTATTATTGGGATGACAAATGTTCCAGAGAGTTTCTTGGCGAAAGAGGCGGGGATAGCATATGCAACAATTGCGCTTGTGACTGATTACGATGGTTGGAAGGATGAAGTCTGCTCATTAGAAGAGATAACAAATGTTATTGATAATAATATTGCAAATGTGAAAGAATTTTTAACGATATTAATTCCTAGTCTCGCTCAAAGTCCTGTTGAATTCGATAAGGCCAATAGTAATGCTATTGTAACTCAGGGGAATCTTTCTAAAAAACAGCAGGATACTTTAAAAGTTCTATTGTAACTTGGCACTTTGTATTTTTAGAAATATAAGTTTGCTATGGTAAATTATTTTGAAGTTATTATTGTAGGACTTGTTCTTTGTGCTGATTCATTTTCTGCCGCTGTTGCAATGGGGGCCAGGCCACATAAATTTAGTGATTCTTTAAAGTTTGCTTTTTCTTCAGGTGGAGCTGAGGCATTTGTTGCTTTCTTAGGTGCTATTGCAGGGGCCAAGATTATTGCTCAATTTGATTATATTGATCATTGGATTTCATTTGCTCTCTTAACTGGAGTTGCCATTCATATGGCATGGGAAGGTTATGAAGAACTTAGCGGTAAGCATGATTGTGAAGAAGAAGCACCAAAACAATTTCATTCATTTTTTAAAGTAATTCTCGTTTCATTTGCAACAAGTCTTGATGCCTTTGCCGTGGGTGTAACAATTGGTGCCTCTGGTAAAGTCCTAGGTCCTTATATTGCTTCTATTGGAAGTTGGGCATTTTGTTCAACAATCATTGGAATGAGTATTGCAAAGCGCGCCTCAGACAAATTGGGCCCAATATTCAGCTTAATTGCTGCAAGTATTTTACAAATTCTTGCAATTAAATTTCTCGTTGAAGGCCTGTAAGCTCTTTTGGCTACTCAAATTGGCAAATTACATCGAATTGATTACAATTTTAGAAAAAGAAAATAGGTGTATATATGGATATTCAAAAGATTATTGAAAATAATAAGGAATGGATTAAGACAAAGCTTGGTGAAGATGCTGACTTCTTTAACAAGTTAGGTGCTGGTCAAAATCCAAATATTCTCTATATTGGCTGTTCCGACTCTCGTGTCACAGCAGAAGAGATGATGGGAGCTGGCCCTGGGGAAATGTTTGTTCACCGAAATATTGCCAATATGGTTATTAGTAATGACTTAAGTGCCATGGGTGTAATTAACTATGCTGTAAGCCACTTAAAAGTTGATCACATAATTGTATGTGGACATTATGGGTGTGGTGGAATTAAGGCCGCAATGGAAAGCCAAGACCTTGGTATTTTAAATCCATGGCTTAGAAATATTCGTGATGTGTATCGTCTACATAAGAATACTCTTAATGCAATTGAAGATGAGCAAGAACGCTATAAGAAACTTGTTGAGCTAAACGTTCAAGAACAGTGTATCAATACAATTAAGACGGCCGATGTTCAAAGAGCAAACCGAGAAAGAGGTTTACGAGTATATGGTTGGGTATTTGACGTAAAAACAGGTGTTTTAAAGGACCTAAGTATCGATTTTGATAAGGCCCTTGAGAATATCATGGAAATTTATCACCTCGACTAGTGTCAGAAGACTGACTTTTTCTTACATTAGCTAATCTAAACGGTTAAACTTTCAGACTAAATTTATTTTCTCCTCATTATTAGATATAAGGAGAAATTATTATTAGTCTGAAGGTTATATGAAAAATCAATTAGTTAAGTCGTTTACCTGCCTGTCTATGACATGTGCTTCACTGCAGTCGCTTGCATTAGAACCAAAAGTGACCATCGGCTTTGGTGAGTACAATATTTCAACTGTCTGCTTTGATAGTGGAATAATTCGCTTAAAGAATAATTTCTTAATTAATAGGCCAGTAGTCGAGACGATTAAGTTTAAGCTTGAAAACGGTGAGACTTTCTATAAGACAGATTTCACAAGTCAAAAGATTCGTTTCTATAATCGAGAAACAAAGAATTATGAAAACCACTTCATCGCTGAATGCTCAGATCAATTAGTATCAGAATTTATTTCTAAACCAATTGTCAAAGAAGTTGAGCCAAGTACAGCTCAAGCAGTTATTTATGGAAACCTACTCAATAATAATATTAATGATATTTTCCAAGTAGAGTGGAAGCGTTATGGAAGTATGGATAATTATATTCGCTATCATGGTGAAGAAGATCGTCTATATATGTCCAAAGATTTTAGCGTTAAAAGCTCTGATGTTGATTGGAGTCGATACGATCATTGGAGAGACTTTTCAACGATCTATCGCGGTGGAGATCGCTCTGGTGGTGGCTCTGATGATATTACTATTAGTTTTAAATTCGACTATGAGAGTCTTGGTCGCTTATCGAAGAAGAATAATAAAATTAATGAGTGGTTTGGATTCACGAATACTTATGAGCGAGTAATCTTTGAGAGGAAATCCCTTCCAAAGAGCTTAATGTTTATTAAGGATACGCCTAAGTAATGAATGCTGTAAGTGAATTATCCACACTTATTCATGACTATCTTGCGAGTCACTCGAACTTGAGTACCAATGCTATCGCAAGGTATTCTGGAGTTGCTGAGACGACTCTTAGGCGTATTAAAAATGGTGATTTGAAGAGATTGCCAAGTAACGATAATATACTCAAGATTCTTTTCTATCTTTATAAGAGTCGTGACCTAGGGGAGATCTCTGAGAAAGTACCAGAGGCATTAGGTGAGCACTTAAAGAAAGAATACCAGCAAGTTTTAACTAGTCAGCAGGAAGTAAGTTTTCTGGATGAAAGTATTATTCAGAATGAAGTTGATTATCTCATCTTAATTCTAGCTTCTAATACAAGTGGTGTTCATAAGGATGAGATTACACGTCAATTTGGTTTACTTGGTCATAGTCAAGCTAATACATTAATCGAGAAAGAGATTATTAAACGTGAGGGAGACTATTACAAAAGTTGTATTCAGAGCTTTCGTGTCAGTGACTCTCTCTTTGTTAAGAACTTTAAGGCCATGGCCAATTACATCAAAGTGGATCGAGAGAAAAGAGAACACTCAAACCTTTATTATAATCTTAGTGAATCATTAAATGTGGATGCTTATCAGAAAGTGCGTTCAATTCAAATTGAAGCTTCTAAGCAGATCATTGAAATACTAAATGATAGTCGTAATCACGGTGATATTCCAATGTTTAATTTAATTGCAGTTGATACTGTGATGTAAAAAAAATCGCACTAGATATAATCTAGCGCGACTTTCTTAAGGGAGAGGGGATTAATAATTCTCTTATAGACACTTAGGGATTGTATAAAGAGAAGATTCAAGTACTTCTTCAACAACACGTGAATCTCTATTAATTCCACCTCTAGTATTCATGCGTACTTTTTGAATTTCATATGTAAGAGGTCTAACTTTTGAACCGTGTCCAATTTTGATACATCCGTATTCACCATCGTGGTCACGTCCAAATTCGGCACAATAAGAGTAGTTCTTTGTTGCTGCTGCAAATAGGTCTAGGTCACCGTGTCTTAGACATCCATTTTTAGCATCTCTGTACTCATGTGCACTTCTAAATTTACGTGCATATTTCACACAACGATTTTGAGCTGGAACGATTGTTTTGAAACTTCCATCTTCAGTTTGGCAAATATTTGTTACTTCTACACTTTGAAATTCAAATCCATTTTCCATAAGCATTGATGGAGTAAGAGTTGTTACATAAGTGTAAGCCGAAGCTGAAAAAGTTACGAATGATAGTGTAAGTGCAATTAGTTTTTTCATTTTAATTCTCCTTAAAAAAATATGTTTTGTTGAAGCTGTTTTATGGAGACTTATTCAAAAGATCAATAGCGCAATTGCTATAAGTGTCTGTTATCACGCCGCTTTTTAGGAGTGGCGAAAATGAAGATCTTAAGCTTTTAGAAATTGATTGAAGAATTCGCCACATAAATAAAATGGCGAAGCTAGAATAAAAAAAGACCAAGATAAATTCTTGGTCTTCTTTTTTCTTTATAAATTTTTATTTTAATTTTTGATTATGAACCACAACCGATACAATCAACGAAACTATCAACAGGCTTAACTCCATTTAATTTCATTTTAATATTGTGGATTTGACCTCTTATATCCATGTCATCCATCATATTACCTGTCAGTTGAGACTCTAGCGCTTCAATTTGCCCAAGTAACTCGTTCTTTTTTTCCTCTGTTAAATGTGTCATTTATTCTCCTGTGTGTTGTGTGTAGGTGTTTTAAAATTATGGCCCTAGTCAAAAATATTTGCAACTGACTTTACCTTTCAAATGCCTCGCATAGACTAGATCATGTAAAGAGAGATGGTCATTCAATAGGTGACTCAAACATTATCTCTTGATTTCTACTGATAAAATTTAACAAATCTTATGTGCTATTAAATGGTCCCCCATATTAAGATACTTCTCATATAGTAATAATCAATAAGGAGATTAATATGATTGCATTAACTGGTGCCTCTGGGCAGCTTGGACACTTGGTCATTGAAGAATTAGTAAATGAAGGTATTCCATTAAATGAAATTATGGCAGTGGCCCGCTCAACTGATAAATTGGCCAATTTACAAGAGAAAGGACTCAATGTTCGCTACGCAGATTATGAGAAGCCAGAAACAATTAAGAAGGCCTTAAATGGGGCCACAAGACTTCTTCTTATTTCTGCTTCGGAAGTAGGTAAACGATTTAAACAACATAAGAATGTCATTGATATGGCCAAGGAGTCGACGGTTGAGTTTATAGCGTATACAAGTATTCTTAAGGCCGACTCGTCACCGCTATCACTTGCTAAAGAGCACCGAGAAACTGAAGATTATTTAAAGTCAGCTTCGATTCCCTATACTTTTCTTCGTAACGGTTGGTATTCTGAGAATTACACTCAATTCATTGGTGCCGCCCTTGAATTTGGTCATGTCTCTGGTTGTGCTGGTGACGCTAAATTCTCTTGTGCCGAAAGAAGAGATTATGCACTGGCCGCAGCAAAGGTCTTAGCATCAAAAAACCATGCAGGAAAAACATATGAATTAGCTGGAGATACAGCATTCAAGCTGTCTGATTTTGCAAAGATGATTTCAGAGCAAGCCGGAAGAAATATTTCTTATGAAAATATATCTCAGGATGAGTTCGCTGCCCTTATGCAAAAGGCAGGTCTTCCTCCTTTACTAGCAAAGGCGTTGGCCGATGCTGAAAGAGGGGCTTCTAAAGGAGCTCTCTTTGATGACTCTAAGCAATTATCAAGTCTTATCGGTCGTCCAACGACTCCAATACTTGAGTCGATTAAAAAATTTTTACCAAAGTAAGATAAGTCGCAAGAGTAGTAATAGTGTCCTTAAAGGCTTTTGTTCAGGGCACTATTACATTTCATTGATCTTCGTTAGCGAGTTTAATTTCCCTGAAAAGATCATACATTTTACTATTTGGTCCATAGTCAATTTCTTCAATATCATGAATATGATTGATTAGGTTTGAAATATTTGTGATTCGCTCAAGGCCCTCTTCACATCGATTGATATAAACTTCAGATGGATTAGTTTTGATCTTCTCAAGAGATAGTTTAGAAATCGTTAAGGGATTATTTAGCTCATGAGCAAGAGTAATAATCATTTTAGAGATGGTGTCTCTTTTTTGATACTTTCTAGTTTCAATTACTTTTCTCTGTTCAATCTTTTCTCGATAGAAGTTAACGATTAAGTAGAAGCTTATTGGAATAGCAAAGTTAACAATAAATTGCCATTTTTCACTTAAGTATGGCCTGCCTGCTTCAGCGAAGAAGTAATTATACAATATTGACGTTGTCGATATTAAGAATCCACCCAGGGCCAATCGAGCTCCGATAGTATGTGATACCACTATATAAACGTAGAATAAAGTTGGTAGTAGAACCCATGCATGTGATTCTAAAATAAAAGCTCTGCTGCTTATCTGAACATAGAGAATTAAAAGTAGAATCATATTATAAATTAATTTAACTCCTTTTAGCCTGTAGAGCATAAAAGAGCTAAATAGTAACAATAAGCATATTACTGAAGTAATTACTGTTGGATCAAATGGACCTAGGTTTGATAAAAAAATGAATCCAATGATAGCAAAAATAATAGCAAGACAGAAATGTGTGAAGATAATGAGTCAAGCTTCGTAAGTCTTAGTTATGGACTCGATCCCTTCATATTTCTCTAGCGATTTAGGATAGAAATAGCTTAGTAAATCAAACTTAATTTGAGATCCCCTGGAAACTTTTTTCACATACCAATAAATATTATAAGTAAATTTATCCTATGGAAATTAGTTATTTAGACAGGGACAGGCCTAGAATTTTGGCAATTCCTAAGAGCTTCTATGGGAGCGAATTCACTTTTTTTCTATAAGTACTTAGAATTAAAGAGTATCTACTAAGGTAATTCTTTCCATAATTTAGAATATTGATATGCGGTTAACATACTTTATTGTATATCGTTAAATAATTTAAATAAGGAACGAGTTTGGATCATTATTCCATCAATAAATTCGGAGAGTTTGCTGATCGCGCTGTTGAAGAAGCCTATCAACAAGATACTTGGGAAAAAGATAATCACTACGTTAGAGCGTCGTATCTTATTTGCTGTATTTTACTGCTCTTTGCAGGGATATTTTCTGACTATCGACGATATTACTTCTTTGGCTCCGCTAATATAATCACAGGACTGAGAGTTGGACTAGTCGCTTATGGCCTGTACTTCTACTTCATTTGGAAGAATAAGCAATACTCACTTAATACTGAAATTCATTTGTTAATGCTTAAAGTATATTCAGTTGCAATCATTGCATGCCTTACTCTTATGGTACAGGGGGAAAGCCAAACGCTTCTTGCTGGTATTATGATTATGACAACCTCATTCTATGTCATGTTGCCAGGTGAGTTAAAAGGGACCATTCTATCCAGTTCATTATTGTTTATTATTTTTATTAGTGTTCCTTTTATGGCCAGTGTTGAGCCGGCTTTTTACTCATATAAAACCTTCATGCTTTTTTCTCTAAATATTGTTCTTGTTTTTTTTAAGACTATGTTTAACCGCGCCTCGAGATATAATTACCTATCAAAAAAACATCTTGAAGAAATGAATAATGCAAAAGATGAGGTGATATCGACCATTGCTCATGATTTAAAGGGGCCTCTTCAAGTAATTATGTCATCGGCTCAACACGTTTCACATCGAGGTGAAGAGTTGTCACCTGAACGTATTATTAATTATCAAAAACGTATTCTAAAATCAGTAAAGAAAACAGATAATCTACTTAGAGAATTATTGGCATGGGCCATCACAAGTAATGAAAGCCTTGGATACAATCCCAAGTGTTCAAATATCAAAGATACAATTGAGAATGCGATTGAATTTGCTAATGAACTAGCTGAGACAAAGAATATTAAGATCAATATTTATATTCAAGATTGTATTTTAGATCATGATCAAAATATGGTTGAGACTTGTGTTCGAAATATTATTTCTAATGCTATTAAGTTTAGTCCTTCAGGGAAAAATATTAATATTTGTGGGACTATCGACAATGGGTATGAAATCGAGGTCACAGATGAAGGAGAAGGGGTTCCAGACATTGTTTTAAGCGCTATTAAGAAAGGTCATAATTCAATGAGTATAAATGGTACTCATGGAGAAAAAGGCTCGGGCATTGGTCTAAAACTTGTCCAATCTTTCTTACAGAAACATGATGCTGACCTCGTTATCGAAAATCTTCCAACAAGGGGCTCTCGTGTCGTTTTAAAATTTCCGCTACCTGATGAAGCAAGATTAGAACCGCAGTTAATAAATTAATTTTTCCTTTAGTATCTCTTAATCATATTTATTATTTATTTCTTCAACCTTCACCGATATTTGATTAAAATATCAGAATGAGAATTACTATTGCAGGTGCTTCAGGATTTGTTGGGCAAAAACTAATTAATGAAATTGATTCATCTTTCAAGATACGTGCACTTGCTCGATCTGATGGCCGAAATGATTCAGAGCAGATTGAATGGCTAAAGTGTGATCTCTTCTCATATCAGAAAACAAAGAGTGCACTAAAAGATACTGATATTGCAATTTTTCTTGTTCATTCAATGCTGCCATCTTCCAAGCTTTTTCAAGGTAATTTTCGTGATACTGATTTATTACTGGCCGATAACTTTGCACGTTCCTGTGTTGATAATAATGTAAAACAAATCATTTACCTGGGAGGTCTTGTTCCTATTGGAGAAAGTAGTGAACACTTAAAGGCACGGTTAGAGGTAGAAGAGGTTTTTAGAGAGACAAAAATAGCTACAACAGTTCTAAGGGCCGGTATGGTTGTTGGAGATGGTGGAAGTTCATTTGAGATTCTTCGTAATCTTGTCAACAACCTACCGATGATGATCTTACCGAAGTGGACAAAGAGTAATACTCAACTCATTTATATTGATGACTTGATTAGAGTCTTGATTCATACACTTAATAATGAAAATTTTTATAATCGAATAATAAATGTTGTTAATGGAGAAGATGTTACTTATGGACAGCTTATACGAAAAACAGCAAAGAGTTTAGAGTTCAATCAACCAATGATAAGTGTCCCAATTAATTATTTGAAGTTATCAAAGTGGTGGGTTCATCTCTTTGGTCAAGCCCCTATGGAATTAGTATCACCGCTAATTGATAGTTTAAAGTGCCATCTTCCTATCCTCGACATAGAAGAGGATATCGATGAGCTTGTAAAAGTTAGAACCTATGATGATATGCTAAAACGTTTAAGATTTGATAAACGTAAAAATCGTAGAAAATCAAATCATGAAGAGAGTAATGTTCGCTCTATTCAAAGACTTGCTAATATTAATCAATTACCTGTAAATGAAATTGCAAAAGAGTATATGGAGTGGTTACCGCGCTTCATTAAAAATATTATCCATGTTGAGCAAAGAGAAAACTATATTTATTTTAGAATGCTTCTTTTGAAGGCACCTCTTTTAAAACTAGAAAAAATAGAGAATCATTCTATCCTTGATCGCGTTAAATTCCATATTGTTGGTGGAATTTTAAGTAAAACGAGAGGGACAGGATGGCTCGAGTTTAGAACGATTGCTAATCGGAAATATACAATTGTTTCAATCAATGACTTTGTTCCATCCTTGCCTTGGTATATTTATCGCTACACTCAAGCTCTTGTGCATCTGTATGTTATGAAGAGTTTTGATAAGCATTTGAATAGGGCTAGTTTAAAAAAATAAATGTAGGTGCGTTTGAAGTAATGCTGACTTTTCCTGTCGCTTCATTAGATAGGGTATAGCTAGAAAGAGGCTTGATCTTCGTCGCTTTATCGATTGGATACTTACATTCTCCCTTAATTGTGATTTCTACTTCTTCAAAAGCAATGACTGTGAAGTTTGAGTGATATGTGAAACAAAATTGACCTTGAGAGAAAACGAGAACTTTATCATCAAAGTTACAGGTAACCTGATTTTTACACCCTTTAAGATAATAGTGTAGTTCTCCAAAAGTAGTTAATTGATGGTCAAGTCGTTCGCCAATTAATCCATAAAGATTTATATGCTTGATAGAGGCTGGAACCATCGTCAAAGCAGATGAGAAGTCATTGAAATCCTTTTCCTTATCTAGTTTTATATCGATATCTTCAGGATTAGTGACAGAGTCTCCATCTCCAATTGATATCGTAGCAGATAGAGAAGAAATTGACTTCTTATGCCTCAAACCACCATCGACGAAAATTGTCGCCAAATTATCGATCTCACTTTCAAAATTGAGAGGACCTATAATATTTAGATTTTCTTCTTCTTTTAAAATTTTGATAAATTCATCATATTTCATAACGACCTACTTTTATGTATAATTTAAGCTAATCATAATGGAGAAGCAAATATGCATATTAATTTTGATGTTAATTCACCAGTAGGGGAATTGATTAAATTTGAGGACTTTCTAAATGTTGATATAAGAATTGGCCAAATTATTGAAGTCGATGATTTTCCAAAAGCACGTAATCCTAGCTATAGATTGAAGATTGATTTTGGCCCAGGTGTTGGTGTGAAGAAGTCTTGCGCTCAACTCACTGGCCACTACACAAAAGATGGCCTTATTAATAAGAAGGTGCTTGCTGTTGTTAACTTCCCGCCCAGACAGATCGCTAATGCTATCTCTGAGGTCTTAGTACTTGGTCTCTCTGATCAAAATAAAGATGTTGTCTTATTTGAGCTTGATCACAGTGTGGAAAATGGTGCACGCCTCCATTAAATAATGTGATTTTAGATGCTTACAGATGTTTTAATATCTGTAATTACTATTTTTTCAATACTTTCAATCAAATAAATGTTATCTATTAAGTAATGGCTTTTACTCGTATCTTCATATCTTTAATTTTTTCTCTACTGCTCCTATGTGGGAGTTCAGCTAGTGCCCACGCGTCTAAGAAGAGAGAGAGTCTTCTTATTCTTCATTCTTATTCGAGGGATAGTGTTTGGACGGATATTCTCGATCGCTCAATTAAAAAAGAGTTTGATAAATTAGGTCATCATTTTTCATTCTATACTGAGTATATGGACTCCAAAAGATTCTTCAATAAGGAATACCAGTTAAAATTTACAAATCTATTAAAGATGAAATATTCAGATAAAGAACTGAAGTTGATAATAACTACAGATGATAACGCTTTTAACTTTGTAATGGCCCATCGTCGTACTATCTTCAAAAATCCACCACTTATTTTTACAGGAGTAAATGGTTACGGCGAAGAAGAGAAGAGGAAATATCAATCAGAAAAGAACTTCTCTGGATTAGTTGAAAAATTTAAAATTAAAGAAACTGTAGAGATGGGACTAAAGCTGCATCCAAAAGCAAAAAAAATTTATGTCATCAATACAAAGCATACAACCTCCGGCATTGCGTTAAGGAAATCGTTTGAAAAAGCATTTAATCAATTAAACCTTGAGCAAGAAGTAATTTACCTCGAGGACTATAATATAAAAGATCTCTATCTTAAGGTTTCCCTACTTGAGAAAGATTCCTTTGCAATATTTGGTGCGTACTCAAGAGATAAGTCAGGCACATTCTTAAATTTTGAAAAGAATTTAAAAGAGATCGCAAAACAATCTTCAATTCCTATATATGGTTTTCTTGAGTACTACCTACCTTATGGACTAACTGGTGGCTACTTTACTAGTGGCAAGGTCTATGGAAGAGAAGCTGCGAGACTCGCTGTTAAGTACTTAGATGGAACTGACTTTAAAGATATACCTATTGTTGAAGATGTCGAAAGCCCAATCCTATTTGAATACAATATGCTAAACCGTTTTGATATTGATATCAGTAAAATTCCGGCAGACGCTCGTATTATCAATCAAAACTCTCGGATTATTGATTTATACAATAAATTCACCTTCGAATTCTGGGTTGTACTCTTTTCATTCATCTGTTTAATCGTAAGTCTTATTGTTCTCTATTATCATTTTGAACAACAAAAGATTCATAAAAAAGCAATTTTACGTATTAATGAAAAGCTTGAAGAAAGAGTTGAAAAAAGAACTCGTCAATTGATCGAACAACAAGCAAAACTTATAAACTCTGCAAAGCTTGCTTCAATAGGTGAGATGGCAAGTGGTATTGCACACGAAATTAATAACCCACTAACAGTCATTAAGCTAAGTGCATATCGAATGATTCAGATTGCTGATAATGAAATAGTAAAAAAATCTGCCGAAAAAATTAATGATACGGTTGAGAGAATTTCAAAGATTATTGTCGGCCTTAAGCAACTAGCTAAAGAGGATGGTATTTTAACTAAGGATCAAATAAATATTAGAGATTCAATCGATGATGTTATTTCGATCTGTCAGGCAAGATTTAGAGAAAATGAAATTGATTTTTTAATCGATGTAAATAATGACTTGAAGGTAAATGGTGCTTCAATTCAAATATCACAGGTTATTCTAAATCTTTTAAATAATAGTTTTGATGAGATAAGTGTTAAAGAAGGTCCTCGTTGGATCAAGCTTGAAGGAAAGAAATCTGATGATTTTATTGAAATATCTGTAACTGACTCAGGAAAGGGGATTAGTGAAGAGATTTACGATAAAATTATGGAGCCATTTTTTACCACTAAGATTGATCGACGTGGTACTGGTCTGGGTTTAAGTATTTGTAAAAATATAATTGAACATCATCGTGGCCGTTTATTTGTTGACCGTGAAAGTCCTAATACAAAGTTCGTTATCCAATTACCTGTTGGATAACCAAATAGAGGAAAGTTGATTTAGTTTATGAAAAGTTTTAGGGAACTACTTCATATATTAAAGATTATTTGTGTTTTCGTGGTAATCGCGCCTTGCCTTTATGCGTATGAAGACTTTGATATTGTCATTCTTCACTCATATGAAAAAGGGAATACTTGGACTGACAGAATTGACGAAACGTTTAAGAAATCCCTCGAGCCAGGACAGCATTCAACTGTATTTTATTCTGAGTATATGGATTCAAAGCGATTCTTTGGGCCAGACTATGATCAAAGTCTATTAGAGATTTATCATGAAAAATTTAAAGATAAAGTAATTGATCTAGTTATTACTAGTGATGATTATGCTTTCGATTTTGCAATAAAGTATCGTCATGAAATCTTTAATAATGCACCAATCATTTTTAGTGGAGTCAATGGCTATAATAAAGAGAAAGAAGAGCTCTTGAAGAAGGAAGGAAACTTTACAGGTGTTGTTGAAACTTTTGATATTGTTGAAACAATAAACTTGGCCCTTGATATTCACCCTAAAGCAAAAAAGCTTTATATTATCAACACAAAGTATACTCCCTCAGGTCGCTATCTTAAGAGACAATTTGAGGACGCCCTAAAGACATTAAGATTAAATATCCCTGTCGAATTCATTGAGAGTTATGACATGGAGGAAGTCTATGATATATCGACGACATTTGAGAAAGATTCGATTGTCATTTTTGGAGCCTATGCACGAGATCGATCAGGGAACTACTATACTTTCGAAGAAAATATGAGAAAGTTAAGTGAACATTCTACTCGACCGATCTACGGTTTTCTTGGTTTCTACATGGGGAATGGATTGACTGGGGGATACCTGACAAATGGGTATATTCATGGCGGAGAGATTGCTCGTATGGCCAATGAGTATCTTCGAGGAAAAAAGATTTCAGAAATTCCTGTTGTTAAAAAATCGATTAATCAGTTAGTTTTCGATTATGATAAATTAAAGCGTTACGATATTGACCTATGGAAAGTTATTTTTAAATCTACAATTATTAGTAAGGATAATAAGTTCTTTTATATACTACAACATTATAAAGTTGAATTAATTATTCTCGTCTCTAGTTTCTTATGCCTTATTATATGCTTTTTGGTTTTACTATACTTTTTTGAAGAGCAAAAAAGATATCGAGAAAATCTTGAAGAGGAGAACGAGCTCCTCGAAGATAGAGTTAACGAGAGAACTATTCAGCTTGTCCAACAACAGTCTAAGTTAATAAACACTGCTCGTTTGGCGTCTCTTGGGGAGATGGCAAGTGGTATTGCTCATGAAATCAACAATCCTCTAGCTATTATTGAACTTAGTGCAACACGAATTATACAGCGCTCCTCTGATGCAAAAGTAAAGTCTTTTGCTGAACGTGCCTCCGCCACGACAACTCGTATTTCAAAAATAATTAGAGGATTAAAGAATTTATCAAAGAATGGTGACAAGGGAAGTTTTAAAAAATTCGCAGTTGTCGATATGATTGAAGATATATCTTCAATCTGTTCTGAGAGGTTTCGTGATAATTATATAAAGCTGGAGATTAACCTTAATGACAACCTTGTCGCCTTTGGCTCAGTCATTCAAATTTCCCAAGTATTGTTAAATCTTTTAAATAATGCATTCGACGAGCTCAATACTCTTGAAGAAGGAAGAGAGAGAAAGGTTATTCTGGACTCAGGGGAGGTTGAAATCGATGGCCAACCTTATATTCAATTAAGTGTTACCGATACTGGAAATGGAATTAGTGAAGAGATTCGTCAGCAGATTATGGAACCATTCTTTACAACTAAGGTAAAACTAAGAGGAACTGGTTTAGGATTAAGTATTTGTCAAAATATTGTTGAACAGCATAAGGGGAATTTCTTCTTAGATGAAGATTATCCCCAAACACGCTTCGTTATTCAAATCCCAAAAATGTCTTAATTAAGGTGCTCTTCTGTCAAAGACAGCTCTAACTTGAGGGCCTCTACATACTTCATTCTCTTCGTTTATGACATCGATAGCGATGTAGCGAGTTCCTCTTTTTGAAGCATAGTATGGTGTTGATTTCAGTCTCTCTCTTAAGAATTGCTGATTGGCCAGACAACTTTCTCCAGTGCCTGAGCTTTTATCAAGTGTATAGTCTAGCTCAAGTGTACGAGTTTCTCTGGCTCGGTTAAAGAAAAGTCCATAAATACACTCTTCTCCAACTTCTGTTGTCCATGACGCTTCAACGCTAAAAGTATTTAAGTGCTTATCAGCTGTTAATATGTAGAAGTTGATTCCTCTTTCTTTATATTCTGATGGTGCTTGTGTATAGCCTTTAAAAAACTTCCCACAGTCATAACCGACACCCTTTACTCGGTAAGTTGTTCCCGCAGGAAGTTTCCACTCTTGAGAAAAGACAGAAGTACCAAGCAGTACCATAAGTAAGATTAACTTTTTCATTATAGACTCCTTAAAAAAGCAATTAAATCTTGTCGCTCTTTCTTTGTTAGTTTTAAAAAATTATCTTTTGATTTTTGCGCTTCTCCTCCATGCCAGAGAATGGCCTCTTGGATTCCATTTGCTCGTCCGTCATGAAGTAATCTTGTATGGCCATTAACTGTTTGAAGTAGTCCTAGCCCCCAGAGTGGAGGAGTTCTCCATTCTCTTGTATTGGCCTCTTCTTCATTTCGATAGGCCTTAACATCGTCAGCAAGCGCTTCTCCCATATCGTGAAGGAGCATATCTGTATAAGGATATATTTTTTGATTGTTTAATACTTTGAATTGTGAATTACTACCTGTTGTATAACTTGGTGTGTGACAAGACTGACAATTTATCTGATGAAAGACCTTCTTTCCATTTATTACTTGTGGTTTATCAAGGTCTCTTCTTTGTGGTACAGAAAGAAGTTGCGTGTACATTGTGACTCGTTCAAGAAGATCTTTTGAAATATCCTCTCTTGTTTTATTTTCAATACAGTCTAGCTGGACGTAACTACACTCTTCATCTGGAAAAATATAACTAGTTATCCCTAGATCGCCATTGAAGGCCGCTGCATTTTGTTCGAGAAGGCTAGGACGTCCTGCCTTCCAACCAAAGCGCCCTAGAGTTTTCTTTTGCTTAATAATTGAAAACACAAAATTTGGCCGACCAGAAATTCCATCTTGGTTCTTATCGTCTGGGTCTGCATTTGCAATGATTACTTCTGCTGGAATGTTTTCAAGTAGTCCAAGGCCTATCATTTGTGGGCCAACTCTTGGGGAGATAATTGTATTATCTCCAAAATTCCCGGCCGTAAGTTTTCTGAAGATATAATTAGGTTTCTTTAAAGTATATTCCTCTCCGTCAGAAAACTTACCATTGATATCTTCGAACTTAACAAAGGTTCGTCCTTCGCCCTGTACGCCTTCAATGCTATGAGGTTGAAATTGACCACCATATCTTTCATGATTAACAATTTCACCATTCTCTTTTACCTGTTTTAAGCGAAATAGAAGAGAGATATCAACTTCACCGTCACTGTCAGGCAAGCCTCGACCACGGCCATCACGTAGGTGACAAGCAGTACATGAAGTTGCGTTAAAGAGCGGGCCTAAACCATCTCTTAATGGAGTTGAGGATGGAGCAGTTACCCATGCGCCTTTAAAGAAGCTATTGCCAACTTGAAATTGACGGCGCCTAAGTCCTCGTGTTCCACTCATTGGGTGTGAGAAGGCGTTAACTGAAAAGTCCAGTGTAGTCCCGGCGCCGGCCGGGAACTGTTCACTGGAATATGTATTGATACTTAAAAAAATAAGGACCAATACATTTATGAGTTTGAATAGATTACCATTGTACTGGCGCATCTAGCTCCTTAGAAGCCTCGACTAGGTCTTCTGTTAGTGCTTCCATTTCTTCAATTGAAGAAAGGATGTCAGCTCTTGCTCCTTCGTTTAAGATCGCTTGGTCAAATGGCACAGGAAGTCCTGCAAGCATTGCATTGATCTTAGTAACTTTCGAAGTGATATTATTTGAAAGAATTGTGTTATCTAAAAGATTGAGGACACCTGTCGCATTTAAGATATTTGAAATCCCCCAGAAGTTCCACTGAATATCCATATGAGTCATGTCTGAAAAACACGAGTGCTCATCTTCTTGTCCCATTGTTTCATATGCAACGTACATTCTTTCTCCTGAAAGCTCATCGCCGGCCATGAAGATCATTCCTGATAGAATATTATGAAGTGCTTCTTTCTTATCTTTAGTTTCGAATGCTCTTCTATAGTTGTCTTGGCCAGGGGCCCATGCATCAACTAATTGGCCAAGGTGATCAATTAATAAATCTGTCACAACTGAAAGGTATTGCGCACGTCTTAGTGCATTCTTTCCTGTTCCTACAACATAGTCAGTGTATGGCCTCTCTCCTGGTCCAAGCTCTGAGAGGTCTTGCCCCCAAAGTAGGAACTCAATAGCATGGTAACCTGTTGAGATATTCTTCTCGCCATCTAACTCATTCAAAGACTCAAGAAGTTCTTTTGTGATGACTGGATAAGCTTGAGAATTATTTACGATACCTGCATCTTCGCTACCCACAACATAATCAATATATGCTTCATCAAGTGGCCATGCATTTAATAGGCCTTCTGGCCCTTCGTCATTATCAATTGGACCATTGTAGAATCTGAATACTTCAGACTGGCCGTAAGGAGCTCGCGCTTCTTTCCATGATTCTCTGGCCATCTCAAGTGACATAACTCCAGGGTTGGCGATAAAGAATTCGATATCACCTTGAAGAGTTTGAGCTTTCTCAAGAGATTCAGAGTAAGTTTTGTAAACTAGGTTAGTGTAGCCCTGAATACTCTGTTCTAGAGTAGTAGAGGCCGAAACACTCAGACCTAAAAGTAATGAAATCAGTAACATAGACTTTTTAATCATATCTTTCCTTTGGTTGGTTAAATTATTAATTGCATATGCAAACAAGGGTTTGATACCTCAAACATCGTGTGATTGCAATGATCAATTTCATTTTTTACTTTTGTTCACTCTAAATAGACTTCGCTTAGCTTGAATGCTTTAATTACTTAATGAAATTATTAAAGTTACTTGTGTGTTTTCTTTCACTTAGCACATTTGCGATCCCAATTGGGCATGAATCAAGCCTGCTAGGAAATACCACTTCTCGTCCAGGTGATATTGGTGCGGCAATGGTTTTCCCATCGGCCACGGCCTATATTAAAAGGGATGAAATAAAAATATACTTTGGTCTTATGTATACCAGACAAGATATTGAGCTTGATGGAATTGGAAGTAGTTTTGAGAACCAATTTATTCCATACTTTACAGGCTTTGCAGGTGACTTCTTTGGCCTAACATTTACAAACTACGTTACTTATACTGGTGCCAACCATGGAAAGTTAATTTTTAGTTCAGATGGAATCGATGGTCAGATTGATACCCAGTCCGAAGAGTCTATCATTGGTGGCTCTGTTGCTAAAATATATGGAAAATTTGCTCTAGGCATTTCTGCAAATTTAGCAATTCGCTCCGCAAGAGCCTATGCCAGTTTCTACGGTGATAGTGGTGGAACTCCCACTCTTACGACAATTAATTCATATACAAAAATGTTGATTATTAATTCGCTGGCAAGTGCTTCTTATAAGGAAGGCCCACACTTCTTTAATTTAGGGGTCACATTTCCTGGTATCAAGTACTCTGGAAGTAATGATCTTAAGAAGGTTGAACAAAACGGCGCAAATCCTACTAGTGTGACAAATGAAAAGTCTCACCCTGACTTTGAAAGTACTTCAGGTATTAATTTCGGTTATAGCTACTTATCAGGAGGATGGACTCCTTCAATTGATATTTTCTATAACACTGACAATGATATTATTAATTTAAACTTTAGTGACTCTGAAGAGAGATCCAATTACACAAGTGATATAAACTTGAAATTTGGCCTAAGTACTCCGGAGTATAGAATGGAGAGGTTCTATAAA
This sequence comes from Bacteriovoracaceae bacterium, assembly GCA_048270185.1. Classification (GTDB taxonomy): domain Bacteria; phylum Bdellovibrionota; class Bacteriovoracia; order Bacteriovoracales; family Bacteriovoracaceae; genus Halobacteriovorax_A. Next base: position 72,251 of record JBLWTJ010000003.1, read on the forward strand.
GGAACAACTTATTCATTTCTGCTTGGTGCCCAATATCACGAGGTAGAGTCACAGGTTGATGAAACAGAGCCAATTGAGAGAACTAAGACTTACCAATACTCAGTAGGAGTAAAGCTTACAAATCGAAAAACTAGTCCAATTTTTGGTGTTTATTACCAAAATGATCAAGGTCTTTCTCGCTCAACTGCTTGGGCCTTAATGTACTCTTCAAATTACAATATTTTTGACTAATTTATGTAGACTTGAGTCTATATTGTGGTGTAATAAATCTCGTTCTAATTTGGCTTTGCCAGGAGATATTTTTCATGAAAACAATGGCCCAATTCTTTAGCCAAAACTACCGTCACTTTAATGCTGCTTCACTGGTTGATGCTTCTAAAGCTTATGTCGATCACATCAATAGTGGCAAGAAGATGATGATTACTCTTGCAGGTGCCATGAGTACGGCCGAACTTGGTGTAAGCCTTGCGGAAATGATTCGCCAAGATAAGGTGCAAATCATTTCTTGTACAGGAGCAAACCTTGAGGAAGATATCATGAATTTGATTGCTTATAATCACTATAAGCGTATTCCAAATTACCGTGATTTAAGTCCAGAGGAAGAAGAAGAGTTACTTGAGCAAGGCTTTAATCGTGTTACTGATACTTGTATTCCAGAAGAGACGGCCTTTAGAAAACTTCAAAAATATCTCTTTGAAGAATGGTCAAAAGCGGCAGCTGCTGGTGAAAGATTATTTCCTCATGAATTCTTATACCGAATTTTAAGACGCAAAGACTTTGCCAGTGAGTTTGAAACAGATGCGGCCAATTCTTGGATGATGGCGGCTTGTGAGAAGAATTTACCAATCATTGTTCCAGGTTGGGAAGACTCTACAACAGCAAATATTTTTGCTTCATACTGTTTAACTGGAGAGCTTGAACCTTCTCTTGTTAAAAATGGTATTGAGTACATGATGTTTCTTGCAAAGTGGTATCCAGATAATTGTGGTACAAGCGGTATTGGTTTCTTTCAAATTGGTGGTGGGATCGCTGGTGACTTTCCAATTTGTGTCGTTCCAATGCTTAATCAAGATATGGAAGATGATGTTCCTCTATGGTCATACTTTTGTCAGATTTCTGATTCGACGACAAGCTATGGGTCATATTCAGGAGCAGTTCCAAATGAGAAGATCACTTGGGGAAAACTTTCTTCAAAGACTCCACGATTTATCATCGAATCAGATGCAACGATTGTTGCCCCATTAATTTTTAGCTACGTTCTAGAAAATTAATTGGAAAAGTATTGGCCTTCCTCTATGATGGGAAGGTCATGATCTTATTATTTATCGTAAAATATATGGCATTCTTTTTAGGATGCTTTTTTTGTTTCTTACTTCATGCCAAACTTGATGTTCCAATTGTTATTGCTTCAAGTGTCGTTGGTCTTATTGGTAGTTTTATTCCATTACCAAGCTTTATTAAAGAACGTTATCACACTCATCCTCATGCTGCTATTTATGCCGGAAGTTTCGCCGGAATGTGTTCGGCAGAACTCATTACAAGCTATTGGGAGCTGGGAATCATCTCAATGATTGGGGCCTTAATATATATCCTAACGATGAATCTCTTTCATGGTTTTGGTGGCAAGCTTGGAAGTGTAGCCTTTGTTAGTGTAACTCTTTTTATTCTTGTTCGTGGAGTGTTTTGGTGATTATCTTCGCACTACCTATTTCAATCATAGGTGCCATTTCAACATACGTGCTTTCCCAAAAAAGACCATTTGGGGCAATTAGAGCATCTACATTATTATCCATTCTATCCTATTTAATCTTCTGGGGGATAGGAGTGGAAGCTGAACTCTATAGTGTGGTTTTCTTTGGTGGAAGTTTTGTTGGAATGAGTGCATCTCATCGATTTGGTTACTTTAGTGTGACTCTTGGTTCAATTTTCTTCGCATTCTTTTACATATTTTTAATTCCTCTGCTAAAAGGTTACGGTGGGGCCCTTGGTTTGAGTGCTTTCTTATCAGTTGCTCTGACACATCTAATTCGTTTGATTCGTCATAAATTGTCTAGTACAGTTTAAAGATGAAAAAAATAATAACATTCTCGATACTCCTATTTCTAAATCTTAATCTCTTAGCTCAAGAGACAGTTCATGTTACAGGCTCAATTGAAATCAAGGCTGATATTCAAAGGGTTTTTGAATTGGTATCTGATCCAATGAATGATCATCTTTGGAGAAGGGAAGTTAATGAGATGATGACGGATCGTCGTGAATTAGAAGTTGGAAGTATCTTTAGAGAGGATGCTTGGATTGGTATCAAGCGCCACTTTATAACAACGACAGAGTTAATCGAGCTAGAGCCTCCTTATCGTGCACTTTTTGAAACAGTTAAATCAAATCCATATTTTCTAAGAAGTGATCGAAGCTTTAAAGAGACAACAAATGGAACAGTTTTTACCTATAATGTTGATTTTGATCAGGCCATGATAAAGCCGACGTTTGGCTTTAATGCAAAACCTGAAACTGTTGTTAAACTCTACGGAATTCTCATGAAAGGGTATCTAAAGAAGCTTAAACGAATTCTTGAAAAGTAGTTTAGAGATGATCTCGTAACTTTACTTCAGCTAGGATTTCATCTTTTGCTAAACTTTGTAGATCTTCGACTTCATCAAACTCATCCATGATTTCAATTCCAAAGAATGTCTCGACGATATCTTCTAATGTTATAAGTCCTAGAATTGTTCCGTAATTGTCACAGACCATGGCGATGTGTTCCTTCTCTCTAATAAATTTTTTAAAAAGTTGCCTAAGAGGGGTACGCCTATTCTTAATGGATATTGGTCGCATAATATTTAGCTCAGAAATAGTTTTATTATTCATTCCTTCGATCATGGCCTTTGTGATATCTTCTTTGTGAATATAGCCTTGAATATTGTTAACGTTCTCTTCAAAGCATGGAATTCGAGTAATGGGAAAGCGTTGGTCGTAGATATACTGAATGGAGGAGTTGATATCGGCCATAATGACTTTTCTTGCAGGAGTCATAACTTCTTCGATACTTTTTCGTGATGCTAGTAGAGATTCTTTAAGGAATTCACCTTCATCTTTTGCCAATGCCTTTGTGCGAACTCCTAGCTCAATCATCGATTCAACTTCTTCACGGCTCATTTGGTGAGTAGGGTCAGTCTTGAGCATTCTCATTAATCCCATCGAAATATAGAGAATTGGTTTTAGAATAAAGATAAGAGGAGGCAAGACCTTAAGCATAAAGGGAGTTAAGGTTTTCCAATAATGATGCCCTAGGGACTTCGGGATAATCTCTGATAAGTAGAGTATCGCCAATGTTAAGACAATTGAAACGGCCGATAAGTAGTATTCGAGATTTGCTCCTGAAACACCCATATCTTTAAAGAGTTGAATCGATTCTGAACCTACTCCGGCGGCACCTAGAGTGTGGGCAAATGTGTTAAGGGTTAGGATGGCCGAGATCGCTTCATCCTTATTGGAGGCATACTTCTTTAGCTGTGGGGCAAAGCTCTTTTCTTGTCGCTGTGAGGCTAGAATAAAATTTGGAGTAATAGAAAGTAAGACGGCCTCTAGGATTGAGCATAAGAAGGAGACACCTATTGAGATTAGGACGTAGATAATTAACATATTAGCTTGGACTCCTTTGTCCATGATTTAAATTGGGCATTGGTCTTAAAGTTTACCTAAAAGCCGACAATGGATTGTCAATTTAGTGTTAAAATAAGCTAATATTTGAGTTATTTGGTAGGTGATAATCAGGACTTAAGATAAAACGTGGCTTAAGCTCTGAGTTTGCAGTACAATATTAAGGATTTAAAAACTCAAATGAGGTATGTATGAATGTTTCAGAATTTATGACTAAGAATGTAACAACTTGTAATCAGGATCAAACAGTAGGTGATGCTGCAAAGAAAATGCTTGAACTTGGTGTTAGTGTTATGCCTGTTGTTGATGATTCAGGTAAGCTCGTTGGTATTGTGACTCAATCTGACTTTATTGGAAAGCAAGTTGATATACCACATGCTCTTGTATCGATTAAGAGATTATTTGGTCAAGACTTCAACGCTACAGATGTTGAAGATGTATATAAGAAAGCAAAAGTTAAGAAGCTTTCAGAAGTTATGTCATCAAACTTAGTAACTGTAACTCAAGACTATACTCTTGATGATGTTGTTACTCTTATGATGAAGAAGAATTTAAAGAGATTACCTGTTTTAGATGGTGAAAAGCTTGTAGGGCTTATAACTCGTAGGGATTTAATTAAAGCATTTGAACAAAGTTCAAAATAAATATGAAGGCCTCTGAATGAGGCCTTTTTTATAGACAATCTTTTGGTGAGTTAAACTCATACCCTTTAAAAACTTCATTCTTTATAAAGTTATACTTTGCCATGGAAATTGACTTTAATTTCTTTGGATTTAAACGATAAGCAACAATACTTTCTGCAGCGTCCTCTCCGGGATTAGTTGCTCCATAACCAGAGATCATTCTACTTCTGTCATAGCGCCATCCCATTGGATGATCAATCCAGTTTGATAGCTTCCACCATTCTTGGTTATATCCCATATTGATAGGATAGCCTAAGTTATGAGCAAACTCGTGTAGGAGAGTGTAGACCTTTCCCTTGTTATCTAATTCACGCTCCCAAGGAGTGTAGAGTTCAATCGAAGCATTGGCAAAAATCATCCCATTAGCGCGATAGCCGATACCTTCTTTAATATGTTTTACAAGCCTCTTATTATTCTTTAGGAGAAAGAAGCTCTTTGGAATTAGACTTACGGTTTCAAGAACAATGTCGAGTTCTTCTTTACTCATTATTCCTGCATCAATATTTGAATAAGCAGATGTATTTAATTCATATTCATTGATGAGATAAATTGTCTTTGCAATGAGCTCATCCTCTTCAAATAAATGAGTGAGGGCACACTTTATTGAAATACACTGACGTGCTTTTGAAATTCGAGTTTTAAAGTCTTTGTGATTTATAATTTTCTTTAAAACGTGATCTTTAACAAGTCTTCTAAAGATAGAAATTGAATCTTGTGATTCATTTTGAAATTTAAAATATGTTGATTGATATTTCTCATTACCATTGGCCAAGAGTTTTTCAACACTCTTCTCAATTTTATAATCAGAAGCAAGCTCTTCTTTACAATAGGCATTGTCGACAAGCTCGAATGGAGTAGCATATTCACTAAGAGCAAAACTACTAAGTGAAAAGAGTAATGGCATAAGAAATTTCATAATTACTTATGCCTATATTTACTGTTTTTCTCAATACTTAAGGGCTTTCCTTGTAGTATTTATACTACTTTTCACGCATAAACATAAAGACAATGGCCACCACAGGTAAGAAGAAGCAGTAAAAAGAATTTGTGACAACATCCCAAGGAGAGATTCTAAATGTAACACCTAGAAGAAGGGCCTGTGCTCCGTAAGGTAGAATTCCTTGTACGGTACAACTAAAAATATCAATGAGGGATGCACTTCTCTTTGCTGTGATACCTCCACTTTGTGCAAGCTTTTTGGCAATCGGCCCAACGATAATAATTGAAACCGTGTTATTAGCAATACAAGTATTAGTGACTGCGGCCATAAGTCCAATTCCTAATTGATCTGCAATGGACTTATTTATTTTTCCTATTTTTGTGATAATGCCTTGAATTTTATTAGAGATAAAGTCTAGGCCTCCATCTGCTCTGATAAATTCACTTAGGCCTCCAATAAGCATTGAGAGGAGAAAGATGTCTTGCATGTTTGTGAAGCCTTGGTATGTATGGCCAATGAGATCACTCATTGTGTAGGTCTGCGTAAAGCCTACAGCGGCCGCTGAGAAGATACCAAGTAATAGAACGACGAAAACATTCACACCTAAGAGTGCGAGTATGAGAATTAATAAATATGGTAGTGCTAGGAATAAGTTATAATCTTTAACGTACTCAAGCTCTGGTGTTGGCAAAAGATAGAAGTAAATTACAAGAGTAATGATGGCCGCAATCGAAGCAATCTTAAAATTCTCGCGAAACTTATCGCGCATATTACAACCTTGTGTACGAGTCGCTGCAATTGTCGTATCAGAAATTATTGATAAGTTATCACCAAACATTGCACCAGATAAAACGGCTCCGGCCACTATCGGAAGATTAATTTGAGCTTTTGTGGCAAGGCTTAGTGCAATTGGAGCGATGGCCCCGATTGTTCCCATCGATGTTCCCATCGCCGTTGCAACGACTGCTGAAATAATAAATAGTCCAGGAAGAAGTAAGTAAGATGGGATAACTGATAAGCCTAGGCTAACAATGGCATCAACTCCACCTGTTTCTCTGGCCACTGTTGAAAAGGCTCCAGCTAAAAGATAAATAAGACACATTGTAATAATATCGGGATGGCCAATACCACTAATAAATTTTGAAATATTTGTATTCAATTTATCTTTTGAAATAATGAATGCAAGTATGATTGCTGGAATAATCGCAATCGGGGCCGGTAATTGATAGAATGCGTGCTTAACACCATTTAATTGAAAGTAGATTCCTACACCTAAGAAAATTGCAACAAAGAGAGTGAGGGGTAATAGGGATAATTTCTGTCTCATTATTTCCAGCCTTTAACTTCTAGATAAGATTGATTGAAGGGATCAAATTTTAAATCGATCTTGTATAACTTATTATCCGGTCTGGCGTAAAGTGAATCCTGAGTGTCGAGTATAATTGCTACACTATGTCCTTTCTTAATATTATAAGCACTCGCAACTAATTCTATTTGAATGTCTTCCCTTAGATTATGTCCAGTGTATGCTCCATGAGTAATGAGCTTTGCTATTCCTCGTGGAGATACATCGTAGAGGTAAGCGATGATCTGATAAGGTGCAGATGACACTTCAACATTAAGCTTTAAGCGTGGAATTCCTCGAATCGTATACTCTTGAGTAAGAGGTGCAGATTTAAACTTTAAGCTATTTAAAATATTATTAAATTTCGGGTAGTTAATTGTAGGTATATTAAAATGTCCATCAAGAACAGCTGAAATAAATGGAACACCTGTTGATGCACCAGAATCAAGCCCTGCAAAGAATTGGTTTTCTTGCGTTTTCCCGAGGTAAGGCATAGGAGATAAGCTTCCTTTTAAAATACTTCTTGGGTGAAGAAAGAGTCTCTTTGGAAATTGAAAACTAGGTTGTACTTCACGTGGTTTGTAGACATCAGGTTGTACGACAATTCGATTTAGCTCAAAGTCCTTCTTTGTATGATCTTTTTTTAACCAGTAGTGAAACCAAGAACTCATACGATCAAAGAGATAGCTTTGCAGCCCTAGCAGTCCAGGAAGCTCTGCCGTTGCATGTGAGCCTTGAGAGAGGTCTAAAACCTTTGGAGCTGATATCTTATGAAAAGCTTTTATTAGAGCGTTAGGTTGAAAGAGATTATCGCCGAAATTATTGGCCAGATAAATTGGTTTGTTGAAGCGATTAATTTTTGAAAGATTGTTGATGAGACTTCGCTCATACACCCATTCTTTAAATTCTTCATCATCACCTTGCAGGACATTATCAAGAATTCGTGGGATATTAGGGTCCATATTACCTAGGATATCTCCTGATTTAACGAGGAAGTTAGACCAGAAAAGTCTTGGAGTATTTTGTGCGTATAGCGCTTCTTTTAGATTTGTCCAAGTACTCATTGCAAAGACTGTCTTAATACGGTCTTCTTTTGCAAGCCCCATAAGAGAGAGGCCTCCTCCGTATGAGATTCCGGCCATTGCGAAATTTCCTTTTTGAGCAGGAGTATACTCCTCCAGCCAGTCGAGAATTTTTCTGAGATCCTGGAAGTCATTTTTTCCGGCAACATTGATAAGGCCTTCAGAACAGCCCCAACCTCGAGTACTATAACTAAAAACTTGAAAACCTTCTTTTGCAAGTCTAATGGCCTGGGCCATGTACTCATGTTCTTCAACTGTCCAGCTATTAGGGAAAATGATTGTGGGGTAGGGCCCTTTAAACTTCTTTGGTGTTAAGAGGTTTCCATAAATTTTTGTCTTATCAAATGAAGTAATAACAACATCACGATCATAGTGATAATCATCTGAATCGGGGAGATCAAGATTGATACAAATATTGGCAAGCGTACTAAAATTGAGAAGTAGTAAAATAAGTAAAGTTTTCATAAGAAATATTATATAGTCTTCGGATTTACTTATTAAAGGCTCGCTTTAGCCTTTTTTCTTACTACTTCTATCAACGGTGACAGTTTCTTATAAAAATGACTTTATTAAGTCCTTTCTAGTTACAATTCCCACCAATTTATTATCTTTCAACACTGGAACACGTTTTAGATGATTATCAATCATGAACTCAACGAAGTTTTCCATATTCGTATTGCTATTAACGGTTTTCACTTTCTTTGTCATGACTTCTCCAACTTTCTTTTCTTTCACCAGGGCATAGAGTTTTTCGAGACTATTAAAACTTAAATTCTGTCCAAAAATCTGTTTCATCTTGGCCATGGCATGTGGAATTTCAACTTCTTTTCCAAGAAAATCAGACTCCGTAAGAATACCGATAATCTCACTATTTTCATTAACGACAGGAAGCATACTAATGCGATTATCACACATAATCTTTGCCGCATCTTTGACTTGCATGTCTGGATTAATTGTAATTAGTTTACTTGTCATAACACTATCAATATTCATTTTAACCTCGCTGTTGTTACGGCTCTAATAACGGGAGATGTGAATCGTTTAATGAGTTAATAAAAGTGAAAAAAAATTAACTTAAACAATCTCATTGTGGTTCCGATAAGATGTCATTGATTTTATGTAATAATTTTGTGTTAGTCCCGAGAAGGGTCTAATTAAAGGGGAGTTTGTTATCAATAGTGAAGAATCTACTATCAATAAAAATGTCTTTTTCTCATCCGCATTTTTCATTCTCATAATCACTGCAGTTGGCTCGATATGGCCGGATCAGTTAAGTCATTTCTTCAAGGGTATTCAGTCTTGGTTAATTGCAAAAACAAGTTGGGTGTATATCCTATCGATGGGAATCGTTTTATTTACATCAATTTGGCTCATGGTTAGTCGCTTAGGAGATATTAAACTAGGTCCAGATCATTCAGAACCTAGTTATACAAATATTTCTTGGTTTGCGATGCTATTTTCTGCAGGCATGGGAATCGGCCTGCTTTTCTTTGGTGTTGCCGAACCTATTATGCACTTTGCTTCTCCGCCAACAGGTGACCCTCAGTCAATTGAAAGTGCCCGAGAGGCCATGAAGATCACCTTCTTCCATTGGGGGCTACATGCTTGGGCAGTCTATGCAATACTTGCAGTTTGCTTAGCCTATTTTTGCTATCGAAAAGATTTACCTCTACTTCCTCGTTCTGCATTTTATCCTATCTTAGGTGATAAGATTTATGGCGTAGCCGGTGATATAATCGATACATTCTCTGTAGTTGGAACAATGTTTGGTGTTGCTACATCTCTTGGCTTTGGGGTTTCACAAGTCAATGCTGGTCTACACTACTTGATTGGTATTCCTCAGTCAGAATTAATCCAAGTTGGTCTTATTGCCATTATCACGACAATGGCAACTGTTTCAGTTGTGCTAGGTCTTGATGGTGGGATTAAAAAGTTATCAAATATTAACCTTACTGTAGCAGTTCTACTTCTACTTGCCGTTTTATTATTAGGTAATACAGTCGATTTATTTCAGACCTATGTTCAAAACACGGGAGCCTATCTTTCAGATATAATTTATAAAACATTTAACCTCTATGCTTATGATAAGAAAGAGGAGTGGATTGGTGGCTGGACACTTCTTTACTGGGGGTGGTGGATATCATGGTCACCATTTGTTGGAATGTTCATTGCCCGCATCTCCAGAGGACGATCGATTCGTGAATTTATGATCGGCGTTTTATTTGTTCCAACTGGTTTTACCTTCTTATGGATGACGGTCTTTGGTAATTCGGCAATTAGTATTGCACTAAAAGATAAGACGGGAGAGTTTGTTTCAACAGTGAGTGGAAATGTTCCAGTTGCTCTTTTTAAGTTCTTTGAATATTTTCCATTTTCAAGCTTTCTTTCAGTCTTAGGTGTTATTCTTGTTGTAACTTTCTTTGTTAGTTCATCAGACTCTGGCTCACTTGTTATTGATACCCTTGCCTCAGGAGGAAAACAAGAGCCTCCTGTATGGCAGAGAGTCTTTTGGGCCGTAACAGAAGGAGTTGTCGCTGCAATTCTATTACATGCAGGTGGGTTGGATGCACTTCAAACCATGACCATTGCTTCAGCCTTTCCAATGATGATCATGATTCTCGTGGCAATTTATTGTCTAATCAAGTCATTGCGGGCCGATCTCTTATTAATGAGATCAGTACAGAATTACACGACAACTGTTCAGTATGAGAAAGTCAATATGACTTGGAAAGATCGACTTCAGTCTTTACTTGCTCACCCTAAGCTTAAAGAAGCAGATAAATTCTTAAGTGATGTTGTAGCGCCTGGGCTTGAAGAGCTCAAGCAAGAAATGGAGAAGAATGGACTTAATGTTAAGCTTACAACGACAAGAAAGGATGCCATTTCACTTGTCATTCATAACGATGAAGTTGAAGACTTTAAGTATGAAGTCTATCTAAGATCATTTGAAGTACCAGGCTATGCTCCGGAAGAACAGAAAGTCTATTATCGGGCCGAGGTCTTCCTATTAAATGGGGGGCAGGAGTATGATATCTTCGGCTACACTAAGGAACAAATTGTGGCAGATGCCGTGACTCAATACGAGAAACACTTCCACTTCCTCCACCTTGCAAATTCTGAATTAGTATAATTTTTTGAGGGCCAAGTTTCGTTGAATTTCAATCGAAACTTGGTCTATTCTTGCCCTAATATCTCGCCAATATTTATTGTTAATACGTTAATTAAGTGACGGTATTTCAGTTAGTTACATCTTTTAGAACAAAGATTTCAATAACTAGTAAACTAATACAAATGATCATATACGGTTGAACGTTGGAGGATAAATGATCGCACTCAAAAACGCTTTGTTTTTATTTATTATTCTATACTCAGGATACCTTCAAGCTGAAAATACAGGAGAAAACTTAAATTGTTCAGAAATAGAGAAAGTAAGGTGTCTCGAAGTCCAGGAATACGGCCATGAATTTGTAGGCCCAAAATTTGATGAATATATTATTGAAGAATACAAAACATTCACACGGCCATCAACGCGCGAGTTAATTTGTTGTGGGATAGGCGAAAGTGAATAGTATTCAAAAATATCTCTCTAAGTGTTTAATATTCTGTATTACCACCTGAGTGGCGCCTGAGTACCTAAATAGCCGCCACATTGCCCATTTGTCAGTTTATTGTAAATTTAGCTTTCTTCATTTGACTCAGATTAATGACTCTTGTTATGATATATATACCCTATAGGGGTATGGAGAATATTATGAAAAGTGTACTATTTAATGTTAGCGGAATGAATTGTGGTGGTTGTGTAGCGAAAGTGGAAAGAGAGCTTGCTACATTTACAGATATTAATAAAGTCGAAGTCGATTTAGAGAATCAAGAAATTAAGGTTTCTGGGGAAGATACATTCTCGAATATGAAGGTTAAGCAGACTCTTACTGAAATAGGATTTCCTGTTTCAGGGATGAAAAAGCTTAAACTACAATAGGAGAATTATTCATGACAACTTCAAGTGTTACTCTAAAAATTTCAGGCATGAGTTGCGCCAGTTGTGCCGCAACGATTGAAAAAGAAGTAGCAAAGATTGAAGGCGTTTCTTCAAGTGCTGTTAATTATGCAGTGGAATCGGGGAAATTTGAAGTTAATGATAAGTCTTTAATTGATACAATTGAGAAGCGAATTGATGAGCTTGGTTATCACGCAAGTCATGGGGATGAAGTCGATCATGATGTACGAGATAAAGAAGATACAAAAAAAATAAAATCTAATTTTAATCTCTTCGTCATTGCTATTATCCTTGCGGTTATTATCTTTCTCTTAGAAATGGGACCACTTAAAGGTCTGCCAACTCCACGTAGTAATTGGTATCTACAATTAATCTTGGCCTTGCCTATCTGGGGATGGATTGGTTTTAAATTCCAGAAATCTCTTTGGAGCTTTATTCGTACTGGTCGCTCTGATATGAATACCCTCATCGGACTTGGTACTACTGCGGCATTTCTATATAGTGTCTTTGTAACAATTTTCCCGACTGCAAGTACATCTCTGGGATTGACTCAAAGAGTATACTTTGAAGCAGTTGGCTTTATTATTTCCTTTGTTTTTCTTGGACAATACTTTGAGGATAAGGCCAAGAGAAAGACAACACAGGCCTTGAATGCACTCTTTAAATTATCGGCCAAGAATGCACTTGTTTTAAGAGACGGTGAATTTCGAGAAATTTCACTCTCACAAGTTGTTCGTGGTGATATTATCAGAGTAAAGGCCGGCGAGAAATTCCCGGTGGACGGAGATATCACAAAGGGCTCTAGCGCTATTGATGAAGCAATGATTTCAGGAGAGCCTCTGCCTGTCAAAAAATCAGTTTCAGACAAGGTCTTTGCTGGAACAATAAATGGTGATAGCGCAATTGAATATAAGGCCACAAAAGTTGGTGGCGATACATTCCTAGCTCAAATTATTCAATTTGTTGAAGATGCACAGGCCTCAAAGCCTGCGATTCAAAAATATGCTGATCGAATCAGCTCAATATTTACTCCTATCGTAATTGTCGTTGCAATTATTACTTTCACTGCATGGTTCTTTATTGGTCCTGAACCTATCTGGGGAAATTCTATCTCTAACTTTATTGCTGTCCTTGTTATTGCTTGCCCATGTGCTCTCGGCCTTGCAACACCTACTGCCGTTGTTGTGGCGACGGGAAGGGCATCTTTAAAAGGACTTCTTATTGGTGGTGGTGAAGTGATAGAGAAGGCCACTGATATCAATACGATCGTCTTTGACAAAACTGGAACGATTACAGTTGGAAAACCAACAATTATTGAAGCACTCTATGATGGAGACGAAAATGATATCTTAACTAAGCTTGCTTCAATCGAGAGTTTTTCAGAACACCCTCTTGCTAAAGCTGTTATTAAGCTAGCAAATGACAAAGGTTTAACTCTTCTCGAACCGGATTCATTTGAAGTGGTGAAGGGAAAGGGGATCATTGCAGAAGTCGATGATGAAGAATTTCTAGTTGGAAATAAAAGATTGTTAGATGATCATCAGATAGAATTGAGTACAAAATTAATTTCACATAAGGTTGGAAGTACAATATTTGTGAGCTCAAAACAAAAACATATTGCAACACTTGTCGTTGGAGATGAAATTAAAGCTTCTTCAAAAGACGCCATCGAGCACTTTCACAAGCTAGGTATTGAGACGTGGATGATCACTGGAGATAACCACGCTGTAGCTGAAGCTGTTGCAAAAGAGCTTGGAATTGATCATGTTCTTTCGGAAGCACTTCCTCTTGATAAGGCCGCTCAAGTAGAAAAACTTCAGGCCCAAGGAAAGAAAGTTGCCATGATTGGTGATGGAGTTAACGATGCGCCTGCCCTTGCTAAAGCTAACCTTTCACTTGCTATGGGAACTGGTACAGATGTGGCCATGAACGCCTCAGATGTGACTATTGTTAACGGTGACTTGGCCAAGGCTTGTGACTTTATTGAATTATCAATTGGAACGATGAAGATTATAAAACAGAATCTCTTTCTTTCAATGATCTATAATACTATTTTAATTCCTGTTGCAGCAGGTGTACTTGTTGTCTTTGGGGGACCGATGATGCCTCCTGTTCTTGCTAGTGTGGCAATGGGGTTAAGTAGTATTTCAGTTGTATCTAATAGTTTAAGAATAAGGAAATTAGTATGAGTAAACACCCAGACCACAAAGCAACCTTAACTAGAGTCAACCGAATTGAAGGACAAGTCGGTGGTATCAAGAGAATGATTGAAGATGGTAAATACTGTGTGGATATTCTCACGCAAATTAAATCAATTAGAAGTGCTTTAAAAGGGTTAGAGCTTGTCATTTTAGAATCACACTTAAATAGCTGTGTTATTAATGCAATTGATTCAGGTTCAAAAAAAGATAGCCAGAAGAAAATTGATGAGATCATGGAATTACTAAAGAAATCAGCAAAGTCATAGGATGCGATTATGAAAAGTTTACTACTATGCTTTATTACAGCGTCTGCCTTTGCTCTAAACTTTACTGAAGCCGTTGATATCCTAAAAAAACACGATAGTGTCCAGGCCATCAAAGGAAGTGCAAAATCAGTTCTTGAATCTTCCAAGCAGAAAAGTTCTTGGGGGGATCCAATGTTTAAACTTGCTGCTAAGAATTTTCCTGTTGATACCCTAAAATATGATCAAACTCCTATGACTGGAGTTGAAGTAGGAATCGCGCAAAAAATAGCTCTTTCAAATCGATATGGAAAAATGGGGGAGAGCTTAAGTGCCGAAGCTAATTCCTTAAATTTTAGTGCTCTTGATTATGAACAAGCACTCGTTAAGCTTCTATGGTCCAATATCATTGAGAATGAGAAAGTAAAAACAGAACTTGAAATCCTTGAAGAGAACTTAAAGTGGATCAATGGAATCCTAAGAGTGAGTAAAAAGCTGTACTCAAATGGGAAAATCACACAACAAGCACTTCTTGATATTCAAATTAGAAAATCAGAAATAGAAAGTGAATTAAGTAATAAGAAATATGAGCTTCGTCAGAATAAATCACAATTAACTTACCTCATTGGTGAAGAAGCCAAGAATTTTAATTATAAGAGTGCTCCATGGAAGTTATTAGATCAGTCTTCTAAGGAAGAAACTAATGATAATCGACTTAAAGCACTTGTAGCGGGAAAAAAGGCCAGTGATTTAAGTGTTGAGCAAGCGGATCTTGCTTATATCCCAGATATTACGATATCTCTAGGTTACACAATGCGCTCTGACGACGTTGATAAGAATGGTGACTTTGTCGGTGCTCAGATAACATTCCCAATTCCTGTCTCGGATAATACATCTGGAGCAAAGGGGGCGGCCATCGCTAAGAGTTATTCTGCCACTAGAAAATTGGAAGATTATAAGTTAAAGAAGAAGCGTGACCTCAGTATTATTAAAGATGATATTGAAAAACTAAAAGCTGAACTTTCAATCATAGCGACAAAGTCAGTTAGCTTTGCTCGCAACTCGCGTTCAATTACTTCAAAATCCTATGGACGCGGTAATAGCTCTTATATTGAATTATTACAAAGTGAACTTCGTCTACAAAATATCTTACTCAAGAAAATAATGCTAACAGCTCAACTTGCCATGAAGAAAGTTGATTATAAATATACTCTTGGAGAGTCGTTATATGAATAAACTTCTACCAATTTTCCTCTTATCTCTCTTTGTTTTGATCTCGTCTTGCCAATCGGCTAAAGAGGAAGTGACAACACAGACCAAAGCAGGAGTTAAGTCATACTATACATGTTCAATGCACCCACAAATCCGTGAAGATAAGCCAGGGAAATGTCCTATTTGCCATATGAACCTAACGAAGGTTGAAGTGGAAGAAGGTGGTGATGAGGCAAAACATGATCATCAACAAGTAGTAAAGGATTTATGGCAATGTAAGGATTTCCCTGATGTGACTAGTGAGAAGGATGATACATGCCCGATTGATGGGACACCAATGATTAAGGTCTCACATAGTAAGGTTGAAGCAAGTAAGGTTGTAGCAAAGGTAAAACTAAGAAAATCTCAAATGAGTCACTTTACTCCTTCGTATTTTCCTGTGACACCGATGAAGATGACAAAGAAGATTCGCTTACTTGGCCAAGTTTATCAATCTGAAGAGAAGGAGAGCAATATTCCTGCTCGTATTGATGGCCGAGTTGAAAAAGTTTACGTGAAATCAACTGGTAGCTTCGTTAGAGCAGGAGATCCTGTTGTCGATATCTATAGTCCAAAGTTAATTTCAGCAGGTGAAGAATATATTCTTGCTCGTAATACTTACCGTAAGAGTAAGAATCCTGAATTTAGAGAACTCTATAAACAAAGTCAGGAAAGGCTTGAATTATGGGGCATAAAGAAATCTCAGTATGAGTCTTGGGTCAAAAATGGTCAGGTTCCAAATAAAATTACAATCTTCTCACCTGCAACAGGAATTGTTAGAAAGAGAAACGCTACAGTCGGGACATACTTTAAAGAAGGTCAGAACTTCTTTGAGCTATCAAATCTAAGTGATGTTTGGGTCGAATTAGACGTTTATGAACAAGATTCGGCCCTTGTTGAAATGGGGCAAAATGTAGAACTTGAATTTATTGCTCTGCCTGGAAAGAAAGTTCAAGGAGAAATTGATTTTGTAAGCCCTGTTCTTGATCAGCAATCAAGAACTCTTAAGGTTCGTGCAACGATAAAAAATGAGGAAGGTAAGCTTAAGCCTGGAATGGTTGCTAATGCGGAAATTACTTTTAACTTAGAAGGATTACCACTGGTTATTCCACGCTCGGCGGTTATTGATACAGGTAAGAGAAAAGTTGCGTGGGTAAAGATAAGCTCTAGTGAATTTAAATCAATTGTTATTCAAACTGGACATGAGTCGGAAGGCTACGTTGAAGTTTTAGCAGGTCTTAAGGAAGGGGATGAAGTGGTAATTGAAGGAAATTTTCTTCTTGATGCTCAAGCGCAACTCTTTGGTGGCTACGAGGATATGAATGATTAAGAATCTTATTGAATTATCTATTCGCAATCGTGTTACTGTTGTTCTCTTATTCTTACTGATTGCACTCTTATCAGTTTTTAGTTTAAAAACTGCACGAATCGATGCAATTCCAGATATAGGTGAAAATCAGCAAATCGTCTTCACTGATTGGCCTGGCCGATCACCAAAGGATATCGAAGAGCAAATTACTTATCCTTTAAGTGTTATGCTACAGGGGATACCTGGCGTTAAGAATATTCGCGGGACATCTGCTTTTGGTTTTTCTACAATTTATGTCATCTTTAATGATGATATCGACTTTTATTGGTCTCGTTCACGAGTCCTAGAGAAGCTAACGAGTGCTCGAAATGAACTTCCAACAGGTGTTAATCCTTCGATGGGGCCAGATGCAACAGGGCTAGGTCAAGTGTATATGTATACGCTTGAGAATACAGCTAATAGTGCTAAGCCATTATCTCTTGAAGAATTAAGAACTCTGCAAGACTTCTATGTACGCTATCTTCTTCAGAGTGTTGAAGGGGTAAGTGAAGTTGCAAGCATTGGCGGCTTTGTTAAAGAATATCAAATTGATGTGGATCCAAATAAGCTCATCGCATACGACACTCATTTAACGGCCATTATTTCGGCCATTCAAAATAGCAATATCGATGTGGGTGCTGAAGTTATTGAAGACGGAGACCGTGAATTCGTTGTTCGTGGAAAGGGCTTCTTTAAGTCCATTGCAGATATTGAAAATGTTGTCGTCGCTGTTAAGAATAAGACTCCAATTCGCATTAAGGATATAGCCTCAGTTGGCATGGGGCCTGCCTTTAGGAGAGGGGCCCTCGATAAGAATGGTGAAGAAGCTGTCGGCGGAATCGTTACCATGCGTTTCGGAGAGAACCCGAAAGTTGTAATTGATAATGTTAAGGCTAAGTTAGATAGTATAAGACAAGGTCTTCCAAAAGATGTCGAACTTGTCAGTTTCTATGATCGTACAGAGGTAATTGAAAGAACAATTGGAACAGTTTATTCTGCACTCTTTCAAGAGATCATTATTACAGTTGTCGTTATCCTCTTATTTTTACTACACTTTAAATCTTCAATTCTTGTCTCGCTAACTCTACCTTTTGGGGTTGGGATTAGTTTTATCTTAATGAAGTTTCTAGGCATTGATTCAAATGTAATGAGCTTATCTGGACTTGTTATTGCCATTGGTTCAATGGTTGATATGGGTATTATCATGACTGAGAATATCTATTCAAGTCTAGCCGAAGAAGGACGTGAATTATCAAAATCAGAAAGAATTCAAACAATTATTAAAGCTGCTAGAGAAGTAGGACCTGCGATTCTTACGGCCGTTTCTACTACGATTGTTACTTTTCTACCTGTTTTTGGCCTAGAAGGGAGTGAGGGGAAATTATTTGGACCTCTTGCATGGGCAAAGACTCTTGCTATGTTTGGCTCAGTAGTTGTTGCTATTATTCTTGTTCCGGCCTTAAGTACTTTCTTTTTAAAAGGTGAACTTAAGCCAATTGAGAAGAATCCTGTCAGTCGTAAAATTGTTGGAACATACCAACCCGTGCTTTCTTGGTTATTAGAGCATCGAAAGTTCTTTGCTATTTTTCCTACAATAATTCTACTTCTTGGTTTTATCTCTTATACTCAGCTAGGTAAAGAATTTATGCCTTCACTGAATGAAGGAGAAATTCTCTATATGCCAGTAACTACTGCAGATGTCGGTATGACGAAGGCCCGCGAGCTTCTTGCATACACAGATGAGATGTTAAAGGATCATCCTCTCGTTGCAAATGTCGTTGGTAAACTAGGTCGAGCAGAAACAGCTCTTGATCCAGCTCCTGTTGCGATGTTTGAAACAGTTGTAAAACTTGTACCTCAAGAGGAGTGGCCAAGTGGAATGTCGATTTACGATATTATGCAAGAGCTTGATGCTCACCTTCAGGTTCCTGGCTTGGTCAACGCTTGGTTGTTTCCTATCGAGAATCGAATTGCCATGATTTCAACTGGAATTAAAACTCAAGTAGGGGTTAAGGTTTTTGGAGATGATCTAAATAAGCTTGAAAAAATTAGTCAGGAAATAGGTAAGGTCTTAGAAGGTATTAAAGGTTCGAGTGGTGTTTATGCTCAGCAAATAACAGGAAAGCCTTATATTGAGTTTGACATTGATCGCGTGGCCGCTAGTCGATATGGGATTAATACCGGAACAATTAATAAGATCCTTCAAACTGCAGTTGGCGGAATGACTATCGGCCAGTTCTATGATGGAAGGAAGCGTTTTCCTATTCGCGTTCGTTATAAGAAAGAATTGCGTGATCGAATTGATGAGTTAAAGAAAGTTCTAGTTCCAAGTCCGCTTGGACAGCATATTCCACTAGAGCAATTAGCTAGAGTTGAAATTGTGACTGGCCCTGCAATGATTCAGTCTGAAGATGGCCTTCTAAGAAATCTCGTTCTCTTAAACGTTCAGGGACGTGATCTTATTGGATTTGTTGAAGAAGCAAAGAAGGCAGTTGAAGAAAAAGTTGAATTACCTAAGGGGTATTCACTCTCTTGGGCCGGTCAATATGAGAACCAAGTACGTTCTAATAAGAGACTGATGATTCTGGTACCTATTGCTCTAATCATTAATTTAATCATCATATACTTTGGTATCAAGAATTTAAGAAATGCTGCAATTGTTTTTAGTGCAGTTCCTATTGCATTTGCAGGAGGTCTTATATTGCTATGGATTGGTGGCTTTAATACATCTGTTGCGGTTTGGGTTGGCTTTATTGCTCTCTTTGGAATTGCCGTTGATGATGGGGTCGTGATGATGACCTATCTTCAAGAAGAATTTAAAAAGCATGCACCCACTAATTGGAGCGAGCTTAAAGAAGTCATTATAAGCGCTGGAAGTCGTAGGATTAGACCACTTGTAATGACAACGACAACAACTGTTGTGGCCCTCATTCCTATCATGTGGTCAACAAGTACTGGTAGTGAAGTAATGAAGCCAATGGCCATCCCAACTCTTGGCGGTATGCTTGTTGAACTAATTACATTATTTGTTGTACCTATTACATACTCATACTTTGAACAAAAGAGAATTGAAGGAGAATCTAATGAATAAAATTATTTTAATTTCACTTTTTACACTTCTAACTTTTGCTAATGAAAGAATTAGCTTAGAAGCATCTAAGAAAACTGAAATTATTAAGATGTTGGAAGTGAATGAGCAACTTCATAGTGCTTTCTTTGATTATGATGCTAAGAAAGTTGAAGAATCGGCAAAAGCTCTATCTGAATCCATTGGTACTATCTCAACACCTGAAGTTAAGAAACTTTTAAAATACTCACAAATGAAGCTTAAGGATATAAAAGCAAGCAATAGTGAAAGTGCTAATAAGCAAAAGTATCATATCGTTTCAATGGCGCTAATTCATATCGTAAATAAATATGAAGTTGGTAAGTATAACGCTTATTCTTGTCCGATGGTGAAGCAGAAGTGGGTTCAAAACTCAGCTAAGCAAGATAAGGTCCACAATCCATATGCAGCAAATATGCCTCATTGTGGACAAAAAGATACGAACTTCTAATTACTTCAAATAATCTGTTACGGCCGCTCCAAATATGCTTGGGAAGGCGATGATCACAGTACGCTTAAAAGCAAGAGTTGGATCGGTCATGACAGGGAATTTATCAATAAGAAAGAGAATAAAGACAACACTTGAAGTTGTAATCAAATAGATGGCAAAGATTCTCTTGATAAACTCAGCGACATTTCCCTTAAGCTTAAATCGGTAGAAGTTAAAGTAGACAAAACAAGTCACGATAACGATTGAAGATGCCAGTAGGTAATAAATATTATCAAATTTTAGTGAAACACTTAAATTCCAAACTTCTTCAGTAAAGCAAAGAGGTGAGGCAACGAGAAAGGCCCCAACAAAGATCTGTGAAATATCACGTAAGCGAAGCTCAACCATAAGAGGGTTGATAACATGGCCCATAGGTTTTCCTGAATCATCGAGGAAGGTAACAACTTCTTTTAAGTAGCCATTGATACGCTTGATTTCTGTATGAGTGTTTTTTAAGCCTTTGAATACGTCCATAGTAAAATTATAGAGTTGTTTTGGAATTTAGGCAAAAAAAAAGGCCCGATAAACGGGCCCCTTATATCTTAACTTTTATTAGAATAAGTTAATTGTTGCAGAGAATCCAATATTAGTTTTCTTAACATCTGCATCATCAGCTAAGAATTGGATATTTGGGTAAAGGTAGATATCTCTTGATACAGAAATTCCGATACCGATAGATTGATACTCGTATCTTCTCTTAAGGTCTGAGTTACTTGCTCCTCTAACTCTTCTATAGTTAAAGTAACCAAATACAGTTCTGAAAGAGAAAGTATCATTGAAAGTATACTCAAGCATTGGATATAGTCCAAGAGAGAAACGTGTAAGGCCACTGGCCACTGGAGTTTCATCTTTGTACATATAGTAGCTATAATCTACAACACCACCAAGAGTAAGACCTGTCTTACCAATATTGGCCATCATATATTGTTGAAGAGTTGCAACACCGCTAATTTCAGCATCTTTGTATGAGTCAGAAGTCCCAAAAGTATAAGTTGCAGATGAGATTGTTTGGAAAACACCAACTTTGTAAACTCTTGAGTAACTTAGGTATGGATCTGGAACATCAGAGTCTGGGTTACTGAATGGCTTTGTAGCACCCATTCCAGCTCCAAAAGAGATAGAGTCATTCTTAGTGAAGCGGTAGCGACCTGAAACATCAAGTCCTAGGTAAGTCGCAGTTTCAACTTCTGGGTCACCCGAGATATTTGGTCTTTCATCACCGAATGGGTCATCAAGAGCACCACCGTTGTAACCAAGTCCAATACTCATACTTAGTGGAGACTTTGAACCTGACTCAGCTCTCATTCTCGCGTTCGTAATTTCATTATCGATGTCATTTTTCTTTTCTGTTGAGCTCTTCTTTGTTTCTTGTGCATGAACACTTGTCATTGCAAGAGTGAGAAGTAGCATCAACGTTTTTGCGCTTTTAAAATTCATTTTCATAATCACTCCATGTGTAAATATTCTGAGCCAATATTGTCTTAACTATTAGATGAAAGAGCAAATTTTTTCTTAAGTTTTAAGTACTTTCAACAAAAGGTATTTTTGCTTTATGCGATATTGTTTACTCCTTAAATGATAGTGGGTGGATTATTAAATTTTTTTAAAATTAAGAATGAACTTTTTGTAGCTGAAGTACGTGAAGTCATTTTGTGGGCAATAGTGTTTTATTCATTATATTTATATTCTAATTTTCATTGATGATTATTAATAAGTAGATAGTTAGGTTGTTTAACGATGTTAATATAAGTTACAGGTGCAGTATTAAAGTTTGACTTATCAAACTCGTTCAGATATTTATTCCCTACAAATTAAATACAACTCAATATTAGGAGAATAAAATGTTTAAAAAATCACTCGTACTACTAGCTACATTACTAACTGCTTCAACTTTTGCTAACACTGACCTAGTTCTTGAAGGTGAGAGATGGCTAGCAAGTCACAAAGGTTATGTTTGTGCAGCATTTACTGATTACACAGCTGCTCCTGCATCACACGCAGATCTAAATGTAAAATTCGAAAAACTATCAACTGACTACACTCTTGATAATATTCTTATCAAAGCAACTTTTGAAAATGTTGATGGTGTTGAGTGCTCATACTCTTCAATCCTATTTGCAGACAATGCTGCTTCAACAATCGTACTTGTTGACTCAAGAGCCTTCTCTAAAGAAGTTGCTTCAGCTGATTGTTCAGAAGGAAAAACAATTCTTGATGATCAACTAGCTGATAATGATTACCTATACTGGGGACACCCTCACCACGCAACAATAATGGTTCCTGCTGCAGGTGCTGCTGATATTTGTGGGGCAGGTGCAACTCATATCGGAATTGATTTTATGGTTTCAGGTAGAGTTAAATAATTTTACCAAATCCTTGATATAAAGGCAGGACCGTCAAACGTCCTGCTTTTTTTGTTTTAGGCACTTTGTAATGATGAGAAAGATTCTAAAAATTCACCGTATACTTGGACTATTCTTGGCCTTGAATTTTCTATTATTAGGCCTTACTGGTGTAGTTCTTATTTGGCGTCATGAGCTTTCGGATAGACCACTCTCTATACAACAAGGCCAATTCGTTTCTGAGAAATCATCTCTTGTGAAAATTGAAAACTATCTAGCTTCAGAGTTTTCAAATAAGAAAATTCTTTCAATTTTTAAAGGAGATGATGAAGATCTTCATGCCCGTGTTACAGATCTTGGTGTTGTGAAGTTTAAAGGTGCAACACGTCTACGCTTTGATCTCTCTGGTGAAGTCTTAGAGAAACAATTAATTAAGAAAGACTCACTACTTGATACAATCCTTAAACTTCATAGAGAACTCCTATTTGGTGGTAAGGGAAAAATATTAGTTGGTATCCTTGGTGTCTTCTTTTTATTCGCGCTTATCACTGGTGCTGTTATTGCAGGAAAGTTCTATCGCAATGTTAAAAAGATGAATAATCGAATTCTTCAAGGAAGAATACATAAGATTATTGGAGTTAAAACGTTCACTTGGTTGTTCATTGTGACTTTCACGGGGGCCATGCTTGCCTTTAATAGCACATTAATTGGGTTGTTCTTAAGAGAGAATGTTCGTTCCCAAAATTCATTTGGTAATGTTGTCGAAAATGCTAAGTATATTAAAGCTTCTCAGGTCTTTGAAATTCTTCATGAGAAATTACCAGAGCTTGAGTATGACTTTATTTCATTTCCAGATAATGAATTTTCTGTGCCAAATCACTTTGTTGTTCTTATGGAGAGTGAGACAAGTCACAAGATTGCCTATATCAATGCCATTAGTGGTGAGTTTGTAAAACTTGTTTCTCTGCCTTGGTATTTAGAACTACTTATTCTTTCTGAGCCTCTTCATTTCGGTGATTATGGAGGAGTTATATTAAAAATTATCTGGTCGATCCTTGGCCTACTTGCATCCTTTATTCCACTAAGTGGATTAATTATTTTTGGATATCGTAAGAAATTTTTAAATACTAATGAAACAAAAGATAATGGGGAGAGTCTTAGAGATTTTAATATCGATCTTGTCGAGACTTTTATTCCAGCTATTTTTATCTTTGCCATTTTCCTTATAGAGGATGGATATAAAGCTATATTAAGTGGTTTATTCTTTATTTTCTTAGTATATTCGTGGCGTAATTTTCTCGGTTTCTTAGTTTCGCCTTTCAGAATTGGTACTAAGAAAGCGAGGATTCATGAATAAATTCTCTAAAGCAATCTCGCTACTATGCTTGTTCTTTGGTGCTTCCCAAATGATATTACTAGGGCTCATTCCAAAAGTTGCGAGTGTCACTTTACTTCCTATTTCAACAGTTTTGATTATTTATGGTTTATCGATTTTTATCTTCCTCTTTATGACTAGATTTTGGAGTCACAGGTTTTCATGCATAAGACCATCTTGGATTTATCGAATTGGGTTATGGGGAATCTTTAGCTCTTTTGTATTTCTTCTTGCTGCGTTTACTGTTCAAGATCCAAAAGCCGCCATTATTTTCTTTATCCTAGCTCGTCTTACTCATGCGTCAACTGCTAGTTCAATTATGCCATTTTCTCAGACGGTCAAAATTGAAACTCGCCATGGAGTGCATCAAGGAGTCTTAGATACGACGATTTTTCTCAATATTGGGCGACTTCTAGGTCTTGCTATTGGAGGCTTCTTTTCTTTTAATTCAATCACAAGCCTTCTTGTTTTAATGGGAATGATTATTTTGAGTGCTCTACTTAGGTATGAAAGTAGTGAGGTTAAAATGAATCTTAGTGCCAATGAAGATATGTTGCCACAGGGTATCGGTGCATATTTTCTAATACCACTTTGTTTCACAATTATTGTTTCGTTCTTTCATGCTTCAATTGTTGATATTATCTCAAACCTTGTTGATGGTGTTACGAAGCAATCGGCCCTAATTTATTCGAGTTTAGGTGCTGCCTCAGTTGCTATTGTACTTATTCAATTAGTTTTGAAGAAGCTAGACCTTATGAATTCACCAATAACAATCATGTTGGGTTCACTAAGTTATATTACAAGTTTTGTGGCATTTATCAATATATCTAATGTCGCAATGCTTGGGGTGTTCCTAATTCTATTTTCAATCGGTGTTGCGATTCTTCCTATCTCATACATGGGCCATTTTTACTTTAGGTTCAATATGATCGCTAAACAAATTATTGCTGGGAAAATTAGTTTTTATCAAACACTTGGAAATGCTCTTGGTGCGCTAGTCGCAGGTCTTATTATTAAGGCACAAATTCAAAACTATATTCTTTTCATATTCATTATTCTTGTTTTGATAGGCACGACGGTTGTTGTTAATAACATCAGTGAAAAAAATAATGAGGTTGTGCATGAATAAGGCAAATCGATATAGTTTAAAACCATTGCTAAATTCTTTTATTAGAGATTTTGGTAATGAATTCGATCTTCAAATAACAAATAAAAGCTTAGTTATAAATATTGGTTCTTCTTTATTAAAATTTGGAATTGAAAAGTATTCTGCCCTAGGTTCACATTATTATAATGGTGAAATTTCTTTTAATGGTGTAGATATTTCTTTTGAAGAATCACTTAAAAAACTAACTTCCTTGTTTAGTGAATGTGATGAAACATTTATTCCAAATATTATTAATTCCAGAGATAATATAGCGCTAATTTTAGCACAACATAATGAGCAGACTCTTAAAATAGATGACTATTTATCGAGCGAACAATTACTACTTCTAGGACATCCATTTCATCCATACCCAAAGTGTAAGCTTGGAATGACTGTAGAAGATATGAGAAGCTATGCTCCAGAATTTCAAAACTCATTCAAATTGGTTTGGCTTAGTACAAATCTGAAAATGCTTTTTAGTGAATGCGATAAATCTGAACTTCAAGAGAAGCTTTTATCAGTCGCTGAATATGATTTGGCCGAGATTAATGCGAATATGACTTATATTCCAATGCATCCATGGCAGTGGAATAATCTAAGAGAACGTGAAGATATTAAGCTCCTTCTTAGTCGTGAGACGATTCTAGAAATTGGAGAGGGAAGAAATGATTGGTACGCTCTTTCATCTCTTCGATCTATCTATAGTAAAGGAGCACCTTTTCAGCTTAAGTTCTCAATGGACGTGAAACTGACAAATTCTATTCGTCATCTAACTCCAATGGAAGCTATTCGCGGTAAACAAATGGAGACTGTCTTTACAAATGAAGGCGTGGCAAGCTTTAATGATAAGTTTAAGATTTTAAATGAGGCATATTACGCTGCTCTTCTCGATAGCGAAGGTAATGAAATCATTGAATCGACTTTTCAACTAAGAGAGTCCTTTGATAACAAAGACTGCTTACTACTTGCGAGTCTTGCTGAAATAAACCCATATACAGGTTCAACTCATCTAAGAGAAAGTATTGAAAATTCTGTCGAAATTAATAAGCATCTAGCTCGTAAGAATTGGTTTGATGCCTTTTTAAAAAATGTTATTGGGCCTTTTCTTGACCTCGCAGACGAATACGGTGTTCTTCTTGGCGCCCACATGCAAAATATCATCCTAAAGATGGAAGATGGCCTGCCTATAGGAGTTATCTACCGCGATACACAAGGTACAGGCTTTACGTTAAAGGGCCTTGAGCAATACGGTGATAAGTATGATTTTATCAAAGATAGTAAGGGCAATATATTAGATCAAAATGATGTTAATAAAGTCTATACATACTATTTAATTATTAACTCCGTTTTCAATACGATCTGCGCTCTAGCAGATGGAAATTCGAAAGATGAAATTTATCATCTTTCACAATTTAGAAATTATATTTATTCAAGAAGAGATCATTCAAGCTTCATTCATTACTTACTTGAAAGTGAAACATATTTTCAAAAAGGTAATTTCAGATGTTGTGTGACAAATATTAATGAAAATACAGTCGCTAATCCTTGGAATATCTATAACAAAATTGATAATCCAATTGTTAAGTACCTAAGAAGGCCACGTCAGTATGATGGTATTCTGTACGAAACAAGAACGGCCTCTGGTCATGATCTTCGTCTTCGTGCCCTTAATTTAGAAAGTGATATGGAAGTCTTTCACAAGTGGCACAATAAACCATTTGTTTATGAGTTCTGGGAAATGAATAAACCTCTTAATGAGCTTCGTGGGTATGTTGAAGGCCTAAAGAAATCTCCTTACCAACTTCCAATAATTGTTGATATCGATGGAGAACAAGCGGGTTATTTTGAGGTTTACTGGGCCTATGATGATCGAATTGCTCCATATTGTAATGCTTCTTTATATGATCGTGGTATTCATATTCTTATTGGAGAAGAAAAGTATCTTAGAACGAAGGCCGTACTAGAATCAATCTATCATTTAACAAAATTCTTATTTGAAGATGAAAGTCGAACTCAAAAAGTTTGGGGTGAGCCTCGTGAAGATAATAAGAAGGTTTTAAAGATCGCTGAGTATTTACCCGGTTGGAGTCATGTTGGTGTCTTTGACTTTCCTCATAAGAGATCAAATCTTTTAGAAGCGGAGCGCACGAGATTTTACGCAGAGGTAGGTGACAATGAATACTAGGGCCATCTTCTTTAATAAACATAAAAGCTTAATTATTAAGGCCATTGAAGAACTTCAATTTGAAGAGCTTTTTACTATTGAAGAGATTAATGGTTCCTATAAGCTTAGATGTAGTGATGAGATTTCATATATATTTGATGGACGAATTAGTGTTTGGGGAAACCTGCAAATCCAAGCTGTAAGCTTTAAGAAGATTGTTAGTGGGGAAGAAGTTTTCGAGTACACTTTGGCCGATTTCTTCTACGAGACGCAAGATTTGACAAAAATGACAGATGAAACGCTTGCACAATTCATTGAAGAAGGTAATCAGACAATATGTGGTGATATGCTTCAACACCAATCTCTTCTAGATTTAAACCTTTCTGAGATTTCAGGGCTTAACTTTAAAAAAGTTGATCAAATTCTTACGGGACACCCTAAGATCATAATGAATAAGGGCCGTATTGGTTGGGGCAAGGATGAGCTAGAGAAGTATGCTCCTGAGGCCAGACAAAGTTATAAGCTCCACTGGTGCGCTATTAAGAAAGACTGTCTTGATTTTGGCCTTGATCTAAGTAAGCTATCTTTTACTGATATTCTAAAGGACTCTTTAAGTGATAGTGAAATTGTCTACGCTAAGAATATTATTGCTAAGGCAGGTGAAAATTTTGAAGACTATCTAATCGTGCCAATTCATCCCTGGCAGTGGAGTAAGTACATAAGTATACAATTTGCTGCTTTAATATATCGTCGTTCAATAATTTCAATAGGACGAATCGGTAATGATTACACTCCACAGGTATCAATTCGTACACTGTCGTCATGTTGTAATAAGAGCAAATACGATGTGAAATTGGCCATTTCAATCCTTAATACCTCTAGTGTGAGAGGAATTCCTCAAAAGTATATTAAGAATGGGTATCTGCTAAGTGAGAAGATTGAGCAAGTTATTATACAAGATGATTTACTCTCACAAAAAGTTGGAGTCCTAAAAGAGGTTGCAGCTGTTAGTTGTCCGGCGCCAGAGTTTAATCGTATTACAGGTGGTTCATATCGCTATAAAGAATTACTTGGTTGTGTATGGCGAGAGAATGTTGAAGCTAAAATAGATGAAGATGAAATTGCAGTTCCAACGGCGGCCCTCTTACTAACAAAAAATAACGAGTCGCTAATCGGAAAGTATATTGAACAATCAAAGCTTTCAATTGAGCAGTGGTTAAAAGAATATTTTAAAGCTGTAGTGATTCCACTTTATCACTTACAGGCCGAGCATGGGTTAGGACTTGTGGCCCATGGACAAAATACAATTTTAGTTCTGAGAGAGGGGATCCCTCAGAAATTAATTATAAAAGACTTTCATGGTGATTTTAGAATAACGACAGATTCAAAACACCTTGATGTTGATTTTGGAGTCGAACTCGATCAGTTACCTCCAGAGTATTTAATCCATGATCTTATCACTGGTCATTTTATTACTCTCTTGCGCTACCTATCTCGAGTTGTTGAAGAAACTCTAAGCTTTAAAGAAGTCGACTTTTATCACTTGATGGGAGAAGTGGTAGAAGCCTACGAAGAAGAACATATTGTTAATCCAAAGATTAGCTTACTTCGAAAAGACTTTGAAAAGGTCTTGGTAAATTCTGTGCGTTTTCAAGCTGGTTACAGTGAAACAGGGCAAAGACTTAAACCAATGCTTGGAAGAAATATTAAAAACCCATTACTGTCGAATCAAACTAGAGGAAAAAATGCAAAATACTTATGATATCGTTGGGATCGGATTGGGGCCTTTTAACCTAAGCTTAGCTGCTTTATTAAACCCTATAAGTTCTGTTAAAAAGAAATTCTTAGATAATAAACCTGAATTTAGTTGGCACCCTGAGCTTATGTTTGGTGATGCGATGATGCAAACTTCATTTCTAAAAGATCTAGTTACACCTGTGGACCCAAAGAGTTCTTTTAGTTTCTTAAATTACTTAGTTGAAAATGGACAATTCTATCACTTCTTAAATACTGACCGTAAGGCGATTAATCGCTATGAGTTTCAAGACTATTGTAAGTGGGTATCAAAACAACTCGGCAAGGATATCAACTTTAATTCAAGAGTAATTGATGTCAAACATGACGGTGAAAAATTTGAAGTTATAAAAGAAGATGGTAGCTACTTTACAAAGAATCTCTGTGTTGCTTCAGGGCCGACAAAGAATATCCCTGATTGTGCTGAAGATTATCTTTCAAATACATTATTTCATGCAAAATCTAAGTATATGAAGAATTTAGATCTTACTGGAAAACGCGTCGTTGTCATCGGTGGGGGACAAACTGGTGTTGAAACTTTTAGAAATGCGTTAAACGGTATGTGGGGAAGAGTTGAAAATGTAAAACTTCTTTCTGGAAGACATAATCTTCAACCTCTTGATGAAGCTCCATTTACAAATGAAGTTTTCACTCCGGATTTCGTTCTAAACTTCCACTCACTTCCTCAAGAGCAGAAAGACTCTTATACACAAAGTCAACTTCTTGCAAGTGATGGGAACACTCCTCAGTACCTACAGGAGATGTATAACGAGTTATATCTCGATCGTTTCTATCTTAAGAAACTTCCTGAGTATACAATTGCTCCGATGCGTTGGTTACAAGCAGTTGAAAAACAAGATGAAGTTTACCAACTATCAATTGAAAATCTTTTAAATAAAGATATTGAAAAGATCGAAGCAGACGTTGTTATTCTTGCTACTGGTTTTAAAAGTGTATTACCAAGCTTCCTCGATGGATTAAGTGAAAATATTGCTAAGGATGCACAAGGGCGAATCGTGGTTAACCAAGACTATAGCCTACAGACAAATATCACAAATGGAAAAATCTATACAATGAACTTTAGCCGTCATGGGCACGGGATTGCAGACCCTCAAACGAGTCTTATGTCTTGGCGTTCGGCCATGATTGCTAATGATCTCATTGGTACCACACAATATACAACAATGAATTCTGGAGAAAGCTTTTTAAGCTTCTTTAACTAAAACAGAGTAAACGGAGAGAAAATGAAACTAGTAATTTTGATGCTTATTTCTTCTCTGACATTTGCAGCGACAGATAAAGCAGCAAAGTCCCAAGGAGAAGTTAAAAACAAATCATTTAACACAAAAGAAGAAGTTCTTGATAACCCAACTTTAAAGACTCTATCAGGCTCTTTAAAAAGATGGTCTTTCTATTCTTCATTTAAGTACAATGCTGGAGCACTTGATAATCTAAATGACGCTGAAAGACCGAATATCAGAAATGCAGGGAATACAACTTCACTTACAAATTTTACAGGAAACCTTGGGGTTAAGTATCGTCTGTCTAAGTCAGATAACTTATCTCTACAAGTTGGGCTCGAGAAGAAAGCACCTTTTCACGATAATGTTGATTCAGATAATACAACAGTTCAATATGAGCTTGATACTTATGGAGATAGTTTAAATATAGATAACCCGGTTCTAAGTTACTTTAAAACATACTATCTTGCAGGAATTCAAAACGTAACATTTCTTCAATATCAATATGCGACTTGGGACTATTACCAAGATTTAGGGATTAATTCAGTCTTTAATTTAAGTCATTCTCTTGCGTATAAAGTATGGAAAGCTGCTTATGTTGCTGTTTCTGCAAATGCGACACAGTACTTCTATGATAAGAATACCATCTCATATAATGGGTTTGAGATTGCTGGACGTGATAGACAGGTTAATCGTTCTTTCTCATTTAGTTTAGCAGGGGAGCTATACTTCTCTCGCTCACTGTCTCTTAGGATGATCACTGACCTATACACGGCCGATCATTACAGAA
This sequence comes from Bacteriovoracaceae bacterium, assembly GCA_048270185.1. Taxonomy (GTDB): domain Bacteria; phylum Bdellovibrionota; class Bacteriovoracia; order Bacteriovoracales; family Bacteriovoracaceae; genus Halobacteriovorax_A. Next base: position 103,446 of record JBLWTJ010000003.1, read on the forward strand.
GTGATCGAATTAAAGAAAAAGTATTACAACAAACAGTTGCTATGACTTACTTCTTTACACGTGATATTTCGATTGCACCAAATATTCGTTTTATTGCAGAAGATATCAGAGCTGAGCGTACAAATGTAGGTCTTACAATGAATGTAAACCTATAGAAAATATAAAGGCCTCATTTAAGAGGCCTTTTTATTATGAAATTTCAAAATCATCGTGTCCTGGAATATCTTCTGGATGAGGTTCAACGATATCGACTCCTAGGTGGAGAATCCTTGTACCAGCATCACAATTAGGCCTAACATTCTTTCCAATGACAACACCTTCACGATTAGCACAGATTACTTCTTTAACTTGTCCAAAGACATCATAGACTTTAGCGATAACTTGTCCCTTTTCAACTTTATCCGCAAGTTTTGGTAGCACATCCACGATTCCACCTTTTGTCGAATAGATCCAATATGATTTATCACAGACGATCGTATCGGTAATGAGATCATGTACTTCACCTTCAATCATTTTAAAGTAGCGTAGGGTATTTAGAATTCCGTCAAGTGTCTCGTCAATGAGAGCGTGTTGAAATGCATTGGGATTTCCTATTTCAACTGTGATGGCATGAATGCCATTGTCATTGGCCCACGATCTTAATGTCCCTTCTTCATCGTATTTTTGAACGATGATTTGTGGGTTCTGTAGGAAGGCAAGAGTTCTTGTTTCTTCTTTCTCTAGATCTGCTCGTAAGTAGAGACTGTTAACTCGGCCGTGGCTCGCTGTGTGTAGATCCAGTAGATAGTCGAATTTCGAGACAATTTTTTGAGTGAAGTAGTGAGCATAGATATTACTGGTATTGCCTTGAAGCTTTCCAGGCATAATTCTATTTAGATCCACGTTATCAGAGAAGTAGCGTTGGTTGGCAAGGTAGCCTGGAACGTTACTAATTGGAACCATAATTAGAGTACCATTTAATTTTTTTGGATCAATCTCTTCAATTAGCTTGAAGATTGTTGATATTCCATTAAGCTCATTCCCGTGTATCGCTGCTGTGATACCAAAAACGGGACCTTCACCTGAACCTTTAACAATTATTAAAGGTACTCGCCATGGAACTCCTAGAGAATTATCTGAGAGATGAATTTGCAGTCGGTGAACCTCTCCCTTTGCAAATGAGTTTAGGTCTATTTCTTCAGTTGTTTTTATTATTTGAATATCGCCCATAATATTTACCTAATTAAATCATAATCTCACTAAATAATGACTTATCATTATCTAGGGATTGGAAGAGTTTACTTCTAAAAGTACCTTTCTTACTTGTTAGTTGTATTGCCATTTTATCAATTGCAACAATTGTTAAAATTGTTTGGATATAGGCTTCAATAAGGTCATCTGTTCCAATACCAAGTGAATTAAAATCTTTTTGATCCATGAGCATAAGTCTTGACGTATCTGAGTCCCATTGGTTTTCACCTACTTTTACCGATAAGTTTGTCCCAAGAACATTCCAGCTATCTTCAGGGTACTTTGACTCAAGTGGTGTTCTTGCTCGTCTTGCATAAATTGCACAAGGCATGAAACCTTTCGGTGATGAATAAACCATCAGTCTTAGGTCGGCGATGTAAATATTTCCCTTCTTATTAGGAACAGTTCCGATATGAAAGAATTTACCATGCTGACTAGTCGAACTCCATTCATAGTGACCAATTAAGCTTTGTACGATGAACTGATCGTATTGATAATCCATTTGCATGAAAGCATCGAGTTCTTCTTGATTCGTTATAGTAAAGACTCCTTGTCCTGCATTAGAATAAGGAATTTTAATAACGGCCTTGCCACCAAACTTTTGTACCCATAGTGGTATTTCTAGTTTTCCTACGTCTTTAATTGTTTCAGGAACTTGAATTTTTAAACCTGATTCAGCAATCTCTGAGTTGTAAAGTTCATAAGCTTTATTAGCGAGAAGTTTGTTACGTCCTCCAGAAAGACAAACAAGAGTTGAGTTATAGATAAAAGTTTTAGTTGTGGTAGGAATTCGATTCCACGGCTTTTGTGTAACATAACGAAATGCCGCACTAATAGGAACTTCTTTACCATTTTCTAATGTGATAATCATCACTCCATCTTCGAATCTTGTGTACTGCTCTTCTCCGTGAAAGTGGGGAACGAGATAGACATCTTCACCTGTAAGATCTGCTAGTGTTGACGCATATCCAGAAGTTTCCATATAGTTCTTATCGTAGATTACTGCTAGTGCACCCTTAGGTAATTTCTTTTTCTTCTTTTTTAAAGCGGGAAGGAATGAATTCTCAATAAGGAATTTATAACCACGATGTTCGTCTGAATCAGTTCTTGGTGGCATCGACTTTTGTCCTGATGGGCAAGAGTTTGTTTCGAGAACAACCATGCGACGATTACCTTGTTCAGTTGTAACATAGAATAGATCTGATCCCCCCCAGAAGAAGTGCTTACATTCATAATTAAGAATTTCTCTCAGGGTATTTGTATCTATTTGTGGGTTTAGATGACTATATCTTTTAATAACTCTTTCGTGATCGAGATTTAGAAAGTGACTCACGAGAGGGTGTAGTTGAGAATTTAGTGCTTTTGGGTAGAAATGGTGCTCTTGTTCAAAATGATCAGGTTTAATGACCTCAATTCTTCTCTTCAAATTAACTCCGAATAAATTGCAAATATTAATGGGTTAATTATAATCCTATAACTTAAATTCGTAGCTAATAATTTTTTTAAATTCTAATAAAAGATAAATTATGTCGGCCAATGCTAACGTTTAACTGCTTCAGGCCTTAATTCCTCGACAAGATCAACCTTGCGTAAGTCCTTAACGATTTCTTGAGCAACATTAAATAGTTCAGGACTATCCATTCTTGCCGTATTTTGAATTTCCTTAACTAACTCTTGCACAGGAGTGGCCCCATTTAGCCCATTCCAAATAAAAGCGGCAATAAAGCTGACCTCAAAGCGCTTGCCCTGGGGGTTAACTAGGATTGGTGTTTGTGATGTAATCTTATTTTCAATATTTCCTTTTTTAATAAACATAGCTACCTCCGTGTTAATTTAATCATACATTGCTAAGATTGATACACAATGCCAACTTGTTCGTATTTGGTATAACCTAATTAGCCAATCTCGCCCTTTCGGTATTTTGGAATTTGATTTATCTTAACTCCATGCCAAGACAAGGGGATATGATGAAACTTCGAAAGGAGATGCGTGGCGTAAAGCGCCTCGTTGTTAAAGTCGGAAGTAATGTAATTACTAAAGAAAACGGTAGCTTAGATAGCCGAAAGATAAGAAAAATTGTTGAAGATATTTGTGACCTAATTGAGTCAGGTATTGAGGTCGTCCTGGTAAGTTCAGGGGCGGTTAGTGTCGGAAAGTCATTTCTTAAGGAACACCTACCTAGGCGTGGCCAAATCGATTTACAACATTCGGCCAGTGCCGTGGGACAGCCAAAATTAATTAATACTTATTCAAGGCTATTTGAGGAGAATCAAATGATTTGCTCTCAAATTCTTCTAACACACGATGACTTTAGAAATCGTAAGAGGAATCTGCACGCTAAACAAAATATAAATGTTCTACTCAAAAATAATATAACACCAATTCTCAATGAGAATGATTCCATCTCTTTCACAGAAATTGCTCTGGGCGATAATGATCACCTCGCTGCTCAAACGGCTCAAATGATCAATGCTGATGCGCTTTTAATGATTACTTCAACTAACGGTCTATATGATCGTGATCCTGGTTTTAAAGATGCAAAACGAATCGCTGAGGTTCCATTTGGAAGTGACATCTTAGAGTCTGTAGATTTTCAAGGTAAGACGGCCGTTGGTAAAGGTGGCATGGAATCTAAGGTGCACGCAATTACAAAAATCACACCACTTGGGATTAAGGCAATAATTAGTTCAATGGATACGGAGCGAATGATTATTGATCCATTAACAAAAGATCTTGGAACTTATTTTGCACCAAAGAATGCTTATGACCCAGAAGAGAGAAAGGCATGGCTCCTATCAATGAAGAAGCCTAATTGCTATATCGAAGTTGATAAAGGTGCATTCCTGGCCTTAAACGAGAGTAAATCTCTTCTTCCAAAAGGAATCATAGATGTCTACGGACAATTCTATAAGGGAGACTGTGTCGACATTATTTGTGATGGAGAAGTCTTTGCATCTGGTGTTTGCGAATACGGGCATTGTGAAGTTGAACAAATAAAAGGACGCCATAGTGATGAGATCGAAGATGTCATTGGTTTTCGAACTTCATGTGAAGTCGTCCATACAATTAACTTAATTTTAGAAAAGGATATTATTGATGAAAAAATTAGCAACTAAAGTAAGAAAAGCTTCAAAGGACTTAATGAAACTTGATATCGAAACAAAGAATAAAATCTTTGACGAGTTAATTAAGAACCTCGATGAAAAGAGAAGCCTTATTATTGAAAAGAATCAACTTGATCTTGATGAAGCATTTAAAATGGACTTATCGAGTGCCATGGTCGATCGTCTAAAACTAACTAGTGAAAGAATTGATCAGATTATAGAAGGTGTCAGAACAATCAAGGAGCAACCTGAAATTGTTGGAAGCTTCTATGATGAATTCACTAACGACTTGGGCCTTAGAGTAAAAAAACAAAGAGTACCAATTGGTGTAATTCTTATGATCTTTGAAAGTCGCCCAAATGTTGTTGTGGACTGTGCTGCCCTTGCTCTTAAGTCTTCAAATGCCATTATCTTAAAAGGCGGTAAGGAAGCGAAGCACTCTAACGAAGTTTTAGGAAGTATTATCAAGGAAACCCTTGAGAAGTTTACTAATACCGATGTTGTTGAAGTTCTAGCTTCAGATAATCGTAGTCACTTAAATGAATTATTAGAATTAAAAGATGAAATTGATGTTGTGATTCCTCGTGGAGGACACGGCTTAATTAATCACGTTTTCGAAAATGCTAAAATGCCTGTGATTGCTCACTATCAAGGCCTTTGCCATATGTATATTGACTCTGAAGCTGATGTTGAAAAGGCCGTCTCTCTCGTTGAAAATGCAAAAACTCAACGCCCTGGTGTATGTAATGCTATTGAAACGCTTCTTATTCACAAGGATATCCTCCCTAAGGTGAATGATAAGCTTGCCAAGCGCTTACTTGCCAAGGGTTGTGAGTTGAGAGTTGACGAAAGATTTAATGACTTAACGAAAGGGACTTTTGTTAAGGCGTCAAAAGATGATTGGTCAACAGAGTATCTTGATAATATTTTATCAATTAAGACTGTGGATAGTCTTGATGATGCAATTTCTCATATTGACCAATACGGAAGTAATCACTCTGAATGTATTATTTCTACAATAGAAGATAATTGTAACAAATTCCTAAGAAGTGTTGATGCAAGTTGTATTATGGTTAATGCATCAACTCGCTTTAATGATGGTGGACAGTTAGGTCTTGGTGCCGAACTTGGTATTTCAACAACAAAACTTCACGCTTATGGGCCAATGGGTGTTGAACAGATGACAACTTCTCGTTACGTTGTTGTTGGTGATGGACAGGTTAGGAGCTAGTCTATGACCGTTAAGAAAGTTGCCGTTATCGGCTGTGGAAATATGGCAAGTGCAGTTGTGCGCTCTTTAGATAAGAGTGACATAGCAGATGAGCAATTTGAATTTTATACGTACACTCCTTCAAAGACTAAGGCCGTGAAACTAGCGCAAGAAGTGAATGGTTCTGTACTAGAGAGTCTTAAAGATATTGAAAAGTGTGATTATATAATGATTGCTTGTAAACCACAGCAGTTTAATGATCTGGCCAATAATTTAGAAGGTATAGATTTATCTTCTAAAGTAATCATTTCAATTATGGCCGGTATCTCTTTGGCCCAAATTAGTTCTACTTTAAGTACTTCTAAAATTATTAGACTTATGCCAAGTATTCCAATGGAGAGTGGAGAGGGGATATGCTTATTAAAGTTCTCTTCAAAAGTTTCCCGTGAAGACAGTGAGTTTCTAAAGAATGCCCTTAAAGATTCTTCAAGTGTTTTTATTATTGAAGATGAGAAGCTCTTTGATAGGGTGACTGTTATCTCTGCTTCTGGGCCTGCTTATATTTACTACTTCATGTCGGCCATGGAAAAGAGTTTAGTTTCTTGGGGCATGAAAGAAGAAGACTGCAGACCTCTTGTGGCCCAACTCTTTCGCGGGAGTGCAAAGAATGCTCTTGATAAATCATCATTTGACCTGGAACTTCTCATCGATAAGGTAACTTCGAAGAAAGGCGTCACCATTGAGGCCATTGATAGTTTTCGCGAAGATGAAGTCGAAAAATCTATCCAGTTAGGTCTTTTCAAAGCTGTTCAGCGTTCAGAGCAGATTAGAGAGAGTATGGAGGGTAATTAAGGATTAGGTAAACCCTAACTTGGGTCATTAGCAATTTAGTATGAATTTAGACAATGTTAAGGTGGATTTATGAATAAGAAAAAATCAGAAAAATTAGTAAGTTGTCGTGTTCCTAAGAAGTCTTCGAATAATGCGAAGAAAGAGGACACTGTTGAAATCTCTAGGGCGAATCAGTTCAATATCGCCCAAAGACCCCTGGGCTTCCTTAGAAGAAGTCTAATCGAGGATGAGGATAACTGCCTCTCACGTCTCTAATCAAGAAATAAATAATTAGATAATACCAATCACAAAAAAAGGATCGTTAAATGATTGTTTACAGTTTCCTCTTTTTTTTACTCCTCTTTGTACTAATTGGAGTTTCTTCAAGTCTTAAAAGTAAGAAAAACAACTCAGATTATCTACTGGCCGGGCATAATACGCCTCCTTGGTTGGCCGCTTTATCCGCTGTTGCCACTAATAATAGTGGGTACATGTTTATCGGACTCATTGGTTATACTTATACCAGTGGTATCCAAGCGTCATGGATTATGATCGGTTGGATCGTCGGTGATATTATGATGAGCTTCTTTGTTCATAAGAAACTTCGTGAAATCACAGAAAAAGAAAATCTACTAAGTTTCGGTGGAGTTCTTTCTCGTTGGCAGCGCGGAACAAGTTTTAGAAAACTAAGATTCATTGTCGGTGTTATTACTATTCTTTTCTTAGGTGTTTATGCCGCTGCTCAGTTTAAGGCCGGATCAAAAGCACTACACGTACTCTTTGGTTGGGATTACAGTACTGGGGCCATTATCGGTGCCGTCATTGTTTTCGCTTACTGCCTTTCTGGTGGTATTAGAGCATCTATTTGGACGGATGCTGCACAGTCGTTTGTTATGATCTTTGCCATGGCCATGCTCTTCTTTGTAGGAGTTAGCCAAGTTGGTGGATTCGATCAATATGTAACGAAACTAGATGCAGTCTCTCCAGGTTTCTTAAGCTTCATGCCAACAGGGCTTGATGTGGAAGGACCTACTGGGGTTTTCCTATTCATTCTTGGGTGGCTATTTGCTGGATTTGGTGTTGTTGGTCAGCCACATATTATGATTCGTTTTATGACGATTGATGATTCGAAGAATATGACTAAAACAAAAATCTATTATTATAGTTGGTATATTGCCTTTACGATCTTAACAATCGGAGTCGGGCTAACTGCAAGACTACTTCTAACAAACTCTGCTAATTTCGATGCAGAGCTTGCACTGCCACTAATGAGTCAGCAATTACTACCTGAAGTATTAATTGGTGTTGTTCTTGCCGGTATTTTTGCTGCCACTATGTCGACTGCAGACTCGCAGGTACTGAGCTGTTCTGCCGCCTTTACAAGGGATCTACTGCCTAAGAAATCAGATAATGTTTATCTAACAAAATTAGCAACGGCCGGGACGACAATTATTGCTCTTTGTGTTGCTCTATTTGGTAGTAAGAACGTCTTTGAACTAGTTCTCTTATCATGGTCGATTCTAGCCGCTTGCTTTGGTCCACTGCTTTTTATCTATGCTATCGGGAAGAAAGTATCAGAAATTACGGCCATTACAATGGTTGTTGTTGGAGCCGTGGTGACAATCGTATGGATGAATTTAGGTTATGGATCAGTGATCTATGAAGTTGCACCAGGAATTATGGCAGGGTTAATTGCTTACTTTATCCTTTCTCTTACTCCTCTAAATGAGATTGTTGATGACAATAAGGTTAAAGATAATCGTACTCAAAACTTAGGTAACGATGGAAGCAGCGAACTCTCTAGTTAAATATCTCTATCCAATTTCAATAACCCTCCTCTTTGTAGGAGGGTACTTTCTAACACTCTTCAATATAAGAAGGGTTGAAAAGAGAAAGCTTAAAAATATTCGTAAACGAGATATCAATGATGCAGTTGAAACGGAATCACCAGTTGATGATCAAGAAAAAGAATTAAAATCACAAGGGGTCGAGGGAATCGAAGGACGATTTACTTTTATCTCTCGTGCTCTTCCAATTATCTTTTTTATTCTATGGTCATTACTTGTATCCATTCCATACCTTGGAAAAATTCCAACAGTCTATGTCTCAATTATTGCGGCCATTGTATCTGTAATTGCAGGTTTTTCGCTTAGACCTTTTTTAGAAAACCTCTTTGCTGGTGTGATCATTTCGTTTTTTAAGTCGATAAAAATTGGCGATACCGTAACGATTGACGGTCACTACGGCCTCATTGAAGAAATTGGACTGACTTACTCAGTCGTCAAGAAGTGGAATTGGGTTCGAATTGTCATACCTAACTCAAAGTTACTTGAAAAAGAAATTCAAAACTTCACGATGAATGATCATTATGTTTGGGCCCATATCGAGTTCTTTGTTTCACCAAGTGCTGATTTGACAAAAGTTAAAGAGATCGCAATTGATATCGCAAAGAAGTCACCATACTTTGCAGATATTGAAGACCCATCATTTTGGGTGATGAAATTAGACAAGGATGCAATTGAGTGTTGGCTTGCAGCTTGGGCCAATAGCCCAAGTGATGCGTGGGAGCTTCGAAATGATATGCGAACTCTCTTACATACCGAGCTACAAAAAGCCGGAATTGATTTTCATAAATTAAATATTAAAACACAGGAATAAGTATGAACTTTATAAAAAATATTATTGAACGTATTCTAAGAATAATTCTTTTTGTCCTTAATCAGTTCTTCCCCCTTTCTTCAGATACTTAGAAGAGGCTTAGGTTTTTGCTAATTTGTGTTCAACTTGTTAAGCTAGGATGTATCAATGATTAGGGGTTTGGCCTTGGAGAAACTTAAAGATATTAACTGGAATCACCTTTATTGCTTCTATGAAGTTGCCAAGGTGCAGTCTTTGAAAAAAGGCGCACAAATTATTGGAACTTCGTCTCCAACTCTGAGTGAACAATTAAAGAGACTTGAAAATAAATTCAATATGAAGCTTTTTCATCGTAGTTCTAAGGGATTAAGTCTTACACCTGAGGGAACACTTCTCTTTGAAAAAACCAAAGGTATATTTGAAGAGGGAAGTAAGCTCCTTGAGCACTTTTCTGAGGATGTTGTAGGAGGTTATCCTGTCTCTATTGGCATAGAGGAGACGATCTCTCACGACTTGGCCACAGAGTTTGCCTCTCAGTATTGGGACCTATACACAAAGTACGGAACAGTTAATACTATTCGCCAAAGTGATCACGATATTCTCATTGATAATCTCTTGCGTGGAAATATTGACTGGGGAATTTCACTAAGAAAACCTAAGAGGAAGTCTCTTGAAGTAGCAGAGATCGGTTCATTTGAAATTGTCTTTTGTTGCTCAGAAGAGTTATTTAATAAATTTAAAGACGTAAAAGATCTACTTGTTAATATTCCATTTGCAGAAAGTAATTGGGATAAAACTCTCAACAAGGTTATCTTTCAACACTTAAGAAAGAATGGTGTTGTTCCAAAAGAGAAGATCTACAGCGACCATATCGATTTTGTTCATAAACTCTGTGCTCGTGGACGTTGTGTCATGTTTCTGCCACGAAATCCACTAGAGGGCTATGAGGGTATTAAAACTTTTCAATTAGATGAGCCACTAAAAATGTCTCTCTATGCTATTTGGAAGAAGTCTGATGAAGGACTTATTTCAATTCGTAAGTTACAAGAGCTGTTTCAGACAAAATTATCGAATGTTCCAAAGCGCTATGAAGATGTGGACCTTCAAATTGAAGTTTCAGATGTTTCTGAAGATCTACTGCGTTAGGACTCATTAAATTCTATTGGTAAAAAAGTTCGAGACATTTAAAACATTATCTTGCTAGAATCTGCTCGATGTTAAGATTATTTAAGTATCTATTCATTGCAATTTTCTTTGTTGCCTTTCTGGGGATTACAACTCACTCCCATGACGATGTTCATGAAAATGAGCGTATCCACCAAGCATGTACACTGTGTCTTCATGTTACTCACACAATTGCCCTCGATGGACTTGATTCTCAAGATAGTGAGCTAGCAGATATTGACCTGCTCTATAATCAATTACCGTCAATATTCGTTTCTCCAATAATTTCTTCTCAGATTAATTTTTCATGCCGTAGTCGCGCACCTCCTGTTGTTTAATTAATTATTTTATTTTCTATTTTTAAATTTTAATTAATTAACAAAGAGGTTACTTTGAAAAACTTTTTATATATTTCTATTTTATTACTTAACGCGCAAGTTTTTGCACAATCACTATCAAAAAACTCAAGAGGAAGCAGCTTCAATCCGGCCATCGGTCTAAATGCTCTTACTCTTTATAAGAACTCTAGCCGTGACAATCACGAAGATGGATTTCAACTTCAAGAAGCTGAACTTCAATTTAGTGCGGATGTCGATGCTTACTTTAGAGCTGAGGCAACAATTGGAATTCACAAAGAGCATCATGAGGACGATGCAGCTGAAGAAGAGCATGGGTATGTTGTTGAACCTGAAGAGATCTTTGTTGAGACAATTTCAATTCCAGCAGTAACGATTAAGGCCGGGAAATTCTATACACAATTTGGAAAGTACAATATGGTTCACACTCATGCTCAACCATTTATTTACCGTGGTGTTGTTCAAGAGTATATGTTTGGACACGAAGGTCTTTCTGAAGTAGGTGTAAGTTTATCTTACCTCGCACCACTTCCATGGTTTAGCGATATCACTGTTCAAGTCCTACAGCCTACAAACGAAGAGTTATTTGAAGAGTGTCATCACTGTATTGCAACTGTTGCTAATGTGAAGAATCTTTGGGATCTGTCTGACTCACTGACGTTAGAGTGGGGACTTTCTGGATTATATGCAGATAATGAAAATCATGATTCAGGACTTGATGAAAAAGTAACTGTTCTTGGCTCAGACCTTACATTCAAATGGCGACCAGTTAAAAATGGTAAAGACGCTTCTTTTATTTGGTCAACAGAGTTCATCCATAGAAATCTTGAAGGAACTAAGGATGAGAAAAATGGTGGTGTTTCATCATTTATTCGCTACCAGCTATCTCAACGTTGGTATGCATCGGCCCAGTATGAATTCCTAGGTCTTGGAAAGGATGAGAATTTAGCAGATCAAAATGTTTACACAGGAGCACTATCTTTTGTTCCAACTGAGTTTTCAGCAGTTAGACTCCAGTATGACCAGATTCATGATGGTGAAGAAAGAGAAGAGAGAAGAGTTTCAATGCAATTAAGCTTTAGCATTGGTGCTCACCCTGCACACGTTTACTAGGAGTATTATATGAAGTTACTAATAAGCTTATTAGTAAGTTTTAATATTTTTGCTTCGTTAAATGTTGTGACAACGACTTCTAATTTGGCCGCTGTTGCCAAAGAAATTGGGGGAGATAAGATTGATATTATCTCCCTTGCTAAAGGAAGTCAGGACCCACATTTTCTTGAAGCAAAACCAAGTTATACTTTTAAAGTAGCTAGGGCTGATTTACTTATTAGTGTTGGCGCTGAATTAGAGATTGGTTGGCTTCCTCTTATTGTGAGAGGAAGTCGTAATCCTAAGTTAAGAGAGGGGAATATTGGTCGCCTTGTTGTCGCTGATAATATCGAACTAATTAAAGAGCATTCTGGTCCAATTTCACGTGCTCAAGGTGATGTTCACCCCGAGGGAAATCCTCACTTAATGCTTGGGCCTTCAAATAGTATCAAGGTTGCAAAGTTGATCCTTGATCGCTTTAGTAAACTTGATGCAGAAAATACTAAGTTCTACCAAGATCGCTTTGAAAGTTTTTCTAAGCGAATGAATAATCTCATCCTTGAGCTGAGAAAGAGTATTGTGGAAGGTAAGAAAATAATTACTTATCATCGAACACTGACTTACTTTCTTGCTGAGTTTGGTGTGAATACCTTGGAAGTCCTTGAACCAAAGCCAGGTATACCTCCGACAGCATCACATATTATCAATGTTATTAATATTGTTAAAACAAATAAGCTTGATCGTATCATTGTTGAGAATTACTTTGATACTAGTGTTGCTCATCGAGTAAAGAAATCTGTCCCATCGATTAAAATTTTCAGTGTTCCTGTTGCCGTTAATGGCGATAAGGAGTCTGGTGATATCTTTAAGCTTTATCGCCAGATTGCAAAGGCATTGGTGAAGTAGTGGAAGTTCTAAGTTTCTTGGCCGCACCATTTGTTATGTGTCTGATACTGGTAGGGATTCACTGCTATCTAGGACTTCACGTACTTAAAAGGGGAGTGATCTTTGTTGATCTCTCCCTGGCCCAAGTGGCCAGTCTTGGTTCCACTGTTGCCTTACTCTTTCACTTAGATCATCACAGTCCTCTTAATTACTTTATCTCATTAGGATTTACTTTCTGTGCGGCCGCTTACTTTGCATGGTCAAAGAAGTATGAAAAGTATATTTCACAAGAAGTCTTAATTGCTCTTGTTTATGCTTTTGCTTCTTCTGCTGTTATTTTAGTTGTTAATATGATGGCCCACGGGGCAGAGCATATTAAAGAAATTCTTATTGGAAAAATTCTTTGGGTAAGTTGGTCAGATGTTTTTAAAACAGGGGCCATCTATAGTATTGTGGCCTTACTCCACTATATTTTTCGCAAACAATTATTTGCCGCGACTCATGAAGAGAAAGGTCAATCGGCCTTTTGGGATTTTCTCTTCTTTGCACTTTTTGGAGTTGTTATCACTTCATCTGTAGGAATTGCAGGGATTCTTCTCGTTTTCTCTTTCTTAGTTGTGCCAGCATTACTGAGCACCTTGATGATGAAGACAATCAAGTCTCAGCTTCTTCTTGGTTGGGCAATAGGAAGTATACTCTCGCTCTTTGGAATGGCCTTAAGTTACTTCTTAGACCTTCCAGCTGGAGCTATTATTGTGGTGGTCTTCACTTGTGTTCCACTTATCAGTGTTCCATTCTTAATTAAGTTTAAAATAAGCCGTACCTAATGGGTGCGGTAATTTTTTAGCTTTTTCTTTAGTTTACTATTTCACTTATCTGTTCGATGCGCCTGTTAAATATTTTAACAATCGGAGGAAAGATGAAATTTATTATCCTAATGGTTTTCTTTATCACAACGGCATTTGCTTCAAAGGATTTAGGTGTTGTAACTGGAATTAGTATTACAGGTGAGATGGTCAGTTGTAAGAGTGATTCGACACCACAGTTTTGTACCATGGAGATTCAAATTGGTGATCTCTACGCTTATGAATGTCGTCAAAGAGGCCTAAAGGCACATCAATGTGCATGTCACGAATTTATCTGTTTAGAGGATGTTCAAGAAGAACAGATCTTTATTGGTGTTGATATCAATGGTGATGTCAGAGGTTGTTACGCCATGGACAAGAGAGTCAAGTGTAGTGAGGTTTTCGATTCGAATGATTTCTTTGCAGCTAATTGTCGAGAAGAAGGAAATGTGGCCATTCAATGTGGATGTCACGACTATATTTGTGTCAAATAATTACATTTGAAATTTAACCAAACTTAAATTCTCATTTTTTATTTATCGGGCCATAACTTTTGTATGAATTATTTAATACACTTCGATGGTTGAAGTGGTTTTAGGAGCAAGGAAGTTATGAATACGGAACAAACGGGAAAGGTTAAATTTTTTAATGAAGCAAAAGGATTTGGATTTATTAAGCCGGATAGTGGGGACGGCGATTTATTTGTTCATATTTCTGCAATTGAAAGTGGCAAATTAAATAATAATGACAAAGTTGCTTACTTGATTACTGAGGGGAAGCGTGGCCTATGTGCGACGCAAGTAAAAAAGATTTAACATCAATCGAGGTGTGAGGGGTTACAACCCCTCAACATCTTTACAAGACCAATCAAATGAATGAACCCCGTATTCTGGAATTCTCGCAAAGGTCCAAATATTTCCATCAATACCTTTACTTATATGATCGAGTCTAATTCTGAAATTACCTGTTGTGAAAGCTTCAACTTTTGCATCATACTTTGGACGATAATTTACTTTTGTAAAATATGAATACTCTTTTGCTTGATTGATATCTTCGACAAAGACTTCAACTTCGTGGAAGACTCTTGTTCCTAACTTTGATTCATAAATTAGGGCATCTGTTACTTTCGATTTTGTGTCATAATTGACACAATGATAGAGTGCCTGTCTTTTTGGATTAAGTCCCGCATAAGTATCTGCCATAAATGCAATTGCTACAGCTAAGAGTAGTAAATTCTTCTTCATTATTTCTCCCTGATAATATTACATTTTATACGACATTAAACTTAAGCGAAATTAACTCCGTGCGTGAGCATTTTCTTCCGAATCAATTAGTTAATAGGAGGCCGTGATGGAGTTTTTACAGATTCTACTTTTAATTACTAGTGCATATTTTATTTGGAGAAGACCAGAAAAGCAGGTTGCAGCTGAGAGATTACTCTATGGTGCCGCTTTTATCATGCTCTTTGTGTGGTTTGTAGCAACAAAACATATGATCTTACCTCCTGGTAATTATTAGAGAGTCACTGATATGAAAAACCAAAGAATATACAGTGTAATAGCACTGGCAACAATCCTACTTCTCTTTATGCCAATTGGACTTTCTTCAGTAATGTTAGGAATTGGCCTTGGAGACAACCCCTGCATTCTATGCTGGCAAGAGAGAATGGCCATGATGCTAATTTCTGTTACCGGATTGTTTATTATTCGATATGGACTTAGGCCTAAGTACCTGGCCCTAATGCTCTTCTTTTGTTGTTTTGGAATTTTTATGTCATTAAGACATGCTGGAGGACATTTCCTAAGAGATATCGGTCAAGGCTTTGCTTTGGAGGTATTTGGAATTCATACCTATACTTGGGGAGTGATCGTTTATTGGCTTACCCTTTTGGTGATCGCAATTATTCTTGCTTTCTTTGGTAATGGCCTTGTCGATAATGAAGACGGTGAAATTCGTTATTTAACAAAATTTCAATCTTCTTCTTTTGTTGTTTTCTTCCTCGTTTTAAGTGTGAATGCTATACAGGCTTTTACTCAAGTTGGACCACCTCCTTTCTTGGGGCAAGGGGATCCAATTCGTTTTTCATGGGACCCAAAAGATTGGATATGGTCGACAAAGAAGTGGAATGGACTGATGGCCCCTTTAAGCTTTCGCGGTAATTATCATGTCGAATCACCACTTCGTGGCAATCGTATTTTTCGAGGTATTGCGATGTTTGAAAATGGTGATGATCTTCTCAAAGTAAAAGAAGTGGCACTGCCCGAAAGTATTGTAGGTGAAGTTAGGGATATGGACTATAATCCGCAACAAAAGACGTTTGTCATAGTGACTGATAAATACTACGTCTATTTTCTTGATAGTAAACTAGAGAAGATAACGGCCTATGTTCACCTTGATCCTCTTTATTCCATTTCTATTAAAACTCTTGTTGGTGTTACTTTTATTTCACCAACGAGAGTCGTTGTCACTGGTTACAACAAATCATTTATTATTTTAAAACTTGATGAGAATGCAAAAATTAAAGATCAATATGCTAATTTCTTAGAAGGCAGTGATGGTATTCGTGAAATTCTTCGGGGCCGCTTTAGTACCGTAAGAGCAAAGTATTCTTATATACGATCTTTAACTTGGGATCGTCGTCGTAATGAACTAGTCTCTCTTACTGTTCCCAATAATAAGAATTCCAAAATTATCGCTTCAAATTATTCAGATCAAGACTACGTATTAAATAGCGAAAAGGAAGTCTTTGTTAATGATGCAACTGCCGTTCCTATTATCACAAGTTTGAAAGTTCATAATTCAAGATTTTATGGACTAAATGCCGATGGCAAAGAGATTATTATTTCAGATAATGAGCTGGCAGGCTTTACGGGCTCCATTAAGTTACCACAGAAAGCAAATTACAAGGCCATGGCCGTCTTTGATAGTGACCAATTTGTTATCATTGATGATAAGGTGGCCGGATTCTATATCAATAAGTAACTAGACGTAGCGCACTATTTCTTATATGTTGAAGCCGTGAAGACTTCATTCTATCAATATACATTTCAACAACTTAGTGAGCTATTAAGTGAGAATCACTTTAATGTTTCGGCAGCTAATATTCTTTATAATTGGTATTATAAAAAGAAGAATTCTCATGCTTTAAGTATTCAAGATATTGCTAAGAATACAATGAGCTTTATTAATGAATCTTTCGAATTTTCTCTTCCTAAAATTATAACAGTTCTTGAGGCCAGTGATCGCACGGTGAAATTTCTCTTTGAACTTACCGATGGAAGTCGAGTTGAGAGTGTGCTTATCCCATTTCATGGCAAGTATTCAATTTGTCTTTCATCACAAGTAGGCTGTGCAATGAAGTGTTCCTTTTGTTTCACTGGAACGCAGGGACTAAAACGCAATCTTGAAACACATGAAATTGTAGGCCAGTTTTTGGCCGCTTGGCACTGGCTAAAAGAGCATCGCCCAAATGAAGTTCGCATTTTAAATATTGTCTTTATGGGGCAAGGAGAACCACTTCATAATTTTGATGAAGTGAAGAAGGCCTGTCAGATTTTCACATCTCAATATGGAACTTCTATCGGCTTTCAAAAGATCACAATTTCGACAAGTGGTTACATTCCAGGGCTTAAGAGATGGAGGGATGAGATTCCAGGTGTTAATCTTGCTCTTTCACTGCATTCTCCTTTTGATCATATAAGAAATGAATTGATTCCAATAAATAAGCGTTATCCCTTAAATGAAGTTCTCGACTATATTGATGAGATACCTCTTCGAAATAAGCAATTTGTAACTTACGAATATCTTGTTATTGATAATCTCAATGATGGCAGGGAAGATGCACTTGCTCTTGGTGAAATGTTAAAAGATCGACGTTCATTAATTAACTTAATTCCATTTAATGAGTTTCCAGATTCAAGATATAAGAGGCCCTCAAATGAGAAAGTTGCAAATTTTAAGGCCATTCTTGATACCTTTAAAATCCCAACCCTAATTCGCGATACTAAGGGTGATGATGTCCTTGCGGCCTGTGGGCAGCTCAATACTAAATAGTCTAAAATTAGATCAAGTTACCCGTAATCTTATTCTTTTATCTAGTCCGTTGCCGGAGTATGCTATTGGGGTAAGAAAATGAAAAAAGGAAAGAAATATGGGTAGATTAGTAGATGGTAAATGGCTTAAGACTTCAATTATCACTAGTGATAACGAAGGTGCTTATGACCGCATACCGCGTTCATTTAGAGAAACAATTTCTAAAGATCACGAAGTTTATCGGCCTGAATCTGGGCGCTATCACCTCTATGTAAGTTACGCTTGTCCTTGGGCCCATCGTACATTGATTTTTAGGGCCTTAAAGGATCTTGAAGATCATATTGATGTTAGCGTTGTATGCCCAGATATGCTTGATATGGGTTGGACTTTCAAAACGGACTTCCCTCAAAGTACTGGCGATAAGCTCTATGGCCATGAGTTCTTACAAGAACTTTATATCAAGGCCGATCCACATGTTAGTACAAGTGTTACGGTACCTGTTCTATGGGATAAGAAAACCCAGACTATTGTTAATAATGAGTCTTCTGAAATCATTAGAATATTTAACTCGGCCTTTAATGAGCTAACAGGCAATCAAGATGACTATTATCCGGCCGAGCTAGCTAAAGAAGTTGATGAGTTAAATGACTTTATTTATCCAAATATTAATAATGGTGTTTATCGTACCGGATTTGCTCGTACTCAAAAAGCCTATGATAAAGCTGTTGATTCATTATTTGATGCTCTTGATAAGATCGAAGATCGTCTCAAGGACAATAAATATTTAATTGGTCAGAGACTAACTGAAGCAGATTTTCGCTTAGTCACAACTCTTCTTCGTTTTGATGCAGTCTATGTGACTCACTTTAAATGCAATATTAGAAGAATTAAAGATTATAAAAATCTAAGTCGTTACATGAAAGACTTATATGAAATTGCTGCTGTTAAAGAGACAACAAATATCGAACATATTAAAAGACATTACTATTATAGTCACGAAGACTTAAATCCTAATCGTATCGTGGCCAAGGGCCCGAGTGATATTTTTTAGGGAGAAAGAGATGGAAGTACAAAAGAAATTAAAATTTATAATGGACCCACCTGGTAAGCATTGGGTCGGGGATGGATTTCATGTTCATACGATGTTTCATCCGGGTCATGATATCTATTACTATACAACACCATTTATCATGATGGATTTTGCTGCTCCAAAACACTTTGGGCCAAGTCCTAACCGAAGAGGGGTTGGAGAACATCCCCATCGTGGCTTTGAAACGGTAACCTTTGCATTTGCGGGCGAAATTGAACACCGTGATTCGGCCGGTGGTGGTGGAGTTATTGGTAAAGGTGATGTGCAGTGGATGACAGCAGCAAGTGGAGTCGTTCATGAAGAATTATTCTCTGAGAAGTTCTCACGTGAAGGTGGAGAGTTTGAGATGGTTCAACTTTGGGTAAACCTTCCAAAGAAAGATAAAATGACTTCGCCTCGTTATCAAGGAGTGAAGGGAGAAACATTTCCTGTGATCAAGCCTTCTGATGGTGTTGAGTTAAAACTAGTGGCCGGAGAGTTTCTTGGAGAGATAGGTCCTTGTAAAACTTTTTCGCCAATAAATTTAATTCAAGCAAGAATGGATAGTGACTCTAAGCTTATTTTAAATTTTAAAAATAAAACTAATTTAATTATTCTCGTAAGAAAGGGGAATGTTGAATTAAATGGTAATTCAGTTAACGAACATTCTCTTGCAATCTTTGAAAGAGATGGCCAAGAGGTCAGTCTTTCAAGTAGTGTAGGCTCAGAGTTATTAATATTAAATGCAGAGCCAATTGATGAAGAGATCTATTCTCATGGGCCTTTTGTGATGAGTTCAAAAGAAGAAATCATCCAAGCATTTGAAGATTACCAATCAGGTAAAATGGGACACCTTAGTTAGTGGAAGCAGTCGTAAAAGAAATAAAAAAGAATATCGGACAAAAAGAATTTATCGCTCTTATGGCAGCATTAATGTCTTTTGCAGCATTATCAATTGATTCAATGCTACCAGCATTAAATATCATTGGCTCAAGTCTTGGAGTGACAAACCCAAATGATAATCAGTTAATCATTGCCATTCTCTTTCTTGGGATGGGAGTTGGACAGCTTCTTTTTGGGCCGGTCTCTGATGCTTATGGAAGAAAGCTTGCCATGTACATTGGTATCATTACTTTCTTTATCGGTGGAGTTGCATCTTACTATGCACAGACTTTTGATATGATGCTATTTGGTCGCTTTATTCAAGGTGTTGGTGCGGCCAGCGCAAAAATTATTTCAACGGCCATGGTACGTGATCGATTTAGTGGAAATCAAATGGCAAAGACAATGTCTTTAATTATGATTATCTTTGTTTTAGTTCCAGCTTTTGCCCCAACTATTGGACAAGTTATTTTATCATTTGGAAATTGGCGTGATATTTTCTTGTCGATGCTTGCTCTGTCTGTAATTTGTCTTGCATGGTTTTATTTTAGACAAGAAGAGACTCTTGACTTAGATAATCGTCGTCCACTTTCATTTGAGAAAATTAAGGCCGCTTCAATTGAAGCCTTAACTCACCCTAAAACTCTTGGTTATACAATTGCCTCAGGACTTGTTTTCGGTGCCTTTATTGGTTACTTAACTTCTTCGCAACAAATTATTCAAATTAAATACGGGCTAGGAGATAAGTTTCCAATTGCTTTTGGTGTCTGTGCAATTGCTATTGGCTTTTCTTCATTCTTAAACTCAAGGCTGGTTGAACAATTTGGTATGAGAAGACTTTGTCTTATTGCTCTTAGTGGAATAACTTTTATGGCCATTATTTTTAGTGTCATAACTTTCTATACGAATGGCCTACCACCGTTCTACATATTCTACAGCTATCTCATTTTGACTCTCTTTAGCTTTGGCCTTCTCTTTGGTAATTTTGGAGCACTAGCACTCGAGCCGATGGGGCATATTGCAGGAACTGCAAACTCTGTTTTTAGCTCTGTGCAGATTCTTATTTCTGCGGCCATAGGAGGAGCTATTGGACAGTCTTATAATGGAACTGTAACACCAATGGCCATAGGGTTTCTGACTTGCAGCGTTTTATCCCTTATCATTACTCTTAGGACGAAATAAATAGACGAAATCATTTAATTTTGTTTTCATTAATAAATGTTTAAGGCTTTATTTCTCGCGCTAATTCTAAGCTTTAGCACCCTTGCTAAGGTTGCACCCTCTAATCACATAAGAGAGGGGAAGTGGGATGTTTCTCCCATTCAAGTTCGCTATCTATCGACATTCTTTGCCATTGAGTTACTTACCTATGGCCTTTTTTCTCCAGATTTTGTGAAGCAAGATATTGAAGCTGGTGATTACGATTTTAACAAAGATGATATCTCAATTCCCACTTGGCTTTATCAATTAGGAAATCATGGACCAGAGATCTTAACGATAGGAATGTATGGTTACTATCTTTTCTCAGATGATGAGTATGCCTTCGAAAAATCCTTTGTTTTCACTGAATCCATGCTCATTTCTCAAGGTATAACTTTTGGGACTAAGTATGCTGCCAATAAGCAGCGTCCTGATGAGACAAATTTTCAATCATTTCCAAGTGGCCATACGACTCATGCTTTTGCTGTTGGAGCTTGGATGGCCATGGATATCTTTCATAGTGAAAAATATCATTCAAATTATTGGATGGCCTCACTTCCTCTAATTTATTCATCATTTATCGGCTGGAGCCGTATTGATGCAAAGAAACACACTTTTAAAGATGTTTCAGTGGGAGCGATAATTGGTGGAGTAACAAGTTACTTTATGTACAAGCTTCACTTTGATGATAATGGAAAGTATCGTTTTAACTCAAAGAATACGATTTCAATAACTCCTTCTATTGATCTAATAAATGAAAATTACTCTTTTAGTCTAGGGGTAGCAATATGAGATTATTTTCTATTCTTTTTTTCATTGTCATAACGATTAGTTCCTCGGCAAATCAAGTAACAAATCTCGATTACCTATATCGTTTCCCTAGCAAAGGGGAGAGTGTTTTAAATTTTTCAATTTTCTCTTCAATTGATGAAATGGAATTTGATGACCGAACGGCCGGAATCGAAGAAATATTTGAAGTCGATCGTAATATTTTAAGCCTAGGCCTTGGTTACCGTTATGCAATAAGTGATAAGATTTCAATTGATGCAAGTGTTGAAGGAGAAATTGTCGACTTTGAAACTCACCTTGAAGACGAAAACGATACAGAGACACCTTCAAAGAGTCCTCGTAAGATCTACAATCCTTCACTTTCATTTCGTTATCGTTTTGTTGATAAGAGTGAAGTCTTCTTCGATGTTGAATTTGCAGCAATTTTCTCAAATTATAATCGCAAATCTTATCCTATCAACCAAACCGTAAGCCCTTTTGATGGTAAGGATCATTATCGCTTAAGTGGAATTATTGGAATTGATTTTTATTATTTTACTCTGATGAATTCGATCGGAGCGATTTACTATGATGGAAGTCTAGAAAATTATAGCTTTGGTAACTCGCAGCTAAATTCAGAAGATAGTCATCAAATTCTTTTGTCTTCCATTGTTCAATTTGATTTAAGTCGAAATTTTAAAGCTAATTTTGGTTTCCTCTTTCTTTCGGCCGATGCTTTTAATTTACGAGGAAGTAATGATAATGTTCGTGTCGATCGTTCGAGTCAAAAGAATATTATTTTAAAGTTTGACTATCTTGCTTTTGAAAAATCCGTAGGAATTTTAAGTATAGGTGCCAATCAAAGAATAGATAACTATAATTTATTACCGAATAGTGGTGACCTCTATGTCGCCGACAATACTTATCTGGATATTATTTTTAAAATAGAGAAGTGGTTTTAGCATGAAGAGATTAGCTTTACTATTACTTCTATGCTCGTGTGCCAATACTGAGTATGTTATTCAGAGAAAGGCCGGGACTTGTGTGACAAGTAAAGAATACCCCGAAGTTTATGAAGTTGTTTATCAATGGGGATGGAAAATGAAATTAAAAGAAGCCGGAGTCAAGAATTCTCCAGTTTATCAATATACTAATGACAAGAAGTGGATACAGGTCGAATGTCCTGTGATAGGAGTTAAAATTGAATAGGAAATCAATCGGTATTATTGGGACATTACTTCTAATTGCAATCGTCTGTGTTATTGGTTTAGGCAGTGCTTTTATACCTTTGGTTTTAGCATTCTTCTTGGCCTATCTATTCTTTCCTCTTATCCAGAAACTCGAAAAGAAAGGTCTAAGTCGTAACAAGGCCGTACTTGGTGTCTTCTCACTTCTTACAATTATTCTTACTTTAAGTTTAACTTTCTTAATTCCTGAGATAATCCGAGATGCGAAGGGGCTTTTAAAGGAGCTTCCTCAGTTTTCGACAAAGGCCATTATAAAAGTGGAAGAGATATCAAAGAAAGCTGGATTAGAAATTAATATAAGTAAGTCTGATATAAAGGATTATATTGAGAGTCATATCGCTCAGCTCTCAAAGGCAATTACAAATAAAATTACCCTTGCTTTAAAATCAGCATTTTCAGGTTTGACTCAGTGGATAGTGGCAATCTTAAATCTTTTTTTAATTCCACTCTTCTTTTTTCATGTCATTAGTGACTATGAAATTATAACTGGCAATATTAAGTCACTTATTCCACGTCCTTATCAATCAAAAATAGAGCACTATATGAGCTTAACAAATACTGCTCTTAGCGGATACATAAGGGGACAATTTATTGTGGCCCTCATTCTTGCTCTATTATATGCAACAGGGTTATCTCTAATTGGTCTTCGTTTTGGCTTTTCAATTGGAATTTTGTCCGGGCTAATCAGTATTATTCCTTATGCGGGATTTGCAATAGGCTTTAGTGTTGCCATTGTTGTTGCCCTCGCAAATATGGCCGGGATGGATACGATCTACGGTGTTGTCGCTGTCTATGTCATCGTTCAGGCCATTGAGGGGACTATTGTGACGCCTAAGTTTGTCGGGGACAAAGTAGGTCTAAGTGCTCTTGCGACTATTTTGGCCCTTATTATAGGGGGGAATATCTTTGGTATGTTTGGAATGTTAGTTGCAATTCCTGTCGCAGCTGTATTGAAGGCTATTTTAAGAGACTTAAAGACACAGTATCAACAATTAGACCTTTATAAAAACTAGGTATAATGATGCGTTGGAGCTTATTCTTTTTAATACTACTTTTTTTTCAAAGCTGTAGTTATCGTGAAATGATATTAAAGAAAGCGCCGGACTTTCTAAGTGATCAAGTTAATGATCATCTAAAACTCAATGATGTCCAAGAAGCTAAGCTAAGACTTAAGGTGACAAATGCATTCTTCTCTCACCGGGATGAAGTCGTTGTCATCCGTGATTTGTTAAAGAGTTATCGTATCAAAGAAGACTCACTTGCGGCCTATATCAAGAAGGGGTATACCTCTTACGCAACAATTCAAATAACTGTTAACAATATTTCAATTAGTGTTCTGTCTGAATTAGACTATTCTCAGAGGCAAGATATTCTTAAGCGCTACCGCGAAGAGACCCCTGTCTCTGGTGATAAGAAGATTTCATACGAAGAAAGGGGAGTTTCAAGACTAGAGAATTTCTTTGGTAAACTCTCTCTCAAGCAGATTGAATTAATTAAAGACTATGCAAAGATCTATGCTAAAAGCGTTCAAGCGGATAATAGATGGTCTAAGAATTATGAAAGAACCTTGAGTTTAAAAGATCAAAAGAAATATAAAGCACAACTGAAGAAATACTTTTCGGGTGTGATTTCTTTAAAGACGATACTTGAATCAAATAAAGAATTCTTTACATTCTTTGATCAGTTTAAAGCAACTCTTAACGCTGATCAGGTAAAGAGATTTGATGATAAAAGAAAAGAAATTCTTAATTGGATTGATCTCTATTTAAAGATCTATCAATTACCTATAATTGATACTTAAGTCTTAGTAGAATTGATTGATTACTTAATTCTTTCATGAAGTAGTAGTCAACTATGATGGAAGTTCAAATGATTCCACCACTATAATCGCCAATTTTGATATAAAAGAAATCAAGCTCTTGGCTCATTTATTTTACTAAGTCCTACTTTAATTGGCATAACAAAGAGTCCAGCGCCTGCTTGAGTACCGAGCTCAATAATACTATTGTGAAGGGAGAGGCCAGTTAATAGGGAGAGTTGATGACTTGACCAATCGGCCTTAGCTGATAGATTTAGCAAAATTAGGATAATGAAGAAAGATCAACTTATGAGGGGGACAATGCCCCCTTAAGTTTTATTAATCAATTTTATAAAGTAATTTATCAATCTGTGCCTGGTCTTGTTCTGGCGTTGGTGCTTTGGCAAGGATCGCTTTTGCTGCTTCAATCTGTTCGGCCGTCGCATCTTTGTTTGCTAGTGTTTCTCGTGCTTTTGCTTCTTTTGCCAGACGCTCAACTCGTGCCTCTTTGAAATCAATAATCTTCTTTCCTTCAGAGAGAACCTCATCGTATGATATTCCACCTGTTGGCCTTGCTGAAGGAGTCTGTGGTAAAAAGACAAAATCAGTTCTCTTAAGCTTTAATCTCTTTGATTGAGTTACCATGGCCTTAGCAAATGATTCAAATGCCTTTCTTGGTACATAGTGCTCAGTATCTTTCTTTAAGATATAACGAAGCTGTGAAAGCGTTGAAGCATCAGTACCATTCTTAGGTGCTTTTGAGCTTACTGGAATATAAGTTTGGTAATCAAAAATATTGCTAATCGCAAATTCATGAGCTCCTTTAATTCCAATTGCTTTCATTGTATCATTTGAAGTTGTTGTACAATTGTAGAATGGAGTGATCTCCAATCCTTTCTCTGTTCTCACCTTATGTAATTGTTCTTCAAAGATATCACGAACTTTTAGCATATCTTCTTTTGAACGACTGTAGCCAATAAGGGTGTATGTAGGACGATAGTTAACTTGACCTTGAATAAGATGGCCAAAGTAGCTTACGAGGTCAGTGTTACTTGCTAGAACTTCTTTCTCACCTTTGAAATAAAAATTAAATGTCTCACCTTTAACTGTTAGATCATCTTGTAGCTCACCCATACCAATGGCAAAGTGTCCTGCTGCTGATCCTGGCTCTTCTCCTTGGCGTCCACTTAGAGTGACGATAAAGACATGGTCTCCTGGAGTTGCTTGGTAATTATCTCTGTAGCGAATTGTTCCACGAAATGGTTTATCACTTTGTGAATTCTTATTCTTTGGCATTTCATTTAAGATATATTTAAGTCCATTCTTTTTAAACTTCTTAGAAGCCTCATAGTTATTCTCACCGGCCGTAAAAAGATTGGCGGGGATAATGGCATTGATGATAAAAGTATCATCTTCCATATGTCCTTGAGTATGAACTTTCTTGCCAACAAAGTAGTTACGACTTTTTTCATCAAATTCATAACCATAGATTTTCTTTGTACGGCCAAATTTTGCTTTTTGTCCATCAATGTAGAAGCCGTCCTCACTCTTGGTAAGTGTTCCGATACGATCTTCAATGTCAGCAACTACTCGTGGCATCTTATCGATATTTAATTTATCGCCCTCAAGATCACCATCAAATTCAAAAACATAATTAGGTGAGTTTGTTAGAACATGGTCGAGGTGTTTATTATACTTGCTTGGGTAGTTGATTAAGACATTCTTAATTTCACTTCCAACATGAATATTGGCCCGTACTTCATTTTCTTTCTTTAGTAATTTACCTCTAAAAGATTCTGCACTGGTATATGAGCTTAGTAGCATCAAGGCAACCATTCCAATATAGCTAGTATTTTTCATAACTCTCTCCTAAATTGATTTAGGAATATATTTGCAATGAATATGCCAGAATGTTTATTGATTTTTAATGACTTAGGACGAAATAAATGTTGATAAGAAGCCTATTGTCTAAGGAATAGACAATAGGCGTTCATTAATTGGATTAGAATTGAGCATCAATATAATGACGAATTTCTGACATCGTCATCATATCTTCAGCGTCCATACAGAACTCACCACGAGCATCAGCGACACTGATCTCTTCAGCAACTTCTGATACTGATAGCTTCTTACTTACTGGACGTCTATCGTTAAGGTCTCCAACGAATTCAGCAAGAGTTGTTCCTGTTACAGACTGAGCAACACGAGCTTCTTGGATAAGCTTAATTTGTGACTTATAGTTCTTTCTACTGCCATCAATGATACCAGTTGCTGCTAGTGTACTTGATGAACCATGGTATACAGCTTCAGTTGATGAAGTAATACCATCTTGCATTATGTCTAGTGCGATAAGATCAATAATAATATTGTCTGAATCTGCTAAAAGAGCAGCACCAGCAGCATAAGTGGCCGAAGCTAGTTCAAGTCCAACATAACCAACTGTTACTCCTGTTGTACTAAGTACAGCTGCCGTTTTAACTGCATTGTCACTTGGTGCAAGGTTCTTCTCTTTGTACATTTCAAGACATGATGCTTGAGTTGATAGTCCTGCCATTAAGCATAGTAGCCCTAGGGCAATAAATGATTTTTTCATATTCTTCTCCTTATTATTTTAGTGTTTCTGTCCATCTTTCATGTAGAAACTGTAATTTACTCTGGTGGTTTAAAATATCTTCATTAACTAAGAGTCCTTTATATGGCCTTTTAGCTACTTGTATTCTTCTCTTTGTACGGTGATCTTGTTTCCATCTTGTGACGGCCTTTTTGGATTTCTTAATATTCTTTTTTTGAATTTCGCTAAACTTAGTTTCTCCATAAAAGTCTTTTAAGTCTTTTTTCACATCAGCAATACACTGGTCGTCCTTACAAATACGGTAGAGGTTTACTGGAACCTTTGTTAAACCATGAAGCTCATCAAATTCCATCTTCTCAATACCTTTCATGACTGATTCATAGTACTTGAATGAGTCGAGGTCAAAGGCCACGATTTCAATAAGCTTTCGCATCTCTTTCTTATTTAGCTTTTTCTCAAGCTTCTTTACTTGCTCAACTGAAAGATCGTATTGCAGATAGCTTTCGTCTTTGATTCCTGTGATTTTTACAACTTTCTTCTTAAGTTCACGTAATGAGTGAATCTTAATAATAGGGTATGGGTTTATCATTGCTCTTTGCAGATAATCTGGAAGAGTGAGAGGTATACGCCCTTTTAAACCAAGCTTCTTGTGATATGGAAGTCCTACTTGTTTGAAAAAGTTAACTAAGGCACCAGCACAGTTATTTGAGAAAAAGGTATAGTCTCCAAGTTCACTACTTTCTGGAAGTGAATACATAATAGGGAATATTTGTTCGACACTTAACTTCTTGTTTTCTTCGGTCTGTGTCGGAACTTCTGTTCGAGGAATCGCCGATAGAGCGTAGAGAGCACCTGTTAATGATTTTAGTGGTAGAACTCCATATTTACCTTCTCCAAACTTTTCATCTGAATATTTCTTTAAATTATCGACAGTTGTTTGAAGTACTTCTTTTCTTGTCTCAAGTTGATGATTAACAACTAGTTGCCACTGCTCTTTCAATTGAGCGATGATTCTTTCTCTAATTTCTTTATCTGAAATAATAATATAGCGGTCAAGATCACGTCTTTGATTATTGGTGTAATCATCCATGAACATTCTTAAACTCTTTACTTGAGGAAAGACTGGGTAGCCCCCAAAGATTCCTTTAAAGTAATTAAGTTTTAATGAGTCCATATTGGCAACAAAGCTCAGAACTACGTCATCACCTTCTTCGCCAATATTATCGACAAAGCGAAGCATGGTATGGCCAAAGCCACTTTCAATATTTGACCAAGAGCTTGAGGCAATTACCAGCTCTAATCCAATTATTTGGCCCTTCTCGTGGCGATCAAAGAGGCGTTTAAAGAAGCGTGCATTTTGATTGATTAAGTCTTGGTAGCTGGCCGACCAATTGATTAGGTCTGTGCGTTTTTTGATTTTCTTTTCTTTGCGTTTCTCTTCACGTCTTTCGCGCTGTCTCTCTTCAAATTGAGAGTTGCCGTCACGACGAGCGTGAGCTTGACTCGAATTTAATAATGTCACTAATACTGCTAAGAGTATCGAGATTCGCTTCATATTTTTCTCCATATAAACATAGTTAATATAGAGTAAATAAGAGCTTTCTAGTTATGATTTGAAAATAATCAAGGGGGCGTCAATAATTTAAACACCCTTTAAAGACTTGAGTTTACGATATCAAGATCAATACCTTGGTCTTTAAAGTGTGTCTTAAGGTAGAGATTCTTTGCTTGAGGAGTGCCTTTTTCAATTAGCCCAAAAGTAACTCCTTTGATTTCAACAAAAGCATAGCTATCAAAGTTCATGGCATTTAGGATAATGGCCTGATTTGATTTTGATCCGCCAAAGGCCGATCCCATGAGACTTGCTGCGATTCCAGATCCACTTGGTTTTTCTTGATTGGCATCGAGTATTGCTTGGGCCTGTTCAATATCATCATAGCCAACATCGTAACTCTTGATTTCGTTATTCTTAATTGTGAAGCCATAAGGGCAATGAAGACAACTTGTTTTACAACAAGAGCCGCGATTACGAAGAAATTGAGAGGTTTTCACCTCTCGTCCTTCTTCATTAGTATAAGTTAATTGTGCTTTATCTTTTGTGTTTTCTGACATGATTATAGATTCTCAAATCTCTCATCATACTGAATATTGTGATAGACCTTAAGAACGTCTTCGTCACTTTCAAGGCCATCAACCATTTTCATGACTGTTAGGTATGTCTCGTCATCAACTTCTTTAAAAGTAAGAGGGACTTGTTCAAGCGTCGCTTCTTCTGGAGTAATTCCCATTTCTTCTAATTTCTTTGAGATCGAACCAAAGACTTCCATTGGCCCTGTAATGCTAAAGTATCCATCTTCTACTTCAATATCTTCCGCTCCCGCATCAATCATTTCTAGTGTGAAATCGTCTTCGTCAAGTTCTCCAACTGGAACTTCAAAAAGGGCCTTGCGATTAAATACAAATTGAAGTGAACCAGTCGTTCCTAGTGATCCACCTGCTTTCTTGAAGTGAACACGAACATTAGCGACTGTTCTTGTGACATTATTTGTAGAAGCTTCTACGAAGATGGCAACACCGTTTGGCCCATAACCTTCATAGTTGATTTCTTCATAACCATCATCATCAGTACCAAGACCTTTCTTAATAGCGCGGTCAATATTATCTTTTGGAACATTACTGGCCTTACACTTATCGAGTGCAATTTTTAAGAGAAAGTTTGAACCTGGATCATCACCACCTGATTTAACAGCTTTTGTCACTTCAAATAGAAGCTTTGTGTACATCTGGCTCTTTGCCTTATCTAAGGCACCTTTTTTCTTAACAATATTGGCCCATTTTCTTCCCATAGAATCCTCTGTTTAAATAAATTTTCAATTTTGAGATAATAATCCCATAGGGGGAAGATGTCGAGAATTCAGAAGAATTCTAGGGATTAGAGGCGAGGTATTGCTCTGCGCGCCAGATTCCAATAAAACTGAGTCCTGAGCTCATGGAAGTGACGTTTTCACCGTCTAAAAGGATCGTTGTAGGAGTGGATTTCACTTCTAGTTGCCTCGCAGCATAGGGTGATGAAATAAAGTTGAATTGATAAGGGCTCTGTCCAATAAATTTTCTTATGGTGGATTTATTCTCAAAGGCATTTATAGCATAAATTTGTTCAGGCCTAAGTTTTCCCTCAAGAACTGATTGGTGAAGTCTCTTCATTTCTATCTTGCAAGGGCCACACCAAGTCGCCCAGAAAATTGCTAAGGTTTTCCTATTTTTAGTTAATTCAGGGAAGTGGATTTTTGATTGTGTACGAATCTCAATATATTCTTTTGGCGCAAGCTTTGTTCCTTCTTTTTTAAAATTATTCACAACAGCAGGTGCTTGCTTATAAAGAATAAAGCTAATAAGTAATAGGGAAATGGTATTCGTTGCAATATTCCACTTCTTTTTCATGGCACATATTTTAGCATGTAATGAAATCTCAAGCCTTAAATAAATCCTAATTTTTTTAGAGGGTGTAAGTGCGCTAAAGTACTGTATTGATCGACTAAGAAATAGACGCGCTCCTTGATATGTAGTAATTTATAGACATGGAAAATAACGAATATGAAAAGAGATTGATCGCTTTAGAAGAGAAATTCTCGCACCAAGATCAT
This sequence comes from Bacteriovoracaceae bacterium, assembly GCA_048270185.1. GTDB lineage: Bacteria > Bdellovibrionota > Bacteriovoracia > Bacteriovoracales > Bacteriovoracaceae > Halobacteriovorax_A. Next base: position 134,012 of record JBLWTJ010000003.1, read on the forward strand.
TTACTAACCGAACTAAATGCAATCGTGACAAAGCAAGAATTTATCATTGATGAATTAGTGAAGCATGTGAATCACTTAATCGCTAGCTCAACACAAGAGGCAACAGAGCAGATGACCCTTGAGAACCTTAAGGATTATAAGCCACCTCATTACTAGGAATCTCCATGATCAAATTAGAACAGGCCTATCAGGGTCTGCGTGAATATAAGAATCTCTCAGGTTTTCCTGAGCAAACTCCAAACGCTCACTTTACCCGTGTCAAGCCTGAGCCAAGTGAGAATCCAAAACTGCTTTGTTGGTCTAGCGACCTTGCAAAGACCATGAAGATTGACGATTCTCAAAAAGATCTTTGGGTTAAGCTCTTAAGCGGAAATCAAGATATGTATGAACCAAGTGCTGTGGCCACTCGCTATGGAGGCCATCAATTTGGTCATTGGGCCGGGCAGCTTGGAGATGGCCGTGCCATGACTTTAGGACTCCATGAAGGTTTAGAAGTTCAATTAAAAGGAGCAGGACTTACTCCATATTCAAGAGGAGCCGATGGAAAGGCCGTCCTGCGCTCATCTCTTAGAGAATATATTTGTAGTGAGGCCATGTTCCATCTTGGCGTTCCAACGACGAGGGCCTTGAGTCTAGTAGAGACTGGAGAAGATGTATTAAGAGATATGTTCTACGATGGAAATGCTGCCTATGAAAAGGGTGCTATCTGTTCTCGAATTGCACCAAGCTTCCTGCGCTTTGGCCATTATCAAATCTTTGCTAAAAACTTTGAATTAGAAGAATTAAAAGAGATTGTGGATTTTACTATTGATAATTTCTATCCTGGTATGAGTATTAAAGAAATGTTTAATGAGGTCGTTAGGCGAACAGCATTTCTTATGAGTGAGTGGATGCGCTTAGGCTTTGTCCACGGGGTCATGAATACTGATAATTTATCAATGCTAGGTCTTACTATTGATTATGGGCCATATGGATGGCTTGATCGCTTTGATCCGAATTGGACTCCGAATACAACTGACTTTAGAAATAGACGCTATCGCTTTATAAATCAGGCCAGTATTGCTTACTGGAATCTTGATCAATTAAGAGAAGCCTTACAAGATATAAGCTTAGAAAGTTTAGATGAAAATCTTGGAAAATTTCCTACTTACTTCAATGAGTTCTTCCAAGGAGTCATGGCCAAGAAATTAGGCCTTGTAACTTGCAGTGAAGGGTTTATTGATGGTCTATTTGATCTTCAGTATGAGCTTGAAGCTGATATGACGCTATTTTATCGCAGCCTCATGACATTGATGAAAGGTGAAGAAGTTAATTGGTCTGAGGTCTTTTATAAAAGCTTAGGCGAGAGTGAACTTGGCCGTATCAACCGATGGGTAGAGAAGTGGCAGCGTGAGCAAAAACTTCAAAGAGTTGACTTTGGTGAAGCGCTAGTAAAAATGGCAAAAGTTAATCCTGTCTTTATTCCAAGAAATTATATCGTGCAACTCGTTCTTGATGATCTTGAAAAAGGTGATGAGAAGAGTTTAAGAAATTTAGAACAGGCCATTTTAAGTCCATATGAATTGAACGAATTCACAAGGCCATTCTTTAAGAAAGCACCAGAGTGGTCAACGACAAGGGCCGGTTGCTCGACCCTGTCGTGTTCAAGCTAACCGGTAACCGGTGCACGCAACCTTTTCGAGATTCAAACTACTTAAAGACTTTTGTTCTCGTTAAAAGGATCAACTTTCTCAAAAAGTAAGATGTTTATTAATTTTTCTAATAAAGAAAGATAGATAAACAGATTTCTACTTATAGACAGGTGAGTTTCAAATGTTATTTGAGTTTCAACTCACTGTATGTAGTTAGTTTCACGAAAAGTATCCGCGTACCAACTAGTTACAGAACTGCTCTGGAGCTCTTTGCCAAGTTGGTTCACACATACTTAGCCACTTTCCTTTGTAATAGTGAGCAAATCCGTACCACCAAGTAACGTGGTCTTTATTTGTTAGCTTCACTTCATCTGGGTATACATTTGGTTCAACGCCGTTAATAGCATAACACCAACCATGGGCATTCATTTCAAAGTCACTAATAATCTCCATGGCATCAAGACCTGTTGGAGTATTAAAGATCGATTTCATCCCAACACGTGATCCTTGGAACTCAATACCATTGTCCGTTAGAATCTTTACTGTAGCATCACCAACATTTGTCTCAGAAATTTCAACAGTTGTTGAAAAGAGTGGCTTTTCAGCACATGGCCCGATAACTTCAAAAGTAGCTGCTTGTAGATAGATAGATGATACTAATAATAACAGTATTTTAAACATGAATTCTCCTTGTTTAGAGCTTTCTACCACGCTCATTTTGAGATTGCCATGACCCTAGGCGCATCACTATCATTCTTACATGACTAAATACGTTTGGGGTAGTGAAGAGACCCAATATTTCTTCAAATTAGGTCCTGATGCCATCCTTGATGCCATTGATGAGGTTGGCTTTAAGACCACAGGTCGCTGCCTTCCTCTAAATAGTATTGAAAATCGGGTCTATGAAATTGAAGTGGACCGTCCTGATGCAGAAATAAATTCTCCAAGCGATCACTTTATTGTGGCAAAGTTCTATCGTCCTGGGCGTTGGTCAAAAGAGCAAATCTTAGATGAGCATGAGTTCTTAAATGATCTGGTTGAAGCTGAAGTTCCTGTGATCCCTCCAATTGTAATTGATGGTGAAACACTCTTTGAAATGAAAGAGCATAAGATTTATTACTGTCTTTATGAAAAGCGCGGAGGTCGAAATCCTGAAGAGATGAATACTGAGCAACTTGAAATTATGGGAAGATCTCTGGCCCGTATTCATAGTGTCGGGGCCTTACGAGGGGCCAATCACCGAATTAAATTGGGTCCTGAAAGTTATGGTGTGGCAAATATTGAATTCCTTAAATCCACCGATTTTATCCCAAGTGATATTCGTGAAAATTATCTTATGATGACGGATCAAATTATCACCAAGGCCAAGACTCTCTTTACTGGTGTTGCGACTCAAAGAATTCATGGGGATTTTCATAAGGGAAATATCATCTTAAGAGGTGATGACTCTTACTTTGTTGATTTTGACGATATGGTGACAGGCCCCGTTGTTCAAGACGTGTGGCCAATTTGTCCGGGGGACGATCAGCAGTCAATCATTGATCGAAATATCTTCTTGGAAGCCTACGATAGTATTCGTCCATTTCCACATGAACAGATAAAGCTTATTCCGGCCTTGAGAGCTCTACGCTTGATTCATTTTTCAGCGTGGATTGGAAAGAGGTGGAGTGATCCATCTTTCAAGCATACTTTCAGTTACTATGAATCTCCAAATTACTGGTATGGCCAGATGAATGACTTTCGAGAAATCTTAGCAAAGATGAGTGAGAGCGATGAAGGATATTATTACTAATGCGTGATCGTGAAGTATTTCTTCATATTGAATCCTTAGAAAAGAAGCTTCTAATATTAAAAGATGTTTTAGAGGTCCTTGCTACTTCTAAAGTGATTATCTTCTATAAGGATCTGGACTTTATTGATCAAGTGAAGGCAGCAGGTTTTGATATACCTTGTGAGTTTATTAGCCGTGACTTTGAAGCACAAGAAAATGAGGAAAGTCTTAAGAGATTCCACGATGCTGATCATTCATATCTCTTTGTCTCTAATCTCGCTTCAAAATCCTTTCGAATGGATGATTGCTTTTGCTTAATTAATTATGATTTGCCCATTGACCCAAAACTCTATTTGATTCGTCAGGAATTTGCGACTCAAATGGTGAGCTTCTACTGTGTTGGGGATGAAGATAAACTACGCCATATCGAGGTTCTCCTAGAGAAGCGATTTACTCTTCATAATATGAAAATGTTCATTAACCGACTTAATCAAAGCTAGACGTATTCTATATCTTGCGAGAAAATTTAGATCTACAAAAGAAATTTATTATTTTAAAGCGAGGTTGAATATGGATATTCGTCTAAAGACTTTCGAAGAATACGAAGCTGCCTATGAGCAAGCAAAGAATAATCCTTCTGAGTATTGGGGAAATATTGCACAAAATTTTATATTTTCGAAAAAGTGGGATGATGTCACTTTAGGAAATTTTACTGATGGGGAAATTCGTTGGTTTAATGGTGCAAAATTAAATATCACTGAAAACTGCCTTGATCGCCACCTAGCTACTCGAGGAGACAAGAAGGCCTTAGTCTTTGTTTCAAATGATCCAGATGAAGCAAATCGTGAATTCACATATAAAGAATTACATGCCCAAGTTTGTAAGACAGCAAATATGCTTGAAGGACTTGGTGTAAAAAAAGGTGACCGCGTTTGTATCTATATGTCGATGGTTCCAGAGCTTATGTTTACCGTTCTTGCTTGTGCTAGAATTGGTGCCATCCACTCAGTTGTCTTTGGAGGATTCTCTGCTCAAGCACTGGCCGGAAGAATTGAAGATGCTCAGTGTAGTGTTCTTGTCACTAACGATGGTGGATTTCGCGGAACAAAGATAACTGAACTAAAGTCAATTGTTGATGAAGCCTTAGATAATAGTGAATGTGCTTGTGTTTCAAAAGTTATTGTTCACAAGAGAGCAAATAATAAAGTGACAATGAAAGAAGAACGCGACTTCTGGTGGCACGACCTCTTTGATAAAGCTTCCGATATTCACCTGGCCCCTCAGCTTGATGCAGAAGATCCATTATTTATTCTCTACACTTCTGGATCAACAGGAACACCTAAGGGTGTTGTCCACACTCAAGCTGGCTACATGGTGTGGGCCGCCTATACTTTTGCTAATGTTTTCCAGGTCGAGGAAAATGATATGTACTGGTGCACGGCCGATATCGGTTGGATTACTGGTCACACTTATATTACTTATGGCCCACTTCTAAATGGTGCCACAACGATGATGTTTGAAGGTGTTCCAACTTATCCAGATGCTGGACGCTTTTGGGATATTGTTGAAAAGAATAAGGTAACACATTTCTATACGGCGCCAACAGCAGTACGCGCACTAATGGCCGCAGGAGATGATGTGCCAACTAAGTATGACCTATCATCTTTAAAGGTTTTAGGATCAGTAGGTGAGCCAATTAATGCCGAAGCATGGCATTGGTATAACGAGCATATTGGAAAGAAGAAATGTCCAATTGTTGATACTTGGTGGCAGACAGAAACGGGTGGAATTTTAATTTCTCCACTTGCGGGCCTTACAAAGACAAAGCCATGTAAGGCAACACTTCCACTACCTGGAATTGTTCCGGTTCTTGTTGATGATAATGGACATGAAATTGGTGAGACCATGGCCGAAGGAAAGCTTTGTATTAAGCACCCATGGCCTGGAATGCTAAGAACTGTTTACAAGAATCATGAGCGCTTTATGAATGCATACTTAAGAACATATAAGGGCTACTACTTCTCTGGAGATGGGGCCAAGCGCGACGTGGAAGGATTCTTTAGAATCACTGGACGTGTTGATGATGTTATCAATGTTTCAGGCCACCGTTTTGGGACGGCCGAGATTGAAAATGCCATCGGAAAGAATACGGCCATCGCTGAAAGTGCGGTTGTTGGCTATCCACATGACGTAAAGGGTGAGGGGATTTACGCCTACGTTGTGACAAGTTTAACAGATGAAGCCGAAGTCATAAAACTTATCAATGAGACAATTGTTAAGGAAATTGGTGCTGTCGCTCGTCCTGATAAGATTCAAATTGTCCCAGGACTTCCAAAGACACGCTCTGGAAAGATCATGAGAAGGATCTTAAGAAAAATTGCTGCTCATGATTTCAATAACTTTGGTGATACTTCGACACTTCTTGACCCAGCAGTCGTTGATGAAATCAAAGCCGGGGTAAAATAACTCTTAATTTTTTACATAAGTATTATTGATGCCTCTCTTATATGCTAGAAATAGCGTATGAGAGAGGCCAATATCGAGCAAATGCGAGACATTCTAAAGAAGCATCACACCTTAAATAAGACAAGAGTGTGGTTTGATCTTTTTAGTAACGCCCTTATTGGTTGGTCAGCATTCTTCTACACTTGCTTTCACTTTAACTTCATAACTTTCTTTGTGGCCATCTTCTTCATTTATCGCGGAACGATTCTTGTTCACGAAGTCTCACATATTGCAAAAAAGATAAAGGGCTACCGTACGGCATTTAATATTCTCTTTGGTTGGCCAAATGCTTACCCTGTCTATCTAGGTGATGCCCATCTCTTTCATCATGGGAAGAGAACCTATGCGACGAAGCGTGATCCTGAATATAAGTATATTGCAGAATTTAATGTCGTGACTTTAGTGAGGCCGATTCTATCTTCAATACTTCTACCAATCGTTCAAATTCTACGCTTTGGAGTCTTTCCACTGGCCTATCTCTTCTTATCAAAAGAGCAAAGGGTATGGGTTTACCAAAATATATCAACTCTCGCTTTCTCAATGGACTATAAGAGGCCAATAAAGAATGTCGATCGAGAAATCAAAGTTATGGTTGGCAATGATTTCATGTGCTTCTTATACAAGCTCAGTATTGCTAGTGCGATTTATTTTGAACTTCTACCCATTGCGACGATCTGGGTTTGGTTAGGTGTTGTTGTCATTTCTTCTACCCTTAATATGTACCGCGCTCTCTTTAATCATCTCTATACGAATGAAAGCCTTGCGCCTCTTAGTTGGGAAGAGCATCTCATGGATACGGTAACCATCGAATCTGGAATCAGCTCATTTTTCATCTTTGTTAATGGCCTAAATTATCATGCCATTCACCACCTCTTTCCTGAGCTTCCATATACGAATCTTGCACGCGCTCATGCGGATCTAATGAGAGAACTACCAGCAGATCATATCTATAAATTAAATACTTATCCAAGTATCTTTCATGTTTTAGCAACTTCTCTCACTCTAAATCGGACAAGAGCGAAAATGAGTGTATAATACTCATTATGAAAAGAATCATTCTTGGTATTTGCATATTATTTACTATCTTTAGTTGTTCTAAACCAACACCAAGTCAAACTGTCGATACAGTAATTAAAGAGACATTTCTTTTTAATTTTGAAGAAACTTTCTCTTACTATGATCCTGGTTTCTCGTCACAGCAACAGATTGCGGATTACCGCGGCTTTGTGAAAGATATTGTTGAGTGGGAGAAGAATATCAAAAAAACAAAGAAGGAAGTTCTTAGTGCTATACAAGGACTTCTTTCATATAAAATTATCGCTGAAAAAATTGAAGGAAGAACGGCCTATGTGACAGCGGTTGTTATAGCTCCTGAGTTCAAAAATAAATTTGATATGCAGATTGCTCTTTTAAGCCTTACTCGACCGCCACTAGTTTCCAAAAGGCCTCAGGCCAATGCTACGATTTTAAAGAATATTAGTGAGACTCAGTATGAGTTAAATCCTTCAGAGATTATTTTCACTCTAACAAAGAAAGATAAGTGGCGTATTTCAAGTGTCACTAATCTAGGAAGTCTGTGGCGCTTTGAAAATTAAACCACTCTTTCTATTAATCTGTCTGCTTTTGACTTGTTTTACAAGTCATGACAGCTATACAAGCACTTCCACTGAAGTCTTATATGAATATCATCAACAAAGTAATGAAGTTGTCTCTACTGAAGAGCTTACTCATCTCGCGCCTGGTATTAGTGAGCTAAAACTTAGTGCGCAAATCGTCTCTTATTACTTATTAAATCTTCGTCAATCAATTGCAAATTACACTCAATATAGCCTTGGCGGCCACTCTGGCCTAAGTCCTCCTTATCATTTGATTTAATCATTACATTAAATTTCTAAATTTAAATTGATACGGAGGATGTATGGAAAACACATCAAGTAAATATGATTACGAAGGTAAAACAAGAGAAGTTGTGACTACAGAAGAAGAGGGTGGGGTACTAGGTTTCTATCTATGTATTGGAATCTTTATATTGATCTTCTTTGCAGTCATTCTTGTTAAAGTATTTAACCTATAAAAAAAGGGCCAGTAATGGCCCTTCATTCTTTTATTAATCAGATTATTTAAAAATAACTTCACCTGGAACTGGATCTGTAATGACGATATCACCGTCATTGTCATCTCCTGAGGTCGGATCAGTTGGATCAGTTGGATCGGTTGGTTCCTCGATCTCAAAAACAGGAGTTCTCTTGATATACTCTGGTCTAAAGCCTTTCTCAACTGCAATTTGTACTAGCTCTTCATACTTGGCTTCATCAATTTCATTCTCACGAGTAAGAATGAAGAGAGTTTGTCGATTTCGATCCGCTACGATTGCTTCTGTATATTCTTCATCAAGGTGGATGATTTGATAATCTCCAGCACCAACGCCAAAGTATCCAAGAAGTGGTACAAAGCTAACTTTTAATTTCGCATTTGAAATTTTATCAGAAACTTTAGCATAGGCCTTATCAACTTTTGTATCCCCATTAACTAACTGACAAGAGTTCTTTACACGGATTCTGTTGTGTTTAAGTTTGTACTGTGCTTTCGTTCCCTGACATCTCTTGTTAAAGAATGCATCATATGCACCTTGTTGGTACCAAGTTCCTAGGTATTTTTTTAGATCAACATATTCAACTGTTTGAAAATTATTAAGTGGTAGCTCTTGTGAAGGAATAAGAACTTCATTGATTTCATGAACAATAATTTTCTTATCATATCCTTTTAAAGTACTTAAACGTAGAGCAGCGTTGTTGAGGATGAACTCCTCTGAGTCTCGGTCAACGAGAATAACACGACCACCAAATGTTTTAACTTGTTTCTTTTTTCTGATGTCTTGCTTTTCATGACGGCCATACCCAATGTGGTAGAGAAGTACCTTTCTAAGCTCAAGTGGATTGGCCAGTAAGTACTCAACTGTTTCAGGTGGTAATTTTGCAAATGCTGCATCATTTGGTGCAAAGATTGTAATTGGATGATCGATTGTAACGATGTCATCAAGTCCTGCAAGGCGTGAGGCACTTAGAAAGTTTTTAAACTTTCTCGAATGTTTCATAGCACTTACTGTTTCAGTCGCAGATAATTTTGTTCCCTTAGCTTCTCTTGCATCTGCTATCGCAGTGTTAAAGAAGAATGGCAGTGTCGCCATTACTAGTAATAGTCTTTTCATTTAATCCTCCCAAAGTTAATGGAAGAAAATGTAGCTTTTTATTAACACTATTGATGTTTAAGATTGGTTAAGAAAGGTTAGGAGGTATTAAGAATAAAAAAAGGGCCTAGAATTTAGGCCCTTTCTAATTTATGCGTTAGCTTTAATTAATTGTACTTTAAAGATTAGCGTTGCATGTGGAGGGATTGCTTGACCGGCACCACGCTCTCCATAAGCAAGCTCAGATGGGATTGTTAATTCCCAAGTGTCACCTTCTTTCATTAGTTGAAGAGCTTCAGTCCAACCAGCGATAACACCACCAACTGGGAATTGGATTGTTTGTCCACGTTGGTAAGATGAATCAAAAACAGTTCCATCGATTAATTTACCTTCGTAGTGTACTTCAACAGTTGACTCAGCAGTAGGAGTAGCACCTTCACCGCTTTCAATTACTTTATATTGAAGACCTGTAGCTGTAACGTTTACACCTTCAGCAGCTTTATTTGTTTCAAGGTATGCTCTTCCATCTTCAGCAAGTTTATTTGCTGCTTCGGCAAGTTGTCTTGCCATGTGCTCTTGGAATTCAGACATAACTTTTTGAGTTTCTTCTTGAGAAAGTTTGCTTTCTTCTCCTTTCATTGCCGACTCTACAGCAGTTGTGAAGATTGCAGGATTGATTTCCATTCCCTGTGCAACAAAATCAGAACCGATTTGACGTCCGATAATGTAGCTTACTTTTTCCATATGAGTTTCCATAAAATACCCTTTGTTTAATGAATAGCTTGTTATAGTGGGCACCTTAACACTATGGAATGCAGATGTACACTAATCGCGCAGAGTTCCATTTGGGATTCCTTGTGGATACCAGCATACTGGTCGCTCAAGTCCTAGAATACCGTTAATCATGGTGTCCATTCGGCATTGCGCGTCAGGGTAGAAGGAGGGAGAGTTATTGATTTCTGTTTGAATATGAGTCGAAAAGTGATCAAAGCTTGTCTCTTGTCCCTGTGACTTAAAGAAGGCCTGATCTGCTTCCATGGCAGTCATAAGCCTTAGACAAGTTGCTGAATCATGTTCATCTTGTTTGGCACAAAGCTTCTCATAGGTTGGATGAAAACTTATCTCTCTCATTTGAGGGAGATACTTAAAGACGATTGGCAGACAAATCTTTGTTGCATAGTAGTCCGCTTGCCCTTCCTGGGTGCTTCCACTTTCTTTATAGGGCCCACCACCAATACCATGTCCCATTTCATGACAGGCCGTTAAGGCAAGGCCATCTGGTGTCATTTCTGCAAGTCTCGCAAAGCCTCCCATTAAATAGATACGGTGTTCAGTTTGACCTTCGTCATTATCAAATTTCACATAAGAAGCATGAACCATTTCTATATCCCACCAGTAATCTTCACTAAGGCCTGGGATAGGGAGGTTAATTTTTAAAATATCATTTGTTGAGGGTGCTAATTCGCTATATGCTTGTTTTAGAGCTAGTTTGAGCTCTTCAAATTCTGCTTTTGAAACTGCTGCAATAGAAGACTTTGTCAGCAGTGCCAAAGTAATAAGTAGGATTAACTTTTTCATAGAGACTATCTAGCCCAAGTGAGCATTGTTCACAAGTAAGTCGGAAATTTTTAGTCTAAGGGAGCAGTATATGTACCACGAAGTTACTGATTTTTGGTTTGATGAATTAAGCGATGAGCAGAAATGGCAGAAGAATCCTGACATTGATGAAGAGATAAGAAAACGATTCGGTAAACTTCATAAAATGGCCACAAGGGGAGAGCTATTTGACTGGCGAACAAAGCACTTAGGAAGGCTTGCTGAAATTATTATTCTCGATCAATTTTCTCGTAATCTCTACCGCGATGACCCGCGTGCATTTGCCAGTGATGATATGGCCTTAACTTTGGCCCAGGAAGCAGTTTTTCAGGGGATTCATAAAGGTTTCACAAAGCAGAAAATGCACTTTCTCATTATGCCCTTTATGCATAGTGAGTCTCTTGAAGTTCAAAAAGAGGGGCTTAAGTACTTTGAGCAATTAGATTCACCTTCAGTTCTTCAGTATATGTATCAACACATGGCCATCATCGAAAGATTTAGCCGCTATCCTCATCGTAATAAGATATTGGGACGCGATTCGACAGATGAAGAGAAGGCCTTTCTTAAAGGAGCTGCTTCAAGCTTTTAGTTCATCGGCGGCAGGCGACGCGATTAAATGGAATCCCTTGTGAATTAATAATTGGAATGATTTCACAATCTCGTCCTTTATCAATTTCTTTTTGAACTGCTTCCATGGCGTATTCTTTATTCTGATACGAACTAATATGTTTTGGATAATTATCAGGATTTAATTCACTAACATAGACTACTTTCTTCTTACATCTAATTTCAAAGCGAGCTTTCTTATTTTGCTGAGAGATACATTTTGAACCAAATGAAATGGCCTCAAGTGCTTGCTGTGCTTGTTTTTGACTTGCATATTCTTCAACGACACTTCCGTAAAGATTGGCGATTATTTCTCCAATACCATCATAGGCAAGTTCATCAACTTTCTTTGAAGGGGATAGATTCTCCTGTGCACTTGAACAATATTGCGCACCTTTTTCCGTTAGGGTTTCAAGAGCGCCATCTTGTGAAGGATCTTGGCTTGCTTGACTGAAGTCAACAAAGCCACCTCCGCGTCTTTTAACTTCTTTAATTAGATCACCGAGGGCATCGCCTGTGATATTTTTGATATCATGAAAAACTGTTATTCCACCAGTTTCACACATCTTATCGGCGACATCTTTGACGAATTGTTTTTTGATAAGTTCTTTATTTGATCCTTTGGCACGATTGTACTTACCGTCGTATTCCCAATCTCGTGAGTCTGTCGTCCAGCCAACATTCATATCATACTGACTTGAGAGAATATCATTCACCTGATTTCTCATCTTCGTATTGGCCCCACGAAATGGTTTTCCATAAGGAAGCCTAAAGGCATAGGGCTCAGTCATAAAGCCTTTTAGGACTTGAGTTGAAAGTTCAATATTTCTTTTCTTCTGATATGATCCCTTTAGATTTCCGGTTGGATATGCTTTGTCACCATCTTTAAAACTATAGTGTCCAAAACCATGAGAGCCAATTTTATGACCAGCTTCCTTCATGCGCTTTAGAAGCCAGCGGCGCTTCTTATTCTCTTCAATACTATTGATTGCACCCATCACCGGAGAGTAGAGCCTCTTTTCATCTGATGTTAATTTTGCCTGCCCAGAGTTAATATAGTGTGAGTTTACAAAGAAGGTTGCTTTGATCTTATATTTTTCTAAGGTATCAAATACCTTATTGGTCTTGCCCAGTAGAGGCCCGTCATCAAATGTCAGGTGAATATTTTGCTTACATTCGGCAAAGATATTAAGGTTGAGTAGGGCAAGTGAGATAAAAACTGATTTCTTTAACTTTAACATGGTTTCTTTTCGGTTAAGAAATTGATAAATTGATAGTTAATTTAACTACTTATAAAATTTTGGGAATATTAGATGAAAGATGCAAAAATTGTTTGGTCAGATGACGGTGGTGATCTTCGAAAAAAGAACACGGCCACAAAAGATGGTGAAGTTAATGAATCTGAACTTGTTTTAAATATTAGACGTCTTACCTCAGGTAAAGGGCGTGCAATTATAGAAATTACTAATCTTCCGGAAAATAAGAAGTGGTGCCAAAAGCTGGCAAAGGAGATGAAGAAGTCTCTTGGCGTTGGTGGTGCTTATAAGAATGATTATATCGAAGTTCACGGTGAAAAACTTGAAGCGGTAAAAGAGCTTCTCAATAAGAAGTCACTTAAGTGGAAACAAATAGGTGGCTAGAGGCCCACGAAAAGAAATAAATTATAACTACTTAAAATTTAAGAAAAATCTTAAGCATTAAGGGGATTCTCACTCTCTTGATACTAGTGTTTAATCTTTAAACGTTCAATCTCATTATTTCAAAATGAATCCTCTCGATATCGAGATATGTTATTTATAAGGAAACTAAATCGGAGAGAAATACGAATGAAGAAAGCTATTATCCTGTCAACACTTGCCTTAATTTCAACAACAGTATTTGCTAATAGTATCGATGAGGGCCTATCAACTTGTCGCTTCTCTAGTAAGTCTGCGGCCATTGACTTTGCACGTGCTCTTGATGGTTCTTCAAAGGCTTCTTATCGTTTATCTCAAGATGATCGCGACCAAGTTGAGGCTTGTTCGACTGCTATGACCATGGCCATCTCAGAAGGTGTCTCTTATGAAGAGCTTTCAATGCAGCTTGTGACGGATCGTAATCATATTCAAAATGGAAGAGAGCTAAGAATTGATCTATATGGAAAAGATCGCTTCAAAGTTGAAAAGAATAAACTCATTGGAACTAAGTCTTCAGTTGAGGCAAAAATAAATATGCTCATCAATACTTATGGTGAAATCAATCATATTCAACAAAATCTGCCAGAGGAAATAGACGATAATCAGATGGGTATGGAAGTTATTTCAAAAAATGAAGTTCGTTTAACTCATAAGATCAGTAAGCTTGATACAGTTGTAAAAGCAAAAATTAAGAAATCAATACTTGGTAAGATTAAATCAATTTCAATCTCCTCAAGTGAGCTTGAAAATGCACTCCGTCCGACTCTTGAGGCCAAAGGAATGCTCTTTGCAAAAGGCTTTGAGATGAATACGAAAGATGTTTCATTTTCAATGGACTACGAAATTTCGGGAATGGAATGCGAAATTGATAAGCTTAGTGAAGAATTAGAGTGCCTTTCTTCATTTAAATTTGAATTGGCCGCGAAGTTCTAATGCCTTAAATAATTGCTGGGACTTATCCCCCAAGTCCCAGCTAACTCATTAAAATCATATCAAAACCAACAAAAAGATTTAATCTCCGATATAATTACTCCGTTAAGAGTATGTAGAGAGGTTATATATGAGAAAGTCAGTCGTTTTATTTCTAGCACTTATACTTACGCAAGCTGCGTTTGCCAAAATGATTCATGAGAAAGAAGAGTATACATCTCATGATATGGTAAAAGATTTTGCGCTGGAGCGTGCTTACAAACGATTTCTCAATGTAACCAAAGAGTATAATAAGAAGAGAGTTCAAAAACAGGACTTCGCTCAAACTTTTAGTGATTTGAATGATCGTCATCGCTATCTTGATTGGTTAGCTCAAAATGAAGTAGCAGTTCTGCCTCAGGCCAATATAAAAAATGGCGTCGCTATTATCAAAGTTGGTAAACATGAAATTCAATACTCTATTAAGACTCTAGCTGGAAATTACTTCTTACTAAATAACAAGCCAGTGGCATTAAAGAAGAGATCGTTTAATGAGTCTTTAAAATATATTAAAGGACTTGTTAAGGGGACAAAGAAGGTTACTCTCTTTGACTTAATAGTAGGGCCTGCTTATGCCGATGCTATGACAAGACTTGAGAATACTCTTATTGCAACAATTCTCTATATTAGCCATGACTTCAATGAAAGAGAGTGGTGTATTACGTGTGCAGATGAAAACCTAGCTGTTACTCAAAAAAATATTGATAAGCTTCTAAGTAAGATGAAAGGCTATTTAGATTCTTGTGAGAATGAAACATATGATGTTGAAGAAATTTATTATCAGTTAGATTTATTTACAGAAGGTGATGAGACTGCCTTTAGAAAGACTTCAGTTGATCGTCTTAAGAATTTCTTTCCAGAGATTACAAATAATCTAAAAGATGTGACATGTGAGAACATGGTTTATAAAGCTTTTAGCGATAAGGTAACAACTGGAAAAGGTAATAATTCAGGCTATTGGACAACATCAGTTCAAAGGGCCAATGGGAGAGCTCACTTTGAGGAAAGCTATAAGAAATTGATTCAAGATAAGTGTAATATTGTGCAACAGCTTAATGCTTGTATGCTTAATCGAAACTATGCTGTTAGAGATGTATATGATGAATTACGCTCTCCTGGAGATAAAGAATATAGCCGTCGAACTCCAATGAGTAAGACTTATAAAGTTAGAGGTATTTCTAAATAGGAAGTTAGGGGAAACTGTGTTAAAAGGTCTTCATGGAAGAAATATTTGAAAATATACTAGATAAAATTGAGTTTAAGAAACAGCAGAAATTTGCGGAACTACTTCCAAAGTGTATCCATATTTCTAGTGATTCATCTAAAAGTACCTATGCGATTTATGAAAATTTAATCTTCAAGCTTGATACTTTCTTCAAAGGTTTTGAGAATTTCCAAAATGAATTCGGAAGAGATAAGAAGTATATTGCCGCTTGCCATGCTCTAGGTGCAATTTTTGAAGAGCTTGGTTTTGATATTGAAAAAGAAGAACTTTTTATTCTCTATCATATTCGTGACCTTGGAAAATTTAGAAAACGTGAAAAAGATCTTCACGATGAACTTAAAAAGTTATGGTCAAATTATCCATATAAAGAATTTGCCATGGATGATCAGGATTTCTCTCACTCGCTAAAGAATCTGATGAGAATGAAGTTAATTGATTATCGTCGTGGAAACCTACACTCTAAGCAATCTGTAATTATTCGTTTTAGAAATCGTTATTAAGCGCTTCCAGAAATAACTTACCAAAGCGTTTTAACTTCTTTGGGCCAACACCATAGATTGATTCAAGATCATCAAGAGTTTGAGGGCGAAGGGAAGCCATCTCCATCAGAGTTTTATCTGGAAAAATCTTAAAGGCCTGAGTACGCTTTTGTTTGGCAAGCTTTGAGCGAAATACTTTAAGATTTTCAAATGTTGTTTTTGCACTACCATCATTAGGTTTATACGTGACAGTGGAACTTTTACGAGAGGCTTTCTTTCTAGTGGCCTTCTTCTTTACTGGCTTGGCCTTGGCCGCAGGAGCACCTTTTTTGAAATCCGCTCGAATAAAGACTTCTTTGCGATCTTCAATGACATCGATGGCCGATTGAGTAAGTCTTATTTGAGAAGTACCATCCATAATCATCTTAAGATGACCTTGAGCGATGAGTTGACGGCAAAGAGAGTAGAGGTAGCCTTCGTCTTCGTCTTTACAATGGGCAAAGCTTGTTATGTGGTGATGGCCATTCTTTTGAATTGCACCTCCAATATTTCCTTTTAAGACATCCACAATATAGTGAACATTATAGCGCTGATCGATTTCATAGACACAAGTAAGAACAGTTTTGGCCTGCTTTGTGGCATCGACAAGTTTCTGCTTAGTTTGAGCATTAAGGCAAATATCACAATTTCCACATGGGCCCTGATAATGATCATTAAAATAATTTAGAAGAACTTCGCGGCGACAAGTCGTCGCTTCACTAAAGCCAAGGATCGCATCAAGTTTCTCTTCGTTGACTCGACGACGGGCCGCTGAGCCGACTCCCTTATTGGCAATTCTCTTTAAGAGTACAAGATCTCGAAGCCCATAGAACATTAATGCCTTTGAAGGAAGGCCATCACGTCCGGCGCGTCCAGTTTCTTGATAATAGGACTCAAGACATTTTGGCATATCCATGTGAGCGACAAAGCGTACATCGGCCTTATCAATTCCCATTCCAAATGCAATTGTTGCGACAACGATAACTTCTTTATCATTGATAAATTTATCTTGGACTTTTTCCCGATAGGCAGTGCTCATTCCTGCGTGGTAGGCATAGGCCTTAAAACCGGCCTTAACTAATTTGTCGGCACATTCTTCAACGCCTCTGCGTGAAAGGCAATAAACAATACCGGATTGATTATCGAGATTGGCCTCCACGAATTGTTCTAGTTTGTAGAAGTCTTTTTCTTTTGTCGTCTTCTTTTGAACAGCGTAGCTTATATTTGGCCTGTCAAATGAGCTAATAAATATATCGGCCGTATGTAGATCAAGGCAGCGAATAATTTCTCCACGAGTGGCTTCACCGGCCGTTGCTGTCAGAGCTATTCTTGGTACATTTGGAAATTTCTTTGCGATCATTCCAAGTTGCATATATTCAGGTCTGAAGTCATGGCCCCACTGAGAAACACAGTGGGCCTCATCAATGGCAAAGAGAGAGATTTCAATTCGTTCGAGGATTCTTTGAAAATACTCATTCATCATTCGCTCTGGAGAAACGTAGAGAATCTTAATATTTCCGTTTAAAAGATTTCCAACGATATCATCTTGTTCACTATGACTAATTGAAGAGTTTAAGAAGGCCGCTTCAATGCCGCGATCAATTAGGGCATCAACTTGATCCTTCATAAGGGCAATCAGAGGAGAGATGACAACGGCCGTTCCCGAGCGCGCCAATCCTGGAATCTGATAACACAAAGACTTCCCACCACCAGTGGGCATGAGAACCAGAGCATTATTTCCAGCAATAACGCTTTCCACAATTTCTTCCTGATTTCCACGAAATGATTCGTAGCCAAAAATTTGATTAAGTATCTGTAGTCCTTCTCTCACTTAATTAGTTTAACCGATCAAAGACAGGCCAGCAAAGCATTATCAACCCTAATGTTAATTCTTTGTAAAAAAGCGAATTGAGCTTCGCTATTTTTGCTGTGATGCCCTAGAATACTTAAATTGGAGACTCTATGAATAAATTATTATTAGTTCTATTAATTAGTTTTTCGACTTTAGCTGGAAGTAAGGTGCTATTTCTTGGTGATTCATTAACGGCCGGCTACGGAATAGATCCAGAGAAAGCCTACCCAAATCTAGTAAGAGATATTTTGAAGAAAGAGGGTATCGAGATCACTGTGATGAATGCAAGCATTAGTGGTTCAACCTCAGCGTCGGCCATGTCTAGACTTAAGTGGTCTCTACGTGGGAAGCCGGATGTCATGTTGCTGGCCCTTGGAGCAAATGATGGCCTTCGTGGAATTAAGCTTACAAGTACGAAAGAGAATTTAAAAGAGGCCATTAAACTAGCAAAATCAAAAGGTGTAAAAGTGATCTTGGCCGGAATGCAAATTCCTCCAAATTACGGGCCTGAATATACAAGAGAATTTAAACAAATGTTTCCCGATCTAAAAAAAGAAGAGGGAATAACTCTTTTGCCATTCTTACTTAAGGGAGTTGCAGGAGATCGAAAGTTAAATATTGATGACGGAATACATCCAAATGAAGAAGGTCACAAGGTCATTGCAAAAACAGTGGCACCATTTATTAAGGAGGCCCTATGACACAATTAGTTCTATCTCTTAAAGAAGTAAGAAAAGACTTCTCTCAAGGAGAAGATATTCTAAACGTTTTAAAAGGTGTTGATCTCAATGTTTCTGAAGGAGAGACGCTGGCAATCCTTGGAAAATCGGGAAGTGGTAAATCAACTCTACTATCACTCCTTTGTGGAATTGATCACGCAACAAGTGGGGATATTACGTATCGTGAAAACTCGTTAAAAGAATTAAATAGCGAAGAGATAACTGATCTTCGTGCTAAGCATATTGGAGTTGTCTTTCAACAATTTCACTTACTCGAGCACTTAAATGCCTATGAGAATGTTCTTCTACCTCTAGAGGTAAACGGGCAAGCTCATCAAAGAGATCGTGTTGATTACTTCTTAGAGAAAGTCGGAATGAATCACCGAAGAAATCACTTTCCTAATCAATTGAGTGGGGGAGAAAAACAGCGTATTGCCATTGCTCGCGCCCTTGTGACACATCCTGGAGTCTTACTCGCTGATGAGCCAAGTGGAAGTCTTGATGAGAATACAGGTAATGAAGTCATGGATCTAATTTTTGATATTGTTCGTGATGAGAAAATGAGTCTGGTTCTTGTGACTCACGATAAGGACTTAGCAAAGAGATGCGAAAAAATTTATCATCTTGAAAATGGAGTCCTTAGTCTTGAAGCTTAGAATGGTCTTAAGGGAGCTTCGTTCAAGCCCCGTCTTCTTTTTAATATTTGTTTTAAACCTATCAATCGGAATGGTTGGGCTCTCTACAATTGAAGTCTTTAAGGCCTCTTTTGATAGCGCTCTTAGCGCAAAGTCTAAGTCTCTTTTAGGTTCGGATATTTCTGTCAGCTCTCGTATCGCTATCACTAAAGATAGTGAAGAGATTGCTCAAACTAATCTCGACTACAGTGAGATGACTCGCAATCGCTCTCTCTATTCGATGCTCTTTAATGGAGAAAAGTCTCGCTTAGTAAATGTTAGAGGTCTAGGAGAAGGTTTTCCTTATTACGGAGAGATCAAGGCCAAAAGTGGCAAGAGTTTTAAAGAGATTAAAGATAATGAAGTCTTTATTTACCCTGAGCTAGTTGGACAACTAGGCCTTGAAGTTGGAGGTACTGTAAAGATTGGAACAAAGGTCTTTAAAGTTGCTGGCATTGTGGAAGAAGATGGTTCGGCAGGCTTTTCTATGGGGCAACTTGCACCAAGACTCTATCTTAAAAATGAAGTTTTAAATGAGACGAACCTTATTAAACCTGGTTCGACTTTGTGGCGTTCAATGCACTTTAAGCTTAAAAAGAACCACGACGACAAAGAACTTAGAATAATTGAAAAGAATCTCGAATCAAAAATAATTGATTCTTCGATTCGAATTCGTTCTCCTAAGTCTAATTCGGAAAGAGTTGGACGTTCCATGGACTACCTCAGTGACTTTCTAGGGCTTGTTTCTCTGTGTGGATTATTTCTAGCAGGTCTTGGTCTAATCTATTTATTTCGCGGCTTCTTACTTAAGAGAAGAAAGGATCTGGCCATTCTAAGCTTTATTGGAATGAAGAAGAAGGATATCTTTAAGATTTATACACTAAAGTTACTTCTGCTTGGCCTTGTGGGATCACTTCTAGGAATTATTATCGGAAGTGCATTTGGCCCAGTCATTCAAACTATGATTAGTAAGAATCTTGGCATTGATATAAAACTTAAGTTTAGCTTTGTGACTTTCTTTGTCACTATGACCGTAGGGGTTGCCTCAACTGTTGTACTTTCTCCTGCCTTGATCATCCCTTATCTTCGTCTTGATCAGAAGGCCTTATTTGAACACGACTCAAGTCTTTCAAAGAATTTCTATGACTATCTTCTCTATATTCCAATTATTCTCTTTTATTGGGGGATGGCCATTTACTTAAGCTCTAGCGTGGTTATAGGCAGTGCCTTTATTGGAGTCTTCTTAGTCATTTTAGGCGTTTTCTTTCCTCTTGGGAGTTTCTTATTAGAGAGATTTAGTAGGCTCAATCTAAGGCTTAATTTGTCTTCAAGTATGGCCTTTAAGTACGTTACTCGCCATAAGGTTTCAACTCTCTTTATCTTCTTATGTCTCTTTATTTCAACGAGCTTAATGACTCTTATTCCTTCGGTTAAAAATATTATTGGGGCCGAGCTCTCAATGCCGGCCGAAGAAAGACCGATCTACTTCCTCTTTGATATTCAGCCCGAGCAAGTCGATGAGTTAAAAGAATTTATCAGCGATAAGAAGTTAGATATTTTAAATTTAAGCCCAATGGTTCGCGGCCGATTAGTTAAGATTAATGGGGAAGGCTATAAACCTCAAGAAGGTGAAAATCTTACTCGTGAAGAACAACGAGAACAAAGAAGCCGCAACCGAAGCTCTAACCTCAGTTATCGTGATCATCTCGTGCGTGGAGAAGAGATTATCGAAGGCCGCTTACCTCAAAAATTTGATTTTGAAAAAGATGAGTTTGCAGAAGTTGGACTCGAGTATCGATACGCTAGTCGCTTAGGTGTGAAACTTGGCGACGAACTTGAATATAATGTTCTAGGGATGCCAATCCTAGCAAAAGTCGTTGCCCTTAGATCAATTCGTTGGACAAGCTTTCTACCTAACTTCTTTATTTCTTTCGGACCAGGTGTACTTGAAGATGCGCCAAAGACTTATATTGCAGCAATAGGTATGGGAAGTGCTATTGTTAATGATGAGCTTCAATCTCAATTCGCTCAGAAATTTCAAAATGTTTCTCTCATTGATATTCAAAGCTCTCTTAAAAGAGTTGCTGCTATTATGGAGAGTATTACAAAGATTCTTGTTACCATGAGCTTCATTGTCTTCTTAGTGGGACTTCTTGTTATCTACTCGCTTATCTCACACCAACTTGAATCACGTCGTAGTGATATTTCACTTTTAAATATTATTGGAATTCGTTACCGAGATATTAGAAAGTCCATTATGAAAGAGATGGCCTTAATGTCTCTTAGTGCTGTGGTTGTAGGAGTTGTCTTAGGACAACTTGTGACTTTTGCCGTAGCAAAACTTCAATTTGATTTGAATTATGTCTTTAGTGGATTTGAGATTTTTAGTTTTGCGATTTTAATAATTGTTCTATCGATCTTAATTTCATTTTCTTCTTTTACTCGTTTTATTCGCAAATAAAAAAGGCGACCCTAGAGTCGCCTTCGAGTAAGTATTGAAAAATTACCAGTTATATCTTTCTGCACAGAAATAACGATAATTATTTGAGTAATAATTTAAGTCATCTCTTAGGTCTGCACACAGGTCATACCCAACAGAACAAGTGTAAGAGTAGAAAGTTCTCTCAACTGAGTCTGTGTAGCTATCAACAAGCTCATAATTACATGAGTCGTATGAGCTGTAACGGTGACGGTATCCATTGTAGATAAAGTATGGATAGTCGTAATCCCAGTAGTAACCATCAGAATATGAAACAGATACTCTTAGCCAGCGGTTATTGTAGACATAGATTGGTCTAACTGTTCGGTGGTAGTCACGTGGAATTCTCCAAGTGCGGTTATGTCTTACGTGATCACGGTATGGAGTGTGACGATAGCGAGTGTAGGTACGAGTTGGTCTTGTTGTTGTGCGACGGTCGTCATATCTTCTATCATCGTAGCGTCTATCATCATATCTTCTGTCGTTATCACGTGTGCTTCTTCTATCATCATATCTTCTATCGTTATCACGCGTGCTTCTTCTATCATCATATCTTCTGTCGTTATCGCGCGTGCTTCTTCTATCGTCATAGCGTCTGTCATTATTGCGTGAGCGACTATTAGTGTAGTCTGTGTTTCTGTTAGAACGTGAGTCTCTTGAGTAGTCACGATTTGTATTTCTTGAATCTCTTGAATCTCTTGAGTTAGATCCGCGACGATCTCTATCATCACGTCTACTATTGCGAGATTGTGCAAATGTCGTTGCTGTCAGTGCTGTAACAACGAGTAAAAGAACTAATTTTCTCATGGAAATTTCCCCCTAAATAAATAAAGATTTTATTTTTGATATCCTAGGGGCAAAGCTTTTTAAATTTAATTATCTTCTTAATTATTTTTAGGAGAATTCTTACAGCAAATTTTATGGGATTTTGGCTAGTTAGGAAAATTTCTTACAGTGCTGTGGGCCAAATAGTGGCAAAAAGGCCTCTTTTGATACTAGGTGATCCAGTAACAAAAGAGGCCATATATTAGATTAGTTCTTTGATTTTAAGTAGTCGTCGTAGCTTATGTACTTATCTTCAAGGACTTTTCCTGTTTGCGAATCAATGTCAATAATACGATTGGCAACAGTTTGAATGAACTCATGGTCATGTGAAGTAAAGATGAGATTACCTTTAAATCTTGTGAAACCATCGTTGACTGATGTGATACTTTCTAGGTCAAGGTGATCTGTTGGACCGTCAACAAGAAGAACGTTTGCACCAGAGAGCATAAGCTTAGACATCATACAACGAACTTTTTCTCCCCCTGAAAGAACATTTGTCTTCTTAAGGGCCTCTTCTCCTGAGAAGAGCATCTTTCCAAGGAAGCCTCGAATAAATGTTTCATCCTTATTTTCTGAGTATTGTCTCAGCCAATTTACAAGGTCGTTCTTTCCGTCCATAAAGTAGCTTGAGTTATCTTTTGGAAAGTATGATTTTGTAATTGTTACTCCCCATTCAACAGTTCCTGAATCTGGCTCCATTTCACCCATTAGAATTTTCATCAGAGTTGATTTAGCAACATCATTCTCTCCAAGAAGAACAATCTTGTCGTCTTTGTTGATCATAAACGAGATATTATCAAGAAGCTTTACACCATCAATCGTCTTAGAAATGCCATCGACGCGCAGAATTTCTTTCCCTGCTTCACGCTTTGGATCAAATTGAACGAATGGGTACTTTCTCGTTGTTTTAGGTAGGTCATTAAGTTCAAGTTTTTCAAGTTGCTTTGCTCTTGAAGTTGCCTGAGAAGACTTTGAAGCGTTGGCCGAGAATCTTTGAATGAAGGCCTTAAGTTCTTTGGCTTTATCCTCAGCTTTCTTATTTTGATCGGCACGAAGTTTTTGAGCAAGCTCTGAAGACTTTCTCCAGAAATCGTAGTTACCTGCATATGTAGTAATCTTACCGAAGTCGATATCGGCAATGTGCGTACAAACTTTGTTTAAGAAGTGACGGTCGTGGGATACAACGATAACTGTCTTTTCATAATTTAAAAGGAAGCTTTCAAGCCACTGAATCGCCTTGATATCAAGGTTGTTTGTCGGCTCATCCAGTAGAAGAATATCAGGAGAACCAAATAGTGCCTGAGCTAGAAGAACCTTAACTTTTTCTGGCCCTGTCAGCTCTTTCATATATTTGTAGTGATATTCAGTTCCAATACCAAGTCCCGAAAGTAGAATTCCGGCTTCAGACTCAGCTTCATATCCATTCATTTCTGCAAATTCACTTTCCAGCTCAGCAGCCTTCATTCCATCTTCATCGCTGAAGTCTTCCTTCATATAGATGGCATCTTTTTCCTTCATAATTGAATAGAGTTTTTCATTCCCCATTAGAACTGCTTGAAGAACTTGCTCTTCTTCGTAAGCAAAGTGATCCTGTTTAAGAATTGAAAGTCTTTCACCTGGAGTGATATTTACTGAACCAGTATTTGGCTCTATTTCACCTGAGAGAATTTTTATAAAAGTTGATTTACCAGCGCCATTGGCCCCAATTAAACCGTAGCAGTTACCTGGAGTGAATTTAATATTAACGTCATCAAATAGCTTCTTGCCACCAAAGCTTAGAGCGATATTGGAAGTGGAAATCATAATTTGTCCTTATTTAAAATTGATAAACCTAACTTATTATATTTACTGCATTTAGTCTATGGATTTAGGGGATAGTTAAAGGGAAATTATTTTCAAGTAAAGCCACTTCATTTTCATAAAAAGATTTTTTTGACCGTGATAAAATCTGACCGTTTGAATTTTTGAAATTACAAGGAGTTAACGATGAAGACCTATGTGTTGCTATCGGTTCTCTTCCTATTATCCTCTTTGTGGGCGCCGCAAGCACAAGCCGATAATTCTAAGGTTAATCGTGTAGCAACTACTTATTTTATTAAGATCTCAAGTGATGGCCATCCCGCTGCCATGCTCGAATTACCTATTAATTATCGCTCCAAAGAAAAGTGGCCACTTATCATTAATGTCCACGGCTATACCGGCTCAATTTTCTTACAATACATTTTAACAAGATTATCTGTGTACAAAGATATTATGGGCTTTATGATTCTCACCCCCCAGGCCCGCAAGGATATTAAAGGAGACCGCTATTGGAACGGAGGGAACTTCTGTTGTGACTTCTATCAGTCAGGAGTGAGTGACACCCTCTATATTAAGAATCTTATCGATCATATTGATGCTAGCCCAAAGTATGGCCGAATAGATCGTAAGCGAATCTATTACTTTGGTCATTCAAACGGTGGCTTCTTCTCCTATAAGATGGCCTGTGATTATCCTGATTATGTCACAGCAGTAGCAACCTTAGGAGCATCTCTTGACCTTCGTGATGAGAACGGCGAGATCATCGTCGAGCAAGACCCGTGTCCGGAAGTTAAGGCGACACCTGTCTTTCATATTCATGGAACTCGTGATGAAACGATTCCCTTTGCTGGACGAGACTATGCCCCTCAATACTTATTTGGTCATATTGGAGCTGAAGAAGCCGTGGAGAAGTGGACGCTTCATAATCGTTGTAATACTGATCCCGATAAGTCACGCACTAATGCTACTTTCTTTGTGCGAGGAAGGGAGACAGTGATTGAAACTTACGGTGATTGTGAAGATGATGCCACAGTTAAATTTGCCATTGTTAAAAAGGGGAAACACTCTGAGCTGTTGAGATTTCACTTTTATAAGAAGGTTTTAAAATTCCTCCTTAAACAAAGAAATACTTCAGTTGAATGAATTCATAATTAAGGTGCAAATTAATATTTCTTTTCTACTAACAGATTTTTAAAAGTCTATAATGAAAGAAATCAAGAGCAAGGTGGTTAACATGAGTAAGGAATACCAAATTATCTACATCAGCGAGAAAACTAGTGAGTTCAAACCTGATAATGATTTAAATAAAATTATCTCATCTTCGTTTCGAAATAATAACGCCAGAGATGTAACAGGAGTTCTTATGTATAATGGCGGATTCTTCTTTCAAGTGATTGAAGGGAAGAAGGAAGATGTTGTCTATACCTATAATAAGATTATTCTTGATCCTAGACATCAGAACGTCAATTTACTTGCGGATCGTGAAATTGAACATCGCAATTTTGAAGACTGGCCTTTGGCCTTGGTCAAACTAAGTGATGTTGATCTCGATGTGATAGATCATATTGTTGCATGGAACGATCTTATTAACTATTCGCGCAAGCACGAGCAGATTTCTGAAGATAAGATTGACCGGTTAATTGAAGCACTTCGCTATAAAATTGATATCGATACAGTATCAACGAAAGCAGCTTAAACTTTCCTCGCACTTATTGGCATGGTAGAATTCTACCATGAACGATAATGTGAAAATTGCCATTGTTGGAGGAGGCCCGGCCGGCCTCTTCTGCGCTTATGAATTATTAAACTCTGGCCTTGATAATATTGAAGTTAATCTCTACGAACAAACCGGTGGTGTTGGAAAGAAATTTCTAGTTGCCGGCAATAGTGGACTTAATCTAACTCATAGTGAAGATTTAGCAACTTTTGCTACTCGCTATGGAAAGAACCATGAACTCTTTAGTGAATTAGTTAATGAATTCACTCCTAGCGATCTTGTCAATTGGGCCCAAAGCTTGGGAACAGAAACATTCATTGGAAGTAGTGGACGAATTTTTCCCAAAAAAATGAAGGCCGCCGATATTCTCTATCAATGGATGAGTTATCTCAAAGATAGACCAAATTTCCATCTCCACCTAAAGCATGCCTTAGAAGCTATAACGAATGATGCTGAGCTAGTCTTTCGCCACAATCACAGCCAGAAGGTAGTGAAGGCCGATTACTATATTCTAGCTCTTGGTGGTGGAAGTTGGCAGAAAACAGGTAGTGACGGTAAGTGGATGGATTTTATTGAAGAACTTGGAGTCACGACTGCACCTCTTAAGCCAATGAATTGTGGTTTTGAAGTAGAGTGGACGCCATTATTTCTTGAAAAGGTTGATCGTGGTTTTGTGAAAAATATTACTGTGACAAGTTCAAATGGAGAGTCTTGTCGTGGTGAAATTATGCTTACTCCTTACGGTATCGAAGGAGGTGCTCTCTATGGTGTTTCTCATCATATACGTGATGAATTAGAATCCAAAGGTAAGGGGATAATATCAATCGATCTAAAACCAGACTTAGAGCTTGAAGAAGTCATTAAAAAACTTTCTAAATCGAGTAAGGATTCTTTAACAAATCGACTTCGCAAGAACTTAGGAATTGAAAAAGTTGCTCTATCACTTCTTTACGAAGTACTCGATCGCAAGAAGTCTTTTGAAGACGTAAATTATCTTGCAAGAACTATTAAAGAGTTGAAAATAGAGACAAATAAATGTCGACCTATTGATGAGGCCATCTCAACTTCAGGTGGAGTGTGTTTTAAAGATTTAACTAGCAATCTATCTGCTAAGAAGAATGAGCGCTATTACTTTGTTGGTGAAATGCTTGATTTTGAAGCGCCTACTGGTGGTTATCTTTTACAAGGATGTTTCTCAACAGCTTACCGAGTAGCAAAGAGTATTAAGGAGAGAGAAGGTGTTTAAACTTCACGAAACTTTAGAAAAAGACTTAGTTGAAATTTGTAATTTAAAATTATCAAAACTTATGCTCTTACCAGATAGTGAAAACCCTTGGGTTGTTCTTGTTCCAATGAGAGATGATATTCGTGAAATTTGTGAGCTTGAGTGGGATGATCAAGTCGAGCTACTGCGAGAAATAAATATGATCAGTCGATATTTATCGTCTAATTTTTCCCCTGATAAGCTCAATATTGGGGCCCTTGGGAATATGGTTCCACAATTACATATCCATTTAATTGCAAGATTTAAGACAGATCGAGCATGGCCTGGTGCGATCTGGGGCACTAAGTCGACTAAAGAAACCCATGATATCAATAAGTTAGAAATCTCTCTGAGAGAAGTGTTTGACGTTTAATGACTTATATTATCAAAATAAATTTTTTTTCCTTTTTCTTAGGAATTGTGGAAAAATTAAGGTAAAATATTTTCATTAAAAACAATTTTTAAGAGGTTAATTAAATGAGTACAGGTACAGTAAAATTCTACAATTCAGCGAAAGGTTTTGGATTCATCACTAAAGAAGATGGTGGAGATCTATTCTTTCACATTTCATCAGTTCAAGGTGGAGAGCCACACGATGGTGATAAAGTAGAATATGAATTAGGTGACGGGCCAAAAGGGCCATGTGCTGTAAACGTTAAAGTTGCAAATAACTAATTTATATACATACATTCATTAAAGAAGAAGGCCCACTTTTTGTGGGCCTTTTTTTATGAGTTTAATTTAATTCCATCTTTTGAAATCGTAATGATTTTATCTTTATAGAGCATTCCAATCGAACTCTTAAAAGTTTTCTTACTCATGCCAAGATAATTCTTAATTTCTTCTGGGCTACTCTTATCGTGAAGAAAGCTTCGACCACCATTCTTCTTTAAGAATTCAAGAATAACATCTTTAGAATCCATAAGGTTTTGAACACCTTGGATTTGAAGTGCAACATCAACAAGTCCATCTTCACGAATCTTTTTAACAAAGACTCTATAAGTCTTTCCTAAATGAAGTTTTTGAAAGACCTCATTTTGATAAATCATTCCAATGAATTTCTTATTTAGTATAACTCGATAACCAAGTTCAGACTTCTGTGCAATTTGAGCATCAACTTCGTCACCAACTTGAATATCGAAGTCAGATCCTTCAATGAATTGTCCTAGCTTAGTTGTGCCAAAAATACGTCCCGTAGCATCTTCTTTACAGATACGTACGATATGAGATTCAAACTTTCTTACCTTAATCTTTTGCTCATTACCTGGAACAAGTAGGTCCTTATCAATACCTAAGTCAAAGAAGGCACCAAAGTCTTGAACCTCAACAACGTCAAGAAGTGCATATTCACCAACCTGTCCGTATGGCATCTCACTTGTTGCAACGAGATCACCCTGAGTATCAGGGTAGATAAAAACATCAAGTTTATGGCCGTGATTTGTATTGAGGGGAGCGAAGTCGTTAGGCATGAAGACTTCATCAGTCTTCTCATCATCAGTTAAGAAGAAGCCGTTATGAGTTTTTCGGCTTACTGTAAGATGGTTTACTTTTCCTATTTGTAACATTTGTTTTTACCTTTGCTGGTTTTGGTGCACTATTAGCTTGTGCCTTTTGGGCCCTTTCCTCACGTGTTCCGCGATTCTTAATGATTAGGCCATTTAAAAATTTTCTTAGAACCTGATCTCCACATTCTTTATAATTTGGATGATCGTCTTTTCTAAAAAGTGCCGATAATTCGGTCTTAGTCATTTCAAATTCAACAAGTTTTAATATTTCAATTATTTCAAAATCTTTCAGTGATAATGCAATTCTAAGTTTTTTTAAAATATCGTTATTCGTCATTACTTGCGTCCTAAGTGATCAAGTAGGTCATCAAGTCCGCGGCGACGACGTTGTTTCTTTTTAAAGATGATTTCTTCTTTTGCTTCTTCTTTTTCTAGTTTCTCTTTTGAGATCTTAGAAGCTAATTTTACCGACTTTTCTTTCTTTGCCTCTTCAAAATTATCTTTTGCAATTGATACTTTGACAGTACGTCCATCAAGGACAGTTCCATCAAGAGAGTCGATTGCTTTCTTAGATGATTTTGCATCGGCCATTTGTATAAAAGCGATTCCGCGACTTTTTTGAGTACCTGGAATTGTCAGTAGATTTACTGATTTCACTTTGCCATAACGTCCAAAAATTCCTTGGAGTTGTTTTGCATCAATCTTATAATTTAGGTTTCCAATATAAACCGTATTCATATATGCCTCTTAAGTTGTAAATATGGGCCAACTTAGCATCATTCAAGGCAAATTTGTGAAAAACCTTTGAAATTAGGTAATAATTACGCTTGGTATAGGACTTAAGTACCTGTTAGAAGGAATCCCAAATAAATTGAGCAACTTCTCCAAGACCATGTTCCTTCTTATGCCCTAAACAAAAATTGACGCTTACTTTTTTTTCTAGATTTTTAAGATAGACGAGATCCCCTGATTTAAGATCATCTTTGATAAGAGTCGCCGGTAGACGCCCCCAACCAAATCCATTTAAAATCATCTCTTTCTTTGATGGGGTATCTGTAACGTGCCATTTTAGTGCATCTTCATTAATACCAATTTTGATATCATCATCTGGGATGGTACTTCGTTGAATAATTTGTGGATAATTAGCAAGGCTCTTAAAGCTTTGTTCTTTCTTTGGTAAGTTTAGAAATGGATGATCCTTGGCCACCACTAGATACATATCAACTTCACCAATTTGCTTGTACTCGTAATTCTTAATGCTTGAGAGATCTTCAAATATTGCAAGATCCACCTTTCCGCTATTTAACATCTTCTCACCACTTAAGATTTCACGTTCGATTATGATCTCTGTTGAGGGAGAAAATTCCATGGCCTTCTTTATGATCGGGTACAACTTTTCAAGTCCGTAAATTCCTGAAACTGATAAAGTGAGCCTTGTTTCAACGTTAGATGATATTTGTTGAGTCTTTTGAATTAGCTCATCATATTGATTTGTAAGCTTCTTTGCTTCATTAAGAAATTCACGGCCTTTTTGTGTGATGGTTGGTCGATAAGAATCTCTATCAAGCAAAGCAAAGCCAACTTGTTCTTCAAGATTGTTAATTGAGTAAATGACCGCTGACTTTGCCTTTGCTAAAAGGTTTGCGGCCTTGGTGAAACTTCCGGCCTGATCTAGGGCCTGAAGACATTTTATCTGCTCTATTGTTATCCAAATCATGGTCTAATTATAGCACAAGATGGTGGGGTTAATGTTCTTTATTTTTAAGGTTTTTTTGCTACTATTATATCAACAAATTAAGTAATAATTCATAATCGATAACGGAGGAATATTATGAAAAAACTAATGATATTAGCAATTGCTGCTCTAACAATGTTTACTGCTGGTGCTGCTCAAATTGATACTGCAAAATCAACTGTATACTGGCAAGGGACTAAGGTAACTGGCCGTCACTTCGGAACAGTTAAAATTAAATCAGGTGAAATTAAGCTTGAAAAAGGACAACTTGTATCAGGGACTGTCGTTGTTGATATGAACTCTTTCACTGCAACTGACCTACAAGGTGAGTGGCTTGATAAGCTAAATGGTCACCTTAAGAATGAAGATTTCTTTCATGTTTCAAAGTACCCAACTGCAACTCTTAAAATCAAGAAAGTTGAAGGTTTCACTGTAACAGCTGATCTTACAATTCTAGGAAAGACAAATGAAGTTAAATTTCTAGCAGCTAATCAAGGAAATAAATTTGTTGGAACACTTGAATTTGATCGTACAGAATTTGGTCTTAAATATGGTTCGGCTTCTTTCTTCAAGAGCTTAGGTGATAAAGCGATTGATAACAAAGTAAGCTTAGCATTTGATGTTGTTGTAAAATAAATAAAACACTCTCTCAAAATTTATTTTAACATCCAGACAAAAAAAGAAGGCCAGCAAATGCTGGCCTTTTCTTTTTATTTTCTTTTTGGATATAAGTGATAATAGTAGTCAGTAATGGTCTCTTCATATGAACGATATTTGATGAGTCCTGTCTCAAGTGATTTTGAGTTATCAATTTTTAATTGATGGCCTACATTCTTACTAACGTACTCGCGAGTAAAGTTGGCCAAAGGCGCAAAAAGCCATAGAGCAGGTTTCGGAAGATGAAGTCTTGGAAAGAGTAATCCACCTACTTTTTTTCGTAGTGTCTTTCCAATATCAAGTAGATTACAGTTTTCCGCTGATACGATATTTCTTCCACTCATTGATGAATCAAATCCTGCATTAATATGTGCTCTTGCAACATCTCTAACATCGACTATGGCAAGGTTAATATCAGGACATCCAAGCATCATTGTCCCGTCACAAAATTGTTTAAATATTTTCTTTGACTCATATTGTGCGTCTTTCTTTATTGCGGGGCCAATAATCCATGATGGATTAATAACGACAAGATCCCATTGATCTTGTTCTGCTACCATTTTCCATGCTTCTTTCTCTGCTTGTAGCTTTGAGAAAGAATAGGGGGCATGAGTAAGAGAGGAAGTTGTATTCCAATCATTTTCATTAAATGTGAAATTATCTTTTTGGGCCGCATCGACACAATCACCAAAAATACTGGCAATACTACTAGTTAGAACAACTCTTTTAATGGAAGATGATTTATTTGCAGACTCAAGGATATTTCTCGTTCCGTTCAGTGCTGGCTCGATCAATTCTTTTTGTGGGTCTTTCTTTAAATCATAGAAGAAAGGAGAGGCCGTATGAATAATTAATTCACAACCTTCTATCGCTTCTTGATAGCTCCCTTCTTCGAGTAAATCAGTTTTAAAGAATCTTATCTTTGATTTATCTTGTGTTAAATCTTGTAAGTGAGCAATCTTAGCTTCATCATCAGGACTTCTTACACAACAATGAACACTATAACCATCATCTAGTAGGTATTTTACGATCCAACTAGCTAGGTAACCTGTCGCTCCTGTAACGACAATTGGTTTATTCTTATCGATTTCCATTCTTCCTAGCTCAAGCTTTTCTTATCTAAGTATCTTTGTGTTACAACCGCCCCGATGATATCACCCTCGACATTGACGGCCGTTCTAAATGTATCCAGTGGCCTTTCAATAACTAATAAGATTCCAATGGCCTCAAGAGGAATACCGGCCGCGAGAAGAACCATCTGCATTCCCGACATTGACCCCGATGGCATTCCTGGCGCACCAATTGATGAGAGCATGGCCATAAAGAAGATCGAGAACATGGCAACACCTGAGAGTTCAATTCCGTAAAGGTTTGCTAAGAAGATCGCTGCGATTCCTTCAAAGAGTGCCGTTCCATCCATATTCATTGTTGCCCCAAGAGGGAAGACAAATCCACTTACTCCTTTGGAAACCCCAAGCTCCTCTTCACAAGTCTGCATTGTCACAGGTAGTGTTGCCGAACTTGAAGCAGTTGATAGGGCCAGAAATAGTGGTCTTGCGGTTTTCTTAAAAAGGTCAATTGGATTAAGTTTTCCAAAGAACCAAGCAATTGATGGCAGAACAAGGAGCCCGTGAACCATCGTTGCGCCAAAGACTAAGAGGGCAAAGGAGAGTAGTTCTGAAAAGATGTCCCCAGAGACCTTGACTTTAAAATCAAAGACGATGGCAAAGATTCCAATTGGACTTAAGTTGATAATCCAATGAAGAACTTTATTGACGACGATATTTAAGTCCTTAACGATTTGATAGAGAGGACTTGAAGTTTGATGGACAATTAGAAGGGATAATCCAAGAAGTAAGGCCGCAGTAACAATTCCTAGAATATTATTATTTGCTAGTGCATGGAATGGGTTCACAAGAGCTGTATTAAAAACATTCTGAATAACAAGTGGAATTGAATTTGATCCTTCAGCAATAAACTTAGCAGGCTTTTGCTGTTGCATTGTCTCAGGTGTTTTAATTGTCACTCCTGAATCTTTCCAAGGGTGAATAAAGAAGACGGCCGCAAGTCCAATGCAGATGGCAATGATTGTCGTTGAAATATAGTAGGTGATCGTAACCATTCCCATTGACTTTAATTTTGTGATTTCACCGATACTAATAATCCCTCCAATAAGAGAGAAGAAGATCATTGGTGCAATCATCATTTTAAGGGAGCTTATGAAAACCGATTTTATCATCACAATGATGAGGTATAAATTTGGTGGTGTCTTCATTGATGCCCAGGCCGGATCACCAAAAATAGAACCGAATATATAACCAAGAACTCCTGCGACAAGAACCCAGAAGCTTAAGTTTTTGACTACTTTACTCATTTATTAATTCCTTTCTTTTATACGTGAGTCTCTATTTTAATCCTTAAACATGATTAAAAAAAGGGTTATAATGGATTGGATGAAAGAAAGATGCCCATGGCTTAAATTATCCAATGATGAATATGTTGATTACCACGATCGTGAGTGGGGGCGTCCCGTCCACGATGATCGAACACTTTTTGAGTTCTTAATATTAGAAGGTGCACAGGCCGGTTTAAGTTGGGAAACTGTTCTTAAAAAAAGAGATAATTATCGTAAGGCATTTTTTAATTTTGACGTAAGGAAAGTTTCAAGAATTTCTCCTGCAAAAGTTGAAAAGCTCTTACAAGATCCAGGGATCATCAGAAATCGCCTCAAAGTTGAGTCAACTGTCTCTAATGCGAAGGCTTTCTTGGCCATTCAAAAAGAGTTTGGAAGCTTTGATAAGTATATTTGGTCATTCACAAATGGAAAGACGATCTACAATAGTTTTAAGACTCACAAAGACTATCCATCTAAGACTGAATTAAGTGATACGATTTCAAAAGACTTAAAGAAGCGAGGCTTTCGCTTCGTTGGAAGTACGATTGTATATGCTTTCTTGCAAGCTTGTGGCATCGTACAAGACCATTCAAAAAATTGCTATCTACATGGAAAGAAATTAAAAAGATTGACCTAAAGTCTTTTAAACCCTAGGCCAATATATTGAATTAGTTTAGAAAGACTTCTTCTTCAACTTCCTCTTTCTTTATAACGAATCTTGTTAATAGTGAGAAGATTGATGGTGTTAGAAATAGGGTAATAATAGTTGAGATTGCTAGGCCCCATCCCATCGTCAGCATCATTTCTGATAGCATTGAGTCGTATCCTGCAAATCCATAGGCCGTTGGAAGAACCCCAATAACTGTTGTAAGAGTTGTCAGGATAATCGCTCTTAGACGAGTTGAAGAGATATGGGCAATTTGCTTATAGAGCTCATCTCGATTTGGAGTATACTTTGTTTCATTTATCAGCTTATCGATGAGAACGATGGAATCGTTGACGACAACACCGATCATACCAAGAGCACCAATGACGGCAAAGAATCCAAAGATTGCCATATTGTGGGCCAGGAGAATATAGATCACGCCAGAGATTCCTATTGGAATAATCGTCATGATTATGAGTGGTGCCGATAATGATTTGAATTGAATCGTTAGAATCATATAGATGAGGGATATGACGAGGAAGCCTGCCATCATAAAGTCACCTGTTGATTCACGAGTCTCTTCAATCT
This sequence comes from Bacteriovoracaceae bacterium, assembly GCA_048270185.1. Classification (GTDB taxonomy): domain Bacteria; phylum Bdellovibrionota; class Bacteriovoracia; order Bacteriovoracales; family Bacteriovoracaceae; genus Halobacteriovorax_A. Next base: position 168,552 of record JBLWTJ010000003.1, read on the forward strand.
CACCAACAAAGTTAATAATTGCTGATGGGTATTGTTTTAGAATATCTGGAAAGACATCATTCTCATAATAATCAGCGATCTCCAGTGGCGTTGTATTTGCTCCATCTTCAATATCTGAGTACACCATTGTCGTTCTTTTGTAGTTAACACGTTCAATATTGGATGGCTTAACAATCTCCTCAACCTTAATAAAGCGAGAGATTGGTACATAACCACCCTTACCATTATCAATACGAAGCTTCTCTAGGCTATCAATATCAACTTTGTAGTTCTTATCAACGGTGAGTCTAACTTCAACTTCTTCATCACTACTTTTAAGAGTGTAGAGAACTGAGCCTTGAACAAAGGTACGTAGGGAAGTTGTGACATCACTTGGAGTAAGTCCAAATCGTAAGATTTCATTTTGATTGATTTTAAAATTATATTCTTTAGCGTCGATTGGTTTTTCAATCTCAACATTTTTTAACTTCTTATTGGCCGTCTGGTGATCAGCAATGAGCTTGGCAATTTTTCCTCTTATCTCATCATTATTTTCTTGAATTTGAACTTCAATCGTAGAGCCCGATCCACTTCCCCAACGTGATTTAAAAAAGCGAACTTCGTCAAGATTCGGAAGTCCTGCTAAACGTCCTTCAAGGTGTTTAATAATTTCATCGGCAGAAAGCTCTCTTTCATCGGCGGGAAGAATTTCAATATTGATACTGGCGCGATTATAGTTGACAGCCCCACCTCGTCGCGACTGACCGATATTCGATCTAAAGCCAATAATACTCATTTTATCGGCATCTTCTAAAAGAATATCTTCAACTGGTTTTAGCCATTCATTCATCTCTAACTTAGAAGTTCCTTTCTTAGTTTTTATACTTAAACTAAGTTCCTTACTTTCTTCACGAGGAAACATAACGAACTTTAGCTTTGAAGAGAATAAGTAGCCAGATAAGAGAGTCGAACAAATAAAACCAATGATTATAAGGAAACGGTATCGAAGGGCCTTTTCTAAGAAACGAGCATAAATTCCTTCATATTTTCTAAACCAATGAGCTCCATGTTTCTTCTTTGGCTTTTTCGAATAAACGTGGGCCGGCAAAACAGTGAAGGACTCTATGAGAGAGGCCACAAGCATCATTGTAATAATAAATGGAAGAACATAGACGAATTTACCAAACCATCCTCCAAAGAAGAGTAGTGGTACAAAGGCCACACAAGTAGTGGCAATGGCACTTGTAATTGGCATAAGAAGTTTCGCAACTTCTGATGTTACTTTATCCATTAATTCTTTTAAAGTACCTTTATGGTCTTCGGTTATTCGGCCAATATTTTCGGCCACAATAATGGCATCATCAACAACAATACCCATAACGATAATAATTGCTGCAAGGGTCATATTATTGATGGTGTAGTCAAAGATCAGCATACAAATTAAGGTAAAACATAGAGTAAATGGTATCCCCATACTTACCCAAATCCCTGATTTAAAATCAAGAAAGAAGAATAGGACGAGAACGATAAGGGCAAAACCTAAGATACCATTACTCGCAACAATTGAGAGCCTATTCTTAACATCGTAGGATTCATCATCTAGAGTTACGATTTTAAGATCATCGTGTTGACCTTTTTTATACTTATTAATAAAAGCAAGTGTTGCTTTATTGGCCTCAAGAATGTCTACATTGTGACTCTTCTTAAGGTTTAGCATGACTCCTTCGTGGCCATTAATCTTATATATTGAATTCGTCTTCTCAAATGCTTTCTTAAAAGTAGCAATTTGATCAAGAGTAACTCCTTCTCCGTCATAATTACCTGTGATAAGAAGATCTTTAAAATCACGCTCATCAATTAGTTCATTGATGGAAGTAACTTTTGATTGCTGAGTATCTTCAAGAACACCAATAGGTGATCGAATATGACTTTCTCTTAAGCTTGAAACGACCTTGTGAATTGAAATTCTATTTTGCTTAATTTTTGCAGGATCTAAGAGGATGTGATTTTCTGGATCGAGGTAACCGCTGCGATCGACTGCAGATACTGCTGGTAGAGTCTTTACCTGAGTTTCAAAATTTCGAACAAGTTGTTGAAGTCTTGCGCGGTCATCAACACTTAAGTCTCTCTTGCCTTCAAGATAAAAACCGACATCAATATAAGCTTTCTCTGTCGACTTAAATTGTCTGAAGCTTGGAACTTCCGCTTCATTTGGAAGATCAGCTCTTAAGACGGCATCTTGAATATCTAAATAGACTTCTCTTGGATTGGGGTAATTCTCTAGCATCACAACTGTGATAGAGCTCGAACCAGTTGAAGAAACAGATCTTACTTCATCAAGGCCTGCGACATTTTTTAGCTCTTCCTCAATTGGCTTGGTGATAAAGAACTCGATATCTTCAGCACTGGCCCCAGGATAAATTGTTGATACACGAATATATGGTGATTCAAATTCAGGCATTTCTTCTTTTGGAATTTTTGTCCACGCAAAGATTGCTATGACAAAAACACTGAAGAATAAGACGTTGGAAATAAGGAGATTATCAATAAAGTATTGGATGAATTTTTTCATAATTAGATTTTAAGTATCCTAAATCACGAGGTCAAACTCTTAATTAATAAGCGATGTAACATTAAGTTAAGTCTCAACGAATACTTATACGAGTATAGTAAGAATAGGTTTCATTGGAGGTGAAAATGAAGCTCATCATATTGATTAGTTTAATTGTGTTAGGACCTGAAATCCTTGCTAAAACAGCTACTGCAACCCTTGGAGGCGGATGCTTCTGGTGCATGGAAGCTCCATTTGAAGAGATAAAAGGGGTTCATTCTGTAACTTCTGGCTATATGGGAGGGAAGGTTAAGCAACCTAACTATCAGCAGGTTGCAAGTGGTAGTAGTGGCCATGTCGAAGTTGTTCAGATTAAATTTGATGATACCAAGGTTAGTTTTGAACAACTGCTCGATATCTACTGGCAAAATATTGATCCCACCGATAGTGGCGGACAATTTGCTGATCGTGGCACCCAATACCGAACAGTTATCTTCTATGAAAATGAAGAACAAAAGAAAGTTGCCGAGTATTCAAAGAGTAACCTCGATGCTTGTAAGAAATATGACAAACCAATAGTGACCGCAATAGAGAAGGCGCAAGAGTTTTATCCCGCCGAGGATTATCATCAAAATTACTACAAGAAGAATCCTTTGCGCTATAATACGTATAAGAAGCTTTCTGGGCGTGCTGGCTATATCGAAGATATTGCGGCAAAGCCAGTTCGTTGTGAGAGAAAAGATAATCTAAAGAAATTAAATAAGGATACAAAAGTGAATTACAAGAAACCAACAAAAGAAGAATTGAAAGAAAAACTATCTCCTCTTGAGTTTGAAGTGACTCAAAACGATGCCACTGAAAGACCATTTGCCAACAAGTACTGGGATCACAAGGAAGAGGGGATCTACGTTGATGTAACAACTGGCGAGCCACTTTTTAGCTCCCTTGATAAGTATGATTCAGGATCAGGCTGGCCTGCATTTACAAGACCAATTGATGAAGCTGTCGTGACAACAAAGATTGATAAGAGTCTCTTTATGGAAAGAACAGAAGTTCGATCTAGTACTGGGGACTCCCATCTTGGTCATGTTTTCAATGATGGGCCTGGGCCTTCCGGTAAGCGCTACTGTATCAACTCCGCTTCCATGAGATTTGTTGCTAAGGCCGACCTTGAAAAAGAAGGCTATGGGAAGTACTTGGTTCTTTTTAAGTAGTTAAAATTACATCATTTCTTCAGTTGATTTTGTTAAAGATTAGGCCCCAAGTAGTCGATAAGACGACGAGGGCCTATGAAAAGACTGATTACATCTATTTTAATTCTATCGACATTAAACGCACAAGCATCTTGTATTGATGTTTTAAAATCATTTATGACTGTGAAAAAGAACTCATTCTATGACAGTCCTGAATTTGCCTTAAAAGAAAAGATCACAAAATTAGAAAATATAAATTCGGCCCTTAGAAACTCAAGTGAGAATAAAGAGCCGGCCATGACGCTTGCGATTTGGAAGAAAATCGAAAAGCTCGATAATAACCTCTTCACAAAACACTTCAGCGTGAATGTAAAAGACTGGGAAGTTTTCTTTCGTGAATTTGAAATCAATTATATTTCATTTAAACGCTTAAAGGCCGTTCTTGATTTCTTAAAAGTAGGAGAAGCAACAGAAGCTGGCCTTAGTCAATTTTGTGCCCAAAAAGGTTACTCTCAAGAATTCCATGATTTTATCATTTCTAAGTTTAAGAATACTCCCAGCATTGAACTACTTAAATCAAATCTCGATGATGAGATTAATAAGAATATGATTCATCTTGGTAATAACTATTATGAATACCGCTTAGTAAGAGAGCACTTAAGAGATCTTAAGGGAAGTAATCTTTGTAATGCAGAATGTGAGAAAGAGCTTGCAAAGACTGTTAGTAACCTTGGAGTTGCAAGTGAATCAAATCGTAAGAGCTTTCCGTTATTTTTAAAGGGTGAAAGTCGTCCCGATCTTGATGAATTGACAAGTATTGTTCACGAGAACCCAATGATTCATATTACAAGGCTTAAGAAAGAAAGAAATCAAGAAGTAATTAACTGGCTTATTTCTCTGATGCTTCAACCTGAAATTGTTGATGTGATAATGGGCCTTGTTTATAAATCAAAAAGACTAGGGAAGTATCGAGCTGTGCGCTTCTTTCAAGCATTTTATAATGCTCAAGCACGTAATATCCACTTTCCAAAAATTAATAATGTCGTAAAGAGTTTCAAAAACGATATGGACAAGAGTTTTGCCCATCTAAAAACGGTAAATACAACAGTTCCAAAAGATGAGATTCTTGTGACTTTTGCTCGAATGGTTGACGCTCTACCTGTAAAAAAATGGAAAATGTTAAAAGAGTATGCCAAGGCCAATGATGCTAAATTCTATACCAGAATGTTAGAGGCCGAAGAAAAGGCCATTGCTCGAGGTGATATTAGTATCACACATCGTCGAAGTATTATTGGGCAACTCATTCAATTTATACCGGCCTCGACACCAATCTATCTCTACCAACATCATTATCTTGATCTAGATGATAAACCAACCGTTACGGAAGTTGATACTGATGGAAACGAAATTGATTCAGATAGTAAAGGTGGCCAAACTGTTGAAGAAGTAGATCCTGTCATTCCTATTGAACATGGAAGTGATATGGATAGTACTCTTCAAGAAGTCTCAGAAGTTATTATTACTAATGAGGAAGGAAGTCGTGATCCATCATCAGTAAAACCAAGTTGGATGACAGGTATACTTGAAATGATCACTGTGTTTTTTAAAGGGGAAGTAAAATAATGCGCTTATTTATTCTCTCTCTTCTGACTTCTTCTATATTTGCGGCACAAACTCTAAAAATGCAAATCTATGAAAAAGGTAAATTCAAAGATATCGAAATCTATGTAAAAGATGCCGCTTTTATGAATAAGAAATGCTTTGAGTCTGAAGACTGTCAAAAGATGAAAGGTAAGCATGAGCCATCTGGAGGCCTTAGTGGACATCCTGGATCTGAAGCTTGTAAATCAATCGCAAATTCAGAGTATAAAATACTAAAAAGACAAAATGGTAATCAAATTGGGTTCTGTCGATTTGCCGACGGAAGTATGAAAAGTGCAAGGAGTCTTCTAAGTGAATAGAGGGCTGCCTTTTATATTCACCCTTTTCATTAGTACAACTTCAGCTCAAGTTCTTGACCGAGGACTTGACGATGATTCTTGGCGTGCTTATCACCACAAGGCCTATCAGGCCAACAGTCCACGATTAAGTGAAAGGATTGCTGAAACAAGACAAGTTGCAACTAATCCTGCAATTCGCGATCAAGATGGATTTGGTACATGCTATCTCTTTGCGGCCACTTCTCTTATGGATCAAGCTTGTCAAAAGAGTGGAATGTGTAATGAAGATGATCAGATTTCAGTTCTAGATGTTCTAGGGAAAACCCAGGGGAAGGACTCTGAGTTTCATGGCCTTAATGGTGGTAATTTAAGACAAGTCTATCAGTCTATTAATCCTGATCCAAATAAGAGAGTTAAGTTTGCTCGTGAGCAATGTGCTCCATATCAACAAATCGAAAACTACAACAATGCATCAAATGATTTCAGTATACAGGATTATCCTCAATTAAATGCGATTAAGAAAATATATGAAGATGCAAAGAAGCCTAAAAATAAAGCCGATTGTGAAGATTGCACAACTAAAGCTTTCAAATCATACTTTGCTTTTAATAATGAAATTCTTGAAAACTTAGAAAAGGCCGTTAGTAAGATTGCAACGATTAATGCCTTTTCAGACTTTCTAGATGAAGTACTAGTTCCTGAAAAGTGTAAGAAAGACTTAATCGAAATGCCCAAGTTTGAAATGAAAGAAGAACATATTCCTACAAAAATGGGACTTCGAAAAAAGTTAATTGAATTAGTTAATAAAGATCAATCGATTGCTATTACATCTTGTACCTGGACAAGAAGTTGTGAAGACTCGAGTATTAAAAATATTAATGAATGCCCACAAGAGTCTCGTAACCGTGTGTGCGGAGGTCATGCTTACCTTCTAAGTGGATATCGCCGAATTTGTCCAAAGCGTGCGCGAGGACCTAAGCTGTGTCGTCATCAGTATAAAGTACACAATAGTTGGGGAGAAGATTTTAATTTCTACAATGCAGACGGCTGGGTTGATGAAGATGAAGTTTTCAAAGCCTATAAAGACCTAGGAGACGAAGTTGTTACATACGTCGATAAAATAGAAGAAACAGTTTTTAGGCCACCAATGAAACAAACAACTTTTAATGAGGTGTACTCATGTGAAGGATCAAGCTCATTCGGTGATAAAGCTTGGGCCTTAAATATGAGATCTAAAGGCTTCTTTTGCTACCCTCGATAATCTTTGGCTTCAAATTTAATTTTACAACGATCATTTCTTGTCTCTAAGTGAATATAATTAATATTCTCATGATTTTTTGAAACATTAAGAGCTCGTCTTTCAAGATTATAGAAAACTGCTGAGTCTTGATTTTCATCACAATTCTCACTCCAAGATGATGTGATCTTAATTATACGATTTGCACTTTTCACTAGTTTAGATATTGAAATATAGTCTCCAAATTTTTGAACACTACAATCATAACATTCATCCTGAGCTGCTTTAAGTTGGTACTGCATAAATCCATCTTCAAACATATAAGACATCGCTTCATTTGCATTTTCTCTAATAGATTCAATATTATCGATAAGTAAATTACCATCACATGAGTAATTTAAGTAATCTTTGAAGGATTCTTTCATCTCTGTAATCTTATCATTTGTCATGGATTGGCATTGCTCATACTCGTAACAATCATCACCAAAGAACTCATCAAATTCCATGACTCTCTCATCGACATGTTCACACACGGCCTTTTGTCGTCGGGCAAAGGGGAGGACTTCATAGAGACCTTTGAAGTCCATATCATTATAGTAGGCAACGTCTTGAATAATTGATCCAAGATCAATCTTCTTTTCCATATCGAGTGTATTTAAAATGGCCTTATGATCTTCTGATAGGCCAAGTTCAGATGTCACTTGTTCATTAATAATTTTTCCAAGACTTTGAGCAATGGAGTAGTTGTCATGGGTTTTATTTTGGTTATTTCGAATAAAGGCAATGGCCGTATCGATTTTGGCGTCATCAGAGTCTTCAATGGCCATTTCAAATTCAACGCTATGTCGATTTCTCATAATCCATTCGTCATCTGTCGACGAAGTTTTATAAAGTGAGTCAAAACTTTCTAGATCTTTATTCTCTAGATACTTGTTTAAAACTTGTCTCGAAAGATACTCTTGGTAAGCAGTACCTTGTAGAATATTGTTAACTTGATCAGGCCCTTCTAACGCCAGTTTCTCAAGACATTCTTTTCTACAATTATCTAAATTATATTGAGTTCCATCGGCCGCATAGAAAACCGACGCTTGTAGAGAAAATGTACATAGAAGTGCAGTAAATAGCGCCTTTTTCATAAGTAAATACCTTAGTTCGAGTAAGTACTTATATTTAAAGCAATAGAGGTGCCAAAAAGAAGGGCCCTAAGGCCCTCTCTTTGATTATCTGATAATGTGGTTTTCGATTATCGTTTTAATTTTTTGAGTTGATTCTTTTGAATCATAAGCTGGTCTTGTGCTCATTTCGTCATCAAGCTCAAATAGGCGAGACCATAGAGGAGCACCAGTTTTCTTAAAGTCGATTTTTACAGAAGCTTGCGAGTAAAGTTCTTTATCCCAAACCTTCACAACGTCACGCCAGAAGTACTTATGTCCTTTCCACCAATCGATTGCTGGTTGACAACGGCTATCAGCAACTTTTTCATAAGTGTTGTAACTCTTCTCCATGGCAAGCTTAAGCTCCATTCCATTCTCAAGCATATTAACTTTGATATTATTTTGGTCGTGAACGTGACCGTATGAAGTTTGCTCATGGCGATTTGTTCTTCTAAGTACATTGTAGTCAGATCGAATTGAGAACTCACGTCTAGGCAGAGGAGCATTTGCCGTACATTCCCAGTAAGAATTCTTATCTGTGTGAATCCATGGCGCCGAACACTCGTATCTTGGAGAGTCATCAACTTGATAAACTCTTTGTACCCAATTACCTTGTGGGCTTTTTACAACAGAGTTATTCCAATTATTGAAACCTCTGTAATCAAGAGCAGTTTGAGCTTCCCAATCCCACTGTTGTCTCCAATGCTTAACGATTGCATGTGGAGTCACTAGAATATGTTGTATATTAACCATATTTTCATTTTCTGAATCAACAAAGATCCACTCAAGTGCACCTGAAGCATAGCGATCATAGAAATCGTAATCATTGCTATAAGCGAAAGTCTCTGCTGATTGAAATTTAACAGCGTAACATCCTGTCATTTTCTTGATTTCTTGGATGTCCTTATTCTTATCGATTGTAAGCCCTGCAAATGCTGGTAGCGCAAGAGCAAGAAGAACTAAAAACTTCATATTTTCCCCCGTTTTTGGTTGTGTGTGAATTTGAATGGTTGATTATTGAAAATAGAGTTTGAGTTGTCAAACAATATTAACTTAACTTTATTGGTGACGCGCAGGCCGTGGACGAAGTAGCCGGTTTTATTATAGAATAGGGCGTTTTATTATCATTCATAAATTTTAACACGGGATGTAAAATGTCGAATAACTCAAACATTATCTACACAATTACTGACGAAGCACCAGCGCTTGCTACTCAGTCTCTTCTTCCAATCGTAAAAGCTTTTACAAAACATGCTGGGATCGATGTTACAACTCGTGATATCTCTCTTGCGGGAAGAATTTTAGCTCACTTTCCTGAGTTTCTATCTGACGATCAAAAGCAATCAGACGACCTCGCTTTCCTAGGTGAGTTAGCAAAGAAAGCAGAAGCTAATATTATTAAGCTTCCAAATATTTCAGCTTCAATCCCTCAGCTTTCTGCTGCGATTAAAGAACTTCAAGACCACGGTTTCAAAGTTCCAAATTATCCTGATACTCCATCAACTGATGAAGAAAAAGATATCCAAGCTCGTTATGCTAAGGTTTTAGGATCGGCAGTAAACCCTGTTCTTCGTGAAGGTAACTCTGATCGTCGTGTTGCAGGTCCAGTTAAAGAATATGCTAAAGCAAACCCACATCGAATGGGAGCTTGGTCAAAAGATTCTAAGTCACACGTTTCACACATGGAAGCAAATGATTTCTACGGTTCAGAAAAGTCTGCCATCATGTCAAACGCAACAGATGTAAAAATCACTCTTAAGCAAAATGACGGATCAGAAGTTGTTCTTAAAGAAAAAGTATCTCTTCTAAAAGATGAAATCATCGATGCTAGCGTAATGAGTGCAAGCGCTCTTAGAGACTTCTTTGCAAAGAATATTCAAGACGCAAAAGAAAAAGACATTCTTTTTTCTGTTCACTTAAAAGCAACGATGATGAAAGTAAGTGATCCAATCATGTTTGGTCACTGTGTAGAAGTTTACTTCAAAGACGTATTTGAAAAATATGCAGCTGAATTTAAGGAACTTGGTGTTAACTCGGCAAATGGACTTGGTTCTGTTTACGCAAAACTTGCGGGACTACCTGCTGAGAAGAAAGCTGAAATCGAAGGCGCACTTGATGCTGCAATTGAAAGTGGTCCACGTTTAGCAATGGTTGATTCTGACAAAGGAATCACAAACCTTCACGTTCCTTCAGATGTTATTATTGATGCTTCAATGCCAGCGGCAATTAGAACTTCAGGTCAAATGTGGAATAAAGATAATAAGCAAGAAGATACAAAATTCTGTATTCCAGATAGAAGCTACGCTCAAATGTATCAAGAAGTTATTTCTTTCTGTAAGGAAAACGGTGCATTCGATCCTAAGACAATGGGAACAGTTCCAAACGTTGGCCTTATGGCAAAGAAAGCTGAAGAATACGGTTCACACGATAAAACTTTTAAAATTCCAGCGGCCGGTGTTGTAGAGGTTACTGATTCAGAAGGTAACACAGTATTTACTCACACAGTTGAAGAAGGTGATATTTGGAGAATGTGTCAAACTAAAGACGTTGCAGTACGTGACTGGGTTAAGCTTGGTGTAACTCGCGCAAAACTTACAAATACTCCAGCAGTTTTTTGGCTAGATGAAAATCGTGGCCACGATGCTAACCTAATTAAGAAAGTTAATGAGTACTTAAAAGATCACGATACAGCAGGACTTGAAATTAAAATCTTGGATCCTGTTAAAGCGATCCGTTACTCAATGGAGAGAATCATTAAGGGTGAAGATACAATTTCTGTAACAGGTAACGTTCTACGTGACTACTTAACAGATCTTTTCCCAATCCTTGAGCTAGGAACATCTGCAAAGATGCTTTCAATTGTACCTCTTCTTGCTGGTGGTGGATTATTTGAAACTGGTGCCGGAGGATCAGCCCCTAAGCACGTTCAGCAGTTTACTAGTGAAAACCACTTAAGATGGGATTCTCTAGGAGAGTTCTTAGCACTTGGTGTCTCACTTGAAGACCTTGCAATCAAAACAGGAAATGCAAAAGCTAAGGTTCTTGCTAAAACTCTAGATGAAGCAAATACTGCATTTCTAGTAAATGATAAGTCTCCATCAAGAAAAGTAGGAGAGCTTGATAATAGAGGTTCTCATTACTTCTTAGCTCAATACTGGGCAAAAGCTCTTGCTGATCAAAATGATGATACTGAACTTAAAGAGATCTTCACTCCAGTTGCTTCAAACCTAGTTGAAAATGAAGCTAAGATTGTTGAAGAGCTAAATAATGCACAAGGTGTTGCAGTTGATATGGGTGGATACTATCATCCAAATCTAGAGCTTGTTGCCAAGGCAATGCGACCTTCAATAACTTTCAATGCAGTTATTGATTCACTTTAATAAATAAAAGCTAAAAAGGATGGCCCTCACTATGAGGGCCTTCCTGATTTTATACAGCACGCATTGAATCTTTCAATTCAATATTTCGAAGCCAGTTCCTTGCCTCGTCAATCGCGCCGTACTCGAAAACTTTTGCATCCACATCTTTTAAATGATTATTCACTGCTGGAAGAGCATTTCTAACTAATTCACTATCAGTACAGATTGCAATTTTTTCAATATGTTTACGATTATCTTTTAAAAACTCAAAATGCCTCAATAGCCCGCGAAGATCTTCCCAGCCAGGAAATTCCTTTGTATTAATAATTAGTCCTGAGATTACTTTCGTTTCTTTGTAAACTTGAGAGAGGAGGTTTTGCATCTTTTCAAAATCATTTATTCCTAGTGCATGAGATGGAATGATCGTTAGAATATTATCATTCTTGTCATAGTGAAATTCGATATCACTTTCAGGTTCTTCATTAAGCCAAGCTTTTGCATCGGCAAGTTCACTAATTTTATATGATTTAAAATCAATAGGAACAATTGGAGCAAATAGTTTTACTGCTCCTGTAATAAGGGCACTATCTGTGACAACAGCGCATTTCTTCATAACATTGAAGTATTTTAGGCCCATTGCTGAATCTTCAAAAACAGCTCCTGGTGTATAACCTTCGTATGTCTCATTTAGGTAGAAGAGGATGGCCACACGCTCTTCTTTATCTCGGGCCTTATCTAGAATTGGCCCTAGTACATTGATATAGTCTTCTTTAGTGATTCTTCCAGAGCCTTCAATACCCACGATGCCTTTTTGTAGGCCTTGCATTACCTTTAACATACACAATCTCCTTTCCGCTGAATGATTACTTCTTTAGTAGTCATCTCATCGGGAAGGAGGTTAGTGTATTAACTTAAGATTTTATTTATTTTGCTAGGATTTCATCAGCAAGTTCTTTTGTCAGATAACCATCTGGAACAAGACCTTGAGATACTTGATAGTTCTGAACTGCTGCCATTGTTTGCTTACCTGGAATACCATCAACAGGACCAGCGTCAAAGCCTAGTTCATTAAGTTTTGCTTGAATTAATTTTGCCATCTCAAATGACATGAATGATTCTTCTTTTAAGTTAAACTTAGAAAAGTAATCAGCACGGTCATTAATAAGATCCGAGAGAACACCAATACCAAGTGCGTATTTTTCAGAGTTATTCCATTTAAAGATTGTGAAGAAGTTAGGGTAGACAATAAAGGCCGGACCTTTCGCTCCTTGTGGAAGATAGATGGCCGTCTTTCCCGCTGTATAAGGAAGTTGTGTTCCACCCTTTAGAGTGATGCCTCGATCAACCCAGTACTGTAGATCTTCTTTATACTTAAGTCCTGAGTGGAAGAAATCAAAATTCTCTGGTAGCTCAACTTCGTGGCCCCAGCTCTCTTCACCATTCCAACCAACGCTTGTTAGAAAGTTTGCAGATGAGCCAAGAAAGTCATGACGATTTTCCCACATATTAATAGCGCCATCTTTATCATAATCAATTGCATAAGCTAGCATTGTTGAAGGCATGAATTGAGTTGAGCCCATTGCTCCTGCCCATGAACCTTGCATACGCTCACTTGGATAAGTGTAGATACCTCTGTCTAACATTGTAAGGGCATTGATTAACTCTTTCTTAAAGAAGGCCGAACGTCTTCCATCATATGTAAGAGTCGTAAGGGATCTAATAATATCCAGCTTTCCAGTGATGGAAGAAAAGTTAGTTTCTAGGGCCCAGAATGAAAGAAGAAATCTTGCTTGAAAATTATAGTCATCGCGAATACTCGCAAAGATATCAGCAAGTTCATCTTTGTACATTTGTCCTTTCTCAACGCGCGTACTACTTATAACGATACTTAAGTAGCGTCCCATACTCATGACAAATTCAGGTTGTCTGCGGTCATACTTTATAACGTCTTGGTTAAAAGTGACGCCTTCAAATGCTTCATCAAGAAGAGCATAAGAGAAGCCTTGAGTTTCATTTAGCTCGGCCTTGAGGTTATCAAGCCAGCTGTTAAACTCTTGTGTTGTTGGAGTTTGCGCAAAAGCGCTTAGTGCAATAAGTGTTGTTAGGATTATCTTTTTCATCTTGAGACACTACACACAATTTTCCTTGATATGAAGACGCACCGAGTAAGGTCCACGCAACCTTTTCGTGATTCCAGTACTTTAGACTCGTTGGTTATCTTGATTATGTAAAGTTTATTGTCTTTAATTCCGATTATAGGAGCATGAAAATACTAATATCTTTATTTCTTTTGTCTAATTTTACCTTTGCTTCGGCCCGTGTTTGTAAAAAAGATGGTGCACTTGAAGTTTACTCAAACCTAATCTTCTATGGTGAAAAGGCCAGCGAGCACGGGGCAGATTGTGCGCAAGAGATATATTCAATGTTTAATGCACCCAATGCCAAGATTAAGATTAATGGAGAAGAATTTCCTGTAAAGTTTAAAGTCTCTTACCAGATAGAGAATGAGAAAGATGTTTACGCTTCAGTAAATATTAATAAGCGAGTTGAAAATAATTATATTCGTATTGAAGATAAGACTACAAATATCGAATGGAATCGTTCAAATCATACCTTAAGTGGTAATTGTGGTTTTTACACTACTGGTGATAAGTTAGGGCACTCAACAACTTGTACCCATGAATTTGCTCACGGGCTAGGGCTGACTCATTATACAGATCGAGGTAGTGGTTACGGCTCTGACGGTAACTTAATTGGTAAGGGGGCCCCTGGGATCATGGCGGCCCGTGGTTTCTTCGTTGACAGAAAATATCAATATAATAAAAAAGCATCTCCCGGAACAAAAGGTGGGACAATTAATCCAATCCATCGAGTCGTTAGACAAGAAGATGTTGAAGATCTCGGTCTCGAATTTCTTAGTTTCGATGAAGATGGTTGTGCAGATCTCGGTTCAAACTTAGGCATGGCCTACACGAAAGAAGGGGATATTGTAACAGGTAAGAATTGGTACGCTTTCGATGCTCTAAATTACATTGTTAACGACTTCACTGGTAATCTAAATAAGCCAACTCAGTGTGGTGAAAAGTAGTTACCAAACTCCATATTTCTTAATTTATTCTTCTTGCGCTTAGTCCCTGGCGGGACTGAGGTGGCGCGGCCGGGAGGACTCGGCCTCTCTACGTCGGCATCCATGCCTCCTTGTTCGGCCCGACTCGCTCGCTTCCGTTCGCATCCTGCTCACTCTTCGCTATCGCGCGCTCCCTCGCTTCTCGTCCTCCTCATTCAATGAGGATACTATGTAATGTAATTAATCTATGCTTGAAATAGAGGACTGAGGTGGCGCGGCCGGGAGGACTCGAACCCCCGACATTCAGATCCGAAGTCTGACGTTCTATCCAACTGAACTACGGCCGCATATCTTAAATTATAAAAAGAGGAAGAGATAAGGTAAAGCAATAAAAAAGGCCAGCATTACGCTGACCTTAGTTTGTTATTTACATTCTTGAGTTGAAGGAAATTCAAGCTCTCTTTCAAGCTTAGTGAATTTTTCACCGGCCATTGTAAGCTTAAGCTTAAGTCCACAGTTCTTTCCTGTTTCATAAAGCTTCTTAAAGATATGCTTGCTTGAGAATACTGATTTTCCGAGTTTCGCATATTGCTTAACGAATTCTTTATCATCTTTGTTGAAGTTTGCTTTCATTTTCTTTGCATATTTCTTCACTCGAGAAAGAGTTGATCTAGCAACACTTGTCTCGCGATCAATACATTCTAGACGACGATCATTAAAAGAATTTCTCTCAGTACAATCTTTGTTGATTGCGTTGATTAGAGCATACTTATGTGTATCGTAGCTTAAGTCTGCATTCATCAGGTAGTTTGCAAAGTCCTTAGAGTAGTTCACACTAACTTCAAGTTTTGTATAATTCAGTTTTCCTTTCTTCTTTCCGATTTCAACATCAAGGAAATTCGTTAGGGAAGTGAATTCAACAACTCTCTTAAGTGCTCTTCTAAGTTTCTTGTATGTTCCATTATTTGTTTCATAGAACCATACGAAGCTTGCACCGTTATTTTCTAGATCGACATTTTCAACATTTGCTTTTGCAACTGAAGTGTAGAAAGACTTAAGTGAAGTTCTTGCAAGGTCAGCAAAGTTTGATCTTGTTACACTTGTATAGACTCCGTAGTCTCTGTGAGTTTGAACACCATTTGCATGAGTTTCAGTATCAGAGAATCCTGAGTATAGACTCTTAGAATGATTCCAAGACAGAAGTTGAACAAATGGAGTCTTAAATCCAATATTAAATTCTCTACCTTTTAGCTTGAAGTTCGTTGTATGAACTTTCGTTACTCTAAGATCAGCATATGATTCACCCATTTCCTGAGCTTTTAAGAAGTTACCTTTAAGTACGTCTTCGTATACTTTTGCTGTGTACTCATCAGAAAGATCGAAGATATAAGAAAGGTTTTTCCCTTCTTTCTTCACTTTCGCTAGAGACGCATTAGCATAGTAGATACCAGTTGAAAGCATTGCTGACTCAAGATCAGTTCTTGTAATCTCAACATATACTTTCTTATCTTCTAACTTCTCAATATAGTATTCGTAAGAACCTTTAAAGATTCCTGCAATCGTTGCTGGTACAGCGTTGTAAATTGCAGAGAATGAAAGGGCCACGCCACCTTCAGTTGTGTAGTTTACGCTATTACCAATATTCCAGCTATCAAGGTCACTTGCTTTAAATGGAAGCTTTCCTTTAAGTCTTAATTCTTGTGCTTCAGCTAGAGTTGGTGCTGACATCTTATAGATAACTTGTGAGTTGTGAAGAATAGTCACACCAAGGGCCAGAGAAGTATTAGCTAGTTTAGGGTAGTGCTCTCCTGCATTAGGGAAGTTCCAAGTACCGGCCATTCCAAGACCAATATCGTATTTTCTCATTGCAGTTACAAGGTATCCACCTGCTTCATCTGTATACTCAAGCTTTGTTGGCTCTAGGAATCCTTCACCAACAGCTTCAATACTTGAAGTTGACCAAATATTTCCAAAAACAATTGGCTTGATTCCTGCAAATTTTAAGACAAGCTCATCTCTCTTGCTTGGGCCATTGTCTGGAGTTGTCGTTGATGGTTGGTCGCCACTGTTATCTTCTCCATTATCTCCATTGTCATCGCCACCGTTGTCGCCATTGTCATCGCCACCGTTGTCGCCATTGTCATCGCCACCGTTATCGCCACCATTGTCGCCACCATTGTCGCCACCATTATGGTCGCCACCACCGTTACCGTTGTCTCCGCCATTGCCTTGATTGCCGTCAGAGCCACCGTTCCCGTTTCCATTATTTCCGTCACCGTGGTTTCCATTGTCGCCATTATTGCCGTTGTCACCACCGTTTCCGTTTCCGTTTCCGTTCCCGTTCCCGTTCCCGTTCCCGTTCCCGTTCCCGTTCCCGTTTCCATCACCGTGGTTTCCATTATCGCCATTATTGCCGTTGTCACCACCGTTACCATTTCCGTTATCACCAGAGTTTCCTTGGTCACCTGAATGACTTCCGCCACCGTTACCATTGTCTCCACTATTTCCATTGCCTTGGTTTCCATCAGAGCCGCCTACGCCGTTTCCGTTGTTCCCATTGCCATGGTTTCCGTTATCACCAGAGTTTCCATTTGATCCAGAATTTCCATTAGATCCAGAATTTCCGTTTGATCCTGAGTTACCATTTGAACCAGTGCTACCTTGGTCACCTGAATGACTTCCGCCACCGTTACCATTGTCACCGCTATTTCCACTGCCTTGGTTTCCAGCAGAACCGCCTACGCCGTTTCCGTTGTTCCCATTGCCATGGTTTCCGTTATCACCTGAGTTACCGTTTGAACCAGAGTTTCCATTGTCTCCAGAACTCCCGTTGGATCCTGAGTTACCGTTTGACCCAGAGTTACCATTTGAACCAGTGCTACCTTGGTCACCTGAATGGCTCCCGCCACCGTTACCATTGTCACCGCTACTTCCACTACCTTGGTTACCAGCAGAACCGCCTACGCCGTTTCCGTTGTTCCCATTGCCTTGGTTACCATTATTATTTGAATTACTATTGTTTGAAACTTGTGATCCATTACCGCTACCATTTCCGTTATTCGAATTATTCGATTTACCGGCATACGAGTTTTGCATCAGAAGTAAGACGAGAGTTAGTAGTAGGCTCTTTTTCATTTCTATCCTTTTTCCTTTATTGAGAATAAAGTATGAATAAACTATTAAAATTTGCTCACAATTTAATGAAAAAATATGCCCAAGTAAATAGAATATGAACTAGTTACAGCGGAATTAATCAAAATTTAAACAAAATTATCTCTAGCTTAAGAAAAGGATGATATAGGTCATGAAAATATGGACTATACCTTATTGTAGGCCATTTCTTCGAGGGCCTTCATTGGGATAACGGCCAGGGTTTCTTCATGGCATGCTTCAAGAATAATAGGGCAGGCCTTGCCTGCTTTGTAGGCCGTAAGCCAACGGCCAGCACAGAGGCACCACTTATCTCCGGGGTTAAGTCCTGCAAATTGAAACTGAGGCATTGGAGTAGACAGATCATTGCCGTCGGCCCTTGAAAACTCAAGAAATTCTTCAGTCACGATACAGCAAACAGTATGCATACCGCGGTCATTAATATCAGTTCGGCAAAAGCCATCACGCCAGAATCCTGTCATGGGAGTACAGCCACACATCTGTAGGGGAGTTCCTAGGACATTCAAATGTTCTTGCGCATCTTGACTCACTTTTTGCCTTCCTTCTTAATACTCATTTTCTTCGAAATCTATATAAGTATATGAGATCGTATTTAGTTCATCAATACTATCGAGAACATGGTCTTCGCTAGTAAAGTTTTTCTCCATAAAGGCCAAATAATCTTTAACATCACCTTGAGTCTTAACCGTTGTTAATGAGTTAAATGCAATAAAGACGATCAAAGTAACAAGGGCGCCTGAGAGGCTAAAGAAGAATCTTTGTTTTCTTATCTTCTTCTCACGGTGAGCCTTAAAGGCCGTGTTGAAATCCTTTGCCATTGTTCTTGGGTAAGGGATATCAATTTTACTATTTAATGTATCCTTTAACTTCTCGTTAATTGAATCCTTCATAAAGACTCCAGCTCTTTCTCAAGTAATTCTTTTAGTTTAACTTTTGCACGATTTATTAAATTCTTTGATGCCTGCTTCGACTTGCCTAAGACATCAGCAATTTCTTCACCAGTATAATCATCCATCCACATGAGAATTGCTTCTCGTTGTGATTCAGGTAAGGCGATTAAAGCTTCTGAAACATTCTTTGAAGTGGCCGAATCAATAAGCTGCTCAAGTGCCGAATTCGTCTCATCTTCAATATTAAATAAGATCTCATCCTTTAAACATGCTTCTTTGGACTTCTTTAAGTAATCGTAACTCTTATTTCGAGCAATGGTCCAAAGCCAAGTCGTCACTTTATATTCTTGGCGGTAACTCTTTCTCTTATCGTATAAAGATAAGAAAGCATCATGAACAAGGTCCTGCGCCTTTTGTTCATCAAGAACAATGAAGTAAACAAATTGATAGAGCTTTATATGGAGAACACGATAGAGCTCTTCAAAGGCCTTATGGTCATCATTCTTTGCCACCAAAGACATAAGCTCAGATGGTTCTTTTTGACGTGAATTTTTCCAAATCGAGTTACTCATTACACGCATACCATTTATACGATTAGAGGTTAGAAAGGTTTCGCTATCTAAAATTGATGCTATAATATTAGATACTTAGCACAAGAGTGAAACCTTTTATCTATTAGCCAGTATAACAGGTAACTGTCTAAATAGGAGAAAATGATGAAAAGATTAACAATATTTCTAATGACTTTTTTACTAGCATTTTCAGTTATGGCCGATCGAGGAGACGGTAGTCGTAAAAAACGTGGCGGAAAAGAAAGAGGAGCACGCCATGAGCAGATGAAAGAGTTAGATGAAGATATTTCTAAACTTTCAAAAGAAGACCTTAAGAAGTTGGAAGCTGAGTTTGCTAAGTTCCAAGAAGAACAACATAGGAAGAAGATTGAACTTGAAAAGAAAGTATTTAAGCTTAGAGAGAAATTTTTAAAAGAAAATGAAAAGAAAGTTTTCGCTCACCTGGAAGAAATAAATAAATTAAAGAAAGGTCTTAAATTTGGACAAAAAGATAAGAATAAAGAAATTAGAAAGCAAATAAAAGATAAGAGTCGAGAATTTAGAAAAGAGATGAAAACTGCAAGACATGAAGATCAGCGCGGTGAAATAAAGAAACTAAAGAAAGAGTTTCATGAAGAAATGAAAGAAGCACGAAAGAAGTTTAAAGAAAAAATTAAATCTTATCGAAAGAAGTAGATAGAAAAGAAAAGCCGCTTATAAAGCGGCTTTTTTTATTTCTTTAATTAATTGATCGATTAATTTGAGCCTGTACTCATCCTGACTCTCAATCTTACTTGTCGAAATACTACAGAGTGTATTGTAGATATCCCCTGGAAGTCCACAAGGGAAGGTCAGTCTTAGGGCCGAGTTCATTTTCTCTGATGGATAAACATTTAAGGCCATTCCATGCATTGAAACAAAGCGCTTAAGTTGGACACCCATTGAAGCAAGTTTCTTTTCTCCATGCCAAAGACCTAAGAGAGGTCGATCAAAATCAAGACTTTCAATTGTCTCATCATTTGCACCAATTGAATTGACAGTCATTTTAAAGAGATTATTAATGAGCTCAATCGTTTTTAATTTTTGTTCAGCTATGTGAATGATAGGGTAAACAATTAATTGTCCTGGATGGTGAAAAGTTAAGCCACCACCTCTTTTAATATTTACAACTGGAACATCGATCTTATCAACAATGGCCTGATCAAAGTCAACTAAACCATGTTCTTCAATTTGATTGCGTTGAAGTCCTCGGCCCATTGTGAAAACTTCTGGGTGAGAAGTGATAATATAGATCATCTCACTAGAATTATTGTAGATATATTCATTGGACTTCTCTTGGAAGGCAAGTGCCTCTTCATAGTCCCAATTATCTTTGTGAAAGATATGAAGCTTATCATCTGATTCCAGCTGATAATTAGAAATATTTAAATCAGTGATTAATTCTTTAAACGTCATGACCTTTCGCTCTTAAGTGGTCAAGGTAGTCACCGGCCTTATAGCTTGAACGAACAAGAGGCCCTGAAGCGACAAATTCAAATCCCATGTCATAGGCAGCTTGCTTATAGAATTCAAATTCTTGAGGTTTGTAGTATCTTTCAACTTTTAAATGTCTCATCGTTGGACGCATATATTGCCCAAGAGTCACAATATCACAACCAACATCACGAAGGTCTTGCATTGTCTGCAGAATTTCTTCGTGAGTTTCACCAAGTCCTACCATAATAGAAGACTTAGTTGAGATATGTGGGTAATTTTCTTTATAGAATTTTAGACAAGCTAGAGTTTGTTCATAACCTGCACGACGGTCGCGCACGTCATGAGTTAGTCTTTTAACAGTTTCAATATTTTGTGCAATAACAAATGGGTTACTCTTTGCAAGAGTGTGCATATGTTCTTCAACACCGTTAAAGTCAGGAATTAAAACTTCAACAAGAGTATCAGGGTAGTCTTTATTGATTCTTTTAACGACGTTTCCAAAGTGGCTTGCTCCAAAGTCAGGCAGATCGTCACGATCAACACTTGTGACAACAAGATACTTTAGTGACATTGTCTCAACCATATTGGCCGCATTTTCTATTTCATTAAAATCAACAACACCTTTTGGATTTCCTGTATCAACGTGGCAGAATTTACAAGCACGAGTACATGTTCCTCCAAGGATCATCATCGTCGCAGTCTTTGCCGACCAGCATTCTGAAATATTAGGACAACTTGCTTCTTCGCAAACAGTGAAGAGCTTCTTTTCGCGAAGTTCTTTTTTTACTTCTTTGAAGTTATCTCCGGTAGGGATTCCGACTCTTAGCCACTCAGGTTTTCTCTCAAGGTTACGAGCTTCAAGCTCCTTTCCTTTATTTAGTCGGGCCTTCTTTTCTTGAATTTTCTGGCGTTGGGCCTCGTAGCTACCGGTCTTCTGGTCTGTTACTTGTGTCATTTAAAATACCTCAAAATATGTCTTAGCTTATAGCAGTTTAGGGCCTTTAAGTTAAGACATATGATGAGTTAGTATGTAATTTCTATGCTTTAGACTCGACTTTTGAGCTCTTCATACTCAATAATGCGGCCGGGAGCACAACTAAGTCCGCTAAAAGCGCCAGTGATAGAATAATTGAACAGTAAACACCAAACTTTTGATTTGGCACAAAGTCTCCAAGATAGAAGAGTCCAAAGGCCACTGTTAGCATCGCTGTTGTTAGGGCCAAGGCCTTTCCTGTTTGGTGCATTGTTGATGCAAGAGCATCGTGCCCATTCATGCCTTGTAGAACCTTGAGCTTGTAATTGGAAATAAAGTGAATGGTATCATCGACAGCAATCCCTAAACAGACTGCAAAGACGATAACGTTTCCAATATTTAAATCATCTCCAACTAAGTACATTATTCCGGCCGCCACTGAAAGTGGGAAGACATTTGGAATAAGAGAGAGAAGAGCTAATTTAAGATCCTTGAAAACAAAGAGGATAATTAAGAAAATAATCGGAAGAGAAATACTCATGGAAGTCAGAAGTGTATTTACAACAAGATCATTAACTCGATTATAAATTGGAGATTGTCCTGCTTCATAGATATGAATTCCAATCTCTTTTGCTTTCTTTAAGATCTCATCTGTTTTTGCAATCGCCGCTGTTGAGTCATTGATATCCCACATAACAAGAACTCTAAATCTTCGATTATCAAGTGATAGTTGGTTCTTTAAATCAAGTCCTTGCGGAAGCCCTAGTGTATAGAGGAAGAGTTGGTCGGCAATGGCCCTTCTTGTATCAGGGACAGCATAGAAATCTTCATTATCACTATGAAGAGTTTTATTCATTTGCTTTACAATATCTAAGACTGAACTGACACGAATAATTTTTTCGTCCTTAAGCATCCACTGAGTTAGTTCATCAGCTTTTTTCATGAACTCTGGATCTTTTACTCCCTCAGGCTTTTCAGAATCAAAAACTAGCTCAATCATTCTTGAACCGCCAAACTCCTTACGAACCATATCAAAAGCCTTTTTCACTGGAGTATGGTCATCAAAGTACTCAATTGGATCGGCATTGATATAATTTTGCATTCCAAAATAAATTGAAGCAATTGTCACAATAGGTGTGATGATATTAATGGCAAGCTTATATTTTTCAGCGAAATTAAAGATTCCATCAAATGCAGTAAATTTACTATCATCGTATCTTTCTACTTTAAAGTGAACCTTTGTTAGTAGCGGCCCTAGGAAGAAGTAAGTATAGAACCAAGCAATACAAGTCCCAATTCCTGAAAGAATTCCCAGATTATAAATTGGCTTAATTTCAGTTGAAGTAAGTGAGAAGAATCCAATGGCCGTTGTTAGTGTCGTAAGAAGAGTTGGTATGAAATTCTTCTTAAGAGCAGCTATTGCTGCATCATGCTCATTCATGCGATCAAAAATATAAAAGTGCCTATACGTAATAAGAATATGAATAGAGTCCGCAAGTCCAATCGCAATGAGAATTGCAGGTAGAGCGGCAATAATACTTGAGAGCTCAATTCCTAAGTGCCCCTCTACTCCAAATGCTGAAATAATTGAAAGTCCAACAAGTGAGAAAGGAAGAATGATTCCCAAAAAATTTCTAAAGAAAAGAAAGAGGATAAGAGATAGGATTCCAACAACAATTGGAAACACAACCATCATATCACGGTCTGATGCTCGCTGGAGTGACTCATTAATAAATGAAATACCTCCAAGGTAGAATTTAACATCCGGAACTTTATTGTGATACTTCTCAAGAAGTGCTTCCGTGTCGACAACGACCTGATCATACGGAGGCGTTCCATCAAATGTATCAAGGAATGCACGAATATAAGTAAAACGTCCTGATTTAGAAATTGTCGAATTTACTAGCTGGCGATCATTGACGGCGCGATCTCTTTTTAAAACTAAGTTCTCTGGCGTTAATTCAACTTCTTCATCTAAGAAAGGGGTAATGAAGATATCATCTTCTTCCGATTCAATTGAGTTGTAATTTGTTAAACTTTCAACTCTTACAATATGCTTAATTTGCCAAAGGTCATTCGTAATATCTTGAATTGCCTTAATAGTGGTTTCATCAAAGAGACCCTTTTCATTGTAAACCATGATATCAATGGTATCTGAACTTCCAAAAATACCTTCATGGGCCTTTAAGTCAGTTAGACGTTTGTCATGATCCATCAACCAACCCTTTACTGAGTAATTGGCATGAATTTTTGGGATACCTGAACTTAGGGCCACTAAGACAAGAAAAGAAACAAAAAGACATGTTTTTGTATTATCAACGATATACTTAGATACTCTTTCTGCTAATGAATGAACGCGTTTCATATGATCATTTTCCTTTGAAGATTAAGTGCTATCACTATATTAAGTTTTGTTAGGAAAAGCGAAGATTTTTAAGTGAAGATTATAAGAAATACGTGAAGTTATGTAGACGCTCCGGCGAAATAATGTCTAAGCTCTTAATGAGTTTAAGAGTGAATTAATTCGTGCTCCGGAGCGTTTGTCTTGGAGTGTCTTTATCAGTTATTGAAGACCGATAAAGTCCATTCCAAGTTTTGAAGTTGCATTCTCTTTCAAGAATGGCATCTTCGTATTGATATTAAATTTTGCGCCCTTTAAAGAACAACCAACAAAGATCGTGCTTAAAAGATCGACATTCGAAAAATCACAACCTGCTAGGTTACAATTTTTAAAAGTCACACCCTTTAGGTTTGCCCAGCGAAAGCTTGTCGAATCAAGCTCACACTCGATAAACGTACTATTTTCAAGATTTGTACACTCAAGGTTAGCTTCTTTTAAATTGATTCGGTGAAAGCGATTGGCCGCAAGGTTAGACCAAGTAAAGTCTGTTCCTTCATAATTTGAAAAATTATGCTTTGCGTAC
The DNA here is from genome assembly GCA_048270185.1 of Bacteriovoracaceae bacterium. Taxonomy (GTDB): domain Bacteria; phylum Bdellovibrionota; class Bacteriovoracia; order Bacteriovoracales; family Bacteriovoracaceae; genus Halobacteriovorax_A. The sequence goes on from JBLWTJ010000003.1 coordinate 193,017, forward strand.
TTCATATTACACTTTCTAAGGTCACTTTCATTTAAGTCTGAGTTTCTAATGCTAATTTTATCTAGCATCGAGTTATCGAATGAACTCTTTTCGATTTTAGAGGCACTGATCAATCGTAAGTTATCGACATTGCGAAGGTTTATACGATTTTCATTCTGTTGTTTGATAGCTGTAAACGTCGTGTTTTGCGTAGTCATTGGTTTTCCTCTTTTAAAACTTAAAAGATAGTATCGATTTTATTTAGCTATATTAAGTCAATTATTTGTAAATTCGGAAATTCCGAATTATTGTATCAGCATGAATTGGAATCATCTCTATTGTTTTTATGAAGCTGCAAAGCATAAGTCTGTTAAGAAAGCGGCCGCCCGAATGGGCCTTGCACCGTCGACTGTAAGTGAGCAGATTAAGAAGCTTGAAGTGAATTATGGCGTGCAACTCTTTGAGCGTAAGGTGCGCGAAATTGTACTAACTAAGAAGGGTGAAGAGGTCTTTTCATATTCGAAGAATGTTTTTTCAAATGGAATGCGTCTCGTTGACAACTTAACCTTTCAAGATGATGGAGGGTATGATGTAACGTTCTGTGTTGAGTCTCATTTAGAGTCTCCTGGTATTGCTTCATTCATTGCTGATTACTTCTGTATGTATCAAGACTTCGGTCATACAAAGACAAAGCGCTCAAAGAACTTCTCGCAAACAATGTACTTTCTGGAAAACGATACTGTTGATATTGCCATTAGTGATAATAAGCTAGGTAATGAAATGTATGAGAATTACCTTGTTGCTCAAAATCATCTGAAATTCTACGTCAATGAAACGGTTAGAACGAAGTATAAAGATATGCCCTTGGAGCAAATGGTTAAGAAAATTCCAGTAGGTTTCTTGTCTTCAGATGAGAAATTAATCGTAAACGTTAAGCAAGTATTAAAAGAGCAACGTGTTTACCTAAAAGATACTTTCTATAGTGAGCACTTAGACTATCTTGCGACACTTTGCGAAAGAGGAGATATCATCCTTGCTTCCATTGGCCGTGCAGGAATATTTGAAAATCTTGAATGCATTGGACCTGAAGTTGATATCTGCGTACCTACATATGCGATTTTGAAAAAACAGAACTCAAATTTACTTTTTGCTCGTAAACTAAAAGATATCTTAAAAATTGAAGCTGATTCAAATCAACAAATTCTTCATTAATTTATAATTGCCGATTAGTTAAAAAGTATATAGCCTCAAGTGATGAATTTTTCACGACTTTCAAAAATACTTATCAGTATTTTTCTTATATTTAACACGATTACAATATCGGCCCAAAATCTTACTAAAGATGATGACTTTCTAAAAGAAAGTAAGCTTAAAGATATTATCATTCGTGAAATTGCCAATCTTAACCTATCAACTTCAATTAAGCTTTTGGATTTTGATAAGGTAAAGGGACTTGATGTTGGGCTCAAGTATGGCTATGAGATGACGCCATCTTATTTAAAGGGCAAGTTTGCAAGAGTAGATGAGTGGACACTTAGTCGCTCAGTAAACCCCGGCTCGATTATTGATGCTGTGACACCAATTAACCTAACACTTTCAAAAAGTGATCGCATTACTTTTATACGTCACTTTGAAAGTCAAAAGAAGGCGATCCTAGCACTTCCTTATTCGATAAATAAAATCCCATACAATGCACAGAGCACATTAAAAAGACTTAAAGTAGGTGACTTTGTTAGTATTCCTGCCACAATGAGCCTAAATATTGGAGTTAGTGCTGGCTACGGCTTTGGTGAAATTATCGCGGCCAAGGGGTATGCTAATTTAATTACAAGTGGAAATTTTAATATCAATATCTTTCGAATGGATGAAAATAAAGTTCGCTTAAAAATAGTTACGCGTACTTCATCTGAAGCAAAGGTTGGTGCCAATTTAAAAAGTGATTTCTTTGTTTCAACTTTAAAAAGACTGAAAGCGCCTGACTTTGTTTCTGACGTTCTTGAGTTAGAAGTTTTTGAGTATAAATTAGGGCGTGGTATAGGTGAGCAGTATATTCTGGACTATATATTTGATTTAAGTAATGAGAAGGCCCGTGAAGCTTATGATAGAATCTTAAAACCTAAGTTTAAACTTAATTTCGAAAAGGTTATTGGCCAGTACCAGGGGCGTGAGTACATTGAAGACAAACTCATTTCAGACTTTAAAATGGCCAATGAATTATCCCAATTAAATGATGGAGTCGAATTACTTTTTCAAGGTTTTAACCAGTATAAGTTTAAAAGGAAAGGTTTTGAATTTGGTCTTTTCATTTCAAAGATTGAATCGGGGATGACTTACTTTAAAAATAATATTTCGATTATTTCAGGTAATGAAGCCGGTGATTTCTTCTTTCCAAACAAGGTTTATAAGTACAAAGAGGAGTTTAATATCTTAGTTCACAGGCGAGAGGACAAGATTGAAGAATCCTTCTTTTCTTTTATTCCAAAATCAAAGACATTATCACAGTCTTCGATTGATTTCGGTACGAATTATTTAAGAAAAGATCGCTACTTTACACGTGGAGAGTGGAAAAGTGTAAGAAGAAAGATTAAGGCTCTAATTCCAAGTGATATTTTCTTAAAAATCGACTTTAATGAACTTGAACAAATTAAAACAAATATCACGACTGAAGTTAGTTACCGCTTAGTTTTTAGAAAAGAGATCTTCAACTTTATGGAAGGTGTAACGATTGAGAAGATTATTGACGAAGTTAATAAGATAAAAAGAGATCGTGGTCTTCGTGGCGTAAAAATTGATCGTAGTGGCAATTATGTCACAAAGAAACTTTACTTCTGGCAACGATCTCATACTCGCTTAGTTGCTCGACGAATTCATCGTGTATTAAATTCTTTTAAAGATGATATTTATCGCAAGCTGGAAAATATTATTGATAATATTGATAAGAATGACTTTAGAAAATACTTTTACCGTGTTGTTCAAAGTCTCGTTCCTATTAATGATTTACAGAATCTGATTTATTTTAAATTAGATATCCTAGGTAATAGAAGTAAGCCAGTTCACTTTAAATATGGTGAATATGAGTTTCCTAGTATTTATCATGAAATCTTAGATATAAACCGAGATTTCCATGATTCAAAAAGAGACTTAAAGATTATTACGGAGTAATCCATGAGTGATTATAAGGAATTTATCGGAGCCTTTAACGAAACACCTGTTGAGATTTTTGAGCAGTGGTTTAAGGCAGCTGTTGAAAAAGAAGAAAATGGTGCAGCCTTTGTTCTATCGACTGTTGATACTGAGGGTGTCCCTAATGCAAGAACACTTTTATTAAAAGGCTTTGATTCACACAGACCTTTCTTCTTTTCGAATTATACATCAGTAAAGGGACAAGAAATTGAAGCCAACTCTAACGTGGCAATGACATTTTATTGGCATCGCCTTGGTAAACAAGTACGAGTTAGAGGAAAGGCCGTAAAGTGTAGCCTAGAACTATCGAGAGATTACTTCCACTCAAGAGGGAAGGAGAGTCAAATTGCAAGCTTAACTTCTTCTCAGTCAAAACCTATTTCTAGTAGGAAAAAATTAGAAGATGAATTTCAAGCAAACGTCTTAAGGTATAATGATCAAGAGATTATTCCTCATCCACAAGAGTGGGGAGGGTATATGATTGATGTTGAAGAGATAACATTCTTCATTTACGGAGAGCATCGCCTCAATGATCGCTTCCAGTTTATTAAGAAAGGGCAAGAGTGGGAATCGTTAAGACTTTATCCTTAATTACATTATTTGTTTTACTTTCATTCAAAGTTAGTGCCGCCAATGTCTATCTTGGTGGTGGCGGATCATTTAGTGGTGTCATCTCAAGCACAGATTACTACAATGGTGCTAACTCGTTTATTCCAGCTCTAAATTTAGGAGTTAGATATAACTCATTAGGGATTGATACATTCATTCGTAAGGGAACTCTTACAAATGAGCACCAGGGCTTTGATATTGATCTCGATACGACTCAATTTGGTTTTATGTTTAGATTCTCTCCTGATGAATGGATGGATCTGAATCTTGGGGCACACTGGACAACAGTTGAAGGGAGTTCTTCAGTATATAATGGCCAGAAACTTACTGGTCTAATTAATCGTACCGTTACCTCTGCTCTCTTTGGAGTAGGTTTTAACTTTCCCATCACTGAAAGATTTAGATTTAGAACTGATTTTAATTATTATCTAGGAAAAGAAGTACTATCACTTCTTCAATTTGATATTTCTCTTGTCTACAGCGTAATTACTTTTTAGAACTTGCTGGAATACGTCCATCATGTCGCTTTATGTACTTTGCAATTTCTGGTGTAATAGCATCTTGCTTTTCAAGAACGTCGATTAATTTACGATTATCAAGTTTCAATTTTTGTACATAGTCTTCTGAATTATGAAGTTGTGCAGTAAGCTCTTGATGCTTATTCACTGTCTTCTCGTAAGCAATACGATAGAAGTTCATTTTTTCTTTAGCTTTTGCAAGCTCTGTCTTTGTATTATGAAGCTCTGTTGCCATCATCGATGTCTTATTAAGCTGCTTCTTATATTCAATAATATCTTTATCTGAAAAATCTCTTCCAGCTTTTACGACAAAAGCGATTAGAACGATAAAATGTGCAACAATAATCTTCTTCATAATATTTCTCCATTATTCAATTAACGTATCGACATATTAAAAAAAATCATTAATATTTTTCAAATTCTTCCGAAATAATAGGTACTTAGTGACATGCAAGGATGTTTTATGTTTTTAATTGATGTTAATTTATTCGAGGACGAGTTCTACCTATTGCCCGTTGAACAGACTAAAGGTGACCAGTATAAGATTCAATGTCATTCAATTGAGTCGGCTAAATTACTGCAAGAATCACTTGAGAAGATGAAGCATCTTCATCCAACAAAGGATAAGAGTCGTTTCAAGCTTTTGAGGCAAGAGAAGCATTTTGGCTTTAATGTGAAAGTTTTAGGATATATTGAAGAAGAAAAAAAGGCCTCATAAGAGGCCTTTCGTTTAATTAAAGATTTGAGTTAACGAAATCCCAATTTACAAGATTCCAAAATGCATTGATGTAATCTGGACGAGCATTTCTGTAATCAACATAGTAAGCATGTTCCCATACGTCGATTGTTAGAAGAGCTGTGTGACCATCTGTCATTGGAGTTTCTGCATCGTCAGTGTTAACGATTTCTAGCTCTCCACCTTTGTTCTTTACAAGCCATGTCCAACCTGAAGCAAAGTTAGTTGCCGCAGAGTTTGAAAATTCTTCTTTGAACTTATCAAATGATCCCCATTTAGCATTGATAGCATCAGCAATTGCTCCAGTCGCTGCTCCACCTGCATTTGGTGCTAAACAATTCCAGTAAAAAGTGTGGTTCCAAACTTGAGCAGCGTTATTGAATAGTCCACCGCTTGACTTCATGATGATCTCTTCAAGAGTCATATTTTCAAATTCAGTCCCTGGGATAGCAGCATTAAGTTTTGTTACGTAAGCATTGTGGTGTTTACCGTAGTGAAACTCAATCGTTTCTGCTGAGATATGAGGTGCTAGAGCGTCTTTTGCCCATGGTAGTTCAGGAAGTTTATGTTCCATAGTAATTCTCCTTAGATTCTTAAATGTTTTTTGAACTCCATCATTCTAAAGCCTTAAGCGTTTAAGTGCAAAACGCGATTTGTTAAAGCAGTAAATTCTGTCATTCTGGATTAAATACTTATTTTAACTCAAGAATTATCACCAAATGTCGATTGCTTATTGATGATATTTTCACGTTATCTCTTACTATTTCCGACTTTTTTAATCTTGCTTTGCAATAATTCTTTTGCTTCGAGTTGGGCCGAGCGTGGTGGAACAATTCAGTCGGGTACTAATAAGTACACAGGTAATTGGAGAAGATTGGCCTCAAGTGAAGAGAAGAGTGTTGAACAACTAATTCAAATCGTTGCCACTTCAGAACTTGGTGTAAAGCTTATCGATAAGGCCAGGCTTCGAGCTGCCAAGGATCGCAAGCGTCTTGAAGAGGTCATTAGCGGTGGGGAAGTGTCGGTCACAGACACAACTTTAGTGAGAAAATTTAGCCCTCATTCACCTGAGAGTGTACGTTTTGAGACGCGATCTCGTGTCTATATTGATAAGTCTCATAGCACCAAGAATGCAGTATTAGACCTTATTCACGAATTAACTCATTATATCTATAAGAAGCCATTTAACCCTTATTTGAGTGATTTTTCAGTATCGAGTTTTTTAAATGATACAATTCAAGGTCGAGGTGGCGAAGTCGATGCTTTTCTTGTTGAATGTCGTATTGGCCGTGAGATTTATGGCCTAAAGGCAATTTCGCCACAATGTCTCAATATTCTTAGTGGAGATGAGTTTTCTCGCACATTGGCGGTAAAGGAATTTTATAAAATTGGTCATTACTATGATCAGTTCAAGAGTGATGCCACTGAACTAGGAATAGATAAGAAGGTTATCGCTGATATATCGAAGGACCAAACAAGTCTTGTTTCCTCGGCTTGGTCAAAGCCGTACCCAGTTGCTGTTGTTGCCGAGTATGAGGCGATAATGACTAAGGTCTGTCATAATGATCTCAAGCGTATGACCTATCTTTCTGAGGAGCTAACGAGGGGGCCTGCTAGTAAATCCTCTAAGGTTAATGATGTTCGTTCAAAGTTTAATGCTAGATGTCGTTCTTATTTAGATTAAATTTTATTGACGAGTCTATTAACAATGCCTCAATGCACTAACAAAAAATCTCTCTTTTTTCGTCGGGTTTAATTGACTAGGACTCTAAGCATTGGTAATTTATAAGCTAAGAATTTCATAATTTTACATATCTAAAAAGGATTGCTGGCAATGCAAGATAGTGTTGTTTTATTAAAACTTGATGACTTCCTTAACTGGGGAAGAAAGAACTCTCTATGGCCAATGACATTTGGTCTCGCATGTTGTGCTATTGAAATGATGGCAACTGGTGGATCTAAGTATGACTTAGAAAGATTTGGTTGTGGTGCTTTCATGGCGACTCCAAGACGCGCAGACTTAATGATTGTTGCAGGTACTGTAACACTTAAAATGGCCCCTAGAATTAAGACTCTTTATGAGCAAATGGCCGAGCCGAAATATGTTATTTCGATGGGTTCATGTGCGAATAAAGGTGGTCCATACTGGCAACACGGCTACCACGTTCTAAAAGGTGTTGATGAGATCGTTCCTGTTGACGTTTATGTTCCAGGTTGTCCTCCAAGACCAGAAGCTCTAATCGAAGGTCTAATGACTCTTCAAAAGAAAGTCGCTAATGAAAGACTTCTTAAAGATAAGTGGGTGAAGCATGCTTAATGAGTTAGTAAGTTTTATCAATGATAAAGTAAGTGGTGCAAATGCATCACTAATTGAAAACGAAGCAGGGGATAAGCCAATCCTAATTGATGCTTCAAAAATCAAAGACGTTTGCTACGCTCTTAGAGATAGCTCTGAATATCAATTCAATGTCCTTCAAGTTGTATCAGGTGTCGATTACCCTGAAGAGATCGAAGTTAATTATATGCTAGCTTCTTTTATTACAAACTCAGATGACGTTATCCTAAAAGTTAAGCTTCCTAAAGCTAACAAAGATGATGTTCCAAAAATCGATTCTGTTTGTGACGTTTGGAAGTCTGCGAACTTCTTAGAGAGAGAAGTATATGACATGAACGGAGTTGAATTCGTTGGTCACCCAGACTTTAGAAGAATTCTATGTCCAGAAGATTGGGAAGGTTTCCCATTACGTAAGGACTATGAAGTTCAAAAAGCTTGGCAAGGTCATGAGATTAATCCTGAACATAAGATCAATAATGCTGATCATGAATTCTTTGCTAAGGCTAGAATTGATGCAGCTGAACCGAAGAAAATTTCGGGGTCTTGGGACGGAAAGATTGCAGCCGACTTAGAAGCCGCTTTAAATAAGAAAATGGAAGAAGCAAATAAATAATTTTAAGGATATTTTAATGGAAGATAATACATTAAAAACACAACAAGAAGCCTTACATACTGATCTTCTGACAGTAAATATGGGGCCTCAACACCCTGCCACTCACGGGGTTCTAAGAGTTGAAATTAAAACTGACTCTGAAATCGTGGTTGAAGCGACACCTTACCTTGGTTACCTTCACCGTTGTATGGAAAAGCATAGTGAGCATTTAGACTACCGAGGAATCATTCCTTTCACTGATCGTATGGACTACCTAGCTTCAATGTCAATGGAGTGGGGATATGTTCAAGCAATCGAAAAGATGCTTGGTACAGAAGTTCCAGAAAGAGCTGAGTACGTAAGAATTATCGTTGCAGAACTTCAAAGAATTGCATCACACTTAATGTACTTTGGTACATACGCAATTGACCTTGGGGCCTTCACTCCGTTCTTATATGCTTTCCAAGATAGAGAGCAAATCCTAAGAATCTTTGAAGAGCTTTCAGGAGCCCGTCTACTTTATAACTATATTTGGGTAGGTGGTGTATGGAATGATATTAATGACGATCAACTTCGTCGTATCGATAAATTCTGTACTGAAATGGAAGAGAACATGAAGAAGTACCACGATCTTGTTGGTATGAACGCTATTTTCCGTAACAGAACAGCTAATGTTGGTATCGTAACTCCTGAGATGGCCTATGAATATGGTGCGACTGGTGCTGTTCTTCGTGGTTCAGGTGTTGAATGGGACCTTCGTAAGAAGAAGCCATACGGACTTTATGAAAAATTTGATTTTGATGTTGTAACTGGTAAAGGTGAAATGGGAACTGTTGGTGACTGTTGGGATCGTTACTACGTACGTGTTTTCGAAATCTTTGAATCAATTAAAATCCTTCGCCAAGCACTTGATGGTATTGAAGCTGGACCAGTTATGGGGAAAGTTCCAAAAATCATCAAACTTCCAAAAGGTGAAATTTATACAAAAACTGAGTGTCCACGTGGAGAGCTTGGTTACCACATCGTATCTGACGGTGGTAAGACTCCTTACAGAGTTAAAGTTAAGTCTTCATGTTTTACACACACTTCAATGCTTCCAGAGCTAGGGAAAGGGCAAATGATCGCTGACTTCGTAGCAACTATTGGTAGTATTGATATTGTACTAGGAGAGGTTGACCGATGAGCACTCAAGCAACTTATCAAGCAAGTGATGAACTAACGATTGGAAAGTGGTTTAATAATATCTGGACTGCAGTTAGAACGGTAACTAAAGGTCTTGGAATCACTTTTAAATATGTATACGGTGTTAAGCCTGTAACAATTGAATACCCAGAAGTTAGAGAGGAGCTTCCAAAGAACTCTCGTTCACGTCTTTTTAATGACGCTGAAAACTGTATCTCTTGTTACCAATGTGCAACAGCATGTCCAGTTGACTGTATCTATATTACAGCTGTTAGACGTGAAAAAGATGCACCAGTACTTAAAACAAGTGGTGGAACTCCAATCAAGTTAGATCTACTTCAATACACAATCGACACAGCTCTTTGCTGTTACTGTGGTCTTTGTACAACAGTTTGTCCTACTGAGTGTCTAACTCACACGACTGACTACGAATTCTCTCAATATACTCTTGATGAGATGAAGTATGACTACCTTGCTCCAGATATCAAAAAATGGCGTGAGCGTATTGTGAAGTAAGCAACTTAAAAAAATGATTATATAAGGCTCCGTTTGGAGCCTTTTTTTTTGACACTGCTCAAGCCTTAAACACCCTAAGTTCTTAATATCCCATCAGAAATCTGGCACTTCTCTTGCTCTATATAATCCTATCTTAAAAGTTTTTCTGGAGGATTAGATGAAATCACTTATGAAAATTATGCTTCTTATGGCCCTAATGTTTAACTCATTTGCATCAGATAAGAAGATCATCAAGGCACTTGGCGATCTTAAAGTTGATGGGAAGCCTATGAAGTCTATCACTATTGAAGGGTCAAAGCTTTCAATCGGAGATGGTATCTCTAATCAATTCATGTTTGAATTTGATCCGAAGAATAAACGAATGAAAGAATTAATGATCGAAATCTTAAAAGAGAGCGATATAAATCTTTTAAAGAATTTAGAAGGAAAGATAGAGGCCCAGGTTCTAGTCTATGATGGTGAAGAAGTTAAGTTACTTGAAGCGATGGCACTTTTAGACTTTCTTGAGCGATGTGGCTTTGGTTGGATTTGTGATGATGAAGACGATGAGGATGATGCAATCGAGCAAAGTGATTTAAAGCGTTTTGAAATTAAAGAATCTCAAATAATAAATAAAGAAGTAGTTAAGGCCGTAAAGTCTAACTCTTCTTTAAAGTAGATAATTCCTTAGAAAACTCATTAATCTGGTCGAGCATCCTCTTGTGTGTCTCGGCCATAATTTCTTCAATATCATCTAGTGTCTTACCAACAGTTGAGATTGGCTCTAGTGCCTTCATAATTACTTTTCCAGGAACTAATTTCTTAAGATCAAATGATTCTTCATATTGAGAGAAGACAACAGGATAGATAGGAAGTTGTCCTTCAATGGCCACAACAAATGGGCCCTTCTTAAACGGTAGTAGACCTCGACCTTTTGAACGAGTTCCTTCCGGCATGATCCAAACATTGCAATTGTCTTCTTTAATCGTTCTTGCAACTTCCTTCATTACATTCCAGGCCTTCTTGCGATTGCCGCGGTTAATGAGGATATTTCCAGAAAGCCAGTACATTTGGCCAAAGAATGGAATATAGACAAGTGATTTTTTTCCAAGAGAAACAGTTCTCGTTGGAAGAATAGGGCCTACAAAGAAGATATCAAGATTTGATTGATGGTTAGAAATAATAACACTATTTCTAATATACTTATGACCTTTAGGCATACGAGCATCAAGTTTAATATTTAAAAAGATGCGTGTTAGCCATGAGTAGTAAGTGGCAATAAAGTGCGTGTTACCACGATTGGCCGGTCTAAACATGCAAATTGGGATCCAGATAATTGTTCCAATAACAAGAAATAGTCCAGCTAGAAATAGGCGAAAGTACATTAATAACATTTGTATTTTATATCATAAGAATCATCTCAATTTGATTCTTATTCCAAGCTCTCTTAACGTATATTAGTTAGAATCGTTAAAATAAAGTAATAAGAATTACTGATCCGATGGCCATGAGGATTCCAAAGCCTTTCGTCATCGTAAGTGGAATATGCTCAATGAAAACATCCCAAAGAACGCTTGTTACCATTTGTGCAGCAATAAGGCCAACTGTTGTTTTTACTGCTCCAATCTCATAAATCCCAAGTGGAAGTCCAACAACAAATAGAAATCCAAAAATACCAGGGATCACGTACCACCATTTAAATTGAAACTCTTTTAGACGAACAAAGTCAGGAAACATTTCAGGATTAGCTTTTACGAAGAAGTAGAAACCAATACAAACAAGAAGAGTCACAACATTCCCTAGAAGCGCCATCCAAGTAAGACCAATATCATTTGTCATTAGACGGTTAAGAGCTCCTTGAAGGATTCCAATACAACCAATAAATAGAGGGACAATAATTGCAATATTTTGAGACATTCTTTTTCCTATTTTATTTTTTTAGTAGTGTTAAGCCTTTAAGGTAATCACCTTCAATAAAGCCTTTAAGAGAAGGGCAATCTTCCACAAGTTTTAGTGCACCTGTGATACTGATTTTTCTCTTTCCAATATATTCTTTAATTTTCGTTTCAAACTTCTTTCTCGTTACAGAATGAGTATTTAAAAAGATATGGGCCTTACCACCTTTATTTAAAATCATATCAAAAAGTGGAACTAGGTCTTTATAAGCATCAATAGCTTTAGATACTTTCTTCCCATCACTTGAAGCACTTGGTGGATCACAGATGATAAGATCGAATTTTGTACCATCAGCTTTAAATTTTTCAAGGGCCTTAATTGTTGGCATACAAAGAGAAGTATTTCCCTCCATTGCATTTAGATCAAGGTTTTCTTGTAGCCAGTCTAGGTACTTATTCGAAAGATCAACACTTGTCACTTCTGTTGCACCATTCTTTAATGCGAATAAAGAGTAAGCGCCAGTGTAGCTATATAGGTTAAGAACAGATTTACCTTCGAAATCATCTTTGATGCGATTTCTAATACCGGCCATGTCTGTATAAATTCCGATGTCATAGAATTGGTTTAGACGAATCTGATACTTGATACCAAATTCTTCAATGACGAATTCTTCTTCAGTTAAATTCTTATTAGTAGCACAGTAGAACTCTTTCTTTCTTTTAAGATTTCTCTTTTGTACCCAAACAGTGTCTTTAGGGAAGAAGTCTTTAACAATTCTTAGAACATCTTTTTCAAAGTGGTTCCAGAAGTTTGCATAGAATTGAATGAGGATGCGATCTTTTAGACGTATGATAAAAAGCCCCGGAAGGTAATCAGTTTCACCAAAAGCGAGGTAGTAATTTTCACGCCCTAAGTCTCCACCTCTGGCTTCAAATGAAGCTTGCATTCTTTCTCTTAGTTCAAAGTAGAAGTCCTTAGGGCCAAGATGTGATCCTTCTCCAATGCGCCAAACACGAGCAAGAACAGTGTCATGTGTAGGATCATTTAGAAGGATTGCAAATTTCTTCTCATCTAATTTTGCCGTCACAAAAGGTGAACCTTTCGGGAATCTTTGAGAGTAGCTATCTTTTGTAATCCAAGGGTGATCCTTGAAAATATACTTTATACTTGCTGGGTGGAGGTCAACTCGTGGAGTACGGATGCGACTGCGCCCAGTGGATTTTTTGTTCATTTTCTATCTTTCTTGTTGTGATTGTTCTTCGAGCTTAATTCTGTATTGCAGATTATTCTCAAGAAGCAGTAGGAGTTTATTTGTTATATCAAATGGGTTTGATAGATCGATGATCCCATATTCTTGCAGACGAAACTTTGTTTCTAAATCCAAATTTACATAAGGATCAAAAGTGTCACAAAAACTTCTCAGTTCGGCCAGGGCTTCGTCATTTAGATAGAAGTCTGGGCGAACAATATCTTGCTCGATTTGAGTCTGCTGATTTTGGTGACTCTTATTCTGAATTTGAAATACTTCGTCTCTTGTTTCCATTAAATATTGTTATTTCAGATACATAGCGTTACGTCAAGATATGGAGGTAAACACATGGCCATTTTAAGTTTTTTTCTTATAACAATTTCCGTCCTATTTATTCCAACTGAGAAGCTTTTATCTAAATTCAGTGACTTAAGGAAGAAGTATCGAACTCGTTACCAAAGAGGGAAGGATTTACTCATCGAGTTAACAAGTCTCCACTTGTTAGGGGATTTGACTCACTTATCTAGTTATAAGTTCTATGAGACCCTCATTCTTGAGATAGCCATCGTCACAAAAGAGTATGGTGTAGCAACTTCAAAGACCTTATCTAAGATCCGCCATGCACTTTCTAAGGACTTAGTAATTGAAAAGAAGCTGGCCGCTACAATTAGTGAAACTTACTTTCAGTTCTTCTTGTCACAGGCCTTAACGGTTTTATTGAGTATCTTCTCGTCTTCAATTCTAGAGCTTGAAATTGATTTGACCTTTCTTTTGTTTGCTTCTCTATATAGTTTAATTGGATACTTTACTTTCGCACTTATTATTAAAAAACTTGAAAGGAGATTATTGTCTCCTGTTGGCCAGGCCCTTAAGTCATTTCTAATTTTTAAGATGCTCTACGATGTCGGGGCCCCTCTCAATTATCTTATTGAAAAATCTAAAATAAACTGCCTTATGGACCTTAAGACATCTTTCTCACACGAACTTTATCGACGCTTAGCTGCATTAGTGGAGCTTCGCCAAAACCAGGGGATGGAGATAAAAGAGGACCTTGAGTCGATGGAGATTGGCCTATGGGATGAGTATCAAGGCCAGAACGAAGCCTTAAGTAGTCGTGTCACTATCCTTAAGTTTGTCTGGCTTATAATCTTTTTCTTTACTCCGTACGTTGCTAACTTCTTCAGGCTCGTAACTCGTTTAAATCTTTAGTTTGAGCTGCGCTGAATGATTGATCTTCTATTGTTTTAACGGTAATTTGTATAGGTTAAATTTTAAACTGGAGCAGCTACAATGGCCTATCAAAATGATAAGCAAATTATTTATTCAATGAATCGTGTTGGAAAAGTCTATAAACAAAAACACGTTCTAAAAGATATCTCACTATCATACTTCTATGGAGCTAAGATTGGTGTACTCGGTCTTAATGGTGCTGGTAAGTCGACACTTCTTAAGATCATGGCAGGACTTGATCAAGACCATCTTGGTGAAACTCACTTAGCAAAAAATTATTCAGTTGGATACCTTGAGCAAGAGCCAAAACTTGACCCAGAACTAACTGTTAGAGAAGTTGTCCAGCAAGGTTGTCAGGAGACAGTTGATCTACTTGCTAAGTTTGATGAGATCTCTGCTAAGTTCATGGAACCAATGTCAGATGACGAAATGAATGACCTACTTGATAAGCAAGCAAAGCTTCAAGATAAACTTGATGCCGCTGATGCTTGGACTCTTGATAGTCAACTCGATCTAGCGATGGAAGCACTAAATTGTCCGCCATCAGATGCAAAGTGTGGAAATCTATCAGGTGGAGAAAAGAGGAGGGTTGCCCTTTGTCGTCTACTTCTTCAAAAACCAGATATCCTTCTACTGGATGAGCCAACAAACCACCTTGATGCAGAAACTGTATGGTGGCTTGAAAGACACCTTCAACAATACAAAGGAACTGTTATTGCCGTAACACACGACCGTTACTTCCTTGATAATGTTGCCGGTTGGATTCTAGAGCTTGACCGTGGTCAAGGAATTCCATTCGAAGGTAATTACACTGGTTGGCTAGAAACGAAAGCAAAACGTCTTGCCCAAGAAGAAAAGCAAGAGTCAAAAAGACAAAAGGCCATGAAAGAAGAGCTTGAGTGGATTCGCTCAAACCCTAAAGCACGTCAGGCCAAGTCAAAAGCTCGTATCAAAAACTACGAAGAAAGAGCAAAAATTTCAAACGAAAAGAGAAACGAAACAAATGACTTATTTATTCCACCGGGGCCTCGTCTTGGTGATAAAGTTATCGTTGCTCAAGGAGTTTCAAAAGCATTTGATGATAAGCTTCTTTATGAAGACCTCGAGTTCTCTCTTCCTCCAGGAGGGATCGTTGGGATTATCGGTCCAAACGGTGCAGGTAAGACGACACTATTTAAAATGATTACAGGGCAAGAGAAGCCAACTGCTGGTACTTTTGATGTTGGTGAAACTGTTAAGCTTGCATATGTTGATCAAGGACGCGAGCTAGATCCAAATAAAACGATTTACGATGTCGTTGCTGATGGACATGAATTGATTACAGTTGGTGGCCAGGAAGTAAACTCTCGTGCGTATATTGCAAAGTTCAATTTCTCTGGTGAAGACCAAAAGAAGAAGGTTACTGAACTTTCTGGTGGAGAAAGAAACCGTGTTCACCTTGCAAAAGTTCTTAAAGAAGGTGGAAATGTACTTCTACTAGATGAGCCAACAAACGACCTTGATGTTAATACTCTTCAAGCTCTTGAGAAGGCCCTTGTCGACTATGCTGGTTGTGCTGTTATTATTTCCCATGATCGCTTCTTCTTAGACCGTCTTGCTACACATATTCTTGCCTTTGAAGGTGAGGGTAAAGCTGTGTGGTTTGAAGGAAACTTTGCTGAGTACGAAGAGGATAAGAGAAAGCGTCTAGGAGATGCTGCAATCAATCCTAAGCGTTACACTTATAAGAAACTAACAAGAGATTAATACTTGAGAAGTGTTTATAAATTTGGTGGTAGCTCAATTAAAAGTGCTACCACCATTAAAGAAATCGCTGAGTTAATTTGTCATTGTCCAAACGACGCTCTTGTTGTTCTATCGGCAACATATAATTCAACGAATGAGCTTGAAGAAATCTATCATAGTGAAAGTCATCTTCAGGAAGATCTCATTAAGGTTTTCTTTGATAAGCACAATAGTATAATATCTGAGCTAGGTTTAAACCTAAGCCTTGAGCATATTAAGGCCGAGCTTTGTGAAAGTCTTTTAAATGATAGTGGAGCAGATACTCTCGATTCGATCTATTGTATCGGTGAGCGTACCTCAACGGCAATTCTTAGTAGCTACTTAACAAAGCTTGGTAAAGATCATCATCATGCCGACGCCCGAGATTTCATTACAACAAATACTGATTTTAATAGTGCGAAAGTACTCTTTAAAAATACAAAAGAGAAATGTCGTCAGCTAACAAAACATAAGCTTGTTATCACACAAGGCTTTATTGGAAGAACTCTTGATGGTAAAACTTCGACTCTCGGACGAGAAGGTTCTGATTACTCAGCGGCTATTTTTGCATGGGCCTTAGAAGATGTTAGTGAGCTTATCATTTGGAAAGATGTCCGTGGTATTTACGGGCATGATCCAAAGGTTCTCTCCAATGCTCCTCTGATATCTGCTCTAAGCTATCGCCAGACAAATCTATTAACAAACAAAGGTGCTAAGATCCTCTTTCATCGTACGATGAATCCTCTTATTGAAAAGGGACTACCGTTAATTGTAAAAAGTGTATTCCATCCGGAAGAGACCGGGACTCGTATCAGTGCAGAGGAGCGTGGAGCCTTTAAGGCCATCTCAACTGAAGATTCAACCATCACAGTCTTTGGTCAGGCCTTTGAAGATGTAAAACTTATTACTCATGCTTTTGAACTAGATGAGAATAATGATGATTACTTCTCGCTAAAAGTTAACCCACAAGAGATGAATGAGTGGATAAACCTCTTTGGTGATCAGCTATTTGGTTCTCATAAATAACTGAAAAGATTGGCGTGTCATTTTCACTTCCATGAACTTCGATAATCTCTTTTACTTTCTTGTCCTCAAGAAAGATGACGTTATCAACACTCTGGCATATTAGTTTTAATATTTGAGAAAAATCGATACCGTTTTTACTATTTGAAAAAATCGAAAAGAGAGTCGTTAGCCTTAAAAGAGTATCCTTGGCGTTATTGGCATGAATTGTTGTCATCATTCCTTTATGACCAGTATTCATCGCCAAGATAAAAGGAATGATTTCTTGTGAGCGTATTTCTCCAAGTAGGATTCTCTTTGGTGACATTCTAAGGGCATAACTACAATAATCGTTTAAGCTCTTTCCTGGGCTATCGTGGGCCAGGAGGTGAGTGGTATTTGAAATATCCCCATCAATCTCTGAAACGTCTTCTATTATAATATGATGCTCTTTTTCATCACAAAGGCTTTTACAAACTCTAAGGAAACTAGTTTTTCCGCTGGCCGTAGAACCTGCAATCACAATATTCTTATAATTTGCAATGAGCCCATCAATTGCTATTCTAACTTCCTTTGTTAATGTGAAATCTGCCAAGGTGAAATTCTCTTTCTTATGTACACGAATAAATAACTTTGCTGACTTTGAAGGTGTCAGGGATGGATGAGAGAGGGAGAGTCTTAAGTCAATTTCTCCTTTTGTTGTTTTTCTCGTATCTTTGAAAGAAGCGAAAGGATGAGCAAAGTTCCAATCAATATTGAGTTTTCTTGTTAAGAAATTTAAACTGAGCTCGTAATCCTGTTGATTTAAGAATTCAACTTTAAGCTTGATTGTCTCCTGTCCCTCAACTTGTACATCACTTGGTGAGTGGATGATAAATTCATTTGCCTCATACATTTCAAGTAGGTCATTAATATAGTCTTGATGGTAAACTTTATTAAACCAGGCTTTGACTGATTCAATATTTGAAATATCTTCTTGTTTGAGATTGTTTCGATTAAGAGTTTCTATGATGATATTATCAAAATTAATAAATTGAGACTTTTTAGACGCTTCAATGATAGATGTCTTAAATTCATTAAAGAAGTATTGATCGATTGAGTTCATTAGATTCCTTTATCGTAATTTCGCGATAGCAATAATTCGTTTATATGTTTTAAACTTTGCTGAAGAAGAAAATAGCTTTCCTAAGACTGGTATATTTCCTAGTAGAGGAATATTTCGTGAAGAGTTGTCATCTGTTGTCAGATCAACTTCAAACATTTGAATGGCTGAATCCTTTCCAATTAGAAAACTCGATTGCTGAACATTACCTGATATATATGTATCACCATTGAGCTGAGTCATAGGCCTTGTAAGCTTTGTTTTATACTTTATTTTGTAGCGATTATTGATTCGACTCAGTGTTAAATCAATTTTTAATCCTGCAAATTTCCATTGGGTATTATTTCCATTATTCACTGTTGTCGTCGTATAGGGAACTTCAGATCCAATTTGGACAATCGATTTTTCATTCGTACGAAGGAGGATTTTCTGTGTCGCAAGTGTAGAGACTTCATAATCAGTATCCCTAAGGAGTATATTTTGATTTCTTGTTAAAGCGATCGCACCATTATCAAGAAGGTCTGTAAGACCAACATTGATTTGATCGAGTCCAAAGTTAATTTCTCTTCCATCGAGTCTTTCAATTTGAATAATTCTCATTTCCAATTTGTGATTATCTAAATTATCAAATCTTTGGGATAGCCTAAATTTAACAAAGTATTTTTTCTCTATTGGGGCCAAGAATTTCTGATCTTTTAAAATCTCTTCACTTGTCTCACATATAATATCAAGTTGAGACTTCATACATCTGATATCATCATAGTAGTTTTGAAAGAAACGATGATGAACTTCTGATATAATACTCTTTGCAACTTTATCTTCGAGCTTACCTTGGAAGATGATCTCTTGGTTTTTTTGAAGTAGAGGTCTTAAGACTAAGTACTGCTCAGTTGTTCTAATATTTCCTGTAATAAAGAGACGATCTCCTTTAATTCTTCCTGTGATGCCAAAATTCTTTAGATTCGCTAAGATCTCAAGCATTTTAAATTGACCGGCCTTAGAAAGAACATATATCGATATCGTACGCTTTTGATTATTCTGCCAAAGAGTGATGATTGAGCGTCCTTTCATTGAGCCCTTAATCAATAATTTTGAGTTGGCCTTATCGTGCTTACTTGTTAGGATCTCCTTGTTTGAGATACTGAAGCTTTCCACTCCCTTTAACGAAATTTCAGTAACTTGGCCTATGCTGAGAGTGATCTGGTTCTGCTTTACTGCGTAAACATTGAAATTTACGACAGATATTAAGGTAATCACTTTGACAAATGGCATGAATCTTAGTAAAAAGTCATACTCAAAAGCTGTTTTAAATTTAGTTTTGTATATATTATTGAGGAGATAAATCATGGTTTCAAGAACTCGTATCACAAGAAACAAGCGTAATGCTAAGAAAACAAAAATGGGTGCTAAGAGAAAAGCGCATAACAGAAACAAGGGAACAACTCCTAAGTTTAAAATTCATTTAGATTAATATTAAATTTTTCTATTGATATATAAGATAGGCCTTCTTTATGAAGGCCTTTCTTGTTTGGGCCCAACCAAGCTTACTTAGCGTGCAAAGGTGTTACTAAGAACCTTTTGATTTTGTCTTACTAGGATAGGTTCAAAGTTCTTTCCCTTAAAGCATAGGTGAAGAAGGGCATCTTTATAAATGTCTTCACATGGATTCTTCTTTTTGATGAAAGCAAAGTCTGATGGTTTCACACTGTATTCTTTCATCATTTCTGTGATCATCTTGTACATGATATTTTCTTGATTATCGTATGTGTAGACTATGATCTGTCTTGCATGAATATTTGCTGAAAGAAGCATCATAAGCAGACTAAATTTCAATTTCATAAGCACCTCCTAAAGGTTTTGGGTGGTTAGTAACTGGATATGAAGCTAACTCAAGGGCCTTAAATGGCTCAATCTTATTCAACTCTGAAATAGGAATTTTTACTAAGTAGATAGGAGTATCATCATTACTAAGCTCTTTTATAATTTTTGCCTTATTTGTAATATGCTGGCTCCCTGAATATAGAGCGATAAATTGGTCTTTACCTACTGTATTGGTCATTTCGTTTATTTTAAGCTTTAGAATTGTTTCATCTTTATTAATGACAATCTCTCTTTCCTGAATGATTGGTTCTGATGGCATGGATAGAATAAAAGTAAAGATATTAGTCAGTAGAAGTGCCATCCAAAACTTCATATAGAGTGAGCGCTTTAATTTCTCTTCTTTCTCCTTATTAAATAGAAGTGCTTGTGGAGTGTCCTTATTTGATTGAATTCCAATTGTTGATGAATTGTTTGATTTGTTGTTGTTTAGAATTTTCAATCTTAACCTCCAAGTTGAGTACGAGTAAAAGTGAGCTTACAAAAACTGAAGTCCATAAAACTCCTTCAATTGTTGAATACCCATGGGACCCAAGTGCTGTGAACTTAGGGAGAAATCGTTGGAGAAAAGATTCTCCTTTAGTTTGAAATTTAGCTTGATGGCAAAAGAATGAATCTCGTCTAAGTTGCTTCCTTGATAATGAAAAGGCATATAGGCATTCCACTTCTTTTCCAACTTTGCTGTCTGATCGAAATTTCTTTTTATTTTCCATATTCTCTTTCCTAGGGGATCGATAACTCCCAAGTGAATAAGATTTTCTTTCTTACATTCTTTGATATTTAAAAGCTGAAATCGAAATAGGCCTCGATATGATGCTTGCCCCATTTTTGCCATTCTTAAAGCTAGTTTTATTCCGGCCAATTGTTGGGGTGTGATCGACGTAAATTGTAAGTAATACAGCGTTCTAATCGATGCATTTGATATGGAAATCATCTTATAAAAAGTGTCATACTTAGAGACGACTTTCTTGGCACAGATATATGAGCGATTATAATACTGAATGAGCTTAAGCTCCTCTAAAGACCTGGCCATATTAGAAAAGATAATCGCAATAAATGCCATAAAAAAGAGTATGGCCACAAGACTGACACTACCTTTCTCATTTAGTTGCATTTTTGGGCCTGAGTCCATTTGAGATTCCTAAGATTACTTTTTGCTTTTTGTACTTTAAGTATTTTTCTTCTTTATTCTTGATAAATTTCACAGTGTAGTTTGAGTTGATATATCTATTTAGATTAAGAATACTGACACACGAAAAAGTCTTCTTAGCTTTCTTGTCATCGTGAGATTTTATTAAAGTGTAGACATAACTACGAAAAACCATGGTGTTTTTACAACGATAAGCTTCACTTGCCATACAAGCGTATAGGAAAACAATGAAAACGAGAGTAATAGCAAGTGAGGCCTCTAAGATCTTCAAGGAGAGCTCTAGTTGATTTTGATACTTTCAGTGATCTTATCTGATGCACTCTCTAGTCTTTTTTGAACTCGGCTTCCGAGGGTTTTAACGGCCGTAATACAGATGATTCCAACAAGGCTTGTAATGATCATGTATTCCATAACACCTTGTCCTTTCTGATTTTTTAAAATTTTCTTCATTGGATCTCCTTTTTTAATGCCAAATGCTTTATAGGGGAGATATGCAAAGAAATCATGTGGCCGGATAAATAAGTCGGTTATTATTCCACTTTTGAAATAAAGGATTATTTTTCCTAGTATTTTCAGCAAGTTGCTAATAATTCATGAGAGATTAAAATATCCTTATGAACGATAAAAGTAACTTCTATGTATTTGAGAAAAAAGAAATTGTATTGGTTGTCTTCTTTGTAATTTTAGTGGCCATTACTTCTTTTATTTTTGGTTTAAAGATTGGATCAAACTATGGTTTTGAAAAAGCAGGCAATAGTGAAGCTGAAGAAAAAGCAATTGTTGCTCCTGTTTCAAAGCAAGATCGAATTGATCTAACTTCTCCTGAAGAAGAGAAAGTAAAAGAATTAGTCGAGTCTCAAAAATCTGAAGCAAATAAAGTTTCCAAAGAAGAACTTAATAAGAAAATTGAAGAATCTCTTAAGCAGAAAATGGTTAATGAGTTCACAAATGAAAATAAAGAATTCAATGATATCTCAAGTGATCGTCCTCAAATAGAAGAGTCTCCAAGAGAAGTTGTTGAGGAGAAATCAGAAAAAGTCGCTGAGTCTGTTCCTGTGGTTCAAGAGGCCATCGGCGATAAAACTGATGAGTACACAGGTAAGTATACAATTGTCGTTGGTTCATTTGAGTCAATTGATGATTCAAAAGAGTTTGCTGAAGGTTTTAGAGTTCTTGGTTTTAGCCCAATTATTAATGAAAAAGATATTCCGGGCAAGGGAAATCGCTTCAGAGTTAGCTTAGGCTCTTTTGAAAGAATTATTGAAGCGAAGCAATATGTTAAGAAGAATCGCTCTCTTTTTGCAGGGCGTGATTACTTCATTACCAAATTTGAATAATTCATCATTTTAAAATTTTTGTGATACCATGCCCTTATTAAAAATAAGGGCTTTTTTTATGAATATTTATACACTTATCATGGCCGGAGGAAAGGGAACTCGTCTTTGGCCTGAGTCAACTGAATCAAAACCGAAACAATATCTTTCACTAGTTGGAAAAGAGACGCTTTTAGGACAAACTCTTGAGCGATTCACTGATGCAGTAGATGTTGATAAGAGATTTATCATCACAACACGTGATCAAAGTGATTTGGCCATTAGTTGTTCAAAAGATCTCGTTAACGAAGAACATATTATTTACGAGCCAGCTGGACGAAATACTGCCCCTTGTATTCTCCTATCTCTTGCTGCTATTGAAGCTGCAGGGGCCAAAGATGAAGATATCGTGGCCGTCATGCCTTCAGATCATGTGATTCTAAATAAGAATGGCTTTACTTCAAGCTTTAATAAGGCCGTAAAGCTCTCGAGCGAGACTCAAACTATAACTACTATTGGAATTCCTCCTCACTTTCCTCACACTGGATATGGCTATATCAGAACGAGTGATATGGTGGGTGATGGACTTAATGTTGATGAATTCGTTGAAAAGCCAAATTTTGAAAAGGCCAAAGAATATCTTGCGACTGGAAAGTACCTTTGGAATGCCGGAATGTTTATGGCCCCTCTTGGTGTCTTTAAATCTGAATTTGAGGCCCACTCACCAGAAATGTTTAAATTCTATAGTGAGTTAAAAGAAAGTTTAGGTAGTGAAGAAAAACTTGAAGAAGTTTATAACAAGATTCCAAAGGACTCGATTGACTATGCCATTATGGAGAAGTCCAATAAAATTACTCTAATCAAAGCAGAGTTTGATTGGAATGATTTAGGCTCGTGGGAAGCACTTGAACAAGTAGTTGACCGCGTGGAAGGAAACACTATAATTGATAGTAATGGAACTTTCCTTAAGGATGCGACTGGAAATATTATTTATGCTCCAAATAAGCATGTTTCATTAATTAATGTAAAAGACTTAGTTGTTGTTTCTAATGAGAAGGCCGTGATGATCGTGCCTAAAGATGATTCACAACGAGTAAAAGAAATTGTTCAACATTTAAAAGAAAATAACAGAAGAGAATTACTTTAGGAGAAGTCATGGAAGTTGTTAAAAAATCTGGTGAATACACTATCGTTAAAAAGAGATCTGGGCGTTTTGCAGTTAAAGATGCCAACGGGAAATTCGTTAACAAAGAAGAAAAAGTAAAAATCCTAACTGAAGCTGGTCTAATTACTGCTCCAGTTGCAAAAGTTGAAGAAGCTCCTGCTGAAGAATCAGCATCTGAAGAAACTTCTGCTGAAGCATAATTCTAAATTACATTAGAAATAAGAAAGGCTCCTGATGGAGCCTTTTTATTTTCTATAAGTAATTTGGTCTTTGGTCATACTCAATTGGATCTTCGATACCAGCTTTTTGAAAGCCTCTAAGTCTTAGGGCGCATGAATCACATACTCCGCAAGCCTTATCTCCACGAGCATAGCATGAATAAGAAAATTGTAGAGGAGCGTTTAAGTCAACGGCCTTTTGAACAATCTCATTCTTTGCAAGATCAATAACAGGCGTGATGATTTCAATATCACCGTCTTTTGTACCTTGCTTGATTAGCTCATTGTAAGCTTTGTAGTAACTTGGGCGACAGTCTGGATATCCAGATGAGTCTTCATTTACTGCTCCAATATAGATATTCTTAGCACCAACGACTTCTGACCAAGAAACGGCCATTGCGATGATGTGGGTGTTTCTAAAAGGTACATAACTATCAGGGATTTCTTCTGAGTCACCTTTATATTGTTTTACATCAATTCCGTCGTCAGTGAGTGAACTACCACCAATCTGCTTAAGAAATGAAACATCGATTACTTTACGAAGTGACTTATCGACCCCGTAGTGATCAGCAATTTTTTGGAAACAATCTAATTCACGTTCTTCAGTTTTTTGTCCATAGTTTAGGTGAAGGAACGCAAGGTTCTCATGCTTCTCATTTGCAATTGCTGCACAAACTAACGAATCCATACCACCACTAACTAAAACAACTGCAAGTTTATCACTTTTCAAAATTTTTACTCCTTATAACCTATAGTCCTTCAGCAGTTTCATTAATGAATGCTAAAAACTCATCAGTTACCTTTGAAGCCTTTGCTTTCTTTTGAGCTAAGCTTCCTTCTTTTTCCTGAATCATAATGTAGAACTTAATTTTTGGCTCAGTTCCTGAAGGGCGAAGGTATAATCGGTTGCCATTTTTAAAGTGATAACCAATAACATTACTCACTGGATAATCCAGTTTCGACTCTTCATTAGACTCTAGGTTTTTTACAAGACCTGTTTGATAATCTTCTATAACGTGAATATCCTGTCCGCACAAGCTTGTCGGAGCTAAGTCTCTAAAATGACTCATTATTCGTGTAATTTTTTCGGCCCCTTCCTTACCTTGGTAAACAAGATTTAGGAGGCTTTCTTGACTGAAGCCAAATTCTTCGTAAATTTTATCGAGGGCCTGGATAAGGTTAAGACCTTGCTTCTTGAAGTATAGAGTTACTTCTGACATGAAAGTGATTGAAGCAACACCATCTTTATCGCGTACGAAATTATGTGGAAGGTATCCAAAAGACTCCTCTGTTCCAAAAAGGAAATTTGCCGAAGGATCTTCTTTTTCGATTTTATTCATAAGGCCACAGATCCATTTAAAACCTGTTAGAGTTGAATAGGATTTAACGCCATACTTGTCTGCAATGAGCTCCTGTAGAGGAGTTGTTACAATAGTTTTCACAAAGTAAGGGTTGGCCGGCATTGTTCCGTTCTCATTCAGGTTGTGAAGCATATAGTAGAGCATAAGGATTCCGATTTGGTTTCCGTTGATATACTGAACTTCACCTTCGTGTTCAAAAGCAACTCCAAGACGATCTGTATCAGGGTCTGAACCATAAGCGATATCTGCTCCAGTTTCTTTCATTAGGTCAACGGCCATCTTCATTGCCGAAGCATTCTCTGGGTTTGGAGAACTAACAGTAGGGAAGGCAGAGTCTGGTTGTGCTTGTTCTTTAACGACTTCAACATTTGTGAATCCAAGTTGTGCAAGTGCAGTTGTACAAGGAATTAGTCCTGTACCGTGAATTGGCGTGTAGACGATTTTAAGATCTTTGCCATCTTGCTTACACATTTCAGGATTAACTGTTTTAGATAGGATATCATTGTAGAAGCTCTGTTCAACATCTTCTCCAACCCACTGAATAAATCCTTCAGCTTCTGCTTGTGTAAATTCCATGAACTTAACTGCATCATACGAAGTAATATCATAGTAGCGATTGATGATATTCTTATCATTTGGTGGAGTAACTTGTGCTCCATCATTCCAGTAGACTTTGTAACCGTTGTACTCAGGAGGGTTATGAGAAGCTGTTACCATAACACCAGCTTGTGCCTTGTGATATCTTACCGAGTAAGAAAGCATTGGGACTGGATTTAGTCGCTTGTAGATATAAGACTTAATTCCATTGGCCGCCATAACGCTACAAACTTCTTTAGCGAACTCAAATGAGAATTTACGAGAATCGTAACTGACTGCAATTGATGGGGCCGTGATTCCTGTTTTTTCACTGTGGTCAAGTACTTCACCAGCAAGTGCTTGAGTGGCCCTTCTTACTGTATATTTATTAATGCGGTTATTTCCGGCCCCTAGGATTGAACGTAGCCCACCTGTTCCGAATTCAATATCTTTATAAAACCTTTCTTCAATTTCTTTCATATCATCATTATCGATAAGGTTTTGAACTTCTTTGCGTGACTCTTCATCAAAGTAAGAGTTGTTGGCCCATGCTGTTGCTTTTTCTAGGCTCGTCGTCATTTTTATAACTCCCATAAATAATTAATTGTATAGTTGTGCTATATTCGCAAATCTAGTAGACTTAGGCAAAAGAATATCAATTAAAAATTGTGTTATGTGTTAATAATATCAAGGAGTTAACATGGCCAATAAAGACATGAAGCATAAGGATAATGTTGCTGGTAAGTGGTATTGTACTGATCCAGATGACGATAACGGAGAAGGATGCATTGCATGTAACGTTTGTTACACAGGTGCTCCAGAATTTTTTGGGGAAGATGAAGATGGAAATGCTTATATTATGAAGCAGCCTTCAACTCCTGAAGAAGAAGAATTATGCCAAGAGCAAATGGATGCTTGTCCAGTTGCTTCAATCGGAAACGATGGCTAATTAGAATCTCTTCGAAAATCTAAGGAAAGCGGCGGTTTCATCTGACTTGGACCCCGCTTGATCTTTTGTATACCTAAATCCCATTGTGACGGTTGCATCGTCGAAAACTTCAAGTGATTTATCGCTAGTAAAATCAATCTGTCCATTGTCGTGAAAAACAGTACCTGTTTTAATAATGGAGCTACCGTGATACCTAAAATCATTCTTCATTGTAAGTGTTTGGTTTGAATCATATTCAAAATCTGTTTCTAATTCAAAATTACTATATTCTGGTGTTAGTAGAGTAACCCCGGCGTAATATGAACCATTGGCCTTAACTTGCGCACGAGCAATCTCACGCCCATTATACTCGACATTCATTTTTACTCGTTGGTCACGATCTGAGATTTTAACATCAGTATTAAATTTCGTACTCTCTGTCATTTGACTTGAAGTGGACATATCAATAAGTGTTACTGATTTTGGAATATAGTATTTTTCCTCAAGAGATAGACCTTTTTTAATCTTCACACTTCCGAAGGCCGTCTCATATTCTTGATTACTGATAACTGAGTATTCACCAGATTTTGATTCGGTTTTTGTTTTTGTCTTTGGAAGTTTTGCTTCACTAGTAAGGGACGGGATTTTGTGAGCATAGACATTGATCTTAGGATCGATGAATGAATCATCAGCTCGGTAAACTTGAAAGTAAGGTTTTTCGCCTTGGATGCTTACGACTTTGATAAAGATATCATCGTCAGCTTCTGATTTGGCCCGAAGCCAAGTAATCTTTTGCTTCTGATTGCTTGAGACGATGGAAAGAGAGTTTAGATCTCCAAGATCAATTTTTGAAGTTAAAAGTAATTCAAATTTATCGAAATCTCTTGGTTCATAAAAATGCTTAGTATCTCTAAAGTTAGAGCCAATACATCTTTCCTCACCATTTTCACCGATAATACTTGTGTAGTCAGCAATGGCCTCTAGCTTTAATGCTTCCTGTGCAAGTTGAACACTGTCTTTTGGAGAGTCCTTATTTAATTTACTGATAATCTTACTCACGTCACGAGAAAGGTTGGCAATATCGCGACACTCAACACAGAAATCACCTTCTCCAGCATTTATTCTTGCTGGTGGCGGGATATCGTCGGTGAGTGGAATTGGAGTAATATACTTTGGCGACTTATTTTTTGATATTCGTATTACGTCTTTAATAAGTGCCTTGGTTGTTACCGGCTTTCCATTGACTTCAATAGTCTGATCAAGAGCAGATAAATCAACAGGAAAACACTCAAGGTGCAAAATGCAAATCAATAAAATGATTTTAAATCTTCTAAATATCACATCTTTCTTGTCGGTTAATTTGCTTTAATAAATTAAATATTTGACTAAAAAAATTCAATATTGTGCAAAATTGAGTACTTGCAACGGGGAGATTAGAGGAATAAAATAGGGGAGATCACATTTACAAAGGAAGTAACATGAATCCAACAAATCTACAGTTAGTAGGTACGATTCTATTTGCATGTGCAATTTTACACACATTTTTAGTTTCAAAAATTCAACACTTAGCTCACAAGTACCCTGAAGGGTCGATGATGGAAAACCTGCTACACTTCTTAGGTGAAGTTGAAGCAGTTTTCGGTATGTGGGCCGCAGCCTTCATTGTTTACTACAGTGCCACTCATGGCTTTGCTGTTTATGATGATGCACATAAAGTAGTAGGTGGAGCTCTTAAATATCTTGAGCAAGACGTTAACTACACAGAAGCGGGATTCGTTTTCGTTATCATGTGTATGGCAGGGACAAGACCAATTATTCTTCTTGCTGAAAAAATCATTAGTATGATTGCAAAGCTTATCCCTATGCCAGGTAAAATGGCATTCTATGTTTCTGCTCTAATCATTGGACCAATTTTAGGATCATTTATTACAGAGCCTGCGGCAATGACAGTTACTGCACTTATCCTTCTTGACTACTTCTTCTCTGATGACAAGATGAGCATGAAATTTAAGTATGCAACAATTGGTCTACTATTTGTAAACGTATCAATCGGTGGAACTCTATCTCACTTTGCTGCCCCTCCTGTTTTAATGGTTGCAGGTAAGTGGCATTGGGGATTCATGCATATGTTAACAAACTTTGGTTATAAGGCTACAGTTTCGATTATTATTGGAACACTTGTAATCGCATTCTTATTTAAGAATGAACTACAAGGAAAGCTTGAAATTAAACAAAAGCATGACAACTGGATGGCACCAACTTGGTGGATGACATTAATCCACATTATCTTTATGGCACTAGTTGTTTTCTCTGCTCACCACATGGTTTTCTTCCTTGGTCTTTTCCTATTCTTCCTAGGTTTCACAACTGTTACGAAAGAATACCAAGACGAAATTAAACTTAAAGAATCTCTTCTTGTTGGTTTCTTCCTTGCTGGTCTTGTAACTCTTGGTGGACAACAAGGATGGTGGCTACAACCAATTCTAACTAAGCTAGGTGATTTTGTTCTATTTGTTGGTGCAACTTCACTAACTGCTATTACAGATAACGCTGCCCTGACTTATCTTGGGACGCTCGTTGAACTTAGTGATTCAGCTAAGTACAACCTTGTTGCTGGTGCTGTTGCTGGTGGTGGTCTAACAGTTATTGCTAACGCTCCAAACCCAGCTGGTTTTGGTATCCTAAAGGGAACTTTTGGAAAAGAGGGAATTAATCCAGGAAAGCTACTTCTTGGTGCACTTTTCCCAACAATTTTAGCAATGATCTTTTTTCAAATTCTTCCAAATTTAGGGAAGTAGAAATAGCAAGGGCCTCAATCGAGGCCCTTTTTATTTGATGTCTATTTAATTACTTTAATTGATTTAATTAAAGATTCACAATCCAATTAAATTGATCTTCAATTGTCTTTTCTTGAATACCTAAGAGAGTTTCTCTAAGCATCTTAGTCGTTGGTCCAAATTCTTCTTGAATGTTAACAAAGCTTCCGTCATCTTCATGAAGGGAGCAGATAGGTGTGATAATAGCGGCCGTTCCACAAGAGAAGCATTCAGTACATTTCTTAGAACGAATATCTTCAATAAGCTCATCAATATTCATCTTGCGTTCAATAACTGTCAGGCCTTTTGAGCGAGCAATATCAATGAGTGATCTTCTTGTGATTCCATCTAAGATTGTTTCTGTAAGCTCTGGCGTGTGAATTTCCCCGTTAATAACTGCAAAGAAATTCATTCCGCTTAGCTCTTCGATTGAAGTGCGATCAAGGGCCGAAAGCCAAAGGTTTTGGTGAAGACCTTTCTGCTGAGTGCGTACTGCTGAGTTAAGGGCACCGGCGTAGTTACCACCTGTTTTAGCATTGCCCATCCCTCCTGGACATGCTCTAACCATTTGCCTTTCAACGAGAACCTTATAGCTTCCACCTGAGAAGTAAGATTCAACAGGAGAGGCGATAACCATGAAGAGAAACTCTTCACTTGGTTTAATTCCAAGGTTATTTTCTGTGGCAATCATAAAAGGTCTAATATAGAGAGACTCACCACTTCTTTTTGGAATAAAGTTTTCACCCATTTTTACAATTGTATTAATGGCGTTTGTAAAAATCTCATTTGGTACTTCTGGCATGGCCATACGACGAGCAGAAAAATTAAAACGCTTTAGGTTTTCTATAGGACGAAATAGGTTAGGCCCATTTCCTTTGAAATTATAGGCCTTCATTCCTTCAAAGATCTCTTGACCATAGTGAAGAACTTTACAAGTTGGATCGAGTTCTAGTTTAGCGTAAGGCTTTACTGTTAGCTCTCCCCATTCTCCTCGTTTGTATTCACATGTGGCCATAATTGGTAGTAGGACTTTACCAAATCCCACTTTATCAGGCATAGAAAACTCTTCGATGGCCTTTTTGGCGCTATCTAATATATTCATAAATCTCCCAAAATCGAATCTATTCTACTTACAGTTATAGCCTACGCCATAAACTTTCCAAGTATTTCCTTGGTTAACAGATTCTTTGACATAAAGAGTATTCGCACCTTCTTCGGCAACTAGATTTGTTGCGTGGTTGATGGCAAGTTCTTTAATTCCATCTTCATTCTCACCAACAACACTTTTAAAAGGCGAACAGTTCTTTCTTGGTTTTTGATAAGTTACCTTAACTTTTTCACCGGCTTTAGTTAATTTAGTTTTAGAAACAGCACAGCTGCAAAGTAGTAATACCATAAATAAATTTCTCATAAATCCTCCGTGAATCTTGAATATCCTAACAAAAAGAGTGCGATGTTGCTTAGGTTTGTGCGTCAATTTTATCTTTTGACGGAGCTAGGGTTTTGGAATATTATTTTTGGACACTTGTAGGACTATAGCTCAGTTGGTTAGAGCGCTACCTTGACATGGTAGAGGTCTGCAGTTCGAATCTGCATAGTCCTACCATCTTTATTTCCTCAATATTAATGATTAATCTGGCGAAGGCTTTCTGCTTTGCTCAGTTTCGGCTTAATTGTTTTCACATTATCGCTACTTCTCATATAGTCAGCATTAACAAAGGTCATACTAAAACGTGAACCAATACCATCTGAATTATTATAGGCCTTAATATCACCCCCATAGAATTTGAGATATTTTTTTACAACGGGAAGTCCAAAGCCCGAGCCTTCTTCGCCGTGAGTTCCTTCTCGATGTGTCTCATTCGTAAACGAAAACAACCCCTTGATCATACTCTCTGGAATTCCTATTCCTTGATCAATAATATCCACGTTAATGATAGATGATCGACTTGAAACTTTAATGAATATTTCAGATCCCTCTGGGGAGAATTTAGAAGCATTTGTAATGAGGTTTGTGAAGACACTATGACTAAGAGATGATGGCTCGGCCATAGCACGAAGATTCGCATAATCTCCTTCAACTCGAATATGTTGATTCTTCTTTTCAAGGCGTTTACGAATTAATTGAATGGCACTTTCAATGCTGTCTTTGACTGAGACAGGCTCGAGCTTCATATTTGATTTACCTGATTCAATAGATTGAATCTTTCGAATATGCTGGATCAGCTCACTCATATTTTCAATCACACCGTTGACGCGTCCTAAATTCTTTAGGATTCCATCCTTGTCCTTCATCTGTAAGATTGAGGAATCACTTAGAAGTGATAAGAGGGTTGTTGAATTTGATAGATCGTGAAAGAGAACCGAGAGTAGGTGTTGTTTTTCTTCGAGCTTTCTTTTGAGGTCGCGATTATCAACTTCTAGCTGCTTGTTTTGAATGACTTGATGGGTAATCAGTATCAAACTGCCTAAAAGCAATACTGTCAAAAAGCCTATTAGATAAATCACATGCATCCCTTCGAGTGGTGTAGTTTAGAACCAATTAATTTTGTAGGATTTTATCGATCTTTATCGACATAACCAAGGTAGGCAGAGTAATCTTAACTTAAATTAAGAATGATTTTTGACAATCTCGCAGGGCCTAAAATAGCTGATATCAAATAGACTGATGCCCTCAAATCAAGTAGACTTGCCGTAATGAAAAGCTATCTTAATAAAAAGTTAACGTCCTTAATCGTGACGCAATTTATCCAGTATTGGTACTACTATATTGGTGCCTTTATCTGTCTCTATCTAACTCATAGTATTCAAAGTGAGCTACCATTTTTGGCCAAGGATTTAGCAGATCAAATTTCAAAAGGTATCTCAATTCCTGTCGGCCACCTCTTCTTGCTTGCTCTTGGAATTATTATTTTTAGAACCTCTTCGCGCTTACTCTTCTTCTACCCAGCAAGGGTTCTTCAAAAAGTTCTACGCTTTGATCTTATGAAGAAATTAGAAGCCGCAGGGCCTAGTCGCTACAAGGATTATCCTAAGGGACAAATCTTTCAAATAATAGGGGGAGACCTAGAGCACGTTAGGGCCCTCATTGGATTTGCTCTACTTCAGATTGCCAATATCATTATTGGAATGTCTGTCCTTGTGCCAAAACTTCTAAGTTTTAATAAGGGGATCTTCATTGCCATGTCGCCAATGTTTATTGCCTTCATTATTTTTTCAGTAATTGTTTCAACAAATCGAAAGTTCTATCGACTGACACAAGACCTGCAAGGTGATGTGCAAAACTTTATTATTGAAACATATGCTGGAAAGAAAACAATTAAGAACTTCCATGCGGAAAAAGCATTTGTTCACTTATTCACTGAACGCTCAAAAGAAGAGTTAAAGAATTTCTTTGAAGCAGGAAAACGAGTTTCGATTTCGATTCCACTCGTTCCCGCCGGTGTAGGTCTCTCTCTTGTATGGGGAGCCTATATTATTTTTAATGAACAATTAGGAGCTTCATCACTTATCTTGTTTTCTGGATTTGTCTTCTTATTCTTAGAGCCAATTATGTTCCTTGCTTGGATTGGGGTGGTCTTTACTCGCTCTGCTGGAGCTTGGGCAAGAGTTCAAGAATTCGTTGCCGTTCTTGATAAGGAAAGTGAATTAGAAACACTTTTAAAAAGAGAGTACTCACTTAAGAAAAAAGGTGATGGTCTCGAATTACAGCTTCCGTATTGGGAGAGTGATATTTTACTTCAAATAGAATTAGGTAAGAAGAATGCCATTGTTGGAAAAACAGGTTGTGGTAAATCTGAGCTACTTGTTAAGATTGCTCAGCTTTTAAAAGAAAATAAGATGAGTACAAGTTATGTTGCTCAGGATCCATATCTTTATAATGGAAGTATTTTAGAGAATATTACTCTTGGACAAGAACTCGATGAGGCGGGCCTTGTAAGAGCTTACGAGCTTCTGCAAATTTTTGGACTTGATTACTTAGCTAGAGATCGTGAGAGTTTATTTAATCTTGTTGTTGGTGAAAATGGAAAGAGGCTCTCAGGTGGTCAAATTAAACGAGTAGCACTTATTAAGTCACTCCTTTTTGAGAGTGATTTCATTATATGGGATGATCCTTTCTCATCTGTGGACGTTGTTCTTGAAAGAGATATCTTAAAGAGATTAAATGAAATGAAAATGTTTGAAGGGAGGACTCTTATCCTTTCGACACACAGATACACAACTGCACTTCAGTGTGACTTTATAAGCCTTACTTGCGAAAAGGGCGGGCTTCTAGAGACAATGACGGCAAAAAATATGAACGAAACTAACGAAGGGGAGATCTATGAGCATTTTAAAAAGCAGCTCCTCTAAATTCTTATTCTACGAAGGCTCAAGAAAGTATCTCATTGGGATGATTCTTTGTTTAATTATTTCAAGTGTTCTCGGTGGTGCACTTCCTCAATTTATTGTAAGACTTACTTCAAGTTACGAGAATGAGCCTGTTTATCGCCAGACGCTTTTAATTTTAACAGTTATCTTCCTCGGTGGTCTTGTTAACCGAGCAGTTTATAACTTAGTTATCAATCACTATGTTGTTGGACTTGTACAATTTGTTCGCACTCACTGTTATTCAAAGTGGCTCTTAAGTGTTGAAATTCAAACGTCGAAAGAAAATCGCAATGACCGCTACCCTCAAGGTGAAGTACTTGCTCGTATAATGAATGATACAGAAAGCTTAAGAGAACTTGTCACTTCGGGAACATTTGGAATCATTATTGATATCTTCTTTGTTCTTGCTTCTTTGGTGAGCTTCTTTAGTTTTAATATTCTAGCGGGATCATACTTGGCCGTTCTTCAGATTGGGGCCTGTTTACTTCTTATCTGGTGCTCAAAGTATATGCGTGCTGTTTTCTTAAGTGTTAGAAATTCACGAGCGAAGCTCTACCGTGTTGTCGCAGATCTCATTGGTGGAGTGAGAGAAAATTATTACAACCCAACTAGTCAGTATACTTCTAAGAAATCACTTGTGGTCTTTGATGAGTTCTTAAAGAAAATCCTTTCATCAAATGTTTGGGATGCATCTTATTATTCATTCGCTGAATCACTATTTCCGGTCTTTCTTGCATGTGCAATCTTCATCATTCCAAATAGTGGGATTACACAGATTGCACTGATCTTTGCTTTCATTGATTTAATTCAACGCTCGATTGGGCCAATTAAAGATGTTTCATCTAAAGTTGCTAATATTCAAAGAGCGGCCACTGGGATTGGCCGTATTGACGAGTTCTTAACTGATCTTGATAAAGACCAAGCAACAGATGCTGATGCAGTTAGAAGAAGTTATGATGTTAAGACGATTCATATTGATATTGAGAAGTTCACATATCCAGCAAAGAGTGAAAACTCAACACCATTTGTTCTTGAAGGAATCGATTTTGAATGTAAGCAAGGTGATCTCATTGGGATTGTAGGACTATCTGGAAGTGGAAAGTCGACGCTTCTTAATATCTTGGCCGCCAATATTATTCCTGATGTTGGAAAGGTTAGTGTCGAAAATCACGACGGAGCTAAGAAAGAATATGATTTTAAATTCATCGAAGACTTTAATGAATACCGAGAGCTCATTGGAATTGTTTCTCAAGATTCACATATCTTTTCTGAGTCTGTTGAATTCAATATAACATTAGGACAAGCTGGCTTTGGAAATTTTGAAAGTTTCTGGCATGAAGTTTGTACAAAGATTCCATATCTCAATCGCTGGGGAATAGGTCCAGATACTGTACTTGATCAAAATGAAATTTCACTAGGGCAGAAGCAGTTAATCTCGGCCATTCGATCGTGCTACCTAAAAAAACCAATTGTTCTCTTTGATGAAATCTCTTCATCCCTTGATAGCGACCTTGAAGAGGCCCTTCGCAGCATGATTCTCTTTGTGCAAAAACAGGCCTTAACAATGATTGTTGCTCATCGAGTTGAAACGATACTTGATGCTCAGCAGATCCTTGTTATGGAAGGTGGCCGTATTGTGGCCAAAGGAATTCATCAAGAGCTCATGGAGAAATCTAGTGAATATGAACTTTTTGTTAAACAATTATCGAATTGACAAAAAAATGACGATTCACTTAATGCATTATTTATTTTTTTTACATATAATTAGTTTAAATTGATGTAAGGAGAATATCATGTTTAAGAAATCCAAGATTGCTCTTGGCCTTGTTGTTATTTCTGCAATGGGACTAATTGCATGTTCAAGCGATGTAAATTCAAAACCAAACTTTCTATTTAAGAAAGCACCAAATGCAACATCTGTAATTAAGTTTAATGGTAAAGAAGTAAGTTATGACGAACTTTATAAAGGTTCAGAAGCTGAGTTATATGAAGTACAAATGAAATTGTATGAACTAAAGCTTGGAAAGGTTAAGGCCTATATTCTTGAGCAGTTTAAAAATGAAGACCCGGCCCGCTCTTCAATGACAATGGAACAATTCATTGATGTTGTTATCGCTAAAGATATTAAAATCTCAGATGCTGAAGTAGATGCTTTTGCAAAAGAGAGAAAGATTCCTGAGGTAAATCCTCAGTTAAAAGCAAGAATTATTGATTTCTTAAAGAATTCAAAGAAGCGTGATGCCATCGAAGCTTACCTTGCTAAGAAGACTAAGAATAATCCTGTTGAGATCTATTTAGAGAAGCCTGCGCGTCCAAGAATTGATATTCCTGTCACTGGTACTGAGCCAAGCTTTGGTGGTAAAGATGTTGCAGTAACAATTGTTGAATTCTCTGACTTTCAGTGTCCATACTGTGCAAAGGGTGTTGAAATTATGAATCAGATCAAGAAAACTTACGGAAATAAAGTTAAGATCGTTTTCAAAAACTTCCCACTTAGTTTTCACAAAGACGCTGCTAAAGCTGCAGAAGCTGCACTTTGTGCAAATGAACAGAGTAGTGATAAATTTTGGAAACTTCACGATGCGATGTTTGCTGACCAATCTGGTCTGGCAATCGATGGGCTAAAAGCAAAAGCTGGAAAAGTTGGACTTGATCAGAAGAAATTTGATGAGTGTCTGGACTCAGGAAAAATGAAAGCTGCCGTTGATGGAACTGTTAAAGAAGGAATGGATGTGGGTGTAAAATCAACTCCAACTTTCTATGTTAATGGAATGCTAATTAATGGAGCTCAACCATTTGAAATCTTTAAAGAACTAATTGATTCTGAATTAGCGAAGTAATTTAGTCATATATTTAAATTGACCATATAAACGAAGGCCGGGCATTTATTCCCGGCCTTTTTAAATTCTGCATAATTGATAGAATAGAGGTGGTATATAACGCCTTGACGTGGAAGAATTATATGGAAATTAAAGATTATTCAAAGAGATTGGCAGATCATCGAAACAATTTTAACCGCATGGCCGAAGAGCAGCGTGAGAATTATAACCGTGAAATCGATGAACTAAAAGATACACAGGCCTATCGTTTAAATAAACAAAGAAAGTCATACGATAATTCCCTTAATAAATTAGAAGAAAAGCAAGATACATTTCGTGAAGTTGCAACACAAGATACAAAGAAGCGAGTGGAGTCTTTACAAAAAGACTTTATGAAGAAACTTGGAAGTAATAAGAGTGAGTTCGAGCGCGATCGAAAAGATTATCAAGACAAGTTCAACAATCGTTTTCAAGATATTCGTCAAGCTTATGAGGCCAAAGATCTGGCCAAAGAAAATCAAATGAGTAATCGTATTGGTTCTCAGCAAAGACGCTATAGTGAAACTATTGATAAGATGAATGATCACTTCAATGACACGATTGATAAGGTCTATGCAAATTCACGTGAAACAGCTCACGATCATGAATTAAATACGAAGAATGATCGTCGCGCACTTATTGATCGCTATGAAAGTGAGATCCGTGACAATTTGAAAGAGTCAGGGGAGAAGCGTGCTAAAATCTATGAGCGCTTTAGCGAAGATGTAAATAATTTAAGAAATACTCATAAAGATCGTGAAAACTCATTAAAAGATTATCAAAATGAGCGTATCAAAGATATGACGGCCCAAAAAGATGAGCAATTAGCACAGAATCAAAAGAGTTTTAAAAACTCAATTGATGATATCAATGATCGTAATTCAAGAAAGCAAATGGTCATTCAAAGGGATTCAAAGCAAATGGCCAAGGATCTCGAAAATCGTCATGCTAAAGAACTATATCGTGCTCGTCGCGAAATGAATCAAAAGCTTTCGGGTGGAAGCCGTGAAGATATTTTCAATGATAAGCTTGAGCAAACAGAAAGAGGCTATGAGACGCGAATTAAAAATATTCGTGATCAAATTGACTTAGACCGTTTCAATGCTGATGTTCAAGAGCGACGTCGAAATCAGTCAACTAAAGAAGCTCTACGACACCAAAAGCAAAGATCATCTGAGTATATTGCAGATCTTGAAAAAGATATGGCGCAATTTAAAAAAGATAAGCTTAGTGAAATCAATATTGAAGTTAACCGTGATGTTGAAGAGCTTCAGGATAATTTTAAGCGACAAGTAAGAGAAAAAGAAGTTGAAGCATATAATGATAAGAATCACTCAAAGAATATTTTAGAAAAGCAGAGAAAGCAATTTGGTGAAACTCTACAAAAAATGAGTGATAAGAACTCAGAAGCAGTTTCTCAAATGCAAGAAGACTTTGCTGATGAGTCAAAAGAGTTTATTCAAAAGACTCATTTAGATCATTCAAAAGAGATGCAAGAAGCCAAAGAGCACTTCATTGAAAATAAAGCAAAACTTACTCAATCTTTAACGCAAAAGATTGAACTCTTAGAAGAGAATAATGACAAGTTAATTTCTTCTTATGAAGCTAAGCTTAGTCGTTTAAAGAA
The DNA here is from genome assembly GCA_048270185.1 of Bacteriovoracaceae bacterium. Lineage (GTDB taxonomy): Bacteria > Bdellovibrionota > Bacteriovoracia > Bacteriovoracales > Bacteriovoracaceae > Halobacteriovorax_A. The sequence goes on from JBLWTJ010000003.1 coordinate 231,150, forward strand.
GGCCAATGCAAAAGAGATTGAAAGAATTAGAATGAATCATCATATGCAATCTGAGCATTTGAAGGAAGAAACGAAGAATGTGATTGCCCTTAAAGATAGGGAAAACCAAAGTACTATTGCTCAACTGAGAGGAGATTTTGACAAGCGTCTATCTCAAGTTAAACAAAGAGCAGACATTCAGGTAAAAAGAATGGTAGAGTACTATGAAGATAACTTAGCACGTGAGCGTGATGAGTCTCAAAGAAAGTATATTAGTAAAGTGACAGAACTTGAAAATCAATACAATACTCTTTATGAGAACTCAAAGCTTGAGCGTTCGAACCTTATTAACCAATATGAGAATCGTATTGAAGAAGTTCGTGCTGCAAATGCTGAGGCGCTGGAAGAGAGAGCTCGTGATATCAAAACAGGAATGTTTAAAGAGCAACAAGATTCTCGAAAAGCTTAAAGTATAAAATAAATAAATTATTATATAAATTAAGGGAGAGTTAATGGGAATGGGCAAAGTCCGTCGCGCTAAAATTGTTGCGACTTTAGGTCCGTCATCAAACACTGTTGAAATGATCGAGAAATTGATCTTAGCAGGTGTTAACGTGACTCGAGTTAATATGAGTCATGGTACTCATGAATCTCATGCACAATTAATTTCAAATATTCGCCAAGCTTCTAAAAATCTTAAGAGAGAAGTGGCAATTCTAATTGACCTACAAGGTCCAAAAATTAGAACAGATAAATTACCAAATGGATTACAGCTTAAAAATGGAGATACATGGGTTATTGGCCCATCTTCTAAACAAGCAGATTACCCAGAGTATAAAGATTGTTATATCCCAACGATTTATGAGCAGTTAGTTGACGATTGTCACGATGGTGCTCGTATCCTCTTTGATGATGGAAAGCTAATTGCAAAAGCAATTGAAAGAGATCGTGATGTTTATAAAATCGAAGTTATTGTTGGGGGAGAGCTAAAGTCTAATAAAGGAATCAATCTTCCTGATTGTGAAGTTTCAGCTCCAGCATTTACTGAAAAAGACGAAGCAGACTTAATGTTTGCTCTAAAGCACAATATTGATTATATCGCGCTATCTTTTGTTCGTAAGAAAGAAGATATCATGACGGTAAAAGCACTTCTTCATAAACTTAAAGTGCGTGTGCCAATTATTTCTAAAATTGAAAAACCTCAGGCCCTTGATAATATCGATGAAATACTCGATGTAACAGATGTTATTATGGTTGCTCGTGGTGATATGGGAGTTGAAGTGGGTAACCACCTGGTTCCTTCAATTCAAAAAGAACTGATCCAGAAATGTAATGACCGTATGATTCCTGTTATTACAGCAACGCAGATGCTTGAGAGTATGACTGATGCACCAACTCCTACAAGAGCTGAGGCCAGTGATGTGGCCAATGCTATTTGGGATGGAACAGATGCGGTAATGCTATCTGGAGAATCAGCTTCAGGCTCTTTTCCTGTTGAAGCAGTACAGATGATGAGTGATATTATTTTTGAAGCAGAGAAGACGCCAAAAGAGCGTCCACTGCTAAGAAATATCGACCTTTCATCTGTTAATTCTTCTGTTATGGTTGCGGCTTCAATGATTGCAGAAAAGATTGGAGCTAAGAGAATTCTTGCGGCCACAGAAGGCGGAAACTCTTGTCGTAAGGTTTCGATGTTTAGACCTAATACTCCTGTTGCTGGAGTTACTCATAATATCAGAACAGCTCGTCGAATCTGTCTTTACTGGGGTGTTTATCCTTATTTAGTAGAAGAAGAAGTTAAAGATACTGGTTCGTACGTAAAGTATATTGTTAAGCATGCTAAAGATAAGATGGGCCTCTTTAATGGTGATAAGGTTGTTATCACTTTAGGTGATGGAAAGATCTTTTCGAAAGGATATTCAAACTCTGTTAAGGTGGAGATTGTAAAAGAAGCTCCTCATAAGGATGAAACAACAGGTGAACTTGAAGATACTTTTGAAATAGCAGAAGATAAAAAAAAAAGAATCTTACTAGATCATAATGTCTGTGCGACTTGCCAAAATTGTGTTGCGATTTGTCCTCACGAGATTTGGACGGCCGATGCAAAGACAAAGCTTACAAAGATCAATCACGAACAGATTTCTTTTTGTACTCTCGATTATGAGTGTGTAAGAGTTTGTCCTACTGGTGCGATTGAGATAATCGATAAGGCTTAATGGCCCATGATTAGAAAAGACGATATTCAAAAAATTCTTAAAGGCCAGGGCCTTGAGGTTTGGGGTGTCGTCAAGGAATCCAAACCCAAATCAATTAGTAATTTTAAAGCATGGCTAAAAGACGGTCTCTATGGAGCTTTAGGCTATCTTGCGGATGATCGTGCTGTTAAAAGAGAAGACTTAAAGAATTACTATCCTGATATCAAATCTACTTTAGTTATTGCATTTGATTATTCTCATATTGCTCGAAGTGCAAAGAAATTCTATGCCAGTGGTGAATCCAACGGCCTAAAGATTGCTAATTATGTCGTTGGTTTTAAGGGACGTGATTATCACTATGAAGTAAGAGATAAGTTGCAACGTATTGGGGAGGCCCTAAAAGAGTTAGACCCAAGCCTTGAGTTTAAATTCTCTCTTGATACGCAGCCTATTTTGGAGCGTGACTTTGCTTATCAGTCAGGCCTTGGTTGGTATGGCAAGAATTCCATGCTCATTAATCGCCACATTGGAAGCTACTTTATCATCGGGTCTTTGTTACTTAATAAAGAAATCCAAGCACCAAATGAAATATTTGAAACAGATCACTGCGGTCAATGTACTCGTTGCGCAGACGCTTGTCCGACTGATGCTATTGATTTAGAGAAACGAACAATTATTGCAGATAAATGTATTTCTACTTTTACCATTGAACATTTTAAAGATATTGAGGCCCCTAAAGGTTTTGAAAAGGCAAATGGTGAAATCTTTGGTTGTGATATTTGCCAGGATGTTTGTCCCTGGAATGCAAGACTTGAGAGGAAGCTTGAAGCCGACGGCCTTGCTTTTAAAGAAAATGGAAAGCAATTTATCGACTTCTATCTGATGCGGCCAATTGAAAAGATCATTAGTGATCTCGAAGAAATGAGTAATCGAGAGTATCGCCGAATTTTTAAAGGCACGCCACTTGAGCGAACAGGTCGTGTGGGAATGCTTAAAAATCTTAAAGCGACTTTAGAGTAAGCCTATCTTTTTAGCGTATTTCTTTACAAAGCTTCCGGCCATATCGGGAAGGTGATGACCTAGTTTTTTAGGCTTATCCATTGTGACTTCATTGCCAAGATCAACTAAGAGCTTTGTAAAATTCTCCATCCCTTCTTTTCCAACTACTACATCATCTTCACCTGAGATGAGGTGAATTGTTTTTCCACTAAGGCTTAGGTGGTATTTCTGGTCCTTAATCCATGGAAACATAATCTCTGGGGCCAGATGTTTTGAAACCATTTCGGCGCGGGCCTTAACTGTTGCTTGATAAAATGGAGTATCAAAAACGTGTGTGACTCCTTGTGGAGGAACGCCAAATCCTACACCACAGTGATAGGCTTCATATCCATCAAAGATTCCATTTTGAAGGGCGAGAATTGATGTCAGGGCCCCAAGAGAGTGTCCTCCAATAAGGATACGCTTTTGTTGATTAGGGTAGATTTTCTTTAATTCAATTAGCGCTTGCTCAAAGAGAAGCGGGGCGTCGTTTTTGAAGTCTTCAAATGAAGCGACTTCGTGAAAAGATCCAGTGAAATGACCTGGTTGGTCAAAAATTAAAGTCGGGATTCCATCGTCGCAAAGCTTTTGGGCCCATGAAAAAATACTGCCCTTATGAGATGTATAACCATGTGTGAAAATTGCGTAACCATTATCCTTAAGCTTTGATTGCGGTGGCCTAAAGAGGAGAGCATTAACTTTGGTTTCATTTACAGTTAAAATAATTTTATCGATACTTAAAAACTTTTCATTCATAGTAGTCATAATAATTAAAGATATCTCAAATTAAAATTAAAAAACTTTTTAATTTTCTATTGACGAAGAAGGGATAAACCATTAATTTACTTAAACCAAATCATTTATGCCCTGATAGCTCAGTTGGTAGAGCAAAGGACTGAAAATCCTTGTGTCCGTGGTTCGAATCCGCGTCGGGGCACCATAAAAAGCCGAAGTTAACCCACTTCGGCTTTTTATTGCCTAAATTCCAAATTCGAAAAATCTCCCACGACTTCACTATACAACTTTCAAATAAAATCAACCTTCGCTATCAAACTCTATTATTCAATATGGAGCTGAGATGGAAATTCAATTAGAACAAATTCAAAATATGATCTATGTGATTCGAGGACATAAAGTGATGCTTGATAGTGACCTTGCAAAACTTTATGGAGTTGAAACCAAAAGACTAAATGAGCAAGTGAGAAGGAATTTGGATCGATTCCCTGAAGACTTTATGTTCCAGTTAAGTTCAGAAGAGTATGATTTTTTGAAGTCGCAAATTGCGACTTCAAAAGTAGGGAGGGGAGGAAAGCAGAAGAAACCTTTTGTTTTTACTGAAAATGGTGTCGCGATGCTTTCAAGTGTTTTAAAGAGTAAGCAAGCAGTTCAGGTTAATATCGCAATAATGAGGATTTTTACTAAGTTAAGGAGCTTTCTACTTATGGAGCAGGAAAATAGTAAAAAGATTGACTCAATTGCGAAAGGTACTAATCAATTATTTAAAGTAGTTTTTGAAAGACTTGATAATTTAGAAGAAAGATTACCTTCTCTCAATGATACCCGAAGAAAAATTGGACTAAATCAAAAATAATAACTCAGTTGTTTTTGATATATTCAAGGTGCTTTTCATTGACATAAAGGTAACGAAAAGCACCTTTTATTAAAGCTACGCTAATACGATTTTTATTTTCTTCATTCGGCCTTCACCGATTGAGACTGTTTTAACTTCCTTGTGCTTATCAAGGTGTTGATGAACAAGCCTGCGATCTGAAGCATTTAATGCTTTAAGTGTTACTGGCTCGCGAGTGTCTAGAACTTTGGCCGTTTCACGCTCAACCATCTTAATAAGACTATCTTCCTGATTCTTTAAACCCTTACACTTAAAACTTAGTCTAACTTCTCGAGGAATATCAGCACTATTGTAAAGGTGAAGCCTTGTCAGGTGCTCGATAGCTTGGAGTAGTTCATTATTATCTCTTGTTAACAGCTTCTCATCTTTTCCAGAAAAGAAGATTTTTATATCTTTTCCATTAAATGAGAATTTAGCAAATAGACTTAAATTCGCCTTTTTTATTAGCTCAATTAAGAATGGCATCACAAGCTTCTTATACGTTGGCCTAAGACTAAAAGTGAACTTAGTAAGTCTCTTTCCAAATAAGAAGAACTTCTTACGTCCTTCTTGTGATTCATCAAGGCTTAGTTGAGAGTCATACTTTATCTTAAAGAATTCAAGAGCAGCTTTCTTCGCACTTTCTTGAGAGTCTGCTTGAATAGTAAAGGTCGGTGCACTTGATTTCTTTTCTATTTCTTTAACTGGTTTTTGTACCGTTTGACTACTGATTGGCCTTTCAACTTTTTTACGAGTTTTTTTGCGTTGAGGCTTCTTGCGCTTGTCTTTTTCCTCTTGTGTAAGTGGCTTACCAGTTGTTCTATCGACGACTTTAAAAGTTTTACGATCAATGAATGGCTTCTTTGATAGCTGCTTAGAAATATCTTCTGGGCCAACTTCAAATTTTGGAATTTTATCACCAATAAATTCTTGAATAGGGTCTAGGTATTCACAGTCATCAAATGAACAAAAGCTTATTGCTTCACCTTCTGAACCTGCACGACCTGTTCGACCGATGCGATGAACATAGTTTGCAGCATCTTGTGGAAGATCGTAATTGATAACAAGATTAACATCTTTAATGTCGAGTCCTCGTGCTGCAACATCTGTACAAACAAGGATTGTCGTTTCTTTCGATCTAAAATCTTTGATTAGCTTTGTTCTCTTACTTTGAGAGAGACCGCCTGAAATTGCCTTTGCTTTAAAATCCATTGCAATAAGCCATTCAGCAACTAAGTGTGTTTGAAATTTTGTATTACAGAAGACTAGGGCGTATGCATCTTCATGGTTACGGATGAGGTTAACAAGAAGGCCCATCTTTTCATTCTCATTAATCATCGCTAACTTGTGATCGATGTGATCAACAACCATGTTGTCTTCATTTAGCTTGAGCTCAATTGGTGTTGAGTTGAACTTGTAGGCCGTGTTTAAAACGGCCATATTAGTCGTTGCCGAGACCATGATTAATTGCCTGTCATCTGGCATTTGACCAAGTGTATACTCAATATCCTTTTGGAAGCCCATATCAAATAAGCGGTCAGCTTCATCAAAGACGATTCCGTATGAGCGATCAATGTAGACGGCCTTTTGCTTAAGTAGGTCGACTAAGCGGCCAGGGGTTGCAATAATGATATGAACACCCTTATTGATTTCCTCTTTTTGCTTTTCGAGGCTTTCACCACCAATAACGCAAATGGTTTTAATTCCTGAATCACTACCTAGGTCTTTAAAGACCTTTGCCGTTTGTTGTGCTAATTCTCTGGTCGGAGATAGGACAACGTAGTGAACCTCATCTACTTTAACGAGGTCATCATGAATGATATGTTCGATTATTGGGATGGCAAATGACGCAGTCTTTCCTGAACCTGTTTCAGCAAGAGCGAGGATGTCTTTACCTTCTAAGATTGGATCAATTGTTAGTTCTTGGATGGCGCTTGCTGTTTCGAAGCCACATTTTTTAATGGATTCAAGGAGGCCTGCGCTTAAATTAAAGTCTTCAAATGGTATATTATTTGTCATAGCAATGAATATACGTTAAACGACACACTTATCTAAGTAATTTCTTAATTTTAATTATATTAAATACATTTAAGTGCTTATTATTGAGAAAAACATGAACTTGACTCAAAATTGAAAGAATATTTTTGTAAGTAGGTAGGTTATGAGTAAGAAAGTAAAGATTTTTGTCGCAGAACAATATGATCCATATTTTAATCTCGCCACAGAGAATTGGATTTTCAATGATATGGACACGGATTCTCACGTTCTCTTTCTTTGGCAAAATGACGAGACGGTCGTCATTGGTAAGCACCAGAACCCATGGACTGAATGTATTACGAGTAAGATGGAAGAAGATGGGGTGAAGCTTGCCAGACGTCAAAGTGGTGGAGGGGCCGTTTTCCATGATCTTGGTAATACGAATTTTACATTTATGTCTTCAAAAGAGTCTTATGATAAAGACGCCAATAACAAGATCATTACAAATGCTTTGAAAGTATTTGGAGTGGACGCCTTTCCAAATGGACGAAATGATATTGAAGTCAAAATTGCACAAGAAGAAGGTTCAAGAAAGATTTCTGGTTCGGCCTTTAAAGTGAAAAGAGATCGAAGCTTCCACCACGGAACCCTGCTTATCAATGCTGATTTAAGTAAACTTGCTAATTACTTAAATCCGAATAAGAAGAAATTAGAATCAAAAGGGATTAAGTCGGCACGTGCTCGAGTTGTTAATCTTTGTGAGCTTAATTCAGAAATCAATCATGAAAGTCTCTCAAAAGCGATTATTGAAGAATTCTGTCGTTTCTATAATGCGAGCTCAGAAGTTGAAGTTCTAAACTACGACTTCTTAAAATCAGTTCCAAAAGTAAATGAGTACTATGAGGAATTAAAGGATTGGAATTGGCTTTACGGTAAAACACCAAAATTCAATCATCAATTTGATGAGCGCTTTACTTGGGGTGGTGTTGAAGTTCATCTCAACTCTAATAAGGGTTTAATTGAGGAAGTAACAATCTTTAGTGATTGTTTGCACCCGCCACTGATTGAATCATTTGCAGAAACATTAAAAGGTATTGCTTATAATGCGGATGCCGTAAAAGAATCCTTGATTAATCTTAAAAATGAGTTTCAAGATCATCATAGTGAAGTGGACGACTTTACGAAGTGGCTATTATCAAATATCCGATAAGATTTTAGATAGTGCATCTTGGCAGCTAGAAGCAGGCCTTAGAAATTCTATGGCCTTTTCTAGAATTTCCTTTGTTCGATAGTTAATAAGTCCATAATCTCCCTTAAGCTTTTCAATATTTTTTGAGACTTCTTCTGATTCAGTTGTATTTGAAAGCAGTCTTTGCATATTGTCGGAGATAATATTAGAGATATCGTCTTCAAGCTCTTCATCAAGGCCAATTTCATTCATCTTTTTATAGAGAAGCATGAAGGTTTCAAGGTCATAGATATTAGAGACGACCTTTTCAGAGAATTGAGAAAAGTAATATGGTGAAAACTTACCGAGATTATTTAATAGTAATTCCAATTCTTGCTCCTTAATCTTTCCGGCAGGAAATTTGGCAAGATGATTGGTAACAAAGTCTTTTTGTAACATGGTATAGAAAGACAACATATGCTTTGAGTTTATTTCTTTGTAAACCTCAAGAATTTCACGATGATCGACTAATTCACTTAATTTTAATTTTATTCTTTCAAGCTCAAGGTTATCGAGTCCTGTTTGTTTACTTCTTTCTTCAGAAATAACTTCATTCAATTCATTTAACAGATTACTTTCATACTCAGAGATATCGCGCTTACTATTTGTAAAGAAGTGAGGTGTAAAGAGAGTTGGAGAAGAGGGAAGCCTTGCTAGTTGATGGCCTTCTGACCAATCAAGTAAGAACCACTTCTGTTTTGTATTTGAATAAACAAGTTGTTCGACATGAAAGTCACCAATGGATTGATAGATAGCACTTTGTCTTGCAAAGTCGATGAGTGAGCTTTCAATTTGAAGCTTTTGAATATCTGTAAAAGTCTCATGATTATCTAAGAAGCCTTTTAAATCAAAGTCATTTTCTATGAGATCCACAAGAAGGTAGGAGCTTTCTTGATATGCGTGAATGGTTGGAATTGGAAGCTTAATCTCTTCTAGTTCTCGGTAACCATTATAAGAATAGTTGATGAATTTCTTGCCATCAAAGATCGTATAGTTCTTTTCTTGATTACCATGAGGAAGCCTAAGGGCCACATCCTTTTCTAATTCATTATCGTACACTTTTAGAATGAGTGTGGTATTTCCACTTCCTAAAATCTCTTTATAAGTGACGCTCTTGTCTTTTAGGTGAATTTTCTCTCCTGCTTCTAAGTCTCCTGAGAAGATACTTTGGGAAAAGTTATCATTGAAGTTTTCCTGTGCATTATAGAGGTAGAGATCAGCAGAACTGACCGAGAAATTTGCGAGGCAAAGGATGAATAGAGTAAAGAGAAATTTAATCATTTCAGATATATATGCATCTGTTATGCCAATTCTCTCATGTGATTTCTTAACCTTAGAAGAGCTTTCGATGATAATTGTGACCATAGCTTAAACATATGTGAAGTATTAAATCACTACTCGTTCGATTATTTGATCAACGAATGTGAAAGGTGAAAGAGGGTTATTTGTGTATGAAATTGCATTAAAGATTTATGCTCTAAAGTTGAAATGAACCTCTTTCTTCATATGTCGCGCTGCTAAGCTACTTTTTGGTAACTTTACTATTTTATGGTATATTGTCGCCCTCTATGAGCAACTACGAATATAAAGAATATATTGAAATTACTGATGAAGTATTTGAAATCGTCTCTCAAACGAATTCACATATTTTCAGTACGCCTTATTGTAAGGATCGTATGTACGAGAAAACTCGTGGGTGTAAGAAATTTCTAGCTCAATTCTTCTTTGATGGAAGTCAGCCGATAGCTTTTAAAGTTGGTTATGACTGTGGTGATCACTTCTATAGTTGGGTCGGAGGCGTTATGCCATTTTACCGCGGGCAAGGCCTCGCTAAGAAGATGATGGATCGACAACATGAGTGGGTCAAAGAGCAAGGCTTTAGGCGAATTAGAACCCATACCGACGCGCGCTTTCCTGAGATGATTGATCTTAATAATAAATATGGATTTAAGCTCGTTGGAACGCGAATTAAAGCAGATTTAGAACAACTAATCTTAGAGAAATCTTTCTAATTCTTAAGTTTACATAAACCTAACAATACTTCGATTGACCCATACATGATTTCTAGGTGACAATATTCTTATACTAAGGAGTATCAATGAAATCGATTACGATCATCTTAATGAGCTTACTAGCTCTATCATCTTTTGCTGATTCATCTCTTCAAGAAAGACTTGATAGCCGCAGAGATAGCGCTAATAAGAAAAGACCTGAAGAAGTAAAGAAAGTTATGGATGATGCTTTAAAAGAACTTCAACAATCTGGCATTGTACAAAAAAGTATTAAGCAAGGAACAAAGGTTCCAAGTTTTGAGCTTGATGGTAAGAATATCAGTGAATACTACAAAGATGGAAATATCATTATAAGTTTTTACCGCGGAAGTTGGTGTCCATACTGTATGATGCAGTTAAAAGAATTTGAAAAGTACTATAGTGATATACAAAAGAAAGGTGGTAAGCTTTTAGTTCTTGCTCCTGATACAAAGATGGAAATTGCAAAGACTAAGAGAAATCATAAATTATCATTTCCGATTTTTTCAGATAAAGATAATCTGATTGCTAAGAAATTTGGGCTTGCTTTCAAATTAGGTGATGAGCTCAAAAAAGTTTATACAAAGTTTGGTATTGATTTAGAGAAGAATCAAGGCAATGAGAGCTTTGAGATACCTCTTCCTGGAACATATGTTGTTAATAAGGAAGGTCAGATTATCTACGCTTTTGCTGATGCAGATTATACAAAGAGAGCAGAACCAAAAGACTTAATTAAATACCTAGAATAGAAGGAAGAACTATGCATCAGGGCTCTTGTTTATGTGGAAGTGTTAAATTTGAAATGGATGGTGAATTTGACCGCTTTTTCTTATGTCATTGTACATATTGCCAAAAAGATACAGGCTCATCGAATGCGGCCAATTTATTTGCTTCAAATACAAGGTTTGAATGGCTATCTGGATCTGAGAAAGTGAAGACCTATCGTCTTCCTGAAACAAGGCATTCAAAGAGCTTTTGCACTGAGTGTGGCTCATCCCTTCCAACTGTTGTTAAGGATGGATCCCTCGTTGTTATTCCTGCTGGATGTCTTGATAGTGAAGTGACGATTGAACCTAGTGCTCATCTTTTTATGAAGAGTAAGGCCAACTGGGAAGAGGGACTTGAGTCAATTAAGAGCTTTGATGGTTTTCCTGATATATAAACTGAAAGAATGCAGTGCGACTATTTTTGCTTTAGAATATAGCGTATAAAATATCTATGTTTAGATATTTAGTTATTACCTTATCAGTTATTTTATCGACGACAGCTTATGCTCAATCTGAATCTAAGCAAGATCTAATATGTGCAATCAAGTCGGCAACCTATTATAAGAAAATTCTTGAGTCTCAGAGTCTTGAAGTCGATAAATTTAGGCATTGTAGTGTTTCATGTATTGTTGGCATTGAGTGTGGAGTTGGCCCTAGTGCTGTAATTGGCGTCGCAAAAGAAATTTATGATCTCTTCGGTGGAGGAACTCCAGAGCTTGCTGACCTCTTGGCCAATATTCGTGGAATAAAATTAGGGCAACAATCAGATATTCAAAACTTTGAAGAGTGTAAGACAGCTTGCCTCAAGATATATGAATAAACTCCTTCTCATTCTTTTAATCACAGCTAATTTAAGTACTCATGCAAATGAATGTGGGGAATTACTATCTAATTTCACATCTCCTGTATGCACTGATGCTAAGTATATTTTTTGGACAGGAACGGCCATTACGATAGGTTTTAAAATATTAAAAGATGAAAAAGGTGTGGATGAAATTCAAAAGCGTGCAGCTCAGAAAAATCACTTAAAAGGCCTTGGAGAGTTTGGTGGTGATATTGGATATGGCTTTCTAAATATAGGCTATATTGTTGGCCAATATTTCTGGGGTGGCAATACTGGAAAGCACAGAGCACAGCATATGTTTGAAGCTACTGCTTATACCCTCGGAACAACAATGGCCTTGAAATATAGCGTCGATGAAGCAAGGCCTGGCTTTCCTGACCAACATGACTCATTTCCTTCTGGGCATTCATCGGCATCATTTGCTTTTGCCTCTGTTGTTACCGCTCAGCACGGTTGGAAGTGGGGGGCAGCTGCTCATCTTGCAGCAGTCTTTATAGCCTTTAGTCGTCTCAATGATGACTGGCACTATATGCATGATGTGACAGCAGGTATGACAATAGGAATGAGTTATGGTTGGGGAATATTCTACAACCATATCGATTATAATAAGCCTTATTGGTTCACTATACTTCCAAGTGAGAATCTTGATGGAGTAAATATTGGATTATCTGCTTCTTTCTGATTTACTTTTTTAATTTTAAATTAACTTAATTGGCATCTATTTAAAGTCGATGCGTTAGCATGGTTGAAATGTCTAAGGTAAGTGGTCAATTAAATTTTTTTGGATTTCACTTATCGAAAATATCATTCACAATATTAGTTCTGGGATTGGCCTTCCTTTCACTATTATATTTTCAAAGAGAAGAAGTACTTAGAGAAAGTATAAAAGAGAAGTTCATCAACGATGCAAATGAAATTACTGCAGGAATTACTTCAAATAAGAAAATACGCGAAGAGGCCCTCATTGGGATCGGCCAGTTCTTCAGTTCATCACTTAATGTAAATCAATGGGAGTTTAAAAACTATACTTCGATTATTATTGAGAATCTTGAAGTCTTGGCCATATGTTACTTTGGAGCTGATGGTAGAAATTATGAGAGTACAAGTTCTAAAGGAAAAATTTGCGGAAAGTTTGCTAATGATACTAGCTCAAGCTTTGATACAACAACTTCTGATCTAATTCTCCATGGAGATGTCCGTTCTGCTGATGGCACTGAAGGACACCTTATTATGGTTGTACCTTTTTCAACACTTTTGCCTAATGATAAGATTATAAAAGGGGATTCAGAGTTTAGAGTAAACCTCGATGCTGGAAATAGAAATGTCTCGGAAGAATATTACTTTTTTCGTGATAAGAATGTCTTCGTAAAAGATGGTGAAACAAGTTTTTATATAACTGTTATGAATCCCATTCAAATATCAACACTATCATTTTCTTTTGATTATGTTTTAGTATTACTTTTGTACTCGGCTTTACTTGTTTTGTCTGTCTATACAGTTGAGACAGGATTGCGACGAGAGTATCTTATTTCGATGAAGGTACACCGACAAGAAATTGCGATAAAGAGACAATATGAAGAATTGGCCAAGCAAAAAATGATTGTTAGTCGAAATGAAAGACTTGCTTCTATTGGACTTCTCGCTGCTGGTATCGGTCATGAAATAAATAACCCGCTTACGATCATTCTTGGTTATTTAAACTCTGTGAGAAAAGGACTCTTACAAAGAGATTACGCCGAAGTAAGCTCTAAAGTTTTAAAAATTGAAAGTGCTGCTTTTCGCATTGAGAAGATTGTTTCAGGTCTTAGGAAGTTATCAAGACAGGAAAGACAAGAGCAGACTGAGAGATTTTATGTTAAGGATGTTTTTGATGAAACTATATCTATGCTTAAAGATCTCTATGAAAAGAATGGAATTGAAATAACGATGAATCTTTCTTTGGATGATCGCGTGATTATAGAGGGAGATCGAGTAAAGTTTCAGCAAATTATTGTCAATCTCATTTCAAATGCAAAAGATGCAGTAGAAGGAAAGAAGCATGGCCTTATAAATATAGATGTTAGGCAATTTAAAGACTTTATAGATGTTAGTGTAAAAGATAATGGTATCGGTATGACAAAAGAACAGAGTGAAAGTGTATTTGATTTATTCTACACAACCAAAGATGTCGGTAAGGGAACAGGTATAGGATTGTCTTTAGTTTATGGATTTGTAAAAGATGAATTTAAAGGCAATATATTTGTTGAAAGTGTGAAAGACAAAGGGACAAGCTTCAAGTTAGTTCTTCCTGTTAAAGAAGGTGAAATTAATGAGACAGTCTCTGATAATGTTGTAAATCTCTACAAGGAGAAGCAGCTTCCTTGTCACGTTTTAATTGTCGATGATGAAGAAGGAATTAGAGACCTCATGCGAGAAATGCTAGAGGATCAGGGAATTAGTGTTAGCCTTGCAAAAGATGGAAAGGAAGCAATGGAGTACTATTTAAATGATCCTGATTCAATTGATATTGTCATATCTGATTTAAAAATGCCTATCATGGATGGCCCTACTTTAGTTAGAAATATTAGAAAGCAAAACACTCTTAAACAACCAAAACTAATTCTTTCTACGGGTTGTGTAAATTTACAAACAGAAAGAGGTGGCAATATTGAATCATTGTTAGATGGTGTACTTTATAAGCCTTTTAGTGAAGAGCGTTTAATGGAATTAATTAGTAATGTCTTAAATGATATCGAAGATAAAAAATTGGTTGCATAGTTTTTTATCTTTTAATTTCAATAGTTTGTTTGTTTCTTGTAAAGTTTGTCATTTCTTTTACAAGAACTTCCTTCTCCCTATCTATTACTGTCTTAATGAGTTAAAATATATTTATAAGAGGTTGGAGATCATGCTGATCTTTAACAAACGTGGAGGACCTTATGAAAAAATTATTATTAATTGTCCTTTTTCTCATTTCTAGTTTTTCTTTCGCTGGAAGCGCAGGAAACTCTAGCAGCTCTGCTCTTAATGAATACCAAGACCCAGCTTTAAATGTTGATAAAGGGTATAATGACGCTAAGTATTTGGATCAAAAAAAAGCTGAAGAAAAGCGTTTTCAAAAATCTGGCTTTAATCTACTACAAGATGTGAGTCAGATCTTTCAAGTTGAAAGAAATCATAACTAAATAAGAGAGGGCCACTTTAATAGTGGCCTTTTTTATTGATTAAATTTCCTTTATTTAAAAACCTGATATTTATTACTTTTTTTTCTGATTCATGATTTGAATCATATATTATTATTCGCTAAGCGTTAATATGATATTCAACATATTAATACTTGGGGATATTTCGTGAATTCAATTACTAACATATTCAAAACGATCAATGAGCTTTCAAATTATCACGATAAAATTCGTCAGGAATTCAAAGGATTAATTACGCTCGCAAATGAAGTTGAAACTAAGACATCGACTTTGGGAAACACACCAAAGAATATCACAAAATTTCTTCTTAGATTTTGGGTAACTGTTGAAGCCGATATGCAAAAAGAAGAGAGATCGATATTTCCACTGGTTATAGAAGGAAGTAGAGAAAAGCTTAGAGCATACATGAAAGAGCTAATCTCTGAGCATATTGCACAAGAAATGGAGCTAGAGTATTTAATTTCTCTGGTTGAAGAATACCAAATCAAAGATGATTTAAGTGAAGAATGGAAGCATCTAATTTCTAGAATTCAAAAAACAGTTAGTGGCCTTAAGAATCATATGGCAATTGAAAATCAAATCTTAATGTATTATATCGGTGAAGAAATTACTGATATTGATATAAAAGAAGTTATTTAATTTAAAATACATCAAACTCCTTGAGAAATAATTTCACGGCAGGAGTTATTAATTTCCTTGAAGGAGTCAGTGCCCATATTGGAACTGGCTCTTCAGTATAGTTTTCAAGAATCGGAGTGAGAGATTTATTTCTAATATGTTCTTCTAGGTAAACACTTGGAAGCCTACATATACCAAGCCCTTGAATGGCCGCATTCATTGTGGCCCTTGCATTTGTACTCTTAAAATTTCCACTTATTCTTACTCTTTGTCTGCCTTCTGAACTTTTAAAGCTCCAGGTTGGGTTACTACCGCTAAGACAATTATGCTGACTTAAATCCTTTGGTCTCTTTGGTGTTCCATATTTTTGAAGGTAGCTAGGAGATGCAACAATATATTCTTTTCGATCAGCTATTTGAATAGCGTGCCCCTTTGTGGGCCTTTTATCTGTTACTCTAATTGCGAGGTCAAATTCTCCCGAAGTAATATCAATAATCTCGGTAGAAAAGACTAGCTCAGCTTCGATCTCTGGATGATTCATGAGAATTTTAGAAATAACTGGCGCGATAATATCTTCGCCATAAGCTCCTGCTAAAGTTATTCTAAATTTTTCCTTAGGAACTTCAATATTTTCTTTGGACTTCTTAGTAAAGCTTTCTATTTCTTCAATTTGATTTTCACAAATATGAAAGTAATTTCGACCAAAGTCGGTGAAGTCAACATAGCGAGTATTTCTCTTAAATAGTGCTTGGCCCAGGTTTGTCTCTAATTCCTTAACCGCCTTACTCAGTTGGGAGCGAGATATTCCTAGTTCATCGGCCGCTTTAGTAAATGACTTAAATTGTGCAACTTTAACAAAACTATAGACTAGTGTGAGATTCTTTATTGTTTCCATATGTAAACAATGTGTACTGTGAGGTCACAGTTGTCAACAATTTAAAGCGCGGATATAATATCTCATCACAATAATCTAATAACTCTTGGAGGAATATATGAAAGTAAAAGCAGCTGTTGCTTGGGGACCAAATGAGCCACTTAAAATTGAAGAAGTCGATCTAGAAGGACCAAAGAAAGGGGAAGTTCTAGTAAAGATGCACGCAACTGGTGTTTGTCACACTGATGCATTTACTCTTTCGGGAGCCGATCCTGAAGGATTATTTCCTGTTATTCTTGGCCATGAGGGTGGTGGAGTTGTTGTTGAAGTAGGTGAAGGTGTAACAAGTGTTGAAGTTGGAGATCATGTCATCCCTTTATACACGGCAGAGTGTGGGACTTGTAAGATGTGTACTTCAGGTAAGACTAACCTATGTTCTTCTGTAAGAGAAACTCAAGGCCGTGGCCTAATGCCTGATGGAACGAGTCGTTTCTCTAAAGATGGAAAAATGATTCATCACTATATGGGAACTTCAACTTTTGCTGAATACACTGTGGTTGCAGAAGTTTCTCTTGCTAAAGTAAGTAAGGAAGCACCTCTTGATAAGATTTGTCTTCTAGGTTGTGGTGTAACAACTGGTATTGGTGCCGTTTTTAATACGGCCAAAGTTGAAGAAGGTGCAACAATTGCAGTCTTTGGACTTGGTGGTATTGGTCTCTCTGTTATTCAAGGTGCAAAGATGGCAAAAGCTGGAAGAATTATTGCTATCGATATCAATGATGATAAGAAAGAAATGGCCGAAAAATTTGGAGCAACAGATTTCGTTAATCCAAAGAAATATGACAAACCTATTCAGGAAGTTATTGTTGAATTAACTGATGGTGGTGTTGATTACTCATTCGAATGTGTTGGAAATGTTGATCTTATGAGAGCAGCTCTTGAGTGTTGCCACAAAGGTTGGGGGGAATCAATTATTATTGGTGTAGCAGGTGCCGGGCAAGAAATTAGTACTCGTCCATTCCAACTTGTAACTGGACGTGTATGGCGTGGTTCTGCCTTTGGTGGAGTAAAAGGTCGTACTGAACTTCCTGGCTACGTTGATAAGTATATGTCTGGTGAAATTAACCTTGATGATCTTGTGACTTTTAAACTACCTCTTGAAAAGATCAATGAAGCATTTGATCTTATGCATGAAGGTAAGGCCATTAGAACAGTTATCGAATACTAGGATTGATAATGAATATTACAGAAATAAAATCAGTTAAAACTTTTGAAGGTCACACTAAGTATTTTGAACATGACTCTCGTATGACTAAGACTAAGATGAAGTTTTCAACATTCATTCCTAAGTCAGAAAAGATTGATTCGGCAATTATTTGGCTTTCGGGTCTTACTTGTACGGAAGAGAATTTTATTACAAAGGCAGGAGCACAGAACTATCTTAAAGATACAAATACAATGATTATTTGTCCTGATACTTCTCCTCGTGGCCTTGATCTTCCTGGCGAACATGAAAGTTATGACTTTGGTTCTGGTGCAGGTTTTTATGTTAATGCTACATCAGAAGGTTATAAAGATCATTATCGAATGTATGACTATGTAACGATTGAGTTAGTTGAAGTACTAAAGGATTTCTTCAAGGTTTCTAACCTTGCTATCATGGGACACTCAATGGGTGGCCATGGTGCACTTGTTCTGGGACTTAGAAATGAAAATCTTTTTAAAAGTGTTTCGGCTTTTTCTCCAATAGTAAATCCACTAGAGTGTCCTTGGGGACAAAAGGCCCTAAAGGGTTATCTAGGGGAGAGTCTTGAAGGTGCGTCTGACTATGATGCCACAAAACTCGTTGCTTCTGGTGTTAAGAGAGCAGATACAATTTTAATCGATCAAGGTCTTGCTGATGAGTTCTACCCTGATCAGCTCTTAACTAGTAATCTTGAAAAAGTTGCAAGTGAAGCTGGTCAAAAGTTAGAAGTGAAATATAGAGAAGGCTATGATCATAGCTACTTTTATATTTCGACTTTTATCGGTGAGCATATTAAATTTCACCTACAAAATTTAAAATAAAATATAAGCCTACTGGAAACAGTAGGCTTATATTTCTAATTAAAGAATGAAAACGTCGAATTCAACGATGTCACATCTCTCATCAAGAGTTGCATTCATTTCATAAACACCGTAGTAAGTATTAAATAGGCCCCAGTAAATTTCGTTACCTTTATCGTCTTGTCCTTTTGAAGTAAGAGTAATTTGCCATTGGTTCAGTGCATCTTCATATGTTTCACCAAGCTGTTGAGCAGCGGCATCCACTAGTTGAATTTCTGCTTCTTCACCACAAGATTGCATTGCTTGTGCAGAAGTTAGAGAAAGCATAGAAAGTAGGATTACATTTAAGATAAATTTCATGGAAGCTCCTTTAAGTTTGATTAAGGAGCTTATACAAAGACCAAGATTGTCGGTCAATTTAGTTTGAAAATATTAATCTAATCTTGTTGAGCTGTTATTTATTTTAGTTATCTGACATCACATCTTTGACTTGTTTTTGAATATCTTTAAACTGCTTCGAATCAAAGTCGATATTCTTGGCCGCACTATCAACATCGAGGGATACATTTCCATTTTTTACCTGTTGAGCAGCAATCTTTCGACCTAAGTCTTTAAGTTCTCCCCACTGTTGGTCTGGCATGGCCTGAAGCTTGTACTTGGCCCTATCGGCTTCTTCTTTGCTAATAATACCTTTGGCCACCATTTTATCAATCATGGATACAGTTGTGTTTCGATCTATTCCAATTGCTACTGTGTTAAGACTAAATAAGATAAAACTAGTTAATAAAATAGCTTTCATCAGGCCCTCTCTTTTTATCAATAAAGTATTATAGTTAGATTTTATTAATCGGCTAAACTTAATGAAATATTAATAGTTTAGAACATTGATCTATTTATTTTTAGCGTTTATAGTGGCAATAATTAGTGGATGAAAGGAGGTTGAAATGAAGTTTCTCCATACAATGGTTAGAGTTGAAAACCTTGAAGAAAGCTTAGACTTTTACTGTAATAAACTAGGGCTTGTTGAGGCCCATCGCTATGAAAGTGAAGAGGGGCGCTTCTCACTTATTTATCTTTGTGCATCTGAAGATTTAAATCGCGCGATGGAAGACAAGGCGCCTCTTTTAGAACTTACTTATAATTGGCCAGATAAAGATGGTAATTTTGAAAGAATGCCAAAGAGTAGCCGAAATTGGGGACACCTTGCATTTGAAGTTGAAGATATCTATGAGACTTGTCAAAAATTAATGGATCAAGGTGTTGTTATAAACCGTCCACCACGTGATGGTTATATGGCCTTTTTAAAATCACCAGATGATATTTCAATTGAGCTACTTCAAAAAGGTGAGAAGCTTGAGCCAGCTTCCCCTTGGAAAGAAATGGAAAACACTGGGACTTGGTAATATATATTGGACGTGGCCATGTTTCTCTCTTAGAATTGAAACATGGCAGCTTTCGAAAATCCCAGTGAAGAAAAATTAGAACGAAATTTAAAATACTATCTCAGCTTTGTGGCCCTTGGTGTTCTTACTGGCCTTGCCTCATCAATTTTTCTCTATCTTTTAAAACTAGTTACAACTCTTAGATTTAAGTACTCATGGTTAATCTATCTTCTTCCTTTTGCCATGGTAGCTGTGAATTTTGCATATAAGAAGCTTTCACCATTAAGTGAAAAGGGAAATAATTTAATTATTGATGAAATTCATCATCCTAAAAAGGATATCCCTTTAGTGATGATACCTCTTATTCTTTTTTCAACTCTAATCTCACATCTTTTTGGCGCCAGTGTTGGGCGAGAGGGAAGTGCTGTTCAAATGGGAGGAGCAATTGGAAACTATCTCTCAAAACTCTTTAAGCACAGCTCTAGAAAGCGCGCAGTCTTACTTATGGCCGGCTGTGGGGCCGGTTTTGGAACGGCAATTGGTGCACCTCTTGCTGGTGCTATTTTTGGAATTGAGGCCATCTACCTAAATGCAAAGATAAAGGCATCCACATTTATTGAATGCTTAATTGCTTCGTATGTTGGTTATTATACAACTCATTTACTTCATGCACCTCACTCAACTTACTTAAAGTTTTCTGTGATTCAATTTCATTGGGACTGGGTTTTCTATTCTCTTATTGCGGGCCTTGCTTTTGGTTTAGTGGCGCGCTCTTTTGTCTTAGTTGTCGATTACTCTAAGAATTCATTAAATAAATTAAAGAGACCGCTAACGATGACATTTATCGGAAGTACCATTCTCATAATTGCCTACTACTTTTTGAATGACATTAGTAACCAACGCTATACAGGTCTTGGTATTGAAGTCATTCAACAAGGCTTAAATGAAATTCTGTCTTTTAAAGATTCAATTCTTAAATTTATCCTAACAGTAATTTCACTTGTGGCAGGCATTAAAGGGGGAGAGTTCACTCCGCTTGTCTATATCGGAACGACTCTTGGATCTTCTCTTTCATCAGTCATTGGAATAGATCCACATTTACTTGCGGCCGTTGGATTTTGCGCAGTTTTTGCAGCAGCTTCAAATACTCCACTTGCTTGTATCGTTATGGGAGTCGAAATTTTCGGCCTTGAATTACTACCTTACTTAACTGTTGCAATTATTGTTGCCCAGTTTGTTTCTGGTAGAGAAACGATTTACTCATCTCAGATTATTGAAAAGTTTAAATAGTTGACTAAAATGCTTTCTGACTTATTCTGGCAAGTTAATTTTTTTTCTTCACAATCAGTTTTTTAATTTTCTATAATAACTTGTTTATTTAAAAAAATACTTTTCAGGGAGGAAAGGATGAGAAAATCAACGCTAATGATTGCTCTTATTGCTGCAATCTTTTCTATTCAATCTTACTCATGCGATATACATGGGAAAACAGGAATCATGCCAGAAAACGATTTATACAGAGGAGTTGATGCTCTTACTGGTAATGGTATGACAGAAGAACTATTCAACATCATCATTGATCGTGCAAACGAAGTTTATGCGCCAGTTGTTGAAACTGAAGGTGCTAACCTTAAATTTCACCGTAAATGGGAAGATGGAACTGTAAACGCTTATGCAAACCAACAAGGTTCAACTTGGAATGTTCACATGTTTGGTGGTCTAGCACGTCACGAGCTAGTATCTCCAGATGGATTTGCTCTTGTAGTATGTCACGAACTTGGTCACCACCTTGCAGGTGCTCCAAAAATCAAAAGATTTTGGATTCCTTCATGGGCATCAAACGAAGGTCAATCTGACTACTGGGCATCACTTAAGTGTTTCAGAAGAATTTTCCAAGACGATAACAACGCTGGTATCGTAGCTAAAATGGAAATTGATCCAGAAGTTGAAAAGAAGTGTAACGCAATCTGGTCTGATGAAAATGAAAATGCTCTTTGTAAGAGAATGGCACAGGCTTCAAAAGGTCTAGCAACTCTTCTTAACTCAGGACGCTCTGTATCTTTCACAACTCCAGATTCATCTATTGTATCTAAGACTGATGACAAGCACCCAGCTGGTCAATGTCGTCTAGATACTTACTTCCAAGGAGCTCTTTGTAATAAAGACCTAAACGAAGACGTATCAAAAACTGATGCAACTGTTGGTACTTGTAATAGAGTAGATAATTACGAAACTGGTATTAGACCACTATGTTGGTATAAGCCAAGCAGAATCTAATTATAATTACAAAAAGAAATAAAGTGAAAGGCAGGTCATTGACCTGCCTTTTTTATTTTCATTCTCTATAAGTTGATTACTTCTTTAATTTTTTCGATATCCCCGTCAATAGTATATTGATTATCAAGACCTAGAAGCCTCAATAAGAGTGGGAAGATGTGGATATTTGATTTTGATTCAGCAATAAAGTTTTTCTTAAAGTCTGGACCTTGCGCATAGAAAATTCCATGCATACTCATATCTGAAAACTGGTCCCACCCGTGTGTCGCCTTAGGAAATTTAAAGTCAGTTGCCGCAATCCAATAACCAGACTTTGCAATACAAGCAATATCACCAACTCTTGGGTTCGAGTTGAAGTTTAATTGCGTCGGCGTTTCACTTTTTGAGTAACACTTAAAGTTTTGGGCCTTGCTATTGATGGCGACAATATCAGCTTTAATATTTCGGCCCTTCTGTTTTAGATAGAATTGAACAATTGGGCCTGCACCGTATATACGATAATCTTCTTTTATCTCGTGTAGTTTACTTGTCTTTAGGATGAGCTCTTTCTTATTTTCATCAACATCTTTCATTCCGTGATCTGAGACGATGATAATATTAATATTTGGAATTATCCCTCTTACTTTTGTCACTAGTTCTTCAAGAGAGCGATCAACTTTAATAATGGCATCTTTTACTTCTTGAGATTCAACACCGTGGTGATGTCCAGCTGAGTCCACATCTGGAAAATAGAGAGTTGTAAATGATGGCCTTCTTTCAATTGGAAGTTTCATCCATTCAACAATTTGTGCAATACGATCTTGGTGAGGCATTGAGTGAATATACTCGTACCAATATGTCGGTCTCTTTCCTGAAATTTCTGCTTCTGAGCCTGGCCAAAATAGTGTTGCGGTTCTTAGTCCTTGCTCTTCTGCTGCTGTCCAAATTGGAGTTGCCAGATAGAAGTCTGAGTTACCAACGGCCTTGCGATCTTTAAGAGAATAGCTAAGCTTAAGCTCTGGAGCATAGAACGAGTTAGCAACAATTCCATGATTCATTGGATAGCGTCCCGTTACAATGGAGAGGTGATTCGGGAAAGTCTTTGTAGGATAGGAAGAGATTAGACTTTTTAGTTGGGCCCCTTCTTTTGCAAATTGTGAAATAAACTTTGGCCGATACTTTGCTGTGTAGTCAAATCGGTATCCATCAAGAGAAATCAATAGGACTGGATTGATCTGCTGAAGTTCTTCCTTTGAAATACTTGATACCTTAGAGCTCTTTGCTTGCTCTTCAAAGTTATCATTTTCAATGTGATAGCTATTCTTGTAAGTTGATTTCTTCGGGCTACAAGCTATTAGAAGAACAAGTAAGGCCCATTTCATTTTAAACATTTAAAATCCCTTGTTATGAATAATCATATTTTAAGGGATGAACCGAACTTTTGTATATTAGGAATTAATAACAGTTATAATCATCGAAATCGATATCAGTGTGCTTAAGTTTTAGCTCTCTAATATGGTCTAGAGGAATATCAAATTCTTGACGAAAAGCTCCATCAATATCTTTTGTGAAAATAATTCCGTCAATAACTCGGTACTCAATTGTCTCAATAGTCATAATTCCAATCTCCTGCATGGGGAAATTCTAATCATATGCTTAAGACTGAACAAGTTAAGTTTTCTTAAGAAATTAAGATAAATTAATAAATCTTTAGACTAACTTAAGGGAAATCTATCTCTTAAAAAAAGGATGGACTCCTACACCAGTGTAATCACTTGTAATATAGAAAACCACTACAATGAAGGCAGTAACGATAATACTCGAGATGAGAAGGGTATACTTATCACTAACTCCTTTGCGCTCAAGCCATGTCACAAGACGACTTTGGGCCAAAATGCCAATTATAATGGTAAAGGCAAAGAGTAGAGCAGTTGAGATAAGTGTTAAAGAAATATTTGAAAAGTTTGAGTAGTCCTTCTTACTGTCGTATTTAGGACTTTGCTCTTTTTTTTTGTAATTTTCTGGAAGAATTAGCTCGCCACCAGTGGTCTTGGTGTCGAGCTCAACTTCTCTTTGTACTGAATTTGTTGGAAGGTAGAATCTTGAAAAAGCAGGTTTATCATTTGACTCATAGGCTTCGATAACGAAGTTAATTTCAACTTCTTCTCCCACGACGAGTCCTGCATCAAATTTCTTGCTCCAATTAATTCCAAAATCAAAACGATTGATTTTGAAACTTCCTTGATAATAACTACCATCTTTATTTGTCCAAGGGTCTTTGCGCTCTCCAAGATACTTAATCATTACTGGAACGATCTTTTTCTTATCTTTGATAATTAATTCAATCTTGGCCTGAGCTTCTTTTGAGTTTAAATCAATAGGCCCAGTCGCTTTAAACTTGATGAGAGGATAGTTCTTTAAATCAAAGAAATCTTTCTTCTTAAGGTGTTGGTCGCGCTTCTTATCAAATGTATTGATGCTCTTAACGTCAATTTCTCCTTGTAGAGAAGTGATCTTTTGATCCTTCTTTTCAAAGAAAATTTTATAATCATCAAATTGTCCCTCAACATCAGTTAAGGCCATATATTTTACTTTAAATTTTAGTTTAGAGTGTTCCTTATTAACAAGGTAAGTTGAAGCTTGTAGTTGGAAAGAGAATAGTAGGGCAAAAAAAAAGTGCCACTTAAGGCACCCTTTAAAATTATTTAACGTAAGCGTCATTATAGTCCTCAATTCCTAAGTCGATTACTTTCATCGCAGTTTCGGCACCGTATGTATCAGTGATTTCAACTTTAGCATTCCCGTCTGTAACAGGGATTTCTTTGTAAGTTAGGAAGTAGTGTTTAAGTTCTGCAATAACTGCTGCTGGAACTTGATCAATATCAGTCATATGTCCAAACATTGCATCGTCTTTTAAAACAGCAATGATCTTATCATCTATTTCGCCACCATCTAGCATTCTGAACCCACCAATTGGCACACAATTTACTAGAATATCGCCTTGCTTGATATTTTTTTCAGTAAGAACACAAATATCGATTGGATCAAGGTCACCAACAATTCCTGTGCGCTTAGTTTCATCTTCAGCAAATTTCGCTGATTTCTTATCTGAATATGTTCTTGGAATTAACCCGTAAAGCTGTGGAATAATATTTGAGAATTTCTGTGGACGATCAACCATTAGGTATCCACTTTCTTTGTGTACTTCATACTTAACACGATCGTTTGGAGTAATTTCGATATAAGCGTTTAGAACTTTCTTGTCTTGATCGTCCCAAGTCTTAATTCCGTGCCAAGGATTTGGCCTAAACATCTTTCCATATTTTTCTAAAAAATCATTTAGCTCTGCGTTAGTCATGGTAATTCCTTTTGATAATTATTTTGAAAATAACTTAGCACAAAGAGAATTTAGTGCCAATGACTAACAGTCTCTGGCCGACTACTTCGTAAAGAATTTAATGATTTCAGCAAAGGCAGACTTTCGACTTGTATCCTGAGAGCGTTCGTTGAAATTTCTGATTGATTCGGCGCTATGTGTTGTCGCGTTAAGAATTCCAATTTTGGACTCAATCTCACCTAAGATTTTCTTTAAATAAGCTTCTTCCTTAGGGTCGAGGTCATCTGAGCGAAAGAGAATATTGGCCAAGTGGTGGAGTTGTGAGAGGTGGGCCGGAAAGTTTACTTTATCGAGGAATTCATCTGGACGATGGCGGCCCTCGAGATCATCATAAAGAGTTTGTCGATCTTCATCTGTGAGCTTGGCCTTTTCGATAAACTCAAGAATAAGCTCTCTTTCTTGTTTCGTCACCACATTGTCGAGGTGTGAAACTGAGATTAGTGTTCGCCACATATTAAAAAAACTTTCATATTTCTTTTCGTCAGATAAGTTGTTCATAAATATACTTTAGCATACTTGAGATTTCAGTTACTTAGATAGGTCATACTTTGCCTAGTAAAAGAGGAACTATAAAGAAGGTATAATTTAGATAAGGGGCGGTAGTATTTATCTATGAAAGTCGACGATTATGGTAAGAAAATTACGCAAATGAATGTGGAGCAGCGAAAGCAGCTTGATCGCATTCGTGAAGGCTACCAGTCCACACTCAAGAATATTCAAGATCAAAGTGATCAAAAAATTAAAACAATTAAGCACGAGCACGCTAAGAAGCAACAAGCTGCTATCGTTGAGAACCAAGAAAATATTTTAGAAGCATCTAAAAAGGCCAAAGAAGCCTTAGAAAAGTCCAAAGAAATGTTTCGTGAAAAGAATCAGTCGATTAAAGAAGATTTTCGCCAAACTTCAAAAGAACAAAAGGCTAATTTTGATGAAAAGCTTGCCACAATAAAGCAAGCTTACGCCGATACTGTTGAGCAAAAAGATGTTGCTCATTCTAAAAGAATTGAGTCTCAAAAAGCACGCTCTCAAGAGCGTATCGCTTTAAATCGTGACCGCTTTCAAGATCAAATAAAGAGCTTAAATAAGCATAGTGAAGAATCAACAAAGAAGTTAAATTCAGATTTTAGTAAGCGTGAGAGTGCGCAAGTTAGGGATGCACGTGAAAAACTTAGTGATCTCAAGGCCGAGTTCTCAATTGAAAATCGCGATCTAAAGAATGAAGCCGATAAGAGCCTTCGTAAAGTTGTGGATGAAGGAAAGAGACGTGAAGACTTTCTTGTTGAAACGAAGAAGCAAGCTTTAGAAGAGGCCAATACTGGATACCGTCGTCAAATTGAGGCCAAGCAAGAAGGTATTGATCATATTGCACGTGAACTTCATTTAAAGACACAAAAGAGTCTACAAGATCAGCGTCTTGATCATCAAAAAGAAGTAGCAGGTCTTATCAGAGATCAAAAGAGTATAAGAGAAGATATCAAAGGGGATCATAAGCTTGATATTGCTCGCTTTAAAAGTTCTGGAGTTATGAAAGAAGTTGAGCAAAAAGGGATTAAGGATACTTATGAACTAAAGCTTGATCGTTTAAAAGACTTGAATGCGGCCACAATCAAGGACTTCGAAGATAAATTGCGTGATAAAGATATTGCAGTGACAAAGAGAGTTAAGGATCAGTCTCGAGATCAACAAGTTCGTTTCAATGAATTCAAAGATGA
The DNA here is from genome assembly GCA_048270185.1 of Bacteriovoracaceae bacterium. Lineage (GTDB taxonomy): Bacteria > Bdellovibrionota > Bacteriovoracia > Bacteriovoracales > Bacteriovoracaceae > Halobacteriovorax_A. The sequence continues at coordinate 258,284 of JBLWTJ010000003.1, forward strand.
AATGAGAAATAACATGGATGAGATCCAACTACGTTCTCAAAAACAACATGAGATAAAAGAAGCTCAGTATAATCGTAATATCACTAATGAAAAGAAAGTGGCCGAAGATAATAGTGTGCAAAAAGAAAACCAATATCGTGAGCTACTCGATAGTCAACGTGAGCACTTCAGAAATAACCTAGTTCGAACAGAAGAGAAGAATATAGAGACGGTAAAGTCACTTCAAGATTCTTTTAGAGAAGAAAAAGTCGAAATTAATGCCCGAAATCATGATATGTACGCTGATACTTTAAAGAGTCATCGTGAAGAGATGGATAAGAAGATCACAGATATTCAATCTTCTTATGAGAACAAATTTAAACTTCAAAGTGAACAATTAAAGAAGTCCATTGATGAGGCCCAAGAAAAACTTTATATGCTTAGCTCCTCATCAAAGAATAAATTAAGAGCTGAAAGTAAGTTCTTTCAAGAGCAGTCACGCATGCAAAGAGCTGAGATGAAAGAGAACGTTGATCATATAAAGGATCAATATGAGAAGAAGTTCCAAACTCTTCGAGATGATTTCACAAGCCGCTTAAAAATGGTTAAAAGAGAAAATGATGTGAAGCTTTCACGTATGACCCATAATCATAATATGGAAAAACAGAAAATGACTGCTGATTATAATACTGACATGAGAAGAAAGCTTAATATGGCCCAGAAGAAATTAGAGAGACAAATGAGTGACTCTAAAAGGCTAAGAGATTCTCTTGTGGCAAGTTACGAAGAGAAGATTAAAAACTTAAAGAAACAATACGAATTAAAACAAATTAAAGAATATAAAAACGTCTAATGAAAATCGTCGTCCAAAGAGTATCTAGCTCGCAAGTAAAAGTTCATGGTGAAATTGTAGGAAGCATAGGGAAGGGTTTAAACCTTCTTGTCTGTATTGAACATCAAGATAATCAAGAAACTATTAAGAAGGCCTGTGAGAAGATTATCGCCCTTAGAATCTTCTCTGATGAAGCGGGGCGAATGAATAAATCCATTGTTGATATTCAAGGAAGTATTCTGGCAATTTCCCAATTCACTCTTTCGTGGAATGGAAAGAAAGGCAATCGACCAAGTTTTGATGGAAGTGCAAAACCTGAAGTGGCCAATAAGTTATTTAATGAATTTGTTCAGATACTAAGAAATACTGTCCCAGTTGAGACGGGAGTCTTTGGTGAAAGTATGGCCGTCGAAATAACTAACGACGGCCCAGTTACTTTTCATATTGAATTTTAAATTAAGCTGTAACTTTTGATTTTGATCCTTGCTTTTCTCTTCTTTCAAGCGCAACAGCAGCCTTCCAGATACCAGCAAAGATGAATGCGAATACAATAAAGAATGTCGCAATGTGTAGAACCTCAATCGTTAGTGATGAAGCAACAAATTTTGCTTCTCTAACTGGCTCAAGCATTTCGCCTTTTGGAACAATTGACGATACAAATACCTTAGCTTTTTCCATTTTGGTCTCCATTTAAGTAAGTGATTTTTCGATTATATTAAATAAATTTAAACCGAAGTCTAGCATAAATTTACCCTAAAAACTACTTTGGAAGTATGACCTAGGTCATCTTTTACAAGATTGTAATTTTCTATATAAATTTCATATCTAATATGCAAGTATAGACATCTAGATTCAGGTGTTTTAAATACATATTGTTTAAAATGATGATGTTTCAAATATATTCTTAGGGGGAATTATGAAGCTTTTAAAAATGGCCCTATTAGCAGGCCTTTTAGTTAGTTGTACAGAATTTAAAGGAAATCTTTCAGTTAACTCTGAAATCACTCTTAAATCAAAAGATAAGACTCTTACTCTTGCAGAGGGAACTTATCGTGCAAAAATTAAATTTCTATCAAAAAAGAAAATGAAGATTGAAGTTGGTGATAAAAAACTAAAAGTTAAATTTGATGATAAATTTAGACTTCCTTCAAATGGTGAATTCTTCTTATCTAAAGACGATACTTCACTTAATTACGATTTAGCTGGAACTGTCGAAACAGAAGTAGAAAGAGGTGAAGTACGTTTTCACACTGAATTCTGTGATGTAATGATTCCTGTAACAAGATGTAATCGTCGTGTATGCCACACTGACTACCATAGAGTTCCTGGTTTCAGAAATATTGAATACAGAGATGATATCGTAAGCAAAGTATTCAAAATTGACTTCGCTGATGCTGGACAAACAACTTCGACATTTGACGCTACTTCGGTTGATCGCAATAGAGTATACCTATACCAAGGTGCTTGTTTAACTCGTCGTTACTAAGAAAAAATCAATTGATATAAAAAAGAAGGCCTCTTAATAGAGGCCTTCTTTATTGATTTCATCGATTTGTTCGTTGAGGGTCCAGAAGTCGTAGAGAATACCAAAGAGAAAAAAGCCACCTGTTAGTAGGTAGACAATCCCCATAATGATTTTTCCTTGATAGAATTTGTGAATCCCAAAAATACCCAGAAAAGTTAGTAGTACCCAAGCGATATTATAATCAAGAACTCCTTGAACATATTTAACATCACAATCCTCATCCATTCCTGGAATTAAGAAGAGGTCAACGATCCAACCTATTCCAAATAGCCCAAAAGTGAACATCCAGATTGTTCCTGAAACTGGCTTTCCAAAGTAGAAACGGTGAGAGCCCATAAAACCGAAGAGCCACAGAAGGTAGCCCATAACAGCGCTATGAGAGTCATTTCTAAATGGACTTAGACTTTTCGTTTCGCTCATTACTTATACTCCTTTAAGGCCCATGGAGGGGCGAGTCGCTCAGACAGAAGAAGATCAAAACAATCTTCAATTTTCTCAAAGACTTCCTTAGCTTCAAAGAAATCCTCAAGCTCTTCCATTTGCTCTTCATGTTCGGTTGAGAGGGGGATTCCTGTTATAATAAAGTTTAACTCTTCACCTTCAAATTTTGCATTGATATGTAGGTTATGAAATTTCATTTCATTTTTCTTGTACTTTGTTAACTTCTCGTCAGAGAGAAAGAGAAAGTATTTATCACTGGTATCTGGTCCAATTTCAGTTGAAAAGAAGTATTCAATTTCATTAAATTCACAAGAGAACTTCATATTTTGCTCACTACTGTCGCGGTTTATATTTTGAGTTACACTAGTATTATACTAGACTTGGAGATATATGTGAAAGTTGATTATTTAAAAGACTTAGACGGGGAAGATATGAACGAAAATGACAACGTGAAGGAAAGAAAAGAGCCGCGTCGTATTCTTGTGGGAAGTGATAAGAAGACTCTTAACCTTACTGATAAGGATATACTCATTGTTGCTTCTAAACTAAAGAAGTATATCAAAGATAAGCATGGCCTAAATACTTCCGCAAATGTCATGGACATTTTATCTGACATTGTCCGTGTAAAGTGCGATGCTGCAGCTCAAAGAGCAAAGCAGAGAGGCCGTAAGACTTTGCAGGATAAAGATTTTTAGAGAATGAATAAATTAGAAGAAATTGCCCGTGGTGTTGAGCTTGTCTCTAGCGCCACTAAATCATCAGTGACCTTATTTGGGGGGAGCTTCCATCCATTTCATGAAGGTCACCTCGAATGCCTTAACCAATGCCTTGAATTTGAAGATAATATCATTATCGTTTTAGATTACAGTCCATGGAAGTCTAATGAGCAAGAAGATCCTTATGGTGAGTATCTAAAGATAAAAGAGGCGACGGATGGCCGCTTTCCTATCTATACAGGATTTTGGGCAAAGAAGCTAAGACGTCCAACCTATGAGTGGTTACAAGAAATTGAATACCCTGAAATCAATTGGCTTATGGGAGATGATACCTTTGGATCATTTCTAAAATGGTTTGAAGTTGAAAAGGTATGCCAAAGACTTTCTAAAATCTATGTTGTTCCTCGTGAAGAGAAGATGGATGAATATAGAGAAGTTGAAAAGAAGATTAGAGAGTTTAATTCAAAGCTTGAGGTTGTCTATCTTAAGCCTCATGCGTTTCAGGAATTAAGTTCGACGCAAATAAGATCAAAGTAGAAATAGGAAAGGCTAAGAGTAAATGGCTAAGAATAAGAGTTTAAAAATAAATGGCTAAGAATAAGAGTCTAAAAATAAATGGCTAAGAATAAGAGTCTAAAAATAAATGGCTAAGAATAAAAAAGCTCCTTAATAAGGAGCTTTTTTTATTCTGTCGCTTGGTCTTTCCCATAGCTCCAGAAACAACAAAGCCGGGCTTGAACCCGGCTTGTTGAATAAATAATTTGCCCTCTTCGAGGGGAGCTAGCATCGCGTCCAATAGGTTGCCTTTGGGCAACCAATGCCGCGAGTGCTTACTTAACCTTCCAGTAGTACTCAATAACTAGCTGAGAGTTGAATTCAAATGGAACATCTGATTCAAGTGGTGCAGCAACCATTGAAGCTTTCTTCTTATCAGAACCTTCAACATTGTAACAAGCTGGAACAGCTGCGAAACGTGGAGTTTCTTGAGTTTGCTTGTAAAGTTGGTTGTTGTAACCTTTCTCAGTTAGAGAAACAACGTCACCTGTTTTTACGATGAAAGATGAACGGTCAACTTTCTTCCCGTTAACAAGTACTTGTCCGTGAGAAACCATTTGAGATGCAGCAAGCATTGATGGTGCAAATCCAAGTCTGAAAACAACGTTGTTCAGTCTTGACTCAAGGTTAGTTAGAAGTACTTCCATCCAAGGTTTACCAGCAGTATTCTTCTTAGCTTGCTTAACGTAAGTAACAAGTTGCTTTTCTCTTAGACCGTAGTGAAATACTAGTTTTTGTTTTTCTTTTAGACGAACGGCATAGTCAGAGATTTTCTTTCTTTTGTTACCGTGAACACCTGGACCGTATGGACGACGAGCTAGTGCTCCAGCTTTACCAAGACCTGGAAGTTCAACACCTAGTGCTCTTTGGATTTTAAAGCGTGATCTCGCTGTAGTACTCTTTGCCATTTGAGGCTCCTTTTGAATATAAAGACATCGGGGACAAGGTATTGCTGCATCACATCTCAAAGGCTAGAAGCCTTAGGCCCGTCAATCTTAACTTAATAATTTCGGATGCAACTGAAGCTTTTTAGCTTTTATGGGGCCTATTGTCAACGCTAAATATTAGAAATTATAGAACTATGAAAATTGCTTTCTAAAGATATCAAGCACTTGGAGAGTTTTGACTCCAGGTTTACCATTTCCGATGCTAGAATGATCAACTTTCACAATCGGTACCAGGTACTTTGTTGATGATGTTAGAAAACACTCATCAGCATCTTTCAATTCACTGCCTGAGATATTAGCTTCCTCAAAAGGAATTTTGTGGGCCGCCAGAATCTTAATGACATTCTCTCGCGTAATACCTTTTAAAAGTCCGGCAGCAATTGGGGGAGTTTTAAATACACCATCTTTAACGATCCAGATATTGCTCGTTGTACACTCAGTGACGTTGCCATCTTGGTTTAACATGACAGCATCAAAGTAGCCTGCCTCGCGAGCTTCGTTATAGGCCAAAATATTATTGAGATAATTTCCTGATTTAATATTTGGGTCCATGGACTTAACTGGATTTCGAAGCGTTGAAGAAATAATAACTTCAACACCATCGTCGTACCAAGACGTTGGATTTTCTGCTAACTCTTTTCCAATGATAATGACATTTTGTTTTTGGGCCGCCTTTGGATCAAGAGTGATTTCTCCTTCACCACGAGTGACGATAACTCGAATGTAGCAGCGCTCGTGACCAGCTTCATGAAGCTTTGTCGAAACTTCTTTAATTAGGTCCTCAAATTCTTTGTGAGTATTTTGAAGGATCATATGCATCTTAAGGGCCGAGTTCTCAAGCCTGGCAAGATGTTCTTTTAAGAATCCGATTTTCCCATTTCGAACTTCTGTTACTTCATAGACTGAATCGCCATAAAGGAAGCCGCGATCAAAGACTGAAACTTTGGCATCTTCTTGGGAACAAATTTGGCCATTAATACTGATAACTTTCATGGAAGAATAGCTTTATAACCTTCTGGGATAATATTCCAGGCATCGTTAACGAAACGAATTTCTTTTGCTTCACTATCAATTTTATAAATTTTCTCTCCACACTGAAGCCAGTTAAGTATTCCGCCAAAGAGATTTTTAAATTCAGTATCAGGGTTTGATTTTGTTAGCTCTAAAATTGCCTTTGTGGATCTTGTTCCAATTGTTGAGTAGATGATAACTTCTTTACCTGCAAGCATTGGTTCTAAGTCGTGAAGTTTTGAAAGTGGGATAGCTCTTTCAAGGTGACTTACTTCAAATTGAAAAAAGTCTCGAGCATCAACGACTACGAGACGGTTATCTTTTTGACGATAGCGGCTCTTTAAATAGTCACATTCAATACTTTCAACATTTGGATATTTCTTTGCCAAAGCAGAGGCCATACTTTTAATAACTTTGCTCTGATCTTTAATTCCTTCTGTGTTAATACAAGAAGTTAGAAGTATTAGTGATAAGAGGATATATTTCATTTTTCATCCATTTTTTATTGTGATTTAGCAGACTTAGTCATTTTGCCAAATCTTTAATTATTTGACCATGAATAAAACTTCTTAGATAATTTAAATATGCAAAAACTCTTGAAATTTCTATTCTTATTAAATATTTCCCTGCTAAATTCATATGCAGCAAGCCTCGAACTTACAGAGACATCTGATCCTGTTATCAAACTAATGTCTGATAGTACGACTGAGATAAATAATCTATTTGTTACTTCATCTGGAGATGCCAGAACTCTTGATGCAGCTCCTAAAATTTATGCACCAATTGGCTTGTCTTCAGGTACTCCATCTTCAAATTACTTCATTAGTGGCGTGACCCTTCCAAAAGCAACTGGGACATCTGGCGGTATACAGCTTACGGATGTGAGTGTAACTGGAGTAGGAAGTACAGAGAAGATCTATACTGCTATTTTAAATAATGATGATTCGACACCAACTTATCGTATTATTGGAGAGGTTACGAATCAGATAAATCCGTTTGTACCATATACTGCTTTATGTTTAACTGACTCAGTTGTATGCGAAGGATTTAGTGACTCAACTGCTTCGATCAAGCCAAATCTTGAGCTTGTTATTTTCGTTGCTTCGTCTGATGCTGACTACTCAAATAATGATGATGTTAATGTTGATGATATCCCAGATGCCGTGGGGCAAGCTCTCTTTTTTAAGCTTATAATGAGTTCTTCAACTATAATAAGTAGCCAAACACCTTTGATTACAGCAGATTATGATGGTGATTCAATGGGAGTCATTGAATACACTGGTGATTTTGGGTCAAACTCAAAGTATATTTCTCGTATTGTTTCTTATACTGATACTTCAAGTGGTACATTAAAGGGCGCAAGTCTAAGAGAGGTTAACGAAGGTGTTGGTGAAGAGGGAAGTATTACAGTTAGAAACCTTGCCAATAATCAAACCTACTTCTCGAGTATCGCTTATGTCGACCACTTTGGTTTCACTTCACAACTAAGTTCTGAAGTAACTCTTACTCCAAGACCAATTGAGGCCTTATTGGCCGCTAATCAATGCTACTTTGTGACGGCCGGGTTTCAACGCAATCACTATGTCCTAAATTACTTCCGCTATATTAGGGATGAATTTCTACTAAAGTCGACAGTCGGAAAGGCATTTGTTGACTTTTATTATAGCAGTGCGCCACAATATGTCGGCTATATTCTAAATAACAAGTCCATCGCTCATCGTGTAAAATCATATAGTTTCTCAACTTATTTTGTTTTACAAAATATGGCCTCTATAATAGGATGCATGTTACTACTTGCTGTATTTAACTATTTTAGAAGACAAAGAAGAGAGCAATTTTATGCCTTACAAAGTTCTAATTGTTGATGACGAACCAGATATTCTCGAGCTTTTAGCTGAAGAGCTAGAGTTTGAAGGATACGAGATTGAATGTGCCTATTCAGGGAATTCAGCTGTTAAGCTCATCGATAACGGTCATACTTTCGACGCTATTATCTCAGATTATAAAATGCCTGACGGTAATGGGAAGGTTGTGCTCGATTATTCGAATGGCCACAAAGATCAGAAAGAAAAAGTTTTCTACTTTGTTTCTGGCCAGGCCGATATTTCACTCAAAGAGGCCATGAAAGAGGGTGTTACACGCTTTTTCTATAAGCCATTTGATCTGGATGAATTACTTACTAGTTTAAAGAGCGACCTCGGACAGTCTTAGTTTAAGACTGTCGAGTGATTGCCACGTACATAGCGATTCTTTCCAACATGATCTTCTTTATTTTCTTCCATTAGAAGATCCCAAAATCCATCCATTTCATCATACTTTGCAATTAGCTCATATGTACGCCCAAGACCTTGCCTCGAGAATGCACTTCTTTGGAATTCAACATTAGTTCTAAGACTATCAAACTCACCTCTAAGAGTTGCAACTGTTTCATCTGTAAGGTCAGCGAACTCTTCTTGCATAAGATCTAAGATACGGTTTGCAAGTCTCTTAGGTCCAAAGTAACTTGAAATAAATTTAACAAATACTGTCGCATTGATCTTTCTAAGAATAGGGTTGGCCTTATCGTAGAATGCACTCAGGAAGCATTCATCAATCTGCTGGTGTCTAACTTCATCAAGCATATGATAGTAGTGACATTGCCAGAAGTTCCAGTCCACATCATTCTTCTTTAGGGCCTTATTATATTTTTTCGAAATATCCAGGGTTCTTTCTTCAAAGAAGAGAGCAATCCAAATCCACCATAGAAAGATCTGTGGAAACATTGTTACGATCTTCATAATGATATTTTGAGTACGAGTTAATTTAAAAATTCTTAGTGGATTCTCTTTTGAATAATTATGCGGCTCGGCCTTCATTAACATTCTTAAGAAGATCTCACCGTGTTTGTCCTCTTCTTCCATAAAGTGATCAATGGCCTCTGCCATTTGATCATTTAATTTATAGATTCGCTTACAGCTTCTTAGAGCTGGATTTAGAAGTACATTTTCAAACCAAATAAATTGCTCACAAATTGATAGACCAATTAATTGGTTGAAGCGAAGTTTTTGAGCATCAGTTAAGAGGTCATAGCTTGGAAGATAAGAGAGAGTAATCATCTCATCTGGAGTCCATTTTAAGCTATGATCAATAGGCTTAGTCCAATCTAGGGCCTCAACAGTGAAGGCGCGATCAATAGATTGCTTATTTAGCCTTTCTAATTTTTCAACTAGTCTTGTTTCCATATTGCCCTCAATTCTTCTTTATGATTATTTTCTAGGTAATTAATTAAGTCCTGTGTTGTCTGACACTGGAGGAAGATCGTAACAGGTAGCTCATCAAAGTCTTCCTTAAGCCTTGCAATGAACGACATAGCGTCATATGAGTCAAGGCCAAGTGTTGCAAACTTTGTCTCAAGATTGAGTTCGATATTCTTTTCTTCAGCAACTTCTGCAATCGCTTCATTTAAATATTTTAGAACCTCTTGAGTCATATTTAATTCCCGCTTTATCTACCTATATTTTCTCTTAATAAGAAATTGAATTTAAATTTATTTTTAATAAAAGATGCTTTTAGGAGTTCAAATCGATAACGATTCTCTCTCGAAGTTAGCTCGCCACTTAAGAAGCGCTTCTTAGCATCCTGTCTCTTTACTTTACCACTTGTTGTCTTCTTCAGGGTAAGCTCTGGAAGAATTACTATGTGGTGTTTAGAAATAGACACTTTTTTGCTCACGACCTCAGCGATTTGAGACTTGATTTTATCTCGACAAGTAGCTGATTTTTCGTTGATTTCTGCCACAATATAGGCCGTCTCACTCTTTTCATCACTAACAGAGAAGGCAACGACACGTCCGAGCTTAACTTCAGGAACTTGGGCCGCTAAGAACTCAATATCATTGGCAAAGATATTGACTCCATTACAGATGATGAGATCCTTACTTCTTCCTGTTACATAGAGGTTATTGTCTTTAAGAAAACCTAGATCTCCCGTATTAAGCCAGCCGTCTTCTAAGTGAGACTCACGTCCGTAGTAGTGAGTTGAAATCGATGGTCCTTTGATATAGATTTCACCTATACCATTGTCACTATTTCTAATCTCAATCTGAGTTGGAGCAAGTACCTTTCCACATGAGATATATTCTTCACCATCACGATTTGTTGACTCATACTTTGTTTCAACTTCGTGAAAAGTAACAGCAAGAGTTGCTTCAGCAAGCCCGTATACTGGCATAATTGCATTGGCATTAAAGCCATACTTTGCAAATCTCTTAGAAAATGCATCAAGGACATTTCTCTTAATGGGCTCAGCTCCGCATTGAGCAAAGCGGATATGACTTAAGTCTAATCCTTCAAGCTTACTTTCTGGAATCTTTGTCGCACACACATAGTAGGCCGAGTTTGGAATACAAAGTGCAGAGCACTTTGTTTCAGACACAAGCTTAAGCCACTTATGAGGGGCGAGCATATAGTCTTGAGTTCGAACAATATGACATGGAAGATTCTTTAAAAGAGCAGTCAGTAAACTTCCTATCAGTCCCATATCATGGTGTAGGGGAAGCCACGTGCAGATTGAATCGTTCTCATTGAGTTTTATTCCAGTATTGATTTGTTCATTATTTGCTAAGAGATTTCTTTGGCTGACTACGACACCTTTAGGGGCAGAAGTTGATCCAGATGAAAATTGAATAAAGCAAGTATCGTCTAATGTTGGGTTATAGAAGCTAGTGTCCAATGGTGAATTTTCTAATTGCGCTATATTTGTAAAATTAGCAGGTGTAGACTTTGAGGCGATATACTTAGTTTTTGCACTTGTAGCAAATTGCATAAGTAGTGTTTCAAAATCATCTTTTAGCATAAGAGCGTTGGATGCCATTGGAACTGGTGTATTCTTAGAAAGAAGAATACCAAAGAAATATGTCACAAAACTTTCTTCGTTTTCAAATGAGAGAATAATATTCTCATTCTCAATTGCTTGTGCCTTAATATTTGAAGCAATTTGCTTTGCCTTGAGCATCAGTTCATCAATTGATAGTGAACTTACTAGCTTAAAGTTCTTGTAAAAGAATAGAACTTCTTTGTCTTTATTTGTGTTGCTATTAAGTAGTTCTAGAATATTATTCATTCAGAGCTCCTTCGAGGTAGCTTATAATCTCCATCGTACGATTAAAAACAACAGGCATGAATTCATATTCAGAAACACTGTGTCCCACATAGTAGAAGAGCACTCGATTTAATAAATATTCATTTGCACAGGCAAGCATATTAGTTAGCTTCTCCTTGCGCGCTAGTTCTAATGAATCTTGAGCAAGATAATAATCAATATCGGCTTCAATCTCAGTTACAGGTGTTGTAAAACTCATAAACTCAACAAGGTCGCGATATGGAGAGTTATATCTCGATAACTCCCAATCATAGAAACATGGACGGCCATTCTTAAAGCAGATATTTCTTGGATTAAAATCATTATGAGTCAGAGTTTTTGGGCCCTGATCGATAATTTTCATCCACGAGGAGCTTTCTTTAACTATTGATTCAAGCTTAGCTTCCGTCTCTTTACTGATATAATTTTGCGCTCTGATATAAGTAATAATCGAATCACATAGGTCGGTATCAATACTTGTCTTACCTGTATTTAGAGAAGATTCTCTAATTAAATCACTCTCGCTAAAATGAGTGTGAACTTTTGAGATGGCATTATAAATGAGCTCTCTAGTGGACTTCGTCCAGAGATCAAGTTGGCCTTGAGTATTCATTAGCTCAATTTGAGTGTCATTTAAGTTCTCTAAAAGTAGTAAATAAGCTTCTTTTTGCGTGTTGATATACGTTCCATGTAGTTTTGGAAGATATCTTTCAAATTCTTGAGATACGAATTCATATGCTTCAATTTCTCGAATATGACATTTTGTAAACTCGTTATCTGATTTTGTCTTTAAGAACTTGCGTCTAATATCACTGTCGGCAAAACCAGCAATGGCCGCAAGACCTGCGATAACGTCACTATCCATAGGCTTTGATTTAAGGATGATTTTGTCCTTACCATCTACTGTAAGGGCCGTAAAACCAAGGGCCTTGTTAACAACACGTGATGTGGCCTCTGTAATGATTCCGTTTTCAATATTAATTTTTACATCATGTTCAATACTTTCAGCATTCTTAATAATATCACTTTGAACCTTAAAGTTTTCAGTGATGAATTCCTTTGTAATATCTTTTGTCTTAATTTGATCTTTTGGATTATTGCGTCCTAGTTTGTCGTGAGCGTAAGCAAATTGGCCTCCACAGATGGCCGACATTGTTGAAAGCTCAAGAGAGAGGGCAGCACCAGCAATGATTTTGGCAAGTCTTTCAACTTTTCCAGCACCAGAGCATCCAATTGATTGAAGACAGTTCTTATAATGTCCAAGCCCTGTTCCACCACCAACTGTTCCAATAACAAGAGAAGGTAGTGTTAAGCTTACATAGAGTCCTTTTTCATGTTTCTCAAAGTTTAAAACGGCCGTCGAAGACTCGTGAATACAAGCAAGGTCTTGCCCTGTTGAAGCAAAGATTGCAGCAACAGCGTTTGCAACGTTTACGTTATATCCTGTCATTCCCTCTAGGCGAGTGATAGGAAGTGACCTTAAGTATAGATTAATAAGATCTGTTGAAGTTGTTTTTAGAACTCTTTGTAGAACTTTTTCTGTGATAACACATTCTGCTGTGACATATGTACCACGTGTTTGCATTGCTGAACCAACTGAAACTTTTTTATCGCTTGATCCATTTCCTTCTAAGAAGAATTCAATCATCTTAATCTTAGAAGTTAGCATTTCTTCTTTAATCCAAAGACATGCCTGCCAAGTACAAACAGTTGTCATATTTTGACCAGAAGCATCCCCTGACTCATAAATGAATTTTGCGTGTACGTTACGTCCAATAAGAACGGGTTTAATTTTTATAAGATTTGCAAAGTTTGAATATTTCTTAGTGATACTTTTAATTGTATTAAAATTTTCTTCCAGCCAATTAATAAAATCATCAGCGTGATCGATATTTTCAAATGTAAATACTGGTGCGCGATACATGCGCTTTCTTGTTACACGAGAGCGAAAACCACCACAAAGTGAAATAGCAAAAGCACCACGAGTAATTGAAGAAACAAGAGCTCCTTCAGAAGTTGCAATAGGAATATAAATATCTTCTTTTTCTTGATCTTTACCAATCATCTTAAGTGGCCCACAAATACCAAGTGGAATTGAGACGCTCCCAGCATAGGACTCAATATTTCCCTTTAGATTAAAACCATCAAGATCAGTGTTGATTAAAGACTCAAGACTTTCTCCGCATTGTTCTTCAAGAATTGAAATACGCTTAAGGCGTGCGGCCTCAGAATAGTCAAAACGCGAAGGAGCCGATGCCTTTCTTGTCGGTTGTTCATTTGGGATTGTCACCTGTGAGGAAGCACTATTTGTTGCTGAGATTTCTATTTTCATTCTTCAAATATAGCTTAAACAGGGATTGTTAAGTGGCTTTATGAAAATAGTATAGTGGCCGTCTGTTAAGTAGACAGAAAGTGTATCCCTATAAAATCAGTGACTTATAGGCTGAATAACGTGTACCTTCGATCTCTTTGTGAAATATCCTTGGCAAAGAGTGAAGGAAGATTTCCATCTCTCATAAGACACAGGTAGGCCTGCTCATACTTGTCTCTAATGGCCGGGATAATAGACTTTAGTAAATAGATAAAGGTTAGTCCCATATGGCGATGATCTGGGTGAACTCCCATGGTCTTAATAAGTAGTCGTTTGGCGCTTGGATCTGTGACGTCAATGAAGTTTAAGATGATCCCAATGATCTCGTTAGATCCTTTTTCAATAAGACAACACGATGTATGCGGGCAGATAATGGCCGCCATTTGTCGCCCATATTTTTGTTTGAAGGTATCAAGTGTGACACTTGAGTAGGCGAGATTATCACCAAAGACTTCTTCGGCACTTGCATAGAATTTATCAATATTTGAAAGCCAGTAATCGGCATCAATCATTTGAAGTTCATAAGCAGATTCAATTGTATTTTGGTCAATACCATCAAATTGTTCGGACCACTTAAGAAGTTTTTCAAAATCATTAATTTCATAAGTTAGATATTTTTCAAATACTTCACCATGTTGACTTAAAAAATTATAGAAGTTCATGTCACAAGGAGGCTCCATCAGATAAGTCGGCCTATAATCTTCATCACAAAGACGGTAAGTGTTATATGTTGAAAAATTTAGGGGACCAACAATCTTTTCACACTTATTCTTTGTCTTGTAGGCAATGGCAGCTTCCTTGAAAGCGTCAAATTCGATCTGTGTGAAGTTACCATGACAAAAACCAAAATAAGCACAGTCTGCTATTTTAAAGAAAATCGAATGACTACTTCCAGAAGTAAATTGTTCGATATTTAATAATTCCGGTCCATTCTTAAATAGTTCATATTCAATCTGTTGTTCTGGTGAAAGTAATTCGATATTAATTGACATAAATACCTACAATAATTGCAATATAGAGTAGAAGGGCATAGAGGCCAAAACTTGCTTCATTTTTCTTGCGACCTTTTAGACTTGGTTCTTTGACAAATTTTACAAGAGTAATCTGAGCAAAGACAAATCCAATTGTTGCCATAGCTATTGTTATGACCTTGTAATTTGGCATAATCGTTGTAAAGAAAAGAAAGCAACCAAGAGTGATAATATTCATAAGAGAGATAATCATCACTGTTCCATTAATACCGTAAATCTTTGTGTACGAATCAAGTGTTTCAGTTTCTTCTTCTGGCCCACGACATTTTCTTGTGAACTCATAAGAGAAACCGGAAGCAAGACTCATGGCCAGTACAATATAAGTATAGAGTTCAAATTGTGGCATATTCCACTTTGACGACATAATCCAAATAATTATAAGAGGTGAGACGAGCATATGAGAAAAAGAGTAGAGTGTTAGTCTCTTCTCAAGCCAACTACCAATAAAGAACTCTTTGGCCATAAGGGTCGACCAAAGATAGACAATACCGTAACAAATAAGTGTTAGATAATTATTTTCAATAAGAAGACTAAAAGCGATGGCGATAGCTGTAAATAGCACCGCAATGGTATCGAGGTGAGCAAGTTTAATTAATCCCCTTTGAAGGGCCCTTTTAGGGTGATTAATGCAATCGATCTCATAATCTTTGTGCTCATCAAAAACTCTAAGTATAAAATAGTGGCCAACAACAGCTAGTGCCCCAAGAATATCAAGTAATTTAAACTCTAAATTTTGATCAGTAAGATAGAGTGCAACTCGGCTCATGACAATATAAGTAATAATTCCTGAAATAACATTGGCCATTGGAAATCGCTCTTGTGACCAAGCAAAGTATCTCTTATAAAATGGATCTTCTATCGTTATATGACTTATATCCTTACTCATGTATAAGGCCCCCTTAAAGTATTTATTTCCTTGATTACATTATATAATGAAAACAACTATAATTGGGATATGGCAAAATATTTTACTGAAAAACTAAATTACTCCCTTGCAAACGAGGATATCTCTTTTGAGGCAAATCTTTGTAAAAAGTTAAACCCTAAGACAATAGGCTCAATCTGTGGTGCTGGGCCACGTGGCCTATACTTAGCGACAAATGATTCAAGTCTCGACTTATTTGATGTTTCAGGACTTCAGGTAGAATGGGCAAGAGCTTATGAAAAGGCGATTACAGGACTTGATGAAGTAAGCTTTTTAAGGGCATATCATGATGATTCTGCAATATTAAAAAGTATTGATGTGAATCATGGGCTAAATCAGATCATTGATGAAAATGAATTAGCTGCTCTTGCGGGAAGTTGGGAGAAAACATTTATCAAATTTTCCAAAATTGCGTCAAAGATACTAGGGAAGAAGCTAATCAATGCATTCAAGCATTGTAAGACGATGGAAGATCAAGACTTAATCTTGAATTCAACATCCTTTAAGATTCGTTGGACTGTCGTTTTATCTATAGTTGGAAATAAGGCCCTAATGAATTCACTTCTTTATCGTGGTGACTTCATTAAGAAGAATATTCCAGAGAGTTATGTGCGCTTTTATCGAAAACGTTTTGCTCACTTATTCTCACTATCGCTTGTAAAGGATAATTTCTTCTTAAGTCTTTGTCTTTTTGGTGAAGTATCTTTAACAAATACACCTCTTCGTTATCGTGATTTTGAAGAACTTAAGAATGCCGTAACAACTTCAAATATTAAGTATCATATTGGAGATGTTGTTACGAAGCTTAAAGAAGGTAGTCAACAATATGAGTACTTTTCTTACTCCGATGTACCAAGCTACTTTGATGACGAATTAGGAAGGAACTTTGTTCAAATGGCCAAACCTTCCATAAAAATTGGCGGAATCATTTGTGTTCGTTACTATCTAAGAATTCATAAACCAGATCTTAATGGCTTTGAAGAAGTTACTTCTGAATACGCGGATGAGATTGGAAGAGAGAGAGTTGGTGTCTATGACATCAGATTATATAAGCGAGTAGCCTAGGCTACTCGACTTTTATAATTCCTTTATCACAATCCATTTCAATCATTTGACCATTCTCTAATACTTTCGTGATATTTGGAACACCAACAATTGTTGGGATCTTTAATTCTCGGGCGATGACGGCCGAGTGAGAAAGAGTAGAACCTTTTTCTACGAGAAGCCCTTTTATTGAAGGAAATAGCGGTGCCCAACCTGGATCAGTTCTTACCGTACAAAGAATTTTGTCATTAACATCAATACCTTCGTCTGGTTTAAAGAGAAGGGCAACTTCACCTTTAATATGACCAGGGTAGCAACCAATACCTTTAAGTGCACCATCTGGGTCAAACTCAGTATTGCCATCATATTCAAAGCTATTGGCCACGTGAACGAAACCATGAGTTGTAAAGTGGTGTCCAGGCTCATTCATTTCATATGACTGATACTCTTCTTTTCTTAACTCAATTAAAGCCTTAAGATTTCTTTGAACAATACGCCCATCTTTAAACTCTTCAAGTTCATTTAAAGTTAAGTAATAAATATCTTCTGGAGCATTAATTATCTCAAAAGCAGCAAGTTGTTTTCCCATTTCACTATAGATCTGTCTTGAGATACCAAATGACTTTGTTCTTAGAAGGCGAGTGTTTTCACGGTATCGAATGGCCTTTCTAAGTTTTGACAGATCTTTATAAAATTTAGAACGACTAAAAATTGAAAGCCTTTCTTTAACGATAGGAGCTATCTTGGCCTCTTCAGAATCTCGAAGTTCCATTTCATTGGCGATAAATCCTTCGTAATTTAAATCTTCTTTTTGAACGTAATTCTTTAAGATATTTATGAGAAAGCTAGGATCTTCTCTAAGAGATAAACTCTCAAGCTTAAGCTCTCCAATGGTACGATCACCATAGTTTTCAATATATTCAAGACACATATTATAGACTCGAATATTATTGATATAGAGATAATCTAGAACTTTATGATTTTCCATATTAAGAAATGTCTTAATACTTTCAGCATCCCACTTCTTTATTTGATCACTAATTTTTAAGAGTTCTTTTGTCGGTTGAGTACTGGCAATATCGTGTTCACCTGATAGTAGATTTCCAAGAGTGATATCAGGGTTTTCAACCTTTAGCTTATCCATCCAGCGATACATCTTCCCATTCATCATCATAACGTAGAAGTCATTGATGAGGGGAGCATGCCACTTATCTGTAATTTTCTTATCTAGTTCTTCCGTTAACTCAAAAAGCTCTGTTAGGCTTAGACGATTAAGTTTTGAATAGTCGATGGTATGATAGACTTTATAGAAATCGGTCATGAAATTTTCAACAACTTTATCGATTTTTGAGAAATACCACAGAAGACTTCCAAAACATCGAATCATATTTGGGAGCATGGCCAGTTTTTCTCTAAAGCTTAGTTGCTTGTCTTCGATAAAGTCGACTGGGTCAGTAATCCCCATCATTTTTTCCATATCTTCTTTTGATTGATTAAAAGAAGGAAGAAGCAGAAGTCCCTTATACCAAGATTGAATATTATAAAATACACGGCCTTCAATTAGGGCAATCATATTTTTATGGCGTTTCTCATGTTTCTTTAGCTCTTCTTCACTCAGTCCTGAAAGTCCAAGTAGTTGGTGATAGACTTTGTAGTACATCTTTGAAGCGTATGAAAATGTAAGAGGTGTCGTGACGCCATTAAAAGACTCTTGAATATTTGAGTTATCAAAAACATTCTCAAATTTCGATCTCTTATCTTTAGGAAGGGAAGTGATATCTCTTGTTTGCACAATATAGATTTCTCCCTCTCTAATACAGAACTCAATATCTTGTGGCTTCTTCTTTATTGTTAGGATATTTAAAGCAAGCTCTCTTAGTTCTCTAATTTCAGAGTCCGTTAAAACATGAGATAATTTCTGTGATTCTTCAATATTCACTTTCTTTGTCGTTTTTAAGTCGTAGTCGGCGATAATTTTGAAGTCTTTTTCTCGAATTTCGTATTTAATTTCCTCATTATCATCGATGGTGTACTCATCTGTATTACATTCACCACTAACAACTCCTTCTCCTTGACCAAAGTTAGCTGAAAGAAGCATTTGATCGCGGCGTCCATTAATTGGGTTTGCTGTGAACATAACACCTGATTTCTCTGGATCAATCATTTCTTGAATAATGACGGCCATCTTTGGTGTTGTTTGGTGAATTCCATTCTTAAAGCGATATGTAAGTGCGGTTAAGGAGAAGTTACTCTTAAAGCAATCTTTAATGGCCTTTGCAATCTTATCTTCCCCTTGAACATAGAGAAATGATTCAAGTTGCCCTGCAAATGAGAAGTGAGCACCATCTTCATCGGCAGCGGAGCTTCGTACAGCATAGTGCATATCTCTTTCTAGATGAGTAGCTACTTTATCGATGATATCAATTTCACAAAGGTCAATTTGATCATGAATATTTTTTATGAGCTCTTTTAGTCCATCAATGGATTCAAGATTTGTGTACTCTTCAATAAGAGCATTTAACCTGTCATTTTTGTCCACTATCGTTTGAAAGTAGTCACTCGTGATACAAAACCAGTCCGGAGTTGAAACCTTACACTTTTCAAGTTTAGCAAGATTATAGGCCTTGCCCCCAACTTGCGACTTGTGTGCAAGTAATGATTCAAATTTGTTTAAAAGATACATTTGCTACCTAACATTTTATATTAATTTAATTTAATATTATCACATGAGAAAAATTGAAGATATAAGGAAAACTCTGGGTTATTTGGACAATCAAGAAACACCAATAAATGGTTGCCACTACCTCGATGCTCACTTTAGAAATCAACTTAATAAGCGCTGTCTTGTTTACGAAGATCAAGATCAAAACTTTGGTGACTTCATGGCCGAGGTCGGTGCCTGGATAAATACTTTAACCGATCAGGGAATTGGGCGAGGGGATCGAGTGATTATTCTTCTTCCATTAAGGTTAGAGCTCTATCAATTAATGTGTGCCTTGTTCTATATTGGTGCTGTTGTCGTCTCTGTTGACTCCACAATGCCAAAGGATAAGCTAAAACTTGCAATTGAAGATGCAAAGGCCAGTGCCATCTTCTCTGTTTCGGCCCTTCTAAAATGGACTCCTCTTTTGCCGTCCCTTTGGAAGTTAAAGCGCTATACATTTGAAGAGTCATGCTTCTTTGCAAAAGACCTAGCTATACTTCGTGCTGATAATACACTTGATTTTAAACAAGTTGATATTGGTGAGAATGGCCCGGTTCTTATTTCTTTTACTTCTGGCTCAACTGGAAGGCCAAAAGCCGCCAATCGAAGTCTTGAAATCTTTCTTGCACAAAAAATTGTTTCTGAATTTTTCTGGCTTCACAGTGAAGATGAGATTGATATGCCATTTTTTCCAACTCTTGTTTTACAAAATCTTGGTCTTGGGATTACGACAATCTTCCCTGATTTAGACTTTAGAAAGATTAGAGATTTTGACCCATCAAGAGTTATAAAGCAGATGAATGATTATGGTGTCACTCGTTTTAGTGCAACCCCTATGATCATTAAAAAACTTGCAAAGTACATTGCTGTAAAAGGGATATCAATTCCTACTCTTCGCTCTGTTATTATTGGTGGTGCAGAGATCACAACACAGGCCGCTACGACTGTTCTTGCTGCCTTGAAGCTAGCTAACCCAAATGTTGAAGTACATATTATCTACGGTTCAACAGAAGTTGAGCCTATAAGCTTTACTCCTATTGAGGATTATATTGAAAATCAAAGTATTGGTTTGAAACTGGGAAAAGTTATTGACGTCTTAGATATTAAAATAAATCCAGTTACTGATATTTTTGATTTCAATGAAGGACTAGAGTGGGGCGAGATCTGTTTAAGTGGCCCTCATGTAATTAAAGAATATATTGATAATCATCCGGCCAATAAGACAACTAAGATTAGAGATGAAGATGGACATCTGTGGCATTTAACTGGTGATGTTGGTTATGTAAAGGATGGTCTAGTCTATCTTCTTGGACGTCTAAAAGACTGTCTTATTATCGATGGGTTAAAGTATCCGACCTTTCACTTTGAAAATGCTTTGGCCAAAATTGAGGGAGTGCAAAGAGCTGCCCTAATTCAAAAAGATAGTCGAGTAATTTGCTATATCGAGGGGGCGCAGACTTCGAGAGAAGTTGTTAAGAGTTATCTTGATAATTATTTTAGAAATTGTTTTGAAATTATTTATCGTGAGATCCCAGTTGACTCAAGACATTTCTCTCGAGTCAACCGTAATGAATTAAGAAGTTATTAATTTGTCGGCATGAGACAAAGCTTCTTAATTTTCTTTGTAAGCTTAGACGGCAGTGTTGATCTAATCATGGCCCAGAAGCTTAGTCTGTGTCCGTAACAAGATTGCCACTCTGGAGTGTACATCATACCCTCATCTTCTAAGTCTTTTTCGTCTAAATAGTCTTGAAGGTGAAGATCAAGAAGTCTCTCAGAATCAGACTTATGAAGAAGTCTTGATTGATAAAGTGAGTCTGCGATTTCAAACGGTGTAATAAAGCTTTTTTGACCGCTGTAGAGCTTATTATCAGCATTGAAGTTATAAGCTGCACGAATGAAAATATAGAATTTAATTCCAGGGTATTCCTCACTTACATCATGATAGAAAGTATGGTCATGTTCTCCATTATCACCAACAAGGATAACTTGATCTGGTTTTTCTCGTTCAATGAGCTCGCGAAGTTTTTGTGCCTTAAATACTTTTGTTGAAACTTTAATTGGCCTAATGAGTAGATTTTCTTGTTGAGGAAAATCTCCTGCATACAGAAGAGTTGAATGAGACCACTTCATGACTTCGGCCGGAGCATTTGTTAGATAGTAAATATCCGCATCAAGTCTGCGCTCAATAATCTTATAAAGATCGGCCATCCCTAGAAAGATATTTGTCACTCGGTAAGCATTCTTTACTGCAGCGATTTTATTGCGAACATGGGCAACCTTAACCGTATCATCAATATCTGAGACGAGGATGGTCTTTGCTGCATGGGCGCTAAGGTTTAATGTCAGGAGAATTATCAGTATTATTTTTAAATTTTTCATAAAGAAATGTTATGAATGATGTGATGATTGTTCACGACTTTGCGCATTAATATGAACATTATACAGAGATTTCGTTAAAATTACTTAGCCAAGTATTGTATTGCTTACAGCCTTTGACCTCATTAATCTTTAAAAGATAGAGTCTCTTGTAAGTATTAAAAGTTAGGATATCGCCACGGGCCTTGATGGAGTTAAGTTGATCGATCTCTCTAAAATGTTCGATATTGCGATAGTCACACGTTCCAATCGTTTCAGTCTCGATCTTCATTTTTGCCTTAACCTCTAAGTCAAGCTTCTCAAGTAGGGCCAGCTGCTCTGGGCGTAGTTGAGACTTTGCTTGCTTTAAGGCGTCGATGTATTTTATTGATTCTTTAAGGCTACTTTGGGCCAGTGTTCCTAATCCTCTTGTACTGTAACTAGTGAACTCCTCTAATTTGGCCTGACTGCGAAATAGGTATTGGTCAAGCTCATGAAGGCGTAGGGCCGCATTTGAATTTAATGCGTAAACGCCAAGTAGAATGAGGAAATAGTATTGCAATTTCATAACAATTTAGATGCAACTAAAGTGCCAAAAAATTGGACCCTCTTCATCGTCTTTTCTAGTATTTATGGTGTATATGAAGTGGACAGTGTCTAAAAATATCGTTATTTAAGGTACTTACTTTTTAATTCATGTTATAAGGCAATTATGTATTATTTTGACCACGCGGCCTCAACAAAACTCTATCCAGAAGTGATTGAGCTGCTTGCACTAAGCTATCATTTAGACTTCCCAAATCCCGCGGCCAAGCACGCAGCAGGAAAGGCCTGTGCGAAGAAAATTGAAGAAGCTAGGTCACAAATTTTGGCCTGTCTTGAAACTAAGACCGGCAATTATGAAGTTATTTTTACTTCATCAGCAACAGAAGCAAATAATCAAATCATTCGAAGTATTGAAGAGGGAATTGTTTTTCTAAGTGGAGATCATCCTTCTGTGACGAAGGTTATTGATAATGGGCTAGGTCTTATTACAAAGGGCGAAGTTATTGAGGCCATCACTGAGGAAACGAAACTAGCTTGTTTAAGTCTAGTTAATTCTCAATCAGGAGAAATTTCTGATGTGGAAGAAATGGCAAGAGCGATTAAAGATAAGAATCGCAACTGTTTAGTTCTTGTTGATGCCACTCAAGGTTTTGGCAAAGTTCCCCTTAGCTTAAAGAATTCTGAGATTGATTTTATTTCACTAGGGGCCCATAAAATGGGTGGACCTCGTGGAATAGGTGGACTGATTTATAAGTCATCAAAGGCCGATAGAATTAAGCGCTACCTTCGCGGTGGTGCACATGAGATGGGGCTTCGCGCTTCAACTCCTGCTACATCTTTAATTCTAGCTCTTGCAAAAGCAACATCTCTTGCTTTTAAAGATCTTGAAGATAGTTTTAATCAGGCAAATTTATTGAAAGAAGAAATTAAAGCTGAGCTTTTAAAAGTTCACCAAGGGATTTCGTTCCCATTTGAAGATCGTAAGACTTCACCATATATTTTGTGTGTTCAATTTGCAGGTATTGCTAGTGATATCCTTATGAGACACCTTGAGATGAAAGATATTATGATTTCATCTTCAACGGCCTGTTCTTCAAAAATTAAGGGAAAGAATCCTTTATTTGTAGGTCTTGGCATTGAAGAAAAATATCATAAGAATATTCTGCGCATCTCACTAGGTAAAACAACGACGAAAGAAGAAGTTGAAGCACTAATTAAAGGCTTCAAAGAAGTCGTTCAAGAAATCGGATTTTTAATAAAGTAGGAAGTAGATAATGTATAAGAGTTTAATTTTAACTGTTGATGAACTTTGGCTTAAAGGAAAGAATCGTAAGACTTACTATAAGAAGTTACAAACAACCCTAAGTCGTCTTTTTAGTGCTTATCATCATACTTCATGGAAGTTAAAAAACAACCAACAAAGACTTGTTGCTGAAAGTGAAGAAGCATTTAGTGATGAGTTGATTGAAAGATTAACTTGGGTGGCAGGACTAAGCTCTATTAGTCCTATGAGAAGCTGTCCTCTTGATCTTGATATTGTGAGTGAACTGGCCACAAAAGAGCTTGCTGCTTTAACAAATGCTAGAACATTTAAAGTACAAACAAAGAGGGCCTTTAAGCAATTTCCAAAAAATAGTGATGAGATTAATCGCTACATTGCTACTGCTGTCCTTAAAAATACTGAACTTAAGGTCGATGTAAAAAAACCAGATATCATGCTTGAAGTAAAAGTTATGAATGAAGAGATCTATCTATCATGGGAGAAAATCCCTTGTATTGGTGGACTTCCTGTTGGAACAAGTGGCCATGGTGTTACCCTGCTTTCAGGTGGTATCGATTCTCCTGTTGCAAGTTATTTAATGGCCCGTCGTGGGATGCGCCAAACTTTTGCTTTCTTTTGGGCCTATCCATATGTTGGAGAAGAGGTAAAAGAGAAAATCTTAGAATTAGGAAAGCTTCTTTCACGTTTTCAAGATGGTTTCAATCTCTATGTTCTTCCATACGGCGATATTCAAAACTATATTGCAAAACATTGTAAAGAAGACTACAGAACACTTTTCTTTAGAAAGTATATGATGGATACGGCCGCGTATCTTTCTCGAAGAGCTAAGGCCGGCGCCCTTATTATGGGGGACGCTCTTGCCCAAGTTTCAAGTCAAACACTTCAGAATATGAGCGTACTTGATCGTTCTTGTCCATCTTTGGTTCTAAGGCCATTAGTTGGAATGAATAAACTTGATATTATTGGTGAAGCAAAGAAAATTAAAACTTTTGAAACTTCGATTATTCCCCACGATGATGCTTGTTCAATGTTTGCTCCAAAGCATCCTGTCATCAAAGCGGACCCTCAATATTTTAGAGAGTTTTGTGAAGAACACGATATCAAGGATCTGATAAGAGAGTGCGTGGATAATGCTGAAGTGTATCGCTATGATATTAAGGGCGTCTACCAACTTAAGTAAATTCTTCCCGATATATATGTCTTTCATAAATTCTTAAGAAGCTTTAAAATACTAGCTAGGAAATACCTAATATTATTAGAATCGGAGCTTCAATGCACAAGAAAGTACAAAAGTATGCGGGCCTATTTCTTGGTCTCATCTTGTTATCAACGCCACTTGCACTACACGCAGAAAATGGCCTATTTAGTATTAATAAAGATCAAGTTCTTGGGAATCTTTTAATCGATGTTCTTGAGAAACTTCACTATAAGAAATTAAAAGTAAATGATGATCTATCTAAGAATGCATTCAAAGAATATATTGAAAAAGTAGATTACTCAAAGCAATTCCTTTATCAATCAGACATTAAAAGTTTAGAAAAGTACAAGACTCTAATGGATGATGAAATGAGATCTGGGGATTATAAATTAGTTCTTGATACGATGAAAATTAGAAAGAAGAGAATTGAAGAAGCAGAAGCTCTACGAGTAAAGCTTTTTAAAGATAATTTTAATTTTCACACAAACGAAGTGATTGAACTCGATCCTGAAAAGAGAAGCTATCCTAAGGATCAAGCAGACTTTGAAAAGAAGTGGAGACAAACTTTTAAACAATCTGTAATGGCCCGCTATATATCAATCAAAGAAGATCAAGACTCTCTAAAAAATCCTAAAAAAGATAAGAAAGAGAAGAAAGAAAAGAAGAATAAAAAATCTGCTAGTGAAAAAATCTTAACGGAAAAAGAAATTGTCGCTAAAGCACATGAGGCCATCGCTAAGAAATACAAAATTTATTTTGAGAGATTACTTAAGGATACACGTGAAGATTATATGGAGAAATTCTATAATTCAATTGGTGGTGTTTTTGATCCTCATACTGCTTACCTTGCACCAAAGAGAAAAGAAGACTTTGATATTGATATGTCTGGTCAACTTGAAGGGATTGGAGCGGTACTTTCAGAAGATGAAGGTTATATCAAAGTTGTTGAAATCGTACCTGGTGGAGCAGCTTGGCGTCAGAAGGAACTTGAAGTCGATGATTTAATTCTAGCAGTTAGTGAAGGTGACTCAAAGAAAGAGCCTGTTGATCTTGTTGGTATGAGAGTAGACGATGCTGTCCGCTATATACGTGGTAAGAAGGGGACAGTTGTTAAGCTTTATGTAAAGAAAGCAGACGGTACTCGTAAAACAATTGGTATTACTCGTGATGTTGTAAAGATTGGTGCTTCTTTTGCTAAGTCTTCAGTTCTAGAGCTTAAAGGAGTTAAGGGGAAGTTTGGTTATATCAATGTACCGAAGTTTTACCGCGAATTTAATGGATCAATTAACTGTACAGACGATGTAAGGGCAGAACTAAAAAGACTGAAAAAACAAAAAGTTAATGGAGTTATTCTAGACCTTAGAAATAATGGCGGAGGAGCACTAACTGATGCTCAACTTATGTCTGGGCTTTTCATTAAAAAAGGTCCAATCGTACAAACTAGAAACTATATGAATCAAGTTGAAACTCTTGCAGATGAAGATGGTGACGTTGAATATAATGGGCCTCTTATTGTAATGGTTAATCGCTACTCAGCATCGGCTTCTGAAATTCTTGCGGCAGCAATGCAAGACTATAAGAGAGCAGTTATCGTTGGTGGAGCTGTAACCCACGGAAAGGGGACTGTTCAGGTTGTTTATAATCTTGATCAAGGTCTAAACAAAATGCTTGGAGAACAATTTGGTGCTCTAAAGCTTACGATTCAGAAATTCTATCGTATCAATGGTGGTTCAACTCAATACAAAGGTGTAACACCAGATATCGTAATTCCTGATCCAATGTCATATGCTGAAAATCGTGAAAAGGATTTAACTTACTCACTTAAATGGGATCATATTAAGCCTAAGAAATTTGAAACATGGACAGAACATAAATATGATATGGATAAACTTTTAAAGAACTCTAAGAAGCGTGTTGCTAAAGATGACAGACTTCAAAAAGTTCAAGAGTCTGTTGATTACCTAATTAAGCGCCGTAAGGATACAAAGCTTTCTCTCAATATCGATAAGTGGATGAAAGAGGAAGAAGCAAATAAGAAGAAGTTAGAAGAATTAAAACTCGATCAAGAAAATAAAAACCTTATTGTTTCTCACTTTGAGGAGTCACTAAAGTCTCATGAGACAGTGAAGAAAGGTGAAGACAAGCAGTGGAAAGAGGACTTCAAACAACGTAAGGAAGATTGGGTATCGAAACTTAGAAAAGATGCTGGACTAGAGGAGGCAATTTATATTATGAATGATATGATTGCTCAAACTAAGAAAAAGTAGGTTTTATGAATTTTGATAAGTTATTAGATACATCAGATATGGACCGTGTCATGGAAGTTCTTGAGAACTTAGATGATGAAGAACTCTCAGTTGAATTATTAAAGAAGTTTAATGATTCAACCAGGAAACTTGGAGAATTATTAATGAATAAAGATCCAAGTCTAAATCATGCTCATTGGAAAGTTCAATGCGATGATGCAAGAGTGGCGGTTGAGAAAGTTGTATCTGAGATTCTTTCACATCAGAAATAGTTTTTAAGGTAAATAAAGCTAAATCTTTGAGTTCATTTGTAAATTTAAAATTATATAGGGCCAAGTTTCGACAACTTGGCCTTTTACTTTTTATTGTCACAAATTTTGCACACTTATAAATACGAGAAAATTGACGAATAATACTTATATGTAAGTCTTTTCTTACTATCCTCACATCAAGTTAGTCTGATGGTTACGTTAGACGGATTGGCCCTGGCCCCCACCGGGGCCTTTCTTTTTGCAAAGGCAACAGCTTACTTTGTCATCATAAGATTTCTCATAAAGTCACCTGCACTTCGAACTTCTTTGGCCGCATCATCTTCAGTGATATAGCCCCTTTCAAGAAGGTTTACTATGGCCTGATCGAAGCTTTGGCATGCAACACTCTCTGCATTAGTACCACCGTTTTCGATGATTGGAATTATTCTCTCAAGTGGTTCATCACCACGAATGCATTCTTTCACACCTGGACCTGTTACCATAATTTCTTGAGCAACTCGTATTCCATTCTTTGACTTCTTCGACTTAATTAGGCGTTGTGATATTGTTGCATAGAGTGAATCAGCAAGTCGCTTTCTAACTTCTTTTTGCTCATCTGGTGTAAACATTGAGATGATTCGACTGATAGTTGAAATCGCATCAGTTGTGTGGACAGTGGCCAGCACAAGGTGTCCAGTTTCTGCTGCTTTGAGTGCAATCTCTACTGATTTTTGATCTCTTAATTCTCCAAGTAGAATAATGTCAGGGTCTTGTCTTAGTGCAAATTTAAGTGCATCTTCAAAACTACCTGTATCAATTCCAATCTCTCTTTGGGTTACTCTTGATTTCTTCTGTGTGTGGATGAACTCAATAGGATCTTCTAGAGTTATGATATGCTTGGCCTTACGGTCATTAATATAGTCAATCATACTTGCTAGAGTTGTCGACTTACCTGATCCTGTAGCACCTGTTACAAGAATTAATCCACGCTTAGCTCGAATAATTTGTTTTAGTGCGCTACTGATTCCTAGATCTTTAAATGAAGGAACTTCTTTTTTTATAATTCTTAGAACAATTCCATTCTTATTACTGAATTTAAAGTAATTATAGCGTAGTCGACAAGTGTCTTCAAAGTCCATGGCCCCATCGAGATCTCTAATATCTTCGATCGTTTCATTCACTTCATTTTCACCAATTAACAGTCTCAAAATATCGTGAACACTATCTTTTGTTAAAATTTTATTTGATTTAACTGCAACCATCTCCCCATTAATGCGAAAGCATGGTGTTTCATCGGCCCTGATATGTATATCACTTGCATTATTGTCGATAGCAACTTGTACTAGTGACTTGAAGTGGGAGAATTCAAATGTCATCATCTATCCTTAAGTATTTAATCAACTGTTCGGATACACGGGTGAAAAAGTTTAGTATTTTACTAATTTCTCACTACTTACAAGCAAATTCCTTTCTCATTTCCCAAAGTAGGTTACTAATATATGGACGTCTTGCTTCCTTTGTCGTGAGCATGAGCAGCTTAGTAATTTTTAAATTCTTTGGGTCTGAGTAGAGAAGAATTAGCATTTCTCTGATGAAATTTGTTGATAGGGTAATATAATTGTCCGTTCCAACACCTAGCTTGACTCCTTTTTTCTCCCACCATGAGAATGGATGGTCTTTAAAGTCTGGAAATACTCCTGTTAGCTTTAGGTTTGAAGATGGTAGGGCCACAAGAGAGACACTTTTTTGAATGATACGATTTAAGATATCGTGTTGATAGTGTTCAACTTCTCTTGCGTTGTGAAATTTTGATTTTAGAAAGAGAATGCGCTCTTTTTCTTTTAAAGGTTCACCTTTTAATAATTTCGTTTTAATCTTCTGGGCATCTTGCTCCCATTCCATTTCTTCGATTTCGTAACCCTCTGTCGATTTACTATCAATCTTTTGATGTTTCGAATTCATATCTAAAATTCTTTGAAATAATCGATGATAATAATAATTAGGGTTGATACCTAGACTTAATCCATGCTCAAGGGTATCGATATGCCAAATATTCATCGCATTATCGACTGATTGAATACCTTTTTTTAGGGTAAGCCATGTTTCACCGTGGTGAGAGCGAATTCGTAGTCCTCGGTATTGAAGTTTCCTTAGACCGCTCTTTAGTTCCTTAAAATGTGCCTTACGATAAAGGGCCTTCTCATCTCCAACTGTATCAACTTCAACAAGATTCTCTTTTAGGTACGGGTACTTTTCTAGTATCGCTAGGAGAGCATCAACTTGGTGCTCGAAGTGATCTTTCTTTGTTTTAAAATTATGATCATCAAAGAAGTTAAGCTCCTTCCTAAAAGAAGGAGAGAGGATAAATTTAAAACACGGAACTTCTTTTTGAAATTTCTTGAACCCTTCATAAAGTCCAAGAACAACATCTTCTTCTGTTACATCACCAATGCCTGGAATTTGTTCGGCATCCATTTTTGAAGCACGAGATAGGGTAAACTTTAATCTAATACTTCCGACATTATAATTCTCATATAATTCTTTTGCCATGTGATAAGCAGCATCAACATGTGCCTTCTTTGAGTTGAGAATTAGTTTAGCGAGAAAGAGGATTCTAAGATAAGTTGAAAATTGCTCACCTTCTTTCAAGCGAATAAGATTATCAACGTCTTCTACTGATTTTATGGGAATGGCATCTTCGCCGTAAACGTCAACAATTCTTTGCTCATATACTTTCTTATTCTTTCCTGTAAGTAGTTTCTTAAGTCTTGGGAAAATGAACTCAGCATTAAGAGAGCCTGTTAGGTGGATATGCTCTTCATAATATGGTAGAGGGAATTTCTTAAAGAAATTAAAAACTGCATCTGAAACCGGGTGATTGAGAAGGGTTTCAATATCAACTTCATTTATTTGAAATGATGAAAGTAGTTTCATAAATTCGAGGACAGGTTTTTCTAAAAGAGGATTTTCTCGAATACTTTGTGAATGTGAGAGTAATTCAAGGGAGTCATTCAGAGAGATACCATTTGTCTCACTAATGATTTTGATAAACTCGGATTCAATCGTTTGAATAATTTGTTCTTTTTTCTTTTGCATCATCTGCTCTCTTTATCTTAAATTATAGATTCTTATAAACATCTTGAACGATATTAA
This sequence comes from Bacteriovoracaceae bacterium, assembly GCA_048270185.1. Classification (GTDB taxonomy): domain Bacteria; phylum Bdellovibrionota; class Bacteriovoracia; order Bacteriovoracales; family Bacteriovoracaceae; genus Halobacteriovorax_A. The sequence continues at coordinate 288,517 of JBLWTJ010000003.1, forward strand.
ATTGCTCATTAAGCCGGCCATCGATAACACTCGATTTAAATTTATTATGCCATTTATCCGGGTGATATATTTGTACCATTTTTTTGTACTTCTTTTTTTGTTCACTTTCTTCTTTGTGGTTTTTGAACTCTTGCCTAAGCTCATTCTTATCAATTGGAAAGAGAGGGTAGAGCTCATCATAGCATTGATTTAAATTTGAGATTAAACTCTTATACAAACATGCCTTTTTAGTATTAAAAACAACACGACCACTAGTTATATAGTCTTCAAGGAGCTTACTTTTCTTGTCTCCATTTGAAGATAGACTGCTGTATTCCAAAAGGAGATCCAGCTGCTCACTACTATATAGCTTATGTTTTAAAAGGTCCTTGTGCTCATAGATAAAACTAGTTGCTGCATATTCAATAAAGGCCTCTTTACTAAGCTTTCCTTTATTTATTTTACTAAGAGCAAGTAGAGATTCTTTATTAAAGAGATTCTTAATTAATGGATTAATAAATTGTGCCGCCTCTTTTTCATTGTATGAAAAATTAGCTGATACCATTTTTAGTATCTTTTGAGCTTCAGGGAAGTCTCCCCATTGCATTGATGAAATGAGGCCTTGATAGAATTTCTCATCTTCCTCAGATTCAAACATCTTCTTTTCAATAAAATATGAGAGGAATGTTCTTTGTTGTTTTTTTGATTCTTTATTTCCAGTGGCGCCAATTACGCCACCGTTTTGTGAAAGTCTTTCAATTTTTCGCTGGACCATTTCGTCGAACTCTCTTTGGCCTATCGACTTCTTACTTGGACGATTTGGTTTAAAGATACTCTCTAGAATATCTTTAACAATCGGAGCAAACGTATAAATCACGACAATGGCAATAAATGCTAGTGTGATATTTGAAATAATTTTTGGTAACATAACTCAATCTTTTTATGAAGTTAACTTACTAATATTTTAAAGCTTTAAGGCACAATATGGAATGGGCAATAGATACACAACTAGTCAATCTAACAAAAACTTGGAAAATTTCTGGTGCGCAAGTTAATGCGAAACAGATTATTTATGTAGTTTTAAGAAATGGTGATTATAAAGGAATTGGTGAAATTAGCTATGGCTCTAAAGAAGATATTGATGTGGATGGGCTTAGGCATGAGCTAGAAGTATTTGCCAATGATTATGAATCAAAGGGAATTGTTCAATATAATGAATTAACACAGTATCTTGATCAGTATTCCTTTGAATACCCGCGCCTAAGACTCGGAATAGAAACAGCATTCCTTGATTATCTTGTTAATGCAACAGAGCTTTCCCCATGGAAAATTCTTGGAACAAATACTGTTAGTGGAGTGGATTCTCTTGAGTCTCTTCCTGTATTCGAAACCCTTGAAGAGGGACAGAAGTTAGTTGAAGAAGCGCAAACGGAAGGGATTTTAAAGCTTAAAATTACGAAGGAAGCCTTTGAAAAGCAAGTCGAACTAATTACTTCATCTAACCGCGTCTTTGTTCTTGATGCTAATGAGTCCTATGAAGCTGATCTTGATTTATTACTTAAGCATTTAAGTTTGATAAATGACAAAAACGTTCTCTTTATTGAGCAACCATTATACAGAAATGAATTTGATCTTTATAAGAAATTAAAAGAAACCTCTCCAATTGATATTTTCCTCGATGAGGGGATTGAGGATCATCGTTTTCTTGATCCATTTAAAGACCTTTGTCACGGTGTCGTCCTTAAGACCTCAAAGGCCAATGGCCTAATGAAAACCTTTTCACAACTTCAGCAAGCAAAGAAGTTAGGCCTTAAAACAATGCTTGGATGTATGGTTGAATCTTCTGTTGGAATTGCATCTCTTTTTAATATTGCCTATGGTTTTGATTACTATGATTTTGATGGTTTTACTAAGCTTGAAGGTGAGGCTAAACCTCGGGTATTATGGGAGAAAGGCAAAGTAATTTTGTCTAATATGAATTAAATTCCCCCTCGATATATTAGCGCGTTCATTTAAAATAGTAAGATATGTAAATTGATAAAAAACTCTTGGGAGTCCAATGAAAAAAATTAATATCTTACTACCTCTAATCGTTCTTGTCTCATGTGCAAATGTTCAGCCTACAAATAGTGGTTACACTACTGTTGTAGAACAACCTGGACAGCCAAAAGTTATTGTAAAAGAAGTTGTAAAATATAAAACTCAAAAAATTAAAAGTGTTAAGTCTTACACGATTAATAACATGGATAAATTAGAACTTCACTATCATCAAAAACATTTTGATTTTTGGGTGAAGTACTTCAGTGAAAAAGAAAGAGATTTATTTCTTCGTTATGTAAATAATGGTGCAAAATTTCGTAATGTGATTGAAGAAATTATGAGGTCACATGGAATCCCTGAGGATTTATTCTTCGTTGGTTTAATTGAGTCTGGTTATAATACATTTATTAAGTCCAAAGCTGCAGCTGTTGGACCTTGGCAATTTATTAAAGCAACAGGGAAGAGATATAAACTAAGAGTTGATAGTTATGTTGATGAAAGAACTCATATCATTAAATCAACAGAAGCAGCTGCACAATATTTTAAAGATCTATATAATATCTTTGGTTCATGGGAATTAGCACTAGTTGCATACAATAAAGGTGAGTATGGAATTATTCGCGCTATTCGAAAAGGGAAAACTCGTGATTACATGGAACTTGTTAATCGCAAACTTATTCCAACTGAAACTATTTACTATGTTCCAAAAGTTGCTGCTGTTAGAGAGATTTATAATAATCCAGACAAGTACGGTATGAAGATAACTGAATCAAAGGATTCTCCATTTGAAAAAGTAAAGCAACTAAATGTTAAAGGATCATTTGATATTTACAAATTAGCTCGTAAGCATGGTGTTTCAGTTAAGACTCTAAAAGTATTAAATCCAGATATCAAAAGAAGATGGGTTAAAGTAAAAAGACGCCAAACTCAAGACCTTTTCCTACCATCTTCTGGATTCACTGATTATGGATCACTTGCTGAGTATGAGACAAGAAAGTATATCAATAAAAGTACAGCAAGTAGTGATAAGAAAGCTTCTGGTTACTATCGTGTAAGAAGAGGTGATAATTTATCTGTTATCGCAGATAGACTTGGAGTTAATGTTTCAGATTTAAAACGTATTAATGGAATACGTGGTTCAAAAATTCTTGTTGGACAAAAACTTAAGTATCGCACAAGTGGAAGTGTTGTACACTACCGAGTTAAAAGAGGTGATAACCTAACTGAAATTGCTAGACGCTATAAAGTTTCTGTTTCCCAACTCAAGTCAATGAATAATTTAAGAAGTAATAGAATCTATATTGGTCAAAAGATTAAAGTTGTTACTGACCGTGCTCCTTCTAGCATTGCTTTTAAAAAGTACCGTGTTAGAAGAGGGGATAACCTAACTGCTATTGCTAGACGTTTTAATACATCGATTGGACAAATTAAAACTGTAAATAGTATCCGTGGAAGTGCTCTTTATGCTGGTCAGGTTATTAAAATCCCTGGAGAGAGTTAGACAATTTAATTGTCAATACTCTCTAAGGCCTCTATACTACAAAGATGAAAATTGGTTTTGATGCTAAACGTGCATTTCATAATTTTAGAGGCCTTGGTAATTACTCAAGAGACTTAATCGCAAGCTTAAGTCGTTATCATACAGATAATTCATACTACCTTTTTACACCTGATTATAATGACCCTAGGGCCCTTAATTGGCTAGATCAATACCAAAACCTAAATACAATAACTCCAAGTGATTTCTGGTCTAAGAAATTTCCTGCTGCATGGCGATCTTTTAAGGTTGCTGAAGAAGCAAAGGATTTAGGCATTGATATTTTTCATGGCCTTAGTCATGAGTTACCACATGGAATTGAAAAGACTGGAATAAAAACAGTAGTTACAATTCATGATCTTCTCTTTTTAAGATTTCCCGAAAACTTTAAATGGTTAGATCGTAAGGTTTATTTACGTAAGATAAAATACGCCGTAGAAGTTGCCGATGTTGTTGTCGCTATATGTGAACAGACAAAAAGGGATTTAATTGAATTTCTCGGTTGTGATCCAGCAAAAGTTCGAGTCGTTTATCAAACATGTAATCCTCGTTTTTACTCACCAATTCCAATTGAAAAACAAGTTTCAACTGTTGAAAGATATGGCATACATGGAAGCTTTATTCTAAGTGTAGGTGCCATTGAACCAAATAAGAACACTCTCACTCTAGTTAAGGCCTACGCTGATATTAAGAAGTCAATTAACCACAAGCTAGTTTTAATTGGTAACGGTGGAAAGTACAAGAAAGAGGTTGAAAGCTATATTCATTCAAAAGGCCTTGAGGACCGAGTGATTATCCTTTCAAACGTAACAAATGACGACCTACCTGCATTCTATCAAAGAGCAGATTTATTTTGTTTCCCTTCTTTCTTTGAAGGATTTGGGATTCCTATAATTGAAGCACTATTTTCAAAGACACCAGTAATAACTTCAAAGGGCTCAGTTTTCCCTGAATCGGGTGGACCAAATACAATTTATATTGATCCAAATAATAAGTCAGAACTTGCTGATCAAATCGTCAACGTTCTAACAAATCATGATATTTCTTTTGAGATGATTGAAATGGGCCGTAACTTTGTTGAAAAATTTCATCGTCGTCAAACGGCCCAAGATTTAATGAATCTTTATAATAGTCTTTAATTACTTTTCAGTGATTAGAGATAAATTCGTTAAGCTATATTTCTTCAAAACATCAAGAATTCTAACTAAACGTGAATATTGTACTTCTTGATCAACTCTCAGATCAATTGGTTTATTCTTGTCTTTAATTGCTGCCAATTTTGCATCAAGCTGATCGAGAGTAAATTTCTCTCCAGCAATAGCAACTTCTTCTTTTGATAATTCAATAATGAGAACCTTCGAGTTCTCTGAAGCTTTCTCTCCTGATTCTGTTTTTGGTAGATTTAACAGGAGTGCAAGCTCAGACTTTTTAAAGACTGTTGAAGTCATAAAAAAGATCAATAAGAGAAAGACAACGTCAATTAAAGGAGTGATATCTGCGCTTAATTCTTGTCTTGTTCTTTTACCGCGTGAACTCATAGAAGTTTTTCCATAATTTCTTTTTCTAGTGTTGTCTCAAGTTTATCGACTGAACCGAGTAGGTAGTTGTGACCAACAAAGTGAGGAATGGCAACAATCATCCCACCAACAGTCGTTATTAGTGCCATTGAAATCCCTTGTGCAAATGAGGCCGGATTCGAAAGTCCTGTTTCTGACATAACATGAAATGCCGTTAGAACACCGACAACTGTTCCGAGTAGCCCTAAAAGAGGTGAGATTGTCGCAATGATCTTTACAGTATTAAGACCTCTTTCTACTGACATGATGTGTCCAGCTAGGTATTGCTTAGCAATTTCAATCTTAGAAGTTGTGTCCAATTTGTCCCCACTTCCAATAATTCTTTTTTCAATATCCGATGAAGTTTGTGTCGTCATTTTCATTTCTACAGAAAGAAAATAAGCTTTTGATAACATGATTGCCCATCCTACAATATTGATAAATAGTAGAATATACATAATTAACCCACCCTGCTGGATGTACTCATATAAGCGCATTGCTTCTCCTTTTAATTAATAAATCTCTACAATTTTATTACATTTTAGTGTCCATGAGAACCGTAATTTCTGACTGATTTTTTAGGGGATTCAAACAATTTATTACTTTTAATCGATTTTACAAAAACCTAACATAAATTAGATAAATATTTTTGCAGGCTTGGTATTATATAGACATAGAAGAACACATAGTAACAATTGGAGGTCCTATGTTATACAATCTAAGCTACCATAACGTTGATCACTCAGAAGCTTTTGAAGATTACGTAGCTAAGAAACTCAAGGGAATTTCAAATGACTTCAGAAATGTTGGTCATATTCAATTTGTGGCCGACAAGAAAGGTCCAGATTATGTCTTTTCTGCAAATGTGAATGGACATAAGCACAGTTTTCATAAAAAAGCGAAAGGGGACAATGTCTATAAGGCAGCAGCAAATGTGCTAAACTCTTTTAAGAACTGGTATCGCGACCAGAAAATGGCCAGCTAGCTCTAGCTAACTAGCTAAGAATTCAACTAAACAACTTTCCTTCCTTCGCCCAAAGTTTATTCGTCAATTTCGTTTAAACTTTGGGCATTTTTTTCCGATAAATTTATTGAGAAAGGTCATTCACGGTGGAATGACTGGAATTTTAATAGGTAGTCTTCAGGGATGAGAGTAGGCACTAATGTCACATCACAGCTTGCTCAGAGGATGTTAGGTAATGTGAATGATCATCATACTGGTGAGCTTCGCAAACTAGCTGAGTCTAAGCGTATATATGAAGCGGCGGTTGATCCGGCCGGTGCTGCTATTGCGCTTAAAATGACATCTCAAAATCGTTCTAATCTACAGGCCCAGCGCAATTCAAATGATAGTTATTCAATGCTTGAAATTGCAGATGCAACAATGGGAAGCATGCAAGATATCGCAGTTCGTTTAAAAGAGCTTTCAGTGCAAATGGCAACTGATACATATAACGATCACGATCGTATGAATACGAACCGCGAGTTCAAACAGTTAACAACTGAGATAATAAGAATACAAGAAAATGCACAATACAATGGAACAAAGCTCTTAGATAGCTCTGGTCGAAACTTAGAGATGCAAGTCGGTATTCGTAACGATGCTAAGAATGATCGCATTACTTATAATATTAGTGATGTAATGAAATCCCACCGTAATCTTTTGGCCCAAAATGTTCTCACAAAAGAGGGTGCAAGAAATGCAATGGGTGCCGCTGATGCACTAATTGATAAGATTTCTAGTTCACGTGCAAAAGTTGGTTCAACGATGAAAAGAGTTGAAAGTACAACAGCAAACCTACAACATAACTATGAAAATTCAGAGTCAGCAAGATCAAAAATTGAAGATACGGATTATGCAAAATCAACGGCAGCAAAGGCCTTAGATTCAATTAAGATGGAATCGGCGACAGCATTCCTCGCGCAAGCTAATGTTGCACCAGGAGCTATCGCCAAGCTACTTGGTTAATTGACTCCCAAAGCCTTTTTTACTTTTCCAAGTGTAATCGTTTCACCAAGTTTTATTAATTCACCATTTTGATTGATAACAAAATAGGCCGGTACGCCAACCATTCCTTGTGACTCTAACCAACGGCCAATATCTTCATCTTTCTTTGTCCAGTCACCAAGTAAGAGATCAACTTGATTCGTATCAACCATTTCTTTAAAACTACTTGTATTAATCACAAGTTTTTCATTTACTTTACACGTAATACACCAGCGTGCAGTGAAATCGATAAAAGTTAATTTCTTATTAGTGATTCGCTTTTGCATCTCATCTTCTGTCCACTTATCCCACTTTAGTCCTTCTCGATTCTTATCTTCTAAAAGTGAGTTACCATTGCCATTTGTATTTAGTGGCGTTCTAGCAGCTGTAAATCCTAAGTAAAGGACTGGTATAAGAACTAGAATCGTTGCGAATGTTTTCTTTGTCATATTCTTTCTCAAGTAGAAGAGGAAGAAGATAAACACTAGCGTTGAATTTATATACATTACTGCTACAGGAGATCCAACTAGGGCCGAATAAACATCAAGTAGCCAAACGACAGTTAGAACAAGCGTTAGCCCTAAAACTTTTTTTACATGATCCATCCACATACCTGGCTTTGGTAAGAAGCGAATAAGGGCAGGAAAGAATCCTGTTAAAAGGAAAGGAGCACTAAGACCTAGGCCTATAAAGATAAAAATTAAAAAGATATTGGCCGTTGATTCAGAGAAAGCAAATGTAAGTGCCGTTCCCAGAAATGGAGCAGAACATGGTGTTGAAAGAACTGTTGCCAATACACCACTGATAAAGTCTCCATAGAATGTATTTCTTACCTCAACATTACCAAGCTTTGATCCCCCTGGAGTTCTAAACTCAAAGAGTCCAAAGAGATTTAGTGCCATAATAAATATGATGAAGACCATAATGGCAACAAAGAGGGGAGATTGAAGTTGGAAGCCCCAACCGATCTGTTCTCCTGTTGATTTGATGGCGATCACACTTGCAGCAAGTGCGGCAAAAGTGGCAATGACCCCTAAAGAGTAGAAGAGGTTGTGCTTAAGTACTTTTGAGCGACTTTCATTTGAGTGTTTAATGAGTCCAAATAACTTAAGGGAGATAACTGGAAGTACACATGGCATGATATTTAGGATTAAACCACCTAGAAAGGCCATCATTAAGAAATAAGGAAGAGATGATCCTGCTTCATTATCCACGATCTTACTATCTGTTGCTTTAGTATTGTCTACCGGAGTTAAGCTACTATAGAAAGTCTTGAATGATTCTTCAGAATTTAATCCGAAGTTTGTGACTTCAAAGTCCACTCGATATGATTCCCCATTGATAGGGTCATTAAAGATGAACTTGAAATTTAAAGGCTCTTTGAACTGTCCATCAGCAGGAAGAGGATACTCAGGTTCAAGGTATTCTCCATCCCATTCCATTTGATAAAGAGCATAGTGATTACCTTTTCTATCTTTAAATATTTTCTCTCTCTTAAAAGTGAGTGGACTTGTTGTATATGGTGTTAAAATATTTTGACCTGGCAATAGTTTTTGATTCTCTCCAGTAATATTGTAAACAAGGGCCAATTGTCCTTCGTGCTTTATCACCGAGAGCTGAAGGTAGTCAGGAGCTTCTTTTTTCATCGGAAGATTATTAAATCTTTTAAGAAGTTCTGGGGCGGAAACTTTGATTTGATTATCTGACGAAGTAAAGACACCATCTGTAAATGCTCCGCTTATTTTCCTTTCTTGTGGAATACAAATGTCATGGCAAACAAGGTACTTAATATCAACGACAAAATCTTTGGCATTAGCAAAGCTTGTACCTAGATGATAGAAGTACGTGTACTCATCTTTGTGACCAAATGTTTGAATATCTCCCTGTTCAATAAATTTATGTGGCCTTGGCCATTCAACTTTTTCAAGAACGATCTTATCTCCTGCTTGGAAGAACTCAACCTCAGTAGCAAGACCCGAATCTCCTGGGTTTTCCCAGTAAGTATGCCAGCCATCTTTATTCTTCATATTAATGGCAAGATATGTTGAGCTATCTTTTACAAAAGAAGTAACCTCAAGCTTTACAAGATTTGAGTAGTCCTTCTTTTCTGCAAAGGTTAGGAGAGTGATGGCCATCACTAGGAGTGTCTTTAACATTTAGTATTCCTTAATTTTTATTAATTATTTTAATTCCTTAGCGGTATTATACGATAAATAATGATGCTAAATCCATCAATTGACAAAGATTTGACGAAACAGACCATAAGGACACACTTGAATCAAAATTTGAATAAATTCACTTGAGCTGGATTTAACCTCTTGAAATTACATAGATTTATTTTTTGCTAAATATTTTAGTCTGTTATCCGAAAAGAAAGGAGAAGAGGTACTAATAACGAGGAAAAAAAAGTGAAAACCTTAAAAACTTTATTCTTTGGATTTGCATTGTTGAATCTAGCTTCATGCAGCTTTGTCGAGCATTTTGAGAAACGTGCTCAGGCAGTAAATGAACTAGAGGACAAGATTTTGATTCTTTCAAAAAAGAATCAGGATCTAGGAAATAAGCTCATGCAAGCAAATTATAAAATCAAGACTCTTGAGAGTAAGAACTTCTATCTTGAAACTCAGCTTAAAGATAAGGCCCCTAAGCCTGAAACTTATACCAAGCGTGAGATTGCAAGTGTTGCAAGAGTAAATAGCAATGACCTTGTTAAGTATGATGTTTATAAGTGGGATGCAAAGGAGATGGTATCCATTGCACAAAAAGAATTTGATGCTAAGAACTTTGAAAAGAGTGCACAGTTTTTTAATTCTTACACTAAGAACTTTCCAAACTCAAAAGGGATCGATGCAGATTTTCTGTTTCAAGCAGGTGTCGCAAGCTATGAATCTGGTAAGCATTACGACTGGAGTGAGAAGTACTTCACATATCTTACTAAGAAGTATCCAACTTCAAAGTATTACCTTGGGGCAAAGCTTTGGCTTGGCCTTAGTTATTTAAAGCAAAATAGAAATGATGAATTCTTTGCAGTTGTTGAAGAGTTCAGAAAGAAATATAGAAACACTCCTGAATGGAATATCCTAAGTGGGCACTATGAGAAGATCGTACAAAAGTATAAAAAGAACTAGTATTTTAGTACTAGCACTTATCACTTCATTTGCTATGGCCAAAACGCCAAGAGCTGTTGTTGCTTCTGTGCAAGGAAATGTCTTTGTTACAAGTAACCAACAAACCAGAAAGCTCGATGCTGGAAGCTATATCTATGATTTCGATGATATCTTTACTGAAGTTGGAGCTGAACTTGTTTTTAAAGATTACTTTGATCATGAATATCATGTGTCTGGATCTAGTTACGTTTCAATGCTTAATAAAATTGTTGAATTAAAGTCTGGATACATTTGGGTTAAATCAATGGAAGAAACAGATGATAAATTTCAGCTTCAAACTGTGAACGCTACAATTGCTTATAATAGTGGTGAATTCATCGCTTCTTATGATCCACAATCTGGAAAATCACAAATTCTAAGTATTAAGGGTAGCCATACAATTAATAATAACGTTTATGAGTTTATGAAAGAAAAAGTAGGCCCTGGACGCTTCTCATTTGTAAAAGAAGATTATGAAAATGGTGCTCCTAGAGTTCCAACTCCAATTTCTTCTAGTGCATACGATGCTGTGACTTCATTATTTCCAAATGTGAAACCAATGGATAGTCGTACACTAGTAGCAAAAGCTCCAAGTCATAAGGATAATAAGATTTCACAAGAACTCTATGAAAAATCTCCAAAGAGATCAACAGCTTCTGTGACTCTTAGAGAAGATATGCGTGTTTCACAAAAGCCGGGAAGTATTGTTGTTAGACAATCAACAAAAGTAGCGACTCGTCGTCAAATTGCTTCTGTTCCTGTTGAATCTGAAACGACACGTTCAAAGAAGCTTGAATCTTTCTATGGTGATAAACTTCGTGAACTTGCTTCTGAAGCTCCAAAGAAAGTAGTTAAAAAGAAATTTAAACCAGACTACTCAACTAAGTCTGATGTTCAACTCAATATTCATATGCCGACTTACCGAGTTCCGGCGTCAGTTACTCCTGATGAAGGTGTGAGAAAATTTCGTCCAGCTCCAGCTACTCCTGTGGAAGAAGTGAAGCCAGCTAAAGAACCAGTAAGCTCTCGTAATCCTGCTTCAGTTCAAAGCCCAATAAATGATGATCTACAAACAGATGTTTTTGAGTCATCACTACGTCAAGAATACTTAAGACAACCTAAGCACGATAGTGCGGTCAACAAGCTAATTAATGATCTTGAGAGTTATAGTCAAGATTACAAAGAAGCGTACTAAAAAAATATCCAGCTATTATAAAAAAATGATCTCAGTTAAAATATAAGCAATTAATTTGCTTATATTTTAACTATTTAGATGGGATCAGCGCATGTCAGACTCAAAAATTACACAGGCCCTTACTTACGATGATGTATTAATTAAACCGGGATACTCTGAGGTTCTACCTTCGGATGTAAGCCTAAAATCAAAATTCTCTCGCAATATTGAATTAAATATTCCAATCGTTTCAGCTGCCATGGATACAGTGACGGAATCAAAGACGGCAATCGTTATGGCCCAACAGGGTGGAATTGGTGTTATCCACAAGAATATGTCAGTTGAAGAACAAGCCTGGGAAGTCGAGAAGGTAAAGAAGTTTGAGTCAGGTGTTGTTTTAAATCCTATCTCAGTTGGTCCTGAAACTTATCTTGAAGAAGTCCTGAGGCTAACGAATAAGAATAAGATCACAGGTGTTCTTGTTGTTGATAGTGAAAACTACTTAGTTGGGATTCTGACAAGTCGTGATATTCGCTTTGAGCAAAATCTTAATCAGAAAGTAAAAGATGTCATGACACCGAAAGAGAAACTTGTGACTGGTCATGAAGGAATTGATCTTGATGAAGCTCAAAAGATTCTTCACCAGAATCGAATTGAAAAACTTCCAATTATTTGTAAAGACGGAAAGCTTAAAGGTCTTATTACAATCAAAGATATTTTAAAACGTATTAATTTTCCAAACTCAAATAAAGATGCACTTGGCAGACTTAGAGTCGCGGCCGCGATTGGTGTTGGAGAAAAAGAACTCAATCGTGCCCAGTACCTAATCAATGCTGAAGTTGACTGTATTATTATTGATACGGCCCATGGACACTCTAAAGGTGTTATTGAGATGGTTAAGAAAGTTAGAGGCCTAGTAAAAGAAGGTCAAAGCTTAGATATTATTGCAGGAAATATTGCAACACCTGAAGCTTGTAAAGCTCTTATTAAAGCAGGTGTTGATGGAGTTAAGGTAGGAATTGGTCCTGGATCAATTTGTACAACTCGTGTTGTGGCCGGAATAGGGGTTCCGCAACTTTCAGCAGTCATGGATTGTGCAAGTGTTTGCCTAAAAGAAGGGATTCCCTTCATTGCAGATGGTGGGATTAAGTACTCTGGTGATATTGTTAAGGCCCTAGCGGCGGGAGCAAGTTGTGTCATGCTAGGCTCAATGTTTGCAGGCTGTGATGAAACTCCAGGTGAGATGGTACTTTATCAAGGGCGTACTTATAAGGTTTACCGTGGAATGGGATCTCTGGGGGCCATGAAGCTTGGTTCAAAAGATCGTTACGGTCAAGCAGATGTGGACGATCAAAAACTCGTTCCAGAAGGAATCGAAGGGCAGGTTCCTTATCGTGGAAGTCTTGCTTCAAATATCTTCCAATTAAACGGAGGAATTAGAAGTGGGATGGGCTATATCGGAGCGGAGACAATTACACAGATGCAAGAGAAAGCACAATTTGTAAAAATCACAGCTGCATCTTTAAAAGAAAGTCATCCACACGATGTCATGATTACAAAAGAAGCACCTAATTATCAAATTGAAAAATAAAGGCAAGTTGAAATGAGCACAAGACAAATTTGGATCGTGGACTTCGGTTCACAATACACGCAATTAATTACGAGAAAATCACGTGAGCTTGGTTATTCAAGTGAAATTATCACAGTTAAAAAGGCCCGTGAGCTATTTGCTAGTGGAAAGAAACCACAGGCATTAGTTCTATCTGGTGGCCCTCAATCTGTTTTTGAAGATGAAACAAATTATGACTTTGTCTTTGATAATGAAAACCTACCAATCCTTGGTGTATGCTACGGTATGCAGCTTATGGGGAAGTACTTTGGTGGTGTCGTTGAAAAGGGAACGATTGGAGAGTATGGCCATGCAAAGATTCATTTAGCTGATGGCTTTAAAATGGCCGGTGTACCTGAAGTTGTCAATGTATGGATGTCTCACTCAGATCATATATCAACACTACCAAAAGATTTCACTCTAACAATGGAATCGGGCAACGGACTTGTTTCAGCAATTGAACATAACACACGACCAATGATGGGACTACAATTTCATCCAGAGGTTGAACATAGCGAACATGGTAAAGATATTTTAAATCACTTCTTCAAAGATGTTGCAAAACTTGAAATGGATTGGGATACAACGGAGATGCTTGAAGAGGCAAAGAACCTTGTTCGTGGTATTGAAAAATCAAAAGTACTTTGTGCTTTTTCTGGTGGTGTCGACTCACTTGTTGCGGCCCAATTATCACATGAAGTGATTGGAGATAATCTCTACTGCTTCTTCGTTGATCATGGACTTCTTCGTCCACAAGACTACCACCATATCGAATTACTTAAAAAGAAAACCCAATTAAATATTGAAATCATTGATGTCAAAGAAGAATTTCTTGGAAAGCTGAAAGGTAAGTCTGATCCTGAAGACAAGAGAAAGACGATTGGTCGAACTTTTATTGATGTCTTTGAGAAAAAAGTAAAAGAATACCAAGACAATCACGGTATTAATTTTGAATACCTACTACAAGGTACACTATATCCTGATGTTATTGAATCAATCTCTCCTCATGAGGAAGATGGAAAGTCTGTAACAATTAAGTCTCACCACAATGTTGGGGGACTACCAGAGCGTATGAATCTAAAACTTCTTGAGCCTCTTCGTTATCTCTTTAAAGATGAAGTGAGAAAGATGGGGGAGGAGTTAGGACTTGAACACGCATGGGTTCATCGTCACCCTTTTCCAGGGCCAGGAATTGGGATTCGCGTTCTTGGAGAGCTAACTGCGGACCGTATTCGCCAAGTTCAAGAAAGTGACCAAATTCTTTTTGAAGAACTTCATGCTCACAGTTTATATGAATCAACATGGCAGGCCTTAACGGTTTTACTTCCTGTTAAAACAGTAGGAGTAAAGGGTGATGGCCGTGCTTATGAAGAAGTCATCTGCCTTCGAATGGTTAACTCAAGTGATGGGATGACGGCCACTTGGACTGATATGCCCCATGCTTTCTTATCTCGTGTTTCTTCAAGAATCACTAACGAGGTAAAAGGCATCACTCGTGTTGTTTATGACATTACGTCTAAACCTCCTGGTACTATTGAATGGGAGTAGATGCGTCATTGTTTGCCTAATGGCAAACTATGGGACGCATCTACAGCTCCCCATCTCTTTAGCTAGTAAATAGCGACGAGAGGTGTGCGTTTATGCACACCGGTTCGGCAAAGGAGCAATGGGAAAGAAGCCGAAAAGAGGTACCACCCAACCAGCGACAATTAATCACAACGTGATTAATTAAGCGTCGCAAAGAAATACCACCCAACCAACGACTTAAAGCCTACAACTTAACTTATAAACCGTTCCGCCATCAACACTGGCAAGCTCGAATTTCTTATTCTCATCAAAAGTCGCAGTAGAAGTGATTCCTCTTGTATAATCTGGCCCAAAAGTAATTTTTGCAACATACTTTTCTTTCTCATAGCGAGTAAAGACATAGTAGGCTTCATTAATATCAGCGTGAACTTTTGAATCTGTGTAGTCAAAGGCATTGATTAGTTTTACTTCTTGAAATTGAGATTGACCTCGTTCATCGATAAATCTCTTGCTTCCAATGCAGTCCATTGAAAAAGCTGAAGTTGTGATAAGCATAGCTAGTGTTAGTGATGCAATATTTTTCATTAAAATTCCTTTTCCCTAAGTCCTTTAATTAGGTTGAAATATTAATCCTTGTTGATCAACTTAGCAAAGCGAGTTAGAAAGTGTAAGAATTCTACCAACCAAAGAGGATTGTCTCATCTTGATCAGCACCGGCCGTATTATTATTTGGCTGGTACCATGCTTGGAATTTGTCTGTGGACTCAAAGACGCTACCTTCTGGAATTACTCCACTGATATAGGCACGGTAGGGAACATTGTCTTCATCTGTTGTACGTGTGAGATTAATAGTTGAGATTGATCCGTCAAGGCCACTTGTCATCGTAATTGTTGCAGGCTCAAGAGATGTAAAGGCTACATAGTCCGAGTCAGTGTTTATCCCGAATGTATTCTTCATAAGGGCCGTTGGGATAAATGGTGCGGCACAGTAGCCATCTGAATCTGCCGTTGAATTTCCAATCATAGGTATGGCACTATCTGATATGAGACGAACGGCATAGGTATTGTAGAGGTTTTGAGATCCTCCAACCTTGTGGCCATAAGTCGTACCTGCTGTGAGGGTGTTCGTTGTTGTGGCCTCTCCTGAGTTATAGATTGTAATATTATTACTACTTGCACTTGTTGTGATATTTCCTGTCGTTGAAGGGAAACCTGTAATATCAGTTGAAATAGGCAAGAGTGGTTTAGGGTCTGCGACGTCACTACTTGAACTTGCATACATGTAACTTAAGATGAAGCCAGTTGAGCTTAATTCATAAGATGCATAAGTTGAAACAGATAGAACTGTTGAAGTACCGGCCGTTAAAGATGCTGATGTTACAAGCACACCATTTCTTTTGATCTCGACATCAGAATCAGTATAGGCATAGATTGAAATATAGCTTGAGGTCATTCGAGTGTGATTGAATAAGAACTCTTTTCCAACCCAACTAATTGGATTCCAAACAATATTTCCTATTTTACTGTTTGTCGTACTTCCACTATCACTTCTTCTTCCGGCCACAAAGAATTTTCCTGTAGCTTCAAAAGTATCAAATTGGGCACATGTGAATGTATAGGTGTCAGTCTTATTATAAGTGCCTCCAACATCAACACCATTGTGTAAAAAGGTATTTCCATCTTCTAAGGAAACAGCACGACACGAGGTTGCCCCGCCAACATTGACGGCCATATAGCTTACTTGAAACTCTGGAATATCTGGGAGAGTTTCTGTTGTGAGAATATTTGATGCACTTGAAGTGTATGTCCCATTAGTCGCATAGACGCGGTAACTATATTCAGTTTCAGGATCAAGGCCTGTGTGAGTATAGTCAGTAGCGGTTTGCGAAGCGACTAGAGTTGTCCAGCTTCCTGCACCGATTTTGTAGTCAATTTGATAGCCTGTAATTGTTGGCCCCTTAGGGTCAGGTTTGGTCCAAGCAATCTTAATCGTATCAACAGTTCGCTCAACAAGAGAGAGATTGTTAATAGCATCAGGAACTCCTAGAACATACCATCCACTCGAGCTTGATATAACTTCGTTACCGGCTTCATCGATTGTTTTAAGAATGAAGTAATACTGATTTCCTTCAGTGAGTGTAACTCCTGTGTATTGGTAACTAGTGCCCGTAAAGGATGTGTAGGGAGCACCTGCTAAGATATCTGCTTCACTTGTTGAAGTTGATATGGCCACTTCATAGCTTGCGATTTGTGTACCAGTTCCATCGCCACCGCTAAGAGTTAGTGTGTCAGAGGCCGTCGTAGTAGCATCAGCTCCAAGAGAAATGGAAGGAGCTATTGGAGCAATATTGTCGTGGATGATTTCGTCGCTATAGCAACTCGATTCAATAGCTGAAGATGATTGAAACTTTATATAGACATTATTTGTGGCATTTGTTGTCACAAGTGTATATGCCTTTGAAGTAGCATAAGCTTCCCAAATTCCACCAGAGCTACAGCTTGAGTCTGTTGTAATATACATTTGAGTGGCATTTGTCGCTGTAATATCTAATGTTGTTGCAGTTGAGTTTGTTGCGGCATCATCACTATTGATTGTAAATGAAATCGTATGGGGAACGTCATTTGAAACTTTGATTCCATTCGTTCCTCCTGGAGTAATACTTAAAACTGCATCATTACCTGCAATATCTTTGATTGTTCCTGTGTTTAAATCAATCACACTCGCAAGCCCAATACCACTACCAGGGTCATTGTCTGCTATTGTGAGTAGATATTCAAAAACTAAGGTGTCAGTGCCACTTCCTGATACGTACTCAAGATAAGTGTTCCCACTATCAAGCTGTAACTCAATACGAGGAACTCCTGTAACATAAACGGTATCATCAAATGTAACAGAGAAACTCAATGTATCACCTGAGTAGTAGGTTCCGTTTGATGGTTTTGTGAAGTTTGCTTCTGTTGGGATGACTGTATCAACTAAGACAGTAGAAAAACTTTTATCTGTAAAAGTATTAATAAGTGAGTTCCCATAGGAATCTTGTATCGTTGAAGTTGAAGTATCTACTGGAGAGATAATATCAATTCCATCACTATCGTTTTGAGATGCAAGAATAGTATATTCAAATATAAGTGTCTCAGTACCACTTCCTGATACATAATCTGCATAGACTGTTGCTGCGCCAATCATTAGCTCAAGCCTTGGTGTCCCACTAATCACTGAAGCTTTTTTGTTAAAGTCTACAGCAATAGAAATGGTTTCACCTTCAATATAGTAACCTATAGTATCAATACGAATATTATCTACAACTAGATCTGATTCAATGAGAACCTTGCGAAGTGTTTCCTCATCTGCACCTCCTGCACATGAGAAGAGAACAGCAAGAGGAATTAGAAATATGAACAATTTTCGAATCAAGTTCATATTCCAAATATCGGTCATTTAAGTTAAGTCGCTTATCTTTTTCTTAACTAATGCTTATTGGGGAATATTTTATAATAAGGCAAGATTATGACCTTAAGGGAGCCGCCAGATTTCATATGGTTAAAGCTCTTACTTGAGTATCTTACTTGATTTTTTGCTTGAGCGTCTTACTTGAGTAATTTAGCAAGGTCGCCACTAAATGCATTCGACATCAAGGCCGAAAAAAAGAAGATGAAGAATGTTGCAAATACTTGTTTGATAAATTTCTTTTCCATGGATAAATACTACTAAATCTTAAAACTTCATTAAAGTTTTTTCATCTTTGCCGCTATGGTGTTCAGAAATTGACTTATATGGGATCAGGCAAATAGGTTGAGCTGATCGAGTCGTGACTCGTGCTTAGTAAAAATTGTTTCAACAGAGTGTTCTAGAACTTCGCGTTTTTCAAAACCATTGTCATAAGTTTGAATGACGTGAAAAGACATTCGTGGAAATTTTGCTTTAAGCTCTTTCATAGCATCAGTAATAAGATCAATATTACCAGCATCATCATCGCTCATGCCAAAGCGATGGTAATCAGAGTAGCCATATCTCTTTATCGCTAATTCCACCGATTCAATAATGGCCTTATACTTAAGTTCTGGTACATTGTAATTATCAATATCTCCGCCCAGTCTAAGTCTTGTTTCTGGATTTGATACTGCGTAGACCGTGTGAAAGTTTGGAAGATTAGGCAAGTGACCTTCGTTATAGATAACCTCAATTCCTTGCTTAATTGTTTCCTCGTGGTGACCACGGGCCGTGATAATTGAAACTGGTCTATGGTTGTAAGTGGCATGATAGAAGTGATTCCAACTTGGTGCTTTCCAAGTCGAATCACTTCTTTCAAGTGCCTCTTGAATATCGTTGATGAGTGATTGCTTTCTTCCGGTTAGTCGTTGAGTAAGCGAAAGATCTGAATCTCTAAAGTTACGGAAAGTTCCCGTCTCATCATCGAAGTCCATGTGGTAATCTTTGTATATACCTTCTTTTCCAATTAATTTATTTTGAATAGCGAACTCATGAGAAGATAAGTATTTCTCTTCGCCTGTTTCGTTGTGAAAGATAATAATTGGTGTTGAAAGAAAGAGAACATTGTCATCAAGATCAAAGAAATAGAACGACTTTCCACCTAGGTGAAAGTTTCGATCATTCTCGCGCGGAAGCTCAAAGCTTAACTCAAGCTGTTCCTTATTCTTTGGAATTTTCTTCTTTCTTTTGAAAACCATACTTTCTCTCAATATTTGGCGTATTATCGCCAAATACCAAACGAGGTTCAAGTATGGTGCTAGGAATGCGTAATATTTTCATAGAAGAGGGCCGGTATTCTAGTTAATTTCCAGTACTTACCAATTCGAGCCCTTCATATTATGGACGACCTCAAAGACTGTTGTCCTCTCAATGATCCCTATAACCTCTCTTCCTTCGACTACAGGAAAGGCATGGTAAGGGTAGTGAAGGAATAACTCGACAATAAAAGTCAAAGACGAATCATTGGGAATGGTTACCACATTCTCACTCATATAGTGTTCGACAATTGTTGAGGCATGATTGTAGTACTTAGCATCAAGGCTATATTTAAGGCAGTCTTTCTGTGAAAGAAAGCCGACTAACTGATCTCGATCATTAACAACAGGCAGGCCTGTTATATTGTGCTTGATAAAGAATTCGCCTGCTTCGTGAATATCCATATCTTGTCTTAACGGTAGGGATTTTTTTATGAGCCGATTAATAATCGTTAAACTAGTAGTGAAGTGCTCTTCCTTTTCTCTTTGTCTAGGGGCTTTGTCTCGTTCAATTGATGGGGTATAGTTAACCATGATTTCTCCTTTTACTTCCTTATTCTAGGCTTAAAAGGTTGAGGAAATTTCGTTAATTAAAAGGATTTATTGATATTTTGAACGCTGTCGACTTTATAAATTCCACTGGCCTCTTTGGTGTTTTTTTTGTTTGCTTCTTGGCCGCAACGATACTGCCTTTTTCATCTGAAATCTTTGTTGTGACGGCCTTAAAACTAGGGCTTGGAAAGATCGATGTCTTTTGGGCCGCAAGTATTGGCAATACTCTAGGTGGAGTGACTTGCTTCTATCTAGGCCACCTTGGAAAACTTATATGGATCGAAAAATATCTAAAGATTAGTAAAGAAAAAATCTATTCTTTTAAGCATCGAGTGAATCAATTTGGAGCATTACTAGCAGTACTTTGTTGGCTGCCAATCATCGGTGATCCACTGGCCGTTGCACTGGGTTATTTTCGCTGCCATCCTCTTTTAACAATTCCTTCAATGTTTATCGGTAAAGCTGCGCGTTATGTCTTTGTAATCTGGTTATTTCACTAGTTAATTTTCTGCGCAAACCTATGACAAAACACCTTCAAAATGTGATAATTAAATTTAAGTACAACGACACAAACACACACTATTTAGAGGGCATTCAATGGAGCAAACCAGCGCCGAAAATGAAAATAACAACGAAGTGAAATCTTATAAAGAAACTCACCCTGATAGCTTCGTTCATCTACACTTACATACGCAGTATTCTCTCTTAGATGGGGCCATTAGGTTGAAGGATTTAATTCCTGAAGCAAAGAAGCTGGGTGTACCGGCCATTGCTCAAACAGATCACGGGAATATGTTTGGTGCTATCGACTTCTATACTCGTTGTAAAAAAGAAGGTATTAAGCCTATCCTTGGGTCTGAAATTTACTTCACTCCTGGTTCTCGTTTTGATCGTCGTGCTGCAACTAAGAGTGCTAGTGTCAGTTCTCAAGATGCTGAAGAGTCTTCAAGACAAATTCACCACTTAATTCTTCTTTGTAAGAATAATACGGGTTACAAAAACCTATGTAAGCTTCTTTCTAAAGCTTATCTTGAAGGTTTCTATTATAAGCCACGTGCCGACGTGGAGTTACTTCGTGAATACAGCGAAGGATTGATTTGTACAACAGCTTGTCTAAAAGGAGAGGTTGGTTACAATTTCTTTACTGGCCAAGATGAGAAGGCCATACGTGCAATTGAGAAATTACAAGATATCTTCGGGCCAGATGATTTCTATCTTGAGATTCAAGAAAACGGAATTCCGGAACAAAGAATTGTTAATGAGAAAGTGATCGACTTTGCAACAAAGAATAATATCAAACTTGTTGCGACAAATGATTCACACTATATGACTCCTGAAGATGCAACAGCTCAAGAAGTACTGCTTTGTATTCAAACAGGAAAGACCTACGCAGATGAGAATAGAATGCGTATGACTTCAAATGCCTTCTATTACAAAACGCCTGAAGAGATGAGAGCTGCTTTTCACTACGCTCCTGAAGCATGTGATAATACGCTTGAAATTGCTGATAAATGTAATGTTGAACTTTCGTGGACTGATGAAAAGGGTAATCAAATTTATCACTTACCTGACTATGAAATCGATACTGACGAGTCACTTGAAGAGTACTTTGTTCGAGTCACGAGAGAGGGGCTACAGGCCCGCTTCGATGGACCGCAATTTAGAAATATCGTCAATCAACCTGACTGGGAAGAGCAGAAACCTAAGTATTATGAGCGACTTCAATATGAAATGGATCTCATTATTCAAATGGGCTTCGTTGGGTACTTCCTTATCGTTGCTGACTTCATTCAGTGGTCAAAAGATAATGGTATCCCGGTTGGTCCTGGTCGTGGATCTGGTGCAGGATCACTTGTTGCATATTCCCTGACAATTACAAATATTAATCCGCTTCCATATAATCTGCTCTTTGAGCGTTTCATTAATCCTGAACGTATTTCGATGCCTGACTTTGACGTCGACTTTTGTCAGGCCGGACGTCAGCGAGTAATTGAATATGTAACGCAAAAATATGGTGAAGATAAAGTTGGCCAGATCATTACTTTCGGTAAGCTAAGTGCTAAGGCCGTGGTAAAAGACGTTGCCCGTGTTTATGATCTTTCATTTGCTGAAGCCAATATGATCTCAAAGTTAATTCCAGATGAATTAGGGATTAACCTCGATAAGGCCATCGAAATGGAGCCTAAGCTTCAAGAGCTGATTGAGACAGATCAGAAAATCAGACAAATCTTTACGATCTCAAAACGTCTTGAAGGACTATATCGAAATGCCGGTATCCACGCTGCCGGAGTTATCATTACATCTGAGCCTCTTGTTGAGTATTGTCCACTTTTTAAGGGGAACAAGGGTGAGAAAGTTGTTCAATTTGATAAAGACTTCTCGGAACTTATTGGACTTGTAAAATTTGACTTTCTTGGACTTAAAACTCTAACGGTAATTGATTATGCATCAAACTTCATTAAGCGTGACCACATGCCTGATTTTGATATTGAGGCCATCGATTACGAAGACAAGAAAGTTTACGATCTTATTTCTGAAGGGGATACGATTGGAGTCTTCCAGCTGGAATCAACCGGAATGCAAGATTTATGTCGTCGCATCTCTCCTGATACACTTGACGATATTACGGCCATCAACGCCCTCTATCGACCAGGTCCGATGGGATCGGGAATGCATGATGAATTTGTTGAAATCAAACACGGACGTAAAGAAGAAAGCTATCCATTCGAATCACTAAAACCAATTCTTAACGATACATATGGGATTATTATTTACCAAGAGCAGGTTATGAACATCGCCCGTATTGTTGCGGGATACTCTCTTGGTCAAGCCGATATGCTTCGTAAGGCGATGGGGAAGAAGAAGATTTCAGAAATGGAAAGACATAAGCAAATCTTTCTTGATGGGGCAAAAGAGAGAGATTACGATCTAAAAATTGCTGAAACTCTCTACGATCAGATGGCAAAATTTGCGGAGTACGGATTCAACAAATCACATGCTGTTGCCTATTCATATATTGCTTATCAAACGGCGTTCTTAAAAGCTTATTACCCTGCAGAGTTCTATGCAGGTCTTTTAAGTACAGAATTATCAAATACAGAAAAGATTACGACAATTATTAACGACTGTCGTAACCATAGCATTGAAGTTCTTGCTCCAGATGTTAACGAGTCTCTTTACCTATTTAACGTTGTTGAAAATAATCTACGTTTTGGAATGGGGGCCATTAAAGGAGTTGGAGAAGGAGCCGTTGAAGAGATCGTAAGAGAGAGGACTGAGAATGGTCCATTTACGGGCTTCGTGGACTTCTGTGAAAGAGTTAACTTAAAGATTGTTGGTAAGAGAGTTATTGAACCACTTATTCGTGTTGGTGCATTCACTGATTGTGAAAAAGAATTCAATCGCCGTACGATGCTTGAGAATATGGAAGTTGTTGTTGCCTATGCGTCGAAGCGCCAAAAAGAAAAAGAGATGGGACAAACGAATCTCTTTGATCTAGGTGACGGAGCAGAGGACACGGGTGCAAATAATTTAGATCTTGAGCACGTTGCTGACTGGGATGATCGCGATAAGCTTCTCCAAGAAGCAGAGCTTATTGGTGTCTATGTTTCTGGTCACCCTCTTGATCGCTATCAAGGTGTGATTGAACAAATGGCCTCAATGCCAATTCATCAAGTCCAAGATATCGATGGAACATCAAAAAGAGATATGGTTCTTGCGGGAATGATTGTTGAGCGTAAAAATATCATGACAAAGAAAGGGGATCGCATGTGTTTTGCTACCCTAGAAGATTTGTCAGGTAAGATTGAGTGTATTGTTTTCCCAAAGACCTTCTTAGAATATGAAGAGATTCTGGCAAGTGACGATCCAATCATCATGACGGGGCAGGTAAACCTGGCCGAAGAGCCACGAAAATTCTTCCCATCTAAGATTCAAAAATTAAAAGAACAAGCAGAAGAGCGTGTAACTTCAGTTCGTCTAAATGTTCCTATGAACCTGCTCAATGAAGGGCGCCTAACGCGTCTTAAACAGACGATACTAGGTCATAGAGGGACAGTTCCACTGCATATTATCTTTGAGCATGATAAGGGAAGAGCAAGAATGCCACTTGGCGAAGACTTTCTTGTTAATCCAAGTCCACAGATGGCGGCAAAAATTAATGAAATTTTTGATGTCGATGCAGTGAAGTTTATTATTGATGGAAAAATCAGTGATGTAAGGTAAAATAAGTAAGACTATTTTAATAATCTAGGGATGGATATGAGAAAATTAATTTTATTGCTACTTCTAGCGACAAATACTCTGGCGGCCAGTGTGAATGCAAGAGGGCAGTTCACGTCAAAGCCAGGAGATACTCTCTCATTTATCAAGAAGCAATTATATGCAAATGCAGTTAGTAATGTACTGGACTCAGAGCTAAAAAAACTAGGTCTTGATACTAAAACTTTTTGGCAAAATTATCAGACGCAATTTGATGAACATTTTGCGGCCATCAAAGAAAATTATGATCGTGAATTTGGGGCCGTTGATGAAGAGGGCAATCCTGTTACATTATCAGGATCAACTTTAGATCGCTACCAGAGAGGTCTACGTTTTAAGAAATTAAATGCTCAATCTAACTTTGGACAATTCAATTCTATTATCTTGTCTTATGCCGTTAAAAAGATGTCTAAGTCTCTTTCTCGTGCAGACACCCACTATATTAATATTGATGCGAAGGTTAATCGTAAAGTTGTTTCAGAAATCTACTATCGTTATATCGGAACAGGTAAGAGTCGAAGCTATACAAAACTCTTTTTAAATATCGATTACAAGCTTAAGGGTTTAACTTGGGAGGAAGTCGGAGTCACTTCGCAATCTAAGTTTACGGATGTTGTTGAAGAGCATTGGCTGAAAGAGTTAACTGAAAGCGTTGGAAGTGTTTTCTTAGATGGTATCGAGATCGTCAATCCTGCAACGAAGAATGAAATCTATGAGTATCTTAAGAAGCCTCTTGGGGTTCTGCGTTCGAGCGATGTTTCGATCTTTGATTCTCGCCAAGAGATGCTTAGGAACTCACTTCTACTAAACCTAGAAATTGTACTTTCTAAAGAATTTAAAGACGATAAGCAGAAGGTTATTAATATTAAAACTCAAGGTGGTCTTGTTCTGACTGACCTTCGTGATGGTACGATTGTTAGCTTCACTGACTTTGAGGCCAAAGCACAAGAATACTCGACTGTTGATCCACATAAACAAAGCTCAGATATTGCAAGCTATGTTTATCAATTACCTATTAATGAAATGAAGAATCTTAAAAGAACTGTGAAAGAGAAAGTTTCTGTTAAAAATTCTTTTGAAATCGTATTAAAGAATACTTCAAGTATCAACGATGCTTTCGACTTTGCTAATATGTTAAAAGAAGAGGGGGTTGTTTATTTCTTTGATCCTCAAATCACATCAACTCTACAGAATGTTGTTAATATTAGTGTGACTTTCTCGGGTGATAAAGATAAGGCGATGGAAGTTTTAAAGAAGTTTAATAATGTAAAACTATCTGAGACAGCTTCGGTTGTTAGAGATGAGAATTTACCTTTTGTTTTTAATATCAATCACGCCAACCAGAAGAAAATTGAAAAAGATGCCAGTAAGGTTAAGAATTTATGATGAGATTATTAGTACCAATTTTATTAATTATTGCAACTTCATGTTCATTATTAAATCCTCCTCAGCGACGTGACTATCGCGGGCGTAAAGAGAGAACTACTGAAAGAAAGCACTTCACTGGGGTGAAGAAGAAGGTCGCACTCTTAACATTCTTTAATGAATCACCATTTGGTGGTCAGGATTTAGGTGTTGTTGCCACAGAAGAGCTTCGTCGTGAGCTACAACGTACAGGACACTTTATTGTTGATCCTATGTCAGCGAATCTCTTTGGCTCTTCAAAGCAAGTGTATTCACAAGGTGGATCAAAACTAGTTCAAATGACGAGAAAGGCAAAAGGCGAGGGTGTTAATTTTGTGATCTTTGGGCGCATTATCGAAGCTCGAATTCGCGAGAAGTCTGATGAAGTTGGATTTGTTCGAAGTACAAAAAGCTATAGTGAAGCCAAGGTTGAAGTTCGCATTTTTGATGTGAATTCAAATAAAGAAATTTATACAGATACACTTGATGGTTACGCCGATGATAGTAGTTACCGCTTTTTTAAATCTGATCGAGATTCACAAACAAAGTATCGTCAAGATCTTCTTCGCTATGTAACTAAGGTTTCAGTTAGAAAATCAATCCCTCGTATTATTGATGTTGCCCAAAAGCTTGAGTGGGTAGGGCGTGTTGCAAAGATCATTGGAAGTAGTATTTATATCAATGCAGGACGCGACTCAGGATTAAATATTGGTGATGTTCTAAAGGTCGTAACTGAAGGTGTTGATATTTACGATCCTGAAACAGGGGCCTTAATAGGTGTCTCTAAAGGTGAAGTGAAGGGTACAATTGAAGTGATTGATTATGTTGGACCAGATGCTTCAATTGGAATTCTACACTCTGGAGGCTCTGTTCACGAAGGTGACTTTGTTAAGTTGTATTAATGTTGTATCCATTAGTTAAGAAACTTCTCTTTAAATTAGATGCTGAAAATGCACACGATCTAATCATTGATCTCATGGAGAGTTTTCCTCTCTTTGCCAATATTGTCTCAAATGGCCTTGATGAGAAATTAAAAATTAAAGTTGGTGCTAAAACGTGGGGCTCACCTATCGGCCTTGCTGCTGGACTTGATAAAAATTGTCGAAGCTATAACTTCTTATCAAATATTGGCTTTGGTGCAATTGAAGTAGGAACGGTCACACCTAGGCCCCAAGTTGGAAATGATAAACCTCGTCTTTTTCGCTATGTTGAAGAAGAGTCTATTCGCAATTGTATGGGCTTTAATAATGAGGGTAGTGATTACCTCGATAAGCAAGTAAAGAGAATCACTCATCGTGAAGTTCCCCTAGGTATCAATATTGGTAAGAATAAGACAACACCCGATGAGCTGGCCTTTGAGGACTATGCTTTTCTCTATCGAAAGTTTAAAGATATTGCAGACTATATTGTCATCAATGTCTCTTCTCCAAATACGCCCGGTCTTAGGGCCCACCAAACGAAAGAGTCTCTTTCTAAAATTTTTATGGCCCTTGGACGAATCGAAGGTGAAGTTGACCTCTATCTAAAAATTGCCCCAGATATGGAAGTAGAGGAGCTTGATTCAATCATTGCGGTGGCAAAGGAATTCAAACTCACTGGCATCATTGCAACGAACACAACGGTCATGCCAGAGCGTGGTGTAGGGGGGATTTCTGGTAAACTACTTTATGATAAAGCTCGAAGATTTAGAAAGGCCTGCTTAGATAAGATCAATCGAGATGATAATTTAGAATTTATTGGAGTAGGTGGTTTCTCATCATACGATCAGATTGTTGATTACTGGCGAGATGGTGGAAAGTGCTTACAAGTCTATACGGCGTTCATTTTTCAAGGTCCAAAATTATTAGATCAGATCAATAAATCTATTTTACAAGATATCGAAATTAAAGGACTTTCTAGTGTATCAGAACTTATTGAACACTATCATGCACTAAGTGACTAAAATCATTTAATCCTACCAAGTTAGACTTAATATTTTCCTAGTATTAACCGAGAAGAGTAAAAAGGTTGGTTAAGACTAAGGAAGAAAATGATTAAAGGTATTTTAAACACACTTGTCATTGCATCTCTAGGTGGATTTGTATATTTCACAAGTAGTGATATCGAAGGGACTATAAAGCAAGAGCTTGGAAGTGGTGCCAATCCTTATAAATTAGTTAATAACTCACCTGACTTCGTAAAACGCTCCATTGCTTCTTTGTCTGATGACGTCACTGATCGTGAACTAAAGAAGAGACGAGTGGAAGATATGCATATATACAAGTCTTACGAAGAATCTTTATCTAAACTCAAATCATGTTTAAAAACAATTTGTAAGAATTACTTCGAAGATGAGAGTGTTGCTAAGAATTATGATAAGTATGAGAATTTGATTATTGATGAAATAAATTTAAAGATTGCTCAACTTTATAATTTTACACTTAAAAGAGGATTTCGCTCTCACTCAATTATTTCAACAGGGCTCGACTTTGTTGATATCTCAAATGAAGAATTAACAAAGAATATCGTCCTTCTCTTAAGTACTCAAAAAAGTGATATACGCTCGCTGAATGCACTCGTAAGAATGACGAAGAATCAGCACAATAAGGAGCTAAGAGCTTTAATTATTCTCGAACTTGAAAGATATGCAAAATCGAAAGATTTTCAAGATAAAGTTAGTGATCAGATTGTCATGGCACTTGCTTCTAATCGCGGATATGATAATTCACTAATTTCAAAAGAGCTTCACCGCTTTATTAATAAAAAGAATTACCAAAAATTTAATTCACTTCTCACAAAGATTCCAAATGAGAGTCAGGCATACACTCAGCTTGTAAATCAATTACAAA
Source organism: Bacteriovoracaceae bacterium (assembly GCA_048270185.1). Classification (GTDB taxonomy): domain Bacteria; phylum Bdellovibrionota; class Bacteriovoracia; order Bacteriovoracales; family Bacteriovoracaceae; genus Halobacteriovorax_A. The sequence continues at coordinate 316,862 of JBLWTJ010000003.1, forward strand.
AATACGAAGAAAAAAGTCTATAGCTTAACTTTTAACTTCTTTGCAATTTTTATTTCACGCTCATTCATTTCTAATTGATAGGCGAGAATCTTAACACCAGCTTTCTTTGCCTTAATGAGAAGCTCCTTATATTTTTGGTCAACTTCACTAACATTAAATTCGCTAACATCTTCACGTGAAACAATATAGAGCATCGTTGCTTCATGGCCTTGCTCAACTAATTGAGTTAATTCCACTAAGTGCTTTTGTCCTCTTTCTGAGACAGCATCAGGAAATTGGGCCTGGCCTTCTTCCTTTAATGTGACATTCTTGACTTCAACAAAATTATAATGAAATGATTCATCTTCTAAAGATAGATTCTTCTTATCAATTTCTTTATTACTTAAAATAAAGTCGATTCGACTTTTTCCTATTTTAACTTCGCTCTTAAAGAATTTATACTTTTTAAGCTCTTTGAAAACACCATCTTCTAGTCCTTCCATTACAAGCTTATTTGTAAGTGCAGTATTGACCATGATCCAGCTTTGGCCATTTGAGATCATCTGGGCCGAAAATTTAAGCTTTCTTTTAGGATCATCGCTATAGCTAAGAAGTACCTCCCAGCCAGGTGCCCAGCATGTTTTCATACTTCCTGTGTTGGCAAGGTGGGCCGTTTGAATTTCATCTTTAGGAAAGTCTAAGAATTTCTTCTTGAATTTAAAGTCCAGTAAAAAGCGCTTATATCGCTCAATTATCTCAGCTTTTATCAATTCATTTTCTTTAAATTGCATAATTTTCCTAAGTTATGAGAGGCTAAGCATAAGTAATTATATGCTACAATGGCTTTTAGAGTACCACTCAATGAGGAAAATGTGAAAACTGCACTTATTATTTGTGACAACGAAGTATTGAATTCTATCTACAGTGTAAATTTAAAAACATACACTGAGTTGAATCTTATTTTCGAACCTTCGCTTGATAAGGGACTTCTTCATATTGAGGATACGGATATACCAATCGATCTCTTAGTTACGATGGATCATATTGGAGGTGAAGATACCGCGGTTTTGGCCTTTCACCATCTCATTGAAAATGATCGTGATATTCCTTCAATCGTTATTGGAAGCAGTGATATGATTCCTGATGAAAACTATATCGTTAAGAATCAATTTGATATACCTGGTATCTTAAATAATATTTTCACTTGTCTTAATATGACGCCAAAAGAAGTTTTGGCAGTAGTTACAGAAGATCTCTATGAGATGCCAATACGTCTCTTCTTTCCCTTTAAGCAATCTTTTTGTGAGACATACTATGCACTAGAAAAAGATGGTAAGAAAACACCGACTAAAATATTTGATAAAGATGATAATATTTGGCCTCGTATTCGAGAGTTTCTCGACCAGAATGTTTCGATGCTTTTAATTCCGGCCAGAGAACGTTTTGCTTTTACAAAGAAAGTAACAGAACTACTTATTGAAAGTATGGAGCAAGTAACTCCTGAAACACCTCAACAAGAACAACTCGACTTTGTTGAGCAAAGTATTGATGCTATTGCCGAGCAGTTATTTACCGATGAAAAGGTAACGGCCGAAGTTGTCCAACTATCTCAGATGTGTATGGATGCAATGGAAGAAGTCATTGAGAATGTTCCAGATCTTAAATCAATCCTTAAAGATCTTGCAGCATTAAAATCAGGTTTTCTTTATAGTCACTCTATCATTGCGGGTTATGTTTCAACTCATATTCTTGATAATGTTGAATGGGGGGGGCAGGCCCATAAAGACAAGCTTAAATTTGTTCTCTACTTCCATGATATGTATCTTGTCCAAGTCTATAAGAAATACCCTGACTTAATGTATGAAGATAAAGTAATTTTTGATGCACAGGTTTCAGAAGAAGATAAGGAAATTATCATTAACCATGCAAGTGAAGCGGCCGATGCTATTAGACGTTATCCTGCTTGTCCTCTTGGGGCCGATGTCATTATTATGCAACACCATGGAACTTCAAATGGGCTAGGATTTGCAACTAGTTATAAAGATGATATTTCACCTCTAGCGAAAGTTCTTATTATCGCTGAAGCATTTACTGAAGAGATTTATCAAGTTCTTGAGTCAAGAGAGAAGATTGATCTTGAGGCAACAATACAAAAACTCAAAGAGCGATTCACAAAGCATACTTATAAGAAAATCATTGATACTCTAACGACAATTAAGCTCTAGTATTCGTGCTTATTTATTTCTTCAATTTTAATAGAATCTTCAATATGAGTATAAAAAGCTCTGTATGAGCTATTTAATCTCACACTTCGAAAATCTCTAAGATTTCCATGAAGAGGCTCATCATGAAGTCCTGAAATCTTTCTCGTTTCTTCAATCCCTAAAGACATCACGCAATTAATCCAATAACTCAGCTCATCTTGTATATGATGAGGGATCTTTTGTAATGTCTTCATTGCATGTTTACTAAATTCAATCGTATGTTTTCGCATGAGCGCTATTGTATCGACTAAAATTTATCTTGAAAAGTACCAATAACTACTGCTTGTTAATAGTAGAAGAAGTTTATCCCGGCGTAACCTTTTTTATAGAAACTATCTTGATAATCATATCCTGCAACAAAACTTATGCTTTTATTTAAGTGGTAGCGTGCTTCTGCACCAAATTCATGTGTCTCACTGACTCGACTTCTAGAGCGAAACATATATTGATAACTTAATGCAGTTGAAAATCTTGATGAAGAAAAGACGATTTTTGCCTTTGGGCCTATGCCGGCAGTATAATCATAGTCTGATTCAAAAGTATAATTACCTTCCATGGCAGCAAGCATGGCAAATGTAATACTTTCATTTCCAAAAGTGTAACCTAGATCGAGATGGAAATAAGGATTGAAGGTCTTACTCTCATAGATTTGGTTTTCAGCGGCACCAAAGCTTAATTGCCAACTGATTTTCTTTGCAAAAATATTAACTGGTCTTAGCGCTTCAATCTTTGCAAAGACAATTTCTTCAAGTCTAAGCTTATCTTCCTGATACTTATTATAAGCAAGCTTAAGAACTCCAAGCTCTGTTGTGGACATTGGAAGGAAACCATTTGGTTTATCGAGAAGATCGTGAAGGGCACCACGAATTTCAAAATTAAAATACTCACCAGCTGAATCCTTACTTCCAAGTAGGCGTACACGATTGGTACGATGTCCTTTATCTGGAGAGTTCTTATTCATAAATGTATAATCGAGATCTTTGGACTTAGAATTAAGCCTTGCACGGCGGCTGTTAATTTTAAATTTTTGCTGCTGATATTCTTTTCTTTCACGACTTTTTAGTGATTTTGTTGCATCGACGTCTGCATTTTTGAAATCAACATAGAGATTGTAAGTATCAAGAACAAAGAGTTCATCTTCGTTGTCTTTGATTTCTTTTATCATTGATGAATCATTTATTAATGTTTTAAAAAGCTCAAGTTGATTATCATCCATCGCTTCATAACGTGATTTAAGCTTTGTATAAGAAGCAGGTCTAAGTCGTACGTCTTTAACGATATCTTCTTGGTCAAAAAGGGCATAGAGAGTATCAACAGGGGGAACTGTCACTCCAATTGCATCCATGAGTTTCCATTCCGGTTTTATCGCATCGAGAAAGGAGAGAATATGATAAGAACAATTCTCTGAAAAATAGAGATAGTCAAAGTAGGCGCGATTCATCTCAAAGAGATGGGCCTGAAAGTAGGCTATATCTTTTGCATTTAAATTTAATTTATAATCCCAAAGATCACGGGACTCCATATTATTATACTCTTTAACTTTTACGTAGTACGGCATCATCGAGTATTCACCACGGAAGCCTCCAAAGATTCCTTTTATTCCGTAGATAAGAGGATTGACCGTATCAACTTTTGCTGCAAAGTCGACGCCGTAATCGAGTAGATCATTATTTTCTTTAGTTGATGATTTAGAGCGAAGTCTAAAAAATGTATGACCAAATGTTGAGGCCGGCTTCTCAATGAAGTACGAAGAGAAGATAATTGAAACCGAATCTAAGTCGATTTTCTTAATATAGGCTTGATAGGCCGGACAATTTTTTAAATTAATTGATTTTGAAATCAGTCCTGCCTTTTTTAAAAGCATGACTCTTGCTGGATAGAGGCATTTTGGGTGTCCATCCATATTTTGCAAATTCTTTGAATTGATCCCATTAATTGTAGCTTCTAGCTCCTTTAGTGGAGACTCCATACCTTCACTTGAGAGGAAGTATTCTTTTGCTTTTACTTGTGATTTTTCTCCAAAGACACTGCTTTGATAGCGCATTAATTTTATCCATTCTTCTGATTTAGCAAAACTTTGAATTTTGTTAGTTTGAGCACTTAGGTTAGAAGAAAGCAGAATAAGTGAAAGAAATAGTAGGGGTTTTATCATTAGAAACTTTTGGCAAAAAAAGGTATCCACCGTAGTGGATACCATGAAAATAAAATTAGATAGCAAGAACAGCTTTAATGTTATTGTGGATCATTTCCGCATCAGCATTTTCAGCAAAGATCTTGTCAAAGTTTTTCTTAAGAACTGCTTTATTAGCATTCTTAGCATCAACTAGAGCAAGGTAAGCGTTTAAGCTTTCACCTTCACCACGTGCAATATCTGAAGATAGTGCAACCATGTTGTTTTCTACAAAAGATACAGCAGAAACTCTTGCTGATTTTGCATCTTCACAACCAAGAGTACCAGTTGACATTGCAAATGTCTGGTTACCAAATGTACCGTTAGTAGTAGCTGCAAGTACGTTCATAACTAGTCCTGACTTACCTTGGAAGATAACCGAACCAAGACCACAACCAGCTGGCCCGTGAGCAGCTAGAGCAGAAAATGAAAGTGCTGAAAAAGCAACTGCGCATAATAGTTTTTTCATCAATAAACTCCTTAATATTGAGGTTTGTAATTTCAATACATAAAGTTTATATGAATCAAGAAAAATGTAAATTAAAATTCAAAATTTATAACCTTTAGAAATAGTCGGATAAATTTAGAAAAATTTAATTATAGAATCGTCCGTTGTAGAGCCTTAAGTGGATCTTTAAAGTTACCTTGGTTATAAACTTCCTTAATTTCTCTAAAGATATTGAGTAGGTTTTTCTTTCCGCCGGCCGTAGTTGTCAGCTTTAAGATATAGTTATTTGCCAAGATGAAGGCACATGAGTGGGCCGTTAATTTATTTGTACTTAGTTTATTAGGGAAACCATCACCTTTAGGTTTTTCATGGTGTTGAGCGACAACAAAGTCGGCTTCAGGGTATCCAGTAAAGTATTGTGCAATCTCAGCGGCCTTAAGTGGATGGACACGATAATTTTCCTGCTCACTTTCCTTAAACATTTTAAGCTGCGGGTCTTCAAGTGATTGAATCGAAGCCAGATCTTCATTTTCTAACATCGAATCATAGAGTAGGGCCGCAAGACCAAGTTTCTTCTTTGATGTTTCCGAGGCCCAACCTAGAGCTTGTAGGATGAAGTGTGAAAGATACAGCGTCATAATAGATTGCGTTGCAATATCGATTGATCCCTTTGGAAAGAGATCTAATACATTTCTGTACTTCTTGTTTTCAAGAATAATATCACGACTACACATGATGACTTCATCACATAACTTAATGACATTATCTGAGACACCAACTGTTTTTACATATTGGTGAATGAGTAGAACTGACTTAATTTGATTCTCAATGACCTCTTGTTGCTTAATCTTCTTCTTACTTTCAAAAGTTTCAAGAAGTTTTTCAATACCTTCTTCTAGGAATTTTAAATAGTCATTTTTCTTTAAGTAGAGAACTTTAATATTCTTTCTGGCATAAGAGTGAATTGTTGCATGAGAATACTTCTTATTGGCCGAGATAATCTTCGTATACTTTGTTTGAGTAAGTTCGAGGTAAACATCGTAGGCGAGGGTATCGAATAGATAGAACCCACGAATTTTCATTGGTAGTAAATCTTCTTCTTCGAACTCTTCAATACTTGAGCCAAAGTCTTCACTTTTTACCCAAGCAAGGGCCTTGTTGACGGCGGCCATAAAGTCTTCTTCTTCAATAGGTCTAAAGAGGGCCGAACTTGATTCACTTCGTGCATAGAGTGCGTCAGGAATCTTTTGTTTGATCATTGCTTCCATTCCGATGAAGATGAAAGGTCGCTGGCCAGTGATCGAGAGAATTTTTCCTGCCAGTTGTGAAGGGTCTTCATTCTTTAGTGCCACTTCAATAATGATCATGGCAAATGGTCCTTCAAAACTTAAAAGATCGATGGCATCGTCTCCACTGATTGCACAGTGAAGTTGGATATCTGGAAAACAATTCGAGAAGGAATCTCTAATATATCCCCACTCATCTTTCTCGTCACAAATATACAATGCTTTCAAATCAAACCTCTTCATTCATTATTTCAACTTTTATACGGTACTCATCGGTAAGTTATTGAAATAATAAAATTTAGTTAGTATAAAAAATCAATAATCAAACGTTTATTATACAATGTTTCGACTTTTTAAGATGAATAATTTTGATTAAACTATTTTAAAGGGGTTAGCATGGATCAAAGAATCACGAATCTTGTAAAAGAGATGATAAAAATTGGCTTAATTAAAGTTTCACCACAAAATCCATTTAAGTATGCCTCTGGTAAAACTGGACCAATCTACTGTGATAATCGAGTTATGTCTTCAAACCCTCAGATGTGGAAGCAGGCCATTGAACTTTTGTCTGAAAAAATTAATGTTAACCATCTTAAGTATGACTTTATTACTGGTGTTGCCACGGCCGGTATTTCCCATGCCGCAGCTTTGGCCTTTCTAAGAGGCGAGCCAATGAACTACGTACGCTCAAAGCCAAAAGATCATGGCACTGGCAAGATTATTGAGGGGAAGGTTGGCCAAACTAGTAGGCTTTTATTGGTCGAAGATTTAGTTAATCAGGGCTCTAGTATTGCAAAGGTGATTAATCTCATACGAAACTCGGGACATATCGTGGAAGATGTACTTTGCTTAGTCAATTATCAGACTCCGCAGGCTAAAATTCATGCAAAAGAGCTTGGAATAAACATCTTTTCATTAATAAATTTAGAAGAATTAGCCGATATCTGTCTGACGCAGACATTAATTAATGAGCAGGAACATAAACTTCTGTTAAAATGGCAGCAAGATCCAGATAACTGGCAAATTTAATGCAACGCTGTGCGCTTTAGACGCAAGACGTGTCGACAGATTTGATAAAAAATTATATGTATCTACTTAATTTAATTCGTATTTAATAACGTGTTTAAGTTATATCCAACTTAAATTTTGGAGGAATAAAATGGCCGAAAGTGCAAAAATTGAAATCAATGGTCAAACTATTGAAGTTCCTGTTCTAAAAGGAACTGAAAATGAGGTCGCATTAGACATCTCGAAGTTAAGAGCACAGACTGGTGCAATTACTTTAGATATTGGTTTTGTTAACACAGGATCATGTACATCAAAAATTACTTTTCTTGATGGTGAAAAAGGTATCCTAAGATACCGTGGTTATCCGATTGAGCAACTTGCTGAATCATCTAACTTTTCTGAAGTTTCTTACCTTCTTTATAATGGTGAGCTACCAACATCTGCTCAACTTCAAGCTTTTAATAAAGAAATCTCTGCTGCTAGTAAGCTACCAGGCGGTGTTGAAAAGATCATCGATCAATTCCCTGGATCGGCTCACCCAATGGGTGTCCTAGCTGCTGCTATTTCTTCTCTAAGTGGATTCTACCCAGAATTCCTTAATCCAGAAGCGACTGAAGAAATCAAGAACAAAGCAATTGTTCAAATGATGGGACAAGTAAAAGTTATGATGGCACAATTCTATCGCAAGTCGATGGGAAAAAGCCCACTGGCATCAAATGCTAAACTTTCTTACTCAGCAGATTTCCTAAATCTTATGTTTGACGGTGAAGTAGACCAAGACGTTGCAGACGCTCTTGATACTCTTCTAATCCTTCACGCAGACCATGAGCAAAACTGTTCAGCTTCAACTGTAAGAGTTGTCGGTTCTTCACACGCTAACGTATTTGCTTCTATTGCAGCTGGTGTAACAGCTCTTTGGGGACAATTACACGGTGGTGCAAACCAAGCTGTACTTGAGATGCTTGAAGAGATTAAGAAAGATGGTGGTGACTATCAAAAATTCATTGAAAAAGCCAAGGATAAAGATGATCCATTCCGTCTAATGGGATTTGGACACAGAGTTTATAAGAACTTTGATCCACGTGCAAAGATCATCAAGAAAGCTTGTGACACAATTCTTACTAAGCTTGATATCCAAGACCCACTTCTTGATATTGCAAAAGGTCTTGAAGAAGTTGCTCTTAAAGATGAGTACTTCGTTAAGCGTAACCTATATCCAAACGTAGACTTCTACTCTGGTATCATCTACAAAGCTCTTGGAATCCCAACTAATATGTTTACTGCAATGTTCGTATTAGGACGTCTTCCAGGTTGGCTATCTCAGTGGAAAGAACTAAGAGAAGACGGAGCTCGTATTTCTCGTCCACGCCAAGTTTATATTGGTGAGAATGAAAGAGATTACACTCCAGTTACTAAACGATAATAACGTTTAAAAAAGTAATATAAGAAGGCCTCTTAATAGAGGCCTTTTTTATATCAAAAAATGAGAGAGAAGAATGTTTAATTACGATGAGATTTTAAAGAGTTTACTGAATCCAAATTTAAATAAGCAGCAACTTGCTAAGCTTATCAATACGCAGTCGATTCAATTTACGGCCGAAAGAACTAAGCTTAAAAATAATTATAGTGATGCTGATCTCATTAGTGCTTATACTTCTTTCTACTTTCCAACAAATGCTCTTAAACTTGAATTTCTAGTTGAGCAACTTGATGAGGCGACAATTAACGCCATTTCAAAAACTGAAATTATCGATATGGGAACAGGCCCTGGAACTTATGCCTTTGCTGCCGCTGAACTTTTTAAAGATTCTCCTCTTATTATCGGTGTCGATGAGAATGAGTTGATGCTTGAGCAGGCGAATAAATTAAATGATGAAATTTTTAAAGATGAGCGTATAAGCTTCACGAATAAACTACCGGCCCAAGAATCGAGTACTGAAGCTCCTCGTACACTTATTTTTGGAAATGCTATTAATGAGATGGGAATGCCTTACGCTTTCAAGATGATTAAGCGCTACAATCCTAAATTCATTATTTGTATTGAGCCTGGAACGAGTGAAGTCTTTAAAGAGATGCTTGCTCTTAGAAAGAAGATTCTACTTATTGATTATAAGATTCAATTTCCATGTATGGGGCAGGGGAAATGTCCTCTAGAAGGCACGCCTGATTGGTGTCACCAGTCGATTAAGACTTCTCTCGATTTTGAGTTAGAGTCTCTTTCACAAGTTGCTAAGCTAGATCGTAAGGTCATGCCTGCAACAATTCATTTCTATGCTGCCACAGATGAAGCTAAGGAAGCAAAAGGCCAAGCTCGTATTACGCGCCTTAAACGCATCGTTAAACATGCCTTTCTTTGGGAAGTGTGTACAAATGAAAACCAAGTTGTGACTCTTGAAGTTCCAAAGAAGCTCTTTAAGAAGAAAGAGATAAAAGAGTTAGAAGCAATTTCTTCTGGTCTTGGTGTGAATTACACTGTTGAAAAAGAACTTTCAGATGGTAGCCTACGAGTGAAAAGTATTGAGATAGTGGAGTCATAAGACTCCACTAAGTATTTTTTGATGGTTTTATTTACTTGCTGGAAATCTCTTATCCGAAGTCATTGGGATAATACTTTCTAGTTTTACCGATTCTTTAAATTCAGAAATATCCATATTGTTAATTTTGTTCTTTCCTAAGATATAGGTTTTTTTAGAAATTGAATTAACCATATAGGCCGAATCAAGTTGTGCTAATAATTTATTTCTCTTAGCTTCAAGCTTTGTAATATATGCTTTTGTTGCAATGTAATTTCTCTCTTTAGCTCCTGTTACGCCTCCTACTGGGGCCCATAAGACAGATGCCGGCCAGAATAATAGGTTGGCAATACCAAGTCCTACGTTACCATTATAAAAGTCACCAATACCTGGAAGTACATTTAGGACCGCCGCAGTTGCTTCATTCTTTTCTTCAACCATTATTCCTTTCGACTCCCATTCTGCTAGATCTTGTCTTTGCTGTGAAGTAACAGTCGCACAACTTGTCATCAAAAGAGCTAGTGAAATAGTGATTAATTTTGTACTTGAAAGTTTCTTTAACATTTATCCCCCATATATTGTTTGTTACTTAATTTCGGTCGTGGGATATTTTAACTTTAGTAAGAACTTCAATGATTTTAGTGACTTATACGTAAAATGAAGATGTAAACTACAGCTTTGTATTTTAAGTGACTGAATTATCAAAGACGATAAAAATGGGGTTGTGAAAAATTATTTTTTACTTTTTAGGGCCTTTACTTCAAAGATAATCTTTTCCTTATCCATTGTGAAGTGAGGCATCTCTAAGATTGGCGCGAGAACATCCCTGGCAAGTTTTTGCATTTCAGGTGTCTCTAAGATGGCCATGAGTTTATTGATTTCTTCTTCGGAATATTTTTGCTTAATACGGTTCTTGATTTCTTCTTTAATATTTACATAAGTTGTATTCGATTCAATGATCTCTTCAAGTTTTTTATTATCTAAACTCTTGGCCGATTTTTCGATGAGCTGGCGTTTTACATAGTCAGCACGCTCTTTAGAGTCACTAATGAGATATTTCTCTTTTAAAAGAATATCGGCGATGTAATTAATCTTATTTTCAAGTTTTGCAAAAGCAGTTTGAGAAAATAGTAGAAGAGTTGTGATAAGAATTTTCATTCTTAAATTATAAACAAAAAAGCCTCCCAATGGGAGGCTTTCTTTATATAGGAAAAATAAAATCTTATAAGATTATTTTTTCTTTCCAAGTGAAGCGTATGAAGAACCAAATTTCTTTCTGAATTTATCGATACGACCTTCAGTATCAAGTACTTTTTGCTTACCTGTATAGAATGGGTGAGATGCACTTGAGATATCAAGTTTCACGTATGGGTAAACTGTCCCTTCGTGCTCAAGTTCAGCGTCAGCCTTAATTGTTGATCTTGTGATGAATTTTAAATCTGCAGAAATGTCATGGAAAAGAACATCTCTATACTCTGGGTGGATACCTTTTTTCATTTTAAACCTCTTTTCTTCGCATTGCTTGTTACAACGCTATTTTTTTATCCGTTTAATCTACATTTGAGATTTGAGCAATTTCGCCTATATAGGACCATTTGTCAAGCTTGTTAGTGGGCACTGCAAGAACTACAGCCTCCTCCCGACTTATCTGTAGGATCACTGAATTGCCAATGCCCATAATTTTCATTGATACAGGCAATAGCCTCTTTTAAAGAGCTGAAATCACGTTGAAAAACTTCAATATCCTCACCATCAATTACTGTCACTGAGTAGAGAATGATTTGTTCAAGCTTCCCATTGGACTCCAGAAGGTCTCCGGTCATCCCGATGAAGGCCTTGAAATGCTCACTATTGTAGTGGGCAAAGTTCCAATTTTTAAGATTTACGAAGTTTTGTGTATCCATGCAGTATTTTTAGCAGTTGGCCCTTGCCATGACAATGTATTTCTAGTAAGTTTCTTACCTACGATTAGTAGTTACAATTGATATAAGAATTTAAGTTTATATATTTTTTAGGAGGCAATTATGGCAAAGGGGCCAAGAGTAATTATCACACTTGAGTGTACTGAAGCGAGAAAGAATGGACAAACTCCATCTCGTTATACAACAACTAAGAACAAGAAAACTCACCCAGAGAGACTTGAAGTTAAGAAGTACAATCCTTTCTTAAGAAAGCACACTCTTCACAAAGAAATCAAATAATCTAATCTTTAAGATTTAGAATTATATTGAAAGGCCCAACTCATTGAGTGGGCCTTTTTTGTTTGTTCGATAAACAATAATCTTTACAAAGAAACAACGCCAGGCGTCGCTTTGTGGTAGATTCCCTTAAATTTTAAAAAGAGGGAATTATGAAGAAAATGACACTAAAGGCAGTTCTATGCCTAACACTCACTATTTCAGCACTTGGATCAACTTGTGCCGATCAGTATGGTCAGGCCATCACTAAGTTTGAAAATTCTAAATTCAGAAATGCTTCATCAAATACACATACCTTAATTCATGCTGTATCTGCTTATGGCCTAGTTAGCCTTGGAGCGGCGGTACTTCCTGCGTATTTTGCATACCCTGTGGTTATTAAGCTTATCGTGGCAAATCAGAAAAAGCTGCAATTCTACACGGATTTATTTTCTGAAGGGAAGGCATCAGAGCAGGCCCTTGAAGAAATTATGGCCATGCTTGAAAAGAAAGGTGTATCTGTTGAAGCTGATCTTGTTAAGAATGAATTAGACTACTTAAATGAATCAGGTGCACTATGTGATGGTTCAATCTTTAAGCGTAAGCAAAATTATGGGCCACGTGGTAATCGTAAAGAGACGGCCATTAAGGTTCCATCAAAATCAATGCTGGTTCGTCACTTAAAGAAAACACTAAAATAATCAAAAATAAAAGAGCCTCCCATTAGGAGGCTTTTTTTATGTCTTAATTTCTAGCAATAACTTCGTGACAGAAAACATCTCGATGATCAATTGAGCGAGACTCTGGAATAACTTGCTTGCAAGCTTCCACTGCAAGTGGGCAGCGGGTGTGAAAATTACATCCAGGAGGTGGATTAAGAGGTGAAGGCAGCTCTACATTCTTTAGAGGAGGAAATGCCTTAATTACTTCATTATCAACTGCGTGGGCACTCTTTAAGAGAGTCTTTGTATATGGATGGTGAGGATTATTAAAAATCACATCACTTTTTCCATACTCACAAACTTTTCCAAGGTACATAACCAGAACTTTGTCTGCGATATAACGAACGACTGATAGGTCGTGAGAGATAAAAATATAAGTTAGGTTAAATTCTTCTTGTAAGTCTTTTAATAGATTTAAAACTTGGGCCTGAACAGAAACGTCTAGTGCTGAAACTGGCTCGTCGAGAATGAGAACCTTAGGCTTGAGAATAAGGGCGCGGGCAATACCTATTCTTTGGCGCTGACCTCCACTAAACATATGTGGGTACTTGTGGGCATGTTCTCTCCTTAGACCTACTGTCTCCATAAGTTCACAGGCGCGATCAAATGCTTCAGATTTTGTTACATTCTCATTAATAAGCAGTGGGTCTGCAATAATTTCCCAAGCCTTCTTACGAGGATTTAAAGATTCAAGAGGATTTTGGAAAACCATTTGAATCGACTTATAAAGTTCTTTAGAAGAGAGAGTGGAAAAGTCTCGGCCACCAATTGTAATAGTTCCATCTGTTACTTGCTCAAGTGCCATCAGACATTTTGCAAGAGTCGACTTTCCGCAACCAGATTCACCCACAATCCCAAGAGTTGTTTTTTCTTGGAGAGTAAAGCTTAGTCCGTCGATGGCCTTCACGGCCTTGTCTCCAACTGGATAGTATTTTTTTAAATTACTTACTTTTATTGTATCAATCATTTTATTACCTTAATTAAGAGGGTGAATGCAGCGAAGTGAACGATCATTATGAATCACAATCTTTGGTAGCATGTCACATTGTGCTGATGCATATTCACACCTCTTGCTAAACTGGCAACCTGTAGGACGATTGGCCAGATCAGGAACCATTCCCTTAATAGAGTAAAGTGGTGCATTTATATCATTTGTAAAAGATGGGATCGATTTTAGAAGGCCAAATGTATAAGGATGTCTTGGCCCTTCAATGACAGCTTTTGTCGGTCCTTTCTCAATCACTTCACCGGCATACATTACTTGTAGATTACGAGTGAAATCTTTTACAACGGCAAGATCGTGAGAAATAAAAATGACGGCCATTCCCGTTTCTTTTTGAATATCAATGATAAGTTCTAAAATTTGTTGTTGAACAGTTACATCTAGGGCCGTCGTCGGCTCATCGGCAATAAGTAGCTTAGGACTTGAAGCGATGGCCATGGCAATCATCACTCTTTGTGCCATCCCTCCTGAGAGCTCATGAGGGTAAGACTTCATACGCTCTTTGGGAGCAGGAATTCCGACTTGAATGAGAAGTTTTTCAACTCGTTCTTTACGCTCTTGCTTTGTTAGCGTTGGCTCGTGAATAATCAGAACTTCTTCAATTTGATTCTCAACAGTGTAGCAAGGGTTTAGTGAACTCATCGCATCTTGAAAGATCATTGAAATATCGCCGCCGCGAATTTGTTGCCAAGATTTATCATCAAGTTTTTGCAGATCAACATCATTGAAGCTTAGTTCGTCGGCTTCAACAATGGCGTTATCATCTAGGAGCCCCATGATGGCCATACTTGTAATTGATTTACCACAACCTGACTCACCAACGATACCAAGAGTCTCACCAGCTGCAACATCAAACGAAACATTGCGAACAGCGTGGATAGGGCCTTTCTTTGTTTTAAAATGTATATTTAAGTTTTTTACTTTTAATAGACTCATTTCTACCTATCTTTTTATCTTTTTAATTTGGGATCAAGGGCATCTCTAAGTCCATCACCAAATAGGTTTAGGCCTAGAACAACCGCAAGAATACAAAGGCCTGGAAGCGTAACTAACCAGGGAGCACTTTGAATATAAGGCCTAGCATCACTAAGCATGATTCCCCATTCTGGAGTAGGAGCCTGTACACCAAGGCCTAGGAAACCAAGGGCCGCAGTTGAGAGGATTCCTTCTGATAGTCCTAACGTTATTTGAACAATCAATGTCGCCATACAATTTGGAAGTATTTCTCTAAGCATAATGCGAATAGGAGAGGCACCAAATGTTTTTGCCGCTTGAACATATTGAAGACCTTTAATTTCCATGACGTTTGCACGAATGAGTCTTGTAAATGAAGGAACACTAACTAGTGCTACTGCAAAGACTGCATTCATAAGCCCTGGCCCAATAACTGAGACAACAATGATAGCTAGTAAGATGCTTGGATAGGCCATGAGTATATCAATAAACCTCATGATAACTGTATCAGTCTTTCCCCCAAAGTAACCAGCAAGTAAACCAAGTACTGTCCCGATTAGTGTTGAAATAAAGACAATTGAGATACCTACAAAGAGAGAAACTTGAGCACCGTAGATTAGTCGAGATAGAACATCTCGTCCTAGATCATCTGTACCGAGAAGAAATTTTACACTTCCTCCTTCTGACCAGATTGGTGGAATTCTAAGTTCTCCTGGAAAGATTTCACTTGCTCCATGAGGAGCAATAATTGGAGCAGCAATGGCAATTAAAATAAAGCCTAGAACGAGTGCCAGGCCAAAGACCGCACCTTTATTATCACTGAAATGATCCCAGAAATCTTTTAGTAATTCTTTATTCGTAATATTTGATTTTGTTAATTCACTCATATTATTTTCCGCTTAATTTCCACTGGCAATTTTTGGATTGACGATTGAGTAGATGATATCAACACACATATTGATGAAGATAACCATCAGGGCAATAAAGAGGATTCCTCCTTGAATCACTGGATAGTCGCGAGCATGAATACTTGCAACTAGCCAGCGGCCAATACCTGGCCATGAAAAAATAGTTTCAGTAAGAATCGCTCCAGTAATGATACTTCCAAAGAGAAGGCCAATAACAGTCACGATTGGAATGAGGGCATTTCGAACAGCGTGCTTCCAAATAATTTTTTGATAACTTTGGCCTTTGGCCTTTGCTGTTTGAATATAAGGGGCCTTTAATACTTCCAGAACACTTGAGCGAGTCATACGCGAAATAACCGCAAGAGGAATTGTTCCCATGGCAATTGTCGGTAGGATTAAATGCTTGAGTGCCGAATTAAAAGGCGCAAATCCATCAAATGAAATGACATCTGGATTTAGAGTATCGATTAACATAAAACCAGTTAGGCGAGGGACATCAAAGAGAACATCCATGCGACCTGAAACAGGAGTTATTCCCATATTAACAGAGAAGATAATAATGAGGATGAGTCCCCACCAAAAAATAGGCATCGAGTAACCGACGAGAGAAGTTCCCATAAGAACATAGTCAACGAGTGAGTTTCTCTTAATTGCCGCGTACACTCCTGCCGGTATTCCTATAAGGATAGCAAAAATCATGGCACAAATTCCAAGCTCTAGAGTTGCTGGAAAGCGCGAAAAGAACTCGTTAACAACAGTTTGTTTTGTGACAATTGAGACTCCAAAGTCGCCACTAAAAACATTTCCCATGTAGACAAGGTATTGCTCTAAGATAGGCTTATCAAGTCCTAGGGTTTGTTGCATGGCCTTGTAAACAGCAGGATCAGCTCCACGCTCTCCTAAGAGAAGAAGGACAGGATCTCCTGGTACAAGTCTTACAACGATGAATGAAAATAAACTAATCCCGATGACAGTCGGGATTAGTTGTAAAAAACGTTTCTTTAAAAAATTCTTCATAATAATTATTCGAGACTTACCTTATCAAAGATATCATTTCCTAGTGGGTGAATTTTGTAGCCTTTAACATTGCTTCTCATTGCTCTGTGAACTGTTGAATGGAAAAGAGTAATCCATGGAACATCTTTCTTAAAGATCTCTTGGGCCTTTAGGTAGTGTGGCGTTCTATCTTTACGTTCACTTAATCGCTTGGCCGCAGTGACTTCTGTATCGTATTCTTTATTACACCAGTTTGCATAATTTGAACCGGCCTTTGCTCCTTCACAGCTTAGTAGCATATAGAGGAAATTATCTGGGTCGCCATTATCACCAGTCCAACCCATCTGTAGCATAGCGTGTTCACCTGCATGAGCTTTCTTAAGATATGTTGGCCAGTCGTAAGTAATGAGTTCTACTTCAATCCCTACTTTTGAAAGATCTTCTTGCATTAGTTCACCCATCTTCTTTCCATTTGGATTATATGGGCGTGACACAGGTAGAGTCCAAAGAGTTGTTTTAAAACCATTTGGAAGGCCTGCTTTCTTTAGTTCTTCTTTTGCTTTTTCAATATTGAAATTATGATCTTTAATATCGTTATTATATCCCCAAATTGTTGGTGGCATTGGATTCTTCGCAACTGTTGCAAACCCTAAATAGATTGGTTCAATATATGTACTACGATTGAGGGCATAGTTAATAGCACGTCTTACGTGGATATTATCAAATGGCTTCTTTTGCGTGTTTAGGGCAAGGTATCCAATATTAAGACCAGGCCCTTCTAGAACTTCGATATTCTTGTCAGCTCTAAGTGCCGCAATATCTGTTGGAGCTGGTTGAGTGGCGAGGTGACATTCTCCGGCCGTAAGCTTTTGAGTTCTTACTGAAGCATCTGGTGTGATTGAGAAAACCATTCTTTCAACTTTTGGAGCACCACCAAAGTATTCTTTGTTGGCCGTGTAGCGAATCATTGTGTCTTTTTGGTATGAACCATAGATAAATGGACCAGTTCCTACTGGTAAACGATCATACTCTTCTGGAGTTCCCGCCGCTAACATACTTTCTCCGTATTCGCGAGATAGAATACTTGTGAATGCCATGGCGAAATTTGCTAGCAGTGGAGCTTCTGGATGGTGAAGTGTGATGACAACTTGGTGAGAATCAGTCTTTGCAATATCTTTAATGATATTAGACATTCCCATTCCATCCCAGTATTCATAAATACCACCGCTAACTTTATTATACGGATGATCTTTTTTAAACATTCGATTAAATGACCATACAACGTCACTTGCATCTAGCTCTCTCGTTGGTTTGAAGTATTTAGTTGTATGAAATTTAACTCCCTTTCTAATATTGAAAGTGTAAGTTAGTTGATCTTGAGATACTGTCCAACTTTCAGCAAGAGAAGGGATAATATTTGTCGTCCCAGTTTCAAATTTAACTAGTCGATTAAATAGTGGGTAGGCTGCAGCATTGTGTGAAGGCCCATCTGTTAAAAACTGAGGGTTAAATCCCGAAGGTGAACCCTCTGAACAATAAACAAAGGTCTTAGTGTTTGTTCCTTTCTTCCCAGAACAAGACACAAGTAAAGAGGCCAGCATTACTGACGCCATAAGGATTTTAAGCATTTCTTCGCTCCCTTTAAGAAATTTTCAATTATAAATAAATTTAGTAAATGATACGTAGCAAATAATCTAACGTAAATAGCGCATTGTGGCATCATTTGGTAAATTTAATTGAGGGATTACTTAGCGAAACATAGGCCTTAGGCACATGTTGCGATTGAAAAACTTTCTTAGCTCCCTAATTCTAAAAAAGTCAGTGTGTTTATTTATGTGTGTATTTGGTTCTCCTGACCTCCCATACTGGTCGGTCGGCGTTGCTCGGCTTCATTTTGCCTTCGTGGCAAATGACGCCTCCAAAATGAGAAGCGGGCCTTAAATCAGATTGATCTAAGGCCCGCAGTAATTTATTTAATTAGAATTTTGCTTTTGTATCTAATTCATAAGTCTTTGACTTAAGTGTCTGCCCTGGAACTTTTGATTCAAGAGGGAAGACAGTGATTGTAACTTTTAGTTTACGAGATTTTTCAAACGCTCTAAAAAGTCCTCTCTTAATCTTTTCAAATCCATGCTTAGAAAGCTCTTCTTTAAGTAGGATATTTCCATTTTCAAGAAGTGTTTTTTCGAAAGTTAGTAGATCAATTGTCTTTTTAAAATGGATCTCTTTCTTTTCTTTGTCATAGATTACGATTTCAGCTTTAAGCTCTTTCATTGCTTCAAATGAAGATACTTCAAGTTCAAACTTACCTTTAACACCAACTTTAACACTCTTTGGAGTTACTAGAAGTGGAGCTTTTGCTTCATCTAGGTCAAAGAATTCAACTTTAAGAGTCGATTCGTAGTTGTAGTCAGATGTCTTATTAAAGTCTGCAACTTGAAAATTAACTTGAGTCGAAGCCTGATTTAAGTTTTCAACTAGAGTTTCAAAGCTCTTCATTTCTTTTGAGAAGTTTAGAGTAAAGTTTGCATCTGCTTTATCAAGTGCACCGATGTATTGAACTTTTACTTTGTGAGTTACATTTTCTTTTTCAGTGTATGGAACAGTTTCGTACTTAGTACATGCATATGGCTCTGAACGATACTTTGTAACATTACGACATACATATCTTTGGTATGGAACGTTTGAACATACGTTGCGATCTGGTTCTCTATGACAACGTTGAACTGGACGGTTGCTACATACGTAGTCTCTGTATGGCTCTTGGCTACATGTTTGACGTCCTGGCTTTGTTTCACAAACACGACGCCCTGGTCTTGTTTTACATTCTTGTCTACCGTTTACTGTACGACAAACTCTTTGTGGACTAGTTGTGTGACACTCTTGGCGAGAAGGACCAGTTGTACAACGACGACGGTACTTTGTTTCGTAACGACAGTCACGCTCATATTCTGTGCGACATACATTGCGTCCTGGTTCCCAACGACATTCGCGGCGGTAATCAGTTTCGTATCCACACTCTTCTGTTTGGTATGGAACTTGGTTATAGCATGTACCTTGATATGGCTCTTGCTTATACTTAGTAACATCTATTTCTTTTGATAATACTTGAACATCATTGTCACCACCATTGAACGAAAAGTTTAATGAGTGATCTTGGGCCTGTGCCCCTGAAAGTGTAAGCACAAAGAATACAAGTGCTAAAACCGATTTAAACATACATCCCCCTTAAGAATATTGATTACTTCTTTTAGCGAGATTTGCCTTGGTAAGACAAAAAAAATCTAAGTTAATGAAAGTATGTGGTGTAATTGTAAGATAATGTAAGAAAAATGACAGGGTATTTTTGAGTAATTTTGAATTGTTGGTTAGAAAATGGCCCCACTTTCAGTTCGTGAGGCCTTGTATTTTTTACAAATTATCCAAGATTGAGTGGAGTATATTCAAGTTCTAGGTCTTCAGCTACTTGCTTATAAACTAGCTTACCTTTATAGATATTGATCCCTTTCTTAAATGCATCATCCATCATTGCTGATTCTTCTACACCGTGTTTTGCAATCATTCTTGCATACTTAAGAGTTACGTTTGTAAGTGCATAAGTTGAAGTCTGAGCAACAGCTCCTGGCATATTAGCAACACAGTAGTGTACAACACCATCTACTAGGAAAGTTGGATTTTGGTGAGTTGTTGGCTTACAAGTTTCAATACATCCACCTTGATCAACAGCAATATCAACAACTACAGATCCTTTTTCCATTTTAGAGATCATCTCTCTTGTTACTAGTTTTGGAGCTTTTGCACCTGGAACTAGAACTGCACCAATAACAAGATCTGAGTCTTGTACTGATTTCTCAATATTTTCGATATTTGAGAATAGAGTTGTGATTCTGTTATCAAATAGGTCATCAAGTTCAGCAAGACGCTTAGTTGATAGATCGATTGCAGTTACATCTGCACCCATACCCATGGCCATCTTAATTGCGTTAGTTCCAGCAACACCACATCCGATAACAGTTACTTTTGCTCTTCTTGTTCCCGGTACACCACCAAGAAGAATACCTTTTCCTCCGTGATCTAGTTGAAGGTAAGCAGCACCAATTTGAGTTGCCATTCTACCTGCAACTTCTGACATAGGAGTTAGAAGAGGAAGTGAACCATCAGCTGGTTGAATTGTTTCATAGGCAATACAAGTTGATCCTGACTCCATAAGGCCTCGAGTTTGTGGCTCGTCAGCTGCAAGGTGTAGGTATGTGTAAAGAATATGGTGTGGTTTTAAAAGAGCGATCTCTCTTGGTTGAGGCTCTTTAACTTTAATGATCATTGTTGATTTTTCAAATACTTCTTCAAGTGATGGAAGAATCTTAGCTCCCGCTTGAATATATTGTTCGTCGTCAATACCGATTCCAACACCAGCATTTGTTTCAACATATACTTCGTGACCGTCGTGGATAAGTTGTCTTACACCACCTGGAACAAGTCCTACACGGTTTTCGTTATTTTTAATTTCCTTTGGAACACCAATAATCATACAAACTCCAAATTGCTTTGAGGGCGTTAAAATACTAAAAAATTAATGAGCAGAATATAAATGTTTTCACTTGCTATTACAATCAATTATCCATTGATTTTCAGGCCATCATAGGCAACTTTGACGTTTCCTGATGGAAAATGATCATCACATAATTGTTGCAGATAGTCGTGTTCAAGCTCATGGCCCATGTGTGTCAAATAATTATTCTTTGCTCCAATTGCTTTGATATACTTGAAGCATTTTTCAACATTTAGGTGAGTTCGATGCGGCTGCTCTCTTACACAGTCAATTATTAAATTATTGAGATTCAAATCTCTTAGACTAGACACTACTTCTTCAGGGATTTCATGGCAGTCAGAGATGATTGCTACTCCATGAGTTGTCATTCCAAGAGAGAAGCCATTACCGTGGGGGAGTTTGAAAAAGCGACATTCTAAGCCTTTTATATTTACAGGCATAGATATATCTAATTCATTAAGATTAACTTGAGGCCTCGTTCCAATATGATCAGCGTCCTGTTTAATGATGTAGCTAAAGCGATGCTTGATAACTGCCGCGCATTCTTGCGAAGTATAAAGGTCAATTGGTCGGGTAAATGTATAAGGCCTGATATCATCAATTCCATTAAGGTGATCTGCGTGAGCGTGTGATATAATGACAGCATCTAATTGCAGGATATTTTCTCTAAGCATTTGAGCACGAATATCAGGGCCAGTATCATAGACGATATTATTACCCTCAAATTGCAATAAGAATGAGGTACGTAAACGGGTGTTTAATGGATTAGCACTGGTACATACATGACATTGACAGCCAAGCATTGGCAGTCCTGTACTAGTTCCTGTTCCTAAGAATGTCATTGATAATTTCATAAGTTTATATTGCCAAGAAATTTATAACTTTTTAAGCTATTTATATTAACTTTTATTGGAGATTTGATGTTTAAAACAATTAACTTCTTAATTATTTTAGCACTTGTTTCGTGTTCATCAATGAATAACGAAAATGTGGCAGAACAGGAGCTGGATCTTGCCTCACTTGAGCTTAATATTAATGTACAAAAACACACTTTAAAAAATGGACTACGTCTTCTCTTAGTTCGCGACTCAAAGCTTCCAATTGCTTCAATTTATACTTTCTACGACGTTGGTGGACGATATGAAAAAGAAGGTACGACGGGAGCGACTCACTTTCTTGAGCACATGATGTTTAAAAAGACGAAGAATTTCCCTGCAGAGCACTTTTCAGATTATATTGAAACATATGGTGGTAATTCTAACGCCTATACAACTTTTGATAATACTGTTTACTACGAAAATATTGCAGCAGTAACTGTTGAGCAGATGATCGCGCTTGAAGCTGAGAGAATGCAAAACCTTGTTCTTGAAGAAGTTCCTTTTGAAAAAGAAAGAAAAGTCGTTCTTGAAGAAAGAAAAATGCGTTACGAAAATAAGCCAAGTGGAAAAATCCATCTTGCCATGATGAAGTCGATTTTCAAGGGAACACCATATGGTGGATCTGTCATTGGAGATGCTAAAGATGTTGAGGCCCTAAAGCGTGACCAAATGATGGAGTTTTACAAGGACTTCTATGCTCCAAATAACGCCATTATGGTCGTAGTTGGTGATATTGATCCATCAGCAATACTTTCTAAAGCAGAAGATACAATTGGAAAGATTTCAAAAAATACAAAATTAGAAGAGAAAAAGTCAAAGCTTGATAACTCAAAACACTATGTGAAATCAGTTAAGCTTCCTGTGGTTAAAAACCTAAAGGGTCAATCGAAGAATCCGATGTTTCGTCTAGCTTTTCCGGCCGTTAGTGTAACACATGAAGATTCTTATGCTCTGGATTTCTTATCTGATATCTTAGGAACAGGGACAAGCTCTTATCTTGTTAAAAACTACGTTGTATCAAAGTACCCAAGACTCTCAAGTGTTTTTTCTTATAATTATGGGTTAAAGAATGGAGGAGTTTTTGTTGTGGGTGGAGAGCTTCTACCAAGAGTTAGCATTAATTCAACTAAAGAGGCTCTATTAAAGTCTTTGAAGAAAGCCTGTGATAAGGCCATCACTCCACGTGCAGTTCAAAAAACAAAGAACTTACTTCTCAAGCAATACTATTCTTCAATTTCAACAAATGATGGACTGGCCAGCTTCTTAGGTTCAACTGAGTTCTTCTATGGTGATTACAAGGAGTACAAGAAGCAGCTTAAGAGCTATAGTGATATGAATGTTGAGAAAGTTAAGGCCGTATGTGAGCGTTATATTTCAAAAAATCAATATGCTTTCTTATCAATTTGGGATCGTAATTAAGGATGAATACAATGTTAAAATTATTTAAAAATATATTTCTGATAAGCTCTATTGTTTCGACAAGTGTAATGGCCAATGAATTGGTTGATAATATTGAAAAGAGGCAATGGGATAATATCGATGTAACTTACTTAGAAGATAATAAGTTTCCTACTTATAATGTTACGATCTACTTTGCTGATGGCGCTATCAAAGATGGGCGAGTTAAGGGTGTGACAAGTATGATGTTTAATCTACTTGAAAGTGGAACGAATCGTTTTAGTCTTAATGAGATTGCTGATAATCTTGAGTACTATGGAGTTTCAACAAGCTCTGATGTGACACACGAGTACTCACGATATAGTTTCTCTGGTCTTGCAAAAGATATTATTCCAACAACAAAGAAAATTTGTCATATTTTTAGAGACGCAATTTATCCAAAGAAAGAGTTGGATAAGGCCAAGAAAGCAATGATGGCCCAAAGACAAAATCTTGTTTCAAATCACGGTCAACTTTCTGCCACCGCTTTCAGAGATATTAGTCTTAGAGGAACTCCTTATGTTTCTGATGTTAAAGGAAGACTCAATGACCTTAAGAGAATGAGAAATAAGTACCTTCAAGATCGTCTAAGCTACTTTAGAAATGATGTTAAAAAGAAGGTTTATATAACTGGTCCAAGATCAATTTTAAAAATTAAGAATATCATCACAAAAGAATGTGGATTTAACACAAGCGCTAGTTTTGTTCGCTCTGTTGATACTTCTTCTAAGAAACTCGTTCAATTTACAAAGAAGCCAATTATTCACTTTGTGGAAGTTCCTAAGGCCAATCAAGCACAGCTTAAGGCCGGTGTTTTCATCGCTAAAAACCAAGATCCTGGTTTTGAGAACTTAGAGTTTATGTCTCAATATCTTGGTGGTGGATTCACTTCAATTCTTGTTAAAGAGCTTAGAACAAAGAGAGGGCTTACATATTCAGCATGGGCAACTGCCGGTATGCAAAAGGATTATGGACGATCGATTCTTTCAACTTTTACAAAGCGTGAAACGGTTAATACTCTTGTCGAAGAAGTTCTAAAAATTCTCAAAGATAATTCTCAAGCTGAAACAGTCAGTATGGATGAAATTGTAAAGGTGAGAAAGGCCGTAAAAGGTGGTTTTGCTTTTCAATTCCAAAAGCCTTCAAGCTTTATGAGTCAATTAGTTAGTCTTGATCATACAGGGCTTGATTTAAAGAGATTTATTAATTACACAAGTTATGTTGATAAGATCTCACAAGAAGATATAGCTAAAACTGTTTATTCAGCTTTTCCTTACGATAAGGTGGTACTTGTTGTCCTAGGTGACAAGAAGATGAAGAAGTCACTTCAGAAGATTGGAACAGTTAAAACATATTCTTATAAAAGTTTTCTTTAATGACAAAAAAAGGGTAAGGCTTGGCCTTACCCTTATTCAAATTTTTATTTCTTAAATAATTTTAGACTTTAACTAAGACTCGAGAGTATGCCCTTGCATATTAACCTTTGCGCCAGGTGCAATGTTAATGAGCTTGGCAACGATTTGGCCTTTGACACTTCCTGTAGGGTAGACTTTGACACGTCCTTGCGATGTAATATCACCTATAACTTCACCGTAAATATTAAGATCACCACAACGGATACGACCTTCAATACGCCCTTGTGGCTCGATTGTTAATTGATGTGATTCTTCGATTTGAATATCACCCTCAATCGTTGCACAAATATGAGTTGGACCTTGGAGAGTAATATCTCCTTTAATAACTGACCCAATACCAACGAAGCTAAAGTTCTGATCTCTTAAATCCATCTATTTAATCTCTTCTCTGAATAATTGTTGGTGAACAATATCTCCAAGACGATTGAAGATGAAAACCTTAAACATTACAGTGTTGTTCTTTGGCATATCAAATTTGGCCGTCACAGGACGGAACCTTGAAGTGGCAAAAGACTCACCCTTTGTGTAGTTAAGTGAGAAGTTTCTGATTGAGTCTCCACCTTCAGGGTAGTGGAAGTAGTTATTTCCATCAAAGAGGAAGATGTGAATATAACCAGAAACTTTATTATTATTCTGTGTGATATTGATGATATTAAAACTTAGCTCTGCCTTAGAAGCATTCTTAACAACTTTAAGGTCTTCTAGTTTAATACTTGCAGGACTTGTTAAATCTTTTTGTCCTTTAACTGGAGCAATAATATTAAGTGAACTAGCACTCGCCGCACTAATTGTTTCATTTGAAAGTCGGTTTGTTAGGTCGAGGTTTAATGTTGTAAGCTCTGTATTCTTTTGGCCTAGAGTAGCATTAACATCTCTTAGCTCTTTGATTATTAATGGCTCCTTGGCCTTGATAAGCTTTTCAATATTCTTAGTATAAAAGTAAGAACCAGCGAGCGCAAAAATTGAAAAGATTGTCAGAATAACCGGAACATAAAGTATGGCCTTATACTCGCCAGGTGATAGCTGTAAGTAGCGTGGAACTTTATTATTTTCATATAAAATGAAAGATAGATTATTCTTTTGCTTAGATTGAGTCGACATTAATTACCTTTTAATTTTCACTATATGGTCTCGTTAAAGTGAGATTTAGAGTAAAAATTTGTTTTGGGTCTTGAGAAGTGAAAAACCTCTGACTTGGCTCAAAGCTTAAGTGTTCTCTCTCATTTGTGATATCCATTGGGATACGTTGCCATCTTTCAGCAACAATCTTCCACTTGTAGTATGGATCACGCTTTAAGTAGAGTGTTTTCTTACCAATGTCATTAATTGTATTACTTGTATAATCTTGTTTAAAAGTTACCACTACATAATCATCGGCCTTAAGTACTGTTAAGTCAGTTATTTTGATTGTCGGTGTTCCTGGATTTGAAAAGACTGCCTTCTTGTATTGAGCAAATGTATTGTATCGGCCTCTAGCAGGGTCTTCAAATTCAGTTCTTGAGTAGTGGCTTAAGTAGTTTTCAATATTCTCTGTTGCCCAAGCTGTTGACCAGCCCTCAACTGTTTCTAGGATCTCTTCTTTTTCTTTCTTCCAAGTTTCTTTATTGAAGAATTTTAGATTGTGGACAACAACGATGCTTGTCTTATTAAGCTCAATATATTTTGAGATATCAATTAGATTTACATTGTGAGCAACAAGACAACCTTTTGAGTCTAGCCCTTTATCAATTCTTGGCTCATTATCTGTTGAGTGAAGCCAAATGCCGCCGCCAGTTTTTCCTTGTGCTTTATCGATTGGGTTAGGGTAGTTGAGAACAAATGCACCAACACCGTATTGTGCCCCAAGTTCACCGTGTCTTTTAATCAGATCTTTATGGTCGAGAAATTGATTAAAACTATAAACGCCTTCTGGTGTGCGACGATCTCCTTGAAAAGATTTATTTCCTACTTTTTGACCTGTGGCCATTTGGTAAGTCTTGATTAGGCGAGGCATGCCTTCGTTATTTTCATAAAGGTAGAGAGTATGAGTTGATTTTTCAGCGACGATTATGTGATGCGCGAAATAATCATTTAAGAGAAGTAAATTCGAAGGTAGAAACTCTTTACCATGGGCCTGCCAAGATAGAAGAGAAACTAAGAAGGTAGTTGATAAAATTAATATTTTTTTAATCATGAGAAGCCTTTTTAATTATAACTACCTAATATTGTAGAACATTTCTTTACTACTTCTCAAGTCTAAAGCGAGAAATTTCCAAATAATATCCGATAAAATAACTTTACGCGTTGTAAATACTTAACTTTTTTCAAAAAAAGGCGAAAAGGAGAGGGTAAGACAGTGAATTATAGGCTCATTTAAATAAATTTAATGAGTATTTTGGGAGCCTATTGGGGAAAAATATGTCAGCAGAAAAGAAACATGACGAAGAATTGATGGCACAAAGTGACAAAATTCAGAGTGCAGTTGATGATGCACTTGGAATTGAAGACAGTGATGCTCAAGAAGCAACATCACTTACACTCGTGGATACCAATGTCGATTTCTCTGAACTCAATAGTGAAGCTAGCTCTCCTGAAGATGAAGGGATTGAGCTTAATTTCGATGACGATATGTCAATTGACCTTTGTGGTGAAGAAGACGAAGTAGTAAATGCACCAGTTGATGCCGAGTCACCTTCTGATCTCGACCTGGATATGTCTGCCAGTATAACAATTAATCTTGCTGAAGATGGAGATGAGATTGAAAACTTGTCACAAGATGTTGGAAGTGATGATCTCGACCTCGATAATAATCCAATCATTGTTGAATCTAAAGAAGAATCAGCTGCAGAAGTATTAGAAGCATCAGGTGATCTCGATGAGGACTTTGAAGATTTTGACGATCTGGATATGTCTGCTGAACTTGATGATGAACTCGATGATTTAGATGGTGCGCTCGATGACTTAGGCGATCTTGATGATCTTGATATGTCTGCTGAACTCGATGATGACTTAGGTGATGATCTTGATGTTAGTCTAGATGATGATCTAGGTGACGACCTTGATATGAGTCTTGATGATGTTAGTGATGATCTTGACGATATGATAGAAGAAGAAACAGGTGAGGTTGAGGCCGAACTTTTTGCTGAGCCTGCTGAGCCTGCTGAAGATGATGGGCCAGAAGATACCCTTGCCGCTCTTGATGGTATGGTGGATGAAACACCTGCACCAGCTCCAGTGGAAGAGATGACAATGACGGCGGTATCATCAACTGATGAAACAGTATCGATGGATCTTCCTGATGAATTTGTAACACCTGCAGCTTCGGCTACACCTGCTGCTAGCGCTCAAATGAGTGGGGCCAATATTAACTTTAACCCAGGTCATATTTTATCTTCTTTAAGTGAAGAACAACTTCTCGATTTAAGAGTGACGGTTAATGAGTTAAAAACTGATCGTGTTAATTTATTAAATGAAATAAATGAATTAAGAGCAATGGTTGAGATTATCAAAAGAGAG
Organism: Bacteriovoracaceae bacterium; assembly: GCA_048270185.1. Taxonomy (GTDB): domain Bacteria; phylum Bdellovibrionota; class Bacteriovoracia; order Bacteriovoracales; family Bacteriovoracaceae; genus Halobacteriovorax_A. The sequence continues at coordinate 345,064 of JBLWTJ010000003.1, forward strand.
AATCTTAATGTGAAGGCCGAAGCTGATGAAAAGCAAATTGAGCTTTCAATTGCACGCAAGCGCCACGCTCTTGAACTAGAAGATACAAAAGCACTACTTGATAATTACAAGCATGGGCTAGAATTAAGTGAAGCAAAGAATAAGGCGTTAAGAGAAGAGATTGATCAAGTTGCCATTCGTCTAAATCATGGGCATTCAAATACTAGGGCCCGTGAACAAGAACTAGAAAGTCAGTTAGAATTGATGGCCATTGATTCAGATAATAAGATCAAGGCCCGTGATGAGAAAATCTTAGAACTTAAAAGAAAGATTGATACGCTAGAATTTAATATGGAAAATATTTCAATTAATGAGCGTCAAGCACGTAAAGAGAAGAGGCTTGCAGATCAAAAACTTGAACGCTTAGTAAATAATCTACGCGGCTCTTTAAGTGTTGTGTCAGATACACTAGAATTAGATGACACAGAAATTGATGTGGAGAATTAGAAATTAATATGTTGGAAAAACAATACGAATCCCTATTAAACTTTATTTGCGAGAACTTAGAAGAGCAAAACTTTAATATAATTTTAAAGTCTTTTCGCGATTTTATTCGACGTGAGTTTGACTCTAAAACTCCACTTGTTTTTGCAACTCTAATGGGAGACTCTGCAAGTCCAATTATTCGTGATTTCTATAATAATAAAATTGAAGATGAATATCCCAAAAAAGCCTATCAGGAAATTATGGGGGCCCTCAAGTGTCAAAAGACTTCTTTTGAAATAGAAGGTGAGAGTTATCGAATTCTTGATGTTGGATTTAATGGTAGTCAAAATCTCTATATTGTTTTAGCAGGAGAGTTCTCTGCTCCAATCATTAGGCAAATTGAAAACTACATCCAATCAAAATTTAAAAGCTTACTAGAGATTAAAGAATTAAAGCGTCTACAATCATTGGCCCATGTTGATGATGTCACAGGACTTTATAATCAACGTAAGTTTAAAAGTGATATTGAAGCTTCAATTAGAGAGTATGAGGCCCTTGAGCGATCATTTTCTTTAATCTTCATTGATATCGATTTTTTTAAAAGTATTAATGACGGCCATGGACACCTCATTGGAACAAGTTTATTAAACCAAGTTGCTCAATCAATTAAGGCCACTGTAAGAGAGGATGATCTCTGTTATCGCTATGGTGGAGATGAGTTTGTTGTCTTGGCACCATATTCAAGTCTTGAAGATGCAAAGCATATTGGTCAGCGTATTCTAAGCCGTGTTAAGTCGACTGTTTATAAGATTGAAGCTGATCTAGAAATTAATTCTCACGAAGATGAAGATGTCCAATTAAGTGTCTCCATCGGTGTGGCCAATTATCCTACTAATGCTTCAAGTCGAAATGAAATTATCGGAATGGCCGATAAAATGATGTATGAAGCAAAAAAGTCTGGACGTGGCAAAGTCTGTGTTGCAGACTCTTAAAATATGAAATACCTGATTCTCTCCGATCTCCATTTAGGCAAGGGTAGCTACCTGCAAAACGGTGAATTCAATATTCTTGAAGACTTCTTTGAGGATAATCGCTTCTATGAGTTTTGTGACTACTTTTCTTCCAAAGAATATTACTCTCAACCTGTAACAATTGTTATGAATGGTGATATTTTAAACCTCATTCAAATTGATACTGATGGAGTCTTTACTCACGTTGTGGATGAAGAGATGACTAAGAAGCAAATTGAAGATATTGCTAAAGGGCATCCTCGTTTCTTTGCAGGCCTTAAGAAGTTCTTAAGAGCACCTCATAAGAGAATTGTCTATGTTGTCGGTAATCACGATGTGGGTATGCTTTTTAAGGGCGCTCAGGATAAGTTCTCTGATATTTGTGGCAGCCAAATAGAGTTTACTGAAACTTTTTGTGAGAATGGCCTACACGTTGAACACGGTCATCGTTTTGAAGCAGTTAACACAGTTCCTAAGGCCAAGCAATTTATCAAAGGGCCAAATGGTAAAGAGATTTTAAATTTTCCTTGGGGATCATTATTTTGTATTAATGTTCTACCTAAGCTCAAAAAAGAGCGTCCATATATTGATAAGGTAAGACCTATGTCTTCCTACGTAAAATGGTGTCTCTTTAATGATACAAAGTTTTTCTTTCGTTTACTCTTTACTTGCCTTAATTACGTTACAAAGACTTATTCAAATTACTTTACGAAGCAAAATACGAACTTCAAGACGTCCATTAAAATTCTACAACAAATCACTATTTATCCGCGCTATGAGCGTATGGCCCGTCGAATATTAGACAAAGATAGCTCTGTTCATACTGTTGTTATGGGACATACTCACGTTCAAGAGTGGAGGCGTTTTCCAGAAGGCCGCTATTACTTCAATACTGGAACTTGGAATAATATTCCGTCAATTGATGCAGCGATGCACCAAGATACTCTAAGCCTAACATATTGTACGGTAGAAGTTCACCCAGAAGGTAAGTCCTTAGTAAATGCATCAATGAATCAGTGGATGGGTCAGTGGAAGCCTTATATCGAAGAAGTTCGAACAAGCTAGATCTTCTATTTTGAGCAAAAAAAAACGACGTTCCTAAAAAGTCCTTTCCCGAAACGCCGAAGTGTCTTTAATTTTTTGTCTCTGCTTATTAATAAGTTTAGACGAATTTTCGAATTTCACAAGGACTATTTTCTTACAGTAACTCGCACCCAAGATCATCTTAGTCCATTATTCAAAACGCCCTAATAGAGCTTGTTTACATGCTCTATAAATTATGTTTCTATAGTTTCTAACATCAATATTTTATTGATATATTTTGGTAGGTTTTTTTTGTTTGGCCACAGCTTTAGAGCTGACTAATAGAAATATTTTTGATAATAAAAACTTGGCCAGTTTACGACGAATATGAGGCAAATTATCGTGAAAAAGTATGAATCAATTAGAATATTTAAGAACCCAATTTTAGAGGCAACGACTCACGTTCATCCTATCGTTCCACTAGTTCTTTGGGCGCCATTTGTTATTTATCTAATTTACATTTCATATACCGAATATTCTTACTCTCACTCAAAACTTATCGTTTGCGCTGTTAGTGGAATCATTATTTGGACACTAACTGAGTATGTTCTACACCGCTTTGTTTTTCACTTAAAACCAATTGGACCTTTAACTGAAAGATTTGTTTTCTTGTTTCATGGCCTTCATCACGATGATCCTAATGATCCGACGAGACTTGTTATGCCACCTGTTCCAGCTATTTTAATAATGGCCTTAATTTGGGGATTCTTTGCTCTCTTTATTCCTGAAAATTTTATGACAGGCTTCATGGCCTTCTTTATCGTCGGCTATCTTTGCTATGATTATATTCATTATGGAACACACCATTTTAAAATGACAGGCAAAGTGGGGCGCTACCTTAAGAAGTTTCACCTTCAACATCACTTTCGCCATGAGAAGGCAAAGTACGGCGTAAGCTCTCCATTATGGGACTATGTCTTTCGAACTGTAACAGGAGAAAAAGAAGAAGGTTATTAGAGCCAGTTACGCTCTTGATAATCTTTTGCTGTCATCTCAATTGTTGATTCTAGATTGTGGTTTGGAATAAATCCTAATGCTTGGATTTTTCCACTATGACAAAGCCAAGAGTCTTGCTCTAACTCGTTAACCTTATCTCCTGTAAGAGGTAAGTGAATCGGCATTGTGTAGAGGATTCCAGCAATGATTCTTAGAATGAAAATAGGAATTCCTAAAAAGATAACTTTCTTAACTCCTAAGCTCTTTGAAATCTGATTAATTAATTGCTCAAAGGTAACTTCCTCAATTGAGTTAACAAAGTAAATTTCATTTCTGACATTACTTTGGTTAGCACAAAGAATAATAGCATCAACTAAATCATATACATTAACAACACTGTAGCGCTTGTTCTTGGCCTTAATTCCAGGAGCTGTAACAATACGGCCCTTTACCATTTTAAATACGTCTAAGACGGCCGTATCACGAGGACCGATAACCATTGGAGGTCTGATGATTGAGGTGTCCCAAGACTCTGGTGCAAGCTCTTGAAGGGCCTGCTCTGCTGCAAGTTTCGAGAAGCCGTAGGCCGAGACAGGATTACTTTCAATCGTCTCATCACATGCTGTGGCCGAAGGTCCGGCAGCGGCTTGAGAAGAGATAAGAACAAAGTGTAATTTTGATTCATACTTAGTTTTTAAGTGATTGATTAGATCTTGAGTGGCAATTTGATTTGTTTTAGCAAAAGTCACTGAGTGCTTAGCTGATACAATACCGGCAGTGTGGATAACACAATTAAGATCACTTGGTAGATCCTTAATCCACCTTTTAATTGATGCATCACTGAGGTCTCCCTGAATATACTCACCTGGAAGGTTTAGTTTTTGTGCTTTGGCCTCACTGCGTACAAGGGAGTAAACCTCGTGTCCTTGCGAATGTAATTTGTCACAAAGGTGTGAGCCGACAAAACCTGTTGCACCAGTTACTAATACTTTCATTAGATCTCTTTTTGAAAAATACGATACTTACGATAAGGAGTTGCATTCATTCGAATAAGTGGTTTATTCATATTTAAATTATCTTCTAGAATCCAACTCATTTCTATATTCTTATATTTTGGATATTTTCTAATATTACTCTGGCAACGGTAGTAGAGAATTGATTCAAGCCCAAAGAGGCGATACTTCTTCTTAACACCCATTGTGATGACACGAACTGTATTGATCTTTGACTGGTGAGCAAGGACTTTAAAAATTCCCGTCGGGAATAGACGTCCATTTGGGATTTTATGAAGAACTTGATTGAAGTCTGGTAGAGCAACAATAAAGCCTGCTTCAACTCCATCCACTAGAGCAAAGAGAATAAGCCTTTCATCAGCGACTGTTTTTAAATCTGCTGCCATGGCGTAGAATTCATCTTTAGTCATTGGGACAAAGCCCCAGTTTTCTTCCCATGCATCATTGTAGATATCATACATGAGCTTAATTTCTCTCTCCCAGTTCTTCTTTGAAACTGTACGATAAGAAATGGCCTGCTTTTTTTCTGCACGGGCCGCAATCTTAGTGATAACTTCAGGAAGATCTTGCTTTGTTTCCATATGGTAAGCAAGAAGGTCCATGGCCTTTGCAAAGCCTAGTTCTTCAATATATTGCTGATAGTATTCATAGTTATAGATCATCATAAGAACAGGTATTTCTCCATGTCCTTTGATAAGAGTTCCACATTCGTAATTTGTCGAAGGATTAAAAGGGCCCACAAATTTAGTCATTCCAAGTGACTTACACCACTCAGTTGCAGCATTAAAGAGAGTTTTAAAAACTTCTTTATCATCAATCGCTTCAAAGAAGCCCCAATGGCCTTCTTGAGTTTTATGGAATTTATTATAGTTTCGATTATTAATGGCCGTAATACGTCCAACATCTTTTCCATCTTTAATGGCAATGTAGAAAGCACAATCTGCTGTTTGATAGAAAGGGTGTTTATTATTAAAAAGTTTGTTTAATTCCATACGAAGCTGAGGAACCCAGCTTTGATCGTTTTTATAGATATTAAATTGAATATCGATAAATCTCTTTCGGGCCTTCTTATCATTTAAAACATCAACTTTTTCGATATAAATGGCCATAAACTTTCCTTTCTTCTAGGCTCCTAGTGAACAATTGTCGAAGGGATATCAAATTCCTTCTTCGCCTTTGCAAATACTTCAAGGACTTTGCTTAATTCGCTCTTATTATGAGTTGCCATATAGCTTGTACGAATAAGGGCCTCACCTTTTGGAACTGCTGGAGGTAGTACTGGAGTAGCAAAAACTCCGTTTTCACTTAGAAATTTTGTAATAAGAACAGACTTCACATCATCTCCAATAAAGATTGGAATGATCGGTGTCTGAGAATTATATGTATAGAAACCAATTTCTTGGAATCCCTTTCTCATAAATTCAACATTGTCCCATAATTTAGCGTGTAGCGTGTCGTCTTCTTGAATAACATCAAGACATGCAGATACTGTTGCCACAGCTGATGGTGCCATTGAAGCAGAGAACATAAAAGATCTTGCTAAGTGCTTTACATAATCAATAGTCTCTTCATCACCAGATAAAACTCCACCGATTGAAGCAAAAGACTTTGAGAAAGTTCCCATATTTAAATGAACTTTGTCCGTTAGACCAAAGTGATTCATTGTTCCTGCGCCTTTTTCTCCCATCACACCGATACCATGAGCGTCGTCAACGTAGATATAGGCTCCATATTTTTCTGCTAATCTTGTCATCTCTGGAAGATTGGCAATATCTCCAGTCATTGAGAAAACACCATCTGCGACGATGATAACCTTTTGAAAGCGGCTAATATTAGCTTCAAGTTGCTCTTCAAGAGATTCCATATCGTTGTGGCGATACTTAAATGTTGTACCCATTGCTAGGCGAGAAGCATCGATAATTGAAGCGTGGTTTTCTGAGTCAAAGAGCATACAATCTCTTGGGCCACAAATGGCCGAAAGAGCACCTAGGTTTGTCTGCATACCAGTTGAAAAGATGAGGGCCTTTTCATGTCCAAGGTAGCGCGCAAGCTTTTCTTCAAGCTCTTCGTGAATTGTCAGGTTACCGTTTAGAAAGCGTGAACCAGTACAACCTGTACCGTATTTTTCAATGGCCTTAATAGCCGCTTCTTTGACATGTGGGTGGTGAGTAAGTCCTAAGTAGTTATTAGAACCAATCATGATCTGATCTCGGCCATCAATTTTTACTACTGTTCCTTCTGAATCTCCAATCTGGCGAAAGAAAGGGTATAGGTCTTTAGATTTAAGCATTTTTGCTTTATCCATTAAACGCTCGGCGGCAGCAGAAAATTTTAGCGACATAATTCACATCTCATTTGAATTGTATTAATAATAAAAGGACTAACGAGGAATTTAGCCACTTAGCATTGACAAGTCAATGAAAGATATACGCATTGTGACAGAAGATCGATCAAAATTTCTTAACTTTAAATCGACCAGTATTCTACTGGTTGTGCTACTTAGTTTACTTAGCTGCCAATCAAGTGAAGGCCCTATCGAAAAAGTCATGGAGTCTGAAGTTGTGGACTGGAAATCTCCATGTGATTTAAAGAATTTATGCGAAAAAGATGATCTTTTAAGCTCCCTCAATGGCCCCCTTTCTTTTCGAAAAGATCTTAAAAATCTCATTGATAAAAAGCCGAAGAAATTCCAGCAAAAATACGGCGACGAGTTCTATTATATTTGTGGCCAATTAATAGCGGTTGGCGGCTGTGAAATTATTACAAATGACGCACTGAGAATAAGTGGGAAACAATTTGAATATTTTATGCATGGACTTGCTCACTGCCATCACTTCAATTGTCATGAGTACTTTCAAAATAATAAGTCAAAGCTTGAGACAAAAATCCATGGTTCAAAGAAGTCTCAAAAGTACTTCTATCTTATGGCCATTAAACTGCCGCTTCCTTGGTTTAAGAAATCGTCCTATCTAGACAAGTATCTTTTCATCATTGATGGAGAAATCATCAGATATGAGGATCTAGGGCCTCTTATTAGTTCAATTCCAAATCATCAAGGGATAAAGACTTTCATTGCTAAGAATTTTCACAAGATTGATCAAAATCTTGATGGTGTTGCTGTTTACTTGGCCCGTTATCAAACAGGTTGGCATGATAAGTATTATAAATTGTTCTTAGATACTAATAAGCAAGAGGCCATCAGTGCATTCATTCTTTCAATGCGAATTGGTTGCCCAAGTGAAAAGACAATTCTTGCATTTAAAGGCCATTTAACAAAAGAAAATCGCATAGTATTTGAAGAGACCCTCAAACAAGAAATTTTAGATCGAGAATTTAAAGAGTGGAAACTTAAGACGAAGAAAGACTCTAAGTGCCTTTCTTCATCGCAGCCTGTTTTCTAAGCTCTTCACCTCGAGCTTCTGAATTGATTGAGAGAACGAGATCTTCCTCAATATCTTTGTCCATATTTTGAAAAGCGACACCAATTCCAATCGGTGTTTCCTCGTTATTATCGATAGGCCATGATGCCACGATTTTAACTTGAGGAACTTGAAACCTCTTTGATGCAAGACGAACTGTTGCATCTGCAAAAATCGCTTCTTTCTTAAATTTTTCAACAAAGTCTGCAGGACAGTTAAAGCTAGTTCCCCCGGCCGAAATATCATTGCAGTCAAAGACGTCTTCTTCTATTTTTATCTGGATAGGGATGAAGGCATTAGCATGAAGTCTATAATTTGATCTTTGTTGACTCTTATAAACAGGTCGATCGACTTTCATCTTATAGAGATCTTCTGAAGCATTAAAAGCTAAGTATGAACTTGAAAAGAGTATCACTGATTTAAAAGTAATCTTGATGAGTACTTCTTTTTCTTTGTGTTTTGAACCAGCAAGCTTCGCAATAATACTTGCGTCATGGTCAAGAGTTAATTCAAGATTCTCTTCATTTAGCGACTTAACTTTAAACCTTTCTACTTTATCTTTGTCTTGACCTTTACACCAGATTTCAACACTTAAGCCGTCTGTTACGGCCCTTTTTAAAAAGCTAAGTCTTTCGTCTTTAGGAATCTCAGAGAAGTAAAACTTCTTGTTCGCATCCATTTCTTTTCTCACTTTAAATTATTTAAATAATGCTTCAAGTTATTAATATTAAATATATTTTAATCAAAGTTTCCATTCAGTTCAAATTGTGGCAAATTCTACAGATAAAGGCCCAAAATGATAGAAAAAAACGAGGTATAGATGAAAAATGCAACTCCAGTGGTCAAGTATTTAGCCGATTACAAAGCACCAACACATAAGATTGAAACAGTTAGTCTCGAATTTCACTTAGATGATACCCAAACTCAGGTTTTCTCTAAGATGGAAATTACTCCTGTATCAGGACAAGTTCTCGAGCTCAATGGTGAAGAATTAATTTTAAAGTCCGTAAAAGTAAACGGAGAAGATTTCAAAAATTATAAAGAGGCAGATGATATTCTAACTCTTGAAAACTTACCAACAGATAAATTCACTTTAGAAATTCATAATGAAATTAATCCAAAGGGAAATACTGCTCTTGATGGTTTGTATAAATCAGGTGGAATGTTTTGTTCTCAAAATGAACCAGAAGGATTTAGAAGAATTACATACTTCATTGATCGTCCAGATAACTTAAGTATTTTTACGACGAAAATTATCGCTGATAAGAAAGATTATCCTTTTCTTCTTTCAAACGGAAATTTAATTGAACAAGGTGATTTAGAAGACGGTAAACATTTCGCAATATGGAATGATCCATTTGCAAAACCGGCTTATCTCTATGCTCTTGTGGCAGGGGATCTCGCCGTTATTGAAGATACTTTCACGACAAAATCTGGTCGCGATGTAAAGCTTCAAGTCTTTGTTGATAAAGGAAATGAAGATAAGTCTCACCACGCCATGGAGTCACTTAAGAAGTCAATGAAGTGGGATGAAGATAGATTTAGACTTGAATACGATCTCGATATTTATATGATCGTTGCCGTTGACTCATTCAATATGGGAGCAATGGAGAATAAAGGTCTAAATATCTTTAACTCAGCTTATGTACTTGCTTCAAAAGAGACAGCAGAAGACCGTAACTTTTTTGGAATTGAGGCCGTTGTCGGTCACGAGTACTTCCACAACTGGACAGGTAATCGTGTTACTTGTCGTGATTGGTTCCAACTTACTCTTAAAGAAGGTCTGACAGTTTTTAGAGATCAAGAATTCTCAGCTGATTTAAATTCAAGATCAGTTTGTCGTATTAACGATGTAATCAATCTAAAGGCAGCTCAATTCCCTGAAGATGCAGGGCCTCAGTCTCACCCAATTCAACCAAAGTCATATATTGAAATGAACAACTTCTACACAATGACGGTATATGAAAAAGGTGCGGAAGTTATTCGTATGTATCACACTCTATTAGGAGAGGAAGGTTTCCAAAGAGGGATGGATAAATACTTTGAACTCTACGACGGACAAGCTGTTACAACGGCAGACTTTACGCATGCCATGAGTGTGGCCAATGATAATTATGACTTCTCTCAATTTAGAAGATGGTATGATCAATCAGGAACACCAGTTCTCGATGTAACAACTTCTTATGATGAGAGTGCAAAAGAATTTACACTTGAGATCAATCAGTCGACTCCAGCGACACCTGGGCAGCCGACAAAAGAACCATTTCACATGCCATTTCTATTAGGGCTTCTTGATAGTAAAGGTGCTGATATGAAGCTTTCACTTAAGAATCGCCAAGATCAAAAAGATCTTGCCCGTGGCTTAGTTCATATTAAAGCTGATTCAGAAGTATTTGTTTTTGAAAATATTCAAGAAAGGCCAGTTGCTTCTCTTAATCGAAACTTCAGCGCACCAGTTGTTCTTAGATCTGATCTGACTGATGAGGATTTCGTCTTCTTAATGGCAAATGATAATGATGATTTTAATCGTTATGAAGCAGGGCAAGCTCTTGCTCTTAAAAATATCCATGCACTATTAAATGATAAGAATTATCAGATTGATGAAGTTTTCGTTAAAGCATGGGGAGCAATCTTAAATGATAAGAATATCGATGAGGAATTCAAGGCCGTCTGCCTAGGGCTTCCATCAAAGACTGATATTGCAGCGACTATTGGAATTCCAGATTATAGTGCAATTCATGAAGCACAGGAGAAACTATTCAAACTTCTTGCAAGTACATATGAGCAAGAACTTAGTGCAATTTATAATGAACTAAGCACTGAGCGTGAATTTAAAGTTGATGCAAAAGCAATGGGGGAGAGAAGACTTAGAGGATTTGCTCTATCATGTCTTTCAACTCTTGATTCTCATAAAGATCTTGCTCGTGAAGCTTTTAAAGGTGCAACGAATATGACTGATATGATGAATTCTCTTTCATCAATGGTTCATGAAGCTCTACCTGGTGCAGATGAATCACTAAAAGAATTTTACGCACGCTTTAAAGATCAAACTCTTGTTATGCAAAAGTGGCTAAGTGTTCAGGCATCAAATTGTGCCGACTCAACTTTTGATCTCGTTCAAGAATTAATGAAAGATGAAGTCTTTGATATGAATGTACCAAATTTAGTTTCAGCTCTTATTGGTACCTTTGCACGCAATAAAGTTCAGTTTAACCACAAGAGTGGACGTGGACTTAAGTTCATTGCAAAAATGATGAAAGAAGTTGATGCTATCAACCCTCAATCCGCTTCAAGACTTGCTGGTGCATTTAACGATTATCGTAAAATGCCTGCTGATCTGAAGGCCATTGCAAAAGCAGAACTAGAGGCGATTGTTGCTGATGAGAAGACATCGAAGAATGTTTACGAGAAACTAACAAAAACACTTAATTCTTAATAAAGGATACTGACGTGAGTGATGATATTTTTACAAGTAAATTAGAGCTTAATTATACAGAGGTAGCTCCAGAAATTAATCTTGAAGAATTTGAAAAAGTAATTCATTCACGTCGTAGTGTTCGCGTCTTTGGTGAAGAAGATGTTCCAGATCACATCATTCAAAAAGCACTTGAACATGGCCTGCTTGCTCCAAACTCATCAAACCTTCAACCATGGGAATTTCACTGGGTGAAGTCTGATGATATTAGAAGTAAGCTTGCTAAGCTTTGTTTTGGGCAAAATGGAGCCAAGACAGCAAAGCACTTGATTGTTTGTGTTGCTAAGACTGGAACTTGGCGTACGAATTCTAAACGTATGATCGCTTCTCTTGAAGAGGCTTCTAAGAAAGATGGTATTGAAGTTCCAGCTGCTGTTAAATCTTACTACACCAAGATCACACCAATGGCCTATGGGATGATGGGACCATTAGGTATTTTGTCTCCTTTTAAGTGGGCCTTCTTTAATATTCTAGGTCTCTTTCAAGTGATTTTTCGTGAGCCAATGTTTCCAAGTCAGTTAAAGACTTGGGCCCATAAGACCACTGCTCTTGCTTGTGAAAATATTATGCTTTCAGTTCGCGCTCAGGGCTATGACTCTCTTCCAATGGAAGGCTTTGATGCCCGCCGAGTAAAGAAGCTTCTTGGCCTTGGTTGCAAGGATCATGTGACAATGATTCTTGGTGTTGGAAAGAGAGCTGAAAATGGTGTCTACGGACCGCAGTTTCGATTCCCAAAAGAAGACTTTATCATTAAGCATTAAAGACTCTTTAATACTTGCTTAATAAATTATCTTGTTAAGGTCAGAGTGACCTCTGTTGTCTTGCAGCGTGCTGCGCAGCCACCACCTTCTAGTCGAAGTATAATCACATCGTCTCTAAATAGTTCATACTCTATTTCAGGATTTAGTTTTATCCCGTCAATAGCACTACAGGAAGTGTGTACATCTTGTGCTGAATGCTTAAGAACAAACTCAGTTGAAGTTATATTGATTTTCTTTGCTGCTCCTTTGTAGCAAAGTCTAATTTCATCGAGATCAAGTACTAGCCAACCTTGAGCAGCATTGCCATTATTAATTATCACACTAGTAGGAACGAAGAATGTCTCTTGTTCTTCTACCTTATAGGAGTCACTAGCGATAAAGTCGGGATTGTACAATCTTGTCGAAGTTAGAGAAATCTCTTTTTGTGAATTACTTGAAGTGGAATTATCACTTCCAACTTCAGTTGTACTGTCCATATCGGGTTCAACTTGTGTTGAGTCTGGTGAGCGAAGAAACTCAAGACTTGTGGAATCATTCTGACATGACAATAAGCCAATGAAGAATAGGGTACAGATGATGATAATCTTCATTCTTTAATCTTAATGGAATATTGTGGATGAAGTTAGTCAATTAATTCTTAAAGGCTATTTAACAAGTGTAAGGATAAGTTGTTTGCTCATAATATTATCCATACTTAAAATATTACTAATTTAATAAAGGAAGATGAATATGATCAAATTACTACTTAGTTTTCTACTGATGACAAATATCTACGCCATCACTCCTGATGAGCTATTTGGATGTTTTAAAACCCTTGAGCACAATGGAAGGACTGTAACAGTCGGTCCTGATTATGAGCGCAATTTAAGTCTGTATGAAGACTTTAGCCGCTCTGAAACTTATCGCAATCTTGAAACGAATGAGTATGAACCGATAAATGTTTTTACTTTCTATACTGGCTATGACGAAGATGGTTACTACTCGTATTCTCCTCTTATTATTTTTCAAAATATGGGAGAGTTTACTTACGGTGAAGATAGCCTAAGCTATGTGATGGATGAAGATATTTACATGCTAAATTCTCGTTCTTACCAATATAAGAAAGTTGATCACAAAGTAAGCTTAGAAGTGAAAAGAGTTGGTGAAGTTTATACAGGACGTGCTGAATTCATTTCAGAGATTAGACGCTTCAATCGCTCTTTTACTTTCAAGCTTAAAAGAGAAGAGTGTCCTACATTACGCTAATATCATAAACTGATTTAATAAGAAGGCCCACTAGAACGGCATTAAAAGCTGTCGTGACAGTGGCCTTATTTCCCTTGATGACTTGGTTTGAACCAAGATAATTCCCCAAAAGACCGGCCGGCAGTGCAATGGCCACAACCTTCCAAAGAATTGCACCCTTAATTAAGAATGTGATGAATGCCGCAAGATTACTCGTATAATTCATAAACGCTGCATGAGGTGATGCTTCGAGAATATCAAAGTGTAAGAAGAACATCATTGAGATAATTAAAAATGTTCCTGTCCCTGGGCCAAAGAAGCCATCATAACCACCAATGACAAGTCCAATAAGAACTGAACGAAAGAGAACTTGCATATTCTCAAGCTTTGTTAAATCCAGCCCTTCTTTCTTCTTCTTTAAATGATTCATTAAAAAGATAATTGGAATGACGAAGATTAAGATATAGACCATATGTTTTGAATCAAGAACTGAGCTTAATTGGGCACCTATCAGTGATGCACTAAAGGCCGCAATCGTTGGTGCAACGATAAATTTAAAATCAATTTTACCTCTTTTTACATAACGAAAAATAGAAAGAGATTTTGAGATACAAGATACACATTTATTTGTACCTAGCAGTAGGTGAGCTGGAACACCGGTTGCAATATATGTTGGAATCGTGATGAGTCCGCCACCGCCGGCCATGGAGTCGATAAATCCTGCAAAAGTAATTAAACAAAAAATAGTGGCCGCTTGAAGTAGAGTGAAATCTTCCATAGCTGAATTATCTCTCTTTTCTTATAAGAAAGATAGCCAGCAAGTAATTTAGTAACGATTTCTTAAAGTGTCCCTTAAGGCGGCCTCAAGATAGTTGAAAGAGTATTCAAATCCACAGACTTTATTGTCTTCACAAGAGACCTTCTGACTAGCTAAGAGTATTTGAGACATTTCGCCAAAGATGGCCTTTGCCGCAATTTTAGGAAGTGGAATAAAAGTCGGGCGATGAAGAACTTCTCCTAAGGTTTGTGTAAAGTCTGCGTTTTGGGTAGGGTTAGGGGCAACACCATTAATGATGGTTTTTTCTGTATCGTGTTCAATTAAGAATCGGTAGAGATCGCAAAGGTCTTTGATATGAATCCAACTCATGTATTGGCTGCCATCGCCAATTCGACCTGCCACTCCTAAGTTAAAGGCGGGAAGCATTTTAGCGAGAGCGCCACCGTCGCTTGAGAGCACGATACCAACTCTTATAATTTTTACATCAACTCCTAGCGTTTCAACTTTTATGGCCTCATTCTCCCAGTCACGGCAAACTTTTGAGAGAAAGTCTTGACCAGTTCGACTCTCTACTGTGAGCTCCTTACTGCCGCGGTCTCCATAAATACCAATGGCCGATGTACTGATAAACTTCTTTGGTAGGGGAAGGCCACGCTGCTTGAGAATTTTTAATTTTTCGAATATGAGTTTGGTCGCCTTAATTCGGGAGTTATAAATTTTTTCCTTCTTCTCTTCACTCCAGCGGCCGTCTGAGATACTTTCTCCGGCCAGATTAATGATTGCATCACATCCCATTAGTGCGGCCATATCCATGCGCCCTTCTTCAATATTCCACTTATAATACTTAAGTCTCGGAGTACTTGTTTTCTTGGCAAGAGAGCGCGTGAGAATACGCACCTCTTCGTAACCGTGATCGAGGAGAGTATCTGTTAAGTGAGAACCGATAAAGCCTGAACCGCCAGTAATTAAAACTTTCATTGTTCAAGTATAGGAGTGAAATGTTCAATAATTATGAGAGAAATATGAGTAAGTGCCACTTCTTGAGCAGCACCTACTTTTTAATTAGGTATTTAGAGATTAATTGATTTACCGTCTGACTTTAGATCACGACAGGCCTGGGCAATACGTTCAGTCATGGCGTTTTCACCCTTCTTCATCCAAGTACGTGGATCATATTGCTTCTTGTTTCCAACTTCTCCTTCGATCTTAAGCATCTCATCGTAGTGCTTAAACATATGATCGACTACCGGGCGAGAGTAAGCATATTGAGTATCAGTATCAATGTTCATTTTGACAACACCGTAGCCAAGTGTCTCGTGAATTTCTGAAAGCTCACTTCCTGAACCACCGTGGAATACTAACCAGTTTTCAGCATCAGCTCCTAGCTCTTTAACAACGGCCGCTTGGCCATCTTTTAGAACTTGAGGACGAAGCTTAACGTTTCCTGGCTTATAAACGCCGTGAACGTTACCAAAAGTTGCAGCGTACATAAATTTACCAAGTGGGCGAAGAGCCTTTGTTACTTCAACCATCTCTTCTGGAGTTGTGTATAATTTATCAGCTGGTGCATCTTCATTATTAACACCATCTTCTTCTCCACCAACAACACCTGTTTCAATTTCAAGAATGATTTCACTCTTAGCACATCTCTCTAAAAGCTTCTTACTCATTTCGATATTTTCTTTTGTTGGAAGAACTGATCCATCAAACATATGTGAGTGAAAAAGATTTGGCTGACCTGAAGCTCTTCTCTTTTCTGTTTCTTCAATAAGAGGAATTAGGAAGCTATCAACTTTTTCAGGATGACAGTGGTCAGTGTGAAGGGCGATAAGGACATCATACTTTGCTGCAACAAGGTGAACGTGTTGAGCAAGTGAGATAGCACCGATCACTTCATCTTTAAGCCCTTGGCCTGAAGCAAATGATCCACCACCAGTTGAAACTTGGATGATTCCATCTGACTTCATATCTGCAAAAGCTTTTATCGCAGCATTTGCTGTTGAAGTTGAAGTGACATTAATGGCCGGATATGCGTATCCGCCTTTTTTTGCGCTATCTAACATATCGCAGTATTGTTCGTAAGTAGCTATTGGCATCCAGTGCTCCTTTTAGTTATAGTATTTGAGTTCAGAAACATTATAGAGGTCAAAGATGTCACTTGCAAATAAGGAAACACAAAAATTATCACCACAAGAGCTCAGAGAGGTCTTAAAGACTGCCCGCGGCGAAGGTGAGATCGATTTACTTATTAAGAATGTAAAGATTCTAGACCTGGTTAATGGGGAAGTAACTGAAAGTGCGATCGCTATCAGTGGCAAGACGATTGCGGGAATTGGTAAGGAATATGACGATCAACCTGCAAAGCGTGTTTATGATGCTAAAGGAGCAACAGCTGTTCCGGGCTTCATCGATGGGCACTTACATGTCGAATCTTCAATGATGCACCCCTTTGAATTTGAACGCTTAACACTGCCGCTTGGTACGACGACGGCCATTTGTGACCCGCATGAGATCACAAATGTGATGGGAGATCGTGGGTTTTCTTGGTTTCTAAGGTGTAGTGAACTGATGAATCAAAATCTCTTTGTTCAAGTAAGCTCTTGTATACCTGCTCTTCCGGGCTTTGAAACAAATGGTGGGCAATTCGATATTATCGATATGAAGAAATACAAAGAACATCCTCGTGTTCTGGGCCTTGCTGAAATGATGAATTTCCCTGGTGTGATTAATGGTGATGATAGTGTTCTTGAAAAAGTAGAGGAGTTCTCAGAATTAAATCTTGATGGCCATTCGCCAATGCTTCGAGGAAAAGAACTTAATGCTTATATCGCAGCAGGGATTCAAAATTGTCATGAGACGATTTTTGCTGATGAAGCAAAAGAAAAGCTACAAAAGGGAATGGGACTTATTATTCGTGAAGGTTCTGTTGCAAAGAATTTAAAGACTCTTATCCCTGTTGTTAATGATTTTAATTCTTGTCAGTGTCTTCTATGTACTGATGATCGAAACCCATATGAAATTTTCAATGAAGGCCATATCAATTATATGGTTAAGAAGATGATTAAAGAACTTGGAACACCTGTCCATGTTGCTTACAGACTTTCTAGTTTCTCTGCAGCCAAACACTTTGGCCTTAAGAAATTAGGACTAATTGCTCCAGGGAAACAAGCTGATATTGTTCTTGTTGGAAAGCTTGAAGACGTTGACGTAAAAGAAGTTTTCAAAAAAGGTCAGCTTGTAAGCGAGCTTGATCTACCTTCTAAAGTCGGTGATAAATTAGAGCAATCACAACCACCAAAAGAAAATACTATTAAAAGAAACTTCCTCGCACCGACTGATTTTAATTATGATTTAACTCCAGGAACTTATAATGTGATGGAAATCGTTAAAGATGAAATCATCACAAATCACTTAAAGGTAAAATTTGATGGTGAAGAATTTGAAAAGGACGATATCTCTTTTATTACAGTAATTGAAAGATATGGGCAGGGGAGGAAACCTTCACTGGGTCTAGTTCGTGGTATGGGGCTTACACGTGGTGCGATTGCCTCAAGTGTTGCCCACGACTCACATAATATTGTTGTCATCGGTAAGTCTCCACAAGATATTGCAACAGCAGCCAATGAGATTATTGAAAATGCTGGCGGTTTCTGTGTTGTTGATAAGGGGAGAGTAACAGCTTCTCTAGCTCTTCCTATTGCAGGACTTTTAAGTTTAGAGTCGGCCGAAACAATTAATGATGGTATTATCGCGCTAAAGAAAGCATGCAAAGATATTGAAGTGGCCGTAAATGAACCATTTATTCAAATGGCCTTTCTTGCTCTTCCAGTTATTCCAACACTTAAAATAACTGATATGGGATTAGTTGATGTCACGAAGTTTGAATTCGTTGATTTAAAATGTAGTGATATGTAATGATAAAGAAGTATTGGGACGCAATTCCTGGTTGGCTCTTCCTAACAATCATCGTTGGGATGGCCGCAATTTTCATTGATCCCATCATGGAGATACTTCATAAACGCAAACAAAAGATCGACTTTGATAAGATGCGGCTAGATGCCAAGATCGTATGTTTTCGTGACGATTTTCCCTTGGAACGTCAACGACAGGCCTGTCAAAGAGGGCGAAAGCTTGCCCTTCATGACAAGAGAACCTATTTACAACACGAATTTACTTCTCGTCTGTGTCGTTTAGATGATGCAGAATCTTGCTTTGAATTCTATCAGATTCAAAAGAAGCAACTACCTAAAGAAGAGCAAAAGCGCCTATTAAATAAGGCCTGTCGAAAAGGACAAGGTGGTAATATGGAAGCTTGTGGCGAGCTCGGGCTTATAATGAAAGGTGAAAATAACGCACTATCTAAGGAGTATTTTCACTATGCATGCACTAATGGTTTCAAGAGATTTTGTCAGTAATTTCAGATGTTTATGCTGTGTGTAAATAGCTCCGGTATTACTTTTCAATGTAAGTAAATTGTGGTTAAATTCCGACTCACTAAAAATAGATAACTCAATGAAAATACGAGGTTTATAATGGCAACGGTTTTGAAGCCTAAGAACAAATTTACTTGGAAGAATACAGATAAAGCGACTCTTAAGCAGTGGTATGAATTACTATCTCTAGGTCGTATGCTTGATAATCGAGCACCAAATTATCTTAAACAAGCGATTGGTTGGTCTTACCACGCTCCATACGCTGGTCACGATGGTATTCAATTAGCTATCGGACAAACTTTTGAATTAGGAAAAGATCACCTTTATCCATATTACAGAGATATGCTAACTGCTTTTTCAGCAGGATTAACAGCTGAAGAAATTATTCTTAATGGTATTTCAAAAGGAACTGACCTTGCTTCTGGTGGACGTCACATGTCTAACCACTTTGCAAAGCCTGAGTGGAATATTCATAACGTATCAAGTTGTACAGGTAACCACACGTTACACGCAGTAGGAACAGCAAGAGCATTTAATCGTTATAAGCACGATGGTGTTGTTTACTCTTCTCAAGGAGAGTCTTCAGTATCTGAAGGTTATTGTTATGAAGCGATCAATGGAGCATCTCGTGAGAAGCTTCCTGTTGTTTTCGTTTTCCAAGATAATGGTTACGGGATCTCTGTACCAAAAGCTGACCAAACAGCTAACGAATATGTTGCAGATAACTTCTCTGGATTTTTAAACCTTCATATTATTCACTGTGACGGAAAAGATATTTTTGATTCAATGAATGCAATGGCAACAGCTAGAGAGATCGCTGTAACTCAACAAGAGCCAGTAATTGTTCACGCTCGTTGTGTTCGTATTCACTCTCACTCTAACTCTGATAAGCACGAACTTTACCGTTCTGAAGAAGAAAGAGCAGAGGCGGCAGCTCAAGATCCATTAGTAGCTTTTAGAAAAGAGCTAATCGCTAAGAAAGTTTTTACAGAATCTGAGCTTGATGAAATCGATGCGCAAGCAAAGAAAGAAATGCTTGAAGCTCATACAAAAGCAATGAAAGCACCAAACCCAACTCCAGAGTCAATTTATGACTTTGTTATCCCTGAGCCACACAAGCCGACTAAGTTTGTTGATGGAACACATAATGAATCAGGTGAAGAAGTTAAGTTTATTGATGCGATTAATGGACAACTTAAAAGAGAGTTCAGACATAACCCAAATACATTTATTTGGGGACAAGATATGGCCAACAAAGACAAGGGTGGTATCTTCAATGTTTCAAAAGGAATGCAACAAGAATTCGGAAAGGACAGAGTATTTAATGGTCCAATCGCTGAAGATTTTATTCTTGGAACAGCTAATGGTTTCTCTCGTTATAGCAAAGATATTCGCGTTGTTGTTGAAGGTGCAGAATTCGCAGATTACTTCTGGCCTGCAATGGAGCAATATATTGAGTGTTCTCACGACTACTGGAGATCAAATGGAGCCTTTGCTCCAAATATCCTAATCAGACTTGCTTCTGGTGGTTATATCGGTGGTGGCCTATACCACTCACAAAACCTTGAAGGAAACCTTGCAGGTATCCCTGGTGTTAGAATTGTAACTCCTGCGTTTGCTGACGATGCTGCTGGTCTTTTAAGAACTGCAATGAGAAGTGAGGGGCCAACTCTATATCTTGAGCCAAAGGCACTTTATAATGCTAAACAAGCAATGACTGTTATTCCAGAGGACTTCGAAGTTCCATTTGGAAAATGTCGTGTTAGACGTGAAGGGACTGATCTTTCAATTATCACTTACGGAAACACTGTACACCACTGCCTAGAGGCTGCTGAAGAGTTAGCTAAACTTGGACACAATGTTGAAGTCGTTGACCTAAGATCACTTTCTCCTCTTGATGAAGAAGGAATCTTAGCTTCAATTAAGAAGACAAATCGTGCTCTTGTTGTTCACGAAGATAAGGTATTCGGTGGATTCGGTGGTGAGATCGCTGCCATGATTAACGATAAAGGTTTTGAATTCTTAGATGCTCCTGTTAAGCGTATGGGATCAACTTTTACGCCTGTTGGTTTCAACAGAATCCTAGAAAGAGCAATTCTTCCAAATACTCAAAAAGTAGTTGAAGCTGCTCAATCAGTTCTTGGTTACTAGGTTCCTGGATACTTTTCGGGATGCTTAGCGTAAGAAGGTCCTAGTGTTACACTAGGGATAATATATTTTCTTGAGCGATCACATTTAGCATAATTAAACTCATTTTTTGATAGGCCCGCTTTTATACTGCGGGCCTCTTTATCTGTATAGCCTCTATTTAGCCATGACTCTAATGCTCTCGTTGATCCAAAAAGATTTGGTAGGGACTGATCAAAAACTTGAAATGAGAGATGTCGATTAAAATAGGTATAGTGGAATGTACTGAATTGGTAATCTTGTACTCTTTCACATATACCAGCTGCAACAGGATTTCTAAGAATGTATTTATAACAGTTATATTGATATTGGACTTTTGTAAGTAAACTTGACTTGTATCGTCCGCCATAAATTGAATTAATATCTCCAGTTCTTTTTTGTACTTCTAATGTCGATCTCTTCATTAACCAATACATTACTTTGTCGATATTCTCTCTTGGTGTCCAAAGCATAAGATGAAAGTGATTATTCATCAAAACAAATGAAATAACCTTTGCTCCTTCTTCTCGACAAATATCTTTTAAGATTTCACTGTAAATTTCCCACATTTCATCTATTGATAATTTAAACCACTTCTTGTTATGGGAGCGAGCAACGACGTGATAGGGATAGAGTTTTGTTCTAGTTATTGGTTTTCTTGGCATAAATAAGAACTAACATTTGAAATAAAAAAAGGAAGCGATATCGCTTCCTTTTTCATTATATTTCAATTTTGAATCTTAATTCAGTGCATCCCGAAAAGTATCCAGGAACCTACTTATTTATTTGCTCGTTAATGTAAAAACTCCATCCCACTCCGGTGGAGGAGGAAGCTCCTTATAGTCTTCACAACGTTTAATATAGATCTCACTTGGATTCGTCTTAACGCCCTTTAAATCTGGAAAGCGCTGATATTCAAGCTCTAGTGTCTCTTTAAAAAGTGCAATGGCCGCGTCCCATTTTTGATCTTTGTAAAGACCTATGGCCTTCTTAAATTTTACCGAAAGCTCTTTTAAATATTCTGGTGCCGTCGCCTTAAGTCCTAATAAATCAAATGTTGTTACTGGAATCGACTTCCCAACAACCTTGATGGTATCAAGCTCACGCCAAAGAAATTCTTTTCCTGCAAGTTCAACTGTCTCTTTAGAAACCTGAGTGAAGATTCCGTATTGCTTGGCCGACTCTTCAAGACGTGCCGCTAAGTTTACGGAATCACCCATCATCGTATAATTCATACGAGAAGCGGAACCCATATTTCCTGTCACAATATCTCCTGAGTTGATACCAATTCTCATTCGCATATCGTGAACAATCTTAGGCCACTTATCGCCTTCAGAAACCCATTTCTCACGCAGATCTAAGAGAGTCTCCTGCATACGGTGAGCAACCATACATGCACGTGCCGCGTGATCCTCAAGTTCCATCGGTGCACCAAAGAAAGCAATAATAGCATCACCCTCGTACTTATCAAGAGTTCCTTTCTCTTCTAATAAAATATCTGTCATTGCTGTTAAATATTCATTCAGAAGCTCCACTAGTTGAGTTGCTGATAACTTCTCTGAGAAGCTTGAGAAACCCTGAATATCTGTAAAGTAAGCCGTTCGAATACCAGAAGTACCACCAAGAGTTGGTGCGTCTCCTGACTCATACATTTCATCAATTAACTCAGGTGAAATATAGTTACCAAAGGCACTTTTTAAAAAGGCCTTGTCTTGATTGGCCATATAGAAATTTACAATTGTATTCCATGCATAACTCATAACAAGAGCAAAGAAGCACCAAAATAATTTTGTCTCATATCCTTCTTTTACAAAGTAGTAAGTATCGGCGTAGTAGAGAGCTGAAATGATGATCACCAAAGCAAAGAGATCATAAATTGGGTTTTCTTTTATTTGCACAAGGAGTAATAAGATCACTGAAATTGCTAGAAGTGTCCAAGATAGAGTGGCCGTATCTTCAAAGGCTTTAAAGTAATAACCATCAATAAGCATTTGTACAAAGTTCATATGAACCATGACTCCTGGGAGCATTGAATGTACAGGTGTGTTTCTAAGGTCGTGAGCTCCGTAGGCCGTGGCACCAACAAAAACAAGGGCACCATCAAGAGTTTCTTTTAAGTCAGCATCATTTGGATCACCTGCAATGATGTCATAAATAGGTACTCGCTTATAGGCATCAATTTCGCCTGACCAACGTACCTTTGTTTCACCATTGAGGTTGAGCTCAATATTACCCTTCTTTGTTTTTAATATTGGAACACCACCTTCAGTACTGAGATCAACTTCAGTCTTAAAGATTTTTGCCATTTCTTCTTCATCGTCTAATTCATCAAACTCACCAATCCAGTGCATGTAGGCCGAGAGGCCATAAGATGGAACGTGTAGCTCACCATAAGGAAAGCCTAGCGCCTTGTAATGCCTAATCACACCGTCACTATCTGCAATGGCCTCAATGAAGCCTAATGAGGTTTCAGCATCGATTAGCTTCTGTAGCGGATAAACTGA
Organism: Bacteriovoracaceae bacterium; assembly: GCA_048270185.1. GTDB lineage: Bacteria > Bdellovibrionota > Bacteriovoracia > Bacteriovoracales > Bacteriovoracaceae > Halobacteriovorax_A. Next base: position 368,331 of record JBLWTJ010000003.1, read on the forward strand.
TTTTGAGATGGCCGTTGTATTCATTTCATAATTGGCACCACCAACTTTCGTTGTAAGAGCAAAAATTAATAAATCCTCTGGTAGCTTTTGAAAGTGCTCAGTATTATTAACAATTAAATTATAGGGTAGGATCACACGATTATTTGGTTCTTCTTGGAAGTACTCAATTGCTTCAGTGAGAGCATCATCAGGGTTAACTCCATCACAGGTTTTTGCCTCCTCTGAGAAGAAAACATCGAAGGCTACTATTTTTGCTCCATAATGTCTTAAGTTTTTTAGCATTCGTGCCCAATCACTTCTTTGAATTGGCCATGAATTTAATTTTTTAATTGATTCATCGTCGATATCAGCAAGTATTAACTTTGGATGAGCTTTTCTCTCTTTTAGAGTTTGCATCATTCTAAAATCATAGAAACGATTTTCAAAGAATGGAGCATAAGTTGTTAGTTCTCTGGCCAGTCCTGTGTACTCTCGGGAATAAAGTGAGAAGAATACACTTGCACATGAGAATAAGATTATAATGGTAAGGCCGATATATTTAATTATATTTTTCATTTCGAAATAACCTTATTACTAATTAATAAAAGTATGAGAACTCAAATGATGTTGAGTGGGCCGAATAATTACTTTCTTCAATATCTGAAATATTATTTAAGTATGAATATTCAACACCAAAAGAAAAGTGGCGATTTAAAATACGGGTTAGCTTTGTATTAAAGTTGAGTGATTTCTCTAATCCATGTGATTCACTTTCGGCTTCATCTTCATATGATATTAGAGATAGTGAAGCACCAATATTAAGTGTGGTATTGGGAAAGACTCCAGGTCTAATATAATCGAGTCTAAATAAATGTGTTGTTGTATTTAGACTGTCTTGAGTATCAAATTGTGTGATGTCTGCTTGGTAGAGAAGAATAAAGAGTCCGTATGTCTTTCTTAAAATTTGATCAATTGAGATAATCTTTGATGAGCGATTAAGATCTTCAGCATAGTATGAATAATTCTGTAATTTTAATGTGAAGGTTGTATTACCTGTTTCAAAAATTGGTAACTCTGTCCCTAGTGAAAATTGATTCGATCTAAAATTAAATTGTGTGTCTTTCTTTGCTTCAACATCCTTACCTTGATAGTCGTAAGTATATTTTGTCATAAGCCGTGCAGCTTTCTTTTTATACTTGTACGCAAAATCTACTTCAATTTCAGGTGTAATATTGTAGCGATCATTGGCGTAGATTTCACTATCTGCTCGATCAGAATATTTCGTTTTAGAAATTTCAAGAGATGGCGTGACTGTGTAGCGTCTTTTAAAGTTTTTTGCCTTACTTATATTAAATCTTGTTGCGGAAAGAAATGAATCCTTATTAGTTCCAGTTGAACTAGGAAGATCATCTGATAGTGTAACATTATTATCATAAGTAATTCTTTGATCAATACTTATTTCAAGTCTTTCACTTGGAAGGGGGGCTCCGTTTACTAATTTATCTTCTTCGAGGTAGAACTCTGCTTTAATTTCTTTAATACGCTTTTCAATATCATCTGCCGTTGAGCTATTCGGATTAATATCAATGGCCTTGTAAAGGTCGGGGATAATATACTTACCGGCAATTTCAGCTACTCTAGGAGTTGATCTTGCAAGTTCGAGATTCATTTGGGCAATTTGAAAGTATGCTATCTGTCTCATTTCAACAGAAGTACCTTTATCTTTTAAAAGTAGTGAATAGTATACTTTTGCGTTCTTGTGATCTTCTTTTAATTGATAGATATAGCCTAAGTAGTATGTTGATTGTTCGATCTTATACTTAAGCTTTCTTGATTGCTTAAAGTTTTGAATTGCTTTCTCGAGAGAATTAATCGCATAGTTGGCCTGACCTAATTCATAGAAAATTTCACGAGATTTATTATTGTACTTTAGTGAAGCTTCAAAGAATACGATAGCTTCTGAAAATTCTTGAAGTCTTGCATGAGAAACACCTAGTAGGTAGCTGCGAACCCCAAGGTATGTTTGATCTTTTCTATTAGTATATTCCTTAGTATTTAATTTATTAATGACTTCTTCATAATTTGCATTTTCAAATTCTTTGTATATTGGTGCTAAAGCTTGTGCAAAACAAGTACTACTCAAAAGAAGTAGTAAGATAAGTTTTCTCAATGGATACCCTTTAATTCGTTCTAATTTTAAATATTTATAAAATAATTTTACTTAGAAAACGAGGGCTTGAACAGGGGGGAATTTGACTGCAGTCGGTGATACTGCAGCCAATAAGTCAGATATTTATTGTTTATCAAGAATGATTCTTATAACTGCGCGGTTTGAACCTGATGTCGTGGTTTTGGAATCTTCGATGGCTTGATCACGATCCGCTATTGTTTCGTCCATAATTTTAGAACTATCTGCATCTGTAGCTCCTGCTAGTTCTGGACTGTCTGCAGGTATTGTATAGATATCTTCTAATTGTTCATCCATTACATCATAAACATTTGTTACAGTGACATCTGTCATTGTGTTAGTTGTTGAAGCTGGTGTACGTCCATCAAGGCTATCATCGACTTTGGCCGTGAAATTACCTTCTTCATCAACTTCAAAGTAATCATTTACATAATCACCAGTTGCCTTATCGAAACTTCCTAATTGAACGGGAACAATTACTTCATTAGTCATTGGATCAATTGGAGCATTTTCCGGAGGAGGAATATAGAGTGCATTCTTTGTATCGACGTAACCACCATCTTTAAGGGAGCCTTTCTTTTCAACAGTTTCTTGTTTTGTTGAATCATTGAAGGCCACTTTATTTTTACCTGTTACACTTTGATCAACTTTGGCCATTTGACCAGCAATCTCTACATTTGTTGAAGCTGCAAATTTTCCACTATCAACACCGGGAGGAATAATACTTCTTACCATTGGTTTTGTGTTTTTCTTTGCACCTGCATCGGAAACTTTCGAGCCATCATTTGATTCAAGGGCCTTTAACTGCTTTCTATTAAGCTTTACTGGTGCAATCGGTTTTGAGTCAATGGCCGGCATAACTCCTGAAAGCTGACCTCTTTTAACCATTACCGAAGTAGGGGAAGAGACAACTTTTTCAAGACGATCTTGAAGAGCATTTCTCATCCTCTTAAACTTAGTAAGAGAGCCCATCGCTACGGCCCCTTCAAAAGTAATCAGAGTTGTATTTTGGTTATTTGGATTATAATTAACCTGAAAGTCTGTACCACGAACACCCATGGCGGCCGTCTTTGTTTTAATAAAGAGCTTAGATTTATTCTTATCTATTTGTAGATAATTCTTAGAAACTTTTGATCGCAGTTGGCCTCGAATAAGATTAATAATTCCGGCCTTTTTCTTTGGAAATTGTGTAACTTCCATTTGTGAATTAGCTCCAAGAGTAAGCTTGGACTTATCCATAAATAATAATTTTACAAAACTTCGTGACTTAGTCGTAATCTGTGATCCCTCTGGAATCCAGTCTCCTTTTTTCAATTTCTTCTTTGTTTGAGTTAGAATAACAGTTCCGCGCTTCTTCATAACTTTTGCGACACCTTTATCAGTCGTTGCATTTAGTATTGATATATTCATCAATAACGAAGTAAGAATGAAAAGTAGCTTTAGTGTCTTCATAAAAGTCCCCAACAAATTAAACTCATTTATACTTATCGTAGATCAAAGCAATTTCTTAAGCTGAAATTCACGTAAATATCTAAAAATATTGGATCTTTTAAGAATAGTAAGTATTGGAGATGACAAGAATCTGTGGCGTCAGACGACGCCACTAGACCTTATTTTAGTAACTTAGAAAAAGTTATAGAATAGAATCAAAATTCTCTGTCGGACGTCCGATTGCCGCTTTCTTATTATCGTTAACAAGAATTGGTCTTTCTAGTAATTTTGGATTTTCGTGAACGATTTTGGCCCATTCGATATTTGAAAGCTCTTTTCCAGCAAGTCCTAGGTCTTTAAAAAGAGCTTCCTTAGTTCTGATCAATCCTTTTAGTGGATCAATTCCTGTATACTTAATTAGGTCGATGAATTCTTTTTCTTCGATTCCATCTTTTAGGTATTCTTTAATTCTAAAATCGACGCCCTTAGAATCAAGATATTCAAGTCCTTGGCGGCTTTTTGTACAACGTGGATTGTGGTAATAAAGCATTAATACTTCTCCTTACAATTATCATATTTAATCATTTTCTGGTATGTTACTTTGCAAACATAATTTATAACTAACTAGGATTTTAGCTATGGATTTCAATATTGAAAATATTAAATCAGAATTTGCCGAGCACGTAAAAGCTTTACAGAACGAAATTAGTGCAGAACTTAAGCGAATCGATGACAAAATTAACCTAAATGAAGATCGATGGGAGCGCAAGGATTTCGCAGGTAACCCTGGTGGCGGTGGAATCACACGTGCCTTCGAAGGTGAAGTTTTCGAAAATGCTGGTGTCAATACATCAATCGTTTTTGGTGAAGTTGATCCAAAGTTTGCGGCCAATATTGGAGGGGATAATAACCAGATGTGGGCCACTGGTATCTCTCTTATTATTCACCCTAAGAACCCACGAATTCCGACGACTCATGCAAATTTTCGCATGATACAGGCCGGGTCTAAAATATGGTTTGGAGGTGGCGCTGACTTAACTCCATTCTATCCTCATGAAGATGACTTTGAATACTTCCACAAAGTTTGGAAAGATGCTTGTGAACCTTATGGGTACTTCAAAGAGTGGAAAGATAAGTGTGATGTTTATTTTACAAATACTCATCGTGATAATGAAATGCGTGGAATTGGTGGATTCTTCTACGATCACTTCTTCTCTGGTGATCCAGAAAAAGATCTGGCCATGTTTAAAGATATCTCTTCAAACTTTATAAAGTCTTACTTTCCAATCGTTGAAAAGCGCCTTAACGAAGAATATGACGATGAGGATGTGGACTTCCAACTTCACCGTCGTGGACGCTATGTTGAGTTTAATCTTTTACATGATCGAGGAACTCATTTTGGACTCAAGTCAAATGGACGTACGGATTCAATTCTAATCTCTCTTCCTGCGCGCGTAAAATTCACTTATCGCTATGAACCGACTAAACCAGAACATAAGAAAATGATGGAATACTATTATCCGAAAGAGTGGGCCTAGCTTTTAGCTGGCCTGTTTTTTGATTAACTCTTCAAGGATTTGATTGGCATCAATCTCAACTCCGTGACTTTGGGCAATTGTTTGAATCTCTTCGAGTTTCTTTTCTAATTTTGTGATGTCACATAGTAGACGGTAGCAATTATTAATCATCATGAATGAGCCCCTTGTTAGAGTTGTTGAATATAAGTTTGGCATATCAAACTATCGGTGTCTATAAGAAAAATCTTAAAAAATATTTTTTTCCAATTTTTAAGCAATTTAGGCTATATAGAAGGTCTAAAGAAAATTAAAAAATAAGTCCTCGGAGGATATGTGTCACAAAGACTAGAAAAACTTAAAGCAGATCTAGAAGAATTTTCACCAAAACAAATGAGAACTCTAAGAAATAATCTCAATAATCGTATTCAGAGTTTTACTAATACTTTTAAAGAGCCCAAAGATCTGCCTGAAAGCCACAAATTACACGGACTTGAGGAAGGCGAGTGTCGTGAGCTTCTTGGCATCGTTAAGAAAAAGTTATTAAAAGCAAAATTCGATATGGAATAATGATTAAAGGGCCTATGTAATATAAATGTAAAAGACTGGGCCCAAGCTTTAACTCCTCTCCATATGAGCGTATGATTTCTATATGGAAAAAGTAAAACCCATTCTAAGAGGTTGGTCACACCAGGCAATGTTCTTTGTTTCAATCGGTGCCTGCTCTCTGCTGATCGCAAAAAGTGCCAATACAACTCAATATGTTTCAACAATCATCTACTCGCTAGGGCTTTTAATGATGCTCGGGGTAAGTGCTTTCTACCATCGAATTCACTGGGAGCCTCGCAAAAGAGATTGGTTGGGGAGACTTGATCATAGTGCTATCTTTGTCATGATTGCCGGTACGTGTACGCCTATTACACTACTTGTTCTTGAAGGTGAGTCTGGTACAAATATGCTAATTAGTATTTGGATTGTGGCCTTTGTGGGTATATTAAAATCAATCTTTCTACCAAATATTCATGAAATGATAAGTGCTCTAATCTACCTAATTCCTGGTTATATGATCACGCCTTATATCTCTGAACTTCTTCCAAAACTTGGAGTGACAAATATCGCTCTTCTTATTTCTGGAGGGATTCTCTATACCATTGGTGCTATTTGTTACGGACTAAAGCTTCCCGGAAGAAATGCTAAGTGGTTTGGTTACCACGAAGTTTTTCACCTGCTCGTTTGTGTGGCAGCAACGATGCACTTTATGATTATTTATTCGATTGTGGGGTAGGTGCCATGCTCCTTTGGTTTCGCATATGCTCTATTGGCCCTGAGGCAACAAAGCCTGCATAAATGCAGGCGTGTTGAATTAGCTTATCATTTCAGGCATGGGTCGCTGCGCGCTACCAATCAGGAGCGATATAAACATCAATTTCAGGATTGTACTCAGCTCTAAGTGTTGACTTGATTGCTTCAAGTGTTCCAGTCGTTGATGATGGGCAAGTCCCACATGCACCTTGGTAGCGGATCAGAAGAATATTATCTTCGTATGATACCGTTTGAATATCCCCTCCATCGGCCTGTAGATATTGGCGAACAGACTTATCAAGAATCTCTTCAATCGCACTAAGCTCAGGAGAAAGACTGGCACGTCTTTCTTTTTCCGGATCAAATTCTTCGTACTCTGGATTGTGATTTGGAAGATCGTGTTGGATTGTTTCCATAATCTTTGGCTCAATATCATCCCAGTCTTCATAGTTAAACTTTGTTACCGTAATAACATTTTCAAAGAAGTGAAGTTGATCAATTCCACGAATTGTAAAAAGATTAACTCCTAGATTTACTTCGCCACACTCCATTGGTGTGCGGAAAGTTGATGAACCAGATGATTTAACATCTTTATTTAAAATAAATTTTAAAGCATTTGGATTTGGTGTTGGTTGAATGTCGATTGTTACTTCACTCATATATTACCTTCTATAGAAAATTAATGGCCTTCTCAACGGCCTTAATAAAATTATCAATTTCTTCTTTTGTATTATACAACGAGAATGAAGCTCTTGCAGTAGAAGAAACCCCAAGTCTCTTCATTAAAGGTTGTGTACAGTGGTGACCTGTTCTAATTGCAACACCTTGGCGATCAAGTAAAGTCCCAATATCATGTGGGTGAGCACCTTCAATTGCAAAGGAAAGGACTGAGGCCTTCTTCTTGGCCGTTCCAATAATACGAACCTTTTCAATTTCAAGAATCTTCTGTGTTGCATAAGTTAGAAGTTCACTTTCATATTCCTTGATGACATCAAGATTACAATTTGAAATGAAATCGATAGCAGGCTTCAAGGCGATTCCACCTGCAATATGTGGTGTTCCAGCTTCAAACTTATGTGGAAGTTCGTTATATGTCGTTTTCTCTATTGTAACGACATCAATCATATCTCCACCACCTTGATATGGAGGCATACTTTCAAGAAGTTTCTCTTTACCGTAAAGAACTCCGAAGCCAGTTGGCCCAAACATCTTGTGAGAAGAAAATGCAAGAAAGTCACAATTTAAGTCTTCTACGTCAACTTTTTCATGGGCAATTGATTGAGCAGCATCAACACAGAAGTAAGCTCCATGATCATGTGCTAATTTAATATATTCTTTTATATCGTTAATTGTTCCAAGCGAATTTGAGATATGGGCCATTGAAACTAGCTTTACTTCATTATTCTTTAAGAGCTCGAGATAGGCTTCTTCATCAATGTCGCCTTCATCTGTGATTGGTATCTCACGTACAAGTGCTCCAATTTTTTCAGCTTGAATTTGCCAAGGAACAATATTTGAATGGTGCTCCATCGTTGAAACTAGAATGACGTCATCTTTTTTTAAGTAGTGAGGAATAAAAGAGCTCGCCACAAGATTTAAGCTATCTGTTGTTCCCTTGGTGAAGATAATTTCATTACGAGAACTAGCATTAATAAAGGCCTGAACAGTATCTCTTGTTTGTTCGTACTTAATCGTTCCGTACTCACTAAGATAGTGAACTCCACGGTGGATATTGGCCACTTCATTAGAGTAGTGCTCGTGAATTGAGTCAATAACACTTTGATGCTTTAAAGTTGAGGCCGCATTATCTAAGTAGATGAGTGGACGATCATGAACTCGTCTTGCCAGTTGTGGGAATTCAGAGCGAATTTGATTGATTTCAAATGCCATTACGATTCCTTTTCAATATGGTCAAAAGCTTCTTGTTCAAAAGATTCAAAGAGAATATCACTTAAGAATTTTTCAATCTTTTCATCTTCAACCTTATTGATAGCATCAGAGCAGAAGGCATGTATAAGAAGCTTCTGAACGCGATCTTTTGAAAGTCCGCGAGATTGAAGGTAGAAGGCTTCTTCATCACTCATCTGTCCAACTGTTGCACCGTGAGCACACTTAACATCGTCAGCATAAACTTCAAGCTGAGGGCGAGTGTCCACATGAGCACCTTTTGAAAGAAGTAAGTTCTTATTTAACTGCTCAGAGTTTACAAGTTGAGCATCACGACAAACGAGAACCTTTCCAGTAAAGACACCACGAGATTTATTATTCAGAACACCTTTGAAAAGCTGTGAGCTATCAGTTCTTTCTTTGATATGTGAAATAAGAGAGAAGTTATCAGTGTGTTGGTCACCGTTTAGAGCATAGAGTCCATCAACACTTGTTGTTGCACCAGCTGCGTTTAAGCGTACACGAATCTCATTTCTTGATTTCTTTGCACCTGTTGTAAAAGTAAATGATTTGAAGTGCGCATCTTTTGCGATATCGGCATTAACACTACTTACGTGGAATGCATTTGCACCGTCTGTTTGAACTTTTACATGAGATACATTGGCTCCATCTGCAATATTAAAGTTAGAAACAGCATTAATATTATAGGCCTTATCACTTCCTGTGAAAATTTCAACAAAGCTGGCCTTTGAGAATTGTCCAACGTTGACATGAATACGTGGTAGGGCAAAATCCTGCGCAAAATCAGAGATGTGTACAATTGAAATAACGTCATCAAGACTTACATTCTTTGGAACGTTGATTTCAATAATATTCTCAACGGCCGAAGCATTAAGCATGGCAAAGATATCTGTTTGGTCACAATTTGCTTCACTTGCTACAAGTGCCTTTTGCTCAACAGTGATCTCTTCAGGAAAGAATGAATCAGCTTTTGAGTATTGGCCGTTTAAAAGAACGATTTGGTACTTTCCAGCAACCTTAACATTCTTAAGCATGGCCTTTTGTGTTGTTACTGAGAATTTCTCAGGTAGAACATCTGTAAGCTTTGTATAAATCCAGTCTTCCATTTTTGTGTGTGGAAGTCCGCGGGCCTTAAAGTTTTCTAAGGCTTCTTTATTTGAATCTGATTTCGCGTAATTTGCTAGATCAGATAAATATTGGTCTGTTAATTCTTGGATATTCATTATTAATCCCAATCCTTATTTTGTTAGCCAGTCGTAACCTTTCTCTTCAAGTTCAAGTGCTAATTCTTTTCCACCTGACTTAATTATTTTTCCACCACTTAGTACGTGAACAAAGTCTGGAACGATATAATCAAGAAGTCTTTGGTAGTGAGTGACAAGAACGATTCCGTTGTACTTCGACTTTATCGAGTTAACACCTTTAGCAACGATCTTAAGAGCGTCAATATCAAGCCCTGAATCTGTTTCATCAAGTAGGGCAAGCTTAGGGTTAAGTACGGCCATTTGAAGAATTTCATTTTTCTTCTTTTCTCCACCTGAGAAACCAGTATTTACTGGACGATCAAGAAATTCTTCTCTCATCTCAAGTAGGGCTAGCTTTGGCGCAAGAAACTCTCTAAATTCATCTTTCTTCATTTCAGCTGCACCTTGTGCTTTTGAAACTTCGTTAAATGACTCCAGTAGGAAGTCGATATTTGATACACCAGGAACTTCAATAGGGTATTGAAAACCTAGGAAGATTCCTTGTTTTGCTCTTTCATCTGGTTCTAATTCGAGTAGATCAGTTTGTTTACCATTAATATTAAAATCAATTGAGCCACTAGTGACTTCAAAACTTGGGTGACCAGCAATAACTTTTGAAAGTGTACTCTTTCCTGAACCATTTGGTCCCATGATAGCGTGAACTTCACCTGGTTTAACTTCAATTGAGATACCCTTTAGGATTTCTTTTTCTTCAACTCTTGCGTGAACATCTTTAACTGTAAGTAAGCTCATGTTTTTCCTTTTATCCAATACTATTTTCTAATTTCATTTCAATTAATTTTACGGCCTCAACAGAGAACTCTAGTGGAAGTTCTTTGAAAACGTCACTACAGAACCCATTAACAATCATTGAGATACACTTCTCCATATCCATTCCACGCTGTTGTAGGTAGAAGAGCTGATCTTCTGAGATCTTAGAAGTTGAAGCTTCGTGCTCCACTGTTGCCGTATTATTTTTCACATCAATATATGGGAATGTATTTGCAGAACACTTTGAACCGACAAGCATTGAATCACATTGAGAGTAGTTCTTTGCTCCAGTTGCTGATGGCATGACTTTTACAAGTCCACGGTAATTATTTTCAGATTCTTCTGCTGAAATACCTTTTGAAATAATTGTCGACTTTGTATTCTTACCGATGTGAACCATTTTCGTTCCCGTATCGGCCTGCATTTTATTATTTGTTAGTGCAACTGAGTAGAAAGCACCTTGAGAGTTATCGCCAATTAAATTACATGATGGATATTTCCAAGTTATAGCAGAACCAGCTTCAACTTGTGTCCATGAAATTTTTGAATTCTTTCCAAGACAATTTCCACGCTTTGTTACGAAGTTGTAAATACCACCTTTACCTTGCTCATCCCCTGCGTACCAGTTTTGCACTGTTGAATACTTAATCTCAGCATCATCAAGTGCAATTAGTTCAACGATGGCCGCGTGTAGTTGATTCTCATCTCTTTGCGGAGCTGTACAACCTTCAAGGTAGTTTACGTAACTTCCTTTTTCTGCAACGACGAGAGTTCTTTCAAATTGTCCTGTCTCTTTTGCATTAATTCTAAAGTACGTCGATAAGTCCATTGGACAAGTTACACCTTCTGGGATGTAAACGAATGATCCATCAGAGAAGACGGCCGCATTAAGTGCAGCATAGAAATTATCAGCTGGAGGAACAACTGTTCCAAGATATTTTTTTACTAACTCTGGATGTTCTTGTACGGCTTCAGATATTGAACAGAATATAACTCCAACAGCTTCAAGTTCTTCTTTGTAAGTTGTCCCAACTGAAACAGAATCAAATACCGCATCTACTGCGACACCTGATATTCTTTTTTGTTCAGAAAGAGGAATCCCTAACTTCTCAAAAGTAGCTAGTAGTTCTGGGTCAAGATCATCAAGACTTTTTGGAGCACTTGCTGTCGACTTTGGGGCTGCATAGTAATATAGATCATTAAAATCAATCTCGGGGATTTCTAATTTTGCCCAATTAGGCATTGGCATCTTCTGCCAAAGACGAAAGGCCTTGAGACGATATTCAAGTAGCCACTCTGGCTCGTTCTTCTTGGCCGAGATCATTCTGACGATGTCTTCGTTTAGGCCTTTTGGAAACTCTTGGGTTTCAATGTCTGTAAAAAAGCCGTACTTATATTCTGACTTTGTTAATTGTGTATCACTCATGTGTGAATCCTGCCTTACTTATTAATAACTCTTCTAACGACAAATTAATTAACTGATGATTGACGTGAGAGTTAAGCTTTTCTATTGGTGAAATTAAATCGCATTTTAGATACTTGTCACAACGGCCCTTTAAAGCGTCACAGTCTGAATCTTTAATCTTTCCTTCGATGGTATTGCTAACTTCAAAGAGGTTGATTTCAGAGAGGGGACGGCTAAGGAAGTAGCCACCTTTGATTCCTTTTATTGATGAGAGAACTCCAACACTGTTGAGTTTTTGCATCACTTTAGAGACGGGATCAAATGGCATATTGTGTTTGTCGCAAATTTCTCTTGCAGACGTTAGCTTTTCTGCACAGCAGTGCCCTTGCTCTTGCATATGCTTGAGAGCTTTTAAGGCGTATTCTGTTTTCTTGCTAACTTTAAACATAGTCCACAAACTTCTAGTTAAATACCGTTAGGTATTTCCATATTATTAATAATTTACGTTATGAGTTTTAAATAACGCAATATAAGTCAAAAAACAACTTATTTAAGTCCATCTTAACAAAATTTCCGATGAGATCCTATGGATTTTATTGGAATATCGACTTTTAAAAGGCTTTATAGGACAATGCTTTCATGGATGAACACAATCAAAATGAACTTAATTTAAAACGATTAAAATACATTGGCTCTCTGCGTGATAAGTCAGTGGTTGAGCGCATTGAGGTTGCTCTTTTAAAGGAAGGGATCTCAATCACGAAAGAGTTTGAAAATGAATTCTTTCATCTCTTTGTTGTGGAAGCTTCAGATATTTCCAAGGCTCGTGATGTTTACCGCGTCTTTGTCGGTGCCCCGAGACAATTTACTCCCAATAAAGATTGGCAATTCGTTCAATCTTTAAAGATGGGGCCTGTGACAATTATTATCTTGGCCCTATGTTTAATTGTCTTTATCTTTGGATGGATTCTAAAGAATGAGAATCTCTACTATCTCTTCTTATTTTCAACTTCAAAGGTTGATGCCTTTGCTGATATTTCACAAGGTGAGTATTGGCGTGTGATTAGCCCCGCCTTTATTCACTTTGGCTATATTCATATTTTCTTTAACTTATTGTGGTGGAAGGAGTTAGGTAAGCTTATTGAATATAGTAAGGGAAGCTTCTTCATTATAGTTCTACTACTCTTTACTGGTATTTCATCAAATATTCTTCAGGCCGTAATGAGTCCTGGCATGTTTGGTGGTCTCTCTGGTGTGGTTTACGGCCTTCTAGGATTTCTTTGGCCTTATTCTAGGATCAATAAGAACTTTAAATTTAAACTGCCATCTTCTGATATTTATCTCATGGTTGGTTGGCTCTTTCTTGGCTTCTTTGACGTCTTTAATTTTAAAATGGCCAACTGGGCCCACGGTGGTGGCTTGGTTAGTGGAGCTCTTGCAGGCGTTATTTTCGGCCTGTTGGATCGAAATGAGAAAACTGTCCAACCTTAAGTTCGGCCAATTTAACGTTTCCTATAGCAATACGAATAAGCCTTAGTGTTGGGAAGTCAACGGCCGCACACATTCGCCTAATCTGACGATTACGTCCTTCTGAGATACGAACTTCAATCCAAGATGTTGGAATATTTTTTCGAATGCGTATTGGTGGATCTCTTTCTTCAACTTCTACTTTTTCAAGTTTCTTAACTTTAGCTGGCTTTGTTTTATAATTACCCTTAATGATAACCCCGGCCTTTAGCTTTTCAATGGCCTGGGTTGTAATATCTCCATCAACTTGAACGAGATAGGTCTTTTCAACCTTACTGTCAGCATTGGCCATCTGATTCTTATAAACGCCATCGTTAGTTAAGATAACGAGCCCTTCACTGTCTTTATCAAGTCTTCCTACGGGATAGAGCTCTTTTGGAAGATTATAATCAATGAGACTCTTTTGGTCTCTGTGATCCTTACCAAATTGGCAGAGAACATCATAAGGCTTATTAAAGATTATATACTCAGTCTTACCATTTGATCTCTCACTGACTTTGAAGTTATCGAGATTGAAATCTGCTTCTATTGCAAGCTTGCGCATTTGATTAGTAAATTTATCATAGAAAGAGAGCTTGTAGGCACAAAGTCTTTGGCCACTTTGATCCTTTGAGTTCGAATAGATTGGATCACCATAAATAGGGTGTCCCATCTCTTTGGCGTGAAGGCGAATTTGATGTTTTCGCCCTGTAAAGATATGAAACTCAATGAGAGAGTAATCGGCCTTTGAATCTAGCACTCGATATTCAGTGATGGCCTTCTTACCACCTGAGTTTGTCGTCACCATCTTCTCTTCTCGGCCAATACGCAGGGCCTTAACAAAGTTTTCAATGTGACCAGAATCTTCTTTTGGTTTACCACTACATATGGCCACGTATTTCTTTGAGAGAGAATCGGGATTATGAGAACTAAATAAGTCTTGTAAGTGCTTATTGGCCTCTTTCGTCTTAGCAAAGAGTAGAATTCCGGAAGTATTAACATCAAGGCGGTGAGCAAGAGTTAAGTATTGATCAACACCATTTGCTCGAGCTTTTAAAAAGCTTTTTAGGGCGTCGGTGCAATTATCTCGGTGGCGATCCATGGTCTTGTGTACTGGCCAGCCGGCCTTCTTATGAAGGGCAATATAATGATCATCTTCAAAGATGATGTCATTTGCAGATAATCTAATTTTAATTCTTTTTTTCACGTATTCTATTGTATCATGTTTAGCATGAACGATTTACCAAATTCTCCAGCATGTGAAAGAAATAAAGATCCAATTCTTGAAAAAATTGGTCCTTATCTTAAACAACTAAATAATGAAACTTTCTTTGAGGTAGGCTCCCTAACTTGCCAGCATAGTGAACACTTTGCTAAGGCCTTTCCCGAGATGACTTTTATCACTTCAGAGATTCGTGATAATCAAGAAGTCTTAAAGAAATGTTTAAGTCACTACCAAGCCGAGGTAAAAAATCTTAAAGGCCCTGAAATCTATGAAGCAGGCTTTAATAAGTTACCTGCCGGTCATAAGGTCTATTATACTGCCAACACTTTGCATATTATGTCGTGGAAGCAGGCCAAGACTTTTATTAAGGATCTTACACAAGCAATGGATGAAGAGAGTATTCTCTTTATTTATGGGCCATTCAAGTACAATGGACAATTTACAAGTGAATCTAATGAAGAATTTGATCGCTACTTAAAAGAGCGTGATTCTCAAAGCGGTATTCGTAATTTCGAAGATGTGTGCCAGAACTTCTTAAAGAAAGAAGTCTTTCTAAAAGAAGATATTAAGATGCCTGCAAATAATCAATTACTAGTTTTTACAAAGTAAGTTGATAATTTCTACATTCTTTCTGGGGCCTTAATTCCAAGAATCGCCAGACCTTGCTTGATAATTGTGCTTGTTGCATAAGCGAGCTCAAGTCTTGCCTGTTTTAGTGACTCTTCACTTGAAGCAATTGGGCAAGCAGCATAGAAGCTATTAAATAATTTTCCAAGCTCAAATAGGTAAGTTGTCAGTAAGCTTGTTTTATTCTGCTCACTTGCTTTAACAGCAACGTCGTTGAATAGTGAAAGCTTTTGCAAGAGTTCAAACTCTTGCTTAACAGATAGAGCATCTGCACAGCTTGCATTAAAGGCGTGGGCCTTATCAAAAGATTGCTTACTTAATAGTGAATTGATACGAGCATAAACATATTGAAGATATGGACCTGTGTCGCCATCAAGTTTTAACCACTCGGCCATGTCAAAAACGATTTTTCGATTATTATCAATTTTTATCATTCCGTATTTAATGGCACCATTAGCAATGGCCGTCGCTGTCTCATCAATTTCAGCTTGATCCCAATCACCTTGATACTTATTAAGGTAATCTTCTTTAATCTTTGCTTCCATATTATTAATAAGATCAGTTAGAGCAACGATATTACCTTTTCGAGAGCTCATTGCCCCATCTGTTAGCTCAACCATCTCATATGGCAGGTGATAGCAATCTTTGGCCTGTTCAAATCCAATCTTTTCTAATACTTTAAAAACTTGTTTAAAGTGGAAGGCCTGGCGAGAGTCAACGATATAGATATTTTCTTCAACTCCAAATTCTTCAAATTTCTTAATGGCAAGGGCCACATCTTTTGTCGAGTAAAGTCCCGTTCCATCTGATTTAATTAGAATACAAAATCCAAGCTTATCATCACTCAAATCCATTCCAATGGCACCGTCATCTTTAATGAAAGTTCCATTCTCATAATACGCTTTACAGATTTTTAATGAAGGCGCATCCATTTCAGACTCAAAGAACCAGCGATCAAACTCAACATCTGCCCAGGCATAGGTTTTCTTCATGAGATCAATAGACCATTGACGAGTCTCTTTCCAAAGATCAAAAAATTCACCTTCTTCACTATGAAGTTGCTTTAAAATTTCAGTAAGCTTTGCACGGTTATCATCTTCTTTATCAGATCCCAGCTCATCTTCTAGCTTAGTATTGGCAAGAGTGTAGATTCGTCCAAGCCATTCACCTTTATTCGTTTCAGGGATTGTATCTTGATTATGGTATTTCAAATACCAAAGACATTTAGCAACGTGAGTTCCTGAGTCTCCTGGATATGTTACAGGTGTCACATCAACTCCACAGTAGTCTTTAATACGCACAAGAGCATTCCCAAGACATAGGTTTCTCATGTGACCAACGTGAAGTTCCTTATGAGTATTAGGCTGAGAATACTCAATCATTGTCTTCTTTGTTCCGTTCGTTAATTTCTTCGTAAAGAATTCTCCACCTCTAATTTCACTAATTAAATGAGTGAAATAGGCATCAGCAGTTAGAGTGAAGTTGATATATGGGCCTTGGGCCTTAACATCTTTTATGATTAAATCATTTTGAGTTGTAATTTTATCAAGAATTACTCCAGCAATTTGAGGTGGTGCCTGCTTTAATGCTTTTGCAAATCGAAATGTTGGAAACGCATAGTGGGCCATTTCAATATTTGGAGCTTGTCCAATTGAATCATAGATATCTTGTCTGTTAAAATCTTGATCGGGAAAAGCATCATTTAAAGATTTTTCTAAGATATCAGTAAGTTTTGAAAGAATTGTATTTGTTTCCATCGTCGTTATCACCATTATGCTGCATAGCAAATTATTATATTTATGTTATTATCATTATAATCAATAATTTAGCAATTGTTTAGGAAAAGTACTTTATATCATGTGGCAAATTTTTAAAAGTTTCGTCTTTATTTGGCTAATCTCAAGTAACTCAATATATGCTAATGAGTTTTCTAAAGATGAGTCAGATACGCCTTTGGAAGACTTTATGCAAAAGCAGGCCCAAGAATTAAAAGAGGCCCAGGACTTTAGAAGGTTCCAAACAGAGTCACCAATAGGTGAAGGATTATATAAAGGCGAGTTTCTAATTTATCTGTGTGAAAGACGTCACTTTGCCTGTGTTAACCGTTTCTCCATAGGAGAGTGTGAGAAGTTTCCAGAAAAGAAGTGTATGTTTATTCGTAAGTTTGAGGGTCAGCGAGAGTGCTTTAATAATCAGTACGAAGTGATGCTAAAATCAAAAATTGATCAATACTGTAAGTCTAACTAAATTTACTAGTTAATCTCACGGTACATGAGAATATGCTTTCCAATCCCATCAACTTCAAATTCTTCACCTTGCGTGTGAAAGCCTAGTTTCTCATAGAAAGGAGCGGCCGTTACGCGTGCATTACACCAAACAAGATTACAAAAATTTTGCTTAATTATAGGAAAGGCAACGTTGAGAAGCTCTCTTGAAAGACCTTGTTTACGATAGTTTTCAAGAGTGGCCATTCCCTGAAGTTGAAATTGATTATCAATATTGAACTCAGGGTTGCGTACAAAGTAGAAGCTTGCAACAGAGACGAGACTATTGTCGACAAATGCACCGAGGTGGAAAGTGTCTTGATCCGTATCACCTTCAAAATTATAGCTAGCCTCAAAGTCATCGACGCTTAAAACAGCTTTTCTAATTCCTAGGGTGTCTTTTAAATGGATTCTTTTAACTATCATAGAGGATCTTTATACCAAATTATTAAATTCTTGTCACAATAAAGAAATAGTTAAAAGTATTCCTGATGGTTTTGATCTGATACTAGCGTAATAATTAAGTCTTTTTTGACTGAAAATGAGCTAGCTTAAAGTAGAAGGACTTGACTATAATAAATATATGTCATTTAAACTTAAGAGAATTCAACTATATGTCGCAGATATTATCAATCGTATAAGTGCTTATTTAAAGTCATTTATTACCCAAGCAGATAATTATATCCAAACTTATCCATTAAAAGCTTTTTTGTACTTTGTCGCTGGAGTGATTTTTCTAAGGCTCTTCTTCATTGCTTATCGAGAAATTGTTATTAGAAGAGATTCAACAAAGCCTAAGGCCAGATCTCGCATCATTCGTTTTCTTGAGTTTAATATGTATTATCTTTTTTTATTCTTTGGTTTAGACATATTTAATGTCTATCTTGAATCATTTAATAAAGAAAGTTTCATTATTCTCTTACATATTTTTAGAAATATTCTCGTACTCTACGTGATTTTTATTAATATTGGCTATTTTCACTCTTATTTGAATTATAATTTTAAAGTTTATTTTAAAAAGGGCAATAGGGACTTCATTAATGATAGCCGTAAGCTTCGTTATAAAATAACCCTCTCAACTTTCTTCTTCTTAGTTTTATATAATCTTTTTTCAGGTTTTTTAGGTCACAATATAATCACGATTATATTCTTTGTGATATTTACAAAAATTATTATGGAGTATGAGAAGTATGCAGTTTTAATTCTACCAAAAGTTATTCCAACTTCGATTATGCTCACAAAGAAGCACGTACCAAAAACTGTCATTCGTTATATACTACCAATCTTCTTATATATTTATACTCTACTTTATTCATTCTACTTAATGTTCTTCTTGGCCTTTAATAATCGAGAATGGGCAAGAAGTCTTCTATCTGGAATCTTAGAGCAACATTTAGAAAACCTTAGAGATGAAGCTTTTTCTGAATATTCACCTCCTCAAGATTATATCGATCAATTTATGAGAGAAGACGAGATACAAATCATTAGAAAGCCAGATCCTGCGGCCTTGGCCTATGAGAGAATTGATGCTTGGTTAAATGGAGCAAAGTCCACATATCACCTTGCATTCTCTGGAGAGTCGGGAAGTGGTAAGAATCATATATTAAATAAAGTTTTAAATCGATACTCTTCTGTTAATTCATTTAATGTCGAGATTGTTGAAAAGATTATTGAAGAATCAGTTCTAATTAAAAGACTTGAAAGCTTTATTGGTGATGGCAGTGATGAAGAGAAGAAATTCATTGTCATTAATAATGCTCATAATCTCTTCCTATCCAAGTACCACGGCTTCAATGCCTTTGATGCATTCTTTCGTGTCATGAATAATTCATCTCATAATGTCTTTTGGTTTACCATTTGGAATAGTAATTCTCTAAATCTTATTAAGCATATCTATAATAAGTACGAGCTTTCATCTGATACCATCAATATTAGACCTTGGACAAAGGATGAACTTCGCTCTCTCTTGTTAAAAAGACATGAGGCAATTGGAACTGAAATACGATTTAATGAAGAATTATTTGAAATTATGTCTCACTTTGGAGCCGAGAGATCATTTGATAATGCTAGTGATATTTTCTTTCGAATCTTAGCAAAGCAAACAGGGGGAAATCCTCATGCTGCTGTTAACACTTGGCTTAAATCCATCTCATATTGTGATGATAAGGTCCTTGAACTTCACCTACCTGAAAGAAGACCAACTTATGAAGTAGAGAGCTTAAGCGATGAGACACTCTTTGTTCTCTCAAGTATCCTTTCTCATGAACTTTTAAATGTAGATCAAATTATGGCAACGACAGACCTTAGTGAAAAAGTTGTTAACTTCGCACTAAAACTCGGACTAGAGAAGGGTATTATCGATAAAGATGATGATAGTTTTCATATTCGAAAGGATTGGCTAGTTGATGTTAAGGCCACTTTAATAAAGAGGAACTTCATTTATGAATGATCCAATCGCAGAAACAGTAGCAGCAACGCAAAAAGTTGCCAGTATTTTTGATTCTTTTAACTCTGAAATGCTATTTAGTCTTATCATTGGCTTTTTAACTCTTTATGTTTTTGTTAGAGCAATAAAGTGGTCTCTTGAATATTTGGCCATAAAAATTCCAATTTATCGTTTATCAATTCTTCAGCTAAGTACAATTATTTCGCATATGATCTACATCTTCGGATCACTATGGCTTTTATATGTCACTATTAACCCAAGTAAGGAGATGGTCTACGCCTTTATTGGCTCTGGAGCCGTGGCCATTGGTTTCTCTCTAAAGGAATTAGTCTCTTCAATTATTGCTGGAATTATCCTCATTTTTGATAAGCCATTTCAGGTGGGAGATCGAATTGCATTTAAAGGTGATTATGGTGATATCATTCAAATTGGACTACGCTCTGTTCGTATTCAAACTCTTGATGATTCAACGGTTACGATTCCAAATAATCTCTTCTTAAGTGAGAATGTTGCTTCGGCCAATTCTGGTCAAAGAGATATGATGGTTTGCAGTGATTTTTATTTTAAGAATAATGCTAATGTCACACGCATTATAGAGCTTCTTGAGGAAATTACTTCAACTTCCCGTTTTGCCTTTCTCAAGAGACCCGTAAAGATTCTTATGGCAACTGATAAGTTTGAACACGGTGTTGGTCTGAAAGTAACTGTTAAGGCCTATGTCTTAGAGACTAAATACGAAAAAGACTTCACTACTGACATTACGAAGCGATTCTATCAGGCGTTAGAGAAGGAAGAGCTTGCAGGACAGCTCCTTTCTGAGTGATAATTAAATTACTTATTAAGGAGTTGATATGGAATTAAGTATTTTTTACCGCTACTGTGGTGCCTTAGGATTAGTTTATCTTTTCTTTACATTATTTGTTATTCGCAATCGTTGGAAGCATAGAATTGGACTTGGTCATGGAAAGAATATTGAAATGACAAAGGCCATTCGTATTCATGGAAATTTTAATGAATATGTGCCATTTCTTTTAATGTTAATGTTCTTTGCAATAAGTAAAGGAGCATTGACGGCCACATGGGTACATATTCTAGCTGGAGCACTTACTTTATCTAGAGTTTCTCACTTTATTGGTCTAGTTAAAAGTGCTGGTACGTCAGTTTTTCGTGCCTTCGGTACCAGCGTTATAGTCTTAGAACTAATTGGATTAAGTATTATTTTACTACGTTAATACAAATATCAAGACTTCCTAGGGTGTTAAGAACATCTTGGGAAGTCATGTTTAAGAAGAGATTTCTAAGCTTGTCGTGAATCTCTCCATTTGTTTCAAATCTTTCATCATCTGTCGCTTCAAATTTAAAAGCTTCTTTAAATGATACCCAAAACTTCTCTTCCACACATGCCATAACCACAAAGTGTTTATCACTTGTTTGATAAATATTGTAGCAAGGGTAGAGTCCGTTATGGAGAAATTTGTGATCTGTATCCCTAATTGACTTCGGCCAAAAAGCATCAAAAACTTCTTGAGTTGATTCATAGAGATATGATTCGATAATTTGTACTTCATTTGTATCTTTTGACTTATACATGGCCCCTAAGAGGTCAAAGGCCATCTTCTGACCAAAGTTAATTCCAGCAAGAGGAAGAAATGGAGGAGCGACATCTTCAATTGAATTAATATTTCTTAGGTGTAGACTCAGAAGCCCTGTAAGGGCCAAGGCATTTAAGTCATGCATATGATTCATATGTTCTTTGGATGCCTTTGGAATAACAATCCCGTAAGAATGCTTAACATTTTCTTCGATTGCACTAAGTGTGATTCCAAGCTTTGCTTGAATCTTATCAGGAATACCCATGATAATACCATCTGCTTCAAAAACGAGTTTTTGAATTGCTTTGTGATCATCACTATTTCCAAAATCAAAGCGTCTTACATCTTTGATCTTATTTAATTCTTCGTACCACTTCGGAAATGAATTATCCATTTCTGCAAAAAGGCCATAGATGAATGGATCTTTAAATTTTGCATCTTCAATTTTTATGACATTTGCCCCAAGACCTGCAAGAAGCTTTCCTGCAAGAGGTCCTGGTAGGCGATGAGAAAAATCAATAATTGTTTTTCCCGCAAGCGGCTTGCCTGAAGTATTACTCATTGGCCTGCCCCTGATTTTGATTTGGTTTAAGAGTTTCAATGAAGTTATCAATTCCTTCACCTGTCATTTCACATTCATTCATGCCACAGATCTCCCAACGCTGTCCTTTGTCTTCGTGGAAGTCCAGAACGAAGCGAGGAAGGAAGTAACAAATAAAGCCTGCAAATTCTTGATTCTCAAGCCACTCTTTTGGACACTTAATTACTTTATAAGCATTTGCTGGATAGGTAAGTGCACGTAGCCCTTCACCCGATCCTGCTGGGTTCTTTAGAACATCTTGTGTTGTATTTTCTATAAGCTCTTTAATCTGTTCAAGCATATCAATATCAGAGAAGAGAACACTTGTTCTTCTAACGAGCTTAATAAGTGCACTTACTGGAGATCTAAAGGATTGATCAAAACTTGAGTAATTTTGATTTGGATATAATTCCATCTCTTCATCTCTTGCTGCACGAGTTTTTAAACGTCCATCAATGAGGAAGTCTTTTAAGATAAAACCTAGTGTATCTTTTAGGTTTTCTTTAAAGACAGGATTTCCACTTAATTCATAAATTCTAAGTTGTGCTTCTGCAAAGTAAACATAGTCCTCAAGAAGTGAGACACCAACGGGTCTAGTTGTTGTGTGTTTAATTCTCATTCCCTTTGGAGTTGTTTCTAAGAAGACTTTATATGTTCCTTCAACAACACGGTTAAAGAGGATACTTGCTGCATTTCTGATGGCCGGAACCTGAGTGTATTGCATAACATCAGACAAGGCACTAATCATGTGGAAGTTCCAACTTGCAACACCTTTTATATCAGTCATTGGAGGGATTCTAAGTTTTCTTTCATTAAGTAGGGCCTTCTTTGCACCTCTTATAAGGTCCCAAGATTCAGATGTGAAAATTTCAGAAGCCTTTTCATTGTTAATTGTTAAAACATTAAGCCCTGAATCAAAGTTTCCTTTTTCACTCACTCTAAACCAATCTCTTAGTTTATCGACATTCTTTGAAAGAGATTCATCGTCATTATCAAAGCGATTTAGTGAGTCTTCAAATTCTTGTTGTGTATATGTGAAGTAAAGTCCTTCTACGCCTTCACTGTCTGCGTCTTGTGCCGAGAAGAAGAAATTCTCATCTTCATTTAGCATTTCAGCTTTTAAGTATTCAAGCGTATTGAAGATAGCATCGAAAATTAATGGTGAAGGGTAGAGCATACTTGCTTTTGAAAGGAGCTTTAGTAGACCTGCTTGGTCGTAGAGCATTTTTTCAAAGTGAGGTACAGTCCAAGTCGCATCTGTGCTATAGCGGTGGAGGCCACCACGGACTTGATCATAGATACCGCCCATAAGCATTCTTTCAAGTGACTTAATAATATGCTCACCGTGTTCTTTTTTTACAACACCTTCAAGCATTTGTTCAATCGCCCATTCGTAGAAAGCTAATTGTGGAAATTTTGGAGCTTCTCCAAAACCACCATTTTCTTGATCTTTATATTTTTCAAGAACATCCATCACTGAGTTAGGGTGAGGAAAGTGTCCTTGGAAGTCAACATTTTCAGGATTAATAAATCCCTTCTCAATTGCATCAAAAGCTTTTTGGGCATTCTCTGTCACAGTTGTATTATCTTCATTGTATGCTCTTACTAATTCTTTTAGAACATCAATAAAGGCCGTCGACTTTCCTTTGGCCTCTTTTGGAAAGTAAGTCCCAACAAAATAAGGTTTAAGATCTGGCATTAGAAATGCACTTAGTGGCCAGCCTCCGCCATTTGTAAAAAGCTGACATGCTTGTTGATAGTAATTGTCGATGTCAGGATATTCTTCACGGTCGACTTTGATATTAATGAAATGCTCGTTTAAGTATTTTGCAGTATCTTCATCACAAAAAGACTCTTCGGCCATGACATGGCACCAATGGCAAGAGCTGTATCCAATTGATAGAAAAATCGGCTTATTTTCTTCTTTTGATTTATTGATGGCCTCTGGCGACCATGAATACCAGTGAACTGGGTTATCCTTGTGTTGCTTTAAATATGTTGATGCTTCATCTTTTAATCGATTAAATCCAATCTCTGTCATTATAAACTCCTAAATTTTATATATCTATTATGCGCGAAATATTTAAAAATTAAAGGATAACCTCTTAAAATCCTGTAATTAAATACTTGTTTTTGAAATACTTACTTACGCTTGGCATTATAATTTTATTTTAACTGGACGAGCAGGTTCAATGGGGGTAAAAGACCCCTTATGAAAACTTCGGATGAGCGATATAGCTCATATCTTGAACATTTTAGTACTTTCAGTATGAACGCTAAAACGTGGATTGTTTTATCGTTATGTGTTGTGACTATTGCTCTATCATTCGATTGGTTTTTTACACCTGCGCGTACAAACTTTAGAGACTTGGGTATTTTATCAAGCTTTAGTACCACTCCAAAGTACCAAGCCTTCAATTCTTATAATTTTAAAAATACAAATCCATTTTTTAAAAGCCTGCACTTAGGATACCTTTCATCTGTTGATAAGAAGACTCTTGAAGACACTTTAATTGCTCATATGGAACATCCTATCAATATTCGTGCAAAAAAATATATTGCTTCTCTTCTTCATTTTGCTGAAGAAAGACAGCTAGATCCACTTTGGGTTATCTCAATTGCATGGACTGAAAGTCACTTCAATCCTACTGCACAGAGCTATGTGAAAGCACAGGGCCTTATGCAGATCATGCCTCAGACTGGTGTCTTCCTTCACAAGCTTCTTAAGAGATCTCTAAATAAAGACGATATTATCCAAATCCTTCGCGTTCCACATGTAAATATGGAGCTTGGTGTTTATTATTTAAGTCGTCTCTATAAGAAATTTGGACTCTATCGTTATGCAACTGTTGCTTATAATATGGGACCAGGCTTTGTTAATCGTCGACTTAGATTTAATCGTCCCGTAGGAACAAAGAACGTCTACTACGACAAGGTAAAAAAGAATTACCGTAAATTACTCTCTGCTATTAGCACCCTTAAACAACACTCGCGCCATCTAGGTAATGAAAGTATTCTTCACCGTAAAAATCATCAATTTGATCTCAACTACTACTTAGGGATGGATATTGTTCCTGAAGTAGAAAATAAAGTCGCAAAGAAAGATCAAGATAAGTCACGCTTAGCACAAAACTCATAAAGAGCGCAGTGTCATCTCTTTTCAACTTCAAATAGCTTTTAAAAATTGCTATATTCATGCCTTATAATTTAAATGAATAAGGAAGTTTTATGACATTTTCTTCAGTTATTGCAATTGATGGCCCAAGTGGAAGTGGAAAATCAACTGTAGCAAAACTGTTGGCCAAGGAATTGGACATACTCTATATCGACACAGGCGCCATGTTTCGTGCCCTCGCTTTCAGTGCAAATGAGCGTGAAATTGACCTGAATGATCATAATGCAGTTGAAGTTTTTTTAAACTCGATCAAATTAGAATACGGTCAACCTGATGCACTTGTTAAAGTAGATGGTGTTGATTTATCACAAAAGATCCGTGAGCATCACGTATCAAAACTTGCCTCAATTATTTCGCAAATTCCAATTGTAAGAACTCTACTACTTGATTTTCAAAGAAGGATAGTTGACTCAAAGATTTGTGTCATGGAGGGAAGAGATATTGGGACAATTGTTTTTCCAAATGCCTTTATTAAGTTCTTTGTAACAGCTTCGATTGATATTAGAGCTCAGCGTCGCTATGACCAACTTCTTGAAAAAGGTCAGTCAGATATTGATCTTGATCAACTAAAACGTGATGTAAAAAAGCGTGATGAAAAGGATATGGGGCGTGAAGTTGCACCTCTTGTGAAAGCTGAAGATGCAATGCTGGTTGATACAAGTGATATGGATCTTAATTTCGTTATTGAAACTCTAAAAGCTAAAGTAAAAGAAAGAGCAAAAGAGGTTGGAATAAAATTGTGAAGTATTTAATCAGTCGCACAGATGCCATTGGTCAAAATATTCTGACAATGCCAATGGCCCAGGCCATAAAAGAAATGGATCCTAATGCGACTGTTGCTATTATTACTTCTCAATCCTCTGTTATTTTGTATAAAGACCATCCTTACGTCGATAAGGTTTATGTTCTCGATAAGAAAAAATCCTATCCATTTAAAGTAAAAAAGGCCTTGCAGATCTTTAATGAATTTCGCCCAGAAGTTTATCTCTATGCTGGAGGCTCTCAGACCCCAAATTTCGTGGCCTGGCTTAAAAAAATACCATTTCGAGGTGGGCACTTATCAAAGTGGCCAACTTTCTTGGCCCTAAATCACGGTGTTAGACAATTTCGCGAAGAAGTGGAAGGCCATGAAACCTTTTATAATATCGCTCTACTTAGAGACCTTGAAAACTTCAACCTAATTGAAAATAAAGAATTTATTCCAGAATTTAACTTCAAAGAAAATGGAAATGATTTTAACTCTTTCAAAGAGTTAATTTCAAAAGATGGGCTTGATCCAGAAAAAGAGCTTATCTTTGTTCACCCAGGCGTCTCAAGTGTAACAAGCAGTGACGTTTTAGGCTGGCCTGCAAAGAACCTTGCTACTTTTATAAAGCGTATTAATGGTATTTATCCAAATCGCTTTAATTTTATTATTTCTCATATTCCTGCAGATCTTCACTATGTGAACCCTGTCAGAGATGAACTCGGTGATTATGAAAATAAAGAAGGTAAGAATCTTTACTTCTTCAATGGCAAGAAGCGAGGAATTGTAAACTTTCTAAATATCTTAAAACATGCGAAACTATTTATAGGTCCAAATTCTGGGGCGACTCATATGGCCGCGGCCCTGGGGATTGATATGATTGGTATTTATGCTCCAATTAAAAGTCAATCTTCTCTGAGATGGCGCGCTAAAGGTAAGTCTGTTGTTAAGACAGTTACTCCTAATGTGGTATGTGGAGAGTCTCTTAAATGTGCTGGTCTTGATTGTCCATACTATGATTGTATGGCCAAGATTGAAGAGGATCGTATAATAGAATTAGCAAAAGAAATTCTTAATAAATAACGGATTATATATGACAAAATTAATTACTCCAGAACGCTTTAATACAATTACTTCAAATCTATCTAGCATTAAGCCAATTCTTGTCGTCGGTGATGTTGGAGTTGATAAATATACTTCAGGTGTTGTTAATCGTATCTCTCCTGAGGCACCAGTTCCTCTTTTAGAAGTTCAAAAAGAGTGGCAGAAGCTAGGGCTTTCGGCCAATGTTTCAGAAAACCTTAAAACGCTTGGAGTCGAATCAACTCTTTGTGGTGTTATGGGTGATGATACTAATGCCAATGTATTAGAAGATCTTTTAGAGGAAGCTGGACTTTCAACTTGGGGTGTTGTTCGTTGTGATGAAAGACCAACCGTTTTCAAGGAAAGAATTGTAACAGATAGCCAACAAATTTGTCGTATTGACTATGAATCAAAGAAGCCAATAAGTGAGGATGTTCAAAAAAGACTTCTGTCACGTATCAATGAATTAAAAGAAAACCATGGAGCTTTAATTCTTGAAGATTACTCTAAGGGTGTTCTAACTGAATCTCTTATTTCTCACCTCGTTAGTGAGTTTAAAGAGCGAAAAAATTTAATTGCTGTTGACCCTAGTCGTACAACGCCACCATCTTACTATAAAGGGGTATCTCTTCTAAAACCAAATCATATTGAAGCAAAACTTATGGTCAATCTCTTAGGTTATACAGGTGAAATGCAGGTTGAAGATCTTGCAAATATACTCGTTGATAAGCTAGAGCTTGAAAAAATCATAATCACGCTAGGTCCTCGTGGAATGGCCATGTTAGATACGCTAGGTGATGGTAAGCTTCATATGATTCCAACTGTTGCCAATGAAGTCTATGATGTATCAGGGGCCGGAGACACAACTATTTCTCTGCTTGTTGCATGTTTGGAAGCGGGTGCTAGTCTTGAAGAAGCAGCATGGATTGCAAACTGTGGAGCTGGTGTTGTTGTCGGAAAAGTAGGAACTGCAACAGTAAACTTAGAAGAGCTGCAAAATTATTATAATGTTCTTAGAACAAAAATGAAGTAAGTTGAGCGATTTAAAACCAGCGACACAGGCCCTACAATTTATTAGTTGTCTCTATGACTTTGAGAAGACATCTCCTAAGGATATCATCAGTATCTTAGGTGAGGGCCTTGAAGATCCCATTATTTTTAGTCACGAATTCTTCCCTATGAAGGAATACTATAGCAAGGAGATGGGAGAGAGTCTTAAACGTTGTTTCTTCTTCTATCCTAAAACCTGCACGCGTGAATCACTTATTGATTTAAAATTACACTGTGATGCCATTGAGAAGGCAAATGCCTCAAATGGCCAACGCGTTTTTAATCTTGATCCTGGGATTATCACTCTCGATCAAGTTTTACTCTCAAGTGGTAAACCTTACTCTCATCGCATCTATCTTCGAGATGGAGTCTATGCTGAGCTCACATACCAATTTAGTGCCAAATCATTCCACGTCCTCCCTTGGACATATCCCGATTACCAAAACCCCGAGATCGTCGAAAAATTTAACTGGTTTCGTGCCTTTTTATTGTAATTTTTGAACACTCCACGTCTTGCTTTTTCGCACACCGCATGAAAAACTCCCAAGGTTATTATTGAACGTATAATTAAATAGGTGGAAATTATGATTAATAAGCTAAAAGAGGCTTATGAAACGTTCCAAACAGAAGTTGGGACACTAACAGCTCAAGCAGATGTATTATCTCTTAAATCAAATTATTTAGGAAAGAAAGGAGCCATTTCTGTGATTTTAAAGTCACTTAAAGACGCTACTCCTGAAGAGAGAAAAGAGATTGGTCCAGTTGCCAATGAGATCAAGACAAATATTGAGAAAATGGTTGCTCAAAAACTTTCTGAAATTGAAATTGCAGAAATTAATGAGAAGCTAAGTAAGAATAAGATCGATATTACTTTTACGGATGCTACAAAATCAAATAATCAATTCCACGGTGGCCTACACCCAAGAACTCTTGTTCAGCAAGAAGTTGAAGATATTTTCCTCTCAATGGGATTTGAAGTCTTAGATGGGCCACATATTGAAACAGAATTTTACAATTTTGAAGCGCTAAATATTCCAGGGGATCACCCTGCTCGTGATATGCAGGATACTTTCTGGTTCAAAGACGAAAAATCTCCAGAAGGAAATAAGCACCTACTTCGTACCCATACTTCAACTATTCAAGTACGTGGGATGCAGTCTCGTAAGCCACCTTTCCGCTTTATTGCTCCTGGAACTGTGTTTCGTTGTGAAAGAACAGATGCTTCTCACGAAATGGTTTTTCAACAATTAGAAGGGATGATGGTTGGAAAGGATATTTCTGTCGCTAACCTTATCTACTTTATGAAAGAGATTTTAACTGAAATCTTTAAAAAGGATGTTGAAGTTAGACTTCGCCCTGGTTACTTCCCATTTGTTGAACCTGGGTTTGAGCTTGATATCAAATGTCAGGTTTGTAATGCCAAAGGTTGTTCAGTGTGTAAGCAAGTTGGTTGGGTAGAGCTTCTTCCATGTGGAATGGTTCATCCGAATGTTCTACGTGCCGGAGGAATTGACCCTGAAGAATATAATGGGTTTGCTTTTGGTCTAGGACTTGATCGCCTTGTTATGATGAAGTACGGAATCGATGATATTCGTCACCTACAGTCAGGGGATCTTCGTTTCAATAAGCAATTTGGTGATTATTAGAATTATAATTTTTAAGGAATATATATGTTAATTAGTATTGATTGGATTAAAGATTTCGTAAACGTACCTGAGCTTGATGCAAATGAGCTTGGTTCTAAGTTTACTCTTGCAACTGCTGAGGTTGAAGATGTTCTGTCTGTCGGAGATCACCTTGAGGCCATCACTGTTGTTGAAGTATTAGAAAAAGAAAAACACCCAGAAGCAGATAAGCTTAACCTTGTAACTTTCACAAACGGTAAGGATAAGTTTCAAGTTGTTTGTGGTGCTGCTAACGTACGCGTTGGTATGCGCACAGCTTATGCTCCATTAGGAATTACACTTCCTAATGGCCTAACTCTTGAGCCTAAGAAGATCCGTGGCGTTCTTTCTGAAGGAATGCTTTGTTCTGAGGAAGAGCTAGGCTTTGCTGAAGATTCAGCGGGAATTATCGAATTGGATAAATTATTTGATAACCCAGAGCTTGGGACAAATATGCTCACTCTTTTCAATGAGACAAAAGATGTTCTTTTAGATGTTGATAATAAGTCCCTTACTCACAGGCCAGATCTTTGGGGACACTTTGGAATTGCACGCGAATTTGCAACGATTTTTGATCAAGAATTGAAGGTTCCATTTACTGATTCATGGGCATCTGAACTTAAATCAAAATTTAACACAGAAGCAGCACCAATTAAGATTAAAGTCGAAGATGATACGAGCTGTCTTGGTTACTTTGGTCTTAGTGTTGATAACGTTAAGGTAGGAGAGTCTCCTGCATGGATGAAAAGACGCCTGCAGGCAGTAGGTCTTCGTCCAATTAACAATATCGTTGATATCTCAAATTACGTCATGCTTGAGCTTGGAATCCCTCTGCATATTTTTGATCGCACAAAAATCAATGGAGATACTGTAGTAATTAGTTCTCTTAAGTCAGAAGTTGAATTCACAACTCTTGATGAAGAGAGTAGAAAACTAGTCCCAGGAGACACTGTTATTGGTGATTCTCAGAAGCCTCTTGTTCTCGCAGGGATTATGGGGGGACTTAATAGTGGTGTTGATGAGAAGACGACTCAGATCTTTATTGAGGTTGCTAATTGGAAGGCCGCTGAAGTTAGAAAGACTTCTACTCGTTTAGGTCTTCGTACAGATTCATCTTCAAGATATGAAAAGACTCTTGATTCACTCATGCTTGAAAGAACTCTTTTAAGAACTCTTGAATATGTTTTAAAAGAAAACCCAGAAGCTAAGGTTGTAGGTGATTTACAATACGATGGCCCAGATCTCTCAAAGATTGAAGCTGTTTGTATTGAATCAAGCGTTGCTAAAATTAATAAAGCATTAGGTAAGGATATTTCTTTTGATGAAATGAAGAAGATCTTTACTAGTCTTGATATTCAAATCGAAGGAAGCCAAGAAAATTTTAAAGCTCATATTCCAAGTTATCGAGCGACAAAAGATATCGAAACAGGTTCATGTCTTGTTGAAGAGATTGGACGTATGATTGGATTTGATAATATTAATCCTGTTTCTCCTAAGCTTGATATTGCTCCTGTAAAGTTAAGTCCAGCGCAAAAACTGCATCGTCGTATGAAGAACTTTATGGTTAATCATGCAAGCGCATTTGAAGTAATGACTTATCCAATGATTGGCCCATCTCTTTTAAAGAAAGCAATGTATGATCATAAAGGCGGATTAGAGTTAATTAATGCTCTTTCAAATGATGCATCTCTTATGCGTGAATCACTTGCTCCTTCTTTTTTAGAAGCAGCTGCTCAGAATGCTAAGAACTCAAATGCGTTTAAGTTCTTTGAAATTGGCCGCACTTATCACGCAAACGATAAAGACTTTGTTAAAGAAGAAAGTGTCTTTGGTGCTTTATACTTTGATAAGAATGAAACACCTTTCATGCAACTATTAAACGATACAACTCGCTTACTAGATTCTTGTAATGTTAATTATCAATTAAACGAGCGCAATCCTAAGTTTAAAAGCAATGCCATTAATGAAGAGTGGAGCGGTATTCATCCATTTGAATTTTATAACTTAAGAATTCAAGGAAAGATGGATGGAGTTATCTTCTCTGTTCATCCTTTAATCCTTAAGCAATTTAAGATTAAAGGTAATGTATCAATTGCTATTGTTAATATGAGTGCATTTGAATCACGTGAACAAAAAGATAAGGTAAAGTATTCACCACTTGCTAAGTTCCCTGGCTCTACTTTTGATTGTACTGTTGAGGTTGCGACAGATACTGCTGTTGGTTCAATCCTTAATAGTCTTTCTAAAGTGAAGATCAAAGAGCTAGTTTCAACTTCTATTGCTGATATCTTTGTTCAAAAAGAAGAAAATAAGAAGTCAGTTACAGTAAGAAGTGAATTCCTTGATCCAAATAACACTTTATCGGGTGAATTCATCACTGAAGCTTCAAATAAAATCGTCGAAACTTTAGAAAAAGCAGGATTTCCACTTAAGAAATAATAACTTTTGAAAGAAATACTCATTTTTATAAAATTGGCCGTCTTTTAGACGGCCTTTTTTATTTCCTATCACAAAAACTGCATTAACTAGAAATCAGTAACTTACGACACTAAAAGTAGGTTTAACTACTACTGAAAATCACACCATCTAATAATGGTAAGTAATTAATATTGTTATTATAATTAATTCAAAAAAAAATTAAAAAAAGAGAAAAAAAGTATTGACGGAGTAGATGCAATTACATAATATGCATCTCGTTCCAAACAACAAACGAAACAAAACAAATCGTTAGCAAAACGATCTTGATTTTTTTTCTCAAAATTGTTTAAAAAAGACTTTACAACGTTAAGTTGAACATATAGTCTCGGACAGCTCTTTAACATTCAAATAATAGATAAAAAGTTTTGCTACCTCGGTAGCGAACAAGATGAGAAGAAATCCAAAAATAAGTTTTAAACGGTATTTTAAAGATCTGACGTAACTGAATCATTGAAGTTACTTCAATCAGTCAGATGCCATTT
>JBLWTJ010000004.1:0-164604 GCA_048270185.1 Bacteriovoracaceae bacterium
GCGTCTGCTGGCTTTAACACAAATGATTTCTCAGTGTACATAGTAACCTTCCACTTTAATAATGTTAAAAATCAATAAAACGTAAACGCATCATCAGAATAAAATGATTTGTTTACAACACTTAGGACCTCTAAAGGCCCATAATTCCGTTGTTTGTGGGGTAACGGGTTTCGGCAGATATTAAACAATTTGTCCCGATAATACAATGGGTAATTACGTTTTTTTTGGCCATGCGTAATATTTTTAACAAACTTAAGTTATTGATATTATGTTAGCATTTAAAATTGGCCAATTGTAATGTGAAAACGACCGAAGGAATCACCGCCAACACGGTCTAATTTGATACCGTAGTCAAAATCTAAAGAGCCAATTGGCGTATATAGCTTAAAGCTTAGACCAACTGATTTTAATAATTCAAAGTCTTCAATTTTATCAACAAACACGCGCCCCGCATCAAAGAACACAGCTATCGCTGAATAGTCGCCAATATAATATCTTGGCTCAATTCTAAAATTAAAAAAGAAGGCGTCACCCCTAACAACAGCATCATTAATAAATGTATTGTCAGAAAGTCGTCCAGATTCAAGATCACTGTATCCTCTTAGGTAGTCACGGCCAATAAGTCTAAATACTTTTAGTGGTGGGATGTATCCTGAAGTCTTAGGTTTTCCATCAACATCTAAGACAGGATTGCCACTACTATCTTTTATGACTTCATCTGCAAAGTTGTGTTCATAACCCATAGCAATTGACGTCGCTAATGTAATATCACCCATAGGAATATAGTTAAAGTTTCGAATCACTGCTTTTTGATAATCGATTTTCAAGTCTTCAGATTCTTGCGAGCCTAAGTATGGATTGGCGATTTCCCAAGAGAAGTTAAACCATGCCCCCTTTCTTGGCATTGATTTATTATCTCTAAAATCTAGTGTTAGCTCTGGTCTTAAAGCTCCGATAATATACTTATCTTCGTCAATTTCATCTGTCGCGTTGAATTGCCTAATATTATCAAACTCATAAGTAAGACTCATTGAAACGACATCTGAAAATTCTTTAAATAACTGAGGAGATATACTCCAAATATCAGCATCAAAATCAGAATATCGCTTACGTTCATAACGAAGTGTCGTTTTGAAGTTAATTTTTGATTTAAAGAAACTATAAAATAAATACGGCTCTACAAATTGTAGCTGATAGTAACCTTCTAATAATTTTTCATTATTACCTCTTCGACTTTCATCAAGAAATGAAAAATCGGTTCTCCAGTTAGCTAGTGCCTTAAAAATAATTGATTGGTTTAAACCTTGAATATTATTATATGCAATTGTTGTTGAAAACTTAGCTCCAAGATCAGTTCTAAATCCCGGAGCAATTTCCGCTTGCCCAAAGTCTTTTTCTGTAACCTTAATAACAAAGTTTAAATATTTTTCAGTTGATGAAATCTCCTCTCCAACAAATGATGATATATTAACGTTGGAAAAGAGCCCAAGCTCTCTTAAGCGTCCGATAAATTCATTCATTGCTTTCGGGGTAACAAGATCACCACGAACTAAGGGAAGCTCTCTCCTAATAACAACATCTTGAGTCGTTGAATTACCCGTTACAATAACATTGCCAAGGTATGTACGAACCCCCATCGAGAATTTTAGGTTTAATTCAATTTCATTTGTAGCAGAATTAACACCAACAATTTTCTTTGGTCTTTTTTCAACATATGAACTAAAGAAATAGCCTCGAGACTTTAATGAATTAATTGCACCTTTTAGATCCTCATCAATTAGCACTACATTAAAAGGTTTACCGATTTTATTCTTTAGAATATCTTGAATAAAGTATCTTGCCTCTTCGTCATCCACACCTTCAATATTAATTTTTGCTAATGTATACTGAGATCCTTCAGAAATTGAAAAAGACACAATGGCAGCATCTCCACCATCAATAAAGTCAACTTTTGGCTTTTCAATATTTACAAAAATATAGCCATCTTTAACGTAATTCTCTTTAATATTCTCCGAAACTATTTCCAACCCTTTTTCATGCAAATAATCTGCTGTGATTAAATCAGTTCCACTACGGTTATAGATTTCTTTCAAAGTTGCATTAGATTTATAATTATTACCATTGAAGTTTACTCTTGCAATTTTGACCTTACGGCCTTCATCAATAGTAAAATAGAAATTAATAACATCATTATCATAGCGATCTGTTCCACGCACTTCGTATAACCGGGACTTGGCATAGTAGTAGCCATTATCACGATATAACCCTACGATCTGACGATTTAAGGAAATATCATCGAAGCGACCCTTATTATTCTGAATATACTTTTTAACATGGTTGAAAAGGTCATTATGATCAAGGCGATGATTCTGCGTGAAACTTACACCATATCTTGCGCCCAATTTAACAGTGAAAACTAGTTTATAGTCACCACTTTCAACTAGTTTAAGCTCTTCCTTTACCGTTGCTAACCAAAAACCATTAATCATTAACAAGCTTCTATATTCTTGAAGCATTTTTTTGTAATTGGTAAAATCAAGAGACGTGCCCTTAATGCGACTCCAGTACTTATTGCCCTCTAATAAATTTTCACCTTCAAGGCCAATAAGTTCAACTGCCTCTAGGCGTCTAACACCATTCTTATTTAATCTTAACTCGACTTTTATTCCTTCTTCATCTTGTTCAGTAAGAATTTCTCCGACTTTACTATCCTTTTTAAAGAATTGATCGCCAATTTTCCTTATGCCTTCATTAGCTTTATTTTCATCGAAGTATTCACCTTCTTTCAAAAGGAATTCACTTTTAACTCTTCGGTTTAATACAGAGTCTGTCCCACTTACAACAAGATTCGTAATTTTGGGCTTTGTTTCGACAACAACACGGAAAACACCATCTTTGATCTCGTAAAAGAAGCTTTTATAATATGGTTTAGCTAGTTCAAATTGAACTGCACTACGTATTTCAAGGCGTGATAGATCCTTTCCTTCATACTTCTTGAAACTCTCTATTACAAAGAGGCATTCCTCACGACCAGTACAGTCCACATCAACAGATTTGATATGTACTGTCTTTGCTGCAAAGACATTTAGAACAAAAAGCAATGTGAGTATGATTCTTAAAAACTCCATTTATACTTTATATCAGCTCCAACAGAGCCATCAGTTCCTTCTTTATTGTTAGTATCTTCTTCACTTTCAAAAATACCTTCGATTGATAATTTTTCATTAATACTATAGTCAACATTTATAGACTGCTTATTACTTTCACTATCAAAAGTATTTGAAAATTTAAGGTCTATATTATCATTAACTTTCTTTGTAATCTGTAGTTTTGTTGCTGTCTTAACTGACTGTTCAGACTTAGTTGCTTCCTCAATTGGACTATCGGAACTTTCTGAAAACTCGGGTAGAACACTAAGCTTTAATCCCAGTGCAGAATCTAGGCCTTCATTTATATTTAATTGGTCCACCAAGAACGTCCCGATTCCAATTGTCGTTAGGTTCGTTCTTTGACTATCATCTAATGATTGAGAGAAGTCTGAAGTTACCCCAAGAGTTAGTAGAGAGAATATATTATCCTTTGACAGATATGGATTAGATTCAAGATTAATTGAGATATCCTCGATTGAGCCAGTAATTCCCATCTCGACATCATATTGTCCGATCGTAGAATTAGCTGCTAAATTAAGAGATATTGGATCAATATTCTCTGAACGAGAAAAATATA
This sequence comes from Bacteriovoracaceae bacterium, assembly GCA_048270185.1. GTDB lineage: Bacteria > Bdellovibrionota > Bacteriovoracia > Bacteriovoracales > Bacteriovoracaceae > Halobacteriovorax_A. The sequence continues at coordinate 3,727 of JBLWTJ010000004.1, forward strand.
CAACACCTTCACTTAAGATAAAGTCATTACCTCTAAATTTAAACTTACTCAATCCTGGAACAATGATTAGCTGTCCTTCAATGGCAGGATTATTAAATTGACCATTAATTGATAAATCTCCTGCAACAAGTAAATCTGCTAAACGGTTCCTAACTCTCACTGTCTCTTTGATATTCATATTAATATCGAGGTTTATTAAATCAGGAATTCCTCGTTTTGTTTGGGTGATATATTTATTTAAACTCTTATTATATTCTGAAGTTGACTTGAAATCGTTGAATTCATTTTCAACAAGTCCTCCGTTAACATACACATCACCTTTGACAAGATAAGGAAAGCCTCGACCGGTAAAGTTCAATTTACCATCAGTATTGATTACAGAGCGTGACTCAACTTGGTAACCAACGTTATTATAATTTCCATTCAGAGCAAGTTCTGGATATGGAAAATTAGCTTTAATGTATCCATTGAGATCAAATGTACCCGTACCAAGCTCACCTGAAAGATTGTGGATAAAGATTCGATTCTCTCTAAATGCACCAACGCCACTAGCATTTGCGACTTCAAGAGGAATTGATTTTAATTTAAGGCCAAAGTCACTAGTCGTAAAAGTATGTGAGACCTTATAGTCTTTTCTATTCCCTTCTATTGTTCCAAGTCCTTTTACATTTCCAATAATTCGTTCTATTTCACTTGTAAAAAGAGTCAAATAACTCAAGTTAATATCAATATTTTGAATTATTTTAAATTTAGTATCAAGGTTACCTGATCCGGATAAATGATAGTATCCACCACTACCACTTAGTTTTACATCTAACGATTCGATGTTTGAATTTTCTACTGTCACAACAACAGGCTTTTGAAGCGTTAAATCTCTTCCATAGTTATTAATATGAAATTGAGAAATATTGAAGCGCGAATCAGTTGAGTTATCAGTATTGAAGTCATAAATAAACTTACCACTGAACTGAGCAAAACCATTTAACTCATTATTATAAGAGTTATGCTCTGAAATAAAACTTAGAGCAGGTCTAATATCAGGCATATCGACATCATACTTGATATTGATTATTGGGTACTTATTTGAAAAATCAAGAACTCCTGATGTTGATATATCTTTATTAAAAATATTAGCATCGAAAGTAAAAGAATTATCAGTAAAAGAGAATTCCATTTCTGACTTTCCAATATCGACATTACTTAACTTAGTCTTAGTAAAATACGCACTACCTTTACCCTTTAGAGTTCGGTCCCTTTTCGCTCTCATATTAATTGAAAAGAATCCATTATAACCAAGACCTAAATCACGATAGCGATAAAAATCATTAAGCTTAATTGGTGTTGATAGTAGTGATATTTCATCAAAGCCTCTTTTAAAATTATAAATAAAGTCTCCTGAAATTGATGAAATATTTTTTTTCATGAATACATTTGAAACCTGTATTGAGCTTTTATCAACACTCATCTCAACGGTCACATTATCTAAAGGCTCTTCCCAGATACTCACCTTCTTTGAAGAAAGGGATAAGTCTGTTACGAGATTCTCGAAACTACCAGACAATAGAATTTCTCCATTGAAAAGTCCGCCAAGAGGAGATACATATGGCCTAACATCATTCCAAATTGGTTTTATCTTTGATGGTAATCTTTGAATATCAAGGTCTTCAACATTAAGCTTTAACTTGAGGTCCTCATTATTTATATCAACAACACCATTAATTGAAACATTCCCATCCTTCTTATTAGTAACTTTATCAATATTGATAATACTTTTATTTATAGAGTAGCGAGCTTCAATTTGAGATTCTTTAGAAAAATTGAAACCATAGACATCAAAGTTATTTATATTATTTGATTTTAGATAAATCGTAACATCATCTTTACCATTTACTTCGACGTTGAGATCTCCCTGTCCACTAACGATTTGAGATATCTCTCCCCCTAAGTCTTTAATTTCTAGGTTCTTCGCATCTAAAGAAAAGTCTACATCGTTATTAATTACACTTCCTTTAATTTTGAGATCAGAATCATTAGTTTTTGCATCAAGAGTGATTCTAAACTCTTCTCCTGCATTTATTTCTAACTTCTTAGCTATTATTGACTGAACATTTAAGATATCAGATCGATCTGGCTTCAACGCTAAATTTGCAATGGAAAAATTATCAGACTCACTAGAGTGAATTATGACATCACCCCCGTCATTCATCAGTAAGTTTACATTTCCTGAAACACGACCTTTTAATAATTTGAAATCATCCCCTAGAAAATAAAGAATATCATTTAGATGTAAATTATCTGTCTTTACTCTAAGTTCATTATTTATTACTTTAATCTTATCTAAGTTTAATATGATATCAGTGATGCTTTCAAACTTACCTAGATTCACTTTCCCTCTAGTTTTTCTAAGTGTAAGTTTAGAGTTATGGTAGCTAAAGAATGATTGAAACTCATCAACATTTGCGTATTCACTACTAATACCATGGCCATCAAGTGATCCATTTATATAAATATCATTTTTAGTTAGGCTGCCTGTAATATCAACCTTTCCTTGTATCAGTCCTTCAATATCAACACCATAACTTGAGGCGATATTTCTTATGCTGTTAAAATTTAATTTATATTCTAAATTAGAGTGTATTTTTCTTGTATGAAACTCGTACTTCCCGCTTCCACTTATTTTAGAATCTTTGATAAAGACATAGCCATTTCTAACTCGAATATTTTCTTCAACAATTTCTGCATCAAGAAAAATATTATCAACTAAGACATCATTCCACTTGAAATTATCTATCTCAAGTAAGACATCAAAACTTTGTTCATAAGGACTTAGTGCAATATGTTTTAAAGGTATATTTATACCATTTTGTTTTATGTAAAGATCAGTATTTGAAACTTCTATACGTCCGATTTGAAATGGTATTTTATTAACTGTGGACTGGAGGCTTTTGAAGATACTAACTTGCGTATCATTTTTTTCACTTTTTTCTAAATGATCAAGGGTAATGAATCCATCACTTAACTCAACAGTACTAAATCTAATGTCAGAAGAAAATAAACTAATTAAAGAGAATGCTGCTGAAATATCTTTAATTTGTACTTCTACATTATCCTGCATTTTCAACGATACATTTTCCAAAATAGTACGTGGAGGGAAGAAGCCGCCACTAACACGACTAAAAGAGAGTTTGATATCATTCTTGCCAATTAAATTATTATTTATATATTCACTTAGAATTGTAGACACATACTTAGACTGAATGAATCGCCAAGCACCAAATGCGAGCACAGAAAATATAATTGTAAATATGATTAAGAACCTATTTAAACTCTTCATATTTTCATTATGTCTGATACATTCCTATAGTTAGGAGAGAGACGATTCACGATAACTGCGATAAAGAATGCTCTTTCTCTTTGTCCTAGCTTTTGATAACATTTAGAAATTTCGAAAAGAGTATTTACATACTCGTTCTTATCTTTGCATCCCTCCACTAGTTTTAGTCTTAAGTCAGCTAATTCAGATAAGTAATCTTCTTCGTCGCTAAGTTTTACTTCCTGAATTGATACAACTTTCTCTTCTTTTTGCGCTAAAGAAATATTGCCAATAGCAGGCTTTCGACCTGCAACATACGTATTGATAGCATCAATTAAATTATTATCTTTAGTATTTAAGCAATACTTATACATAATATCGATATGATCACTATCTCTAAAAAATGCTGGAATTGCTTTATATATTGCTTCTATGAATTCTAATGAATCAATTAAATCAAGGCGCGCAATTAAATCTTTTCGAAATGATTCGATTGAAATAAATTTTTCTGGATTATCAATTAAACATCTAATTGAATGTGTTTTCAAATTATCCTTGATATCTTTTCCACTAATATCATCTGCAGCAGAATTAAAATCAGTATATATTGGAATTTGAAATTCATTTAATATTTCTATGACTTCACAAACTCTATTAACTTTTTTTCTAAGATGTAAAAACTTACAAAGAGAATCTTGAAGTTTTTTTACTACTTCTATTTTTCCAAACTTATTTGAAATTAAAATATGAGATACTAGTCTAAGATATTCATTATTTATTTTTAATATTGAATCTATTGAATATTTTTCTTCGTTACTAACAAAATGTGATAGCCATTCTTTTAATTTGGAATAATCTTTTAGAAGTTCCAATTCATTAATATAAATGTCTTTATTTTCTAAATCCGACACACTACCTCGGTCACCAAAAAAATACAGTAACTATTTAATATTATTATATCAAATAATTAATTTTATTAATGTTAAGCGTACTTTTTACCTTCGAAATAGCAAGGTTTTCGGATAGAAAAAAGGCCCTTGAAAAGGGCCTTTTTATAGGAATTATTTATTTACTCTTTCAACATAATCACCAGTTCTGGTATCGATTTTAAGAATCTCTCCCTCTTTAATAAACAGAGGAACGTTAACCTGAAGTCCAGTTTCCATAATGGCCTTTTTTAGTCCACCTTGAGCTGTATCACCCTTTAGACCTGGATCAGTTTGAGTTACAGCTAACTCAACAAAGTTTGGAAGTTCAAGTGAAATTGGCTTACCTTTATAATATAGAAGCTCTACTTTAATTCCCTCTTGTAGGAAATTCGCCTCTTCTTCAATATATTCAGTAGCAACATGAATAGTTTCAAAAGTAGTCTGATCCATGAAATTAAAACCTTCTGGATCATTGTATAAATACTCAACTTCTTTTTCATCGAGGTCTGGTTGCATAGCACCTGTTGCTACACCAGATTTGAAAGTTCTTTCAATAACCGCACCTGTTTCAAGATTTTTGATTCGTAACTTATAAAAAGCTGAACCTTTACCTGGATTAGTGAAGTCACATTTAATACAAACATATGGTTTGCCATCGATTTCGAGTTTTAAACCTTTCCTAAAATCATTTGTCGATATTTCCATAAAAACCCTTTAAATTAATTGTGATAATATTGCTAGGAAGTAACCTTTTTCTTTTAAACCTTCTATCACGGCCGTCGAGGATTTTGCAGTAATTTTATTACTTCGAAAGTCTTCTCTAGTATTAGTATTAGATAAGTGCACTTCAATGATAGGACAAGACAGCATGCGCAATGCGTCCAATATAGCAATACTTGTATGAGAGAATGCAGCAGGATTAATAATAACTGCTTTATATTCCTGAGCTAAAGCTTTTTGAACTCTGTCAATAATGTCACTTTCGGCATTACTTTGAAACCACTCGACAGTAGGAGTAAATCCTAAATTCTTCAGTTTCATATTAGTCTCAGCTTCAATTGCGGCAAGATCCAGATGACCGTAGATTTCAGGTTCTCTCTTGCCTAGTAAATTTAAATTTGGCCCATTGATTACTAAGAACTTATCCATTTAGTACTTCGCTACTTCTTTTCTTTAAGTAAGACTCGAATAATTCAAATGCCATCGTTACTTTTTCTAATTCTTGCTTTGGCTTTTCTTCAAATTTCTTTGCACTAGAATCAAAAGCGGCCATTAAATCATTACGACCTTTAGTCTCTAATTCATCATCGTGTTTTAAATCATTTAGTCTAGATTGAATTTTTTGATCGCCTGGATTATCTCTTAAAGCTGCTGATAAGACTTCCATAGCCTTTTGTTTTGCACCTTGCTTTAAATAGAGATCAACTAAAGTGTGACTAAATAATTGCTTTGGCTCTTCAAGGTTTTCTACCTTCTCTACTTCTGGTTCAGGTAATTTAGCTTCAGGAACTAAGCTCAATGTACTCCAACTTTCAATTTCTGAGTCTATATTTGAAATATCAAAAGTCTTTTGTGTTAAATCTTCATCTTCAAGGCTATCAAAATTATCATACTTTACGATGAATTCAGTCGCCTCTTGATCTCTTGGAGAAACAAAAAGGACTCTCTTATACGTGTTAATTGCTTCAATTATCAGATTCTGTTCAATGCAAGATTTTGCATAGAGTTTTAAAAATTTTAAATTATCACCATTGATACCCAGTTGCGGTTTTAAAATTGAATGAGCCTCTTCAACTTCTCCACTTTCAAGCAAAAGCTGTCCATAGATTATAATTGCAGCTGAAAATTCAGGGTGATACTGAAGGCCCCTTTTTAATAGAGCAAGGGCCTCTTTATCCATACCAACTTTACGGTAAATTTCTGCAAGTGGAGCAAAGACCCTAGATCTAGGGTCTTTCTCTAGCTGTTGTGAATATTTGGCTATTAAATTCTTATAGTTTTTCATTATTTTCTAAAGGCTTGTTGTAAGCCCAGCTCTCTCTTGGTTAATAACTCGAGGAGTGATGAAAATTACTAGCTCTGTCTTACTAATCACTGGATTATACGGTGTTCTAAACAACCAACCAACTATTGGAATGTCCTTAAGGTATGGAACACCCGAATGAGATTCTAGCTTAGAATAACTATACAAACCACCGAGGACAATTGTTGAACCATTTTCAACAAGTACATTGGTTTTAACTTCTCTCTTTGTCTTATTTGGCGGAGCTCCTGGCGCAGGCACAACACCGAATTGTTCTTTAGATAATTCAACCGTTAAATCAATCGCACCATCATTAGAAACTTGAGGTGTTACTGCTAAGCTTAATACAGCTGACGTTTCTTTATAAGTAATTGTAGCATCTTCACCAGAACCTTCTCTTTCTTCAAACGATGTTGTCTCTTCAGAAATCAATTCTGCTTTAATATTATGTTTTGTCACTACTCTAGGAGAGGCTATAACCTTTCCCTTTGACTCACTTTCAAGGAGTTGTAATTGAAAATCTAAATTAAATAATCGACCAAACCTAGAGATACTAACACCTAGAAGGTTTGAAGCATTAGTTCCTGCTGTAGGTGCAGATGAGAAACTTAAACCAGGCCCAGATATAGAAGTAGTACTTGCTTCACCTACAATAGCTGTTGATGACGGAATTGTACCAATTGGATCGTAACCAAAATTTAAACCATTTTGAAGACCAATTTGTTTTTGATATCCCTCATTAACTTCTACAATCTTTGATTCGATTAAAACTTGTGGTGTTTGCCTGTCTAAGATCTCAACAATTTTAGAGATTTTTTCAGTAACCTCTAGAGTATCATTGATAATTAAATTATTTGTTCGTTCATCAGCAATTATTGTTCCTCTATCCTTTGTAGAGTAGCCAACAAGTAAGGTTGTTAAACTTTTTGCTTTTGAATATGAAATAGGTAAAACCTTCGTTACCAATGGCTCAGCAACAGATTTAATTTGTGTTGCTTCTTGCTCACTTCTCTTTTCTTCAGTAGCTTGAGCAAGTGTTTTAACAGTTAGAATCGCCCCATTTTTTTCAGCAACCAACTTATTAATAGATAAGATAGTATCGAGTGCTTGATCCCAAGGAGTATTAATAAGGTTTAGTGATAATGGATTTAGTTTTGTAACTTCATCTGTTATGATAATATTGAAACCTGAAGCATCTGCAATTAAATCTAAAATATCATTAATTTTCATATCCTTAACGTTAAGAGTAATCTTGTCCCCAACGTATTTCTTCTGTCCCGATAATGTCAGGTTCTCCAGAATATCTTCTAAATTTTTAGATTTAGGCTTGAGCACACGTGACTGTTTACGACTTGGCTTAACTTCTTCTTTTGTGACGACTCTATCCTCTTCAGAATTACTCGCAAATGCACCAAATCTATTTTCAAAAATTACACTAGAAACTTTTCCAGCAGTCTGCAATCTAGAACGAACGTTGTCTCGAAGTTGTACAACTACTCTGATTTGGTTTGGATTCTTTGGTGATTTAAAAGCTGATACAAAAACGACACTTCCAGAAAACTCGGATGTATCGAACGCCCTTAATACCCTTTGAGTTGAAGTTGCACCAGTAATATCGATAATTACTTGCTTATCTTTTACTACTTGAAATTTCTTTATCTCATACTTAGTGTTATCAAAATTAAAGTTGAGATAACTTAGTTCATCTTTTTGTTGGAAATCAACTTCCACTAGATTTGTTGCGAAAGTCATTGTAGTGAATAATGCTACAAAAATATAAATTAGCTTTTTCATTTTTTACTCTTCCTAAGTAAAATTATTATATATCTATAATATCATAAATCTAAATTTAGAAAAGTATCCTAAACTATTATTCTGATAATGGTAGGATCGTTTCAAGGTACTCTTCTTCGGCGTATACATTAATGATTTTCTCAACTAATACAACACCACCAGGTAATATAGCCTTTACCTCTACCTGATCAGGACCAATTTTCATACCTTCTTTTAAAATAACAGACTCTGATAACCCATCTCCTTGTATTTCCTTTACAACAGCTCGAGGGTCTTTTCCCAGAAATATGCCTGTTACTTTTAGTCGGTCAATTTTTAAATGGTTAGTCGTTAATTTATTTGAAAAGCCTTTGAACTTTTCTTTTCTAGCCCTTTTGTGTCCCATTCTTTTCTTGTATTTAACTTTAAATGGATCACGTATATTTCTGGCATTATTAAGATCAACAACTTCAGCTCCAAATGAACTCAAAGTAATGAAAAGTATGATAAAGAATTTATATATCATTTCTTCTTCCTATTTTTCTTTTTGGTCCTTACGCGAGGTGGAGCCTTGGACTTTGACTTGATTTCGTTTTCAATCTCTTTAATTCCTCTATCTTCTCGGTGGGATGGATTATATATATAGCTTTCAATTGTCGCTGCTAAATTAATGATCTCATAACGAGATTTATTAACCTGTGATATTTTCCTTAAATTAATATCTCGAACGTTCAAAATACGCTCTTGTTTTGAAATATTTTCCAGTAGAATTAAAAACTGAAGATAAGTACCCTTTCCAGAAAAAGAGTAATATTTTGTAATGTAGAATCCATGAGCCTCTTCACCACTAGGATTAATTTGAATATCTTTAATCTTTAAACTTTCACCTATTTTCTTGATAAGATTAATACTCTCAGTATCACTAATATCCCTTGGAAGTTTTCTCTGAGTTTCTTCCAGTTTTTGAGCCACTATTTCAATTTCTTCTTTTTTGCGTTCTACGTCTTTTTCATAAGCTTTTAACTTTGTTAATTCTCTTTTCTTTTTTGAAATCTGTGCTCTTACTTGATTTATATCATTCTGAAGTGCTTCAGCCTCAACCTCAACTTCTTGATACGCTTCCCAAGACACAAAAGCTGTATATATTATAATTAACAAATAAAGCTTATTAACAAGACCCAACATTAATTTAGATCTCCGTACGACTGAATTTTACCTTCGATTTGAAAGCTTTGTAGTGTTATATTTTCACCAAATAGTTCTACTTGGGATTCTTTTAACTCTTTCATTCCGAATGTTTCACCATTAAAGCCGTTCTGCGGAATGAAGTATTGAAGTTCTTTTACGCCATTAATAAAGTCACCTACAGAAGAGAATGATATTGACTCCCCACTTATATATATTGTTTTTTCATTATTAATTGTAAGCTCATTAAACCAAATATCATCGTTTAATGATGATGATATTCCCCTTAAAACAAGATAAGGATTAGATTTCTTTGACATTACTTGAGCAACTAGATTTTCACGACTCTTTAATTCTTCAATGCGCTTAGTAAATGCGCCAATGATTTCAGTTAAAGAACCATAGGATTTAACTTCTTTTGAAATCTTTCTAAGTTCTTCTCGCTGTAACTTAATTTGTTCTTTAACCTCATTATTCTCACTAGTAAAAGATGGAATAGCAAACGTTGTTACTAAATAATAAATCACATATGAAATAATGATTGATTTCTTATTTACTTGATTTAAGTCAACTCCAAGTACAACAGGAAGCTCTAAAGGTTTCTTTTTCTCGAGTAAGTTAATTTCAATCATTTAGGAAACCCCCTTAAGGCCAATCCAAATGAAACAACACCTTCGTGTGCCATATCATTTAGTTCCTCATCACTGAAATCACTTTCGTTAAATTCTATTTCGTTAAATGGATTAAGTACATTTACAGTTACTCCAAAAGCTGATCGAATCTCTTCTAAAAGATTTGGTAATCGTACAGACCCACCTGTAACAGTAATATCACGTAACGAATCATCTGATGTTGCATTTATATAGAAGTCTTGCGCTTTCTTTAACTCACTTACGATTGCACCATTGATCTCATTTATAATCATCAGTACATCATCTGGTACACCTTCTCCTGAAGACATTTTTTTCAAATCTTCAGCTTCCTCAAAAGTCACTCCAAGTTGCCTTTGAATCTCTTCGGTAATGCTTGCTCCCCCAAGAATAATCTCTTTTACAAAAACAGGAACTCCATTTTTCATAACAATGAATATTGTAGCTTGTGATCCTATATCAATTAAAAGACTTGAAGGTATTAAAACTTTAGTACTTGTGTTTGCTGATGTTCTTTCAAATGTTTCGTCATCATCGTCATCATCTTCTTCTGACTCAACAAAGCCTGTATCTTCTGCGGCAATCTCATATACATTTGTTAAAGCTAGTGATGAGAGATCAGCGACTTTAACTTTTTTTCCAAGTGATTCAATTATTGACTTAAATGCGTATAAGACATCTTTTTTAACGGCCACAACAATCACATCGAGTCCACCACCCATATTCTCACCGATGACGTACCAATCAATATTACATTCTTCAACAGGGAATGGTAAGTATTGTTCAGCTTCCCAGATAACTTGATCTTCAAGTTCATCCTCATCACCTCCAGCAAGCTGGATTTTTTTTATAACTGTATTCGGGCCGGATAACCCTAGACACACATATGGTTCTGTGATCTTTGCCTGCTCAAACGCTGCTACCAGAGCTGCTTTTAAAGCATCTTCATCCTGTATCTCATCTTCAATGATTGTTGCTTCAGGAAGAGGTACAGAAGCATATTTAGCGAGTGTGTATGTATCATTCTTATTTAGTATTTTTGAAACTTTAACTGAACTCTGACCAATGTCGACGCCAATAAGCTCTTTAGGAACTAATCCTAAAGCTTCTCTAATCTTAAATATAACATCCTGTACATCGATATTCTTCTTCATCCGTGACCCATCAAAGTATCTTTTTATTATACTCTGCACAGTCCAGTCATTTCAAGAAGTTATTTACATTATAATAACGCCCAGCATCCTTTTGAAAACCTCTGGTAAGAAAATTTGAAAAGCAGCAATAATGATTATGAAAGGCCCAAAAGCAATTGCTTGGTCTCTTTTGATCACTTTAAACATCAAAAGAGGCAACATCATTAGACTTCCGAGGATACAAGAAAATAACATATTATGAATAATTCCAATCGGCCCTAAGAAGATTCCAAGCACTCCAAAAAGCTTGATATCACCACCACCAAGGCCAACAACTCCTCTAATTTTATAAAATAGGTACGTTATTGAATATGGTATGAGAAAACCAATTGCACCTCCAATTATCCAATGTTTCCAGTCAAAAAAGAAAATACCATTAATAAAAAAGATAAGGCCTAAGTAAATATTCACGACATCTGGTAGAATTTGATGTCTAACATCAATAACAAAATGGACTAACAAACAACATGCGACAGTAAAATAAAAGAAATAAGAAAGAATCGAGTGCATCGATATCTCATTTGAAAAAAGAAGGAATGAAATTAAGCCAGTAAGTATTTCAATAATTGGATACTGTAAGCTTATTGAGTTCTTACAGTTTGAACATCGACCTCTTAGAAATATGAAGCTAAGTATCGGAATATTATGAAACCACTTCAATTGAAAGCCACAATTTGGGCAACGAGAGCGATCCATGCCAACTCTTTCTTCTATAGGCAATCTTAAAATTAAAACATTTAAGAAACTACCTACTAAAGCACCAAATATGAAAGCATAAATTTTATATAGGATAATCATTAAGATAACTCTTTATTCTTAAACACAAGTGCATTAATAAGAGAAAGAATAATTATATATGCAAAACCATATGAATAACTTTTAAGCACTTGTGAATTCGAAATTAGATCACTATTAAAAACATAAGGTTTAAAGTTAAGAATACTTAAATCAGGAAGTATCGCTTTATATAATTTGATAAAAACTTGAAGTACTTCTCTATTCTTAACAAAAGCGAGTGACTCTAAATGAGTCATTGCATGCCCAGCCAAATATAGAATGAATGTATTTATCACGCTTAAAGCTTTACTTGTAATTAAACTAAAGAACATTACAATTAAGAAAAGCAAAATTGATTCAATAATTCCCAAAAGCAAAGCATTTATTATAATTGTATCGAGAGTTCCACCACGAGAAATGAATACAACTATAGACATCAAGAAAATGAATAATGTGCTTAAGAAAAGAACCCCTATAACGCCCAATATCTTACCGAGTAGAAAGCTCATTCTAGATACAGGCCTTGATAAAGCGATATATATTGTTCTTGATTCTATTTCATTTGATAGCGTATTAACCCCGACAAATATTGCAAGTAAATTTGCTGCAAGAGATGCACCCCCTAACCCAAAGTCAATTGAGACACGAAGTACATTTCCATATGAAAACTCAGAAGTAACATAGCTCAAAACAGTTATAAAAACAGCTACCCAAAGGGATAAATAAAGTACTCTACTTTTAACTACATCTTTAAATGTAAATTTTGCAATTGTATAAATACTCATTACTTATTCAACCTATAAACTATTTCTTCAAGAGTTGTAACAGACTTTTGAACCTTAACAATTTTCATACCGGTATTTAGTATCTCTTGAATTTTATTATCTTTATACTTAGTAGAAAGCTTAATCGATTCCTCTGCTAGACCATTATGATAAACAATTTCGTATTCGTCTTGCGTATGTTGAGAGATTAACTCATTAATACTACCATTATAAATAATTCTACCACCTTCTAATACAACAACATCGTCTGATACTTCCTCAACATCAGAGACAATATGAGAAGAAAAGAATATTCCTACACCTTCATTATTAACTTCTTTAATTACTTCTTTAAATTCTCTACGTCCTATAGGATCAAGTCCTGATAAAGGTTCATCTAAAATAATTAATTGAGGTGAATGCAGAAGCGCAGACACAAAACCAAGGCGTTGTAACATCCCCTTTGAGTAACTTTTTATTGTGCGATCTAGAGCAAAACTAATATTTAATTTGGTGGCCCATTTTTGGATGGCAGTGTCCATTTCTTTTCTAGGCATATCCTGTAAATCTGCACAAAACACAAGAAAGTCATAACCAGTCAAGTTCTGGTAATAAAAAGGACGTTCAGGCATGTAACCGATTTTTCTCTTAACACTTTCATGACTCCAGTCTACATCGAGTAAGTTCACTGAACCTGAATTCGGTTTAATAAAGCCAAGTAGTATTTTAATAAGTGTCGTTTTCCCTGCACCATTAGCACCAAGAAACCCAACTACTTTCCCAGGAGACAATTTGAAAGATATATTTTCTAGTGCAACAAACTCTTTTGCCCAAAAGTCCTTTCTAAACTTTTTCGAAATATTTTTACATTCAATCATTATCATCCTTTCTGATTTTCTATATTAATAGTATAATCAATTATGGCTTTGAATAAAGATTTTATGCGTAATATTCTTTTGAGTACAGTTCTTCTTGTTTCACTCATTGTTATAAACAAGTTTACGACATATAAAATGCCAAGTGTTCCAGTAAAGTATTCAACTTTCAACTCCACATTTTCTAAAATTTTTCTTTTTGGAAATTATCGCTTTTACAGTAGTTATCTATGGACAACAACATTATTGAATGCAGATATAAATCATGTAAAAAACCATGAGACTTCATGGTTATACTATCGCTTCAACCTTATTGCGGATCTCGATCCAACATTTTATGAAAATTATCGTCATGGAGGTGTTTACCTTTCGATTATCAAGGATGATATCTATGGAGCAAGAGATATCTTTGAGAGAGGCCTAAAGATATTTCCAAATGACTTTGATCTCCTCTATTATAATGCCTTTAACTATCACTTTGAGATTAGGGATTATGAAGAATCCTATCTCGCTCTTAAGAAACTCAAAGCTGCCCCTGGTTCATCGAGAGTTAAAATACTTGATAAAATCATCAAACAGGCAATAGAGAAACGAAGTGACAATTTACTTGAAGTTGAGTTCTTACAAAAGGAACTTGAGAATACTGAGGATGAATTAATAAAAGATGTTTTGAAGAAAAAAATAGAAAAAATAAAAAAAGGGAGCCCTGAAGGCTCCCCTTAAATATTCGAATTAGTAACCTGTATTCGTGTGTAAAAGCGTCTTATCTGTATTAATTGTCCAACGATCTAAAACTCCAGCCTGGTCAGCAGAAACATAACCAACAGCTTCTGCTGTAAAAGTCGCACCATCTGCAGCAACAACTGATGCAGTAAGGTCTGCAGTAGTTGCAGTGTTACCAGCAACAGACTTGGCAGCATCACCACCAAACACACCATCAGAAGTACATGGAGTTCCACCTGCGTTGGCATCAACAACTCCACCTGCACCAGCTGTTGCAGCCTGAGAGTCAAAACCGACAGCGTAGTAATTACCACCAGCAGGTGGAATATAACCAGCGAAACCTAGACATTCAGCGAATGCATCATAGTCAGTTTGTAATGCAGTTTCTGCTGAATAAATTGCAGCTAACTGAAGCTTCGCTTCAGACGTTTTCGTTTTAGCTTGGTACTTTTTAAAGTTTGGAATTGCTACCGCAGATAGAATCCCAATGATGGCAACAACGACCATCAACTCAACCAGGGTAAACCCTTTAGAGTTTTTAAGCTCTTTTGTAAATCTCATACTTTTCTCCTCGTTAAATCTCATTTAGAGAGATTCAAGTTTTTATCAAGTTTGAATCAAAGTGAAGTTTAGATTCACTTCTCCTCAGTTATACTTTACGGTAATTCAGTAAAAAATGTTAACACGACATAATTTCAACCACTTATCCTACTAAATACAATAAAATCACTATTATTATCGCCACATTCTCTTGCCAACTTTAGGCTATTTACGCGCCAGCTGACATGAACATCGGAAGATAAATTGCAATCATTACACCACCAATAATTCCACCTAAAACAACAAGTACAAGCGGCTCAAGCATTTTAGTAGCACCAGTGATAGCTTCATTAACTTCATCTTCAAAAACGTCTGAAATTTTAGAGAGCATTTGATCAATGGATCCAGTTGACTCACCAACTTTAATCATTTGCGCCACCATTTCTGGAAAATAATCAATCTTACTTAATGGCTCAGTTAAAGTTTTTCCTTCGACGACTTTTTTTCTCACAGAGGCAATATCACCAGAGATAACACTATTATCAATAGTCTCAATACAAATCTCTAAAGCATCAATAAGAGATACACCTGACCCTAACAACGTAGCTAGAGTACGAGAGAATTGTGCAAGACTTCCTTTAATAATTACTTGACCAAATCCTGGCATTTTCATTGAAAAGTTATCCATAACAACTTTTCCCTGAGGAGTTTTTACAAAATAACTCATAAATAACCCGAAGCCGATTGCAGCTAAAATCATTTTTCCCGAGTATTCTCCAAAGAAATCTGATACATCAATAACAAACTGAGTAATCCAAGGCAGGGCCTGACCTGTATCTGTTAGCATACTTGTAAATTGCGGAACAACGTAAGTTAAAAGTCCCCAGACAACAAGTAACCCAATCCCCGAAACGATAAGTGGATAGCTCATTGCTGACTTAATTTGCTTTTTGATCTTTTCTTGTTTTTCTAAGTGTTCAGTAAGCTTTGAAAGAATCTCATCAAGGATCCCCCCTACTTCACCGGCCTTAACAAGATTACAATAGAGGTTATCAAATCCCTGCTGTTTCCTCATACTTTCAGCAAGTGTGTTTCCTTCAGAAACATCGGTTGCAATATTTTTAATTGCAGCTTTAAGTGAAGGGTTTTTTTCTGATTTAAAAATAATTTCAAGTGATAAAATAATTGGTACACCGGCATTTACCATAATAGATAATTGCTTTGTAAAGTTCATAAGGTCCTTTGCACTAAATGCAGAACCAAATCCCTTTTCAATTAGCCAAGTGTTGATATCAAATTCTAAAATAGAGGGAGGGATAATTTTTCGTACACGATTCCCTTGAGCACGTAAGCGCTTTTTAGCATCCTTTTCATCATTTGCTTGTATTTGGCCTGAGGTTTTCTTTCCATTCTTATCAAGGCCTTCCCATTTATATATTGGCATACTTTACTCTACATCTCCTTAACGCCAAGCTGAGGTCCGAGCTCTTCTGGGTTAGTTGAATATGACATGGCCGTTTCAACATCGATTGCACCTGAATCAACATGTTTTTTAATTGATTGGTTCATCGTTGTCATACCTGTCTTATCTTGACCGATCTGCATTTGAGAGTAGATCTGGTGCATTTTATCTTCACGAATAAGGTTTCTAATAGCCGGAGTTGGTCTTAAGATCTCAAGACAAGCAACTCGTCCAGGTTCATAAGTCTTTGGCAGAAGTTGTTGTGAAACAACACCTTGTAAAACAAATGATAGAAGTGTTCTTACCTGATCCTGTTGATCAGAAGGAAATACGTTTACGAGACGGTTTATAGTTTGTACACATGAGTTTGTGTGAAGCGTTCCAAAAACTAAGTGGCCTGTTTCAGCAATAGTTAAGGCTGCTTCAATTGTCTCAACATCTCTCATCTCCCCAACGAGAACAATATCAGGGTCCTGACGTAGAAGACCTTTAAGCGCATTTTCAAATGAGTGTGTATCTCGTCCGATTTCTCGTTGATTAACGATACTAGTTTTATGAGGGTGGACAAATTCAACCGGATCCTCAAGTGTAACAATATGGGCAGGCTCCATCTCATTAAGACGATTAATAAGAGCGGCCAATGTTGTCGATTTACCTGAACCAGTTGGTCCCGTTACAAGAAATAGTCCATTTGATACATCTGACATTTCCATTAAAACATTTGGTAGATTCAGTGCTTTAAAATCAGGAACAGCACTTGGAATTAAACGAAAGACGGCCGCAACGCCACCTTTTGAATAAAAGATATTGGCCCTAAAACGAGCAAGCCCCTTAATACCAAAGGCCAAGTCTAGCTCCAAGTTCTTCTCAAATTCATTTCTTTGTTCCTCAGAAAGAATTTGATAAATTAATGATTTACTTGATGAAGCATCTAAAGCAGGAAGCTTTACACGAACGATATCGCCATTTACTCTCATTGCAGGTGGTGTACCAGGAGTGAGGTGTAAGTCAGAACCGCCGTTATCAACCATCAGCTTAAAAAGTTGTTGAATCTTTAAAGACTCTGCTCCTTGGACTGAACCGGCTTTCGTTTCCGTTTTAGTTTTGGTTTGTGTATTATCACTACTCATAATCTTTCCTGTTATAATTTATCTGCACTTGAATTTTTTACTGCTTCTTCTAGTGTTGTCACACCTTCAGCAACCTTGGTTAAAGCTGACATTCTAAGAGTTTTCATACCATCAGCAATTGCCTGTTTCTTTAAATCGTCTGATGAACAATGCTTAAGTACAAGTTCACGACAGCCTGCTGTCATTTCCAAGACTTCATATATCGCGACACGGCCCTTGTAACCACTTTGATCACAGAACTCACATCCCTTACCATGGTAGACCTTTATTTTCTTTGCAGACTCTGGTGTAACCCCACATGCAACAATTTCTTCGACGGTAATACTTTCATCTACTTCTTTACACTGCTCACAAATTTTACGACACAGACGTTGAGCAACAACAACATTGAGGGCACCAGTTACTAGGAATGGTTCAATCCCCATATTTAAAAGTCTTGTTACTGTTGATGGGGCATCATTGGTGTGAAGAGTTGATAAAACCATGTGACCAGTAAGTGCAGCTTCAATTGCAATCTCACCTACTTCTTGATCCCTAATCTCCCCAACCATGATAATATCAGGATCTTGACGAAGGAATGCTTTAAGGGCCTTTGCAAAATCAAGTCCAACTTCCTTTCGAACGTTTACCTGATTGATTCCTTCTAAGTTAAACTCACAAGGGTCTTCTGCAGTTGAAATATTTTTATCAATACGATTTAGCTCTGCCAGTGCAGAATATAAAGTTGTCGTCTTTCCTGATCCTGTCGGTCCAGTCACGAGACACATACCGTATGGTTGCTTAATACCTTCCTGAAAAACCTCAATTTGTTTTTCTTCAAAACCAAGTTTCTTCATATCAAGCTGTAAGTTAGATTGATCTAGTAGTCTCATTACTACTTTCTCACCAAACAGAGTAGGGAGTGTTGAAACGCGGTAATCAATAGGGTTACCGTCAATCTCTAGCTTAATACGGCCATCTTGTGGAATTCTTCTTTCAGAGATATCTAGCTGAGAAAGAATTTTCATTCTCGAAACAAGTGGTAATAGCATCGATTTTGGAGGTGATGCATACTCCACGAGTGAACCATCAAGGCGAAATCTAATTCTAAAATTATTCTCATACGGCTCAACATGAATATCTGATACTTTTTTAATATATGCTTCAGCTAAGATTTTATTAACATAGGAAATGATATCTTCACCAATATCTTCTTCTTTTACATTTTCATCACCTTGTGGGGCATCGGCCCTAACCTCTCGAACAGTCTCTAAAATCTCATCAATTGATGCTTGAATATTTTGATAGAGTTGCTTCCAAGATGATAGTGAAGTTAATACAAATTGGACGTTTGATTGAACTTCTTTTTGGACTTCAGCTTGAATTTCAACAAGTGAAGGATCGAAGATGGCCAACACAAGAGTTCCGGCTTGTCTCTTAAGCGGGACAATTCGAAACTTTGTAGCAATACCTTTCTTAATTAACTGTAGAGTCGAAGCAGGAACTTTTGTTTCTGCTAAATCGACATATGTTAGGCCATATTGTTCTGCAATTGCCTTTGCAAATTTAACATCATCAAAGAAGTTAAATTTTAATAAGTCGAGTTCAGATACAACACCTGCATTCTTATTAGCAGCAAGAGGCACCAAGTCTTTTCTTGGAACCATACCTGTTTTAGCAATAACTTCTAAAAATTCTTTTCTAATCAAGTTACGTTATCCTAATATTAGTTTTTCAAATATTCTAAATACTTACGTATCAAAAACACCTGTTATTTATTTAATATTATAACGTAAAATCCCAAAACTTTTTTGCAGCGAGTGCTTGTAGGTAAAGAAGTTCATATCCATCCACATAGGTGAGTTTGTTACTCAGAAATGATTGGTTATGTTTGTGTTCATAATTCATATCCCAGAAAATACTTTTCTTTGACATTGGTTGGGAAAAGTCGAAACCTCTTCCACAGCAGTTAATGATAAGTAGATTATCAAGGTTATGAAGGTGTTCATAATTGATATGATTCAAGTCACCATTTTGACGACGAGAGTATTGAGTCCATTTGACTCCAAGTTTTTCTAAGAGAATATTGAACATTTTGGCCATGGCACCATCTCCCAAGATCACAATTTCCTTGGAAGTATAATTCTCACGTAACATGATCTCTTTAGCTGCAAGATAGTCTGTATTAGTAGCTTCAAAAACGTCGCCACTCCTTTTAATACAATTAATTGCCTCTAGCTTTCTAACATCATCTTCCATTATTACTTTTTTTAGAAAGTGTCTTTTATATGGCGCTGTGATTGAAAGGCCATGAATTTTAGAAAACAATTCTTCTAGCCTTGGAATTTTGTCGGCTGAATCAATATCTAATAATTGATAATCGACTTTACCATCAAATAACTCATGATAGATTGAAGGAGACTTTGAGTGTGATATGCCCTTTCCTAAAAGAGCAAGCTTAAGCATTGAAGTATTCTCTTGTTTTATCAACATCTATCTTAATTTGATCAATCAATTCATTTACAGATGTGAATTTCATTTCACTACGAAGTCTTTTAACAAATGAAACTTCTATTTCATTTCCATATATATCATTATCAAAATCGAGTATATGTGTTTCAACGAAAATATCATTTCCATCATTAAAGGTTGGATTATTTCCAATATTTGTTACTGAATACCATGTCGAATCACCAAATTTTGTCTTAGTGATATAGACACCATTCTTAGGATATCTACGGTAGCGATCAAGAGCAAGGTTTGCAGTTGGGATCCCAATTTGCTTGCCTCTCCCAGCGCCTTTTATCACACGCCCACGTATAAAGTAGCTACGTCCGAGGTATTTTTCAACACACTCAACATTTCCATCTGTAAGCGCCTTCCTAACAACTGTACTTGAGATTTTATCACCTTCAACATCATAAGGAGTTAAAACGATAACCTCAGTGCTAAGTTTATCGCAGTAACTATTCACAAATTTATGATCACCTTTCTTTTGAGCACCAAAAGCAAAGTCATGGCCGAGATAGAACTTTCGTGGCTCATTATATTTAAAAACATATTCTTTTAAAAACTCACCTGGCTCCTGCATAGAAAGATCACGATTAAATTCAATTTCTAATAAATAATCAACACCAAGATTAGAAATCAACTCTCGCCTCTCAGCATAGCTATTAATTAAATAATGTTCTTTGGGATTTAGAATTTGAATTGGATGAGGAGTGAAAGTAATAACTACTAACTTAAGATTCGATGCTTTACATTCATTTATAATATTTGAAATAACTTTTTGGTGACCTCGATGAACACCATCAAAGTTACCAATTGTGACTGCAAAATTTTTATCTTTAAGCTCTTGTAGTGATTTAATGATTTCCATGAGATGCCCTTAAAAGCTCCTGCCAACAACTTGCTTCATATTTCAGAGGCAGTTTAGCTCCCTTATACTCATTCTTACTAGCATTTTCAATTAAGTCTACAAAGTACTTTTTAGTAGGAGCAGAGAGATCAACATAATTTACTTTCTCTATTAAACTATCACCATCTTCAACGTGAGCGCAAATATGTTTGAAAATTTGAGAGTAATTAAAATTCTTCTTTAATTCTCTAAATGGATCTCTACGGAAAATAGTTACAAAAGGCAGCATTGCAGCAATAACCAATAGGACAACAAAACCACTTAGTACATAATTTACAATCTTCCAAATATTTCGGCTAAGTCGTGGCTTAAATATTGGGGCCATTATATTTTCACTCAGTTCACTCTTTAGAATTTCTTGCCTAGGTTGCTGTGTTTGATTAACTTCCTTGGTTTCACTAGAAGCTAAGTTCGTTGAGATTGTTCCTGATCCAATAATAGCAAGGGCCGGTATTTCTATTTTTGAGATATCAAATTGCCCTGTTTCCGGGTTAAATACAGCTAATTCGATTTCACGTTGGGGAATATCATCAGACGACTTTGCCAAGAATGTATAATCAAAGACTTTATTCTTATCAAGAGGTGTTTTTTCGACCATTTCTGCACGTGTTTCAAATACTTCAAATGAATCCGAACTAATAATTCGAGGAGCATCAAATTTTTCCAATGCACCATCACCTTGTACCTCTAAACGTGCCTCAAGGACATCATTAACAACAATCTTATTCTTATTAAGAGATAGATTAAATTTGTGGTCTCCAACTAGGCCAGTAAATGATTTTGGCATATTAGCAGTAGGAATCTCTAAACTTTTTATCTTCACACGATCACTTCTTAAAACTTTCGTCTTATAAGTTGCTGTCGAAAATGAAAAAGACATACCGAATGCATTTCTATTGCGACTGCGGTAATCAGGGTATTGTATTCTTACTTCAACAGGATCAATAGATAAATCACCTGCTTTTTCAGGATAAAGAACACTTTTGTAAACAAGTAATCTTTTAAAGACTTCTCCACTAATACTTACTCTTTCAACGTTTACTCGAGGTAACTCAAATCTTTTTAGAAAGTTTTTTTGAATTGGAAATTTAACAAACTCTGGAGAAGTTATTTCACCTTTAAAATAGACATAATAATTTAGCTCTATTTTTTCACCAACATAGGCCTGAGTCTTACTAACTTCTGCACGAACGAAATAGTCCTGTAGTTTCGCACGTTCCCTTAAAACTCTAATCGTAAGTGTACGATGTTTAACAACTTTTCCACCTAAGTCGACCTTTATATCTTTTACGAGAGCACTTCCATTTGAGAGTGCCTTAAGTTCATAAACATAGTTATAAACCTTCTTCTGAGTCATTTTACCCCCAGCAAAATAGCCTTTTACCATTAAGCGACTAGGGTCGTTAGTATTATCGGAGATGATCTCAGCATTCTTCAAGTTGAAAGTAACGTATGGTTCAAGATCACCATCATATTCAAAATTTATACTTAGTTTAAACGAATCCTCTAAGGCAACTTCTGATGCACTTAATGTTGCTGTTATTGCCTGAGCATATGTTGTAAAGCTAACTAAAAGTAATAACAATATTTTATACATTACCAATCCTTGCGGTCATTGTTCCCCTCAGCTGAAGTATCAATAAACTTCTTCTGAAGTTGTGAGTCATCATTCATTATTTGTTTAAAGACACCATTTGCTTTCTTCATGCGCTTTTTCTTTTTGGCAGCTTCTTCAAGCTCTTTCCATTGTTGCTGCTGGGTCTTTTGCTGTTCTTTCTTATTTCCCTTATTGGAATCACTCTGTTGATCTTGTTTTTGTTTATCTTTCTTGTTTTTATCTTGTTGCTCAGACTTCGAATCTTGGTTCTTCTTCTCGCCCTTCTCGTCGCCTTTCTTTTGTTGGTCTTCTTTTTTATCCTGACCAGACTTGTTTTGATCTTTGCTATCTTTTTGATCTTTATTTTGATCCTTATTGTCTTTATTATCCTTATTTTCTTGATCGTCTTTCTTTTGTTTATCTTGTTTTTTCTTTTGATCTTGTTGATTTAATGCCAGTTTAACTTGTTCTTTAATGGCTTTTTGAAGTTCATCATTACCTTCGTTTCTTTTTTTCAAATAATCATAGATTTCGAGAGCACTATTCATACGATTATTCTTCAATAGTGAAGTAGCATAATTAAATATATCTTCACTAGACTCATTATCATAATCCTTAAGTGTTTCGTTATATATTTCAGCGGCCAGTTTTTGACCATCTTTTTGTGAAAGATACATTTGTGCAAGTTTTAGTTTCTCATCTTTTGTTATATTGCCTGCACGCATTCTATCAACAAGCTCAGTTTGATATGGATCAACCTTAACTTCCTCTTCTTGTATATTTTCTTGTGCATTAACCTTTAGAGATGGTGCAAACATGAACACTAGTAAAACTAAGCTTATTGGAGAAAATGTTTTAAAACGACCAAAGAAAACAGATAAGACATAGAAAGCAATGGCCGCAACAATAATCCCGTATCCTAGAACAGGTCTTGACCTTAAGGTACCTTTAGAAAAACTATTTAAGTGCACATCTTTAAAGAAACCTAAAATATCACTGGTTGGTAAGCTATAAGACTCAACAAACCACACTTTAGCATACTTTGACTTATCAACTAAGTTTTCAAAGAATTGTTTATTAAGTTTTGAAACAATTTCAACTCCATTAAATTTCTTATAATTGAGAAAGTTTCCACGATTGTTTCTAACAGGTATTTTTCCACCGTCTGAAGTTCCAATACCAACGATGGCCAAGCTAATCTCCTCAGGAATATCAACATCGACGCCTCCGTGTTCTTCACCATCTGTAATTAAAAGAATATTCCCCTTACTGTATCCTTCTGTTGTTTTAAAGTATTGAAAGGCTTCTTTTAAAGCAAGACTAACATTAGAACCACCTTCAGGTTTTGCTGATAGCATTGTTCCGAGCCTCGATTCAAGAATATTGACATCATCAGTAAAGGGTACAATCTTTCTTTGCAGATCAGAGAAAATACTAAGTGATATCTGATGCCCATAAGCATTCTTCACAAAGTGTTTTGCTATAATTGCAGCCTTTGAAATTCGATTTGGTCTAATATCTTCGACAAGCATACTCATTGAATTATCTATGAGTATTAAAGTTCGTTGGTTAGGAATATTTGATTGAACTACTTCTTCAGGTCCTCTCAAGTCCCCAAGTGATATAACAAAGGTTACAAGACTTAGTAGGTAGAAGATAATAGAAATTTTCCCAGTCCCTCTCGCTTTAAGATTCCATATTTGTTTAACTAATTTAAAGAATTTTCTTCTAATTCTAAAAAGAGCTATGAAGAATATAGAAAGTATAGCTAATGCAGCAAATAGAAGTTTAAGATTTGTAAAATCCATTAAGCCACCTCTCGGTAAATGAATTTTCTAACACCTTCAACACCAAGTAAAAGCGCTAATCCAAAAAGTAGAAATTTATAGTAATCTTCTTGATAGATAATTCGACCTTTAATTTCTAAACCCTTTCTTTCCAATTTATTAATTTCAGAAAGAACTTCATTTAGTGAATCGTTATCTGAAGCAACAAAATCCTTCCCACCAGACATTTCGGCCAGTTTTTGAAGTGTTTCAAAATCCATACTTGCACCAGGCATATTTTGATAGCGTTTACGTCCAAAAGCATCGCGCCCAACAGGTAGTTTTGCATTTGGATCACCACCAATTCCAATTGTATAAATCTTAATCCCTAGCTCTTTTGCTTTTTCAGCAGCTTGCATTGGTGACATTAGACCAGCGTTAGCACTACCATCAGTTAAGAGAATGATTGATTTATTTTCTGCAATACTTGTTTCAGAACGGGCCAGCGCCAAACCGAGTGCATCCCCAATATTTGTACCTGATCCAAGAAAGCCTATATTAATTTGATCAACAGATTGCTCGACGAGTTTTAAGTCTGTCGTCACTGGAATTAAAGTAAAAACTTTATCACCAAACATTATAATTCCAATTCGATCGACTGGTGATAATTCAATAAATTTTCTAATTTGACTCTTTGCCGCTTCTAATCGATTTGGCGGAAAATCTTCTGCCAACATTGACCTCGACACATCAACAACAAAGTAAATATCATTAATCTCTTTCTTTACATTACTCTTACCCATCGGTGTTTTTGGTCCCATTAGAGAAAAACCGATAAGGGCCCAAGCCACAAGACCGATAAAAAACAATATTACTCGTACAAAGGATGTTTTACTCTTTGTCTTATATCGTGGAGGAAGAATTAACTCACCTTTTTTAAAGAGAGAAAAATAGTCAATGGCCCAAAAAATGAGCCCAACAACGGCCACCAAGGCTAAATATTTGTTTTGGTATACATAATTACTTAGCAATGATCTTCTCCTTAACTTCAGAGTGTGCCTTATTCACTAAGGCTAAATCATCACTACTCCAGTCTCTCTTATATTGAATATCGTTAATCACATTAAGATAGCGTGATAGACCACTATTCATATCAAAGAATTCCTTATAGATATTTTGGTCTTTGTAAATTAATTCGTGATCTACTCTTTCTCTGGCATTTCTAAAATCTTGTATTCGTAATTTTTTATTATCTTCATAGGCCTTTCTTATTTTTATCTTATGGTAAGCAAAGCAAATGATAACGAGAACAACAAGAAGGGCCAAGACAGTAATTGAATACAAGTAAGCTTTAGATTGATTCACTTTCTTATCGAAAACAATGAACTCTTTTATTTGAGCAGGCTCAGAAACAAGATTAACTTTTGATAAATCGACACCTAGGGCCATCCCCTTGTAGGTCCAAATACGAGGAAAGTTCGCCTTTGGCGCACGAGCTAAAACAGCTGTGGCTTCAACAATATAGTACTCTGGATTTGTTCTTAAAAAATACTGCTTCTTAACATTTATGACTTTAATCAAATCAATGAATTCACGGGCCATTAATTCATTCTTTAAATCTTCTTCATGAACATCTGTTATTGGATAAAGTATTATTTGAATATCCTTGATTTCTCCGACATCCCAATTTTGACTTTTATCCATTAACTCTAAGCTAACTTTCGTATCGAGTGCATTTGCATTGATTGCAGTGAGAATAACAAAAAAGAATATGATCTTTTTACATATATCCACTAGAGCATCTCCTTTACAAAATCCTCTAAGTAGCGCTCACTGACATTAATGTCTTTTAGACGAAATCCAAAATCATCAATTTCTCTCTTGCCTTTGAAACGTGTATCAATTCTTCCACTTCCTTTTCCTGCAACTCTGCCCATAACAGTAAACCTGAATTCATCAGAAGTATCCAAAGGAGTTAGAAGCCTGAAAGCATGAACATGTTTTCTTGCAGTTAGTCTTTTTAAAGTTTCAGAAGAAAGAAACTCATAGAAGTCGCTTAAAATAACAACTTCTCTTTTCTTATAGAACTCTCTTACAAGTTCAGCATCAAATTTAGCAAAGTCACGCTCACCTTGATTCACTAAGAAATTTGTATCAATATTCCCATTATCATCAATAACACTAGCCTTTCTCAAGCTATCGACAAAGGCAACAAGGCCTGCCTCTCCTCTTTTCTTTTGCACTCTAACAACTTTATTATTTAAACAAATAATTGTTTCAATATAGTCATGCGTTTTCTCAGAGAGTAAGTAGAGAAGACTGATAATTTCAAATGCTGCCGATAGTTTTGAGTTTCCGTTATGACCAATAACCATCCCAGGACTACAGTCTAGTAGAATAGTAATTTCAACATTTCTTTCTTCTTCAAAAGTTTTAATATAAGGAGTATTCGTTTTGGCAACCATCTTCCAGTCGATGAATCTTACATCATCACCATGGACATAAACTTGATGCTCTTTAAACTTAAGACCAGTTCCTCTAAAATGTGATTTAAGCATACCAATAGAGAAAGAATTAGCTCTTTTGAATAAGCTATTCTTCATTGCTTGAACAATTTTATGAACTTCAAGTGTTTTCATCTTAAATCATTTTCTGAGCAATCTTAACTGCTAAGTCTCTTGGGTTTTGACCATCAATCGATGCTTCATATGTTAGAATAATTCGGTGTCCGAGAACTGAAGCAACTACTTTCATAATATCATCAGGAGCAACATAATCACGTTGGGCCATAAATGCATTAAAGCGCCCTAGCTTCTGTAGCCAAATTGCCGCACGCGGTGAAGCTCCGGCTTGAACAAGTCCCTTGAAGTCCGGAGAAAAGTGTTGGTCTCCAGGTCTTGTTGCACGAACAATTTTAACAATTAAGTCTTTCATCTTATCGTCAACATAGATATTATCAATCTCTTGTCTAATTTCTAAAATATCATCAGTTGAAAGTAGTGATGAGAGATCTTCATTTAATTTTTCTAAATCGAGAATTGATTTCTCTGCTTCGAAGTCTGGATAATTTACACTAACTTTCATCATAAAGCGGTCTAATTGAGCCTCAGGCAGCGGATACGTCCCTTCTTGCTCAATTGGGTTTTGAGTTGCAAGAACAACAAAGGGAGATGACAACTTATGTGTACTATCGCCAATTGTTACTTGTTTTTCGGCCATTGCTTCAAGTAGCGCTGATTGTACTTTTGCCGGTGAACGGTTAATCTCATCGGCCAATAAGAGTTGTGTAAAAATTGGTCCAAACTTGGTTGAAAACTCTTCTTTTTGCTGAGAGTAAACCATTGTCCCCACAAGATCTGAAGGAAGTAGATCTGGTGTAAATTGAACCCTTTTAAATGTCAGATCGCATAATTTACTCATCGTAGAAACAGATAAAGTTTTCCCTAGCCCTGGCATTCCTTCAATAAGTAAGTGCCCCTCACAAACAAGCGCTGCAATGATACTATCGAGCATCTCATCTTGACCGTAAACGGTTCTCTTTGCCCTATCTAAAACATTCATCACTTTTTGTCTTGAATTACTAGTCATTGATTTCCACCTTATATGCTAAGTATTTTATATAGTTTGATTTTGATTCTAAGCTTGTAACGGGATGATCTAGGCCTTGAATTCCTGTATCAATCAATCGCACTTTTACATTATTTTTCAATGCACCTTTTAGAACACATTGATCTAATTCACTCATATTTATATTTTGAGTACACGAAGCGGCAGCTAATATACCACCATCATTCATCATTTTAAAAATTTTGTTGTATAGCTTCTCATAACCTTTCACTGCAGCCTTCTTGTCCTTATAACTCTTACTAAATGCAGGTGGGTCACAGACGATAACATCATATTTCTTTCCAGATAAAATACTATCATCTAAGAACTTAAAAACATCTCCTCTTGTAAACTCACCTAGTCCAGAGAAATCATTTATTGTGAGATGCTTTTTAATTACTTCACTCATATCGGCTTGATCCACAAACTCAACATGCGCAACACCAGCTCTTAGTAGATGTAATCCCCAAGAACCAACATAAGTAAAGAGGTCAAGACCAGTCTTATATTCATTACCTGTTCTCTTTAGAAGTTCTTCAAATTTTCTTCTGTTTTCACGATGATCATAATAATAGCCAATCTTCTGCATCATTTTACGACTTATACTATATGTAAAACCTGTTTCTTCGATATCAATTGTCTCAGGTAATTCGCCTCCTTCGTATAAGGGAAGCTGCTCTATTTCACGATATTTTTTATTATCTAATAGAATTACTTTTGTTGGTAAAAGCGATGTTAAAATTTCGTAAATTTCTGTACGGAATCCATCTAATCCAGCAGTATTTATTTGAACAATTGCACAATTTTTATACCCATCCACGATTAGGCCAGGTAGTCCATCTTCATCTCCGTAGATTAACCTTGCCTGATGGCCATAACCTACTTTCGTGCGGTATTGAACAGCTCTTTGTATTTTATTTTTGATTAGTTCAAGTGCTTGTTCTTCATTTGAATTAATAATTGTGATATTTTTTTTGCGTGTTGAGTTTGGATTTACAAACCCAATAAACTTTCTCTTCTTATATATGAAATGACACCATTCACCGGGACGAAATGACTTAATAGAATCTTCAATGTCATTTTGAGATAAATGAATGACATCAGAATCAAAGGTCATATTGACCTTGTCCTTAATTGATATATTTCTCATTTATTCCAGACCTATAATTTTCTTAGCTTGTCCTGTGTTTATTTGATAGTTCTTTATCTCGAGATCCATTTTCCCTAAATCAATCTTCTTATCACCATTTATGGCAAACGACTTTGTAATAATCTTACTAGGTAGGCCATAGATTCCAACTTTGTCATATTCAATCTCAATCTCTTTTTCAACTGAAGCACCACCTCTACCTTCACTAATAACAATTTGGGAAATGACAGTCTTTCCTTTACTCCAAGATTTCTTAGAGTATGAAAATTGAGTTTTTGTTATTAGGTTTGTACTCTTTGATTCAATTTCTTTAATCTGTCCTGTTGGATATAGCTCAAGTTCAAGATCAAGAAGTTCATTCTTACCTTTAACGCGTACGAAACGATTCGCAGTCTTAACATCTTTTTTAAATGCACTATTCTCTAGAGGTGTTGTTAGATCCTTCACTAAGACTAGTTCAACAAATGGTTTAACTTTAGCAATTAAAGTTTGCTTAAGAAGCTTAAAACCATTCTCAGGTAGCCCTTCAACGCGAATTCTAATATTATTTGGATAAGCCCAGTAGACTCGATAATAGATATCATCAGGCTCTAGAGCTGTATTGGCCTTCACATAGCTTTCCAGATTTGGCTCTCTAATATCAAAGAATAAATCTGTAATCTCACTACCTAAAGGAGTGTAAGTTCGAAGCTTATGATCTTCAAATAGTTTTGATGTATTTGAAAAAACAGACGATACAGAAAGTAATAAAACAATAATAAGTGATAAGTTGAATTTTTGCATATTAAGTCCTTTTAAATCATTTTAAAAGCGACTTAAGTCTTTACCAACTACTTGAAATTATTTCCTTCCAATTGACTTTATTAAGGATTAAATGCTTTTCTTTCTTAAAGATGACTTTTCCTGCTGCACCCTTAACACCCTTTAGATTTTCAACATTAGTAAATACCACAGGAATCAAGTCGGAATTGAAGTCACTATAGTCAGCAAGAACTGAGGCAAAGACTTCAAACTCTGCGATATCAAGGCCTTGGACATTCTTAACAATTAAGTGAGCACTCTTATCACCATCAAGGTGAAACCAAGTATCCCCCTTAGTTGACCATTTACTTCTAATATAGTCATTTCCTCTAGTATTTAGACCAACAGCAATTGAGTAATCTTTCCATTTCAAAATAATATGATCATCTGACTTTTGTGCTTGTGTATTATTCTTTGCGACTTTTTTCCAGACTGGTGTATTTATCTTTTCTTTAACAAATGTTTGTTTTTTTGATTCGAGTTCTTTAATAACATCATCAAGTCTTTTTTGGAGATATTCTTCACCTTTCTTTAATTTCTTTATTTTAGTGAAAATGGCATTTTTCTTCTGATAATATGAAATTCCAAAATCGAACTTAACTCTAAAGCTATCTTCTTTAAAGACATTTCCTTCAAGTTCCAATTCATCATTTATAAGTTTACTTTCAATCTTATGACGAACTTTACAGTTCTCTAAGTCTTTTTCAATAAGAGACTTCTTTCGCAAGAGTTTCTTATTATAAGCCGTTTCAACTTTCTTATTGAAGACTTCATCAGCTTCTAAGTTAAGTTTATTTTCTTTGATCTCTTTCTTATCCAATTGTTTACGACCAATCTCATTGAAAATATCAAAGTGATTATCGAAATGAAACTCAAGTTTTTTTTGAGATAACCAAGGAGAGAAATGCATCTTAGTACCTTCATTATAGTAAACATAGGTAAAGTAGAATTGACGTCCTTTCCAAAAAAAGAGCAATTGACTCTTATCAAAGAAATTTAGAGAAATGCACTTATCTAATTCATCAGAGACAATTTCTTTAATTCTTGTATTTCTTATATTAGATCGTAAGAACTCTAAGAATTGATCTCTCGTGATACGGTATTCAGAAGGGATACTATCAATACTATCCCATATTCCACAATACTCACCACCGCGTCCAATTGTGATACATAGATTACGCCCTCTAAGGCGAAGCTGAAGAAGAAGAAGTTTCGCCGATGAGAAGATTTTTTGAATTTTTGGATTCGTCGAAACGCCATTATCCATCAATTGATCATTAATTTTATCGACATTTCGCTTTAGCTCTGAGAAATTTAAATTCATGAATAATCCAACTATTTTGTCACAAACTCTTAGTAATATTGATTGGCATAAAATCGCTTCAGAAATTGCTTCTTACGCTAAATTTCAAACCAATAAAACAATTATAGAGCATAACCCAAAGGTTTACGAATCTGAAACTCTAAGTGCTCACTTTTCAACTTTAAATAAGATTATTATTAAGATTGATGAGAGTGGAAGCCTTTATGAGACTTTCTTTTCAAACATTCGTGACACAGAGGATAATCATCAGGCTTTAAACTATATTTCCAAAGGCGGTGTTGCAACACTTGAGCAACTAAACTTCCTGGCAAATTTGATTGAAAATATCTTCCCAACAAAGAGAACACTGGATTTTGATCCTTTTAAAGAAGAGCTTGATTCATTTATCAATCAAACACAAAGGTTAAAGCAAAAATTCATCAATCCTTTGAGAAAATTTGTGGAAGCAGATGGATCAATTCACCTCGAACGTCATCCTGTTATTGCTCCACTAATTCAAGAACAACTTGGACTAGAAAAGAGAATTCGTGACACAATTAACTTCATTCTAAAGGATGACGATATTTCAAAGCGTCTGCAGATGGAAACATTTGATATCATCAATGAACGTTTTGTAATTCCTATCAGAAGTGACTCTTATCGAAGTGACCTAGGTGGAATTGTCGCTCGTTCCTCTACTGGAAACACTTTATTTGTTGAACCTGTTGCAACAAGAAAAATGTCGAATGAGCTGATTGAAATTAATTCAAAGATCGACTACGCTCTTTCTCAAATTTGTAAGAATTACTCGGAATTAATTACGAATGACATCCATACGATGTATTCAATATATAATTTCTTTATTGATCTCGATTATACAAATACATTAGCAAGTTATTCACACTCTAAAGATCTATGTTATCCAGAAGTAAGTCTAGATGGAGAAACTTCTTTAGTAGACTTCTATCACCCTCTTATCCCCAATTGTGTCACTAATTCAATTCAAGTAGCACAAGAGCAGAAGGGAATTATCATTTCTGGGCCAAACACTGGTGGTAAGACAGTTAATATTAAAAGTATCGTTATCTCCCATCTCTTCTTTAAATTAGGACTTTTCATTCCTGCTCGTTCGGCAAAGTTAGAATATAAAAGTGATATTTTTTATTTTGATAGTGATTATCAAGATCTTGAGATGGGACTTAGTTCATTTGCTGGTGAAGTTGGTGTAATCCTCTCGATGCTTGAAAATATCCAAAACAATTCACTTATAGCTGCCGACGAAATATTTAACTCGACTTCATCCGATGAAGCTTCTTCACTTGCTTACTCTATCATTAGTTATGTAACTAAAGACCTAGGCTGTGATGTCTTAATTTCGACCCACCATCAACTTCTGAAGACCAAAATGCAAGAGAGTGAAGATTTTATTTCAGCTCATGTTGGCTACGATTTTGAGAATAATAAGCCTACTTATAAACTTATTACAGGAACCCCTGGTTCATCAATGGCGCTTGAAATATTTAAAAGACTTAGTAAGAAACATGATATTCCTGAGTTCATTTTTGATGATGCAAAGAAATTACTAGATACGAAATACGTCACTTACGAAAGACTCTTACAAGACCTTTCTCGAAAACAAGAGAAGATAGACAAAACTCTTAGAGAAAATATCAAGCTTAATCATGAACTTAAAAATCAAAAGAAATCTCAGGAAGGAATCTTGTTCTTAGAGAAACAACAAGCTTTTTCAAGATTTGAAAATGAGATTAAGAAAATTATTAAAGGCCTAGGTGATATCAAGTCTAAGAGCCTAAGCAGAGAGATTTCAACTCTAAGCCAACAATTTGAAAAGTTAAAACCTGCCAAAGATCAAAAGCCAAAAGAAGAAAGAGAGTTGGCCAAAGAAATTATTATTGGAAACCGCTACTTCTGTGACCGTCTCAATGCGACTTGTATAGTTTTAGAAATTAAAAATAAGAATTGTACTGTAGAGATAAATGGAAAGAAGATTACTGTTCCAAAGAACTCATTATTTGATCAACAAGGTATAAGTAATAAGAAAAAGCCTGCGCTGAAGAAAGTAGAAGTTAATGTATTTAAGACTATAAACTATACGACTGAGGTAAATTGCCGTGGAATGAGACTTAATGAGTTCCAACAAAAAGTTTTCTCTTGTATCGACGATCTTAGAATGGGTCATATTCCCTATTTAATTATTGTCCATGGCCATGGCGATGGAACACTGAAAAAATGGTTAAGGAATGAGTTAAGACGTCAGAAAGACTTATCTTGGACTCCAGATGAAGGTAATGATGGAGCCACAAGAATCGATTTAGTGAATTGATTGAAAGATTCTTTCGGTTTTGACTTTCATCTGTCCAGTATAGCTATCTTGCATCATTGAAAACCAAACAAAGAATGCACGGCCTCTAATATTTTTAAATGGAACAAATCCCCATGCTCTTGAGTCAGATGAGTTATCTCGATTATCGCCCATCACAAAATAGTGCCCTTTAGGAACTTTTGTACGTGGATAGTTTAATTTATAGATATTATCGAGATCTTTTTTAACAATAAATTTATTATTGTCCATCTTCGTTTCAAAGTATTCATAATTATCATTATACTTTGTAGCAATTAACTCTTCTTCTATTGGTTGATCATTAATAAAGACCTTCTTATTCTTGATCTCAATTGTTTCACCAGGTAGGGCCATGACTCTTTTTATGTAATTAATTTTAGGATCATTTGGATATTTGAAGACAATGACATCTCCTCTTTTAACCTCATTATTCATAAATAGATAAATTGGGTTAATATTCACACTTCCGAGTGCTATATCACTGAAAGGAAGCTTGAGGCCATAAGTAAACTTCTCAACAAGTATGAAGTCACCAATCTCTAGAGTTGGGATCATTGATCCAGAAGGAATTCTATATGGCTCATAGAAAGATGATCTAAAGGTTAATAAGAAAAAGATAATTAAAAAGATATCACGACACATTCGAAGAAAATGCTTCTTTCTCATTTTAATTTTATTTTCAATTTCTTCAGTCACTTAATACCTTTGTAATATGTCGAGATTATTTCCTGGGCCAACTTTGTTGATTTAACATACCACTTTTCGTAGTTAATAATCATAACACAAACAGAAATCCCTTTATCGCTTTTATCTTTTAGAGGCTTTGCATATGAAGTAAACCAATCCCTTTTCCCAAAAGGAAAACCACCTGTAATCGAACCTGTTTTACCACCTATTTCAAGTTTACTTGCAATTCGACGATTCATATAACGTCTAAAAGTACGACGAGCAGTACCTCTTTTTATCGTTCCTTGCATTAATTCCGACAATTCAGCGGCCGTTGCATTATCGATAACTTGTTTCTTTCTCTCTTCGTTAGTCCATACTTGTTCATTTTGTTCATCGACAAGATCAAGAGCAAGTCTTGGATAACGAAGCTCTCCATCATTGGCGACAATACTTGAGAGTACAGCGCAGTGAACAGGAGACATTTGAGTTTTCTTATTAAAACCTGATGCAATTTCAGCAAGAGCATAATCTGTTTGAGGAATTTCAAAAGTTGATTTAGCTAAATCAATTTCTGCCATAAGATCATCATTAAAGCCAAGTTTCTCGGCCATTACTTCTAGCTCTTCTGGTGTTGTATTATTAATAGCGGCTTTACCAAAAATCACATTATTAGAGTAAGCAAAGGCACGATCAAAAGATGTTGAACGTTGCCAACGAGATTTCTTTGTTTTTAATTGATACTTATAAAGAGTTGTCCCACGACCTCGGTATTTGAATTTATCATGAATATCAAAATCTTCATTATTAATAAGATCTGCAGATGTTACGATTTTAAAAATACTAGCTGCGGGATGTGTTCCAGTAAAAGGAAGAAGGTAATCAAAAACCTTACCCTTTCGAGTAAATCCTATATTAACAAGAAGATTTCCATTGTTGTTGTCCATCACAACAACAGCTGCTCTATCAGGACGATAATAGCGCAATCTCTTTCTGACGTAAGATTCTAACTTCTTATCAGTAGAGTATTCAATTCGATAACTCTTACCATTGTGTGAGATTGATTCTTGGAAGGGTTCCACTGGATCGAGTAACTGGCTTGATAAGTAGTGCTTTAATTGCTGATTATTTATAACTGTAGGTTTTACTATCTCTTCGGTCTTCTTTTGTTCGTCTTTTCCAACAAGAAAAAAGCCAACTAAGGCCAATGGGACTAGCACCCATAAATACTTATAAAAAATCCTATACTTCCTCACCTTTAAAGCCCTTACCAATCACAAAGAATTCCTTACTAACCGATCGCGTTGATTTTGGTTTTAGAAAATGAAATTCTTTAAATTTATTCCTTTGTGATTTTAGAAAGACTTGCGCCTCATGGCCATCAAATACTTTAATAACAAAGTTCCCACCATCTCTTAGAAATACAGGTAAGTGATGAAAAACTTGCTCAATTAGATTTAAACTACGTAGTTGGTCAACAGAGCGAACGCCAGTGGTATTCGGTGCCATATCAGATATAACAACATCAAACTTGCGATCAAATTCAAGGTCTTCAACTGTAGTTACATCAAAAATATCCTTTTCAAAAATTTTGACATTTTTAATCCCTAAAAGTTTTTTATTCAGTGGACGAATATCAATACCGACAGCAAAACCTTCTGGGCCGATCTTACTTGAAGTATACTGCATCCAAGAGCCTGGGTGATAACCAAGATCTAGGACATTATCTGACTTCTTAATCACCTTATATTTATTATCAATTTCTTCTAATTTATAAATTGAGCGCGCTAAGAAGTTCTCTTTCTTAGCTTTCTTAAAATAGTGATCTTTAACTTTAAACGTCATTAATTCAACCTTATATACTTTATTAGATTAGCATTATTCAGAAAATTGAAAACCGGCCCACCTGTAAGCCACTCTTCACTTTCTTACATCTGAGTGCAAATTTTTCTTTTAAATTTTTCAAAAACTTATTGACTCAGGTTTTTTACTAACATTATTAACAGAGTTATCCACACTTGACCATATCTGTTGGTTATTTTTCACTTTATTAACTTTTACTAATGAAATCCCTTATTTTCAATACTTTACCGTAAATGTTGCACAGTGATGTCAGGCTTTGACAGGATGCGAATCAGTTTACTAACAAAAATGGCGAACTTATCAACATATGCACATTTCAAAGCACTCTAGGCACTTGTCAATAATATTTTTCGAATAATTAGTGTAAGAAATTGAGGGATAGAAACCCCTTGTGTTTACAACACAATAAGAGTTATTTTCAAATAATCACAGACTCTACTCTGAAGTGATCATATACTCTAATTCGCCATCACCCGCTAGAATGGCCCCATACTCCTCACCATCATCATATGTAAATGAACTTGCAATAAGCTTGATACTGCTATCAGCAGGATCAACAAATACAAATGGATGGGAAGTAGAAGCGTCTTTGCGCATTTTGTAGGAATCAGTGAACTCTTCAAACAATTGTCTTGTTATATGAGATTTAAACAGATGAAACTCCCTTTCATCGTTAACGTTAATTAAATTATAAGTGATTTCAGGGAGAAATAAATAAATTTAAGTATGAGCAATTTAGTCAATTGCTCCTATTGTTCTTAAGAGAATCTTCACTCGCCCTTCAAAATGGGAGTCCAGAAGACATATGATAATATAGATTGCATAAATCATATTTCTTGAATTTCTAAGTCCTCTTATTTTCTGGAAGATAACTTCAATAACTAGAACACTAAAGAATGATAGTAGCCACAGTAGTGAGAAATCTTGAAATGTGCGTGAACTAAAAAGAATATCAATGATTAACAAACACAAAATTGAAATCGCAACTTTTAGGGATGAATCATGTGAAATATTTAAAAGCTTATTCTGGTCACTACGTGTTTGTGCTAAGACTTTATAGATAAAAACAGCTACCCCTATTATTGATAGAGCAAAGAAAGACTTGCGTGTTAGGAGCCTAACAACTTCGGATCCAATTATAGTTACACTTTCAATCATTTCTATCGACACAGTACTAGTTGATAAGAAGAAGAGAGAAACTGATAAGAATAGGCCTAGTAGTGTGTATTTAAAGAATTGTCTTTTATACCAAGCTGTCTCTTCTTTTAAGAAAACGAAGTGAATTAAAAGAAGTTGAACTATTAGAAGAATAACATTTGATTTATCAATTAGAGTTCCCCATGCTCCAAGTAGACCTACAAATAAACCAGAACGATAAGTTGAACTCTTAGTAGACCAAAGTGTTGACCATACCCATACGACAGAAAAAGTCGTTAAAAGAGTAAATCCAAAATTATTGGCCAATATTTTTGAAAATGACCAAGAAGATATTAGAGCAAAGACTCCTAGTAGTGATAGACGTCTTGAAACAAAATTTCTTAGAAGTGCATAGAATGTTAATAGAAATAATGACATCGTTACAAAGTAGAAGTGAATCGACCAAGATAGATTTAAAAGCTTTGGATACTTACTAAAAGGAATATAGTTGATCGATATAAAGTTCCAGAAGGCACCAGAGACTCTCTCACTAGGATCAAAGAATAAACGAAGAGAACTTGTCGAAAATAGATTAGGAAGCTGAGGAAGGGATGTGAAGAACATCACGATCGTTAGAAATAAGACAGTCTTTTCGAATTTATCCAGATAGCGATATTCATGAAAATTTGTCGATACAGATTCTTTAATAATCTTCCCTCTTGTCGGCCAAGAATAGAAAAGTCCCATTATAATCCATGTCACCCAAAATATATTATAGCCCCACTTATGCGGTAGAAGACTTATCACATTAAAGTAAATGGCCATAAAGAACATCCCCATAAAGAGACGGTAAACAACACGGTCAATGGAAGAGTTCACTTTAAAGTAGATCTTTAAGCGGTGATCAATCTCCTTTCCTAAAAGAAACCATTGAGAAACAATAAACATTGAGAAGAATATCATCGCTATGATTTGCCACATTGGCGCGAGACTCACCTCTTTTTGTAAATAAATTGGTAATAATAAGAAAGTAAAGTATGTAACTAGTCGAAATAACAAGAATTTCGTCTTCTCAATGTAAATATCCGACTTTTTTTCTAAAGTTTTCACAATAATACCCGATAAATTTAGTACAAAATCCCAATCCCAAAATTACTTTCTCGAAAAGTTACCCGTCTGCAAAGGCGGGTATTTTATTTTCAGGGATTTACCTATTATAGCCTTTCTAATCTCATATGACGAAGACACTCCTAGTAGAAAAATCTTCCTCTGATGATGCGACGGAAAAAAAACCTCAAGTATGATAAAATCAGAGATGGAGACGAATGTGAAGAGGAATTTCACATGAAGAATCAGGAGGATTATTGTCTATTTCGATGGGCTCCATTAATACAGGACTTCCAAAGGATATTGTTCAGCAAATCATGAAAGCAGAACGTATTCCTATCCAGAATATGGAAACTCGTAAGGGTAAGATTCAGGATAAGAAGAGCCTCGTCCAAGAGCTAACATCCCTAGTAGAAGGGATGCGAGGGACATTGCTACAAAATGGTAGTGCAAGGTCTCTACGTGAGCTCAGCGTCGTTGGAAACGATGATATCGTCGAAATTAGTGCCGATAAGAACGTCGCAGAACCAGCAACATATCAATTCGAAGTGAAGCAGTTGGCACAGAAATCATCTGCCATGACTTCAGGGTTTGAAGATCCTGAAGAAAGTTATATTGGTGTTGGCTTTATTCAGTACTCGCTTCCTGATGGAGAGAAGAAAGAAATCTACGTTGATAGTGATAATGCATCACTTAAGTCAGTAGCGAAGCTAATTAATAAGAATGAAGATTCAGGTCTTAGAGCTAGTGTAATTAATGATGGCTCTGGATCAGAAACTCCTTGGAGACTAATTCTCTCACTTAAAGAGACTGGTGATATTAATAGGGCCGAGTTCCCGCACTTCTACTTTGTGGATGGAGAACAAGATCTCTTTGTTGAATTTGAAAGAGAAGCACAAGATGCAGTTGTAGCTCTTGATGGATTTGAAATTGAACTTCCAGAAAACAAAGCGGCAGAACTTATACCAGGAGTTACAATAAACCTTAAGAAGGCTAAACCTGGAGAAGAGTTTACAATCAAAATAGGTGAAGATGCTGGTAAAGTTGGTGAAAAGATCAATACTCTTGTAGATCAAATAAATGGTGTTCTTACATTTATTAAACAACAAAATACATTAGATGAAAGTTCTGACACTTCTAGAACACTTGGTGGAGATATTCTGCTTCAATCAATTGAGTCTCGTGTAAGAAATGCCATCTTTAAAGATATTCCATTAGAAGATGGTGTTGCAAGAATTGGAGACCTCGGGATTCAGTTTACGCGTGAAGGTCTACTTGAATTTGATCAAAAGAAATTTAAGTCCGAGCTTGAAAAAGATTACGATAAGGTTTCAGAAATACTAACTGGGCGCTATCTAGAAGGAACGAAAACAAACGGTTTCATCGATAACCTGAAAGATACCGTCGCACAACTACTACAGTTTCCAAATGGACTACTCTCTTCAAGAAAGCGTTCATTAGAAAATAATATCGACACAATTGATCGTCGAATTGCTCAACGAGAAAACATGTTGCAGCAAAAAGAAAAGAATTTGAAAGATAAATTTGCAAGATTAGAAGGAACAATGTCGAGGATACGCTCGCAAGGTGCAGGAATTTCTGGCCTTGGAGCACCTGGGGCTTAAGGATAGTAAGGAGTAATAAATGAGTTATGGTTTAGGTGCTTATAAGCAAACATCTGTGAAAACGGCCAGTAAAGAGCAAATTCTTTTGATGCTCTATCAAGCGGCAATTAAAAACTGTAAAAAGGCTATTGAAGCAATCGAAAGAAAAGATCTGGCAGAGAAAGGTCAGTTCATTGGTAAGCTACAAGATATTGTTATCGAACTAAATAGTAGTCTCGATTTTGAAGTCGGTGGTGACGTTGCAAAAGAGTTATCATCTCTATACGATTTCATGCTTCATTCAAGTACACAGGCAAATATTAAGATCGATAAAGAACCACTTGTTGGTGTTCTTGATGTTTTAACGACTCTATATGAAGGTTGGCAACAAGCAGTTAAGCAATTAAGACAAGAAGCTAAGGCTAAGTAATGATTATTGAAAAAATAATGAGACACCTTGATCTGTTGGGTTTATTAATAAATTCAACACAGGCCATGATTTCTTCATGTGAAAATGGGAAATTTGATATTGTTGATAATATCGCAGACAATCGTGAACGCCTGATCAATATAATCAAGCTTCTTCAGGATGATATTGAAAGTCAGCTGCAAAGTACAAAACAACACTTTAATAGTGATGAGATGGATATTTTCAAAGCGTGGATAGAGGATGTTACTAACCTAGTTGCTGAAAACCAAAAACTTGACGATGAGTGTCTTGAGTTACTGGACAGAGCAAAGAACTCAACTACTGAAGAAATTGCTACAGTGTTCAAGAAGAAGAAACAATTTCAAGGCTACAACCTTAACAATGTAAAGACTAGGTAATAGTCGACCTGTTTGCCCCCTTAATCAAAAATATAGTATAATGTGGAGGAGTTCTAGGAAAGAACTCCTTTATCATTAAAGACCATAGCCTTAGGAAGAGGAAAGCATGGAATTATCAAAAGAATTTACACAATCACTTGCGCCTAAATCTCTATCATTTTTAGAGATTCACTCATACGAAATAAAGCAATCGAGAAGTAATCTAAAAGTACCTGTTGTAAATGGAGTACACCTACACTCGAATTACCATCCAGTAAAAGAAGCGAAAAAGATTGTTGCTAATATCGAGCATGACTTAAAAGAGAATAAAAATCT
The DNA here is from genome assembly GCA_048270185.1 of Bacteriovoracaceae bacterium. GTDB lineage: Bacteria > Bdellovibrionota > Bacteriovoracia > Bacteriovoracales > Bacteriovoracaceae > Halobacteriovorax_A. The sequence continues at coordinate 44,566 of JBLWTJ010000004.1, forward strand.
TTTAATCCTTGGACTAGGCTTTGCATACCACGTTTACGAAGCTTGCAAAATTTTAGAAAGACATCATGGTCAAGACTATAAAGTCATCGTCATTGAACCAAATGAACAAACATATACAGAATGTATTAAAAATAATTTATTTCCAAACAAGAATATTGAAGTATATGCCACAGATAATGTAGCTGATATTTACTGCGAAAAGAATGTTGTAAAATTTTTAACGGCAAAACCAACGATACTTACTCACGCCCCTTCATTCTCATTATACAACGATTACTATAAAGCATTCCTGGACTACGAAGCGTGTGACCAAATCGATGATTATATTCAATTAATCAAGTCATCAGAACTTAAGTCTATTCTTTATAGTGCAGATACAAAAATGAATATTGACTCATATATCGAAAAGAATATTTATCAAGTACCACAACTTAAAAATAGAAATGACTTCTTACTACTCGCTTATGAAGCAATCATTAAGCAAGGCTAGAATCAGAGGATAAAATGAAAGACATACTGATTATAAATTTCAAGAGACACGGTGATATTTTTCAAATGGGAAGACTTATTTCTTCTCTAAAAAATAAACATCCAGATTCAAATATATGTATTCTAGTAAATAAAGAATTTGAATCATCGGCTAAGACACTCGGTGGTGTTAAACATATTTATACTCTTGATAGAAAGAGAATTGTTAACTACAAAAAGAATAAAATATACTCAGATGGATTTTCGCTGGATCAATTCGGAAAAACGATTAAAGAAATTAACAAGAGCTGGAACTTAGTTATTAATTACTCGAATGATCGCATATCAACTAGCCTAGTATCATATCTAAACAAAGAATTTAAAGGCATCAGATTTGATACCTCTTGTAACATTCAATATTCAAACGAATGGGCCGTAGTTTTCAATGATATTTTAACTCATCAAAAATACTCACCAATTAACTTTAATGACTGTTATCATAAGATGACAGCTACAGAAGAGAACAATTCGTTTAATTCACTAAATGTATCAAATGAATATAATAAAGTTTGCCATCAGAACTTTTTAAAACTTAGAAAGTCTGCCGATAAGAATGATCCTAAGCTTATCGCAATTCAACTTAGTGCCTCCAACATTAACAAAATGATTGAGAGACAAGAATTAATTGAACTAATTGAAACACTAAATAATCGCATTGATATCGTTCCAATTCTTATTATTGCACCAACAACAGAAGAAAGAAGTTATGCAAATAAGATCAACACACAATTATCTAAAAAGGCGGTAACAATTGAAGCACAATTTGGAGCACTACCATCAGTACTTATAAACTGTGATTTACTTATTACTCCAGATACTGCGATTAAACATATGGCAGACATTCTAGATGTCCCAACTATCGAACTTTCAATGGGTCCTTCTCCATTTTTAAAGCAAGGTACAGTAAACACTGAAAGTCTTATTATTACTCCAAACATTAAAGAACGAGATTTTAAATACGGGCCAGCAGCTTGTACTGAATCTCAAGTTAGAAATAATGAAATCATTAAAGCGAATGACATTATCTTTGCATTAGAAAAGTATTATCTTAACAACACTGAAATCGAGCTTCAAAATAAAGAAATATCTCTCTATCAAGTCAAACAAGATTCATTAGGATGCTTCTATAAAAACATTGAAGGTCGAATTGATTATGAAATTGAGATAGAACGTTATCTTTCACGTGATTTCTTAAGTCGTAAAATTGAGAGAAAACCTATTTCTTCACATGGAATTATAGAGAGTGACTTGAATTTCTCATCTCGATGGTTAGACAAGGCCCAGAGTGAACTCATAAACTCGTCAAGGTATGTTCTAGCAGCGATTAAAGCAACACTAAGTAAGGACAGTGTCACACTAGATACAAAGCTAAAAGAGATTAATCAATATTTTAAAGGGACATCAGATTACTGTATTCTGCCATTTCTATTCTACCGAGCAAAGATTAGTAATTTGAATACGAGTTCAATGCAAGAAATTGAAGCTATTCTAATGTCTTTAAAAAATGACTTACAAATTCAATTTGAACAAATAAAAGAAGTTTCTTCTCTTATTCGAGAAAGTCGCAGCAGATTCCGTACTGAATCTGCAAAGGAATTAATCAATGAATCAAGAACCGAATAACTTTAAAGCAGATTTCTTTAAGGAACTAGAAAGAATTCAGCAGAAACAGGTAAAGCGTGAAACATTAAGCGATGAAGATATGTCATTTCTCTATCTTTGTTCTGTCTTAGAAGAAGAATAAGGAATCGATATGAATGCAGTAAGAAAAGAAGAAGCAAGACAGAAGACAATTGCGATTATCCAAACGACTCGTATTGGTGATATTCTACAAACGACTCATGCAGTAAAACTTCTAAAAGTTAATCACCCAGAGTTTCGTGTTATTCTTATCGCTCGTAAGAAATTCAGTGAACCAATCAAATTCCTACTAGAAACAACATTTGATAAGATTGTACAAATTGAACATAAGAGTGCATTTAATAGTGTTGAGACAACAAGAGATGTCGTAGCAAATCTAAATAAACAGATGAAAGAGATTAACGAAGAAGAAATTGATGTTTCAATTAACCTAGCTTTCTCAAAATCATCAACTTATCTACATTCGCTTATCCACTCATCAAATAAAGTTGGTCCATACTTCAATGATATGCACGAGAGAGTAATCGGCGACAAATGGTCACAATACCTTTATTCAACTGTAATGAGAGGAGATCTAAATCCTTACAACCTAGTTGATTTATTTAGTGCAATTATCGGTGTAAAAAAGAAGCTTACACACCTAAGCAATAAAGAGTTCTCTCACGATGAGAAAACAAAGCTACTCATCCATCCTTTTGCATCAAAAGATAATAAGATGTGGAAGACAAATCGATGGCTTGAAGTAATTTATCAGACATTGAAAAAATCACCAGATTTAAAATTATATATCTGTGGAACAAATACCGAGAAGGATAAGATTGATGAATTACTTAGTTCATCACTCCTAGCACCATATCAGTCACGAATCGAAGCCTGGATCAATTTAGATCTAAAAGAATTGTATAATCGTGTAGATGAAAACTTCTTATTTGTCGGACATGATTCAATGGTCGGGAATCTGTTAAGTTTTAAGAACATAAAATCATTAACAATATCATTAGGACCAGTTAGACCACACGAAACAACTCCTTACGGACTTGATAAGTTTAACCTAGCACCAAGAAACGCAAATGATCATAATGATGTTCCATACAATGTTGCACATCAATGTATCATTCAACTTCTCAAGAAGAATCAAATCAAAACTGAAGAACTACATAATGCATGTTCATCTCTATCAATCAATCAAGTGAAATTATACCGTTCGGATATGCTTGATAATGGAGATGTAACAATAAAGGAAATCCTCCACAAGGAACAAGATGCAAAAGAAATTATGCGAAATTTCTATCACATTGCGTGGTCTAGTATTTTTAATGAAGTTAATCTTAGTATGGATATCCCTCATCTTAGTAGCGAAGCTAAGACTCAATTAAAGTCACAGGCCAAAGGAATTGAAACACTTTATGAATTATCTGAGTTTGGAAAGAAATATAGTCGCTATATAATCGAAGAAGTTAGTAAGAATACTCCAAGCTTAGAAGAAATTAAAAAATATTCGGCTAAATTAAATGAGATTGATAACTTAAGTGACTTCATTGTTACAACTTCGCCATTATTGGCCCCGGTTGTAGATTATGGGAAGGTTGCTAAAAATAACTTATCGGGAAAGAATATCGTAAAATTATCTGAATCAGCATTTTATACATATAATGAGGTCTCTCTTATGTGTAGCGTGCTCTATGAATTCTTCGATAAATGCTCACTAATAACAAAAACTGAAACAGCAGCAGTAAGGGAAAATGTATGATTAAGCTAGAACTAGGAAGTGAAAGTTTTTCAATTGACGGTGAGGCGATATCATTGCGCCAAGCAATTAATGTAATTGAAAATGATGGATTATCACAAAATGAATCAATTACAGGTGTCATTATCGACAATAAAAGTTTCTCTATTGAAGAAGCTCAAGAGCTACTGGACTACTCAATAGCAGAACTTGGCTACCCTACTTTACAAATTAAAAATTCATATGAATTAGCTTTTGATGCACTTAATGACTGTAATAGTTATATTGACCAACTTATAGATAAAGTACTTGTGACAACAAATGAGTTCAATACAGGTAATATTGATGAGGCAAACCTATTATTTGCAGATCTTATCGAATTACTTGATCTCTATGTTCACCTCATCACAAGAATTCATGCCACAGCGAGAAAAGCAAATAAAGATTTCTTTGCCAATAATGAGTTAATTAAAAACTTAGAAATCCATCTATTTTCAATTATTAAGGCATTTGTACCGGCCCGTGAAAACAACGATATCGTTATGCTTTCGGACTTGCTAGAGTATGAACTAATAGATAATCTTAAAGAGTGGAAAAACAAAGCAATACCACTCATTCAAGATTCTCGTATTTAGATAGTAAATTTCTAAACATCTATATTGATAAAGTCAGCGCTTCTGAATTAAAAGAGCGCTGTCTTTCTACAAATTCTCAAAAAAAAGACGCTCAGTTATCAATTCAATCTAAGGCCAAAGGCCTTGAGTTCAAAGTCAATAATATAAAATTATTAACTAATTCATTAGATGAATACCTTTTTGGAAAAATCGAAAATGTACACTCATATGAAAATATAATTTCAAAAACATTTGAGTATAAGAAGAAAGATGACTTAAGAATCTACTTGAAGTCACTAACTCAAATAAGTGAGTTAATTGGCTTTAATTCGGCTCAAATTCTTGTCCATCAAAAAGGGACAACAGATATATACTCATTAACTTATCGTAATGACGATTACATTGAAACATTTGAGGATCCACTTTTCTTCAACAATCTATTTAGTAAAGTTAAAAAGAGTAAGAACAAGTCATTTGATCAAAAAGAGCTTCTTAATAAGAATATTAAACTTGATGGTCACTTTCTGGCCAAAGAGATTCAACTAAAAGAGTTCAATTTACTTGTTCTCTTATCAAGAGATGACTTATTTCCTATAGCATTACAAGAGCGTGAGAGCTTTAATTTATTTATTGCAAAGAGTATCCCTCGAATTTCAAATATAATTGCTTTTGAAAATAATCGTAAGAACAATCGAGAGAGAGATAATATCTTAAACAATTTCCCAATTAATTCATTTGAGTTAAGTGATGATAGTGTCAGTATAAAATCTGCTCAGGAAGAATCTCATAAGCATGATACCAGTTCACTTCACCATGAGAGAATTCTACTCATGGGTGACCTTTTAAATACATTAAGGCACGAATTAAGTAACCCACTCTTTGGAATCGACCTCTCTCACAATCTATTAAAAGAGCAGACAAGTGATTTTGATGTTAAAGATACACTCGAGCATATATCAAGTAGCGTAAAAAGATCACAGGCAATTATTCAGGAGTTTTCAAATCTATATCAAGAAGATGAATCCTTAAGCACGATCTCAATAAAGAATCTCATAAGTGAAACAATCATTTTAACCAAATCTGAATCGAGATCTCACCGAGTAATTTTTGAAATGAATGATGATATTGAAATACTAAGTAATGGAACTTTACTAAGTCAGGTTATATTTAATCTACTTATTAACAGTTCGCAATCACTGAATAATTCTAATATAACAGATACAAGAATCGTAGTTCAGGTCATCGACAAGCAAGATAGCATTAATATTGATATCATTGATAATGGTGGTGGAATTCCCGAACATTTGAAAGAGAGTATTTTTAATCCATTCTTTACAACTAAAGATACTGGTACTGGTCTTGGTTTGGCCATTTGTCGTAATCTTTTAAAGAAAATCAGTGGGGATATTACCCTAGTAGACTCAGATTATGGTGCGCATTTTAGGATTACTTTGAATAAGGGAATACATGAAAGTATTAGTCATTGAGGATGAGCTTTTAATCCAAAAAACATTAATATCCTTCTTAAAAAGAAAGGGTGCAGATGTCCAAGCAACGGCCAGTGGGAAAGAGGCCATAGAAATGATCAAAGAGAATAATTTCGATCGCATAATTTGTGATTTAATGCTTCAAGATATTACAGGTTTTGATATAATAGAAGAGTCTAAAACAAAGTATAATGAGACTGAAATTGCTCAATTATTCTATATCATCACAGCATATAGTTCTGAGCAAATTGTTTCGCGTGCCTCACAATATGGCTGCAAGGTATTTCAAAAACCTTTTAATGATATTATTGGCTTTATTAGTGAAGTATTAAATTGAGGTATATATGACAAGTATTAACAAAGTAGCGATTCTTTTAAAGCCAAAAGTCATTACAGAATTTAATACAGTCCTTCCCAATTTAACTAATTGGCTTAAAAGAAGAAAAATTGAAATCTTTTTTGAAGAGAGCCAAGAATCCCGAATCAAGAAAATTTTTAAAAATGCCAAAACAGACTTTTCTTTCATAACAAGAGATGAGATTTCTAAGAAGTGTAAAATTCTAATCACATTAGGAGGCGATGGAACTCTCATTGGAGCGGCCAGAACTAAAGAGATTAAGAAACTTAATATTTTTGGTATCAACATGGGGAATCTCGGTTTTATTGCTGAATTTTCCAAACAAGATTTTTATGATGGGTTAGAGCTGGCCTTAAGAGGAAAGTTAAAGACAAGAAAAATCCAAATGTATCAAGCGCAGATAAAAAGAGAGAAGCAAAAGCCCATTACTCTCAATTTTCTAAATGATGCCGTTATTACTAAATCAGGTATTTCTCGAATGTTTGATCTTGAACTCGAGTCAAATGGTGAAAGTATTTATAACCTAGCAGGAGATGGACTAATTGTGAGTACACCGATTGGTTCAACAGCTTACTCTCTCGCCGCTAATGGACCAATTGTTCATCCAAGTGTGAAAGGAGTTGTTTTAAATCCAATTTGTCCCCATGCTTTAACTCACAGGCCAATGGTTCTTCCTGACAATGAAACACTCAGTATCATTATTCCTCGAGGACAGGAAGATATCTATCTTACTATTGATGGACAAGAAGAGTACCGACTTGAACCAAAAGATATCATTACGATCAAAAAGTCTCGTAGTCATCATGTTAACTTCTATATCAATGAAGAGAGAAATTACTTTAGGACATTAAAAGAGAAGTTTAAATACGGTCGTCGTTAAGTTCTAAAAACTCAAACTCAGAATCGATTTTAAGATACTTCTTTGTGACAGGAACATAACCACAATTATAGTATTCAATATCTATATCTTTATAAGCATCTTGAAAGTGACTATGACCACATACAATTATATCAACATTGTATTCACTAGCGGCTATAGCGGCTGACCTTCTAAATTTATCCCTAATAGCAAGGTTACTCTGCGTATGGCCGTATCTTTTTTCATTGCGATGACGGCTCTTTTTCGAAAGATAGTCACCTATTACTTTTACAATTTTATAATTAAAAATATACTTTGAGACTAAAGAAAGAGGAAAACTACGAATAAAAGCTCTCCAAACTTTATAGTTAAAGTTTTCGATTTCAATTTCATCACCATGACAAAATAAAACTTTCTTATCATTTATGATTTCAACAAATGGCTTTGTTCTTATGATAATTCCATTTGAAGTCATTAAATCTTCAATATGAAAGTCATGATTTCCTTGAATATAGAATACAGTTATTCCACATTTCGTAAGCTCTCTAATACGATCGAAAAACCAATTATAGTGGCTTTCATATTCTCGATAACTCCCAACCATAAGATCAAAGATATCACCTAGTAAATAAATACGATCGCCTGCTTTAAAATCAAGAGCAAGGAATGACTTGAGATACTCAGCGTTCTTCAAGTCCCATTTAACATGTATATCTGAGATTACATAATTGGTCATATTAAAATGATAGATGATTTAATTAGATAATCATAGAAGATCTTTTAAGAGTTTATCACAACCTTTTTGTAATTTACGCACCTCTTTTTGATATTCCTTATTACCATCCACAGCAACTGCGATTCGATAGGCGCCATAAGGAAAGCGTGATATCTGATAAGGCTTAATCTTCTTTGTGTCGACAACTTGGCCTTTTACATGAACCTTTTCTTTTGCGAACTTAACTTCGAAATTTAAAGAGTCGTTCTTTAACTGAAAGAGCTGATCATATTGTGAAGCACCTAAAATAAAAGAAATACCACCTTCACTAATGTCATAGACTTCATACTTTATATTTTGGAAATAACTATAGAGGGGGCTTAGTGGTTCAAACCTCTCAAACTCTCTTCTCTCTAATCGCTTCTCTTTTATTGGATATGAAATTTCTAAACTATTGCCATGTATGGCACTTAATTCACTGACAAAAATTAATTGTAGATCTGGAATATAGAACTTTAAAAGACTCGGCCCTCGTAGGAAATGTGCGAGACTATCTTTCAATCCTTCTTCAATGGTCATAAATAAATTCTTGGCAAATGAATTTAAGCTTTTAAGTCGAACGGGAAGTCTAACAATATTACCCTCGATAATGTCCCAAATAATAACTTCATTATTCTCATTGATCGATTCGATAATATCTTGTTCAAATTTATTCTTCTTCATTACGACTCATTTTCCTTTCCAACAAAGCCTTGAGTATTTCTACTCAAGGCGATGAATGGAATAACATTCCTTATTATCAGAAAGGAGGGGGCCTTTAACGACCCCATTAAATTATTAACCTACTAATCTAAGCGCTGATGCTTGAATATTATTAGCCTGCGCTAATGCAGCAATACCAGCTTGTTTTGATACGTTTGCTGAAGCAAGACGAGATGACTCGTATGCTACGTCAGCATCTTCAATTACTGATCTCGATGCATCCTGGTTTACTGCCTGGATCTCAAGGTTACTTACAGTTGACTGAAGTCTTGACTGAATCGCACCTAGATTTGCACGTTGAGCAGAAATATTTGTAATGGCCTCATCCACATTCTCCATTGACGATCGAGCATCATCCTTAGAGGCGACGCTCAGGCCTGAAATATTTAAGTTAGAAGCTGTGGCATTTGTCGCACTAGGGTCGTATTGAATCGCCCCGTGTTCACCTGCAAATGTCCCAACTTGGATATCCATTTCTGGACCCGTACCATTTAATAATGGTGTTCCTGAGAAAAAAGTTGATTCCGCAATACGGTCAACCTCTTTAACGAGTTGTTGATATTCTTTATCCAAGAAACCTCTCTCAGTATCACCGATTGTATCCGAAGCGGCCTGTACCGAAAGCTCCCTCAAACGAATCAGAATATTACCTGTTTCATTCATGGCCCCTTCTGCCGTCTGGATCATCGAGATACCATCATTTGCGTTTCTTGCAGCCTGTCTCAGACCTTTCGTCTGTGCTTCCATATTCTTAGCAATGGCTAAACCGGCAGCATCGTCGGCTGATTTGTTAATCCTCTTACCACTAGAGAGCTTCTCCAGTGTATCTCCGGATGCTTTCCCGGACGTTTTCAAGTTCTTCTGCACCATCTGTGCAGCTGTGTTAGTAGCAATACGTAAACCCATAATTTTCTCCTTTCCTCTGCCCTACTGTGACTTCAGGCAAACCCGTATTTACTATTACCTGTTCGTAATACTCGGGTAATTACTTTAGTAAATCCCTCAGGTTTTTGGGAAAAAGTGCTCTGTTTTGACTGATTTTAATGACTTATATCAATATAGCTCAATATTTTTTAATGGTTTCAATGCCTTAAATTGCCAAGGAAATTTGTCGTTTTACTTGTTGGGTGTTGTATGTGTAGTTGGTTCACCTGACCTTATGAACAGGAAGTTCTGTATGTCAGCGTGAGACAGGAGCCGAAGCTGACCCCATACTGGTCGGTCGTCGTTGTTCGGCTTCATTTTGCCTTAGTGGCAAATGACGCATCCAAAAAAAGGGCCCTTGTGATAAGGGCCCTTGAAGTGTTGCATTCGAATTTGGTTTTTTTATTAACCGATCAGTCTTAGTGCAGCTTGATTAGAGTTATTAGCTTGCGCTAGTACAGAAGTCGCTGAGTTAGTAAGGATATTTGCCTTAGCTAAGTTTGCAGACTCTGATGCTACATCAGTATCTTTAATTCGTGAGTTAGCGGCACTCATATTCTCGTTAGAGATTTCTAGGTTGTTAATTGTCGACTGTAGTCTGTTTTGTAACGCCCCTAGTTCCGCTCTACCACCAGATACTTTTGTCATGGCAGCATCAATAGCTTCTAAGTTATTTTGAGCATCTTCTTTAGAAGAAACTGAAAGCCCGCTAACACCTAAATCTTCTGTTTTAACAGAAACTGTTGATGGCTTGTAAGTAATTCTATCATTTGTTGCGTCGTTATTCAGACCAACTTGGAATTCCTTATCAGTACCTTCACCATTGATTAGTTTTGTACCGTTAAATTGTACTGATTCTGAAATTCTATCAATCTCTTTCGTTAATTGTTGGAATTCTTTATCAGTAAATTCTCTTTCAGTATCTCCAATCGTATCTGATGCTGATTGAATTGAAAGTTCTCTTAGACGTACTAAGATATTTCCAACTTCGTTCATACCACCTTCAGCGATTTGGATCATCGAGATACCATCACCAGCGTTTCTTGTCGCTTGTTGAGTACCTCTGATGTTTGCTCTTAACTTTTCCGATATTGCTAAGCCGGCAGCATCATCACTGGCCTTATTAATTCTTGAACCTGATGATAATTTATTTAAAGAATCATCTTGTTGTCTCTTAACTTGACCTAAACTTCTTTGTGCTGCAATTGACTGAGTATTCGTGTTAATTCTTAATCCCATTTTATTCTCCTCGAATAAGCAACCTCCTTGTGTAATTTGCGTTGAAACTCCGTGTTTCAACAATTAAATCCCAACAGCCAGTCCCATCCGGCTGCAATACCCATAACGGTTACTCGGAAATATTCTTGAGAGAAAAGTGGAAGAATTTTAACTTTTTTTTAAGATAACCGACTGCTCAGATCAAGCATATAGTCGACCATTTCACTATGACATTCAATTTTATGGTCAATTGGAAATCGATTTTTTAAAGACGTATTAACAAAGGCGACATCACCATCAAAGTAGAAATGCTTCTTTCTAAGATGGCCAAGTTTATAATCAATATCATCAAAAAGAATAACGACGGGAAGTCCAAATTTTAAACTACTCTTAATTGACATTAGAATATGAGTATATGGTACTTCTAGTTCAGCGATTTGCTTCGATATTAAAATATGATCTTCTTTAAAATGCAGAAACAATTAAGAACGACCTTGAATCTTTTCAATGAGGTTTGTCGTTGAATAGCCGTCTTCAAAATTAAGACTTAGAACTTCTCCACCATTAGCTGTGACAATATCGTGACCGATAATACTTTCTATCGGCCAGTCACCACCCTTAACTAGTACATTTGGTTGGATGGCCTGAATCAGATCATATGGGGTATCTTCTTCGAAAATAAACACCTTAGTTACAGACTTTAGGTTTTCAAGCATAAAGCTACGATCAAGCTCTCCGTTAACAGGACGATCTTCACCCTTTAATCGCTTAACACTTTGATCAGAATTAAGTCCAATAACTAGTGCATCTCCAAGTTTAGCCGCTTCGTTGAGATACATAATGTGTCCACGGTGAAGAATATCAAAGCATCCATTTGTAAAAACAATTTTTTTATTAGCTAATTCAGATTGAATATAGTCACTTGCTTCTTGGTATTTCATTATTTCTTCTTTAAGTTATTCCCAAAAAACTTCTTATCGAGACCTAAAAGATACGGCAACCCAAGAAGTGGAATCGATAGGAATTCAAATAGTGTGCGTTCAATGATTGTATTGAATGCAGCTTCATTTGATTGCTTTGGCTTAAGTCCAAACACAAATTGACCAAGAGTTGATCTGTATACCGAAGTAACACGATAAATTAAATGTATTAAAACAAATAGAGTGATCAAGTAACGATAGCTTGAATTCTTAAGCGTCAAAGTTAAGAATGATTCAAATGACATTCCACTGGCCAAAAACATTGATGAAATAATAACAGCGAAAATCATCATTGAAATAGTCATATCAACAACGAAAGCACCAAATCTTAAATACATTGGTACGGCCTTAGCGGCACTATTAATTTCAATTTCGCGATTAACCTGAGGAATCTCTTTTTCTGTACCTTTTCGATAGAAGGCCTCAAGCTCTGTTGGCACACTCATTTCTTTTTCACGGCCAAGAACTTTATTGAAATTATTTATATGATTCTGAGTTGGTGTAACTTCAATCTTTGCAGTCTTTAAATTGTTTAAAGTATTCGACTTTCCGTGATGAAAACCAAGGCCTTCATTTATAGGCTTAAATGGAATATCTTCTATATCAAAGTCGTCAAAATTCACTTGTTTCTTACTCGCTTGGTGTGTTTCTAAATTCATCCCTAAACCCTCTTATAATAGGATGACACATTTTTTATTTAACATCAAATTTTCCAAGCACATATCCCACAATAGTTGAGACAGCATTCTCTGTTTTAAGAATTGGTGTCGGAAGTTTTAGGCCATAGACATTTGACTCTTTTAACACAAGATCTTCTTCTCTTGTAGAAAGTCCGCCTTCTGGTCCAATAATCAATAAAACTCGTATATCTTCTAAGTTTAATTCTTCTTTTATTTTTAATTCTTTGCTTTCTCTCAACGTTGTTAAAAGAATGACGTCGTATTCTTTAAATATTTCAAAGAGTCCATCAAGACTTTCTACTTCATTATGAATAATTGGTAGATAAGGATTATTTGATTGAATTAATGCACTTTCGATGACAGAGCTTACACGATCAGTATTCTTAATGGACCATTGAGAAAAGTCCGCTCTAAACGGATAAACTTCACTAACACCAACTTGTGTTGCATTTTTAAGAGCAGCTTCAAAAGCCTCTCTCTTTGGTAGTCCTATCGCAATATCAATACGTGATTTCTGTTGTGCCTTTTCAAATGAAGTTACTCTTAATGAAACTTCTTTCTTCGTACAATTAATAACTTCACTATTATAGCGTCCCCCCTTTCCATCAAGGAGTAGGACCTCATCACCATTTTTTACACGCGCTACTTTCAGGAGATGATGACTGCGATCATCTGAAATTCTAAGGATTCCATCAATTGAAGGCTCTAAATCTTCTCTCGTAAAAATAGCTCGCATCTAATTATTCCTTTTGTAGAAGTATTGCAGACCAATCACCCTTTGAAAGGACATCAATATTCTTTAAGCAATTATATTCTTCAAGAACTGTATCTACTTGATCATTTAATATCCCCGAAAGAATCAGATATGAACCGCTCTCTAATGAATCTAATAGAATTTCTTTTTCACTTTGAAGTACATGAAGAAGAATATTTGCAAAAACTACTTTATACTTATCAGTTAGCTCAAAGCGACGACGAGCAATAAGACGATGTCCATCCATACGGTCAGCTTCTAAGTTTAGCTTTAAATTCTCGTGACAATTATCAAGGGCAGCAGGATCAATATCGACAAAATCAACAAGCGTATTATTCTTCTTTATTGCACCAATTCCAAGGATTCCAGAACCACAACCAAAATCTAGGCAAAGGTCTTTATCCTTTATCTCGTGCTTGATATTCATATAGTGCTTAAGACATAAATATGTCGTCTCATGTTCACCAGTTCCAAATCCCATACCAGGAATAATATAAATATTGTCGTTATTAGATTTATAGTCTTCTTCTTTAAACCACTCAGGAACAACACTTAGGTCTTTTGTTACTTCTATAGGAGCATAGTGCTTCTTCCAAACTTCATTCCAATCAGAATACTCTTCATCTATTAACTCAACAGTTAAATCCATTGATTCAATGGCCTTAACAAAGTCATGGGCCCTAGATATATCACCTTGAAAGAAGAAGTAGTTGAACTTTTTTACATCCTCTTCTTTTGATAATTCAATTATTTCATCGATAACTGATTCTGGAACATCTCCACCAGAATAAGCTCTCTCCCCCAGAATTTCGTCAACTTGTGCTTCTTCTAAGGAAAACTCTTCAATTCCATCTACTTCAAAATCATTGAGCGCTATTTTATTCACTTCTTCACATTGATTACTTGAAGTGTATTCAACAGTTACAATTTTAAAGGTTTCAGTTTTTACAGACATTTTTAATTTCCTTAAGTACTAAGAAGTTTCCATTTGGATAAATGCCTTTAAGTTCAATACATTTATTCATGACCCAAATGACATCAGGGTGCCAAAGACTAATATATGGATATTCATTATTAACCACAATATTGGCCTTCTTATAGAGCTCAACTTCTTTCTTCTTATTTATAGTATGCTCAGCTTTAATAATCAGATTATCGAACTCTTTATTATCAAAAAAGACACGATTTGCACCCTTTGGGGGCATTTTTTCAGAGTAAAAAGCGAACTTAAGCATATCTTGTCCTGTAAATCCAACCCAACGGCCTAAATACAGGTCATATTCACCGCGTTTAATCCCTCTAAGAAAAGTACCCCACTCCTGTGGCATCACATTGATAACAAGTCCGAATTTTTCGAATTCCTCCTCAATTATTGTGACTATTTCTTGTTGAAATTTATTACTGGATGTTTTCCACGTTATACTAAACTTTTCCCCATTATTGTCATACCAAATACCATTTCGCATTTCAAAACCTGCCTTTAGAAAAAGATCGTATGCAAGTTTTGGATCATATTGATCGACAGGTTGATCGATATAGAAATTTTTAAATGATTTTGCGTATAGACCATTAGATGAGACTGCATTTCCTTTAAACTTATACTTGATAATCTTTTCTCGTGGGATCAAATGACTTAGGGCCTTTCTTACATTTACGTTAGAAAAGATTTTCTTCTTTTGATTAATACCAATGTAGTTATAATCAGTCCCTAAAACCTTAACCACATTAACATCACTATTCTTCTGTAGGTAATTAACCTTTCGTGGTGAAATATTAGCAACAGAAAGGTCAATCTCTCCTTTTATTAACTTGAGAGATAGTGTAGTTTCATCTTTAACGACAACAAAGTTTAAGTCATTAAGACCTTTCTTAAGCGCCTTTAAATCGATCTGAAGAGGGGCGATATTTGTTATCTTATAATCACCTGCTCCCACAATATCTTCCATTTCTACTTTCTCTAATTTTTCAAAATTAGGAATATCAATAATTTTAAAGAGCACTAAATTAGGAAGATGATCTAGGCCAAACTCCTTGTATATAAGATCAAAAGTTAAATTATCTATCACTTTAACTTCTGTGATATTTCCAAAAGCAAAACGAAAAATTGATTTAATTTTTTCCGTTTCAGTGAAGTACATATGAGACTTTTGGACATCATTTGCAGTAAGTGACTTCCCGTTTGAGAACTTAAGATTAGGCTTCAACTTAAATCGAATTTTATAACTCGTCTTTGTTCTGTACTCTTTAAATGATTCACAAAGCTGGCAGATCGGCTGCATTTCGGTGTTAAAATCAATTAGCGAGGCATTGATAAGTCGATTTATATTTTGAGAGTTTGCATCAGTGGAAAAAAACGGGCTCAAACTATTCGGTGAAGAAGAGATCGCTATATTAATAGGTGAAGCGTAAACTATTGAAGATACGATAAAATTGAGACATAAAAAAAGAAATTTGGACATCCATAATCCCGGTAAAAGCCAACAAATGTAATTATTATAAGATTAGCACCTCTTTTATTTGATGTGAACTCAATCTATGTTAAGTTACTGAAAACATTAAAAACAAAGGTCAATTATGAAGCTCATCGGTATCACAGGTGGATCGGGTTCAGGTAAAACTACTTTTGCCTCAAAAGTTATTTCAAGACTTCCTAAAGAGAAAGTCTCAATGTTATCGATGGATTCTTATTATCTTCAAGACCAGCCTAAGGAGCATTTTACAAAATCAGGACGTCCCAATTACGATCATCCTGAAGCTTTTGATTGGGAATTATTAATCAAGCATATCGCAATGTTGAAAGATGGCAATGCCATTGAAGTTCCAATCTACGACTTTAAAACGAGCTCTCGTCTAAAGGAGACAACAACTCTTAAGCCAATGCCAGTTATACTGTTTGAAGGTATCTTCACTATTTTTAATCAACAAATCAGAGATATGCTTGATATAAAATGCTTCCTCCATGTCGAAGCCGATATCCGATTCACAAGACGTCTTAATCGAGATGTTGCAGAAAGAGGAAGAAGTCTAGAAAGTGTTATCAATCAATACTACGATAGTGTTAGGCCAATGTATGAAAAATTTCTGGCACCTCAAAGGCAGTACGCTGACTTCATTGTTGGTGAAGAAACTGATGTCGCTTCAGAAATTCTAGCCGCAAGACTTCTTCAGTTCATTGACCAGAATAAAGAGTTTGAGTTACTCTTAAACTCATCAAAAGGATCTGAATGTCAAAGCTAGTTATCTCGCCAATAGGTGGGGTTGGTCAAATAGGCTCTAATGCTACACTTATAAGTTACAAAGATAATCATATTATCATTGATGCTGGAATTCTCTTTCCATACGAAGACTGTTTTGACATAAATTACTTAATTCCGGACTTATCAAAAATCGATCTTCCAATTTCACATATTATTATTACTCATGGGCACGAAGATCATATTGGGGCCATCTCTCACTATATTGAGAGGTTTCCAGAAGCCGAAGTACATGCGCCGACATTTGCAAAACAATTAATCGAAGAAAAACTTGGATACCTTAGCTTATCGAAGAAAATTCATCTTCTTTGTGAGCGACTAGAAATCGGTAATATTCTTCTTGATACAATTCATGTCAATCACTCAATACCCAATACAAAGGGAATCCATATTGGAATAAAGGATATTGATACATCTGTCCTTTTTATCTCTGACTTTAAGTCTGATCCATTATCTCCCTATGAAGAAGCCATTAACTTAGGAAAAATATCTGAATTAAGTAGTACATATACTCAACGAATTGCCATGCTTGATTCTACTAATATTTTGAGTTCAAATCAAAGAACGACTTCTGAAGGTGAATTACATAAAGATCTCTCTAAGTTTATCTCAGATGCTCCAGGCAGAGTTTTTCTCACTTGTTTTGCCTCTAATATTCACAGGCTTCAAACAATTTATAATATTGCAAAAGAACAAGGCTTAAAGGTCATACTGCACGGGCGCTCACTTCTCAAATACTCACGTATTGCTATGGATTGTGAACTGCTAGATGATCATGGACTTTCAAGAGAAGCCGAGAGTGTGAAAGATCTAAAAAAGAAAAATATCATTATCTGCTCTGGAAGTCAGGGTGAGTTTAGAGGAACAGTTAAGAGAATCTCAAGTGGTAGTGATCGCTTCTTCAAGCTAGGCGATACTGATACATTTATCTTTAGCTCTAAGGCCATTCCTGGGAATGAGAAGAAACTTGCCATGCTATTTAATGAGCTTACGGACCTTGGTTGTGAAGTATTAACTCACGCAAATGGTTTAATCCATGCATCAGGACACCCAGGAAAAAATGATCTTAAAGATGTTTATAATAGTTATAAACCAACCATGGCCATTCCGATCCACGGTGAAACATTCTTTTTAAGAAAGCATTGTGAGTTCATAAATGAAATCCTTCCAGGTACCAAGGATATTGAGATAAGAAACCATGATCAAGTGATTATTTCACATGGCGGAGAATACAAAGTTAAACAAGTAGAAGAAATGCCCCCTATTCTCATTCATGGTGATCGAGTTGTCATAGAAAGAGAGAAAATCTCGGAACGACGTAAAATGGCAACACTTGGAACAGTCTTTATATCTATTGCAAGTCAAAGCCTTAAGCGTGCTGGCCAACGGGTACAAGTCTCAACGATGGGTATTCCTCATAATGAGGAGCAAATAAGTCAATTACAAGAAATTTGCTTTGATATCTTCCTTGAAAAAGGAACACTTGATCAAAGAAATGAGAAGATTCGTGTAGCTGTAAGAAGATACTTTCAAAATATTCTCGGCTACAGGCCTTTGGCCATTGTTCATATTTGTTAAGTCCATTAAAATATTCATATGGATAATTCAATCATCATCATTGCACTTCTTGCGATTATCGCAATCGCCCTCTTTGCTCTTATCGCCATATTTGGTTATATCGCCCTTAGACGTGATCTTCAGAAAGAAGAAAGTGAAGAAGGTAAATTGACTCAAAAGATTAGCTCACTTATCGACAAGAATCGATCAACAGAAAAAATTCTTGGTTTATGCTCAATTTGCGAAAAAGAACTTATAGAAAACGATTACTTTAATGTCGAATCTCTCCATCTATGTCGTGAACACTTTAGTGTATACACCCAGAGTGAATGGGTACCAATTACCAATCAGAGAACCACAAGCGAAACGCCGGAAAAAGGTGTCTATATCTATAACTTTAAGAAAAATCTTTGGAATGATGATAAAATTCCAACGTTCATTTTATGTGAATATAAAATTGACGTTGAAAGTGACATAATTGAAACATACGTTCAACTCCATGTTCAAAAAGAAAATGAAGCTGAACTTAGAAATAGAATTAAATTAGAAAAGTAAGAGGTACTGATGAATGATGTTGAAATTTTAAAAGCACAAATTAATCAAATCATGGAAGAGAATAAACCTAATGTTATCTTCGATAGTAAATATGACAGGCTAATTCGCGAGTGTGAAAAAGAATTAACATCATCAGGACTAAGGTCAAAGGTCGCCTACTCTCTTGACTCTCTTATACCGGAAAAGAGAAATGCTAAGTTTGGTGGAGGGCAATTTGAAAGATGGCAATATGAACTAAGTTGGCAGGACTGGGAAGGAAATTTTCGTCTAGTTCTTCGAAATATCCCACATAATAACTCTAAACTTCTTCTAACTCTTCCAGATAATTTCAAAGAAGATTCTATTGAACTACTCGAACACTTTAAACAAAACTTAATCAAACTACTTAATCAATAAAAAAAAGGGCCCTTATCGGGCCCTTCTTTTTGATGTCTCCATCAATATACTCGGGGGGAATCCTATCGCTCTACTGGGCGAAAAGTTTCATTTCCTAGATTTTGTTCTTCTTCTTTTCTTAAATAAGAAGGAGTATCAAGTTCGTCTTCATCAAAATTAATGAACCCTAATTTTTCTGCAATCGACTTTGGTCTCTCAGATTTCTCTTGAGTTGTATGATTACCAGTCAGAGCTTTTTCATTTGCCCAAGGATCAACTTCTGTCTTAGAGGCTTCGTATTGAGAAGCCGCTTCACGAATTGAATCAGTCAAACTTGGACGTTGACCTTGATGAGTCTCATGAGAATCACCATCAAAAGCATGAGTTCTTTGGATAGTTGCTTCTTCTCTTACAGGTGCTTCATGATAAGCAGCCTGTTGTTGATAAGTTGACTCTTGTGTTCTTTCCGTCTGTTCCATAATTTGTTCAACGGCAGAAAGTTCAGCGTGATCAACTGGTCTTTCGATTACTCTTTCGACAGTTCTCTCAACCACTGGTCTTTCGACAGTTCTCTCAACCACTGGTCTTTCAACAATTCTTTCTTCTACAACTGGTGCAGCATATGTTGTTTGTGGTTGAACAGGAGCAGTTCTTCTTACTTCTTGTTGAGGAGCAACACTTACTCTATCTTCTTGTCCACCAAGTCCTGTTGCGATAACAGTTACTTTAATATTATCTTCTAATTCATCATCAACTACTGATCCAAAGATTACTTCTGCATCTTCATCAGCTGCTTCCATAATCAGTGTAGCTGCTTCATTAACTTCATGCATAGTCATTGAAGAACCACCAGTGATATTGATAATGATTCCTGTTGCACCATCAATTGAAATATCTTCAAGAAGTGGTGAAGAAATCGCTTCATTAGCTGCTTTAATTGCTCTATCTGGACCTGAACAAAGACCAGTACCCATAAGTGCAAGTCCCTTATTTGACATAACAGTTGATACGTCAGCAAAGTCAGCATTGATATGACCAGTTGTATTGATTAGATCTGAAATACCTCTAACAGCATTTAGAAGAACTTCATCAGCTTTCATAAATGTTTCAACAAGAGAAAGGCTCTCACCTGCAAGTTGAAGTAGTCTTTGATTTGGAATTGTAATTAGTGAATCAACATTTTCTTCAAGAGTTTGAATTCCAGTTGAAGCCTGTCTCATTCTCTTCTTACCTTCGAAGATGAATGGTTTAGTTACAACACCAACAGTTAGAGCACCAAGCTCACGAGCTAGTTTTGCAATAACAGGAGCTGCACCAGTACCTGTACCACCGCCCATACCGGCAGTAATAAATACCATATCAGAATCTTCTAGAACTTGGCTTAGCATTTCATACTCATCAAGAGCAGCTTTGCGTCCTACTTCTGGGTTTGCACCAGCACCAAGGCCTTTAGTTAATTCAACACCAAGCTGAACCTTAGTTGGAGCTAGGTTTACAGCAAGAGCTTGAGAGTCTGTGTTAGCAACAATATACTCAACACCAGTTAGACCGGCTTTGATCATTGTGTTTACGGCATTACATCCACCGCCACCAACACCAACAACGCGAATTTTTGCGCCTTCAGTTAGTTTTAATTCATTGTTATCAGAAATTTCGAACATAAGTTCCCCCTTATTTAAAAAATTTCTCTAAATACTGATTTAATAGATCCTGATAATTTACTTACAATATCTATTTGATTTATATCTTCTTCTACATCCGCTTCTACTTCTTTACCTTTAGAAGCTTCTAGTAAAAGTCCTAGAACTGTTGAAAACTTTGGATTCTGCATAATATTAGTCATGCCACCAAATGCAATTGGGAAACCAATTTTAAGTGGCCTCTCAAGTAGGTACTCACCAATTTCCGGCATTCCCTTAATCATGGCCCCACCACCAGTAAGAACAACACCACCACTAATATCATCTCCAAGATTTTTCTCTCTAATGATATTTTTGATGAGATCAAATAATTCTTCAGCACGTGCACCAAGTACATTAGCAACAGTGTTAAGTTGTACTTCTCTTGGTTTTGTTCCTGAGATTCCTTGCACAGTAATATGTGCAGATTGATTTACTTGTTCAGGAAGAACTGAACCGTGATTAATTTTAATTCTCTCTGCTTCAGCATGAGGAATCTTAAGAGCAACGGCCAAATCATTTGTAAAGTGGTTACCACCTACTGGAATAACTTGTGTATGTACAAGGGCTCCATCTTTCCATAGAGCGAGATCTGTTGTACCACCTCCGATATCAACAAGAAGTGTTCCCATCTCTTTTTCTTCTGGAGATAAAACTGACTCTGATGAAGCAATCGGTTGTAGTGTTACGTTCTCAACCTTGATGCCAGTATGTTCAACACACTTTACTAGGTTTTGAATCAATGAAATTGATCCCGTAACGATATGAACATGTGCTTCTAACCTAGTTCCACACATGCCAATTGGATTTTTAATTCCTGTTGTATTATCTACTTTAAACTCTTGTGCAATAACGTGAATAATTTCGCGATCACTTGGCATTACAACGGCCTTTGCTGCTTCAAGAACGCGATCAACATCATCTTGAGTGATCTCGCTTCCCTTAACGGCCACAACACCTGAGCTATTAAAACTATATATATGGCTTCCGGCAATTCCAATTGTTGCACTATGAATTTCAACACCGGCCATAAGCCTTGCTTCTTCTAATGAATTTTGAATTGATCGAACTGTCTTATCAATATTAACAACACTACCTTTTTTAAGGCCATGACTTGGATGAGTACCGATACCGATAATCTCTAGTTCTGCTTTAGGTGAATGGTTGCTTGAAGTGTTTTGGATACCGACAATTGTACAAACTTTTGTTGTACCTACGTCTAGACCGACTACGATATTTTTTTCTTTCATTGAGAATCCTTTCTCTAGTTTTTCTTACAGAATCATTCTGTTAATAAAGAAATCACGGCAGTTTTTACCGCATATAGAGAAATTTTAGAATTACTCGTTGAACTTGACAACAACTTTTTTGGAATTTGTAATATTTATTACCGAAGGAACTTTCTTATTCTTAGATAAGTAACTGATTGTTTGAGTCAGCTTTTCCATTTTAAGAGGCCATTCATCTTTACCCATGAACACGCTCGAAGGCTTTCCTTTAATTGAAAGTATCATTGTTAACTCTTTGTTATCGCTGATTATAACTTCCGATATAAGCTTTCTAAAAACAAGGTCTAAGCCAGAGATGATTTTTGTAATATTTTTCTGAACCGTCTTATCCATCTCACCAACAGGGATAGCAAGATATGGAAGAGAGTAAGTTAGTTTCTTCTCTGTTCTTAAAAGAATTTCATAAGTTGGATCAAATAGCTGACCATTATCCACAAGAATAGCCTCATATGATTCCATTCCATTCTCTTTATAAATTTGTACTTTCATAAGTGGAGCTGGACAATCATAAATGAAGTTTAGCATTCCATCTAAAGGATTATATTTAATTGTGTAATCAGATAAGAAATGTTTCTCTTTTAAACGATCGGCCGTTATCAAGTTCTTCATGCTTCTAAGAGAGTTATTGGCCTCAAAGTCTTTTACAAGTTTTAAAGTCAGAGTTCCAGCAGCACGTGACGGACACTTGCCAAAAGAAGTTTTATACTTAATCTTCTCTTTTGGAATATTTACTGAGAATACCTGTGTACTTAGAAGTGATAGTATAAAAATATTGATAAGCTTCTTCATTGGTTATCTATCCTGACCTCTGGCTCAAACTTTAATCCATATTGTAGATAAAGCTCGTCTTGAACTAATTTGATGAGACTTTTGACGTCACTGGCCGTTGCATTTGAGAAATTCTCCATGAAATTTCCATGAAGATTACTCACACGAACATCACCTATCTGTAATCCCTTCAAGTTAAGTATATCAATAAACTGGCCGGCAGTGCAAGCTCGCCCATCTTTTGAGATATTTTTAAAGACACTTCCACAAGTTTTTTCTTTAAGCGGCTGAGTACGATTGCGTGTTAATAAGTAATTTCTAATAGTCTCGGCCAACTTTGGGTCTTGTCCATGAGAGATAAGCTCAACTTGATAAACAATATCTCCTGAACTTAGAAAGTTATTCTGACGATATGAAAAAGATGACTCATCTGTATCTTTAACATATTCATTTCCATATTTATCGATATACCAAACTCGCTTAATGATTTCACTAATCCAGCCAAGTCCAGTACCCGCATTCATAAAGACTGCACCACCTAAGGTTGCAGGAATCCCCGTAATCACCTCCCATCTTTTATTTCCAAACTTAGAAGCATGGGCCGTAAGACTTGAGAGTTTAACTGATGCTGGAAGTATATAATTTTCTCGATACTCTTCAAGAAGAGTGCGATCAAAATCAAAATTTAGATTAATTATCGGTTTTGAGATTTCTTCATTAAGAACCTGGTTTGCTCCAAGTCCTAACAACATATATTCAATATTATTTTCAGTTAATAATTTTACAACAGACTTTAAAGCCTTAAGATTTTTAATACTAATAAAGTCACCACTTGAAGCGAGTCGCATTGTTGAATACTTAGAAAGATCCTTTCCTTCTTCAACTTCAACGGCTTCAATATCATTTAAAAGTTCTTTAAGCTTACTCATTACGATCGTTATCTAAAACCCATTCTCGAATAACTCGTCCGATCGATCCTGCACCTAGAGTCATAATTGTTGCATTCTTATTTGAGCGAATAATTGAATCAATATCTTTGACTTCAATCAGTTTAGCTAAGCCTGGATGTAGTCGATTAATATCTTCAACAAGCCTATCAGAAGTTATACCAGGAATTGGGCTTTCACTCGCAGGATAAATTGGACACATATACAATTCATCAACATCATTAAAACAATGAAGGAATTCATTCCAACAATCCTTTGTTCTTGAGAAACGGTGAGGCTCAAAAATTGCAATCTTCTTGTGATCTCTAATTTCTTTTAACGTACCAAGAGTTGAAGAGATCTCAGTCGGATGGTGTCCATAATCATCAAGAATTTCAATATCATCGTTCTTGTAAAGAAGCTGAAATCTTCGTCCAACATTTTCAAAACTTATGATTGAGCTTTGGATCATTTCAACAGGAACACCCATCTTATGAGCGATAGAGATTGCTCCTAGAGCATTGAGAACATTATGCTTACCAGGAAGATTAATTTTGATCTGTCCAAGGTTTTCGGCCCCATGAATTAAATCAAAAGTTGAAGATAGTCCATCCATCGTAATATTGGCCGCTTTATAATCAGCATCATTCTCAATTGCAAAAGTGACAATCGGCTTTTTAATATGAGGAACAAGATCCATTAATCTTTTGTCATCTGCATTTAAAGAAGTGATTCCATAAAAAGGCACCTTATTGATAAACTCTTCGAAGCTATCAATAAGAACTTCTTCACTACCGTAATGATCCATATGATCAAGATCAATATTTGTCACAACAGACATGATTGGATTAAGCATTAAGAATGATCCATCCGACTCATCAGCTTCAGCAACGAGGTAATCACCAGTACCAACCTTTGCGTGTCCCGCTAAGTTTGAAACAATCCCACCAATGATATAAGTTGGATCATAATTACTTGCCTGAAGGATTGTTGCTAAAAAACTTGTTGTCGTCGTCTTTCCGTGAGTACCAGCGATCGCAATTCCTCTTTTAAGACGCATAAGTTCGGCAAGCATTTCAGCTCTTCTCATAATTGGAATATGATTTTCACGAGCAATCTGCATTTCAGGGTTGCTTTCATTAACAGCAGAAGAGTAGACGATGACCGTTGTATCCTCTTTAATATTTTCTCTAGCATGTCCAATGTAAACAGTGGCGCCTAACTCTCTAAGTCTTGCCACGTTGGCCGACTCACTAATATCTGATCCTGTTACTTTATAACCAAGACTTAATAGGATTTCTGCAATCCCACTCATTCCTATCCCACCGATACCGATGAAATGTACTGATATATTTTGAATATTAATATTCATCTGATTCCCTTCCCTAAGGTAAATTATCTAATAAATTTAGCTTAAAGTTTGGCTATTGTTGAGAAAAAAAAGGTTTTTCAATAGCTTGCAGCCGTTGACGTGACACACAAGAGTAAATTAGGCCAATTGCTATAAGATTACTCATCATGGAAGAGCCACCATAACTAACAAATGGAAGATTTAGACCTTTTGTCGGCAGAAGTCCAAGAACAACTCCCATGTTAAGACAGGCCTGAATTCCTATAATAAAGATAATTGATAAAACCATCTTACGTGAAATTTCATCCTTCAGAGATAGAGCTAATTTAAAACCAATATGAGTGAAGGCCATAAATAGACCAACAAAAGATATTACTCCTAAAAAACCAAACTCTTCACCAATAACAGAGAAGATAAAGTCATTATGGGCCTCAGGTAGGAAGAAAAGCTTTTCTAAACTATTTCCAATACCTTTTCCAAAAAAGCCACCATTAGCAAATCCAATCCATGACTGTATCACTTGAAACCCACTTCCTCTTGGATTGGCCCAAGGATCAAGAAATGCCATTAATCTCTTCACACGATATGGCTGGGCCACAAGAATAAGTGAAGTTAGAATTGAACCAACTCCCATAAGAATGTAAAAATATTTACGACTAAAGTTTGAGATGAAGCAAGTAAATGCAATTCCAAGGGCACAAATAAAGAATGTTCCAAAATCTGGCTGTAGTAACAGAAGCATAAGGACGAAGAGAATATTTGCACAATATTTTAAACGGTTTTTCACATTGAGCTTATCATAGTTTTCAAAGAAGAAGAGTGAGAGCATCATTGTTGAATACTTGGCCATCTCCCCCGGTTGTAAGGAACCAAAACCCAGATTAATCCAACGGTTTGCACCTTTTGCTACAACTCCAAGCCCCGGAATAAAAGTCAGAATAAGAAGTCCTGCCACAATCATATTTAAATGAAATGAGAATTTAAACCAGAATTGATACTTTGTTTTGGCAACAACATATGCCGCTCCTATTCCAATTGCAGCAAACAGAAGTTGACGTGAAAAGAAGTGAATACTTGTTCCATAGACTTCTTTAGAAAACATATAAGAAGATGAGTAAACCATGACAACACCAATAGAGACGATAATTGATGTGATGATAAGAAAAATTTTACTAAAACGATCCATGTTTTCGAAAGAATTCATATATTCATCATACTTGAATTCTGAATTCGTTGCATTAGAAATAAAAGAAACTGCGCAGCAAATTACTTCAAATAAATTTGAGCAAAAGTTCGAAGTGAAGAAAGTCCTCTTCCTTCAAAGCATTCATAGGCCGTGAATGGAGTGATTCCTTCACGGTGTACTGCACGCATGAGACATTCTCTCTCATGGCCATTGCGTACGAGAGCTGCAAGAGAGACATGAAAGCTCGTCATTGTGTGATGATAGTACTCTGCGACTTCTTTGATACTCTTGTAAGCATCGGGAGTCGCCGCAAGAGTACATGCATTGAACTCGACAAGACTTATGGCCCTGCGGTTATTTAAAATACTTTCGAGACATTGATATTGATGACTCGTCTTAATTTGTAAGCACTGATTCTTAAAGCGATACTGGTTATATTTTGAAAGCCTGTTATCAACTAATTTAATACATTGATCTGTATGAGTATTGGCCTCGGCCTGGAGTGAGTAAATTGAATATAAAATAAAAAATAAGATAATCTTCATTTGAAGATCATATGACTTAAAACTTGTTCTGTTTTCTGGGTAAAAAAAATGCCTGCATTAAGCAGGCATCCTCAGTAATTATTATTTCAAAAACTATAGCTGGTAGACGAGTTTCTTGAAGTAGTTCCCACGTTCCTCATAGTCTCTAAAGAAGTCCGTTGCAGGATTTCCTGGAGAAAGGATGATCGTGTCACCTGTTCTCGACTTTTGATAAGCGAAGAGAACAGACTCTTCAAAAGACCCTACAATGAAAGTTTGTGGGTGCTCACCAAGGGCACGGTTCATTCTTTCCTTTGCTTCACCAACAAGAACAATGATTCTTGTGTTAGCGATTAGATCATCTGTGTATGGTTCATATTCCAGTTCTTCGATGTCCTTACCACCAGCGATTAGAATCACTGGAGTTTTAAAAGACTTCGTTGTTTCAACAAGTGTTTTCATATCACTTGCTTTTGAGTCGTTATAGAAAGAAACACCATTCTTTTCCATTAAGAATTCAATTCTGTGTGGAATTCCTGGGAATTTCGTTACACATGTTTGAATTGCTTCATCAGAAAGATCAAGGGCCTTACAAGCAGTGATCGCTGCAAGAAGATTTTCTCTGTTATTTTGTCCGATGATTCTCATTTTCTTAACAGTAAACTCTGAGTGATAAGAAATATTTGAGTGAATTCTTCTGTCGTGGAAGTGAGTACCTTGAATCTCTTCCATAACACCAAGTTTTACAAATGATCTTCTTGAGTACCAATAAGTTTGGCAATTAGCGTTTCTAAAGAAGCTGTTATTTGCAAGCTTATCGAAGTTTACGATTAATGTATCATCTGGAGATAGAGCTTTAATGATACTTAATTTTGTTTCCATGTATTCACCCATTGAAGTGAATTGTCCTTGTGGATATGTATCAGCAATATCTGTGAAGATTACCATTTTTGGATGGAAGTCTGTTAAGCGTCTCATTTGAACTGCAGAAACTTCAACAACAACGTAATCAATTTCATCTTTATTTGGAAGCATTGAGAATTCAATAAATGGACTCTCACTTGTTCCACCAACAAATACATTCTTACCATCTTGTCTTAAAGTAAACCCGATCATGTGGGCAACAGTTGTACGACCGTGTGATCCACATACTGCGATAATTGGTTTACGACAAAGCTTATTACCTAGTGCGAATTCAGAATAGACTTCTTTTCCTTCACGTCTAGCAAGCTCAAGTTGTGGCATATTTGGATCAACTGATCCAGAGTACACAACAACATCTGCATTCAAGAAGTCGTCATCTAAGTGTTCACCAAAAGTCATTTCAACGGCTGGCTTAATCTTACGAAGTTTCTTTACGGCCTTGTTTAGATCAAAAATTGGCTTTATATCTGTTACTCGAATATTACATTCGAGACGATTAAAGAAGTTAATGAGTCTGAAACCAGTCTTTCCAATACCAACGATTAGGATATTCTTGTTTCTAAATCTCTCCATTTATTACCTCATCTTCAAAGTTGCAATTGCAAGAATTGCTAAAAATATACTTATAATCCAAAACCTAACAATAACTTTTGGTTCGGCCCATCCCATCAATTCAAAGTGGTGGTGAATAGGTGCCATTTTAAAAATTCTCTTCTTGCGAGTTTTGTAAGAGCCAACCTGTAATATTACAGAAACAGCTTCCGCTACAAAAACACCTCCGATAATAACAAAGAGTAATTCACTTCTTGTTAGTACCGCCATCGTCCCTAGTGTACCACCTAAGGCAAGGGACCCCACGTCACCCATAAATATCTGAGCTGGATAAGTGTTATACCATAAAAAACCAACGCCTGCACCGACGATTGCAGCACCAATGACAGCTAATTCACCAACATTTTCAACGTATGGCACAAATAAATATGACGCAATCTCTCTGTGTCCTGTTGCGTAAGCAATAAATCCAAGAGTTGCGGCCGAAGTAATGATTGGGCCAATGGCCAGACCATCAAGTCCATCAGTCAAGTTAACAGCATTACTAGACCCAACTATAACCACTGCACCAAATAATACAAATAGTGCTCCTAGATTAAAAACAGGTCCTTTAATAAAAGGAACAAAGAGTTGATTATCAATAATATTGAAATGAATCATGGCATAAACAGCAGCGATTGCTGTAATGAATTGCCAGGCCAGTTTTCCCTTAGCTGAAACACCTTTCGTATTTCCTTTTGAGATCTTTGCATAATCATCAATAAAACCGAGAACAAAGTAGGAAGCTGTTACACCACAGGTAATAACAAGAGGTATCGAATTAAAATTCCCTGTTATCAACAAAGTTAAAAGAATTGTTCCCAGAATGAAAACACCACCCATAGTAGGTGTTCCCGCTTTCTTTAAGTGCGACTCCGGCCCATCATCACGAATGACTTGGCCAAATTGTTTTCTCTGCATGAAGCCAATGAAGTATTTACCCCAGATGACAGAGATCACCGTTGCAAGCAAGAATGCCACAACTGTTCTAAATGTGATGTATTTAAAAATATTAAACGCAAAGAATTCATCCCTTAAGGGATAGAGGAAATGATACAGCATGTAATCACCTGGTTTTAAATTATATTACATAGTTATATCTATTAGCTTCTCTAGTTGTAAAGAACGAGAAGCTTTTAAAAAAATATAATCGTACGATTTTAATACTTTTAACCATTCATCCCTAAAATCTTCAAGATTTTCAAAAGATTGAGCTGCACCACGAAATGAATTTTCATAGAATTGCCTAAAGCGGCCTAAGAAAATGGCATGATTTGCACCTGCTAAGTTCAAGTCCTCAGCAATGGCCTCATGATGAAATTGAGTCTTATCTCCAAGCTCATTCATATCCCCAATAATATAAATAGCTTTTTTGCCTTCAGGAATTTGTTTAGCAAATTCCTTAATGGCCAAGGACATAGATGTTGGATTGGCGTTGTAAGCATCAAGATATACTTGGACCTTATCAACATTAATCCACTGTGCCCTTTTATTTTCAGGTAGCCGTAGATTCTTTAATTCATGAGCAAGACAAACACTAAAGATATTTTCGAGTATGAATGCAGCTGCTTGAACGTTCCATCGATTATAGGACTCTCTAATAAAGTCACTTTCAAAATCATAAACATTGGCCTTAGTAATCGCACATACTTTTTCTGACTCAGGGATTGTTTTTAATTTCTCGTCCTCGTCATTTCGATAGAATCGCTTTCCATTCTTCTCTATCCATCGATTGAGGGCCGATTTCTCTTCGAGAACACCATCTAGATCTTTTAGAAACTCAGTATGAGCGTGGCCAATATTTGTAATATAACCATAATCAGGCTTTGCTATTTCACAAAGAGCTTCAATTTCACCAAAATGATTAGTTCCCATTTCAATAATCGCAAAACGATGATGATCTTTTATCGAGAAAATCGTAAGTGGAACTCCTATATGATTATTGAGATTACCTTGTGTACAAATAACTGCTTCATGAAGAAAAGACTTTGTTAAAGAAAAAAGCATCTCTTTTGTCGTAGTCTTGCCGTTTGATCCCGTAAGACCAAAAACAATTCCACCATTATCTTTCCACAGATCGATTCTAAGTTTTGCACTATCTTGAAGAAATACTAAACTATCTTCCACCATCAAAAAGCATGCGTCTTTATAAGTAGTCTTAAATGACTCTAACTTATTAATTCGATCATCACTAAAAGTCGTTATGATTGTCGTTGCACCATTCTTTAAAGCATCTTCTATAAAATCAAATGCATCAAATCGTTCACCTTTTAGTGCAACGAAAGTATTCTCATTATTCTTTAGACGTGAATCAGTAGTTAGTAGAATTTCAGAATTAGAGAGTTCTCCAATTCTTTTCTTTATTCCACTAACTTTTTCAAGATCTATTACTTTCATAAATTACCAATGGCCTTTTGAACTTCTTCTATATCACTAAAGTGATGTTTTACACCTTTGATATCTTGATATTCTTCATGTCCTTTCCCTGCAATAATAACCACAGTTGGACTTTCATATTCTCTAACATATTTTGAAATGGCTTCACGACGATCAGTTATTACATCAACTTCATCAGTATTGCCTTTCAAAATATCTTCAATTATTTGTTTAGGATCCTCAAAGCGTGGATTATCACTTGTTACCACAACTTGATCACTATACTTTAGTGCTGCTTCAAGCATAAGTGGTCGTTTAATGCGATCACGATCTCCACCACAGCCAAAGAGAGTAATGATCGTATGATCTTTATAATGTTTTTTTGATTCGCCACAAATATTCACTATCGCATCTGGTGTGTGAGCATAGTCCACAATAAAGAGGCTTTTATTTTTTCTAAAAAGATTAAAGCGTCCTTTCGGTAGTTCTAATTTAATCTTTCGCTTTAAATCTATACCACTTGCTTGATCACAAAGAGCAAAAGCAAGATCTAAATTATCTTGATTATAACTAAGAGAAAATTCCTCAGAATAAATATTATCGACATGATCAGCAATACTATATTCAATCTTGTCTTTAAAGAAGTTCACTTGTGTTGATGGAATAATAAAAGAAGTCTTGGCATAACTTGCAAGTTTAGCCTTGGCCTTAAAATAATCTTCCATCGTACCATGATAATCTAGGTGATCTTGTGTGAGATTTGTCCAGCCGATAGAACTAAATTCGATATCTTTTACACGATTCTGTTCAAGAGCGTGACTACTCACTTCTAGGCAGAAGTAAGTAATATCGTTTAAAGTATAAATAATTCGTCTAAGATCCAAGTAAGATGGTGTTGTAGCAGAGAGACTTGGCATAATCTCTTGTTCGTTTTTTATAATACCAACAGTACCAATGCTACAGGCATTGTAACCATTCTCATTTAGGATTAACTGACACAAATGAGTTACAGAAGACTTACCATTAGTTCCTGTCACGCCAATAACTTTAACTTCACGATTAATAGGATAAAGTGCTTCAACTAATTGCTCTTGAAGAACATAAAATTCTTCTTCATTAACCACAAGTGTTTCTATATCTGATACTTTACGATTTGTGATAACAAGACCTGCACTTCCTTTATTAAAACGTTCTTTAAAAAGTTCCAAGGCCTTATCATTATCTTGTAATCGATAAAATGCAATATCACTCTTCGAGGCTTGATCGAGGTTTGTCGTAAGGTTTATGTAGTTGTTGATCGCAATATTGTATTTAGCGATTAGATTATTCATATGTAGGAGGTGCGTACCTTAATTTAATAATAGTATTGTTACTATACTCTGTTCCAGCCTCTGGTAATTGTTCTTCAACAACTCCGACTCCACTGTGACTAAGATCAATTCCGAGTTTTTCTGCTAACTTCATGGCTGATTTTTTATCAAGACCAACAAAGTTTGGCACCTGTCCATGGCCTGTGAAACGTTTTGCTGAATGAACACGTTTTACAGAATCAAACGCCATATCATTCTTATAAGATTCGTTATCGGCCAGTCCTTCAAATTCCTTATTTTTGTACAGTAGATATTCCGTTACTTTTTTAAATACTGGACCGGCGACAGAGTTTCCATAATAAGATTCTCCCGGAGCTGGTTTATCAACATAGGCATAGACTACAAATTTCTTTTTAACGCCAACAGGAAATCCTAGAAATCCAGGAATATAGCCCGTGTAACGTCCACTCTTATCTGATCTTTGTGCAGTTGATGTTTTTGCGGCAATTTTAAAATAAGGAATTTTTCCTTTTCTAGCAGTACCGTCTTCAACCGTTTTAATCATCATATCAGTTAAAGATTTTGCTACATCTTCGGGAATAACTCTCTTTGATTTAACTTTATTTATGTCATCCACTTTTAGGATTGTCGGTTGAACATAGACTCCATTATTTGCAATGGCCGCATAAGAAGCGAGCATCTGTATTCCTGTTGTTGCAACACCTTGTCCAAAACTAATATTACTCAAAGATAGAGGTGATACATTCTTATCGTCAGTAAAAATACCTCGAGATTCTGCAGGAAGTTCAATTCCCGTCTTTTCACCGATATGAAATTCAGTAAGGGTCTTCTTAAGTTTTGGAAATGTCAGATCAAAAGCGATTTTCGTTGTCCCGATATTTGAAGAGTGCATAAGGATCTCTTCAACTGAAAGCCATTCAAACTTTTTACGAGATTCTGCTTCCTTAATAATATGATCCTCTACTTTTAGTCGACCTTGTTCACAATAGTAATTTGTATCAGGACGAACAACTTTATTCTCAAGCGCAGAAGCCACTGTTAAAACTTTCATTGTTGAGCCAGGCTCAAAAGGGTCACTAATAAAGGCTAACTTTCTATTTTTACTTTTTGAGTCTGAAACATCGTTAGGATCAAATGTTGGATAATTGGCCATTGCAATGATCTCACCTGTTTGAGCATCCATGACACCAACACCACCGCGCTTTGCAGATACTTTCTCGACAGCTTCTTTAATAGCCTTCTCTGCTACGGCCTGAACTTCTTTATCAATTGATAGATAAATATCATTTGCTCTCTCAGTTGGAATATTCTGACTAACGTAACGAACAGGGCGGCCCTTGTTATCCTTAAAGTACTTAATGATTTGAGGCTCTCCCCTTAAATCTTTGTCAAAGCGATGTTCAATTCCAGCTAATCCATTATTATCTAGGCCAACAAACCCAAGCGTCTGTGCTGCAAGTTCGTGGTTTGGATAGATTCTCTTTGGAATTTCTTCAATATAAATACCTTGCAGGGCCTTTATCTTTAAAACTTGATCTTCATTTAATTTTGCTTTTCTTGTAATCCAAGTAAAACGATTTCTTTTTAAAGCTTTTTTTGCGATACCATCAAGATCCATCTCAGGGATAATGGCCTTAAGTTTCTCATAAACTTTCTTATCGTTGATATTCTTTGGGATTGTGAAGATTGAGTAAGTTCTAATATTTATCGCTAGGGGATTTCCATTGCGATCATAAATATGCCCACGTCTTGGAAAGACTTTTCTTTCACGAAAGAACTGTTTCTTAGATTGTGACAATAAGTGACCACGATCAACTACTTGTATTCGAAAGGCCTTAACAACAATTGCCAAGAATGCGACAGCGAATACTGCATAGACTAATTTTAATCGTTGATTTAACTTATTATCATTCACAATTTTTACTTCTTAGTCGGTACGACAATAATTTGATGTTGCTTTGGTTGAGCAAGGTTATAAGTACGGGCCATCTTTCTAAGATTTGAAACAGATAGTAGTCTCGCCTTCTTTGCCTTTAGCTCTTTCCCCTCAACTCTAATTTTTTCAACATCTTTTTTTACATTAGCAATTTCATAATTAAGCTCAATTCCTTTCATTCTAAATAAAACAAAGAGAACTGTAATTACAACTAAACTAAGCACGATTGGAAGTCCTTGAGAACTGAGAACAATTCCCTTTAATTTATTTCCAATACCTTCTTTCTTTGTTGTACTTGTTTTTGATCGACTCATCCTTGAGGCCATTTGCAATCTCCTATTGCTTATCTTTTTTAGAATACTTCTCGTACTTATTCTTTGATTTCTTACTCTCTACACGTTTCAAAATTCTTAATTTTGCTGAACGTGAACGAGAGTTTTCAGAAATCTCTTCATCACTTGGAATTATTGGCTTTTTGACTTCATTTTCAAAGAGCATTTCACCAAGTCCATTCTTTTCATAATCTTTAAAAAGCTTCTTCACTATTCTATCTTCAAGTGAATGAAAACTTATAATTAATATTCTACCATTAATCTTCAATAATGGTAGAACCTGACCAATAACATCGGCTACTACATCAAGTTCACGGTTAACTTCAATTCGTAGCGCCTGAAAACATTTTGTGGCCGGATGAATTCGGCCAAATTGTAATTTCTTTGGGTAGCAATTCTTAATTAAGTCGGCCAATTGAAAAGTCGTTTCTATAGGACCATCTTTTGCGCGAGTTAAAATAATTTGCTCCGCGATGCGCCAAGCATATTTTTCTTCACCATAATCTCGAAAAAGATCGGCAAGCTCTTGCTGTGAATAACTATTAACTATGTCCTTGGCCGTTTTAATTTCATCATTGTCATAATCCATCCTCATATCAAGAGGGGCATCCACACGAAAAGAGAAGCCT
The DNA here is from genome assembly GCA_048270185.1 of Bacteriovoracaceae bacterium. Classification (GTDB taxonomy): domain Bacteria; phylum Bdellovibrionota; class Bacteriovoracia; order Bacteriovoracales; family Bacteriovoracaceae; genus Halobacteriovorax_A. The sequence goes on from JBLWTJ010000004.1 coordinate 79,395, forward strand.
CGAGAGCCTTCATCAAAATGATGAGATGAAACCCCAAGATCGAGTAGAACACCATTAAGGCCGCCATTGTCTTCCAAGAGATTAGCGTGTTTAACGGCGACAATATCGTTGAAAAAGCAAAAGTTTGAATCGTTCAAGAAAAGACGATCCTTAACTCCCTTCTCCTCTATTAGCTTATGACCATTCTTCAAAGCATCTGGGTCTTGGTCAAAGGAGATAAGCCTAGCTTTTTGATCTCGTTCGACTATGGCCAGAGAATGTCCTCCTGCACCAAAAGTGCAATCAGCAAAGAGTAATTGTTCTTCTGACTCCATATCTAAATAAAGGTAGTCGAGACATTCCTTCTTCAATACTGAATAATGTTCCTTATATTCTTCCACAAAAACCTAAGCTGCTAATTTTCTACTCACTAAAAGTGAACTTACTTTTAATATCTTTCATTTGTTTGACTTGTAGCCTTAGTCAATGCCAAAATTTTACATCTAGCGCAAGGAATTTAAAAGCAGAATGAGAGATACAGATTTAATTTTAAATAAATTCATCGAGTCTGGGGTCCTTAATATTAAAGGACGTATTAACGCCTATTATGCCAGAAAGAATTATTCTAAAAATTTCTTAAATTCAGCAAAGGAATTAACTCGCCTCGATATATCTTCAAAAATTAAAAGTGCTAAAAAAAATCTATCTCCTAATGATGCAGCAAAGCTTATGAGAAATCTCGTAACTTCAAGTGCATGGATTAGCTTTTCAACTGCACGCTATATCCACTCTCTTACTAACTTTAAAAGTTTTGAAAATAAATTTGATTTCGACAAAGTTAATTATCGTTTCTTTAACGATATCAAAAATCGCAAAGAAATTGATCTAAGTGACGAAGAGATATTTAAGATTATTTACAATGAAGTAGAGTATGCAAAATACCACCCAAATTATATTCCAAATCTAGAAAAACCAACAACGAAGGCTACCATAGTTCTCATCCCAGGTGTGTTTAATGAACTTTTTTCAACACCTTCATTTGAGCGAGCCTGTCACTTTTTAAAAGAACAGTATGGTATAAAGTACTTCACACCAAGTATTAACGGTTTTAATGATTGCAACAAAAATGCAGAATCTTTAAAGAATCAAATAAATGCATATCTTGAAGATCATCAAAATGAGAAACTTTGGTTAGTAGCTTTTTCAAAAGGTGGCCTTGACTCTCTTCACTATTTAAAAGATTACTCAGAGGAACAAGATAATATCTTAGGACTTTCCACAATCGCCTCTCCTATACTCGGATCGGATACTTTCAATAAGAAGCTTATAAAGACACTAAACCTTATTCATAATTTTTCTGATTCAAAGCTTTATCAATTAATCGATAAGAAGAAAGATATCCTTGCTAAAGAAATGCAAAAATCTCTTTCTTCAACTTACCGAAGACCTTGGATGAGAAATCATCACGAGCAGTTAAATCCAAATCTCTTCTATACTTCAATTGGCTTTTCTTCAAAGTGGTATGAAAGTCATCTATGGATGATGCTCATGAAATTAATTATTCGCAGTAAAAATGAAAACGACGGTGTCGTCGATACTGAGAATTCTTTATTTCCATATTATTTTGAAAAAGGAATTAAATTGGGAATACTTGATGGCCACCATCTAATAGGAAGAAGATCTTCTTTCTATTGTCAGGAGGCCCTGATTGAAGCACATATACACTTCTTAAAATATAAGGGGCTACTCTTTTAAGCCACCCTTGAGGTTCATTAAAACCAGTTTAGACATTGTCTTTAAAGTTTCAAATACTCCAACACCATTAACTGCAACAGCATCATAGGCCGGTCTCTCATCAGCATTTAAAGTCTGATTCATATCTTCAACAGGAGTTACGTTCGGTAGATCTCTCTTATTCCATTGAAAAACAATTGGAATATTATCAATATCATAACCTTGCTCTGTTAAGTTCGCTTCTAAACTTTTTAATGACTCAATATTAGCTTCCATTCTCTCAAGTTGTGAGTCAGCAACAAAGACAACACCATCAACTCCACGAAGAATTAACTTGCGAGACGATTCATAAAAGACCTGTCCAGGTACTGTATAAAGGTGAAAGCGAGTCTTAAAGCCACGAATCTCACCAAGGTCTAGTGGAAGGAAATCAAAAAAGATTGTTCTTTCATTTTCTGAATCAAGTGAGACCATCTCACCTTTATTACCACCAGCAGTTTTCTTATAAATATATTGAATATTAGTTGTCTTACCACCAAGCCCTGGTCCGTAATAGACAATCTTACAATTAATTTCCTTTGTATTATAATTTACAAAAGACATAGTGCCCCCATTATCCCATAACACCTGCAAAGAGGTCTTCAACTTCATTGTCACTAATATCATCAAATAAGAATACATCATCAGTTTGAATGTCTTGTGACAAGTGAGCTTCAATAAATTCAACAAGCTTTGACTCAATTAAGCGTACACGCCCTTTAAGCTTTGCTGGATTGTCGACTCCAAAATAAATTAGGCTTAAATAAATATCTTCAAAGTTTCCAGAAAGTTTCGTTATATAGATACCTTTAGATGAAGTCGTATAATTAAATCTAAAATCATCTTCTGTTTCTTCAGGAATAAACTGAGAAAGTACGCTACTTGCTTGCCATACGCCAGCGATCAGTGCACCTGCAGTATCACTATCAAAATCTGTTTGAATACTTTTAAAAGAATAAAGTGGAATACCATCTTGGCGACAAACAATAAGACCACTATTAACTAGTGAGTCCAGCCCGCTATATTCTTTAAAAAACTCCTGAATAACGACTTCAATGTTATCCATAAACCTTCCTTACATTTTGGTTTTATTTTCTAATGCTTTAGATATCGTCATGGTATCTAAGTAATCTAAGTTTCCACCCATAGGAATACCAAACCCAATGCGATCCACACTGACATTATCAGGTAGAACGGATTTTATATAACTACAAGTGGCATCACCTTCAACTGAAGGTCCTATGGCCAAGACTATAGAAGTGACACCTAATTCAACAACTCTCTTCTTAAGTTTATCGATATTAAGTTCTGCAGGCCCTATTCCTAGAAGGGGATTCAAAACACCTCCTAGAACATGGTATAGCCCACGGTACTGCCCACTTCTTTCAATGGCCATATAATCCGTAATACTCTCAACAACACAAATTTCAGTTGAGCTTTTACGGTGAACATCACTACAAACATCACAAATTGTCTCATCTGCAAAAACACCACACTGCTGACACTTCTTTAAGCTTGCAAGTTCAGTTAATGCACTAGCGAATACAGCAAGTTCATCCCCCGTCCATTTGGCCAGGCTTAGAACATGTCTTAGAGCACTCTTTTCTCCAATTCCAGGAACCTTAGAGAATGCATCGACAAGGTTTGTAATACGTTCAGGTAGCTTCATTTATTAACCTTAGAAAAGTCCTGGGATATTTAGTCCACCAGTAACTTTACTCATGGCATTTGAAACCATATCTTGTGATTCTTTAATTGCTTGATTAACTGCCGTAAGAACCAGGTCCTCAAGAGTTTCAACATCACTTGGATCTACTGCTTCTTTATCTATTTTAATTGATATTATTTCTTGCTTACCAGTGATTAGAATTTTAATTGCACCACCACCCGAAGAAACCTCAAGTTCACGCTTTTCAAGCTCTTTTTGTAGTGTACTGATTTTTTGTTGCATTTGTTGAGCTTGCTTCATTAGCCCTTGCATACCTTTTGCCATTTTATACTCCGTTACTCATCGTCTTTTAAGACAATCTTATCTACCTTAGTATCAAAGAGGGCACTTGCTAAATTAAGCATTTCATCCTCTTCAATTTCCTTTTTATAATTAGCACGTATAATATTCTCATCTTCAATCTTAATATCAAAACGTGATTTAAAATCTGTTTCTTCTGCTTTCTTTTTTTCAATCAACTCTACAGTTAAGTCAACTTGAGTAACTTGAAAAAACTTTTTAAGAAATCCTTGAGTTTTCTCTAGAGTTTCTTTCGTATTCATATGGTCAAAGAAAACTTTAGCACTTACAGGGTAACCAATCGATAGAGTTACCTTATCGCCAACATTGTGAATATCACCTACTAAATTACCTTGTTCGAGATTTGCTCCCATGACAGGAGATTCACTTGATAGAAATTTAAGAAAACCATCCCAAGTCTTAGGGCCAAGTTCTTGTACCTCCTCAACAACAGGAGTAACTTCTTCAACCACGACTTCTGCTTCAATCGTCTCTTCAACTACTTCTTCAATTGGTTCAAAGATTATCTTATTAGGTGCAGGCTCTACTTCAACAACAGGCTCAGCCTCAACAACTGGTTCAGCTTCAACAATAGGCTCTACTTCAACTGAGGCTTCTTTAGGGGCTTCAGGCTTGGCCTCGACATGGGCCTTAGACTTTCCCGGAGCATCCTCCACTTGAGTATCAGAAATCAACTGATGTCTCAACGAAACCTTTCTTAGGACAAGTAAAGTTGCATCTGTTGGTATAATTGATTCTAGTGTCCATGCAAAATCTTTTGCTAGAGTTTCATAAACCCAATAAAGCTCTGCTCGTGTGGTTTGTGTAAATAGATCCAAATTAACTTTTGAAGATACACGATTAGGATCATTGAAATCCTTTGCCATAATTATTGAGAATAAATTTTCAAGTAATGATTTTACGATATTCTTAAGGCCAATATTTTGAGAAACAAGAGCATTAAAAGTATCTGTTACAACTTGAGCATCCTCTGCAAGAAGTCCATCAATGATTGATTTAATTGAACTAAGCTTTGCAACACCTAAGGCCTTAGCAAATACTTCGTCATTAATTGGTTCGCCAAAAGAGAAACTTAAAACCTGATCAAAAAGTGAAAGAGTATCTCTAAAAGAACCGTTTCCAAGTTTTGCGAGTGTTTCAACGAGGTCTGGATCAGTGAATGTAATATTTTCCAAACCTGCAATATATTCAATGTGTGACTTAAGTTGGTCAACTGTTGCGTTAACGAAATCAAATCTCTGACAACGTGAAAGAACAGTTCCAAGAAGCTTTTCTGGCTCTGTTGTGGCCATTAAGAAAACAGCATGCTCAGGTGGCTCCTCAAGAGTTTTTAATAATGCATTGAAGGCATTATTTGAAAGCATATGAACTTCATCGATAATATATACTTTATATTTTCCACTAGATGGAAGATAAGAAATATTTGAAATTAATTCTCTTACATCATCAACGCTATTATTAGATGCTCCATCGATTTCAACAACATTCATAGATGCAGCAGAATCAAAATCTTGACAAGCACCACACACACAACATGGGTTTTGATACTCATCACGATTTTCACAACGTAATGCCTTTGCAAATATTCGAGCAATCGTAGTCTTTCCAATCCCACGAGTTCCAGAAAAAATATAAGCGTGCCCTAGACGATCATCTCTTAATGAGTTCGCTAAAGTTTTTACGATATGTTCTTGGCCAACAAAATCCTGAAATTTTGTTGGACGATATTTTCTGGCCAGGACCTGATATGACATTGGGCACCATCACTTTATATGATTTTAAATTTTGTACTTGTTAACTATAAGAAAAATAATAGGTATTGGAAAGGGGCAGTCGACACAAACACAATGCAACAAAAGCTACCGTTGCTTCGTTCCCGACCTGGCGGAGTTTACCCCGTTACACTTGCCTGGCCGACTACCGTGCTTGAATATAATATTTCTGACAGCATGCTGTCAAACAAAGCTAGTATTTTATTGTAATTGTATCACCATCGAGACTCACCGAGTCAGAGGTAATAAATTTCATCACAAATTTCAAAACTAATTTTGTTGCTCTAAGACCTGCAACCTTAGCTCGATCAACTTTTATTGTAACTTCTCTAAGTTCTTCATTAATTTCAACTTTACCTGAAGCTCTAAATTTAAAACCAATTAATGCCTTTAGTTTGGCCGTCATATTAAATCGATGATTAGTGACATTTATCTTAAGATCACGAATGCGATTTTTTGGCGATTCAACTTTTGATTCACTTACTCGTTCGATACTAAATTCTGAGTGACGAAGACAACCGACATAAATTGCGTCGGCACTAATATCCTTGTCTGATGGAAGAGTTTTTAAACATCGGGCCTTGATATCACTAAAAATAAAATGACCTTTCTTAGTTTTTGCTTCAAGTTCTTTTGCTTCAAGACCTAAATGATTATCTTCAAAATAAACCTCTCCATAAAAAACATTAAAAGGCATTCCTTCCCTTAATAGTTTAATCTCATCTCCAGCAATTCTTGATTCTTGAAGGCAACCTGAGAAGATCAAATCGATATTAAACGAATCAACAGTCGGGTCTTTAAAACAATCAACTTTAATACTATTAAATTCAATCGAACTGTCTAGTACGTAGCCATGGACACTTTGAGCATCAATCAAAATTCTATTTTCTGAAAAATTAACTTCCTTTCCAAGAATATTAACATTAGCAGGCTTATCACCATTTTGTTTTATTTCAACTTTTGCAAACTCACTACTTTCTCGAGGCTTGATTAACATATTTTTCAAACAAACTTCATCTAAGTTAAAAGTAAACTCACTACCGACACAGTTAATGTCCACATCTTGAATTGCAAAAAGAAATTTATCAGCACCAATACTAAGCTCAGGTCCATTAGCGTAGAAACCCTTATCAGAGAATTCAATAATGGCCTCTTTAGCATTGATAAAATTTAACAGATCTATTTCTGGGAAAGTTGGAATATTAGTAGCGAAATTTAAATTATCTTTTCTTACTGCTATTTTATTATTATATAAAGACGCATCAACAAGAAATAATTCCCCATTTTGTGTTAAGTCGAACTCAACATTATCGTATTTGATTAATATATCTCGCGCGTAAATATCACCATTTAAATGATTTGCTTCTGGCTTTCTATTTAAATCGATAGAATCAACTTCAAAGTGCATCAAGTTTGCGTAAGATGAGATTGAAGCTAAAACTAGCATTACTACTAAATTAAATTTCATCATAGTTATATGGTGAAAAGTTTTGTTAAGAATGTAAACATATACAAACTAACTTTGACGTTTTCGATAGGTTTTTCGACGTAATTTGAAGAAATCTGATAATACTTTCGAACACTTAAAGTGTTCAACTCCACCAATGATAGAAAATTTATGATTAAAACGTGGGTCTTTTTGGAAGCTATAGCCAAGAGAGACAGAGCCGGCCTTTTGATCGTAGGCACCAAAAACAACATTTTTAAAACGTGCCTGTAGGATTGCATAAAGACACATCGGACAAGGCTCAAGTGTTACATAAAGAGTGCACTCAAGTAAACGCCAATCACCTAACTTAGAACTTGCTTCTTGAATGGCCAAAATTTCTGCATGTGCTGTTGTATCTTTATTGATCTCTTTTAGATTATGAGCACTAGCAATAACATTATCATTGTCATCAACAATTACGGCACCAACTGGTACTTCCCCTAACTTAAAAGCTTTCTCAGCTTCCTTAAGTGCAAGATTCATATTCCAAATGTGAGACTTCATATTCATGACTTAAACTTTTTATTTTTTTTGGCCTTTCGCTCAAAGTTCCAATACTTTTCTAGTTTTTGATACTTTGATTTTTCTTCGTCTTCATTAATAAGGAAGCGAACACCATATGTAAATGGTCGTCCAATAGAATGTTGTCTTTTTGAAACAACTTCGACATTGAGTCGACCTTCAAGAATTTCCTTCTTTAGTTCAATTTCAAATTTATCACCAATATTGAGGTCATCAAAGAGAGTCACACCAGCGGCTTTTCGTCTTAAATCAACAAGGCGGCCATCGATTCCTTCTAATTTATCTGAGAAGACCTTTGTCTTAAGATCATTTCGATATCTAAAGTCATACTCCCACCAGCTTATAACTGGATAAAAAACAGGTGAATAGAGAGAATAACAAAGTACAACTAGAAGGAACAAAGACATTGTATAAAGAAAGAACAATGAAAAGTCGTTATAGTAGTAAAGAGATCGAATAAGACTGAATGTTAGCAACAGCGTGCTAATGAAACTTAACGTCCAAAAAGAATAGTGTACATTCTTCTGCATACGATAAAATAGTCGATAAAATATCACCAAGAAGATGATTCCAAAAAGTGCAATGAAATTAAATTGAAATTTCAAAAACTCATAGCCTTTGGCCAAGAAAAAGAGAAAACAATGGAGAGAGAATAAAGCCTGAGCTTTATTGAAATCACTTTTAATAGAGAGCTTACTAATACTAATTAACATATATTTATTTTATCAAATATAAATCAATTAATAATGAGTGGAACTATTTGCTTAGGATCTTTATTGCGGGTGAATTTGAACTTCTTTTCACCTAAGGCAAGCTCGTACTCACCTTCTTTAAGATTTAATGGAACTAGCATAATATGATCATAAATACCGTACCAAGATCGTAGGTCAGCAAGCTCTGATTCTTGAATCGCCTTATTTCCGACAGCGTAAGCTGCACTTGCAGATAAATATGCAATAAAGCCTCCACTACTATAGAGACTTCGATAAGTTTGGTATGCGGATGTCAATAGAGCGATATGCTTTGCCGCAAGCCTTGCTCCAACCTTGGCCTCGAGTAATCCTACTTCAGATTTCAAGGAACTACTCAGAACCTCAGAAGTATTTGCCATAAGAATTGGATCAGTACTTGCAAGCACCTTCCCTGATTTATCATAAACTTTAACTTCACCAGGAGTATCGTAGGATCTAGAATTGATCTTTGGTAACTCAAAGCTTATTGTTGGCTTTGTTCCCGCTGTAATTGAAAGCATTTTTAGCGAGAAAGTTACAAAGTCATCCATCTCACCACGATTAGAAATATAAACACCAACAGGTAACCCTAAAGGAAAGCTATAAACATCCGCTGATTTTTTTATGACATGTCCATTTAAGATAATTAGATATGTATTATACTTTTTTTTCGACTTAAAAAAATCATTAGTAACTTCAAATGTTTTAGTCTTTGTTACATATTTCTCTAATTCACTTTGATTCTTTAAATGTAGATCTTTATAATCATCGCGATACTTATCATGTGAACTATTAAAACTTGGGTAAATTCCCATTTGTTGGATCAGATCACGTTGGCCTATTTCCTTGAAGTTATTGACTACACTTCTATCTTTGGCGCGTCCAAAAGTATCATGAACGACAATCCCCATTAGGTCGATAAAAGTTGAACCTTTATAAATTGCACGGCCTCGATTCTGTGCTTTGAAGTTTTCAATATAAGCACTCCAATCTCGTAGAGTTGAAACCATGGCCTGCATATGAAATCTTTTATCTTGAGCTTTTGTTGCTAATTGTGATTTCTGATAATGAGCAAGAATTTCATAGAAGCGAATATTGGCCTGTTCGAATTGATTTGGATAATAAATATCAGTGGCTTCACCAATAAACAAAGATTCAACTTTATTAGATATACTAATTTTGTAGAGATCATTCGCGATTATCTTTGCATTATTTAAATGTTCGAGTGCCTTATCATAATTTGCTAAATTAAAGTAAGCAATTCCAAGTTCAGCTTGTTTTAGGAAACGGTCTTCTTCTCTATTATAAACATCACCCTTACTGATCTTATCAATCACTTGTTGATAACTTTTGCCTTTATAGAGTAAAGAAATGGCATCTCCCTCATCTCTGACTTTCCTTGCAGCACATGCAACGAGAGACAAAGATAAGATGAGATATGAAATATTTTTAAAAATGGTCTTTAAATGCAATCTACCAACCTACTTTAGATTGCTCAGAGTATTTGTTCACTCTCGTTCTAGTTCTCATTACTTCAATTCCTCTTGAAATATCAGTCATGCGAATATTGAAAGTATACTCCTTAAGGGTTTTTCCACCTCTTTGTCTTGGCTGCATTCTAACATTACCAAAAATTAGTAAATCTGCTCCAGCAGCATTTCCAATTTTTTTGGCCTCTGCAGGACTAACCATTCCGTCATTTTGATACTGAATCTCTTTAAGTAATGTTTCTCTTGCTGCTGCATCGATTAAAATATACTCACCCGATTCACTTAACTGAGTTAGAAACTCATCAGAAATATCATCTGTTGGGAAATATGGCTCTGCTGTTTGATTGGCAAGTTCAGCAACGAATACTTTCGGACGACGACCTAATTTCATAAGGTAGTTTTTAAACCCTTTATGCTGCTTCATCTTTTGTAGAACAGTTTCAACTGAGTTTTCAGTATCTCTTGTTACCCATGCATCTGTAATTTCCAGTGATTTCTCATCTGATTGATCTCCAGAAACACGCTCTGCCTGAAAACCACCACAAGATACAAGACCAAATAATAGTCCAATTAAAAAAATCTTTTTCATCTATCCTCCAATTAAATCTTTAAACTTAAAAAAACATCAGGAATATCATCAATAAGTTCTTTTAAAACTTGCTCAATGATGGCCTTTTCAGATCGACCTGTTTGTGTATATCTTTTTGTAATATTAATTTTATTCTTCTTGAAGTTAATTTCAAGTGTACGTTTGATAAATCCATCAACATTCAAAAACTCTCTAACTAACGCAATAGATATGATTAGCTCAGTTTTTGATTCACTATTAAATACATTATTCTTATTAATCTCTGTTATTAACACCTTATCCACACTGCTGAACTTAGGTTGTGAATAAAAGGTAATTTTAATATTCTTCTTATCAAATAACTTAAACTTCTTTACGTTTGACTTGTACGTGTCCGTCAGAGCCGCTACATAAACATCTAGTTTTTTTATAACGCTATTATTGGCCCTTATTTTAGAAAGGCCTAGATAAAATCCCTGCTTATATATTTCTTCGTTTTCAGAGTTTAAATTACCAATATCACTTTTTAGCTTTGTTAAAAATCTCGACTTATTAAGACCCATGAGAACACAATGGTAGGACTCTTCATCAAGAAATGACTCGACTGTTTCAACACCAAATAAGTTTTCTGAAACCTCTTCACTTACATAGTCCGAATACTCACCTTCATCAAGCTTACCTATTGAGCTCTCAATTGAAGTGAACTTTGCTTTCACTTTCACTTGAAAGTTTTTAGCAATCTCAACTCTTGCATCTTCAATTGCTTCTGCCTCACTTAAGCTACAAGCTTTTGCACAAAGATAATTCTTCGGACAAGACTTAACTTGGCCATAGGCCAGAAAAGGTAAAATCAATAGTAGTAAAAATTTATTCTTCAAACTTCTTTCTCAACTCTTCTTTCTGCTCTTGATTTTTCATTTTTGCTAGAGCTGTTTGTCTTGCAAAATTAATTGCCGACTGAAGTGATTCTTCTTTTATTCCTACAAGAGAATAACATGCATAGTAAGGGTTGCCTTCAAGTACTTCTTCTTTCTGTTTTTGGCGTTTTTCCCAGTATTGTTTCTTAACTCTAATTCCTGATACTTTTGTCTTTATCGATTGAGTTAAAGTTTCATGAAATGATTTAACTTCTTCGGAGTCCGAGTCAAGGCTTGTTACTTCTGTATAATCATTTGCTATTTCTTGTGAAATTTCAGATGCAATAACTGCAGTTGATCTTGCTGTTGCAGACTTTACACAAAGTCTTCTATTACGATTTTCTGATTGTGAAACAAAATAATGATAAGACTTATCACCTTCTTTAAAACCATCAGCATCTTCTAACCAATCAGGCTCAACTTTATGAGATGCATTTAGAACTTTATAATCAAGGTCGAACTCTCTTGCTTTCTTTGTAGATGAACAAGAAATAATAAAAGTAAGTGACAATAAAACTAGAAATATTTTTTTCATTATAACTCCATATAGATACGATTAATTGAGACAACTAATTTTACTTTATAGGGCCATTAAATCAATGAAATTTTATTTTAGGAGTTCTTTGACTGCAACGTGACTAAGTAAGAAACCAACAGTACCTGTCATGTAAGTAGCTGTGCCTAGCCCACCATTACAATCAAGTTTAAGAGCTTTTGAAGTTTGGTCAATATCACACTTTTGTATTTTCTTTGAAGGCTCAGGAGAATAGACACATTGCACCTTGGCCTTTGATCTTCCCAATGGATAGAGGTGCTTCTTTTTTAATTCCTGTCTAACCTTGCGATATAGCATATCCTGTTTAGTTTTTGAAAGCTCGGCCACTGTAATCATTGTAGGGTCTGTTTTTCCACCAATAGCACCAGAGCTGACTACCTTCACATCGCGTTTAAAGCATTCATTTATTAATAAAGCCTTCTCTCTAGGAGCATCGATTGTATCAATTATGATTGAAGGTTTTTCAGCAAAGATTTTTTCCATATTCTTCTCATTAAAGAAGCACAAATGGACATTCACTTTACAATCAGGATTTATTTTTGAGATTCTTTCGGCTAAAGCATCAGCTTTCATCTGCCCGTAGCTTCCATCAAGAGCGTGAATTTGGCGATTAGTATTAGAGACACAAATATCATCAAGATCAACTAGCGTTATTTGATTAGCTCCAAGGCGAGCAATCGATTCAACACACCAAGTTCCAACGCCACCAAGCCCAATAATTAAGAAATGTGAATTCTTAACTATATTAGCTTCACTCTCTCCAAGTAAAGAGGCTATTCCATTGAATCTTTGATCGTGATTTGACATAGGATTACTTCCAAAAAGGTAAGTAAATTCAGGTAGTTAAAATCATGGCGCACTCGGCAGGAGTCGAACCTGCGACCTTCTGATCCGTAGTCAGACACTCTATCCAGCTGAGCTACGAGTGCGCATGTAGGAGTATTTATAGCCCCTAACCTCTCATATTGTCAATTGAGTAATTCAATTGGGAAAAAAATTGTCAGAATCCACCAATCCATATGACAATGATTAAACCTCAAATATTAAAGATTTAAGGAAGTTGATTTGTTTTTTAGATTAATTATATCGTGTATGGTGAGCTATAGCCTATTAGCTCAAAATGACCTTCAAAAATCATTAGAAAAGCGTGAAGCTGAAATCCAGCGCTCCAATAAAACAGACTCATTAGTGAGTGCGTATAAGCCTAATTATATTTTACCAGCAACTTATATGCATAAGACAAATACCAAGCCTTTTTCTGAGGGAGATAATATTGATAATGTTGAAACGAAATATCAGCTTAGTTTTCGTTTTACAGTTCTCGCTGAATTATTAGGATCAAAGACAGATTTAGATTTCGCTTACACACAAAAATCTTTTTGGCAGCTTTACAATAAAAAGAGCTCTGCCGTTTTTAGAGAGACAAACTATGAGCCTGAGCTTTTTCTAACTTTTAAACCATTTAAAGAAGATTGGAGAATATTTAAAAACTACTATCAATTTGGATTTCTCCATCAATCAAACGGAAAAGATCTACCACAATCAAGAAGCTGGAATCGTATTTTTTTGACAACTTACTTTGAGTGGCGTGAGACATTATTCATGCTCAAACTCTGGTACCGCCTCCCGGAGAATAATAAAACCTCACCAAGTGATTACACTGGAGATGACAACCCAGACTTAACTGATTATACGGGTTTTTTTGAATTAACAGGAATACACAAAATTGGTGGCCATACACTAACAATGGTTTTAAGAAATAATTTGAAAAAAGATAATAAAGGATCAATTGAACTCGATTGGTCATTTCCTTTACCTGATACAAGGCTTAAAGGTTATCTTCAATATTACAATGGTTATGCTGAAAGCTTAATCGACTATAATTTCCCGATGTCGAGAGTTGGTCTAGGGGTTGCATTTACAGATTGGTTATAATGAATAAAATTCTATTTTTACTACTTACAGTTTCTATTTCATCTTTTGCTCAAAAATCACAACCTAAGAATTGGGGAATAGGTTTTGGACAAAGAACTGCAACTATACCTTACAAAGCAAGCGAAGATACAGTTTCTGATATTATTCCACTTTTTTATTACGAAAGAGGCGATTTTGAACTCAATGGACTTGAAGCTCGATTTTCATTTTTTAAATATAATCAATCGAAGCTTAATTTAGTAACAAAGTATCGCTTCTACGATATTCCAAAAGAACTTCAAAATGAAACTCGACGTTCGGGCTTCGACTATGGTCTCGAATATGAATTTGGCCACTCTGATTTTTGGCATACTAGAGCACAATTTCTTACCGATAGCTCAACAAGACCATACTTTAATATTGAGACAGAGTCAGATCATATCTGGAGTATTATTCATTACAGGCCCTATGCGTACTTAACAGTAAGAGGGAAAGAATTTAATAAAAGTTATTATTATAATGATCACATCGGTTACGAGATTGGTGCAGGAGTTAAAGCAACAATAAAGGTATATGAAAACTTTCATCTACTAGCTCAAGCAAAGCTAAGTGCACTCGATCCAAAAACAAGAGATCAAAATGAAATCGATAAACAAGTAAACTATGAAACGTTCTTTGGTATATCATTCTTAGATCAAAGTACTCACCAAAAAAAGCAAGACAAGTACAAGAATATAAGTAAGCTTAAAAGTAGAGATTTCTTTCGCGTTACTTATGCACAGGCAACACCATCTAACTTAAGTGATATTCTAAGCTTTCACACAGCTTGGGATAAGTACGAAAACGATATGGTTTCATTAAGTTACGGAATACCTCTATCTGATACTTTTATGGGAAGTGAAGTTCCAGTCTACTTACTTCCAACTTATGTTCAACACTTAAGTAGTAATCAACAAAGTAGTATTAGTGAGTACGTCTTGGCCGTTAAAATATATATTCCATTCTATTGGCCAGTAAAATGGCGATTAGGTCTTGCTGAAGGTATTTCATACCTAGACGAAATTACATATATTGAAGAAGTTGATATCGCAGGAAAAGGCTATCGTGGAAGCAAGTGGATGAACTATTTAGATTTCTCTCTAGATATATCGTTAGAAAAACTTGGCTTTAAAGATACTTGGGCCGGGATAATGATTCATCATCGCTCATCAATTTTTGAATCTTCATCACTCTTTGGACGCATCAAAGGTGGAAGCAATTATATTGGTTTATTTTTACAACAAGAGTTATAGAAAAAGCTTTAAACACTGACAAAAATCATTAAAATAGCTAAATTTTCTTATATAGTTAGGACATAAACCACCGATAATGGGGGTATGAAAAAGCTAAACCATATAACTCTACCATTAATTTTATCGACCTCTATCACGGGCTTTACAGCATACTTTGCTGAAATAAATTTTGCCTCGGCTGCATTATTTTTTACCGCCCCTTTTCCTCTTCTAGCAAGTTTTGTTTTTCTCTCAAGAAAAAGAAAAAATGAAATGAAAGTTCTACTTCAAAAGCTAGATTATCTTCAAAGAAATATTGTGGGAACCAACTCACAATTCTTTGAATCTTGTGAACAGCTTGACGAAAGTACTGAAGAGCAAGCAAGTGCAGTTATTCAAACAAGTGCAACAAGTGATGAAATTAGCGCGATGATCACAAGAACAACTTCATCAATCAGCTCTTTTGAAGAGAATATCAAAGAGATTAATAACCTAATCAGTAGCAGTGATCACTCTCTCGGAAAACTTGAACAAAATATCAATGCAAGTCTAGACACAAGTAAAGATATCAATGGTTCACTTTCTAGTATTGTTAATGATCTAAGTGGATTCATGGAAACATTCACTGATGTTGAAACCAAGGCACAACTAATTAACGATATCGTTTTTCAAACAAAGCTTCTCTCTTTTAACGCATCCGTTGAAGCAGCTCGTGCAGGTGAGCATGGTAAGGGATTCTCAGTTGTTGCAGAAGAGATAGGTAAACTTGCATCAACAAGTGGAGAAAGTGCTGATGCAATTAATGCAACATTAAATGAAGCGCAAGATAAGCTAAACAAGCTGATTACTGAAATTCAGAATAAGAGTAAGGATCTTAGTGATCGCCTAGATCAGACTTCAGTTTCATGTGATACAACACTTTCGGAATTCAAACGTAGCTTCAATCAAACAAATGAAGAAACAATGAAAATGAATCAACAAATTGAAGAAGTTACAATTGCTTCACGTGAACAAGAAAATGGAGTTATTGAACTTAGGGATGCAATTCATTCTATCAATAATTCAACTCAACGAAGCACGCTTGTTGTTTCTCAAACACTTAATCTTGCTAACACACTAAACAGCTACCTAGGTGAATTATCAGGTGCGATCACTCAAACTAAAAATAGTAACAATGTTGTTATATCTGATCAGATCGAAGAGATCCCTTGGGAAGGAAAGTATGCGCTTGGAATCGATAAGATCGATTATGAGCACCAAGAGATTCTTAATCTTATCAATGGTCTAATTCGCGCAATGAATACAAAAAGAGGAATTAAAGAAGCCTTCATAAAACTTAAAGATTATACAATTATGCACTTTACTGAAGAGGAAGAGTACATGCAAAGTATTAACTATCCGTCTTATGAATCTCACAAGAGAGTCCATGAGAAGTTATTAGGTGCTTTAGGTAAGTTTGCAGTTGAACTAGAAGCCGGTCGTTTACAAAAAGATAAGCTTGCAAGCTTTCTTAAGAACTGGTTATTTACACATATTATGGGAATCGATGCTAAATATGCTGAACACGGAAGAAATCAGCATGCTCATTCGCATAAGCATGCTGCATAGATAAACTAAAATTCAGGATAAAAGACTTTAGCAAATCGCTTATAGTCTTCAAACTGAGGCATATGCCCTAAGCCTTTAAGCTCAACCAGCTTAAGCTTAGGGTTTTCCTTTTTTATAT
This sequence comes from Bacteriovoracaceae bacterium, assembly GCA_048270185.1. Classification (GTDB taxonomy): domain Bacteria; phylum Bdellovibrionota; class Bacteriovoracia; order Bacteriovoracales; family Bacteriovoracaceae; genus Halobacteriovorax_A. The sequence continues at coordinate 96,132 of JBLWTJ010000004.1, forward strand.
CTTTCCCAAGGTTCTGATACTGGCCTAATTTTCTTTTAACACCCTTTCTCTTCCAACCACGTCCTGGACCAGTGCGATCTCTGGTTCCAATAATTAAAACTGTCTTGGCCTTAATCTTAGGAAACTTTTCAACGATATTATCATTGAAGATAGGTCCATATGTAAGTGCCGCGTTCCAAGCGACAACTTCGTAGTCTGGTCCATTCAGTTGCCCCTTAAATGGTGTCAAAAGCTCTTCATATGAATCGTTCCACGTACCATCATAATAATTCTTTTTTTGATAAGCACGTGCCATATCAACAGTTTTACCCATCTCACTCTTAAAGAAGAACTCAGGATCTTTATATTCTACGTAATCAAGATATGGTTCTAAGCCGATAGGATTAACAAGTATTACTTTTCTAATATCGCGATACATTGCCCCCATATTAACTGCCAGCATTCCTCCCATGGAATGCCCAACAACAATATACTTTCTAATTTTAAGAGATTTAATCAGCTCATGTGTATTGTGAGCAAGTTGAGGAAAGCTGTAATTGTAATTTTCGGGCTTACTACTTTTACCAAATCCAATTTGATCTGGAATAATGACACGGTAACCTTTCTTAACAAGATCATTAGCAATTCTCTCCCAATAGAAACCCGCAAAATTCTTCCCATGAAGAAGGACTGCAACTTTACTACGAGAACTTCCAATATCCATATAGCGCATTTTTAAGTCTTGCCTTTGAGACTTAAATTCATAAGTCTTTACATCAAATGGATACTTAAATTCTGAAAGTTCTTTATCAAAGGATAATTCCTTAGTATTTGATGCACATGACATAAGACATAACGCGAGTAAAATTAAATTCATTAGCTTCATGATAATTCCTTTTAAATAATATCCTCAAAGAAAGCACCAAACTCTTTCTCTGGGTGTCTAATGTGTATTTCTAATATCCAAAGGTCTTGTGCCGGTGTTGTATCAATACTTCCAAGACTACCCTTAAAGTGAATAGCATGCGGGAAATCACCAAGGCGATGGCCACTCATCTTAAGATTTAACTCGTAACCAAGTTCTTGCGCGTACTTAGTTGCAAATTGATAGAGCTTTTCACCTGTGTAATTTTCTTCACGACATTTTTTGGCAGTTTTGGTGAAGACATCCTCACATGCATTCTTTATCGCCGAATATTCTTCGTTATGTCCGACGATGAAAGTCTCTCCATAGTCTCCTTCATGAGATTCAAAAACAGGACCGATATCAATAAAGAAGATGTCTTCAGACTTTAAAGTAATACCTACTTCAGATTTATCTCTAAAAGACTTTGTTGTATTAACACCAATTCTAAATTTTGTGGGATGCCACTTCTTTTCCACACCATGCTTGGCCAGAACTTCATCGACAAGGGTCTGGCCCTCTTCTTCATTCATACCTATCTCTACAAGAGAGGCAATCTGCTTCACTGCCAAGATTGTCTTCTCTCTTGCCTCAAGATACTTATCCCGACAAAATTTTTCACCAACTTGTTCGATCTTATTTGACATGGAACTATTTTAAACTATTGAAATTGAGTGTAAATACTTAATCATAATCAACTATTTAAGACGGGTATTCTTCAATCTTAAAATATTAAATATTTATATCAGAAGAGCCGATTAGCTAAAAGATGAGAGGATTTCAAATACTAATATATTTACTTATTTCACTGAATGATGTCTTTGCTAATGAAGAAATTACTAATCAACTTCATAAGTACTATCAACTTGAAGATGAAGTTCAAGTTCTAAAATATCATTCAAAAACCAATTCCTACAAGAAGAACAAACTCATTGTAAAGGAAGGCGAATTAAAAAAATTGAGAAAGAAACTTGATCTCATCTCTTTAGATTATCAAATTAGTAATATCGACCAAATTAACAATATGTCTGGACGCTATTTTAGTAATATCGACTGCTACCCTAGTGCTAGTGGATTAAAGTTCAATGAAGAATTTGATCAGTGGCTTGAGCAAGCTGACGAAGAAAAAAAGAAAGTAGCCTTCCATGCAGAACAAAACCCTTATATTAAACAATGTCTTAAAAATGTCGCAGAAGGAACAGTTAAAGAAGATAATTCAAGTTGGAGTGCAATTTGTAAAAAAGTCGACTGGTGGCCGGACACATATCAACGTGGCACTAAATCCCACAGAGTCAAAAAGAAGAATGGAAGAATTGTTCTTGAAACAAGTTTATACTTCACTTTTAAAGGGGAAGAAGAAGATCGTGAAGAATCTTTTAAAAAACTACAAAGTGCCAAATCATGTATGAAACAATTCTACGCAAAGCAAGGAATTGATCTTGAGATTACTTTCTATGAAGAAAGTGGCTTTAAAGATTGGTATAGCTGTGACCATACAGCTAATCTTCATAAGACCACAGATCGTGCCAATAGTGACAATTGGAGTTCTCATGGAGCCTCTAATCCAAATATGAATGACTCGAATCGCTGTGCCCTCTATGTACATGAGCTCAATCATAAGCTAGGACTTGGTGATACATATGTTGACCCTGATTGTCCTGATCGTGATCCAATTAATCCAACTGATGATATTATGAATGCTGGCTCGCATTCTCGTATTGAAGATAAGAGACTTTACCCTGATGCCTTAAAGAAAATATTAGGGGTACTTTGTGGTAAGTAAACTAATACTTTTGGCCGGTCTTATTTTTTCATTAAAGGCCTTTCCAAGTGATGATCTTGTCTTCTATGTACATGGTGGAGCGATGGAGTCCTACATAAAAGACAAACTTATCGTAAAGAACGATTATCAAGTTATCTTTACCACAATTTCACCAACACTAAGTAAGTACCCAAATGATATTGGAAGTTTTGAGTTTAAAATTACACCTCAAAAATATAAAGAACTAAAAAGAGTAATCATAGAACAGTTTAGTAAAATCCCTATGCCAAAATTTCAACCACCAAATGGCTCAATTGTTGAAGAATTACATTTTGGTAATAAAAAGATTTTTTGGACATCTCACACAGAAAGTAAGGCCGCAAAAACTATAAGAAAAGAATTTCGCTCAATTGCAATTAAGGCCATAAAACATCCAGTAAATGCAATTAACGTCGAATGTAAACAAGTACAAGCGATGATTAATTGTCACTATACAAATATTGGAAAAAAAGAAGTCAAAACAATTGATCCTTTGGGAGTTTCACATTCAATTTTTTGTAATGATGAGTATGGACAGAGACAATTTCTCCATACCCTAGATACTTATAACCCTAAAAAGCTAAGGCCCAAAAAAATTATAATCCCAGTAAAAGATCGTTACGACTTTAAGGTTAAAACTGCAATTCAATGTAAAGGGCCGATTACTGTTAAGACGACAAATATGCTTATCAATAACGAGTATAAGGACTTATTGCTAGGTGAGACAGTCTCTAAGTAGTCCTAAATTCTTATAGCAAAACCAAGTGATGATTGATACTCCTGATCACTTCCCTTTGGCCTTCCCGTAAAAAGAACATTAACTCCAGCATTGAGTGTAAAAACGTTCATAAAGTTTAGACTTAAACCTGTTCCTGCATATGGTGAAACATAAGTTGCTGGCTCAGTCGTCGTTGTCACACCAGCTTCCGTCTTCTCATACTTCGTATCTCGTGCATGGCCACCAGCTCTTAAATACCAATTAAGTGCACGACCGATATTGTATGAACTTCTAAGGCCTAGCATGTAATTCGTTGAAGTATCTTTAACCTGAACTCCTGAATCAAAAGTTTCATCTTCTTTTGCCTGAGTCACTTCTGCTTCCAGAGATAAAAGTCTTGGGCCATAATTCGCTCTTAGGCCATAGAAAAGGCGGCTTGAAGTATGGGCCGTTGGTAGTAATTTTTGAACTCGCTCATAGCCAACAACAGGTTCAATCACAAGGTTGCCCTTACTATAGCCACTATAGCTGCGCCCTTGTGCGAAAGTTAAAAATGAGAATATTGAGATTAGTAGAGTCTTTTTCATTCGAGTATTATCTCATACTCAAGCAGCTAAATGTCTCAGGAGGAAATAAAAGCTTTTCTTTCAAGTGATGACTGTATTTTCAGATAGTTAAAAAACAAGCGCAAGCTCAATGACGCCGAGTCTGCTTAATATGCATATAAAATAAAACAAGCGTCAACGCCGGTTTTATTTTAACAATGTTATCTTATTGAAATATAGAACGAAGTGTTTGAGAAAAAATGGCGGAGAAGGCGAGATTTGAACTCGCGGTACCCGTAAGGGTACGACACCTTAGCAAGGTGCTGGATTCGGCCACTCTCCCACTTCTCCACAAAGAAATGAAATGGCGGAGGACACAGGATTCGAACCTGCGGAGCTCGCGCTCAACGGTTTTCAAAACCGCCGCTTTCGACCACTCAGCCAATCCTCCGCAAAAACACAAAAAGTTTTGCATTCGTGAGATATATTATTAAGATTCTTCCATACATTTGTCAACGCTTTAATTGATTAATTAATGCTTGAATATTTTGACGATCTGGTGCAGTTGGGCTCAGTGTCAAATATCTTTGAAATTTATCAATCGCCAAATTAGGCTGACCAAGTTCTTTATATAGAAATCCCATCATCTTATTAAGCTCTGGATCCGTTGAATTGAGCTGATTAGCGCGCTGAAAGAACTGTAGAGACGGAACAAACTCACGCGTCTGAAAAGTCAATTTACCCATCGAGAAAATAGCATCAAAATAGCGTTTATTGATCTGTATTGCCTTAGAGAGATTTGTCTTAGCTTCATTTACTTTCTTCGCACGTAAATAAATTTCTCCTAAAATATAATAACCATACTCTGAACTAGGATGGAGTTTAATTTCAGCTTGGGCCATCTTCTCAGCTTCTTTGAAATTCCCCTGTTGGAAGAAGATCTTCGAACGGTAATAATTAATACGAGGATAAGTCGGAAGCCTCTCTTCGAGAATATTGATATGTTTAACGGCCGCATTGAAGTTTTTAAGGTGAATATAAGTGATGATTAACTTCTCACGTACAAGAAGGTTTCCAGGCTCGTAAACGAGAAGTTTAATAGCGTTCTCGACTAATTCTTTATAATTTCTTTCAATCTCAGATACTTCAACTAAGTATGAATAAAGAGCACCATCTTTCTTGTTAAGGCGATCAAGTACTTCCTTCATCTCGCGGTAAGCTTCAAAATTTTGATCTCGATAATAAAATACTGCAATCTGCCCATAGAGTTTTGGATTTTCTTTATGCTCTAATAATTCTTTTCTAAGATATCCTATGGCAGTTGAAACACCATCTGTTTCATAGAGAACCTTACTATTTAGAATTTTATAATCAATATTTGACGGATTTAAATTAATCGCATCATTTAAAAAGATCTTAGTTTGCTTAAGTTTCTTATTCTTAAATGCAATCTGGGCCATTTCATAGAATGGGATATCACTTAGAGGATTAACTCTAGCTGCTGCTTTAAACTTATCAAAGGCCATTTTATCATTAGAAATTAGACGATAGTAAAGTCCTAGTAGCATATGGAATTCATAGGTCTCACGAAACACTTCACTGGTAGAAAGTGCAGATAAAAGTCTTTTCGCTTCATCTTTTTTAAATGACTTTATATTTGCATTAATTAGAGCGTAGTTTACACGTGGATTTACAGGATGAAGTGCTCTAAGTTTTGTTAAAGTCTTAATGGCAAAGTCAAAGTACCCTCTTTTTACTTGAAGCTCTGAAAGGTAGAGCTTGGCATCGATACTTGTTTCATCTAAAGAAACCGCCCTTAAAGCGAGCTCGAATGCGCGATCCCAATTAAGAAGCGCTACTTCTTCTTTTGATTGCCTAATAAGGACTTTAATTTTACTTGTTGAAATAACCTTTTGAGTTAGATCACTACCGGCAACATCTAAGGTCGCTAGAGTATCTCTTAAAGACTCATCATCATAAATCTTCAAAGATTGTTGGAATAACTTCGTGGCACCTTGAATATCTTTTTCATAGGCTTTGATGAATCCCATAAATTTGAGACCTTGAGAGAATACGTAAGGTGAACCACCTCCATATTTGGCCACTAAAATAGATGCAACCTTCTTCAATAGATCCATCTTCTCTAGTTCTAATAATAATTCGCCGTAAACAATCATGAATCGGAAATCATTTTGAAACTTTGATTTATTCTCATTGATTAAACTAAGTGCATCAGCACTTCTTTCGTTTAGAAGTAAATACTCAACCATAGCATCAATTGACTCAACTGATCGAAGCTTTGTTTGATTTAATTTTTCATAAACTATTTTAGCTTTTTCTAATTCACCAGCTTTTAATAAGAATTTCAAGTAAACGGAAAAAAGCTTTATTGAGGGTTTATTTGATTTTAAATAATTATATCTCTCAATTGTGAAGATTGCTGTTTGATACTTTCTAAAATATCCATAAAACTGAGCTGCACCAATAACAACATCAATATCTGAAAGTAGTTTACTTTGCTCAATTCGAAGAAGTTTAGAGATAACCTGACCGGCCTTGTAGCGGTCTTGAGTATCAATTAGTAAATCACTGTAGACATGGATTAATTTATTAACGGCCGGGTTTCCAGAAAATTTATATTGTAGAGACTGATAAAACTTACCAGCAGCTGCAACTCTACCAGCATAGGTATCGAGTTGGAAGAGCTTAAGACCTTCAGCATAGGCAACTTGGGCCTTCTGGGGTGCCGCAATTTCAGTAGCAACGGGAAATTCAATTTTCGGTACTAGGACTGTTTCAATTTCTTTCTTTTCTTCAGGTAGTAAGAAAATTATAGCAACAACTAAAAAGAGAGCTATCGTTAAGTTTCTTTTTTTATTTTGTGCTACTTTCTTAGGCTTCTTTAACTTCTCAACTTTCTTAGGTTTCTTCTTAAGACTTCTTTCCTGCTGTCTAATAGCGACCTCTAAATCAGAATAGTCCTCAATTTTAGAAGGCAGCTCTTCTTTTTTTAGATCGGCAAGGTTAAACAAGGCCGTAGCAGCATCTTCTTCAACAATCTCTTCAGCTATCTCTGGCTCTTTTTCTTCTTTCTTATCGCCATCTTCACTTTCTTCTTCATCCTCTTCATCAACACCAAGCTCTTGAGCTAAGTTATTAACGACGACGGTCTTTTCAATTTCATCTGTTTCAACTGGTTTCTTAAGATTTGAGACATTCACAACAACTGTTTTCTCAACACCTGCTTCTTCCTCTTGCTCCTGCTCTAACTCTTTCTTTGCTTTAAACTTCTCCTGGATCTCATCGTAATCAATAGCAATGTCTTGATCTTTAGAGAATTTAAATTCATTAAAGGCCGTCTTCTCTTCACCAATTAAAGTGTGATGTTTTTGCTCACTGTCCGTAACAGCATATTTAACTTCTTTCGTTTCTTCTTTTACTTTATCTTCAAAAGTTTCTTCTACCTTTGAGAACAATGTTTTTAGTTCTGGAATATTACTAATGGGTGCCCAATCTCCTGTTGGAAATTTCTGAAAAAGACAGGCTTCATCTATAGCATTCTTCTGCCCTAGCTCGATTAATTCTGAAAATATAAAAGGGCCCAAAACCTTATTAGACTTGGTTTTGACACGAAACTTTATCATAGCTCTATTATCTTAAGTAATTGAAATTAAATCAAACTACTTGAATTTATGGAGCTTTTTGCACTTTGCCGAAAAGATTTTGACGATAAGCGAGCGTAATAATCAACAATACCGCTGAAAGTAGTTGTAAATTAGTCAGATAACTCATGTGTAAGTAAACAACATGCCCGATTAGAAATAAATAGAAGACATGGACAATACTCAATAACTTGGCAATCAATAATGAATGTTCACTTCGATATGAATAGATTAGTAAATATACGATTAAGAATAATTGATAAAAACTATCCATACCAAATACAGGTAAGAATATAATTGCACTGGCAAGACAAATCGGCATGAGTTGAATTGACTGATAACGGTAATCAATCTTATTGAATGAGAAAATAAGTTGTAAAATTAAAAACAGTAAGAAGAAATACGGCCCTAATTCAATATTTAAGTTCATGAGTCTCTGAAGAACAGAAAGACAAAAAATATACTGAAGAATAGATAAGTATGGTGATGACTTTTCCTTAGGAGATAACAAAGTTGTTGTTAAAACCAGAAGCACTTCAAAGAATAAATTACCAAGTTCTTGGCCCTGAAATTCCTTAACAAAGAAATATATAACGGCAATAACAATCCATGAAATATTATAGAATAAACTGTGTTGGCTCTTCTTATCAGTGTCAAAGAAACAAAATACTCCTAGTAGTAAAATGATATCAGTGACTCCGGTGAAATTCCAAATATTAAAAAGAGAAAACCAAAGTAGTGTAAAAGCTTTAAATAGGGACCTGAGATTACCTCCACTATTTAAAAAATAAAGGGAAAAGGCTACAGAGCATACAGCAAAGTAGCTTCGATCAATTGAAGAGAAAATAAAGTCTTCGTATAGAACATAAAATGTCGTTAGAAATGTAAATGCAAGAACCGAGTTTACTTGCTTTCGATTTAACTTTGAAACCTTACCAATTACCTGATCGACAAAGTACATAAGAGGATAAAGCATTAGAAGGTAGTAGAAGTTAAGCTGCATGAACAACCTCCACTTTCTTAGTGCTCAATAACGAATAGGCCGTCAGAAGCACTATTAATGGTAGTAGTGTTGCTTGTCCTGTAAAAAAAGAAACAGACAGAACAATTGTAAACATAACTATATTCGAGACTAAAACAAAGAATGACGAGTCAGAATAAAGAGTTATTAACTCGGCCAGCCCTAGTAAACACAAGCAAGTTAATGTAACGGCTACAGAAGAGTTTGGATTTAGAACAAGAACCGCAAAACTAAGAATATTCAAAGAGCTTACTAAATTCTGTTTAAAATATAGATATATAAGCAATAACGCGACAAAAGGGATAATGATTTGTAATGAATAATCAAAAGTTGCTGAAAAATTGATAAGGGAAATATACTTTATTAAGAAGAGAGTGAGAAAAATACTATTCTTCTTTGATAAAGAAATCATAACAAATGAAGTCATCACAATAATAAAATAAATTAGTTCAACATTTTCTTTAAATACAAGGAGTGCTATTAGATTTAATGCAACAAATCCTAAAAACTTAATATTATTTAGTTTCGCAATTGAAAAGAAGGATACTGCAAAAATTAAATATGAAGGTATATTTTGTGAGGCAAACGCCAAGAGTATAAGTGGGATTGAAAAAATTAAATCTATATTCGATTGCTTTCTTGTTACAAACAAAGCCAACAAAGAACCTACAACACTAATTATATCAAACTTAAAGCTCAATGCTAATTGTGTAAAAGGTGTATAAAAGATTCGATCACTGATAAAAAATAAACCAATAAAACATGTAATAAAAGTTACAAGATATATTATGGCCTCACGACGTAATTTCATGCCACCACCTTAAATATAATAACCAAAAAGTAGATTGCAATAACGATGAGACTAAACGCTCTAATCGTACGATATGAAAGAGAAAACATTGGTACTGCTATCGTACTCGAGCCAGAAGTCTCTTGCCTAGAACTAATTGGATAAGAACTAAATATCGTCTCTAAATAGCTAACTCTCTTTTGATTTCCTAGGTTTAATTTTGTTGATAACCCAATTAGCAACTGATCAAAATTGAATACAAGTCCAATATAAATAAGAGCAATCAGTAAATATGTTAAAAGAGAATATCCTACTGAACTATTATCAACTTCAAATAAAAAAGTAGAAAAGTAGAATAAACCAACACCAACAAATGATTTGAGTAGTAGACTATAAAGTAGCTCATACCATTGAAGATTAATCTTCTTCTCCACTAATGAATCGAATTCTAAAAGCAGAATTAGAAACCCCGCAATTGTTGAAAATATAATTAAAGCAATATTCTGAACTGAGTAAGATAAAGTAAATAGTCCCAGTAGAGCAATATTAGAAAATAATGAAACCGGTAAGTACTTTCTTAATATATCAACTTCTCTATTCATTAATTCTATTGATTTAATAAAGGATTTTGTAAAATAGTAAAAGGCGATATAGGCCATTAACATATTCTCGAGATTCAAGAGAACACAAACAAGAGAAGTTAAGAGAAATACCAGCTTGAAAATGTTCTTCTTATTAACAATGAGAAAAGACAATAGAAACACTAAAAAGATAAGGAATACATTTAATGTTTGTGAAATATGTTGAATATCAGTCGTAAGAAGAAGTGAAAGAATAAGCCCATCAACAATAGCAAATTCTTCATTTGTAGAAACTAAAGTTGAAAAAATTAAATAAGCACAGAATAAATATTTAAATGAAGCTGTTTTATCAACAAGTGTTAGAAATGCGATTATTGCAATTTTAAGAATAGGAAGAGTTCGATCTTTTATTCCATTGAAGTTAAAAAAGATACAACTGCTGAATCCAATAATCTTTAAGTTTTGCTCTATTGGTAATAATAAAATACCGTATGGCAGTAGCTCTACAATCGTACGTTTTGACTGTTCTAATATAATAAAAGAAAAAATAAACGGAAGGATTAAGTTAATAAACCCTATTTCGATATTAGCAAGGTAAAAGCTCCCATTTAGCAATAATGGAAATAAAGCGATAAACAGTCGCGTCCAATTATTTAACTTATCTTTGTAATGAAATAATACAAGTGTCGCAAAAAATAATAGAGTTAAAATAACTTGTACTATCATTTTAGCCCCTGTCTAACACGAAATTCTTTATAAATTGAATTAATCATTAATAAAATTGGTGCCACATATATAATTAACATAACTCCATCATTTAATGAGATTGATTCCTGTACTCTTAAATCAATCAAAAGTAGAAGAATAGTTACTACAGTAAATAATGAAAATATCTTCTTTGAAAATCTTGTCGTAAAAAGATAAACACCAAGATTAATAACAAATAATGTTGAAAGTAATGTAAATGTGTCGATATTATGCATTCTCATCCCCTTCTAAGTTTACAAGTGAGATGAATGCTAGAAAGATTAAAATTACACTAAACTTAAGTACGACGGCCATATCAACATACGTATCAACATTGAAGTTCGTAACCAAATCAATCAAACCATTCTTTGATTTTAAGTGATAAATATCTATCGACAGTACTCCAACTGTTATCATCGTAAACAATATATAAGGGATATAACTAAATCTCTTATAACTCACTTCTGTCGTAGGGTAACAATATTCAATGATACTAAGTAAGAATATAATGATTAAGAGAAATGTAATTAAGAAATAAAGTAGAACAATTGAAGAGAATCCAAACATACTAAGTAGTAAACCAACAATCGCAACAGGATACAGAATCATTGTATATTTCTTACGAGCAAATGCTGCCAAAATGAATAGAGTTATAATGATTAAATTAAAAAACACTACTAACCTTTAATATGCACATAATTATTATAACGAGCAAACTAAAGACAGCTCTTCTCTTAGAGTTCTTAGTTATCGTTGTATAATCTCTTAATGGTTGAAACTTAATATATATATTACTTAAAACTATCAATATCGTTTGAATAAAGAATACAAAAGCTGATATTGAAAAAAGAAATAGTACGCTGGTATTAAACTTGTCTTTAAATACGACAGCAAGATCACTACGAACAAATGTTAAAGCTAAAAAGAAAAGTACTAATAAGCTTTGAAATAATAATCTAATATAAGAGCACTGAATCTTAACGTAACTTTTATCTGTGTATTGACTACCAGTTCTAATCATCTCAAGTTCTGTTGCATAGAACAAAAGAAGAAGAGGTAGTTCAAATGCTAGTCTTATTAAAAATGAATTAGTCTGTAGTAACTTATATGTTAATACCATTGCTGTAATAATTATGAGCTGACAAATAGTTATTTGAGCTTGCTCAAGAACTTCGTGTCTTATTATAGATAAACGAAATCTGAAGACACCTAAGAACACTACAGATATTAAAACTATTGAAAACAAGGCCAATAGAAAACTTATCTCATTTGTAATAATAAAATTGATCGATAAAATCTGACCTAAAATTAGGAAGAAGATTAATGTAATGAAAGAGTTGAAACTTAAAGCATCAACAGAACTAACACCATTAGATGCTAATAAGTATTTCTTTAAACTTAAAACAGGTGCAAACTCTTTCGCATTAACGAATGAGCCAATTAGTTGAATAAGAATGAACCACAGTGGAAGTGCTAAAATGAGCTCCAAAACATGCCTCAATTACAAAATTAGTATTAGTAAAATTGTAACAAAGCCTGCCAGTATTGAATACGCTTCTTTATAAAAATCTAAGGTTCCTGTACCAACAATTATGACCGTCATCATTGAGATAACAGAGAAGACAATGACAAGTTTGAAAATACCTCTAATAGATTTAAGGTCATTCTTAACTAGTTTACTTTCATTATGGATCTTCTTAAATGGAGATAGAACAATTTTGGGTTTAAAAAATAAGGGGTAGCCTAAAACTACCCCTAGTATTAATGAAATGATAATTGAAGTCAGTAGTACTAATTCCATACTACTTAATTAAGAGCAGAGCTCCGTTAGCTGCAGTTAATAACTTCTGCCAGAAGATACCAAGAACAATTACTGGCACAGTGTATGCAGCGATGATTAACTGATTAACAAAACCAAAACCAGAGATCTTCTCATCAGACTCAGAGTCTTTAAACACCATTACTCTTACAACTTTCATGTAGTAGTAAAGTGAGATTACTGAGTTAAGAGCAGTAATAACTGCTAACACATAGTATTTCTTATCAATGATTGCCGCTAGAATATTAAATTTAGCAACAAATCCCGCAAGCGGTGGAAGACCGGCCAAAGAGAACATTGTGATTGCCATTGTAATCGCCATTGCAGGGTGTTTTTTAATTAGTCCAGCAAAGCGATCGATATGATCATTACCGTAGTGATCTTGAACAAATGAAGCAACATAGAAAGCGACAAGAGTCATGAAAAGGTATGTTACAGCATAGAAAAGAATTGCAGTTGTACCACTTTGTCCAAGAACAATTGCACCTAACATCATAACACCTGCGTGAGAGATACCAGAGAAAGCAAGCATTCTCTTAATTGATCTTTGACCAATTGCTGAAACGTTACCGACAGTCATTGTAAGTGCTGCAACAAACATTAGAAGAACGATCCATGAGTGTTTAAGAGCACCAACATCGCCACCAAAGAAGACCTGAGTAATTCTTGCAAAAGCAACAATCCCAGCAAACTTCGGAACAAGTGAGAAGAAAGCTGTTACAGGTAGTGGTGAACCTTCATAAACATCTGGTGACCACATATGAAATGGTACACATGCTATCTTATATCCAATACCTACGAAAAACAGTAGGAATGAAGGGATTAGAATTGCTGTTTGTTCAGTTGAAAGCTTCGCCATAAGAGGAATCATTTCAGAGAAGTTAATCGTCCCTATTGTTCCAAAAATGTGACTCATACCAAAAAGCATCATCCCGGCAGTAACACCACCGTAAAGAGCATACTTAAGACCAGCTTCAGTTGATCTCTCATCGTTCTTCTTAAGAGCTGCCATAGCGTATGACAGAATAGAAAGAGTTTCGATACCGATATAGAAGATCAGCATGTTGTTAGCAGAAGCTAGTAACATACCACCAACTAAGATACCAAGAGCAAGAATACTAAATTCTGCTTTTGTTCCTTCGTATAGATCTTTAGAAACCTTTGATAAGTAGATCGCACCGGCAGTACTTAAAATCATTACAATTTTAGCAAAACCTGAGAAATGATCCATTACTACTGATTTAGTAAAGATATGCGTCGCTTCTACACCTAGGCCCTTAACTTGATAAATCAGAGCACATAGGAGTCCAAGCATTGCACCCCAGTATAACATTCCCTTCGAGCTACCCTTCTCATCATTTCCGTAAGTAGCTTCGATGAGGATTAGAGCCCCCATCGTGAAGCATACTAAAAGCTCCGGAATATAATGTGCGATACTCGCTAAATAATTTAAAGCCATCTCTTCACCTATTGACTAGAAAGTCGCTAATAATGAAACTAGTTGTCCTACAGAAGCCTTCATCATGTCTAGTAATGGAGTTGGGTAAATACCAAACACGATTACGGCCACACATAGTGGGAGCATGTAGAAGATTTCTCTAGCATTCATATCTGTATATGATTTGTTTTCTTCAATAACTTCACCAAAGAACATTCTCTTGAACATCCATAGTAGGTAAGCAGCACCAAGAAGAAGACCAATAACTGCAAGTACAGTAATTGTTGTAAATCTGTTGTAGATCCCTAGGAAAATTAGAGCTTCTGAGATGAAACCTGAAAGACCTGGAAGACCCATTGATGCAAACATCGCGATAATGAAAACAATCGAGTACTTTGGAAGTTGTGTATAAAGACCACCAAAACCTTTTGTTCCATCTGGTCTGATAATCCATCTGTGGTGTGATCTTTCATAAAGAATACCAATAAGAAGGAACATCATTGCAGTTGAAGTACCGTGGTTGAACATCTGAAGAACAGCACCGTTCATACCTTGTACAGTCATTGCAGCAAGACCTAGCATTACAAACCCCATGTGAGATACAGAAGAGTATGCAACTAACTTTTTAACGTCTGTTTGTGCCATTGCACAGAATGCACCGTAAATTACGTTAATTAAACCTAACCATGCGATTGCGTCAGCAAAGTAAACTGAAGCTGATGGGAAGATTGGGAATGCAATTCTTAGGAAACCATAAGTACCCATCTTAAGTAGTACACCGGCAAGGATAACTGAGATCGCTGTTGGTGCCTGAACGTGTGCGTGTGGTAGCCATGTGTGGAATGGAAATACCGGAACTTTAATTGCGAAACCGATGAAAAGTGCTACGAAGAATACTTTTGCAAATGGAAGCGCCATTCCGAATAAGTTAACTGTTTCGTTTACAAACTTACCACCTGAAAGTGCTAAGATATTGAATGAGTCAACTCCTTGACCAGTTACGAAGTATAGAGCAACCATACCAACTAGCATTAGGATTGAACCAAAGAAAGTATATAAGAAGAATTTAACAGCTGCGTATTCTCTGTTTTCACCACCCCAAATACCAATTAGGAAGAACATTGGGATTAGCATTACTTCCCAGTAAACATAGAAAAGGAAGAAGTCTAATGAAAGAAAAACACCAAATACAGTCGACTGAAGCATTAGTAGTAATGCGAAGTAACCTTTAACTTGCTTTTTTACTGTCCATGAAGAAAGAATACAGATTGCAAAAAGCAGTGAAGTTAAAAGGACCATTGGTAATGAAATACCGTCAATACCTAAGTGGTAGAAGATATTAAATTGTGAAATCCAAGCTTTCTTAATAGTAAACATTTCCTGCATACCTGGGACAGAAGTGTCGAATTTTAAGTATAGACACCCTGTTAAAACCATAGTGATCACAGTATTGATTAATGACCATACTCTGATCGCAGTTTCTTTGGCCTTAGGTAGTAAAAGTACCCCAAGAACACCAATCATAGGCATCCACAGAATCCAACTTAATAGATTAGAATGTGCGCTCACTGTAACTCCTTAATTCGCTTATAAAGCTAAAATATAACCTAATAGTACTAAAATAATCATAACAATATAGAACTGGATCTTACCGTTTTGGATCGTTCTTAAGATAACGTTAAAGAAACGTACACTTGCTCCAGTTCCATCAACCATAATTGTATCGACAAATAAATTATCGAACCAAGCTGATACTCTCATAACGAACTTCGTTACACCGGCCCAACCATCGATTGCAAATCTGTCATAGACACCCATATCAAACTTAGCAAGAAGGTTGTTAAACGGTAGAAGTCCTTTTTGAATGAAACCTTTAATATAAAGATCATCCATAAAGTATTTATTTTGAAGAACTCTGTAGTAACGATTAAAAGCATTAACCCAGAACCCAGGATTCCATTTACCCCATAGGTACATCATCATCGCAATGAATACACCAGAGAATGCAATCACAATCGACATACCAGCACCAATATAGTGAACTTGGTGTACATGGTGTGCTTCTTCTTCAGAAAGGCCATATGTTGAGTCATACTTTGACTTTGTGAAAGTACCTTTTTCACGAGCATCAATTTGCCCTAGTTCTTCACGTTTATAGTTTTCAAATTGACCTTTCTTTGGTTTTTGTACAAGAGTTTGGAACCACTCATACTTTCCATTAGTCTTATCAGCTACTTTTACGAAACCTTGACCAGTTAAAGATCCTGAGAACCATACACCAAGTGTAAAAACTGCAAGAATTAGAAGAGGTACGTTTCTGTTCCATGAAAGTTTTTCTTCATGACAGTGATCGTAAACTTCTTTATCTCTTGGCTTCCCGTGGAAAGCTAAGAACATCATACGACACATATAGAATGCAGTAAGAAGTGCACCAGCAAATCCAAGTACAGCTGGAGCAATCATAACTGGTGAGTGCATTGCTTCAATTAAGGCATCACCTAGAATTCTATCTTTAGATACGAATCCAGAGAAGAATGGGATACCAGCAATAGCAAGAGTACAACACCACATTGCAAACCAAGTGAATTTCATTTTATGTCTAAGACCACCCATTCTTGGCATCTCTTGTACGTGAGCATGCGTGTGGTGATCATGTAATGAGTGAATAACTGAACCTGCTGCTAGGAATAGACATGCCTTGAAAACAGCGTGTGTAATTAGGTGCATGAAAGCAGCATTATAAGATCCAACACCAATACCTAGAACCATGTATCCTAGTTGAGAAATTGTTGAAAATGCTAGAACCGCTTTGAAGTCTGTTTGAACTAGAGCGATTGTTGCAGCACCGAAGGCAGTGATACCACCGATATAAGCAACAACTGTTAGAAGTCCACCAGCATCAAGTAGTGGGTAAATTCTTAGTGAAAGATAAACACCGGCCGCAACCATTGTTGCTGCGTGGATTAGGGCCGAACATGGAGTTGGACCATTCATGGCATCTGGTAGCCAAACGTTTAATGGGAACTGAGCTGATTTTCCAATTGTTCCCATGAAGATACAGAAACCAGCAAAAGTAGCTAGTGGAATACCAATAACAGCTTTACCTACTAAACCACCTGCATCGATTGCATTATAAAGATCAACGAAGCTTACAGAACCAACAACCGTCCAAAGAGCAACAATACCTAGTAAGAAGAAAACATCCCCTACTCTTGTTGTCATGAAGGCCTTAACGTTAGCTGCACCAGCAACTTCTTTCTCGTAGTAGTGACCAATTAGTGAGTATGAACAGAATCCCATGATCTCCCAGAAGATAAATACTGAAAGTAAGTTATCTGATAGTGCAAGACCAAGCATTGCTGAAGTAAAGAGTGACATATAAGTGAAGAAACGTCCGTTACGTCCGTAATTCATGTCATCTTTCATATAGTAAGTTGAGAAGATGTGGATCAGAGTAGCAACGGCCGTAACCATCATTACTAAGATTGCAGTCATGTTATCGATGTAAATACCCATCTTAACTGCGAACTCTTGACCTCCACCGTTTAGATCAAACCAAGTGAATACTTTGTGAATGTGATAATTAGCTGCATACGTCCCGAAAACGAAGTCGCTAAAAATTCTCCATGCATAAACTGTAGAACCTGCAATTGCCGCACAACTTAACGTTACCGCTGTTCTCGTAAAACGTGACGCGATAAATGCGTTAATAACGAAAGCAAAGAATGGCAGTAAAACAATTGGAGCAATACTTGATATCGTATAATCCATTTTCTTTCCTTATATAATTAAATTAACTCTGTAATTCAGTTGCATCATCAATGTGAATCGAATCTTTAACTTGAAAGAATCTAATCACAATGGCTAAACCTACGGCCGCTTCAGCTGCGGCAATAATAATAATGAATAGTGACATAATATTTCCGTCAATATTCTGATTAACAAATCTTGTATAAGCAGCAAAGTTTAGAGCTGCTGCGTTTAAGATAAGTTCAACCCCTAAAAGGATCGCAATAATATTTTTTCTCGCCACCATAACTGCAATACCAGCTAGGAATAAGAAGAAAGATACTAAAAGGTAAGAAGATAAAGTGATCATTTATTTATTCTCCTTGGTCTAGAAATTACGGCTGCACCAACAAGTGCTCCAAGAAGAAGAATCGAAGAGATCTCAAATGCAAGAACATGGTCAGTAATTAGCTTCACACCAATTTCCTCTATCGTCGATTGCATATCTTCTAATTGTACGTGTTTTTGAATTTTTAAGATTGGAGCGAGAAGCTTCATTAGAATAAAACTCATAATCAGCATCATGATCGCTGCGATTGTATAAGTTTTTGTTGTTCCCATCGCTGCAACTTTCTTAATACCAAACTTGTTATAAGCTTGCTCGATTCCACCAGTTAACATGATGGCAAAAAGCATTAGGATAACAACACCACCAGCGTAAACAACTAATTGAGCTGCCGCTAAGAAGTCTGCACCTAAAGTTGCATATAAACCGGCCACTCCAAAAAGAGTAAGTAGCAGATAAATACATGAGTGCATTAAGTTTTTCGACACAGCTACTAGGAATGCTCCTATAACTGTTGCCGCTGCTGAAAGTAAAAACATTGTGTTAATAAACATTTCAAATATCCTTAAAGATTAGTGTCCGCCCGCACCTGCAGAAGCATGTGCGATAACATTTCCTAGTACTGACCAAATTGACTTAGTATCAAATACGTAAAGCCATACAGCACATCCAATTAAATTAAATAGTGCAATAGGAGTTAAGTACTTCCAACAAAGAACCATTAATGAGTCAACTCTCATTCTTGGAAGTGTCCACCTAATCCAAATAACTACATAATAAAGAAGTAGTGTCTTTGTAAGGAAAGATCCTAATTGTAGGAAGTTTCCAATTTGTTTTCCAATCATAGGGTGAGCAGATGGAATTAGCTTTGTAACAAATTCACCTGTTCCAAGTCCGAAAGGAACTTGATATCCACCTAGGAATAAAGCAGCACAAACACCACAAACAACAAATACTTCAATATATTCTGCAAGAGCGAAGAAACCAAACTTCATTCCTGTATATTCTGTGTGGTAACCAGAAACTAGTTCCGACTCAGCTTCAGGAAGGTCAAATGGTGCTCTGTTTGTTTCAGCAAGTGCTCCAATAAATAGAACGAAGAAACCAATGAAAGCAAATGGGTTGTGAAGAACAAACCACTGGTGAGGTAGACCACCTTGAGCTTCTGTAATTGTTTTAAATGAAAGAGAACCCGTCATGATTACAATTGCAAGAATTGATAATGTTACAGGAACTTCATAAGAGATAATCTGAGATGCACCCCTCATACCACCAAGCATTGACCACTTAGAGTTTGAAGCATAACCACCTAGGAAAATTCCTACACCTACTAATGATGAAACACCTAGTAAGTAGAAAACACCAATATTAAGGTGAGTAAGAGTAAATCCACTTGAGAAAGGTACGACAGCAATTGACATGAACACACCACCAAGCGCTAAGAAAGGCGCAAGGTTAAACATGAATCTGTCCGCTTGTCTTGGTACAACGTCTTCCTTAAGAATCATCTTCACACCATCAGCTAGGAATTGAAGAAGTCCATAAGGTCCAACTCTGTTTGGTCCCTGTCTCATCTGTAGGTCGGCAGATATTTTTCTTTCTGCGTACGTACCTAAACCACCAACTGCAGAAAGAGCACCAATGATGATTAATGAGAAAACTAAGAAGATTAAAAAAGTAACGATACCTGTTGCATCAGTGCCTAATAAATTCGACAGTGCATCCACTGCCATTGAAAAGCCTGGTGCTTGTGATAAATACGATACAATCGTTGAGTTCATTATTTATCCTTTCCATTTGTATTTGGTTGGAAACTTTTAACCCAATCAAGGTCACCTTTTTTCCAGCAATAAACTAAACCTAAACTAAGAATGATGATGAACATTAGAAGTGATCCAAGAACTGCACCACCCTGTCCCATTTCGACAAATCTTCTGTAAACACTTGCCACAGGGAACATTAAAGCACCTTCAACATCAAAGATTAAAAATACAAGAGCAATAACGTAGAAACGTACGTTAAAGTTAGACCATGCTGTACCAGTTGGCTCTTCACCACACTCGTAAGGAGTGAGTTTAAGTTCAGTTGGATTATTTGGTCTAATAAAACTACCAATAAATAACGTACCAACAAAAGCAACCGCTGCTACAACCAATAAAATTAATACCGGCATATAGACGTCAAAGTTTTGCGACATCGATTTCTCTCCATGTATAAGTAAAGTAAGTTCCCAAATATTACACGATTACTAGCACTTTGGAAATAAATTGGCCCTCTTTTTTTGTGTAATATCTTCTATTTAGTAACGCATGGGCCAATGCATAAATTCTTTTTTTGAAAAGTTAATTGTGTTAAAAAACATCATGGATTTATTTACACCACTGCGCACAAAACTAAACACATGGCTAGACTCAAGGCAACACGACCTTACCATCGACGGTATAAATAGGGAGCACTGGGCATTTATCAAGTTTTTATTTGAGCGAGATAACTCGCAAAACCAACTATCGAATTTGTTGATTTTTGAAAATTATGATCAAGCAGAGCAGTTTTATGAAATCCTCAAATCCAGCTTCTCGAAAACAAAACTTGTTTTCTACCCTGGACTAGATGCGTCACCATATTCTGGTATGTATGCGTCAGAAAGTGCACAACTTGCCCGACACGCAGCACTAGAAAGGATAACTCAACTAAATAATGAAACAGTTAACAAAAATATATTTGTCGTAACTTCCATCGACTCGTTGGCACTAAAAGTTCCGCCATCAAAATTTTTTACAGAAACTCGCTTCAAGATTTCAGAGTCAGATATAATTTCTCCTGATGAGCTTGCTGGAAAATTAGTTCAGCTTGGCTATTCTTCTTCATTCACTGTTGAGGAACAAGCAACCTTTTCTAAAAAAGGTGAAATCTTTGATATCTATCCTGTTGGTCATCATCCTATACGTATTCATTATTTTGATGAAATGATTGAAGAAATTTATGAAATCGACAAAGAAACTTTAAAAACAATTAAGGCCAATAAAATTGAAAGCCTTACCATCGCGCCAGGTCCGACAATTTTCTGTGCTTCTGAATATGCCAATAATTTAAGAAATCATCTGCCACGACCAAGGGCCAATCAAAGAGATTTACTCGAAGCTAGAAATGATATTTTCTCCAAACTTTCAAGTGGAATGCTTTTTGAAAATTATCCAGTTTATACACCTCTATTTTTTAAAGAAGATGAAGCTCAAACTCTCTTTGATTATATTGATGATAAATGGAGTATCACAATTTTTGATCGTGATAATACTGAGGATAACCTATCTAACTACTTTGATGAACTTGTCAGTGAATTTGAAGATTGTGAAGAACTTATTCCTGAACCAAAATATTTCTATGACTTATCAACATTAGATAAGCTTAAAGAAAAGCCAATTCTTAATCTTAACCACTTAAATATAAGTGCTAATCTCGATCACGATGCATCGATAGTTGATTTGAACCTAAGACCATTCAAAGGATATATTTCAAATTTTGATATCAATTACCATATTAAAAAAGAATTTCTATCAGGACTCTTTAAACATATTCAAACTGAATTTAAGTATTCAGGAAAGATCATTTTCACTACTCAAAATGAAAACTCTAAGAAAGAAATTGATCACCTTATTGAGACATTTGAAGTTGATGGTGAAATTAAAAAAAGAATTGAATTCATACCTTTTAAACTAAGTGAAGGATTCTACTACCCAAGTGACAAACTTCTCATCGTTTCAGATAGTGATCTTTTTTCAATTAGACGTGATAAGGCCAAGGTTTCAAAAATCCACGACTATGACCTTTTTGCAGAACAGTTAGCTTCCCTAAAAGAAGGCGACTACGTCATTCACTCAAAACATGGAATTGGAAAATATCTTGGTCTTGAGGCAATGGATATTGGTGGTTCAAAAACAGATTACTTAGTCATTCTTTATAAAGGTAACGATAAAGTCTTCGTACCTATTTATAAGATGAATCTCATACAAAAGCATGCAGGCAGTGAGACGACTGTTGCAGTTGATAGTTTAAGAACAAATAAATTCTCGGCCTTAACTGCAAGAGCAAGAGAGTCTGTAAAGAAGTTAGCTTTTGACCTATTAAAGCTACAAGCAGAAAGAGCATCCACACCGGCCTTTGCATTCTCACCTCCAGATCACGACTATAAAGAGTTTGAATTATCATTTCCATTTAATGAAACTCCAGATCAAAAGAATGCCATTGATTCAGTTATTGATAAGATGCAATCGACTGCGGCCATGGACTTCTTAGTATGTGGAGATGTTGGTTTCGGGAAAACTGAAGTTGCGATGCGTGCTGCATTTAAAGCTGTCCTTGATGGTAAGCAAGTTGCAGTTCTCGTTCCTACAACAGTTCTTGCTCTTCAACATTTTAATAGTTTTGTTAAACGCTTTGAGAAATTTCCTGTTCGTCTTGATTACCTCTCACGTTTTAAATCAGGAAAAGAGGAAAAAGAAACAAAAGAGAAACTTGAAAAAGGTGAAATTGATATTATCGTCGGTACACATAAACTCCTAGGAAAGACGATTAAGTTTAAAGATCTAGGTCTTGTTGTTGTTGATGAAGAACAACGCTTTGGTGTTGCTCATAAGAATAAACTTAAGCTTTTAAAATCATCCGTGGATTTTTTAACTTTAACTGCGACACCTATTCCAAGAACCCTTCAACTTTCATTCTTAGGTTTAAAGGATCTTGCTCTAATTAAGACAGCTCCACCAAGAAGACAAAGTATTAAAACATATGTCATCAAAGAAGATGATCACACTATTCAAGCGGCCATTAACCGTGAACTTAAACGTGGAGGACAAGTTTTCATTGTTCATAATCGCGTTCAAGATATTGAAGAATATACTGCTTATATTCGCGAGCTGGCTCCAGAGGCAAAGATTGTCTACGCCCACGGACAGCTACCAGAGAAAGAATTAGAATCAAGAATTTCGGCATTCTACAATGGAGCTTACCAAATTCTAATTTCCACGACGATCATTGAATCAGGAATAGATATACCAAACGCTAACACGATGATTGTCGATCGTGCTGATCGCTACGGTTTGGCCCAACTTCACCAATTACGCGGGCGTATTGGACGTTCAGACAAGAAAGCATACTGTTACTTCGTGGTTCCAGGAAATCGAAATATTTCTGAAATCGCGGCCAAGAGGCTCAAGGCCCTCCAAACATATGCGGACATGGGAAGCGGTTTTCAGATTGCAAATTGTGACCTTGAAATTCGTGGTGCAGGAGATATATTAGGGGCCCATCAATCAGGGCATATTGAGGCCATTGGGCTTGAACTTTATATGGAGCTTTTAACGGAGGCCATTCAGGAGCTTCGTGGTGAAAAGAAAGTTCTTTCAAAAGATATTGAGATCAACACGCCATTTGCAGCCTTTATTCCAGCACATTTTATTAGTGAATCAAGTGAGCGTTTAAAATATTACAAGCAATTATCAAACTCAAAATCGATTGAAGATATCACAGCACTTAAAGAGACGATCTTTGATATTTACGGCCCTGGTCCGGATGAGTTCAATCAGCTTATCGCAATTCTTGAAGCACGTTCATATCTTATGCCTTGTGGTGTACGTTCAGCAAAGTTAATTGATAACACCATCATTTTTCAATTTGATGAGAATATGATGAGTAAGAATGAGGAGCTTCGAAATAATATCCTTAATAACTTCCTTACAATGACAAGAAAGTATCGTTTCACCCCAGATTACAAACTAATCTACACGCATAAGACGACGATATCTCCGAGTTCTTTAGTCGAGTTCTGTCAGGAAATTGCGGAAAAAATAGTTCCATCTTAGTGAAATTTATAAGTTTTCTATAAATTTTGGTACAATATTCTAAAGTGAGAATTAAATTTCAATAATTTGAAAAGGATATAATTATGTACGCTAAACTCATTTTAGTCTTACTAGTTGCCCTAGCAACACAAGCAGCGCCTAAAAAAATCGTTGCAACAGTTAATGGTACCAATATTACGAAGGACGAGTTGGATCAAGCCTACCTTCTTAATAAGTACGTTGTGACTAATGATCCAGTAACAATGAAAACAGTACTAACTGATCTTATTAATAAAAAACTTGGTATTGCTAAAGCAGAAAAGAACAAGCTCGCTAGCGACCCAGTTGTAAAAAGTAAACTTGATGAAGTTCTCTTCAATGCTCAAGTATCAAAAGATCTTGAAGGTGAATTTAAAAAGATTAAAGTAACGGATTCAGACGTTCAAAAATTTTACAATGAATTTCCAGAGTATCGTACAGCTCATATCTTACTGAGAATGAGAGTTGCACCATCTCAAAATGAAGTTGAAGCTGCACAAAAGAAGATTTTTGAAATTCATTCACAACTAGAAAAAGAGCCAAATAAATTTGCCGAACTTGCTGATAAGTACTCTCAATCACCAAATGCTCACACAGGTGGAGATGTTGGTTACCAAGCAGCATTTTTCATGGCACCAGAGTATTTTGCTGCTGTTAAGGGTCAAAAAGCTGGGCATATAACTCGTCCCGTTAGAACTCAACTTGGTTGGCATGTCATCAAAGTACTAGGTGTAAAGAAGTTTGATGAAATCAATATGGGCGCCTACAAGAAGTTTGTTTACGACAGAAAACGTGATCAAATAATTGATAAGTATTTTGAGAACTTACGCAAGAGCGCAAAGATCAAAATTCTTGATAAGAATCTACAGTAAAAAAGCTCAAATAATTTGCACAAGCCTTGTGGGCGCGATAAATTATTGTTCACTATAAACTATAGCTAGAACGATAATTTAGAGGTGTTCATGAGGCTTTTTCTATTTGCGGCCATTTTAATTTCAACAATTTCAATTCAGGCCAAATTACTAGATAAAATCAATGCTGTTGTTGATGAGCATATCATCACAAACTCAATGGTTTCTCGAGTGAAGAAATCTCTCCCTATTCGTCAAAATATTTCTCCTTTCATTTACAAGAAAGATCTTAAATACACTGAAAAGGAAATTTCAGAGTTATTCATTAGAAAATATATTATCCGAGCAACACTTGCTGAACAAGGTTATGTCATTTCAGATGAAACTGTTGAAAAAGAAATTAAAAGAAAAGAGCAACGTCTAGGTCTAAGCCGAAAAGATCTAATCGCTTTTCTAAAAAAGAATAACACAAACTTTGAAGAGTTCTTTGAGCTTAACAAAGAGGCCATCGAATTTAATCATTTCAACTCTGTTGTTATCATCCCTTTGATTTCAGTCAGTGAACAAGAAATTAAAAATGAATTCTTTAAAGAGAATCTAAATAATAAGACTGTTTCATATCGCTATACACTTGTGGATTTTTCAATCGATAGTGCAAAAGTTCCTAAGAGCAAGTATAAGCATTTTAAAGCGGCCCTAGAATCATTTCAAAAAGGTGGACCTCTACCAAGTCAATATTCTTCAATTGAAACATCAACTCTTGGGGATATCACAGCTGATGGACTAACAAAGCAACTCCAACAACTTCTTAACAAAACACAAGAAGGTGAATTTACACAACCTATTGAGATGATGGGTGCGACACATAGTTTCTTTGTTAAAACGAGAGATGTTGTTGAATCGACTTTATTTCAAAATTCAAAGAATCAAATACGTGCAAAACTTTATGAAGAAAAAGCTAAGGAAGTTACGCAAATGTGGTTTGAGCGTGAAAAGCAAAATCACTACGTAAAAATGTACTAATGATTTATGTTACGGCCGGACACGAAAGAGGAATAGGACTCGAGGTTTTCTTAAAAGCCTACGGACTTCTTTCATCTGGCCAACAATCTAAGTTTCATCTTTTTGTCGGTGAAGAGTTTGAGAAACTACTTCCACAAAATCTAAAATACACACTTGTTAAAAAGCCATATTCACATAATGCCCTTGAGCAAGCCTGTGATATTTGTAAGACTGACGATATTCTCGTCACTATGCCAACGACCAAAGATGAACTTTTCTTCGAAGACAAGAAGGTTTCGGGCCATACTGAGTATTTTAGAAAGCGCTACGATAATGATAATATCGTTATGTTCTTCAAATCTTATGAGGCCAATGTTCTGCTCATAACGGATCACATTCCTCTTAAAGAAGTTCCCCTAAGAATAAATGCTGAACTTATTCACGATAAAGTTAAGATTTGTGTGGATAATTATACAAAATACTTTGGTGAACTTTCTCAAATCATTATAAGTGGTATTAATCCACACGCCGGGGAAGGTGGCATATTAGGTAGTGAAGAAAGTGTCATTACAGAGGCCATTGAAAATTTAAAAGTTAAGCAAGATGTAAGTGGTCCTCTACCGGCAGATGGCCTATTCTTAAATAATAGTTTCAGACATGATCACCTCTATGTCTATATGTACCATGATCAAGGACTTGCTCCATTTAAGACATTATTCAAGTCAAAAGGGGCCAATATAACTTTTGGTCTTCCCTTTTTAAGAATTAGTGTTGATCACGGGACGGCCTTTGATCTATATGGTAAAGATTGTGCAAATTACATGGGTGCTTTCTATGTTTTAAAGATGGCCCTAAAAACTCATAGGTAAAACCATGAATGATGAAATTAAAATTGTAAAAGCTCGTGTCCATAATCTTAAAGACGTCACAATTAATATTCCAAAGAATAAACTAACTGTTATTACTGGACCTTCTGGCTCAGGGAAAAGTTCACTTGCATTTGACACTGTTTATGCCGAAGGACAAAGACGTTATATTGAATCTCTATCTTCTTATGCAAGACAGTTTCTAGGACAACAACAAGCTCCTGATGTTGAATCAATAACAGGTCTATCTCCTGCTATTGCTATTGATCAAAAAACAACTAATAAGAATCCTCGCTCAACTGTTGGAACTATTACTGAAGTTTATGATTATATGCGTGTTCTCTATGCGCGAGTTGGAGATCTCTATGACCCTAATAACGGAGAGAAAGTTGTAAGCTATACTCCAGGACAGATCACACGTGATCTTATGACTTTGCCAGAAAAGACTAAACTACATATTACAGTTGAAATTACAGACGAGACAAAGAAGGCCCTTGAGCAACAAATGGCCAAGTATCTCTCAATGGGATTCTCTCGCTTTATTGTTAATGATGAGATCATGCTACTTGATTCTAGTGAAATCAAATCACTTAAGGCCGAAGATGAAATCCTTGTTGTAATTGATCGTATCTTAGTAAAACCAGATATTGAAAAGAGACTTACTGATTCAGTTGAACTAGGTTTAAAACTTGGACAAGGTATTATCCACGTTATGATCAATGATGATTTTCATACTTATTCTGAAATCAACATGTCTCATGTAACTGGAGAAGTTTTTCCAGACCTTGAGCCACGATTATTTTCTTTTAACTCACCAGTTGGTGCCTGTGGAAAATGTAATGGCCTTGGCGAATCGAAAGAATTTGTTCTTAGTGAGCTTATTTTTGATGATTCACTTCCAATTCTTAAAGGAGCCATCCCTCTTCTTACAAAAAAGAATAACTTTCTCTACAAAATGGTTGAGTGCATGCTCACTGAAGAGGGCTTTGATATTAAGAAACCAATGAACACAATGCCTAAGAAGTGTTTCAAAATTCTGACAGAAGGTGGAGATAAGATCTATACTTATAAGTTTAAATCTGAAAACTCAAACTTTGAATTCTCTAAACCTTTCCCAGGATTAATAAACTGGCTGAATAAGAAATACATGGAATCGACAAGTGAGCGCGTAAGAAGTGAACTTGAAAAGAGCATGAAGGTACAAAAATGTTCTGACTGTGGTGGTAAAAGATTAAATGAGATTGCCCTTAGTACAAAGGTCGGTAATAAGAATATTATTGAACTATGTGATATCCCCCTAAGTGAGACATATGATTTCTTCGATAATTTAAAACTTGAAGGTATCAAGGAAAAGATTGGCGCTAAGCTCCTCGTAGAGATAACTTCTCGACTCAAGTTCCTAAATGATGTCGGTCTTGATTACTTAACACTAAACCGCTCTGCTAGAACTTTAAGTGGTGGTGAATCACAACGTATAAGGCTTGCGACTCAAATTGGTTCCGCACTCTCAGGAGTCCTCTATGTTTTAGATGAACCAAGTATTGGACTTCATCAAAGAGATAATGTTCGCCTGATCAAGACTTTAAAAGAGCTTAGAGATCTTGGAAATACAGTCTTAGTTGTTGAACACGATGAAGATACGATGAAGGCCAGCGACTATATTATTGATATGGGCCCAGGTGCCGGTGTACATGGTGGAGAAATCGTTGCTCATGCTATTTCAAAAGATTTTTTAAAGAAAAAATCACTAACAGCTGATTACTTGAATCATAAAGTAACGATCCCTGTACCAAAAGAGAGAAGAAAACTTACTAAAACAATTAAGTTAAAAGGTGCCGAACATAATAACTTAAAGAAAGTTAATGTCGAATTTCCTCTAGGTGGACTAGTGTGTATCTCAGGTGTTTCTGGCTCAGGTAAATCTACACTTATTCATGAAGTATTAATACCTGCAGTTAAGACTGGATTAACTAGAATAAACAAGTCAATCTACGACAAAGCAAACTACCAATCAATTACTGGTGTTAGTGATATTAAAACTGTCATTGAGTTAGACCAGTCTCCAATTGGCAGAACACCACACTCAAACCCTGCAACTTATTCAGGACTCTTTGATGATGTCAGAAAATTATTTGCAGCTACAAACGAATCACAAATAAGAGGTTACAAACCTGGTCGCTTTAGCTTCAACGTAAAAGGTGGCCGCTGTGAAGAATGTGAAGGTAATGGTGTTCAAAAAATTGAGATGCACTTTCTACCTGATGTCTATGTGACATGCAATGAGTGTAACGGACGTCGATATAATAACGAAACTCTTTCAGTTCTTTATAAAGGAAAATCTGTTGCCGATATTCTCGAGATGACGATTGAAGAAGGTTATGAATTCTTTAAAAATCATAAACGACTAGGTCGAATTCTTAAAACCATGAATGATGTCGGACTTGGTTATATGACACTAGGGCAACCGGCAACAACTCTATCTGGCGGAGAGGCCCAAAGACTTAAGCTTGCCAGAGAACTTGCTAAGTCAACAAAGGGACACACCCTCTATGTACTTGATGAGCCCACGACTGGATTACACTTTGAAGATATAAAAGTATTAATGAAAGCAATTAATGATCTCGTGGAAAGTGATAATTCTGTTTTAATCATTGAACATAATCTCGATGTACTAAAAGTCGCTGATCATATAATTGACCTCGGTCCAGAAGGTGGACATCGTGGAGGAACAATTGTTGCTGCAGGAACACCTGAAGAAGTAGCTAAAGTTAAAGCTTCTCACACTGGACAATTTTTAAAAGCGGTACTTAAGTAATGGAAGAATTTTACAATTTAAAAGATAAGAACTTAATCAAAGAAGACTATTGTATTGCTGAGACTGAAAAGGTCGTTTGCAAAGCACTACGTTCAAACCATAAAGTCGAAAAAGTTCTAGCAACTCAAGAGTTCTATGATGCAAATAAGGAATTAATCGATACAAATAGTGATGAAGTCTTTATTCGTACGAAAGATGAAATGCAAGAAATTACAGGGTTCAAACTACATCATGGAATTCTTGCAAAGGTTCATACAACAGGCCTTAAGAAGATTGAAGAATTAGGTAATAAAATCTTAATCTTTAATGGTGTCACTTCACCGGAGAATGTTGGAACTATGACTCGAGCGGCAATGGCCTTTGGCTTTGATTCGATTATCTATGATGCAAAGAGTGCCTCTCCTTATCTTAGACGATGTATTCGAGTTTCTATGGGAAATGCTTTTGAAGCGAATGTTTGTAAGTCAGAAAATCTAACAAGTGATATAACTAAGCTACAAGAATTAGGCTATAACGTCTGTGCAACGGCCAATGAAGAAGGTGCCATTTCAATTGCTGATTACAAGTATCCTGAAAAAATTTGTATTGTCATTGGTAATGAAGGTAATGGAATGGATCGAGAAGTAATTGAAGCTTGTGATAAGAAATTGTTTATTCCCATAACTAATTATGTTGCACACCTTAATGCTGCCAGTGCTGCATCAATTTTTCTTTACCATTCTATCTTTTAATTTAGATTTATTTAAACTGACATAAATGAGCTACACCTATAACTTAGGCCTATCAGCTCTACACCACACACCGATAGAGATTGATTAATTTCGTTTTCCGTCATAAAAAAGGCCTCCGAATTTTGGAGGCCTTTCTTTTATCTAAATGTATTTTTAATTATTCAATTGTTTTAAGAAGAGTTGCCATTTCAATTGCTGACATTGCTGCTTCCCAACCTTTATTCCCTGCTTTTGTTCCTGCTCTTTCAATTGCTTGTTCAATTGAATCAACTGTAAGCACTCCAAAGGCAACTGGTACACCTGTCTCAAGAGAAACTCTTGCTACACCTTTTGCAACTTCACCAGATACATAGTCAAAGTGTGGAGTTGACCCACGAATAACTGCACCAAGAGTGATGATCCCATCATACTTTTTCGTTGCTGCAAGTCTTTGCGCTACTAATGGAATTTCAAATGCGCCTGGAACCCAAGCAATATCCATATCTTCTACATCACCATCATGTCTTTTAATACAATCAACAGCACCACCTAATAACTTGCTTGTGATAAGCTCGTTAAAACGTCCTGCAACGATTGCAAATTTCTTTCCAGATGCATTTAAGTTACCTTCTAGATTTCTAGGCATGTGTTTCTCCTAATTGTGTTGCACTCTCACCAAGTGCATCCTTTCTATATTTGATTAAGTCTTTAATTGTTATAAATTTAAGATTGTGCTTTTTTGCGATTTCGCTAAGCTCATCTGCTTTTGCCATTGTTCCATCTTCGCTCATAATTTCACAAATCACACCTGAAGGGTGGCAACCTGCAATTCGAGCAAGATCAACTGCTGCTTCAGTATGACCATCTCTTTCTAATACTCCACCATCTTTTGCAATTAGTGGAAAGATATGTCCTGGTCTCATGAAGCTATCTGGAGTTGAATCAGCATTTGTTAGAAGAGATACAGTTAAGGCGCGATCAGCACATGAAATTCCTGTCCCACCATTTGCGGCATCAATTGAAACCGTAAAAGCTGTGTGATGAACAGAATCATTTTGAGCAACCATTAAAGGTAGTTCCAGCTCTAGTGCTCTCTTCTTTGTAATAGGTGTACAGATAAGTCCACGTCCAACTGTGGCCATAAAGTTGATTGCCTCAGGTGTAATGCGATCAGCTGCCATAACAAAGTCACCTTCATTCTCGCGATCTTCATCATCAATTACAATCACCATCTTACCAAGGCGAATATCTTCAATTGCATCTTCAATTTTATCAAAATTAATCATTTAAAAACGACTCCAAACTCGACGTTGTGTCTGTATTACTACGTCTAGCACCATTAAAAAGCAAGTTTTCAATATATTTTCCAAGGATATCCACTTCAATATTTACAAGGCTTTGAACACTTCGATTGCGAAGAACTGTATTTTGCCAAGTATGCGGAATTATAGAAAGCTGAAATGAACAATCGGCTTTAAAAACATCACTTACAGTTAGTGATATCCCATCGATCGTGACAGAGCCTTCTTTGACAATATATTTCATTTGCTTTGAACTAACTTTTACAGTGACAAGATAGTTCTGCCCCATATTTCTTATTTGAGTAATCTGTCCAACGTCATTAACGTGACCTTGAACGATATGGCCTCCAAGTCGATCACTTGCTCTTAGTGCAAGTTCAAGATTAACTTCATCGCCCTGGCGAAGACTACCAAGTGTCGTCTTCTCAATTGTAGTGTGGACGGCCTGGACAACAAATGTTGAATCCGTTAACTTTACTGCCGTCTGACATGCGCCATTTATCGAAACTGAATCATCGATTGCTATTTCAGGAAGAAGCTCTTTTGATTGAACTTCAATAAGTTTCCCTTCAGCATTTGAGCTGACGCGAACAACTTTACCAATTTCTTTTACTAAACCTGTAAACATCTAATTTCCAATTTCAAACATGGCCTGTTGACCAATATTTCTAACAACAACATTTTCAAAGTTAAGAGCATCACTCATTTGAGAAAGCTCTTCATTGAAGTAACTAATGCCATTTCCAAGAATCTTTGGAGCGACAAATATTGTCATCTTATCTGCTAATTTATTTTTTAGAATTGTTGAGGCCAGCATTCCACCACCTTCAACAAGGATTGATTGAATACCAATGGCCTTAAGCTGTGCCAATGCATCCTCAATAATCACTTCACCCTTATCTGCTTTTGCAAAAACAATTCGAATTCTCTTGTCTGTAAAGAACTTTACAACATCGTCGGCCGCTGCTTGATAGTCAGCACCAGTTGTAACAATAACAGTCTTATGAGTATGTTCGTCATTAAAGATTTTAGATAGTGGATCCATCTTTGAAATTGATCCCATAACAATTCGATAAGGAACCTTACCGCTGTCATCAAGTCCAAAACGAATATTTAAACTTGGATCATCATTATTGAGAGTTTTTCTTCCAACCATGACACCGTCATATTTCTTGCGATAAGCGTGAACCATCATGCGTGCATTTTCATCAGTTATCCACTTAGAATCACCACTCATTGTTGATAATTTACCATCTAGAGTTTGGGCCAGCTTTAAGTGAATATATGGAAGCTTTGACTTCATGGTTTTAAAAAAGATTTCATTAAGTGCTTTTGCTTCTTCTTCTAAAATCCCTACTTTACATTCAATTCCAGCAGCTTCTAAAATCTTAATTCCATTTCCTGCAACTTCAGGATTTGGATCAAGACAGGCCACAACAACACGGCTAAAGCCAGCTTTTAAAAGTGCATTTGTACATGGAGGAGTTCTCTTATTTGTGTGACAACATGGCTCAAGCGTTACATAGATTGTTGCGCCCTTAATTTCTGCTTGTTGCCCTTCAGAAACATTTGAAATTGCCGCAGGTTCTGCATGCGGGCCACCGGCCTTAATATGCCAGCCCTTCCCGAGAATAATTCCATCCTTAACAATGACTGCACCAACCATAGGGTTTGGTGATGTCGTTCCCTCACCTTTTTGTGCGAGATCGAGGGCCATTCTCATATATGCTAAATCACGTAATTCCTGCTTTTCCATGTCCTTGAAATACCATAAATCGAGGCCCCTTAAAAGCTACCGATTTGTATTTGGTACATCTTATATGCTCTATAGAGTATCTATAGACTATCGCCTCATCATGTTCATAATTTCAATCACTTAGGCTTCTATCAAATATTTATACGGCTACTAAATAAATTTCACTTCCGGCCCTATCTCCTCAAAACTTCGCTATATTCTCATTATGAACAAGTTAGTAATTCCATTCATTCTGGCCTTGGCCCTAGCATCTTGCTCAAAAGATGCGGCCCAAACTCTCGGTACTGTAGGTATCCAGGGTGACGATGTCACAAAGAATGATGTGACGATTCTAACGACAAAGCTTTCAGACTTCTGCTCATTTGATAAAGAAGTCGAGTGTATCGATGGCCTTGTTTCAGTTATTACTTCCGACAAAGAGACAACATGTGCAGGTATTGCAATCACAGAGAACGAAGTACTTTTATCTAAAAACTGTAGCCTTGATTTAGACTTCAAAAAAATACAAACTCGTGCTGGGAAATTGATCGACATCGAAAGAGTCGAGACTTCTCTAATTAATGAGTTTGGTGATGAAGTTCTAAAACTAACTCTTACTAAAAATATTGATACACAATCAACTATCTCACTTCCAGACTCTGAAGATAAAGTGATTAACCTCATTCACTTTAATGAAGCAGGTGAAGTTAAGTCACAAAAATGTGAACTAACATATGCCTCACTCGCATATGCTAATTCATTTAATAATGAATCCCAGCTTCTTAATATTAAAAACTGCAAAGGCGTGAAAGAAGGTTCACTTATAACTCAAGGTGAGCGTGCGATTGGTTTCCTAACTAAGAAGCATGCAGAGATTGAGCTATATGAGGGGATTAGTCTTGAGGGAGAACGAGTTAATAAAACAATACATGAAAAAATAATTGATATAAGTTTCGCAATCGATACAGAAGACTCTATTTTTTTAGCATATCTAGCATTTGCATCACCTCTAAATGAAACACCTGATGTTATTGAAAATGTTTCTTATAACTCATTTGAATTTAGCTATATTTCTAAAATAAATTGTATTAAATCTATTTCTAACATCATTTTATCTGACAGTAATAATAGAATTGTTTTTGATAATTCACTGAATGAGCTTAACAATAATACTAAAATTTCTACTATTAATTTAAAGAATTACATTCCTAGAAATCGATTACATATCGATCACAATAT
Organism: Bacteriovoracaceae bacterium; assembly: GCA_048270185.1. GTDB lineage: Bacteria > Bdellovibrionota > Bacteriovoracia > Bacteriovoracales > Bacteriovoracaceae > Halobacteriovorax_A. The sequence goes on from JBLWTJ010000004.1 coordinate 130,604, forward strand.
CATTATTAATATCCCAGAAAATTTTAATTACATAATGACAACTGAACAATTAAGCTCACTTAAGAAAATTAAAACGAGCTTCAATCGCAATAGTGATTATTATAAAGTAAAATACGACAGTAGAATTATGAAATTTCATCAATTAAGGAAATGTAATTGAAAAGACGGCTTACGCCGCCCTCAATTAAAAGTTGAAATCTTTAATCTTATAATTTTCAAATTTTACACTCTTCTTTAAATATAGCTCTAGAAACCTAGAATTAAATGTACCTCTTCTACTTTTAACATTTGATGATACACCGTTAACTTCTATTTGTTTATCATAATACTTATCTATTAAGTCGATTTTTTTAACACCTAATAATCTACTCTTCGTCTTGAGTAGCCATTGGTCATTTACTGCATCAAATTTGTAATCTCCGGTTTTCAAAGTAATTAAGTCATCACTCCATCCCCCACCGCCTAACGACGCCGTTAGATCTATAATGTTTAATTTTTTAGACATTGGTAATGTATTTGAATTACCACCTGTTTCAGAGGCAAGATTTGGTAGAGTAAATTGTTGTCCAAAAATACTTATACAAAATAAAAAGCTTATTATTAATTTCATAGTTATTCCTTATTTAATGTTACGAATTATATTTCCAATTAAAACTACATCATCACCCTGAAGCTCTGGCTTATTCATCAGTTTTCTTATCTGAAAGATATATTCATCTGTAAGTTCCGTAAATTGAGCACTAGCCTTCTTCAGATCCACTGATGCATACCAAGTATTCCTCATCGTATTAACTGGTGACCCTGTTTCGTTAATTTCATTACAAATATCTTCATGGATAAATGACAATATCTTATTAAGAGTAAAATCTGTAATTAATGCATTATCAGATGAAGCAAAAAATCTACCGTCTTTATTACTTAGAACACCCTTTGCTGCTAACTTCATAAAAGTTGCATGCCCCTTACGTCCATACTCTTGTAAAACATAGTTTTCACTTAATCCTGCTTTAGTTGTAGCTAACATCATCATTTTATAAGTAGCTGCATCATGGAAATACTTCTCTGTAGATTCATCAAGTTGTTGTAATTTACTACTTTCCACAAAATGCCCAAACAAACTCTCATGCACCTCCGGAAAATAAGACCTAACAAACTCAGCAGTTTCTTGCTTAGTACAAAGTCCATTCAAAACCGTGACACAAATGTCGAGTCCAGGGTTTCGAACGTCTCCCATTTCGAGACGATGAAATGTCGATGGCGGTAGGCCAAGACGGCGAGCAATTTGATTACTGCTCAGGCGTTGGTGGGCCTTCTTGTATTTACGAATCTTGTCGCGCAAGACTTCGTTTACCGATGGCCTCTCCAGATAAATCTGCTCCATTTATTTCTCCCTCCTAATTACTTTCCCAGTCTATTTCTCTTACTTCTGGCCAGTGTTCTAAACAAGTGACTATGTAAATAAGATTAATAAAAATTATTGTTAAGTAGTTGATGAGACATAAATAAATTTTAAATAGTGAAAAAGCTCAGATTTTTCATAAATGGAATGAATTATTTCAATCTGGGATGAATAGCGTGAAATATATCCAAATGTATCGACGTACCTAATATCTATATAGCTGAAATCACGAAAGGGTTGCGCGTACTTTTTCTAGAGTCTTCCAAGTAAATCATAAATTTTAAGCTTTAAGACATTGAGCACTCCTTCAATATAAACAGAAGGACCTATTTTAGATTCACCGTGTATACGGTCAAAGAGTGTGATTGGTGTTTCTTTGATAACTAAACCCTTTTTCCAAGCGCGGTAATTAAGCTCTAATTGAAAGATATATCCGGTCGAAATTACTCGTGATAAATCGATCTTCTCAAGAGCAGCTCGTGAAAAACATTTAAGCCCAGCAGTCGGATCTGTTAGTGGGATTTGTGTAACCAATTTTACATAAGAAGATGCACTATAAGAAATTAGCTTTCTAAATAGTGACCAATTCTTAATTCGAGTACCATCAAGATAGCGAGAGCCAATAACGACATCACTAACTTGTGCTAATTCTAACATCGTTGCTAACGTCTTTGGATCATGTGTGAAATCACAATCCATTTCAAAGACATAATCAAAACCATGGTCGATGGCCCACAGGAAACCATCAAGGTACGCACTCCCAAGTCCACGCTTATCTTTTCTAACCATGAGGCTTAGGTCACAAAACTTCGACTGCAACTCTTTTACAATGTCAGCAGTTCCATCAGGTGAATTATCATCCACGATTAAAATATTCACATCGGAATAGAGCGAGTAAACAAGCTCTATCATTTCCTTAACATTCAATGCTTCATTAAATGTAGGAATGATGATTAATGTTTTAGACCAAGGTAAATTCAATGTAATTTCTTTCTAAATTCAATAACCAGTTCTAATCCACAGGCCTTTGCATATTTATTCAATGTTGAAAGCTTTAGATCAAGGCGATTTTCAATTTTAGAAACATCCGGCTGATCAATACCAACGAGGTCAGTTTGTTTTAGCCCGTAAGATTTACGTAAGGCCTTTAGATCAATGTCATAGTAATCGTTCTTTTTGATGGCCGTCTTGGCATATTCAAAGAACTCGAGGTCTAAGTTATCATAACTCATTTAAGTTTCTCCCTGTTTCATCCGTAAAACAGATATATGAAATATAATTATATCATGGGCCGTAAAATTTGCGAGTATTCATTATAATGCATACGCAAAAACTCTGATATTCATTTGGGTGCATATTGAAAAGTTCCAATCATTAAATATGCACTCGAGTGCATAAGCTTCAAATATATTTGCATGATATTCACTTCAAGGAATATTTTGTTAAAAACGCTTAAAAATATTCACTTCATGGCATATAATTCATTCACTTAACTGCATATTTAATTAAAAGAAGTAATGATTATGATCCAAAATCACCGTTTTAAGATTTCTCTCCTTTTTTCAGGACTTATTGTCGCTATCCTAATGGTCCAATTTCACTATGTTGCAAGAGAAACTGATTCAAGACTTTATACAAGATTCGTAAAGCAATTATCGACAAAACCGCTAGGTGAATTTGTTGCGCCGAGATGGGCCGGCATGAGTACTTTTGCAGAAAAGGAAACTCCATTTGTACGTGATCACTTACCTGGCCAATATTTCTTACCAGTACTTCTAACTAAGATCGGTGTACCAGCGAGTCATGCTCACTATATTGTTAATACATTTGTAAGGCTTATTATCTTATATCTATTTTTTAAACTCACCCTGCTACTACTGCCATTGAATCAAGCAATCCTTGTTCCTCTTTGCGTACAGTTGATGCCAATTAACTTCACATATCAATTGAGATCAAATCATGAATATCCAATGCTCATGTTTTCGCTCATTGGAATTTGGGGACTTACTTTCTTTAACAAAGATAGAAGAAAATCATATCTAATGATCGCACTTGCTGTTCTTGGATCTTACTATATTAAAGGTCTAGCGATGGTGCCTCTAATTCCGCTTTTTTGGATCGCTATGATTATTCAAACAAAGAAAGACGAATGGCCAAAGCTAACCGTTATCTACACGGGGATTGTCTTACTTATTCCTTTAACAAGTGTATTCTTTGAGTTCTATTTTAGATCTGTGACAGGTGTTCCATTCTTTAAAAAATATTTTGAAGTTCAAATTTATAAGAGATCAATTGAAGCATCTAGTTCTGCATTTAATATTATTAAGAAGTTTCAAAACTTCTGGTATTACTTTAGTAGAACGTTAAGTTACACGCTTCCATTCTCACTTGCTGGAATTATTTTTGCGATTAAGAATCGTACAAAACTAAAAGAGTTTGTTTCTACTCCAGTTGTTCAAGGACTGTTGCTTTTAACATTCATAAATGTTGCTTTCTTTTCAATGTCTGATCGAACGGCAAGTCGATACATCTTTTCAAGCTACTATAGTTTTGCTGCTCTTTCGATCATAATGGTACTTAAGTATACAAAGCTATCAATCAAGAAGATCAATCTTGGTTATGTACTAGTATGTTTAGTTTTTGTAGGCTTATCTTTTGCGAGTATTTATACATCACAAGATAATGTTTTAAAGTATCCTAACTAAGCGTTAAGGCGACCAAAAACTTTTAGAACTCGAAGCTTTAGAACATTAAATAAAGCTTCAAAGATAATTCCGCCCCCCATCTTTGATTGACCATCACGTCTTTCATAGAAGATGATTGGAACTTCTTTTACTTTAAGTCCTGCGTCCCAAACTTTGTAATTAAGTTCGAGTTGGAAGATGTAACCACTAGAGATAATCTTATTAAGGTTTAAAGTTTCAAGTGCTTTTCGTGTAAAACATTTAAAGCCACCCGTTGTATCGAGAACAGGAATTCCTGTAACAAAACGTGTATAGATTGAAGCGCAGTATGATAGAAGTAGTCTTCTAAATGGCCAATTGATAATTCTTATTCCATCGATATATCGAGAACCAATAACTAGATCATTTTCTTGAGCTGCTGCTAATAAATCTTTTACAGAGTCAGGATCGTGCGAGAAGTCGCAATCCATTTCAAAAACAAAATCATAGCCATTTTCAAGGGCCCACTTAAATCCAGTGATATAAGCAGTTCCAAGTCCTAACTTTCCAGTTCTTTCGATTATGTGAAGTTGATCGTTTGTTTCCATCTTGCGCTTAACAACATCCGCAGTTCCATCAGGTGAACCATCTTCAATAATGAGTAATGACACACTAGGATATTTTGTAAAAATCGTATCGATCATACGCTCGATATTATCGATTTCATTAAAAGTTGGGATGATGATTAGGGTTTTTTGCCATGGTAGCGTTTCGATATTCACATTTACTCCTGATAGGCTAATAACTTAACGATTATTACACGGTTTTTCTATTGAAATTATTCCACCTTTAGCTTCAATATGGCATAATCTAGCGATGTCACTAGAATCAACAAATATATTCAATAACTTAAGTGTTATTATCTTATCTTCAAATAACGAAGGCACAATCGAGCGCACGCTTGAAAGTGTAAAAGACTTTAAGAAGATAATTTTAATTGATGACTACAGTAGTGACGCAACTCTAGATATTGCAAAACGATATGAAAACCTAGAGGTTGTACAAAATAAGTTTGAAGGATTTACGGCCCAAAGAAATTTTGGGCTATCTGTTTGTGAAAGTGAATGGTGTTTCTTCATCGATTCAGACGAAGCCGTTACGGCCGAACTTATTGATCACCTCAAAAAGCTTGATGTAGAAAACAATATTGATTCGATAAGAGTTTATCGTACAGAATATTTAGACGGAAAAGAAATTTCACATGGCCAAGGGCACTCTTCATATCAGAAGAGGATTCATCGCACTAAAAATGTTACTTACAAAGGTGAAGTTCATGAGTGGCCAGAGTTCAGTGGTCAAGATCGACTCATTCCAAAAGACTTTAGACTCCTTCACTACCCTGACCGTGATCTTCATTCAATTGTTACGAAAGTTCACAAGTACGCAAAGCTTAGAGGCGATATTTTAATAAATAAGAACAGTCGTACGAATATATTCAAAATTGTCCTACTTCTAAACTGGCATACATTTAGATTACTACTTGCAAGTATCGGTACAGGCTGGCGTGGAAATATTGAAGTTATGATGAGTGTTGCTGAACGCCTAATCGCAAACCTCTATCTCTATGAAGATCAGAAATTAAAGAAAGAAAAAAGAAATGATTAATTTAAAAGATTATATAAAGAACCCTATAGAACTTGAGTACTTCGAAGGTCTACTTTCTCAGTTAAATGAGAAATCAGAGCAATTAACTATTGCGACAACAGAAAAAGACACAGGGGTTTATCCTACAGCCATTGCTCCAAGAGAGCTTATGAGACGTGAATTACCATTTCACTCATATGAAGACATCAAACAACGATATTCAACGAAAGAAGTTGTCGACTGTACTCTTTGGCTTCGTAAAATGCACGGAGGACTTGGATCAAGTCTTGATCGTAGTGATTATTTAAAAAAATATGGAAGAACTACACCAGGTTCTAAATCTACAGATCTCTATATTGAAACAGAAGAATTTGGCGACATTTCACTAGCAGAAGCACAAATCATTCAAGCTTCAAAAAAAACAAGCTCTTTTAAAAGAGTGGTCCTACAGGACCTCGTTAATAATGATGTAAAACCAATTTTAGATAAGATGTGGGAAAAGCATTCAAATTTATTAAATGAAAATTTCTCACGCCTAGAATCAGTTATTCAACAAAAGCTTCCAACGATTAAAAATGGTGAGCTTACAGATGAAAGACTAGCTCCTGCTGGACATGGTTTCTTTGGTTATGAAGTCTTTAAAGGACCAAGGCCAGAGGGCGAAAACTTAATTGCGTGTATCGGAAATGGTGAAGATTTAAGCTCAACTCCAGATCGTGCTATTGTGAACTGGATGCTGACTGAAAATATTCCTGTTGTGATGGTGACTACGACAAAAACCAAAAGAGATATGAAAGGTGGCCAAATTGCCCTTAAAGTCGAAGGAGACAAGACTTTCCTAACAATTGTCGAAAAGGCCCAAGCAGAGCAAGCAGGACAACTGGAGTATTTTGAACATCTTGGTTTACGTGAAGATGATGAGGATGCGTTTTTTAATACGAATTTAGTTCTTATTAACTTTAATGCTGTTCAACATGCCGAGATTGCCCTGCCTGATTTGATCAAGAATCAAAAAGGTGAATTTATGCAACTTGAGGGAGCTATGGGGTCTGTGCTTTTGAACTCGGATCGGCTTTCTAGAATAAAAAATAAGAAGTTAGTTCATATTTTAAATGTTAACAAGGAGAATCGTTTGAAGTTCTTTAACCCTATAAAGAATATCGACGACTTTGATCATATAAAAAAGAATCAGGAAGTTGATGAAGAAATTTTTCACTTGAAAAAAAATACATGAGAAAGTTATTTAATATACTAAAGAAAAATATTCTTCTAATAAAACTCGTTTTCGTTTTAACTATATTTTATTATATATTTTCAAAAGATTTAGTAGATCTCATTTTAGTAAAAAAAGGGCTCTCAAACCCCAAGCTTATTATCTTATTCTTAATGTTAACTTTTTTACAACAACTAGTTGGCTCTGCAAGAACTAAATCGCTACTATTCTTCAATAAAAGAAATGAGCTTAACTTATTTAAGATCAATAACATTACCTGGGCATCTACTTTTTTAAATTGCATTCTACCTACAAGTATTGCCGGAGAAGTATATAAAATTAAAATGATAATTAATAACAGCAAAAATGAAACAAAAGATAATGTTGTATACACTTCAATCATTTCAAAAATTCTTACTATAATTGCACTAGTATTAATAACCATGCTTGCATCGTTTACTATCAATAAAGAAGTACTAAAAGATAATAACCTCTTATACTTGGTGATAATATTTTGTGGTTTTCTCTCATTAGCTTTCACATATCGTATTAAAATCTATAAAATCCTCATTCTTATTTATAAAAAGATGAACTTTCAAAAAGAATTCATAAATAATAGAGCTTTACATTTTCATAACTATTATAGCTTACTATTCCTCAAACCTAAATTAATTGTAAAACCTCTTATACACAGTACTATACTCCAACTACTAAATGTTCTTTCAATATTATTAATTGTATTCTTTACTAAAGAGATTACATTTGAATCACTTTTGAAACTTTCTCAAGTCATACCATTGGGAATCTTTGCTTCAATCATACCTATTTCTTATCAAGGACTAGGTACAGGAAACTATGCCTTCAATGAATTGTTCAAATTAGTAGGTATCGAAAATGGTTCAGATATTTTCACAATTTATTTTTCACTATCTTATATTTTTAATTTGCTGGGAATCATTCCCTTCACACTCTATACATTGAGAAGTAAATGAAATTATTGAATATAATTATACTTACTGTAGTTTCCTTAATAACTCTATACACATCTACGCTTTACTCCGGAAGCAAATTAATATTTATAGGCTTCTCAGTCATAATTAATTATTCTGTTCACTATGCCATAAGGAATAAACAAAATTTTTTCCATACTTTTCTATTCACATTTCTATGGCTTGGCTTTTGGTTTAAATTAGTTATTAGCTTAAATTTTTACAATGGAAAATTCTTTGATTATACCGGAGGATTTAATTACTCCCCTGAATCGTATGACCTCTTACTCACCTTAACTTCAATCGCAATAATAGGCTTTCTTGCCCCAATATACATTCTCAATGATAAGTATAAAGAATATCAAAACATAAAATCTTTAAAATCTAATATATCTTTCTATTCGAAATATCGTATTCATACATGGATTCTATTCTCAACATTTGTTTTAATATACTCAGGTATAAATTATTATTTCGGTATTTACCAAAGAGGACGCCCCCCTCAAACTGATTTACCAATATATATCTCTGGAATAATTCGATGGTTATTACTATTCGGAGGCGCAAGTATTGCCACCCTAATACTAAGATATGAGTACCTAAGATATAAAATAATTAGCATTATTCCTTTTTTCCTACTTATTTTCGAAACCTATTCAAGTTCAATGTCCATACTAAGCCGTGGTATGATTTTTCCACTATTGAGCATTCTTTACGGCTGCATTGTATATGAAGAAAAAATGAGACAAAATGCAACAAGTATCAAGATAAAAGCGCTTGTTCTATCTATCGGAGTAATTTTATTTATATCTACACTAAAGTTTGTAAATTATAATAGAGCCGTTCTCTTCAATAAAGATAGAGGTGAAAATATCACAATACCACAAAACACTGGTACACGCTTTATAGGTATTGCCGTTACTAGATGGGTTGGGATTGAAGGACTTGCCGCAGTTATCGGAAAAAAAGAAGAATTAGGAAGTAGCTTACTATCAAAGGCGCTCAATGAAAAGCCCACTCATGGAACATCATTCTATGATAGAGAGATTATTAACTCTATTTATAACGACAAAAGATTGTCTAATAACAACTTCATAACGATCCAAGGCATGATAAGTTTTCTTTATTATAGCGGCTCTAAAACCTTTCTCTTCTGTTTTTGTTTTTTAATAGGGTTAGTTTGTAGAGTTTTTGAATTAATCACTTTAAAAGCATCAAAAGGTAATCTGATATTCACCTCATTGATAGCATATGTACTTGCTTTCAGGGTCATACATTTTGGATATATTCCATCGCAAAGCTATATGCTACTATCTGCAATCATATTCAATATTACGTTATTCTATTTAATAGAATCAGAATACCCTAAAAATTTAGTTAACTTCTTTAAGCGTAGTCAAAAGATTTAACATTTCATCCTCATTCAAACGATGCGTATTATGAGAGTTATATTCACCGGCTTGGGTAATAACCTCTTCACCATCTTCAAAGAAACGATCATAATTAAGGTCACGATTATCACTAATTATCTGATAATAATCACCAAGATCACGTGCCTTTACCATCTCTTCACGTGTAAGAAGAGTTTCGTATAGCTTCTCACCATGACGAGTTCCGATAACTTTGACTTCAGTAGCAGGTGATTTTTTAAATCGTTTAATTGCATTTGCCAGGTTTTCAATTGTTGAAGCAGGTGATTTTTGAACGAAAATGTCTCCATTTTCACCGTTTTTAAATGCAAAAATTACTAACTCGACAGCATCTTCGAGTGACATCATAAAACGAGTCATATTTGGATCTGTTATTGTGATTGGCCTGCCATTTTCAATTTGTTCAATAAATAGTGGAATAACGGAACCACGAGAGGCCATAACATTTCCATAGCGTGTCCCACAGATAATTGTCTCGTGTGTATCAGCAATACTACGTGCTTTTGCAACAAAAACTTTTTCCATAAGCGCCTTACTCATACCCATTGCGTTGATTGGATAAACGGCCTTATCAGTACTTAAACAAATAACTTTCTTCACTCTACAATTAATTGCAGCATCAAGAACATTCTCCGTTCCAAAAATGTTCGTCTTAACAGCTTGAAGTGGATAAAACTCACATGAAGGAACTTGTTTAAGTGCAGCTGCATGAAAGACGTAATCCACACCATGCATTGCTGTTAGAACACTGTTATAATCCCTAACATCTCCTATATAGAATTTAATTTTAGGATTATTATACTTCTTTCTCATATCATCTTGTTTCTTCTCATCACGAGAAAAGATTCTAATTTCAGAAAGTCCTGAATCTAAGAATCTGTCTAAGACTGCATTACCAAAAGAACCTGTACCACCTGTAATTAATAATTTTTTATTATCAAACATATATCCCTCTTATTTCTTCCAAACATTTCTATTGATGTAACCAGTGTAACTTTGAATAATTTTAACAACCTGGTAACTTACATTTTCATTTCGATAATCTTCAATATCACTATCGAAACCTTCTGGGTTATTGATTGTAATATTGATTGAATTAATAACTGAATCTCGATCTAGATCTGACATAATTAATGTACCTGCATCCATTCCTTCAGGTCTTTCATGTGCTTGCCTGATTGTGATCGCAGGGAAATTCATTAGACATGATTCTTCAGTGATAGTTCCACTATCTGAAATTACACATTTCGCATTCTTTTGAAGTAAATTGTAATCAAGATATCCAAGTGGCTTCATGAACTCAATCAGTTCATTAAAATTTGAGCTTGTCTGTTTCTCTAACTTTTTTCTTGTACGAGGGTGAGTTGAGACAATAATTCTCTTCCCAAAGTGTTCCGCAATTCCATTTAAAGAATCAAGAAGAGCTGTAAAGTTCCCCTCATAATCAACATTTTCTTCTCTATGTATACTAACTAAGAAGTAATCATTCTTAGCAAGTTTTAAATCATCAAGAATTTTTGAGTTATCAATATCTTGGCCAAAGAAGTTTAACACTTCTTTCATCGGACTACCTGTCTTAACAATTAGCTCAGGTCTTACCCCTTCATTAATCAAGTATCTTCTTGAATGCTCTGAGTGAACCATATTAAGATCTGATAAATGATCAACAATCTTTCTATTTAATTCTTCTGGAACACGTTGGTCAAAACAACGATTACCTGCTTCCATATGAAAAATTGGGATTTGTTTCTTCTTAATTGATATGACTGAAAGACAACTATTAGTATCACCATAGAGTAATACTGCATCAGGCTTAACTTCATCCAATAACTCATCAGTTTTAATTAAGACTTCTGCAATTGTTTTAGTCGCATTCTCTTTTGCTGACTCTAAAAAGTAATCAGGCTTTCTAATTCTTAGATCACTAAAAAATACTTCGTTTAATTCATAGTCATAATTTTGTCCTGTATGAACTAATACATGTTCGAAATGATCATCACATAATGGAATTACACGACTTAGTTTAATAATTTCTGGTCTTGTGCCGACAATTGTCATTAACTTTAATTTCTTCATTATCTTCCCATTTCTTTATAGAGAGTATGCATTTCTTTCACCAACTCTTCCCAAGATTCTGGAGTGTAACCAAACTCCTTTTGGAAACGAGTAGAGTTTAAACTTCTATCAATTTCAAAGTCATCGTAAGGAATGATATTAATATCTTTCCCATAAACATCTGCAATTATTTTTAGAAGTTCGTATTTATTTATTGGATTGGACGAAACATGATACAGTCCTGATACATCACCCTTCATAAATTTAGGTAAGATAATCGTATCAATTATTCTTGCAAGCGAGTTTGTTGGAAACCCAGAATAAATTGCTTTTGTGAACCCTTTACATTCATTTTCTTGCGAAAGAAACCAGTCAACGAGAGAAACGTTTGAATTAATTTCGTGACCAATAATTGAAGTTCTTATTGTTAATGTATGATCATACGCTACTTCACCTAAGTATTTTGATAGGCCATAGAGATCACGGCTATCAGCAATTGATTCTTCTGTATAATTACCTTCTGAACCAGTAAAAACACAATCAGTACTGAAATGAATCATTTTTGCATTAAATTTAGAACAAATAGAAGCTAGGCGATGAGGCCAGAGCGCATTTGTGAAAATTGAAATTTCGTTATCTTTCGATTCTTTTAATTGCTTTATAATTCCAACACAATTTAAAACTAAATCAGGTTTAAATTCAGAAAAGACTGCTTCTACTGACTCAGAATTTTCAACATCAATTCCTGACTTAACAGCAGGGTGCCACGAGTCACTACGAGCTAAACCTAGTACTTTAAAGTTTTTCGAAAAATAGCGAAAAAGAGATTGTCCCAACATTCCATTGGCACCAATGATTAAAATTTTCATAGAATGATACTACAAAGGATAGTTCGCTTATTCAACTATTTACAAGGCTTTTAAGTAGTTCTTCTACTCTTGAAATAACCTTTTTCTCACTGAAGAACTTCTCATAGGACTGATATGCATTAACACCCATCTTCTGACGATCTTTAGTAGATAAGTTAACCATTTCATCAATACGCTTAGCAAGTGCGTCAACACTTTCAGCTGGAGCAACTAAGCCAACACTGAGCTCTTCAATTAAGTTAGCTCCAGCTCCGTTTAATGATGCTAAAATTGGCTTTTTCGCCATAAGATAAGATTGAACCTTTGAAGGTACTACTAAAGAAAAAGCTGGATCATTCTTTAAAACAACTGCAAGTGCATCTGACTTCTCGAAAAGATAGGTCATATCTCCTGCAGGCTTTCGACCATAAAACCTTAGAAATTCATTATTTTTATATTTATTCTCTAAGTTTTCTTTTTCTCTTCCATCACCAACAATAGCGAGGTGAATTATATTATTATTAAGTTTACTCACTGCTTCAATAAGTGTTTCTAATTTTTGTGCTACACCAATATTTCCTGCAAATGTAACAACAAACTTATCACTTGGTATTTCGTCCACCCACAGTGGCCTGGTACTAGACTTTTCTTCCTTTGCCCAGTTTGGAATCCATTCAATTCGACCTCTATAATTATGCTTTTCTAGGTTAGTTCTAAAATCATTTGATTGAATTAGAATCAAATCCGTATTTCTATATATCCAACTAACGATTGAGCCTAAAAACTTGCCTAGTATTCCATTCGGATTTCTATTCGTGATTGCAAAAAAACTTTCAGGCCATAAGTCCTGTAACCAAATAACTAGTTTGGCTCCTCTCAACTTTGCAAAAAATATTGCAGGGATTGCAGTAAAAATAGGTGAAGTTGCAAAAACAAAGGCAATATCAGATTTTTTTAATCTAAGAATTGAAAAAGATGCACATAAAATCGAAGTTATATAATTTAGAGCTAATCTTAAAAATCCTACTTTTCGTAGTACGATAGGATATCGAAGAATAGTAACATTATTAACTATCTCTCTATAAGGACCTTTAAAACTATATCCTTCATATAAGCAATTTTTAGAGTAGTTTGGTAATCCTGTTAAAACTTCAACTTCATTATTTAGAGCAAGAAACTCTGCTAATTCATTTATTAAAAACGATTCTGGCTTATAAACGTATGTAAATATTGAAATTTTCATGAATATCAGTGACAACCAAAACTAGATAATTTACGATTCTAGATATGATTTTATATGCTCCCAACATTAATTCAGGCGGTGGACTTGTCTTATTAAATACAGTAATTGAAGACGAAGTATTTGGCAAAGTTTCATCACTCTTTATTGACTCTAGGTGTCCAATTAAGGAAGAGTTCAAGGGTATAGACATAATTAAATTTGAACCAAATATACTATCAAGACTCAAAGCTGAATTAGTACTTAAAAAAATAGCCAAAAAATCAAACGAAGATATAGTTTGCTTCGGAAACTTACCTCCAATTTTTAAACACCAAAATAAAACAAAAGTTTTTTTACAAAACGCATATTTACTAAAAAATATTCCTCTGCCTACTAAGCTTAAACTTAAATTGAGAACAATTTACGAGAGGTTTATTCTCTATTTCTTTAGTGTTAATGTTGATGAATTTATGGTGCAAACAAATTGGATGAAAGAATCTTTAGAGAAATTTTGTGATATAAATATTTCAATCACTCCGATTCTTCCTAAATTTCCATTATTCAATGAAGACAAAAATTTAAAAAGAAAATTCGATCTACTCGCAATTACTGGATCAGAAGAACATAAAAACCTTGATTTACTTCTTTCATTGTTAGAAAACTATAAATCTAAAGTTAACGTTTGCATCGTCTGCCCTGAAGCAATACAAATCAATAACAAAAACATAAATCTAACTCAGTTTACGGGGTTATCTAGAGAAGAAATTTTTGAAGTATATCAATCATCTAAATATCTTATGACGCTTTCAAAATTTGAATCTTTTTGCTTACCTATTTTTGAAGCATCACATTTTGGAACAAAAAACATAGTTCTAAACGAATTCTTCATAGATGATAAATCAAAAATATATAAAAGAATTCAACACGAAAATATAAACAGTAAATTATTTTAGTTTTTTCTTGTACCTACAATAAAAGCTTGTGTACCGCCTTCCCAAGCTAAAGGAACGACCCCCAAAGACTTACTCCATTCAAAACTATCACAATATACATTCTCTTGAAGGAATTTTTCATCTATTGTCCAAACATGCTCATCAGTTTGATTATTAGGTGTAATTGGTAGTCCATTAAGAGGGTGCAATTCTTCCCACGGACACTGAATAACAATATATTTTTTACTATATGATTTTGCTTCTTCAACAAAAGCTTTTGGATCAGGCACATGCTCTATTACATTACTAGTATAAACAAGATCGACTTTTTTAGATTTATCAAAAGCCTCGACCGGTATGAATCTACCGTACTTAACAATTGCTTTTCTAACTGCTAATTCACTCAAGTCAGACAGAAAAATTTTTGCTTTTTGAAAAAAAATTTTGAGGAAAACACATGAATCACCTGTCGCACAACCTAAATCAAGAACGGATTCTATATTATCAAACTTCCTATGATCAACATTTGCAAAAAAGCCCGCTGTGAAATATTGAGTCTGCTCTCCACCGCCAACTTTATTCCAATCATACTTAAATCTGAAATCCCAATATTCCTGACTATTAGATTGATATAGAGTTCTCCCTATCAATGATACAACCCTAGCAAGAAAATATACATATGTTTTCTTAATTGTAATTAGAAGCCCTTGCTCCTTGTAGATATAGAGCCCTCGTTTAATAATATTTTTATTTATCATATTTACTCTCTAGATAATCGAATGTTTTAACACTTGCAAATCCATCCCCATAAGGATTTTTATTCTTTGAAAATGAATTATAGTAGTCAAGATCATCAATTAATTTAACAACTTCATTGATAATTAGCTCTGTGTTGGATCCAACTAGTTTAGAAACACCTTCCTCAATTCCTTCAGGTCTTTCTGTATTTTCACGCATTACAAGAATTGGTTTTTCAAAATAAGGCCCTTCTTCTTGAACTCCTCCCGAATCAGTCATAATTAAATATGACATATACATCAGCCAAGAAAAATCAATATAGTCTAATGGTTCATATAAATGTATATTACTTAATGGCCCTAAGCTTGAATGAATATATTCTCTAACATTGGGATTCAGGTGAACAGGTATAACAAATTCGATATCCTTCCTATTCTTAGCTATTTTTTTAATTGCATTACAAATATTAACGAGAGGCTGACCATGATTCTCTCTTCGATGAACTGTCACAAGAGCTATTTTCTTATTAAAATCTATCTCTTTATATTTTTCAAGCAGAGTGATATTTAATTGTCCGCTTTTAATTTTATCAATTGTTTTTCTTAAAGTATCAATACTCGTATTACCCGTAACAACAACATTATTAGTAATACCCTCTGTAAGTAAATTGGATTTACTTTGTTCTGTAGGAGGAAATAAATATTTTGCAATAGGAGTCACAAGCCTTCTATTACCTTCCTCTGGAAATGGCGAATACATATCACCTGTCCTAAGCCCTGCTTCAATATGTACAACATCAATTTTTTGATAAAAAGCTGCAAGAGCACATGTGAATGTTGAAGTTGTATCGCCCTGTACAAAAACTAATTCTGGTTGAAAATCATTCAGTACTGTTTCAATTTTAGAAAGTAAATTACTTGTTAAAGAAGAAAGTGTCTGATTCTCCCTCATAATATCAAGAGAATAGTCTACTTTAATTTGAAAAAATTCTAAAAAAGGAATAATCATATCGCGATGCTGACCAGTTATACAAACCTTTACATCATGACCTCTTTTCAGACCTTCTTCTATTAGTGGAGCCATCTTTATGGCTTCGGGACGAGTACCAAAACAAAATAATATCTTTTTCATAAAACAATATTAACTAAACAAACTATCATTTAACAAGCAAGATATTATTATTAACTAAAAACTAATCAACTCCATAACTTGTTTTTCAATATCAATACCATTATTTAGTCTAATAGTAGTATTATTTAATATTTTTAAAATTGTACCCTTAATATCTGATACATCTTTTACGCTTGAAGTATAATGTCCGTTTTCTTTCAATAAATTTTCCAACTCAAAACTATTCAATAATCCTAGAATTGGCTTATTAACATTCAAATAATCATATGTCTTATAAGGAATTGTTGTATTACTTCTATTATCTGCATGCTGAATTAATATATTTACATCTGCGTTCGCTGCAAAATTCACTGCTTCCTCTCTAGGCACCAAGGGTAGATTTTTAAAATAGCTACGTTTTAAATAATCTTTCTTATTATCAAGATATATGTCTCCTAGATTTATAACTTCTATTGAATTTTTATCTATCTTTTGTTCTACAATAAGTTCATCTAAGGCTCTCAAAAATGTATCCATGTTGCGAGTCGTATACAACGTACCAAGATGTAAGAAAACTGTTTTATCGCTAATGTTTATATCGAATGTATTAAACTTTTTAGAACCAGGATATATTGCTAATATATTTCTGCTCTTACCATGTCTAGCCTCAGCTTGTTCAGCTGCGACTTTTGTAACAAATACTACCTTTTCACATAATATAATCATTAATTTTTCTAATAGCATCTGAAATTTAACACTTCTGGAATTACGCCCTATTGATTCCCCTACAAGGGGATCCTGTAATTCACTTACAACAGGCTTTAAAGCTATTTTTCCAGCAAGCAATCCTGCGAGATGTGCAGACGCAGGTCCACCTGTTGTTAAAACAAAGCGGTAATTTCCAATCACTAAAGCATAGATAGTTGCAACAAAGCAAGCAGGAGTCCATGACCAGCGTCCTCCACCAACCCCTTTAAGAACTACCATTTGAAGTAAGTCTACAAATATACCGAATGCAAATACGATAGGCAACCAGAAATAATTGAATCTTGAGAAATCGTTATTTTGGATCGCTTCATTTCTCTCTTCACGAAAATCTCTTAATGAAAAACTCGGAACTCTTATATGTTTTACATTATCTTTTTTAATTTTTTTAGCTGTTATAGTCGAAATTAATGTCACTTTTTTGTTATTCTTTATTAGTGCATCAACCTTATCGTCAACCCATTCTGCAGGACAACACCCTTGTCTGCTAGCAAAATAAGTAACCAATAATACATTATCCATTCTTCATCCTATCTTTGATGTTTGTTAATATATTTACTACTATTTTAAATCTTAAAATAATCAAGGCGCAACCAAACAAAACTCCTCCCAAGATAATTTTCAAGGCAAGTAAAAACATACTATCAGCACTTATATCTCTTATTACTGTATACATTATTACTGAACTAACAAAACCTTTTGAAACTTCTAATATTGTTGTCAAATCTAGTCTGAAATATTTTTTTCCAATCATAAAATAAAGAATAGATAAAAGTAATTGTGTCATTAATACTGCAATTACAGCGCCCAATGATTTATATATATAAATAGAATAGCTTCCAATGGTAACCATCAACGAGAACACAATAATATTACTCTTTATAAGCAACGATTCTTTGTGTTTTGCAAAAATAATTTGCATACCCCAAAAATTATTAAAAGCAAAAATAACACAAACTAATGCAAGGTACTTAAGTAAAACTATTGAAAACTCATATTCTTTACCAACAAATAAGTTTATAATATCGCCTGAAACAGATAACAAGCCAAAACTCACAGCAAAGGAAAGTGTTGTTAAAATAATAAAACTACTCGATAATTGCTTCATTGAACTTTCAATATTCCTATAGCTTCTAGGTAATAGAACTACTGTCATAGGAACAATGCAATAATAACTTATCCAAAAGAAACGCATTGCCACAGAGTAAAAACCCTGATCTTTAAAGTACCCCATCTTCCCTAAAAAGAGAGATGGAAAGCTTAATATTGTTGATGAAAGTAAATTTAAAAAAAATATAGTGAGTAAAGTCTTTATTAATTTAAGATTGAAGCTTCTGTAAAGGCTATCAAATTTAATAAAAATCTTATATTTCAAGGATGCTCTAATTGTTGCTGTTAAAAAAAACATCACTTCTGAAATAATGTAACCATATAAGTATGCATATAAGTCAGACTCATTAACAACAAATAGACGTAAGTATCCAATAAGAATAAATTTTGAGATTATTCTTATTGCGGCCAAATATGTATAATCCTCCAATCCATCTAGAACCCATACATTATTTAAAAATGATAATAATATAAGAATCCCTGATATCCAAAACAGATAATTATCAAACTCACCTAATAGAGGTAAAACAACTGAAACATATAGAATAAACCCTAATAAAGACAACTGTATTCTTAAAGTAAAGAGTGTTGATAAACTTTTCTTCAGAGAATCACTATTGTATTTAGACTTAGCAACTTCTCGAATTCCATACTCCACAGTCCCCAATGTGCATAATGAAGTTACATATGTTACAGTTGCGATCACATAATCAAATTTCCCCAAATTTTCTGGCCCTAAGACTTTTGCAACATAAGGAAAAACTAGAAGAGATAATCCCATCTCTCCGAATGAAACTAAAGTTCTTACAATATAGTTAAACTTAAGACTTCTTTCTTGAGCCATCAGGCTTCCTTCAGGTATTCTTCTGTGTGACGAATATAATGATGAAGATTACATACATCTATATAAGCCCTTTCAGATATTTCTATCAGAGTTTCTCTTGAAGAATTCTTTATTGATAATAATATTTTTGCCAATTGAATAAAATTCTCTTGCTCAAATGAAAATCCATTATTTTCATTTCGAATTACTTCTTTCATTCCACCAATATTTGAAACAACAACAGTTTTCTTGGCGGCCATCCCTTCGAGCATACTTAAAGAAGTTGCCTCTTCAACACCATCACGAATTACTGAAGGAATTACAACAATATCTGATAAATCATAATATAGTGAAACATCATCGTAGTTAACACTACCTAAAAAACTTATATATTTGTTTAAATCAAGACTATCACAGAGGTTCTTCAAATTAGCCATTTCTGGACCATCCCCCATGATTAACATATGAAAGCTACTTACTTCCTTGCCGAGTTCATTCATGGCCCTTAAAGCAATATCAACACCATTCTTTCTTACTAAACGACGGGGAATTAAAATTACGAATTTTTCGTTACCGATCGATAGTCTATTTTTAACTTCAACTATCTTATTTTCTGGCGTATTATTGAATATTTCAGGATTTATAGCATTTTTTAGAATTCGAATATTTCCACTATAGTTGAATTCTGATATGATATAATTTTGGATGCTAGTATCAACAGTTATAATACTAGAAGCAACCTTTAATGCTTCCTCCTCATAGACCAAACCATATTCAATAACCTTTCTAGACTCTTTTTCATTATAGTTTCCATAATTGACAGATTCTTTTGCTAGGTAGCCATGTAATGTCATAACTATTTTACAATCTGTATTAGCTTTTGAAATCGCAACAGCTGCTACAGGGTCTTGCGCGTAAGCAATATCCAACCTTATATCATTATCAGTAATCAGGTTTGAAAGAAACTTACGATGAGTTTCTAATGTCCACTTATAACAATAAGCTTTGGCAAATCCAAACTTATTTAACACTGCGAAGAATATTCGAATAGTATAAAAATACAAAGTTTTTTTTGGGAAGAAATTAAATACTTTATGTCCCTTTGACTCTAGTCCCTTCTTGAGCAGTTTTTGATGTATATGCTTACCGCCAACATTAATTAGGTCAGAATCATCTAAAGATACAATCCCAATATTCATATACTTAATTCCTCTTTTCTAATATGATAAATATACTTTAATTTATATTTTTTAAAGCCTGAGCTCTCATAAAGCGAACATGCTGCAACATTATCCAATTGTGTTGTAACAAATATTTTTTTAATATCAAGTGAGAATAAGTAATACAACGTTTGATGTAGTACTTTTCTCCCTAGTCCCTTCCCTCTCACCTTAATATCTGTTGCGACTATATCAATATTAGCAGTGCACCCTTCAATCCTTGATAAAATCAAGGAAATTATTTCGTCTTGTTCAGATATACTAGATATATAAAACTCATTACTATGCTCAAAAGCTTTTTCTATCCACCTTCTATACATGCTATCAACATCTTCATCTCTAAATAAGCCCAATCGCCTAAATCTAGAATATAGACTTGATTGAATCGCAAGATCATATAGTTTTTCGTTGATAGGCCTTACTGGATGATAAATTTCAACATTAATCGAGTTAGGTTTCAATTTAAGACAATGGGGCTCAATACTATATGTAATCTTTTTATCAACCAAGAACTTTTCCAATTCTGGAGCTAGTCTATCTGAAAAAAAGTATATTATAGAATCTGGTTCCAAAGCAGCCTTATCGTATTTTCTTAACTCTTCATATGAACCACTAAATTCATAAATACTTTGCTTAAAAAAACTTGAATCCCAGACCCTCTTTTGCATATTGAAAGCACCCTCTTTATAGAACATTTAAGTATCAAATTATACAAGACTTGCTATACAAAAACCAAATAATTATGTGATAATACTTAGATGAATCCAAACATAACTATAGCATTTTATGGAATTATTCCAAATGAGATTGAGAAGTCATTGTATATGGTTTATTCGAAAATTAAGCCAATCTTAGATTATCATGAGAACTCGAAAATTATAGGTGTAATTGAAAAAGGGCAAAATAAAGAAGTGATTGAAGCTATCTTTAAAGGTATCACTCTTTATGAATTCGACAAAGATTGTATTGACGCTCAAACTTTTTTATACAAAAGAGTAGACTTAAATCAAGTATATACTGCTAGTTCACTTAAAGCTTTAATTACAAACTTAAACTCTACTTATAATGAACAACCACTCATCCTAATTAATTGGTCAGATAAGCCATTCTTAACTCCAACGTGGGATAGTTCATTACCAAGTGAATATATATATCTACCCTATACTAAACATATAGATGAAAAATATAACTTTAGCTGGATGTACAGTAATCAAAAAAATTTATATTTTCTGAAAGACTTTTATGATTATCTATTGAACACATGTAAAAACGGTGGAAAAGTTCAATCTTTTATAGATAGAGAAGAATGGCCTATGGCTATACCAAGTCCAAATCTATTTAAATCTACAATTAAAAAGTTGAACCGTTTTATATTCAGAACAATATATAATTTTGCTAATTTTATTAAGCCTATAGTGCCCTACTCTTTTAATTCAAAACTTATTGGTCTAACACAAAAATCCTATAAATATATGACTACACCGAGTATTACTGGTGAAAATTCAACATATATGAATCAGGTTTTATGTTTTAAACTAAGCCCAGAATTGATCACGTATTCTCACATATTTAAAATTTTTTTATTTGAATCAAATAAAAGAAAAGATATTAAATTTTTACTAGATGATGATTTTAAAAACTATGGTGAACACTGATGAAACGTCCTAGAAAACCAGATGCAAAAGTTCATTTAAAAAGATTTATAAAACATCTTGAGTTAAAGGAACACTTCACATTTATACGTTTCAGTGATGGGGAAAATGAAATTCTTAAAAATAACTACTTAGAAATTAATGGAGGAATAACTAAATTCAGAGGTAGAACGTTTAAAAACACTTTCCCAAAATTTGATGCTAAAAAATTTGATCCGCGCATACATCAAGATCTACGTTCAGACTTACTAAATTCTGCAATGCACTCCGAAGTAAACTATTACAAAGGCATTCTTACTTCGCACAATGATTCAATTAAAGAACGTGAAATGATGATTCGCTTCAATGGAGGTTTTGATGGTTTTTTAACATTCACTGACTTATTTTTAAATTCGAATTATCAATCTTACACTCATAACATAGTTCCGTTATTATCCTCATTTAAAAGTATTTATGTAATTGCCAATTTCAGAGCTAAGCCAGTTGGTTTCCTAAAAAATTCAAAACACATTCAAGTTAGTGACAATTTTTTCGCAAATTACTCTGAAATAAAACAACGCATACTTGAAAATCTATTATGTATCGAGCCAAATTCCATAATACTTTCTTCGGCATCTTCTTTAACAAACATAATTGGTTATGAACTACGTAGAGTAAGAAAAGATGTTACATTTATCGATGTTGGTACTACACTCAATGAATACCTATCTCTTGAGTCACAAACAAGAGAATATTTAGAAATGAACAACTGTAATTTAAAAACACTAAAATATCGCTTTTCAAAAAGGTATAATATCAAATGGTAAGCAAACTAACAGTAACCACTAGTCTCCCAGCAATGGGGCCATTTTTAATCAACGAATTAGCTAAAAATAATTCATTAGAACTAGTTATAATTCAAAAAACGAAACATAATATTAATTGGAGATCAATTTTAATAGAAATTATACCAAGTATAATACAAAAGTCTTACTACATATTTAAAACTAAAAACCTTAAGGTTTTTATTAAAAATAAGTATAAAGTTATTGATGAATTAGCTTTAACTTATAATTTTGATACTATCTATACTATAAATATCAACAAAGATGAAAAGGTTAAAAAAAAAATAGAGAGTATTAAATCAAAGTATATACTTGTTTTAGGTGGAAGGATATTAAAAAAGCACTTAATCGAATCAACAGATTCAATGTGGATAAACGGACACGGGGGGATATTACCAGAGTTCAGAGGTTTGTGTTCTGAGTACTGGGCACTCAAGACAGGTAATCCAAATAAAATTGGATCTACTATCCATGAGTTAACAGAAAAAATTGATAACGGCAGGATAATAAGCATTAAAGATATTAGATTCAATAAATTACTACCACTATTCGTTATTGAAGCAATAAACCATTACAATTTAATTATTAATTACCTTTATACTGCAAAGTTATTAATCAACTCTACTTACAAAACCACTCTTTTCAATCAAAATAATTCAAACTACTATTCAAGTCCAAGACTATACGCTTTAACTCGCTATCTTCCTGCTTTTTTAATAAGGTTCATTAAATGAAAATACAAATAGGGCTCCATTATTCTTTAAAAGATAAATATTACACATCATTTTTACAACAAGAACTTATTCCTCATACATTCATAGATTCAATTGACGAAGCTATTAAGCTTGATATCCGAATACTATACTGGCCTGTAGATTTTAATTTAGAAAAATATAGCAACAAACAGTTAATCATTTTTACAGACAACTACTGTTTCAAAAATATCTTTCCAAACATTATTGCAACCAATTCCAAATCAGAATATTTTGAATACGAAAATAAATCAAATAGCTTCAAAACAAAGTTTTTGATAGATAGAAACTTATTACAAATTTTCTCCGAAGAACAATATGGGTGTTCAATAAATGAAGACCATAAATACATAAAAAACTCAGGTGTTATAAAGAAAAAAGTAAATAATCTTACTATTATTTCATTTCCCTGGAAATTGAATAGTGAACATATTGGCTCAAACAGTAAATATAGACCATTCTATTCAAAATTTACTAATAAGTTTTACTGTGAAATTGGCCCTACGATTGACTACTCTAATCTTAGAAGGTTTTTATTACACCTTTTAATAAAAGAAGCCGAAACATATTCTATTAAAATAAGAAAAATTCGAATTGAAAAAAAGAACCTATTTGCAGTTAGAATTGATGCTGATGGATTTTCATCAAGTAGTTTTAATACAACATTAAGTACATCTAAATTTACGAATACTCCATTCCATTGGTTTATTGACATCTACAGTTGGTGTAAACACAGTGGTATTTCAAGGATTAAAATCCTTAAGCAAAATAAACAAAATGTCGAAATTCATAGTTATAGGCATATGACCTATAAGAACTATCTCAATAATTTTATAAATATTCTAACAGCAAAAATAATACTTAGAAGATATAAAGTATTTGCAAAAGCAATTGTGAGTCCCTTTGGTTTTTATACGAATAATTACCAGAACGTAATAAAAAAATTAGGATTTAAATATTCTTCAGAATTTGGTTTCAACGTTCTCGATAAACCAACATATCCATACAATAACCTTAAATATCCATTACAGATACCAACAAACAACGCTAGCTTAACTACTTTAAAACTTTCGGGATTCACAAAAGAGGAAGCATTCGATCATCTCGAAAAGAGTACACTAGAGTTAATAGATACAAATAGAATTGCAATTTTATATGAGCACCCTATATTTGGAATTGAAAAGTATCCTGAAGAATATAAAGACTTGATTAATAAAATAAAACAATTTGCTGATATAACTTCATTAGAGAATTATGCGAATACTTATCAAACAATTATTTCAAAACTTTACAATTATGATGAAAATATTCTAATGGATGATATAGAAGATTTAAAAGAGAATGATAGAATACCATATGAAAATATATCCGATCAAACAATACTAGACTTATCTAATAGAAGACAAGAATATAATAGAAGCTTTAAAAAAGAGTATGAATCACCGTTTTATAAATGGTTTTTTATCTGGTATTGCAAAAGCCTAATATTATCTTTTATAGGTTGTCTAAGAAAAGAAAATTGAGCTTTTAGTATTTATCAAGATAAAACTTGATCGCCCTATCGAGACCATCACTAAGTTCAATCTGATGCTTCCATCCAAGTGAATTCACTCTAGAAACATCTAGTAACTTTTTCATTGTACCATCTGGCTTAGACGTATCAAAAGTGAGCTCCCCCTTGAAACCTAACTTACCTGCTATCATTGCAGCTAGTTCACCTATCTCAATATCGACACCTGTACCAACATTTATTAGAGATGGCACTTCTTCTTTGAATTTCATAATATGAATACATGCAGATGCCATGTCATCAACATGAAGAAATTCTCTTCTCGGTTTCCCTGTACCCCAAATTTTAAACTCAGTATCATTATTATCGATTGCTTTTTTCATTCTTGCAATTAGACCAGGAATAACGTGTGAATTCTCAATATGAAAGTTATCATTTTCTCCGTAAAGATTCGTTGGCATCACTGAAGTGTAATTCAATCCATATTGATCTTTAAATGCCTCAGCTGTTTTGAGACCAGCAATCTTAGCTATTGCATAAGGTTCATTTGTTGATTCAAGAGGTCCTGTTAATAAATACTCTTCTCTTATTGGTTGTGGACAATTTTTGGGGTAGATACAAGAACTTCCTAAAAAGAGTAATCTTTCTACATTTGTCTTAAAACATGCGTTGAAAACATTTTGTTGAATTGTTAGATTTTCAAAAATAAAATCGGCTCGATAAGTATTATTTGCGTGAATCCCACCAACTTTCGCAGCAGCTAAAAAAACATATTTGGGCTTATTTAACTGAAAGTATTCTAAAGTATCAGATTGCAATAGTAGATCTACCTCTTCTCTTACTGGCCTTAAAATATTTTCGAAACCCTGCCTCTCTAACTCTCTTACTAAGGCTGACCCTACCAACCCTCTTGAACCTAATACTAAAATAACATCTGACTTATTCATGATAATTTAAAACCTTATGACCACCGTCCTTCAAATACTTATCTTTTTCAAAAATAGTTAAATCAGAAGTCATCATATCATCAATTAATGAATTTAAGTTGTGTTTTGGTTTCCAATTTAATTTCTCATGAGCCTTAGTAGGATCACCTAAAAGTAAATCTACCTCTGTTGGTCTAAAATATCTTTCATCAATGCCAATCACTACTTTACCAATCTCTACTTGATACTTTGGATTATTACATTTCTTAACTTTAGCTACTTCATTCACTCCCGAACCTGAGAACTCTAACTCAATACCAACAAACATAAAGGCTTTTATAATAAAATCACGAATAGAAGTTGTTACACCAGTAGCAATAACAAAGTCTTCAGGGGTTTTCTGCTGTAACATCAGCCACATTGCTTCCACGTAATCCTTAGCATGGCCCCAGTCTCTTTTTGAATCAAGATTTCCCATATAAACTTTATCTTGTAACCCTAAAGCAATACGAGAGACAGCTCTAGTAATTTTTCTTGTTACAAAAGTTTCTCCTCTTAACGGTGATTCATGATTGAATAAAATTCCGTTACAAGCGTAAAGGCCATATGCTTCTCTATAATTTACTGTAATCCAGTAGGCGTACATTTTTGCACATGCATAAGGTGATCGAGGATAAAAAGGAGTAGTTTCTTTTTGAGGTGTTTCTTGGACTAATCCATATAACTCACTAGTAGATGCTTGATAAATTTTTGTCTTCTTCTCCATCCCTAGAATCCTGATCGCTTCTAGTAATCTTAAAGTACCAATACCATCAACATTTGCAGTATATTCAGGCGTATCAAAAGATACACGCACATGACTCATTGCTCCCAAGTTATAAATCTCATCAGGCTGTACTTCCTGTATGATTCTTATCAAATTCGAAGTATCCGATAAGTCACCAAAGTGCAGCTTTAGGTTTACATTATTCTCATGTGGATCTTGATATAAATGATCAATCCTATCAGTATTAAATAATGACGAACGTCTTTTAATTCCATGTACCTCATAACCTTTAGACAATAAAAGCTCTGCGAGATAAGCACCATCTTGCCCAGTTACTCCAGTTATCAATGCAACTTTATTCATTAAATATCCTTATTAATTTGATTTTATTTTTACCAATCCTTATACAAAAGAGCAAAATCAGTTATAATAATATACTTTAAAATTATAGATCTTGTAATTGTATTAAGATATTTAAGCTTTGGAAATTCAATGAGTTCAGAAATTTATATTGTGTCAGAAATACTAGGAGGCTTGGGTAACCAAATGTTTCAATATGCATGTGGACTTGCATATTCCAAGAAAATTAACGCAAAGCACTTAATCGATTATAGTGCATTTGATAAATATGAATTAAGAAATTATCAGTTAGATAGTTTTAATATAACAAGTCCTCGTATTGAATCAGACAATTTAGATGTCTTTCAAAGGGGCCCTGTAAAAAGTATCTCTAAATTTATTCATAAGGCAATAAGGAAGATTACAGGTAAGCAATTTGATTATAATAATATACTATTTGAGGATTGGCCTAACTTTAGAAATTTGCCTCTAAAACGTAAATGTTACTATTTAAAAGGCTACTGGCAATCTGAAGATTATTTTAAAGAGATTAGAGATCAACTCTTAATTGAATTTTCACTAAAGGTAACTTTAAATACTAATAATTTGAATATGCTTAATACGATTAAAAGTGATTCTGATTCTGTCTCACTCCACATAAGAAGAGGTGACTATGTTACAGGACCAGTCGATAACTCATTAGATCTTTCATACTATCACAATGCAATTGATCTAATAAAAAACAGAGTTACTAACCCAACGTTCTATATTTTTTCAGATGATCCAACCTGGGTACAAGAAAATCTAAAACTAGAGAATGCACACTACATCGACTTCAACAAAGGTAACGAAGGATTCTTCGATATTGAATTGATGAAAAATTGTAAACATAACATTACTGCAAATAGCTCATTTTCATGGTGGGGATCTTGGCTAAATGAAAATCCAAATAAGATAGTAATAATGCCGAAAGTTTGGCTACCTGGAGAAACAATTAGTCCAAATATTATTTATTATAAAGATGTAATTAAACTTTGATAACTATTTTATTATATTACTAATTATGTACAGAACTTCTGATTCATTCATAGAAAAATAAATAGGTAGCCTAAGAATTTCTTTTTCGAATCGTAAAGCATTTCTACATGATTTCCCTGCATTATAATAAGGACTACTTTCTAAAGACAAATAATGGAAAGAAGCGGAAATCCCCTTCTCTGTAAGTTCATTTATTAATTCACTTCTCTTGTTTGAATCAATCGTAACGTAAAACAAATGCCCGTTATAAACTTTTCCATCTTCTATTTCAGGTAACTGAAACAGAGCTTCATTTGAAAGTTCAATATAATATCTGTTCCAAATATCTTTTCTCTTTGCAGTAATCAAATCTAATTTTTCGATCTGACCCCAGAGATAAGCAGCATTCAATTCGGAAAGTAAGTAAGATGCTCCAACATCAACACATTCGTATTTTTGAACGTCACCTCTTTTAAATGCAGCTCTATTTGTCCCTTTTTCCCAAATGATTTCAGATCGATCATAAAATTTTGAGTTGTTAACGACAAGCATTCCACCTTCACCACTACTTATATTTTTTGTTTCATGAAATGAGAATGTTGCAAAATCACCAAAGCTACCTAAAGCTTTTCCTTTATAATATGAATCAATAGCCTGAGCAGCATCTTCAATTAATACGAGATTATACTCTTTACAAATTTCTAGAATTTCATCCATATCACACGCATATCCTGCATAATGGACAATACAAATTGCACGCGTATTTTTTGTTATCTTACTTCTAATTGATTTTGGACATATATTAGGATTATTATCTTTTGAATCTGCAAAAACAACTTTTCCTCCATGAAGAGTATAAGCATTAGCTGTTGATACAAATGTGAAAGCCGGCACAATTACCTCATCTCCTGGCTTTAAATCTAATAGTACAGCAGACATTTCAAGCGCATCTGTACATGATGTTGTAAGTAAACACTTACCAAATCCATATTTTTCTTGAAAAAAGTTAACGCATTTTTTTGAATAATAACCATTACCCGATAGATGTGCACGATCGATGGCATCTTTAATATATTCTAACTCATTCCCAACTACTGTTGATTTGTTAAATGGAATTTTCACTTATTTGCTCTCGAAATTAATAACTTTAAATATTCACCATAGCTTGATTTTTCTTGTAACTTAAATTGCTTTTCCAATCCATCTTTATTGAGCCATCCATTATTAAATGATATTTCCTCGAGACAAGCAATTTTAAGACCTTGAACATCTTCGATCATATGAACATATTGTGATGCTTTAATTAAAGATTCGTGAGTTCCCATATCAATCCAGCTAAAGCCACGACCAAGAGGTTGGAGTTTTAATTTTCCACGTTTCATATACTCTACATTGATATCAGTGATCTCTAACTCACCTCGATGTGAAGGAGATAAATTTTTCGCTATAGAGACAACTTCATTATCATAAAAATACAAACCGGTCACTGCATAATTCGATTTTGGAGATGACGGTTTTTCTTCAATAGATAATACTTCAAAATTCTTATCGAATTCAACAACTCCAAATCTTTCTGGGTCCTTTACAGGATAACCGTAAATCACACCACCATCAGTTATGTTACTAGCTGCTCTCAGAGTATTAGCAAAACCTTGACCATAAAAAATATTATCACCAAGAATTAAAGAAACTGAAGAGTCACCAATGAATTCTTCACCAAGGATAAATGCTTCGGCAATACCTTTAGGCTCATCTTGAACTTTATATTCAATCTCAATACCAAACTGACTACCATCACCTAATAATCCTTTTATTAAAGGAATATCACGAGGAGTTGAAATAATTAAGATCTCTCGAATGCCCGCTAACATAAGAACCGATAGAGGATAATAAATCATCGGTTTATCATAAACAGATAACAGCTGCTTGCTTACACCTAGAGTAACAGGGTGAAGTCTTGTTCCATTACCACCAGCTAATACAATTCCTTTCATTTCTTACCTTTAATTATATTTTTTAATATACCAATCAATTGTTTTAATAATACCAGAATCAAAATTTTCTTCAGCCTTCCATCCTAAATCATTTTCTATTTTGGAAGCATCAATGGCATATCTTCTATCATGACCATGTCTATCTTCAACATAAGAAATTAAGTCTGAATAACTTCCACTTTTCAATGGAAGTTTATCATCAAGGATTCGACATATTGTGTCTGCAATCTGATTATTTGTACGTTCGTTCTTACCGCCAATATTATATGTTTCACCAGCGAGTCCTTGATGAAAAGCTTTAAGAATACCTATACAGTGGTCTGAAACGTATAACCAATCTCTAATATTTTTTCCATCACCATATATAGGTATTTTATTTCCAGCTAGTGCATTTCTAATAATGGTAGGTATTAATTTCTCGTCATGTTGTTTAGGGCCATAATTATTTGAACAATTTGTCGTAATAACATTTAGGCCATATGTATGAAAGTATGATCTTACTAGCATATCTGAAGATGCCTTACTTGCAGAATAAGGAGAATTTGGTGCATATGGAGTTGTCTCTGTAAAAAGACCTTCTTCTCCAAGGGTACCGTAAACTTCATCAGTAGAAATATGTATAAATCTTGAATTTGAGAATTCATTCTTATATTTAAACGGAGAATCTTGCCAAAAATTTCTAGCAACATCTAATAAAATGAAAGTACCATTTACATTTGTCTTAACAAAAGCTTCAGGGCCACTAATTGAATTATCAACATGAGATTCTGCTGCAAAGTTTATCACATCAGTTATTTTATACTTTAGGAATATATTACTCACAGTGTCACGACAAGATATATCACCTTTTTCAAAAATATAATTAGGGTGGTTTAGTACTTCTTCTAAGTTATCTTCATTACCTGCATATGTAAGAAGATCAAAATTAATGATGTTATACTCTGGATATTTCTCTAAAATGTGAACAATAAAGTTAGAGCCTATAAATCCAGCTCCCCCTGTAATTAATATATTACGCATATGATACCTATACTCTAATAGTAAGTAATATTAATATAAAAGTAACATTAGATAATTGTTAGTTATATAAAATATTGTTATAAATATTTATTATGATTATAACATCAATTTTATATTTAATCGCATCATTTGTTATCACATATATAACAATACCAATTTTAATCAAATTTGCTGAATCGACTCAACTATATGCACAAGCAAATCACCGTACTAGCCACAAAACACCTGTACCTTCATTAGGTGGAATTGCATTGTTTATGGGGATATGCTTCTCAAGCTTATTCTTTACACCAAATGAAAGTTTCTCAAGTATTCAGTATTTGTTAGTGACTCAGTTTATCATTTTTTTCCTAGGTTTGAAGGATGATATATTCGTACTTTCAGCTAGAAAAAAACTACTCGTTCAGATAATTTGTGCACAAATCATTATTTTCTATTCTGGTGTCAAGATAGATGACTTTTACAATGTATTAGGTATTGGCTCCTTAAGTGAGGTCGAAGCCAATATTTTTACTACACTTACTTTCGTAGGATTAATTAATGCCTTCAACCTAATAGACGGTATCAATTGGCTTGCAGGATTGATATCAATCTCATCTTGTCTTTTTCTAGCCTCTTGGTTTGGTATTAATGGGTTTAAAGTAGAATCAGGTATAACACTATCTTTAATAGGTTCTTTACTAGCTTTCTTAAAATTTAATAAGACTCCAGCAAAAATATTCATGGGTGATACTGGTTCACTATTAATAGGTCTAACTATTTCATATCTATTAATAAGGTTCATTAATCTCAATCACAAAGAAGTAAATTTAGCTTTCTCCTTTAGGTCAGCTCCTTCGATTGCAATTGCTGTCGTATTCATTCCACTTCTCGATACACTTAGAGTGATGTTTTTGCGAATTATGAAGAGACAAAGTCCCTTCACACCTGATCAGAATCATTTACACCATATCCTACTGAAAAGGGGATTAAGTCATATTCAAGCTGCTCTTGTTTTATTTGCAATTAATTGTGGGTGTATTATTGCTGCAATAATACTGAATCAAATTACAGGTAAGATTATTATTCCAGCAATGTTTATCGTTCTATATACATTTTTCAATCTTATAACTTTCAATCGAATGAGTAAGAAGTATTTGAATGTAACAATATAGACTTTTTACTTTATTAATAGCTATACTTCATTAAATTTTAAAATATATCATCATGGAAATTAAAATTTACAATAGAGAGAATTTATAATGAAAAAAATAATACTAAAACTTGATAGAATATTAAACACAAGCCTTGCAATTTCTCCAATTCAAATAATTTTGAGAATAGTCAATATTCCGTTATTTATTAAAAATCTTATTAGCTATTCATTGAATAATAATACCAAACAATTTAAAATTTCATTTACTAGTCTGTACCCTATTTTATCAGACAGAACTATGCAAGCAGGGTCGACAAAAGGACATTATTTCCTTCAAGACCTGTATTATGCTCAATTACTATATAATGAAAAACCAAATAAACACTATGATGTTGGTTCGAGAGTTGATGGCTTTGTATCAAATGTAGCAAGCTTTAGAGAAATTAACTTTATAGATATCAGACCACTAGATGTAGATATAAAGAATATTAACTTTATACAAGGATCGATTACAGAACTTCCTTTTCAAGATAATTCCCTTGAAAGTGTTTCTTCTCTACACGTTATAGAACATATAGGTCTAGGGCGATACGGTGATCCACTAAACCCTAACGGTTATCTAGATGCTGCAAAAGAGCTATCACGTGTACTAGCAAAAGGTGGAAAATTATATTTGAGTACTCCATGTGGAAAAGAACAATTATACTTTGATGCTCATCGTGTATTTGACCCTAAAACTATCGTGAATGCATTCTCTGAACTAACGCTGAAGTCATACTCATTAATTGATGACAATGGTTCTAAAATAATTCAAGACAACGATTTTTCTATAACAAATAATTGTGAATTTGGATGTGGGCTTTTCATATTTCAAAAGTAATTGTTTTATATGATTAAATTTCTAGCCATGTAATTTAATCTTATATAAAAATATCTTATAGTTAGTTTTTACAATCCACCACGGCTCCAGACACACAAATGGCGCACCAGGCGGAGACCAAACTCCAAGTAGCTCACTATCATAAGCCATTGTAAGATCACACCCAAGCATAACCTGATTAAGCTCATAATCATTTATAAATACATATGCGTCATCTTCAAATGTCTTTTTATCAACAGTAAATACTTCACTACTGAGTTGGTAAGTTTTGTTACGATCGATAACGCCGTCTTTCAACTTGTAACATTCCTTGTTTTTAAGCCTTATCTCAATTGGCAGCTCATCAATATTAAAAGCTGGATGGCCACCAATCATAAAAGGGAAATCAGCAAAGACTTTGTATTCAATTTCTAATGAGGCATCAAAGATTCTATAGACAACTTGAAGCTCATTAGCTAACTCAAAAATAAGTTCATGCTCTGACTTTTTTAAGAGCTTAAACTCACTATCACGAGCATAGCCGTGTTTAATAATATCATTGTCTTTAATATACTCATTTGTTTCATAACCAATTCGCGGAAATAAATGAGGAGCGGATCTTCCCCACCATCTAGGATCGGCCTGCCAGAGGTATTCTTTATTCTTTGTTTTTGAAAAGAGACTTTTGAGTTCAGCACCAAGAGTTGATACTTGAATACGAAGTTGGTTGTTTTCTAAAGTGTACATTTGGAAATTTTAGCTTATGTGAGATAGAAATTCTATCTGCAAAGCACCCTCCCTCCCTCGCATCGTGCTCGGTCGTACAGGGTTGTTCGGCTTCATTTAGCATATTACTAAATGCCGCCTTCAAAAAAAAAGGCTCCCAAAAGGAGCCTCTCATTAAAATCAAATTTTGATTTTCGAATTAACCAGCAAGGAATACTGAGATAAGTACGAAAATTACAAGTGATTCCATAAGTGCAAGACCAAGGATCATTGGTGTTTGAATCTTGTCAGCAGCAGATGGGTGTCTTGCGATAGCTTCT
>JBLWTJ010000004.1:164614-285653 GCA_048270185.1 Bacteriovoracaceae bacterium
GCAGCAGTACCACCGTATGCAGCGATAGCCATTGCTAAGAAATACGCGATGTACTTAATTGCTTGAGTGTTTTCCATAATAGTCTCCTAAAACGTTAGTTACTTTGATCAAGTAACAGTTAATTATAAAGTTTAGTTTAATTAGTGCGCGTGGTGCTCATCATGATCGTGGTGAGCAGTTGCTAAGCTAATATAAACCATTGATAGCATTGTAAATACGTAAGCTTGGATGAAACAAACTAAAAGTCCAAGTAAGTAGAATGGAATTGCAGCACCAAACATACCAACGTTCACACCAAGAATTTCAAGGTTAAGGAATGTTGTAAGTACGTGGTGGTCACCCATCATGTTACCTCTAAGACGTAGTGCTAGAGATAGTGGACGAATAAAGTTTGAAAGAATCTCAATTGGGAAAATTAAGATTGCCATATACCAAAGAGGACCTGCAAAGTGCGCTAGGTAGTTCATTGTTCCAAGCTCTTTACAACCTTTAATGTTGTAGTAAACAAAAGAAAGAACACCAAGAGCAAGAGTCGTATTGATATACTCTGTTGGAGGTAAGAAACCTGGAATAAGACCAATAACGTTTGCTAGGAAAATTGTAATAAATAGGAATGAAATAAATTTGAAGTACTTTGGTGCATCTTCTTCACCAATAACTGCACGACATTGAGTGTAGATAAATGATCCATACATCTCAACGATATTTCTAAGAGTAATTCCTCTATCTGGTACAACTGTATCTTCTAACTTCATTTTAGATACGCGAAGTCTATAAAGAAGCGCTACTACAAGAATGATGATCGCAACTAAAGACTTAGTAAAGATATGGTCAACATATGGTAGATGGAAAACGTGTGAAAGTTCACCTAACCAAAGGAAACCACCTGCTGCGTATGTATTTGCTGAAATAAGAGTTGCTAAAAGAAGTGCTATTTTTTTCATAATAGTAATCTTTCCTATTGTTTTCTCATGCTGGCGCCCAGCACAAAAATATGCATGAAATAATTTATTACCGGTATAATTATCTTACTTTGAAGTATTTGTACACCAAATAATAGAGCTGCAATTAAAATTACGAGCTTGCCTATAAATAAAAATCCTAGTTTCTTACCATTGGCTTTATAGCCGTCGACGCGATGTGGCTTTATCAGCTCGTTTACAGCTTCAGAGAACATAATTAAGTAAATAACAGAGGCCACATAAATAACGCTGAACGCCATCCATTCTTTACCTGGATTCAATAAATAAAGGCATACCAGGGCCATCGGAATCGAAAGCGAGAAAAAACGAATGAAATTTATTCTCTTAGTTAAATCTTTAAACATAATCGAATAATTACTATACTTTCTTCTGAATTCATATTTTTTTAGACAGGAATACTCATGACAGAATCAAGACGAGTTAATTTATTAGCTTGGGCCTTATTTTTTTATTTAACTCTAACTATTTTCTATAAGGCCTTTACCGCCATTGGCCTTGTTCTATTCTTAATCTTAGCATTTGTTACTTGTAAGAACTCGTACAGAATTACATTCAATAAAAAACAAGCTTTCTTTCTTTTACTACTTAGCTCAATGGTTCTTTCAAATTTGTACACAGGTCAAGGAACCTATTCAAAACTCAAATACTATATTATTCCATTTCTATTTGTTGCTTCCATATATCAATATGGACCAAAACTTAGCAAAGTATGGATCAAGCGAATCATATTTTGGTTCCTAGTTTTAAGTGCTATAAGTTCTTTCGTAGGTATTATCCAAATACTTTTCCATTATAATATTATTAAATTTCAAGTTGATACATACCCACGAAATCAAGGTGCATTAATGGGTGGAGCCATGTATTACTCATATCCTATTGCAATTATATGTTCCATGACTCTTGCAGCTATTCTCCACTATAAGAAGTTCAGAGAATATGTTGATATTAAATTGTTAGTGATTACCTTGGTAATTAATCTTATTGGCCTCTACTATTCATATACAAGAGGAGCCATTTTAGGGTTCTTAGCAGGTATTCCTTTTCTTATTTACTACACACATAAGAAGATTTTCTACACAGCTTTTATTATTGGAATTATCTCAGCTAGCTCCCTGGCATATATCGTAGTTAATCAAATTGACTTAGGGATCTACCGTTTTGAAGCTAAGGAGTCTGACTTGTTCAGAGTATCACTTTTCAAAACTGGTCTTGGTATGTTTGAGAAGAAGCCTATTTTTGGTTATGGAGTCCGTGTTTTTCAAGACGAATGTAAAGCGATCCAAGAAGAGCTTGATATTAAACCACGCTTTTGTGCCAATCACTCTCATAATCAATTTATTGATGCCTTGGCTATGACTGGAATCTTTGGGGGAATTACTTATCTTCTCTTCTTTGGGGCATGGGGGTTTACATACCTGACATCATATAAGGATCATTTTTTATTCGCCCTTCCAGGGTTTGCAACTTATTTAGGAATAACAATGACCGACACCCCACTCTACATAGGCCCGGTCTGCTCGATTATCTTTGTCTTATACGCAATGATGTTTGTGCCTGAAAAGACGAAGTCTACTTCTTCTTTTTAAGAGCAAAGATCACCATGGAAATTAAGATATTTCCAATAGCCGCCAAGAGGAGAAAGATCGCCCAACCTTGCGAAAGGTGACCGGCCTTTACAAGTGACCAGAGTCCCCATGCTACGATGAGAGCAGTTGATGGAAGTGACATAGCAAGTGCCATGGGCTTAATCCATTTCGGGTCAAATAAGGCCATTAGCGCTTCCTAGCGACACGTCTTTCAAAGACACTATTGAGTCTATCTTGAATGACTTTGTTATTTGGATATTCACCTAGAATAGAATAGTAAAGATCATAAGCGGTATTTAATTTTTCTAAAGTTTCATAACAATTTGCCATGAGAAAAATTGCGCGAACCTTTAGATCACGACGATCTTCACGTTTGATATACTCACGAAAATATTGAACAGCTCGGTTCCAATCCTGTGATTCAAAGTACATGATTCCAGACTGAAAGAAGCTATCAACAAAGTACTTATGGTTTCCATTATTGTGCATGGAAACTAAGTGGCGTGTGGCATCGTCGTATTTCTTTTGCTTAATATAAGAAATAGCAAGACGATACTCATACATATCGTGATTTGAAAGTTTCGGCCTAAAATTCACAAGTCGCTTATAAACTTCAGAAGCTTTGTTGTAGTCATTAATATAGAGAAAAGCGATCTCTCCGATGCGCTCTTGTGTTTTTACAAGCCAAACTGGATCAGTCGTAAGTTTGGAGATTTTCTCATAGAAGGCGATACCCTTCGTATATTGACCAAGTGAAACTGCATAGAGCTCAGCAATTTGGTAATTGATTTTAATTTTGATTTCATCATTAGGCGCCATCTCTAAAATCTTGTGATACTGGCGTACGGCCATAGCATATTCTTGATTTGAGATATGATTTTGCGCAATGAGAATATCTTTGTGAATTCGAGGAGTAAAGTCACAACCAGTAAGTCCGAAGAGCACAAAGACCAAAAAGGCCAGCACTAGGCCGGCCTTAAAGTTTATGAATTTATTCTTCTGTTGAGTCTTCAATACCATCATCTTCAGGCTCTACAATCTTTGCGATTGAAACAACCTTCTCACCATCTTTAGGTTTGATTAATCGTACACCTTGAGTTGCACGACCCATTAGTGAAACTCCACTAACCTTAGTACGAACAACCTGGCCACGATCTGTAATGATCATTAAGTCATCTTTTTCAGTTACTGGCTTAATTTGGACGATCTCACCATTCTTCTCAGTAAGTCTCATGGCAAGAATACCTTTCCCACCACGTGTCTGCTTTCTATACTGAGAAGATTCAGTACGCTTACCGTACCCGTGCTCAGTAACAGATAGAATTTCCATATTATCGTCAATTAATTCCATACCGATGATTTTTTCTTCATCAGTGTTGATATTGATACCTTTTACACCTTGAGAAACACGTCCCATTGGTCTTGCATCATTAGTATCAAAACGGATGATCTTACCAGCTGAAGAACATAGAAGGATATCTTTTGATCCATCATTGATTCTTACGTTTACGATATGGTCACCATCTTGAAGTTTAATTGCAATTAAACCTGATTGCTTAACATTTGAATATTCTTCAAGTGCTGTCTTCTTAACAAGACCTTTATTTGTCGCAAAGATTAGGTACTTTTCATTCATATCCATATCGTGTGGCACACAGATGATTTCTGTTACGCGATCTCCATTTGGAATCTGAATTAGGTTAGCAATATTACGACCTTTTGAAGTTCTAGTTCCTTCTGGCATTTCGTAAACTTTCTTAGAGAAGACCTGACCACGAGATGTGAAGAATAGAAGCTTATCATGCGTATTGGCAGTGAAGATATTTGTGAAGAAATCATCTTCGTTAGCAGCACCCTTAACACCTTTACCACCACGCTTTTGCGCTTTGTAAGTGTCAAGTGGCATACGCTTAACATAACCTTTGTGAGTGATTGTTACAATCATCTCTTCTTTAGCAACTAGATCTTCAATTTGAATTTCATCTGCTTTAGCGACAATTTCAGTTCTTCTTTCATCACCATATTTTTCGATGATTTCTGAGAATTCATCTTTAATAATTCCACGAATTAGATCTTCAGAACCAAGGATTCCTTCTAAACGTGCAATCTCTTTCATAATTGCTTCATAGTCTGCAATGATCTTATCTCTTTCAAGACCAGTTAGACGCTGAAGTCTCATATCAAGAATTGCTTGTGCTTGAATTTCACTTAATGAGAAATTACTCATTAATTTAACACGAGCATCGTGAGGCCCATCAGACTTCTTGATCATCTCAACGACTTCATCGATATTCTCAACAGCTACTTTTAAACCTTCTAAGATATGTGCTCTTTCACGCGCTTTCTTAAGTTCGTAAACCGTACGACGAATAATAATTTCACGTCTGTGATCAATGAAACACTCAAGTTGTTCTTTAATATTTAGAACTTTTGGAGATGAGTTAACAATTGATAAGAAGATAATACCAAAAGAAGACTGAAGTGCAGTCTGCTTATAAAGCTTATTCATGATTACTGTTGCGATCTCACCTTTTTTAAGATCGATTACAACACGAATCCCTTCTCTTGAAGACTCATCACGAAGATCTGAAATACCAACAAGTGATTTAGAGTTTACAAGTTCAGCAATTTTTTCAATTAGCTTGGCCTTGTTAACTTGATATGGAAGTTCAGTAATTACAATTCTTTCACGATCTTGTTTCTTACCATGAGTCTCAACATCCATTTTCGCTCGCATTTGCACAACACCTTTACCAGTCTTGTAAGCTGAGCGAATCCCCTCTGTTCCGTGAATTGTTCCCGCTGTTGGGAAATCAGGACCCGGAATAACTTGCATAATTTCATCAATCGTCATGGCACGGTTATCAACTAACATTGTTAGTGCCGTCATAACTTCAGTTAAATTATGTGGAGGGATATTTGTTGCCATACCAACCGCAATCCCAGATGAACCGTTAACTAGTAACGTAGGAATTTTAGTTGGAAGAACAGTTGGCTCTTTTAATGAGTCATCATAGTTCGGTTGCCAGTCAACAGTTTCTTTATCGAGGTCTCGAAGCATTTCTTCAGTAAGCTTCTTCATTCTAATTTCTGTGTACCTCATGGCCGCAGCGTTATCACCATCGATCGAACCAAAGTTCCCTTGTCCATCAACAAGTGGATATCTCATTGAGAAATCCTGAGCAAGACGAACAATCGCATTATAAACGGCAGAGTCACCGTGTGGGTGGTACTTACCAATAACGTCACCAACAACACGTGCCGACTTCAAGAAAGGCTTATTGTGGTAGTTACCAAGAGAGTTCATGGCATAAAGACAACGACGGTGAACTGGCTTAAGTCCATCACGTACGTCTGGTAATGCACGACCTACGATTACCGACATTGCGTAATCGAGGTAACATGATTTCATTTCATCGCGAATACCAATTGTTTGAATATTTCCGTGGTTATGATTTCCACCGTCACCATTATCTATTGTATTTGTTTCATCAGTCATAAATTATCCCTATACGTCCAGGTTTCTTACGTTAAGTGCATTCTCTTCAACAAATTGTCTTCTTGGTTCTACTTGGTCACCCATAAGAACAGAGAATACTGAATCAGCTTCAATTGAATCTTCAATCTTAACTTGAAGAAGAGTTCTATTTTCTGGATTCATTGTTGTTTCCCAAAGTTGCTCAGGGTTCATTTCACCAAGACCCTTGTAACGTTGGATATAAGCACCAGATTTAGCATCATCGATAATATACTTGGCAAATTCACGTAGTGAGCTAAATTCTTGCGCCTCACCTTTTTCACCTTTAACGATAAACTTCCCTACTTGGTATTTTTTAATACCATCATATAGATTTACAAGGTCGGCATATTCTGGAGAATCTAGAAAGTACGAATTTAGTTTAAATTTCTTCGTACGAGCTGTTGTCTTCACATTGATTCTAAGGAAATTAGTTTCGTGTTCCTTATCTTCTTCAATTGCAAATTCATAAGTTCTTAAAGTTTCTGATTCTTTTGACTTGAAGTGAGCATTTAACTGTTCAATGGCCGCTTCAAGTTTTGAGCGATCTTTTAAAACAGCTGCATTCATTTCAACTTCTTCAATCATGTGACGAAGTAAGTGAGTATCAAAATGAATATCGTAAGAATTTAAAGTTTTATCATATTGAGAAAACTTATTAATTAAACTCTTAGCTGTTTCTTCATCAACCATTTCACCATTAAAATTAACTGACGTACCATCAATTGCGTTGGCAATTAAGAATACTTCAAGAGCTTTTTCATCTTTTAGATAAATTTCTTTCTTTCCTTTCTTGTACTTATATAAAGGAGGTTGAGCGATATAAACATAACCCTGCTCAATCAGTTCAGGGAACTGACGATACAGAAGCGTAAGAATAAGAGTCCTAATGTGTGAACCATCGACATCGGCATCGGTCATGATAACAAGTTTGTGGTATCGAAGTTTTGAGATATCAAAGTTTCCTTTTCCAATCCCAGTCCCCATTGCTTGAACCATCATTTTAATTTCAGCATTACCAAGCATTTTGTCATAACGTGCTTTTTCAACGTTTAGAATCTTTCCTTTAAGTGGAAGTACTGCTTGATATTTTCTATCACGGCCCTGCTTGGCAGAACCACCGGCAGAGTCACCCTCTACAATATAGATTTCAGAAAGAGCTGGATCTTTTTCCTGACAGTCTGCCATCTTACCTGGAAGACCACCCATATCAAGTACAGACTTTCTTCTTGTAAGCTCTCTTGCACGTCTTGCTGCTTCACGAGCTGCTGCTGCATCAACTGATTTTCTAATAATCGTTTTTGCTGTTTGTGGATTCTCTTCAAGATATCTCTTAAGAGCATCACCTACTAGTGAGTTAACAATCCCTTCAACTTCAGAGTTACCAAGCTTATCTTTTGTCTGACCTTCGAACTGAAGCTCTGGAAGCTTAACAGAGATAATGGCCGTAAGACCTTCTCTCATATCGTCTCCAGTTAGATTCGCTTTAATTCCTTTAAGAAGATTATTATCTTTTGCATAGGCATTTACGACACGAGTAAGTGCTGTTTTAAATCCAGAGATATGTGTTCCACCACCTGGAGTTGTAATTGCATTGGCATAACCTGATAAAACTTCTGAGTAAGAATCAGTCCATTGCATGGCAATCTCAACTTCATAATCTTCACGAGATTCAACGATATAAATTGGATCCTTGTGAACAATTGTTTTGGCGCGGTTTAAATATTGTACGAATTCAACAAGTCCACCTTCATAATGGAAAGTTTCATTCTTATCAGTTCTTTCGTCTTTAACAATAATCTTAAGACCTTTATTAAGGAAGGCCATTTCTCTGAAACGATTTGTTAAAGTGTCATAATTAAATTCATGTACTTCAAAAATTTCATTATCTGGTTTGAAAGTTACCGATGTACCTGTTTGATTTTTATCTTCTAATTCACCAACAGCTTTTAGAGGAGCCTTGGCCACACCATGTGCAAATTCAACTTGGTGAATCTTTCCAT
Organism: Bacteriovoracaceae bacterium; assembly: GCA_048270185.1. GTDB lineage: Bacteria > Bdellovibrionota > Bacteriovoracia > Bacteriovoracales > Bacteriovoracaceae > Halobacteriovorax_A. The sequence continues at coordinate 172,704 of JBLWTJ010000004.1, forward strand.
GTTTTTTAACTTCAACTTTTACCCATTTAGAAAGGGCATTTACAACAGCGGCACCAACTCCGTGAAGACCACCTGAAACTTTATAAGCTCCACCCTCTTCATTGAATTTTCCACCTGCGTGTAGTTTTGTATAAACTAGTTCTGCTGCTGATACACCTTCTTTAGGGTGCATATCAACTGGAACTCCACGTCCATCATCGATAACTGTAACAGAGTTATCAACGTGTATAATGACTTTAATCTCTGTACAAAAACCTGCTAAGGCTTCATCAACTGAGTTATCAACGATTTCGTAAACACAGTGGTGTAATCCACGTGTTGATGTATCCCCAATATACATCCCCGGTCTTTTTCTAACCGCTTCAAGTCCTTCAAGAACGCTAATTTGGCTAGCGCCATATTCTTGAGAAACCTTACCAATACTTCCTGCTTGATTTTCTTGATTTTCCAAAAGGAACCTCTCTTCCAGTGTGTGTTGTTTTAAATAAAATATTTATTAGGAAGAAGGATTATTTGATAGAACCATTTGAGATATAAATCTTATTGGCCCCTTCAATTTTTTCTAATTCTTCCTTAAATTTTTCGTTTGCCGTTGTGATTAGCACTTGGAACTCTCGTTGTTCCAAAAAATTTACAAGCCTACCCCATCTCGCTTTGTCTAATTCCCCTGAGACATCGTCGATAAGTACAATTGGATAGGTGTATAAGTTATACCTAAATAGCTCTATATAGGCAAATATGAGGCTCAAATAAGACATTTTTTGTTGGCCTAAAGAACAAAATTCATAAGCATTCATACCATCAAAAAGAAGCACATAGTCATCTTTATGAACTTGGTAAGTCGTATGCCCTACAACGAGGTCTTTTTCGAGACGTTGTTGCATATAATCAAAAATCATTTCTGGTGAATAACCATGAAAGCGTGAATCCACTTCGATTTTTAGAGAATGTTCTTCAGAGAAGATATCGCGATAAGTTTTTTCACAATGTGGAATAAGTTCAGCAACAAATTGATTTCTCATGGCCACTAATTCATAAGCATAATCGGCCATCTGACGGTCAATAACTTGTAATTGCTCTCTAAATTGTGATGGTTTCTTCGATAAAAGAATATTGCGAAATTTCAATGCAGAATTGTACTGATTTAATACCTTTTTATAGTCACGACTTAAAAGTGATAAATGGTCATCAAACCACTTTCTTCTAAAGCTTGGAATATTTGAAAAAGAGTAAGAATCAAATGGATTAATGAAAACTAACTTCGCTTCTAATTTCTTCTTCGTATTTTGGCCATTAAGTGCCCAGCTAGAACCCATAGGATTCATCTTTCCCGAAAAAGTTACGTTATCACCTTCTTGGTCAAATAGTGATGAAAATAATATTTCAGGGTTATCCCCATCAATACTTAACAGCTGTGGAAAAGTCGTGTTTTTACGAAATGATTTTCTTGTTACAAGAACATGTAAAGCTTCAAGAATATTAGTCTTTCCATTTCCATTCTCACCTAAGATACAATTGATATTTTCATTGAATGAAATAATATCAGGAGCGAGATTTCTAAAATTTGTGACCTGAAGTTTTACTAGTTTCAAAGCTTATTATTTTCTTAGATCAAATTCTAAGTGGCATAATGATTCCAAGATAGTTTTGGATGTCATTAGATCTAATAATTACAGCTGAGAATTCATTGTTAAATTCAAACGTAACATTTTCAGAATTTAAGATCGCAATTGAATCTAGTAAGAATCGAGCATTAAATCCAATCTCAATTTCCTTTCCGTCATAATCAATAGCGATAGTCTCTTTAGCGTCACCAAGTGATGGATGGTTTGCAGAGATCGTCATATTGTTTTCTGTTAGTTTGATCTTAACAGCGTTTGATTTCTCGTTAGACATGATTTTGATACGTCTAATAGCGTTTTGTAGAACGTCTTTGTCTGCTGTTAATGAATATGTTGTCTTAGCAGGAATTACTGCTTGATACTTTGGATACTCTCTAGCAATTAAACGAATACTTAGTTGATATTGTTCATTTGCAGTTACATATAAATATGAGTCATCAACAGAAATAAAAAGATTAGCACCTGGGTATGTTTCTGCAATTTTTCTAAGTTCTGAAACACCTTTCTTTGGAATAATAATTCCGTTAATTAGAGCTTCATTATTTTGAACTGTTAAATCATGTTCAATTAGTGAAAGTCTATGACCGTCAGTTGAAACAGCTCTAAGCTTACCTTCAACTTCTTGGAAGTAAATTCCGTTGAAGTGTAATCTCGTTTCATCATTTGAAATCGCGTATGAAGTTTTAGTAATTAAATTTAATAGATCATCAGAATTTAGATTGAAAGTATTATCGCTTCCAAAGTGAAGTTTTGGAAATTCATCTGCTTCATAAATTAACAGTGAATAATGGATATCTTCACAATTTATTTTTAGAAGATTTTCACCTTCTTCCAACTCCATGTGGATATCTTTGTTAGGAAGTTCCCTTAATATATCGAATAAATTCTTAGCGTTGATACAAAATGATGCTGATCCTTCAGTTTCTGCATTGATTGAGTATTTAGCTGATACTTCTAGATCTGTAGCTGATAAATATATTCTCTCGTTACTAACTGTGAAAAGTGTATATGTTAATATCGGTCTTGAATTCTTCTTATCAATAACAGTTAAAATTTTATTGAGTGCATCTCTTAAATTATCTGGATCTACCCTAAGCTTCATCTTCATTCCTATCAAAAATATTGTTGTAATGTTGTATAATGGAAAACACACGTTAGCAAGCTTGAGCTTAGTTTTTAATAGCTTTCACAGCTTTCTTCCTATCTTCTTTTTTATATATATATTTATATATATTATTATTAAGTCTGTGGAAAAGTTCATAACTCTCGAGGCCTTGATTACTACTCTTTTGGGCCAATTTCGCAATTGTTAGCAATGGTTGATTAAAAAATATTTCGCTTTGCATACATTCGTATATTATCAATTGAGCAACAATATTTTGACGTTATCAGATTTTTACTCACGGCCCAATGTTGATAATTTTAGGGCCATGCATAAAAGTTAAGTTTTCTTAATTTTGACTAGTCATTTACTCACATTTTCTAAACATGTTGATAACTTTTTTATCCACGGCCTAAGTTTTTGTCGATAATATTTTCCACGGCCGTGAGTAAGTTCTAATATTCTATTTAACTTACTGTTATTATTAGATAAATTTATTAACAATATATTTTCATGGCCGTGGATTGGCCGTCTGTGGCCGTTAATAACTAACAATCTGTCGGACCATTTCTGACTAGTCAAATAGTGCTGTGAATTTGTCGGCCATTTGACTAGTCACAATATTCACTTATCAGCACATTTTTGTTGATACTGACTGGCCAAGTATCCCCAGAAATGACAAAGGCCGTGGATAAACACGGCCTTCTTATATGTGACTAGTCACTTTGAAATTTTATAATTTGAAATTTTTTTTAGAGTAAATTCTCAATTGTCATAATTGTACGAGATAATAGGGGATCCTCTGGCAATTGTTTTGAGATTTTCTGTTCAGCATGGACAACTGAGCTGTGATCTCGTCCACCAAAGAACTGACCAATTTCTTCATGAGTTGCATTAGCAAGCTTACGACATAAGTACATGGCCACGAAACGCGCATTAGCGATATCCTTCGTACGTGATTTTGACTTAAGATCAGCAATAGGGATTTTAAAATGTGATGAAGTTTGCTTAGCAATTCCTTCTATTGTAATTTTCTTTTCATCTTCGAAATCTCTAAGTGAAAGAACCTCTTTAACCATCTCTAATTCGATATCAACCTTCATGATATCAGAGTAGGCTGAAAGCTTAATTAGAGCACCCTCAAGCTCTCTAATCGAGTTTTTAACGTTACAAGCGATAAGATTAACAATGTCTTCAGATAGGAAAAGATCTAAGTCATCAGCCTTTGTATTAATGATGGCCGTACGAGTTTCAATATCTGGTTTTTGAATATCAACAACCAGACCCCACTGAAGGCGAGTCTTAATTCGCTCTTCAAGTCCGTTGATCTCTTGTGGTGTTTTATCTGATGTGAAAATTAATTGCTTACCTTTTTGGTGAAGTTCATTAAAGATATGGAAGAATTCACGTTGTGTACCTTCTTTACCTTTAAGTTCATGAACATCATCAATCATTAGAACATCAACTTTATCAGAATATTTCGAACGGAAGTCCGCAAGTTTACCATCGTGAATGGCCTGAATCATTTCCTTCATAAAATCACGAGCTGTAATTAGACAGATGACATAGTGAGGGTATTGATTTTGAATCCCATTTGCCATGGCATGAAGTAGGTGAGTTTTCCCTAGTCCAGAATTACTGTGAATATAAAGAGAAGGGTACTTACCTGATTTACCTGGATTCTTTGAGATAGCAACTGAGGCTGCGTGGGCCATATTATTTGAAGGACCAATAACAAAATTATCAAATGTTTTCGACTTATCGATGATGATGCGATTGTAGTCATCATTTACGTGATCGATATACTTTGATTCAACCTTAGAAAGTAGGTCTTCTTGAACTGGCTCTAAATCTAGTGTGAAAGACATATCTGATAGGGTCTTTGGACGAGATTGCTGAGTCGGCTCAACTTGAAGGTTTGAAGATAAGTTACTGTTATTATTAGTAATTATCTCAATTTCATAAGATTTACCCAATGTATTTACAATACTTTGTCTAATTTGATCGATATCTTTTTCAATAAATGATTTTATGAAGTTTGTTGTTGTTGAAAAGATTGCTTTATCACCGCTAATTCTTTTAAGACGAAAGAAATCACCTTGGAAGAAAGAAGCATATTTTTGTGAATTTACTAATAATTTCAGTGTCTTATGAATTTCTTCATTCATCATATTAAGTTCATCTTGGCTAAAGAACTCATCTTCAGACACCTGATTTGAACTTGTCTGTGCTAGATTTTGCTTAATATTAAATGGATCTTCAATAATTGTGTTTTGATTATTGTTGAGATCGACTATGTTATTGATTTTATTAGGTTGTGTGCTAGAAGTTTTCAAAAATTCGTTAAAAGGAAAATTACCCTGCATTTCGATTCCCTTGAGCTTGACTCGTCAATTTTTCTTTAATTCTGTGTTGTGGTCAAAATTTGTATCATGGCCCAAAATCCTAGGCCAATAAAAAAAACAGTTTTTTGTGCATGGCCAAATAAATCAATTATTTTGGCCTGCACTATGTACAGGGCCATTGACCGGTGATGCGAAATGGTATAATACTAGCCCTTACAATATTAATTTTTAGTTTAACAGTTATAGTTAGGTAGGTTGAAGATGTCTAAAAGAACTTGGCAGCCAAAAAGAAAAAAAAGAATGAGAGTACACGGTTTCCTTAAGCGTATGGCGACACCAGGTGGTCGTAACGTTATTAAAGCAAGAAGAGCTAAGGGTCGTAAGCAACTTACTGTATCTCACGGTAAGAAATAATGACATCAGTTGATAGCACTTTTGATAAGTCATCAAGGCTGCTATCAACTGAAGACTTTTCTTATTTGCGTAAAAATTCAAGCGTAATTACCGATCGTTGGCTACGTATCTATTACAAGCCATCTCGAATTAATTCTGAAACATCTAGAATAGGATTTTCTGTAACTAAGAAGGTAGGGAAAGCGAATAAACGCAATCTTTGCAAGAGAGTTATTAGAGAATTTTTCCGTCACAGTTCACTTCGAAACTCAGGACAGGACTTTATGGTCGTGGTCTCAAATCGTTTGTTTAAAAATAGTGAACAACCTAAAGATGATCTTCGTTCATCCTTGCAAAACGCCTTCGCAAAACTTCAATAAAAGATTAACAAGTTCCTTATAGCATGTTAAAAATTTGCTTACTTAGAGAATTAAGCAAATACCATCTTAGGAGTTCAATCTAATGAATAATGATCAAAAACGTACTGTTTTGGCCTTCGTTTTAACGGGTGTCATTGTCTTCACATGGCAAGCACTATTTTCGCCGAAACAAACTGTTGAAACTGTGAATCAAGAAGCTGTAACTAAAACAGTAGAAACTTCACAGAAGAATGATGCAACGACAGCTAATAAACCAATTGCAACTCATTCAAATAAAGCAACTGATTTAAAAGATGTAACATTAACAAATGGAGATTACTCTTTCACTGTTAACAATGATCTATCATTTAAAAATGCAGTAGGTAATAAGACTTCAATGTCTTTAAAAGAGTTATCAGATAAAGATAATTTCTTCTCTTTTAGATTAATTGACATCAATAATAATCTTAAGAATTTTAATTTTGTTTTTGATGAAATGACTTCTCAAAATGAAGTTGTAGCAAATGACATTGAAAACGGTGTTTCTGTTAAATTAACTCTTCATGAAGATGGAAGACTTGAGTACCACATTAATGGTTCAAATGATTTCAGACTTTCATACAATATGGCCTCAACTGAAAAACAATCTGATAATAGAACTTATCGTCAGTATGTTTACCAAACGGTTGATACAGAAAGATTAAATTTAGAAAGCGATGAGAAAGGTGAGGGGAATCTTCGTTGGGTTGCTCTTGATTTCAACCACCATGTTTTCTTTAATGTTTTTGATCAAAAAGAAACAATTAACTTCATGACAACTGAAAGTGGAGAAGCTTTCTTTCAAACAGTTAATGGTAAGAAGAGCTATAACGGCTACCTTCTTTATGCTCTAAAGAACTATGACTATCTATTAGGTTTTGATAAGCAACTCGATCTATCAATTGATTTTGGAATTTTTGGAATCTTCTCTGTACCTATTCTAAAAGCAATGAAATGGCTTTATGGATATGTAGGTAACTACGGTGTTGCAATTATTCTACTTACTGTTGTTATTCGTCTTGCAACTTATCCTCTTCAGGCGAAGTCATTTCGTTCAATGAAGAAGATGCAAGTTCTTCAACCAGAAATTGCAAAGCTTAAAGAGAAATATGCTGACGATCCAATGAAGCAACAAAAAGAAACAATGGAATTATTTAAAAGATCAGGTGCTTCACCACTAGGTGGATGTCTTCCAATGGTTCTACAAATTCCAATCTTCATTGCTTTTTATCAAGCGATTTCAAACTCTGTTGAGCTAGTTGGTTCACCATTTTATTTTTGGTTAACTGACCTTAGTGCAAAAGATCCTTACTATATTCTTCCTGCGGTAATGGGTGTGACAATGCTTCTTCAAACGAAGCTAAATCCATCGACTTCTGCAGATCCGAATCAGCAAAAGATTATGTACATTATGCCAATTGTGTTTATCTTTATTATGAAAGATCTTCCAGCTGGTCTTAATTTATATTTTACTGTTTCTAATATTCTAGGGATTGCACAACAACTCTACGTTTATAAAACAGCAGACGCTTAAAACTATGATTTACGAAACGGATGACCTTCCTATTGTCGCTTGTTCGACTGGCCTAAATGAAAATACGGCCATAGGGGTTATCCGTTTATCTGGTTTTAATTCGATTGGTTCTATAGGACCATTCTTCAAAAAAGATCTATCAAAACTCGAAGTACGAAAAGCAACTTTCACCAAACTCTACGACCAAGAAGGAAACTTCCTTGATGAGGTCGTTATTACCTATTTTAAAGGTCCGCAAAGTTATAATGGTGAAAATATATTAGAGATAGCAGCACACGGTAATACACTCAATTTAAAGCGTATTATGAATGCTTTTATAAACTCTGGTCAATTTCGTTTAGCAAAGAATGGTGAATTCACTTATCGTGCTCTAAAGAATAAGAAGCTCTCACTTGCTCAGGTCGAAGGACTTGATGCTCTTTTAAACGCTTCTTCTTCTCTAATGCTTGATGAAGGTTTGAAACTTTTAAATGGTAGTCTTTATCAAAAATATACTGATCTCTATGATAAATTCTTAAAGCTTAAGGCAGCAGTTGAAATTAATATCGATTTTGCGGAAGACGTAGGGGAAGAGCAATCACAAAAACTTCTCGATGAAGCTGTTGCTGATATTTCAGGCCATATTACTTCACTACATCGAAGTGCAAGTGTGAATGCAAAGAGTTTAATGTCACCAGATATCGTCCTTTGTGGTGAGCCTAATGCTGGTAAGAGCTCTTTGTTTAATCTATTTCTAAATGAATCGCGATCAATTGTTTCTGATATAGCTGGGACTACCAGAGATTATATTTCTGAATATATTAGCCTTGGTAATGAAACTTTTAAACTTGTTGATACTGCAGGTCTTCGCAATACGACTGATGTTATTGAAGAAGAGGGTATTAAGAGAAGTCGTAATCTAATTGAAAATGCCTTCTATAAAATACTTCTAGTGAATATAAATGAAGTCAAAAAATATCAATATCACGATATTAAAGAAACTCTTTTTGACGCTCTTATTTTTACACACTTTGATGAATTTAAAGGTGATATTAATTTAGAGAATTTAAAAGCAAACCTTCCAGAGGCTATTAAATACTATAGTGCCGACACTTCAAAAGGTGAGGGAGGGCTTGTTGAAATAAGTGGTCCTATCGGACCAGATTCAGCAAGCGGTTCTATAGAACCAAGTGAAAATCATCTTGGTCCTATGGGGGCAGTTATACAAAATGGTCCTATAGAACCAGAAAAAGAGCATGGTCCTACAGGGGCAATAACTGAATCAAATCAAGAAACTGGTCCTATAGAACCAGCTCATATAACAGAGTTAATTACTCAAGATATATTTGGTAAGTATACGAAATTACGTAATAGTGACCCGATCTCGATTGAGCGCCACCGTCTTGTTATCAATGATATTTATGGAAAATTCACAGAGTTTTCTAATAATATCAAGTATTTAAGTGATATTGCCATCATTTCATCAGAAGTATCAATTCTAGAAAAGAAAACTGCGGAACTTATTGGAATCATTAGTCCTGATGATACATTAAAGCATATCTTCACTAACTTCTGTATCGGTAAATAATATATAAACCATTGATTTTTCTCTCTTTATGGCTTAAATGTTCCACGTAGAACATTATTCTCAAATAGACTTTAAAAGTTCCACGTGGAACAAATAGGAAACCTATGTTTGATATCGCTATTATTGGTGGTGGTCATGCCGGACTTGAAGCCGCATGGGCCGCAGCTCAATTTGATTTGAAGGTCGCCATTGTTACAATGCCAGGAGTAAGTATTGCTTCAGCTCCATGTAACCCAGCAGTTGGTGGAGTTGGTAAGGGTCAGGTTGTAAGAGAGATTGATGCTCTTGGTGGTATCATGGGTAAGTTAGCTGATCAGAGTGCGATTCAATATCGAACATTAAATGAATCCAAAGGCTATGCTGTACAATCAACTCGAGTACAAATTGATAAGGAAGTCTATTCACGAAATGCTGAGGCTGCAGTAGCTGCCAATGCAAATATTGAAGTTATCCGAGAGATGGTTGCAAAGGTCAGTAAGGATCAGGATGATTTTGTTATTAAGACAGATAAGGGCGAATATCTTGCTAAGAAAATTGTTGTTACGACAGGTACTTTCCTAGCGGGTAAGATGCACATAGGTGAGGAGCAATCTGAAGGTGGACGTGTTGATTGTTTGAAATCAGACTCACTTGAAGATATCTTTGTGGGTGTTACGGCACTTAAGACAAAGTTTAAAACAGGTACTCCAGCAAGACTTAAGCGTGATTCAATTGATTTTTCAAAGATGGTTGAACAAGAAAGTGATGCAACAGCTATTAATTTCCACTATGGACATAAATTAACAGAAAGATTCATTGATCAAGTCTCTTGTCATTTAACAAAGACTAATGAGAAGACTTTAGGAATTATAAGAGATAATAAAGAGAGAAGCCCGATCTTTAATGGACAGATTCAAGGGGTTGGTCCGAGATACTGTCCATCAATCGAAGATAAGGCCTATCGTTATGAAGATAAAGATGTACACCATGTCTTTGTTGAACCAGAATCTCTTGAATTAGATACTTTCTATCCAAATGGTATTTCAACATCACTTCCACGTGAAGTTCAGCTAGACTTTATCCGTACAATTGAAGGGCTTGAGAATGCTGAGATTGCTATCTATGGATATGCTGTTGAATACGATGTTGTTAATACAACTTGCCTCGATAGAACACTTCAGTCTAAAGAAATGCCAGGTCTATACTTTGCAGGGCAGGTAAATGGTACTTCAGGTTATGAAGAAGCTGCGGGACAAGGACTAATTGCAGGTATTAATGCTGCCAGATCATTAATCGGTGCTGATACATTTATTCTTGATAGAGAAGATTCATATATAGGAGTTATGGTAGAAGACCTTGTTTCAAATCTTAGAGATGAGCCTTATCGTCTATTTACAGCTCGTAATGAGAATCGATTATACGTTAGAGAAGATAATACAATTCTACGCATGAAGAAATACCGCTCACAACTAGGACTTTATGCAGATATTGATCGCTATCAAGAGATGTTTGAACAGAGCTTTAATGTTATTTGGAGTATTGCTAAGAATTTCACGTATAAGGCAAATCCTGTTAATAAGAAATACTTTGAAGTGAGGGGTTATGGACCACTTAATACAAATATTACATTGGCCGAATTATCGAAGAGAGCTCACTTAAATCCAGTTGAAGTCTTGATGAGCGAATTAGCTACGAATATGATGGCCTTTGATGAGAATGTGATTCGAACAGTAGCTATCTCGCTTAAGTATGAAGGTTATATTGATCGTGCTCTTGTTGAGAACGCAAAGATTAATCGCCTTGCTAAGAAACCTATTGATTGGAAAGTACTAGTAGCTAGTGAGAATATCTCATTTGAGTGCCGCCAAAGAATTACAGAGATTAAACCTGAAAGCTTTGGGCAATTACAGAGAATAGTAGGGATTCGCCCCGCAACCTTGGCCTTCGTTGCCGGAAATATTTTATGATGAAAGATACAGAGTTTTGTGAGAAATATCTCGAACAGATAAACGGTCCATTTGCTGGAATTAATTTAACACGTATTAATACACCAGAAGAATTTCATGCGAAACAATATGTCGACAGTATAAGTCCTATCACTGATGTTCCAAGTCTTAAAAAGATTTATGAAAATACAAAGATCCATGTTGATATTGGTTTTGGGGGAGGCTTCCCGTTACTACCTCTTGCAAGTCTAAATCCTGATAAAAGATATATCGGATTTGAAGCACGTGGAAAAAAATCTAAGGTCGTAAACCAAATTGCTGAGGCCATTGGTCTTACAAATGTTAAGACATATCATCAGCGTTTTGAGAATGTTTACTTTGATCGAGATTGTACGATTACCTTTAAGGCAGTAAGCACAATCAAGAATCTTATACCTCTAATAATTACTGATAAAAAAATTAATATTATCTTCTATAAGGGGCCAAACTTCTATGAACTAGAAGACCTGGATTGGCTTGGAAAAGAATGGGAGATCGTCGAAGAGACTCATGTTGATATACCAGGAACTGAGGGACGTATTATGATTGCCCTTAAGAATAAAAATGTTCTACGTGGAACAGAGATAGCAAGTTTTAGAAAAAATAAAAATAAAAATCTTGTCACATTGTCCTCATTTCTTTAAAAATATAGTTAGAAACTATTTTATGGGGAGACATAAATGGCTAAAATCATTGCGCTTATGAATCAAAAGGGTGGAGTTGGTAAGACAACAACCACTATCAATCTTGCAGCTTGCCTAGCAGTAGCTGAGAAAAAGACTCTGGTAATTGATCTTGACCCTCAAGGGAATGGTAGCGTTAGCTTAGGTCTTGATTCGTCGCAGCATAGCAATAGTAATATCTATCATGCACTAATTGGAAGAACAGATATTCGTGAAGCAATTTATGAAACAGAACTTCCAAATCTACATATTTGTCCTGCTGATAATAATCTATCAGGAGCAGAGATTGAGCTTGTAAGTGAGTTCGCTAGAGAGTCTAAGTTAAAGACTGCTTTTATGCCGATTATGGATGCTTATGACTACATTCTAATCGATTGCCCACCATCACTAGGCCTACTGACTGTAAACGCTCTAAATGCGGCTGACAGCTTCATAGTACCAATGCAGACAGAATATCTTGCAATGGAAGGTCTAGCTCAACTAGTAAACACAGTTAAATTAATTAAAGCAAATTTAAATCCTACATTGGAAATGGGCGGAATCGTTCTTACGATGTTTGATGGAAGAGCTTCTCTTCACAAGCAAGTTGCTGAAGAGATTAGAAGGCACTTTGGCGATAAAGTATTTCAATCGGTAATACCTAGAAATGTAAAACTCGCCGAGTGCCCATCTTTTGGGAAACCTGTAATCCTTTACGATATTGAATCAAAGGGCTCAGAAGCATACCTAGCGCTAGCAAAAGAACTTATTATAAGAGATCGCGCTGTGGAAATTGAAAAAAATGAAATCCCTGAAGTACCTTCGGTAAATGAAATCGATAATACACTTCAAGGTAACATTCAGTAGGTAAGGGGAAAGAGAGATGGCTAAAAAAATGGCACTAGGAAAAGGAATGGGTTCACTATTAGGTGGTACTCCAAATTCATCAAAAGCTGCAAAAGCACAGGCTGCTTTTTCTGATCTACAAAAAGTAGCGGCCGAAAACCAGTCGGCGCAACCAGTTGCAAAACCACAGCAGACAGTACAGGTAGAAACTAACCCATCAATGCTTGATGTAAGTGTAATCTTTGCAAACCCAAATCAACCAAGAAAAATCTTTAAAGAAGAAGAGCTACATGAGCTTTCTAACTCAATTAAAGAAAACGGTGTTATTCAACCTCTAATCGTTGTTAAGGCCGATAATGGATATGAACTTGTAGCAGGAGAGAGAAGACTTCGTGCTTCTAAACTTGCAGGACTTACACAAGTTCCAGTTGTTATTAAAAGAGCAACAGATCGTGAAAAGATGGTTATGTCGATCATCGAAAACGTTCAAAGATCTGATCTAAACTGCGTTGAAGAAGCTCTTGCTTACTTCGCACTAATGGAAGATTTCAACTTAACTCAAGAAGAAGTTGCTAAAAAAGTTGGTAAAGAAAGATCAACGATTGCAAACTTTCTTAGAATTCTAAAGCTTCCAAGAGATGTTGTAGAGCTTATTCAGAAGGATCAACTTTCTTTTGGTCACGCAAAAATTCTTGCAGGTGTAAAAGAGAGAGAAGATTGTATTCGCATTGCAAATAAAGCGGCAGTAGATAATTTATCAGTTAGAGAAACTGAGAAATTAATTAAAGCTTCAAAACGTGCACCAAAAGTCGTTAAAGAAGAAGAGAACTTTGATTTCTTTAATGGGAAAATGGCGCAATATAGAGAAAAACTAGAACAACGTACTGGATATCATTTTGGAATTAAAACTAATAAGAATGGTGGCGGAGAAGTTGTTTTAAAATTTTCTAATGAAGCCGAATTTAATGATATTTACGAGTATCTATTAACGAACAGATAATTCTGGTCCTATGGGACCAGTTTTAACTACTGGTCCTATAGAACCAAACTAAATAAATGGTCCTATAGAACCAACCACGGAAAAGGTAAGAATTATGACACAAGGAACAATGGCAGCAATTATTGAAGATGGTTGTAAGCTTGAGGGAAATATTACCCTTAACGGTGTTGGCCGTATTGCGGGAATTGTGAACGGTACTATTTTTTCTAACGACACGGTCATTATCTCTGAGGCCGCTGTTATCAATGCAGACATTATTGCTGACGTCATTATGATTTCAGGTATTGTGAAGGGCGACATTAAAGCGACATCTCGCGTTGAAATTATAAAGCCTGCTCGTTTCGAAGGTACGATAACAACTCCATCATTAATTGTTGAGGACGGGGTTATCTTTCACGGAACAACAAAAATGCACGACGACAAATAATTCAATAAAATTGGTTATTTCGAGCTTAATTAAAATTTGTCAATCATTCAGAAAAAACCGGTTTATCTTGACGATAGGCCATATAAAGTTTAATTATTAGTGAACTTTTAACCAATCAATTACACAATTTGGGGTAGTCACTAATGGATACTATTAACACAGTATTAAACTCTCTAGGTATCAACTCTACTTTATTCATTCAATTAGCAATCGTTACTGTTCTTTATTTTGTAACAAGAAACCTAATTTGGTCTAAGCTTCAAGAGGTTCTTGATAATCGTGAAGCTCAAACAACTAAAATGGAATCAGGTGCAGATGAAAAATCTCGTCTAGCTGTTGAATTAGAAAAAGAGTACAAGTCAAAAATCGAAGGCGCTCAGTCTGAAGCATTTAATTTAATTCAAGAAAAGAAAGAAGTAGTTACAAAGCGTGAAGCTGCAAAAGTTAAAGAACTTGCACAAAAGCTAGAAGAAAAAGTAAACGCAGAAAAAGATGTTTACGCAAAAGAATTAGAAGAGCAAAAAGTTGCCATCATGAAAGATGCAGAGAACTTATCTTCACTTCTAGTTGATAAAATTATTCAGTAATTAAAATAAAGTAAAAGGGTAATCATGAAATTATTATTAGCTTTAGTTATCAGTAATATCACGTTAGCAGCTGGTGGTGAGTACCACGGTGGTCATTTATCTGATCTATTAGTTCCTGCCATTAACTTCACAATTGTATTTGGTTTTATGGCGTGGAAAATTATTCCTTTAATGAAGAAATCATTCATTGAAAAAGCAGACTCTGTAAAAGACCTTGTTGAGTACGCAGCAGAAAAAGATGCAAAAGCTCAAGAAGAGTTATCAGCTTCAAAATCTAAATTAGATAATATTGAGAGTGAAAAAGAAAAAATCATTTCTAATGCAAAAGTCGATGGTGAAAAGTTTGAAGAAAACTTTGTTGCAGAAATAAATGCAACAATGGCCAAGATGGAAAAAGATTCTGAGCACAAATTAGAATCTGAAAAGAAAATGATGCTTAAAGCTCTTAATGAATCACTTCTTGATGAAGTTATTTCAAAGACAAAAAGTAAAATCAATACTGATAAAAATCTATCAGAAAAAGCAACAAGCAATTTAATTTCAAGACTATAGTTCTAGGGTTAGTATGATGAAAGAAAAGAATGTAGCCAAAGCGTATGCAAAAGCGATTTACAGCCTAGGTAAAGAGTCTAATGTTGATACAGCAAAAGAGTTTATAACTCTAACTGAAGTAATCAACGGAAGTAATGATCTTGAGAATGTATTATTCATAGATGTATTTACTCCTGAAGAAAAAACATCAGTTATTAATGCAGTTATCGATAAATTAGGTCTTTCTCAAGTTGTTAAATCTTTTATTAACTTCCTACTTCAAGAAAAGAGAATTGGAATTCTTCCATTTATCATTAAAGAAGTAATCGTAATGGATGATCATGAAAAAGGTTTCATGAGAGGAACAATTGAAGGTAGTGCAGACTCAATCGATGCTGAATCACTAACTAAAATTAAATCATTCATTAAGAAAGAACTTGGTGCAGAACCAGAACTTACTTATTCAAAAAATGAAAATATAACTGCGGGTGTTCGAGTGACAGTTGAAGACTATCAAATCGATGCATCTGTAGATAAACAACTTAATACTTTAAAAGAATCAATTATAAATGGCTAATGGCCAAATATTGTAGAGGTAAATGATGTCAATGAATCCAGAAGAAATTACGAGCATTATCAAAGACAGAATTGCTAACTTCGAAACTAAACTACAAGTAGACGAAGTAGGTACAGTTCTAACTGTTGGTGATGGTGTTGCTAGAGTTTTCGGTTTAAAAAATGCTATGGCCGGTGAGCTTGTAGAATTCGCTACAGGTACTAAAGGTATGGTACTTAACCTTGAAACAAACAACGTTGGTGTTGCCATTCTTGGTGACGATCCAAAAATTACAGAAGGTTCAACAGTAAAAAGAACTCAAAAGATCGTTGAAGTACCAGTAGGTGACGCTCTTTTAGGACGTGTTGTTGATGCTATCGGTAATCCAATCGACGGACAAGGTGAAATCGTTTCTGAACACACTAGACGTGTTGAAATTAAAGCTCCAGGTATTCTAGCTAGAAAATCTGTACACGAGCCACTTCAAACAGGTATCAAAGCAATCGATGCTATGATCCCAATCGGACGTGGACAACGTGAGCTTATTATTGGAGATAGAAAAACAGGTAAAACTGCAGTTGCTATCGACACAATTATTAACCAAAAAGGTAAAGACGTTGTATGTATCTACGTTGCTGTTGGACAAAAGAATTCAACAGTACGTCAAGTACAACAAAAGCTAAAAGAAGCCGGTGCTCTTGATTATACAATCATCGTATCTGCTACTGCTTCTAACTCTGCACCACTTCAATTCCTTGCACCATATACTGGTTGTACAATGGGTGAGTACTACAGAGACAGCGGTAAGCACGCAGTTATCGTTTATGATGACTTAACAAAGCAAGCACAAGCTTATCGTCAGCTTTCACTACTTCTTAGACGTCCACCAGGACGTGAAGCATTCCCAGGAGACGTTTTCTATTTACACTCAAGACTACTTGAGCGTGCTGCAAAACTTTCTGACGAACTAGGAGCTGGTTCACTAACTGCACTTCCAGTTATTGAAACTCAAGAAGGTGACGTTTCTGCATATATTCCAACTAACGTAATTTCAATTACTGATGGTCAGATCTTCCTTGAGTCAGACCTTTTCAACTCAGGTATCCGTCCAGCTGTAAACGTTGGTATCTCGGTATCTCGTGTTGGTGGTTCTGCTCAGATTAAAGCAATGAAGAAAGTTGCTGGTACTCTAAGACTAGACCTTGCTCAATATCGTGAACTTCAAGCTTTTGCGGCTTTCGGTTCAGATCTTGATGAAGCAACTCAAAAGCAACTTTCTAAAGGTGAAAGACTTGTTGAGCTTCTTAAGCAAGCACAATACTCACCATATGATGTAGTTGATCAGGTTATTTCTGTTTACGCTGGTACAAAAGGAATGTTTGATTCTGTTCCAGTTGAACACGTAAGACTTGCAGAAAGAGATCTTATCGATCACCTAAATACTTCACACTCTGAACTTGTAAGTGCAATCAGAGCTGAGAAAGCAATCTCTGGTGAAAACGATGGTAAATTAGCAACTGCAATTAAAGAATTTATCGCGAGTAAGAACTACTAATTATTGAGGAGCCATCATGGCAAATATTAAGGATCTTAAAAAGAAAATCAAAAGTACTAAAGGTACTTTAAAGATTACGGAAGCAATGAAACTTGTTTCAGCTGCGAAGCTGAGCAAGGCTCAGAATGCTATTCTGAATGCTCGTCCTTATGCTGATGAATTAGAAGATTCAATTAAAACAATTTCTGCGTTAGTACAAGATTACAACCATTCTTTCTTAAATGAAAATGGATGTAAAAAAGAAATTCTATTAGTAATTTCGGCTAACAAAGGTCTTTGTGGTGGTTACAACTCTGGTCTAGCAAAAGCTGTTAAGTCTTATATTGCTAACCATGAAAATAGTGACAACCTTGAACTTCACTTTATTGGAACAAAAGTTAAAGAACTTGTTGAAAAACTTGTCAACACTGGTGAACTTTATGAATTTGAAAGAGCTGATGCTCAATTTCATGAAATCGCTAATGTAGCTTCTAAACTTTCTTCACTATTTACTAGTGGAGAAGTTGGTAAGGTAAGTGTTGCATACAACATTTTTGAATCTGCAATCTCTGTTATCCCAACAGTTAAACAGGTTCTTCCTTTAACTTTAGATTCATCTGAAAAAGAAGAGCTACAAGAAAAGTATCCGTTTGATTTTAGATACAATCCAAGTGCAGAAGCTATTTTAGATGGCCTAATTCCAGAAGCATATACAAGTGCAATGTGGACAGCAATGTTAGATGCTGTTGCAGCAGAGCATGGATCACGTATGTCAGCAATGGATAGTGCTGTTGGAAACTGTAAAGATGCAATTAGAACATTAACTTTAAAAATGAATAAATTGAGACAAGCTGCTATTACAACTGAACTAATTGAAGTTGTTTCTGGTGCTGAGTCCCTCAATGGTTAAGGAGCGTAGAATGTCACAAGCAAAAGGTGTTATTCGTCAAGTTATGGGTCCTGTTGTAGACGTTGAATTTGCTGATGGAAATTTACCGGAAATCTATAACGCACTCACAGTTACAAATAAAGCAATTAACGACAAAGAAGAAAACCTAGTACTTGAGGTTGCTTCTCACTTAGGTGATAACGTTGTTAGAACAATCGCAATGGAGCAAACAGAAGGTCTTTCAAGAGGTCTTGTTGTTTCAGATACTGGTGCTCCAATTCAAGCACCTGTTGGTCGCGAATGTCTAGGTCGTATCATCAATGTTGTAGGTGAGCCAGTAGATGAAGCAGGTCCAATTGGAAATGCTAAGTCATATGACATCCACAGAGATGCTCCTTCTTTCGAAAACCAATCAACTAAACTTGAACCATTCTTTACTGGTATCAAGGTTATTGACCTACTTGCTCCATACCTAAAAGGTGGAAAAATTGGTCTATTTGGTGGTGCTGGTGTTGGTAAAACAGTTCTAATTATGGAGCTTATCAATAACATCGCAACTCAACACGGTGGTTTCTCTGTATTCGCAGGTGTTGGTGAAAGAACTCGTGAAGGTAACGACCTTTACTACGAAATGAAAGAATCAGGAGTTATCGATAAGACAGCTCTAGTATATGGTCAGATGAATGAGCCACCAGGTGCCCGTGCACGTGTTGCTCTAACTGGTCTTTCTCTTGCGGAATACTTCCGTGATGAAGAGAAACAAGACGTACTTTTCTTCGTTGATAATATCTTCCGTTTTACTCAAGCTGGTTCAGAAGTATCTGCACTACTTGGACGTATTCCATCTGCCGTAGGTTACCAACCAACTCTAGGTACTGAGATGGGTGCTATGCAGGAGCGTATTACTTCAACTAAAGATGGTTCGATTACTTCTATCCAAGCTGTATACGTACCTGCCGATGACTATACTGACCCGGCTCCAGCAACTACGTTCGCTCACCTTGATGCGACAACAGAACTTTCACGTTCAATTGCTGAAAAAGGTATCTACCCAGCGGTAGACCCATTATCATCATCTTCAACAATTCTATCTCCAGCGATCCTTGGTGATGAGCACTATGCAGTAGCTAGAAATGTTCAAGAGGTTCTTCAAAAATATAAAGAGCTTCAAGATATCATCGCTATCCTTGGGATGGACGAGCTTTCTGAAGAAGATAAAGTACTTGTTGGTAGAGCAAGAAAGATTGAGAAATTCCTTTCTCAACCATTCTTCGTTGCTGAGCAGTTCACTGGTATTCCAGGTCAATTCGTAGAAATTGCAGAAACAATCAAAGCATTCAAAGCAATTCTTGCTGGTGAGTGTGATGAAGTACCTGAGCAAGCATTCTACCTAGTTGGTGACCTTAAAATGGTTTACGAAAAATGGGAACAACTTAAGAAGGATTCTTAATCCTTTTTAAGTCATCCAAAGGACTAAAAAATGAGTAACTTTGTTGTAAACATATTAACACCAAGCTCAGTTGTTGCGAAAAACGTACCAGCTGAGTCGGTATTTATCCCAACTGAAAAGGGTGAGATCCAGGTTCTTGGTGGACATACACATATTGTTGAGAAGCTAGTTACTGGTAGTGTAGCTATTCATGGTGATGATTCGGAAAGATTCTTCACTGTGACTAACGGAATTGTTAAGGTTTTAAATGACAGTATTACGATTCTTTCTAATACTTCAGAAGAAGACTCAAATATCGATGAAGATAGAGCTAACAATGCTTTAATTTATGCTCGTGAAAAGCTTAAAGGGACACTTAATGATGAAGAATTAGTTAAGTATCGCCGTAAAGTAGAAAGAGCGCAGCTTAGATTACAACTAGTTAAGCAAATAAAAAAATAATAAAAAGGCCCCTCTTGTAGGGGCTTTTTTTTAAGCTAATCACACTAGGCAAATCTTGCCCAAGCCCCTTGAAAATACAGAAGTCTGCGAAAATGGAAGAGATGAAATATACCTTTCTCATACTCCTATTTTCACTTTTAAATATCGCTACTTTCGCGCTTACCGGAAGTGATATCATTCGTCTTAAAGCAAAGACTTTTGGTACTAGTGAGACAAAGGAATTGGCCAGTTCATTCACTCGTCCAATAGCATACCAAGGTAGCTCACTAGAAGATGAAGTTGATACTAAAGTTTCTGCTACAAAAAAAGATAAAACGACAAATGATGAGTTGGTCTTTTTCACATACGGAACTAATGATAAGAGTGATAATACAAAAGCTGCTAAGACCAAGCCAAATATAGATCTTAAGTTAGCTAAAAAAATAGTAAATAAGCCTAAAAATTATAAACCCATAATTGATTTCTCTAGTTTCATGCAGTCGGCTAGTCGTAAGACTAAAGTTGCTTCTAACTTTACAGTAAAGCTACGTGAGGTAGGTGTAAAAGGGCCAAGTAAAGTTAATATTACAGATTATGACCTAGTTCCCTCTTATAATCTAAATGAAGTCATCACAGATGCTGGTTCTGGTGAAATTAAAATGCCAATTACCAGCGATGATAATTACTCAACATTTAGGGCGTCAGTAGCTGCTAGAGATATTATTCGAACGAATTTTGAATTAAGTGCACGTAGTGACACTGTTTTTGATATCCCTGTTTTAAATAATGAACTTTTCGATAAAATATTAGAGCGCAATAAAGTTAGAGAAGAGACTGGTGCTCATATATTGGTTGATCTTGGAGATAAGGTTGATACATCAACATTTCTTGGAAAGTTTAAAAAGAAAGTATTTTTAAATCGAAACTTTAAAGAAGTTGATCCAGGAGATTCTTTTGTATATGAACTCTACCTTGATGTCGAGCTTGGTAATCACTTAATTAAATACATGGACTTCAAAGGGAAGGTTGCACAAAAAATAGTTCACACAGTACAAGACGAACTTACATATGAAGCACCTCTTCTTCTCGATGCAAGGGCCTTAAATTTCTCCGTTTATGAAGAAAACTTAGCTGCTAAAACTTTGCAAAAGATGTCTCTGAAGGCCAATGATATAAGGTACTTTAACCGCGAAATAACAGCTTCTAAAGCTGGATTGAACCGCTATAAGGTCTTAATGCCACTTCGTGATGCTAGCTTTAAACACTACCTTGAAGTTGGTAATGAGACATCGGTCTTTGTTGGTTTTAATGATATCAAAAAGGTTGTTATTCCTTCCATCGAGTATATCGACTACTTAAAAGAACTCTTTCAAAACCGCGCCGATAATGGTGCCTGCGTTATTCAGATTAATTTAAATAGGCCACTTGTAAATTTTGAAGCCTATATATCCTCTCTAAATCCGTCAGGATCGTATGACTTTTATTACATGGATAAAGATGGAACGGTTAGCGCTGAAATAACAGGTCTTACTGAAAAAGTTTTTGTTATCTCCCATGACTTTGGAATTTTAAACACAAAAATTGATTCGGGTGATGGTAATATTGAATACACACAAAGTTTTTGTACAGAAGGTTTATATATAATTGAACATATCTAGTTTGAGAGAAAGTACTAGATTTAATCTTATTGAGGAGATTTTATGAAAAGATTACTAATTGCAATGATGATTATGATTGCTGGTTTCCAAGCAAATGCTGGAATTTATGTTGAGCCATATTTAGGTTACAACCTAGTAGGTGAATTTGGTAACAACGATACTTCAGGTGTAAATATTGGTGGCCGTCTTGGTTATTCACTTCCAATGCTTGTAAGTTTTGGACTTGATTATAATATGGGTGAGTACACTCATGATGTTTCTGGTACTGATGTAGACGTTGATCATTCAAATTTTGGTGCATTCGTTGCTGTTGATCTACCAATTTTACTTAGAGCTTGGGCTTCATACTATATCAGTTCAAAAGCTGATTTTGGTGCATCTGAATATGAAGGTTCAGGATTTAGTTTAGGTGTAGGATTTACAATGCTTCCATTTGTTTCACTTAACGTTGAGTATCGTGCTATTAATTATGATGAGTTAAATGGTGCGACAGCAGATATTGATGGTTCAGAAATTCTATTTGGTGTTTCATTACCACTAGATCTTTAATGAATATATGGCCTACTTAATGTAGGCCTTTTTTAACTCTCATATTCTTTATTATTAAAAACTTCCATAGTTCTCTTATATCCTGCCTCTAGCATTCTTGTCATTTTCTTAGGATTCAGACTGAAAACATCAGCAAAGAAGAGATTGTAGTCTTCATGCTTAGGAAAGATATCGATAAGTTTAACATTAGGGTTAAAATTGAGTTTGCGCTCAATAATTGAAGTGATGTGACGTCGTTGTTCGTTACTAAACTTTTCATTGATCATATACTGATTAACAGTATCAACAATATCTTGGGCAGCGACACGTCGTGCTCTTGAGTCGACAATTTTCTTTTGAATCATTAAGTAAATGGCCTGAGTACAGATGGCCGGAAGCCCATAATTTGCAAGGGAGCCTATTTCATCTTGGTAGTGATAAGGTGTATGTGTCCAACTTGAAATAATATATTCACACTTATTATCAACGGCCACGTGAGTTGATAATGTTTCTCGAATCTCACCGTCAATGTAGAAATCAGTTTTATTAGTTATATTATTATGAATAGGGTATGGCGTGTAGAAAGGAGGCACACTCATTGAAGCCGTTGCAGCTTCTGCTATTGGAATGTCTGTGTAATAATGGGCCGTTGGATCGTGACTTGGATTAGGATAATTATAGCGAGAAAAGATAGTCTTTCTCGAGTTATCTAATTGAGTCGCTATGATAAATAGATCGGCATCGTAATCTTCAAAACTATTAGATTTAATTATATTTTTAATAATATAGTCATGTAGACCTTGCGTCGAAAACAGACCAGAAATCGACATGATCGGTTTTAAAAGACTTTTGATAACTAATGGAAAGCCATCAAGTGGGTCATAGAGATTTGGATGGTGTGGTTTTAGTGTTGGCCTCTTAAGAGAGAGCATATCTTTATAAGTTATAGGCTTTAAGTCACCACCTTTCTTATGAATGAACGCTTCGATAATTTCAATGGGAGAATGTCCTGAAGCTAGGTAGAGACTTATCAGCGCACCAGCACTTGATCCAACATATGTTGAGATTTCATATCCTGTATTTACTTCAGAATGATTGTGCTTAAAAGTAAATCCTAAGTCATGTAACGCCCAACTAACACCAAGGTGCCATGCGGCAGCTTTAACAACTCCACCAGAGAGTACTAGGGCCGTCTTCTTATTCTTGAAGTCTTCTATATCAACAGTTTCCATAGAATAATTATACGCTAAAGTGCGATTATTGCATTGATTAATTTTGGCAATCCACGTCAAGTTAGTTAAAATTTAAAAATGATTTGGATGGACATAAATGACTATTCATTGTTGAAAGGAATCTCGATCTCAACAATTCGTCGCTACATAAAAAAAGATAAATTAATCTGGAAATTTGAAGATGGAAAGTATCATATTCAAATTCAGGAATGGGAATATACAGACTCGTTAAATGAGTCCAATGCAATCGTCTATTTGAAACGTTTACAAGAAGAACATGAATTATTAAAAAAAGAACTTCTTAAAACTAAGAACGAAAATAATGAATATAAGATGCTTATCGATCTTTATGAAGGCAATTTTAATGAAACAAATAAAATTATTCTTAATTAGTATTACGATTCTAATCTCTTTTGACGTCTTGGCAGCACCTAGTGCAAGAAGATGTATGATACTTCCAGTTAGAGACTCAGTTGGTGGTGCACTCGGTTTCGAAGTCTTTGCAAAAATTGAATCTTATCTTAAAAGTTCAAGATGGTGTTATTACCAATATAATTCTGAAATCATTAATATCTTATCGAATTATAAGAAGAACCTTGATGCGGCTTTAGATAATCCTAAGGTGTTAAAACTAGTTTCTGAAAAAACAAATTCTGGCTCACTTATCAAGGTAAAAATTCAGAGTCTACCAAAAGGTGTGGCAATTGATATGAATGTTATCGCAGCTAATGGTCGTGACATTCTCTTTAAAGAAAAAATTGAATTAAATGGTGATGACCCGGCCTTGATTGCTCAGACTGTTAATAATTGGCTTGATCAATATGAAAAACAAATCCCATATGATGCTAGGGTCCTTGGTGTACTAGGTCAGCAATTTTCAATTGACCTAGGAAAAGATGCAGGAATCTATACTGACTTTGATGTAAAGGTATTAAGACCGATGCGCAAAAGACGCCACCCTCTTTTGAAGGAAGTTGTCGATTGGGAAACGAAGACGATTGCAACGGGACGTATTATTCATGTTGGTGAAAGTCTTTCACAAGTAAAAGTTGTTAAGTATGAAGACAAGAGCCTTATTCAAATCGAAGACTGGGTTCTAATTGATAAGAATACAAAAGCTTCTGAAAAGAAAGATTTAAAGTACGAACCATATCCAGATGAAAGACAAGAGGGATCATTTGGTCGCCTCGGAACTTTAGGCCTAAGTATGGGAATAGGTTCAGGTTCAAATAATAATTCTTCAACTGCTGATGGAACAAAGGCCATCAGTGGAGTTAATTTTAATCTTGGAGTTTCTGGAGAATTTTGGATTACAAGAAATTACTGGGTGGGACTTGATCTTGAGAAAGGTTTTGGATCATATTCGAAAGATGCTGGAAACCTAGTGAGTGATTCAAACTCGATGGATCTTTCTACTGTTAGATTACTCTTCGGTTATAAGTACCTACCATTGGGCTTCTTCTATGGCCCACAAATTGATGTTTACTTTGGATATGGGTCTTATACTCATGGGTTTGATAATCAAGTAGCAGATGGCTTTACACAGGTAGCATTTAGTGGTCTTTTAGTTGGAGCTAAAGGTAGTATGCCTATTTCAAAGATGGTGAGAGCTTACTTTCAATTTGATTTTATTTTCTCTCCAAGCTTTGAAGAAGAAGTTGCAATTAATGGTAAGCCAAAAGATGCAAGTAATATCCGTGTTGAATTTGGTGGCGAGTATAAGTACGCAGCAGGTACAAGTCTATTTGGTGGTATTAATTACTTGGGTGATAAAGCATCATTTTCAAATGCTAATAAAGTTACAATTAAAAATACGCAGCTTAAGGCCGGTATAAAATTTGATTTATAAAAAATTAAGAGTACATAATGAATAGAGTAGAAGAGTTAGCAAATCTTATCAAGAAACATAAGGCATTATACTATGCTGGAAAGCCTGAGATTAGTGATGCTGATTACGATAAAATCGAAGATGAGCTTAGGGACTTAGATCCTAATAATTCAGCACTTAAACTTGTTGGAACAGTTGTGACAAGTTTAGATAAGGTCCGTCACGATAAGAAAATGCTCTCTCTAGGAAAGACTTATAGTACAGATGAACTTATTACTTGGGCCAAGAAATATGAAGTTCTAGGTATCTATAAAGTTGATGGTGTCTCTTGCTCACTCATTTATGAAGATGGAAAACTAGTCCTTGGTAAAACACGAGGAGATGGAACTTTTGGTGAGAATATTACTCAAAAAGTTTCTTGGATGAAGGGCGTTCCAACTACAATCTCTATCAAAGAGCGCATTGAAGTTCGTGGTGAAATGTATTGTGATGAAGAATCTTTCTTTCATCTTTCTGAAACCATGGTTGCGCAAGGATTAGAGAAACCAACTTCTCAGCGAAATATCGTAGCAGGACTTGTTGGCCGTAAAGAAAATATTAATCTTTGTTCTTTTATTAATTTTAAGGCATTTGATTTGTTAGGCCCTGAATTTATAAAAGAGAGCGATAAGTATGAAACTCTCAAAAAAGAAAATTTTGATATCTTAGAATATACATTAATGAAATCTGAGAAAGATTTTAAAGAAGCTATCGAAGATGCAAAAGACTTTATGACCAATGGGGATTATCTAATTGATGGCCTTGTCTTTGTTTACAATGACCTTAAACTTCATGCTGAGCTAGGAGAGACTGCGCACCATCCTCGATATAAGATGGCATTTAAGTTTCCTGGTGAGACAGTTCAAACAATTCTTAAGTCAATTACATGGCAAGTTTCTCGAAATGGAATCCTTACTCCAGTTGGTGAAGTCGAGCCAGTTTCAATTAGTGGTGCAGTTGTTTCACGTGTTACCCTTCACAATTATGGAATGGTTAAACAACACAACCTTAAGTCAGGTGATAAGATTGAAATCATTCGAAGTGGGGAAGTGATACCTAAATTTCTTGAAACTAAAGAAGAGTCTTCAAATGAATTTAGTATTCCATCACAATGCCCTAGTTGTGAAAAGCCTGTTGTAATAGAAGACATTAGACTATTTTGTAAGAACCCTGCATGTCCCGCACAGATTAAAGAAGTTATTTTAAACTTCATCCAAAAGATTGGAATCGATGATTTAAGCTCAAAAAGACTCGAAGAAATGATCAAAAGAGGTCTTGTAACAACTATCGAAGATCTCTATAAACTTGATATGGATAGCCTTTTAGAACTAGATAAGGTTAAAGAAAAGCTAGCAACAAAATTATTAAGTTCTATTGAAAAATCAAAAGGTGCAGATTTAATTACATTCTTATCTGCACTAGGAATTACAGGTGGGGCAATCAATAAGTGTGAAAAAGTAGTTCATGGCGGATTTGATTCGATTGAAAAGCTTCTATCAATGAATGCAGATCAATTAGCTACACTTGAAGGATTTGCTGAAAAATCAGCCTCAACTTTTGTCAACTCATTACAAGAAAAGAAAGACTTAATTTCAAATCTACAAAATCTTGGTTTCACTTTTGAAGTAATTGAAGAAACGATTGGTTCTTCATTGGCAGGTATGAAAATTTGTATTACAGGTACTTTATCTCGCAAACGAGGTGATATTGAAAAAGATATCAAAGCTGCTGGCGGAAGCCCTGTTGGTTCTGTAAGTAAGAATACAGATATACTTCTAACGAATGAAACAGAGGCCAAATCTTCTAAGTATAAGAAGGCACTCGAGCTAGGAATTACAATAAAGAGCGAAGATGAAGTTATGAGGATGATCAATGGCCAAGAAGAGTAAGAAAGTATTCGAGTGTTCTAACTGTGGTTTTCAAACTGCAAAGTGGATGGGGCGCTGTACTGATTGTGGTGAATGGAATAGCTTCGTTGAAGAAACTTTCACTCCTGTTCAAGAAAGTATCAAGGTTAAGGCCGTTGGTGAAACAGTACCTAAAAAATTAAAAGAAATTGAAGTTGAAAAATATAATCGAGTTGAGACTGGTATCGGAGAATTTGACCGTGTTGTCGGTGGTGGTCTTGTTCCTGGATCACTTATTCTTATCGGTGGTGAGCCTGGTATTGGGAAATCGACTCTTCTAACTGAGATGCTTTCAAAGCTTTCTGGAAAACAAAGTGATGAAAGCTTTCTCTACGTTAGTGGGGAAGAGAGTGAAGGACAGGTTGCTGGTCGTGCAAAACGCATGGGCCTTAAAAATGATTCATTCTATATTTATAATGAAACGAATTGGCAAAATATTCTAAATCAAATCAAAAAGATCAAGCCACGCTTTATGGTTCTTGATTCAATTCAGACAACGACTTCAAGTGAATTACAATCTCCTCCAGGGACTGTTTCTCAAATTCGTGAAGTGACATATGAATTAATGAATCATGTGAAGGCCACAGGGATAACATGCTTTATCGTAGGCCATATCACAAAAGATGGCGCAATTGCTGGACCTAAGATACTTGAACATATGGTTGATACAGTGATCTATTTTGAGGGGGATCAATTTGGTCATTATCGTATGCTACGAGCTATTAAGAATCGCTTTGGAAATACTAATGAGGTTGGCATTTTTGAAATGAAAGAAGATGGTTTAAATGAAGTAAAAAATCCATCACAATTCTTTCTTGATGATGATCTCGAAGATAGCTTCGGAAAGAGTCTAACTTGTATTAAAGAAGGAACAAGGCCTCTTTTTGTTGAAGTACAGGCCCTTGTTGCAGAAAATAAATTTGGTAATGGCCGACGTACAACGCAAGGACTTGATAATAACCGTGTTGCTATGATGGTTGCTATTATAGAAAAATACGCCAATATACCGATGGGTATGAATGATATCTATGTCAATGTTGTCGGTAGTATGAAGCTAAATACTCGTGAATCTGATCTAAGTATTATTGCTGCTTTATTAAGTTCATATAAATCTAAACCAATTCCAAAAGATACCATCTTCTTGGGAGAAGTTGGCCTGACTGGTGAAGTTCGTACAGTTCCACATATGGAGATGCGAATAAAAGAAATGGAACAACTTAATTATAAGAAATTAGTTGCATCACCAAAGATTGCAAGAGAGTATGCAAAGAAATCTAAATTACAGATTATTCCAGTTAAAAGAGTAACAGATATCTTCAAAATCCTAGGTGATTAGAAATTTAACTCAATATACTTTGACCATAGGTTTTTCTTATATTCAAAGTATGAGTCATTTTTTGAACTAGCTTCAAAATGATTTTCGACTTCCCATTGCTTACTTACATCTTCAATTGTCATAAGCCCTGCACCAATTGCTGCTGCCAGTGCAGCACCATATGAAGTTGTTTCAATGATACGGGGTCTTGTCACATTAATCTTTGAAATATCTGCTTGAATCTGCATAAGTAGATTATTGGCAACAGCACCACCATCGACTTTAAATTCTTCTAGATCACTTCCCATATCACTCTTCATTGCTTGTATAAGATCATTTATACTAAGTGCAATTCCTTCAAGAGCTACACGACAGATATCATTTGTATTCGTCCCTCTTGTCATTCCGATTAGTGCAGCTTTGGCATTTGGTCGCCAATATGGTGATCCAATACCTGTGAAGAATGGAAAGAGTAGAAGGTCTTTGATTTGTTCAAGGTCTTTAACTTCACATGCCTTATCTTCAGTTTGTGAAGCTGAATCAATAATTTCTAAATTATCTCGCAGCCATTGCACACAAGCACCTGCAATATAGCACGATCCTTCAAGAGCGTAGTAAGTCTTATCTTGGTACTTATATGCGACAGTCGTAAGTAAACCATGTTCAGAATATTTCTTCTCTTCACCTGTGTTAACTAGCATGAAGGCCCCTGTACCATAAGTACATTTTCCAGTTCCTTTATCAAAGCAAGCTTGTCCAAAGAGTGCTGCTTGTTGATCACCTAGTATTCCATTAATAGGAATTCCATCTGGAAGAAAGTCTAATCCCTTTGTGACTCCAAAATCACAAATAGATTCACAAACTTCTGGAAGAGTTGATTTATCAATACCTAGAATTTTACATAATTCATCATTCCACTGACATGAATCCAGTGACATAAGGAGGGTACGGGATGCATTGCTAACATCTGTTTTAAAAGAGATGCAACCAGATAAACGATAAAGTAGGAACGTATCAATCGTTCCAAAGTGTAGATCGTGATTCTTGTGGGCCTCTTTTACATATTGATTATTATTAAGAAGCCAATTCATTTTAGTTCCAGAAAAGTACGGATCTAAAGGAAGGCCTGTTTCTTTCTTAAATTTTTCTTCATGTGATTTTAGACTGTCACAATAATCGGCCGTGCGACGATCTTGCCATACGATGGCCTTTGCAAGGGCATCACCCTTGCGGTTAAATGCACAAGTCGTCTCACGTTGATTTGTGATTCCAATTGATTTAATTTTACTCGAGTCAATATTGTTTCTTTTAAGAACTGTCTGCACAGTATTCTTGACACTTTTCCAGATTTCATCGAGATCATGTTCAACCCATCCTGGATTTGGAAAGTGTTGTTTAAACTCTTGATTCTCTTTATCAATAAATTTGAATGTCTCAGCATCAATGATTGTAGCAGTGGTACCAGTCGTTCCCTGATCTAGTGATAAGATAAACATAAAGTCTCCAGTATTCGATTAAATTACTCTGTTAATGATAGGCCAGGATTACTTCCTGGATGATTTCTTACAATACTATTAATGGCTATTTCCCATTGTTTGGCCAAATAAAAATTGGAGCTCTTAAGTATAGTAAGTGAGAGGCCGATAAGAACAACAAGCAGAAATATGAACTCAATAAGGGTTTGCCCTTTTTGGTCCAAAATATGAATTTGTTCTTTAATGTTGAGCTCTTTTTGCATAGTGCAATTCTTCCGATTTTGTGTATAATTGTATTTTAACTGGGAATATTAATTGAGTATAGAAAGTAAAAAATTTCCATATAAAATTATCGTGATAGCCTGCGTTTTAGTGTTTGGTTCTCTCTTTGTTACTGATGAGAGCTTCACAACTGCGAAGGTGGCCGGCGTTGATGTTAAAAAAATCCAACACTATGAGTCAATGCTTGTTCGTCCAGATCTTGAGACGACAAGTGGAAAGAAGTTTGAAAAGGAAGCCCTTTCTAAGGGTGTAGTTATTGTAAATTTTTGGGCCAGCTGGTGCACACCATGTCTTGAAGAATTTCCAAGTATAGTCTCTTTAAGAAATGAAATAAAAAGTGATAAATTAAAAATTATCGCAATCAATTCTGATGAAGGACCTAAACAATCAAAACAAATTGAAAAAATTGTAAAAAAATACAATGTTAACTTTGATATCGTAAAAGATACTCAAGGAAAACTAACAGATGCTTTCATGGTATCTGCAATACCAGTATCGATTATCTTTAAAGATGGACGAGTTGTTGAAGTTGCAAATGGTGCAAAAGATTTCAACTCAGAAGAATTTAAAGAAAAAATTCGCGATTGGATTAAATAGAATCCACACTCACTACTAAATTTCTACCCCAGCTATAAGTAATTTCAGCAATTGTTTCTGTTTTATAAATTGTGAATCTTGGTGCAAATCTCTTAATGATTGCTCCTTGATTATTTTTTCCTAAAGCTGCTGCTGCATTTAGAGTAATTCCCGCCCACATTTGCGCCATATTAATACCATAAAGTGGAGCTGCGATTGAAGCGAGTAAGAGAAGATTATCACAATGACATGAGCCAGGATTATAGTCAGAAGCGATTGAAAGTTTACAGCCACCATCAGCTAAGGCCTTAGCATCAGCTTTTGGTTTCCCCAAGAATAATCCAGTTCCCGGTAATACAGTGGCAACCGTTTTTGATTTTGATAATCTTTCGATTCCATCTTTTGTTGTACATAGTAGATGGTCTGTACTTAGGGCACCTAACTCACAAGCAAGAATAGCACCTTTGTTATCATTGAATTCATCAGCATGTGTTTTTAATGGTATTCCATATTTCTGTGCTGCACTGGCAAGTTTCTTTACGTCACTTTCATTAAAATAGCCTTCTTCATGGAAAATATCGACACAGTCAATAATCCCAAGTGGCGCAATTTCATCAAGTAGTGGAATAACTACTTCATCCATAAAGGCTTCAGTTGAAGTAAAGTTCTTTGGTAGTGCATGGGCGGGCATGAAAGTATTAAAAATTTGGACTTTTGGAGAGAACTCTTTTTTTAATTCTCCGATAAGTTTTGTCATTCTCATCTCGCCTTCATATGTAAGAGAGTATCCTGACTTAATTTCTATTGTACCAACTCCATAGCTTAGAATGCGATTAATGCGCTCGCGACATAGTCTTAGAAGTTCTTCATCACTTTGTGAATTCGTTCCAATTGAGGTTGCAACAATACCACCACCGGCTTTTGCTATTTCCTGGTAGTCGGCACCATTTAATCGCATTTGATATTCATTAGCTCGATTGCCACCAAAAATTAGGTGAGTATGTGAATCGACAAGTTCAGGAGTTATAACATAACCAGAGAGATCTTTAACAGTTTCTGCTTTCTTAATATATTCCACAGGAATATTTTCAGAATCTCCAACCCAGATAATTTCAGCTTCATCAAAAACAATGGCACCATTTTGAAGAACACTTGTGTCTTCAGGTAATAGGTTCCTTCCATCTTTTTGATGTGCCGATGATAGGGTTAGAACTTCGTTAATATTCTTGTAGATTTGCATTACTTAAGTTTTCCTACGTGCTTCTCAACTGCTCTTAAAAGTTCACCATTATTAATGAGAGCTTCAATATTGTTGATGTCTTTATAGAAAACTCGATCTTCTACAATCTTATCAACTGACTTTCTGATGTGAGTAATTAATTCTTCGATTGCATCAGAAGACTTAAGAGGTCTGTGGAATTCGATTGCTTGAGTGTTACATAGTAATTCAATCGCTAGACATTTTGATGCATTTTCGATTACTTCTAGAAGTTTACGCCCAGATGTAACACCCATTGAAACGTGATCTTCTTTGTCTGTTGAAGTAGGTACTGAGTCAACACTTGCAGGATGACATAGGTATTTGTTTTCTGATGTTAAAGCAGCCGCTGTAACATGAGCTATCATTAGACCACTATTAAGTCCTGACTCTGGAGTCAAGAAGGCCGGAAGATCAGAGAATGTTGGGTTCATCATTTTTTCAACACGTCTTTCACTTATATTACAAAGCTCTGCCATACCAATCGCTAGGTAGTCCATTGCCATAGCAATTGCTTCTCCGTGAAAGTTACCACCTGAGATGACTTCATCTTCTGCTAAAAAGATAAGTGGGTTATCTGTTACAGCATTAAGCTCGATACCTAATACCTCTTTTGCGTGATTTAGTGTTTGTCTTGAAGCACCGTGTACTTGTGGAACACATCTAAGTGAATAAGGATCTTGAACTTTACCACAGTCAACGTGTGAATCTAAGATTTGGCTTCCACTAATAATATTCATAACGTTAATAGCTGAGGCCATTTGACCTGGGTGTGGCTTTAATCCGTGAATCTTGTGATCGTATGCTCTTAGTGTTCCACGAACCCCATCAAGTGTTGTTGCTGCACAAATATCAGCAATACGAACTAGATTTTCAGACTTTTTAATGGCAATAGCTCCAAGAGCTGCCATTACAGCTGTACCATTGATGAGTGCTAGACCGTCTTTAGGTCCTAGTTGAACAGGCTCTTTACCAATATCTCTAATAGCAAAGTCAGAGCGAAGAGTTTTGTCATTGTAAACAACTTCACCTTCACCAATCAGTGCAAGAGCAATATGTGACAGAGGAGCAAGGTCCCCTGAAGCACCAACTGATCCTTTTTCTGGAACAACTGGAATAATATCATTGTTAATAAAATCAATTAATAACTCAATGGCCGAAATTGAAACACCTGAAAAGCCTGAAGCAAGACAATTTGCTCTAAGAAGCATAATGGCCTTTGTGATTTCTTTTGAAAAAGGCTTTCCAACACCTGTACAGTGAGAGCGAATTAGATTTATTTGAAGTTGGCTTAAATCTTCTTTCTTAATATGCTTGTCTGATAGTGCGCCAAATCCAGTGTTGATTCCGTAAACAGGCTCACCTTTATCGACAATATTTTTAACATATTCTTTCGACTTAAGAACACTTGCACGTGCTATATCACTTAATTTAACTTTAACACTATCTTTCTTTGCAAAGGCAACTTCGTAAATATCGTCAATACTTAAGCTGTGTCCATCAATTATAATTTCTTTCATCTATTTATTCCTATCTATCTTAAAGATTCTACTTGTGTAATATATTCGTTTGTCGCTTTTCCAAAGATATAAGAACCTGCTACGAGGTTATCAGCTCCAGCATCACGACATAGTTTTCCTGTTTCTGCATTAATTCCACCATCAACTTGAATTTGGAAATTAAGGCCATGTTCATTTTTTAAATTTGTGAGATATTTAATTTTATCAATAGCGTTTGGCATAAAGCTTTGTCCGCCAAATCCAGGTTCAACTGACATGACCAAGATAAGATCGATCTCTTTTAATAATTCGATTGTTAGCTCTTGTGCTTCAGTGGCCGGCTTTATTGATAGACCAATCTTATTATAAAATGGTTTATACTTTTTAATTAACTCTAAATGATTACATTGAATCTCATAGTGATATGTTATATTTTCAATGCCAATATCTTTTAACTCTTCCATGTGAAACTCTGGATTTGTCACCATTAAATGTACATCAAGAGGAAGAGTAGTTTTCTTTTTTAATTGTTTAATGACTGGTATTCCAAAAGTTAGGTTTGGAACGAAGTGTCCATCCATTACATCTAGGTGTAACCAAAGATCTTTTACATTTTCGATAACTGAAATATCTGAGATTAAATTTGTAAAATCAGCAGCGAGAATACTTGGTGAAATAATTGTACTCATTTAAAACTCCCTATGAAATTTCAAAACTATCATACTTATTAGTAAGTCCATTGACAGCGTCAATATCACTACATGCTTTCTTTCCTTCGAGTTGAATTGTTTTAAGTCTTACAACACTATCTTTACATCCAACTAGAATCTTATTATCTGCAACTGAAATTTGCCCTGGTGCTAATTTAGTTCCAGCATACTTGGCGACTTGAATAATTTTCAATCGCTTTCCATTTAAAAAACAAAAAGTTCCTGGCCATGGCTTGAGCGCTCTAACTTGATTGTGAATAGTTCTAAATTCACTAACTGCAAATTTAATATGCCCATCTTCTTTTTTTAAAGTTGGAGCAAAACAAACATTGCTCTCGTCTTGCTCATAAGAAGAGATAGTTCCATTTGCCATATCATCGATAAAGTCATTTAGGGTTAAAGCTGCAGCAAACTTTAAACGTGTGTAAAGTTGTCCACCAGTTTCATCATATCCTATTTGAAGCTTTGATTCTTTAACAATATCACCAGCGTCCATTTTCTTAACCATCTTCTGGATTGAAACACCTGTTTCTTTATCACCATTTAATAGTGCGTATTGAATTGGAGCTGCGCCTCTATACTTTGGGAGTAGAGAAGTGTGAATATTAAAACATCCAATCTTAGGTGAATTTAAAACTTTAGAACCTAGAAACTGAGCGAATGCTAAAACAAGAAAAAAGTCAGCATTGATATCTTCAAGTATATTTAATAGCTCAGGGTCTTTATTTATATTCTCTGTCTGATAAAATTTAATCTTATTCGATTTACAATAATCAATAACTGGTGGAGATTGAAGTTTGTGACCACGCCCTGCTGGCCTGTCTGGCATACTGACGACCAAGGCCAAATCAATTAGTGGATGATTTGCCAGTAGCTCTAAGCTCGGGCAAGAAAAATCTGGTGTTCCAAAAAAGACGGCCTTAAGCTTATTCACTATTTTCCCTTTACTCGTTTCATGTATCTCTTTGTTAGAAAATTTCTTTTTAGAGTAGAAAGTCTTTCCAGGAAAACAATTCCATCTAAGTGATCGTTCTCGTGTTGAATACAAACTGACAATAGGCCATCGACTTCTAATGTTTGTTCATTTCCGTCTAGGTCTTGGTATGTAACTTTAATTTGCTCAGACCTTTTTACTTCTTCGTAAATTCCTGGAACTGAAAGACACCCTTCTTCATAAAGAATCTCACCACTTATTTTTTCAATCTTTGGGTTGATAAAAACTCTTGGGTGAAAATTTGATAACTCGTAATCTCTAGTGCCATCAGCACGAGTAACTTCTTCGCGGTTATAATCGATATCCATTACAAATATTCTCTCTGAGATACCAATTTGTGGTGCCGCTAGTCCAATACCAGGTGCGTAGTACATAGTGTAGAGCATATCATTGACGAGTTTTTTTAAATCCTCATCGAATTTCTCAACAGGTTTTGCTACTTGTTTTAGCACTGGTGATGGGTACGTATAAATTTCGAGCTTTTCGCCCGAAAGGCTATAATTTTCTAAAAATTCTTCTGTCTTATTCATGGCTTCCTTATAGCATGTGTGCGACGCACAAGTCTAGTCCTAGAACAGATAATGGAATATGTCCGTCTTTAGAAATGACTATGTAAGTCTTCGATTCTTAAAGAAAATAATACCAATGACAAAGGTAAATAGAAATGGGACGGAAAATGTCGCCAGAAACGGTGTGATCTTCAAGTTTCGACCTAACTCAATAAAGTAAGATTGGATTAGCCAGTACAAGATGGTGAAAACAAAAATAAATGCAACACTGCGTCCAAAAGAGCTATTTCTACGATTAGGATTAAAGATACTTGTGGCAGCAATTAGGGCAAAAATAATACAAATAATCCCTTCAGAAATATGCATATAAAACATTACAAGATATTCGTTAACATTAATTCCATTCGAGCTAAGTTGAGAAATATAATCATAGAGCCTCAGGAACGTGAGGGTAGAAATATCAGCTTCAATTTTATTGAATTCTTCGATACTTTCGTTGAGCTCAAGAGGAAGGTCATTTGTACTTATAATCGGAAATGATGGATCTTCAAGTTTATCAAATGTAACGCCATTTGATGGCCACCATCTCTTAGAGGTAGAGTCATAACTTAACATTTTGAAGCTATCAATTTTTGTAAGCTCTCTGTTTTCGTTATAATAGTACATTGTAACTTCATTTAGTGTATTTGTTTTCCGATCGAAGTTTGAGAAGGCAAAGTAATACTTAGGAGATTTATACCAAATTTTTCCCGACTTAATAGTCGAAGATGAGAGTCCTTTCTTCTTAAAAACTCTGAACTTTTGATCTGGGTTATCTAAAATATTAAAGCGTCGTGAATTAATATAAGGGTTTATATATGCACTTAAAATAAATTGAAAGAGTGCTATATAGAGTGCCGTCAGTAGAATATCTCGCAAGTAATTCTGTCTTGAATAGCCACCTGCAAAAATAGCAACAAGCTCATTTCTACTTTTTAATTTATTAATTGAAAATAGACTGCCTATAAGACATGAAATAGGGATGACCTTAATAAGGAAGCTTGGTAGTTGAATGAAATAACTTAAAAGAACTTCTTTAGCAGTAACGTTCTCTCTTAAGAAACCAGTAATTAAATTACCAAGAGAAAGTAGCAACAGAAGGACAATTGCTGATGAAGCAAAAAACTTTAGCCATTCTCTTGTTATTAATCTTCTTATGATATTCATTTTACAACTTTATATATTAGGTAAATTAATGGTTTTAAAAAAAGTCTATTTAAAACTAAATCTAAGAACAAATTATTTTTAAATGCTTTTACCAAATATGGCGAGTATTCATAATAATTATTAATAAAAATCATACCTAGTGATGACTTTGCTAAACGTAGCT
This sequence comes from Bacteriovoracaceae bacterium, assembly GCA_048270185.1. Classification (GTDB taxonomy): domain Bacteria; phylum Bdellovibrionota; class Bacteriovoracia; order Bacteriovoracales; family Bacteriovoracaceae; genus Halobacteriovorax_A. The sequence goes on from JBLWTJ010000004.1 coordinate 209,710, forward strand.
TAAACACTCTTAAAGAACGTAGTAAATCGTCATTTGTTGGGTAAGCATGAGTTGCTAGGTAACAGTTTTTTGAACGTACATTAATACGATCGTATATCTGTTGAAATACTTTCTTATTATGGGCCTTACCTGAGCGAAGAAATTTGCGGATTAGCTGAGCGTTTGCATGCTGATACTTATAGCCAATTGAAAAGACAGCAAATTGCTGTAGGCAGCGCAGAGACTCCCCCCTAAGTTTTGGGCTTTTATCATAGGCTTTTGCCAGATTCCAGTATGCCTGGCTAATCAGCAGAAGTTCAGAGATATCTCGTTCAGGATCAAACATCTTAGGAGTTAAGTGTTTCTCTGTAGTTCGATTATAAGCCGCGATAATAGCGAGATAGTGTTTGAATTTTTCAACACTTCCCGGAATATTATTCTTAGCAACAGCATCGAGTGCTTGCTTTAAAGTTTTGAATCGCTCCTGATAGGCATTCTTGACGCCTTCATTAAGCTCTTCATTTTCATCTGTTTTAGCTTGTTTCTTTGCCATTATTTCTTTTAGAATCGATATGAAACTGAAAACGAAGTTTCTTTCACATCCTGTGCCTCTTGTCTCAATTCAATATCATCTTCTAAAGTTACATTTCGAATTGCAAAATTAAGGGCCAGTTTAGGTTGAATCCAGCTAAGTCCAAAACCTGATCCAGATTCTTTTGCAATCTTATCATCAAACATACCTGCTCTTAGGTAAACATTTGTTAAGACTTTGAATTGAATTGCGCCGCGTACGAGTGAACGATCAGAAAACTGTCCGTTGTAATCTGCTCCAGCATCCAACATAAGTGCTACATAATCTTGATACTGATACTGAAGACCTAGAATAGCTTTGTTATTATTTGGTGATTTTTGTAAAACATCAACTGCCACTAGTCCTAGTGAAAAGCTTGGCGTGATGGCATGAAATACACCAACGTTAAATTGCTGGTAATCAGTTTTTGTCTTAAGTCCAAGGTATAAGTCTTCTCTTTCCATTTTTTGATACGTAAAACCTAGAGAAGAGCGCCTTCCAATTGTTGATGCAAATGAAGTGGATAATTGTTTATAATTTTCTTCACCGGCCTTCGCTTTTACATAAGAGATTGAACCCTTTAGGGCCTTTGAGCTATCAGAAGCGATAACAGCATAATTCGTTGAACCTTGTAGAGAATTAGCATTGTCATCTGTATTATCTGTTGATGATTTTTCGATATAGACTGAGCCCATGTTGAAAAATGCAATGGGTGCTGGATTTAATACAGTGGCCTCATCCATCAATAGGGAGGCAACGCCTGTCCCACCTGTCGACTTTAAACGTGTCGTTTGATAATCGAGCAGCTTTGCATTCGCACTTGTTGATATTAAAGTTGCTAGTGTTAAAAACGTAAGTATTTTTGTCATGTATTGTCCTTATATATAATCTATTATAAGGGTAATTTTAAAATTCGTCACTTATTAGTGGCCGAGTAAAAAGGTCTGAGTAAATAGACTTACGGGCCGTTAGAATTTTTGTTATGATAGATCCACCAATAGGAGTCACATGAAAAAGATTTTATTACTATCACTAATTTTTACTTCAAATATATTTGCAGCAATTCCTTCTCTTGAAGGTCTTATGAGAAACTCTTCTAATAAAGAGTTAGATAAGGAACTTGTTGTTGCTCACGTAGTAGTTAGAAGAGTAGCTGCTGATGAAGAGTTTTCAAATAATGAAAATATGATAACGAATTACTTTAAGTATATGTTTGTAACCGCTGAGAACGAAAGGGATTACCAAAAAGCCCTTGTTATTGATTATGGTTCGCCAAAGTATGATGTAAACTCAGTCGAAAAAGTTGTTGCCTTTGATAATATTGGTAATCTTCTAGATAAGGAACCAACTAAAGATTTACTTCAAAGTGTAATTTTAAGCTATGCATTTAATAGTTCATTTGGTTTTAATAAAATTTTCAAAAAAATTGAACCAAGTTATAAGTCAAATGCTGATTTAATTAATAAAGAGAAAGCAGGACTTATTGATGATTACAAGAAGTTTTTAGTTAAGAAGAAAGACTATGAAAGTCGTTCAAAAGAAGAGGAAGTTACAAGCGATGCACCAACTTCACCTCTTGAGTCTGAGAATGATGAGAAGCAAGCACAATTAAAAAGTATCATGAATTCATCTCTATACAGAGGAAGTAATAACTTAAAGCTTGTAAAAAGAAATCGTGAGTTTATTTGGGCCATTGAGTTAAATAATATTAAAGGTGAGTTTAAAAATGAAAGTCATCAATTAATTTACTTAGAACTCAATTTAAATACTGGAGTACATACGATTGTTCCTAGAAGTTTTGTTACTTATAATGGACAATACACTCTTCCAAAATATGTAGAGGTCACAACTTCGGATTATAAATATCAAATCGAAATTCCAACTTATTATCTTTTAAATTCATCTGATAAATCAATTGCGGATCGAAATCGTGAGTACCTCCGTTATCTTGAACGAAATCAACAAAGAGAGGCAGCTCAAGTTACACCTGCAGATAATGAGAAGAAGGAAAATATTAACCTTTTATTTTAGTTAAGTATCCGAAATTATGGGTATGTTAGTAATACCCTTCAAGAAATTAATAAATTATCCGATATGAGTATAGTGATACTTTAAGTAGGGTAATTTATGAAAAGATCGAATCAATTAAAGTTTTTTATTTGTGCATTATTAATGTCTCCTATTGTCGCCCAAGAGGTTGAATTTGATTGGCTGGCATCAGGTGATGGGAATAACTACAATAATTCATCTGAACCAAATGAAGTTAGTAATACTGTAAATACAGAAGGAAAAACTATTAGTTGTGAACGCGGTTCTGCTATTCCTTTTGGCTTTCTAAAATCAGTATCAAGAGGTATGCCAGAGTTTAAAACTTCAAATGGTCAACTTCATATAAATATGCCCTTCATGGTAACAGCTTGTCTGGCCGGTCCAGTTACTGCTGAGGCAATTACTAATGAGAGTGATAATAACGTCTACGTTAGATTTAATGCAAAAGTAGATACGAGTTTATATGACGCCGGTAATGGTAGTTTTGAAGAAGAGTACGCTAAATGTACAGCTACTCTATATGAAAAATATCCGGACCTGAAAAAGAAAGGACAAAGCGAATTTGTTAAGCATGGGTTCTACGGAAAGCCTAAACCAATCGTCATCGATCTCAAGGGGATTGACTCAAGCCGTGATTCACAGGTTGTTGTCGCTTCACCAGATTCTGCAAATTTTTATAAAACTCTTCCTTTTGGTCAGGCCAACGTAAACCAAGATTCAATTTTTAAAAACTCAAAATATAATTGTATGCATTATGCAAAACCAGCTGATTCATTAGTTATGGCAAATAAGACAAGATCATTCTACTTAAAAGAAGAAGCTCTTGCTGCTTGTAATGGTAAAAATCTTGCGGATATTGCTGATAGCTTAAGAAAATTGAGAAGTGACTCAAGTGGAAACTATGACCAATTAACAAGTATACTGTCTAGCATTCAATCTTCACTTATTAGTGAAAAAATTGATGAGACGATTAAAAAAATGGAAGTTATTGAAGCTGAAATGTATCCATCAGAAGAAGACATTGCTAACGGCGATAAATACGGTGTAAGTAAGTCGAAGAGAAAACAGCTAATAAAAGATTATGCAAATTTAATGAAGGAATTTACAAGTGTTGGTTCTGATACGCAGCCTGATGAAAAGGGTTATCTTCAAATTTTAAAAGATGAACTAAAACATTTAATGGATGAAGCTGAAAACTTAGGTGATACTAAATCTGACGAAACTCGCCGAACTGCCATTAATGAGTCGATTGAAGAGATTAATGAACTGATTAGTAAATTTAATCGTCAAAAAGAAAATGGTGCCGAGTACAGACGTCTTGTTGAAGCTATGAGAGAAAGTAATTCTCAAATTTCAGGAAAGAAAGTATTAGAAGGTATCATTCTTGCTCAAGAATTTTCTAATGTGAAATTAGAAGGTGATGGCAAGAGAACTTTAGAAAAAGCTGAATCTAATAGCAGTAAAGAAATTAAGCGTCTTGATCGTAACACTCTTGCAATTTGGGGTGATGAAGCAAAAATTAGAGCAGGTGATAAATCACCAATTGCTCAAAGAAAGAAAATTGTACAAGGTATTCAACAAAGAGCTGCCAAAGATCGTCAGAAGTTTGCGCAAAAGCAAAGCGCCTATGATGAGTATATCCAACAATATGCTAGTGACCTTGTAAGTAGCTATTGTACTTCAGGTGGTAATTACCAAGACTGTATGACTGTTAGAAATACTTATGTTCCTCACATTTATAATCAATATATGGGATGGAAGCAGAATAATGTACTTGAATATAACGATTATTATAGTAATAAATTTGGTACAGCAACGACTCAGCAAAATAATATCTTAACTCGTTATAACTCTCTTTATAGTGAGTATCAGCTTAACCAGCTTCAGAACAAGTTCAATAATCAATCATCTTCTTATGATGGTGGGTTTGATCTATGGACCGGTGCAGATACTTCTGGTTACTCTAGTGGAATTCCTGGATTAAATTTTAATCTATCTGGGCCAAGTAATCAGAACTCGTGGAGTAATAATAACAATTTTTCGATAATGAATAATCAACAAAGAACACCTAGCTCAGGTGGTAGCTGGGCGAATCCATTTCAATAAAAAAAGGCTTCCTTTTGGAAGCCTTTTTTACTTTTAGAATTTAATATTTGCGCCTAGATAAATTAGATATGAATCATTTGTCTCATTTGGTGTGCCAGTATTTGAAAAGGCATAGTAGTCACCAACTAGATAATAACCTAAGTTTGCATTAAGAGTTACAGATGTGTTCCACTTGTAGCTGAAGTTCGAGTCGATCTCAATACCTAGATCATCTGCTTGATCTGCAAGAGCATTAAATCTTTTATTCTTTTCGTGATTTATTGCTTTTTGTCCTGTTTTTGCAACTTGATCGGCCTTTGCCCAAATTACTCTATTAGTCCATGACCAAGTACCTGAATCATACATATGGCCAAGACTTGCATAAGTAGTATTTGCTATAGATGAGTTATAAATATTCTCATCATCATTTGCTACAGCTGCGATATTATAACGGAACATAATATTTGCAACTTGGAAGTTAGGGTTTAGATACATGGCACCGTATGTTTGATCACTGGCATCTGATCCGCTAACCATACCTAGATTTAAATGAAATGAGTGATTTGTATTAAATTTGTATGTGTTATTTAATAGATAAGCACTAGCATCATACTCAGTATCCGTAACACCACTGTATATTTGTCCAGCATCACCAGAAAGCATAGGTACTTCAACTTCGATCGTGTACTTACCAAAAGTTTTCTTCAGGTATAGATCGATCATTGTTACACTTGTTTTACCTGTATTATAGTTTGTACCAGTGTTATCAACATCACCTAGGATTCCTGAATCTTCACCAGCAGAGTTCTTGTTGTATAGTGCTCCAAAAGTAAATTCTTGATCGAGGTTTTCATAAAGTAGGGAAATACCAAGCTCTCTAATACGGCCGGTCTTTGTTAAGTTATTTGAGCCAATTTTTGAATAGTATGGTGAAAATTTAAAATTACCGATTTTAAAATCAATCGTAATACCTTCTCTCATTGAAGCAAAACGATCACCAGCTTCATTACCATCATTGTAGATTGCTCCCATACCCCAATTAAACTTCTGACGTCCAACTGTATAAGTCGCAGTGTCAGAGTAGAATACAGCATTAGCTTGTGTAAGGTTTACATTACTTTCTGTGATTGTATTGAAAGAGTAACGAGCGTTGGCGAATGTTCCTATTGTCGCATCACCAGCTGTACGTGTCGTGTTTGAATCTTTTCCGAAAGCTCCACCATAACCATAGCCTGTAGTTAATTCAGCATTAATTGTTGTTGAATCATTAACGATAATCTTAGGTTGAAGCTTAAAGATATAAGTTTGAAAACTTGCTGAGTCTTTATCAGCATTACCTGGATCGTATGCTTGTGATCCAATATCGTTAGTGGCAAGAGGTGTTGCACGGTTGTAATTTTCAAGTGTATTCATATCAGCTTGCAGCTCACCATGCCAATCGATTGGAAGGGCCATGATTGGTGTCGCTAAAGTTGCTAAAATAGCTGCTTTATTTAAATTTCTTAACATAAGTTGTTATTCCTTTTTTAATTGGATTAATTGTAATGAAATAATATAAGATGACTTAGTATAACGTCAAAAAAATAGGTGTATTACTCAGTGCTTTCCAAAAGAGTTAAGATTTTATTATTCTTGGCCCTGACAGTTTTTGTCTTGTGCATCATCTTCGTCATAAAAACAATAAATGACGCAGACTTAACTCGTATTATCAATGATCAACCTATTTCAGATCATTCTAAGACCATCACTTTTGAAGAAGGAAGCTTTGTTAGAAAAGAGGACTTCTTATTTTTTAAAGCAAATTCTCGAGATGAAAGATTTACTTCAGTCTTCGCAGATAAATTTGATAATTTTAATAAAGCTACATTAAGCTTAAAAGATAGTTTCGAGTTAAAGTCACTGAAGGCAAATGATTGTCAGCGACTAAGATGTCTGCAATATAAAATCAAATTCTATAATATTCCTATAATTCTATCTAAAGGTTTAATTGGAATAGAAGATTTTAGATTTCTTGATCATATTGGAATTGATTATATTTCGATCTTAAGAGCAATTGTTGCAGATATTAAAGCAGGAGCCTTAGTTCAGGGGGGATCGACTTTAACTCAGCAGCTCGTAAAAAATATCTACTTCACGAATGAAAAATCATTTAGCAGGAAACTTAAAGAAGCAATTCTTGCTGTCTATATTGACTTCAAATTTGAAAAATCAGCAATTCTTGAAGCTTACTTCAATGAAGTTTTTTGGGGAAGCCTCGGTGGTGTTAGGATAAAAGGTGTAAATACAGCAGCAGTTCTATACTTTAATAAGCCGATCTCAGAACTTGATCCTTTTGAATCGGCCATACTTGTTTCAATGCTTAAAGGGCCTGGCTACTACCATCCGATTTATAAGACAGAAAGATTAAAAGAGCGTGCCAACTTTATTTTTAATAAGCTTCAAAATGTTAATTTCTTCGATAAGAATGAATCATATCAATGGACTAATGAGAAATGGGAACAGTGGCGACAACAACTAATAAAGTTTCAAGATCAGTACTATTATGAAGCGATTTATTTAACCTCAACTAGAATTAATAAAGAACCTCATTTGAATGAATACAGATTCTTTAAGACCGCACTAGCTTCGAAAAATCTTCTAAAAGACTTAAAATCAATAGAAGAAAATCTGGCTGTTAAGATCGCTTATGGCGGACCAAAAAGTGAGACGTTTTATTACTCAAAATTTGAAAGAGATATTGATAAGGCATTATTAAAAGAAAAACATGGAGTTGGATCAACTCTTAAGCCAATTCTTTATCAGCTTTATTTAGAAGAAGGCTATAAAATAGATGATCTTGTTTCTACTAGTCCAATAACTCTAGATCTGGTTAGTGGAAAGTGGACTCCCTCTGAGTCGCATACGCCATATAGTGATGAGTATACTCTTGGACAAGCTTTAAAAGAATCACTAAATAATCCAGTTATTCGACTGGCAAATGATATTGGTTTTGAAAAAGTTGAAGCTATCTTAAAATCAAAAATACCAGAATTGAAAACCCCACTGGCGCAATACCCTGCACAATTACTAGGGGCAATAGAGCTTTCAGTTGATGAGTTATTCAAGCTATATCGACAATTCTTACTTGCTCAGTGTGAGAAAGGAGCAGATGTTTATGAAGTTTTGGCCGATCCGAATCAGACGACAATCAGAAGAATGTTGGCTCCGGCCTTAAAGTCGCAGCAGTTTTTTGGAAAAACTGGAACATCAAATAATGGATTCGATAACTTGTTTATTGGTTATGATGGCCATGATCTCTTTACTATTTGGGTTGGCTATGAGGGAAATCGTAACAATAAGAAAGGTTTAAGGCTATACGGAAGTACGACAGCTTTTAAGCTTTACCAAGAAATCATTCTTTATTCAGGACAACGCATAGCCTCTTTGGCCTGTCAGGAATAGAATTCCGCTAGAAAAAACTTGTCAAAAATGTCATTCTATTTTATATATTACATACAAATCTATATTGCTGGGGTATCGACAAGTGGCTAAGTCAGCAGATTTTGATTCTGCCATTCGAAGGTTCGAGTCCTTCTACCCCAGCCATTCTCACGGATAAGAGAAAGGACTAAGAACATGAAAAGAATCGTTCTAGTATCAGGCACATCAAATCCTAACCTTTCTTCCGACATTTCACAAATATTAGACGTACCATTAGTTGATCCTCAGGTTATCAAATTTGCTAACGGTGAAACCTTTTGTGAGATCGAACAAAACGTTCGTGGTGCTGATGTATTCATCATTCAATCTACTTGTGCTCCAGTTAATGATAATCTGATGGAATTGCTTATTATGATTGATGCTCTAAAGCGAGCTTCAGCGGCTTCAATCACAGCTGTGATTCCTCACTATGGTTATTGTCGACAAGACCGTAAGGTGTCTCCACGAACTCCAATTTCTGCAAAGCTTGTTTCTGACATTATTACAGTTGCCGGTGCCAGTCGTGTCATCACGATGGACCTACACTCTGGACAGGTTCAGGGATTTTTTAATATTCCATTTGATAATATTTATGCTTCACCAGTTCTTGTTAAGCATATTAAAAAAGAACTAATGACTGAAAATACTATCTTTGTTTCTCCTGATGCAGGAGGAGTTGAAAGAGCTCGTCATTACGCTAAGAAGTGTGGATGTGATATTGCCATGATCGATAAACGTCGTACTGGAAAGAATGTTGCTAAGGCGATGAATATCGTTGGTGATGTTAAAGGTAAGGACTGTATCATCCTCGATGATATGATTGATACGGCAGGTACACTTATTGAAGCGTGTAAGGCCTTAAAGGATAATGGTGCAGCAAGTGTTGTTGCTTGTGCAACACACCCTGTATTTTCTGGCCCTGCTATCGACAGAATTTTAAGTTCTGATGCATTAAATAAGGTACTTGTAACGAATACAATTCCACTTAGTAAGCAAGCTCAGGATTGCGGTAAAATCATTTCTGTTTCTGTTGCTGAAATTTTAGCTAAGTCGATTCACCGTACATTTAATAACGACTCAGTTAGTTCACTATTTTTATAAAGAGTTAATATGAATTATTTAATTGTTGGTCTCGGTAACCCTGGTTCCGAGTATAAAGGTACAAGACATAATATCGGTTGGGATATTATGAATTTCATTGAACCAATTAAAGATCTTAATTTTAAAGAGAAATTTAAAGGGATCTGGTCAGCATTTGAAGTTGACGAGGATAAATACTACGTTCTCATGCCGCAAACTTATATGAATCTTAGTGGTGAGAGTGTTATCCCTTTTGCTCAGTACTTCAAAATCGAACCAGAGAATATTCTTGTCATCCATGACGAGCTTGATCTTCCATGGGGGACAGTAGCCTTTAAAGATGGAGGAGGACTTGCTGGCCACAATGGCCTGAAGTCGATTGCTGCTCAATTAGGTCATAATAATTTTAAGCGCTTACGTATGGGGATCGGAAGACCGCCATTTGGCAGTGTCTCTGACTGGGTTCTTGGCCGCTATCACGGTGCCGAGGCCGATTATATTGATGATTACTTAGAAAAAGCTTCAAAAGCCGTTCAATGTTATGTAAAAAGTGGTTTTAAAGTTGCGATTCAAAGATATAGAAAAAAGAAATTAATTGAATTATTAGGAGATAATTAATGGCCTTAAATTGTGGGATTGTAGGACTACCAAACGTTGGTAAGTCGACTATTTTTCAGGCCCTAACTTCTGCTCCGGCAGAAGCGGCTAACTTTCCATTTTGTACGATTGAACCAAATATCGGTATTGTAAATGTTGGTGATATTCGTATGAAGAAAATTGCGGATATTATTGGGCCACAAAAAGTAATTCCTACTTTTGTTGAGTTCGTTGATATTGCAGGTCTTGTAAAAGGTGCTTCAAAAGGTGAGGGACTTGGTAACCAATTCCTTGGAAATATTCGTCAAGTAAATGCAATTGTTCATGTTGTAAGATGTTTTGATGATCCAAATGTTGTACATGTTCACGGTGAAGTAAATCCAGTAGATGATATTGAAACAATCAATATGGAGCTAGCACTTGCCGACTTAGAAGTTGCTCAACGTAAGCAAGCGAACCTTCCTAAGCTTATGAAGAATCAAAATAAGGAGATTTCTTCAAAAGCAAAGATGCTTGTCCCTGTTCTCGAAAAATTAGTTGCTCACTTAGAACAAGGTCTTGCTGCAAGAATTCTTGATCTTGATTCTGATGATAAAGAGTTAATTCGCGACTTAAATCTTATCACTCTAAAACCAACACTCTATTTATGTAACGTTGATGAAGAAAGTGTTAGTGAAGATAATGATTATGTAAAAGCAGTTAAGGATTTTGCAGAAAAAGAAGGCTCTCGTGCCATTAAGATTTGTGGAAAGCTTGAATCTGAAATTTCAGCACTTGAAGATGAAGCAGATAAGAAAGACTTCATGGAAGCTGCCGGAATTGAAATTTCTGGTTTAGAAACACTTACTCATGAAGCATATAATATGCTTGGTCTTCGTACTTACTTTACTGCTGGTGTAAAAGAAGTTCGTGCTTGGACATTTAAAGATGGTGCCAAAGCTCCTGAAGCAGCTGGTGTTATTCACACTGACTTCGAAAGAGGTTTTATTAAGGCCGAAATTTATCACTATGATGACCTTATCCAATTTGGAAGTGAGTCAAAGGTGAAAGAAAATGGAAAGCTTAGAATCGAAGGAAAAGAGTACGTTGTAAAAGACGGGGATATCATTCACTTCAGATTTAATGTTTAAGCACCCGCAAAATAGATTGGCTAAGGCCAATCTATTGTTTGCGGTGCTAGCGCAGTCGTTTGAAATGATGACTGTAATAAACGAAATGAGCTTTAGCTCATTTATGTTTCCTCAGCGCAAACTTATATGAGAAAATACAAAAAAGGCTTCCAACGGAAGCCTTTTTTTATGTATCAATTTTTAATATCAATTTTAAGTTTTTATTTTAAATATCAACTTTAAGTACCAATTCCAAAATGTATTTTAATGAATAAGTTTTAAGTAACAACTCTATCCATTATCCCAAGTAACGACTCTATAATTGAGATGAAATCGCACGTTTTGGACTTGGCACTTTCTTATTAGCATTAAATGTTGAAGCGATACTCTTTTCTAAAATATAATTATCTTTCATTAGATTGTAGAAGAAGAAATTACGATAGATAAGTTTCACGTATAAACGCGTTTCCTTATATGGTATTTGTTCAATTTGAAAGATTGGATCATCAACATCCATTAAATCCTCTGCCCATCTGGTAACTTTTGTCGGTCCAGCATTATATGAAGACAAGGCATAGATGATATTTCCGTCAAACTTATTAAGCAGTTTTTTAAAGTAGCGAACCCCTGCATCGATATTTTTATGTGGTTTTAAAAGCTCATCTAATTTTCTAAACTTTGTCATCTGCTTTGCAGTGGCCGGCATAAGTTGCATTAGTCCCATTGCCCCAACTGAAGACCTTGCATTTGGATTAAAGGCACTCTCTTGTCTAATAATTGATAAAACGAGAAGTGGATCAATGTCAGCATTCACATCTTTGATCTTATCAAGATGGAGTACTGGAAAAAGTGTCGTAATATCAATTTTAGATGGTCTGATAAGATTTAAATCAATTGTTCTCGAAACAAGCTTGAAGCTTGAAAGAAAGTCTTCCTTCTCTTTAAAGCGATGAAGAAAGTAGTTAAATATCGCGACTCGTTGGTCTTCAACAGTGAGAGTATCTAACTTATTATGGTTTTCAATGTCTTTTTCTGGATCTAGTCTTATAAATTCATAAATAAGTTTATCAACTTTACTAATGAATTTAAGTTCATGCCAAATATTTGATTCGCGAATATTACGCTGCTTTTCTTTTGTGAAATCTGATAACTCAAGCTCGGGTAGATTTATCGTATTTTTATGAAAGTATAACGACTTTACATATTTCTTATCAAACTGCGGTAGATAATCTTGAGCAATGATTGAATAAAAACTAAGTGGGTTACTATTAATCATGAGTTTGAAAAGATGTTTAGATAGGGATGTGTTGCCATCTTTCATGTAACTATAGGCAATCCAAAACTTGGTCTTTGTGTAGAGGTTTGAGAACTCATCGATGAGATTGAATTTTTGAACCGTAACAATACTTTCTTTATAGTCTTCTCTTTTAATTGAATTCCATAAGAGTAAGAAAAGTGATTCATTCTTTGTTTCACTGTCATAACTTATTTCATAGGAACGCTCAAAAAAACGATTTGCATTTTTAATATCATTATTATTTTGAAGAAGCTTCCCGATATATCGAACACGTTTCCATGCAGACTTTTGATAAATGTATTCTTCGTTGTTTTTTTCAAACATTAGGAACTTATCTAACTGGTCCTTAGTGTTCTTTTTGTTTTTAATAGATTTTTTAAGAGCACTATACTGATTGATAAATTCATTTGTTATCGTTAGTTTATTTTTCTTAATCCTATGTAGATTGTTTTGAAATAAAAGAGTGATGTCTTTATCAAAATCTACATGGGAATATAGTCTTGTATCGATCTTTAGACCTTTTATAAGAGTTATTTCTATCAAATACTTCTTTATATGATTATAGATCTTGGAGTTCTTATCGACTTTGTTAAGTCTACTGATAAATAGTGAGTTCTTTGTCGTTGCTAGGTAAGAGATTGCTTTCTTGAAGTTTTCTTCATCCTTAATGATGTCCTTAAAGAATCGATCATTTAAAAGATAATTTACAGTGTGGTAACAATAACTCTTAATTGAGTCGACGAAATCATCCTCAACACGATTTGCAGTTTTTCCCTTAATGTCACATGAAAAGTATCTTTCCCTTTTGAGTGACGTTTTTAAGTCTGCTAAGAAATCTAAGTGAGGCAGATAGTTTTTAAAGATACCACCGTCAGCAATACTCTTTCTTGCATAGAATATTTTAGCGTTGGATATCTTCTTACGTTTTAAATGTCTTTCAATCTCTGCAATATATCGAGCAGCTTTAAGCTCTTTATCTTTAAGAGATACTTTCTTTGCTTGAATTGAAAGACCTAATGACCCACATAGGGAAATTAAGATAATCTTTTTAGCCAATAAACTCATTGAAACGACCTTCCATATCTTTTAATTTAGTGACGACGTCACTTAAAATTAATTTTTTATCGTCAGGTACTACTTGTTGTAGATTCTTTAAGTAATTACAGATTTCATCAATATAGACAGTGTCTTCCTTAAAATTCGTTTGGAAGTACTCAACTGTAAGATTGACTTCGTCAGCAACGTCCTTGAAGTAATCACCATCTCTAAAAGATAACTTTCTTTCAAAACCTACATGTCTTAAATTAGCAAGATATTGTTTTAACTTATAAAGTGGGCCTGCAACTTTATGTGTAAAGAAGATGCAGGTAATAAAAATTAAGATTCCAAAAAACGCCTGACATAAAATGAGGAAATTAACTAAGTTAGTCTTCATTGATGCAATATGCTCAGCAGATTGTGGAAACTTCTCTGAAATATTTGTTAATACTTGGTAAATAACTAAAGGGTAGAACGCACTTAGTACGAGAATAACGACACAAATCAATGCGCTGAATCTCAGCTGAAATTTAGAGTCTACGATGATTATAGAACGCTTATATGGTTTAGACACATTTTCTCCAAACTTTTAATTAGTTTCAATTGTAATTATAACATCTTATGGATTTTGTTGTAGGGCAAAAATTTGCTTTACCGATTGAATAACTACCCAATATTTAATAGAATCCCCTTAATTTAATGCTAAAAACCGAGAGATCTACTATGTTAAATATTGAAGAAATTAAAACTAAATTAATTGATGTTAAAAACCCAAATTCTGGAGAATCACTTCTTAATGAAAATCGTTTTAAGGACATTGCAATTAAAGATGAAAATTTAACTCTAGTTTATAATCGCGATGGTATAACTCCAGAGCAAAAGCGCTCGATTGAAGATGATATTGTTGCAAAGCTTTCGTCAGTTATTAACGAAGATAATCTCTTTATTAAAACGATCTCAACTCAAGAGGCACCTGCTCAGGCTAAGCAAAAGCCAAAACAAGAGGGTGCAAAACTTGAGGTCGGTCACGCAAAAGGTGCGCCTCAAAAACGTAGTATTGATGGTGTTTCTAAGATTATTGCAGTCTCATCAGGTAAGGGTGGAGTTGGAAAAAGTACAGTTTCGGTTAACCTTGCACTTGCACTTAAAAATGCTGGTAAGAAAGTAGGTCTTTTAGATGCAGATATTTATGGTCCTTCTATTCCAATGCTTCTAGGTCAAAGAGATGCTAAACCTCTTGCAACAGAATCAAAGAAGATTGCCCCTATAGAATCACACGGTTTAAAGTTTATCAGCTTCGGTCTTTTCATCGAAGAGAAGGATGCGGTTATTTGGCGTGGACCAATGCTTGGTGGCGTACTTAATCAATTTCTTTTTGATGTTGAGTGGGGTGAGCTTGATTATCTTATTCTTGATCTACCTCCAGGAACTGGTGATGTTCAGCTTTCAATCGCGCAAACTCTCAATTTAGACGGTATTATTGGTGTTTCGACTCCACAAGATGTTGCTATCCTAGACTCTAGAAAAGGTCTAAATATGTTTGAACAAGTAAATGTACCTGTTCTTGGTTTAGTTGAAAATATGAGTTACTTTGCACCAGATGATATGCCTGAGAAGAAGTACTATATCTTCGGTGAAAATGGTGGAGCAGACATTGCAAAAGAGCTTGGCTATAACTTCTTAGGTGGTGTTCCAATAGAAATTGCCCTTAGAGAGTCTTGTGATAAGGGCCTTCCTTATATGGCCAATATGTCATACGAAAATAGGCCAGTATGGAATGCTTATTCCTCTATTGCAAAAAAGATAGTTGAGTTAGAAAATGGAGAAGGAAAGGAAAAAGGTTTTTTCTCAAAAATTTTCAAAAGGTAATGGATGTCCATCGTACAGAAAATAGAGGAGCAGTGCTCTTTTAATTTTACTGGCAGAATTAATATTCTTAAGAAAGCCGACCGCCAATTTCTTGGTGTTATTTATATCAGCGAAGGAATGGTGGTTGCTGCTCAATTCTCTAAGAAAACTGGGCTTAAGGCCCTTTATTCCCTCGTTATTTTTGAAATGGATGGTCTACAAGAGTTCTCACTTGTGTCAGAGCCAGAAATTGTCTCGGAAAACGACTTTGAATTCAAGCTCAAGTATAGCGAGTTAAAAGAAAATATTGAGAATGCTTATCAACAGCACTTAAAGGCCAAAAGTCTACGCCCACCAGAAAATATTCACATTTTAGTCAATCCGGCGTTCATAAAAGATGGAAAAAAGACTGGTGCAAATGAATTTTTACTATTAAAAACTATAGCAGAATACAGTAAGGTAAAAGATATTTATCTTAATTGCGAACTATTTGATTTTGAAATTACGCAGGCCCTTGTTACGTTAAGAAAGATAGGTGCCTTAAAAGTCGTAAAGTAGGAGTATAGAATGAAAGATCAAACGCATAACAATGGATCATTAAAAGAACTTAAAGTTATGATCGAAGAAGATGTAGTCACTTCGTTTGAGAATATGTCTACAAACACAGGAATTTCCCTAGAGGAGCTTATTGTTGTCGCTCTAAAGCGTTTTAGGTCATCTCATAGTGACTATGAGAAGAAAACTTTCCAAATGGATTAATCATCTTATATTAAGTGAACACGCCTCAAAAGTGTGTTCACATTTTTTACAGTGTTAAAAGTTTAACAGTCTAATATCTAAACAAATCAATAAAATTCATTAAAACAGTACGCAATATCAGACACTTGGCTGTTTTGTGTATTTGTTCAGCTTGGCACGCTGGTTGCTTCTATAAATACATATAAGTCTTAGGAGCATTGTATGAAAGCGACAGCTATTTACAAGAAATTCATTATTGCATCACTACTATCGGGATCATTTCTTGTTTTCGGTGGTATCTATCAGGGGATGTCTGTTACTGATAACTCTTTTATGCAACAAAAGGATATCTCATTTGCAAAAAGAGCAGATGAAAATGCTGATCGTATTGTTGCTTCTTCTGATCGTGAAAAGATTGCGATTCCATATATTCCTGTAGCTGAATATGCAGATGCAATTAATGGGAAATGGGAAATCGTAAGAGTAGAGAATAATGAAGGAATCGAAATTCATAACGAAGCTAAATCGAATAAGAAAGTAGTAGTAGAATTAGAACTTATTGGAACAGGGCTTGTAAGAATTAATAATAATCCAGATTATACATTTGATGTTTCTTTCCTACACGAAAACCTTAAGAATATCTCTATCTTTAGAGCTTTTGAAAAAGGTTATGAAATGATTGAAGCACGTAAACTTAACGAAGTTAAGGCAGTCGCTAAATCAATTTCAACTCAAGAAGAAGTTGTAGCTGAAGAAGAGCAGGTAATTGATGTTAATGAAAGAAAAGAATACATCATTGAAAGAGCAGTTCTTCCACAATTTAACAATAAAATGATCCGTGGTGATCAATTTATCGAGGGAAGTGTTACAGTTGGTCCAAATGGTGTACAAGGTCTGTACTTCTCAGTTTCATCTGAAGGTCAAGATGTTAACGAAGTAATCGGAGATATCAAACTTAAAGATGGAAGTTCATTTGAAGTTGAAATCCAAGGACAATTATCACATGGTATCTTTACGAGAAATGGTGAAAATGGATACAGACTAAGATTCGCAACTGGTCCATATAAAGGTGCTCTACTTAACTATGTAACTTATGAAGAGTTAGAAAGAATTAATATTGAAATTGAAAATATGGAAAGAGCAAAAGAAGAGTCACGTTTTCAAAATGAACTAACTCGTGAAAGTTCAATAGCGGAAGATATCAATCTTGCTCAAAAGAATGTTATCTCTGCAGGATTCAATAAGCCAGCTCAAGAGCAACAAGTTGAAGAAGAAAGATACGAAGAAGAGTACAATGACGAGTATCAAGATGAAAATTTAAATGACCCTTATTCTGAAGAAAATAACGAAGAGTATAATAGACAAGGTTACGAGTTTTAATCCCCCCCTAAGAGAAGAGAAATTACAAAAAAGAAGGCCCTCAAAATTGAGGGCCTTTTTTTTGTTTATATTTATGCAGAAGATTTCTTGCGATAACTTTCCCATTGGCCTAGAGACAACAAAGCCGGGCTTGAACCCGGCTTGTTGAATATGTAAATTATTTCATTGCACAGAGGCCTAGCACCGCGAACAATAGACTGGCCTTGGCTGGTAAATTGTTGCGATAACTTTCCCATTGGCCTTGAGACAACAAAGCCGGGCTTGAACCCGGCTTGTTGAATATGTAAATTATTACATTGCACTGAGGCCTAGCACCGCGAACAATAGACTGGCCTTAGCCAGTCAATTTCGCGGATGCTTAAAGAACTTTTTTAAGTTCTTCTTTTAGAAGAGGTACGATTTGGAAAAGATCTCCAACAATACCGTAGTCAGCTTTAGTAAAGATTGGCGCATCTGGGTCAGTGTTGATTGCAACGATAACCTTTGATGTTCTCATCCCTGCTAAGTGCTGGATAGCTCCTGAGATACCACATGCGATGTATAGTGATGGAGCAACAGTCTTACCTGTTTGTCCAACTTGCATAGCGTGTGGAGCGAATCCTGAGTCAACAGCGGCACGTGAAGCACCTACAGTTGCACCAAGAACCTCAGCAAGCTCTTCAAGAATTTTAAAGTTTTCAGCATTCTTCATTGCACGGCCACCTGAAACGATAATATTTGCTTCAGTAAGGTCTAGCTTCTCAGAAGCGCCTTTAACGATTTCTTTAATTGCTGCTTTGATGTCCCCTGCGTTTGCAGCAACTTCATTAGTTGCACCTGCACCTGCAGTTGGAGCTTCAGGAAGTCCAAGAGCATTTGGTCTAACTGTTACGAAACCAGGCTTTGGTCCGTCTAGTTCAACTTTAGCTAGAACTTTACCTGCAAATAGTGGTCTTGTTCCTGCGAAGTTATCACCTTCCATAACAAAGTTAGTTACTTCAGATGCCATACCTGCATCAAACATACCAGCTAGTCTTGGCATAAGGTCTTTTGCTAAAGAAGTTGCACCAGCAAATACGTAATCGTAGTTTGAACCGATGAATTCTTTAAGTGCGTTTGCATAACCTTCTGGTGAATACTTTTCTAAGTTAGCACCTTTTAGGTTGTGTACATTAGCTGCACCGTATTTAGCTAGGTCAGTAGCTGCGTTTGGACCCATGTCACCAACAATGGCAACATCAACGTCGTGTCCAGCAAGTTTACCTAGAATTTCAAATGTAACAGATTTAACTGATTCACCACTTGTTTCAGAAAATACTAATATTTTTGCCATCTCTTATTCTCCTTAGATTACTTTAGCTTCTTCTCTTAAAAGCTTAACAACATCAGCTACAACACCTGCTTGAGCAGCTTCATCCATAGCATCAAACTTCTTACCAGCTGGTTTTTCTGGTGGAAGTTGAAAACCTGAATACTTAACACGACGATCGTCTGCTGTTACACCTACATCAGACAGTGAATGTTGAGCAAGAGGCTTTCTCTTTGCTTTCATAATACCTGGAAGTGAAGCATAACGAGGGCTGTTAAGTCCTTTGTTTGCAGCGATTAAAACTGGAGCAGCAACTTCGTAAACTTCTAGTGCTCCACCTTCTACTTCTCTTTTAAGAGTGTAAGTACCACTTGCTTCTTCACACCCATCAACAACTGATACTGATGGCATACCTAGCATTTGAGCTAGAAGTTGTGGAACCTGTAGACAGTCATCATCAATAGCTTGTTTACCAGTGAAGATAACATCTGGAGTTTTGCCTGATTTTTCAATCGCACCTTTAAGCGCTTTTGCTGTCATGTAAGAATCTAAGTTATCGTCAGCTTCTACTAGGATTGCATCATCCGCACCCATAGCTAGAGCTGTTCTTAGAGCTTCTGTGTCTTTAACACCACCAACTCTTACAACAGTTACAGTAGAACCACTGTTAGCTGCTTTAGTAAGAAGTGCTTGTTCTACAGCGAACTCATCATATGGGTTCATGATCCATTTGATTGATGAAGTTTCGATGTAAGATCCGTCTCCGTTTGGAGTAATTTTAGTTTCCGTATCTGGAACTTGTTTTATACATACAAAAATATTCAATTTTAGCTCCTTGTAAATATTTCTTTAGCAATAACTAATCTTTGTATTTGTGATGTGCCTTCATATATTTGAATGAGTTTGGCGTCTCTCATTATCTTTTCAACTGGGTACTCTTTACTGTAGCCGTAACCACCAAAAACTTGCACGGCATCAGTTGCAACTTTCATAAACATATCAGCAGCTTTAGCCTTTGAGTATGATGAAAGTTCTGGATTTGGTGTCCCATTATCAATGGCCCAAGCAGCTTTCTGAACGAGAAGTCTTGAAGCTTCGATTTCAATCCCCATATCAGCTATCATCATTTGAATAGCTTGATGACGAGAAATAGGAACGCCAAACTGTACTCTTTCACCTGCATACTTTACCGCGTGATCCATTGCACATTGTGCTCCACCAACTGCAGAGCTTGCAACCATAGGCCTTGAGTGATTTAAAGTGGCCATTGCAATAGACCAGCCTTCACCAACTCCACCGAGTATATTCTCTTTTGGAACTTTTACATTTGTAAACGTTACTGCTCTCGTGTCAGAACAACGGTGTCCCATTTTATTTTCTTTTTCACCGAGTTCAATTCCCTCGGCCTTTCCATCGACAACTAAAGCGGTAATACCTTTGTGCTTAAGTGAAGTGTCGACAGTTGCGTAAACAACAAATAGATCAGCATAGCCGGCATTTGTAATCCACATTTTATTTCCATTAAGAATATAGTGATCACCATCTTCTTTAATAGTTGTTTTAATTCCAGCGGCATCTGATCCATTACCTGGTTCTGTTAAACAGAATGCGGCAATTTTATAATCTTCAGTAAATGGAGTTAAGAATTTCTTCTTTTGCTCATCACTACCACCAATGACAATTGGAAGAAGAGCAAGATCGTTTGCCATGATGGCCGTATTCATTCCAAGACATCCGTAGGCCAGTGCTTCAGTGATAATCATTGAATCGATAGTAGAAAAACCTGCACCACCATATTCAGCTGGAATACATGTATTAACGAGTCCAAGCTCCCATGCTTGTCGCAAAATATTTAACGGCATTTGTGCTTTTTCGTCAAACTCTAATGCATGAGGCATCATTTCATTTTTTGCAAATTTCATTGCAAGTTCACGAATTTCTTTTTGCTCAGAAGTTAATTCAAAGTTGATCATGATAGTACCCGATGGTTAAGTGCTCTTTATTATAAGGCTCATCCGCGCATTTAGTAAATAGGCAATAGGGTAACATTTATGAGTTGAGTGGTGTTGCATCATGATTATCTAAATCAATAATCTTGAAAGTTTTCTGATAAAAACTAAATGAAGGTAGATCCATGATGGGGCGCAGTACAAAACTTCGTTTGCGAAATTCTTTATGAGGAATCTCTAGACGTTCATCTTTGTGATTGATTGCATCAATGAAGATAATATCAATATCAATTTCACGAGGGCCCCAATGATAGCGTCTGACTCGTCCGATTTTCTTCTCTATAGATTGGCAGATCTCTAGTACTTCTATTGGCGTATAATTCTTTACTGTGTCGATTTCAACAGCAACATTGTAGAAGTAGTCCTGGTTTTGTGGCCCGTAAGGAGGAGAATGATAAAACCGGCTTATGACTGCCTTTGTTTGAAAATAGGACTCTACTAATTCGATGGCCGCAAATATTTGAGCTTTTCGCTCACCTATATTGGAGCCTAGTGATAGAATGATTTTCATTCACTCTTCTTTTTATTTTCTTGATCTTGTTCGGTTGTCAATTTCTTACTCATACCAGGGCGTAATACTTTCTTATGTTGTTCAACAAATGATGGAAAATTATTATTCTTAGGTTTTGGTGGAGCCTTAACGCCACAAGAAACGATTAAAGTTGAAATGAAGATGATTTTAAAACTCAAGTGCAAGGCTTGCTCCCATGATATCAGTTCCTACATCAACTCTGACAAACCAACCAGGAACGAGTCTTTTAAAAGCTGTGACACCAAAAACAGGCTCATTCTCTTCGACACTTGCTATAAGGTCAAGTTCTCTTTGTGCTTGGGTCTGACCTACAGATGTAACATCACCGGCTCCAGGGCTACTTGCGGTAGCAAATTTGTATCCAATATATGGCATGAAGACAGTATAAAGAGGGCCATCAAAAGCATATTTAGCTCTAAAAATATATTGATTAACTGCGGTATCAATGTCTTCAGAAGGGAAGGCCTTTATAAGGTGGCGACCAATGAATCCCTCAATCCATATATTCTTTTCAACCTGAAAAGACCAAGCGGCGTTATACTGTGTATTTGTATCTTCTTTACCTGCTGAATTAAAACCATCAACGAGAGCAATACCTACGGAAGCAATATTGTCATTCTTGATAACTCCAGTTTGTTTTTCTTCATCACCATATAAATCTTCTTCTAACAAAGTAGTATCATCATAAAGTGATTCACTATCTGTGATTTTAAACTCAGAGCTTTCTTGATTATTATTCTTACCGTAATTTGAGTCATCACCACGTAGAACTTCGATATCTTGATTAATAAAAATACCATTATAAAGCTCTTCGTTATAAATCTTTGTTACTTTTATCGCAGCCTGACTATCTTCTTGTTTTGGTACAACCCCCCTAACCATAGGCACTTTATTAACCATGATTGTGATGTAGTCACCTTTTGCG
Organism: Bacteriovoracaceae bacterium; assembly: GCA_048270185.1. Lineage (GTDB taxonomy): Bacteria > Bdellovibrionota > Bacteriovoracia > Bacteriovoracales > Bacteriovoracaceae > Halobacteriovorax_A. The sequence continues at coordinate 231,694 of JBLWTJ010000004.1, forward strand.
AAACTATCTTGATTGTTTGAAATAACAATAATACGTTTCGTCCCAGATAAGCGAAGAACTTTCTCTTTAGCTAAATCAAAGTTTGTACTATTTGAGAAATCACTAATAGGTGATTGAGCAAAAATAGTAACTGACAAAATAAGTGTAGTAATAAGTTTTATCAATAGCATACGGAAAAATTGTACATCGCAAGAATAAAATAGTCTAGGCGGTTAATATTTAACTATATACAGAATTAAACCGATAGATAAATGAATGAAAAATTACTATCAAAAGGGGTACTGTACCATGAAAAAAATATTTGTTTTATTTCTAGTTACACTATTATCACTGACATTTACTTCTTGTTCTAATAACGAGAAAGCAAGTGATGAAGTTGCACAAGCAGAATCAGCTGAAGAGGTATCAATTGATGACTCTGACTTTGTTGTTGATGCAAACGATGACTTAGACTCATTAGCTGCAGGGGAAGGACAAGCAGTAGTAGCCGAAGAATCGATGGCCATTGCAGCAACTCCAGAGGGTGATGTACTGTTAGAAGAAAACGTTCAACTAGAAAAAGACGTAGTAATTTCAAATAATGAAGTTTATGAAGTTCAAAAAGGTGAAACACTAATGTGGATTGCTTTTAAACTTTATGGTGACTATAGAAAGTGGCGAGATATTCAAGCAATGAATCAAGATGTACTTGCCGATGGACTTCAAGCAGGAGATCAAATCAAGTATCAAAGTGGTCAGTTCAATTGGAATCCAGTAGGTCTACCTCACTTAATTAGAAATGGTGAAACTCTTGGAGTTATTTCAAAAGATAAGTATGGTACACCAGCTAAGTGGAGATCAATTTGGGATAACAATAGAGATATGATTAAAGATCCAAACTTAATTTTTGCTGGTTTCACTCTTTACTACGTACCAGAAGAAAGAGATGTTGCTTCCAGCCCGATGTAATTAGTGTATAATAACTAAGTTATGTATATAGAGCTCTCTTAATGAGAGCTTTTTTTATTTATTATGAAAAAGATTATCACTCTTACACTTTTGTTTTTTATGTCGTCTTGCACTTATCTTTATAAGAAAGATGCGACATATCCATATGGGCACCAAGATAAGTTTAGTTCTGAAGATTATCTTAATCATTTAGAAGGAATTGCAGACCTTTTCATTAAAAATAATAAAGTTAGAAAATTAAATTCTCGTTCCCAGCAATATCTTAATAAAATGGCCCGTGAATTATACTTGAATAATCAAGGCCTTTTTCAAAAGGATGATGTTGGAATAAACTTTTATATAGTTGATGATAAAAGAAATTTCTACTTCTCACTTCCAAAGCAAAATGTCTTTATGTCTAAAGGTCTTCTAAAAAACTTCATGAATAGTGAAAATATTTTTGCGGCCGTTCTTTTAGGGGAATTAATCAGAAGTAAAATTGGAATTTATAAGAAGAATAAATTGATACCGCTGAACTCATATACAATTGAAGATATGATTCGTATAAATCGACTAGAACTAAGTGCAAAACGTGAACTAAATAATCTTGTCTATGATGTCCTAAAGAAATCTGGATATGATCCAGAGGCCAGACTGTTATGGCTGCAAACCCTTAACAGACAGTCTATTAGCTTTAGTGTTCAGGATGTACACTCACACGAATTATCAAAAGAAGAATTTTTACTTAAAAACTATATGGTTAGAAGTGCTAAGGATGAGAATGCTATCTTTGAAAAGAACTCATCAAGACAATTCTATTATTTCAAAGAAAGTATTTAAAATGAATGAAGAACAGATTAAGGCAAAACTTTTAGAGAATAAGCTTTGTACACCTATGTGTCAGCTTTCTAAGTTATCTGGAGACGCTTCTAGTAGGGAGTATTATCGTCTACAATCAACTGATGACAGTAAGATTGTTTGTGTTGAATCAGCTGATGGTCAACAGTCTTCTGATTTTAATCTGATTACTTCGTTAATTAATAAGAAAATAAAAACACCTGAAATTCTCTATTATGATAAGAACTTTTCAATTTTAGTTCTTGAGGATGTAGGTGATGTGTCATTAAAAGATTATTTCTTAAAAGAAGGTCTTGCTTTCCATTTGCAGGCGATTAGGGATATCAAGAAATATCAAGATCTCGAGTTGTCAGTATGTCAAAATCGAATATTTGATCGTGAAAAAATAGGGTTTGAATTCGATTTAGCCTGCAATTTTTTTATCAAGCAACATGCTAATATTGTGCTTTCAGAAAATGAAGAAGGTATTGTTCAACAGGTAAGAGAGTTTATTATTGAGTTTTATGAGAATCATAGACAAGTTGTTTGCCATCGTGATTATCATTCTAATAATCTCTATGTAAAAGATGATGAATTGTTTCATATCGATTATCAAGACATGAGAGTAGGGCCTAGGTTTTATGATTTAGTTTCACTCGTTGATGACTGTTATATTGATTTCTCAGATGAACAACGAGAATCTTTATTAAATGCATTTGAAGATAATTTCATTGATAAGAATGCTTATGAATATCACATTGTTCAAGTGCAAAGAACTTTTAAAGCACTTGGGAGTTTTGCATTCCTTAATATAGAAAAAGGTAAGCCTGGCTATCTTGTTCATATCCCAAGTAATATTAAAAAATTACAAAAGATTTTAAAAGAAAGTGAAATTGCTTGTTTTAGATCGTTTTCTAAAATTTTAGAAAGAGGTCAATATGCTGCTTAAGACATGCTTTATCGCAAGTGCTGGCTTTGGTACACGAATGGGTGCTCTTGGAAAGATTATCCCTAAACCATTGTGGCCTTTCTTTAATATGAGAATGTTAGATTTACAAGTTGAGTATGTAAGAAAACTTGGATGTGAAAACATTTTTATCAATTCTCATCATTGTCATGAAGAAATGCAGGTGTGGCTTGAAAAGAAAAATGATCCGACTATTACCTTAATACATGAGCCTCAAATACTTGGTAGTGGTGGGTGTATTCATAACTTAAAAAATTATATTCATGATGAAATCATTTTGATCATCAATTCTGATCAATTCTATTTCTTTGACTTTGCTACAATAAGTACTTCTATCCAAGAGATGATTCAGAGAAAGGCTGTCGCGCATTTATTTGCCATCGAAGTCGATGCTAATGCCTCTTATAATGAAACAGTTGTCAAAGATGGTACTCTTGTTGATATTGCTCCACATGAAGGGCAATTAAATTACCTTACTTATTCAGGAGTAGGTATTATTGACTTAAGTCGTGTTAAGTATGTTGAAGGTGAATCTTCTTTCTTTAAGACTGTGTGTGATTATAAGAATCATAAAGTCTTGATGAAGCTTCCTGTTAATCCAACATTTTTGGATCTAGGGACGCTTGATAAATATATTGATGTTATTTCAAATCTGGACTTGCTTCCTCAGGTAATTAAAGATTTTTTACTTAATGTGGATGGACTTAAGGTCGACGAATTTAAGAAAAGCTCACACTTTAGTTGGGATGGAATTGGCTTTAATTTAGATCAGCGAGTTATTGAATATCGGGGGAAGACTTACTCTTTCTGAGCGATTTCTTTGATGCAGTCTACTGGACAAACTAGAGTACAGGCATTACATAACGTACAGGCCCAAGGCTCGATCGTGTACTTACCTTTATCCATAAAGATTGCTTTTTCTGGGCAAATTAGCCTGCAGTTATCACACTCTATACAACGTGAAGAAATTTCGAGATAATAGTCCATATATTGATTATAGCAAATTTTAAAAATTAAAGGGAAGAAGTGCACAATACGGACACATTGACATTCAAATTGCTAAATATCCTTTTTGTGATATTTTCTTTGTTTTTTCTTCATACTTGCTATTCACTTGATGCGGATGTATCGGCCATTGATCTTGACCGCTTTATAGGAATCATTACAACGTATAAAATCACAAGTGCTCTCGCACTGTTCTTGATATTTAAAATTCTATATATGGGAGAGCTATCAGTAGTTGTTCTTTCTGTTTTTGTTTTAAATATATTTTATAAGGTTTTCTCTCTTTTTTTAGTTGAATACGACAAGATCATTTTATTAATGGCCGTCATCTTTTTACTGGTTTCTTATAATATGATCCTTCTTTTAAAAGAAGAGTTAGCGCAAGCTATATTCAGCCCAAAGTTTAATCGTGAAAACTTTAATTTTGATCGATATTGTACCTTAGAAGGAAGTGTTTATCTCACTTCTGGATCATGTGTTCCTGTAAAGGTCGCTAATTGCGATGATAAAGGAATTGTTATTTTCACTGAAGAGAAAATTTCTAAGGGTGAAACAGTTGAGTTTGAATTGATCTATGAAGGTAATAAATTTAGCGATATTTTCTGTGTTGAACTGGTTTACCCAAATGGCTATGGACTAAAATTATTATCTCAAACTTCAAAGAATAACTTCAATTGGATAACACTTTTTAACATCCTCAAAAGAAGAGGAATTGTTTCTTATTAGAAACGAAATTAAAGGATTTAATATGTTTAAGTATCTTATCGTTCTCCTTCTGCTCTTTTCATGTAATTCAAATAACTCGCCGGAAGGAGTTCTAAGAAACTTCATCGATAAGCGCTTAAATGATGAAATGAAAGTAGATGATCTTAAAGATTATTTAACGGGGGAATTACTTGAGGAGTACACTCAGGCAATGGGAGAAGATCCTAATAAATTAAATGAATCGAATAAGTTCGCTGACACAAAATTAGCTATCGTTTATAAGAACTGCTCGGCAGATGAATGTTCCATAACATATTCACTAAGTTACAACGCTGAAGCTACTGATGATAAGACAAAGCAAGATGTGAATGTTTCTGTGAAGAAAATTGCTCTAATCATCAAAGTTGAAGATAAGTGGTTTATCTCAGATATTAGTGATGTGAAATCATACTATGAGTTTAAAGAGCAGTAATAATTAAGATTTATTATTAGTTTTCCGATAAATTCTACATGAAAAATGGCAGAGAGATTCCTTTTTCCATTGAAGAGTTAGTTGGTGAAACGTTTAAGTTATCTGAGCATCACATTGAAGCAAAATTTCAATTTGAATATCTTGATAATATAAAGTCATATCGTCTAAGATTCGCATCAAGGTATATCGACTTTCCTAAAGACTTATCGTTAATTTCTGAAGTTCTGAAAAATTCTTTTTTGGACTTAAAAGTATTTGATTATCAATTAAATGAAGGACTGAAAGATTTTTTAGAAATCGATGACGATATTATTCTCTACTCTTTAAATGGCCGCTTATTTATCGACGTCCAAGAATTCCAAAATTTAGACCAAAAAAAAGCGGCCTAAGCCGCTTTTTCGTATTTATTAAAGTGTTTGGTAATAATTTTTTAACATTAGAGCATCATCTTCAAGATTTGGTGAGTTACAGATCATGTATCCACCACAACCATTCTTCTTAAGTGATCTAAGAAGTGCTTTCCAATCAAATTTAGATTGCTCTAGGTTAAGGTGTTTAAGATCACCTTTTGAATTAGTGCTAATTCCTGAAATATGAATGTGCATATTCTGGATTGCTTCTTCACTTAGTTCTTCTTTAAGACGTCCAATAACTTCGTCGAACTCTTCTTCAGAGTTGTACTTATTAGTACGAGCAAAAAGATGAGAGAAGTCCATACAAGGACGACATGAATCAACATTCTTAGTTAGACTAATAAGCTCATCAAGTGATCCAAATTGAGATGTCTTACCAGTTAGTTCTGGACGAAGCTCAATTTCAATATCAAGACGGCTAAGTCTTTCTTCGATAACATTCATTGATTTTTCAACAAGGTCGAAAACATCATATGGAGAATCTTTCATGTAGAAAGCCGCGTGGAAAGTCATCGACTCGGCACCACATAAGTCTGAGATTTTGGCCGTTTGGATAATTCTCTCAACAGAAGAGTCAATTTTATCCTGCTCTCTAGCATTTAGGTTAATATAGTAAGGGCCATGTGAAGTTAGAGGAATACCTAACTCGTATGAAACCTTTCTTAAATTAGAAGAAACTTCTTCCTTCATTCTTACGCCGTGTGCAAACTCAAGTTGCATACAATCAAGACCAAGCTCGTGGATTCTTTTAACACCCTCAACTGGATTATTTTTCTTCACTGTTGAATTAGGAACACCTGCTGTACCGAAAAGTAGCTTAGTATGCATTAAAAACACCCCTTCCTGCTTAATTTAAAAACGTTATTGCCTTGTGTATCACAATTCAGGATTTCGCAATAGTCGCGTTGCGTAATCACTAGTAAATATCATACGTAAGTGCAATAAATGCTAATTTGTAATTCAGATGACTTATAGCCGTAATTCAGATTTGGGTCTATAATTAGAGAGTATTTTGTAAAAAAAATAGGGACAAAATTTTGTTTAGTGTATTAATTTCATATTTTCTCAGTTTATTTATCGTCTTCATTCAGGTCTTTTTTCTGGCCGGTGGCTTTATTGTATTTAGTACGAACTTGCATATCTTAAGTTCTGTAGTACTTGCATCATTGATCTATGTGATTTCATTTACTTATGTCATTCCGGGTCTAGTCCTCTCACGCTTTAACCCTCTTGAGGTAAGACCAGAAGAGCATGTCGATCTATTTAATCGAATTACTACATTTCAATTTAAACTGAATAAGGGGCCTCTCAAGGTTTTTGAGAGTTCAAGCGCACCATTTATTATGATCGGGAGTCTATTAGGATCTAAATATCTACTTCTTAATTCAGTTATTTTAAATAAGCTCGATGATAAAGAAAAATCTATTTATATCGATGCAGAAATGAGCTTTAACGAAAGCTTTAGTGCAAAGATTCTTGGGCATATACTTATTGTTTTTTTATTTTGGAGAACAATTATTAGTATTCCTTTTAAGCTCCTAAGAGGCGAAGCTGTATTCCGCTATATGTTTGTTGTTCCTCGTAGGCTCTTTAGTTATCTTTCAAATAGTTTTAAGCAATCATTTTTTAAAGAGAAAGAATACGATATTAGAGGAATTGCACAGAAAGTAATTTATCTAGAAAATGGCATGATTAATAATGTTCACTTCAATGTTGCTTCCACAACAATGTGGTCATTAAATCATACGACAAGTGCAAATATGGACGAGAGATTTCATCAAAGTGAGCTCTTATGAAGTCTTTTTTTAAAGTTTTAAGAGATCTCGATTTTACAAAATATTATCCAGCACTATTTACTATCGTTTTTTTGATGGTTCTTTTCCAGTATAAATTTCCATCAATTGAAGCAGTCTTCTACGACTTAAGGTTAAAAACAGACATTAATCTAGTTAAAAATGAAGATATTGTTATTGTAAAGATTGATGAAGAGAGTGATGAATTCTTAGGTGAGAGTTATCCTTATACTTACACAACTTACTTAAAATTATTTCGAAAAGTTTTAAAAGATAAACCGGCAATTATCAATTTCTTTGGAGAATTATCAGCTCCACTCAATGAAAGAGAAGCCGTGGCCCTAGATACTCTTCATGATGAAATTAAGAGTTACGTGAAAGCTGGTGGTTTATATCGCTATGGTACAGAGCTTGATTCGTGGGGTGAAAGATTACCTCCACAACAATTAAGAGACCTCGGATATTCTCCATCTATTGTAAATATTGATAGTAAACGCTTTGCTAAAGATGATGTTGTTAGAAGAATGGTTCTTAATATCTCAGGTGAAGAGACACTCGACTTTTGGACTGCCAATGAATGGAGAATTCTTAGAGGGGATGACCCACTTGTTCTTAATAATTTAAAAAGCGCCTACTATATGCCAGAAGCAGACGCGAGCTTTAGTCTATTTAGATTTCCTCTAAAGTACTTAGAAGATGTTGAGAAGCTGCCAGTTCACCGTGTGGTTGTTGGAAATATTCCAGCAGGCTATTTTAATGGGAAGATCGTTCTCATCGGTCCGTCTTATATTTCAAATCTTGGCCACTATGCAAAGACACCATTTGATAAAGACCAAGAAAGTACTTCAAAATTAGAAATTCATGCCAATATGACAAAATCTCTAATTGAAAATAAATTAGTCTATTCAATACCAATGTGGGTGACACAAGTTTTATCCCTTATTATTGGAATTATTCTTTCAATTGTTATTTCTAAAATTCAACCAGCAAAGGGTATGTTAATAACTTTTGGAATTATAATTGGTACATTACTTATATCTTACTTAATGTTCATACTCTTTGGACTGTGGTTGTATGTAACTCACATTCTTTTAACAGTCTTTGTTGTCTATTATATCTGGGTTCCATTCAGGGCCATTGGTGAATACCAAAGACGCTATAAGATTCAAGAAGAAACTAAACTACTGAAGCGAGTCGAGGACCTTAAACAAAACTTTATCTCTTTAATGAGTCACGACTTAAAAACACCAGTGGCAAAGATTGCGGGTGTTGCCGATAATATGCTTCAAAAAAATAGAGGTGGTGAGACATATATTCACGATGGACTCAAAACAATCATGGACTCGACAAAAGAGCTAAATAACTTCATTACTTCAATCCTTGATTTAACAAAAGTAGAATCCAGAAATATATCTCTTAATTTACAAAGCAAGGATGTTAATAAGGTTGTTGAAAGTTGTGTTGATAGTTTAGGCTATCTTGCTCGTTCAAAAGAGATGGCCATAGAGACAGAGCTAGGTCCTCTTTTCCCAATTCAAATTGATATGAGTTTGGCCAATCGAATTATTAGTAATATTGTGGAAAACTCTATTAAATACGCTGGTATTGGCAAAACGATCAATATTAGGACTTGGGATGATGAGAACTGGGTCTATATTGAAATTGGAGATAATGGCGTTGGCATGAAACAAGATGATGTCGACAATATATTTGAGAAATTTTATCGGGTTAAAAATGATGCATCCCATACTATTAAGGGAAGCGGGCTAGGGCTTTATCTGGTAAAATACTTCGTAGAGTTACATGGTGGAGAAATTTCAGTTTCTTCGCAACTTGATGTAGGAACAACGTTCTTAATTAAATTTTTGAATAAATAATGGAGATGCGTATGCATAAGGTTTTAGTAGTTGATGATGATAAAGTTTTACAAAGCTCCGTAAAAGAAGCTTTAGAATTTCATCACTTTGCGGTTGATGTCGCTGATAATGGTAAAGAAGCACTAGGTGCTGTTTATAAAACAAAATATGATCTTGTCGTTATGGACGTCAATATGCCAGAAATGGATGGTATTGAAGCATTAACTGAGATTAAAAAACATGACCCTTCAGTTATCGTTATTATTCTAACTGCCTATTCAAATGTTACAGATGCAGTAAAAGTAGTTAAAGAGGGTGCATACAATTATCTTGAGAAACCTATCAGCTCAGATAATTTAGTTTCACTAATTAAAAGAGCACTAAAAGCAAGATCTCTTGTTGAAACTGTTGGTTTCTCTGCACCAGTCCTTTCATTAGGAGATACGAAGAATAAATTCGTAGGTGAATCAGATGTCATGCAAAAAGTTTTCAACGTTATCGGAAAGCTTGCTCAAGTAAATACTCCAGTTCTTATTCGTGGTGAATCAGGTACAGGTAAAGAACTTGTAGCGCGTGCTATTCACTATAATGGCCCACGTAAAGATGAGAAATTTGTAACAATTAACCTAGCAGCAATTCCTGAAAACTTAATTGAGTCAGAACTATTTGGGCATGAGAAAGGTGCTTTTACTGGTGCAAGTGAAAGAAAGATTGGAAAGTTTCAATTTGCTGATGGCGGTACTTTATTTTTAGATGAAATTGGTGATGTCTCTCCTACAATGCAAGTTAAACTTCTACGAGTACTACAAGAAGGTACATTTACACCGGTTGGATCTAATCGTGAAATAAAAGCTGACGTGCGTGTTATCGCAGCTTCACACAAACCATTTGAAAAGATGATTGATGAGGGAACGTTCAGAGAAGATTTATTCTATCGTTTAAATGTTCTGCCAGTATATCTTCCTCCTCTAAGGGAGCGAACTTCAGATATTCCACACCTTGTTGAATACTACGTTAAATACTTTAACAATGTTCACAATCTTCAAATATCAGGACTTGATGATGATGCAATGGCAATTATGAAAGGTCATGAGTGGCCTGGGAATATTCGTGAACTTAGAAACGTCATCGAACATTCATTTATTATTGAAAGCGGTGATGTAATTAAAGCCACATCACTTCCTGATGGAATCAGAAAATCTGCAAGTGTCGAATCAAATTCAAACGATTCACAGGCCATTATTGATTATGAAGAAATAAAGGATTCTGTACTGACTGATGCTGGCCAAGACGAAAGACTTATTGCGAGCGCAGGTGGATATCAATTTGTATTTGCAACTACTGAAATTGATGGTGAGTTAAGACTGAACTTCTCTCAAGCAAAGGATATTTTTGAAAAAGAATTTATTATCCAAGCTTTAATTATTAATAAAGGTAAGATCAATCAGACTGCTCTTAAAGCAAATATTCCAAAGAAGACACTTCTTAGAAAAATTGAAAAGTACGAAATTAATCCTAAGGAATATTATCAATGAATCGAATATGGCAGATGACTCTATTGATTGTTGCGATTTTGTTTCTTGATCAATTTTCAAAAGGTGCAATTCAAACGAACTTCCAAGTCGGTGAGTCTGTGAATGTAATACCAGGATTTTTCAACCTTACTTATGTTAGGAATTCTGGGGTTGCATTTGGAATGGGACAAACTTTCCCTGATATTGTCAGAATGATTCTATTTAAAATTATTCCTGTCATTGCGTGTTTTTGGTTTGTTTATTTAATTTGGGATTCACGTAAGAAAAGCTATATGTTGTGTCTTGCTTATTCAATGATTTTTGCAGGTGCTGTCGGTAATCTTATCGACCGAATCTCTCTCGACTACGTTGTTGATATGTTTGACTTTTATTATGGAACATACCACTTTGCAGCCTTTAACGTAGCTGATGCATCGATTTCCGTTGCAGCTGGTATTTATATTGTTGATTATTTTTTAACTGAATTTAGAAATAAAAAAGAAGCGCCTAATTCTTAGGCGCTCTCTTCTGTATTTTCTTCTTCTTGAATCTCTGGTTTTGTTTGAATTCCGTGCTCTTTATTAATTGCTTCTAGAGTTTCTTCAGATATATAAAGCTCTGAAGCTAGAGTTTCACGTCCCCAAACTGCGAAAGCATCATTGTGCTCATACATTGTAATTGTTTCCCAAGGGCAATCTTGAGAACAGTTTTGGCATCCAATACATCTTGCAAGGTCGATTTCAACTTTTTGATTAAATTGAGGGTTATTTGGATTTGGCCCAGGTACTAATTCAATTGAATCAACTGGACATCCTTGAATACAAATTTCACAACCAGTACACCCTGATTGGTGAACAACTGCAAGAAGCTTTGGGCCCTTCTTACCTTTACGGGCAGGTTTAAATCTTGCCGTATGATAAGGGTTTTCAACTAAAAATTTAACATCTTCGCTCATTAGCAATTCCTAATACTTTGTTTAGTAGCAGTATTTTAACGTATATCAACGCATCATAAAAGGGATTTTTGCCTGATTAAAATACATTAGGTATAGTCCTTTAGCAATATTAGAACATAAAAACCTTGGGTTAAGAAAATATTTGACCTAATGTAATTTCAGGGGTTTACCGTGAGAAAGTTAAGATTCGTAACAGCGGCCAGTCTGTTTGATGGCCACGATGTATCAATAAATATTATGAGAAGACTACTTCAATCAAAAGGTGTTGAAGTAATTCACTTAGGGCACAACCGTTCTGCACAAGAAGTTGTTGATGCTGTTTTACATGAAGATGCACATGCTGTTGCTCTAAGTTCATATCAAGGCGGACATAATGAATACTTTGCTTATGTAAGAGAGTTACTAGATGAAGCAGGTGCGAAGAATGTTCGAATCTTCGGTGGCGGTGGTGGAGTTATTACACCAAAAGAAATCAAGGCCCTTCATGATAAAGGAATTACAAGAATATATTCTCCTGAAGATGGGATGAAGTTAGGTCTTGTTGGTATTATCGATGATATGATCGAGCGTGCGGGACATTCAACTCTTGAAGGCTTTGACCTAAAGCCAAGCACGAAGGATCTTTCAAAGTCAGCAATGGCGAAAATTATTACGGCCATTGAAGACGGAACTGATTTAGAAATCCCTGCTTCAGATAAAAAGGTACCAGTGCTTGGTATTACTGGGACAGGTGGTGCTGGGAAATCTTCTTTAATTGATGAAACACTTTTAAGATTTCATCGTTTCTATCCAGAAAAAAGAATAGCTCTTATTTCTGTTGATCCAACTAAGAAGAAAACACAAGGTGCTCTTCTTGGTGATCGAATTCGTCTAGGTTCTGCTAATTTTGAAAACTTCTATATTAGATCTCTTGCAACTCGTGATTCTGGAACAGAGCTTTCACCACAGATTAAAAAAACAGTTAACTTTTTAAAAGAACAAGACTTCGATCTTATCATTGTCGAGACTTCAGGTATTGGACAGGCCAGTGATGAGATTACTAAAGTTTCAGATAAGTGTATCTATGTAATGACTCCAGAATATGGAGCTGCTACACAGCTAGAAAAAATTGAAATGCTTGAGCAAGCTGATTTGATTGTTCTTAATAAGTTTGAAAAACCTCGCTCTGAAGATTCATTAAGAGATATTAGAAAGCAATATCGACGTAACCACGAGCTATTTGCAGGACATCCTGGCTCACCAACTGATGAAGAACTTCCTATTTTTGGAACAATGGCATCTAAGTTTAATGATGTAGGAGTAAATGCTCTTTTTGCTGAAATTGCAAAAACATTTGACTTCGACATGAAGCCTTTAGAGGGTATTAAGGCCGATCGTGCAAGTAATGATAAGACAAGAATTATTCCTGCTGAAAGATCACTTTATCTACGAGAGGTAGCAAAAACTTGTCGAGATTATAATGATGAAACATCTATTCGTATGGAAAAGCTTCGAGATATTGAAGCACTCGAGATAACTAAAAAGATTCTACCAAGTAAAGAGTTAGATCAAAAACTTTCTGAACTTAAGGCAGATCTTGGTGAAGATGTTGAAAAAGAGTTAGAACAGTTTCAATCTGTTTTAAAGCAATATCAAGATGGTACTTTCACTTACAAAGTTCGTGACCGTGAATTTAAAGTTGCCACAAAGTATACATCTCTTTCTGGACTTGAAATCCAAAAAGTAGGAACTCCAAGTTTTACATCTAAAGTTGATCAGTATCGTTTTATTAGAACTTCAAATCTTCCTGGATTCTTCCCATACACAGCTGGGATTTTCCCATTTAAAAGAACAGATGAAGATCCAAAGAGAATGTTTGCGGGAGAAGGTGGACCTGCTAGAACAAATAAACGTTTCCATTATTTATCTAAAGATGACAACGCTAAAAGATTATCAACTGCATTTGATTCAGTAACTTTATATGGAGAAGATCCAGATCTTCGCCCAGATATCTTTGGTAAAATCGGTGAAGCAGGTGTTTCAATTGCAACAGTTGAAGATATGGAAATGTTATTTGATGGTTTCGATCTCTCTGATCCAATGACTTCTGTATCAATGACTATTAATGGCCCTGCTCCAATTATCTTAGCTTTTTATTTAAATACAGCTTTAAGGCAGAATCTTAAAGGTGAAGACTATTATAATGTCGAAAAGAGAATGGAAATTCTTCAAAAGATAAGAGGAACTGTACAGGCTGATATCTTAAAAGAGGATCAGGCTCAAAATACTTGTATCTTCTCATTAGAATTTGCACTAAAGATGATGGGGGATGTTCAACAATTCTTCTGTGAAAAGAAAATTAGAAATTATTATACTGTTTCAATTTCCGGTTACCATATTGCAGAAGCAGGAGCCAACCCGATTACTCAGGTAGCTTTCACTCTTGCTAATGGTTTCACTTTTGTTGAGTACTATCTGTCACGTGGATTAAATATTGATGAGTTCTCACAGAACCTATCGTTCTTCTTCTCAAATGGCCTTGACCCTGAGTATTCAGTCATTGGTCGCGTTGCTCGTAAGATCTGGGCAATTACAATGAGAGATAAGTACGGTGCAAATGATAAGTCTCAAAAATTTAAATATCATATTCAAACTTCTGGGCGTTCACTTCACGCACAGGAAATTGATTTCAATGATATTCGTACAACTCTACAAGCTTATTTGGCGTTATCTGATAATTGTAATTCTCTTCACACAAATGCCTATGATGAGGCGATTACAACTCCAACTGAAGAGTCAGTAAGAAGAGCAATGGCGATTCAGATGATTATTAATCGTGAGTTCGGGCTTAATAAATCAGACAACCCAATGCAAGGTGCATATGTTTGTGAGGAGCTTTCTATTCTCGTTGAAGAAGCGATTCTTTCTGAGTTTGAAAGAATTTCAGATAAAGGCGGTGTTCTTGGGGCAATGGAAAGTATGTATCAGCGTTCTAAGATTCAAGAAGAGTCACTATATTATGAAACTCTAAAAGATTCTGGTGAACTTCCAATTATTGGGGTTAATACTTACATTGCTGATAATATTGATGAACAGTTAAACCAGGAAATTGAAATTTCACGTTGTTCAGATGAAGAAAAGAAAGACCAAATTAATCGTCTGAATAATTTCAAAGCTAAAAACAAAGATAAATCTGAAGAGGCTCTAGATCGTTTAAGACATGTAGCTCTCTCTGGTGGAAATATTTTTGCTGAACTTATTGATACGACAAATTATTGTTCATTAGGTGAGATCACAAATATGCTTTATGAAATTGGTGGAAAATATAGAAGGAATATGTAATGCCAAAATCAAAATTATACACTCGTACGGGTGATAAGGGTGAAACAAGTTTAGTTGGTGGTCAGAGAGTTTCAAAGGCCAGCTCACGCATTAATCTTTATGGAAACCTAGATGAGCTTAATAGTTTTGTAGGGCTTGCACTTTGCTATATCGATGTTCATCGAGTTAAGAATACCTTCAAAAGTATTCAAGAAAATATTTTCGTTCTCGGTTCTAACTTTGCAACACTCAAAGAAGACCGCGATAGTTATAATTTACCTAAATTAAAAGTGGACGATCTCCTTCATCTTGAAGCTGAGATCGATCACTTCGATTCAATTGTTGATCCTCTAAAATACTTTATTATGCCTGGTGGTAGTGTTGCTGCTTCTCATGTTCACATCTGTCGCACGAAAACGCGCCAAATTGAAAGGGAAGCTGTTGAGTTAGGTGATGTTGAACCAATTGATTTAGAGTATCTAAACCGACTGTCCGATTACTTTTTTATAATCGCTAGATTTTTAAATAAGCATGAGAATATTCAAGATATTCCTTGGGTACCAAAGAAAGGCTAGGCTATTTAAATAATTTCATTATTTTAGTCATGACAGTTTTGTCTTCCTCTTCTTTCTTTTTGGGCTTTACTTTCTTGTTAACTTTTTTGACTGGCTTAGGCTTTAATTTATCACCACCCCTAAGCTTAGGCTGCTCAATAGACAGCCCGTTAAGAGCGAGGAAGCCTGTTTGATCTGCTAGTACAGTAGATGTCGAGGTAACATCCTCCACGGCTTGATTTGGGTCCACAGGCCTTGTGAATTGTTTAAACTCGATATCAGTCAGGTCTTCAAGACAAATTGTTATAAGGCAATTACCAATACGAACAGTTTCATAAACATAAAGTCGATGGCCTTCGATCTTTCGATTGTTAACGTAGGTGCCATTTGTCGAGCCGAGATCTTTTATATGGATCTCTTTATTCTCGTATGTGATTTCAAGGTGTTTTGACGATATTTTTGAATCATCTATACTGATATCAACTGAAGACTTAGAGCGTCCAAAAGTGAGTCTTGGCTTTATTAAAACCTTAGCTTTATTTTCTCCGCTCTTTATTATCAATGATATAGACATTGTTTCTTGCTCCTATATAAAGTATATCATCATTATGTTATAATGGAGTTGTTGGATATTATTACCTACGCAATATCAAAGGTTTAACTATGAACGAGCTATTAAATGTAACGCCAAAAGCGTTGGCACAAATAAAAAATATTTTCGACGGAGAAGGACGATCAAAGTCGGACTTTGGATTACGTCTAGGTGTTATTGGTGGCGGCTGTTCTGGTCTTTCATATAATATTGATTTTGATGCTCCAAAGGACTCCGACAATATTATCAAGCTCGATGATATTCAAATCTTGATTGATCCAAAGTCATCGATTTACTTGAGTGGTATTACCCTCGACTTTAAGGATGGCCTTAATGGTAAGGGATTTGTGTTCGAGAACCCAAATGCTAAGAATACATGTGGATGTGGTGAGAGTTTTAGCGTTTAACTACTTGGCCTTCTTCTTTATATTTACCATACTAAAATCAACATCTTCGGTTACATTCGTTAAGTCTTCGCCCCAGTAGTTCTCTGCTTCTCGCTTAGAAAAGAGACTAATTTCATTCTCGTTTAAAGATTTGCTATCAATGTAGATTTTAATGGAGCCGATTGAGATGATGTCATGAATAAAAAACTTCTGCTCCTTATCCAATTTTATTTGATTTAGATAAGTTCCATTTTTTGAACCTAGGTCGCGAACTATAACAGACTCCTTGTCATAGGTAATTTCGAAATGGGTCGATGAAACCTTAGGGTCATCAAGAACGATATCGACGTTATCTTTTCGACGTCCAAAAACAATCTTAGGCTTCGCCATAAGTCTTAATCTCTTTTCACTTGTTTCGATAATAAAATTAACTGACATTACAGGCCCTTTCTTTGTTCTTGTTCACATCTTAAGTCAAATAGTCTTTATATTCTTATTAGTATATATTTATAATGACTTATATTTAAAGACGGCAATTTTATACGCCAAGAAAAATGGACTGCAATATGGCCTTAAGCGAACAAATGATAAAAGAGACTCTCTATGATTTCTTCTTTAAATCTCAAGATTTTACACTTGATGACTATGAAGTTTATCAATTGGCAGGCGATGAGACTGGTGACTATCTTCAAAGACAATTGACCGCAGATATAAAAAAAATTGAAAACTCAGCAGGATTGGCCTGTCGACTTGATCGCACGGGTCGAATATTCTCTTTCTTCTACGTCATCAATATTGAAAATACATATTACATCGCCGTCATTAAAGATCTTGCAAGCGAAACAATTGATGAGCTTGAAAAGTTCATCATTATGGAAGATATAACTATTTCAAAAACTGATTTTATTCCACATATCTATTCTCATCCTAATAAAGATACGGTTGAGATTAATTTCTATGATGGATTGGCCTACCTTGGGCTTAGCTTAGAGAGTTCACAAAATGTAGATAAAGTAGATGTACTTGATGTTCTAACTGGATGGCCCATACTTAACAAAACTATTGATCGAAAAAGCTTAATAAATGAAACAAGGCTTAACGAGTTTGCAATTAGCTATAATAAAGGTTGCTTCCTCGGTCAAGAAACAGCTTCAAAAATTGAAAGTCGTCGAGGTGCAGCCAAGTATCCTGTGCTTGTAGAGTCGCAAGCTAAATTACCTGATGAAATAATGTTTAATGACAAAAAAGTTCAACTCTTAAATTCAGTAGAATTTAAAGGTTTACATTATTCTGTTGTAAAAGTTGGCCGCGAATTTTTAATTAATAATCTAGAAGTTGAATGTAATGGAGCTAAGGTTCATATATTTACGTATCCACTGTTTTCGACGGGAAAGAAAGAGATAAGTGAATATTATTATAATGAAGCAGTAAAACTTTTTCATGAATCAAAAAGAGAAGAAGCTCTTGCATTATTAGATGAAGTTATTGCTTTTAATCCAGAGTATGCTGATGCTTATGAGTCTAAGGGAGTTATACTTGGTAATAATGGTGAACATCAAAAGGCAATTGAAGTTATGGATGAATTATTGAAAGTCGATGAAAACTCAGTAATGGCCCATACCAATAAATCTTTATATCTTATGAAGCTTGGTAAGATTGAAGAAGCTGAAGAAGAGAAAGCCTTGGCAACAGTTGCTTCTTTCAAACGCTTTGGTAATGAAGCCAAGGAAAAACAGCTACGAGAAGAACAAGAAAGAGTAGCTAATGAAGAAAAAGCCCGTCGTTTTGAAATGTTTAACAAAGTCTTGGCCATCGATGAATTAGATGTTGTGGCCAATTTCGGTCTTGCCGATATTCACTTTAGTAATGAGAAATTTGATAAGGCCCTATCACATCTTGAAATTGTTTTGACCGAAAATACTAAGTATTCAGTTGCCTACTTACTAAAGGCGAAGATTTTATTTAAGCAAAAGAAGTATGATGAATGTTTAAATGTTATTGAGAAGGGAATACCTGTTGCTACATCTCAAGGTGAGCTAATGCCAGCAAATGAAATGCAGTCACTAAAAGCTAAAATAGCTAAAATCTAGTAATACTTATTTCGTGCTTCTAGTAATTCATTCTTTAAAGCTTCTACTTGATCGCTGTCGACTTCTTTTGCAAGTTGGATAATGAGGTCACGGTGTTGATCGATAAGGGCCTTGAAGTCTTGATAGACTTTATAACCTTCATCAGAGATGATTTCTTCTTTGTAAGCTTTTTCTAAGTCAGACTCACAAAAGCGTAGCATATAGTATTCTTCAATAGCTCTAAGCTTAATTTTAGTGAATTCAGCTTCAGAGAAGTCATGATTTGTTGCTTGTGCAAGATTAGCAAATAATTCTAGCGCCCAATAGAAAGTCATATAGGCGTGGTATATACCACGTATCGGTCTAAGGGCCCTACGCCAAGGACTATAGTAGATTTTCTCTTCTAGTTCTTCTAGTAACTCTTCTTGATTGAGATAAGCATTAAGAACATGGTGCCCATTCTCATGAAGAAGATCATCCATGAGATCAATATCATCTCGATCATAGACATTAATTGAAGAATATCCTGGAAGAGTTTGCATTGAGTAACTTACAATTCCCTTTTCTTGAATAGGAATAATTGTATGGGTAAATTCTTTTAGTACATCAAGTAAATCTGGCGTTAACTCACTTAAGCGATTATAAGCTTTTGTGATCTTTTTCGTAATGACAGAGCTTGTTTCCTTCAATTCTTCATAGAAAATAATATCGAGATGGCCCACTTGATTCTTTGTAGCACTAGATGTTTCACAACTATTATCAAGTGTAGCAATTACTTTCTCTTTCATGTCTTTAAAGAAAACTCTCTTTCCATTTGGAAGATAAGCTGACTTGGCGTCATCTCCAAGTTCTGGAACACTTAGATAAGTTAGTTCACACTCGAGACTTTCTTTAATATGAATATTATAGAAGGCAATAATATTGTCTTCTAAGATTAGAAGTAGCTTCTTACTTTCAGTTAAAAGATCCTTGCTTTCATTTAGCGAATTTAAAAATATTTCTGCTAGATTTGAATCGTGCCAGAAATTAAAGATGGCGTCTTCCGAGTCACTCATTTCAAGATCTTCACCTATCTCAAACTCGGCGTGATAGGAAATGACTTCAATTAGCGCTTCGATTAAGTTGAACCAATAGAAGTTTAAACTTGAAAACTTATTTAACTTCTCATCAAAAATAGCTTCTTGATAAAAATTTTGAAATCTTGATGAAAGGAGCTCATTTTCTTCTTCATTCTCAAGTGCATCTTCGCGGTAAAGCGTAAGATTATCTAAGTACAAGTTTTTGAAATTGTTATTAACTTGAATGAAGTGATTGAATTTTTTCATGGAATAGAGCGGTTTAGAAAAAGAATGGCTGGGATGGCGAGATTCGAACTCGCGACCAATAGATTAACAGTCTACTGCGCTACCGCTGCGCCACATCCCAGCAATCTTAAGTAGTTAATTTTATAAACTCATTTTTTAATATTGTAAATATTTTCTTTCAAAGAATTTTTTGACCCATACCTTTAAGTTGTTGAAATTATTCACTCTAAACTAAATTTGCTAAATTTTTTTTTCAAAAAACCGACAAGCTTACTCAGATGATAGGTTAAAATACTAGGTAATAATGGAAGAAACTCAACTAATTAGAAATTTACTGCGAATCCTTACGCCAGAAGAAGTTTCTGACCTAACTACTGTTGGTGATGCATCCGTGCGAGAGGCCTTAACCGATCTCTTAGTAGGCCATAATCAAGGTCATGGGCTCTCTTATGGTGTCGGTGGTATGGCAAAGATCCTGCCATTTCCAGATGTCTCTAAGGAGCAGGAAGAGCCTCTCTCAATCATTGAAGATATAGAGATTGTAACAGGCCCTAATGTTCATCAGTTTATTAATCAATTTATTACTAAGGTTCAGTTTGAATCAAGTAAGGTTCACGCTGGTGGTAGGCCCGTTGAAACGAGTACTTTTATTTTAAATGAAAAGGAAAGATTTAAGGCAGTCTATACGAAAATGAAAAGTCGTGAAGTTTTAGATCTCTATGCAAAGAACTCTATTGTCGACTTGGAACAAGAACGCAAGAACCGAAAAGATTTGTCAAAAAACTCTTCGACTGGCGTCCTTGTTAATAAGAAGCATTATTAATCTTCTTTAAGTCCTTTAATATTTCCTGTCGCACTAGGTGAATCAATTTCTAAAGTAGCTAATTGATAAACACAATGATCAACAGTGGAAACAGCTGCTGGTCGATAGTTTCCAGAGTTTTTCACACCACCAAAAGGTAGATTAGAGTTAGCACCAACTGTTGCACGGTTTAAGTTAACGAGACCTGCATCGATATTATTAACAGCGTGATGAAACTTCGCAACGTCTTTAGTGAAGACTGAAGCTGCAAGACCGTACTCGGTTGAGTTGGCAATATTAATTGCTTCATCAAAGTCACTATATCCAACAAAAGTACAATTAGGTCCAAAGATTTCATTAGCTAGAAAGTGGCTCTTTGGTATTAACTTATTAGTGTAGTGAATTGATGGTGAAACAAAGTAGCCGTTAGTTGCTCTCTCTAGTTGTTTCCCTCTCATTACTTCTTCTAGGCCTTCACGTTTTGCCATACCCATGAAAAGTAGATATTGGTCAAGTGAAGCTTGATCAATAAGTGGCCCCATGAAAGGATCCACTTCGTGATCAACTGCGTGGTCAACGATAATCTTTTTTGCCATTTCATGAAAGCGACCAATAAATTCATCTTTTATTGAATCATGAATTGCAACAAGTCCTGTCGAAGTACAACGTTGTCCTGTTGTTAAATATGAGCCTGTTAGAATTTCTTCAAGAACATAATCAAGATCTGCTGTCTCATCAATAATGGCAGTGTTCTTACCACCTAGTTCAAGTGAAACAAGTTTTGAAAGATCAGAATATGTTGATTCAAGTATTTTTTGTCCGACTTCTTTTGAACCAGTGAAGAAGACACCTTTTACTCTCTTGTCTTTTATTATTCGTCGAGCAACCTCACCATCTCCTTGCACGAGATTAACAACACCCATTGGGAATTTTGCCTCCGCAAGACACTCAAACATAAGTTGAGCAGAGTAGGCTGTCTTCTCACTTGGTTTGAAAATAATTGAGTTACCAGAGATTAGGTTCGCTGTAATTTGACCATTAGCTAGATGGCAAGGGAAGTTAAAAGGCCCGATAATAAAACTAGGCCCTACCGGTTTAAAGTAAATATGGGCATTTGTTCCTGGAGCAATACCTTCCATATTCTTCGTTTGAATTCTTGGAAGAGATGCATTGATTGTAACATCAACTTTAGCAATAAGGGCCGCAGCTTCAGTGCGAGCTTCCCAAAGAGGTTTACCAACTTCAAGTGCTATTGCAAGAGCAATATCGTCTTGCTTCGTTTTTAGAACTTCTTGATATCTTCTAAGGGCATCAATTCTTTCTTCAATTGGAGTATTTCTCCAAGTCTGAAAACCCTTGTGTGCTGATTCGATTAACTCGTCGATATGAGCGTAGTTAATATTCATTGTCCAAAGAGTTTTTGATGTATCACTTGGACACTCTCTTGAAATAGAACGATCATTTCTTAGATTAACTGAATCATCAAAGCTGATAAAATTATTGTTAAAAAAAGATCCTTTTAATTGAAACATAATTTTCTCCTATATTGCCATTGAAGTAATCTTCGTCCCTTCTTCAAGATTGAATGAAGAAAGGTTAGCAACTGTCAGTATATCACCATTTAGCTCTCCTTTAAGGCAGAGAACTTCAAAGTTTTTGTCATTTGTTAGTGCCAAGTAGAATTTAGGTGAACTTGTTTCACCATTTTTAAGAGTTACTTCCTTAATTGTTTTTACCGGTTTGATGTCTTTGAGCTTACAGCGATAGTGTGGCCCCCCATCAAATGGATCAACTTCATGAGTATACTTAAAACCTATTGACTCAAGCATTCTCTTAACAGGCTCTGTATCTTCTCCAACTTTTCCAACAGCATCTCTTGCTTCAATTGGAAGTAACGTTTCGTATATTGTTCCAGAAGGGAAGAGGCTTAGAATAAATTCCTTATTCTTACGACTTAGAATATCTGCGTCGTGATATTCCATGTTGAGGAAGCGGCGTCCGATGGCCTCCCATAGAGGAGAGCGTCCGTCAGCATCAAATGGAGGAAGTAGTTCAGAATGAATAGTATCCTTGAAGCGATCAGGGTTAAGTCCCATATAGAAGAATCTTGAGAATGATAGAAACTTACCTAGTTTATTTGGATTCCCTCGGTAACTTGGATCGAGGATAAGACCACCAATTTCAGTCGGTCCATCAGTGTCATAACCAAGTTTTAATGTCCCGTGAATGAAGCCAGTATTAATTGTGTCGGAGAACTTATTCTCCTGTCCAACCTTTAAATAGAAGTGAGGCTCGAGTTCATCTCCATGACGAGCATGAATCATTGAACAGCCAATGACTCGATCTGCTGCGAGGTCTTCTAAGACAAAGATATAGTGATCGTTTGATAAGTTATCACTCTTTTGCTTGAATGAACGTAGAGAACTTTCAATTTTTTTTGAAATGAGTTCTCGATCATTTGGTAAGTTAATAAAGACATAAAGATTTGAGAGATCGTAGAGATCATCAAGGTCTTCAGATTTTACTGGTCTAATTCTAAACATAAGTTTTGCGCCTATTTAATTTCTTCTAAAGTCGTTTTTTCTATAATTGAGATAATGTCATCAATATGTTCATCAGTCATTGCAAGAGGAAGAAGTAGTCGAACTCTTGTCGGCTCTTTCCCGGCCATAAATGCGACAATTCCATTATTAAATAATGCCTTAACAAAGTTTGAAACAGTTGCAGTCGATGAATCACCAACTTCAAAAGCAATCATTGTTCCAATACCACCCACGTAAGTGATTTTTTCTTTGCATGAGTTTTTCATTAGGTGTGTTAATTTAGAAATAAATTTATCTTCTAGTTCTTTGATACGTCCACTTTCACCATAGAAGTTTCCTTCTGTTAGGTAGCGAATTAATTTACTTCCAGTTGATAGCGCTGACACTGAACCATTAAAAGTTCCAGCAATTAGTCCTGGTTTTGGATTTAATTCCTCGCTAAAAAGCACACCACAGACTTGTAGTGCCTTTCCTACGGCTACGATATCAACATATTTTTCGAGTCCCATTGTTTGGAACGCAAATAATTCTCGTGTACGTCCAAAAGTTTGAACTTCATCGACCCAAATATAGAGACCCTTCTTCTTGGCCCATTTAAATATTTCTTCGTAGTATTCTTTTGGTCCAAAGATAAACCCACCTTCACCTTGAATTATCTCAAGCATAAGTGCGCAGTGTTGTCCTGGGTATTTTGCAGTAACTTCTTCAAGTGCTGCTAGAGTATTCTGTAATGACTCTTCAGGATTATTTTGATCAAAATGTGGAACGTGATCAACATCTAGAGACTTAGGCATCCCTTCGCGATAGCCTGCATTGTGAGTAATATCTTGAGTAGCAACAGAGCGGCCCGCAAAGGCTTTCTTAAAAGCAATAACACGATATGCTGGATCTTTCTTTTGCCAAACTAGCTTTAGAGCTAGATCGTTTGCAAAACTTCCGGAACCAGTGAACCAGAAGTGTTTTAGGTTACTTCCCTCGACAGCTTTAAGTAGATTACTTGTTAGTTCGATTGCTTGTGGGTATGGCTGAAGATTACCACACATTACGGTATCACCAAGAGCTGCCTCTAAGTGCGATTTAATATATATTGGGTGGGAGTGCCCTAAAAGATTTGGTCCAATACCACCAATTAGGTCGTATTTAACTGATCCATCAATTAGTTCAGTAAAAGGTCCATGACCACGTCCCGATGAAACGTAGTTAAAATAAATTCCTTTCCCTCTTTCTTGATTATATGTCTTTAAAGTTTCTTCAACTAAATGCTCTTTTCCTTCTTGAGGACCGCGAACTTCCATGAAATTCTTCTGTTCTTTAAGGATTGAAGAGAATAGTTTATCAAACTGATCGTTTATTTCGTTGTTTCTTACACCATATTCCATATCTAACCTCTTTTTATGTGGTAGAATTATCACTCACTTGCAAAGGCTACAAGCCAAATAGATAATAAATTTATGTCAGATACTAGCACAGTAAATCCACTAAAAGAATTAGAAGACCTTTATAAAAACAAAGATTATGAGGGCTATAAAAACTTATTAATTAAGAATAAAAAATTATTCATTGATGCCCAATATTTCTATAATTTGGGCACTGCATACTTGAAGTTAGAGAATATTGGTGCGGCCCGTCTGAATCTTGAAAAGTCTTATCAGCTTGGACAGCAAGATATCCTCGTCACTAATAATATTAATTATATAAAATCACACTACGACTTACGGCCTGAGGAATTTAACTTTATTGCTAAGGCAATGGATATTCCCTCGATTTATTTTACGTCACTTTCGCTTGTGCTAGTGGTCATTGTTTTATTTCTCAATTTAAAAACGAAAATACATAAAGGTATTGTTTTCGGACTATTTATCTTATCTCTTAGTCCACTAATTTTTAATAATGCCTATCTTCATACAAATTACAGGAATGCTGTTGTAATGAAGAACGCAGATGTCTATGAAGGCCCTTCTGGAATTTTTGAGCACAACCAAAGTGTCAAAGAGGGACTAAGGATAGTAACATCAAAGAAGAATGATAACTGGTATTTTATCTACTGGCCTTTGAGTGCAAAGGGGTGGGTGAAATCTGAGATGATAGAATTTTATTAAAGGTATATTATGACAGAGAAATACTCTAAAGAAGATCGCATTGATATTAATCTGATTAAGTTCTTGTGGTCCATCAATCCTCTTATTAAAAGCAATAAGGTAACAATTCCTTATCTTTTAAGAGATACTGTCATATTAAGAAACCTTGGTGAATTCGAATTATATCAACTTTCAAAATACTTTCATCGCCGCACCTATCAAAAAGGTGAACAAATCTTTAAAGAAGGGGATTTTGGAATTGGTTTTTATATTATCGTTTCGGGTCGAGTTGAATTAACAACTGAAAGAAGAGATAAGCAATTTCATGTGACAAACTTAGAGCGAAAAGATTATATGGGTGAAATAGGCTTACTGGAAGAAGGTCATAAGAGATCAGTTTCTGCGACAGCTCTTGAGCCTGTTGAAATGCTTGGGATTTTCAAGCCTGATGTCGAATTGATGATTACAGAAAGACCTGCTCTTTCTTCTAAATTTCTTCAGGCAATGTCAGAGCTAGTGGTTAAGAAGTTACATATCCTTGCGCGAGAAATTAGAAAATTGAAAGTTGAAAACTCTCACCTTAAAGATGAACTTATCGAATTTAAAGAAGAGAAAGCAAAGAATGAATAGTACCGATCGTCTAAAGGCCATTATCTTTGGTTTTTTTCTTAGCTTTTCAGTAGTGCTTTTCTTTGTTTTTCCAAGAGTCGCAACACCACTTCTTATTTGCTATATCCTAACTCTTATAATGAATCCAATACTTCTTCTTATTGAAAGACTTGGAATAAACCGTGCCGCTTCATCAGCACTGGCCGTTATCTTACTTTTATTTTTGACGATCTATCCAATCGTTAAAGTTACCCCACTCATTGTTAGCGAAATTAATAACCTTGAAGTATATATCCCAAAAGTTGAATCTTTCTTAAAGCTTAGTTATGCCAATTTTCAAAACTTTGTGGAAGGGCGCACTGGCTATCGTTTAAGTAGTGATTACTTGTTGCAGACGATTAACTTTATGAAAGATCAGATAAGCAGTTTTGTTCTAGTTCTTCCTAAGTTTCTTGGTTCTGCACTAGAGCTTTTCTTTATTGTCCCGCTTTTCTTATTCTTTGCTTTAAAAGATATGAAACAATTAAGAGGTAGGGTGACATCACTTCTTCCAAATAAGTATTTTGAAAAGCTCTATCACTTATCATTTCAATTTAATCGACAGATTGGAGATTATATCTTGGCCAAGGTTATTGAGGCTTCAATTTTAGGTCTTATTATATTCACAGGATTATTCTTCTTAGATATTCGCTTCTCGTTAATATTAGGACTACTGGCAGCGGTTACAAATATCATCCCTTATCTTGGCCCTTTATTTGGAGCAGTACCAGCTCTCATTTTTATTGCGGCAGAATATGGCATGGGAACTCATTTTGGTGGGGCGTTCATTTTATATATGGTTGCCAATGTCATTGATATTGCCATTGTCTTCCCACTACTGGTTTCAAAGATTGTTGATCTTCACCCTGTACTTGTTGTTGCTAGTGTTATTCTTGGCTCACAGGTCTTAGGAATTACAGGGATGATCATCTCTATTCCACTTGCAGCTGCGGTTAAATTATTAATCAATCAAATGCTTAAGGACGTATACGAAGAGCGTTATTAGCTTTGACGGGCCATTGCCCAAAATGCTAAAATTGCCCTATATCCGAGAACGTGGGGGCAGTGTGCTTAAGTATTTTTCTCTAATTTTAATTCTATTAATGACTTCGTGCGCAGTAAATCGCCCGAAGGGAAGTACTGAAGCAGAGGTACTTTATCGCGAAGCTGAACGCCTGATGAGCTCAGAGCGCTATATTATGGCCCTTGAGAAGCTTAATCTTATCAAGTCACAATACCCATATAGTTACTATGCAACTTCGGCAGAGCTATTACAGGCCGACATTCTTTATAAGCAAGAGAACTTTGAAGAAGCAGCTGCAGCTTATCTTTTATTTAAAGACTTTCATCCTAAACATGAAAAGATGGATTATGTTACTTTTAAAATTGCTGAATCTTATTATAAGCAGAAACCATCAACTTTCGATCGTGACCTAACTGCTGCAAAACAGGCCATTAAATATTTTAATGAACTTAGAAGTCTCTATCCTAAATCGACTTACTTAAAAGATGCGAAAGAGAAAATCGATGAGTGTTATCAAATGCTTAAAGATAAAGAGCTTTATATTGCTAATTTTTATTATAAGACTGAAGACTATCAGTCAGCAGCCTTTCGATATAAGCGTTTATTAAATCAATTTAATGATGATAAGATTAAGAAGTTAGCAAGTGATCGTCTTGTCTTTATTGGTAATAAAGCAGCGATGCCTGAATTATGCCAATTAGTATTTGAACGCTATCGCTACTTATACCGTGATGGTGAATTAGCTAATCTTAAAGAAGACGTTAAAAACTGTATTCAGTAGGGGACTTTTATTATGATGAAATCTTTTGAACAAGAAAAGTTATCTAAGAAAGCAAAAGTCGCTTTTGAAAATCGTGAATATAATAAGGCAATTAGTATCTATAACGAACTTCTTGAAATCGATGCAAAGGATGCAGATGCACTCTTTAGTATTGCAAATATCTTTCATCTAACGGGTGAAATTTCAAAAGCAATTAAAGCATTTAAGAAAGTCTTAGAAGTAAGGCCAGATCATACTGATGCGGCCGTAAGCTTATCGGTTTTGTATAATGATATAGGCCAGTATGAAGAAGCCAGTAAGATCTTTCAAATTGCTTCTCAAAAAGTAAAAGTAAATTCTAAAAGTTCTGAGTTAAATGATAATCATATCGATCGTAAATTTGCGATAAAGCACTACGAATTGGCCGATCTCTATTTAACTTATAATCGCTTTGATGAAGCTCTTTTTGAGTATGGGAAAGTATTAAAGCTTGATCCAAAGAATCTTGAAGCACGTGTTAAGATGGCCAAGGTTTACGCGAAGAAAGGCTTTGTTAATAAATCTTTTGAAGAGTTATCAAGCCTTAAAAATGAAAGACCAGATTATCTTCCTGGTAGAATCGCTCTAGGTGTTCTTCACTATGGTAAGGGTGATATTCTTAGTGCAACAAGCGAGTGGGAGAAAGTAATTTCAGTTGATCCTCTTAACAATGAAGCACAGATGTATTTAAATTTTGCAAAGAACGCAACAGAGACGACTCTTTAGAAAATAAAAAAAGCTCCTTACGGAGCTTTTCTTTTTTATCAATTATAGAATTAAATTTGGAAAATTAAATTATGCTTCAGCCGAACGATCTGTGTTTTCAGTTGTTTCAATTGAAGTTTGCTCAACAACAGTTGGCTCATTTGTAACATTAACATTTGTACGAACAGAGTCATCTGATGAATGAAAGTTAAGAATTGATTTCTTAAGGGCCGCATACATTTCAAATTTAACTTCAAGTTTATTATCCTGAAGAACGATTTGACGAGCTTTGTGAGTATCATTGTTAATGATTACTGGTGCCTTAAGGTTTGCAGACATTTGAGTTACATCCGTTGGAATTGTTAGGATTGTATAAACGCTTGCATTAGAAAGGTTTTCTAGTTTAAGGCTATTTAGTTCAGCTGGTAGTAAGCTGATCGAATAATCATCTTTAAAGATTTTTGGCTCAATGATTGGGAATGCTGTTGATCCATCATCTGTTGATTGTAGCCAAAGAATTAATGTCTGATCGCCTGGATCAACTACGAAAAATTCTTTAAGATTTTCAAACCCAAGAATTCCTTCTTCGAACTTGATGATATCTTTATTATTTACTTCTAATTCCCCAAATCGTGTTGTGCTTACTTTCACTGTCGTTCCTCCGAATTCAAGTTAAAGAACTTGATAACAGATTTTAACAGCCGTAGGGGCAAAAGAGCAAGCGGAATTTATTTCTTGTTGCGCAGTGCATCTGCTAGATCGCTAAGACTTTCTGGTCCAGCTTGTGAAGCTTCATAATTCTGTTCTTGAATCGCTTTATAGACTTCTTCGCGGTGAATTTTTGTTTCTTTCGGGGCCTTAATACCAAGACGAACTTGTTTGCCTTTAATTTGCACAACGACAATCTTAATATGATCGTCGATCGCTATACTTTCCCCTAGCTTCCTTGTTAAAACCAGCATTTCACATCCTCAATTTTGAACCGTCCTGATTCATCAGGTAGAGTTCATATATTATTCATAACTTTAAAAATCAAGTAAAAAAGACAACTCAATAAAAAAAAAGTAATAGCACCGTGTTAGCGTAAAAAGTCTAGAAGGTTTTTATTTAATAGCCCTTCCGACGTTTTATAAGCTGTTTTTAGGATTTCTTGCTGACGCGTTATGTCGGAAAATAACTCCGTTACATCGGCATCAACCAGCTTACTCTTTCTTTCTAAATTATCGATGTTCGTGGCATCGATTGAGTTAACATTGCTCATCACTGAACTCGATACAGATCCGACACGAGTTCGTAATGTAACGAGACGTGTTAGTGCCGTGTCAAATTTCTCCAGGAGATTTTGGATTTGATCTGCATCGTTGTTTTCAAGTGAAATTGCCAGAGAGTCGAGCAGTCCAAAGATATTGGCCTGTTCACTATACTTTCCAGCGTCTTTTCCGACAGAAGCGATTTCACGAGTTTTTTCGTTTTCATCAACAATCTCTCGGTTTTTACTATGTTCTTTTGCGTGGGCCATTTCTGGAAATTTCTCTAATGGGTGTTCAACTTGTGAATCAGATTCTGATTCAGACATGAACACTTCCTTCCCATGGAGGTTAACCTGTACAAAGAAGTCCTTCCCAACTTCTAGTGTAATATGGCCATCGTCGCCACGATATTTTCCATTCTCATCAAATGGAGTTTGTAGTGTTTTATAACCTGAAAAGATATAGCGTTGCCCAACACGCTTATTAGCGATTGAAAGGGCAAGATTTCTTAATTGGTGAACTTCGTTAGCTACGTTCTTTCTCACGTCAGCGTTATAGATGTCAGAAGATTGCGCGATAGCAATATCCTTGGCCTTATTAACAATATCGGTAAGATTCTCGAGCGCTTTTTCTGTGATATTTAATTGAAGAATAGCGAAGTCTGCATTTCTTTTGAATTGTGTATTATCTTTCGTCACACTAGAAATCTGAAGTGCTTCAATATTCGCTGCAGGATTATCTGAAGGTTTACGCATATTTTTTAATGTCGTACCCTTCATCTGCAGGTCTTCCATCTTAGACTTGTGCTTATTCAGCGTATGCCTAATCGAAAGAGTCGTTGAATTTTCAGACACTCTAGTCATTTATCTAATCCCAATTACTGCTTAATCGATAAGACGGTTTGAAACATCTCATTAGCAGTTTTCATTACTTTTGCAGAGGCTTCGTAAGCATGCTGGTACTTAATCATATTGGCAGCTTCTTCATCGAGTGAAACACCACTTATTCTTTCTCTAATTGAGTTTGCCTGTGCTAAAAGTCCTTCTGATTGTTCAGAGTCCAGTTTCGCTTTACCTGTCTCGAGTCCCACGTTACCAACAGTTTTTAAGTAATCTTCTTCTAGAGTTGCTGTTCCATCGGCCATCAGTCTTTCGTGTTGAAGTTTCGAAATTGCAATCGCCACTCGGTTATCCCCGGGACTATTTGGCGATAGGGCGGTTGCAATATTTGAAGCATCGGCCTTAATGGCATTACTTAAATCAATTGTGAGTGCAGCTCCTTCGATTTTAGTTGGAGTTGCAAAGAAGTTATTTCCTGTTGTTGGGCCTTTATTGTCCATTGCAACTGGATTACCTTGTGCGTCTGTTTGAATCTCTCTATTAACATAACCACGTCTGTGGATAGCATTGACGTAGTTGATAAATTCAAAAGCAGTCTTATCTAATTTTTCTTTTAATTGTGTAATATCGTTATTTCTTACTTTGATGATTGCACCAAGAGATCCACCTGTGAATTTCTCTGTGATCTGCTGACCTGAGCGACCTTCCCAGAAAATTTCCATTGATCCATCTTGCCCATTTGTCGATTCATCGCGACCAAATACATATGTATCAAGTTTTTGTGCCTGTGCTGCGGTTACAAGAGTACCAACCCCAGGGGATTGAACATTATAATTTCCACGTTCGTCTTGATACGTATGAATTTTAACAATTTTAGAAAGATCTTTAATTGCTAGATCTCGTTGATCTCGAAGATCACCTGTTTCTTCACCGCCGGCTTCAAGTTCGCGAATCTTGCGATTAAGTGTAGCAATTGTATCGATATGTTGATTAGCATCTTTTATTGAAAGCATCATCTTATCATCAATACTCTTTGTAATTTCATCTAGCGTTTCAGCGATACGACGAAAGTCTTTAACAATGAGTTGGGCCTTGTCACGAACAACTGAGCGTACAGTTTCGTTCTCTGGTTGATTGGCAAGGTCTCTAAACGAGTTAAAGAAACCATTGAGAATTTGGTTTAATCCCTCATTGTCAATTTCATTGAAAATATCTTCAACTCGTCCCATTTGTTGAGCACGGTTTTCATAATATTGGTGGTTACTTTCACTGTCGCGAAGTTTCTTTTCGACGAACTTATCGTGAACACGATTAATACTCTTAATACGTGTACCACTTCCTGTAAGGAGTCCGTCTTTAATTAAAGGGATATTTGATTGTTGATGAACACGCTGACGAGAATAACCTTCTGTATTAGCATTAGAAATATTATGCGACGTCACCTCAAGTGACTTCTTCGAGGCATTTAAACCTGTATTTCCAATGTTTAACAGTCTAGTAGACAAGTTATCTCCAGTTAAGGGTTACGTTCAAGCTGTCGTTGCTGAGTAACACCTTTGGCGTTATATGTTGATACTGTCTTAGTACCCATGGCACTTTCTCTAATTTCTCTTAGTGAGTTAAGTGCTTTGTTAATAAATAATTGGTTCTTCTTATTTTGATCTTGAATCTTTTCGATAATATCCACGAGAAGACCATTGAATCTAAAAAGGTGCTTTCCTTCTTTTTCTGCTTCAAAGGCAGAGAAGAATTCAATCAGATCATTAATCGAATTAATTTTTAATTCTTTATAATCATTTTGTATCGTTGCTAAGATATCATTTCTTAGCTTTTCATTTACTTCGATCTTATTAATAACTTCTGCTTTTTGAGCAATCTTATCTTCCAGATCTTCAACATTGCTGTCGAGTAGGAGAGCGTACTCATCACATGTTAAATCGAATAATTTATAGTGAAGCTCACACTGTGACTTCCAGATATCTGTAATTTGAAAATAGTATGTTGAAAGTTGTGTTTTCATTATACTCCGAACTCTTCTCCGAGAATTTTATCTGCCATTTTCTCGTAATCCATTTTATATGTTCCACCTTGAATTTGAGCTTTCAGTGCTGCAATTTTTGCACTGTTATCAATCGCTGGTGCTGCATCAACGGCTTTCTTAATTTGTGAAAAGTCTTTGACGGCATCTGGAATTGAAACTCGAGCATCTTTAGCTGTATGGCTTTCGAGGTAAGCTTTCTCGGCCATTGAATTTCTCTTAATTGGAGATTGTTTTGCTACCTCTTGCGATCTTTCTGCCGAAGTTCTCGCATTTGGAAAAAAACTTGATCTCGTATTTTGTACACTACTCATACTTTACTCCAATTTGGTTTGCCTGCTTCATTGCTATATCACTTGAGGGTTGAGTTGGACCCTCTTGAAGTTGGATATCATTGCGCGCATATTTATTCTTATTGGCCAAGTAGTTTTGATAATTTTGAGAATTTCTCATGTGTTTTGGATAAATCTCATCAAGTATCAACTTTTGTATCTGGCTGTCCTCATGAACAAGTGCTTTGGCACGCTCACTTGTTAGAAGACCGTTATAGAAATTTCCTGCTGTACTTTGCACGCCACTATTAAGTGACTTAGTCATTTCTTTAACCATTAATTCATTAAATTGTGCTTCAAGCCCTTGGGCAGCACCTTTGATCTCTTCAGGAATGTATTTTTCAGAGTTCTCTGGACGAACAGAATTTTGATAATTCTTATTTTGAATTTGAGGTCTATGAATTTTAATCTCATTCATAATACTCGTCCTGAGTTTCTGGCGATCCAATCCTTGAAAAGCCCATTATCATTAATTATTTTAACATTTTTTTTAGTTTTTTTATACTTAAGCTAAAAAAATGGTAAAAAATGCTGTTTGACATCAGAATTTAAATTAACTCGATTTCACCAACCAGAGCACCATTTCTTTTAAGTGCTTGAAATATCGAAATTAAATCTTCTGGAGTCGCTCCAAGTGCATTAAGACTTTTAACCAACTCATTTAGTGTAGTGGATTTATCAACTAATCGTAAGTTGCCTCCTGCACCTTCTTTGGCCTTGTCTTGTACCTGAATATTTAGTCCACCGTGTGAAATGGCCACGGCCTTAACAGTGATCCCGCCACCGGCAACAATTGTCCCAGTTCTCTCATTGATAATTATCTTAGCAATACGATCAGTGTGCACCTTAAAATTTTCTATAATTGCAAGTAGCTGAACGATTTTACGTTGGTACTGAATTGGTACAATAATATCAACCGTGTTTGCATCCTTAGCAATGGCATATTTCCCACCTAATTCTTGGTTCACTGTCTTTTCAATTCTTGCGGCCGTTGTGAAATCTGGGCTCTTAAGGGCAAGTCTTAAAGATTTCTTTTTATCAAAGTTTAGGTTTAACTCACGTTCGATGGAAGCACCTTGTGGGATTAGACCTGTTGTCGCAAATTTCTTTCCATTTTCAAGTCCACCGATTGAAATTGAACCATTTGCAACGGCGTAAACATTTCCATCACCACCTTTGAGTGGAGTGATAAGAAGCGTTCCACCTGCAAGTGAAGAAGCATCTCCAATTGAAGAAACTTTTACATCAACTTTTTGCCCGACACGGCTAAATGATCCAAGTTCTGCTGTAACGATTACCGCCGCAACATTCTTAGAACTAATTTCACTCTGTGGGTTAAGTCCAAGTTTCTGAAACATACGTTTAAGTGATGTATTTGTTACTTCACCGCCACCATCACCAGTTCCATTTAGTCCAACAACTAAACCGTAACCAACAACAGGGTTTTTACGGACACCTTTAATGTCGACTAAGTCCTTAAGACGGCTCATCTTCGCATCAACATGAGTACCAAAAGAAAGTAGAATTAAACCGAAAATAATTTTTTTAAACATTCGTTACCTCAATACCGTCACAGAACTTTCTAGAAACTTTAATGAATCAACTGTGTCATCTTCATTAATATCCTTACGTGAAATAAGGGCCTGTAATTCAACTAGATGTTTTCTATTTTTAAATAAGACATTTTTTTGTCCTCTTACGAGGAGGTGATCACGGCTAATTTCTTCAACGATTACACCTGAAATTTTATCGTGAATCTTTGTTTCGCTACTTTGATCTTCATCTTGATCAGCTCCAGGAGCAGCTGCTGGCTGTTGAGCTGTTTGTTCTGCAGTCTTTTCTCCTCCAAGAGTTGGAATTGGAGGGAAAGCTCTTTTTAGTTCCATTGTAATATTATTCTTAAGCTTCGTTTGGACATTAACTAGAATGATGTCACCGTTTCTCTTCCACTTATTCTTAGTGAACAGGTAGTTCTCATTACCGCTACCGGCCCATAGGCTTCCATAGTTACCAGTGTCGTTGTGAAAGTTACTTGCTGTCACTCGATTTGAAGGCTGAGTGTAATTTCTTTTGATTTGTGGCTCCATCGTTCTTCTTGTTGCAGAGGAAATATGTGGAGCCTGTTGCTTGCGATTACGGTATTGATCAAATGTTGAATCAACATTTGCTCTTTTTTGTTCAAGTTCTTGAGGTTGAACTCCATCTAGTTCGTTATACATTTTGTTAATGTAATTCGCACAAGAAGTTGTCATTAGTGCAATTAATAAAATTAAATACTTTCTCATAATTCTACCTTCACCTCATTGAGTCCAATGATCTTAGCTGTGAACACTTTGTTTGTTTTTGTGTTTTTAACTTTTATAAAATCTTTTAACTTTCCTGTTGATAGAGGAGTTGCTGTTCCGGTTAGCTTGATTCCGTTGTTATCAAGGATTACTTTGACTGGAATGCCAAATGTGACTAGGTTAATTGGCGAGAGATCTCTCTTCTTAACAACTTCACCTGGTGAGATTACTTTGTTTGATTTATAGAATGAAACCTCATCAATATTTTTGAAGACTGCTTTGTCATCAGTCGTATAAATAGTTTTCTTTTCAACATTGTCAGCTTCAATTGAGTTATAACTTAGGTTGATTTCATTCTTGGCTACAACTGCAACAACAGGTTTTTGTACGACAATGTCTAACCACTTTATTGTTTCGTTATAAGTAAGTTTAACTTTTCTTTCACCTAGCTTTTGACAATTATTACATGTGAGCTCAATCGAACTCATTGCATCTGTTGTGATTGACTTAGGGGTTTTCTTCGTTTTAATTGATACTTTCCAATCATTTGGAATAGAGAATTGAGTTTTAATAACTTCATCAAGATTAACAACAACACTTTGTTTATTATTGATCACAATTTCATTATCTCTAAACTCTCTTGAATATTGTAAATTTAAATTACCTTTTGCACTTGATAGAATTTCTTCTAGGATTTCAATTTGGCTACGGTTGCAACCTGTAACTTCATATGGAATAGGTGAGTTAGCGAGACGATATACTTTATCTGCAACATTGAAGCTACATTGAGTGGCATACGCATTTGCGCTAATGATAAAAGTTGTAAATAGTACTAAGCTCTTAATCATTAAATTATCTCGTTATATTGTTAACTGTTTGAAGCATTTGGTCTGCAACACCCATCACTTTTGAATTCATTTCATATGCTCTTTGTGCCTTAATAAGATCTGTCATCTCATTCATCAGGCTTACGTTGGCCATTTCAAGGGCACCTTGTTGCATGGCCCCTGCATTATTAACTCCTGCAATTCCTTGCATCGCTTGTCCACTGGCCGTTGTCGTACGATAGAAATTTCCACCATCAGAGTGAAGGCCTGGATTATTAATGAAAGTAAATACTGGAATTTGTCCGACATTCTGTGGTTCTACTTGTCCTGTGAAGTATGCATCGACCATTCCATCGTTACCGATACTTACTGAAGCAACTCCCGGAGGAAATGCGATTCCAGGAAAGACCTGATAACCTTGTTTTGTAACAAGTTGACCTTGAGCGTTCACATTAAAAGCGCCATCTCTAGTGTAAACAACTTGGCCATTTGGTTTGATTATTCCAAAGAAACCATCACCGTTGATCATAAGATCAAATGGATTATTTGTTATTTTCGGTGCTCCTGCAGAGAATACTTTTCTTACTCCACTGATTTTTGAACCAGATCCTACTTGCACTCCAATAGTGTAGTTTGAATTAGCATCAGAGCGAGATCCAGCTTCTGTAATTGTTTCATACATAAGCTCTTGTGATTCAGCTCTTTGTTTCTTGTAGGCAACTGTGTTTAGGTTGGCGACGTTATTTGAAATAGTATTAACGTGCATCTCTTGTGTTGCCATACCTGTTGCGGCAATATTTAAGGCCTTCATCATTCCAAAAGAGTAACGGGCCATTAGTGCGAAAGTTAGAAATAAAATAATATTTTTCATGCTACCCCTAAAATTTGATCATCTCGTTAACTGACTTTGAGCTAATCGAATCATATGTTTTTATTGCTTTCTGAATCGATTCAAAATGACGGTGGGCCTTGATAAGCTCTGACATTTCCGAAACAGCATTAATATTTGATTGTTCTATGAAGCCTTGATGAACAGAGGTGTTGGCCTGCTCCTTTATATTGCCTTCATTATTATTGATAAAGAGTGAGTTACCCTCTTTGCGCAGGGCCTGGATATCATTGAATTCAGTAACACTAACCATTCCAATACGATTGTTGTTAGCGTAGACAGCACCATCAAGTGCTATTGAAATATTACGTGTGCCTGGCGGTACAGAGATTGGTTGATTATCCTCTTTATTTAGTACTGGATAACCTTCTTGGGTTGTGATGACTCCATCCTGTCTAAGAGAAAGAGTTCCACGCCTCGTGTAGCGTATTCCCTTTGGTGTATCAACTGTTAGGAAGCCCTTTCCACGAAGTCCAATATCAAGTGGGTTATTTGTCGGTGATAGATCACCCTGGGCGAAGTTAGTATAAGATCCGTCAACCTTAACCATAGCGTTTTCTGCACCGTAACTTCTATAGAAGTCCTCAGGGGCCCACTCTTTATTAGGTAGGTCAATATCTTCAACACCCTTATCTAGTGCTGTTAAATATTCTTTGAAAACGAGTTGATCTTTTTTAAAGCCTGGTGTGTTGGCATTTGCAACGTTGTTGGCAATTGTATCAACTTTCTGTTGTTGTGCGATTGCACCTGATAAAGGTACCCATAATTCTTTCATCTGCCCTCCTGGCAAATTCTTCTTCTAATATACCAACCCCTGCGCCAAATTACCTACATGGGTAAAATTGACCCATGATGTAACTAGTGATTATTACGCATTTTTATTTAAAGAATAGGTAAAGTATGGGAATATTATGTCATACGCTAATTATTAATGTTGGAAAAATGACACGGTGACTTATGGCCAGTAAAATTGATATTGAAAATAATTTAAAGAAGTTAGAGGAACTTGTTCATGGACTTGAGTCTGGTGAGCTCTCTCTAGATGAAAGTTTGAAAAATTTTGAAGAGGGTGTAAAGCTCTACACAGATAGTAAGAGCTACCTTGAAAAAGTTGAGAAGAAAGTTCTGGAATTAACAGATAAGCTTGAAGAAAAAGAAATTGAGTAATCATCCTTGAACCGCACAAACTTTCTACTAATATTTATTTTCTTTGTTGTCTTAAGTAATACTTGTCAGTCAACAAGTACAACTAGTGAGAAGAGAGTTGTCACAATTGCTGTCGACACTGACGATACACCTATTGTTCCTGATGTCGATGAGAAGTCTTCATATACTCAATATGGACCGGGGCAAACAACGGGTCACGATGTTGCACAGGCTAGTGAACGAGTTGAAACTGTTGGCATTATCATTGGCGCAAGCGAAGACTTTGATACAAGTGCCATGGATTATATTTCATGTCTCATCAAGAGCGATATCAAAATCAATTTCATTGCAGGAGTAGGGAGTTCCGCCCCTATCGCGGCTCTATTTGCACAGGCGAAAAAACCTGAATTTGTTAAATGGAAGTTTTTCCGACTAAAAGAGCGAGATGATTCCGCGAGTATAATTGAAGAACTTGAACTCTCAACAAGAAAGATTAAGCGATCAAATATTGCTTTCTACCTCACAGATCTAACTAATGATACAAATATAGTATTTAGTACGAAGGGCAGTATCCTCAATAATATTAAAAAGAATATTGAAGATAATAAGAAAATAATGAACGCTCAGGCACTAATTTCAGAAAGTGATATTTCTCAATTAGTGGCCAATAAAGTTTTTGTCTTTACGTACTCTTCGAACTTAGAAGTTTCGAAAAACGATAAGAATGGTAAAATGATTCATATCAAGATACCTAGACAAAATTTTAGCTTAATGAAGAAGTGTGAAATAATAAAAGAGAATTTATGAAACATTTAAAAAGATTATTAGTACTGATGTCATTTATGGTTTTATTTGGCGGCTTACTGTCTTTCTCAGTACTCGTATACTTTTCATTTACTTTACCAAAAATTAGTAGCCTTGCAGATTACAACCCAGCTGTTAAATCAAAAATCTTATCAAAAGATGGTGTTGTACTCTATGATATTGGAAAAGAAAATCGTGAAGTTGTTGAGTTTTCGCAAATTCCTCCACGTATTGTTGATGCCTTTCTATCTGCAGAAGACTCTAATTTCTATAATCATGATGGTGTTGACTACTTTGGTGTACTTCGAGCGGCATTAGCTAATTTAAAAGCGGGTCGAGTTGTTCAAGGTGGATCAACAATTACTCAACAGGTTGCCAAGTCATTACTGCTTTCAAGTGAGCGTTCGATCACAAGAAAAATCAAAGATTTCTTATTAGCTCAAAAAATTGAAAAACGTTTTAATAAAGAAGAAATTCTATACCTCTACCTAAATCAAGTTTATCTCGGTGGCGGATATTATGGTGTAAAGTCTGCTTTCAAAGGTTACTTTAATAAAGAACTGAGCGAAGCGACAGTTGCAGAGTCCGCTCTTATTGCAGGACTATTAGTTGCTCCAGGAAAGTATTCACCATATCGTAATCCACAGCATGCTAAAACAAGACAAGCCTATGTTCTTGGGCGAATGTTTGCTAATCAAAAAATTACAAAAGAGGAATACCAAGCGGCACTTGGTGAGAAGATTAAGTACCAGTTAAGAAGAAATAGTCCCTTCCTTGCTGGATATTTTACAGATTGGGTTAGAAGACAAGTTATCGATATTGTTGGTGAAGAAAACTTCTTAACGAAAGGCTTCACTGTACAAACAACTCTAAATTACGATCTTCAAAAAACCGCTGAAGATAGTATTAAGTCAGGTGCGATTGATATCGATAAAAGACAAGGCTTCAAAGGTCCTATTGGGCATATCGAGTTAGAGGAAGTTGATAAGTACATCGAAGACTTTAGAAAAGAGCTATATAAAGACAAGTCAAATTACTTTACTCTTACTGAAGATAATCAGCGTGAATACGAGTTAGAGCTACAAGAAGACGAACTTGCAGTTTTAAAAGAATTTACACAAGAGCAAATGTCTAAGCTTTACTCATCTCGATTTTATAGTGGTTATAATAGTGAAGACCAGCTTCTTAAGTATCTTGAAAAAGACAAACTATATAAGGCCGTTGTTCTACGTCTTGATAGTAGTATGAGAAATATTACGATTTCCCTAGGTGGTATTACTGGTGTTATTCCTTATGAGCACTTTCGTTGGGCACACGAAAGAGAGATTTCTGATAATCGCCGATACTTTCCATATGTAAAGAACCCGAATAGTATCCTCAAAAAAGGTGATATCATTCATGTTAAGATTCAAGATTTCAGTAAGAAGTTTGAATCGATGATCTATAGTTCTTATCGCGATAATTTTAAACGTATGAAAGATTACAAGCATGTGAAGGATCAGCTATATCTTGAATGCTCCCTCGAACAAGAGCCAGAGGTTCAAGCGGCCCTAATGAGCTTAAACCCTTTCACTGGTGAAGTAATTTCAATGGTCGGTGGTGTTGATTTTGAAAAGAGTGAATTTAATCGTGCTCTTCAATCGCAAAGGCAACCAGGCTCTTCTTTTAAGCCGCTACTCTTTGCTGCAGCTTTAGAAAATGGATACCTTCCAAATACAATAATTCTTGATACTCCCGAAGCGCTTGGGGGTGCAAATCAAGCACTAAATTGGAAACCAAGAAATTATGATGGAAAATTTAAGGGGCCAATGACTTTAAGAGAAGCATTGGAGCATAGTCGAAATATTCCTACGATTAAACTTGCCCTTGATCTGGGAATGACGAAGATTTTCAAGTATCTTGATCGAATTAACTTTCATGCTGATATGCCAAACGACATGTCAATTTCACTTGGTTCATTTGGAGTGACTCTACTTGAGATGATTAGGGCCTATTCAATCTTTCCAAATGGCGGAAAGAAGGTTTTACCAAAATCGATTATTTCCATTACTGATAGCAACGGTAAGGAGTATTTCTTCCAAGATGAGTTTGCAGCTCAGTCTAAGCTTGAACTCGAGAAGCTGGCCAAGGATGCAAAAACGAGTGACCTAGAAGATACGAAAGAAGTTGTCGAAAAAAGTGATGATCATAATGAATTTGAAAAGGAAGCGGTTAATCCTTATCTTTTAAATCTAAACGAAGATCAAGTTTATGATCCAAGGCTTGCCTTTATCATGACAAATCTTCTAAAGGGTGTTGTACACTACGGAACAGGTCGTCGTGCTCTTGGAACAAGTCAATTCATTGGTGGAAAGACAGGGACTACAAGTAGTTATGTGGACGCGTGGTTCTTAGGTTTTTCTCAAAATATCGTAACAGGTGTTTGGACGGGCATGGATGATAATAAGACAATGGGATGGGGGGAAACTGGTACTAAGTCATCACTCCCAATATGGAATTCTTATATGAAGCGCTCGATTCAAATCTATGGTGAACGTGACTTCCAAATGCCTCCTGGTATTGTGAACGTTGCCATTAATAAGTCAACTGGAGAACTAGCCTCAGGCAGTGGATCAAAGTTTTTGGAAAGTTTTGTTGAAGGAACTGAACCAGGCTCTAATTCTAAGAATGATTTCTTCAAGAAAGAGGAAAATAGTCAAGAATCAGGGGCGATTCTAGAAGATGATGAATTCTTTAACAATTAATTAAAATATAAAGTAAGTTTTTCGATATTTTCTCCGAGAAGGTTAGTGAAAGTCATCTTTTCGGAGTTAGATTGGAATTAGTTCATAAAAATCACAAGACTTATATCTACTTAGCGATCGCATTATCGCTGGTAGCACATATTTCGATGATGCCATCTAAGCTGACTTCTTTTGACTTCACTTCAATGAAGAAGAAAGAAGAACCTCAAAGAATTAAATTAAGACTAAATCCCTCGGATAAGGCCCGTCAAATTGTAACGGCAGCAAAAACAAACCAAGAACTTGCTGATGATGCAAAATATCTAAGTGAGACTAATAATCGTGTGGATCGTGAAACAAAAGCACGTGAAGTTGATGCTTTTAATCTTGGAGGTCTTGGTAACGCTAAGGTAGACCTTAAGAAACAAGGCGCAAAGAAGAAGCAAAAACAAAATCGAAAAATGACAAAGTCGAAGAAAGGACGTATTAGTTTCCAAGACTTTGCCGTTGCAGAGAATTCACCTCTTGAAAAAGATCAAAACCTTGTGAAGGGGACAAAGACTGGGGCCAAGAATCATCGTGGTATAGCGAGTTCTAACGACCACTTAGAGGATGTCAAACTTGGAGATATTACAAAGCTCAATACTGTTGAATATAAGTACTACGGTTTCTATTTTAGAATTAAGCAGCAATTAGAACAGCACTGGGGTGCAACTCTTCGTGAAAAAATGGAATCTCTCTACCGTCAAAATCGTCGAGGACCTGCGGGAGAAAAGTTTCTAACAAATGTTCGCGTTGTTCTTGATGGGAATGGAAAAATCGTTAATGTTCTAGTTCAGGGCTCATCTGGAGTAAAGGAATTGGATGATGCTGCTGTAGAGTCTTTTAATAAAGCAGGGCCATTTCCTAATCCACCGACTGGGTTAATTAAGAATGGTTATGCGAATATTGATTGGGGATTTGCTGTCACTAAGAATTAGTGTTTCGTATTTCCCTTAAGCATTTTCTTGATATTATTAATACCTTCCATTAACACGTAATCAGTCCAAACTTGATCAAGCTCCTTGATCGTTTCAACGATTTTAATAGCTGCTTGGTCGTAAGAGATACGATCCGTTTCTGCAAGTTGTGTAATGGCATTTGAAATTGCGGCAATAGCTGAAGAATTACATGCTTGGTTTAATCTATCTTCATAAGTTGTATCGATTTTCTTTTCTTTACCTTTTATGATTGCTGTATTGATTAGCTGAATAGATTCTTGATTATTGTGCATTAATTACCTGTCTCTATTGTTGTTTCGGGTCTCGTGAGATTTGTGAGTATGAATCTTAATGAATAATTCGTAAAGGAAAAAATTCTACAAGTGAAAATATTTTTTATGTGTAAATTTGTAAGTTGTTGAAATAAAAAAATGCCCTTATTTCAAGGGCATATGTGCAATAAAAAATGAAAAATATTTATTTTATTCTTGACACAGACTTTCGTATTCTTCGTGTGAAAGTAGGTCTGTTAACTCGTCTTGATTAGAGATTTTAACTTTAACCATCCATGATTCATATGGATCAGAGTTTAGATTATCAGGTGAGTCTGGAAGTTCTTCATTAATTTCAGTAATAACACCTGAGATTGGAAGGTATAGATCACTTGCTGATTTAATCGATTCAACAACACCAAAAGTATCGTCTTTAGAAAACTCTTGCCCAACTTCTGGAAGCTCAACAAATACGATATCTCCTAGAGAATTTTGTGCAAAGTCAGTAATACCAACTGTAACGATATCACTTTCGATCTTCGCCCATTCGTGTTCTTTTGTATATTTTAAGTCTGTTGGAATATTCGTCATTATTTGTGTCCTCCGGTAACAAAAGGTTTTGTATGATAATTAGTATCTATTATATTCTTTCTAATTTGTATTCTAAATTTTTTGTTTTCTGGGAATAATTCTTTCTTAACTAGACCTAAGCATATTCCTTGTGAGTTCGTCACAGACATCGTACCACTAGTTACAACACCAATAACTTGATCTTGGTCATTTAAAATATCATAACCTTCTCTTGGAATTCCCTTATCAATTGAAAGTTTAACAAGTTGATGTGAAGGCTTAAGATCTACG
Organism: Bacteriovoracaceae bacterium; assembly: GCA_048270185.1. GTDB lineage: Bacteria > Bdellovibrionota > Bacteriovoracia > Bacteriovoracales > Bacteriovoracaceae > Halobacteriovorax_A. The sequence goes on from JBLWTJ010000004.1 coordinate 275,188, forward strand.
AGTGCACCTTTGCCAATGAAATTATCTTTCTTAAGCTTCACGGTCCATTTAAGGGCCGCATCAAGAGGTGTTAGATCATCATTTAATTCATGGCCATACAGAGGGTAGCAAACCTCAAGTCGAAGAACATCACGAGAAGCGAGTCCGCAAGGTGTGACATTGTTTTCAATTAACTTTGCCCATAATTTTTTAATTGTTTCATGGCTTCCAAAAACTTCAAAACCATCTTCACCTGTGTAACCTGTTCTTGCCATGATGACATCATTACCTTCCCAAGTACTTTCATAAGCTGAGTAATATTCGGCTTTAGCTACTGAAGCAAAACCAATTGTCGTTAGAGTTTTTTCAGTGTTTGGGCCTTGAATCGCAAGAAGAGAATAGTCTTCAGAGTGGTTTTCTAATTTTATATCAAAACCTTCAACCTTAGATGAGATCCAATTCCAGTCTTTATCAATATTGGCCGCATTGACACAAATTAGAATTTTTTCTTCTTCTAACTTATAGGCAATAAGATCATCGATAACTGTTCCATTATCACGACACAGTGGCGAGTAAACGGCCTTTCCAATTTCAGCTCCTGAAAAATCATTTGTTACTAAGTAATCAACGAATTTAATCGCATCCTTACCAGTTACAAAGAATTCTCCCATATGAGATACATCAAAGACTCCGACATTTTTTCTAACGGCTTCAACTTCAGCTTTCACGCCTGCGTATTGAATAGGCATTTCGTAACCCGCAAAGTCCGCCATTTTAGCTTTTAGGTCGCGATGGGCCTGTGTAAGAGATGTTTCTTTCATAAATTTCCTTTGATTATTTCTTAGCTGCGCTAATGAGATTTTGAGACACACTAAAAATTGTCATCGGTCCAATTCCTTTTGGAACTGGAGTTATAGCTGCTAATTGATCCTTAATATTTTCAAAGTCACAGTCACCACAAAGTTTACCGTCATCTGCTTTGTTGATTCCAACATCAAAGACAACTTGAGTTTGATCATTTCTAAAAAAATCCCTTGTAAATAATTTAGGTGAACCAATGGCCGTGATTATAATATCTGCTTTCTTTGTAATCTCTTTAAGATTTTGTGTGCGTGAGTGAGCGAGCGTCACTGTTGCATTAAGATTTGATAGAAGTAGAGAAAGAGGCTTTCCGACAATTAAACTTCTTCCAACGACTACGACATCTTTTCCAGCAAAATCAATTCCGTAGAATCTTGCCATCGTTACAATTCCCTTTGGTGTACAAGGAATGAGTGTTGTTTCACCAAGTTGTCCACGGTAAAGCTTGGCAACGTTTTCATAGTGAAAACCGTCAACATCTTTTGCTGGTACCACAAGATCTGTTGTATCAATCTGAGACAGAGACTTTGGCAGTGGTAGTTGGATTAGAATTCCGTGAACAGAATCGTCACCATTGAAGTCATTAACAACTTTTAAGAATTCAGTCTCAGAGATTGAAGAATCAAGTTTTACAATGTCACAACTTGCTCCAATCTTCTCTGCAAACTTCTTCTTGTTATTTGTGTAAATGACACTGGCCGGATTATCGCCAACAAGAATTACTTTTAAACATGGTGTTACGCCCTTAGATTTAAGGTCGCTACATTCTTGTTTAAGGAGCTCAACCTGCTTTTCAATAACGGGTTGTGCATAGAGTAATTTTGTTTCTTTTTGCATCGAGATATATTAACTTCCTCGCTTAGTATTGGCAATTTCAGAATTACATCGTATCTAATGAGTTATGTTTTTTTGGTTAGGATTAGCACTACAATTAATTGGATTTGCCTCAGTTGGCCTTTGTCTTTTTGCCGGTTTGCAAAAGGGCGACTACGAAATGCTTGAACTTTATCAATTCATTGGTGGTTCAGCAGTTTTCTATATTGGTCATATGATTAAAGGCGTTGATCGCTCGTAATCTCGATTTTTTCGTTTATACTAATAGTATGTACATTCTTGGAATTGACCCAGGATCGAGAACGACTGGTTGGGCCGTTATCGAGGTTGATGGTCGCAAATTTAAATATATTGATTCTGGCGTCTTAAAATTTGATAAGATACCAGAATTCTTAGACCGCCTGGCAACAATCTCTGCTTCAATAAAAGATATCGTCTCACTCTATAAACCAGATGAGATTTCAATTGAATCTCTGATTTATGTAAAAAGTATTCCCGCACTCTCTAAGCTTGCTCAAGCAAGAGGGGCCCTCATTGCAGGTCTTTCAGAAAAGTATCAAGGCAAGATTACAGAATATTCTCCAAACTTAATAAAATCTAGTGTGACTGGTCATGGTCACGCCACAAAAGAGGGAATTGATAAATCTCTGAATATGATCTTTGGAAAGCTCGAATTCAAGTCTCACGATGAGTCGGATGCCCTTGCTATAGCCCTTTGTCATGCGTTGAATCGTGGACAAAGAGCAAAAATAAAGGGAAAATCGACTAGTACAAAAGCACGGACATTAAAACAAGTTTTTTCTAAGTAGGTTACTATGATTGGTTTATTACAAGGTGAAGTCGTTTTCAGTGATGGAAATGAACTCATTCTCTTCTCTCCGTCTGGGGTAGGACACCAAATTTATTTTCAACATGTTCTTCCTGAGGGATCAACGGCCGCAATTTTCATTGCTCATATAGTAAAAGAAGCTAGCGAAGAATTATTTGGTTTCAAATCTCTAAGAGAAAAGAAGGCCTTCGAGTTACTACTTAGTGTAAAAGGTGTTGGGCCAAAGAGTGCCTTTGCACTTGTGACTAGTCTTGGTGTTGATAGTATTATTGATGCTATTATTTTCGACAATAAGAAAGCTCTACAAAAAGCTCCAGGTGTTGGAGCAAAAGCAGCTTCTCAAATCATTCTCGATTTAAGTGGAAAAGCACAAAAAATAAAAATGTATTCAAAGGCGACAGTGACTCCAACAGAAATGTCAGATAGTTACTCGCAACCAAGCCTTAACCTTGAGCTAATCGAAGAGAGTATCTCTGAAGTGAATATTCATGACTCGGCCCTAATGAATGATGCTATCATGGCCTGTAAGGAGCTTGGATTTACTGAAGATAAGATAATGCCTCTTGCAAAGAAAATTCTAGAAGAGAACTCAATAACAAGAGCAGAGCAACTCGTTCATCTTGTACTTAAAGAGGTTTAATAAATGTCTGATCGCCTATTTAATCCAGAAGTTGATGAAGAAGAAGTTAAAAGAGAGGTCATTCTAAGGCCTAAAGACTTTAGTGAATATATTGGACAAACAAAAATAGTTCAAAATATAGACGTCATGGTTACTTCGGCCGTTAAAAGAAACCAGTCCATGGATCACGCCCTTCTTTCTGGCCCTCCTGGTCTTGGAAAGACTTCACTTGCCATGATTATTGCCAATGCCCTTGGTAGTCAGTTACATGTGATCTCTGGTCCTGCCATCGAGAAGAAAGGCGACCTTGCTGCTATTCTAACTAATCTCGAGCCACGTGATGTTCTCTTTATTGATGAGATTCATCGTATGCATATTTCTGTTGAAGAAATACTTTATTCGGCAATGGAAGACTATCGTCTTGATATTGTCATCGGCGATGGTGCAGCAGCAAGAACAATGCAAATTGATATCGCTCCCTTTACTTTAATCGGAGCAACGACACGCTCTGGGCTTCTATCAAATCCACTGCGTGATCGCTTTATGGCTCATTTTCACTTTGATTTTTATAGACCAGAAGAACTGGCAAAAATCATTTCAAATAATACTAAGAAGCTAAGTCTTCATATTGATGAAGACGCTGAGCTTAAGATGGCCAGATGCTCTAGGGGAACACCTCGTATTGCCAATCGCATCTTAAGACGTGTTAGAGATTTTGCAATTGTTAGAGATTCAAATCATGTTAATAGCAATGATGTATTGAAGTCTCTTGAGATGATGGAAATTGATGAGCGCGGACTTGATCGCATGGATCGTCGAATTTTGGAAGTCATCCAAGATTATTACAACGGTGGCCCGGTGGGAATTGAGGCCCTATGTGCCACTCTGGCCGAAGACCGCACAACTATTGAAGATGTTTATGAACCCTTTCTTTTAAAAGAAGGTTTTTTAATTCGTACGCCAAGAGGTCGCGAGATCTCACAAAGAGCAAAAGATTTGCTCAATAATTAAAATAGAAATTACAACACAAGAAATACATACAAAGAGACAAGAAGATGAAGAAATTTATTATTTTATTTTTTACGCTAGTAATATTTAGTGCTCGTGCCGAGTACGATCTTTCAACGACATTTGGTTTTCGCTCATATGCCCTAGGAACAGCTGCAAGAGTTGATGTTGGTATCTCTCAAGAGTTTTGGCGATTCAATGATCAACTCTATGGCTTCATTCGTGAGTCGGCATATTTCAATACAAGTGCCCTTATTAATTCAGCAGGTGTAAGAGTTGACTTCTTTCCTGTCTCAATTCTAGGTTTTGTTGCAGGGACGGAAAGAGTTTATCGTTCAACAAAGGAACTTGATACATTTGATTGTGATGTTCTTGTTTGTGACGAAGATGGAAATCGTTCATACTTAAGAGTTGAAAACGTTTTAGCTTATAAGAAGATTGTTCTCATCAACGACTATCAAAGAGAGTTCTACGATTATGACTCACAAGGGACATTTGCAAATGGCCTTCATACTCTCGAAGTGGACTCACAAGAGATCGTGAATGTAATGAGAAATGTTCTCGCCTATCAATATAGTGATAAATACACAGTAGGTATTATTCAATTTCGAACATGGACTGAGAAAACCAGACAAGACTCGACGTACCTCGGTATGTTGAATCAATATACTAAAGACAAATGGACATATGGAGTTGTGCTTGGAAATTATCATAGCCGCAATAACGACGACCACTTCAGTATGCTCCTACAAGTTAAATATGATTACAAAAAAGGACTAAGGCTATTTTAATGAAAAAGATTTTATTATTCGTTATTCTACTAACACTCTCATCTTGCTCTCTATTCTATAATAAGCTCGGTGGAGATTATGATTACGAAGCAAGTGAATATAATAAATTACCTAAGAAAGTCAGAGACTTCATCGATAAGTCGTATGAAGGAATTGATCTTAAAAAATTGAAAGACACGCACTTACATATTGTCGGGCTTGGTAATAGTGGAAGCGGAATTTGGGTCAACCCAATTATGAAGGATTGGCTTGGTCATACGAAGAAATATATAAACTTCAATGTCTATATTACAGCTTCTGGAGTAAATGACCCTGAGCACGCTGATGAACAATATGTAGAAAGATTGCTAGAACTACAAAAATATCAGCCACATATGATTCAGTCCTATGCTCTGGCTTTTGATTATCACTACAAGAAAGATGGAACACGAGATTTAGAGCATTCAGAGTTTCATGTTCCAAATGAATATATTTGGAAGCTATCAAAAGAGTATCCAAAAAATTTCAAAACGGTGATCTCGATTCATCCATATCGCAAAGATGCAGTTAGAGAATTAGAGAAGTGGGCAAAAAAAGGTGTTCGCTTCGTGAAGTGGCTTCCAAATGCCATGGGAATTGATCCAGCTGATAAGAGCGTGATGCCATTTTATAAAATGATGAAGAAGTACAATATGACTCTTATCAGTCATGCTGGAGAAGAGAAGGCCGTTGAAGGTGATAAGTTTCAAGAATTAGGAAATCCTCTGCGCCTAAGACATGCTCTTGATCTTGGAGTCGACGTTATTATTTCTCACGCAGCTTCACGTGGAAAATGTGAAGACCTTGATAATGGCAATATTCAGTCAGAATGTTCGGAGTTATTTTGGAGACTTTTCAAAGACAAGAAGTATGACAAAAATCTCTTCACAGATCTTTCGGCCCTTCTTATTTATGAGCGTCTAAGTCAGCCACTTGAGGAGATGATTGAAAATGATCAATTCCATCACCGCGTGATGTATGGTTCTGACTATCCACTTCCTGGAATTAATTGGATTTACCGTACAAGTGAATTAGAAGATCGTGGCTTCATCACTTCTGAAGAGCGAGAAATTTTAAATGAGATCTATTCTATAAACCCACTTCTTTTCCACTTTGTGGCCCTAAGAACGGTTAGACATCCAAAGACTGGTAAGAAGCTTACAAACCAGGCCTTTGAAATGCCTCTAAAATTACTCAATAAATAGCTTTATTTCGCAATTACCGCCATAGTCAGACGAGAGATACAAACAAGTTTTTCACTCTCGTCTGTTATGCGGATATCCCAGATATGAGTTGATTTTCCTAGATGAACGGCAACAGCTTTTGCCGTCACACGGCCTCCTGAGACAGGTCTGACATGGTTAGCATTAATCTCTAGTCCTGCAGCATAGTATTTAGAAGAGTCTAAATAGAGGTTTGAGGCGATTGAGCCTGCTGATTCCGCAAGTACACAGCTAGCACCACCGTGTAGAACTCCATAGGGCTGCTTTGTTCGTTCATCCACAGGCATCGTAGCAATGAGATAATTCTCTTTAATTTCAGTGACTTGTATATCTAAGTGCTCAACACAGCAGTTCTTGCTGAACTCATTAACTTTTTCTAGGTTATATTCTTCATTCCATATCTTCATAAATAATCCTTCTTTAATTCTTCATTAAACCAAAAAATGACTTGATTCTAACACATGCATTTATTTTAGGGTTATTATTAAAAGAGTGGAAGGCTTGGTTAATTTTTGTTACAAGAATCTTTAAGTCAGGAATTAAGTAAGAATTTTCTCTATATTGACGATACTTGCTATATATTGCTGCTCAGTTTAAAATTAGACGAAAGTACTCAAAATTAGGTGAAGTTAATGTTAAACCAAAGAACGATAGCAAAGACAGTTACGATCACAGGAATTGGAATCCACTCTGGAAAGAAGGTTTCGATGACTCTACATCCAGCTGAAGCGGACTCTGGTATTCAATTCAAAAGAACTGACATTAAAGGATCTAAAATACTTAAGGCAACAGCTGATACAGTTGGTGCAACTGAGAATAATACTGCCATTGGCTCAGGGCCAGAAGCAGTTCACACTGTTGAGCACTTACTTTCAGTCCTTTACGGTTTTGGTATCAATAATTGCTTTATTGAAATCGACGGGCCAGAAGTTCCTATTATGGATGGTTCAGGTGCCTCTTTCCTATACGTTATTAAGGAAACAGGTATTCAACAACTTCATAAAACTAAAAAATTCTTAGTCGTTACTAAACCAGTTGAAATTAAAGTTGGTGAGAAGTGGGCGAGAATTGAGCCATGTGAAAAGCTTGTTATCGATTCAACAATTGTCTTTAAGCATCCAATTATTAAAACACAACGTAAAATATTTGAATTTACTTGTGAAAACTATATTGCAGAAATCGGTCGTGCTCGTACTTTTGGTCTTCTAAGAGATGTTGATATGCTTAAGAGAAAAGGCCTTATTAAAGGTGGATCTCTTGATAATGCAATCGTTCTAGATGATTTTAAAGTGATGAACCCGGATGGACTTCGTTTTGAAGACGAGTTTGTACGCCACAAGATCTTAGACACAGTTGGAGATATTAGTCTTCTTGGTTACGAGATTGCAGGAAAAATCACAACTTATATGTCTGGACACCATGTCCACAATGTTCTTTGTCGTAAGCTTCTTGAAACTCCAGATGCATACGAAATTGTATCAGCGACATCATTAGAGAAGGAAGCCGTTCAGGCTTTCGATCTCCCCATGGCCCTTGCGCCTTCATTTTAATTAGTCGATAAATAATTATTTACCATTTATTGCGTGAATATCCAGGTGTACAATGATATGGAATTTTCACGTCGTTATAAAAGAGAGAGAATACTATGATTCTATCAAAAGGTTTTTGGCAAACTTATAAAGAAGTTCCGGCCGATGCAACAATTCCATCACATCAATTAATGATGAGAGCTGGTCTGATTCATAAGTCAGCTGCAGGACTATATAATTATCTTCCAATGGGCTACCGCTCAATTCGTAAGGTTGAACAAATAGTTCGTGAAGAAATGGATAAGGCCGGATGTTATGAGATGCTGATGTCTGTTGTGACACCAGGAGAGCTTTGGCAAGAAACTGGCCGATGGGACAAGATGGGTGGAGAGATGCTTAAGTTCAAAGATAAAGCGGATCGCGATCTTTGTATCTCGCCAACTAATGAAGAGGCCATTACTGACGTTTTTAGAAAAACTATTAAATCATATAAAGATCTACCTCTAACGGTTTATCAAATTAATACAAAATTTCGTGACGAAATTAGACCTCGTTTTGGTCTAATGCGTGGGCGTGAATTCATTATGAAAGACGCGTACTCTTTCCATGCTAGTAAAGAATGTCTGGATGAAGTCTATGATAATCTATACCGTGCGTATGAGAATGTTTTCAATCGCTTAGGTCTTGAGTTCTCTGCTGTTGTTGCTGACGGTGGTGCCATGGCCGATGGAGAAGCAAAAACACATGAGTTTCAAGTAATTGCAAACTCTGGAGAAGACGCAATCATCTACTCAAATGAAGCGGGTTATGCGGCCAATATCGAAACTGCAAAAACAATACGTAAAATAGAAAGTGCAACTAAATCAGGTGAAATGGCAGAAGTGGCAACTCCTGATAAAGCAACGATCAAAGATGTTTGCGAGTTCTTAGGTAAGAATGAGTATCACTCTATTAAGTCACTTGTTTATAAAGCAAAAAATAAAGAAGAAGAGAAATTCATTCTCGTTCTTGTCTTAGGTGATGATGAATTAAATGAGCTTAAGCTTCAAAAGCAATACCCTGGCTTTGATATTATCGCAGCAACAGATAATGAACTAAAAACTCTAGGACTTGAAAAGGGTTTTATCGGTCCGGTTGGAATTACAAATCTTGATATCGTCTTTGATACTCAGGTCGATCTTAACGCAGCTTATGTTGTTGGGGCCAATAAGCTTGATACTCACTTCGAGAACTTCGTGGCCAATGAACACCTTTCAAATATCAAGACTGCAGACTTAAGGCTAGCTTGCTCTGGTGACTACACTATTGATGGAAAGCACCAAGTCGAACTTAAACGCGGTATTGAAGTTGGGCATATCTTCCAACTAGGTGATAAGTATACAAAGGGGATGGGAGTAACTGTTCTCGATCAAAATGGAAAGGCTGCAACGCCACTTATGGGGTGTTATGGAATTGGTGTGACTCGTTTAGTAGCTGCTGCAATTGAGCAGAATCACGATGAGAATGGGATCATATGGCCAGCTTCAATTGCGCCATATAATCTTTCATTTGTCGCAATTACAAAGTCTGATGAATATAAAGAAAAAGCAAATGAGCTTCATAAGAAATTAATCGAGTCAGGTCTTGAAGTTGTCTATGACGACAGAAAAGCCGGACCAGGTTTCAAATTTAAAGACGCTGATCTTTTAGGTCTACCTCTTCAAGTTGTACTTGGAGAAAGAGATCACAAGGAAGACGGTTTGTTAGAAATTAGAGTTCGTCGCACTGGTGAGAAAATTAAAGTTAGTGAAGATGAAGTTATTGAGAAAGTAAGAGAACTTCTTAAAGGCCTATAGGAATATGGAAAGAGATATCATTGTTGGTGTTCATTCGATCGTTCACGCTATTAGAAATAGTGAAAGACAAATAATTGAATTAGTCGCTTGTGAAGAAGGGCTTGAAAAGCTTGATAAAATGGGCGGTCTTAAGAAGAAAGAACTAGAAGGAATTAAAATTAAATTAGTTTCATCACATAAAGTTCAAGAGCTTGCTAAGTCAATTTACGCAGAAGAGGACTTTCTCTACTCACGTGTACCGTCAGGTGTATTTCTTTTAACCAGTAAGAAAGATATTCTAGAAACTAAACCTTTATTTGATGATATTGATGCTGGCAATGAAGTTCGTATTCTATGCCTTGATGGAGTGACAGATGTGCATAATGCAGGGGCAATCATGCGTACAGCTGCTTTCTATAATGTTAATTATATTGTCTTTGCTGTAAAAAATAATTTTAATCTTGGCCCTTCCACAGCTCGAATCGCTTCTGGTGCCCTTGAATATATTAATATTGTTAAATGTAATTCACTTCCTAAATTCTTATCAGCACTTATTAAAAGAGGTGTAACACCTGTCGGTTTAACAGAGCATACTGAAGATAACGACATTGGTGAAATCCATGGAAGTAAGTGTCTTGTTCTTGGTGCAGAAGATAGAGGACTATCTCATGCGGCAGTAAGGTTATTAGAAAAGAAAATACGTTTAGAGCCTCAAGGAAAAATTGAATCATTAAACGTATCAGTTGCTGCAGCGATTGCTATGGAAAAAGTTTTTTCTTAAAATACGTTAAAAAAAACTTGCCAAATTTTTGGTTCTCTTTTATAACTTTATTCCATCGCAGGAAATTTGGGCTGGCATAGCTCAGTTGGCTAGAGCAGCGGTTTTGTAAACCGCAGGTCGTAGGTTCGAGTCCTATTGCCAGCTCCATTTTAACTACGATTGTGGCGAGGTTGCCGAGTG
>JBLWTJ010000005.1:0-76135 GCA_048270185.1 Bacteriovoracaceae bacterium
CACATAGCGCTCAAAACCCAGTAGAATACAAATTCTAGTAAGAGGTTATTATTATGGCTAAAGGAAAAACTTGGGATTCACAAGCAGTTGGTAGAAGAAAATCTTCAGTTGCTAGAGTTTATATGGCTGCAGGAACTGGTAAAGTTGTTGTTAATAATAGAGATATCAAAGAGTACTTCCCAAAAGGTACTGACAGATATGTTGTTAATCAACCACTAAACCTTCTTAAGATTGCAGATAAATACGATCTAAAAATCAACGTTACTGGTGGTGGTACTACAGGTCAAGCTGGTGCAACTCGTTTAGGTATTGCTAGAGCAATCCTAAAACTTAACGCTGAAGCTAGACCAGAACTTAAGGCTGCTGGATTCTTAACAAGAGATCCAAGAAAAGTTGAGAGACAAAAAGCTGGTCAAAAAGGTGCAAGAGCGAAGTACCAATTCTCAAAACGTTAAGATTTATCTTACAATTTTCGCATATATCGAGGGCCTGCTTTTGCGGGCCCTTTTTATTTCAACTATGTTATATTCATTTGCATGAAATCGATCAAACTCAAGGGTGTTCGAACGAATAACCTCAAAAATATCAATGTTGAATTTCCTATTAATAAGATCACTTGTGTTTCTGGTGTATCTGGATCTGGAAAGTCTTCACTTGTATTTAATACCCTGGCCAATGAATCGAAGAGAAGATTTCTAAACTCACTACCTTCTTCGATGAACTTTTTTGAAAGAGTACCAACTAGTGCAGAACTTGATTCGATATCTCCTGTACTTCCTGTTTGGAGTTTGGCGCAGAACAATCCAATTGTGGGCTCGCGACTTAATATGGCCGATCAACTTGAGATTAGTTATGAGCTGGCACAGCTCTACTTCACTCCTGCCGCAACTTCATGCCAAATTCATGCAAGAGCATTTATCGATGGTCTTGATTTAGCTGGAACACAACTAGAAGATGAGCTTACACAAGATTGCAAAGTCATTCATATCCTAATTGCAAATGAACATTATCGCGAAAATATTAGCGGCATGCCGGCCAGAAGTTTTAATTCATCAACAAATGAAATTAATGAATTTAATGAGGCCGATGCAAATTGGGAAATCTTTCGTTTAAAGCCTAAGAACATATCACAATTTAAGAAGAAGTGGCTGGAGCTTATAAAAGATAATAGCGTAACCCAATTTAGCGCTTTCTTTACTGGTAAAAACAAACTTACACATTTTAACTTAAATAGTACTGCTTTCTGCCCTGAATGTAATGAGGAAGGTGTTCAATCCGCCAGACAAATTGGTGACCTTCTTCCTTATAATGGAGTTGGTGCCTGTAATGAATGCAAAGGCTACGGTTCAACTCTCGCTTATGACATCAATAAGATCGTTAAATTTCCAAAAAAGAAAATTTCAGAGGGTGCTATTACTTTTTTAGAATACTCAAAATATAATGCTTATTATAAAGATTTTATTGCAGAGATAAAAAAGATAGGGATTAATCCAACAAGTAGATTTTGTGATGTTAAAGAAGATGTCATCGGTATTTTAATGGATGGACGCGGGCGATTCTATGGAGTTTTAAATTTTCTCTATGCTCTTGAAGAAAAGCGCTATAAGCGATCAGCGAGGATATTTTTAAGATCTTTACAGAGTGAAAAAAAATGTCACATATGTGATGGCAAGAGAGTTTCAAAAAGCGCACAAGTACATATTAGTCTTGTGGATAAACTTCCAAAATATGGTGAACTTCTTAGTTCATCTTTAACTTCATTAAGAGAAACCCTTATTAAATTAGATAAAAATATTATTGCAAAAAAGATCATTTCTAAACTTGATATAGCAATTGAAATGGGATTAGGAAAATTTAGTCTAACGACAAAACTGAAGTCACTTGAAACTAGTGAGTACCAAAAGTCATTACTTGTCCGTTATCTAAGCTTTCAAGGAAGCGGTTCTTTATTTGTACTGGATGAACCATCTTTAGGGATGACCATAAAAGAGCAAAAAATACTTTTGAAATATCTTAAAAACCTCTCAAAAGATAATACAGTAGTTATGGTTGAGCATAGTAAATTTTTACAAGATGGGAGTGATAAGAATATTGTCATTGGCCCAGGAGCCGGTCATCTTGGTGGGGATGTCGTTGAATCGATCGATACTAAAAACAAACCTGAATTTAAGCCTGAGAAAGTAAATTATAAGAAACTTAACAAGCTAACTTTTAAGAATATAAAATTTGAAAATAAGAAGTATAAGAAAATTGAGTTTGCACTAGGAGCAATTAATCAGGTTCAAACTGAGTTAGATTCCTTTGATAAAAGACTAATTATTAATGCCCTCTTTAATGAATTAAACGAAGATTTATTTAAAGAAAAATATAATTTTGAAACAAATTATGAAATTGGTGAAATTGCGCTTCAATCAAATATTGATGATATTCACATTTATGAAACTCGAGTAGAGAAGTCTACTGGACGCTCAACAGTTGGAACTGCTCTTGATTTAATTGGCCATGTCCGTAACTATTTTACGAAACTTCCTGTTTCAAAATCTTTAGGGCTAGAGAAAGGACATTTTTCTAAAAACTCTAAAGCTGGGCAGTGCTCTGTGTGTGAAGGTAAAGGTATTCAAGAAGTTGATATGCAATTTCTTGAAGATGTGACATTTGCTTGTGAAGAATGTGCAGGTACAGGACTTAAGAAATTCTATGCAACTATTACAGATGGAAAGTACACAATTATTGATGCTTGTAATACACCTATTAGTGAACTCTTTGAAACGCTACCAACAACACCAAAGATAAAGAGAACAATCGACTATTTAAAATTACTTAATCTCGATTACTTAACTCTTGATCGAACAATTCCATCTCTTTCTGGTGGAGAAAGATTGCGAGTAAAGCTTCTACGGGCCATTGATAAGAAGGTTAAAAATTCCATTATTGTCATGACTAATATTTCTTATGGATTATCTGTCAACGAGCTCAATTCAATTTGTGAGCTTTTAGAAGGACTAACACAAGAATCGAATACGATTATTCTTCTTGATAACCATGAGATATTCAATAATTTCAATAAGATAGAACTTGAGTCGTAAGCTAAAGTATTTCGCTAAATAACCGATAAGATTGCTATGGTAAAGACCCTTCTGCAATCTATTCTATGCTTACTTTCTTTTTCAATTCTTGCTCAAGAGCTTTTGCAGGTTCCTATCAATAAGCAATTATCTGAATCGAATGCCATTATCATGGGTGAGTTTCAAGGCAGCTATACCAAGAAACATAGTAATGGAGAAGTTGTGACAAATGTTTCTTTTAAATTAGAAAAGTCACTAGGGCTTGGTAGTCGTGAACTTCTTAATAAAAACTCCTTTTCGTTTGTCTATAAAGGTGGAGTTTGGCAAGGAATTGAATACCCTAATAAGAATCAACCACGTTTTAGAGTTGGCGAAAAATATATTGTACTGCTGAGAAAGGGACAATATGATTTTTACCCACTGTACGATAAACTGGGCGTTTACAAAGTTCTTGGGCGTAAAGGTGAAGAGTTAGTTGTCTCTCAGGCCTTTCCAAATAATGATAATTTCGGTTCGAGTTCTTTTCGAACATTTAATCTTTGGGTTAATTCTGTCTTTGGTGAAGAGCTAAAAGGAATTAGCAGCGATAAGCATATTTATGTCACTACAAAAAAGCAGCAACGTAAAATAGCTTCTCTTGAAAGTGAAGAGGCAAACCGTAATCAATATCGTATTCCTATTATGTGGCTTGTTGTACTATTTGGATTACTAGGTGCAGCACATATGCGTAAAACAAAAGCCTAATTATCTAAATTTACTATTCTTTTTTCACGAGCAATTTAGTAAAATTTAACAAGATATCCCATGGAAGGTAAATATGAAGATTTTAAAAGTACTTTTGTTAATTTCAATTTTCTCATTAGGGCATAAGGCCTATTCACAAGATCTACTAAACGAAAGAATTCGTAAGATTCCTGATAAGAAAAGATCGATCTATTTTGGTAAGGGAATTTTCCATTCAACTAATAGTAATACTGATTCTGTTCTAAAGTCCATTAGACATGGAAATGGTTCAAGTCGTGGTTTCGAAAGACTGGTTTTTGACTTTAAAACAGATGAAGCTCCACGTGTTTATGGATACAAAAGTCAGAAAGAAAATAAAATATACGTGGATTTCTTCAAGACCAAACTAGATAAGAAAGTTGGTTCTTTTGGGACATCTAAATTAGTTAAGAAAGTTGATTTTTATCCAGTTGGTCAAGACACTCTTTCTGCTGAGCTTGTAATTGATGGCCAACACTCAATAGATGTATTTACACTAAAGAATCCAGGACGACTGGTAATTGATATTAAAAAATAATTGTGAGTTAAAATGAACGAATACGAAGAATACAATGTCCAAATTAAAGAATCGCCATCTGAAGAGAACTTCCCGGATGACGTTGTAATAATCCCTATTATGAATAGCCCAATCTTCCCTGGAATGATTGCGCCAATCATTTTAACTGAAGACAAATTCACTGCTGAATTAGACGAGTATTTAATCAAGAATGGTTATCTTGCTCTGAATCTCGTTAAGAACGACTTAAAGAATGAAGAAGGTGAGATAGATCCAAGTATTCAAGATGATCTTGATTCTCGTGAGATCACATCAAAAGATATCTATAAAGTCGGTGTTCTTTGTAAGGTTGTTAAAAGATTAAAACTACCAGACGGTTCAGTTAACGTTCTTGTTCATGGTATCAAACGCTATCGTGCTTCTGACATCTATGAGCAATCACCACTGCTTCGTGCAAAATATGAAGTCTTTGATGATATTTTAGAAGAGGATGAAGAACTTGATGCGTATACTCGCTCTATTATCAATCAAGTTAAAAAGCTTAGTGAAGTAAATGCTTACTTCAATGAAGAAATGAAACTTGCAATGATCAACTCATCTTCACCTGGTGCACTTGCTGACTTAGTTGCCTTTGCTCTTTCTCTGGATATTCCAGAGGCTCAAGATTTCCTTGAAACACTTGTTGTAAAGAAGCGTTTTGGAAAACTTCTCGTTTATTTAAAAAGAGAAAAAGATGTTGCAGACATTCAAAAGAAAATTTCTGATGAAGTTAATGATAAAGTTAATAAGTACCAAAGAGAGTATTTCTTAAGGGAACAACTAAAAGTAATTAAGTCTGAGCTTGGTCTGGAAGAAGATGATAAAGCTCGTGATATTAGTAAACTAAAAGAAAGAGTTCTTGAAGCTAAATTACCTGAAGATGTTCTAAAATCCGTGAATGAAGAATTAGAGCGACTAGAAGTTATTCCTGATTCATCTCCTGAGTACAATGTTACTCGTACTTATTTAAATTGGATTGTTGATCTACCTTGGTCAAAATCAACGAATGATCATGTCGATATGGTCAAGGCCAAAAAAATTCTTGAAAAGGAACATTATGGTCTAGAAAAAGCGAAAGAAAGAATTATGGAATTCTTAGCTGTTCGTAAACTAAAGCCACAATTTGATGGAACAATTCTTTGTCTAGCAGGCCCTCCAGGTGTTGGTAAAACATCAATGGGGAAATCAATTGCAGAGTCACTAGGACGTAAGTTCTATCGTTTCTCGCTTGGTGGTATGAGAGATGAAGCGGAAATTAAAGGACACAGAAGAACATATGTTGGTGCAATGCCAGGGCGCTTGATTCAAGCAATGAAGCGTGTTGAAGTTAATAACCCAGTAATTATGTTAGATGAAATTGATAAGTTAGGACAGTCATTCCAGGGTGATCCAGCTTCAGCACTTCTTGAAGTACTAGATCCTGAGCAAAACCATACTTTTATCGATCACTACCTTGATGTTCCTTTTGATTTATCAAAAGTTCTATTTATTTCAACAGCTAACTATATTGGCGATATTCCTGAGCCACTATTAGATCGTATGGAGATCATTGAGCTTAGCGGTTATACAATGGAAGAAAAACTTTCGATTGCTACTAAATGGGTTATTCCTAAGCAAATTAAAAAGCATGGATTAGAAAAGAAAGATATTAGTCTAGGAAAAACAACTCTAAAGAAGTTAATTGAAGACTATGCTCGTGAGCCAGGTGTTCGTGTTATGGAACAAATGGTTGCAAAACTTTGTCGTCGTGCTGCCTTAGAAAAAGTACAGGCCAAGAGACATAAAGTATTCAATCCTAAGCCAACAGATCTTGAAGATATTCTAGGAACTGCACGCTATCAAAGTGAGAAAGCTCTTAAAAAGCTTTGCCCAGGTATGACAACAGGTCTTGCTTGGACAGGCTATGGTGGAGATATTCTCTATATTGAAACTCTTTCTCTTAATGGTAAAGGCTTCAAGTTAACTGGTCAGCTTGGTGACGTTATGAACGAATCAGCTAACCTTGCATATAGCTATGTTAAGCAACTACTTCAAAATGAAATGGATGAGTATTTCAAGATGAAGCCAAAGAGAAAACTAAGTGATGAGAACGAAGAAGATGAGATGGAAGATTTCTTATCTGATCGTGAGGTTCACTTACACTTACCAGCTGGTGCAACTCCAAAAGATGGCCCGAGTGCTGGTATTACAATGGCCTTAGCTTTATACTCTCTTGCCCACAACGTAACAATCAAGAGTAATCTTGCGATGACAGGTGAGTTATCTCTTACAGGAAAAGTTCTTCCTGTTGGTGGGATCAAGGAAAAAGTATTAGCAGCGAAGAGAGCAGGTATTACAAATATTATGCTTCCAATCGATAATGAAAAGGATTTAAAAGAAGTTCCAGAAAGACATAGAAAGGGAATGAAGTTTTATCCAGTCGCTCATTTTGATGAAGTGCTAAAAATTGCACTACCGAAGTTTAAGCCAAAATTCAAATAAAAAAAAAGGCCCTCTTAGAGGGCCTTTTTTTTTATTTGTAATTTTTTATTAAATTTAGAATTCGTCTGAATCGTACTCGCTTACTGGAGCATGTTTAACTTTTCCAGCTGCGATTTCTCTAAGAGCAGTAACTACATCTTTATTCTTACTCTTAACAAGTTGGTCTGCACCATCTCTTAATTGTTTTACACGCTTAGCTGTTAGGTGAACTAACTCATAACGGTTTTCAACTTTCTCTAGACAGTCTTCGATTGTAATTCTTGCCATTTGTGCACTCCGAAAAAATTAATATAGATTAAGTTATTTTTATAGGACAAAGCGAGGTTTTTGTCTAGTTATTGGCGCTAAATATTTAAAATATTTAGCATGGCCTCTCTTTCGCTATATAATTACAGCTAGTTAGACCAAGCGTGTCTGAGTTGCTATTGCACTGGAAGTGCTATGAACTCAAGTGTATTTATTTTCATTGAAAACCTTAAATATCAACCTAGGGCCGATTTCTTAAAGCAGCGTTTTAGTGGAATTTGTGCTGGCCATGAACTTAAGAATATAAATTTAAGTTTTGAAAAGGAGTCGATTGATTTGGCAATTGGTTATTATATTTTTAAGATAAGGGTACAAAAAATATGCTCTTATACTTTGTATGGAAGCGTTGAAAGTTTCAAATTTTTTCGAGATTAAATATGGATTCTAATAATACAGTTGTTGAACTAGCACTTGAGGAAAGAGAATTTCTACATGCGCTATCAAATAAAATAGCTATCGCAGATGGGATGTCTACTAAGGTTCTAAAGATGCTTGAAGCAGAAGGAGCGGATGAACAGCTTATTAGGAGACAGCAAAAAGCTGTAAACGCTATTAAGGAACAAATCACTCTTTTAAAAGAGAGAAGATACCTACTGCATGAGAGATCTATTTAAGGTTTACACTAACCTTGTCACCAACCATAAATGCCGTAATTTCTAGAATTGGTTTCTTTTCTTGTTCTTCATTATAAGTCTTTGTAATGGCAATTGAAGTATCACTGTCATGATGAATAACTTCAAGTTGTCCTACCATCATTTTATGAGTGTAGCGCTTTTCACGGTTGTATGGATCGTTTAAAACGATAACTCGATAGACATCAAGTAGAGTTCCTACTTTGATTCCTTGTTTCTCACCCATGTTAATATAATAATTCTTCTGAATTTCTTCTACCTCATTGGTCATCGGTAGTTCGTGCTCGACTGAGTAGATCATATAAGATTTTGCCATAACTTGAGCTTGAAAAATAAGTCCAAGAACGACGAGAATGAAATGTGCAAGAGTTTTCATTACGTTTTCCTTTGTTGCAGTAGCATACTTTTTTACAAGCATACTGATCTACTATTCGGAAAATGGAGGAAAAATTTGATAGGGGCAGCATTAAAGAGACATGGGGGAAAAATATTCCCCCAAAATCTTGGTAAACGCTATTATTTTAAACGTAAGTATTTAACTTTATTAACAACTAGGTCATTAAATCTAAAGTTCTTTAGTCGGTTATGATAGACGATATAATCACGTGAGTAGTAGAGAAGAACCCACGGTAGATCATTTAAAACAATCTCCTCGACCTGTGACATAAGTCGATACTTTTCATCATTATCTGAAAGAACTTTTATTTCATTAAACTTCTTATCAAAATCAGTATTAGAATAATTTGAAACATTTGGTCCCGGTGCATGATTCTGTGTTGTTAAAAGTTGAAGAACATTTTCACTGTCTGGGTAATCTAGTGTCCAACCATCAAGCCAAATTTGAAGCTTACCTTCTTTGGCCTTCTTTAAAAAAGCAGGAAAAGTATTTAATTGAATTTTAATTTTAATGCCAATTGCTTCAAGGTCTTGCTTAAGAAGCTCTGCTCTTTGTCTTTGTGTTGTTGAAGAAGTTCTTGTGTCATAGACTAGTGTTGGAAGACCCTTTCCTTCTGGGTAACCTGCTTTCTTCAAATACTCTTTTGCCTTCTCCAGATTGTAATTATATGGAAGTTTTTTAGATGGGTCATAACCAGGAATCCCTGGAGGATAAATGGAGTTTGCTTTAAGACCAATATTATTTGTAAAAGTCTTAATATACTTATCAACATTTACAGCGTGTGCAATAGCAAGCCTTAGATTCTTATTCTTTCCAACGATTGAGTCTTTCATATTGAAAGAAAACCACCAGTAAGTGAAGCTTGAGAAGATATCAAGTGT
The DNA here is from genome assembly GCA_048270185.1 of Bacteriovoracaceae bacterium. GTDB lineage: Bacteria > Bdellovibrionota > Bacteriovoracia > Bacteriovoracales > Bacteriovoracaceae > Halobacteriovorax_A. The sequence continues at coordinate 9,081 of JBLWTJ010000005.1, forward strand.
TATATCCTTATCTTTAAATTCTTCTGTTAATTCCCCACTAGGTGATACTAGAGAGTGATAATTATCTTTTGGCACTCTTAGAAAATCTAATTTTCCTGATAGGAATTGAAGCCATCTGGTTTGGGCCTCTTTAATAACATGAAATTCTATCTTATCGATAAATGGTATTCTAAGACCCGCATCTTTCAAAAGATCCTTACTGTGTGCAAAACGATCACCTTTACCTGGATAGAACTCTTTGTGATAGTGTTCAAAGCGGCTCATGAAAAGCTTTGATCCTCTAAACCATTTATCAAGCTTATAAGGTCCAGTACCAACTAGCTCATCAATAAAAGTTTCCTTCTTCATAACTTCTTTTGGGATTGGTGAAGTGAAACTCATTGCAAGTGCATTCAACATTTGTGGATAGGGTGCAGTAAGAGTGATTTCTAGTGTACGTTTATCAAGGGCCTTAAGACCACTAATTGGAGTCGACATTAATTTATTAAAGTCATTTCCTACTTCGTCTCTAAACTTATTAATACCCTCTACTCTTCCATCAAAAAGCCACCAACCATTACTGCGATATGGCTTAAATGCAAGTCTCTTAATTTGATTAATAAAATCTTGGGCCTCAACAAAGCGAGGCTTAGCATTGAAACTTGTATGGTCGTGGTAACGAATTCCTTCTTTGATTTTTATTGTATAAACTTTTCCATCATCTGAAATTTGTGGCATATCCTCAGCAAGAAGAGGAACTAGCTTTAACGGCTTTCTTAGATAATGGTATTCATATAATTGTTCATAACCTTGATAGATAACAGACATCGATACAGAGTCATAGGCATTAACTGGATCAATTGTTGAGATCGATTCTGTAAGTGGAAACCTTAGTGTGTTTCGATCATCCTTAGAAGCTCGACATGATAAAAGTGAAAAAGTGAATATTAATAGAAATACATTAAATAGGGGAGTCTTGCGCATTACTTTCCTCAGCATTTTGAACAAAATTAATTTCAGTATTAATTTTGTCGTATGAATGTCCTTTTGACAAAAGAAAGCGTATCAGTTTTTGCTTGAAATTAAAATCCTCTAAGGCCTGAATGCCCTTTGAGCGTGTTTTTTTGAGGATTAATTCACGAAGTTGATTATCTTCTGTGTATCGATATTCTTCAAAAATTTCGTCAACAACTGATTCCTCGACTGTAAGCCTTTCTGAGCGAAGTTTTGCAATGATATTTCTCTTTGAGAGACACTTGTACATAAATGTCTTAATTCTTGTTCGAATATATTGTTCTTCGCGCAAATACTGGGCTTCTTCTAAAAAATCGAGGAGTTGATCGATATAAGGAGTATATTTCTTTTCGTATAACTTTTGGGATAATTTGTAACGAGAGTAATCACGCTTAGAAAGTAACCAGATGCAGTAGTGATAAGCTCTTTTAAAAGAACGAATATCGTCTGATTTTGTTTCGGACTCTTGGATAGGAAGTTTATCGATGGTTTCTTTTAAGGTCATTTAAAAGGGTGCCTCTCATTTTAATATCTATCATTCGACAGTATAGAAACCTGAGAGGCTATTTTTAATTATTGAACAACTTTCTTAGACTTAGACTTAGCTTTAGTCTTTTTCTCATCTAGTGGAGCTTCTTCAATGATCTCACCTGTTGCTTGATCAACAACTGAATTATCTTTGATTAGTCCGTGAAGAGTTAAGATCTTATTCTTGATTTCAAGAGCAATCTCTGGATTATCAGTTAGGAATTGCTTCGAGTTCTCACGACCTTGCCCAATCTTTGCATCATTATATGAGAACCATGCTCCAGCTTTACCGATGATTCCATTTGCTACACCAAGATCAATCAGATCACCCATTTGTGAAATTCCTTCTCCATACATAATGTCGAATTCAACAACTTTAAATGGAGGAGCAACTTTATTTTTAACAACTTTTACTTTAGTTCTATTACCGATAACTTCGTCACCATTTTTGATAGCACCAGTTCTTCTGATATCTAGTCTTACTGAAGAGTAGAATTTAAGAGCATTACCACCTGTTGTCGTTTCTGGGTTACCGAACATTACACCAATTTTCATACGAAGTTGGTTGATGAAGATTACTGTTGTATTTGAACGGTTGATTGAACCTGTAAGCTTTCTTAGTGCTTGTGACATAAGTCTTGCTTGAAGACCCATGTGTGAATCACCCATATCACCTTCAAGCTCCGCACGTGGAGTAAGAGCTGCTACTGAGTCAACGATCAGAAGATCAACCGCACCTGAGCGTACTAGCATATCAGTGATTTCTAGGGCCTGTTCACCACTATCTGGTTGAGAGATTAGTGTATTAGGAATATCAACACCTAGCTTTTGAGCATAAACTGTATCTAGTGCGTGTTCTGCATCGATGAATGCAACAGTACCACCAGCTCTTTGACACTCAGCTGCGATGTGTAGAGTTAATGTTGTTTTACCTGAAGACTCTGGTCCGTAAATTTCAATGATACGTCCCTTCGGAACACCACCAACTCCAAGAGCAAGGTCAAGTCCAAGACAACTTGTTGGGATCGCAGGAATCTTCTCTGGACCATTCTCGTTATCAAGTTTCATGATGGCACCTTTACCGAATTGTTTTTCAATTGTTGAAAGTGCTAGATCTAATGCTTTTTGCTTGTTGTTTGATTCTGTTGTCGCCATAAGGTCTCCGTGTTTTTTATATGTTCTATCAAATTTCTTAGTTATCAGCTAATGCAAAATAGGAAATTTTAAACTCACCTTAAGTCTTAAATAATATTGAGATCATCTAAATGACTTTCTAGTTTTTAACTTTAGGCTTACTTATATTTTTAGCGTAAGTTTTGCGTAAGTCAAGGGATAAATTCTAACAATTTGAAAGTAAGAATATAGACAATCCCCGCTAATAGACCAGCTGCAACATCGTCGAGAATCGTTCCTATAGCGTCTTTGCGAGCATCAAGGGCTCCAACGGGCCATGGTTTCCAGATATCAAATAAGCGAAATAAAATAAAAATAAATGCGTAACTTAAGGCGGAGTGATCGAGAATGAAGAATGACGCAATCCATATTCCAATTACCTCATCAATTACGATCCATGATGGGTCATGTGTTTCATATTCTCTTTCAACAACTCCTGTGATGTAGACTGCTCCTACTGTCAAAATCAACAAAAAAGGAATAAAGAAAAAGAAAGGCATATTAAGTTTTCCCACAAAATAGAGTGGAATTATTGTTGCTAGACTTCCGGCCGTGCCAGGTGCTTTAGGTGCCAGTCCTGAGCCGAAGAAAGTTAAAAATAAAATTCTTAAATCAGTTAGTGATTTAAATGTCAGTTTTTTTGTATTTTTTAGCTGATTTTCTGTCTTCATGGGCTTATGGTAGCATTACTAATCGTTTAGAACAAAGTAACTTTATGAATAGACCTGATTATTTAAAGAATTATATTTTTGACTGGGATGTCTTTGATGTCGTTGTAGGTGGTAAGTCCGCCCTCGACTCAAACTTCTTTGTAGCGAAGTTAGATGACATTACAGAAGTAAATAAGTTCTTGAAAGGATATGGCCTTGATGCAGAAGATCCTGTGTCTCGGGCTGAGTTATTTGGAAACTTTCAAGAAGCGGTACAATTCATAAAAAGATACTTTCTAAAAGACGGTACTCCTGATGGCCTTGATCTAGAGATTCCAAATTCACTTTATACTGTAACTGATATCAGTGGACTTTTCTTGATGGCAACTGGTAACTCTGAACATAGTGTAGAAGAACAGTTATGGGCAGAAATTGTTTTAAAAGTTATGCACACGATTCTTCATGCCGATAAGGATCTTCGTTCAAATTACTTTAATCAAATTCAAACTCAGATTTTTGATAAGTTTTATCGCTTCTTAAATCGAGATACAGATAATAACCTTTATCTGAAAGCAGGGGATATAACAATTCCATTGGTCGACTTCGAGACGAAGTCAAAAAAGTCTCGTGATAGTGTAATTATTAAACTTCTTCACAAAGCTGAAAATGTAGCAGAAGAATTATTTGATCGAGTTGGAGTACGTTTAGTAACAAGAAATAAATTGGATATTATTAAGGTTGTTCAGTTTCTTATTCGAAATTACATCATCACTCCTCATAATATTAAACCTTCACGTTCTCTTAATACGATTTTTGATATTAACTTATTTCGCCAGAAATACTCTGGCCTTGTAAAAATGGCCTTAAGAAATAACTTGTCTGAAGAACGATTTATTTCTGCTGTTAATCGTGAGATCGATGAATGTAGTTTTGAAAATCTTGAGAGTGAGAGAAATCTACACTCATCTGCAAAGTATCGTTCTGTTCAGTTTACATGTCGACAATTGATTAAGTATAAGAATCCATTTCTGGCAGAGTTCTTTAAGCTAAGAAAGCTTGCTAAGGAAGAGGATTCAGCCGTTGCAAAAGAACTTCTAGGACTTGATTTCTCTTCACTATCGCGAGATATTCGTTTCTTCTATCCATTTGAAGTTCAAGTGGTTGATGAAAATTCTTATAGAATTAATTCTGAAGGAGAGGCTTCTCATTCAGAATATAAGAAAGCACAACGTATATATGCTATGAATCGAGTTTTCAAAAAATTACTGATTCATAAAGGCTTAGTTCAAGAATAATTCAATTCTTTCATTGATAAACTCATGAAAATCGACCTGTGGAACGTGGCTTCCATTTTTTACAATATACAGTTCTGAATTCGGCAGACCTTTATGAAGAATGGTTTGAAGATAATTAGGAATAACCTTATCTTTATCTCCACCAATGACTAGTGTAGGGACCTTTATTTCACTAAGTTTGTTAATTACTTTTTGATCGCGCATTTGATTTAGTAGTTGGAAGAAAATATCGGGACTTAGTTCTCCAAGTTTTTTCATGTAATACTCAACAAACTCAAGCTTCGTTTTCTTTGTGTTAAAGCCACCATTCCAAACCATAAGGCTTGCTAGGGGATTGAGATAGGCTTTCTCCCAGGCAAAGTTAAATTGACTCTTCCATTTCTTCTTTATTTCTTCAAGATAAGGCTGGGCCATGTCCACAATATTGGAGTCGAACATAATGTCTTGAGGAGGGAAGATAGTTCCAGAGATAAGAATCATTTTTTTTACTTCTTGTGGATAACGAAATGCATACTCAAGAGTAACGTTTACTCCCATTGAGTGACCAATATGAAACGTGGATTTTATATTAAGATGATTAATTAATTGATTTAAATCTTTTGTAATATTTTCGAAAGTAATAGAAGAGATACCTTCAGATGTTGTTGATTCATAGTGACCGCGATAATCGTGTAATAATATTTTGTAACCGAGTTCTTCGAAGAAATCGATTTGATATTGGAAGTGTCTAATATTGCAAACTAGTCCATAGTTAAAGACGATAACTTCATAATGTTCATGAGAGTCATCAATATTTGTCCAATATTGAATAGTCGTTTTTTCATCAATCTCTAATAATCTTGGATTATTCTTCCAGGAATTGTTCATCGTAGTAACCAGTTAATTGAATATAGTGGTTTTCCAATGCAGTAAGAAATTTATATTTTGCGGGCTCAGATTCTCTGATTTCCTCAAGATATTTATAATATTCATCTGCTTGATGCGATTCACTAAATTCGTATGAAAGAACTTTAATTATTAAATTTTCAATTTCAATAATATCATTTTCTTTAAGTTTAATAATTCCACTAACTTGTTTTCTATTTACAAGGTATTGCTTTGAGGTAACAAATGTTAGAGAGTTACCAAGATTCTTAAATGCACCTAGGCGATTATCAACACTTTTATGATCGATTGGGATTGTATTATGAATTGAGCGGCCAATGAATATTCTTGGAAAATATAATTTGTATTGTCCGATCGCCAATGCATCTGGGGCATCAATAATTTCTAGGTGAATCATTTTATTATTTTACACCACAGTGAAATTAAATCGTAGTGTAAACTTTTTCATCGTGAGACATTTTTTCGATGATAGCTTCAAATTGCTCGGGATACTTCCTAACATCCTCAATGGCCTCGTAGAGGATATCTTGATTAAGAACAATATTTGCAAGTTTCTTTTGAGTCACGACACCTGATTGCTCTTGACCAAATAGGTCACCTTCTCCGCGAATCTTAAGATCTTCTTCTGCAATCTTAAATCCGTCAGTATATTTTTCGATAACCTGAAGCCTTTGCATACTATCAGGAGTGATTTCACGATCTGTGACGAGAAAGCAAAAGCCAGGCTTATCGCCTCGTCCAACTCGGCCTCTCATTTGATGAAGTGAGCTTAGCCCAAATCTTTCAGGACTTAAGATGGCCATTACTGTCGAATTAATAATATTGATTCCAACTTCAATAACTGAAGTTGCAACGAGGATATCTGTCTTATGCTCCTTGAAGTCTGTGATGGCATTCTGCTTTTCGTCAGAAGACATTTTTCCATGAAGAGCAGCTATACGATATTCTGGGAAGTACTTCTTGTAGAGCTCATAAGTGTGCTCTAGGTTTCTGATGTCTTCATTTTCAGATTCTTCAATTGCTGGAACAACAACATAGACCTGTTCTTTCATTTCGAGTCTAGTCTTAACAAAGCTTAAGTAATTTTGAAGATTGCCATTAGTTACAATGCGTGTTTTTTGACCTTTGCGTCCTCCTGGCATTGTTTTGATAATTGAAATATCAAGATCACCATATTTTGTAAGACTTAAAGATCGTGGAATTGGGGTTGCCGACATAATTAAGCAGTGAGGATTGTCTCCCTTTTGAGTTAGGCGAATCCTTTGTTCAACACCAAATTTGTGCTGTTCATCGATAATGGCAAGTTGTAGATTTTTAAAATTTACTGAGTCTTGAAAAAGAGCATGAGTTCCAATGATAAAATCAATATCACCATTTTCTAATTCAATATTAATCTCTTTCTTAGTACTTGATTTTGTACTTCCAACCAAAAGCTTAACTTTATACTCACTCCCAAGAATCTCTTCGATTTCTCGAAAGTGTTGAAGTGCAAGAGTTTCTGTTGGACACATTAGGGCAACTTGTCCACCTGTTTTTAATATGAGAAATGCCGAGGCTACCGCCACAGTTGTCTTTCCACAACCAACATCACCTTGAATCAGTCTCATTGAAGGTGTTTCACTTCTAAAATCATTAACAATATCGTTTAATGACTTGTCTTGATCCACTGTTAATTCGTATGGGTAGAGATGCTTTGATTCTTTTACTAAATTATCATCAATCTTAAGCTTTTCACGAGTTAGTTGATCTCGTTTATTCTTTCTAAGTTTTATCTTTAATTGATCATAAATGAATTCTTCATAGATAATTCTCTTCTTTGCTTCTTCAAATTTTTCTTGGCTCCAGTCATTTGGAGATACACGACCATGAAGGTATTTAAAAGCCAGAGAGCGACTAAGAAGATTCTTCTCCTGAATGATATCTTCAGGAATGACTTCAGGAATATTATTCCAAAAGCCATTAGGAAGTTTATCAAAAACTTTTTGAATATGATGAGACTTGACACTATCAACAGTCGGGTAGGTAATACGAAGTCCGCTTTCTGTGTCAGATTTACCAAGTTCAAATATTTCCGGATTAACAATTTGTAATGACTCATTGAAGACGGATACGACTCCGAGAAATTCCAATTTCTTTAAACCTTCAAGTTTCTTTTGAATTGATTGATAAGAGTTAAACCATTTAAGGGTAATAAGATTTTCACTTAAGTCGTCTTTGATCGTAGCTGTAATATTCAAGAGTACAGCACGGCCTTTGCCGCGAGATTTGAAATTAGGGATGGCCCTAATCGAAACGACCTCTCCTCGACCTCGAAAGAAGTCTCCAATATTGGCAAATTGAAATGCTGCTATTTCTGGGAGTTTCACAATTCGCCTTGGCATAAGCCAAAGCAAATCGTTTATAGTCTGAATATTTTTCTTTTGAAGCGCTTCGAGAGTTTTTGTAGGCTTAGTATATAAGTCGGAAATTTGAGTATTTAGAATATCTCTACTTGTACTCAATGCTCTCCACCTCATATTCGATATTGCCTTTTGGTGCACGAACAATGACTTCATCGCCTTCTTCTTTACCAATTAGGGCCTTACCTAGTGGACTGCTATATGAAATTAGTCCCTTCTTCATATCTGACTCAGGCTCACCAACAATCTTATAAGTAAGAGTTTCGTCAGTATCAACATTGACAATAGTTACTGTTGCACCAAAAACAATTTTATCTGATTCAACTGTACTTGGATCAATAACTTCTGAGCTTGCAATGATCCCTTGAAGTTGTGAGATTCTTCCTTCAACAACGCCTTGTTTTTCTTTAGCAGCATGGTACTCAGCATTCTCTTTAAGATCTCCAAGTTCACGTGCTTCTGCAATTGTAACTTTAAGTTCTTCTCTTTCTACTTTAATGAGGTGATCAAGCTCTGCTTGAACTGCATCGTAGCCTTGTTTAGTTATTGGTTGAGTCGACATATTTGATTCCTTTATTTAAATAATGCATTTGCTGCGGCGAGAATATCATCTTTCTGATCCCCTCCATCATCGCTACCTTTGAGAATAAAATAATCACAAAAGTTAGCCTTTTCTTTTTCAACGATACGATCAGCACTTGTCTCTCGACATTCGTTATATGCAGTTATGTCATAGAATGAGCACATTTTACAACAATGTATACTGGCGTAGCAATAAGGGCATTCTTCGGTTCTTAAAATTCTTTGACCGGGCGATAAATCGAGTTCCTTATGACACGCGTGGCAATTAATTTCTTTCTTCGTTAACATTAAAAGCTCCAACTTTTTTCAATGTAGACGTCTGGTGTATTAATTGAATCATCTGATTTTAAGAAGATTTTAGGCTCTTGTCTTTTATTATATTCATCAATACTGCGATATAGCAGCTCTTCATTGGCCGTTTGGATAGTCTTAGATAGTAAGTAATTAAGAACAAGAACGACGGCCCCTGATGCAATTAATGTTCTTTTAGTATTTGTACTTGGGTTAGTTAAAAAAGCTGAAAGTACTAGGCCGCTACCGACTGTTCCCATTATTGCCGGGCGCCAAATATCTTCTTGTGAAGACTGATAGTCATTTAGATAGCTTAGCGCCACTTTATCTTTTTCAAGGTGATATCTTAGCCCTTCTCCTTTAAGAGATGAACTTGGGTCAATAAGAATTTCTTGCTGATTAATTACTGCGACGCGTGAGCAAGTCTCATCATTTGCTGAAATGAATGTTGAAAATAATAATGTAGCGATTATAAATAATTCTTTCACACTATATTTTTACCACTTTTCTTCCAATAGGGCTATGCACCTTTTGATCGTGTCGTGATAAAATAAATTTAATTAAAAGAAAGGAATTTTTGTGGGGCTAATTACAACAAGTTTTAAATTATCTAAAACAATTAGAAATATTTCACGCTTAAGAGAAATTGCAACTGTTTTTGCTAAAAATGGCCTTGATGAATTTCTTTCACAGAATGTTTTAAATAAAATACCAAACTTTGTTTTTCCAAAGAAAAATGAAGAACTAGAGAAGGTTCCAGTTCACGAAAACTCTTGGGGTGATGTGATGGGATATCGTCTCAGGCTTTGTTTTGAAGAACTGGGGCCGGCATTTGTTAAGTTTGGTCAATTACTTAGTACACGTGAAGATATTTTTGATGAAGATTTCATTAATCATATGAAAGTTCTAAGGGATCAAGTTAGTCCTCTCCCTTTCTCTAAAATAAAAGATAATGTTGAAGAATCTCTCGGACAATCAGTTGATGAAGTTTTTGAATTTATTGATGACAAACCAATTGGGACAGCTTCGATTGGGCTTGTGTACCGCGCTCAACTTAAGACAGGTGAAAAAGTTGTCTTAAAAGTAAAGCGTCCAGGTATTGATCGAATCATTGAAACAGATCTATCTATTTTGATATTTCTTGCGACTCAAACAGAAAGAGCTGCAGATGATATTAAATTCTTAGGTTTCTCAAAAGTGTTAGAGGATTTCTCATACTCACTACAGAGTGAACTAAATTTCAACGTTGAAGCATTAAACTGTGAGAAACTTAAAAAAGTAATTTCTAAATACGATGAAAATTGTATTTTTCATTTACCAAAAATCTATAAAGACTTTTCAAGTGAAGATCTCCTGGTCATGGAACTCATTGAAGGGACTGCATTTAGTCAAAGTGAAGAAATTAAGGGATATCTTGATGAGCTCGCTCCCAAGCTAGATGAAAGTGTAAGAGTCTTTATGAGGTGCTTTTTAAATGAAGGTTTTTTTCATGCTGACCTTCATGGTGGAAACTTTTTTTACATGCCTAACGGAAAGATTGCTCTCATCGATTTTGGTCTAGTTGGTAATCTTTCAAAAAATGCACGACATAATTTCATTGCAATTATCTATGCTATTTTAACCCAAAACTTTGAAAATCTTGTTTACGAATTTCTTGACGTGGCCATTTATGAAACGGTACCAGATGTTGATAAGTTAATTATTGATATTAAGAATGCCATTGGCCCTCAAATTGGTTTGACGATTCAGCAAACAAATTTTTCTTTAATTATTAGATCGATTATTACGACGCTAAGAGAACATCATATTTTTCTTCCAAGTGAGTGGTTTGTTGTTTTTAGAGCATTTATAACACTTGATGGAGTAGGGAAATCTCTTGGATTAGATTTTGATATCTTCACTCTTTTAGAGGGTGATATTAATGGAATTATTAAAGATAGTTTTACACCAGAAGCTTTTATAGAAGATGGAATGTGGATTGGTAAAGATTTACTGAGTGCTTCTCGTATCGTACCTCGCCACCTTAAATGGTTTTTAAAAGAATTTGCAAAGAATAACTATGCTCTTAAGATTCGTCATAAAGGTATATGGAAGCCAATATCATCTCTTGCAAGTAGTGTTCGTCTTCTTTCTTTCTATATATTAGGTGGGATATTTTTCTTTATCGGAAAGAGTTTTGTTGTTCCAGACCTATTGATTAATAAACCTCTTCTTGAACTACCTTCCGTGACGCTTGTTTTCTGGTGTGCTTCAATGGCCGCATTTGGCTATGGAACACTAAAGCATCGCACTTAGATACTATCGGCTCCTGATATATAAATTGGGGGTATGAGATCAAAGAGTTCTTGTGCTTGGTTAGGTCCAAATAGAATAGGAAGAATCTCATCTTGATCGATTTGAAATACTTCCTCATCAATCTTTAATATAAACTCTTGGTTGAATTCGATTAAAAGTTTATTCTTTGAAATTTTGTTAATAAACTCGCAAAATAACTTTTGATTTAAAACTTTTCCAAAAGCAAGATGAATATAGAAGCTTTCGTCATCATAAAGATAAGGACTTAGAACTTGAAGTTGATGAAATTTAGAAAGTTCTTTTTCATTATCTGTAAAAGATATCTCATGAATGATTCCTTTTAAGTCCTGTCCCTTTTCGAAGAAGAGGTAATCTGTCACTTTATTAGAATCTTTCTTAATATATAAATGATTTGAAGTTATCTTTGCAATTTCGTCCCAATCATTAGTATCTCGTTTAACCTTGATGCTATCTTTATAAGATTTATTATATAAAGGTGCGAGTAACTTATAATCAATTTCATTTGCTTTTGTATATTGATTCGAGGTTATTCGATCTTGTGTTACAACTTCAGTACCTAAAACAGCTGTCAATCCAAATGGTCTGAATCCAAACTTTTGATAGAGCTTGTCGTGGTCACTCCATAAGATAACTAATGCACATTTATCTTGATAGATGGCCATCGTATGTTCATAAAGTTTTTTAAAATGCCCCTGACCTTGATATTCTTTCTTCGTAACAATTCCACCAATAAAGATCGTATCTACCTCGCTACCTTTGTAGTCTAGTGTAACAGGCCTGACACCGATATGTGCTATGACTTCATTGTTGTCACTTAATAGAAGATGGCAATTCTTTAGATTATCTTCTTTGACCAGTTGATAGAAGTCGATATTAAATGATTGATCGCTGTCATAGTGAAATGCAGATTCAATCTCTTTAATAATCTCGTCTTTATATTGTGAATATTGGGCCAATGTCGAAAATTTCATGTCCATTTATTTTACATTTTTTTTTATGTTACGACCTGATGAGTTTAGTCGACAATTCAAGAAGCCTTTAAATACTGACTTTCTTACTGAACTAGGCAAAAAAATCCGTATAAGAAATAGACAAGATTTTTCTAAAGAGATTAATTTTTAGAGCGATAAGTGGGTGTATCAATTGTAACAGGACTTACAGTTGACCAGCAGGAAGGAATCTTGTTGGGACCCAATCAAGGAGGATAGAATGGGATTACGTATCAACACAAATGTTGCTTCTCTTAATGCACAGAGGAACCTACGTGGTACACGTCTTGGTATGCAACAATCACTAGAAAAACTTTCATCAGGTCAGAGAATTAACAGAGCAGGTGACGATGCCGCAGGTCTAGCAATCTCTGAAAACCTAAAGGCTCAAATTAGAGGTCTTGGACAAGCAGAAAGAAACGCCGAAGATGGTATCTCTCTTGTTCAAATCGCTGAAGGTGCTTTAGGTGAAGTATCAAATATCTTAATCAGACTTAGAGAACTATCAGTACAAGCAGCTTCGGACACTATTGGAGCAACTGAAAGAAAGTTCCTAAACGTCGAATTCGAACAATTAACTTCAGAAGTTGATCGTATCGCTAACTCAACTGAGTTCAACAGAGTACCACTACTAAATGGTACAGGTGCAGTATTTGATATCCAAATCGGTACGCGAAATGACCCTATATCAGACCGTTTAACGTTTGACGCGTCATCAGCGGACGTAAATGTCGCAGCACTTGGACTTAACTTAGCATCAGTTGCTGATAAGATTTCTGCACAGAACTCATTATCATCAATTGACCAGGCGATTATCTCAGTATCTGGAATTAGAGCAGACTTTGGTGCCCTTCAAAATAGACTTCAATCAACGGTAAATAATATTGCAACGTCGATTGAAAACTTAAGTGCAGCAAACTCTCGTGTAAGAGACACTGATGTAGCAGCAGAAACTGCAAACTTAACAAAACAAAACATTCTAATGACTGCCGGTACTTCGGTTCTTGCTCAGGCAAACACTAGTACAAATAGTGCACTAAGCTTAATCCAGGCAGCTTCTCAAGGGTAATAACCCTTGAAAGCGCCGGATGGCATTAGTACTGAATAAGAATTTATAAGTAACGGAGTCAATATATGCAAACTACAGGATAACTACTGTAAGCAATTAGAGACTGCAACCTTTGATTGCTTGAATATATATAGAGGAATGATTGGTTTATCCGTAGAAGCATTATTTAATTATTAACGAATTTATTGAGCTGGATGCTCAATTATCAAACAGGAGGTTTATATGATGATTAAAGGAGACTAATCATGGGTATCAGAATTAATACAAATGTGGCATCTATCGCAGCACAAAGAGCAATGTCACTTACAAATAAAAGAGTTGGGGACAACTTAAGAAAACTATCTTCAGGTGAACGTATTACAAGAGCCGGAGATGACGCCGCTGGACTGGCAATTAGTGAAAACCTAAAAGCACAGATCAGAGGTATGAGGCAAGCAAAGAGAAACGCAAACGATGCTATCTCACTTGTCCAAGTAGCAGAAGGTGGATTAAATGAAGTATCAAATATCATCATTCGTCTTAGAGAGCTTGCAGTTCAAACTGCCTCTGACACGATCGGTGATACTGAAAGATCATTTTCAGACATCGAATTCCAACAGCTTAAAGATGAAATCGACAGAATTGCTAAGTCGACTAACTTTAACGGAGTTCAACTACTGGACGGAACAGGTGGCAGACTGGAGTTTCAAGTTGGGGTTAACAATGATCCAATGCTTGATCGACTTACGTACGATGCAGCAGGATCAGATTCGTCAATCGCAGCTCTGGGACTTGCCTCAGACAGCGTTGCAACTAAAGAAGGTTCGCAAGCAGTTCTTAAGAAACTTGACGATGCGTTGGTCGCAGTCAACGGTTATCGTGCCAATATGGGTGCGCTACAGAACAGACTTACATCAACAGTCAATAACTTGGGAATCAGCGATGAAAACTTAAGTGCGGCGAAGTCGCGAGTAAGAGATGTTGATGTGGCAAAAGAGACTGCCGATTTAACTAGAAACAACATCCTTATTCAAGCTGGGGCGTCTGTTCTTGGACAGGCAAACCAAGTGCCAAATGTGGCATTAAAACTAATCGGATAAATCAATCATATAGGCGACTATGGTCCTGAATAGGACATAGTTGCCTCCTCTTATTTTCTTCTCTCACAATTACGAAAAAGCCTTATAATACTACTATGTCAGAAAATAGAACAAAGACTATTTTGATTTATGGTATTTCATCTTTTGTGGGATCTTCTCTCGCAAACTTTTTTAAGAAGGACTATAAAGTAGTAGGTACATACCATAAGAACCCAGTCTCGATCAGCGGTGTTACCGTTCTTCCTTGTGACATTAATAATAAGCAAGAAATTCAGCTAATCATGTATACATTCAAGCCTGATATAACAATCTATGCTGTTGGACTAACATCAATAGTTGATTGTGCTCTTAAAGAAAGAACGGCCGATGCTCTAAATACTTCTGGCCTAATTTCTGTTGCCGATATTTGTCAGCGATATAAGTCTCAAATTATTTACTTATCTTCAAATTTTGTTTTCTCAGGAGATGCTAGTGAGTACTATGAGTTGGATATTCCAGATGCTGCTTCAATTTATGGGAAAACCCAGGCTGCAGCTGAATTCTATATTCAAAAATCATCTCTAAATTACTTAGTCTTTCGAGTTTGTCGCCTCTATGGCCGTGGTGGTTCACATGTTAAGAGAAATCTCTTTGAAAAAATACAGGCCAAGCTTTATGCCAGAGAAGATTTTGAACTTGATGACTATATTAAGACAGGCTTTCTCGATGTTGATTACTTGGGAATGGTTATCAAAATCTGTATTGAAAGAGGACTCAAGAATCGACTTCTTCAAATTAGCTCACAAGATTTTATGTCTTTGTATCAATTTGGAAAAATATATTGTGAAAAGTTTCAAGAACCACATAAGCTCATTTCTGCTGGGAAGTGGTCATTTCCTATTATGTCGAGTGCAAAAATAGGGGATAGTACCGGTGGGGTACTGAATTTTAATATGAATATATCAAATGCTGAAGGATATCTTCATTTAAGGTTACCGACAGTGGAAGAATCGCTTGAGTACTCGGCCCTAAAGATGCGTGGACATGGAGACTCGAAGGATTCCCATGAATCAAAAGATAGTATTAACTATATCTAAGGAACTTTCTTATCGAGCGGATAATTTAATGAATTCGCTAAGGTAATGCCTCACAAGAGCATCACAATCAACTTCTTCATTTTCAAAGCGCCATGTAATCTGATTGAATGGACCAATATGGGCACGGATCTCATGTAATTGAGCTGCTCCATGACTTTGACCATCATTAACTCTAGCGCTAAAAATATCTTTTCCATTGGCAAGGAAGCCAACTGAAATGAGATCATCGGCCTTTCTCGCGAAAATTAATCGCAGAGAATTTCGATAGACCATAAAATCATTAATTGTATTAGCTATTTTAAAGATTTTAATCGTGTTATTTTCACCACGATACTCATTGAATTTGTGGACATAGATTTCAAAAAGATCTCTTAACTTATTCATAAAGTTAATTGATGATTCTTCGAGTTGGAACGCTGGGTTAAGGTGATCGTTAAAACTGACGACCCCACTTTCGTCCATATTGATCTCTTCGAGAGCAAGATTTTCGATCCATTTCGTTGATACTTCCGTGTTTCTTTCGATTTTTGCAATATCCATAACTTAAATTCTACTAGATTTTAGCTATTTGAAAAGGAATTTTTGGAAAGCGTTATATTTGAGGGCCTTTAGAGAGAGCTAGGTGAGCAGAAAGTCTCCGCCCGTCGTACGACAGGTGGATGTAGTGATAATCACTTTAGGCTTCCCACTAATTTCATGGGCCTGCTCACCGTGACCAGTGACCACTTCCTTTCTAAGCTTTGTAGGGCGAAACAACTTTATAGGTGCCCACCTAACTCACCCTTAAATTATACCCGATTTTGGCAAACGACAACAATAATAGGCATTATATCTTTGACTTGACGACTGTATTTTCAGCTGTTTATGAACATATTTAGCAATATTTTTGCTTCAGTTGCGCGAGGTGTTAAAATATTCTTAAGATAAAGTTAAAGCTTTTATGAAAGAAAGCCGAAACATTCTAATAGATATTGTGTTTTGGGCCCTACTTGGGGTTTTGTGAGATAAGGAGTACAAAAATGAAAACGTTACTAGCGTTTCTAAGAGATGAAGAAGGTCAGACATCAACTGAGTATATTCTACTCGTTGCCGTTGCGGCCATGCTGGTTATGAAATTCAGAAAGACTGCTTCAGATGGGATTGAAGAGCTAACACAAGGTGTATTTGGTAATACAAGTAACCTGCTTAAAGATCTTCAAGGTAACTAAAATAGCACCTCTGCTTTTTTATTCTTATTGATAAAGAGCAGAGGAAAATCTTTCTCTTTCAATACCTTTCGCATACTTAATGTAGAATATTAAGTATGTTTCGTCGTAATCAACGCGGTCAAGCCGTCATTGAATATATCTTCTTACTAGCATTCTTTGCTGGTGTGTCTATTACTATGGCCAAAGGACTAGGTGCCTATACGACAGGCTTCTTTAAAAGCTTCGCCTACCATTTATCGCAAGAGCTATCGACTGGATCATGTCCAAGAGGCTGCTGGCATTCTGGCTATATCAACGGATACGAATAGATATGCCAATAACAGTTTTTGTCTTCATTTTTGTTCAGCTTATTTATGTTTCGTATATTGATATTCAATTAAGAAAAATTGCAAATGCGTGGTCGATAGGGAATCTATTCTTATACCTAGTATTGCTTTTCTTTTTTCCTACTCACTATGCATTTAATTTAGAGACATTCTTATTTCCCATTGGGATTTTTGGTGCAGGTTTTTTGTTATTTATTTTAAAAATTATGGGAGGAGGGGATTCAAAGTATTTAGCAAGTTTATTTCTTTTGATTCCTGTTCGTTTTCAAGAAGAAGCTTTCATCTCTCTATCTGTTGTAACAGTTATTGTAGGGCTTTCTGTATTCATTACTAATATTCTCAAGAATTGGGATTTTATCGTTCAAGCATTTAAAGATGGTAATGTCTTACAAATAAAGAAAATTTTCGGGAAGAAATTTGCGTTTGCTCCTGTTATACTTATTTCATGGATTTTTCTAGGATGGAAAATAAAAAAATATATTTTCATTTAAATAATCGCGGTCAATCAACTGTTGAGTATATCTTATTACTCGTAGTGATTGCTTCCCTAGTAATGGTTGTTTTCAAAAGTAATGCCTTTAATAATATGGTGGGGCAAGGAATGTGGGGAACACTTGCTGGCTCAATGGAATATACAGCTCGCTACGGTGAAAATGGTAGTGAGGACACATTTGGAGCTAATTATAATACTCCAACACATCCACTCTATTACAATCAAAATATAAGTCGCTCTCGTTTTTTCTCACCTGTTGAGGTCTATGATGAATAATCAAAAAGGGCAGTCGACAATTGAATTCTTATCTACTTTTACCTTTGTTATTGCATTTTTCTTTGTTGTTGTGAAGATATCAATAAATTATACAAATACATACTTACTACAGTATGCAAATTACATGGCATCGAGAGCTTATCTTGTTGCCGATAATAAAATTCCTAATGACTCCCTTGCAAGACAAAGGGCCACTCAAATTTTTGAAGCATATAATGTTGTAAATTGTGATCCAGAATGTCAGATAAAATTTAATAATAAAAATGTAACACCCTGGTTCCTTACTGGTACATATCTTGATTTCAAAGCACCGTTCTCTTTCATGAAGACAATGACAGGGGATATCCAAATGAATTTTAGAATTGAATCATTTCTTGGAAAAGAGCCGACCATAAGAGAGTGCCTTGCTCAGATATGTCGAGCATTTGCTGAAGTTCTTACTGAAGACGGCGCAGGTAATTGTTCAAATACTGAATCGACGATTTATGATAACGGGTGCTAATTTGAAAAAAAGAATGAAAAAAAAGAAATTATTGGATGAGAAAGGTCAGGCATTATTTGAGGCCATGATCTTTATTCCCATTTTTCTCTATCTCGTTGTTATGCTAATAAATATTGGAAACTCAATTAACGTTGCAATAAATCAAAATCAAGCAACACGGGCCTATACTTACTTTGTCATGAAGGGGAATTCAGATGGCCTGGGACGCTCCGATCTTGCCGCTCTATCGGGGACTTTTACTGAGGTTGGTTCATTTATCATTGGATGGAGTCAAGACTACGTTAATAATACCAACCCAATTGCATCAAGTTTTCACATTCCAACACTTCCGTGGGCAGAAGCAGAGGATGAAAACTGTAAAGATAAGAGCAATGCTCAGGACACAAATTGTATTAAAGTGTTCACTCTTTATGGAGTTTGTGGTGAATCCTTTGTTAACTCTGGAAGCGGGTTATTTCGCACACTTGACCCCACAAGTGGTTCAATGACTCCAGGCTGTTCCTATAAGTAGCCAAAAATGCCTCTCACTAACTAAATGCTTGTTTTTTGATAAAATATTAATTGAATATTTAACGCTATAAAACAGGATGTTTTATGAATACAAGAGCTTTCACCCTTGCCCTCGTCATTGCAGTTGTTGCGATGTTTATGGTGCACACTTATATCGAAGATCAACAGTCGGCCTTGATTAAGAAATATGGAACGATGAGTTCCGTCTTAGTCGCCAAAGAAGATATTAGAGAATTCGATCTACTCGATGAAACAAAAGTTTCAATTGTTACTGTACCTCAAAACTTTCTTGCACCTGGTAGCTTTAAAACAGTTAAAGAAATTGAAAATACAATTGCAACAGTACCAATTCTAAAAGGCGAGCAAATTACAAAGCCACGAGTCACTTATCCAGGTGAGAGTACAGGCCTTTCTCGTGAGGTTACTGTTGGTATGCGCGCCATTGCTTTTCAAGTCGATGAAAAGAGCTCTGTTGGTAAGCTAATCCGTCCTGGTGACCGTGTTGATGTTCTTGCTCCTGTTGATTACACAGGGGGGGCGAGAAAAGATCAAGCAAAGATTATAACTATTCTACAAGATGTTAGAGTACTCTCAACAGGAATGAGTGTTTCAAATAATATTCCTCTGATTGGTGTTAAAACAGAAAATGTTATTAGAAAGATGAAGCTAAATACATATTCGAATTACACGACAGTGACTCTTGAACTTAGCCCATTTCAAGCTCAGAAAATTGCTCACTTAAATATTTTCCAACAGTATAAACCGATTCTAACTCTTAGAAATATTAACGACGGTGAAAAACAATTAATTGAAGGAACACGCTTATACGACATTCTATCTGATAGTGATAAGAGTGAGGCAAGGGCTTACTTTGCTGATAAGTTTAAGAAGAAATAATGAAATTAATAAAACTTGTAATATTCACTTTATTAACAGTTCAAGCCTTTGCTCAACAGACTGGGGCAAATATTGGCGTCCAAGAAGAAAAGGTTGAAGTTGTTTTAGGAATCGATAAGGTTCTTCCTATTGATTTCACGATAACTTCAAGAAGTGTACAAGTTGCAAATCAAAGAATTCTTAAAGTTCAACCTGTTAATACTGCGGCCGGGACAAGTGAACTTGTTTTAAAAGGTGAAGGACCTGGTATAACTTCTGTTACTGTAAGAGATAAACTAGGTGCAATTAAGAAGCGCTACCTTGTTACAGTGACTGCGACAGAGAAGTCGAAATTGATTTCAGAGCTTAAAGAACAGCTTGGTCCAATTGAAGGACTTGAAATCAATTTAAAAGGTGGAAAAGTCTACGTTGAAGGAAAAATTATCGTTCCTGGAGATATTGGTCGAATTGTTAAAGTATTAGAAGACTACCCTGATGTGAAGAATCTAGTTGAAGTTTCACCTCAGACATACTTGATCATCTCTCGTGAAATGCAAGAGGGTCTCAGAAGAAATAATCTTAAAGATGTTACCGTCCGATTCTTTAACAACTCTTATCTTTTAGAAGGGATCGTAAACTCAGAAGAAGAGAGTGCCTTAGCTGTCAAGATTGCAGCAACATATCTTCCTGATAGAATTCAAAGTTTAGCTAGGAGAACAGACTCAGTTCAGCAGCTTGGAAAAGATGAAATCATAAAGAATTTCTTGGCCATCAACCGTAAGCCGCAACCTCCACAGGCTGCCAAGCTAATTAAAATTACGGCCCAATTTGTTGAACTTTCAAAAGACTATAATCGAGTCTTTGGTTTCAAATGGAATCCAACTGTTGGAACAAGTGGTGCACAGATAACATTTGGTAAAACTGTTGATGGTGGAACAATTTCAACTTCAAGTAATGGTACATTTGGTGGTCAAATCTCTCAACTTTTTCCAAAGCTAAGTTCGGCTAAGGCCGCGGGCTATGCCCGAATTGTTCAATCGGGTGTGATTATTACTAAAGATGGTGAGAAGGCTAAGCTTTCGAAAGGCTCTGAGCGTAACGTTGCCGTAGGAACTGGTGAGTTTCAACAAGCTAAAGTTATTGAAGCAGGTTTTAACTTAGATGTTACACCTAAGATTCTACAGGAAGAAAAAATCAATCTCGATATTATTCTTGGTGTTTCTTCTTCGCAAGGTGCCGATAAACAATCAAATAATCTTGATACAAAAATAATTGTTAAATCACGAGAATCGGCTGTCGTTGGAGGAATCTCAATTAATAAAACGGCGACAGAATATGATAAAGATCCACCCGATGGTGTTTCAACAACAAGTAGTGATAGTGATTCTGCTGAGCAGACGTTTTCATTATTTTCATTTGTCCGTTCAAAAGATGTTTCAAAATCAAAAGAACAATTTGTTGTCTTCATTACTCCTGAAATTATTGAAAGTGCTTCAACAGGAACAGAAGATATTAAAAGAAAATTTAGAAAGAGGGGGCCATAATGGCCGATGGTCATATTATTACAGTTATTGGCGGTAAAGGTGGAGTTGGTAAATCTCAAGTTGCTACAAACCTTGCTTTCGCATTTAGCGGAGAGAAGCGCTCTAAGACATTACTTCTTGATTTTGACCAGAGAGCTAGTGGAGATCTAAATCTTCTAACTGGAATCAAAACAAATAAGAATTTAAAAGACCTTTTTAATTTTAATGGAAATATAGATCCTAGAACTTTTCAGCCATTTGTAAATATGCATCCAAGCGGTGTTCACTATATTGGTCTTCCTAATGATCCTATTGCGACAGAGGGAATGAGCGTTGATGGAGCTGGTAAAGTTTTAAAGGCAGTAAAGAGTATGTATCCGACAACGATCATTGATGTTGGTACTGAAATTACTGAACTTACTGCAAAGGCACTTGAGCATTCAACGATGATCTTAGTCGTTATTACTCCTGACTTGTTGGCCTTAAATCAAACAAAGAGGCTGGTTTCAGAACTCATTACAATGATGTTTCCAAAAGAGATGATTCACTTTGTCTTTAATCAGGCGGTAAAAGGGCATCCGGTAACAGCTGAGGTCGCAGGTAAGTCTGTCGGGCGTCCTGTCCTTGGGCAAATCTTAAAAGATGAGCAAACTTGTGCCATGGCCATTAATCAGAAAAAACCTGTGTTGGTTGCTGCTAAAAATAGTCCATTTGCAAAAGGAATTATTGAACTTACCCGTACTATTAACGGTAAGGGGATTCTTAATCAATTGGCCAAGCTTAACAAACCAAGTGAAGTTGGTGTTAAGAAAGAGCGCGCAACTGGTGCCGAGGCCAATAGTTGGCGTGATCTGAAACTTAGAATTCACAAAGGTCTTGTCGAAGAGATGGATCTTTCAAAAGATGATGATAATGATCCAAAAGCAAAGATTATTTTAAAAGAGAAGACTAAGAAAGTTGTTATTGATCTACTTGGAAAAGAAGATACAAAAGGGATTCTAAATAGTCGCGAAGACATGAATAGTATCGTAAAGGAGATCCTCGACGAGGCTCTAGGACTGGGTCCTTTAGAAGATCTTTTAGCTGATACAACTGTTTCTGAGATTATGGTCGTTGGCCCAAATAAAATCTACTATGAAGAAGATGGTAAGGTAAAGCTTTCAAAAGTTACTTTTTCAAACGATCGCCAGGTTCTAAACGTTATTGAAAGAATCGTTGCTCCAATTGGCCGTCGTATTGATGAGAAGACTCCATATGTTGATGCTCGTCTACATGATGGCTCGAGGGTACACGCAATTATTCCTCCATCGGCCATCGATGGTTGTTGTATTACAATTCGAAAATTCCCTGAAGAGAGACTCACTTATAAGCACCTTGTAGAGTTTGGTTCACTTACTCAAAACATGGCGGACTTCTTAAGGATTGCTGTTGAAGGTCACAAGAATATTATTGTTTCCGGTGGTACTGGTTCCGGGAAAACGACTCTAGTAAACGTTCTTGGAAGTTTTATTCAAGCAAATGAACGTATTATTACATGTGAAGATTCGGCCGAACTTAGTTTCCCGCAAGAACACGTTGTCAGGCTTGAGACTCGACCGCCGTCACTTGAGGGAGATGGTGAGATTGATATTCGCTGTCTTGTAAAGCAATGTCTAAGAATGCGTCCCGAACGTATTGTTGTTGGTGAGTGTCGTGGTGGTGAAACTCTGGATATGTTACAAGCAATGGGGACTGGGCACGATGGATCTCTTACGACGGTTCACTCGAATAATCCAAGAGAGTGTATAGGGCGTATCGAGACTCTTGTTCAGTATGCAGGTGCTGGTCTTACTCCAAAAGCAATTCGTGAAATGATTGCCAATGCAGTTCACTTAATTATTCAAGCATCTCGTCTTGATGATGGTTCTCGTAAAATTACTCACATCACTGAAATTGGTGGTATTCAAGGAGAGGTTGTAACTCTTCAGGATATTTTCCTCTTTCAACAAAAAGATATTGATAAGAATGGAAAGATTATTGGTGCTCACCAAGCAACTGGTTTCATTCCCAAGTTTATCGAAACTCTTGAGAGACAAGGATATAATATCCCACGTGGATTATTTTCAAATGCCCCTGGAAGTGCTCCAGCAGCTAAGGCTCCACCTCCAAAACCTCGCCCACCAGGTCCTCCTGGTGCTCAAGGAAGTCAAGGTCAACAACGTCCTAAACCAGGCCAACCTCAACAGAGACCGCGTCCTGCTAATGGTGCCCCTCCTGTAAAGAAGAAGGCATAGGGAAGAGGTAGTTTATGAGTTTCTTTATTGAACAACTAGGAAGAACAGGTTTAATCGTAACGATAGGTTTGATCTTTTTTCTATTTTGTTATCGATACTCTGTGGGAATCTTTGATCTTATTGAGAAGCAAACATTTGGAACACGTACATATATCTTAGAAAAGTTTGAATTATTATTCATTGATGTAAACCCGGATCATGTTACTTATGCGCTCTTAGGGCTATCTTTTGGATTGGGGACAATTACATTATTAATTGTCGGGGCCATAGGAAGTTGGACTGGGGGAGCATTTCTCGGGCTACTTGTTGGTTTTATTGGTTTTAAAGCACCCAAGCCTGTCGTGGATCATCTCGTTAATAAGCGAATCTTAGCCTATCAAGACCAGATGGTTGATGGCCTAACTCTTCTTTCAAACGGGCTTAGAGCAGGACTATCTGTACCTCAGGCCTTAGGAATGGTGGTGGATGAGATGCCACCTCCAATTTCGGAAGAGTTTAATATTATTCTTCAACAGAACCGAGTTGGGGTGACTTTGGAAGAGTGCTTCGAAAATTTGGCAGTTAGAATTCCTACTCAAGACAATGATATGTTCGTTTCAAGTGTAAATATTCTACGCGAAACTGGTGGTAATCTTGCCGAAGTTTTTGACACTATTGTTGGTGTGATTCGCGAACGTATCAGATTGAAGCAAAAAATTGATACGGCGACAGCGCAAGGAAAGTTCCAAGGCCTTACAATTGCAGCAATGCCCTTTGTAATTCTAGGGATTTTCTCGGCCAATGACCCAACCCTTCTTCCTAAGATGTTTTCGTCGATTATTGGAATTGCCTTATTTGTAGTCGCCTGTATTTTAGACGGTATTGGGACCTTCTTTATCCTAAAAATCGTAAAAATTAAGGATTAAAGTTAATATATGTTTAAGTTTTAGTTGGGGAACTCCGATAGGACTAGGGAGAGAATTTAGATTCTTTAACTAAAAAGGAAATGAGTCATGAGGATCAGTTTAAAGTTATTAGTATTATGTTTATTTTCGCTTGCTTCAATTGCAGGTGTGAATCTTAAAAACGGTAATTTCTACATTACATATACGGATATTATTGTACCGGGTGGTGGAAATGACCTTGTTATTGAGAGAACTTATAACTCGAAATCTCCTTCTAAGGGATGGTTTGGTTTTGGTTGGGGTTCTGATTACGAGACGTACTTAGTCGTTTCAGCGGATGGTTCTGTAACTGTTCACGAAAATGGTTCAGGTGCAAAGACTCGTTTTACTCCAAGAACGGCCGTTGACCCTAAAGCTGCAGCTGAAAAGATCGTTGATGTAATGAGAAAGAAAACATCACTTTCTGCAAATGTTGCAAAAACTCTGGTTACGAAGCTATCTAATGATGCTGAATTAAGACAAGCCTATGCTAAGAAGTTTAACGTTTCATCTGATCTTGCAGTAGGGACTGAGCTTTACTCAAACGTAAGAGGTCTGCAGAAAATTGTTAAAACTGCTAAGGGTTATATTAGAAAGTATAATGACGGTAAAGAAAACGTTTTCAATAAAGATGGAAAGCTTGTCGAAGTAAAGGATAAGAACGGATACGTTGTTAAACTTGATTTTACAAAAGATGGAACTCTTAAATCAATCAAAGACTCAATGGCAAAACAAATCTTTCTTAAATGGTACCCAAATGGACTAGTAAAGTCTGTTGAATCTGGTGCTGGAAAGAAAACTGTTTATACATATGACTCTGATTATAACTTAACTGAAGCTAACGATATCTCTGGAAATGACTTTAAATATTCATACGATGCTAACCACAATATGACTTCGATTACTTATAGTGATGGAACAAAGCAAGAAATCACTTATGAGAAGAAAACACAATTTGTTTCACAACTAAAAAAGAGAAGTGGTGAAGTTGTAAAATACACTTATGAAAGTAACCCTAAGAACCCAGACTATCACTACTGGACTCTTGTTGCTAAGAAATCACCAACTAAGAAAGAAGTTGTGAATCGTTATGAATACGAAATTAAGAAGAAACCAGATGGATCACACTATACTTACCGTATTCTTACTGTGATCAATGGTCTTAAGACAGAAACTGTTTATACTGAATGTTGTTCTCTACCAAAGCAAATTAAGAGAGGGAATCACGTTACAAACTTTGAATACAATAAAGACGGACTTCTCGTTAAGAAAAACTCTTCACGTGGTGACTTCGTTGAACTTGCTTACCACAAGAAGTTTAAGAAGATCACTAAAGTGGTAAACGCTCGTGGTTGGACTGAGTTTGATTACGACAAGAAAGGTAACTTAAAGAAAGCTAATAACTCTAAAGGTATGTCAGTTGTTCTTCTATACGATTCAAAGGGTCGTATCTCGAAAATGATGGACTTCAATAAGCATACTAAGCAAAAGAGAGCTCTTGAATTTCAATACAATGCTCAAGGTAAGCCAGTTGAAATTACAATGAATAAAGTTGGTAAAATTAACGTTAAATACGATAACTACGGTGAAATTTTAAAAGTTGAATCGAAAGCAGGACACAAGATGGCCTTACAAGTAACACAGGCCTTCCAATCACTTTTAGCTATTGTTAAACCTGCTGGTGTAAACCTAAATATGTAATTGGAGGGAGATTATGAAGAAGTTATTAATGGTTTTATTTTTAATGTCATCAGTTAGCACTGCTGTTTATGCAGATGGAGCAACTGATAAGGAAACTCCAACTGGTTGTGGTGATAATATCGAAGCTACTCGTTGTAAAGATTGTACAAAAAAAGATCCAGTTGGTGGTGATGCTGATAAGAAAAAAGTTAATCCAACAGCAATTAAGAAATAATTTATGTAATAATTCAATAATTTAGGAAAAGGCCCTCTTTAATATGAGGGCCTTTTTTTTGTCTAAATACTATTCACTGTCTAAAAATAATCACTTCCAAATTTTCTAACCTGTTAATATCACAAGTGAAAAGTTGGCACTATCATTGCTTTATATATTACAAACACACCAACCAATGGGGGAATTATGAAAAAGTTAGCATTAGTATTCTTATTTTTATTAAGTACAACTTCGGTTTTTGCAGTATCTGAAAAAGACACAGACTGTTCAAAGATCAACGCAAGTAATGATCAAGTTTCAAGTATGGAAGTTGCAGCACAAGGTGGAGTAAAAACTCCAGTAAAAGGTAGTGCATCTTCTGGAAAGTAAAATTAAATAAAATAAACCCAAACCCAAATCCTACTCCTTATGAAAAAGCTCAGTCATTGACTGGGCTTTTTATATTCCATATTGTCAAAGTTCAGCTATAATAAGACCTATGGAAAATTCAATAAAAGCAATCTATGAGGCCCAGAGAGGGCGTAAGAACTTAACTCGCTATGAAGATCGAATTAGTGCATTGGAAGCCTTAGAAGAGCAAATTTTGGCTTCTGAAGGCGAGATCATCGAAGCCCTTAAAAAGGATCTTGGAAAGCCTGTATTCGAGTCGTACCTTTCAGAGATCGACTTCACCCTTCATGAGATTAAGCTGGTCAAAGATAAGCTCAAAAAATGGATGGCCCCAGTGACTGTTTCAACTCCAATGGCATTTGCTCCGGCCAAAAGCTATATTCATCATGAGCCCTATGGCCAGGTACTTGTAATCGCCCCTTGGAACTATCCATTTCAGCTTTCAATAGTTCCTCTCATTGGCGCTATTTCGGCAGGGAATAAAGTTATTCTAAAGCCATCTGAGATGGCCCCAAATACATCACATATTATCAATAAGATCGTTACCAATGCTTTTGATAGTGAAATTGCTGCTGTTGTAGAGGGCGCTGTAGAGGAGACAACAGAGCTTCTTTCACTTAAATTTGATTATATCTTCTATACAGGAAATGGACACGTCGCCCGTATTATCATGGCCGCAGCGGCAAAGAACTTAACACCAGTTACTTTAGAGCTTGGTGGAAAGTCTCCGGCCATTGTCATGACAGAAAATATCGATCTTGCAGCAAAACGAATTGTATGGGGAAAATTCTTTAATGCAGGTCAAACATGTGTAGCACCAGACTATGTTCTTATTAAGAAAGAAGATGAAGCTTCGTTTATTGAAGCTTCGAAGAAGTGGTTAAAAAACTTTTACTCAAATGAAGTTAAAAATAGTGATGACTATGGACGTATAGTTAATGAAAGACATTTTGATCGTATCTCCGAATTAATAGGAAATGATGAAGTCTTAATTGGTGGTGATGTTGATAAGTCGCAATTATATATTTCTCCAACATACTTAAGATCAACAGCTGAAAGCAAGGCCATGGCCGGTGAGATTTTTGGGCCAATTCTTCCTATTGTTCACACTGATAACTTGGCCAGTGCAATTAATTTTATCAATCAATTCGATAAGCCTCTTGCCTGTTACCCATTTGTCGATTCAAGTTCAGATAAGGATTTAGTTGTTGAACAGATTAGCTGTGGTGGAATGGTACTTAACGATACAATCGTACATCTTTCAAATGAGAAACTACCTTTTGGTGGAGTTGGTGAGTCAGGCATGGGAATGTACCATGGTAAGTATTCATTTGAGACTTTCTCTCATAAGAAGGCGGTTATGAATCGTAGCTTCAAGCTAGAAAATAATTTGCGCTACCCACCCTATGAAGGAAAGGTTTCCTTTGTAAGAAAGTTGATGTCGCTTCTTCCTTAATTTTATTTAAATTTTCAATTCAAATAACAGTGCTATAATTTTCTTATGAAAAAACAGCACTGTTATATTTTGTTATTCTTATTGTTTTCAATTTCAATCAATACTTTTGCAAAAGTTTCGGCAATTGAAGTACTTAAAGTAAAAGACATCATTTGGGGAATGGATTTCATCAGTGAATATGAAATTTTACTGACTGAACGCGATGGTCGAATAAGCCATGCAAATCTACTGACAAAAGTTGTGACACCTGTCACGACTCCCAAAGTAAAGGCTCGTGGTCAAGGTGGAATGCTTGATGTGGCCATTAAGAAAATTGGACAAAAAACTTATGCTTATTACACTTTCTCTATGGAGGAAAATGATAGTCTTTTCACAGCTCTAGGACGTGCCGAGTATAAGAATAAAGCACTTATCAAGCCTGAGATTCTTTTCAAATCCAAAATCAAAAGTGATACCACTAGACATTTTGGCTCAAGAGTTGCGTTCAAAGACAATCATATCTTTATGACTGTGGGAGATCGTGGTGAAAGAAAATATGCACAAGATCTAAGTGTACATAATGGAAAAGTCCTAAGGCTTAATTTAGATGGTAGTGCTGCTAAAGGGAATCCTTTTGAAGCAAAGCCAGGTGCCCTAAAAGAGATCTATAGTTATGGTCATCGAAATCCTCAAGGAATTGCCATTTCTCAAAGCGGGAATGTGTATAGCTGTGAATTTGGTCCTCGTGGTGGAGATGAATTAAATCTTGTTGAAGCAGGTAAGAACTACGGCTGGCCAATCATAACTTACGGAAGTGAATACTGGGGACCAAGTATTGGAACCACTCAAAAACCAGGACTCGAGCAACCTCTTGTCCATTGGACTCCAAGTATTTCTCCATCTGGAATGGCCATTTACGAAGCAGATCTTCACAAACAATGGAAAGGGCATATTCTAATGGCCGCTTTAGGAAGTGAGCATCTTAGGCTTGTGAAGCTTAACGGGAATAAAGTTGTCGCTCAAGAAGCCTACTTAGAAGACCTCGAAGAGCGTATGAGACAAGTAAGAGTTTCTCCTAAGGGTGAAGTCTACCTGACAACTGATTCTGGTAAAATCTTGAAAGTAACGTATAAAAAATAGACGGCCTTTAAAATTTATACACTTAGATAATTGAGTACTGAGGGTAAGTTATTGAAATGCTGAACTTCTTTTTGGCACACTATCTGCATTAGTAATAGTGAGAAATAATAAAAGGAGAAGTATTATGAAAAAGTTATTCTTAGTTTCAATTTTATCGCTTTTAACAAGTTATGTTCTTGCTGGTGTAAGAGAGACTCCAACAGATACATCGACCAATTCAATTTGCGTTCGTAAATCTTTGAATTTGAAAATGAAAATGCAGGAAATTGATAAATTAATTGCTAAGTCTGAGTCATCTAAGAAAAAAGATGTGAATTCGAAATCTAATATTCAATAATATTAGTTTTCTCGTAATACTTTTAGCAGGGCCTCACGTTCTTCAACTGTGTATTCACCATGTTGATAATCATCAAGAGCGTCGAGGTCCTGAGCTTTCTTGGCAATTCCAGACGAATTTCTTTTCACTGTATCAACTTTCTTAGCAGTATTATTAAACAACTTTACCGTCATATCTTTACCTTCACTAAGGCTTGTATTGATATAGAAGGCAATTGTTGAATAGACTTTACTTGTAAAAGGCTTAAGTGGCTTATTCATACTATCAAAGACAGTAGATTTCTGAGAAACAGGAAATGCTAGGATAAGAAAACTAAATGAAAAATAAATTAAAAATCTTAGCATTAATTAACTCGCTTTTTCTTTGGCCAAATCATTAGTCATTTTTTCAACTGACTTTAGAAGATCAGCTCTTTTAAATGGTTTTACTAGAAAGTCCTGGGCACCAGATGAGATGGCCTCAATACAAACGGTTTCAATATCAAGAGATGACATCATAATTACTTTAGCATGCATGAAATTATTCACGATAGATTCAGTAAGCTCAAGTCCACTGATCTCTGGCATGATGACATCGATAATGAAAACATCTGGATTAACTTCGAAAGATAGCTTTAGTGCTTCCTGTGCGTTACTTACACATCCAACAACTTCATATCCTTCTTGTTCTAAGATGTCTTTTATCGATGATCTTGAAAGTTCAGAGTCATCTACAATCATAATTTTCATATCTTGATTTTCCATACACTACTCATTTTAAAATATGTTTGTATAAAAAAAAAGAGGGCCATCTAGGCCCTCTTTCTATTAAGCAGCGACTGATGTCGTTTTCTTTTCTTGATGTTTTTTGTCCACTTTCTTCTTAAGCGCTCTCTTGTATCCGCTCCAATCAACAAGTGCTATTTCTAGAACTTCATCAATTGTTTTAACAGGTACAAAGTTAATTTGTTCTCTTAGGTTTTCAGGGATATCAACTAAGTCTTTCTTATTTCCCCATGGGATAACAACTGTTGAAATACCCATTCTAAGAGCAGCTAGAGCTTTTTCCTTTAGTCCACCGATTGGAAGAACTTTACCCGTTAGAGTAATTTCTCCAGTCATTGCAACATCACGGCTTACTGGAACACCTGTACAATTCGATACAAGGGCCGTCGCTAGTGTGATACCTGCAGATGGTCCATCTTTTGGAGTGGCACCAGCTGGTAAGTGAACGTGAAATTCGTGGTTTTCAAAAATATCTTCATCTATTCCCATGTACTGTGCTCGAGAGCGGATATAGTTAATTGCAGTTTTTGCTGACTCTTTCATAACGTCACCAAGTTGACCTGTTAGGGTAAGACCCTGTCCTTTCATCTTAGTCGTTTCAATATAGAGAACTTCACCACCATGAGATGTCCAAGCTAGTCCTGTTGATACACCAACTTCATCTTCTTCTTTGTGATCTTCTTTAACGAAAATTGGTGGCCCAAGGTATTTAACAACAGTGTCTTTAACAATATGTGTTTTTCCCATATCACCTTTTGCAATTTTCATTGCAACTTTACGGCAAAGAGTACCAATTCTTCTTTCTAAGTTTCTTAGTCCTGCTTCAGAAGTATAGTGCTCGATTACACTCTCTACACCTTCGTCTGTGAACTTAACGTGATCTGTTGTGATTCCGTTTTCATCCATTTGTTTAGGAATAATATATCTCTTAGAAATTTCAACTTTTTCTTCTCTTGTGTAACCAGATAGATTGATTACTTCCATACGGTCTCTCAATGGACCAGGAATATTTTCTAGCATATTTGAAGTAGCAATAAACATACAGTTTGAAAGATCAAATGGTACATTTAGGTAGTGATCTCTAAACTCAACATTTTGTTCTGGATCTAGTACTTCAAGAAGAGCTGCAGATGGATCACCTTTGTAATCACCTGATAGCTTATCAATTTCATCTAAAAGAACAACAGGGTTATTCGTTTTGGCTTGCTTCATCGCTTGAATAAAACGTCCCGGCATTGCACCAACATAAGTTCTTCTGTGTCCTCTAATCTCTGCTTCATCTTTTACACCACCAAGTGAAATTCTTACGAACTCTCTACCTGTTGCACGTGCAATTGATTTACCAAGAGAAGTTTTACCAACACCTGGAGGTCCTTGGAAGCAAAGGATTGGTCCTTTCATATCGTCACCTTTTAGTTGTCTAACTGCTAGGTGCTCTAGGATTCTTTCTTTGATTTGAGTTAGTTCGAAGTGATCTTCATCTAAGATCTCAAGAGCTGAGTTAAGATCAATATGCTCTTCAGACTTCTTATTCCATGGAAGGTCACACATCCACTCAATATAATTTCTCATAATACTTGCTTCAGACGAATCTGGGTGCATCTTTTCAAGACGTGCAAGTTGCTTTTGTGTTTCTTTTAATACTTCTTCAGGCATTCCTGCGGCTTCTACTTTTGCTCTGAATTCTGCAAACTCATCTTGTTCTTGAGAATCACCAAGTTCAGACTTGATTGCCTTGATTTGTTCTTTTAAAAATACATCTCTCTGATTTGCGCTCTCAGTTGATGTATTAGTTTTCATCTTTTGTTGCATCATTAAAATTTCAAGCTCACGATTTAAAATATCGTTGATAGCGTGAAGACGATCAACTGGATCGAGAGTCTCAAGAATTGATTGAGCTTCTGATACGTGAAGGTTTAGGTTTGATGCAATTAAGTCTGCAAGTCTTGAAGGATCTGTAATATCTTCAAGAACCATTAGAATATCTGGAGAAAGAACTTTTCCAAGTTGAATAACTTTTTCAAGTTGTTCCTTGATTGTTCTCATCAGTGCTGTCGTTGCAATATTTGAATTGTCAGCTATAACATCTTCAACTTTCTCTACTTTAGTAACATAGAAAGGATTTTGCTGTTCAAAAGAAGTGATTCTTGCTTTTGAAAGACCTTGAACAAGAATTTTAATTCTTCCGTCAGGAAGTTTTCTCATTCTCATGATCATGGCAACTGTACCAAGTTCATAAATCTCTTCTGGAGCTGGATGCTCTGCTACGATATCTTTTTGACTTGAAAGTAGAATAAGTCGATCTGAATGATTGATAGCGTGATCGATTGCTTTAATCGATGCTTCTCTACCAACAAATAGAGGCAAAATCATAAATGGATAAATAACTAAATCTCTAATTGGTAAGAGGGCCAATTCTTCCTTAAACTCAATGTTCTCACCCTCGTAATTTGTAACCATAAATCTTTCCTCCACAGGTCGGCGCAAAATAGGCAATTTGTTCTTAATTAACATCGGGCAATAAAAAAAACTCTTTAATAAAATCACCAAAAATGCGTGATTTTTTTGAGTTTTTTAACTGATTTTTTTGCTATGATTTAGTTAATGTGTTGTAATTGCATAGAGTGAAAATGGACCGTTATAGTCGGTTATTAGGAGTTTATTTATGTCTAAAAATTTAACTACGTCTTCGTCTTTGGCTTCAAATAAGAAGGTGGCCATCGTTGTTCTTGCCGCAGGTAAGGGAACAAGACTAAAAATGGACATCCCTAAGCCACTTGCTCCTCTCCACCAAAATACTTTAGTCGATTATGTCATCGAAACATTTAAAGATTTTGGAGATATCACTCTGGTAACAGGTCATCAACGTGAACTTGTTGAAGAGCACGTCAATAATAGCTTTGAAGGAATTAATTACGTCTATCAAAAAGAGCAACTTGGAACAGGTCATGCCGTTCAAACATACCTTAAAGATTTTGAACACTCTCGTGGCTACGACTACACAATTGTGACTTGTGCAGATACTCCACTAATTACAAAAGATACGATCAACGCTCTTATTGAAGAAATTGAAAAAGGCTCAAATGCAGTATGTGCTACATTTACGGCAAATAACCCAACTGGCTATGGACGCATTATTCGTAAGGGCACGGGCTTTCAGATTGTTGAAGAAAAAGATGCCACAGATGATCAGAGAACTGTAACAGAAGTTAACTCGGGACTCTATATTTTTAAAACTCTATATCTGATGGATCATATTTTTAATCTTTCAGATAATAATAAATCAGGAGAATTCTATCTAACTGATACATTTAGTCCAGAAGCTAATGTAACTCCTTTATTATTTGAGGAAGAGCAAGAGTTTCTAGGAGTCAATAATCTCGTTCAACTATCGCAAGCTGATATATTTCTAAGACGCTCAATTGCTCGCTATCTAATGCTAGAGGTAGGAGTACGATTTAGTGATCCTTCTCATACATATTGTTATTCTAAAAATATTGGTCAAGGAACACATCTTTTTCAAAATGCATTCATCGATGACAAAACAGTTATTGGAAAAAATGTCGTGATCGAACAAGGTGTGACAATAAAAAATTCAATAATTGAAGATGGAGCAATCATTAAGGCCAATTCATATATCACTGATTCAAAAGTTTCAAAAGGAGCTTCAATTGGACCAATGGCACAGCTTCGTCCTGGTAGTGATATTGGAGAAGGTGCAAAAATCGGAAATTTTGTTGAAATTAAAAAATCAAAAATTGGTAAGAAGTCAGCAGTCTCTCACTTAAGTTATGCTGGTGACGCAGAAATTGGCGATGGTGTTAATATCGGTTGTGGATTCATCACTTGTAATTATGATGGAGCGAATAAGAGTAAGACAATTATCGGTGATGGCTCCTTTATTGGATCAGATACACAAATGATTGCACCAATTGAAATTGGAAAAGAATGCTATGTTGCATCAGGCTCAACGATAAATAAGAGTATGCCAGATGGATCTTTTGCGATTGCCAGAGGGCGTCAAGAGACGAAAGAGGGTATGGCAAGGCGTTTCATAAAGAAAAAAACTGATAAATAACTGACATAAAATTTTAATTTCGCCTGCAAAATGGTATCTTTCTTAGATTAGTATTTTAATTACACATATAAGGAAGTGACTATGTGCGGAATTGTCGGCCATTTAGGGCCATCAAATTCAGTTGATGTTGTACTCGAGGGGCTAAGAAGATTAGAGTATCGAGGATATGACTCTGCTGGAGTTAGCTTTATCAGTAAGAATGACGAACTTTTAGTTTATAAAAAAGAAGGTAAAATTCAAAACCTTGAAAATGAACTTGAAGGGAAAGATATTCACGCTCGCTCTTGTATTGGGCATACTCGTTGGGCCACGCATGGTGGTGTAACAGACTATAATGCTCACCCACACGTATCGACAAAAGATGGTATTGCAATGGTTCACAATGGAATTATTGAAAATGCTAACGAAATTAGGAATGAGCTTAAAGAACAAGGTATCTATTTTGAATCGGAAACAGATTCTGAAACATTCTTAGGACTTTTAATTTTTCATAAGCGTCAGGGTACTCCAATAAAAGAAGCTGTTATTAAGTCTTTCGAGCGTATCGAAGGGTTCTCTGCATTTGTTGTTCTAAATCGTGAAACAGATGAAATCTTTGCAATCAAAAAAGGTGCACCACTAGTCTGTGGAAGTAATGATGTAAATTCTGAGGTTTTTGTTTCAAGCGATCCTTATGCGCTAGCTGGTATGGCAACAAGAATTTACTTCCCAGAGGATAATGTTCTTTGTCACTTAAGTGTAAAAAATAATCAACTATTAAACTTCTACGAATTAAATGGTGAAAAAACTCATCGTTATATGTCTAAAGAGCAAACGATTGATCACGATCCGGCTTCAAAGGGTGAATTTGAGCACTTCATGCTTAAAGAGATTCATGAGCAGCCAGAGCTTATTAGATCACTTACTCAGTACTACTTTCAAGGTGAAGGGAAAGAGAGCTTAGAGGCAGCAACAAAGTTACCAATGGATGCCATTAGTATTACTGCTTGTGGAACTGCCTACTATGCTGGTCTTGTAATTAAAGATTACTTTGAGTCTCAAAATCGAATTAGATGCTTTGCTGAAGTAGCTAGTGAATTCCGCTATCGCAATCCAATCCTAAATAATAATGAACTTGCCATGTTCATCTCACAGTCGGGTGAAACAGCAGATACTCTTGCGGCCCAAACAATGTGTAAAGAGAATGGATTAAAATCACTTTCAATTGTAAATACTGAAGGCTCAACTCTCTATCGTGATTGTGATGTAAACCTTATGATCCGTGCCGGTGTTGAAATTGGTGTTGCTTCAACTAAAGCGTTTACTCAACAAGTTCTCACAGGAAAAACTCTTTCAGAAGTTATTGCTGCAGGTGGAATGACTGATGATCTAAGAAACTCACTAGCGTCTCGTTATAGTCTTCTTGCAGAACGTGTTGAAGGACTTCTGACAAATACAAAACCAATTAAACAAGTTGCAGATGCAATCTATAAGCATAAAGGATTCTTCTATACTGGTCGTGGGGCATTCTTTCCTGTGGCGTTAGAGGGGGCACTAAAGCTTAAAGAAATTGCTTATGTTCACGCTGAAGGTTATGCCTCTGGTGAGTTGAAGCACGGGCCAATTGCTCTTATTGATGAAGAGAAAGTAAATATCGCTCTTGTTGGTGAAGATCTTTATGAGAAAACAGTTTCTAATATCCAAGAGATTAAAGCTCGAAAAGGGCTAATTGTTTCAATCGGACCTAAGAATAAAGAAGATCTGAGAGAAATTTCTGATCACTATATTGAATTAGATTTTGATGGGCTAGGTGATCTTGCTCCACTTTATGCAAACGTAGTAAATCAATTGCTTGCATATTATATCGCAAAGAATCTAGGGACAGATATTGATAAGCCAAGAAACTTAGCAAAATCAGTTACAGTAGAATAAAAGAAATAGGAAGGTAGATGAAGTTAGACCATCTCAATATTCAACAACGCCAAGCTGTTAAGGAAATTAACGGGCCAATGATGATTCTTGCTGGTGCAGGATCGGGAAAAACGAGAACTCTTGTTACAAAGATAGCTTATCTTTTAGAAGAAAAGAATATTTCTCCTTTTCAAATGTTGGCCCTAACATTTTCTAATAAAGCAGCAAAGGAAATGCGCGACCGAGTAAGTCGAGATGTTAGTTGTGATATTGGTGCTCTTCAGATTACTACTTTCCACTCATTCTGTGCTCGACTTCTTCGTTCAGAAGCTCAGTATTTGGGACTGAGTCGAAATTTTACAATCTATGATACGGCAGAACAAAAGAGTGTCGTTAAGGCGATCTTAAATCGTCGTGGAATTTCAACAAAGGAAACATCTCCATTTGAAGTTCTATACTTTATTGAAGATTTAAAAAACCAAGGACACTATCCTGATCGTGATTTAAGCGATAAGGATTATGAAGTTGAAAGTGATGATATCTTCTACGATATGTACTTGGACTATGAAAAAGAATTACACAAGGCCAATGCAACTGACTTTGGTGGATTAATTAGTGGTGTAATTCAATTATTTGAAAAATTTCCAGAAGTACTAGAGAGATACCAAGATCGTTTTCGCTATATTTTAGTAGACGAGTATCAAGATACAAACCGTGCTCAATTTGACCTTGTAACAAAAATTGCACAAAAGCGTCGTAATATCTGTGTCGTTGGAGATGAAGATCAGTCTATCTATTCTTGGCGAGGTGCCGATATTAGAAATATTTTAGATTTTGAAGAAGTCTACAGTGATGCTCAAATTTTAAAGTTAGAGCAAAACTATCGTTCTTCAAAAAATATTATCGAAGCTGCTGGAGCTGTCATTAGTCGTAATACCCAAAGAAAGGGTAAGAGTATGTGGACTGATAATCCAGAAGGTGAGTCGATTGAAATTGTAGAGTGTGGTAGTGATAGAGAGGAAGCAGACTTTGTCGCTGAAAAACTAATCGCCCATCATCAAGATGATAATATCAACTATGATGAAATGGCCGTATTCTACAGAACGAATTCTCAGTCACGTCAGATTGAAGATGCATTAAGAAAATCAAATATTCCTTATCGTGTTGTTGGTGGAATCAAATTCTACGAACGAAAAGAAATCAAGGATATGATTGCTTATATTAGACTTCTTGTTAATGACAAGGACTCACTCGCTCTAAGTCGTATTATCAATGTTCCAACTCGAGGTATTGGTGCGACAACTTTAAGAAAAATTGAAGAAGAAGCAATTAAAACGGATAGTACACTTTGGGAAGTCGTGAATCGAATCATTGATAACCCAGAAGACTTTAAACATATCAGACTTTCTTCAAGAGTTAAGTCGTCCTTATCTGGTTTTGTTAATTTACTGACAGAAGCAAAGGTAGCTCACGATGAAGGTGAGTCACTTGAAACAGTTTATGAAAAGCTTCTTTATGAATCAGGTTATTGGGAAATGCTCCGTGCTGCAAAAGACTATGAATCACAAGCACGAATGGAGAACTTAGAAGAGCTCGGAAGTGCCTTCACTCAATTTGAAGATGCAAATCCAAACGCGCGCTTTGGTGCTTTCCTTGAAACAATCACTCTTGATAACTCTGTTATTGGACAGGAAGAAGAAAATCAAGGTGAAGTCTCTCTAATGACAATTCACGGAGCCAAGGGGCTTGAGTTTGAATACGTATTTGTAACAGGTGTTGAAGAAACAGTTTTTCCAAGCTACCAGTCTATGGAGAATGGTGATACCGCAATTGAAGAAGAAAGACGTTTATTCTATGTTGCTATGACAAGAGCAATGAAGAGACTCTACATTACATTTGCACAAGGGCGTATGCTATTTGGGCAGTTAAGATTTAACGGCTTTAGCCGTTTCATTCAGGAAATACCTAATAAGTTTTATATTTGGACTAAGCTTAGAGGTGGCCGTCAAAACCATCCTCAAGATGATTGGGACGACGCTATTGACCCCGTCTATGACGATGAACCAGTATATCGTGTTGAAAAAAGTCCAAGTGTAACGACAACAGTTAAAAAAGCTACGTATCCAAAAGGATCGAAAATTGTTCACTCACTCTACGGAGAAGGAACGGTACTTGAATGTATTGGTCCAACAGGAGATGAGAAAGTAACAATCAAATTTAATGATGGTGCACAAAAAAAGTTTATGGCGAAGTTTGCACCACTGACTTTAATTTAAAATACCATTGGAGGGTATGTGAAAACTAAGTCACCGTTAAAGATAATTTTTGCATTTCTTGGTTTAGTTATTTTAATGTCTGCAATTGTTCTTGTTGTGGCCAAGAAAAATCTAAAACCAGAAATGATAAGGACCGCCTTTACTGAGCAACTTCAAAAAGCACTTCCAAATGCTGAAGTGATAACTCAGTCCCTCGATTATTCTTTGGGGGTAAGCTCTAAAGTGAATATCCGTAAGGTTGAGATACTCTATCCTCATGGTGGACGTAAACTACCTTTAACGTCATTTGATAACCTTCAGATTGAAGTACCATTTTGGACTATGCTACTTGGTTATGGCACGATCAATATTAATATTGACTCACCTAAATTAAGTTTCATTCAGTTAAAGAAAGGCTCTAACTGGGAAAATGCTAGGGAGTTGAAGAAAGTCGTTAGTTTTAGTGAAAAGAAAAAGCCAAAATCATCGACACCTAAAGATGAGAATAGCTCTGGATCATTGGCAGTTCTAGGTTTTTTTGCTGACGCGACTTTAAATCTAAATGTTACAAATATTAATGCCAATTACTCTCTGACTGATGGGGATAATGGTGAAGTTAAAATTAATAAATTAGCAGTACACGATATTGGATTAAATACCACAACAGTAGTAGAGCTTAAGTCGACATTTAATCTATTTAAAGGAAGACCTAATCAGACATCGTTTGACTTTCTAATCATTGGAGAGACGAAGCTAGAAAACTGGCTTAAAGATCAAACGCTCTTATATAATGCAGAAATTTCAATTAATAAGATTAAATCAAAGTCATTAATTAAAGAAATAAAATCAATTCTTATTAATGTGGATGGTGGAATCAAAAAGAAATTAATCGACTCAGCAATTAGTGTTTCATTAGAGGAACATCAATTTATGAAGTCTAAGCTAAGTTATGATATGGCCAAATCACAGTTTAGATTACATCAGATCAATCTTGATGCTGATTTGAATAATCTATTAGCATTTATAGTCAACATTGCCGACTATGGGGCAAAGATTAAGACTGGACGATTAAAACTAGAAGGGGCCATTTCTTCACAGAATGGTAAGTTAACACCAGATTTAACTACGACAATAAATTCAGACCTAGAAGTTCTTGGTGAAAGCCTAAAAGTTACAGTTAAGAATAATTTGAATAAAAAACAAATACGTTCTGCAATTGAAATAAACGCATTTGATGGGGAAATCAAAATAGGTCAATCGACTCCTTTTATCCTTGGTGTCGATCGATTCGATTATTTAAAAACTTCAACAGTTAATATGTTTATTAAAGATGTCGTTATTCCAACGGCTTTTAAAAATTCAATGCCTAAGACTAAAGCTATTGAAGAGACTCCATCTACAGATGAAGAAAGTAAAACAATAAGTAACACTGAGGGAGAAATCTTCTCTAAGTTCCCAGTTAAATCAAAGATTAGATTTTCAAATACGATGCTTGGGCAAGCACCTCTTAATGGACAGATTTTCTTTAGTGTAAATCGTAAGAAAATGAATATTAGTTCAAATAAATTAAAGCTTGGAACGGCTCCATTAAATATTAAGCTTAGTTCTAAAATTGAAAAAAATAAAACACAGACGGTAATTGATTCAAACTTTACCGGGGTCGATATTAGCTCAACAGCACTCTTTGTTCCCGATCAGCTAATTAAGTCGATTAGTGGAAAGGCTACTGGTTCTGTCGTTGGTAAAACTCAGGGCAATGAGTATGACTTCAATGTAAAGCTCATTGTAGATGAAGCGAAATTTGATAAGATTAATCTATCAAAGATTGTGGGTAATCTATTTGATAAGATTAAAAAATACACCAAGAAAGAAATTACAGTAAATGGCGAGATTAACAAAATCTCATTTGAAGGTCATTTAGATGATCGTCAGCATTTATTTAAAAATTATCAAGTGGTACTTGATAATGGAGACTTTGTTCTTGATGGTAAGGGAAAGATTGATTTCAAGACAAATGGTGAATTACTTGGAAACGTCATTATAAATGAAAAAGAAATTAAGCATGATCTTGAAAGAGATTATGGTACATCTCATATCCCATTTCGTTTAGAAGGTGTGGGGTATAATCTATCAAGTGATTATCAATACACAATTGAAGAGGTCGCCAAAAGTGCATCTAAAAACTTAATTAAGAAAGAATCACAAAAGATTCTTGATAAGAATAAGAAAAAAGTTAAGAAGTTGTTTAAAGGTTTATTTCAATGAGTAAGAATTTAATTGGTTCAATTGATATTGGATCAAACTCAACATTATTGTTAATTATCGATTTAGAATCGAAAGAAATCATTCACGAAGTATCGACAATTACAGGGTTAGGTCGAGGGCTTGATAAGAATGGAGTTTTCCAAGAAAAATCAATGGAAGATACATTCAATGCATTAATGAACTACAAAGATGATTGTAAGCAAAAAGGCTGTGAAAAGATTATTATTACGGCCACAGAAGCTTCAAGAGTTGCTAAGAACGCACCAGATTTCTTCAAAAGAGTAAAGAGCGAGCTTGCGCTTGATATACAAATTATTTCAGGAGAAGGTGAGGCTTTTTATACCGCCGCCGGTATAAATGAAATGATGAAGTCAAAAGCAAAAAAGCAATTAATCCTCGATGTAGGTGGTGCTTCAAGTGAGTTAATTCTTATAAAGACTTCACCATTTAAAATTCTATCCACTGTCTCTCTTCCAATAGGATCTGTCCGAGTTGATGATTGGATTAAAGACGGAATATTGAAATCTAAGATTGATGAAGTGTTTGAAAATTATGATCTCGATAACTATAAGAATCAAGATATTATTGGTGTCGCAGGAACTTTAACTAGCCTTGCTTTGATGTATTCTAATGCTTCAGAATTTAATGCTGAATCAATCAATAATTACTCAATTAATTTAGAAGACTTCAATGAGAATACAAATCGTATCCAACTTGTTGATACAAAGACACTTTCAAAGCAATTCTCTTTCCTTGGAAAGAGGTCTAAAACTATTCAAGCTGGAGCAATCTGCGCTCAAGCAATTTTAAATAAAATAAATGCAAAAGAGATTAAGTTCTCTACATATGGTCTTCGTTATGGAACTGCATTAAGTGGAGAGATTGATGACATTTACCTCGTATGAGCCAAATACTCTTGAGAATTTACAATTAATTTTCAAAGAAGGGGTTTCAGCTGAATATATATTTCTAATCAAGTCTGGTAAGGCCGTTACTGTCAAAGAGCATAGTGGAAGATTAGTGCCTACAGGAATACATAAGAAAGGTGATTTCTTAGGGGTCGCTGGAAGTATAAATCGCCAAACATATGATGAGTCATGTTTTACTATTGAAGACTGTGAAGTAGTTCCAATTCCAGTCAGTGAAGTGACAAATATTATTAATTCAAATGAACTATGGCTTAAGCAGATTGTTAATACAATTATTGAACGTCTCGATAGCGCCGTTGATATTCTAGCCGAGCATCGAATTTTTGATACAACTAAAACTTCAAATTTTGTATTCTCTGATGAAATTGAGGCCAAGTTTAGGAAGTTAATTAATGAATAAGCTACTAATTATCGCTTCATTTTTAATTCTTCTTTCATGCCAAAAGAAAACAGGTGATTGGCAGGGGGGAGAAGATCAAAATAATAATGGTATTCGCGATAATATCGATACATGGATAGCTTCAAAATCTAATGGTAAACCAAGGTTAAGGATGGCACTTGAGACATTGGCGAAGGTTAATCCTGCTGACTGTGAGTATTCAATCAAGGCCCGTTGTTTAGAGCAATTAAGTGATGATGGAATTTTACTACAAGTGGAGCTTTTGGAACTTCAGCTAAATACTGCTGATCTTCGAAAGAGTTTTGAGGACAATGTTAAACATTGTCCCCGTATAGATGATCGAAAAATTAATTATAAGTGTATTTTATAGAGTGAGACGGCCGCGGTTGTTAAGAGCGACAATCGTGTCTGTTACTCTTTTTCTAGCTCTTTGAATATCTCTTGATTCTGTACTTCCAAGATTCTTTACTAGATATGAATATGCTTCCTCAGCACTCTCTCTTGGCAGTAAAGTTAGTACCTTCTTTTGAAATGTTTTTTCACATTCCTTTAAAGCAACACCAAGAATAGGTGCTTTGATAAACTTGATTACTTGAACAAGATCGACATCATCAAGAGCGTAGATTGTATTGAAAGTAATACTCTCAGCATATAGCTCTTTTGCTAGTGTCGGGTTTCTCATCTGAATATTCTTAAGAAGTGTTGCCCTCTCATCAGAATTCATAAATTTTAGCATCTCAATGATCTGAGCTTTACCATTAATGAAAATTCCACCATTGTCTTTATTTGCTTCCATTTACTTTCCTTTGGGAGATTAGGCCTCTTCCCATTTCATTTTTTCTTGCATGTACTTCTCTCTTGCTTGATCGAGAGTATCACGATGAGATTCGTTCATTTGTGAAATTTGATTCTCATGTGTTTCTTTAAGTTCATTAACTCGTGCTTGATGTGTTTTCTTCATATTTTCAAGATCGAGTTTCATGCGCTCATTCTCTTCTTTTACGAGTTGGGCCTGTTTTTCACGAACTTGTTTTAGTTTCAATTCAGTTTGATGTTCAACTGTTTTTAGTTCAGTTTCATAGTGCTTATTCAGTCTTTTAAGATCAGCTTCATGTTTTTTCTCGGTTTTTTGGTACTCCTGAGTGTTCTCGAGTTTGGTCTTCTTTAACTCGTAGGCATGTCTCTTGTACTCTCTTTGCTTAAACCTTTCCAACTGTGGGCGGCTAATTTCTTGTGACATAAACTGCTCTTCTTTGACTAGGACATAAAAGCGTCCTAATATATTTTAATAAGAATTGAACTGTAAGTGAATGGAGGCAAATATGTCCTTAAATAAAGGCCGTCGCGTATTTTTAGTAGAAGGAAAACGAACACCATTTGGTAAATTTGGTGGCTCATTAATGGATATTAAACCAGTTGACCTCGCTGTCGCTGCCACAAATTCACTACTTAAGCAGTTGAATTTAAAGCCAAACCTAATCGATCAAGTAATCCTTGGCAATGTAGTCCCTTCATCAACTGATACCATGTATGGTGGAAGACACCTTGCTCTTAAGGCCGGATGCCCTGAAGAAACTCCTGGTATTACGATTAACCGACTGTGCGGTTCGGGTATTCAGGCTATCTTGGATGCTGTTCGACTTATCAAGTTAGAAGAAGCAAATTGTATCCTTGCTGGTGGTACGGAGAATATGTCGATGGTTCCACACCTTACTTATGGAGCGAGATTTGGTACGAAATACGGATCACTATCTAATGTGGATATGTTACTTGATGCTTTAACTGACCAACACGCTGGTTGCCCAATGGGAATCACTGCTGAAAAACTTGGAAAGCAATTTGATTTAACACGAGAAGAGTGTGATGAGTTCTCACTTCTATCTCACCAAAGAGCGACGAAGGCTTATGCTGAAGGAAAAATCCAGCAAGAGATCTGTAGTGTTGAAATTCGCAAGGGTGTAGCAGAAAAAGATGAGCACTTAAGAGAAGGGGCTTCATTAGAAGATATGAATAAGCTTAGATCAAGCTTTGTTAAGGATGGACTTGTCACTCCTGGTTCTGCTTCAGGAATTGTTGATGGTGCAGCTGTGGCAATTGTTGCAAGTGAAGACTTTGTTAAAGAACATGGCCTCAAGCCAGTTGCAGAAATTATTGATGGAGCAGTTGTTGGTGTTGATCCAACAATCATGGGGATCGGTCCAGTACCTGCCATAAAGAAAATCTTAGCTGATAATAAATTAGAAATTTCAAATATAGACCTTTTTGAAAT
Source organism: Bacteriovoracaceae bacterium (assembly GCA_048270185.1). Classification (GTDB taxonomy): domain Bacteria; phylum Bdellovibrionota; class Bacteriovoracia; order Bacteriovoracales; family Bacteriovoracaceae; genus Halobacteriovorax_A. The sequence goes on from JBLWTJ010000005.1 coordinate 53,383, forward strand.
TAATGAAGCTTTTGCTGCTCAAGCACTTGCCTGTATCAAAGACTTGAATCTTGATAAAGATAAGGTCAATATTTGGGGGGGATCAATTGCGATAGGACACCCTTTAGCAGCAACAGGGACACGTATTTCGACTACGCTTGCTCACCAACTTCACTCTGAAGGTAAAGAGTATGGAATTGCAAGTGCTTGTATCGGTGGTGGTCAAGGGATCGGAATCCTATTAAAAAGAGTTTAGATGAGCAAAGAAGGTAATGAGCTAAATTTCTTTCATAATGACTATACGTCATTTAGAGATTGGCTGTGTTTAGATATTCAAAATGTTACTTGGCAAGGAAAGTATCGCGAAGACTTTGAAAGGTTTTGGGATATTTTCTTTGATGATGGCCTAAGCCTTTTTGAAATCTCTAAACGATTTAATTATCTCATTGATAATATCCATGTTGGTCCACTTGAGTCATGGTTTATTTGGCTTAGAACAAAATTCTATTGTTATGTTTTTATTTCGAGAGGGATAACAATTGAAGAATTGGCCCAAGCTATTAAACAAGACGAAAGAGAAACAGGAATCCTTTTAAGAACTTTCTTCATTGAGGTATTTCCTGAGCATGAAAGTTATATCAATAAGAACTTTACGATTAATGATATTCTATCGAAGAATAAGAGTTTTTCGATTCAGAACTTTGTTGATGATCTAGGGGTTAATCTAACTTTTTCTGGAAGTCATAATCATGAAATCTTAACATCAATGGAAGTTACTCTTTATCAAGAGTGGATCTACTTCGTTAAGAAAATGGAAAAAGACTTTAGAGGAAGTACCTTTAATGTTTCTCGAATTAAATTAAGGGATAATTTCAGTGCCAGAATGCAAAGTCTTGCACAAGTTTTTGCCTTTGTTGGTGTCGCTATTTTTCTCGTCTGGGCAATTGAGTTTGCTAACAAGACATATGAGAAATACCTATCAGACAAAATCAGTGTCTATGAACCTCAGTTCCGATGGGAAAACGAAGGGCTAAAATTTACTGATGAAACAATTGCTGATCAAGAGCAAATTGCTCAATTTGAGCTTGATATTAAAGATATTGAAAATGTTGATGATACAGAGAACTTTCTCGGTGAAACTTTAGAAGATGAAGAACGTGATGAAGTAGAGTCGGAGGTTGTCCTAACATCGATCGATACTCTTCCGCGTGATATTTCTTCTGCCGATAGAGAGCAGTCTTCTTTTGAAGAAGATATTAAAGGTGGAGGTTATCGTGATAGCCGCTACGGTAACACGAAAGTTTACCGAGTTATGATGAACTCTGCTGATACAGATGAAACACGAAAACGCCTAGCAAATCTTTTGAGTCTATATAAAGTAACACAAGTTGATAATGTGAAACCAGGTCTTGCTGTACCTGGAGGTTACTACTACAACCTCTACGTACCAAGAACTTATCTTAAAGAATTTATGGCCCAAGTTAAAGGTGATGACTCTGTTATCATTTATGAATCAAAGACAAGAACTCGCCGAAATCCTCCGGGAAAGAACAAAGTTTTCATTTGGCTTAAGACAATATAGCATCCGCAAACTTAGACCAACTACATCTGCCCATCTGGAATACTAAACAGAGTCTTAACTTCTCTTAGCAGTTGGTGAGTCTGACCTAAGAAATGCCATTGCCTTACAAATCCTATAAGCATTGAAGCAATAAAACCGTAAGCGACACCTGAGTGAGTTGTTTTCTCAACTAGATTAGTATCGTGTGCACCACCGAGGAAGAAAGCAATCATTCCTAGAATAATCATAAGCATCGTCCAAGGAATTGTTTGGCGCTTGGCCAGATCTGCTTTGTGAACATATCTTTTAACTTTATCCTTATAAGGCGTAAGGTCTGCAGGAGCTTCATCAAAGAGTTCACCTAGGTTCTGCTCGCTTGAGACAATAAGATTAATATTGTTAACGAGCCTTGCAACACCAATGAAATAGAACATTACGAAAGCTTGAGCAAAGATAGTATAAAGATAGGCTGGGATGGCCAGTTTAATGTGACTAATTCCAACGTCAATAAAACCTAGTGCTACGCAAGTAGTTAGGCCGATGGCGGCAACCATGATAACGATCAGTCCTCTTAATAGATAGGCCATAATTTCACCTTTTATAATTGTCAACTATACTCTAATTTGCTAATTCTAATCTCATATTTAATAAAACATTTACTATAAGGCAATTTCTTCGTGAGTGAGAAAAATCAAATCAATAATTCGAATAGTAATATCGACAAGAAGCTACTTGAAAATAATCCTGTAATGGGTTCTTTAATGGTGCCAATTGCGATTGTTCTAGTCGGTGCACTTATCATTTTTGGTGTAACAAAAATGTTATCTAATGATCATTCTTATAAGGACCTAGTCCATGAGATGAAGTCGAAAACCTTTGGTAATAAGTGGATCGCAGCTTTAGAGCTTTCTAAAGTCATCTCTGCTGGCGCAGTCGAAGAACAGGATATTCCATGGCTTGTCGAAAACTTGAAAGATGTTTATCAGTCTAGTGTTGATCCAAGAACTCGTGACTTTGTTGTTGTGGCCATTGGTGCTCTTGCTAATGAGAAAGGGCTCCCTGTAATCGATCACGCTTTAAAAGATACAAAGAATCCTGAAATTAATTTTCATGCGATGGTGGCCCTTTCAAAAATGCCTAAAGGTATTTCATTTGATTGGACGACGGTTAAATCATTTTTATCGAAAAACGATGCTGCCCTGGTTCAGGTGACGATCTTGACTCTTGCAACGCATCAGGTAGATGGAACAGAAGATATTATCCTTCCTCTACTAAAGAGTGATCTCGGTTTTAGTGTGAGATATGCGGCAGCTACAGCATTAATCGCTTATCAGAACGACCAGGCGATCACTACTATTAATGAAATTTTATTTCTCGATGACGCTTCTTTAGGGAAGAAACTTACAGTCCAAGAAATCAGCGGTTTGAAGTATAATGTACTCACCGCATTAAAAAGATATGAATGGAATAAATTGGCGCCTAGCGTTGAGAAAATGATTAATATTGAGAAAGATATAAAAGTTGTTAGTCTTGCAAAGGAAGTTTTAAATTCGTTGAAATAGTGATAACATCCTTCAAAGAATAAAATGAATTTGCAATAACTTATGAATCATAATTTGGGTCGGTCTGACTTAAAATTATGTATTTGTGATTAGAAATAGAGGTTTTTTAAAATGTCTGATGATGTAAAAAAACAGTTAAACCGAAGAGAGTTCTTTAGTTTCGTAACTGTTGGTTGGGTAGCCTTCACGTCTGCTGTCGCAGGATTTTTAACACTAGCGTTTCGCTATTCTTATCCTAACGTAAATTTTGAACCAGAGATGGACTTTCTTGCAGGCCGTCCTGCTGACTACGAAGAAGGTGTAGATGAGCGCTGGAAGAATGGTTACGGTGTTTGGATTGTAAAAATGGAAGGTCGATTATTTGCTCTTTCAAATATCTGTACACACCTTGGTTGTGTTCCAAACTGGCTTCCTGCCGAATTAAAATTCAAGTGTCCATGTCACGGTTCTGGTTACTATCAAAATGGTATTAACTTCGAAGGTCCAGCTCCAAGACCACTAGAGAGATATGCAATTTCACTTAACCCTGAAGGTAAAATTAAAGTCGATAAGACAAAGGTTTACCGTTATGAAAAAGGGCAGTGGGATAATCCACAGAGTTACTTAAAAGTTTAATTTAGAATAAATAATAGGAAGGAATAACAATGGCTAAAAGAGGTGTTGTTGATTACATTAGAGATACTCAGGTCTGGAAATCAATCTTCAGACACGGGCCTCCAACGAACGCAAGAAACAGAGCTGCAGTTGTAGCTGGTAACGTGTTTTTACACTTACACCCAATCAAACTTAAGAAATCAGGGGTTCAACTTGGTTATACTTGGTGTATGGGTGGTTTAACGTTTTTCATTTTCTTAGCACTGACTGTAACAGGTGTACTTTTAATGTTCTATTACAGACCGACTGCTGAGTATGCATATAATGATATCATCGCACTAAAAGAGCACGTGCCTTTAGGGATTATGCGTGAGATTCACCGTTGGGGTGCACACGCCATGGTTATCACTGTGTGGTTACACATGTTCCGCGTCTTCATGACAGGTTCATATAAACCACCTAGAGAGTTTAACTGGGGTGTTGGTGTTATTCTTTTAGTATTAACTCTTCTTCTATCATTCACTGGTTACCTACTTCCTTGGGATCAGCTAGCGATTTGGGCGATTGCCGTTGGTTCAAACATGGCAAAAGCGACTCCATTTATGGGGCACGGTGGTCCAGGTGCAGCTTTAGCTCAAATTGGTGACTTCGTAATGGTTTCTGATAAAAACGACGTACGTTTCCAGCTTCTTGCGGGACGTTTCGTTGGTGAGCCGGCGCTTTTAAGATTTTATATTCTTCACTGTGTATTCATTCCACTTGTTGTTGGTGTTCTAATTGCAGTTCACTTCTGGCGTGTAAGAAAAGACGGTGGGATTTCAGCACCACTTTAGAAAATATATTTTGAGAGAAAGGGATATATAAATGAAAGAACTTATAAACTGGCTGGCCGATCCTATTAGATCATTCCCGATTACGACGGTCCTATTCTTCTTCATGATGAAGTACTATCGTGTAGTAGGAAGCAAGAAATTTGCTAAATGGGCACTTATTGCTGCTGCTCCTATTACAGTTTGGTTTTGTATGGATGCAAACTTTAGAGCAATTATCCTATGGCCAGATAATATTCCAATTAACATTATTATCGTTCTTATTGCTTGGCTTACTTGGTATGCACTTTATAGAGCTGCTGAAAATGACAAGAGGATTGAAAATGGCGAGTGTCCAATTGAAGCACTTCCTGAAAATAGAGAAAAAGTTTGGGTATGGCCTAACTTAGTTTTCACAGAATTAATGTGTATGATTGGAGCAACTATCTTCTTAGTTGTTTGGGCAATTATCTTTAAAGCTCCACTAGAAGAGCCTGCAAACACAACTTGGGCTCCTAACCCGGCGAAAGCTCCATGGTACTTCCTTGGTCTACAAGAAATGCTTGTATATTTTGACCCTTGGATGGCAGGGGTTGTTCTTCCAGGACTTATCTTAGTTGGACTAATTGCAATTCCATATATTGATACAAACCCAAAAGGGAATGGTTACTTCACAATTAAAGAAAGACCAATCGCTATGTGGGGATTCTTATACGGTTGGATCGTACTTTGGATGTACCTAATTATCGTAGGGACATTCTTACGTGGTCCAAACTGGACATTCTATGGTCCATTTGAATTCTGGGACTTCCATAAGGTTGTATCAGAATATAACGTTAACCTTTCAGAGTTTTTCTGGCTTAAGTGGCTTAACACTCCAATGCCAGCAAATATTATTCTGAGAGAGTTACTAGGTATCATTCTTACTCTTGTGTACATTTGTGTACTTCCTGTTGCGATTGCAAAATCTAAATATGGAAAGAAGATTATCGAGAACACTGGTCAGATCAGATATTATATTTTCATCATTCTTGTACTTGGTATGACATCACTACCAATCAAGATGGTTCTAAGATGGCTTTTCAGCTTAAAATATATTATCGCACTGCCTGAGTGGGAACTTAACCTGTAGTAATTATACTTAAAGAAGAAGTAATAAAGGGTATATAACAATGTCAAAGAAACATGAGCCAGGCATGGCCTATGATATGAAAAAACTGAATAAGGTCTTTGCGATCTTTTCACTAGTTCTTATGGTTACAGTTGTATGGGTAGCACTTGACGACTATATGAGACCTTGGAAAGCAATTCAAATCGAAGCAATGAAAATCGAAAAAGAAAAGATTGCTAAAGATATTGCAGCTGAAGAGGCTAAGATTAGTGCAGAAAAACTTGCTGTTTTAGACGAAGAGTTAAAATCTGCAAAAGAATCTGTTGCTCAAAAGAATGATGATATCACTAAGCTTAAAGAAGAAATTAACAAGGTTCAAAAAGAGATCAAAAAAGAACAAATTGTTAATGGACGATTAAACGGTGACGTTGCAGCTCTTGCATTCAACTATGGTGTTGCTCACGCAGAACATGCTTCTAATGCCCATAGCTTATTTGAAAAGCTTCAGGAAAAGAAAAAACTTTTTGCAATTTCAACAGACAAGAAGAAAGCCCTTCAGTCAAAAGAGAAATCTCTAAAGTCGAAGCTTGCTGAGTTTAGTCAAGATGTTGAAGCAATTAATAAACAAATCAATGGGATCGTTGGACGTTTAAATCTCCTTAAGGGTGCAGAAAAGAGAAAAGAAGTTACTCCTGTTTTCGCTCTAAGAAACTTACCATTTATCGATTTCATGGATCCAACTGTTAAAGTACAACAAGTTGTTCTAGAAAATATTACTGATGATCGATTCTTCCAACAGGTTCCTAAAGTTGACCGTTGTATGACTTGTCACACTTTCATCGATAAACCTGGATTTGAAAATCAACCAAACCCACATAAGACTCACCCTAATTTAGACCTTATGGTTGGAATGAATGGTAAGCACCCAATGAAGAACTTTGGTTGTACTTCATGTCACGGTGGTGAAGGGCACAGAGTAAACGACTTTAATGCTGCAGCTCACATGCCGGCAACTGAAGAACAAAAACAAGAGTGGATTGCAAAGTACAACTGGCACGAGCCACACAAGGTACCTATCGTACAACTTAGACGTGGTGACTATGAAGCAGGTTGTGTTAAGTGTCACACAGGTGTTCAATACATTCCAGAAGCGACTACTTTAAACAAGGGCCGTCGTGATATTGAAAAATTTGGTTGTTATGCTTGTCACAAAATCGAAGGATGGGAAGACAAGAGAAAACCAGGTCCAAGCTTAGAGAAAATTGCAGCTAAACTTGATAAAGAATTCTTTAAAAATTGGGTATGGGAACCTAAAGCATTTAACAAACATGCGAAAATGCCACAGTTCTTCCATAACGATAATAATAGCACTCCAGAAGCTATTACTAAGAATATCGCCGAAGTTAATGCAATGGCCGAAGTTATCTACGCACAGTCAGAAAGCTATAAGCCATTCATGAAATATACAGGTGGTAACAAAGAGCGTGGTAAGAAGCTTGTTGGTGAAATCGGATGTCTTTCATGTCACGGTGTTAAAGACTTTGCACTTGAGTCTCAAAAAGTTAACGCTCACAAAGGTCCATATCTAGATGGTATTGGATCAAAAGTAAAAGATGCAAACTGGATGGTGTCATGGCTTAAGAAACCAAGTCACTTCCAAGAAGATACAATCATGCCATCTTTCAGGCTTACTGATAGAGAAGCAAATGACATTACTGCATACCTAATGGATATGAAGAATGATCAATTTGAAAAACTTAAGTTTGCTAAAATGGATAAGTCAGCAAGAGATGAAATTCTTGTAACTTACTTCTCAGCATTTGATACTGAAGAAGTTGCAAAAGCTAAGCTTGCAACAATGAGTGACCATGAAAGAACAATGGAACTTGGTCGTCGCTCGATTGGTAAGTACGGATGTTACTCTTGTCACAATATTAAAGGATTTGAAGATAGAGCACCAATTGGTCCAGAATTATCAAAAATCGGATCTAAGCCTCTTACTCAATTTGGTTTCTCTCATGAGAAAGTTGAGCACTCAAGAGAAGCTTGGATCAAGGCTCATCTTCTAAACCCAAGAAGATGGGATAATGGAGTTGATAAGCCATTTAAAGACTTATTAAGAATGCCACAGTTCCATATGTCGGAACAAGAAGCATCTGATATTACAACAGCTCTTATTGGACAAGTTGATCAGAAGATTCCTTTAAAAGGTATTAAGAGATTTAGTCCAAGTGAAGCAGTTGCTGCTGAAGGTATGAAAGTAGCAGTAAAGTATAACTGTATTGGTTGTCACCAGATCGACGGTCAATTTGGTGATATGCTTGCAATCTACGATGATGTTAACGAAGCTCCTCCTCGTCTAGTTGAACAAGGACACCGTGTACAAGCGGATTGGTTCCACTACTTCCTAGGTGATGTATATGAGATTCGCCCATGGCTTAAGCTAAGAATGCCAACATTCAATCTTTCTAAAGAAGAGAAAGAGAAACTTGTTGATATGTTCCGTGTGAAAGCTGATCAGCCTATCTTTGATGAAAATGAGAAAGTTGTATGGGAAAGCAAAGAAGAAAGACAAGCCGCGGTTAAATTATTTAATGACCTAGCTTGTACTTCATGTCACACGACAGGATTTAATAGTGATCCAGCTCTTGCTCCAGATCTTCATTTTGCGAAGAAAAGACTAAGAAAGAGTTGGATTAAGAAGTGGCTTGAAGGTCCAGATAAAATTATGCCTGGAACAACAATGCCATCATTCTGGCCTGAAGGTGAAGCAGCAGATCCTGATCTACTTGGTGGAGACGCTAAGAGACAAATCGAAGCTGTTACTAAATATGTACTTGAGTTAGGAAGTGATTTTTACTCACCAAAAGCTAAGAAAGCTGGGAAGAATTAGGAGAGATAAATGGCAGGACATGCTAATACAAAAGATTTAGTTCATGATGGTGTAATTAGTTATCCAAACGATCCACAATTTGGGCATGCGAGTCCAAATAAGATCGGTATGTGGCTATTCCTTGGAACTGACGCCATGTCATTTTCGGGACTTCTAATTGCTTATGCTGTTCTTCGCGCAACTAAGCACTGGCCAGTTCCAGTTGAAGCGCTAGGTGGTGTTTTCCTTTCAGGGATTATGACATTTATCCTTATCTGTTCATCTGTTTCAATGGTTATGGCAATTGATGCAGTAAAGATGAGACAACCAAAGGCAATCAGAGGTTGGCTACTTGCTACAATTATTGGTGGTGTAATCTTCCTTGGTATTCAAGCTTATGAGTACACACATCTAATGACAGACATGGGAATGACATTCTCAAATTATGAGCATGGAAATAATCTATTCTCAGCAACTTTTTATGCAATTACTGGATTCCACGGACTACACGTTCTCTCAGGTGTAATCTTCCTTATTTATATGTACGTTCTTGCACTAAAGGGACGTTTTGATAAAGGTGATTATGGTTTACTTGAAGTTTGTGGTCTTTTCTGGCACTTTGTTGACCTTGTCTGGATTCTAGTTTTTACATTTATTTATCTAATTTAAAATCTGAATATATTTCACGTTTAAAGGCTCCCGATGGGAGCCTTTTTCATTTGTGGCCAAATCATTAGACGAAATGTAGCGAAAAGAGTATAAGAAAATTATATGAAAAGCTTTTTACTTCCTATTGGTATCCTGATTCTTGTTCTATTTTCAGACTATGTCTTCGCATGTCCTGGTTGTGCTGGTTCAATGGATAACCCAAAAGATGGACGATTAGTTTGGATTCTCGTGACTTTTATCGGTCTGATTTATATTCCATTTTTCATTCTTTATAAGACAATTTATAAGCACAGAAAGAGTGTTGCTGCCTTAGAAGACGTGGATAATGAAGAAAAATAATACCAACTTTATCTATACTCTCTTATTTATTCTAAGTGGCTTCATTGCTCTTTTCTTATTTTGGTTCATTTATTTTAAACCAGAGGCGGCCGTAAGACTGTGGTGGGTAGACTATCTTCCATTTGTGAACGCTATCCTCAATTCTATTTCTGCCACACTACTTTGTGTCGGTTACTACTTTGTAAAAAAGAAGAAAATCAGTCTGCATATAAAATCAATGTCTGGTGCAACTGTAACTTCAGCACTATTCCTTGTTTCATATCTTCTCTATCATCACTATCATGGTGACACGAAGTTTATTGCTCAAGGGTTTGTTCGTCCGATTTACTTTGGAATACTCATTACTCATATTATTCTAAGTGTGGTGATGTTACCGATGATTCTAATTACTTTATGGAATGCTCTTACTAGTAATTTTGAAAGTCATAGGAAATGGGCAAAGTGGACTTTACCCATTTGGCTCTATGTCTCTGTGACAGGTGTCTTAATTTTTATCTTTTTAAAATATCTTAATTTTTAGACTCTTTTTTGGCTTTCTTTCTCTCTTCAGCATCAAGTCTTGCTTTTGGAAGAACTGCTTCGTGAGGAGAAACAACTACTTTTTCACCAATAATAACATCTCCCATAATTGAAGCCTTAAGTCCTACCGTTGCTCCTCTTTTGATGATAGTTGGAGCAATAACAAGAAATCCACCTTGGGCATAATGGGCAAAGATAGTCGCAGATCCCCCAATTGTTACATAGTCTTCAAGTGTAATTAAGCATGGGTCTGAGATATTTGTTGTATTGATGACACAATTCTTTCCAATTTTCATTCCCATCATACGGTAGAAAAGTGTAATGATTGGTGTCGCCTGAAAAAAGTCTAAGACTGTATAGCGCACAAGCTGAGTCATGGCATTGTGATAGTACCAAGGAAGAGTTTCAAGTGAAATCCAACTTCCTTTGAATGGCTTCATTTTAATTGGATAGAGCCAGTTAAAAAACGGTACAATGAATATTAATGTTAGAGCATAGGCTGCATAAGACATGACAAAGGCAAATGACATCGCAAATGCCTGTAGAACAAAGTGAGAATCTGTCGTTGCTGCATAGGTCTTTGTTAAAAAGATATAACCAGGAGTTAAACCAATTGTTATACAGATAATATAAGTAATTATCGGTGGCACCATGGCCGCGACATATCCAATTAATTGATACTTTCTAAAAATATTTTCAAATACTTTTGCTAGCCCTTTCTTATTTGAGCTAACAGCGTTTAGTTCTTCTTGAGTTTGCTTCTTCTTTTCCATACTCTCTCTAATCCATATTCTTAATAATATTAATTAAATCCATTATATCACCATTATCTTGATAAATGCTAAAGCCAAATCGCAGGATATTTCTTCTATAATCAACTTTAACATTATTCTTATCTAGTTCTTTTGAATAAGCTTCACAAGCTTCAGGTGTTTCAAACTCAAAGGCAATAAAGTGACCACGGTCTTCACAATCTACAACTTTCTTAATTAATGCATTATCTTTAATTCCTTCTAGAAATAGCTTTTGATTGCAATTAACATGAGCGTGAATGGCCTCTACTGTAATGCGTTCATTTTCCCATAGGTTTAAAACAGCATTCATACGATAAAGAGCAGAGTAATCCATTGTTGAACCAGCAAAGCGAAATCCATCGTCGCTAAATGGAACACCTTTTCCACTAAAATTTGTTAAGTTCCCCATCTGAGCAAACCAGCCGGTATTCTTAGGAGTTAAAGTTGTTTCTTTAGGTGAGACAAGAAAGCACGATCCTTCTCCTGAACCACAATACTTATAGCCGCCGGCCATGTAGAAAATACGGTTTTCTACTTCACTCAAGTCCGTTGGGATTGCCATGAAACCATGGTAGGCATCAATGACAATTGTCGCATCTGTTTTTAAACTTTTTACAAATGAAGTTAGATCAGAAATTGCAAAGCCTGAATTAAAGAAGACTTGGCTAATAAAAATAAGATCATACTGATTCGTATTTGCTTCAGTAATAAAGTCTTCATTAAACTGGATTTTGTTAACTTTAAAAACACCAGCTTCAGATAAACGATTAACCTGACGATCAAATGAGTAGAATTCACTATCTGTTGTTAATATTTTAGCGCCTTTATCAAAGCATGAGAGTAGGCGATAAGTTAACTCATGGGTATTGGGAGCAAAGGTGATTTGCTCAGGATTTGATAGATTTAAAATCTTTGAAATATTTTTTTGCAAGTTAGGATATGTCGTTTCAAAGAAGTAGCTCCACTTATCATCAACATACTTGGCAGAATCAAGCCAGTATTGTTGTTGAGCTTCTTTGGTTACATCTGGCCAATAGTGATGTGAGTGAGCTGCAAAGTGTAACTTACCTTTGTTTGCCGTCAAAAACTCGTGGAAGTACTTCTTATACATATTAATCCTTATAGTTAAAACTCATTTCATTCTTTAAAGACTCGGGCAGATTAGGTCTTTGAGATCTCGGAATAATAAAAGTTGAAAGATTAAATAAATCAATAAATGAACGATTATTATCGGCTGCATCTTTCAAGTATTGATGCCCTGAAGATCCACCTGTTCCAATCTTAGTTCCAAGCATTCGGTGTGCCATGAGGGCATGCTTATAGCGCCAAGTTGTAAAATTCTCATCGATATCCATCAGGTGAGAAAGAATTGTATAAGGAAGTGTAAGGATTGGCTCATCTCTATAGAGAAGTACAAAGAGGGCATTTAAAATTGCTTTTTGCGAAAAGCGTCTTTTTCCTTCTTTTAAAAGTATATTATACTCCTTTTCATTAAAGAGCGTTTCAAAAGTATCACGTGTGCTTTGAAGATTCGCTTTTTGAATTTCAACGGCCTTTGGTGGAAGAGTTGCCATATTATCAAGAATGGTAATTTCATCTCCACAAAGCATGTCTTCAACACATGATTGGTATTCAGTCCAAAAATCAAAGTCTTTTTTCAGAGTGAATGGCATTCTCTCAAGCCACTTTTCAAGTGCAGAAAATAAAGTTGATTCTTTCTCAATCGCAAGAAGTCTCTTCTTGTCCTCATCATTCAATCTTCCGAGGAAGTATTCGCGGTCCACTTCCTTTCTTTGATTAGTCGAAAGCCCTAGTAGAATTTCAATTTCTCTAAATTGAACACTCTGAAATCCTGAAGCAGGAACAAGAAGATCTCTAAATTCAAGAAAGTCCATTGGAGTCATTGTCTCCATTACTTCTAGTTGCCCAAGAAGTAGAGATTGAATCTTTTTAATTCTCTCAAGCCTTGAGCTAACTGTTGAAAGTAGGGACTCTTCCACTTTATCTTGAGCGAAAATAGTTTTTATAGAATGTAATTCATGGAGAATTTGTTTGAACCATAATTCATATACTTGATGCACTAGAATAAACAAAGTTTCATCATGTGCTTCATCTCCATATTTTTTTGAAAGAGGATTTTGTGTATCCAATAACTTATTTAATTCTAAGTAATCACCATAATAGACAGGTCCGTGATTTTTGTGCATATTGACTCCTATATATTGATAAATTCTAGCCCATCACAATGAAATTGGAAATTATTCATGGCAGCTGATATTGAGTTAAAAAAGTTGAGATTTAAGAAGTTTTTGCCAGTAGTCATAATTACGATATTTACCCTTGTTCTTATCGGAGGAATGGTAAGAAGTACTGGTGCAGGGATGGGGTGTCCCGATTGGCCAACTTGCTTTGGTAAAATTATTCCACCAACTAGTGTTGATCAGCTACCTTCAGATTATCAAACACGCTTTGCACGTCCCGGTCGAATTGTTGCGGAATTCAATGCTATTCACACTTGGACTGAGTATTTTAACCGTATGGCCGGAGTTTGGACAGGTATCGCCTCAATTATTCTCTTTGTTTTCTCTTTCGCTTATAAGAATGAAAATAAGAAAGTAGTCTACTTAAGTGGATTAGCACTATTCTTTGTTGTCTTAAACGGTGGAGTAGGCGCCATTGTAGTAAGAAGCCACCTGCATCCAGGTGTTATTACGATCCATATGCTTCTAACGATTTTCTTAACATTTGCTTTAGCACATTTAAAGTACGAAGTGACTCCTATAGAAGTGAATCGCAAATACAATATTGATAAATTCAAAGAGTATCTATGGATCCTTGTAGGACTTATTATTATTCAAATTATTATGGGGACACAGGTTAGAGAGCAGATTGATGCAATTACAAACTCTGATCCTCATCTCGCTCGTACAAATTGGCTAGATCGACTTGATATGATTTTCTATATTCATCGATCTTTTTCAATCTTGATTCTTTTAGGCTTTTCATACACTTTAAGAAGAATAATGGCAGAATTTAGTGATCACCCATTTATACAAGGTAAGTGTGTTTCTATTATGCTGTCTTTAATTGGTGTTATTACTGCTGGTGTTGTACTCGCATACCTTGCATTTCCGGCAGTTGCACAACCAGTTCACCTATTATTTGCAATTTTATTGGCTTATTATATTTACGAGTTATTATTAATTTTACGTCGAGTAACAAGAGGATAGTGTGTATCGTAGCCTAGCCTTTATCAACATTCTTCTAACTCTTGGACTAATCATTATAGGTGGATTAGTGAGTGCTGACTTTTCAGGTTTAGAATGTACTTCATGGCCTATTTGCTACGCTAAAACAGTGGATCAAAATTCTCTTTATCCAATTCTTCACCGATTATTTGCTGGGATTATATTAGTACTTAATACGTTCTTATTTATTAAGAACCCTAAGGAGAGGGCCGTAAGAGTAGGGCTACTTCTTTTAATTCTTCAATCTCTTTTAGGAGCGATTAACTTCATTTATAAGCTTCCTACACTGGTAAGTGTTTTTCACCTTATGCTTAGTTTTGCTTATATTGCAGTCTTTGCTCAATACTTTATTCCTGAAATAAAAAAAGAAGACTTTGATCTTACAAGGTACTCAAAGAGTGCAAAAGATATTATCTTTTTAATGCTTCTTATTGCACTACTACAGTTCTTCTTTGGTGGGATTATTCATCAAACAGCGACTAAAGATGTGTGTGGTATAGGGGAGAATGTAAATCTCTTGTGTCAGACAGCTAATGGCCTGAGCTTTTGGCCAACAAAGGTTGCGGCAAAAATTCATTCTCTTCATAAGTACCTAGGAGTAATCTTTTTATTTCTAATGCTTGGGTACTTATTTTTATCTCGAAAAGCTGTGACATTTCTCTATGGAAAGTCACTAAGGCAATTTATTACTCTAAGTTCAAGCTTAGTTATTCTCTTTATCATTCATTTATTTAATGCCAAGAGATTATTTCTTTTAACGAATACAACTTACTTCCAAGTCTTACACCTCGTTCTTGCTGTTTTAATTACTTTAAATCTTATTTTTCTTTTTCAATGGTTTAAGAAATTCGAAATAGTACAGTTAGGTAATTATCAACATACATTGGCAAGTGACTTATTAAGCTTAACAAAGCCTCGCTTAGGTCTACTTGTTATTTCTACGATTGTTTCTGGGATTCTTTTAACAGGACAATATATTGATTTCTTCTATCTTATTAATGCCCTTATTTTTTCAATTTTAATTGTTATGTCTGCAACAACAATTAATTGCTATATGGAAATCGAAGTTGATTCGAATATGGTAAGAACAAAAGACCGTGCGTTACCTGCTGGAAGAATTAAGCCAATTTATGCTCTTGTTCAAGGTTGGTTACTATTCTTGCTTGGATTCTTCCTTACTTATTTCTATGTGAATGCAGCGACGGCTTTACTGGGTGCGTTAGCATTCTTTTCATATCTTTATGTTTACACCCCGATGAAAAGAACTAGTCCTGCTGCGTTATTTGTTGGGGCACTACCTGGTGCAATTCCTCCTGTAATGGGCCGCACAATTGTGACTGGTGAAATTGATGGTCTAGCAATTTTATTGTTTGGAATACTTTTCATTTGGCAGATCCCACACTTCATGGCGATCTCCATTTACCATAAAGATGACTACGCCGAAGGAGATATTAAGGTCTATCCACACTTCTACTCTGTTGCGAAGATGAAGATCTGTATTGCCGTTTGGACATTGTTGCTGTTTTTGTTTAGTTCTAGTGGTTACTTCTTTGACCTCAATTCTAAGAACTTTTTCATTGCCTCGCTGGTAGTAAATGGCCTCTTTTTTGTGCAAAGCTTGCAAAGTTTTTTTATTCACGAGGAAGAAAGTTACATTTTATGGGCCCGACAATATTTTTGGGGATCAATAATCTATTTGCCTCTCTTGCTCTCTTTGATGATTTTCCTTAGCTAAATCGTGGAAAATGTTATAAAAAAGGGTTAAAATTTATCAATTCAAATTAATTAGGTATTTCAATAGAAGGAAGGTCTATGGGATTTTTGACACCTGTTTTATCTACAGTTGTTAGTACAACTTCTGAGCAGATGAGTCTCTGGGAAAGAATGAAACCACCAGAAGATATCTCTGTGCATGGTCATTTAATTGACTGGTTATTCGGTTACACAACTTACATGAACATTTTATTCTTTGCACTTGTGTGTGCAGGTTTATTTGGTTTCTCTTATTTTTACGCAGCTAAGAGACACCCTAAACCATACTACACATACGGTAATAAGAAGATTCATATCATTGTTGCAACACTGATTGGACTTTCAGTTTTCCTTGGTATCGACATGAACATTACAAGAATGTCTAACGACGACTATGTTAATGTTTTTACTAATTGGCCAAAGGAAGAAGAGAATCCAGTTCGTATCCAAGCACTTGCTCAACAGTGGGCATGGCACTTTAGATATGCTGGTGCAGACAATATTTTCAACACTGAAGATGATGTTGTTAGACTTAACGATCTAAGACTTCCTATTGATAGAAAAGTAATCATTCAAGTTCTTTCAAAAGATGTAATCCACTCACTTTATTTTCCAAACGCTCGCCGTAAAGTTGATGCGATTCCTGGACGTTTAACACGTATGTGGTGGCAACCAACGAAAGCTGGTACTTGGGATATTGCTTGTGCGGAAATGTGTGGAACTTATCATTATAGAATGAAGGCGTCTCTTACGACTTACAGTCAAGATGACTATGCTGCTTGGCTTGCAGAAGCACAAGATAAAGCACTTCAAGAAAACGATGCTGAAAACCCTGAGTTATTCTGGGGTTGGAAGTGGCAGTACTAATTTAATAATTATTAGGAGAATATAAAATGGCATTTTTCGAGCAACATATTCACTCAGAGCCAAAAACTTTTATCTCAAAGTATATTTTCTCTTACGATCACAAGGTGATTGGTAAGCAGTTTCTTTGGTATGGAATTATTGGTTTAGGTTTAGGTGGGATGATGGCCCTTATGATTCGCTGGACTCTAGCGTTTCCAGGTGAGGCATTCCCAATTCTTGGAAATCTTCTTTTCCCTTCAACAGGAGGAGTTGTTCCACCAGATACATACGCCATGCTATTTACTATGCACGGTACGATCATGATTTTCTACGCAATTACTCCAATCTTAATTGGTGCGTTCGGAAACTATCTTATCCCGCTTCAAATTGGGGCAAGAGATATGGTCTTTCCATTACTTAATATGCTTTCATTCTGGATTGCAGCAGTTTCTGCAGTAATCTTAGTCGCTTCACTTTGTCTTCCACTTGGTGCAGCTGCTGGTGGATGGACTTCATACCCAACTCTTTCAACACTAATTGGATCTCCTGGTGCTGGTCAGACTCTTTGGTCACTAGCTCTTTTCCTTCTTGGTGTTTCATCAACAATGGGTGCAGTTAACTATATTACAACGGTTATCGTTCTTAGAGCTCCAGGAATGGGATACTTTGATATGCCACTTTCTGTTTGGGGTCTATGGCTTACAGCTATTCTAAACGCGATTTTCCTTCCAGTTCTTGGTGCCGGTCTTTTACTTCTAATTTTTGACCGTGTTTTTGGAACAACATTCTTCCTTGCTGGTGCTGCTGCAACAACAGGGACAGGTGATCCAATTCTTTACCAACACGTATTCTGGATCTTTGGTCACCCTGAAGTATATATCCTTATCCTTCCTGCATGGGGGATCGTATCAGACTTACTTTCATTCTTCGCAAGAAAGCCTGCGTTTGGTGCAAAGGCGACTGCTCTTTCAATGACGTCGATTACAATTCTTTCGACTCTTGTTTACGGTCACCACATGTATACGACTCAAATGAGTCCACTTTTAACTCAAACATTTATGACTCTTACAATGACGATCTCAATTCCTTCAGCAATCTTCTTTGCTAACTGGCTTGGGACAATCTGGAAAGGGTCAATCAAATTCGATACTCCAATGATCTTCTCTCTGGGTGTAGTATTCGTATTTGGTCTTGGTGGTTTAACTGGTCTATATTTAGCAACAGTTACAACTGACCTTTACCTACACGATACATACTTCGTAGTTGGTCACTTCCACTACACGATGGCAGCATCTGTTCTTCTTGGTGGGTATGCAGCAATTTATTTCTGGATGCCAAAAATGTTTGGTAAATTCCTTAATGAATTCTGGGGTAAAGTACACTTTTGGATCACAATGCTTGGTCTAAACGGTGTTTTCATGGGAATGATGATTGTTGGTTATGCAGGTATGCACAGACGTCTTTATAACCCATTTGTATATGAATTTATGGAAAGAATGATTCCAATTAATAAGTTTGTTACTTACTCAGCTCTACTTATGGGGCTAGGACAAATTCCATTTGTTATTAACTTTGTTTACACAATCTTCTTCAAAAAAGAAAAAGAGCCTGTTTCTGATAACCCATGGAATGTAGGTACACTTGAATGGACAATTCCTTCACCAGCTCCGGTTTATAACTTTAAAGAAATTCCAGTTGTAAAATGTGGGCCACACGAATTAGGAAACCCTAATTTACCTGAAGGAAAAGACTTCCAGTACCAAACTGAAGAGCTTGTTGAGGCGTAATTGAGATGGAACAAGTAATAACGAATAGAGACATTGAAGCAAGAAAGCTAACATCATCGATTGCGATGATCGTACTTCTTGTTTCTTTTACGATGCTCTTTGCTTCGATGTTACTTGGTTACTCTGTTTACCGCTTAACTGCTGATGTATGGCCACCAATGGGAATGCCTAGAATTCCTCTGACACTTCCAATGGTGAGTACACTGGTAATTGCGTTAAGTTCAATTGCATTAGTAATGTTTGAATCAGCTTTTAATTCTAAGAATACAAAAGCGATGAGAATTTACTTTGTATTAACTTTTGCGCTTGGCTTAGGCTTCATGTTTGTTCAATGGCAACTGTGGAAGTCAATGGCCATGATGGGGTTACACGCTTCTGGCGGTATATTCCCATCACTATTTTATGCATTAACTTGGACACATGCTGCGCATATTGTTGCAGGTTTAATTGCACTTTTATTTCTCGTTCCTGTTGCTGTTAAAGGTTACAGAGCAGAGAGAATTACTTGGGTACAGAATGTATCTAAGTTCTGGCACTTTTTAGGTGTCATTTGGTTAGTAATGTTTATCGTTATGTTTGTATTATAAGAGGATAGCTATGAAGAAAATGGCATTAACTTTAACAGCAATGTTTACAATTTTATCTTTGGTTTCATGCCAAGAAAACCATTTCAAAGAAGATAAAGTATTTGCGGGTGGTCTCTATGTTGAGAAAGATGTTCTTAATAGAGGGAAGCAAATCTATACTGAATACTGTATGCCATGTCACGGTGTGAAAGGCGATGGTGAAGGTGTAGCTGCAAAAGCAATGAAAGTTCCACCACGTGACTTTACTAAAGGTGTTTTCAAATTTGGTGAAGTTGAAGCGGGTACTCTTCCACATGATAAGCACTTCTATAAAATTCTTGAAAAAGGTCTTCACGGGACAGCAATGCTTCCATGGGATCTAACTGAAGATCAAATGTTTGAAGTTGTTCAGTATATCAAAACTTTTGCTCCTCAAGTTTGGGAAGGAAAAGATAAAGAACTTGGAAAGCAAGTTGTGCTAGGTAAAAACCCATACGGTGTTGCTCACGTTGAATCAGCTATCGAAGAAGGGAAGAAAGTTTACCACGCAGATGCAATGTGCTGGTCATGTCACAGAGCCTACGTACCAAAAGATGAGTTAGCAAAACTAACTGGTATGGGTACAGGGGATTTCTCTGAAGCAGATTACCAAGTAAAACTTCAAGAAACAGAGTGGGGATTCAAATCACTTCCACCAGATTTTACTTGGAATGATATTCGTTCAGCTGAAACTGTAGAAGAAATTGCAATTCGTCTAGCATCAGGTGTTGGTGGAACTGCAATGGCCGCTTGGAAAGGAACTCTAACAGATGATCAAATTTGGGCAGTTTCACACTACGTACACTACCTTAAAAGCTTAAAAGATACTGAAGCTCGTAAAGTGCTAATGGATCGAATTAAAAACCAACAGTAATTTAAAGAAAGAGATAGTAATGGCCAGCTTAGGTATTAGAAGATCAAATAATATAATTGAAATGCTTGTTTCAAAGAAAGCATTTTGGTTAGTATTTATTTTATACTTCTTTTCGGTACCTTTATTAAAATCAGTTAATAGAGAGTTACCACCTGAGCTACCAATCTTAAAAACACTACCTGAGTATACGCTAACGAATTCTTTTGGGAAACCATACGGATCGGCTGAGCTAAAAGGACGTGTTTATATTGCAAATTTCATTTTTTCGACATGTCCATCAAGTTGCTTAAGGTTAACTGCAGAAATGCAGAAGATTCAAAAAAGAGTAAGAGGACTTGGCCAGAAAGTTGCTCTTGTTTCTTATACTGTTGATCCTGAGACAGATAACCCTAAGACATTATTCAAATATGCTAGAAAACATCAAGCAAATCCTTATATTTGGTCATTCTTAACTGGAACGACAAAGCAGATGCAGGATATAATTATAGATGGATATAGTGTACCGATGGGAAAAATGGAAGAGGTTAAGGCCAACGTTGACGGTCAAACAGTTACAATGTTTGATATTGCTCACTCGGAAAAGCTTGTTCTTGTGGATTGGGAAGGAAGAGTTAGAGGTTATTACGACTCAACTAAGAAAGATATTAATAAGCTAATGATCGATGTAGGGTTATTAGTTAATAAAGAAGAATATTTAAAAAATTAAATCAAAAAATAAATGGAGATTAAAATGTCTGAAGGCGCACATCACTCACATAAGAAATTATATATTTTTATTTTCTTCGTGCTAACTTTTCTAACGGCCGTTGAACTAGTTATCCCTGAAATCAAGAGTATTGCTAAGTTTTATCGTGATTCAGCTTTAATCCTTCTTGCCTTAGGGAAAGCTTTCTTAGTTGCATATTACTTCATGCACTTAAACGAAGAAACAAAGTGGACACGTTTTATTGCTGCGATTCCAATTTCAGCTGGTGTTTACGGAACAGTACTAATTTTAGAAGGAATGTTTAGATAAGTTTAAACTTTAAGGAGCTCTTATGTCAGAGAATACTAATACAAATACAGCTAATAATGCACATAGTGTAACTACTGATAAGCCATTACCAATAAAAGATGGTCAAATCCAAGCGACAACTCCTTGGATTATTGGATTCTTAATTCTAGCTCTATTAGTTCTAAAAACATTCATTTATACAAAAGATAAAAAAAGACACGGAAAATAGATAAAAAACAAAAAAGCCTACTTAATTGTAGGCTTTTTTTTTATTTGGCTAAAATTAGCTCAGCAATTAAATCCTTTACACTGATTCCATCTTTCCCAAAGACTAAGCAATAAATATCTTCATCATTGATAAAAACTATCCTCAAAAGTATAAGAAAATATTTTTGTTATTTCTTCAGGTGTTGAAACAATTAAATCATGGGCCACCCATTTCGGATGATATTGATTTTTAATTTTAGAAATAGTTGGGAAAAAATATCTTTAAATTCATCTACGTTCTTAATTAAAAAAGTATTTTCTAAATTTAGTTTTTCATAAAATGTTTTTGAAATAATTTTATCAAATGAAAGTTCAAAAGTTTGTTCTAATATTTTTTTTTAAAATAATAACCAATATTAGAATAGAAAAAAGTATTCTCATTTGTTTTTTGATTACCTTGTTCAAAAACAATATCAATTAAACGCTCTATCGGCAGACGAGTAGACGGATTGCTCGTGAGAGCTTCTTTGTATTCGTTAGTATAACCATAGTCAGCTAAACCTGATAATGAGTTAGTAATTTTTTTATCGTTATATTTTTAACCCATTCATTTTTTAGTTTTGGAATATAAAAAGAAAGTGTATCGCTTAATTTTACTCTATCGTTTTCAACACATTTGAAAATTAAAGAAGCGATTAAAGTTTTAGTAATACTATATAAAGGAAACGTTAATGCTTTTACGTTCGTTGTTATATTACTTGCAATGATTATGAATTCATCGTGATTAAAACGAGTAAAGTGATATGAACAATTTAATTCTTCTAATTTTGTTTTTAAGACTTTCATAAGACAAAAAAAAACCTGCATTAAGCAGGTTCTCTATATTTAAATTTTAAAAATTATTATTCAATATACTCAGCACTAATAATTTTATCGCCTTTCTTTATTTTCTTTAAAATATTAAGGCCATCTACTACTTGTCCAAATACAGTATACTTATTATCTAAGTGTGGAAGTGCAGTTAGAGCAATATAGAATTGCGAATCGGCACTATTTTCATCAGTTAAAGTTCGGGCCATGGCCATTGTCCCTTCTACATGACTTATATTATTAAATTCAGCCTGTATCTTTTTGCCTGAACCACCAGTACCAGTGCCTGTTGGATCTCCTGTTTGTACAACAAAGTTAGAAATAACACGATGAAATGTTAGTCCATCATAAAAACCACTTTGAATGAGCTGAATAATACGTGCAACAGTATTAGGAGCCTTTTTCGGATAGAATTTAAACGTGATTACACCATAAGAAGTCTTAATAATTCCTTCTGATTCAGATAATCCAGTACGATCTACTTTTATTTTAAAGACATCGACTCTTTTGTCCGATGGTGTTTCTTGTGAAATTTGATCAGTATTTTTACTGCATCCTAAAATAAAGCATAGAAATAATGATATTCTTACAAACCTTCCAATAGCCATTGTTGAGAATCTCCTTGTATATATGAAATTATGATAGGTATTTAAAAAAAATGCAAAAAAAAGTAAAAAAAAAGAAAAAAGAGTATTGACAGATAAAACGAGAAGACATAAATTACGTTTCACCTTGAGAGATGAACGACAAGCATCACTGCA
>JBLWTJ010000006.1:0-15187 GCA_048270185.1 Bacteriovoracaceae bacterium
TACAGAAAAATCTATACTTAGAGCCTTTACACTCAGCGATGTGTATAATATCTTGTATATATATCGTATTTTTATGAGGTATCGAAATGACTACGAAAGTGGAGTTGAAAAAGGTTAGCATGAATCTAACCCAAACCGACATTACCAACTTGGAAGAATTAAAAACCACCCTAAATCAGAGGACTGAGGCAAGTGTAGTTAGCCTGTCACTGGCTTTAACGAAAGAGTTCACCGACATGATCCTGTCAGGACAGAGAATCTTAACAGAAGATAAGGATGGGAAAATTCAAGAAATCCGAATCGTTGGACTTGTGCAAAACAGATAAACCGAATTAGCCTGTAGCGCTGCCTTCTCCGTCTTCACAGGAAGATATCTTACCCACAGAAAAAGCCCAATAACAAAGTAATATTATGATTTATTGGGCTTTATTTAAAAGTACCATCAACTTTCAACAGTTTAAGAGAGCGGCTTGCTGTTTCAGCCCCCTTTTCTTTTTAACTTTTAGCTCTTTTTGTTGATGAGCATCAAGAGCTGTGACAATGAACTTTTAGATTTGTCTTCCAAGCGCTCACCAAACCTTAGAAGTACGTCATTAATCTTCTCAGATGTGATTTGAGCGTAGTCATTAAATACAGTTTGAGCAGTAACATCAAAGCGCTCTCTACGGTCTTTAGACTCAACTTCAAAAAGATTGCTGATTTCCATAACCTTCTTCAAAATCGCTTCTTTATGCTTCTTAGACTTAGAAGAGCTACTCAACAATGAATCTAACTCAGCAGCAAGTTTCATCAAGGTTTCTGAAGATTCAGGAATCTCAATCTTATGAGGTTCCTCGATCATCTTCGGCGCTTTCTTTAATTCTAGCGACAGTCCTTCACCAAGGAATCGTGTTAACGTGCCTTTAACCCAGTTCCCACCAAGTGATGATTGAAGCAGTTCCATCATTTGGTATCGAGTCATACTCAAAGTCAAAATATCAGTTTCAGCTTCGTAGTACTGGTCGCCATAACTATCAGTGGAGTAGCTAGAGAACGAACAAGTGAAAGTAAAGTAGTCTTGAACAATTCGAGAATCCCCGAAGAAAAAGTGTGGACTACCAGATGGATTGTTGATTTTTACCATTGCCTGGTTAACACCGCGAAGATTCTTTTTCTGACTGTGTTTATCGAACAATCTACTTGCTTGAGCAATGTAATCTACGTCTTTGCTTTTCTCCACCAGCCTTAACAGGGATTCAGTCTTTTCTGTTCGACCATTTAACTCGTAGTAACAAGCTAATGGAGAGTTAGAAAAAGAAGATTGCTCATCTGCATAAGCGATAGCTTTATGCTCAACAACACTTGAAAGAGAACTACTGATAGAACTCGCAATCTCTGTTCGAACATGATGTGCATTCTGCTCTAACTTTTCTGCAATGATTTCAAAATCAAAAGCATGATCATCGGTGGAATAACCATAAACCTTTCTTGCAAAACCTTGCAGCTTCTCTTTATCTTTCTTATTGAGAAGACAAGTAGAACTATTGATACGCTCTGCCTCTTCAAGTGCTTCTTCAATTTCTTTTCTGATATTGCTGTGCTTATCATTGAGTCGCTTAAAATACTCACCACTTGCTGTTTGCTTTGGCTCATATTTAGGTAGAGGTACACCATTTAATTCAATGATGTTTGCTGGCTCACCTTTATACTTCTCACGGTCAAAGGTCATATCTGACAGACCGCGCTCAGAAATTGCTACTCGGAGGATTACGTTATCCTCATCAGGAACCCACTTACCATCCTGCGCTTTAGCAAAGCATACTGAAATTTCATTAATTGTATCACTAGGAACATGTGAGCCATACATATACATAGGCTCAACTTTTTTCGGTGAAATCTTCATGAATACGAAAGATTTTGAATAGTCTTTAGCATCAATATCTTTCTGGTATTGGTTGAATGTTTTAGCTTTCTTAATAAGCTCTTTAATGTTTTCTCTGTCGATTTGAGATAGGGACTCCCCATGCTCCACCAGCATACTCTCAAGCAGCTCAGGTTTTGCTAATAGCTCCATTTCTACTCCAAAATCACAATAAATTTTGAATGATTCTGGCATAAAACCATCAATTCGTCAATTACTTTTGACTTTATTTATATATAATTACTAACAATAGAACTTTGCTTTATCTTGGCTCATAAACCATTTCTTTAGCTTGTCTTTTCCATGAGCAATAATTAATTTTTCGCAGTGTTCGAATAACGCAAACCAAACCTCACAAAAGTAACTTTCTGAATACTCATCGCCATTGATCATGGCATGATTCATACAGCCACCTTTGCAGTAGTTTCGGTATTTGCAGTCAATACATTTTGAATTTGACTTAATCCCTCGTTTCGAAAGTTTTCGAACTAGCTTGAAGTCAGCGACTCCCTCAACTGCGTTTCCAAGCTTATGACGCTTTGTTTCCGCCATATCCATGCAAACATACAAATCACCATTTGGTTCAACGCATATTGATTTTGACGAACAACCATAAGCAAAAGGGCAAGAATCCCCTGTACCACACAGCTTCGTGTCTTCATCTAAAACCATTCTAAGAATATGACCAAGAGGTTCTATAGGAGTGTCATAGTTTAGAACCCATTCATCCATTATCTCTATCAGAGCCTTCGCCATTTTATCAAGGGGAGCAATATCAACTGGATTGTTCGCTTCGTATGCTGGATAGAGACCAATCGCATAACCTTCACTTAAAGCCTTTTTTGCTTCCTTTACTGCATTTTGCAGACCATTCAAATCCAGAACGTATACAGAACCCGTTGGAATACTTTTACATACATCGACTACATTAACTTCAAATCTTTTCCTGTAATTCTCTGAAGTTCCTTTAAACCTTCTCTGATCAGTAAAGTGGTCTACTGATGTAGTCATTCTTCCTTCAAACTTGTCCCATAGTTCCTTTAGCTTCTCGGTATTCCCCACAAAATTACTTTGCGCACCGTCTTTAAAATTGTATCCCGACCTTTCAAAGACCGCCCTGGCATAATCAATACAGCTTATAAACATCTGACTAGGAAGGAGTGAAATCTCACCTCCAACGTACTCTAGGTCTACGTAATCTCCCGATTTTGAACCTATTGAGGGTAAGTAAGTATTCACTAGGTAATCAATTGAGCGCTTGAAATCATCCTCACTCATTCTACTGTTTGATGAATGTGGAGCTATACAATACGAACATTGAGCATTGCATTTTTTAGTCATTCTAAACTGAATGGTATAAGTACTACTTTTCATCATTTACAATCCAATGAGTTAAATGTGGTGTGATGATTCTTTTAGACCATAATGGGCTGATCCATGAGCCAGGAAGTTCATTGAACCAAATCATTTTTTCTTGCCTAAACATAAGGTTTATGAAATGCATGTAATGCACTACTCTAGGATCCTTTAAAGCTGACTTATCTGAGTCACCATAATCAAACAACTGTGTGTAGTGCGTTGAAACCTCACCTAACAATTCGTTTTCTACTTTAAAGAGTGAAGCATTAGGTGGAAGCATAAGTGAGTGAGTCCTCACATCGCTGCTTAATGTGAACAACTGGCTCATCAACGAGCAAAGCCTGTCATTGCTTTGGGATAAAAATCCATCCCGAATCACTGGATGAAAGTATACTGACTTACCCTTTTTTAAATACTTAAGCAGAGCGCACAATAGTAATTCGAAATCGTCTGATACGATTAGCACGTCAGGTTTAACTTCATAAAGTGGTGGTCTTAATTTAGTAGGCTCCAAATGCCCCCCGTAAGGCACTGCCTTAGAAAGATACTCATATCTTTGTGTGCCTTTAGGAATTTTTTCATATTTAAGATCGTTAACGCTCATCTGAAATCCGTTTTAATTTTTCATTATTACTTTGTATGTAGCTAAGGAACGACTTTAATCCGTGACATTCTAAGCCACTTTTGGGATCCCATAACCTTGACCTTTGTTGACATCCACCTTTGCAATTATCAACAAATTCACAAGCTAAGCATGTTTTAGGTAAGCGCTCGTTAGCAAAAAGTTGCTGAGTTCTTACTGGTGAATTTTCTATATCAACAATACTGTCTTCGAAAATATTTCCAAAGGAAAGAGGGGTCGAGTTACCAATTTCCGCAGCGCAGCCAGTGACTAACCCATCCGTTCTTGTTGAGAAACCCTTACCAGAACCACAGGCTATATCCCCTAGCTCTTGGTCATGAAGAAGGTCTGCTATCATTCCATGAATAGGATCCACCCGTAACCCCCCATCTTCTTTGGATTTGTTTAGAAGCCATTCTGTAATCAGAACATAGTAGTCAGACTCAGCCTGAAACCCCATATGCATGTTTTTTGAAATACTGTATCGTTTCCTTTTTCTCGAAAACTTTAGGTGTTCAGCGTTCTTATCAGAAAGATATACTGCATAGTCATCTTTGGACATAGAGTGTTCAAGATAGCTACCACCAGGCACCGCGTTATTAATCTGAAAGTTTCTAACTCCAATGTCATAGAAATAGTCAAAAAGCTCAACGCCTTTATCCATAACATCAGGCGTAGTTGTAAAAGACAACACAACGCGCTTACCACGAGCAACCCAATCCTTTATGTTTTGTTCCCAAACCTTAAACTTTCTTTCATCAAACCTATTTGGCTCATAGCTGGTGGCAATAAAGTCGAATAAGTCCGCAATTTTTTCAAGCTTGGAAAGATGCATAAAATTGGTCATCAGAGTAATGAAGGCGTACTTTCCTGTCTTTTCAAAATCAAACTTTCTACGAATGTAAGGGATAACTTCTTGGTAAAATTCGGCATCAACCAGTGTTGGTTCACCCCCCATGATGGTCATTTCAGCATTTTGAATGTTAGAATTAACAAAATGTTCCGCGTATTTATCTACTACGATTTTGAACTGCTCTACGCTCATTCTTGTTTTATCATGTCGCATAGCCTCTTCAATGAAGCAATGGTCGCATGATAAGGAGCAGTTCATGGTTGGATAAAAATAGTATTGAGCGATTTTTATATCTTGATTAGTGTTCATCATTCAAAAGTACCGATAGACGTTCTTGATGGTTTCTGATGTACTCCATAAATGGCTTAAGACCATGACAGTTAGCCTTATCGCCTTTCGCATTCCAGAATCTAGCCCTCAACATACAAGAGCCGTAGCAGTTACTTAAAAACTCACACTTACGACATTCTTTATCAAGACGACTCCCCATAGAGCTATGCATTTCCTTGGCTTCTGAGTTCGCAATATCTTGCACATTGTCTTTATAGATATTTCCATAGCTAAGCATATTTTTACTGCCAATTTCCGAAGCACACCCAGTTATGGCACCATCGAAACGAACATTCATACCTTTGTTGATACAACACGAGATATCATCAATCTCATGGTTGTAAACAACCCCACTAATAAAGCTATTTACTGGATAGATATTTACATCAATCCCATCCATTCTCTTTTTATAGAGCCATTCAGTAACAGCAATGAGGTATTCAGCTTCACTCTTAAAGTCAGGAATGATTTTTGCGTTCTCAATTACGATTTTTCTTCTATTTCTTAGCGGGATCGACAGGTCGTCCGTTCTAACGGAGACATGGCT
Organism: Bacteriovoracaceae bacterium; assembly: GCA_048270185.1. Taxonomy (GTDB): domain Bacteria; phylum Bdellovibrionota; class Bacteriovoracia; order Bacteriovoracales; family Bacteriovoracaceae; genus Halobacteriovorax_A. The sequence goes on from JBLWTJ010000006.1 coordinate 5,612, forward strand.
TTCATAGAATTCGTTGCCGAATTCATTCTCGATAATCTTTCCTTCAGGGACTATGGTATTTAGCTGAATAAATCTAATTCCTTTATCTAGGAACTTGTCTAGTAAATCAGTACCTGCGTCAATGACATCTTGTGTTGTAGCTAAAGATATGGACAAAGGCTTACCAGATTCAAGATAGATATTGAGATTCTTTTCCCACGTTTCTTTTTTACGATCAATGCTTGCGACCATATTTGCTGAGGTGAATCTCGCTGGTTCATAACTCGTAACCACAAGGTCAAATAAATCCCTCATTCTTTCCAGATTCGGCAGGTGAAGTAAGTTCGTTACTATCGAAACCATAAACCCCTTACCTGTTTCTTCGAAGCGTTGTCTTAGGTATGGGATTACTTCATGATAGAAATCACTTGGGATTAACGTAGGTTCGCCACCAATAATCGTAATCTCAGCAAACTGAGCTTTTGAATCCTTGAAATGACTGGAAAACTTATCTGCGACGATCTTGAATTGATCCTCGGTCATGGTTTCCTTTGAATTTATCAGGCTCTTATCAATAAAACAGTGCTGGCATGAAAGCGAACACCTCATTGATGGGTATATATGGTATTGATAGTTATTCATTTCTTTGGTCATTTAATTTATTAATAAAAATGGATTATATAACCAAAGAAACGAGTCAAAATTGATGTGGGTCAATAAGAAAAGGACAAAAGTTGATGTTTAACGCCCTTGTCTCAAGGACGTTTTTCTTAAAGATAGCAAAGTCTAAAAGTGGCAGTGCCTTGGTAGAATCCTTTCACGTTATGATTCGTAACATGCGCTGTAGCACCAACTCTAAGATTATCAATTTTACCTAAATGGTCGAATTGGGTTCTACCGTTGTAGTCCATATCACCGCCATAGGAGAATCTATCTACTGGGATCATTAACGTATGATTTTGTCCGTTACCCGTTGTCATGATGATACTGTTTTGAACAACATAACCTCTAGCTTCCCACCCTGCTGCACCCTGCGCGGCAAAAACAGCAGCTTTAGCAGAATTTGGTGATGTCACAATTGGTTCATTGTGACCAACAAAGGTGGATTCGAACTCAAGGTTTCTAACGACCTGGATCGAAATGGGAGCCATAATCTCAAGCGAGGCAGTAAAGTTCTGGTCTTCAGCCTGCACAGTGGCTGATGATGCTATCGAAGCTATCGCTAACGCTATTATTCTTTTACTCATTAATATTCCTTGACTTTTTTATTGACTAATGATTTTTATCTGCAAATTATATCAAGGAAAGTCTGTTGTACAAGATCTAAACTAAAAAAAATGATCATTATAGGAAATGTTAAACTATTAGGTAAGAACACCATTTTTTTAACAATCACTATGTTAATTATTAATTTGATTAATTTTGTTCATTGAAAACGAATTGTTTGATAAAATAATAAAAAACAAAATGAGCTTAAAAAATGAATAATTTTGAAATTATCGAACAAAACAAGAACCTTATAAATAATCCATTTGAAATAAATGAAGCTGAATCGACCTTCACAGTAAATGGTGTGACTTATGGGGTAAATAAGGCTACGGTGAGTGTTATTGCTGAAGCATTTATCAAGGCTAAAGAAGATTCTGCGGTATTGAATAGACTTAATAACCTGTTTGATGCTAAGCAAATTCAGTCGGGCGAACGCCTAAACAATATGACTTTTCTATGCGTAAAAAACGATTTTTTCGGAAACTGGATAGAGACCAGTGAATCTGATGATTTTGACACAGCAACGTATTTCGCTCTTGTTGATTTGAAAGCAAAAGATAAAAGCGATTACTACAATGTTTTGATGTCTCCAGACAATCCAAATGTTTTTTGCAATTGCTATTCAGAAAATGGTGTTCCTTTATATGAAGTTCATTATTACAAAAGCAAAAATGAGTATGGACTTATTTGCAGTGGAAAAACCTTTGAAGAGGTGATTGGGAAATATGAAGCAGTAAAAGACGAACTCCCTACGCCAATAACACTCATGAACAACTATGATATTGCCAATATTGAGCTTAGCGATGGAGTAGTTATTGAGGTTAAGCAAGACAGAAAGGATGGAAGCATTGTAAACCCAACTGACTATCAGGTTAGATTAGTCAAAGGGGATAAGGTATCTGATACGATGTACATTAGCGGTGAACCGCTTAGCATCCTTAATCTTCGCGATGGTAAAATTGACTATGAAGAGTTTGGTTTAAGTCCAGATGATATCGTCAATCAAGCTGATGTTATCCAGTCAGATATCAAACTAAAGATAAAGGATGATGTACGATCAGAAGAGATCCAAGACATCATTGCTAAATCTGTTATGAAGTTAGGCGATGAAGAATACTCTAAATGGATTTGTTTAGAAAGCGATGCTAGCCCATATCAAATTTCATTTAGAGTTGAAAACCCTAAACATTGCTCTGAAGATCAATTGCAGAATATCGATTTTCAGATTAAGCATAAGCTTGGCGCTTACGTAGGTGACTACTCTGGGCTGATGATTTCTTCAGAATACATAGCTAGAACACTATCTAACAACAGTAAATTCAATTCAGGTATTTACGATGATAGATTAGAGGAAGACATGCAAAATGAAGGAGTGCTAGATATCCCTTCTGAAGACCTAAGAATTGAAGATATGATCGCAAGATACATCTCTTTCCCTGGTGATTGCATTGAAATCCACTTAGACGAATTCAATGAAAGAAACGCAAAAATATCGAAAGAATCAACCCTTTCAATTTAAGTTTCTTGGTGTTAAATTAAAGATAATTGATTGAGTTATTTGGAAGATTCCATTGATTCAGTCAGTTATTTTTTCCAAGTAATAAAATAAAGAAAATCAATATAACCGTATAAGAATACAATGTAGGAAACCCTGCAATTATGAGCGATAAAGAATTGGAAGTGCGTCCATATGACCCACTATACAAACAAAACCTGAAACGAAAAAACTTAAAATTAGTTACTGAAGCTGGTTACATCCCTACATGTTTAGCAGAATTCCATTTTCGGATCAGAAAAGAAAACCATATCATTGATTTTTATCCAAGCACAGAAACCTGGATTATTGTGAGCAATGATCATACTAAACCCAGATTTGGCATGTTAAGCATGATCAGATTTTTAGACAAGATTTAATCTTCTAATTGACGAAAACCTCCCTTTATAGAGAGGTTTTCACTTAAATCTAACAAAGCTTAGTACTCCATTTCAGGTTCGGTTATTTTGAAGCTTTTAAGATCATCAAATCCTCTATCTCTTAATTCAATCAGTTCATCCAGATTAATCTCTACCCATTCACCCAATAGATCTCCATCCTCAACAATAGATTCCATTTGGTCTAATGTAAGGTTTTTCTTTCTGTGATTACTTATTAATATATCGTGGTACTTGAGATCTAATTCAGCACCTTTCCAGAAATATGCTTTATTTAGAATTTCGGATTTATCACTATCTTCATGCATAAATTCATCTGAATAATTCGATGAAGATTTATCTATAACTATGAAATCAAAATCTTTGGAAGATTCCATTTTTTTGTATAAACCTAACGCGCTTTGAGTAACATTTTCTCTATCGCTAATCAATAAGGCTCCACCATCAATCTTAGAAAGCTCAATCATCAGTGATTGATATAGCAGTGAACCAAATCCAGGATAAGCTCCTGTAGTATCAGTTACGAAATATACTGATTTTCCGTCAATCTTTTCATCAGATCGTTCAACAGATACTTGACCAATAGTTTCAAAGTCTGAATATTGATTCTTTTTATCAATATAGAGAGTTACACATAACCTTAGGTCATCAGAATAATGATTTACTAATAGTGAAGGATTGACAGAGGAAATGGCTTTTAAATTTTCAATCGACTTAGGATCTAACATTTTTGACATTCTTTTTTTATATTATTCTTAAATAATTTTACCACATAAAAATATAAGTTTAATGTTTTTATTATTATACACACTATAATGACTCATGGTTATTCTCTGGGTATAATAATGATAGTTTTGACTGTACAGATTGTAGCTGAAAAAAGTTTGCGAAATATTTTCAAATAGCTACTCCAAACAAGCTATGCAGTGATATAATAATTAAAAATTCATTGAGAGATAAATATGAAAGTTACTAAAGAATCACTCAGCAGACAGAAAGCTATCAAACTAATTTGGAGCCAAACAAGCCCTGACTTTAGAGGGCAGCTAGGAGGTAAACCATCAATTATGCTTAATGCTGCTGATGGAGGTGGTCTATGTACCGTTGACGGGTTAACTGACGCTCAATTTGAACGCTACTTGCAAGATGCAATTGATTCAAAAAACAGAGACACATGTAAAGATTTGGCTGTTAAAATCTTTAGTCAGCATAAAGATGTCTTTGCACCATTAGACCTTCTTGATAAAAACTGCGGAACCATCAATCAGTGGTGTCGTGACTTTAATGGAATCAGAGAGCTTGTAATCGGCTTAGGTTCAAAAGGTGATGGTCATTATAGTGACGATAAAGCCAAAGAAATACTAAAGACTGTCGATCACTTTGAAGAAGTGTACAACAGAACCTCTGAACCTTCAGCATCGCTTTCTCGTTAAAATAAAACGCTAGAACATTGTTCTAGCGTTTTTTCTATTTTGGCTTTCTGTCTGTAGGTTGATTCTTCTTTTGAGTGATTTTATTTTCGGAAACAAAAGGTTTAATCGCTCTAATTCTAGCCTCTAAAACTTGCTGCTCCACATGTTTAGATTTCTTATCAATCTTCGAAAGATCCGCCTTTTTTGCCAGCTTTAACACCTGCATTAGGTAATCTCTTTGCGGGTAAGATTCTTCTTCGAATCCCGTTCTACCACGAGAATCCGCTTCACCGCAGATAGCCAACATCTCCAAGTTCTTAGGATTTCGGATTGCATCAATAGCATAGAAAAATTTGATAAATGTTGAAGGACTTCTTAAGAAAGCTTCATGTGAGTGAGTGTGAAATTCAGAAGCAATTTTACCAAATGTTCTGTATTTCTTCGGCACCCTCAATCTGTCACAAATATCATCAACTAAAGGAACACCTCTAATCTCGTGCATGTGATGTCTTGGAAGAATATCCTTCGGTGTTAGCCCCTTACCTAAATCGTGAACTAGCACACCAAATCGAGTAACTGAACAGGTAGTTAGCTTTACAGATTGCTGAAGAGCCATCATAACATGAATACCTGTATCAACCTCTGGATGATACTCGCGTCTTTGTCTTACACCGAACAACCGATCAACTTCTGGCAAGATCTCTTTTAAAGCACCAACTTTCTTCAGAACCAGAAAGAACTTGTGTGGGGATTGGGTTTCTAATGCCCCCTTAATCTCGCTCCAGATACGCTCTGGAGAGATTGTTGTCAATTCACCAGAGCTGACTACCTTCTTCATCATGTATAGCGTTTCAGGAGCTACAGTGAAGCCCAGATGCGCATATCTTGCTAGGAACCTTGCAACCCTTAGCACCCTTAAAGGATCTTCGGTAAAAGCCGTGGATACGTGGCGTAGTAATCTAGCCTCGATATCTTTCTTCCCGCCATATGGATCAATTAATTCGCCAGTTTCTAAATCTTGCGCAATGGCATTAATAGTAAGGTCACGTCTAAAGAGATCTTGCTCGATAGAGATTTCTGGAGAAGTGCTAGGGATGAAGCCATGATAGCCAGTACCTGATTTCTTCTCGGTACGAGCAAGCGCATACTCACAGCCATCTTTGAGAAAAACTGGAAAGGCTTTACCCACATTAACAAAACCATCATTGAGCATGTCTTCAACACTAGCACCAGTTACTGCGAAATCTCTATCTTTAGGCTCAATACCTAATAATGTATCTCTGACAGCGCCACCTACTAAATATACTTTGCGCATAAAACCTCACGATTGATACTCACCCTTCCAAGGTGGAATACTATTAATTTCAACTTCTTTTATTTTTTTATCTAAGATTAGATTTTGGATGGCAGTCTTTCGAGCAGAGAAATCATCTTTGCATCCATCCTTCTCAAGCTCATAAAGAGTCTTACTGACTCCATTAGGAACAAAGAAAGGATCAAATCCAAATGCATCATTGGGAACATCCTTAATGTCTTTAAACGTTCCGTGTGTAACCCCTTGATACAAAGCAACACTATAACCATTATGAAGAGCTAACGTTGTAATCCACTCAAGCTTACAATCACTTGAATCTGCGATCTGACTAAGCTCTGATAGTCTGTAACGGATATCCGTAATTTCTTCGCCGTTAACTTTTAAGATTGTATCTTCGACTATCGCGCCTTCGCCAGCTTCAAGCGATTTGTAAATCGCAACTTCAATTGAGTCCTCTGATTTCACTTCTTTAAGGTCTTCACCATGCTGAATGTCAACATCTAGACCACCAGATAACCTTATAAACTCTTTTAATTTGTTTAAGTTTGAAGTAACCAATCTAATCTTGTTCATACTATACCTAATTAAGACTTAGAGTAAAGAGTTAATCCTACACCAAATATAATAAAAATCACACCAATAAACTCAAGTTGATTAAAACTTCTTTGGTGCAAAATGAATTGATTAATTATGAAGCTAAAAATGATGGAACTACCCAAAGCCACCAATGATAGAAGAAGATAGGGAAAGGCTTTTACTCCGTTCGTGTAGTAATATGCAAAACCGACTGATACTACAACACTGATAGGCAAGCACATGAGTGCTACTTTACAATATGAAACCCATCCTAATTGAGCATCAATATTCTTTACTGCAACTAAGTTTTGCATGTGTGCGCCACACGTTGCGACAAATAACGCAAGAAAAATTCCTAAGCTTGTCATCCTAAACTCTTTATTATTAATTGTTTTATCAATTTTAAATGACATTAGATTGTTTTTCAAACAAAAACAATATGACATTTTAATGGATATGGTTGTATGTAACGAGCGATGAATGAGTGTTGAAGAGTAATAAAAAAGGCTGCTATTCATAGCAGCCTTTAATGTTAATCTTTCTTACTGAAGGAGAGAAAGTGACCTCCTTGAGAGTTCTCTTCCTTATCCTTCACAACAGAGAAATTCTCATCAATATCAGAAAGTTTTACTTCTTTCGTATGAATAGCTTCTGCACGAAAATCTTTGTAACTTTTAACTACCGACACCATTTCAGGAATTTTATAATCTCTTATTCCATATAAACGCACAAGTTTTTTAGAAACTACTCCCGATCTCATTCCTTGAAGTGAATAGCCATGTATTTGTGGATTTTTAATAAACTTTCTAATGTCAGGAACCTGCTCAACAAACTCACCGAAAATTAATTCTCCTAAGCTAAAGTTAATATTAGAAAAGTTTGATGTCTGAAAATTGACATGAACTGAGCAATCAAGTTGAGAAATCAGCTTGGAAGCCATCACATCTTTTTCATCAATAATCGTCACATCTAAGTCAGAAGACAATAACAACTTAAGCATTAAATCGTAGTGTGAGTCATTAAATAGGAAGATTTTTTTTCGATCATATTTTTTAACTTCATCTAAAGCATCAATATAGGTAATCCACTTCTCTGGATTTTCTTTTGGATTAGTTTCTCCGTCATATTTGAAGTAAAAATGACCAGTGTGCATATTATGAATTAGAGCTTTTGATGATTTCACATCATTGAACTGATGCAATTCTGATGAATATCCTTGCTCTCCTGGCTTACTCACTGAATCTGATATTCTACGTAATAAAAATTCTACGCTATGACCGTACCCTCTAGTATCTGGCAGATCGCATGTTGAAAACGAGAAGGAGTCAGTATATTTATAAGAGTTCTCCTTAAAACTCTGTATGCATGACTCTTTTGAACCAAATTCATCAGAACCTGAATATTCACGCATATCAGTTATTGGGTAGTAATCGCAAGAAACAAACTCATAATTACTTAAGATCAGATCGAATAGTTCTTCATTATTAAGAAACCCCTCATATCTACAATAAACATCCTTATCATTTATATGACGAGCAAGTATTGAATGAGCTTGACCATCAAAAGCTAAGCTACCATTTTCATGCATAGTAATATACGTAGGAAGTTCATCCATAATTCCTTTGTATTTTTGGTATAATTCAAGATTTTTCTCATTTTTCTCCTGAATTTGTTGTTCGCGCTCTTTTAGCATAAAGTTGATTACGTTCGCGTCAAATCCTAACTCATTGTTTTCTGTCAGAACATGATGCTTACAGGTAATCGACTTTGTTAGGTTTTCTATTTGTGTATCTAACTCTGCTTCTTGATTATCTGACAATTTGATACGTATAAGCGAATCCAACCAAATCTTCAGAGTTTCGCTAACATCACGGGAATTCTCTACTAAAGTGTACATTTTTATTCCTTTTATTTATTTCAATTTACAAGGTCTGACTATTAATCAGACCTAAAAACTTAAAAACCAACATCTTCTAAAGGCTTAATTCTTTGATTTTCATTGATAGAAAAAAGAGATTCTACTTCACCCTCGATTGAAGGTGTCACTAGGTTCTCATTAACAAGCTCTTGAAATTTTACGATATCGAAATCCACATGAATTATTTTTAAAAACTTTGCTATTTGTTCGAAATCAGTGATTCGATCTAAGAACACTTTCGGGAAGTTATTTCCTTTTAGCCAAGAGTCAATTATTGATTGAATCCTTCCTTTTCGCTTTCTAATGTTTAGCATTGTAAGCGTTAAATTTAATGTTTTATGCATTTCAGAAGCATCATAATATTCTTCGATTAACTTGCTAGTCTTTTCCAATATGTATTCATCACTCTTAGAATAATCAATCATGCTTGGTGACAAATACAAATAAAGATCATTCATCAATGAATTGGCTAACTTACTCAAAAAATCTAATTCATCATCAATAACTAAGTAATTATCAATTAGTGATAAGTTTTCATAACTCTTATAATTTATTGCATCTGAAATATCATCAGTTTTCCACTGATATTTGTTTGATAGAGTTAAATAGAGCAGGAGGTATGAACAATTATCGTAAAAATCACAGTCTCTTTCACTAAGCGAAATGATAAATTTCCTACAATCAAAATCACTCAATAACCAAGTAGCCATATGGGTGGTCTCTTGGCGCGAGTTTAAAAAAGAAAAAATATCGTGTAAGTCCACACTTTGTCTATAAGCTAAACACACATCCTCAAAGAATGGATTGTTTGAATAATCCAGTAAGGCTTGCAGTGGAGATCGTTCAATATTGTTAATTTCATAGACAGTAAGATCATGCTTTAACACAAATTCCTTAACTGAAATTCCAGTGGTTTCACTAAATATGGAAATTGCTTCTGGTTTTATCTCTTTATTGTGCTGCATTAGAGATACAGCTAGAATTTCTCTATAGACCTCAGTTCTAACCTTATCTGACACCTCTCTTCCTTGAAATTCTTCAAGGTACATCTTAAAAACATTGAGATTAGACAGAAAAAGACTGGATAACAATGCGTCTACTAGATACATCCAGTGACGGTCTCTATATGATTCTCTGACTTCATTTATCGCTCTGTCACTAAAATCTTCTTCGAT
>JBLWTJ010000007.1:0-14632 GCA_048270185.1 Bacteriovoracaceae bacterium
TGACCCTGTTGTAACGAAATCACATATAAATGAAAATAGATATTATTCACCTATAGAGATTCATGCTAGAAGCTATAGCAATTTTGATTATTTTACTTACATTTGTTTTACTGAGCAATGCGTTGACACAATGGGTAGAGACAATTCTATCAACGCATCGAAACTAAACATTTTCAGTTTAAATGGTTCTTTGCTAGTTAACCTTGAACCATTGAAAAGATACAAAAATGATAAATTGGTTATAGCCTCGCATGATCTGTTCAGTTCATTATTAGGAAAACTTTTAGCTAAGAATCTTGCTGACAACGGATTTAAATTCAAAGGATTCACTTACCATTACTCTATGTACTTTGGAGCATTTGAAAGGTCAGTTATAAATGGTGAGCATATAGCTAGTTACGATGACAATATTCTTCAACCGTTAACTAAACTACTATCAGTTATAAACTATGAGTTTTTAGATAAAGACAGAGAGATTAATATTTATGCGTTGATAGTTGTTAGCCTGATTTTTGGTGCTTTATCGGTCTCTAAAAACGGAAATATTTCTAAAACATCAAGTATTGGTTTTATTGTAATTTCATACATTCTTGTCAACTTTTTCCACTTGAATCCTAAGTTGATAGATTTAGAGATTTTTGGTGTGTTATTTGCTGCACCACTGTTAGCAACGTACATTTATGTGACCACAGATAAGTGCAAATATGCGATATTTTCTCTGATCGCGTACTGGCTAGCTTATAGCTTCATAAGTGTAAGTAGTATGATTAATTACGTGCTTTCATTCTATTCAATAGGTGGTGTTCTTGTCATTGCATTTAGCTGTAAGAAAATTAAAGAAGATAAGGCTCGTATAGGTGAGAAATATTTTTTAACAGTAAAGCATCTTACAAACTGTAAAGCTGGCTGGATAATTGAAAACAAGGAGGACTTACTTCGACATGTAAAAAACAAAAAATATCTGTTGAGATCTAATCATTTAACTAAAGAAGAAATGGACGTTTCTGGAAAATTTGAAAGTTACTTGATTAGCGGAAAAGAAGACGCAATGCAAGTCTATGAAGCCGCTATTAAGGATGCAAACATCTTGCTAAAGCAAGATGATATCCAATTCTGGCTCGTTCCATATGTGGAGACAACACTGAAAGGTGTAATGCAGTCAATTGGTACGAACATAGGGTTAGTTGGCATATCCTTGGGCGCTAATGATTCGGTTACGCTGGGAACTTCTAGCTCTTACTATGAAATAGATAGGGAAGGTAACTGCAAGAATTGGTCAGATTCAAAAATTACAAAGGCTAGATTACTCAAAAAACTGAAAGAAATCGAAGCTATTGAAGGTGTTCCAGTAATAGTTGAATTTGGCATTACCAGATTTGGAAAAATTGAGATTTTTCAAGTTAGACATCAATGTGTAGAATATTCTCACGAACAGACGCGTAATGCATTGAATGGTCGATACTCTGTTGTATTTAATGAGAGTTCTTCTATTTTAGGAGCATCTGTATTGAGCAGCCTGAGTGAAGGTAGGATTGTCTTGGCAAAGGGAAGCATGTCCATGCTTAAGGTTATCGAGCCTAACCAAAGTTTAAGCTATATTGCGACACAAACCCGTCTTGTCGCGATCACTAAAGAATTGTCTGAAATTGACCTATCTAACTCGATCACAATAAATGCTAAGGTTAATTTGATTAAACAGATTATTGATCCAATCATAACTTTGTACTTTAGTGGTAGCAGCATACTCTTTGAAACAGTTCGCGACAGTATCATACTGAATTGCGTTACCAGTGCGGTTTCTAAGTTTGGTGAATTGCCAGGATATGATCTCGCTGATAAGCCTGTACAAGTAAGTACAGAAAATAGTAACTTGAGTTCAACAACATATAAAGATGTATTGCACTTAATCGTATCTATTGCTTTGATTAGGCTGAGAAATGAACTTTGCTCAGAGTTTACAGATATTAGTCGAGTAGCTGGTAGTACAATTTCACAACTGGATGAAAAAATCTTCATTGAAGATACCACTGAAACTAATAATATGAATGAAATGATAGTCGTAGTAGAAGGTTCATTTTCTGGTGAAACATATTCTGTTGATGAGTTCTTAATGCTTTCAGAAAATGATCAGGCAAAGGCAGTGATTAAAGATGATTTTATACCTATCTCATATATGATGGATTGCATGAACGCTTCTGCAATCATAGTGAGAAATGGAACTCCGCTTTCTCATGTTGCTCAAACAGCAAAGTCTCTAAAAGTTCCTTTTAAGATAGAGAATTAAGCATCAAACCCTCTTAAAACAAGAGGGTTTTTATTTGTAAAACAAATTGACGACTGGTGTTTGCTGTGTATAATAAGAACAATAAATAAGGAATGTAAAAATGAAAATTATTTCGAAAGATAGTGATTATTACGATTCTTGTACAGCTTTTGGTCAGTCAGATGATAACTACGTCTTTGCACGCAATAAGAAAACGCACCTGCTACAGGAAGAGTCAGCGATTGAAGTTATCGACAAGTTACTGCAACTTGAAGCAAAGGAACTTAGGAAAATTTTCCGCGACATCTCAAGACGTAATACTTGGGGTACTAGATACTCAGATCCATTTATTGAAGTTGGAGTTTTGATTTTTTGTGGAAAGAATTACCCTTTAATCACATTCTGTAGTGAAGCATTCCATCAATTCAATACTACTAGAACTGGATTAGAAAAGGTCATTGAATACATGTCGCTAAATGGCGTTAAATCAGAGCGAGAAATGCCTTATCTAACCTTTTACGATGCTGTATCGGCAAAGCGATTTATCACCAATATGAGCAATCTAGGCGCTTTCAAGGACGCAGATTATGGTCAAGCATATTGGTTTGACATCATTGAGCGAATTTTCAATGCTTTTAAACCTACAAATGATAGTGATTTTTATCGCCAATTGCTTGTAAACTACAATACGCCATACCTAAAAGTACATCGAATTAACTATAATTTTCAGTCATGCTCATTGAATATTGAAACCAATACAAACCTGAGATTACTACAATTCCAAAAGCAATTTTACCCTCAGCAGGCTTACCAAGAGATTGAGATGTTTTGCTGTGGAGTTCTAGGTTCAACTCAGGAAGAAATTATTCAAATTGCAGATGAGCACTTGAGAGATGCAAAAGGTTTTGATGGTAAATCGTTCAAAACAAGACCAGGAACTAAAAAACGTAGAAAGCATAAATAATTAAGGGGTAATAAATGTCTTCAATTACAATCGCAAAATCACAGAGCATAGTTTTAAACACAGACAAAATAACGATCTCAAGAGCTGAAGACAACTCATTGAATTGTCAATTGAAATCAGAAAATCTTGAGGATATTGTAAAAGAGCTTGCAGAGCTGTACTGTATTCAACAGGATCAAATTGCGGAGCTTTCAAAAAGACCGAAGTTTGATCTGAGCACCGTACATGGAAGAGAACAAGCTGTCATAGCGAATCTCCCTCCTGAACTTAAAAGTTGCTAAGGATTACATAATGAAAAATGTAGATACTGTTAAAAGACTTGCCGAATGTGGTCAGGAAGCTAAGAAATTATTTTCTGATTTGGCAAAAGACATTGATCGTCAGGAGAATGCTGGATACGATCTCTGGACACACTTGCCATCTTATAAAGCCGCAGTAGCAGCTCATGGTGATTATGCAGTTGAACATAAACCTTCAGTAGCAGGCAGTATCATCGAAGCAGCAATGTTCCTTTCAGACAAGATGGAAGTTGAGCCTCATATAACTCCAGATAAAGCAGAATGGTACTCTTGCCCATGCGGACAAGAACACTAATTTCACATTTTTGATATAACAAGCCTGCTCTATGCAGGCTTGATAGTCTCTTTAAACTCTGATGCCAACAAGGGTAGATTTAACTTCTTATATATTGTTGGGGAGTTTAGTGGGTATGAACTTTCTACAAGATGAACAATATCATTGAATAATGCGTGTTTTAATTTTTGCGACAAATAATAAAGAACGTTGTCAAATTCAGCAGTGTTTTCGCTAGTTCCAAGTTCTACATATGAGACTGTACCAAGCTTACTCAATTCGGAGTAAATCCTAATAGTGAATTGAGCGCCTAAACAACTTCGAAGTAATACATCTTTTAGGTTTGATTTAATACTTCCATGCTCATATTCCCACTCAATATCGGTGCGCTTAACCCCGTTTTTTAAGCATGAATACCAATCATATAAGTATAAGATTAACTCTAATTTTCTTAATGAAATTGATTGGTTATTCCCAAATTCATCAATAATCCTCTTGATTTCATTCATTTTATTCTTTCTTTGTGTTGACTTTTGATTGTTACATTATATTATGATCACAGGCTTTAGAACAAGTCTAGCGTTAAGGTGTCAGTAAATGATAGCGAATACAAAGTTCATTAAATGGTCGTTTTATATCTTTTATTTAGCGGCTTTCGGTTTCCTTAGCAACTGTATAAATCAAAATGCCGCGCATAGCTAAAAGGTATTGAAATGCGTAAATCCTACTCAACTTCTCAAATCCCTGCATTGAAACGTGGTATTCAACTACTTCGAAAAGCAATCAAATTTCATCAATATGAACCATTGTTAACCCTAAAGTTAAATGAGCTGCAAGATCGTATTGCTGTTGGCTTGAAATTTGGATCGTTCAACGATTTGAGTACTGATGCTAAAAAGCATGAAACCCCAATTTTCATGGACTGTTTTTGTGCGGAATCCAATTCAGAATGGCGCAACATTAGGGACTCGATCAAGAGAACGCTACTTGGGGAAATTGATAACAGTGCTAAAGGTGAAATCCTGAAGTATATCGAAATGATATCCTGGTATCCCGCTGTTGACGAATCTATTGAACGTCTAAAAGAAGCCTCAGAAGAAATCATTAATTATGCAGACAATTATGAGATTCCTAACCTTTTTTTGGTCTCAAATATTGATGAGAAAAATCGTTCGATAACGATTAGGTTGAATAATCCAGATTTACGTTATGCGTATGGAACACTCGTACATCTAGAAAGTTCGTATCTAAGCCTTTCAGACTTAATGTTTACACGAAAGGACATTGTTGTTTACCACGTACAGAGCATCAATAAAGGACATGAATTCAAAATTGAGTTCAATGACCATGCTCACAACAGACAATTTCTTCCTCAAGTTGCGGTGGTGGATGTTCAGGATATGAATATTGAAAGAACTCATGCTGTTGGCATAATTAAGGGTGAAAAGTCATACCACTATACACCGTTAACACACGTTTTAAAGTACGATCCTGATGAGTTCCTCAGTACTCAGCATGAGCTTGGGTTATGTAAAGTTGCTGAAGAAGAGTCTATTTTCCTTTCTCAGTTTCCCGATGGAATATCAAGAAAGCTCTACAATGAAAAAGCGTAAGCTATTGGATTTGAGCCGCTCTTAGAGCGGCTTTTTCATACCCAACCATCAATGCGTTCAGGTGAGTCTTTACCGCTCAGGATTCCATGAATAGCAAGGTGTACTGCCATTGTAATTTGAGGATTATTGAAGGAAGACTCAATTGGGATTGAAGGTGTTAGCTGATTGAGAAAATCTGAAGTTGTAAATTCACCAACGTGGTCGATGGTTCCGTCAGTTAGCGTTTCTTCTATGCGGATCTTGTTGTTGTCGATAAACACACCATATAGCTTGTGGAAGAGTACGGTTCTGACCTTAAACTGAGAATCATTTTCTTTATTAATATAATAACCACCTGAAAGAGGATAGTTCTTTTTACGTTTTCGTCGCATTGTTTAGCTCATTTTTTTATTTAGAATTCTAACTTACCAAATAACTTGTTGAAAATAAAGGGTTCAGTTAAAAGCATGAAAGGATATTATCTAGATAATATTTAAGCGATTAAAAAATAACAAGAAAAAGCTTTTAATATGATATTTTACGAATATAATCGGATTAAAAATAAACAATAAAAAGTCTGGTTATGAAAATTAATAAAAGAATAAGAAATGTAATAAATACTATACCTCTCATTTCAAGTGTTATGCTTACAGGCTGTGCAGGTAATGGCTTAGTTACACCAACTACAGAAATGGATAATGTTGATCTTAAGTTTTTGGGTGTGCCAGGTGTATTAGCAATGCAAGGTAGTGCAGTAAGAATTGATGAAAACTGGCTTCTGACAGCAAAACATAACGCATTTTTTATAATGTTTGATGATGTATATGAACACCCGTTGTGCGATATTGCTTTAATTAAGGATAAAGGCGAAATTGACACTCCAGTAAAATTCAAACTAGTGAATGAAGAAGAGAAAGTTACACACAAAGGGTATGGAAGCTTTTTGGCTATCCCCGCTAAAAGCGAGGGAGAGTTCTTACAATACTTGACTGTAAATAACTGTACAGTTGGATTAACAAATGCACCCGTTTGGGCTGGAATGTCTGGAGGCGCTGTATATAATTCAAATGAAGAGTTAATAGGAATAAATCAAGCTATTGTTTGGAGTGTGGAACTCAATGAGGGTTCTAAACCACTTAAAGAAGCGGATAGAAGAACAGCTTATACGCCAGTCTGTACTGAAGAAGTTGGTCAATGGATCGAAAAAGTAACAGGTGTTAAATATTGTGTTAAATACAAAGATGTAACCGCAAGGATTAATAAAGATGAGTCTAAGAAGTAAAGTTGAAAATTTAATCAAAAAAAGCTCGGAAGATAACCTGCCTAAAGAGGTCATAAGCGAAAAAATTTATGAACTTTTGGAAGATGAAGGTTTATCTGTTTATGGAAACGGATGGGCAGATAACCCTACAGACTTATCCGAACTGATATCCTTGGATGATGAGGAAGCAATCAAAATTTCTTCATGTAAGATATTGTATGAACTAGATATGGCAGGGCTAGGACTTGATGGTAATGGTTGGTTTGATGGTGATCCAGAATGGAATGAGCTAGTTGAATTACATTGTTAATAAAAAAGCCTTTAACCATCAGGTTAAAGGCTTCAATTTATAGTTCAATTACTTCATTCTGATCTATAGGTGTCAATAGCTTGAGATATGCATTACTAGGGTCATATATAGGAAGTTTTGACTCTTTAATCTTGCTCTTATCATACATTGAATCTTCCGTGTCATTGTCGTTTTTATCGAGCTTTACAATAGAATTATGTGTGAATAAATATGGTACGTTAAGATTTTTAATAAAACGAACCTCATCAACTTTATCGAGAAGTATTTCTGGGCTGATTGCCATCAATCTATCACAAAATCTTGGATTATATTCCTCATCACTTAATACAACATCACACTCAATAAATGTTTTTGATTGAATCTGAAGATCAATTATTGACTTTTCTAAATGTAGGTTTCTAACTCTCTCAAAACCATAAATAGTTAATCCAATCTTCAAATCATTAACTCTAGATAATCTTTCAATCAAGTTAATAATCATTGGATTAATAAAATCTCTTCTTTCATGATTCTCTAGTGATGAAGGCATTCGTATTAAATATATTGATTTAGATTCATTTAAAGTATCACCCCATGATTCATTGCTTTCATTAAAGTATGAAGATGATAAATTTTCACTTTTGAGAACTAAATAATTTTTGAATATCTCAATTTTCTCGACATCCGTAATTTCTTCATTCTCAGATAGAAGCCAAGGGAACTCACTTTGTAAAGAATTAAATGAGTCTAGCCATTGATTGGTCGTTTTTGAGTATTTATCGGAACGCAATAATGAAGTAAATGATACATAAGGTGATATGTTTACTTTATGGGATTTAGAGGGGGCGCTTATTGCATGATCAAACACATATACATTCTTAGGGTCAGAACAGTTTCTTGACGCTGCTAATGCAACTGAAAACAATAAGTCAGTATCTGTGTCAAAATCTAGAATAAAGTGCGCATCTAGTTGCTTTGAATACGACTTTGATACCGCATACGAAATAGCCCTGTATTTTGATTCTGGAGTTTTGCTATAGACATAAATAGAATTTTCTGCACTATCTATCTTCTCTAGCTTATTTTTGTTGTTTGATGAAAAGAACCTATTTAATAGCTTAGAGTCGTTATCTTCTGACAACTTACTATGTATATATACAGATTTCATTTTAATTTCCTTTTGATGTTTTTCTTTATCACATAATACACTATTAAGAATTAAGGTAAATGCTTTACCGTGACTTAATTAGGTGTGGTATAATGCATACATGCAAAACTGGAGATATAAAGTGACAGCGCCAAAAGTTTTATTCATAAAAAATGCGGTATCAGAGGAAGTAAAGGAGCTTGCTAAAGACATGGGATATGATCTTCTAGCAGGTGGTAATACTGATAACCCTATAATATATTGTAACCTATCTAATATAGCCAATGACTACATTGAAAAATGGAAGGAAAATTGTAAGTTAGCGAATATTAGAAATGTGTACCACGGAACTAATGAATTCTTCACTAGCTTTGAGCACTCATCTGATATTGGTTTTCATTTTGGAACAAAGTCAGCCGCGTTGAAGCGGCTAAAAAGCATTCCAAGAATGGATGTATCAATTGAAAGAGAAGAGTTTTCTTCTGAAAGTCCATTTGGGATAAGAGCAGGCGACGAAAATTCTACAGACCTAAGGGTTAAAGCTAAAGCTATAATCATACCAAGACTACAACACCCAAAGCCAGGAATAGTAGACGTTATTAATTCATTGTCAGATGAAGAACTTAAGCATGAGATTGATAGCTACATCAATCTTCCAATAACTGAAAAGTATAAAACCATGCTTGTTAATATTGGTAAAAAGCCTCAATTCAATGTTTTAGCTAATGGAGCAGAAATACTTTCCACAGAAGATCGCTTTGTTGCATCTTGTGCTGCCAAGTTTGTGAAAGAATCCGCTGTTAAACGTGCAAACTTGATTTTACGGAACCCCATTAGGATGAGTGATCTTGGTGTTTGGTCTCCTTTAGATATTGCTAGAGAGGCAAAATTAGATTCATCTCAGGTTGATAAAATCATGTCACAGACGAATCTAGAGGAAAAGTACTCTCAGCTAAAGAGAATATTCCTCGATATGGGCGTTGATGGCATCATTTATAAAAATGAGGTAGAAGATTCAGGTATAGATAGCTACATAGTATTTAGCGAAGACCAAATCGTTATTACCTCAGAGTTTGACATAACACTGTCAAATGAGCCTCGGTTTGTCAGATAAAAGGAGAAACTATGTTTCTCCAATATCAATGTGTTTCTTTATGTTTCTCGTATTCTGATTCTCTTTCTCTTAATCTTGCTAAGCAACTGTGAAGAGCAGGAATATTTTCAGCTTCTTTTGCCGAATATGAGATATTTTCAACAGAATCAAAGATGGATGACTCTCTCTCAGAATAACTAGTGTGAGTTTGTCCGTCTTTTTCCATCGTTAAATAAGCGCAATTTCCACCAACGATGGTCATATAGCGGTCATTGAATGCCTCTCCAACATTCCAGCCGTTGCTAGTAAGTGTTAGCAGCATTCGCATTCTATAGTATGCAGATTGCTCTGATTTTGAATAGCTAAATTCATCTATGAAGCATGGAACTTTCTTTTTAGAGTTATCTACTAGACTTCCCATTTTTATTTACTCAATTAATTAATATTGATAGTATGTTACCCAAATCAATTATGAATTGGAATGAAAAATGAACAGAAATCATGCGAATTGGTATTCTTTGGCAAAGCTTCTTGAGCGCTACGGAAAGCTTTCTGTAGAGTTATGCAATCTATTTATTTTTCATATGGAATGTAAGGTTTTGTACGCTACTGGAACTCCAAACAATACATTAATAGAATTTGAGATTATTGATCAAAATCTTAGATTTATAGAGAACATTAAAGAAGCCACTTTTGAAAGAGTCTTTAATTTTGAAAATGGTTTTGTTGAACTAAAGCCAGATACTGAAAAATTCATAAACGATGAAGATTATGAATGTGAATTCAATCTTTATGTAGAAACAAGTGTGAAACTTAGAAAAATACTTGCAGCGGAACTTGACGGGCTTCCTAGTGCTGAGGTTAAAGCAATAGAATTTATAAAAAACATGTATATTTCCGATTTCAATATGATTGATTCAGGCTCGCTGTTCACTTTTTATGACATCTTAAAAATAAGAACGAAAAAATCTGAGATAAACTCTTTAGATTTAGGGCTTTTTGAGCATTTTTCAGAGTTTTTCTTTCTACAAAGACATCTGGACGAAATTGGTTTTAAGAGCCATTAATTTTATTTATGAGATTTTTCTTAGTTTTTATTTGCCGTTGAAAATAGCTCTAGTTCTGTCTCTTTCTTCATTGACCTGGATCATTCCTTTCGCAACCATTACCCCTTGTACATACCCAAGCCAACGATTCATTTTGGTTTCTGATTCTTGTGCAGGGTCATAAATTTCACAACTAATTACATGAAGCATCCATGACAGGTGACTATTACTCATAGGGTCTTCTGGATTGCACTCGTAGGTTTTGAATGCTTTGATTTTCTGTAAGTATTGTTTAGCAATTACTTTATGCGGTTCATTCATTTTGTTAATCTTAGTTTAAATAATGATATTGGTTATTAAAGTGACAGTTTTACTTCAAAGCATACCAATAGGTGTGTCATTCTCAGCAATCATTTTGAATGCAATTCTTACATCATACATACTAATGAATTTCAAAACTTTGTATGTAAGGAAATTACTCGCATTTTATGTTCTAATTTCAGCCATTTTAGGATTTGGCTGGATTGCATTTTTACTAAAAGTTGTCGATAAATTTCTTAGCTAATCATCGGTATTATAGCAAAAAATATTGAAATAAAACCCCAAATTATGGAAAATACTTTTAGTTTATACTTCAGATAAATATGGTAAAGAAATGGAAAAGTTTAAGGTTAGAAAAGAAACAAAGTTTGTGTTTGCAGTTCAGGTGGGTGTTGAGACATTTTTCTTAAAAGCACAAGCTATACAAGATCCTTATTCGGGTATGTCTTCACATGGAAACTTTATTCCAGTCAGAATAGAGGATTACAAGTTTGAACTTGTTAAGGAAGATAAATGTACTTTCTTCAATAATGTATCGGAATTTGTAAAAATGCTCATTGAAGATAGACAACTTAAATCGCGATTTGATTCATTGCTAGCTACAAATGGATTGTCTGTTAAAGATGTTGCTCTTCAAGAGATCTATGGTGAAGAAGTGTCAATTCACACAAATGCACTGAGATACTTAGTTTAATGAATAAATAAAAAACCGAGCCAGGCTCGGTTTTTTTATTTCGCAATCCACTGGTGTTTTCTTTTACTGTTGCCTTTCCAGTTATTTTGGAGCTTGTATGCATAGCTGTCTCCATCGGCAATATCCCAGTATGACTTACAAACTCTCTTACGCTTGAAGTTGTACTCAGGGTAGTCTAACGCATGACCCAGTCTGGTTCTTAAATCTTGCATTACGCCTTTAGCTGAACGCTTTCTTCCATATGAGCGATTAAAGCCCAAGTGGTTAGTGTAGCTGTAATTTCGAAAAAGAACTTTGTCAATTTCGATATCTCCAGTAGCTAAATCTTCATCATATTCATAAAAACTAGTAACTCGTTCTTCATAAACAAAATACGATTTCTTTCTTGCTTCTGGGCGGTTGCAAAAAAACTCAGTGTGTTGACGATTTGCCATCTTATATCTCCTAGTGAGTAACTATTACTAGAAGATGTCTTTTAGATAATACATGTTTTCTCTAAATTTAATGGATTGACAAAATAATAAAACAAATAAAAAACAACATCAAGCCTTATCTTTAGGTTTTATGTAACCAGGCATTGGAGTCAGACCATTGATAAGTCGCTCGAAGCTGATCTTTTCCTCTTTATCCATAACTTGTTTGACAATGTCACTTACATTGTCTTGCATTATTTTCAAATTAGATATCAAATCGGGATTATCAGTATCTGGTACTGTTTGAAGGTATTCAAACGGTCTCGTTCCAAACACATGTCTCTTGAACTGGTTGTAATAGTGAATCGAAAATCTCATTAATTTATCATCTATCTTATCATCTCTGTAATTGCTAGCAATAAACGCATCCTTAAGCGAGACCATAAAATGAGCACGAACAAAATTTTCAAACTTCTGGTTCTGATTTTCCTTCTCTGTCTTCAGTTCATCATCCCATTCTAAAGTGATCCGATTTTCTTCATTTAAGAAATCTTGGAAAGTTAACTCGTAGAAGTGATCATCACATAAAAACCCATCACCAAACTCTCTAGCTGTATTTTTTTCACATTTGCTGCACTTGGTTGTTGGTTCTAGAGCAGTGGCTCGTAAACCACAACATTCACACTGAGCATAACCGTCTGTTCTTACGCTACCATGCACTTTTCTATTCCAGTGATGTTCCACACATGCTAGTTGCTTCTGAAATTTTTCCCATGCATTCTTCTCAGCTTCATCGATATCTTTACCTTCTCCACGAATGAAAGTTCCAAATCCGCTAACCTTCGGGAATGCCTCAAAAAACGCTGTCATATAAGAACCTTTTCCTCTTGATATAACGATACCGCTTTCGCCAGCTTGAAGGTGTGTTTTTCCCCAATCATACCTGGTTTCGTACTTTCTTGATGCTAGGTTAACTTTAAATGTATTGGTAGTGCCAATTTTCTCACCAAAGCCCGCTGTAGTTGTAATGCCACAATTTGAGCATGTGCAAGTACCATCAGAAAAGATTCGCCCCTCCTGCGAAATCGCAGGTACAAACTTTTCGTGATCACAGTTTCTAAATTTTTTGTATTTAAACAAAACATCTTCAACAGCTTGACTCAAGATTAAATTCTTTTCACTAGAAACCCAAAAATCTGGAATTTTACTATCATTCTCTGAGGCATATCGAATGCTCGCTTCAACCAGCTTTAAGTCATCATTATTAATGACAACCTTAATTCGTTCAGTTGTTTTATGGTTTTTGTTAACTTGTTCCTGAATTACTGACAAGGCGTGTTTGGTTATAGGGTAATCTGATGTTAGCCCATTTTCTATCGTTATCACTTTATATTCCTCAATTCTTGATTCCAGCAAATTTTACCCAACCAAGGAACAAAGTTGCAAATGCCGTTTCATCGTTTTTTGATTTTTTATTGAAATATTCAACCATATTTTTCTCTAAGAATTTCATGTTGTTTTTGAATTCTCGACTACTAATATCAGGTATTTCTTTAAAGTTTGCATAACCTTTTATTTCGTATATGTGTTTTTTGACGATCTGAATAAAGGTTCTTGTGAGATAAAATGACTCTTCTTTAGAAAGCATGGTTCCTGATTGTAAGGACTGATCTCTCAGCAGCACGTAAAATTTATTGCTCAAATAGCTCTCGAAGTTTTCACTTTTAAGTTCGTCTTCTGTTTCTATGGATATTATCGAATCGGGATCTTCATACCTTTCTGTATTGAACTTAACATCATTTTCATATAGCTCATCAAAAGAAAGCTCGTTGTAATGAGCATCACAATAAAACTTATCGAGATTCGTTAATTTTGCTGGTGATTTACATATAGTACATTGGGTAGTAGGTTCAAGAGCATGACCAGATAAGGCGCACTTTGTACAAGTCGCATATCCATCTTTTCTTTCAACTCGACCATCATTTCTTACCCAATCATGCTCTTTGCATTTCATTTTTTTATTTAACTTTTCGTATGCATCCTGTTCAGCTTCAACCAAGGTAGAGCCTTCGCCTCTAATGAATGTCTTAACATTGTGTATGGTGGGGAACGCTTCGAAAAATGAAGTAGCATAAGATTTACCTTTAGAGGCTGAAATAACAACTCCGTTATCACCTCCCTGTATAGAAATACCACTCCAGTTAAATGATGTCGTATAGTATCTCTCCTTAGCTCTTCCAAATGCGGACAGAAGTATTGTTCTTCTCTCTGAACTTCTATCTTCTACTGAAGGAAGAGTAAGCATTCCGCATTCTGAGCACTCCAATACACCATTTGTAACGAGGACACCTTCTTTTGTTATGTGCGGTTTCAGATCGCTGTGTTTGCAAGAGCTATATTTCAAATGGGATTCGATAGAAATTTGAATAGCATCTATAATAGATTCACTAGAATATTCACTGTTTATAAAGTCTCTCTTAAATCTATTATCATCATTGTATATATGAGTCATGGCATGATATGGCTTGTCATCCTTTTCATGGAAAGAAATTCCAATATCAATATTATTGTTAAATAGAGCATTAAAATGTTTCGTTAAGTTTTCAACATCTTTGCTTGTGAATGCTTTTCCGTATTTCTTAATGGTTATCATTTTGCACCTTAAAAAAGCCCATCTAGGGCTTTTAATTACATTGTCAATTCAGTTCCTGGCTTATCGAAATTACCATTGTCGCGTTGATGTGTTATTGATTTGATCTGTTTAAAGGATAATTTATCAAGAATTCCTTTTTCCAAGTCGTAAAAATCATCAATAACTTCCGTTCCTTCACCTCTTTCTACAAAGTACTTCTTGTGCTTAGGTAGAGTGATGCTTTCTTTTATCTTGCTTAACAAATCATCGGGTGAAAACACACTAACATGAAAATTTTCCATTTTTGGTATTTGTGCGTCTTTAACTTTTACCGCGTAGCTTGC
>JBLWTJ010000008.1:0-12945 GCA_048270185.1 Bacteriovoracaceae bacterium
AACCTGTGACCTTCGGTTTCGTAGACCGACACTCTAAATCCGCTGAGCTATACCCCCAGACCAGAAGGCTCTCGCCCTCTTGTTGATTACAGTATATGGGGAATATGAAGTGCCTGTCAACAACTAAATTAAAAAAAATCCAATTAAATCATGCACTTATGCCAGTTTTCTATGGGCGATAAAAGCCCTCGCCAATTAAGACGATTTTTGATTAAGATGCAATCATCGGACTATAAAAATCACATAGTCACAAAGGAAAGCTAATACAAAATTTGTTTAATATTGCGCAGAGATGCGCACAGAGAAGCTTACCTACGTCTTATAGTAGATAAACTGGATATTCGACTGGATAAGAAGATTGGAGTTTCGAAAGTTTCAATAGCATCAAAGTCAGAGATCTTTGAGAGGAATTCTGACTGTAGGCATTCAGCTTGTGGTGTCTCCATATGGGGAGAGCCATATTCTTTTGACGTTTTCATTTTTGTTCTCATTATTTATATACAACTATTTAATTATATAGATTGGATTTTTCCATGTAAAGATTTTCATTCAAAATCGTTTTTTTAAAGGTCGGTTTCAGATAGGCGTCTAATTTCCTCAATGCGTGTCACAGAAGAGCAATCATCATCAATCCAAAAGGCAATATCGTCCAACGAAATGCTTGTATGCTGCAAAATGAAATCTTCCTTTTGCATCCCTTCACAAAAGATAACAATATCCTCTGGAAAGTGCTCAAAGATGTCATCATTACCGCTGTGAACTGAACGCGCAGTACAAATCATGATGTCGAAACCTGAATCTTTAAAAATTTTCATAACCGACTTGAACAGGGACACGTTTAGGCTGATCGTTCGATCAAAATCGAGCATGATGATCTTTTTCTTCATTCGATAGTCTCTTTTAATTTGTTTCAACCTTTATACCATTAAAGATGATAGTTATCAATATTGTTGACTCTTAATGCTATGCATGTATACTACAAACAACATCCTGGAGGCTAAATGATACCTGAAAATGTACAGCAGTTGATTGATAAGATTGATTCTGGAGTAATTCTAGATTCATTTGATGAGATTCTATCATTCGTAAAACAGGGTGATTTTGTAGGAATGAATGAGCTACAAAAGCGATTTAGTGATGATGGGAAGCTTTCTGAAGACTTCATTAGCAACCATTTTCAATCACTTCGTTCGCTGTTAATCTCGGAAAAATTGCAATCGATTGGAATGTACGCGCCTATTTCTTTAGAGGGAGCTGATTTATTCGTAAGGTTCTTTAATGATCTTTCAGTTATAGACCCAATAGCTGGAAGAGGATTCTTTGCAAAAGCACTGAGAAAGCGCGGCGTTGAGGTTCTGGCTGGCGATATAACCCCATACAAACCTGTAACTGAAGTTGAGCAGAGCTGTGCCAAAAACCTTGTAGAAATCCATAAAGACAAATACGATCTACTATCATTGTGCTGGCCTGAGATGAGTGAGCTAGATTATGAGCTTGCTTTGCAATGGGGTGTATCAAAACCCATCCTTTTTTATGGTGAAATTGGTGGATGTACAGGAAGCTCAACATTCAGGGATCATTTTATTCAGCTATTTTCTTTAGATAGCCCTGATGATTATCTAGATCATGTTAAGCAATCAATGTACTTTGGCTATTTGATGCCTGAGGATTATACTCCTGGAGACTTCAGAAAAAGCATTGATGTTGCTGTCTACGCATTACACACGGTGTTAAAGCGTCAATCATACACCATAGCTGACTTGTACTTAGGTGATAAAGAATTCATCAAGGATAAGATTCAGTCAGAAGTTATGATTAAGGAAGCACTAGCAAAAATTTTGACTTCAAAAAGATGGGTGCCTCTTAAAGATAGGCTAGAAAAAATTACCCCTCAGATACGAGATGAAGTAAAGCGAATCATCGTTATGTTTAGTAAAGAACCTAACCGATTCAATTTAAGTGAGTCGGAGTCAAAAGCCATCAACAAGCTAAGAGACGTGTTATTGAAACTGGGCTGATTTTCAGCCCTTAAATAATTAAAGTGAAATCATGAAAAAGTACGCTGAAATTACAAAATCAAATCAATCAAAAATCGAAAATTCATACTTCCATAAAACCGTCAAAGCTATGCTTGACTTCATCGATGTGTATCCACCGTCTGTAATGACGAAAATTAATGATGATAAGAAGCTTAGAAAAATTTCGGTTATGGCAGATCCAGTATATAAACTACAATCTTCCTTCGGTAGTACGGTGAATGACATTAAGTCTTCTATCATCCTAGCAAGTAATGAAAACGTAATTCCTCATTTTATTGATGAGATGGCAATGTTCGCAGCAAAATTCAAATACTTGTTAGAGGAAAAGGATAAGCTAAAATCATCTCAAGAGCTTAATGCATACTACAAAGATCTGAAGCTTAAACAAAAAGATATTAAAGATTCTCTTGTTTCGGATTTGAAGCAATTCTCAGAAAGTTTTGATATCGGTATCGATATTAAGCAAGCAATTATTATGTTTGATATCTTATTAGATAAGCACTATCTTACTTTAACGCTTAAACGAAGCTTTGAAGATGGTGAAAAATCAGTCAGTAAGCATCTTTCATTAATTGATAAACTTTATGAAAAATCAAAACAAGTTGAAGAATTGCTTGTGGGTGATACTGTTTTAGATATGGTTAAAAAGACTAAAATCTCGAAAAGAAATCTAAAGAATCACTTTATCGAAGAAGTTAAAAAACTATTGGAAGACTCAAGCGTAAACATTAAGCTGTCAAAAGCAGACATTTTGAATATCATCAAATAAAGTAAAAGGGCGGTACAAACCGCCCTTTTTTTATTTCTTAATTAAATTGAATGTGAAGTGCAATGCCATTAGTAATGCCACTACAATAAATCCAAACAAACTTAGTTCCATCAGTGTGATGTCAGCAAACAGGGTTGGTGAAACCCCGCAAATACCATGAGGCTGAAATACAAAAGGAAAAATAGAGTCCAGAGGAAGGAAGCTTGGGAATGGTGATGATGTTGAACAAGTTGCGATCATTTTGCCTTTTTCAATCATTAGACCTTCATAAGTAAAGCTAAGCATCCAGTAGATTGAAGCTACAGATGATAGGAAAACAAGAGGCTTCTTGAACCAGTCAATCTTCCCATCAGGTAAAACAATTTGAACTAACCCTGCTATACCCATAAGAGCTACAGCGCTTCTCATCAACACACACAAAGAACATGGCTGATATCCTAAACCATACTGTATGAAGAGAGCTAAAGCTTCTGATCCCAAAGAAATTGCGATTAAAAAATATCCAAATAACTGTTTGTTTTTAATTAAGTCTATAAATTTACTTTTCATTTGATTAAACCTAGTGTTATAGTTCGGGCTATTGATTACGGAGCATTACATAAATTGGTAAAACTTTCAAAAAGATTTTGCCGCTAAGTTTTTATGCTGTATAATAATCAAGAATCATTAATCAATAAATTAAATAGTAATAATTTAAGGAATAAAAAATGGCATCTCGTGGCATAAATAAAGTCATTCTTGTCGGCAATCTAGGTAACGATCCTGAAGTTCGTGCTATGCCGAATGGTGGTAATGTAGCTAACATAACTATCGCTACTTCTGAGTCATGGCGTGATAAAGCGACAGGCGAGCAACGTGAGAAAACTGAATGGCACCGCGTGTCACTGTTTGGCGTTCTGGCTGATGTAGCAGCTCAATACCTGAAAAAAGGTTCTCAAGTATACGTCGAAGGTCAACTTCAAACTCGTAAATGGCAAGATCAGCAAGGTCAAGATCGCTACACAACTGAAGTAGTTGTTCAAGGATACCAAGGCGTAATGCAAATGCTTGGTGGTCGCCCACAAGGTCAGCCTGCTCAGGGTCAACCTGCACAAGGTCAGCACCAAGGTCAACCTGCACAAGGTCAGCACCAGGGTCAACCTGCACAAGGTCAGCACCAATCTTATGATGCACCTCAACAATTCTCTCAGCCGAGCGATCAGGGCTTCCCGCAAGATAATGGTCAACCTCAACAATACGCTGCTCCGCAACAACATGCTCCACAGCAGCAATATGCTCCACAGCAGCAACATGCTCCACAGCAGCAACATGCTCCACAGCAGCAACATGCTCCGCAACAGCAACATGCTCCGCAACAGCAACATGCTCCGCAACAGCAACATGCTCCGCAGCAGCAATTCAATGAGCCACCAATGGACTTTGATGACGACATTCCTTTTTAGGCTAAGTCATTGATTTATAACAATATTTTCCGAAAAAAGCCCGCTTGATAGTGGGCTTTATTTTGCCTAAAAACTGCATATTGACTCTGAGTTCAATATATGTATAATAGAGTCAATTAAGAAATCAAAAAATAGGTAAAAGTAATGAAAGTGAATAAAGTCCTAATGGTAGTTTTGGCTACAATCTCGTTAAACGTTCAGTCTGCAACTTACGAAATGGAAAGAGCTGATACATACTATGCAATTAAGTCTGATCATGTAGCATCTGTTTGTTTCAATCTAGCAAGAGAATCTCTGATTGAAGCGGGTCTAAGTCCTCAATCAGCTATTAGGGAAGACATCTACAATACGTGCATGTCAAAGCTTTCAAAACTTGATACTTTCACAGCAAAAAGAAAGTACTAACTTTTATCGAAACGAAAAAGCCAGCTATAAGCTGGCTTTTTGATTAAAATGCTGGCACCCATCCTTTTGGAGTACTGCTTTTATTTTTTATTGGCTTTTCTTCAGGAATCAAAAGTCTATCCTTCCATACATGAAATTTTTTCTGATCTATTTTACTCATTATTGGGAAAAGATTTTTTTGGAATGTATCAAGGTTATTGTAGTAAAGTGTGCTTTCCTTAAGATTCTCGAAATCTCTAGCTATCAAATTCATCGAGTATAATTGGTTAGAAACTTTAGTTCGAGTAAACTCTAATCCTGAAATATCAGCAATCACTTCTCTCTCGTCATTATTTCTATATTGCTCAATAGCTTTCTTGATACTTACTGGACTACCATGCTTATCATAAACCTTGTGGTTTAAGCACTTTTTCAGTTTATCCTCTATCAAAGGAAGGCAAGTATCGAAGTCAATCAGAATTCTATCTTTTGGCACATTAAAGGAAAAAAGGTGCGCATCTAAAGAAATCGTAGAGTCCTTTGTGAAAACGATGGAAGGCATTGAGTTAGCTATATTCAAGCAGCTAGAAATATTGTGTGATAATGAATCAACCCCAAACCCATTTAAGTCACTATCGCTCTCTAACATTAGAACTCTATACAAACGAGTTGGGGTATATGACTTTTGGCTAAGTTCTACAAGTTCAGGGAACAAGGTAAAGAAATCTTCACTTGTAAACCTATCACTCTTTTTAGAGTGAGTTATATGTTGAATTAACTTTTTGGCGTGTTCGAATTTCATATAAAAACCAGGGCGTAAGTTATTTAATTTATATTAATAAAATACGCCCTCAATGTCTATTTCCTGCCTCTATGAGGATTGTTTGCTTGCTTCCATCCTTCAATAGCTAGTTTCTTTGTTGTGTCATGTGACTCAAACCCATAAGGGCATGAAATTGGGTCATGCACCACTACATGAGGATGATCTCTATCTAATAGACATCCTTCGCATGGAGACTCTTTAGAACATTCTGAAGAGCAGTTTTCGCCCCAAGTTGTGTCATAAAAATACTTCGGACTTTCCTTACAGTTAAAGCACTTCAACCTATGAAGGATAATTGGATTCTCTTTTGTAGGCAGTTCTGATTCACACATCAATAAGCACTCCATTATGTAACCAGTTTACTTTATGAGCTTCATCTTCAATTGGCAATTCAAACTTTGAACACTGATTTTCAATAACCTCAGGGATAACTCGTTTTTTACGGCTTTTGTTATCAATGTGAAGTTGCGCTTTATCTTTGATGAAAACAAAAAATCGAACATAAGCTTTGTACTTAAACGCTAGTTCAGTAACCTTGCTCCTAAAGTCATATCTGTAGTTTGTTGCATCCCAAATTACATGATTTCCACTTCTCAAGTGATCCTTTAGTTCCTCTAGTGCAATTCTTAACACTTCATTGTTCACATCTTGTGAGTCAATGTGTTTAAACCTAGCTCTAATGTTGTCCATACTAATGACAGGGCATTCAGGTACTGTTTTTGTGTATGTAGATTTGCCAGAGCTAGCCACACCAACCAAAACATCTACAATTGGATAGCCCATGTGAGCATAAGGTTTACTTAGAGACTCTTCAATCATATAGATGTTGCCATCAATAATGTTTGAAATACCTCTGATACTAATATGCTCAGGGTTTTGACTTGGCTTATGAATTAATTTAGCAACTTTTTCTTTTTGCTTTAGCTCATAATCTTTGAAGTAACCACCAAGATTGTAGTCTAGATAGTTGAGTTTGAAAAACTCAACATAGTCAAGTTGCTCTTGTTTGTCTTCACAGTCTCTACCTAAGATATCTGCCATTGCTAAGTAATAAAGCAGGTCGAGAGATTTTACCTCTCTAAATAGGCGAATGTATGAACGGTAGTCTTCATTTCGGATCACCAATAACTTTGCTTGCTGGTGGAATCCAACTAGCTTGATGATGACCAACCATTCTTCATATGTAAGCTCATGTGGCTTTTTGCATGAAAATAATAATGATGCACCAATCTGCTCGTGCTTTGGCGCTACAACGCGAATCTCGCCATTGATTTCTCTTTCATGAGTTGTGATTGGCTTCGCGTAGTCGTGCAAAGCTGCTGACCAAAGAAGAATTTTTTGTTCAGACTCAGAAAGTTGCGGATTTTTTAAAATTAGTTTTTTCATCTCTTGGATAACTAGGTCTGTGTGAATTTTCACATTACCTTCACTATGCCAACGACTGTCTTGAACGGTACTTTCAAATTCCGCTAGTAGAGGAAATTCTTGAAGGTGATTGTTCAAAACTGAGTCTAGAGAGAAAGAATGAACAAAATCACTCATACTGCCTCCTTAAAGCTTTCCTTATTATATATAAAAACAGGCACAAGTAAATACCTTGTGCCTACTAAGCGAGTTTTTGTTTTGTAGCTATAAATTAGTATGCGAACATTAAATCTTTTGGATTTAAAGTGGAACAAACAACGTTTTTATCACCGACACATAAGTAATCAATTCCTTCTTTGGAGCCTTTCCAGACGCTAGAACCAGGCTTAATTAAGGGTATCTCCCTATCCAGAACAAAAGATTTATTATTGCTAACTAAAACAAGGGTTAAATTCCTAACAATATGTACTGAGTCTCTAGTGATACCAGAATCAAAATCTTTATAGGTGTAAACATATGATTGCTCGACAGTTCCAATCCTTTCAAACTCTTTTTTAGCGATCTCTTTCATGCTATCAGTCTTTTGAAACTGAGCTTGCCTTTGTTCGTATTGAGCCGTTTTTACATCTTTAAAAAATGAGAAGCCTAACGCACTAAAAGCACAGAAAGCTGTGACAAGTAAAACAATTCTTAAACTCAGATTTCTTTCATTTCTTTTATCCACTTTATCTTACCTTTTGCGCTTATAGTTTTCTGATTGTGCCTTTCTCTAAGGCTGAAATTATAGTATCTAATTTTGAAGTGTTCTGTGAAGAAATTTCAATCAAGTGAGAAACTGAACTTTCAACTTTTGAATCTTTACTGAGATCTACAGCTTTGTATTTAGACGGATTTTTTATCTCGTCTAGCTCTCTTTGTTTTCTCACTGCTGCCGTGTGTAGATCGTCGTATAGGTTACTTTGAATTGAAGCTCTTACTATGGAACTGATAAATGTTCCATACATGATCAGCGACACAAATGAGCCGACAGCAATAACTGCTATTCCTTGATTCGCAGTATTCGCAACATAGAATGCACTTAGGAGCGGTATTAAAGAAGTGATTGAGATTATTACACTACGTTTAATTGCATTATTCATCGAACGATTTTTATCGTAGTTCGTTATCTCGATTACTCTTCGGTCGTTTTTCGAATCAGTTTCATTATCAGAAAACTTTAGTCTTAGTCCGTTCACATATTCAGAGGCGTAGTAAACAAGCAGGAAGGCAAGGACACCAGCTAAGTAGTAAGGTACGAATTGAAAGTAACAGCCTATAGCTATCACTATGCTGAAAATTGCATTGAAAAAAATCATGTTTCATTCTCTTTGAGTGCTTATTATACAGTTATTGCTTTTAAAGTAAATAGTGCTTGACTTTGTTTTTATTTATATTAATATTTTGGTTGTTGGTAAGCAATACCAATGACAAAAAAATTAATCAATTAAAGTAAGGGTTTAACTATGGCTAAGCGCGTTGGTGCTAAGAAAGCACTTCAAATGATGGATGATGTTAAAAAGCATGTTGCTCAACAAGCTAAGAAAGAGTCCAAAGACAAATCCTAATTTTTAGGTATTAAGAAAACCTTGGCTATTAAGCCAGGGTTTTTTGATCTGTAAGGGAAATGCTGAATGCGATACTCATTACTAATCTGTATGATTTTAATGCTCGGTTGTGCAAGAGCGAATGCAATGGATAGGACAGGAGTCGAACCGTCAGATCCATTCAATTTTTCTAAAATTGCCGATGATCTCATGAAAAGTTATGACATTGTGGATATGAAAATTTCAATGTTCAGTGAGCAAAACACGGTATGTCGATTTTTAAAAATGTCATTCTTCGAGATTGAAGTGGTATCGAGACTTATAGATTTCGGCGGTGATGATTTGCAAGGAACTCAAAACGCTAAGCAATATCAGCAGTATTTTCTGAATAGAAAGATTCAGTTTGATGAAAGAACCAGTCTGTCTATGGGTGTGGGCGCGGTACTATCATTTAAAACTGATGAATCCATGAGAAATCTTCTTGCGAACAATGCTTTGGTAATTGAAAAGACAGGCGTTCCCGTAATGATGTCTCAAATTTCATTCAATACAACCCAACCGATCTCAGAGCATTCAACTATAAATTTTGGGATTAAGGTCGTAAAGGATTTTGACGCATTCGGATCAAAAAAGGGTATGTATCAAAAGAGTATGAGTGAGTCTCAGCTATCCTTAGAATACGTGCTTACATTTTAACTTTTTATATTGATTAATAATTCTCATAACGTTATGATTAATGGCTAATTAAATTAAATAAAATCTAGTCAATCTAAAGGATTCTTCATGAAAACTCATGTGCAAACAGAAAATCAAGATAATTCGAACTTTCAACACTTACAATCAATAATGCTTTCAAAGCGTAGTGCGTACTATGTAAAGAGCGAATCATCTTCCAACCCTGTGAGCGCTGAAATCGCTAAAGAGATTTTTGATGAGATAGACACAGAGATGCTGCGTCTAGGTTACGTCATGTCAGCACATTTAAAGCTTTCGTTAAAACAGCTTTCAGAAGAATCTTTGATTGAAGAAGCTAAGTCACTTATCTATACGCTTTCTGAAGCAAAAGGTGATCTTAATAATTTTGTGACTCTTCACGCCAACTTCCCTTATACAGCTCAAGATCGTTCTTACCATGATAACCGAGCTGGAGTGATTTTTAGCCACATCTTCGGCTTAAATGCCAAACCTACTTCACTTCAGGTCAAGTTACCATGCGGTTGTTCTTTCGATGATCAATTATTCGACTTATCCATGTTCAATGCTTGCCCTGTATGCCAGCATCAAGTCGAGGGATTATCCGACAATGTAGAAGGTGAAAAGCAAGGAACTGTTGAATTTTCTCTTAACGATAACATCGTTAAGTTATCAAATGTTGGACTAGCATCTAAAGCTGATTTATTTGAGGTTTTCGGCAACTTACTAGCATCAAGCACATCAGTTACGGCTTTTGATAAAGAGTTTGTTAAGCAAGTCATTATTGAATTCAAAGAAGAGGCTCTTGAATACATTCCTGTTTCGATTGCACATAAAGAACAACTTTGCTTTCTTACTGGAGTGATTTCTGAACACTTGCCAGAAGCTATTGAGCTTATGAGACACAAATTCAAAACATATACGGATGTGTTGCGATTAGCAGCTTACCTGAGTGGTTTTGATGTTTCTCTTGAGGCATGTAAGAAAATCAGATTTAAGCTGTCCAGAAAGCAACGTAAGTTGGTTATGACTCTATTAGATAGACATATGCTTATGGAAGACATGATTCGTCGTAGAGGGCTTTTCTTAGCCTTAGGTCGATACTTACATGTTGGAGCTGAATCAAACAAGTATCCTCATGCTGCACATGCTTTCAATGTCCTACGCAACGACCATAAAAGTATCAAGACTTTTAACTCGAAGAAAGAAGCTCTGTTGATGGATGCTATGGGTGTTCAGCAGACCCCAAAAGGAACTATCCCTAAAAAAGACGTGGAAATTCAATTACACAACACATCTTTGAAAGTAACTATTGGTGATACTGTTGGTGATAAAACACTAAAAACTCTCCTAGCCATGTGTTCGGAAAAACATGAAAGTGTTGAATCTTCTGAAAAGCTTGCTACTGATTTAAAAGAAAGAGGTGAAGCATTCACAGCTTTGGTAAGCTTACTTTCTTCACGACCAGGAGAGTTTGCCAGAAATATCGATTTGATGTTGAGAATTGGCGATGCTTTAGGCGATGATTACACCGAAATTGTAATTAATGCTTTAGAAAAATCAGTTGTTCAAGAATTGAAGATTAGTCAGTTATTCCAACTAAGAGCTTATTTTAATAGCCGTGTGGTAAATGAAGGATACCGATACTTCATTCCAAAAGGAAACCGAGCTAAACTTTTCTATCTTGAAGAGGATAAGCGAGATTCACTGAGTCAAGCTAATGCTAATAAAGTATCATTATGTCTATTAGCAGAAATCAACAAACGGCTATCTCAAAAAGAACCCTTGGGTACTGTTTACATTGATCCAGCATTAAAGAACATTGTTCTTCCGCTTTCCATGCGATCTATGGCTTCCTCACTATCACTTTATCCAAGAGGTAGCCGAATTCCTTTAGAGAAAGATGCAGACATCCTGCGCATGTTCATGTACTGGAAAGGTGAAGTTGATTTTGACTTGAGTGCAAAAGCGCTTGATGAAAGCTGGAACACAATGAAAGATATTGGGTATTGGACATACTGGGATTGTGATCCAGAGGATACATACTCTGATTGGAGTCAGGACGAATGGGCTAGGTTCAGTGGCGATATTCAAGATGCACCATTGGGCGCTGCTGAGTGTATTGATATCAATATCAAAAAATGCGCTGACATGGGTATCCGATATGTAGTTATGTTCGTTAATATCTTCAGCGGCGGTAAATTTGAAGATTACAATGCCTTTGTTGGAGTGATGGAAAGAAAGGATGCTAAAGTTGGTGAGTTGTTTGAACCATCTTCTGTTAGTCAGAAACTTGACCTTGTTGGAGAAAGCAAAGGTTGCGTTCCTTTAATCTTGGATATCCAGGATATGTCTTACTTCGTTTGCGATATGGACTCTTCGACTAGAGCCGATGGTCTAAACTCCAGCACAGAATCTAAAAAGATGATTAATATAGCTAAATCAACGGAAGCAATGAGCCGTACAAATCCTACGATGTACGACTTGGCGTTAGCGAATGCTGTTGCAAGAGGTCAACGTGTCACTTTAGTAGATAAACCTATTGAAGAAATCGTTAATGATGAAGTCGTGAGGCACGAAATTGACTTTAGGTTCGATATGGATTTTGCCATGCAATTAGATACCGTAATGGGTAAATGGCTTGTAGATTAAGGTTGTAATAAAAAAGCCCATTCAATTGAATGGGCTTTTAATTTAAAGATAAAAAAGATTGCATTTAGAATACCTTTAGAGTAGTATTTACAACATGGAAGCTTAGAGATGACTTTGAGTTTCTATATCATGGCTTAGAATTTTCTTCCTTCTAACTATATTTTTTCTTTCAAAAAAAACGCTGATAGAGAATTCAATTTCCATGATTCGCAACTTTGTTGCGATACCATTAGATACTTTGTAGCGTCTAATGGTATCTCATTAGAGATGGCACGGCACAAAACTTTCTTCCTTCTAACTTACAAAATTAAAATTGCATATTTGATCATAGAGAGTTTAATTTCCGATAAAAGCACCCAGAAGGGTGCTTTTTGCTTTTATTAAATAATAAAATTGGCGATAAAGGGTTAATAAATGAAAGATTATGAGCTGATATATCAAGGAATTTTAGAAAAAAATCGGGATTTGATAACTACTGAGGATATTATCGTCGCACTACACCTAAAGAACATTCTTAATCAAAAGATTGTCATGATCAGGTCTATGAGCAAAGAAAACGATAAGGAAACAGTAATTAATAAGCTTGAGGGAAAGGTTTCTGAGCTTGAGAAAGTTGCTTTGCCAGTGAATGTTATTGATACCATAGAGTGCTTAGAAAAACTGATAAACAAAAACCCAAACAAGCTAACTGACTTCGATTTATGCTTATCAGAATCGCTCAGAGAGCGTCTGGCTGGTCTTCATAGCTATTTAAGGGGGAAGTGTAGTAGAACCAGTTTTGGAAAGAGAGCGCCTTTCACAATCACTTCACTAAAAAGGCTTCCATATAAAAAAGATTTTCGATTGATTTTTCATTCAATAAAGAGAGCCAGTGACATTGCAGATGAGATTTCAATGTATAAAATCTGGTGCATGGATGGAAATGCAGTCAATGGTCTTGTAATTCATAAAGATAGAGAAAGATACCTGAATCAGTTAAAAAAACTAAAAGAAGACCTTAATGCAAATATGGATAAAGTTAAGGTTTGGGTTAATTTGCCGAATAGATAAAAATATAGAAACCTCTACCTTGAGGTCTCTATGTTTTATAAAGCTCTAGAACTCTAAAGCTTTTTCATTAGAAGTATTTATGTCATAAATATAAACTTCAAAATTCCTGTCTCCAAAATCTATCAAATCATTGCGATTGCAATCT
>JBLWTJ010000009.1:0-8671 GCA_048270185.1 Bacteriovoracaceae bacterium
GGATCTTTTGGCTTATCAAAAAAGTTTAAAAGGTCTTTCATTTTTTATGCCCTCTTAATATATGGCAGGACTAAGCCTGCCATAAATTAACGAATAGATTCTTCAATTCTGTCTTCTTCAAGTTTAACGTCTAAACAAAGTGCCTGAAGCTCTCTGATAAGAACGTTGAACGATTCAGGAAGACCTGGTTCTAGTACTTGCTCACCTTTAACGATTGACTCATACATTCTAGTTCTACCGATAACGTCATCTGACTTAACAGTTAAGAACTCTTGAAGAGTATAAGCTGCACCGTATGCCTCAAGTGCCCAAACTTCCATTTCCCCAAGTCTCTGACCACCGAACTGAGCCTTACCACCAAGTGGCTGCTGAGTTACAAGTGAGTATGGACCTGTCGAACGTGCGTGAAGTTTTTCGTCTACAAGGTGGTGTAGTTTAAGCATGTACATAACACCAACAGTAACGTCCTCGGCAAAAGCGTCACCAGTCTTTCCGTCAAATAGAGTTGTTTTACCATTTGCTTCAAGATCAGCAAGCTCTAGCATTTCTCTAATGTCTGCTTCAGAAGCACCATCAAATACTTTAGTAGAGAAACGTACACCGCTAGTTAGTTTCTTAGCCAGGGCCATAACAACGTCATCCGCTGCAGACTTTAACCAAGCTTCTACTTCTGGTGTTTTATAGATTTTATAAATGAAGTCCTTAATCTCATGAACTTTTTGTTGCTCTTCAAGCATAACCTTGATTTTCTCACCAAGACCACGACCGGCCCACCCAAGGTGAAGCTCAAGAAGCTGTCCAATGTTCATACGAGAAGGTACCCCTAGTGGGTTAAGAACGATCTCAACTGGTGTACCATCAGCAAGATATGGCATATCCTCACGTGGAACTACGTTAGAAATAACACCTTTGTTACCGTGACGACCGGCCATTTTATCACCTGGCTGAAGCTTACGCTTGATCGCAACATAAACAGTAATCTTTTTGATAACACCTGGAGGAAGTTCATCACCTCTATGAAGTTTAGCAATCTCATCAGTTGTCTTAGCTCTAACTCTGTTAACTTTGTTTCTAACATCTGCGAAGTACTCAGATAGTTTTTCTTCAAGTTCAGCTTGTAGAGGTAGGTAACCAATTAGTTCAAAAGGAATTGAAGCAAGAATTTCACCTGTGATCTCTGTTCCTTTAGAAAGTAGTTCAGCTGAACCATCTTCAGAAACTAGAACGTCAGTGATTTTTGCACCCTTTAACATTTCAGCAATTTTTAGGATTGCAGAAGTTTGGATCGCTTTAATCTCAATTCTTTCATCTCTTCTTAGAAGAGTTGTTTCTTGCTCGATAATATCTTTAGATCTTGAACAAAGTTCAACACCTTCACGAGTATAAACTCTAGCATCGATTACTGTACCGTAAACAGACGAAGGAACTCTTAGTGAAGTATCTTTTACATCACCTGCTTTATCACCGAAGATCGCTTTAAGAAGTTTTTCTTCTGGAGAAAGTTGAGTTTCACCTTTTGGAGTAATCTTACCAACAAGGATATCACCTGGCTTAATGATTGCACCAACTCTAACGATCCCTGCTTCATCAAGATCTTTAAGAGATTCTTCTGAAACGTTTGGAATATCGCGAGTGATTTCTTCTTTACCAAGTTTAGTATCACGAGCTTCAACTTCGAATGCCTCGATGTGAACAGAAGTAAACACGTCTTTTGCAAGAAGGTCTTCTGAGATCAAGATCGAGTCTTCGTAGTTATAACCACCCCATGGCATGAATGCTACAAGTGGGTTTTGCCCTAGTGCTAAATCACCATTGTCTGTACCAGGTCCGTCAGCAAGTACGTCACCTTTTTTAACAATGTCACCTTCAGTAACAAGAGCTTTCTGGTTATTACAAGTGTTCTGGTTAGTTCTTTGATATTTAACAAGTTTATAGATATCAACACCAGACTCACCGTCTTTAAATTTATCTCTTTGGATAACGATTCTGTTTGAATCAACAAAGATTACTCGACCATTGTCTTCAGCAACAAGAACTGCACCAGAATCTCTAGCGACAATTCTCTCTGTTCCTGTACCAACGATTGGAGCTTCAGTCTTAACAACAGGCACGGCCTGTCTCATCATGTTCGATCCCATTAGGGCACGGTTGGCATCATCGTGCTCAAGGAATGGAATTAGAGATGTTGCAACTGAGATCATCTGAGTTGGTGAAACGTCCATTAGATTAACTTCTGATGCGTCAACAAGTGTGAATTCACCAGATGCACGAGCAGCAACCTGCTCACCAACTAATTGTCCATTTTTGATGTTATTAGCATCGATCTGAGCGATAACTTTACCTTCTTCTTGGAAAGCCGTGAAATACTCAACATCACCGATCTTTTGATTTTCATCAATTGTTAGGTAAGGAGTTTCAATGAAACCGTATTCAGACACTTTTGCAAATGTTGCAAGAGATGTAATAAGACCAATATTTGGTCCCTCTGGAGTCTCAACTGGACACATTCTTCCGTAGTGAGTTACGTGAACGTCACGTACTTCGAATGATGCTCTTTCTCTCGTTAGACCACCTGGCCCAAGAGCTGAAAGACGACGCTTGTGAGTAACTTCAGAAAGTGGGTTCGTTTGATCCATGAACTGTGAAAGTTGTGATGAACCAAAGAATTCCTTAACGGCAGCAGCAACTGGCTTTTGGTTAACAAGGTCGTATGGCATCATTGTATCAATTTCTTGAATTGCCATTCTCTCTTTAACCGCTCTTTCCATACGAACTAGACCAACTCTGAATTGGTTTTCAAGTAGTTCACCAACTGGTCTAACACGTCTGTTACCTAAGTGATCAATATCATCTACGCGTCCCTTACCATTGTTAAGTTCAACAAGGTACTGAACAGTTGTGATGATATCGTCTTTAGTTAAAACAGTGTTCTCAACAGGAACATCAGTTTTAAACTTATAATTGATTTTCATACGACCAACACGAGATAGGTCATATCTTTCTTCGTCGAAGAAAAGCCCTTGGAAAAGAGCATCTGCAGCTTCAACAGCTGGCGGCTCACCTGGTCTTAGTCTTTCGAAGATTTTTAGAAGTGCATCTTCTTTAGTATCAGTTTTATCTAAAAGAAGAGTGTTTCTGATTTGATCACCAAAATTAATCATGTCGATATAAAGACATTCAACTTCAGTAACACCAGCAGCACCAAGCTCTTGAATTTTTGCTTCAGAAAGAGCTTCGTTTGCAAGACAAATTACTTCACCTGTTGTTTCATTGAAGATATCAACAGCTGCAACTTTCCCTACAACTTCTTCAAGAGTAGCAGAAACTTGATTTACACCAGCTTCAGCAAGTCTCTTAACAGAAGCTTTAGAGAATTTCTTACCTTTACGAACGATTGCTTTACCAGTTTTTGGATCAAGTACATCATTTGTTGCACGAGTTCCTGTCATAAGTGATAGATCAAGAGTTCTTGTGAATTCACCATTCTTTTCAAGTTTAATAACTTCTTTATGGTAGAACATATCAAGAATTTCTTCAGTGCTATAACCAAGTGCTTTAAGCACAACAGTTGCATGAAGCTTTCTCTTTCTATCGATTCTTGCGAAAAGAATATTCTTGTGATCAAACTCAAAGTCTAGCCAAGAACCTCTATGAGGGATAATTCTTGCAGAATAAAGAAGCTTACCACTAGAGTGCTTCTTACCACCATCGTGTTCAAACACGATACCTGGAGATCTGTGAAGCTGAGATACGATTACTCGTTCAGTCCCGTTATATACAAAAGAACCAGTATCGGCCATTAGAGGAATATTACCTAAGTAAACTTCCTGCTCTTTGATCGAAGATACAGTTCTTTGTTCATTACCATCTTTGTCAACAGCTACATCATAGAATACTAGACGAACAACGACTTTTAATGGCGCTTCATAAGAAAGGCCTCTTTGGCGACACTCTTTTACAGTGTACTTTGGTTGTTCTAATGAGTAGCTTACGAACTCTAACGAAACTGTTTTGTTAAAGTCGTGAATTGGAAATACAGAATGAAAAACAGCCTGTAATCCCATTTCTTCTCTTTGAGAAGGAGGTACGTCCTTTTGAAGAAAGTCATCGTAGGACTTTTTTTGTAGAAGCATGAGTGGAGGTGTCTCTAGCACCGATGGTGTAGAGGCAAAGTTCTTACGAAACCACTCGTTTGGTCTAAAAACCTCAGTCATTATGGTTCTCCCGGGTTTTAATTGTTTAAACGTGCACGTATATGTTTATTTAGTTACTTAATAACTTTTTTTTTTGCTTTTTACAAACGCAAAAAAGGTGTGAAGATCGCTAAATCTCCACACCTAATATTTTTTAATTTTTATGCTATGAGCAATGGGCTTAAATTACTTAAGCTCAACCTTTGCACCAGCAGCTTCAAGTTTTTTCTTGATTTCTTCTGCTTCTTCTTTAGAAACTGCTTCTTTAACAGTCTTTGGAGCACCTTCAACCATTTCTTTTGCTTCCTTAAGACCTAGACCAGTGATTCCTCTAACTTCTTTAATAACGTTGATTTTCTTAGCACCTGCTTCAGCAAGAACAACGTCAAATTCAGTTTTTTCTTCAGCAGCAGCACCACCAGCAGCACCTGCAACAGCAACTGGAGCTGCAGATACACCAAATTTTTCTTCTAGTTCTTTAACAAGTTCAGCAACTTCAAGAACAGTCATGTTTGAGATTTTTTCAATTAATTGATCATTTGTAATAGACATATAAAACTCCTAAATTTTTAAAAATAAAACTATAACTTTGTTAATTATTCTGCAGATTCTTCAGCTGCAACTGGAGCAGCTTCGCCGCCTGCTTCTTTTTGCTCTTTAATTGCATTAAGAACTCTAGCAAATGCTGAGATCGGTGCATTGAAAGTCGCAAGAAGAGTACCAAGCATCTCATCACGAGATGGTAGGTCTGCAATAGCGTTTACCTCTGCTGGTGTTAGTGCCTTACCATCAAGTAAGCCACCTCTAAGTTCTACTAGCTCAAACGCTTTTCCACATTCTTTAAGGGCTTTTGCAACACCTGGAGCATCTCCAAATGCGAAAGCAACTGCTTGTGTACCTTTAAGACCAGAAAGTAATTCTTCTGCATCTGTTCCGGCAGCAGCCTTAGAAAAAAGTGTATTACGAGTAACAACTAGTGCTCCATCCGCATCACGGACAGACTTTCTTAGAGCTGTGGCATCATTAGACGGTAGTCCAATAACGTTTGTTAGAAAGATAGCGTTGGCATCTGTGATCTTTTGCTTAAGACCAGAGATGATTACATCTTTCTCGGCTCTAGTTAACATCGTTTACCTCCTAAACTACTGGAGGGAGATTTCATGCAGGCTTTATGTAGCTTCAAACTCTTACTGCAGCTACACCGACAATCATCAACCCCTTATTATTTGCTAGCTACTGTTGTAGCTTCTAGCGTATCAATTTTTAGACCTGGACCCATAGTCGTACTTAAAGTAAGTGACTTAAGGTATGTACCCTTAGCAGATACTGGCTTAGCCTTGATAATTGCCGCAACCATTGTATCGATATTCTTTCTCAGATCTTCATTTGAGAAAGAAGACTTACCAACAGGAACGTGGATGATACCGTTCTTTTCAGTTCTGTATTCAACCTTACCAGCTTTTTGCTCTTTAACTGCATTTTCAACATTAGGAGTAACTGTTCCTAATTTTGGGTTAGGCATAAGACCTCTTGGCCCTAGGATTCTTGCAACACGACCAAGTTTACCCATCATATCTGGAGATGCGATAACTCTATCGAAGTCAAGCCAACCACCAGCGATCTTAGTAACGATATCGTCACCACCAACAAAATCTGCACCAGCAGCTTCTGCCTTAGTAATATTGTCACCTGATGTGATTACACAAATCTTAACAGTTTTTCCTGTACCAGCTGGAAGAGCTAGTGCTCCTCTAATCATTTGGTCAGCGTGTCTTGGATCAACACCTAGTCTGAACGCAAGATCAACTGTTTCATCAAAATTTGCAAACTTAACTTCTTTTGCTAAAGCAATAGCTTCATCAATAGTATAAGTTTTTGTCGTATCTACTTTTGCAAGTGCTTCTGTATATTTCTTTGATTTATTTGCCAT
Organism: Bacteriovoracaceae bacterium; assembly: GCA_048270185.1. Lineage (GTDB taxonomy): Bacteria > Bdellovibrionota > Bacteriovoracia > Bacteriovoracales > Bacteriovoracaceae > Halobacteriovorax_A. Next base: position 6,124 of record JBLWTJ010000009.1, read on the forward strand.
TGTAACACCTCTTAGTAATCTAGTTTAATACCAGCTGAACGACATGAACCTTCGATGATTCTTTCCGCTGCTTCTTGAGTAGCTGCTGTTAAGTCTGGTCTTTTCGCTTCAACAATCTCTTCAACAATTTTCTTAGATACTGTTGTTACAACTTCAGTTCCTGGCTTCTGAGCCCCTCTTTTAAGCTTAAGCTTGTCCTTAAGAAGGTAAGAAGCTGGAGGTGTCTTAGTTACAAATGAAAAAGAACGGTCAGAATAAACTGTAATGATTGTAGGAAGTACAACACCCGCGTCTTTTTGAGTTTTTGCATTAAACGCCTTACAAAATTCCATGATGTTAACACCTTTTTGACCTAGTGCCGGCCCTACTGGTGGTGATGGGTTAGCTTTCCCACCTGGAATTTGTAGCTTAATGAAACCTGTGATTTTCTTAGCCATAAATTTCTCCTGCGAACTTGCGTTCTACCAACTGTTATTAATTCTTTTCAACCTGAGAAGCGTCTAATTCTACTGGTGTTGGTCGACCAAAGATAGAAACGTTCACTTTCAGTTTTCCGTTTTCATTTACTGACTCGATAGTTCCCACGAATGAAGCGAAAGGTCCTTCAATAACCTTAACTTCTTCACCTTCTGAGAAATCAACAGTTGTACGTGACTTCTTAAAGCCACCATCTTCTGTTTTACCTGTCATATATGCTGCCTCTTCATCTGATAAAGGCTGTGGTTTGTCAACTGTTCCGCCAACAAAACCTGTAATCTTGTCTGTATCTTTTACTAAGTGCCATGTGTTCTCGTTCATAAGCATATGAATTAACACATATCCAGGGAAAAGCTTCTTAGTAATCGTTCTCTTCTTTCCACCTGCGTGAGTTGTTACTTTTTCTTCTGGAACAACAATTTCACCAAAAGAATCAGTTAACTTATAGTTAACAATTCTCTCACGAAGAGTCTTTTGAACCTTATTCTCTTGACCTGTTAGAGTCTTAGCAATGTACCAACGAAAGTTAGGGTTTACTGTCTCTTGAGTCTCCTCAGCTCCAGTTGTTACCTCTTCGTTAGTTACTTCGTTTTCTGATTCGTTATGATCAACCATATTTATCTCACTTTATTATTTAATGTAATGATTAAAGGATTACTTCAAGTAGCTTTCTAAAAGAAAAATCTACAAGTACAAAGATCCCACTAACAATACTTAGAGCGATGACAAGACCAATAGTTGTCTTTAAAACATCGTCCTTATTAGGCCATACAACTTTAACTAGCTCAGCATATACCTCTTCTAATAGCGTCGATGCTGATTTATTCTTAAGAATAACCATAAAGACAACTAGACCAACAACAATACCAGCGATCTGGACAGTAATTGGAAAGTTAGGTACTTTTGCTTCAAGATCAAACCACTCGCTCATTTGCTCGAGGAATCTGATTGTAATAAAACCACAAATTGCACTTACGGCAGCAACAAATGCATTAATCCATTTTCTGCTGTCTTCACTCTTAATGAGGGACATTTCAAATCCTTTTTTACCTAAATTAAACGTACAAGTAACAGATTATATCCCTTAATTAACATAGTTTGGCAAGGGTAAACAACGAATCGTGGGAATTTTCCACAGAGAAATAAATAATATTGTAAAGAAAGTGGCGGGCGCATAAGGATTCGAACCTTAAACCTACTGATTTGGAATCAGCCGCTCTACCAATTGGAGCTATACACCCGTATGTGTTGGATTGATAAATTACCCAAAAAGGCCAACACCGTCAATCTCTTATTAATATAAAATTTTCCATTCGATTGCACGGAATCTTAACAGAAGCTATTGTGGCTCACCAGAGAGAAGAATATTCACAAAGGAGAGAGTGTGAAATACATTTTATTGTTCATTTTGGCCCTCAATATTAACGCGGCCATCTTTGTTTCGAGAACTTGTGACAAAGAAGAAAAGCAACAGCTCATTGAGGATACTCAGAAGTCCAGAAAAGATATGAAGGCCATCATCAAAGATCTTAGGGCCTACAAAAAGAATAATAAGTATCTCGACAAAAATGTTAAGAAGAAAATAAATAAGGCCATCGCAGTGATGAGGTGCTCAATTGCTCGCTCTTATTGGACAAAGCTTAAATGCGTTGAACCGTATGGACGCGCTATCGCCTACACCTATGCTGTTGTTGGTAAAACACTTTATATGACTCCTAGTTACTGGGACTACGATGATGAAGGCAGACAAGGTATTGTTCTACATGAGCTTACTCATAAATGTGGTACAGGTGACGCTGATTATTTCTGGAATCACTCACCAAGAGATACTGATGGCCGAGCTTGGAGTGGAATTGCTGATACATACCGCTATTGGCAACAAAATGGGACTTGTATTCCAGAAATTGATTGTTAATTAATTTAAGGTTTTCACATAAAAAAAGGGGAGCATTAGCTCCCCTTCTTTATATCTTGAATATTTTAAATATTAGTCAAGAATTTCAGATACTGTACCAGCACCGATAGTTCTACCACCCTCACGGATTGCGAACTTAAGACCTTTTTCCATCGC
>JBLWTJ010000010.1:0-8593 GCA_048270185.1 Bacteriovoracaceae bacterium
TGTATGCTTTGTTTAACGCTTTTTATAGATGCAATAACAGACTCATTCGTGACATGCTTCTCAGCTCTATAGATACACCTCATGCACTCCCTTACTGAGCTGTTGTTGAAGTTATACTGCTTTGCCATTTTATAACTAATCTTTACAGCTAGATTTTGAAGTGATTGAATTTTTGGTTTTTTCTCTAATAAATCATCAATTTTTTTCAATGCATCATACAGTTTATCATTCGCAATCAGCTCTGTTATCTCGTTTTGAGCATTTTCAACATAGTTTTTTAACTTAAGCCTTCTTGCATTTTTCTCTTCTAATTTTTTCCTAATTTGGGAATACGTTTCATGAACCCCCATTTTCATCTTCATTCTTTCAACGAGGTTGTTAGCCATATCTTTATGGCATAGACCCAAGTAAAGAAACATTATGCTTATCATCGAATCTGAATTGTTTTCAATAAACTCTTTGTGCTCAACATAAGTTCTATTGAGTAAGCTTAGCGCTTTTTGGTTTTCACCTGCCTCATGCAAATGGATCACTTTAAACAACGCCTGGTTAACATGGATAACCTTACTTTCTGGAAAGTTTTCATATCCACGATTCAAGTACTTAATGCTTTCCTTGATAGCATCAATCATTGGAACTTTAATTTTTGATTCCGCATAGTCGCGTTTCAAATTTGCCATTTCCACATAGATGTCAGGATATGACTGCAATCTTTTTTCCAGCAAAGAGATGATTTTCTCGTATGAATCAATTGCTTGTTCATACTTCATTTCCTTAGCGTCAATCTTAGAAATTGCGAGACATGCCTTAATATAGTCTGGGCAGCAGCCAGTAACTTCCTTGTAGCACTTATAGGCTTCATCTGTATTACCTAGATTGTCGTAAATATCGCCAAGCAACAGAGTGGCTTTAATACTAGAAGGATGTTTTCGCTTGCAGATCAGTACTTCTTGAAGCGCTTCCTTGTATCGGCGCGTTGCAATAAGTGATTCAGCAAGATAGGTTCTTATCCATTCAGCCTCATTATTAACCAAGAGGAATCGACAAAAACTCTCTATGTTTTTGTACATTTTCAGTTCTAGCATGGCTTGGATTTTTACTTTATATAGCCAGCCCCTGATTTGACCTGTATTAAAGTGCTTTTCAAGCTCATAAATAGATTCTAGTACTTCTTGATGATTACCTTCGCTTATAAGTTTTCGCAGTTTTAAAGTCATGATAATGTTTTGAGCATTAGCGAAAATTCTCTGACTTAAGACTTTTAATGTAAAAGGCTTAAGTATGATATCTTCTGCTTCAATTTGTATCATCTCGGCAATATTACGCTTAGTGTGGTTGGAACTGATAAATACAGTACACACCTTAGTATTTGACTCACGGATATGCTTAAAGAGTTCAACGTAGTTATCTTTTAACTCTGAATCAAAGTCGATAATAACCAAGTTAAACTTTTGTTTTTTGAATATACGAGCGGCTTTATCAGGACTTGAAGCTAGTGTGACGTTATGGATACCCATTGTGTAGCAATTTTTTCGAATGATTGCCTGAGTAAACTCCGAACTGTCTAAAATCAATACTTTTAATTTATTAGCGTCTTCTGCCGAAAACTTATGCATTTGATAAATTTACTTTATTAGTTAATTGGGCTGTCGATTATAATAATCAACAACCCTAAGTCAATACCTTATTGATTAAGTGCTCAAGAAAGAGTCAGGTTCTCAATTTTCTCTTTAGTTTTAGTGTATTCCGAGAATAGAGGGTGTCTATCACCAACATGACCTATTGATTCTAAAATTGTAAATGCCTGATTCAATAATCTTCCTGATCCAAGGTTCACATGGATTTCAATCAGGATATTTACAAACAACAATGAAGATTCTAGGTTGTTTGGTCTTAGCATATAAGCCTTGCGACCAGCTTCTTCAGCCTCACTCAAATTCCCACACTCAAACAACTCTTTAGCTTTCTCATACGACTCATTAGCCTTTTTAATCGCATCTGAGTTAATTTTAACATTTGAAAGCTCTGTCATTTCAGCAACATTTTGAAGCTTCATTAAACAGTCTGAGTCCAAGTTTAGCTTACCCGCCAGCTCAAGTATGTATTCCATTAGGTATCTGTTTTGAAGTAAAACCGATCTTTCTTTATTTACGATAGAGCCGATGTGAAGCTTAAGCTTCTGAATGTCTCCACGTAGTGCTGTTTCTTTCAGTTTATACTCTAAAAACGCTGCTTTTAACCAAGTTTTCTGGTGCTTTCTAAAACCTCGACCAATAGCGTTAGCCAATTTAGAAACAAGTGTTGTACTTGCCGCTTCATTGGATACCCAGTATTTATTTCCATAATGAATCAAGCGCTTATACGAATCCTCATCATCTTCTTTACAGTCAAGCCTTAGCTTCATAGAATCAAGTTCAACTTCAACGGAACTCTTAAATTCTCCACATTCAAAAAGGCTTTTTGCATGACTAGCGAAAACATCAAACTCCATCACCCCATTAGCAATGATTGTTGATGTAAGAGATTTAGCGCTTGAGAAATCCCCAATGGACATAAACGCCTGTGACATTACAAACAACGCTGCATTCGTCATAGAGCCACCTTCAATCTCATCAGCATAAAGCATCAATGCTTCTGAAGGTCGATTGTCAGCAATTAGCAATTTAGCCATAAGGATCTTGGCTGTAGGATCGTTACGATCCATCATAAGGTCACTAAGCAAAAACTTGCACTTATCTTTCATCCCTTGAGACATCAAAGATTCAAAAGTGACTTGCAGAAACCACTTATCCAAACCGCTAATTTGTCTGTTTTGTTTGGTGGATAAACGTTTATGAAGCATCGATTGAAGAGACAGTGAATCTCCAGCGAGGAACATTCGTCTAGCGTCAGACGTTACAACGTAATTTTCTTTGGCAGCACGTAGAGCGAGAAGAGCATCGTTAATTTTGAATGGTCTAGGTATAACGATATCTGCCTGCTTATCTACTGGAATTGAGATCGATTCAACCAAATCATTAGTTACCACGACAGTAACCTGGCTAAACTTAATATGATTAACCATCTTTAATGATTTTAAAGTCGAATACGATGACATACCCATGTCAATAATTACGGCATCAAATCTATCTCGCTGGAGGTGTGAAATTGCATCCGTTAGAGACAAACACACTTCATACTCATCAGAGGCAGGACTTTTAGCTAAAATTAACTTCCAGTCTTTCAGTGTTATAGATTTTGGGTGCGAAATGAGCAGAAATTTCATCTTCCCTCCTTTTAGAAGAGCCTAAATTATATTAGTGAGTAGTTGCATGTCAAGGTAAACACAATTAAACAGTTAAAATTTCCATATTTGGAAGCCGTGTCAAAAAACCCTTATAAATCAGATATGTTTTTATTTTGCAATCAATTGAAATGTAGAGAGTTGCATATTGTCGTGTTGCTTATGCTATACGCAAAAAATGAAAAAACTTGACCACTTGGTTAATAAAAGTTTCGTATTATTACAAGTATTGAAAAACAATAAAGAATCGAATGCTGTTCAAAAAAAGTATCCAATATACAACCAATTTCGAAAAATCAAAAAACCCTACATCAATTGCAGGGTTTCTATTAACATTTTTTAATAACTAAAATCGTCCTATAGAGCCAACTCAGGCTCTTTAGCCTTACTCTTAGAGTTGCCAAATATGTTACCAAATGATTCCAGGTTAAGCCCATCTATGGACTCAAACTCACTAACATCAAAATTTTCCATGTCATACACACGAAGATCACAACTGGTTACGTTGTCCATAGGATACTTATCTTCATTACTTTGGATGAACCTTAAGTCTTCCAGTACCTGACTTAAGTTTAGTGACGTAGCCATAGAAGACGCTTCCAATGAGTCTAGCTGCTTTTCACCCTCAAATACTTGCAAAGTATCTTCTAACTCAATCATCCCAACAAGCTCTCTTTCTGAGTACTCCTGGCTATCATACTCACCATCAACAATGATCTTGATGGTATCCTTATCCCACATCATTTGGCTTTTAATTGTCATAAGAGGCTCATTCGAGAGATTTACAACCTCCATCTCAAACTCATCTTCATTGATAACCATATTGAATGCGAAACCACGCTTTATCACTTTTTCCAACCTGCTTAAAGCCGCACTCAAGGATAGAAGTGATTGCTCTTTAGGAGTCGGTTTAATTGAAGTGACCTTTTCAAACATTTCTGCTTTAAACAGTAAAGAGTTTGGGTCTTGCCCATTTACTGTAGATTCCGTTTCAAATGGGATGCTTAGACCAAGCTTTTCATTAAGGTTGTGAATAGCCGCGTTTCTTGTATTTAGTTGTTTCATCGCAATTCTCGTTATTTTTTATTTATTAATTAAATTATACCCTACGAAATAAAAAAAGCCCATCTATGATGGGCTAAAAAACAAGATAACTATCGCGTCCGTTACTTAAATCACTGTCTAAAACTAACAATGAGAAGTTAACCTAGAAAAATAAAGTATGTGTAACTCTATGATTAAAATTTACTACAAATATTTTTTATTTAATATAAAAAACACCTGTAAGTGTGACGACGATCATGCAATTATTTTACTCTCTAGAATGGACGTATTGACAAAAGTCAGTATAATGAGCGCAAATGAAACTAGAATTGACTGAAAAACATACAAATTATTGTTGATTCAAGCGTTTTTAATAACTAATGCAATTTAACAGTAGGCTTCAAATGGTTCATACAGACTCAACATCATCGGCAGCAAAAAGCCCATGCGTGAAAAGACTTCTTCATGCCTGCGCTTATGTTACCAACTTCAAAAACTCTAGTGGTGATTGTAAGCTTCGCGCTGAAAATCTTAAGAAAAAATTAAAAGCTGGTAGCTGCAATTCTGAAGAAGTAATAAATGACCTTGTAGTGATTATTGGACAGTTAACAAGTGTTAATGATTCAACCTCAGAAAATTCACCGCTTCCAAAAGAAACCACCGTGTCCGACAAGGACGTTAAGGATGTAGAGAAGGCTGTAAATGAGGTGTTTGAAGGAAATCCAGAGTCTCCTGTTCGACTAGGGCTTCTTAACAAGTTAAATGCAAATAGAAACTGCGCATTCTCTGTAATGCGTCAACTGGTTAACTTTGCCATCATAGAAGCTCGTAACCGCGCTGAACGAGAGCGTCAATTAATGACGAACATTGAGGGTGCTGTATCTAGTCTTATTACCAAATCAAAGAGTGCTAAAGAAGCAGAAAGCTCTCACATCGCTGATACAGTAAGCTTTATTCGTGATATGACTAACTCATCAGCCTCACTTAAAGACGAGATAGGTAGCGATAGCGCCCTGAACAATCCCAAAGTGATTGGGCTAATTTCAAGCATTGAAAGCCAACTGAACGCCCAAGCGATCAGTCAAAAGACATACCAGGATAAAGCCGAATCTCTCTTAATAGCTCAGCAAGCCCAAGTTGACAACTTGCTTGCTGAAACAGAGAATTTGAAGAAACAGCTATTGGAAACAAAAAAACTTGCTGAAACTGACTCGTTGACAAGACTAAAAAATCGCAGGTCTTTTGAAATCAAAAAGGCAGAGAATAAAAGCTTAAACAAGCCATTTTCTTTCGCGATTATTGATATAGACCACTTCAAGAAAATTAATGATAACTTTGGTCATGCGGCTGGGCATATGGTGATCAAGTCATTCTCCGATATTCTTCATTCAATTTCGTCATCGACAGTTCACCCATACAGAATCGGGGGTGAAGAGTTTGGTGTAATTATTGACGGTGAATATAATGCGCATCACTTATCAATGATGCGGTATATTAGAGTCTCAGCAGCAAAAGATACATGTAACACTCCATATGGTGATATTTCATATACAGTATCAATCGGTCAATCTTCATCTAAAGAAGGCGATAAGTTTGTTGAAATGGCTGACCGCAGATTATACAAATCCAAGGAGTCTGGAAGAAACATGATTACCTATATGAAAAAGGCGATTCAAAAATGACAAAATCAAAAATTTCCTTATCCGCCCTAAATGGTATGCAAAAGAAATACGAAACCTCTACCATAACAATGAGAACATGGCTCTCTGTATCGGTTATTTTCTTTGTGATAATGGTGCTTAAAGGCTCATACTTTTCACCCCAGTCGCTACTACCCTCACCAGAGCTACTATTTGTTTTGAGTGGATTGGTAATTTCTGCATTCCTCTATGACAGAAACAAGAGAATTTCGAATCAGATTGAAGAACTCATTGAGGAAGATGAGCAAAAACTACTTAAAGATAAGTTTATTAATCGCTTATCGGGGATGAAAACTAAAGGTGGCACCGTTAAGCTTATCTTTCAGAAATATGGAGTGCTTGGTTGCATTGACCAAAAAACCAACCTAACTCCGTTCCAAAGAGCTAGATTGGTTTTATGCACACAGCATCTAATAAGAGAGAACTACTTTTGACTATGAACACGCAAACGCGTGTTCTTTTTTTATTTAGCTAGCTCATTAACTGGCGAGTCATTTTTTTCAATCTTCGCGACCAAGTAATCCCTTAGAACAATGCCCTTCTTCACTTCATAATCATTCATGTTTGATACAAGCTCTCTTGCCTGCTTTAAAGAATGTTCTGAAAGTACATCTGGCGAAGAACAGCCCTTAGCCGTTGCGATCTGTTTAATTTCAAATTTCAGAGGGCTTCCAAGTCTCTCATTATCTGAAAGGTTGTCAGTTACGTAATTTGAGTCGAGCTGGAAAGTCCAGTCAACAAGAAACGATATAGGCTTCGATGTTGGCGTTGGTTTATCCGTTAAACCTCTTAAAGATGTCGTATCGCCCGTTCTTGTGAAACCTTCGTAATAAAGCATGTATGTTCTACGCTCTTTACTCACACCATCTTGTTCAATCTTAAACTTTGAGTTACTTTTGCCATTAGTTAGCGGCATTTCGTTACATGAGGTTATTTTGATCGTTGAAGTGTGTTCTGAGTTTTTAACCCTGTAGTTATCACTATGCAGGTCAACTCTCCCTGTACACATGCCCGAAATCTTTTCATAGAAATCAGGAGAAAGCTTTTCTTTCTCAGTGACAGTTCCATAAGTACCAATTAGCCCCTGAATATCGAATGCGCTAGTTACTGTTTTTGCAGTTGACGCTTCAAGCTTCATTTGGGAAACCTGTTCTCTTGCTTCTTTCTTGTTTTTCGCAAAAACAATAAGTGAATATTCTTCTTCAACGGACAGATCTAAAAGAGCAGCAGTCTTTTTGTTTTCCTCATCAAAAGCCACGTCATTTGCGACCAATTGATTATCAACGAGCTTAGAACTGCTGTAACTGAAAGGAATTCCAGATTGGCATTTTTTTATATTTGTAAAATTAACTACGAATGGCTTCATCTTTTTTATTCTTTAATTTATTTACTTAGCTTCTATCTTACCACTTTTTGCGCCACAGCAAAATAATTGGTGCTCGTTATTGACATAATTGGCAGCGCATGTAAAATAGCCGCAGTTTAAATGGATAATATTGATTTACATGAAAATTTATATGGGCAGACAGCCAATTCTCGATAGAGCGAGAAAGATTGTTGGCTATGAGTTGCTATTCCGTGACAGTGAAGAGAACAGGTTTCCTATGCATGTGCCTCAAGATGTGAGCACTGCGAAACTTCTGATCAATTCATTTCTAAATATGGACTTTGATGAGGTTGTGAACGGTAAAACAGCCCTTATAAATTTCCCTATCGAAATGCTTAGAAACAAAGTTTCTACACTATTACCGAATAAGCGTATTGTTATTGAAATCCTTGAGTCTGTTGAACCAAATGAAGAGACCAAGGATTTGCTTCGAGAACTACACCGAAAAGGTTATAGAATTGCTTTAGACGATTTTATCTACAGCCCTGAATGGGATGACATTTTACGATACGTTTCCATTATTAAGATTGATATCCAGGCTACCCCTTTGGATACGATCCCTCACGTTTTGGAAAAGTTAAAATCTCAAAAAGTAAAGATTCTTGCTGAAAAGGTGGAAACCTACGAAGAATACCAAGAATGCAGAAAAGCTGGATTCCAATACTTCCAAGGGTACTTTTTCTCTAAGCCTGAAATGATATCAGGAAACGAAGCTGAAATTTCTAACAGTTTGATCATGCAGATTTACAGAGAAGCGACAAGAAATGTTATTAATTTTGACCGCATTTCTAAACTTTTCGAACAAGAATCTACCCTTACGTATCAAACGTTAAAGCTGGTAAATACCCGCAGACAAAGCAATAAGAAACCTGAGATTAAGAGTGTAAAACAAGCTCTAGTTTATCTCGGTGAGCAGCATGTGAGGCGCTATGTTTGTTTGTTGGCAATAGGCAAGTTAGGTAAAAACAAACCTGCTGAATTGGTTAAAATGGCTCTTACAAGATCTCGATTCTTCGAGCAAATTGCAACTTTAACTCCATATAAAAGAGAAAGAGAAGAAGTGTTCCTTATGGGTCTACTATCGACTCTAGATGCTTTGCTGGATAAGGAGATGTCCACTGTTATGGACAGCTTACCCGTTAATGATGCAGTTAAAGATGCTCTAGTTTCGAAGTCAGG
>JBLWTJ010000011.1:0-8300 GCA_048270185.1 Bacteriovoracaceae bacterium
AATTTATTCAAATCCATAAAAACAAAAAACCGCCCGAGGGCGGTTGATTGCCTACACCGATTTCTCGATATAGTGGAAAGACAGACGCTTCGCTTTCGTTCTCTAGTGATCTTGGCGTTCACGCGTTTGTTAGACGCTTCACTAGCTTTGCTACACTCACGTTACGGGCTGAGTGCGATACCTCCAACAACCATTAACTTTTTGGCTCCGCTAGAATTGTTAGGCCATAACCTTCTAACTTCACCTGACTAACCTAGATACCCGAGCATCTCCTTTAGCCCCCGTTAGGGCATGTATGACTTTTCAGCCTCTACATGAAAGCACTTCGTTAATAACTGTTTGCGTTTTCATCGGGACAAATGATAATACATCATTCAGTTTTTTTAAGTTATCTGCTTGCCATAAACGCTTAAAGGCTGACCAAAAACAGACAATGAGTTGGCGCTCACCTCATTTTTTTAGTCTTGAATCCAGTGAACCTCTATAAGATGAGCTTAACCGCCCACCGTTAAGGATTCAAATTCATCCTGCACACCTTTGAGTCGCCAAACCCACTGAGTGTGCGTCATCTCTCTAGTACCAACCACCTGAGAAGGCAAAATGTACATTGATGACCCCTCTATATTAGCACCGCCGCAGTAAAGCAAGTACTTTCAGTTCGGGAGGTTTCCGAACATTCCTCTGGGGAACGTTTTTAATGATATTGGTTCAGATTTTAAAAGTCAATATCTTTTTTATTTGTTTTTCAAATTAATTTTTTGGTTCATGTTAGATTCCAAATTCAAATGCCTTTGGTAGTCAAAAAGTGCAAACTTGATAAGTAATATATATAACTAGTGAACTTTGCACTTGAGAAATGTGTAAAGTTTTATTCATTAGATTAGAATTCAGCATTTTTTGAGTAAAGTTTTACTCATTGATAAAAGCCTCCTATGTCGGAGGCTTCGTATCAGAACTCATCCAAAAGTAACTTAGGCTTAATTTTTGGTACAAGTAATCCTTCATTAGATGTTTTCAGCTTATCACCACCAGAAAGAGTCATAATCGCAAGAAAAAGCTTTTCTGGATCATTCATTAGATATCTACCGCTATTTTCATAGGGATTAATTTCGATAAGCTCTACACCGCTTGTTGTTTCCGCAAAGTCTGCCACACAAATCAAAGGGAGTCTTTCTTTAAACTTGTTTGCGAAATCCTGGGCGTAATCCAGTACATGTTTAGGACTAACATAGTAGTCATAATCAAAGTAACGACTTAATGATGTTACCTTTCCATCAACGATGAAAGCACGATGCTCTTTATTCGGAGAGGAGCGAAGATCATCTAAGATGTTAATGACATCGCTTTTGATGAGTTTTCCATCCAAAGATTTGTAACTTGCTGGAATAATTTGGCTTTCTCCGATCCACGGATTGAAGTAACTTGATTGTTCAGTAAATAAGGTAAGCACAGAATCTTCAGATGAGGATAGGTATCGGTATAAGGTTGTTCCTTCAACATCAAGATCTGGTCTTTCTGATGTAGGCATTAAAATACTGATATTATTTTCATCAAACACCTTCGCTAACGTGTTGCCGTGAGAGCCTTTATCAAGAGTTTTTAGAAAGAATGGAAATGACAATTCTTTTGATTTCAAAGAATCAAGGAATTCGGCTTGTGACAAGATTTCAACGTTACGACCAATCTCATCTTTAGTGAATAGATCAGCCCAGTATTTGACGCTTTCTGAAGTAGCTTTATCAATAAAGTAATCAAATCCAAGATTGTCAGGGTAGGAGTTCGACTGTTTTCTTACAACAAGGGCAAATTTATCTTTATCCAAAGAATTAATGTCAAAGTTAACTTCCGCAATAGAGAACTTTCCCTCTTGACGATCTTGTTTTGTTTGCAGTTTGACATAAGCCAGGTATGGGATTCCAAGTTCTCTACAGGTCAGAACCTCTTTACCTCTTTCTCTCAAGAGACAATGAGTCATTTCCTCTTCAATCTCATTAAATCTACAACCTGCGATTTCAAGTGCATTTTCGAAAAACGCAAGGCTTTCGAACTCAATAGCTATAATTAAACCCTTTTTCATTTTTTAGCCCTTATAAATTTAATTGTTTAAATAATACATTTCTCAGCATAAAAGTCAACTGCAAGCAACCACTACAAATCAAAACCTACGAATAAATCATTAAATATGCTTTTCTTTGCCGCGCATATATGTATAATAAGTGCGCTAGCGATTAACCCCTCTTAATCAATGATAAATATTGGAAAAATGAATACTAATATCCGACCTGAAAATACAGGTGTGTATGAGTTAAACTGCAAGATCGCTAAAGCTTTAAATCTTCCTCATAAGCAAGAGCTTGATAAGAAAGAACGTGCTTCTGGTGACTGGGATCAGAGAAGCGTACATATTCGAGTTCACTACAAAGATAGATTAAAGCCATATGACTTCACTCGAAACATTCCATTGCTTATCGCATACGCCGCTTGTTACGGTATCGACCTAATCAATAGCGGTGAAAAGCCAAAGTCGATTGCTACATACAAAAATGGCGATTCTGAAATCGAACTGAAAGAGTTTGTTGGGGAAACGGTGTCTGAAGTATTGATTAAAGCAATCCTGGCTCATTGTGAAATGCTTAAACCAACAGAACCCCAGTTCTTGGTGTATGACTACAAGTCAATGCTCTAACCAATTTTGATAATTTGGAAACAAAATGAACGCATACGAATTAAATGAACTCACCCCTAAATACCTAGTTGAGAGCGGTCATAATCGCTGTCACCCAGAAACCTGCACATGTTGGAATTTCCGCGTGTTCGAAAAATCCAGTAATGGAAGCAAAGGTGAAAACGTATTGAATTCCGACTCATCGAAAGAAGTGAAGCAGTTCTTGCTTGAAAACGACCCTCAATACAAGAACAATGACTAAAAATGGCGCAAAGCAATGAAATCATTAATACTGAAAGCAAGTTATAAGAACTCTAATCTAAAAAAGATTTTTTTATCCCACTTGATTTACTTGGTTCTATTTATTGCTGGATACAATCTGTTTTTAGCCCTTTCAGATTCAGAAATTACTAAAGTATTGGAAAAGCTGGCGCTCTTTATTTTTATTTTTTCAATTTCTTCAATTCAAACTGAGGAAAGATTTCGATTTATTCCTAAGCTTCTATTCATGACAATTGTCATGATTGCAAATGTCTTAATTGGTGTAACCATGTTTGAATACTATGGATCTTTGCCAACTGATGAAATTACCACTAGTGAAATTTCTGGCGATACAACCTTTAAAGCATATGCATTACTTTTTCTTCATTTCTTTATTTGCAAAGCCATTTCCTTCTATTTTGACTGCAATGAGAAAAAGATTGTTGAGGATTCTGTTAAAAGTGAAAAAACTGAAAAAGCCCTTTAAGGGCTTTTTTTATAAATAAATCCAGAGCTTTTCGATTAAAAGAAAATGCTTCTCTTAGGTTTATGATAAATTTCATCGTATCTAGGGATTGTTTCACCAATCATTAGCTGATGGAGTTGTTCAAGAATTTCCTGCTTCTTAGGCAATAGGAATAACTTATAGTACAGTATTTTGAATGGGTTTGAGGTTGGTTCCATTATATTGATATCGAGAAAAAACCATTTTTTATAGTTTGTTCCAAACTGGAAATTAAACCCATCAGCATCACGCTTATCAATATAACTTTGTTCAGCTTCCACATCAAAAACCGTTCCTGATTTAGAATCAAAGCTGCCATCATTGGAAATCGAGTGATTTGAAACATTAGCGACATTACTAACAAAGTGATAGGTAAGTGCAGGTATTTCAGATTTCAACACGGCTTCTAGAAACTTTGAACGGGATTCCTCACTACCAAAGCCTATTTGCAAATGAATACGTATAGGATGACCAGCGCAACTTGAAATTGTGTGGTATCCCTTATCCACAAGAGCCTTAACCGTTGGATAAATGGGCGGTTCAATTTGAGTCTCAAACTCTTCAAACTTTGGGGAAATAGATACAGTATAATAAGCATCAGAACCATGTTCTGGCGCTGGCTTTCCAGTATGCACTCTACCATCAGGAAACAACTTGTTATGCTTCTGCATAAATATCTCGTTGAACATTTCCTCGGCAGTCTTTTCCTGCCTTGACACTGAATATTGTTCCTTGTGATATTGAGACTCAACAACAATGCTATTATTCTCACGATTCAAAATAGACATTTTAAACACCCACATCCATACGTTTATCTTTATTCTAAATTAGAAAAGTTCACTGATATAATCAAAGTCAGACACATTCAAATCACCATCAATTTTCGTGATTTTATTTATGGCGTTTTTTTGATCATATACCCATCCATCAGGGACGCAACCAATGAAATAACTAATTCCATCATTTGGAAAATCGTAACCATCACCATAATCACTCAAATAATCGGACAATGATTTACCATTTTTTATTGATGCAAAAATCATTTCATGAGGTTGGGCTACCACTAATAGTTTATCACCATTTTCCAAAGCATCTTCACTAAGAAGACATACAAAATAATCATTAACTGATTGGATGCTCAAACGTAAATCAAGAAGCCCGTTACTAAAAATACTATTCACCAACATGACCATTTTCCAATATCTCTAAAGCTGAATCTGTATTACCTAAAACCGCTTTTTTATGGTAGCTGTAAAAACCCTTTTCGGCTTTATAATCAACACTCCAATCAGGCTTATCAATCATTCCTGCTTGCGCAATTAACTGGAAACGACGACATCCAGGCTTAATCAATTTTGTTACTTCATGATAAATGGTTGGATTCATATTATTAAAAATCACAATCATACCGTGCTTAGGAACAACCCTATCCAAAAATGTCATCTTGCTTGGGTTTTCAGGATCCTTAACATCAACCTTGAAGAAGTCTAAACAACCCCCAGAATTTTCGTCACCGATATCATCACCAAAATAAGCAATGATATCCAGAACAGAGCGATCACCGACATCGCTATGAGGTTCCATGAAATAACCTTCAGTGCCGCAAAATGCACTAACATGGTATGAATTTCCATTCTCAAACTTGCTAAGTACAGGCTCAGCCCACAAGCAAAATTCATCCATGTAACGCTTAAACCATCTGTTTGGCTCGTCAGGTTTCATCATAGAGGCTACAGAGATGTATCTGGATTCATAGTATTTGTCGATCTCGCCATCTGAATTTAAGACATCAGGGACAACCTCAATCCAAGACTGGTTCTTCAGAACTTTAAAGATTTTGTTAGCCCACTCTTCTTGCAAGTAACCAACAGTAAATCCCTTTGTGAACAAATCATTTATATCAATTCTTTCAGTGGTAAACATTAGCCAATTTCCCCAATAATTCCGCAGACCAAGTATCTTGTTTTCGTAGTTTTTATTTCGGTGCATCTATGCTGATAATTCAGATCTGAGGGATTGAAGAAGACTATCTGACCTGAATTATTGGTAGGGAAGCTTCCTATAACTTCTCTATCGATAATGCTTCCACGACTATCGTATTTTACTTTTGAAAACTGCAACACTCCGCCTTCACCTTCTTCAAAGTCTTCTTCGTTAATGACCATGCAGAAGCTAATTACAGCCTGGTTAGTACAGTCTTGATGCCAATCTACGTAATACCCTTCAGATAGCTTGCAGACAGCCACCTCAATTCCCAGAGGGCATTCTTCAATATCGAACATGGAAAGCACACATCCGAACTCACTGTAAATTTTATCCACCAGCAGTGATACCATTGGTGGTAAGCCGTTTTTGTTAAAGCTGTACTCTGTACCCTTACCGTGTGTGATTGAGTCCATGTGATACTCATCAAATGACAGCTTTTTAAAAAGCTTCAGAAGCTTCTTGTTTAAAGAGGGGATGACTTTATTACTAATAAAACCCTGCTCATAAAGCTTGTTCACATCTATATCTGAGTTTTCAAATATGTCAGCAGAATGCTTATGAACGAAATGGTCTTTGAAAAGATATTTGTCCATTGATAATTGCTCTTATTTTATTGATTTGGCTTTTTGTTAACCAGTTTTTTATTAATTAATAACTTTTCAGAAATAATATACTAATGAGCAATTCTATACTAGAGCTGATTAATGAAGGCATAAAAAAACCGCTCCATATACTGAAGCGGTCTTAAGCGCATACTGCGCAATTATCAATTGGTATTTTTCCAGTCTTCACAGAACTTGTCGGCGTTCTCTTCGCTAGAACAGTGTTCTACCACTTTATCAAAGTACGGTTTCTCGCGCATAACTTCTCGTTCAGAAGCACCATGACTCTTTCGAGCTTCAAGATACTCATCAAACTCCATCTTTCGGAACTCATTGCCATTTTGCATCAAAATAACCATGATGTTTCGAGCAATGGTTTCGGATTCACTGTTTTTAACAATAGATCCCATTGGGTGTCGTGTGTAATCGCTTGGTTGTGCCATAGTAAACCTCTTTTTGAAGCCAGCGTTATCCCCGCTGGCATTTATTGTTATCGCCTAGAATTAGTTGTAAGACACGTAAAGGGACGCGCTATTAGCCTTTAGATGCTGCTTTAAGAGTTCAGTAATGGCTTCGCCCTGCTCATCTTGAAAACCGCCTTCTAAATCGTGTAGAGCGCGGATTTTCTCTGTAGGGAATGACTCATCTAACTCATCATTCAAGTCAGTTGCCAAAAACTCTAACCACTCAAGAAGCTTATCTTTCAAAACCTCTGAATATGCAGCTTTGTTTACCATGATTCGGTAACGAGTGAACGACATTTCAGGATCATATGTGCGATTTTCAGCCGCAGTGTTAATGTAGTCGGTCATCACATCGCCATACATAGAATCATAGACACGATAGTAATCAGTATCCGACTCAGTGAACGCAAGACGTTCAGAACACCATTCAAACAATTCACCGTCTTCATTTAGCAAATCATAAATACGCTCATCCAGTTCACCTTCAACTGCTTTTTCAATTGCAACTAAAAGACGCTCAAAGAAAAAATCTGTGTCAATAAATGCATTCAAGTCGCTCATTAAATGCTCATTAAACAAGATTTCTGGATGATTCTGGCTTGTATCAGTGGACACCTGAACAGGCTCGGGTAACGACTTGTTCTTTAGTTCAGCCTTCAAGGTGTTGATGTTATAGGTCTCAGGCTTTCCCAACATCGCTTTTGCTAGACACGAAGTGACAAAGTTCTTTTTAGGTGAAAATTTACCGTGGCTTTCGACGTGAAAGACTTTAGTAAGATTTAGTGCGTATTGCTCAAGATGATCATTAGATTCGAACATGGTTTCTATCCTTTATTATTTATGATTGCGCTGTCGGTTTTTTCACAATCACAAAAGTTCAAAGGTAGAATCATGTGATGGAGTGTGAACGCCTGTTTACCAATCATCTTTCGATGCCGACAAAATCCGCTGGCTGGCAAGCCAATTCCTAAACGAGTCAGAACATGCTGAGGTTGTTTTCTAAGGAATGATTTGATTATACATAAATAATATAGAAGGTCAATATAAAAAGGCGGATAAATCCGCCTTTTTTGATGCTGTCTTTGAAAGTTTTGTTAGGTATCAAACTTAACAGGCACGTATTCACCGAATGTACCCCAATAAGCTGGAGTCCAACCTACAGGGTATCGCGTGTTAAACGGCATAGTAGGAACATCTTCTTTTGTTAATTTCTCAAGCTCATTGATTAGCTTTTCTTCAATAAGGCAAAGTTCGCTAAGATTAACATAAGTTTCTTCACCTCCGATGAACGTAGTTACATCAATATTAATCTGATTCCAATCAAAGACCTGATCGCAACCACCGCATAGCGGCTCATTTGTTTCTTTAATAAGGTCTTTGTTTTCATGACCGCATTTTGCGCATGTCCAAGAAACCTCATTGATTTCAATATGTGTTGCATTCATTGTGCTATACCCCTATACGCTTCACAGGTTAAGAAGATGAATGTTCTCGTTTGCTGCTTGACAGAATTCAGCATAAGAATCATATGGCATTACAGCACTCTTAAAAGACTCGGTAATCTCAACAACTCGGAATTCACGAACATCTGTACCGACATTGTAAGTAACAACTTCTACTGTTTTACTTTCACTTTCTGTCATTTTCGGTGATTCAAGATGACTAGTGCCACCCTTTAGAACTGAAAATAAAACAGGGGCTAATTCTGTGCATCGAAACTCACCAACACCCTGACCGAAATCAGCCATTTCATATTCAGTTCCTGCTGAATAAGTGGTAGACCAAGATTCGCAATTTACTTCTTTCATTAACTTGCT
>JBLWTJ010000012.1:0-8075 GCA_048270185.1 Bacteriovoracaceae bacterium
CGATTTACTAATCTGGTACGAGAGTGGTGAGAATGAAGGCTACTACATAAAGGATAATGTCGATGATCATTTTGCATACATAATTGAAGATCGAGAATTAGCTAAAGTAAACGTTAAATCAAGGAAGTTCATAGATCACACATCAAAATATGTCGTTGAATATATAAGGTCTCCATCCACTCCAGAAAAAAGTTGTTTTGATATTGGTGTTGAGGCTTATAAGGAAGGTATCTTATTCGTTGACAACCCTTTCCCTAAAGGTAGCTTGGAGTCGTCTGATTGGTCTTTTGGCTGGCATACAGAACAGGATTTTGATCTGCAAATCAAAGGAACGTTACCGTTGAAAGTATAAAAAAATCCAGTCATTGATGACTGGATTTCTCATTATTTGAGGCTGTTATTCACATGCTCTATTACAGACTTGTGGCGCTCTAGATTCAAATCTGAATTATTGCACTCTGATGAGTTAGGGTTATCGCGATATTCCATAAGAATATCTACCCCTGACTGTATGTAATACAGAGCACCCCCGCATTCCATGTTAAGTGCAATAAAAGTAGAGCCATCCAACTTCTTCTCAGATGGCGTAAAGCGCTCATTGAACTCTGCTGTGTTACAAAGATAGTGCGGGTCGCACTTAGTGATAATGCAATCAGGGCAATCAAATAACCAACCATTCTGTTTCTTGGTTCTTTGAAATTGAAAAGACGTAGGGTCAATGAAATAACATTGACCATCCTTGCTTGCAAACATGGCGACATGTCCACCTAGAGGTCGGTCAATGCCAGCAGTGCCAGGTTTAGCTTCATTTCGTATCATGATCTGCCTAGCACCGCTTTGGGCTAGTCTCTGAATTTTCCTTTCGCTTTTAGGCATCCCTTTTCGTTCTGCATCAATAAGCTTTTTGCTCTTGCCTACAACCTCACATGGTAAAAGCTCTACGGTGTACCCTTTGGAACTCAAAATGTGTGACAGCGTCACGCATTGAGCTAGACATCGTTGTTCTATCGCGTTTATTTGTAAAAAGCCTTCAGTGACTAGAGCATTGATTTTTAGGATTTCGTCTTTCATTTACAAACCAGTCTTAGATTAGAGCATTCACCGAATCAACAACGTTACGCCAGTCATTACTGCCTGGATCGATAAGTGCGTATTTAAGGTATGTTTGAGCATTTGATGCTAGGTGCTCACTAAACTCTTGTATGGTGTCAAATTCAGGGGTGAATGGAACTCTAAACTCAGAATCCCCCATCGAAGAAAGTTCTGTAAGGTAATAGCCATCGATAGTGACACTGTAACCATCTTCGTCTATTCCTTCATATGAACTTTGAAATTGGCAATCAGTCCAGTCACCAAGGCAGGACAGAACTAGACAAGCTTCATCCGATAAGTCATTTCTACTAACTCGTCTAAGCTCATCAATTTGCTCTGATGATGGCATTTCATAAATGGCTACCTGAAGAGATTTAATGAGCTTTGATTTACACTCAGCATCGAGTAATAGGTTGTTAGGAATGTTGTTAGCTACATACTCAGCAACTTCAGTGGATTTCAATCCTCTCTTAGGATCTTGACCTTTGAAATCAAAGTTCATTTGAAATGCATCAAAGAGCCATTGAGAATGCTTTGAGTTTGGATTCATTAAGGCGATAACTGATGAATTTGAGTCATGACCTAAGAGTCTGGCTACAAAATTATCACATTGACGCTTGCTCAATGGGAATGCTTTCTTTTGCTCTTTGAATTCAAAATCATAAACAGATGGGTTTATCTCATCCCAATAAGAACGTATGGCTACATGATAAAATATGAATGAAACTTGTAGTGTGTAGAGATTTTTAAAGCACGGATTTAAAGTGTACATAGTAACTCCTTGTTCACAAATGCTGTCGCTACATTTTTGTCTGGATAGTGAGAGTTACTACCATTGACATAAAAATTTGATTACTTGGCCTTTGCGACTTGGTCGGGCTAATCACACCATTTGCTAAGTATATGAGAGCAAGGAGAATAGTCAATTAACTTCTTGTATCACTTTTAGATTTAGTTCCAATCTGGTCTAAGAAATCACATAAGCCTTGAATTATTGGTTCAACACTTTTATCGCTAGCCCATCCAGCAATACCTATAAAACCGTCAGTATTGAATGATACAGCTTCCCTCTTGTCCCATTGCTTTGAACAGCAATGGAGATACATTTCACCGTTATACGGCTGTGTCATTCGCAATGTGCCATCAAACAAATCTGAAGCCATCATTCGGCTATTGATGAGCTGGTGGATTAATAGCAAGTGCTCTTTCGTTACATTGTCACGTCCTATGCCAGCAGTCTTAAATCGATCTCTAACTGAATCTCTGCAAACCACATTATCCATGAATAATCCCCTTATCTTTATCAGTTCTCAAGTCTACACCTTGATGTTGCAGCAGTTGTTCGATGACTTTGTTTGATAAATAGTCAACAGATAGCGCCATAGCTTGCGCTGAACGCGGTAGATAGCCAAAGTAACAGCGGATTCCAAGCCTCGCGTATCTATGCTTTAGGTTTTCTCTAAACTCACTCAAATCAATTTGTTTGTATGTACCATGCCTAAAAACATATGCAATGTTTTGGTCTACATGAAGAATCAAATATGCCTTACCAAACCTATCAACTATGGTCACACCCGCTTTGAGTTTTGATTTATGCTCTCCAGAAAGCGTGTTGTTATCTACCACAGGCTCTTTCAAAGACCATTCATTGAATTGCGATTTGCTTGCCCTTCTTGCTGATAATGCCTCATTAATAATATCTGGATGAGCATACTTGATAACGTCCAAAACCACTTCGGACTGGCTTTCAGGTTTCAAATCATGCTTTAAGATGCTTGTGTAAGAGATGAAGCTTTCATTTCTTGCAGAGCAAATCCCATGAAACGAACGATTGTCAGAACCAAGAATGTAAATGCAAGCTCCGTCATGCCTAAGCACTAAGTCACCTTTATCAAGATTCATAATTTGTTTTCCATTATATGTTGATATTTAGTTTGGTAAATAATATATAACAAAAACCATAAAGGCAAGATTTCAGGTAATTTTCTTGAAAAACATTACTAAATAGCAGATAATTCAAACCTAAATAAATAATAATATTGGTAGGGTCATGTTTGTAAGAGATAAAACAATAAAAAATGATATAGATGCCCTTCTTAGCTTAGGTGAAGATGCGAAATTGCAGGTGCATGAGCTTGTTAGGGTTCAAGAGTTACAAGTTAGACAAAAAGCTCGTGAAAGCAACCTAATTGATCAACTGATAAAGTCTAAGATTAACAAGCATCAAGAAAGAATTTCAGCTTTAAGATCTCAGCTAGAAAAAGAGCTGCTTGATAAAGAATGCGTTAAATTGAAAGCCATTGTTAATAACATGATTTCACGAAAAAACGCGCTTAAGGACGAAACTTTAGAATTGCTATCTGCCGTTAATGGCATTAACTCTGGGATCAGCCGAGCTGATTTTATGCTTGAAGGCATTTCTGAACGCTTAGAAGCGTCCGAGAAGCTGCTGTTTGATGCAAGTATGATTGTGGACAAATTTCAAGAACAGTCGGTATCTCTTGGTAATGCAAAAGATATGCTTAAAGAGTTAGTTGATCAGGCGAACTTGATAGCTCTGAATACTGAAATTGGCACAGTAAAGCAAGATAGCAGCTCAGAGGTAATTGACCTAACTCACCTATCTCAAGAGTCGAAAGAATTGGCAAATAAATATGTCGATATTTCTCAGGCTACCATTAACTCATTGTCAGCAATCAATGAAGGTTTCTCAGAAATTAACAATGGGCTAATAGGTGTTGAAAAGGGATTGGAAGAAGCTGATGTAAAGAAAAAAGAAATCGCATTGGTTTTGGATTCCGTGAAGGAATCCTCTGAAACAGCATCCTCCATTGTATCTAGCTTGTGTGTTTCACTAAATACAGATGTTGATGAAGTTTCTAATTCAAACCAGGATGAGCCTATAGCCTTATATGACTACGCTGATACTGAATTCATTCAGGGTGATTTCGATTTAGACGCATTGTCTTCTGTTCATAGGTTCTTCATTGCAAATGAGTTATACCAAGGTTGGGTTCAAAAGCTGGTGGATCAGCATTCTATCGAATGCAATATCGAGCTTGATGTTCCTACTCTTACCCAAAACTTGTACATTTTGAACGAAAACTTTCTTAATCTGCATAGCTGCCTTTCGGAAGAAGTAAAAGAGTCTCTCGATCTGATCAATCAATTGCTTGATAAAGAGAACTGCGACTTTCCAAAGTTAGCTGGTATTTTAGTAGCTCATGCTAAAGAAATTAATAAACAAGTTATTTTGGGTCTTATCACTCTAACTAAGTGAATAGAACCAAAGGGATAAGGTAATTAAATGAATAAAAAAGAAATAATCCATTTTGATATGGACAATACATTGATTGATTTCGTATCTGCAATTGATGAGCTATCTGATGAAATCAAGCGTGAATATGAAGGTAGATTAGATGAAGTTCCAGGTATCTTTTCGCTTATGAAGCCGATGCCTGGAGCTATTGAAGCAGTAAAGAAGCTTTCTCAATACTTTGAATGTCATGTTGCATCCACATCACCTTGGGAAAATCCGAGTGCATGGTCAGATAAGCTTATTTGCATCAAGACCTACTTCCCTAAAGATTTCTATAAAAGGCTGACACTTACTCACAATAAGCATAATCTTCGCGGCGAATATTTAATTGATGATAGGTTGGCAAATGGCGCGGGTGAGTTTGAAGGTGAGCTTATAAGATTTGGAAGCGAAGAGTTTCCAGATTGGGAATCTGTAACGGAATATTTAATTAATAAATATCGATCAAAAAACTAACATTCGATTACTTTAATTGACTAAATGCCTGTTTTTTGCTTTTTTGCGATGTTAATATCCAATCAATTAATTAATAAAGCAAATAAATAAAATGACGAAAAACGGGCATTTGATTACTGGTGCTATAGCATCAATCTATCCTGCGTTTATAGCGCTTAATTCTTTTGGACTACCCTATTCACTCGCTGCATGTTTAATGACAGTTGCAGGCGCTAATGCACCAGATTATCTTGAAATACGATATACAAAGAAAATAGTGAAGAAGAGTGGGTTTTTTCAAAAACCAAAAGAAATTACAGTTTCTAAAACTGTATTGGCACACAGAGGTGTGACACACACAATTCTCTATTGGTTTACTGCATTTATACTTTCCTATCTACTTATCAATCCAACGGTATGGTTTCAGGAGCTTATTGACAGATTTAGTGTTCTTTCCGAGCTTCATGATTCAAAGATTATCCTATCACTACTTTTAGGGTACTCTTTTGGTGGTCTTACTCATCTATTTGGTGATTTGCCAAATAAAAAATCCATACCAGTTATCCCGTTTGGTTTTAGGTTTTGCTTAAACTTGTGGAATAGTGGAGAAAAAGAAAAGTTCATGATGTTCCTAGTGGGTGTTCTTACCTGCATTCTTGTTGGAATAGAAGCAAACTTGCTCACCCTTGATAGGCTTATAGAATGGTACGCGTTTATCTCTGAATTAATTGTTGAGTTTCTTCCAAAAAATCAGGTAACGGTCTAAATCAACAATTTCATAAGATTTTATATTTGTGATATTATATATTAATGAATAAATCAAAGAGACACCTTTATGAAATTGACTGCAAACATTAGCAGAAGAGACTTGCTAAGTCTTTTACAGGACTTACCGATTGAAAAGAGTTTTTCAACGGCTCATGCTGTGGGTGAAAGTGACATATCAGCAGTTCTTAACCAAAACTCACAAAAGAGTTCAAAGGTCGATATTTACCCTTATGATCGTCACAGCGGCTCAAGACTTAATGAGTTCCGTGAATTGATGGGGGTTTGTATAAAGGATGACTTTATATTCAAACAATATCTGAATAAAGTTAACTCAAACTCTGCAAATAATCAGACCGAAAGACAAGCAGAAGCAAAACTTTCACAATTAGAGTATGCGTTCTCAAACATAGCCTCCCCTACTGCAAAAGACTTGAGTATGTCTGAGGTTATTACCTCATATAAAAGGGATGGACTGTACTCATTACAGGGTAAGATTTCTAACCCAAATGAGATAAAAGGATTTGCAACCAAAATCGATTCATTCTTGATATCTCTAAATCATGTTGTTTCTTCTGATGTGACAATGGTTCCCAAAATGGGGCTTACACAGAGAGACGTGCAATGTATAGTTGTTGCTGATCATTTATATGATGATATCTCCGAAATTCTTAAGGATACAAATCTTCATGCAGTGACAAAATCAGTCTATGAAAAGTCTAATGGGATTTTGGATAAGAAGAAAGAATCTGCTTTAGAACGATAAAAGAAGGCTCCATTGGGAGCCTTCTTTCATTGCTGGTAATTATGAATGATTTCCATGCTATTGATGAAATCATCATTGTACCTCATCATGTATGGTTTATCCGATATTGGTAAGCCATTAAAGTATATAAATGCTTGTCCTGGATTAAGCCCACTTGCAGAACGAAGATGATTAGGTTCAACCTTTAAATTATCTGGAGCTTCATATGTTTTCATTAAAATTGTGGTTTTGAATAAGGATTCAAAAGCATCATTATATTTTGTGTCAAACATTGAGTATGTTGACCAAATTACGCATCCATTTTTCTTGTTTATAGATTGAATATGGTTTGCCATATCTTTGCAATCATAAGAGTTTTCATTAATATTCATAAAGTCCATTACAGTGATACAAGAATAATCAAGTTCGCTTGAATTAGAATCTATTTGTTCAAATATTTCTTTCAAATGACAATGATACTTTTTGTTTTTCTCCTTCACTTGAGAGTGAACCCTTAATATTAGAATCTTTTCTTGCTCGACATATTTTCGAATATCAAACTTTTCATCTTCGAAGATATTAATAGTAATAATATCTGATGATCGACCAGCCATAATTGCTTTGGCATAGATTAATGGTTCTATACATGATTCGCAATCAAGTATATAAACTGCTAACTTATCATTGAATATGGCGAATTCAGATAAAATATTCGAGCAATTGAAAATGCCTGACCCTGTTGTACCTATCACTCTCAGGTTGCTTGTTAGCTCAACATTGGATAGCTTCACACTTTCATCTACTAACTTCCCTGGATTAACTACATCAAGCATATGCTGGTATAAAGTCTCTGGCTTGTTTCTACGAGGATTAGTCAGAGTTACAGGGTAACGACTAGTGGAAAACTGTTCAAACATTTTTCTTCTAGCGTTTAGGTCAGATTTGCTGATTTGGAAGTTGCAAGGCTGTACAAAGAATGCTTCAGGATTCGAAACCTCATATTTACTCAGACTGAAGACCTTATCGAAGTACTGTTGCTCTTCTTTCAATCTTGATTTTATTTTCTCAATTACTTCTTGCTTTGAGATGCTTTTGAAGTACAGCGCCTTTATTAATTTAACAATAAATGACTCAGAAGAATCATTCACAAACTTTGTTTTTGAAGCTGCGTGTAATTCAGGGAATTCATTTCTTTTGTGTATCTTAGAAAAAACAAATTTAGGTATTTTCCCATCCTCTGGAAATTGTGCTAGAAAACCTGCATGACTGAACTTACTGGATCTTTCTATTAAGATATCAGCGTATTTATCAAGACCATCTCCATCCACTTCATATTCTTCGTTAATAACGTAAAAATCGATATTTAGAATCAATGGTAAATAATATAAGTATGTTGCTAACGGCAATCCAGCACTTACATCAAAATAGTTATTTCTCCTTTTTACAATTTCGTTGTCTAGAATATTGTAAGTTTTAAGGCAGTTGTTTGATAGCAGGTGGATTTCTGTGCAACCAGAAAGTTTAATTAAAGCATCTTTGATATGGTTTCTTAAAGCAACCAATTGTAGTGGTGCAATTTTATCCACCCGTGACTCGTCATATGAATTCAGCTTCGCTCTTAAATTATCCACGTTTTCTTTTATTACATCTGCAATCTCATCTTTATTTAAATCTCTTGAGCAGAATTAGGCACAGTCAAGATCATTCGAAATGCTTCTT
>JBLWTJ010000013.1:0-7850 GCA_048270185.1 Bacteriovoracaceae bacterium
TAATGTACCAATTTTTCAATAGTTTATAAAAAACAGAATGCGCTTTCATTAAAAAAACACATATTCACCATACCACATTAAGCTAATAAAATCAATATGTTACATTTTGTTTTTGTGAAATAATCGTTGACAAACACCACCTGTTGAATGCTAAATATAAAACTCATTTAAAGGCAAATGGTTTAGTCAATGGAAGATAAAATTCAACGTTTTGCGTTTGAAGAAGGTGAGCGTTATGCATTGCTCACGAATGCTCAAACGGGTATTCCGCTGATGCGCCAAAACCTTTATGTCACCATCCATCTTAGAAACATCGGGAGGTCGATCAATACAATGATTGCCTGCCTAGGGGATTTGAGGCTTCTCGAAGAAATATGTGAATATCTAGGCATTCAGTTAGAACAACGTTTTGCAGAGGGAAAATTATTAACCAAGCCTGAAATGGAATCTATTAGCTATTGGACGAAGAAAACCAAAGTAGCTCTTAATAAGGCTCAAAGGATAAAAGATACAGAGAATGTCGTCGACTTTAAACCCAACCTTAAACGACTTGAGTCGAGTAGGTATACGGTAGCAATAGACACTGAGTTAGTTAAAACAATGACTACTTACAATCGGTTGAGCAATATTATTTCTTTTACTATTTGGCTTGCAAATACTCTTGCACCCGAAAAAGTGATGAAACAGATTGAAAAAATGGAGGAGCATTTCAAAACATATCGACCAATAAAACAAGCCTCAGAAAATAATGATAGGAGTGCTTTTAAGTCATTGACCGAGGCACAGATGATAAGAGTATTAGATGTTATTCGTCCAGACTCAACTGAGAATCCTTGGAAGAACCTCGCTATACGTTATCGCAATCAAATGATAATTAATGTTATTTATGATATTGGGTGTCGAAAGGGAGAGGCTTTAACTTTAAAGGCAACAGAAATCGAAGCTGGCTTGAATGAACTGAAAATTAGAAGAAGCGCTGATGATCCTGTTGATGATAGAACAGACCAACCATTAGTGAAAACCTTGGGGCGTGATGTAGTTGTTTCTCAGGATGTATTTGAAATGGTTGAAAATTACATCATGAAATATCGTTCTCAAGTAAAAGGTTCAGGAAAAAATCCATTTTTAATATTGAGTCACCAAGGTGGAGTTAAAACTGGAAGTGCTCTTTCAATTTCTGGTCTAGATAAGATGTTCAGAATACTCAGCGAAACGGTTGGGTTTAGAGTCACTCCACATCCATTGAGGCACACATGGAATGATGAATTCAGTGAAGAAATTGAAGCTGCGATTGATGCAGGGGAAATGACGGAGGATGAGGCGGAAGAGACACGTAGTTATCTTATGGGATGGAAAGAAAATTCAGGCACAGCAAAATATTATACAAAACGATATCAGCAGAAAAAAAGCTTACTTTTTGCTTTAAAGTTGCAAGAAAAGAGGCGTAGCAGGGTAAATAAAGTTGTTGGCCAGTATGACGAATATATTGATTTTTAAGGTATGAATATATGAATGACACACCTCGAAATTTAGATTTAGCTGCGACAGGAAAGGTTACCAAGAGCATATCTTTTCACGGATATGAGTTTGATACTGAAGCTGATTTGTGGGTTCTAAAAAAGGGGAATACGATAAATACAGATTTCATTATGTCCTTTTCTCAATCAATCCAAAATGATATTCGAAGTACGCTGAGCTATTTTGCTGAACATAAATCCTCGGCTCACACAAAGAATGTTCATCGAGAGATAAAAGCATATTTATCGACAGGCGAAACTACGATTACCGAATATGGGTTATTAACTTTTAAGTCAGGCTTAGCTAAAGAACATGAGTATCGTGTAGCTGTTTTGAGAGTGTTTTTAAAGATGATGAATGTTCTTGAATTTGGTGCTTTAAATGACGAATGCCTTGAATTACTTAATGGCTGGAGGTTGTCTGGTAATACCAAAGGTACAGCAGTTCTATCTCTTGATCCTGAAGATGGCCCTTTCAGTGATATTGAATATGAAGCTATTTTAGCTGGATTAGATAATGCTTATGCAGAAGAAAAAATAAACAATAAAGACTATTCAATTGTGCAGTTATTTGCAGCAACGGGCAGACGCCCTATTCAGCTTGTATCACTAAAAATTGGAGATCTAAGATTAGATACTAAAATTTTAGGCACCCCAACATATATTTTAAATATCCCTAAAGCAAAGATAAAAGGTGGACGTTTTCGTGCAGCATTTACCGATTTTGCAATCACTGAGCACATAGGGCAAGTACTTAATGAACATATCAAACAAGATGTAAAAAAAGTGGTTGATATTATTGGACGTTCTCTTAGTGAAGGCGAAAAAAAATTACTTCCACTCTTTCCTGATTACGAAGAGCTATCGATATTGAAAGGCTTATCCTCACAGGATGTAACTGATTGGCTTATGATTGATCGGTTTCATCAGATACCGAGAAATATTGTCTCTGAACTTAGAGTTATCATAGATAGTTTAAGAATAACTTCAGAGAGGACAAAAGCATTTTTAAAAACCACAGGTTATCGATTCCGCTATACGCTGGGTACAAGGGCAGCTAGAGAGAATGCGGGCATACTCACTATTGCTACTTTGCTTGATCATGCAGATACCCAGAATGCAGGTGTTTATGTTCAGAATCATCCAGATCATGCCACAACGATCTCAACAATTATGAATGCGCCACTATTGAAGTATGCCAATGCCTTTCAGGGAAAACTCGTAAAAGGTAAAACTGAAGCACAAGAGAAATTACCGGGGGCCGGGCGCATTTACACTGAGGGTGATCAGGAAGATATAGGGTCATGTGGCACTAATGCCTTTTGTCGAGACCATGCTCCGGTTGCGTGTTACTTATGTAAAAAATTCATGCCTTGGCAGGATGCCCCTCATCATTTGGTGTTGAGAGATTTAGTGGAAGAGCGTGACCGTATAGTTAAGGAAACAGGTGATTTGGTAATTGCGGCCATTAATGACAGAGCAATTATTGCGGTGATTCAGGTAATCAAACAGTGTGCTGATTTAAATGAAAATCAGGAGTAGAGTCGTGTCTAATGTTACAATTTTTGTGCCTAAATTTGAGCTGGATACTGCAAAAAATTTAAAAGATTTCATTAAGTTTTCACAAAAGCTTCCTCCTTTAAACGACAAGATGGAATACAATTCTCCTTTCTGGAAAGGTGTAGCTAGCTTTATAAAGTTTGGTGTGCCATCGCAAAATAAAGATGTGGCTTATCAACTCGCCCCATCTATCATGCCATTTGCTAAAGGGTATTTGATCTATAGTCAAACACAGAAAAGGACGAAAAATCCAAATGAAATAAAAGCATTACGAGCAATTGAAGCCGCAATGTTGATAAGTCATGGGTCAGTTGATATCACAAAGATTAATACAGCAGTACTAGATAATGCTGCCCAAGTTGCTAGAGAGAAGCTAGGCGTAGATGCTGCCTATCAATGTGGTTGTCACCTTCAAAAACTTCAGGTGTTTTTGGCAAAAAAACACATTATTCCAAAGTTCACTTGGAAAAACCCAAATAAACGCGGGGCAGATGTAGTAGAGAAAGTTGGTGAAAAAGGAAGAGCCAACAGGGAAAAAAAATTACCCGATGAAAATGCTTTGTTGGCGATCGCTGAGATATCCAACTTACCTACTAACAGCCTGTCTAATCGAGATGTTTTTACAACGTCAGCCACGCCAATATTGCTTTGTGCTCCAGCCAGAGGCAGTGAACTATTTTATTTAAAAACTGATTGCTTACACTACGATACGGATTCAAAGCAAAAGCAAGTAGTGGGCTTTAAATGGTATTCAGGTAAAGGGTTTGGTCATGAAGTGGAATGGATTCCAGAAGTAATGGTGCCTACAGCAGAAAAAGTCGTTGAACGTTTAATAGCCATGAGCAAAGCAGCACGCGACTGGGCAAAAAAGATGGAGCTGGTAGTTGAAGCTGCCAATGCTGGTGAAACACCTGATTTTCCAAGACATGTTCTTTGCCCTGATGTTGAATCTGATAATACTCTACTGACCTTAGTTCAAACCGCTAATGCTATGGGGTGCGCGAATATACCTGATGAGTGTCCGAGTGATAAAGCTAATGTTGAAAGAGCAAGGTCATTTTTGAAAACTAGGGGTGTTATTCATAAAGGCTGGAAAGCAAAAGATAAAAAGTATTGTTTACGTGACTTACTCCCTAAGTTGATTTCGAGGTTACCAAAAGGGTTCCCTTATGTGCAATATAAAAAAGGTAATGACGTAAAGGTTAAGTGGTCTGAAGCGCTATTTAGTTTATATGCTAATCAGTTTGATACAAATAAACAAACAGTTGTAACTGAATTATGGATGCCTACCATAAATACTTTAAATGAAGACCTAGCTAAAACTAAAAAGAAAAATAAAAGAACGGGTAAATTGGTTAATGTACGTTCAATTTTTGAACGTCATAACTATATCTCTAGCTATGCAATAGCCTCTCATCAATTACGCCACATGTTGAATACCATCGCTAAAATTAACGGCATGCAAGAGCAGGTTTTAACTAAATGGGCAGGCCGAGCCGAAGGGAAGCACAATAGAGTTTACAACCATACCACTCCTCAACAATACAAAGATAAAGTTGCGTTAATTCAAAAGCATAAAAATAATGATAATGATAATGAATTGGGATTACGAGAGTTTGAAATAATTACACCTGAAACGTTGCAAGAAATAAATACTCGCGCTGCTCAAACTGCCCACATTACCGAATTTGGGGCGTGTGAGCATGATTACATTATGTCACCTTGTTCTAAACACAGAGATTGTATTAACTGTGAAGAGCAAAGCTGCATTAAGGGTGATGATGTGAAGTTGGAGCGATTAAAACAACGGCTTGAACGTGAAAGTATGCTTGTTGAAGGGGATAAAAAGGCGGTAGAAGATGGTTTACTTAATGCGGACCGCCATTATCAGAAACGGCTCACCACAGTACGTAGGTGTGAAGAATTGATTGGAATATTGAGCGATGAAAATATTCCAGATGGCTCTGTGGTGAAATTGTCTATAGAAAGCGTATCTCACCTTGATCATGCCATGGATAAGAATCATAAGAAACGATTGCCGAAGTTGGAGAGGCATAAGAAAGAACAATCAAGTGTTTCGACAAAAATACCTAGAGCACTAAAATATTATAAACGAAAGAAGAGGAATAATTGATGGCTAAACACCTTACAGATATAGATATTTTAAATATCGTTTCACTGATTGATGGTTGGGAGAGTGATTGTAAACTTACATGGGATCGCCTTTGCAAATTAGCTTTTAAAAGGCACAAAATAACAATGTCGAGGCATGCCATGCATAAATATGTACGAATAATAGCAGCGTTTAGAGATAAAAAAGGAGGGAACTGATGGCGAAACATCTTACAGACGAAGATATTAAAAATATCGTGTCACTACTTGATGGGTGGAACTCTGACAGTAAGCTCACATGGGATAGCTTGTGTGAATTAGCTTTTAAAAAATACAAAATTGGCTCTACAAGACAAACTATCCAGAAACCTGTACGGATAAAAGCGGCATTCAAAGATAGAAAAAAAGCATTAAGATCAAGTAAAGAAAAGCCCAAAATACCTGCATCTCTTAGTATTGCGGCTAAACGAATTGAGAAGTTAGAGAATGAAAATTCTCGGTTGGAGAATGAGAGTGATAATTTACTTGCTCAGTTTGTGGTGTGGCAGTACAACGCTTACGCAAACGGAATGACAATGGAGCAACTTAATCGAGCTATGCCTGAAAAAAACACGGGTTAATTATTAGAGCATCATTTTTTCTGCCGTTAAGTTCATGGCGGTATTAATTGCAAAAAGAGGAATTTAAAAATGAAACTAAAATATATCGACTTTAAATTTAATCGGATGTGTGAACGTGTTGATATTGACCTTAACGAACATAGAGTTAAGCAACATCTTAAGGCTGTAATTCGAGGTATGGGTTCGAGTACCGAAAATATCGTTTTGGACTTCGTTAATAACACCACAAGTGCAATTGAAAAGTACGATAACGTGCAGCAAGCATGGGCTATTTTAGATGATGGGCAAAAAAATATTATTGATGGTTTTCGTTCTTTAATTTTAAAGGCACATATCGGAGCGTTAGATTATTCTTTCTGTCATTATTGGTATTGCAATGTCATATCAGATCGATATAACGATTTAAGAATGGAATATGAGCGTGAAATGGATGTGGACCTTGACGATATTGAAGTTGAATCTCGTCTTGCCAAGCAAGCAGAACAAGAGATAAAACTACAATTAACATCGACAGATGATGACCTTATTTGGACAGTTGAAGTAGAGGAACTCTAAGTAAATTCTATTAACATCAAAGTAAGCCGTTAGTGACTTGATTTCTATTTGTACTACTTTTCAGTGCTATTAACTGCTTTTCGATAACCAATAATATTCACTTAGAGATCGTTGATTGGATTATTGTGCTGTATGCAACCAAATAACAAGCAACCACAATATTCGCTCATAATTGCCAATTTTGTATCTGGTTTTATTTTCTCAAAGCTAGACTTTAAGTTTTTCCTAATCAATATCTCTGCACGAAACTCTTTAACTCTTTCTAGCTTCTCTGAAGAAGAATAATCCTCGCAATCCTCATGCTCAGATTCTAGCTCTACGATCCACTCTTCTCTTTCCGCAATTAATTCAGAAATTGTCTTATCAAATAGTTTCAGGTGAGATCTAAACAGTGAATAAGCTAATTCAGGCCAATCAGCTAAGTCTATGCCATTAACACCTAATTCGATTGTTAAGTTGCTTGCTTCTTCATATTGATTTAAAGCTGCATAAATAGAGGCGATTTCATAATTACAAACAGGATCTAAAAATTCGTTTTGTAGGTTGGCCTTGAGGGTCGCTAGCAGTTCTTTTGTCTCCTCAATATTTTGTAGCGCAAATGCCGTAACCGCTAAATTGTATAAAGATCTATTTTCAATGTCTTGTAGAATTGAACCTTTCTTAAAATACTTATGGGCTTGTTCATAGTTACCAAGCTTAAAATAAACGACACCTATATTATTGACGACATCCCTTGATTCAGACTTACTTTCCGCAATTGATAGATAATGAAGTGCCTCATCAAACCTTTCTTCTTCTAACAAAATATAACCAAGTAAGTTGTAAGGAAAATATGAATTGGGCTTTAAAGCAATACACTCTTCAATTATTGTTATGGCTTGCTCTGTGTTGCCATATTCCATATAAAGCTGCCAAGCTAGATTATTAGTCGTTTTTACTGTTTTTCTAATTAAGTAAGCTTTCCTAAATAATTTTAGATCTTCGTCATTGGTTATCATATCGGGAGTTTGGTAATACCCCATAGCTACTTCATTGATAAGATCTAAATTACTAGGGTCTTTTTCAAGCTGTTTAATTAGTGTTTGAAGTTTGGATGACATAGTAAGTTTCTATTTATATTTTTTATGATTAGGTATGGAATGTAAGGGCTTGAAATTTGCATTAATCAAATATAGAAATCAAAGCTCACTTATCAGTCTAAATCGTCTAGAACGACCACAAATTAATTTTGGAATAACAATAACATTATGCTTTGTAGTTTCACAAATAACTAAATCTGACAGGCAGTTTCAATTCTTGTTAACTATCAAAAGCTGAAATTAGCTTTGATTTATTGATACATTCTCGCATAGCTAAAATTTGTTCTAATTTAAAAGAGTTTACTCTCATTAACAAAAACTCGGCACAAGATAGCTCTATAACGCTGGGAGAATTTGAAGTTTCGAATAGCTCACCTTTTTTAGTGAGAAAAACGACACTGCTGCAA
>JBLWTJ010000014.1:0-7677 GCA_048270185.1 Bacteriovoracaceae bacterium
CAAGCTTATTCTTGTCGGGTTATGCGCTTGAGAAAACCCTTTCCGTTGATAACCTGATGGTATTTGTCGCAGTATTTAGTGCATTTGGTATTAAAGATAGTGTTCTCAAACACCGAATCTTATACTGGGGTATTATTGGTGCGCTTGTTTTCCGTGCGATCTTTATCGCGGCAGGCTCAATGCTTTATTCAATGGGGAACTGGGTTGAACTTGTATTTGCGGCATTCATTCTTTACGCAGCATACGTGATGGTATTCCGTGATGAGGATGATGAAGATATTGATTACGAGCAACACAAAGCTGTACGTTTAGTTAAGAAGTTCTTCCCTGTAATTCCAATGCTTCATGGTAAATCACTTTTTGTAAACCATGAAACATTTGAAAAGCTAAAAGAAACGAATCCGTCACTAAGCGGCATTAAAAAGGCAGCATACTACGCAACACCAGCGTTCCTATGTCTTACTGTAATCGAACTTACAGACGTTGCGTTTAGCTTTGATAGCGTACCAGCAATCATTGCAATCACAGAAGAGCCTATCCTGGTTTACTCTGCTGTAATCTTTGCAATTCTAGGTCTTCGTAACTTATTCTTCCTGCTTCAAGCAGCAGTAGATAAGCTAAGTAAACTAGAAGCTTGGGTTGGCCTGATTCTTCTGTTCATCGCAGCAAAACTTATCATTAGTGGATTGAACAAAACCTTCGGTCTTGAAATTCCGAAAATCGACCATAGCTTAAGCCTATACGTAGTCATTGGTTGTATTGTTTGTGGTATCGTCCACTCACTAATTGCAGATAAGCTACAAAAGAAAGAAGAAAGCGCTGAAGCTTAATTAGATTCAGATCAATAAAACCCTTCAACGATGTTGAAGGGTTTTTTATTTGCATTACTATTAAGAGACGGAGGGCGTATGTTTTTAGATGAAAAAATCGATCCCGTTGCTTATGCGGAAGAGTTAGCCAAAAAAAGAAAGTATTCAAAACTTCCTAAAGACCTATCTATGTCATCAAGAATGCTTTATTTAGAGTCTCTACCTCAAGAGGTAAAGATGGAAGGTGATAGGGTAGGGCTATATACCAAAAGCGGAACAAAAGTCGCTACAGGCTATTCTCGGACTGTTATTGGCGATTATGGGAGCTTCCTAGAGATTAGTAAGCAAGACATGATTAGAGAAAGCCTTTGCTGTAAGGATGGAGAACAGTACAGATTTAAAGATCCAAAGTACAAGGATAGTGTTAAATACTACTGGTATACGGCTAAGGATGATTCAGATATCAAGATTTACTTTCAGCAGCATGGGGTAAGCTACGCTGACTACCAACCAGGTATGTTCTACATTTCGCCATACGAACTCATTATTAAATAGAAAAGGGCAAGTCGAATAATCGTCTTGCCCTTTATGTATTATTTGGTATCTGATAAATATGATGCTTCGATAATTGAATCTGGGACTTTTCCACAGTGAGGTGATGAATAGTGACCTTTGAGAGCAAGCTCGACAAGCTCAGCAACCGATTCTGGAGTCATGGAAATATGATTTTCACAGTGAGTCTTAATAACTTCTAACTCATGATTTTGTTGCTCAATCTTGCTATGCAAAACTTTGATGTTAGATAAATCGGCTTGATTTTGAAACGAAATGCCATCTTGAAGCAGTACATGGATCGGTCGATCTTCATGATAGCCTTTGCATGTGTTACATGGAAACATAATCCAAAATGCACTAAGTTCATTACTGTGGAGGGAATGCTTGTTTAGAATCCCCAACTTTTCAACGAGCATTTCTTCGCTAGTAGAAAATTCACATGTTACTGCGCCATTTTTTTCTGCGTATTCATTCTTTAGTTTGATCACTAAAGACTCAAAGCCTTTAAGTTGTTCTTTTTCAGATGACATATCGTTCACTCTGCTTGTTTTTTGTTAGTATACACAATATGCAAGCAGAGTAAATACTGAAAATTACTAAGAATTAAAAATTCCTTTCGGGATGCTTAAGACAACCTCATTTTCTATTGATTGAAGAAGCTTTTGATCCACATTTGTAACGTCTACACTCATACCCTTCATGTTCACAGCAGCTAAACACTCTTCAGATGTATTTTTGTCAATGTATGAAAAGAAGCAAGCTGAACTGTCTTTGATGTCATTGAACCAAGAGCTTCCTTCAGGCTTGGTGATGACTGACTTGTCGCTGATCACCGAAAAGGGGTCTGAATTATTAGCATCTATAAGTGACTTTGCTAACTCTAATGGTAAGCCATTTCCATATAAGTTAGTGTGATTAAGAACCACAGATTCAAGTGTTTCTTCCTTTACATCAAGCAACTCATGATCTGCGGAGTAGAAGCGAATAAAACCTCGATCTGACTCAATTTCTGGATTGATTGATACGCATAAGACGTGCTTACCAAACCGAATTAATGTGTGTGATTTTTCCATAGTGATCTCCAATTAGTCGAGCTGAATTCTAGACTAAAACATGGAAAAGAAAAAGAGACATTGGTGTTTGCAGCTTTATGCTGCTTATTCACTATCTATGATAATATGTCTTCAAGCTGATCTTTGACCTGGTAGAGTTCTTCTGAGAAATATGCCGTATCCGTAAGAGCGTCAAAGAACTCCACAAGAATTATTGCTTCTTCCAAATGTGATAGAGAGCCATCAAAAAGCTTACTTTCAATAACCAAAGATCTGAGTTCAGAATCGCTTTTATCAATTAGATTACGCAATATAGCCTTAGCCCTTGCGATACTTGCTAATTCAAGTGATGTAAGTTTCTGCATGATAGATTCCAAGAGCTAAAAAATTTCAATGATATCACTCTTGCTCAAGTCCTTTATAGCTAATTTGGCACAAATCATTATCAATAAGCTTCTTTCTAATCTCAGTTTCATTTAGTCCTTTTACTGTCCACATACGGGCGTAGCTTGGGAACCGATCCTTTTCCTCAAACTTATCGATGCATCCAGAAAGAAAATCATTTAGATTGTTCAAATGTTCCTGTAATTTCTCTCGGTCTTTGTCTTCCATGTGACGAATTAGAAATTTAACCATAGTTTCACACAGCGTTGAAGTTGCCCCACAAACGCTTTGTTCATACTTTCTAACGGCAGACTCAGTAAGGATTAGATAGGGAGGTAACTCACCATTTTTTTGATAACATGGTTTTGTAACTGTGTGAGTTTCACCATCTACCGTTACTTTAAAACCAAGAAAACCTTCTTCAATATGTTCAATCAATAAAGGTTCTGATAGTTCGCCAGTAGCTGTATTCAGCTTATAAACTTGTGTATTCACTTTCATTTAGAATCTCCTTTGCACTCATTATACATAATTACAGCATTCAGTAAATACTAATTAGCATGACTTTCCTGAGTTTTACTTTTGTCTTTAATTACTGGTAATTGATACGTATAATGATGATAAAGTAAAATCAATAAACATGGAAAATCAAATGAATATAAAAGTAATGCCTGAGCAGACTGGTCTGCTTACTAAGATTGGAAGTGATGTAATGCTTTCGCAATTAACCACAGCCAGCATAGAAATGAGTAATGGAAAACGTCGATTTATGAGGCTGAAGAAGCAAAGTCCTGAAAAATCATTGTATCTAGCCCTGCTTATAGCTGCTTCTGAATTTTCCAAACAATCGGTATTACAAAAGATTGATAGTTTAGAATCAATTAAGCAAAATGAAGAAGGTCTTGATAATCGCTCATATCAAAAACCAACCTTAAAACTTAGTCAATTTTCAAAAGATTATGGTATTGATGGAAAGATTATCTTTAAAGGAAGGGGGAAATTCTCTTACACATCCTTAAATCATGGTAGCACATCAGTGACCAACGGAAAGGAAAATGCTGACCGATTTATCGAGATCGCGCTTTGGTTTTCTCTGCACTACTTTGGTAAAGAATTCGTAGTTAACGCCTTTGAAGAGGCTTTTTCGCTCATTGGTGAATGAAAAAGTATATTATTCAAGCCATTCCGACAAGGGTGGCTTTTTTATTTATTAAAAAATATTTTGGTGTTATATTGTCATTCTAATAATAAAAATAATAATTGGTGTAAACATGAAAAATAAAGCTTTAGGTGTGTTCGTAGGATTAGCTATTGGTGATGCTTACGGAGCAAAACACGAAGGTGGTGTATTGGAAAGGTTATATTGGAAATTTGTATCTAAAACATCAGATGGAAAAATTCGATATACCGACGATACAGAAATGTCTATTGCTCTGGCAAGATCATTAATCAAAGAGGGTGGGTTGAACCTAAATAATCTCGCTCTTGAATTTGCAAATGGGGTTACTTCTCATCGTGGATATGGTCAAGGCGCTAGAAAAGTATTGAAGAAAATACGTAAAGGTGTCGATTGGAAAGCAGCGTCAACATCAATTTATCCTAGCGGCTCATACGGGAACGGTTCCGCTATGCGAACTCCACTACTAGCCGTGCATTTTAATAAAGTGTCTGATGAAAAATTTCGTGAAATTGTTGATTCATGCAGTTCAATAACTCATACCCATCATTTTGCCCTTGAGGGCGCTAGATTAATCGGATTTTGTGTGAGATTTGCGTTGAACAATGACAGTAATGAAAAAATCTTAGAAGCGCTTTTAAATGAGTCAGAATCAAATCTATACAAAGATAAGCTAACCATTGCGAAAACGTATATTGAGAACAACCAGGAAGTAGATAAGGACACTGTGGCAGCTTCTTTAGGTAATGGAATTATCGCTCAAGAATCTGTTGTTACTGCCATTTACTACGCCTTAAGATTTAGAGAGCTTCCTTTAATGGATATGCTAGATGCTATCTATATGTTGGGTGGTGATACTGACACAATAGGATCGATGGCTGGTTCTATTTGGGGTGCTTTTAATGGATACGAAAAAATTGAACCTGACGTGGCAAACCAAGTTGAATATATCGAAGGAATAAAAGACTATGCTGAAGGATTGATTTAGTGATTAGAAAAGGAGGTATTTTTAAGATGCCTCCTTTTAATCATTTAAGTTCTACGTTTGTAATGCTTGAAATCACCAGAGTCAAACTCAGACTTTGAAAGTAAACTTTCTTTAACAAAATTGTATGTTAGATCAGGATTCTCTTCCATTACTTTACCAATTTTCGCCCAGTGCTCAATTTGTTGTGATGCGGTTAAGTTGTTGGACTTACCTTTCTCTTCCGCTTCTAACACTAATACTTTATCCATTTAATTTCCCCAATGTCATTAAGCGCTAGTGATTAACAGTGTTTGGAATAGGTTAGTCTGCATCAGTACAATTTTCAATCTCAATCATGCGTAGTTTGGTTAACATCTGTGTCAATCGCTCCAATGATGGGTGAGAGATAGACGGATTAAAATTCAAACTTCTAACACCATCAAAACAAGCATAAGCAATAAATAACACTTCTACTTTGAATGACGCACCCAGATTTGAAGTCCAGCAATCAGGTGTGTTATCAGAAAATGGATTGTAAAGACCAACTGCCATAAATCCTCCATTTTCATCTTTAGATACATACATCCGATATACTTCTGAATAACAAGAATATGCAAGTTCAGCTTCAAATATCGGTTTGCCATTTAAAGCAATACTATCAAAAGGAACTTGTTCGCTAAAATAATCAATTTGATCATTTTTAATTTCGTCATTCTTGTATGCAAGGAAAATAGGAATTAACTTACCAATTCTTTGGTTTGCGATTTCTGCGCGGCGTTCAATCTTTTCGAGCTGAGTCTGCAAAGGGTATTTCTTTCTCATAAGCTCAGAATTGTTCATTAATGAATTCCAAGCGTCTCTCCACCTTGAATCTATTTCGTATCTTAAAAGAAGATCCTGTTTATTCATAGTAGCCTCAAGTTCGAACGGATTCATAAATATTGCCAAGTTCTTTGATCGCATCAAAGAAATCATCGCTAGTCATATCATCAGGCTTCATGTGCATCAACGTGTGAGCTTTTGGGATGTCTTTAAGGTCAAAGGTAGCTTGTTTGCTATCTAAGCTCTTGCTAACGCTCAGAGAAGATTTCAGAGGATTCTCTGAATTAAGAGAAAAGGTGATTGTACGCATTTCATTGCTTGTAACAAATACACCTTCTTCAGTTTCATTTAAGCCTAGTGCATTTAGCTTTTTAACAAGATATTTATTTTTATTCATCTTAGAGCCTTAAAATTTTCTCAAAATATCAGAATCAGTCAAATCAACAGATGGTAAGTTATGACGGTGTTTGTTAACCATGTCGATAACCCAATCCGAAACATGGTATTCCCGATTAGAACGCTCATCAGGTCCAATTTCCGTATAGCTCATAAGATACATAGCTACGCCAATCGGAAAGGGGATACCTGCTTTTAGCCATTTTCGCTTGTAACAATAACATTTATCACCATGAGCAGTGATGAAGCCATTCAACATCGTTGACTTATCAGTTAAAACCGCTGCAAATGACTCAAAGTGCTTATCTAACCAATCATAATGATTTACTTTATCATTGATGGTCGTAATCGTGCCAAGTGCTGTCTCAATGCTTTCAATATTAACAGGAGGGTTATTTGAACCAATCAAGTCGTTGATCGTGTTCTTTGCCATCTCAACTTCTTCAAACGTTTTAAAGTATGCAAGAATACCTGAACCGAAACCATCTAATGTTCCAGTTAGAGCAAAGTACGCTTCATTGATTCCAATGCTAGACTTAATGATTTTTTCAATTTGATTATTCATTCTAAAACCCCTGTGTTTTTTCGCAATTATACATTAAAAACTTTCAGGGTCAATACTGAACATCAAACAGAATTTCTTTGATATCGCTTAATCCGATCACTCCAATAACGAATCCAGAGCTATTTGTAACGGCAATAAGTTTTGCAGGCGCTTCTTTTACTTCTTGAGCAATGCAAGATAGATTGTAATCATCTGGAACAACAGGAAGTCTATGCATAATATTGCTAAATAGAATGTCTTCGCTGCGCACTAAAGCGCTCAAAGCATCCTCTCTCAATGCAACGCCAACAGGCATTTTCATGTGGTTTAGTAAAACAATCTTCTTATGAGTTAATGACAGAATCGTTTCTTTATGATCAGAAACTTTGTCATTTACATTGATAGAGATAACATTCGTGTCATCATCAAGAATGTCTACTGCTTTTTTAGTTCTCAAGTTAAGGGCGTTAATAACCAAATTAGTTTCACCAGGCTTTAACAATCCAGATTCAGAGGCAGTGGATATTAGATGTTCGATATCTACAAGATTGATTGAATCTTCCGAGTTAGACTCTTTATTATTCAAGAATCCATTGATTGCCTGAACAACTGGAGTCAGCAGCCAAGTAATAAAGGTAAGAGGGTAGTAAATAGCAATACATACAGGAACCGATCTTTGAGCTGCAAAAACCTTTGGCTTTATCTCAGAAAACAATAACATACATAATGTCATTGTGGTTAGAAAGCTAGTGTAAGTTACATACTCAAACTCTTGGCTATCACTAAGAACGGTTGCTGCAAGCGTACCAACCAACATACTACCAGTGATGTTAGTCATTGTGTTTAACAAAATGATCGAGGATAAAAATTTAGATCTATTTTTTAATACTTTTGATAGGTTATCAGCTTGTGATTGATTTTTCTTCCTTAATTGCTTAATGCTTAAATCTGATAATCCAACAACAGACGCT
>JBLWTJ010000015.1:0-7529 GCA_048270185.1 Bacteriovoracaceae bacterium
CTACGGAGTATACATGCTGTTAACGCAGCGTCTAAAGCAACTCTCAAGAACCCTTCCGAGATGACTGGTTTTCATAGAAAAGCAATTCGGCTAATGGATGAGCTAGGCATTGACTTCAATGATTTATACACATTGAAGAATCGAGGTATTGCTTTCGCATTGCAGGAAGGGATACTTCAATACCTATATCATCACAATAGCAAGCCTGTATATGCTGGTGTAGAGGATGGGTTTAAGTTTTTCTTTCATACCCCAACGGAAATGACACCAGATCCAAAATTGGACTTTGATGAAAACCTACACTTGAATCTGATTGAAAATCAACAGAACAACACATTTACCCCAGTGTCTTTGATAACTGCTATCAAAAATCTACAAAGCCTGCCTTCTGGACGAAGCAATACGTCAATGGACGATTTCAAACCAAATCCAGTCCGATACGAAGGTCAAGGTAAGCATAATATTGAAGCCGTAAACAAAAAGGTCATCAAAGAATATAAGGTAAATGGATTTAGTTTTTCTCAATTGCTTGAGGAAAATGAGCTTGAACCAACCAGTTTCTACTCGGAGGAAGCGAGACCTGGTCTTTATGGTCAGCACAGAGCTGGTCAGTTCAGGAACAGAAAAAACAACTATTGATAAATTGAGCCTGCTTAGCAGGCTCTTTTATTAGAACCATATGTACTGGTTCACTTTGTCGAATTCAACATTGAAAACAAAGCCCTCAGATGCTGACATTTCTATAGCCAGAACAGGATCTATAATGTAGTCCCCTATTGCAATCCATTTTCTGTCTATAAGCCCCATTTCCGTTATCACCTTTCCGCTAACAATTTTCGTTACACTTAACAGTTCGAGACTTAGAGATTTGTTGAGATTATGTCCAATTATCTCTGCTGCATTCTCTGCAACGATATCTTGTGCGTTTTTAATGATATTAATTGTTAATTCTTCTAGCTTCTTTTTCATGCTCTTTCCTAAAATAGAAAAGCGCCAGCGGTTAACTGGCGCTCTGATTTTAAATAATAAAATTAGTACAGAAATAGCTTATCAAGTTGATCAACTGTTAGGGCTTCGTTATAGAAACCTTCTAGTTGAGCTTCTTTGCCATTTTCATAGATATAATTAGGCGATTCACTATCTGCACCTGAACCAACCAATCTATAAACAGGGTAGTATTTAAACATTTCATCACGATTGAAGATCCCTACTTTGCGTTTTATGGCATATACAAATCCTGACAATTCATAGCTATTTGCTGTTTTAAGAGTTGATGGCTGATTACT
This sequence comes from Bacteriovoracaceae bacterium, assembly GCA_048270185.1. Classification (GTDB taxonomy): domain Bacteria; phylum Bdellovibrionota; class Bacteriovoracia; order Bacteriovoracales; family Bacteriovoracaceae; genus Halobacteriovorax_A. The sequence goes on from JBLWTJ010000015.1 coordinate 1,287, forward strand.
CGGGAACACTGGATTACAGTCAATTTCGTTGTTGTGATACAATCCCGAATTATTAGTCAATTTTTCACAGCTACTAAACTCACGGAAAACGTGATAGTTATATGAGTTTCGTGGAGCTTTATCATTCGATTTAGCTGTCTTAACTACTTTATGGTTTACTACCTTAGTAGTATTTACTCCACTATCTAATTGCTCATTCTCAATATAGCTTCTAACTTTTCCAAGATCTGTTTCTTTTACTTTTACGTCATATGGAAAGAAGTCCACTTCTTTACCTTAGAACTTGCTCAACATCTGTTCAAAATTCATTCCGTGTTTCTTGTAAAAATAGAATCCAGAATCTTTTGTGCTTTGTTGACTTGCATGATAGTAAATACCATTTACACCCTTTTTCTTATAAATAGGGAAATAGTAATGATGTTCTTCATTTGATACTTGCCCTCTCATGAAAACCATAACAAAGCCTGATTTTAGCATTGTAGGATCATTTGAGAGTGAGTCCGAACCTTCAATTTCTACATTACATGAACCACCAATTCGACCAAATTCTTTGCCAAATGATTTGTAGCAATCTTCGATTTCATTGAATAGATAGAAGTTAAATGTTTTACGATCACTGAAAGCAAATTTCGTTTTTGAGTCTGCAATAACAATATCTACTGGCTTAACTTCCTTCGTCTCTTTAATTGACTTAACAATCTGTGGAGATACAGAAGGCTTCTTAGTTTCAGCTTTTAACTCAGTTATTTCAGGCTTAATCTCTTCAGATTGAACTTTGCTATTCAGCTTTTCATCGTTCTCAGGTTTGTCAAAGAGGGTGTTGATAAATAACCCAAGAATCACTGCTAAAATGCAGGTTGCTGCAACAGAAGCGATTACCTTCCCCTTACCCTTAAAAATCAATCTTCCAAGGATATCGTGTGATTGTTTCTCCCCCTCTATTAATCTTAGAGGGATGAGTAAAACCCAAATAATAAATAATGCGAAATTCATTGTAGCTCCATTTATTTCATCATTAATAACTTAATACATTTCAAATTAGCTAAAACATTTTTTTGTTCTTCGCTTAATTCAAATTCAGAAATGACAATGTATTCAGTGTCAGGCTCCAGGGATTCCGTAATTGAATTGACATCATCAGGATTGGTTAGGACAAGAAGGTGTTGAGTACATTGAGATACCTTAACACCATGCTTCACACCAAGCTTATACAGTTTGTAAAGCTCATTGCAGCTATACCCTACACCCACCTGAACTTCTTCATGAGCGCCTGAAACTATTGCATTAGCAGCCTCAGCTTTCTCGTTCATATTAAAACGTTTCATGATTAACCTTTTTTATTCTTTTTAATAAAATCTTTGATGAGCAGATGACCATCTTTACAATGAAAATTGATGAAAAGAGTGTGATAAAAGCTAGCCAGATGATGCATTTCAAAGGAAAAATCAGTTGCTTAGTGTTCATGACTATTTAAGCCCTTGCGAAAGCAAGGGCTATACCTTTATTTATTCTTTATCAGCAGATTCAGGCATTTCTTCAACTTCACCTTCTGAATTAGAAGATTTTTGTGCTTTCTGAAGTTGCGATGCTACTTTAGCTTGCAATCCCATTTCATTTGAAGCTTGGCTTGTACCCAATAGAACTAGGTTGCCATAACGTGCTGCTGTTGTAACAGAGTCGCGAGCATCCATCGCTTCCATTGACATCATCAGCATATTAATCTCTGATGCGTCAGTTGTTGACTCTTTGAACTTCTTCAGGTTATCTACACATACCTGAGCGTAAGATTCTCTCGATTTAACAGCAGCTTTGGTACGCTCTTCAAGCGCTCCAGCATCTGCGCGAGCATCAGCCATTTTAAGTTCGAATTTAGCATCTTTTTCAATTTTTGCCGCTTCTAGTGTGCGCTTAGCAGCTACGACACGGTTTGAAGCATCACGCACTTCAGGTGGTAGTTTAGGATCATCAATTTTAACATCTGTGATCTCATATCCGTACTGATTGTAGTTTTTGTTCAGTTTGTCGATTAGATTCTTGGTCATTGCACCTTTACTGCTGTAAATTTCTTTTGTTTCCAAGGAATCACATTCGGAACAAGTCATTTGACGCAAATCAGACTTGATCAAGGATTCAGGATCGTCAAGGTCATAGCAAGCCTCTTGCATTTTATTCTTCATCACGCGAACTGAAGCGTTAACCGTCATCCCAAGGACAACTTCATCTGCTGTTTTGACAGAACAATCTTCTTTGATTTGGAAAATGTCAAAAGACACATTGTCAGCAACACCATGAATTGGAGCTGGAAGTTTAAAATAAATGCCTGGCTCAGAGATTTCACGGACAATTCGACCACCAAAGAAGTTGATTAACACACCTTGCTTTGGTTTTACAATCACGATCATTGTGGATAGAAGTGCTAAGACAGCAACACCAATTGCGCCAAACATCAAAATATTAGATAGTGTATCCATTTTATTTCCTTTATTTAATTGATTAAATTTTGTATCCCAGTGTTATCACAAGGTTTTTCATTTGATTTGGTCGCATATTATAGGTCAGACTGCATCATGTCAATATTTTTTATAAACATAAAAAAAGGAGGCTTAAGCCTCCTAAAGTAATAGTTACTCTTATACAAAGAGCTTGGTTTTGAATAACTCAATCTCACGATTTGCTGACTCATCGCTATCAGAGCCATGTACGGAGTTTTCACTTTTAGTTTGAGCGTACTTAGCTCTCAACGTACCAGATTCTGCTTCTAGTGGGTTCGTAGCACCCATAAGACCACGGTATTTTAAAACAGCGTTTTCAGCTTCAATCACATACCCTACAACTTCGCCACTAGTCATGAATTCAATAAGTTCACCAAAGAAAGGCTTTTCCTTATGTTCCGCATAGAACGTTTCCGCAGCATGTTTGGTCATAACACCACGCTTTAGTGCAACGAGCTTAAAGCCAGCATTTAAGATATCGGCTAGGATCGCAGAATCAAGATTTTCTTTTGTTGCATTTGGCTTAATCAAGCCGAAAGTTAAGGTACTTTTCATAGTTTTCACTTTTTATTACTTATTTAAATTACGTTTTGATGTTATATCTTTTGATCTAAAGGATCAATCCATAGAGTCGATATACGTAGGAATCAATGTTTAAGTGATTCATATTTAGGCAATCAAAGCGAATTCTGCACTTCTTTCTCTAAAATTTTACTTTGAATTTCGCCACCATCACCAAATAGAAGGTCATGTTGCTTATTCAATACACTTACGAAATCAAAGATGCTTCCTTGTTCATAACCACAGATCTTTAGTCCATTTTCCTTAAGAACTCTAACCAGCGAAGGTGAGACATTCTTTGGAACAATCGCAACAGAGAAATCGTTTAATCGAATAGGATTACTCATTTTTAACTCGAAGTAGGTATACGGAGCAACAATTAGACTATTTCTTAAATCATCGATTCTAGTTATAAGTTCATGCGGCAACTGGTCAACGAAAAAGCTTTCACTTAGTTCATCGTTAACTTCACACCGCGATTGAACAAGTGCTTCTGTAGCTGCATTATTGTAAATTGATGACACATTTCCATTAGGATCTTTGAATTTGTAGTAAGCAGCTAATTCTTCGATTATCGCACTCAGTTCATCTTTAAGGCTCATGAAATACTCAGTTACTTCTTCTTCAGATTTTAACTGGTCTATGTGATTCTCGATTTCTTCTAGAGAGTGTAATCGCTCTTTTACTGATGCAGCAATCTTAACTATCGAAGTAGAAAACAAACTATCACATGTAATCAATTTTCTATTCATTTCTTTTGACAGGTTGTCTAGAGTCGCTAACTCTCTTTCTACTCCGTAGATCTCATCATGCGAAATATCTTCTTTGTCGTAATCTACATCATGCTCAGATGTTTTAAAGAAAAAGGCTTTTCCAAAGCCAGGCTCAATTGTTTTTGATACCCAGTCTTCAAAAGTTCCGCGTGGCACATGATTTTTGAAGTATTCCTCAAGTTCGCTTATGTATTTCGACTCGTCAATTGAAGGTGTTCTTCTAAGGTGTTCTTTTAAATCATTCCTTGCATTGTCAAAATAGCTTACATAGAGCTTTGGAATCCCGTCATCAAAGTACATGCTGTTTTCTATGAATGCGTTTAACTTCCTAAGTTCAATCCTGTTTTTTCTTGAGTTGCCATCGCTTCCACCTATACTGCTTAGCATTTTCATTTTTAACTGCACGTCAGCCAGAAGGAGTTTTGATATTTCTTTATTAGCATCATCCTCAGGAAGATCTAAAACATTGTTATCAATGAGAGCTTCAATTGATTCATTAGATAAAAAAGGTATCTTTTTCTCCTTAGGGATCTCCTTAGGCTTACAGGGGTTGAGTATATTTTTCTCTTTCAAATAGAGTAATTTTACAGCAGGATTCTTAACCAACAAGTTTCTTGCTGAAATAGGTCCTTTTAATAAGTCAGGATGTATAACTGTTTGGGTTTTATATTTCTCGCCAACATTAACCTGATTTGCTTGCAGGGCTGCATCTAACCGATCATTAAATTGATCCCAGAATGAGTGATTCAATTCAAAAGATACATCTGGAAATACTGAGCTGTACACATCAATAGATGAAGCGTAATTATTGTTGAAATCAATTTTTTTAGGGTCAAGAAGTAGTACGCAAGAGCCATACTTAAAGAACTCTTGGTCTGAAGGGATGAAGCCAAGTGAAGGATTTGGAAGCCCTCCGATTAGGTTTGCGAACTCTAAATCACTTTCTGTTAAAGCGTGTGCTAATGCTATTCTTTTTTTCATTAATAATGACCATTATATTTATTTCTTCTAAAATTATAACATAATGGTCATTGGCAATTAAATAATTAAAGTTCTATAGATAGACTGGTGCAACCTTCCTCAAGTTGACTTAATACCAAGGTAAAGCAGTCATTATCGTTCACGTTGAATTCATGCCTTTTTAAGGCTGCGTATCCAAGTAAAATAGACTTTGCATCTCTTACTGTGTTTTTCTCAAGTGCAACATCTACAGCCGCTCTAACTATCATGTTAGGGTTATCTTCGAACTCTTTTACATCTAGAGCAGATATAACTTTTCTGGAGGTTATTTTATTCAAGCTTTCGCCATCAGGACATGCGAATTCTGAAGATATTAAGTGTGATTCATAATCTTCAAAAAGCACTCTAACCATGAAATCATTGTCATTAAGAATACTTACTCGAATATCATCATAATAAACAAAATCAGGGTGTTCTCCAGTTCTATAGTATTTAATAAGATCTTCAAACACAGAATTCCAGTCTGGTGCTTGCGATGATTCAGTAATTACATCAACAGGACATTCTATGAATTCAATTGGAAGTAAAGGAGCATCATCAATATCGCGGTTGATCATAAACAAGTGCTTATGACAAGTGATAGAGTCTTTAGCTATAAGTTTGAGGTATTCATTGGGTTTGCTGCGCTGTAGCTTAAATAAGCTACTTGCAATCATGGATTCAGCTAAATCTTTAAGATCTTTGGTTCCCATCAATACTGACTTGGTATTAATTAAGTTCAGATCTTTCTTGCATTTGCTCGAAGTGTGCTTTTCAATGGCATGGTATTTTGAAAGCAGGCAATCGATGTCGATATCAACTGATGTGCTAACTCTAGCTTCATCTGATGAGTAGATAATCAGATTTAAAATCATAAAAAACATCCCTTTGCTTTCTTGAAAGGGATATTTATATCATAATATTAATCAGTTTCAAGAGTACTCGACTGAAATTTCATTAGTTTTTTCTCTTCTTACAAACTCAATACGTTTTTCAAGTGGGTAACTTTGCGAATATGGTGAAACAATTCCATCATGACCTAGCCAAGACCAAAGACGAGGATTTCCATATCTTGTTATTATTTCTGTTTTGTCATTACTATCTTGTAAATCGTAAACAAGCTCATTTTCCCCTTTGTTATGAAATATCCATAAATCAACGATAAATCTCTTATCTACTACAGCAAAGTAATGTTGATTTTCATCAGTTACGTTTGGATTCGAAACTATAGGGTTGTCGCCTCTGAAAAATCCGTAAACTTCGGCTTCACCTTTAAGCTTGTTTGCGACAAAACACGCACATTTAACACTGTCCGCGATATCATCCCCAGATGATAAGTATTTTGTCGCACTCACATTATCTGAACCTAGCACTGGTTCGCCACGCAAATTGCCAAAATAGATACCTAATGATTCTGG
>JBLWTJ010000016.1:0-7363 GCA_048270185.1 Bacteriovoracaceae bacterium
TGGGGATTCTTTTACAACAAGATAAAGAGGCTCTTTCGCATCCTTGAAGTAAAGATTACTTAGTTCATTGATTGCAATCTCATCACTTGTGGCTTTGTTAGCGTATGTGAAAAGCTCTGTTTCTTCGATGCTGTAGCCTAAGAGCTTTTCAAAAACGAAGTAAGTTTGATTAGCCAGATAAACTTCAAGCTCAGAACCCCACCAATTAACCGTGTTCTTACGGTGAATAAAAGCATTCATTGCGGAAGCTAATACACCACCAATCGCGTGTACATTACCCTCCATAACCAAGCCAAACATTTTGCTGGTATCTTGCTCTGTAGGTAGTGTTACTTCATCATTCATAAGTCATTCCTTATCTCGTTGTTGTTTTAAATATACATAAATAATAAATGAAAGTCAATAAATAATTTACATAATGGCTTTTGTATGTATAATGAATACAACAACATATGAGGGAAAAAACATGTTTCCAGAAAACGATAAACATTGCCTTTCTATTGGCGCTTTCAAGCATAAAAAAATCTTCGTTATTACCACAATTGAATCACTCGAAAAGTATGCCGTATCTACATCTGCTCTTATTGAGATTATCCCCCGAATTTCTGAGTATCTCTCACTTAAAAATAAAGGTTCCGATCTAAGCCATTCCGAATTAATTAAATCATTAATTATTGGTGATTTCTCAAAAATTCCGCAGGTTCCAGAAAAGCTGTTGAAATCTTTCCATCTACTGCTTAAAGATGATGATTTTGTAATCAAGTTTTTAACATCTGAAGTTGTAGATAAGCAAATGGACGAAAACACCGAAGAAGCTTTAGTTAAAGCCACTTCGTTGCGTATCAAATCGGAGCATAATAAATTCTCGGACTTCATGAATAACAAGCAAGCGCAGGAGAGCGCTGTAAGCATGTTCAGTCAAGACGGGAAATACAAAATCGATGAAGTAATTTCTTTCATTAGAAACAATGCGCATGATTACCCATCACCAAATTTTGAACTGGCATTTGCGGAGCTGCTTGAGTTCATTACCAGTAAAGAGCATAACCCTCACTACTACGCAGAATTAAAATGCACAATTGAAGATGAATTCCCATATGTGTACCGCCTGTGCCGTGATGCCGATATTTCTGAGTCTGGTATTCTAGACATGATCATGTACTACATGATTAACAGCTCAGCAATGCCACCATTTAGGGATACTTACAAATGAGTGAATCGAATAAAATCACCTTTAAGCTGTTCACCCGACCACATAGCCACTTACAACCTGTTTTGAATTCAACTGCGCCTACTATGGAGAAAGCAATTGCTAGCTTTCGCAGTTGGTACAAAAAATACGGTGTGAATTGCGATACCATGCTAACTTTTGTGGTTGTGCCTGTTGATGAAAAGGGCAACAGCGACTGGAGTAAGGCAAATGGTTGGGATACTACAGGGGGAGGGGATAACCTTACTACGCGATACTATCCAGAGAAAAAGAGCTGAACAACGGAGAGGGTGAGACAGAATGAAAATGCCAACTGAAAGTGAGCAGAGAAAAAGCCAGTTTTTGTCTAAACACTTCAAGTTCACGAAAGTAAGTGCAGAAGAGTATCTGAACAAAGTTAAATCGGTTTTGGTTGAAACTCTTCCTGGAGATTCAATCACGTTCAGGCTTTACCATTTAGATCCTAGAAATTATTCCTCAAGCATGAACTTCTCTATTTTTTATAATGACATTAGAGATAGCGTAATGTTAAGAGATGAACGTGGCGTAACTTATGATCATAGCGAAGCTGTAGAACTACTAAGCAGAAGCTATAAAGAAATTCCAAAGCAAGAACTTGACGAAAGAAAAGAGAAATTAAGAGCTTTACTGAAGTCGAAATAATTACAGGATAATAAATTAGTTTTTACTAAAAAACTTTATTGACACAATGATCAATAACTGGCAGTATTAAATCATGAATTAAGCGTATCCTTATTCATATAGACCTCCTTGTATTTATTAGGTTTAGTCAGCCTAAACTTTATTCAAGATATATTTCTTGCATAAAAAAAGGGGAAAGATTTTAGAATCTTTCCCCTTTTATCAATTAAGTTGATTAACTAATATTAATGCTCGCTTTAGGAATGGGTTCGTTGGTCAAGCTTTCTCTCAAGCCATCACCTCGAACACCTGAAATTGCATTGCCTCGGCTAATTGTTAATGATTGACCAATCACTTTCCACAACTCATAAGCTCGCTTTCCATCTACTGGTACATTCTCGTTTCGAATTCCGAAGTTTGAAGTTTCATGATGCCCCATGATTCGTTTAATCATCATCAGACCTTCATTAATATCATCTACTTCATCAACACTAAGGTCTTGTGACTTTCCATCGTCCATACGCTTCACCAGAGCGCCTTCACGAGCCATTTCGGTTAAATGCTCAATCTGACCCATAGATAGTCGCATAAGCAGCTCAAATGCCTGTAGAGCGGATTCTGCCTGATCTTCAGTCATCGTTAGTGTGATTTGTTTCATGACTTCTCCATCCCTATATGTTCGCCAAAAGAAAGTAGTCGCCTCAGCGACTACAAAATCAATCTCTGTTTATACTAGCGTGGCTCGGTACATACACAATTTGTATTCCTTACCATCCGAAGCGCAATTAATTTTCCACACTCCGTTTTCTTTCTCTGCCGAATTCAAATCAGAAAGACTAAACACGACTTCATTGAATCCTGAATCATCGATAACTTGAGCAACGAAAGCTTGATCTTCATCGTCTGCCTCGGCATCAAAAGTGATACATGGCTTTCCATTCAGAATAATATGATTAACATCTTGAAGATTTTCAAAGAAGTCGATCTCTGTGTTGCGCTCAAGAGTCGTTACACCTTCATCATGTAAAGCAAACTCAAGTGCATTAAGCGATGGTGTACCGCGACCAACGACATCAGATCCTCTTAGAATTTCACCAGTAGAGGCTCGAACGCACAATTCATCATCAATAATCATTTGCTTAATTTGATCAGCAGAACATTGTTTTAGTGTCTCATCAGTCGTTGTGATCATGTGAATATTTAGATAGCGAGATGTGATTTCAATGGTTAGTGCGTCAAGTTTATTCATTTTTACATCCTAGATTCTTAGTCGGTAATAATCGTTAATAATGATTCAGAGACGAGGGGGCTGCCCCTCAAGTCATTGCAAATGCTTCACATCTTCTTTGAGGTAAACTTTACACTCTGGAGAAACATTGACCCAATTAAGCTCATCGAAATTCTTAACCAAGATTTGATAGTGAGTCTTCCCATCAGCAGTTACTACGGTTCTATCTGCATAGGCAAAGGTCTTATAGTCCATATGACCTTTTCTATGTGGATTAAGGCAAGCTAATCGAGGCTTCCAATCTGACAGCAATGCTAAACAATGTTCTTCAGTGATGCAGGAGTCCATATCACTTAAGTGTTCCAAATAGTGACCAAAGGTAGTTCCGTCATTTAGCTTTAGAACGTCACCGAACTTTAACCCTTCCAATTGTGACAATTGCTTTTTCAGCTCGTCACCTTGAGGCTTCTCAAATGTTGATCGACCAGTTTTTACATACTTTAGATGGTGTGTTTTAGACATTCCCATTTCCTCGTCAACTCTCTATGTTTTTATTATACATAGATTAGATTTGGATTCAATAATTATTTAATTATTTAATTGTAAAAATACACCTTAGTACACGATCTTCCTTCCAGTCCTCAGACCAAAATCTGTTGTCATCAAACCTAGCAACCAAATCCGAATGGATAAATCCGTGTTCATCCTTATGATCGAATCTATAAGGTATATTTAGCTCTGGCTTAATCGCGAATCGTTGATTTTCATAATGAAATACGAACCGATAATCAGGATCAACCGCTAAAAATTCAACTTCCCAGTATGGCGCATCTTCAACAGCATCATATTGATGATTGTGAGGCTCGACTTCGGACATATAGATCAGAACCTTGTTCCCGTCTTCGAAATACTGGGAATAATTGGATGGCTTAGTTAAACTTCCATCCATGAGCATATTGATAATAGTTCTCGCAGCACTTGAATTATCCACCAGCATATTGTTATTCACGAATCGCCCTCTATGAAACATCGCTACAGCATTAGAAGATTTGAGCTTGTAAAATCTGTTTTTTAATCAACTCATGAGCCATCACGCGTTGCTGACTAACAGACTTTCGACTGTATTCCTCAAGATCACCATATAAACGGTCATAATCAATTTCGTCAAAAGCAGCCTCAATGTTTTCTTGTTCAAGTTCCACATCAAGAGAAACCAGAACAATTCCGATATCATCTTCATTGATAAGTAGTGCGTTCGAATTCATTTTATTACTCTCTTTTGCTTTTTTACTCATTATACTAATGTTTAACTGAGAGTCAATATTAATTTATTTATTAAATTTGATTAGCTATCAGATATCTATTCGGTTGCTCTTTAACCAACACATTGACAGGTAAAGCACTATAGGAAAGAAATAATTGAGAAATGCCGCTCTAAGAGCGGCTAGAACACATCAACCACCCGCGTATGACGAATGGTATTTTGAGTCAAACGGCTCGTATTTGAGTTGATTGAGCTTAGCGAAAGACTTCGCATAATCAATGGCGCTCTTTGGGTGTGTGAAGCATTCGTTGATAACAAGCCTTAGATCATTAGACTTGTATTTCGATCCACTACAATAATCGACCACTCCAACAGATGATTTATCATTATCCATATACGCAATGTAATAAAATGCATCAATAGAACCTTGCTCATCAAGATCTTCCTCAAGCACCTGTAATGAATTGTCATATTCAGGATAGATAAAATCTTGAGCGGTGTTCGATTCCGTTAGCTTATCATAAGCCAATTTCGCCGCTCTAATTACTTTTTCAGGGGTATCAAAGAGAGCATCTGAATCATGTAGTGTCTTAAGGAACTCTGAACCATTTCGGATATACCAACCAAGAGTATCACCATTTGATTGTACGTAAGGAGAAATTCCAGCCACTCCCTCTGATTCAATCAGGATTCCATACCACTTGTTAGCAGCTAGTGATTCATCAAAAACTAGCTCATAGCCAACCTTCAAATCACGCGCTGAATAGTAAGCACCTTCTTTTCGAAGAAGAAAGCGATTTAAGGAAGGCATTTTTTTGATCTTTAAAGTTGCAGTACCAATACCTACGATATACTCAGTTGCGAATTGTTCTAAACTCATAGAAAATCTCCTTTTTCATAATTATACAAACACAGCGATTTAAGTAAAGATTTTATTGACTCTGAACCTAAAGTGTATATAATTAAATTATTAAATAAATGAAATAAAAGGAAACGCTATGAACATTACAGTACTTACCGAAACCGAGTTTAAAGCGCTTAAACCAAAACAGAAAAAAGAGTACTTTGATAAGCTAATGCAAGTAGCTAAAGAAGACCAGGCAGAAGCGAGTAGAGAGCGTAATGGTCAAACGCAAGGTTATGCATTCCTTTGGATTTCATTATACGGAAAAGACGCAATTTCACGCTCTTTCCGCACATACGTCAAGAATCACACACCAAACAAGTTGATGAAAAATTATCGTGGCACCACTAATGCCTGGTATTTTGGCTCACAAAGCAATTTAGGTGTTTACGATGGTCTTAAGGCTCTAGCTGCAAAGATTGATTCATTTGGCATTCCTGCATACGTTTGTGATGCGTGGGATTAAATATTTTGCGCCTAGATCTAAGATCTAGGCGCATTTTAAAAATCAAAACTTACATACTTAAGACGGATTCAGCTTTCCGAATGGGTTTGTTTAAGCAATCCTCATAACCACTTGTATATTCGTTATTTTGATTGAAAACAATGCCTCCAGTATATGAGCATTCCATTGAACCAATCTTGTTTGAATTAATAGGTTCACTTAACATGCTTTGTAATTGCTCTGTAGTTGCTGCGTTTTCTATCTGCTGAAAAGCCACTTGCCTAACTGCATTTGAAAACTGCCATTCATCATATCCACTAGATCCAGGATCAATAAACTTCGGAAGATTTTTTGTTTTATATAAAATCTCACCGACAGATGCATTACTCATATCCTGGATATCTTTTGCATCGATTTCAATTTTTTTTCGTTGAGTTATAGGCGATATTTCATAACTCATTTCAAATCTTTCAGGATCGGCTATCGCTAAGTTAAAAGCATTTTCATTATTTTTAATAATAGGGTTCATGTTTTTTAAGTTGAGATCTTCTCTACGCAACTCAAAACCACTCTGATTATTATCCGATGTAAATTCGATAAGGTTTTTTACGTTCTCTGCTGAAATAAATCCATAGTCATTCATAAGAGTTCCTGTAATTATTGTTTTTTAAAGTGTATCATTTTTTATTTTTAATAAAAAATAAAAAGCTCCTATGTGAAATAGAAGCTTATATTTAAATCTTATCAAATGATTAATTATTTAAAATCAAGAATTGATTTAACAGTTACTGTATGTCTAGGGCATTGACATTCAATCAATTGAACATTTCTTTTAGAAATATAATTAAAATCACCACCAGCAAGGTATGTCGTAGGTGAAAAGCTTTTGCCCCAAGGCTCGATAAGAAGTTCTAAGTAAATGCGGTCAATCCCTTTCTTCTCCATTTCTTTTGCAATTGCAACCAAAATAGGGGAGTAGCTATTAAAAGCCTTGGAAAATCCTTTAATGACATCTTCTTCATAAATGCCATTACTCATAACAAATTTATTAATCGACGGGTTTTTAGTAAAACGAGGATTTCCATTTTCATCGACTTTCTTAGGGGTTTGTCCAACATCGAAGATCAAGTGTCTGAAAACACCATGTGGGTGAACACTTTGTTGCGCTACCTTAGTACCCTTAAGATGACTAATTGTTTCTGAGTGTGTAACGTTACCATCTTTATCGCGGAAATCTACGTGGATGGAACCACCTTCTTTTAGCTCAATGCCATCAACAAACAAAGTATCGCGAGTTTTGCGCTGTTGAATGTAGTTTTCATTAATCTCCGCTTCGTTATCACCAAAAATAACATGAGTGAATGATGTATTGTAATCACGCAAACGAGAGATTCTGTCCACGATAAACCCCATCGGATTAACGATATGTTCAGAGCCGCGTTTTTTGAACTCAAGCATTTTTGCTTTTGAACCATTTTCATCGTAAATGACTTCGAATGGGAAAATATACTGCACGGCATCATCACGCTCAATCAATACGCAGTCATGTGTTTTATCTTCTTCTTTAATATTAAAGTTGTGGATTTTCATTAATAATATCTCCGTTTTTTATTATTATACATGAAAACGGCTTAAGGTAAATATTTTGTGTATAAAAAAGCCGATTGGTT
>JBLWTJ010000017.1:0-6697 GCA_048270185.1 Bacteriovoracaceae bacterium
CCAGATCTAGAGCGCTTTGCCCAAGCTTTAGCAGACTACAATCCGCGGCTTTATATCACTAACTCTGGGATCCACAATCCAACGGGCGCGCATTTGACGCCTAGCGTTGCCCATCAATTATTGACACTGGCCAAGGCCTCAGAGTTGGTCATTGTCGAAGACGATATTTTTGCCGATTTGGAAACCACCCGAGCACCTCGATTGGCCGCCTTGGACGGCTTAGCGCAGGTAATCGAGATTGGTAGTTTCTCTAAAACGGTTTCTGCCTCAGTACGCTGCGGTTTTATCGCCGCCAAGCCGGATTGGATAGAACAACTGGTGGATTTAAAAATTGCCACGTCCTTTAGCGGCAATCGCCTCGACAGCGAAATCGTTTTACAAACACTGACTGACAGTGGCTATCGAAAACATATGGAAAAGCTGCAAAGCTGGCTCGCAAAACAGCGTATGACCGTTTCTGAAAAGTTAATGCGCTTAGGAATTCAGCCTTGGATTCAGCCCAAAGACGGCATGTTTTTATGGTGTCGCTTACCCATTGGAACGAATGCCACGCAATTAGCTCAAGACTGTTTAAGCAAAGGGATCGTATTGGCACCGGGCAACGTGTTTAGCCAATCTCAAAGTGCTCACGACTATTTACGCTTTAATGTGGCCCAGTGTACCGAGCAGAAAATTTTTGATGTATTAGATTGGGCTTTAAAGCAGCAGCAATAATAAAGGCCCCTATTGCTAGGAGCCTTCTTAAGTCCGATCAGCGTTGTATTACGCTTTCTTCACGAACTGAGATTTCAGCATCATGTCGCCAGCGCCGTCGACTTTACAATCGATGTCGTGGTCACCATCAACGAAGCGTTTGATCGTTGCTTTCGTGCCAACTTTAAGCACTTGAGAAGAGCCTTTAACTTTCAGGTCTTTGATCAAGGTAACTTTGTCGCCTTCCAAAGCTTAGAGGACATGCTAGTTTTCGACCCTGTAGTATCCTATCTAAGAAATATGCATTATTTGATATTATTCTGAATCGGCTTTTTTGCCGTTATATTTATACCAAATAGTGAAAACCAAATTAACACATAAGACAATCCATATATAACAAATTTATTAGCATTTCGATCTGATACTCCCCGAGATGATAAATTACTAGTCACCTGACATAAACTAAAAACCAATATTAATATGTTATAGATATAGAAAGTTACTCTATCTAAATAATTTAATTTCTTTTACCTCAGACATTGATAGCTTCACTTTTCATTTAAGAGATAAGAAAATCAGCATTATCGTAAGTAATATCGTCCGTTGTTACACCAGTCAGAAGCACGAGAGGTTTCAGCTCATCCGATACAACACGGTCATTCGCTCCAGTATCATCTGTAAAGAGGTAAATACCAAGATCTGTATCATTCACATTGACGATAAAGATATGCTCGTCAGACTTGCCGTAAGTTGCGTTGTTGCCATAGCTATCAATTAAACTTGCCACATCTGCAATATCTGAACTGGCAGCCTGAGCACCTTGAATCACAAAGTAGCCTTTGCCATATTCATCAGGTTTAACAGGGTTCTCTACTCGCTCCGTCCATGCAGTGCTGGCAGAATTCACGATTTGCACATAGTTAACAGATAAGTCACCATCTGAGTTAAACTTCTGAGCCGTAGTTACAAACTGAGCCGCATTGTCGTTATATAAATCGACATGCCAATTAAGGTCAATTCGATCCATGGATAAATCAAAGTCTTGAATTTCTACGGCTGAGGTAATTCTTGAAGCAAGATAAAAACCAACAGTATCTATTGACGCAGTAGTTTCCGCTAGATTAACTGTTAGTATCGTGGAAGCTTTGCCAGGCTCATAATAGCCATCTCCACTATCGATGAAGACAAAATCACTGCCCTCACCTGCTATAATCACTGATTGCTCAGAGCTATCATCTGCTCTAAAAAGGTAAACATAGTCATTTCCTTTTCCTGCATCGATATTATCATTTGCAGAGCCATATATACTATCATTACCATCTTCACCATATGCCATATCAATAGCATCATCGGAGTACGAGTAAGAATAGGATGCGCTGCGTCCTAGATAAATAGTATCATTCCCAACACCACCATACACGGTATCAGCTCCATAACCCCCAATTATTTCATCATTACCTTCTCCTCCTGCAATGGAGTCGGCACCAGATTGTCCCCATATCCTATCGTTACCAGCATCCCCCGAGACAATATCATTACCACTCCCAGCATCAATGTAGTCATCTCCATCGCCTCCATTAATGCTATCGTTGCCTTGCTGACCATAGATAGAATCCGCTCCGGCACCACCGGCAATCGTGTCGTTCATTAAGCGGAGTAATGTACTACTATCAAAGTTGCTTAATGCATCATCTGACAGTTCTGTATAACGATAACCTTCGCCATATAATTTATCATCACCTTCTCCACCGCTTATAGCATCACTGCCATAGCCACCGTATACGGTATCTGTACCAGAACCACCATTTAGCACTTCGAAAAATGCCTCGACAGAGTATGTGTAGTAGCCATCAATGTATTCATTATCATCGTTGTAATGTCCACGGATATAGTCAGACGAGTAGTATGATCCAGCATTGAGAAAATCAGCCCCATCACCACCTTCAAGCATGTCTTGACCACGTTCACCATAAAGTAAATCATCTCCCGATCCGCCAATAATAATGTCTGCTCCGGTGCCACCATTAACTGTGTCGTAACCAGACTTTGCATCAATATAATCACTTCCATCTGTTCCGGTAATCACATCATCATCACTGGAGTAATCTATGATCGTGCTGGATGCGCGAATAGCCTCAAATGCATCATTACTAGCCTTCTTTAGAGATATCGAAATAGATGATTCATCAGCGGTAACATCATCTAATGCATCTTGTAAAGACTTTACATCGGTGCCACCAAACCCCAAATCCGTGGAATATTGGTATGCGACTTCTGCTCTATTGTTTAGATATGAGCGAGTTGCTTCTAGACTGTCTAAAATAATATCTTGTTCTAAATAACGAATAGCGGCTAACGCTAAGCTGCCTACATTCATTCCAGATTGTAAATTTGCCACGAAAAATTGATAGGCAACGTAGTCACCACTTTGTTGATCAGTACTATCTGGATTTAAACCAATATTTCGAGCCAATGTTTTGGCTTGTGCTTCTGGAGAGGATCCTAAAATGCTCTTAGCTACATCACTTTCTCCCCAACTAATAGCTAGAGCATCGATTCCAACTTGTTCAAGAGTTGATGAAAACTGATTGTAGTATGTATTTCCTAGAGCAGCATCAAAAATAATAGAGGTAAGTTTAAATAAATGAGAGTCTGACTGATTCATAGTAAATCCTTATCTAACATATAATCACTATTAACAAAAAATAAAATATTGAAATTAATGAAAATATTATATAAATCCTAAAATATTCACATAATAAAGAGTTTATGCATACTTTAAAGTTAATTAAAAAAACAACCTTAGAGTCAAATAAAAAGGTTCTCTAAAAGAGAACCTAATAAAATCTAAAGTAGTATTTCAGTCAAACTTAATGCTGTTCTATCTTGTACTGCTGGGATAGCTTCCTCTAGCTTGAGGTTTACCTGATTAGCAGTTGTTACAATTCGCGTTTCATGAATGATCCACTTGTAATTCTTCCCCCTTTGAACACTACTTTTACTCACATTTCTAATAGCTTTATTCTGAGTAGAAACCGCACCGATTGTGCGATTAGAGGTAGAATTACTATAAATATCACCTTCTAATGGTCGCTCGCGTAGCTCAATATCCATAACAAATGTATAGTACACATCTTCAACTAGAGCATCTGCTATGAATCCAGCTGCACCTGCCAACAATCCTGTTTTTACTGAGTTACTATGTCCACTTGAAGCGATATATCCTATTGCGGCTCCCTCTGCAGCACCTTTATAACCAGAAGTTAGAGATCGACTAGCTTCATCAGCGGTAGTTTTACCTGCGGATAAAATAGTCGCATTCAGCATCAAATTCGCTTCTTTAGGATCATTGGTCACTACAAAACCTTCGGCTGTTAGTTGGTTAGTTATTTTCTGTTGCATAACACTTCGCAAATTGTTACCTGAAACATCTCGAATTCTTGCGTAAACAATGCGTTCCATAGGAGAAAGAGGCTCCAAGACCACCGAGTGGCTAAGACGCGACTCAACATCTAACTCTTGTTTTTTAAGTGCTGTATTCATTGCTGAACAACCAAACAACGTCAAAGTTACTGCAACAATTCCTACCTTAAACATGGTTTTCATCTTGTGATTCCTTTTAGCTTTAAAATAATTAGGGTTACTTGAAAGAAGGCTCAGAATCAAAACAAGCCCCAAAATCAAAGCAAGCCAGCAATAGATCATTGCAAACGAATGTCTTTAAATTGTATGAAATATGCACATATCGTGCAGGCAAGGGATCTCTAACTCAATGTAGGAAATTACTCCTCTTGAATCTTTTTTTGAGTTAAGACAGTTTTTTTTCTAAAATTAATGCTAAAAGTAGGAATATACACCGAACTTTTCATACAAAGATGAACTACAAAGGTAAAACTTGAAAACGACAAAATCATTTGACCAGCTGGTACACGAGGTTAGGGCTTTAGGCTTTGATGACGTACTTTACTCATTCATTCCGAAGCCTTTGTACTCTCACCCTAAGCTACAGCCGAGATTGCATTTTTCGGAGGGCTTAGCCAGCTTCATAGACTATTACATAGACAATCACTTTGGTAATAGAGACTTTGTACTTAGACTTGCTAATGAGGGAGTAGTTGAGCCTATCGACTGGTGGTATGAAATTGATTCAGGCAATGTATCTGGCCTGGAGAAAGAAGTGACTCTAGCCGCAAAGAATTTATTTGGTATTCATCACGGCTTATCTATCTCGGTTCCTCATGGGAAATTTGCGATTTGCGGGATTTCTGTTACATCAAATAAATGCGATAGGGAAAATTTTAACAACCTTAAAACATCGAGCATCGAAAGGCTATCAGAACTCGCGGATAGTTATCACAGGCTAATAATTAGTCAAACCAATGAGGTTGGTTTTTTTGTTTCACCTATTGTTAAATCACTGAGTCGAAAAAAGTTAATGGTTCTACAACATATATTATCAGGAAATCCAATTATAGATATTGAGAACCATTACCCTATTAGCCGAAGATATGCAGAGAAGCTTCTAATTCAAATCAAGCAGGAATTCGGTTGTAAGTCCACATATGAGCTAATGTATATTTTAGGAACTATAAAACTTGATATGTTCCTATAATTTTCTAAGCTCTAAACACGTTACGCCACCCAAGAAATAAGAGCTGTTAACGTTCACGACACTAAAACCAACCTCCATCACTTCAGAGACAAGTTTATTTACTTCTGGATAAGAATATTTATCACTAATATCAAGGTTAATCTTCAAAAAATCTTCAAGATATGGATGTCCATATGCATCTCTTAAGACCAATTTTGATAATTTATCTTTATTAAATCTTGAATTTGGAGTAGTTAGAAAAAAAACACTTTTATCGTTCATCATATTAAAAATGCTTTTCAAGTTTTTTTCTTTTTCATCCCAGCAGTAGTAACTCATATTCGAATATATAGTGTCATATAGCCCTGAATGATCTTTCCCTTCTCTAACTAAAAGATTGGCAGACTCATAGTCAATTATATTTTTATAGCTATATGCAACATTAATCATCGATGAACTAGGGTCTATTCCAAAATATTCAGTCACATCCATATTCCCCATAATATAACCCATAAACCTACCACTGCCACATCCTACATCTAAAACCTTACCTTTAGCTTTCTTTGATATTTCTTCATACAGTTCGTGCTGAACAGAAACACAAACGCCCATATGATATTCACTATAAACATCCCAATCCACTTTAGCCTTTGATAATAGCCCTTTATTATAGAACTTCTCTAAGTAAGGTTGTTGCTTTGTCATGTCCCAAGAAACTAAAGAGAGCTTATCTTTCTCTTTATCCCAGCTATATCCAACATCTTCAGATATCACATCAACAGACATAATTTTCACATGCGATGAAATGTTTTTCCTTTTCATAACAATCAATACTCTATCAAGCTCAAGTCTTCTAGATAATTCATACATAACACCATAAAAAGATGGTAAAAGTTTCTTACTATTCTTTGTAATTAGAAGCCTTCCAATTTCAGCAATCTTAAGTTTTTCCATTCTTATTTTTTTAAAAGCTGACGGGAAATCGAACTCTTCAGGAAAACAGACATCAGCATCAAGTAGAAGTCTGATTGTTCCAATGACCTCGTCTTTTTCATCTAGATAGAAAAACACATAAGAATGCTTATCCAAACCATCGTCATGAAACTTTTTAGCACTCTCACTCCCATCATCAAAGTAAGATTTTCGATAGTCTATAACTTTATCTAGATGCTCTTGCGTCTCTGCCAGATGCATGCCTTTCGGCAATTCAATATTTAGTGATGAAAAATCAGTTTTAGAAATCATAAAGCCTCCTGTAAAAGAAGCTTAACGATGGGCCATAAAAACAACCTTGGAAACATAAATCAAATATAAACTAGTATCTTTATCCTTTATACCTTTATACCTTTATACCTTTATACCTTTATACCTTTATACCTTTATACCTTTATACCTTTATACCTTTATACCTTT
>JBLWTJ010000018.1:0-6608 GCA_048270185.1 Bacteriovoracaceae bacterium
CACCTGCATGAGCAAGCTGTGAAATGGCTATTGTGGATGCTGCCACAACAGAATATGGGATACCTTTCATCATAACACCTTTATTATTTATTTTATTAATTTATTGTTTAGTATTTTTCTAAATCATAACAACTAACAACTTGGTCAGCAAGAGTTTTTGTGAGATTGAGCCAGTTTGAATGGTTGTATTTAAATGACAAATAAAATATAATTCGCTACTAATAAAGCCCACAGCGGCAAAAGTAAGTAATTAATTAATAAATAAAATTGGAATTAAAGATGATAGTACTTGTTAAAACTGATCTCGATAATAACAACAACAAATTCTGGAAAGCTTGGACTGAAGGCTCCAGTTTTTGTGTTCATAATGGACGAGTAGGTACGAGAGGTCAGATTCAACATCCCAAAATGATGGGGTCTGAATGCTCTGCGGAAAGAGAACTGGAAAAGAAAAAACGCTCTAAAATCCGTGATGGGTATCGCGAACTGCAAGTCATTGACCAGGCACATCTTGTACAAAGCAACTTCAAGCCAAATGACATTATTCGCAAAGCTGCTCGCGAGCAAATCCGCACAAATAACGAGTCTGTCATTTTTGAACTTATCGATCAGCTAATCGAGAAGAACATCCACAACATCGTGTCTAACACTGAAATTGAATTCGATGATGAGCTAGGACTATTTAAAACGCCACTTGGTTTCGTAGATGCACACATTATTGATGAAGCGGAAAAGCTGCTAAATGAAATGGTGCCATTCTTCAAGAAAGGTGATTTTAGCTCAGATAGCGTAAGAACGATGTTTTGTGATTACCTAATGCTTATTCCTCAAAAGGCTAAATCAAAACTCGCTATCGAAACATTCTTCGATACAGAAGAAAAAATCGATAAGCAATTTGGTATCATTGCCGACCTTAGAAGCTCAGTAGAGCAGCTTGATGAAATCAACGAGCAATTACTGAAAGAAGTAAAAGAAAAACGCGAGAATCAACCAACACCTGAACTGTTTGGTTGTTCAGTTAATCTTGTTGAAGATCAGACTGTAATCGATGAAATTAAGAAAATTTACCAATCAAATCAATCGTCATACCACAGCTCTTCAAACATGCGTGTTAAGCGCGTTTTCGAAGTGACTATTGACCATATGACGAAAGGCTTTGAAGAAAATAAAATGTCTGAGCAGAAAAACGTTTGGACGCTATGGCATGGTACTCGTGCTGGTAACGTGGTATCTATTCTTAAGAATGGTCTTATTATCCCACCAGAGACTGCGGGTCACGTAGTAGGGCGCATGTTTGGTAATGGTGTGTACTTCTCTAATAACTCAACTAAGTCATTGAACTACTCAGCAGGCTTCTGGTCAGGCAAGAAAGAGTACACATGCTACATGTTCCTATGTGATGTAGCGATGGGTGGGTACTTTTTCCCTGAATATTCAGACTCTAGCCTACACAAAGACGGACATGACTCAGTATTCGCGAAAGCAGGTGAGTCTTCAGTAATGAACAATGAAATGATTGTTTTTGATCTGAATCGAATCCGACCAAAATACTTGGTGGAATTTAATTAACAAATAAAAAAGGCTGGATTTTTCCAGCCTTTTTAAGTATATAGGCTAATAGAAAAGAGAATTAATAAAGGCAGGATTGTGAGCAATAAAGATAACTACTTAGTCATTGATTTAGAGATGACCTGTGAAGAAACCACACCAAAAGGCTATGTGCCAGAAATCATTCAAATTGGAATTGTTGAGTTGAACGCTCAAGGTTCACTTGTGTCTGAAAAGATGCTGTTCGTAAAGCCAACCATTAACCAAGTAAGCGCATTCTGCACAAAGCTTACAGGCGTAACTCCAAAACAAGTTAAATCTGCTAGTCCTCTAGTCATGGTGATGAACACATTAGTCAAATATGGCATCAAGAATAAAAAACTTGTTTTTTGGGGGGTAGACAACCTTCAGTTTCAGAATGAGTGCGAGTTGAAAGGAATTGATGTACCAATTTCAACATCAATTATAAACTTAAGCTTGGTTCACTCAGCATTGATGGGAACCAATCAAAAAATAAAGCTTAATGATGCACTGAAGCAATGGGGCATTACTCCTGAAGGTAAGGCTCATGATGCATTAGTGGACGCGAAAAACACGGCTAAGCTCTTTACAAAGCTTATTGGTGTCGCTAACAACATTAACAAACAACAAAGTGAGTAATTATGAAAAAGACCATTTTAAGGCTGAGCACCATACTAGCAGCAACTTTTGCTATTAACGCTTACGCAGAAAGCCCTGTAAAAGACCAGTATACCGATTTCAAAGAAGCTGTTGATGAGCTTAATTGGGATTGTAAGATTGATGATAATAGCTATTTCTACCAAGGGTTAGATCAAAGCAGTGAAGAGCCAAGGATAATCTACAAATTCGTTTATGATGGTGAAACCATCTGTGAGTCAGAAGATCCTCAAAGCCTCTGTAACAGCTACGTGGTTGCTAAAACACCGTGGGCATATAAGAAAGGCGTTATCACGGATAATGCAAACGGTAATAATTACTACCGCATCTGTCGCACAGACAGGGAAACAATACCTGGCGCTGTAGATAAGAAGTTTGAAGTTGGTCTTGATTCCAATAAGTAAAAACAGAGAAATTCCATACAATTAACAATAAAAAGGAAATAATCATGGATAAAGAAGCACTTTTAGAAGTATATCTCGATGAAGTCTATGACAAAGCGGAAGAGATAGACCCATCAGAAAGCCAAGATTGGTATTCACTTGCATTAGGATGGGCAATAGGCAAGGGCTTAGAGCCAGAAGCTGCACATGAGTTTGCGAACGAAGTCATCTATGATACAGAATTTGGTTGAACACTAAAGCGCTATAATATGTTATAGCGCTTTTTATAATCATGAAAGCTTGTCACTATCAAGCATTACAAAGAACATATTCACATCAGTGTTGTCTTTTAATCTTGAAACAAAAAAACAGTCATGTTTTCTAAGGCTCTTAATATCGCGACTATCAATACGTGTAACATACTGATTCAATCCAGAACAAGAATGACTATTATCACGCCTTAGAAAGTTATGAGAACACATTTCTTCATAAGGGTCATCCATCCTAAAAAGTGCATAGTGACCGAAAGAGTTAACGATTCCCCTGTATCTTCTTGTGTCATCTGTAGATACAACTAATCCAAAACCCTTTCCTTTAAGCCAGCACATTGCTTTCTCAAGCTCATCTCTGGTTGATTCATTTAAGGGTTGCGATTCTTCAAGTATCACAACGACTTCACGTTTGTTTAATGGTGTATCATGGCTTGCTATACCAGACTCTGCAATCTTATTTAAAAGCGATATAAGTTTAGTGTTGTATAACCCCTTTGCCATATCGTCTTTATATTGCCATCCTGGATTAGTTTTTATGATAGATAACTTTACACCCTTATCAAAGGTTTTTGGATCGAATTCACCAGAAAGCTCAGATATCAAAACCTCGTCATGTTGAAGATTTTTGAATCCAATTTGCTCATGCATATTCTCTAATATTTCATTACCTTTCGAATCACTGTTTAGTCCTGATAATGATTCAGTGATATAGATAACTCTCGCTCCATAATCAAGCAAGGTTTTTGCGTAAGCATTAGTAAACGTTACCCGCCCAGAGTTTCCCCAGCTATCACCGATAATAAATAAACCCCGATCAAACAATCTGATTGGCAACTTCCAAGTTTTTGATTTCTTACAAAACAATGAATCATATAATGAACGCTTTCGAATCGTATCGTACCTACAAATTCCAAAATCTATCGTTGGCTGCTCGCAATCACTTTTGGATGAGAAAAATTTATTAAGCATTATAAATATCCTTTTAACAGTCGGTAATATCTAAAAATTCATAGTCATGATCAGCACAGAAGTCTTCAAACGCTTCTACGAAGCGAGAACCAATGTGTCTACCTTCCTTTGATGCGTATTCTGCGTGATATGCAAGCTGGACATTAAAGAATCTTGAGCAAATGAGATCATTGTGTAAGTCTTCAAGGAAGCAGTCTAAGAACGAATCAATAAATGCACTAAAAAACGACTGTCCTCGATGATCTGGAAGGATGTAGATGTAGTTAAGCTCAAAAGTTAGCTTTTGTTGGTAATACCCCTCATCCATATACTCTGAACCCCAATTGAAGGTGAATACCATATATCCAATTGGGGAATTATCTTTGTATAGCATGATGCAAGGTTGCCAAAATAAACCATCATCCGATGATAAAGAGACAGGGATATGAGAGTATTTTGATGTGGTAATGACGGAATTTACAAGCATTGAATTTTGTATATCAGGATCAGTTTCTTTCAATAACCTGCAACTCAAACCATTACCAATCTTTATACCGCCTGCAAGAGAGTAGTAGGCTGATTCAATATTTTGTTTCATTATTATTCTTCTTTTTTTTATGTTTTTAATATTTTTCAGGGAGTATACTAATTTGTAAGTAAAGATCAATTTTATTTGTTTTATTTATGCTCGTATGGTTGTAAAATAGACAAAATTTTTAATATTAAATATAATAAATTTGGAAAAAGTTATGAATAACAATGCCTTGAATGAGTCCTACGATAACAATGAACAAGATCTACCTGAGATCAATGTAGAAAGTAATCCTGATATATTTGAAAATGAAATTGTAGATGAAGAATAACTCCTGATTTAGGAATGCAACATGGAAAGCTCAAGCCTCTTTAACAAAACCGAGCAGGAACTTATCGGTATAGCTGTTAATCAACTATCTTCTGTTTGCGACATGGCAGCAAAAAAAGATGGTTTGGGCTTCAATAAACCTGACGCTAGAAAGGGGCATCATCTTGCGGCACTACCATTGGATGAGTGGACTGAGCTTGACTACGCCTTTTGCTGGGCAATCCTTTTCAAATATCAAACTCAGCTAGAAAGCATCTTCAAGACCAGCATAAGCGAACTTTACAAAGAGAAACTCAAAGGCGTGAAGAAAGAAGACATCCCAAAAGTACTGATGGATGTTCGAGATAAGCTGCGAGAAAGAATCAATGAAAAGCACTTGGTGCTATTCAGTGAAGATGCATTCATCCTGGTATACAACGACATCAAATACTCCCCAAATGTCGATGATGCATTCAAGTTCCTTAACGCAGAAAAAGTTGAAGGCGAAACCAATACAAAATGGATAGTCAAAAACACTTACTGTAGGGGCTTTGAGTACATTGCTAAGAAGCTTATTGGGCTAGATAACCTCCATTTTTGTAAAGGCGCATATAACCGTTTGCGTGAAGGATTTGAAGGAGAGTTGACCCTAAATGACTTACTACGATCAGGATTCGATGAGAGAGATGTCATTTTCCTCAATACTTCTGAAGATTCTGAACCTGTCACTTTAGAAATCAAAGCGAGAAACTCTTACAAGGAAGCAAAGAAGCTTACTCGATACGAATACATTAAAGACGAGAATAAGGCTGTTGCACAAATGGCTTTCCTTTCAGATTATAGAGTCATAATAACATTGGCTAATGCACTTAAGTTTAAGCTCAAAGTTGATGGTGAGCCTGTCAACCTAAGACAATTCATGGACATAGCTAAACCTAAGATGGTTAAACCTGATTACTTCAATAAGACAGTGTCAGGGAAAACCGTCACCATCACTGACGAAAAGCAGTATTTATCCATCCCTAAAGCTCCAGGAAAGGGCTTGTCAATGAAAAGAGATGGTAACACCTATACATTTGCTGTTTTCAGCGAGAAGGGGCTTAGGAGCATATATTCGTTTATGCAGAGTATCAATTGCGATCTGAGGGATAAGGATATAGTTGAACTCAAGAACAATCTGTTAAACAAAGATATTGTAGCTGATGGAAGCTCTGGAAAATCCGCACCTAAAAAAGATGCGAACAAAACACAAAATCTAAAGTCTTTGCGTAGAGAAGGGGATAACGTCTATGTTAAATTCCCGTATTCTCCAATGCTGGTGGACTTAATTAAGAAGAACGTTGATCCAAACAGTAGAAAATACGAGCCTTCAACTCAAGAATGGTTGATTAAAGATGATCTTTTGACTTCAAAGTTCGTTCAAAGTTTGCAAGAGGATCATGGATTTCAGTGGTCTTAGAGCGTTCTTGCTCAAGTTCTAGCTTTTCTTTCTCAATTTTAGTTAAGATTTTATTGATGCTAGTAAGAAACAACTCTTTACGTAAAAAGTCATTCATCTCGATAAACTCTTTAGTTTTCATAGCTTGCATTTCAGCATTAAACGCTTTCGCCTGATGCAGCTTTTTAGTAAGGCTGATCATCAGAAATGCGCGGATAGTAACTTTAGAGTCTTCGAGATTATCCATCTCTTCATGGAATTGATTTACTACCACAAATCCTTTAGCAAAAGCTTGAGAAATCCACTGCTTTACTACCGTAATGGTCTTCTCAACCTTAGATAGCTGCATTGGGTCTTTGAACTGTCGGATCTTGGTTCTTTGAAAGTTAGAGGATAACTCAGCTATTTTATGTCGCATCAAATCCACCTCTTTCTCAAGCTCCTTATTGCTTTTAAGAGAAATTGATTCTTCTAGGAGAAGAATCATACGAGCATAAATG
>JBLWTJ010000019.1:0-6503 GCA_048270185.1 Bacteriovoracaceae bacterium
TATCGTTGAATGATACTTTTGCAGTTATATTAGAGTTAGGTAGTGCAATAAAATCAGTGTTTCTGATTCTTATGGCTATTTCCTTGTTTAAGTCACCGCTTTCCTCGAAGTTAATATCGCATCCGAATGATATTTTTTCCGAAATTTCGGTATAGGTATTGTGATCATACTTAGCCTTTTCAGATTCATTTATGCTCCCTTGATTGTCATCCATTGCAAGAGCAAATGATAAAAAAACTATTGTTGATAAAATGGCGATAGCATTTATTTTCATACTCAAGTTCCTTTTAATATTATTTATTTTTTAAGATTTAAGAAATAATAGCAAGAAAAGACAAGAATTGTAAATTCAAACTCGAAGAGTTTGTTATGAACTTTTCCAAATGTTATAATTTATTAAAATAAATAAAGGAAATAATAATGGCTAGTATTTCATACGATGGGAACAAGGCAATTGACTACAAATTGAATGTGTTTGCACAGATTGAGCTTGAAAAGTTAAATAATCTTGAAAACAAAATAAAGCTAGAAATTTTGAATGAGCAAACTGACGGATTATCAAAATTACTTTATGTTAATCATGGCGTTTTTGTAAGAAATAAAAAAATAGACATTCCAGATTCTGAAATTACTGATATGAAGTTAATGAAACTTCTTGATAAAGTGAAGTCCAGAAATGGTGAGATGTATTTTGACGGTATTGACGAATTAAAAAAACCATTAAATATTTCAAGATTTCATAAGCAAAGCGGCGAAGTCGTTATTAGAATTGAATTTTCAAATGATCCTTCAACAGTAAGTTTTTTGCATCAGCTAAACAGTGACGGTTTGCTAGGGGAAACCGATAAAAACAATCTTCCAGAAATTGATTCAATCACTCCGTCTTTCTTTGTGTCTAACAGAGATGCTGTAAGAGAAAGTGTTTCTAACGGATCAAATCAAATCGATGTTGCAAAAATGATTTGTAAGGATTTTATTGAGCAGAAACCTCAATTTTTGGATATGTACGCTAAGCAAAATCTGAAACAGCGAACATCAAGTCTTGATATGGCAATGTAGTTATTGATAGAATCTTAAAATACCGCATTTGGCAAAAAACTTCTGCGACATATTGTAGTTAGCATACCCAATTGCTTTTTCACCCTTGCTCACTCACCAGCTTAAGGGTAGACGATAGGTGAATACAGCCCATAGCATACTATGGGCTTTTTTAATTATTAAATTATTTACCTTCTTTGTTATTTGTGTATAATTAGAAATAACAAAGGAGACATCGCCATGAACATTTCAGACCATTTACATGCCTGTCCAAACTGCGCAAAACCTAGCATTCATTTCTCTGTAGATGATTGGGAGTATGAATACTCCGAGCATGTGCTTGCCTGCCCTCACTGTTTGTTTTTAGATTACGCCGTTTATTCCTCTGGCGCACCTGAGAGCTTGGAGTTTGAGTCTAGACCTCGGCAATGGCAAACAGTGATCCGCTATTTTGGTGCTAAAAGCCTCAGTGAATTGCGTGAGCTAACCTTAAACTCACCAGTGAATGGAAAGCCTATTGTAAGCTACGAAAACGTGAGTGATTTGTCAGTATACTGCGGTTTAAGCGGTGACAAGCTATTCAATAAAGATTGCAGAAATCGATGGTATTACTTGGAAAAAAGACCGACAACTAAAATGTTGGTGCGCCATGAAATTCAGGCTTTGCAGAATGCCTTAAAGCCTTTTGTTCCTCAGAGTAATGTTGTTCTTGAGTTTAGTGAGGATTTGCCGTTCTAATTTTAAAGCGGGTCTCTGTCGAGAGACCCGCTTTGTTTACTCATCATCGGCAAGTCCGAGAGATTTCAAGCTCTGCATTGCTTTGGCACATTCTGGTGAGCCATGCCTCAAACCATCAGAGACTGCTGCCTTTAGTGAATCAATACCTCTCACATATCCAACGGTCTCCCCTACCTGATACCCGTTAAAGAAACCAGAGTTATATCCGCTTTCGAAAGCTGCTTCAGCCGCTTGCATCGCGCCGCGCTTTGCGGCTTCTTTCATCTCGTTTAGTTTGTCTTGATCGCTCATATGGCCTCCAAGTGGGTCTTAAACAAGCCTTTTCCGTAAGGCATAGTTGAGTCTAGTACATACCTAGAAAATTCGTTAGTACGATGCTGGTGGCTTATCTGGCTGCTAATAAATTTAATCGGTCTTGGATTTCCTAATGTGTTATTATTCTTGCAAATAAAAATGAAATAAGGAAAAAGTTATGGGTTGGGCAACCAATTATATTAATGAGCTTAAAGGTGGGAAAACTATCTCATTCCGCCCTCGCGGTAACTCAATGGTGGGAAGGATTTCGTCAGGTCAGCTTTGTACAGTAGTTCCAGTTACGGAAAAAACCGAATTAAGAAAGGGTGATATAGTTCTGTGCTATGTCGGTGGTTCTCAATACCTCCATTTGATTAAGTCAATCAAAGGTAATCAGTATAGAATCTCGAACAATAAAGGGCATGTGAACGGCACAACCACGAGAAAAAACATTTTCGGGCTGTGCGTAAAGGTAGAGTCTTAAAGAATAGAGTTAACAAGCTCGCTTAGTTTAAGGTTGAGTTCTTCACTACTGCTAGCCTCAACATCACCAATCGATTGTGTTGAGTGGATGGTGCCAAGCCGAACACTAAAACTCTTGTTGTCGAATGAATCAATAAAAACCTCTAGATCAGATTCATCGCACTTAAATGATGCATAGTTCTGATCGATAGACATGTCGAAAGTAAACATGATAAAGCCTTATAAATTGAGTTGTTTGAGTTCAATTTATCATTGTAATCAAACAATATCTAGATCTTTCAAAATGGATAAAAACCCAAGTTTACCAAAATAAAAATATCGCCCCTTGCGAGCGATATTTATCTTTGTACGCATTATTGTTTCAGATTAGCTCACAGAGACTAGTCGGCTTGCTGTTTCTTTATGGATTAAGTTAAGTTTATCCACCGTCTCGATCATACTCATCTCGTTAAGAGAGTTAGAGATGTCATTTAAAGACTTGTACAAAAGCTGCGTATTAAATGTTTGAAACGCGATTTGGATAAGTTGCCTAATACCATATTCTTTATCATTAACATCATTGCTGCTAGTAAAATTAT
Organism: Bacteriovoracaceae bacterium; assembly: GCA_048270185.1. Lineage (GTDB taxonomy): Bacteria > Bdellovibrionota > Bacteriovoracia > Bacteriovoracales > Bacteriovoracaceae > Halobacteriovorax_A. The sequence goes on from JBLWTJ010000019.1 coordinate 3,132, forward strand.
TATCTAGGTAAGAATGTGTCAAAACGCTTTGTAGCTCCTGAGCGATATTGCGCCATTGCATATCAGTCAATTGAACGCTATTCAAGATGATCTTCACTTCCGTTGGTAGCTTCTTATCATGGAGAGCGCTACGTTGCTCCTTGGTGATTTCAATGCTTGAGTAATCAGCGTTGTACGCAATTAATGGTCTGAAACCTTCATCCTGCATGATTTCGTGTTGGGACATGCTGGACTCAGCGAGAGCCATTTTTCTATCGCAAATGTACTTTGTGAGTTTTGAACTAATGAATTCATCCACACCACCAGCAAAGTATGGGATGCTTTTCATCAAAGAAACGTAGTAATCAATTACAACATTGCAATCGGCTTGATTTAAAAACATTCCACCGTTTACCAAAATGTCTTTAACACGGTCAATAATGTAGTTAAAAGATTTGGTTTCATTTCTTGTTAAAACCTGCAAGGTTTTCAAATCACGCTGATACGTCTTTTGAGCGTTCTTGATTTTTTCATCATCGCCAGTGTTAAGTGTGCTACTACTTGTCACAAAAGCAGATAAAGGAAGTAAATCGCTAGTTTCTGCAAGTACCGTATTTTTGAACCACTCATCACTGTAGTCATTTTCTAAAATTGTATCAGTCGCTTTAATCTTAAAAATAACAGAGTCAAACTTATTGCGGAATTCTTGGGCTTTTTTGGCTGATTCAAATTCACAAGCAACATAGTTAATTACACCCTTGTATGAAAGTGGAATTTTGTTTGTGATTTGGCTAAACGTGCTTGAGAAATAATCTACAGCCACAGGGTTTGAAAAAGCATAGATCAAATATGCCTTTTCAGATTGCTCAAAGTAAGACTTTAAGTTTGATTGTTCATCAATGCTTAATAGTGTTTCAGATAGAAGATTTGTTGCTTGTGACATGGCTTAATCCCTTATAAATCCCGCCCGAAGGCGGGGCTTACCTTAATTATCTGTTTTGAATGAATTCGTATCGAGCTACGGTTTTACCTCTGTGCTCACCAACGCTTACCGTGTGCTTTTCACGCTCTGTTCTTGGGTATTCTGAATAGGTTTTTGTCTTTCTGTGAACACCGCCAATGTATAGCTCTGTACCGTCTACCAGATGAGCGATTACTGTCCATTTGAAATCAATCTTACTTACAAACTCGTCAGCTTCAGATTTAGCAGCATCTAGATCGTAATCAATGTTATCTAGTAGGAATGACTCAAAACGTTTGAATTTTCTATTGTGGTTTTCATCTAAACCTAAAACAAAGTGTGTAAATTCGTGTGCCATCACCGCTTTAAGCTTATTAACGAAGCGTGTTTGTAGGAAAAGAGGGTGAACGCTTACATAGATATCACCATTGCCATCAACATGTGCTTTAGCGAAATCAGATTGATATGTTCCCACTCGTACCGCGCTGTTTACTTGATGCTTCCAGCTTTTGGTCGGAATGGCTTTAGAACATTGTTCAAGAATTTCATCGTGGATTTTCTGGATTTCGTCTAAAGTTAGATTGTTCATGGCTTGCTCCTTAATCTCTATGTTTTTAATTATACAGACATTAAGGTTAAAGTCAATAATTTAATAATTAAAAAAGGATATTTATGCGCAATTATTGCAGCGGTAAAGCTCTTTTGTATCGTGGTTATCCAAAATGCAATCACAGACATCGCAATGCAAACGCCCCTCTAATTCGGACTCATCACAATAAAGAGCGAGGAAGATTGATATCTGCAAACTTGTTTGCTTCTTAGCTCACTTTATGAGAACTGTTGTCTTTTGAATGAATCTTACATTGTGATAATCATGGAAAATTGATGTTTATAGACCCCTCCCTAAGGAGGGGATTAGCAATTTTACAGTTTTGTCATACCATATGTATCAACAAAGTAGAATGTGTCACCGTATTGGATAATATCTCCGATTGTCATGCTTGTGTGCTTAAAGCCTTGGGATTTAATTAAAGGCGCTGCTTCACCTTCTGGACTGTATGACTCCCCTTGAAAGGCGATATATAGGTTTTCCACAGATACTTGCGTCTCAATCTCGCACAGTAGCTTGTAGTAGGCTTGGAGTAACTGTTCTGTGACAGGAAGCTCATGACGTTTTAAAGCAAACTCTAATCCCATTCCTAAGTCATAACCCAAATCGAAATGTGACTCTTCACTAACAGTGCGGTAATAGATTTTTACCTTTTCTCCGCCTTCAGTGATGAGTCTTTGGATTCCTGGTAGGTCAGTGATTGATTCGAACTTGGGCATGGCGGTAGTCCTCTTTAAGTTTTCATTCATTATACTCAAATAAGGCATTAGGTCAATATTTAATTATTTAATATTAATTTGACCGCACAACCAATTTGTGTATAATAAAGAACAAGAAAACTTCTGATCGATAAATTAGGTGATGAAATGTCAGGTTCGGAATATTACTCGAAATGTCCAAATTGTGGTAAGCCAGCGCTTTCTAAATATGATTCTTCTGGTTACGGTTTTCGTTTTGATGCCTGTCCTCACTGTATGTTTTTGTACTATACAGATGGTGCAAATTGCCCTACTACTCTGCGAGTTGATGTTTGGAATGCGATTTTGAGCGCAAACGAGTTAACGCTAAAGACAGCAAGAGAACAGTTATCTGTCATTCCAAATGATCGATTAGATAGTACAGTGTTTTCGTATAGTACAACCAGCGAAAGCGAGATGAATGCTTTGACAAAGCTTGGTGGCGAAAAGCTGTTTGAGTTCAGTAGAAAAGCCTATCTGTACAATTACAATCACTCTAAGCCATCAGTAAGATTTTTTGAGCGACAAGCTAGAAAAGAAGCCTGTTGCAATTTGAATGATTGTATTCCATTCTGATTTTTCAAGATGATATAAGGACGTGAAAGTGGATATTTTTGATAAGGCTCTTACAGAGAGTAAGCTGCTTGTAAAAGACGGTGTTTACTATGAGGTGCGTCTCCAAGATGGTCACGCATGTATTTTTCCTGTTGGTGGCGGTATTGTTACTCGTGTATGTAACTTGAAAGTGCGTGAAGGGTTCCAGATTGCGGACAGCGGCATCCCTAAAACGTACAAGAAAGGCTTTTTTACTATTGATAACGATCCGAACCTCACCTTTGAAGGTTACGCAATTCCTGGCGACCTATGGAACGGATTCGAAAAGCCAGTGTTCGAGATTCAAGTTGCCTGCAATATCGCGGAGGCTGTAAATAAAGAGTTAGGAGACTACTACCATTGTGTTCGTGACAATGAGAATAAGTGCTTTACTCTAAAAGAGCTGGAAAATGACTACACCAATGAGCTGAATGATTTCGAGATTGAAGTCGATGGTAAGAAGCTTGAGGTGGTAAGCTTTATGGCTAGTA
>JBLWTJ010000020.1:0-6212 GCA_048270185.1 Bacteriovoracaceae bacterium
ATATTGGTGCGGCTAGCATAATAGCGTGAAACCATAAGTAGCTAACATTAAAAGGGTGGTTTCTCTTGATACTTTTTAGAAGCTTAAGCGGTAATATCTTATCCAAAAAGCTTTCATCATCAATGCAATTGATTTAGGTATGGTGGATTCATGACAATCAAGTCGAAACGATCTGATGTTTCATTCGCATAATCTAGGAAGTCTTTTCGCTCAACCGAATAGCCCAATCCTGCAACCACAGCGCAATTTAGAGCGTTAATGTCGAAACATTTGGTTTGGTCTTTAGGTAATAACTTTGCAAGTTTACCGCGCCCCACAGAAGGCTCGCAAACATCCTCGTTTGCATCAATATTAATCACATCTGAAACTAAGCTGCAAATGTAATCTGTGCTCTCATAAAGCTGGTGGCTAACCACTTCTGGATATGTTCCAACACAAATCAGATGATCGAGTGCATCATAAGGGTTAAAGTCGCCCAACTTCCATTCAAGCTCATTGGTAAAGCTATCTAAAGTGGGTTCGCTACCAAACACTGTAGATAGAATAAACTTTGCTTCGTCTAAGTGATTTGTATCGAACTTATTAAATGAAAGAGTCGCAACGTAGGTTGATTTATCTCGAATACGCTTAGGTGTGAATGCGCGTTTACCAGTTACATATTCAGGGTTATCAATAAAAGGGTGGCTGATTCTAACCTGGCTAAATCTGGCACGTACCTCATGGCTGATAAGTGTGTCTACGGGCGCTAATGTTGATTTAAACAAAGGCTTAATTTTCCGAGCTTGAGGTAAGCAATTTGGATGAAGGTTTGCCAGAACCGCATTCATCTGATCAGCGATAATCCAGTCGATCTCAATATGTACAGTGCCTTTCTTAAATGCTTTGATACGTAATGAGCCACCGTCAGCTAGTAACCATTTACCAGTATTGTCAAATACACGGTATAGAATGACTTCGGTTGAACGAACGGTAGGCATCTCGACTTCACCGCGTAGAAGTGCAATCACACATCGCAAATCGTGTACATATCCACTTGTTTTAAAATCTTCAACGCTTGAGCCGCACTGACTAAAAATCATTCGGTTTCTAAAACCTGCTGGAGAGTTGGTAACATGTTCAGGAGATAGCTTTGTAAAAATGGTGTTGATTCTATGAGTGAAAATACTCTCAATATCACCAATGTAGGCTTGTAACTGAGCTTCAGCGTTTTCTCTGTTGAATTCAGGGGTTTTCTTGGCGACTGTTAAGCTATCCTTCCAGTTGTTGTACGATCCTGTATCCATGTAATTACGGAGTTTAGTGTCATCAATTAAATGCAGCCAGAAAGTAGCATCAAGGGATTTAATCGCATTATCTAAGCTGTTAAGAAATAGCGAATTGTTGCCTGAAATAAGGTGAGCGGAAATGACAGATCTATGAGCATTGACATACTGATATGCATCTTTGATTTCTTGCTTAGTGACTTCGTATTTCAGCATGATTTCATCGAGCTTGTCACCAATATATCTTGGGTTAAATGTAGAAACACCACTCGATTGATGGTTGAATAATGATGGTAATGCGCAGCTCATTTTGGATTTCCTTTACTTTATTTATGTTTTAAATTATACATGAATCACAGCAAAGGTAAATATTTAATTAATTAAAAATCCAGAGTGGTTTTGAATAAATCGAAATTTTTCTTGTCTACCATCAATAGATCACCATCGCTTAGCTTAATTGGGCAAAAACCTCTATCGCAGTAGAAGTCGATGAGGTCAAAACCTTTCGCTTGAGGGTTTGAGACTCTGGCTAACAAAAAAATAAGTTCTGACTCTTTCACTTTGTCTAAAAAGCTATCAAGCATTTGAGCACCGAAACCATGACCTCTATATTCAGGATTCACATAGATCTTTGTTAAAAAAGATACTCGCTCAAAATTTTGTTCTACAACGGTAAGGAAATCAGTCATGAAGCGCTCATCGAAATCACTGGTCATATCAATAGCATCATCAATCATAAATTGATCTTCAGTAGAAGATGTGTAGACACCTCTGAGTTCACCGAATTCGTGGTTTTCTGCAATATAATGGCTCATGACTGATTACCTGTTTGAATTTAATTATTTAATATTATACATAATTAATGTTCAGAGTCAATCTTTATGGTATGCAGCTAGCCGCATCTAAGCAATCACAAGCATCAAGCTTTCCAGGGGAAGGAATTGCACAATCAGCAGCCGAACAGGTGCATGGCTCAAGACAAACGCCATCTTCATCATTTTTCTTCTTTTTCTTTCTTCGCTTAAGTTCCTCGCTTGCCTGCTTACAAGCAGAAAACTGCCCCTTAATGTCTGAAAACCCGTTTATCAAACCTTTGGATTCGATAATGGCTTTCACGCTTCCTGAGCATCCATGAGTATTGTTAAGTACCCCGTATGCACAACGAAATCCCTTTTTTGGAGATATGAATTTTTGGTAGAATTGTATTGCAGATAAAGATATTTTGCTTAACATTTGGTTTCCTTAATTATTAGTTTTTAAAGTTATTTTAATTGACATTCGCAATTTTAAGATCGATAGAAGCCAAAGTAAACCAAGAATTGAATTATCCAAAATTTCAATTTTGGTGATAAATTTGAGAAAATAGAAAAAATTAAGAAAAAATGGTGTTTTTCCTATGCCGTGTATGAACTGCATTAATGAAATATGTCAAAGTAGATGCTTGCCATCTAGGGAGCTAATGCTCAAGCAACTTAAACCTAAAATTAAAGAAGATATGTTTGAGAGTTTTTCTGAAAAGCCAACCGAGTTTATTGTTGCTGTTTACAATAAAGCATTTTTTAGTGTTGAGGCATTAAGCAAAAAGAGAAGTAACCAGGAAGGGATAGAGCCATAAAGGGGAGTATACACTCCCCTTTAGAATTTGATTAGTTCAACAGGCTTCCAACGCTATAGGAAGGGATCTTGAAGTTTTGAGGAAGATAGTCAGCAGCATTTTTGGGGATTTTCTTTGAAATCTCTGAGAATGCTCTTCGTCCAATTTCTTCCTTCATTGTTTTAGCCCAGTACCATGCCCCTAAAAGCTCTTTAACCGCCGTATCTAATCTTTCTTGGGTTAAAGTATTCTTGGTTCCAAGGTAACGACTTGCTACTGATAGGCTACCATTTCGTTGATGAAGCAAAGTAACCGATGCTGAATAGCAAGGTACACCATTATCAATACGTGATGTTTTCGCAAAACTGATTTTAACGCCATCCTTATTGCCGATTTCAAGAAAATCAGTCAGCTTGTGATTTTTTTGCTCATCTAAGAGACACAAAATTGCTTCATCCAGCGCGTTGTCAGCACCGCCATAGTTATTGTTAGCAAATGCGCAAGAGAAGTAAGGCTCACCCTTTCTGGCAAAGCGTACTTGCCAACCTGTAGGGATCTTGTTGATGTGGCGAGGAACTTCATATTTCTCTTCATCAAACCCTTCAACAATACGGGTTGTAATGCCAAGATTGTTAAGCTCTTCTTTTAGGTAAGATGGAATATTTCGCATGATGTGTCTCTTTATTTTTATTTAGGGCTGCTAGCAGCCCATGAATCAATTGTCTTATTTAGAGTTCTTCACTCGAACTTCGATTTCGGAAATTTTCACTTTCCATCTGTTTGGTAAGTGCAGTGAAGTTTGGTTAAGTAAATCGAACACCTTATTCTTAAGCCCTTTAAATTTGCTTAATCTCGCGCTCTTTGTCAAGCCATTTTCAGATAGAACCTTTTCGGCAATGCCTTGATAAATTGAAAAAATTTTAAAGGCGATGCCGTTATCTTGGTCTTGTAATTCGCTGATTAGCTTTTGGCTTTCAACAAGGCTTGGTCTCTCTTTGATCAAGCTAGATTTCTTGTCTTCAAGTTTTAGTTCAGCGTCTTTTAGCTGAGCTTTTAATTGCTTAACCAAAGCGTATTCTTCTGACCGCTCAACCTCTTGAGCGACCTCAGAAAGTTCTTTAAGTGCTGTTTGTTTAGCTTGATTGAATGAGGTTACTAATGCTTCTGCTTGCTTAAGCTCAGTATCAACATGCTCGCCAAAAGAACGGCACTCGTTTTCGTACTCGTCGTTTTGTTCTGTGATTTTAGCTTTTAAGCTTTCATCCATTTTTCCTGCTAAAAAAACCTCTTTTAAATGATAAATAAGTTCTTCATTAAAAAGGTCGTTTTTCAGTGCGACTTTGATGATTTGTTTAAAATTCTCAATATCGAAAGGAATCGAGTAATGAACTTGATTCAATGCGTTAGCATCTTGAAAGCTAAACTGAATCAGCGGCTTGTCAGAACCCAAGTATTCAAAAGTTAACCCCATAGATGGGTGTTTGTAGGAGAACTTGGTGCTCTCACCTCTTTTGTGTCGGTGATAAGCTTTATGATCGTCTGCGTGTGTAAACAGAATGACGTGATCACCAACAATTCGTTGTTTGTCAAAACCAAAGTCATTATAAGGAGAGTTTGTCTTGGCTTCGCGAGCTTCTAATCGAGTGCAGTAATAATTGCCAGTTCTCTGAAGCAGAATATTAATGTAATGCTTTAGTCGCTGCATTGGTGTTGTTGATTTCAAGCCTATCCCCTTTTGATTTAGCTCTGATTTGTCTTAATTATACATGAAAATAACCTTTGGTCAATAATTAAATAAATAAAAAAGACATGAAATATCATGCCTTTCTCATTAGTTTTTGATTATTGGATTGTCTTTAAAAGCCCTTGCAGACGATGCCCCAACAAGTCCTGGATGAGCTTGAAGTCACTACCTTGGATATCACCAATCACTGGGATTGTCATTGATTCTAGGGTTTGCTGAATGCTGGAACACTCAAGAGTGAAATGCTTAACAATCAGGTTATGCACATTATAAGCTTCTTTTTCAGCGCTTGTGTCTTCAATAATTTTACCTAAAGATTTTTCAATTTCTTCTTTAGTCATAAATTTTGTTAGTCGTAAATGCTTGATTTCATTCGATAGTTGGCTGAAAAATGAAATTGAGTTGTCATTCATATTGTAGTGTGTTGAGTGACTTCCAATCATGCGCCCATCGGTCATCGTTCTAATGTTGAACTGTAGAACGTTGGTATGGACAACCATGATGTTTAGCTCTACATCCACACTATATCCATTGGATACAATGCTAAAATTGTCGGTGCTTTTCATAATTTTCTTCTTTAATTTCAAGATTATTGATATTTGAATTGTTTGTAATTATATTGTCAGCAAACGCAAAGGTAAACAAAAAATTAAAGGTTAAAATATGTATCAGCTAATTGAGGTTGTTTCGGATAAGCCAACATGCTTTGTACTGGATGCCAATGGTAGAATGCAGGCGGTATTCAAGGCATTAAAACAATTTATTTCAAGAGAATTGAATGTGGATTTTGACAAGGTTGTTGAAAGTGGTTTGTTTTCAAAAGTTCATAGTACCCTACGCCCTTTAAAGAAATTTTACCCATCCACTGTGAACTCAAGTGAGATGGAAAACCTGTTTGTCTTTTCTACGAATGTAGATGGAAGTAAAGGATGTAACGCCATCGTTGCCCCTAATGAATATGATGCTTTAGAGGTGTTTTTACTGTCAGTTAATCAGATCGGTTTTATCCCTGATGAATCAAATTACACGAAATTTCAGGTTACAGTTCTAAAATGCAAGCCTGTAATGCCAGCTCTTTATCACTCCTTTGATTATGACAGTACAGAAAATATCATGGATATCATTTATGGTATTATCGCTGGTTCGATTTCGAGCATTCAGCAAAGATACGGTAAAGACGTTGATACCAATACATTGAAGTCGCTTATGAAGGTGGATCAGGTAGACACCAAAGAGGGATTTGTTAAAGCATTCATCCCTGTGATTAGCGGCTATCAAGAATCAATTGCTGCTCAGTTACTATATTGTGACTACAAAGTGCATATTAATGAGGAAGGGTTTGAGAAAATGCGGAAACCTAGTGATTTTCGATAAGCCATAATCCAGAAACAAAGTCCCGCCCCTACTGGTGCGGGATTTTTTTATCAAATAAAAATTAAATAATTTAAAATTTAATATTGACTCTGCCGCCAACTAATGTATTATTAGACACATCAAGACGCACAACGCGTTAAATTAAAGAATATCAAATAAGGAAGGCACCATGACTACTACTAACATTCAAAAAGCAATCGCAACTGCAACTGCAACCGCTACTGGTGTAGCACTGGCT
>JBLWTJ010000021.1:0-5978 GCA_048270185.1 Bacteriovoracaceae bacterium
GATGTGTAGTACTTTTCATGACAGGTGAGGCTTAGGTAGTAATTACTTCTATTCAATCTAAAATGCGGGTTTGAGAGAGATCAAATTAATACATAAATACTACATATTTGTACAACTAACTATTGTAATGAGATTTAAAATAAACCATATTAGTCTAGTGGGTATAAAGGGATAACTTTTTAATAAATATGGACTTCTTAGTTTACTAAGTAGAAATCTACATTTGAACCTCCCTTTCTATGCAAACTTATGGAATTTTTATTTGAGGTTTAGTGTTTATGGAAGATTTGGCGTATTTACTCCCTGATTTTGTTAATTTTTCTTCTCAGGAATTTGAGTCACAATTAAGCACAGCCTTTGTAGCTGTGCTTCTATTAATTACATTTAGCTTCTTACTTAAATCGCTGTTCTCCTTTTTTCGAGCCTTAAAGCGTATAGGCTGGCTAAACAAAAGCCTTAAAGAAGTTACTTCAGATAATATCGCTACTAAGCGTTTAGACCTTCATTCCTCCGCTAAAAGTGATGGTGGTGATGTTGTTGGTCACCTCTGGCAAGAGTTCGATGAAACGTTAATTGAAGTACGTCAAGATGGAGCCACCCAATTATACAACACGTTTGATGCTGCCCATTTTTTTAATACTTCAACCCTTGCCAAGGGCGTTACTGATAACCGTTTAATAGCTGCTGTTCCCGGTTTTTTAACAGCAGTTGGAGTAATCGGTACGTTTGTTGGTCTTCAACTAGGCATGTCTGGCATGGAAATGTCTGGTGATGTTGAACAAATGAAAAAGGGTATTGAAACCGTTATTGACGGTGCAAAAATAGCATTTATGACATCAATTTGGGGCGTTACTTTAAGTGTTGCATTTAACTTTATTGAAAAGCTTCTAGAGCAAAATGTAAGATCTAAGATCACTAGTCTTCAAACAAAGATAGATGAAATATTCCCAAGACTTAGTCCCGAATCTCAATTACAAGTCATAGCCAATAATAGCGCTGAGTCTAGAGAGAGCTTACAAGGTTTAGCTGAGCAAATAGGCATCAAGATGCAGGAATCAATGCTTACGGCTACCAGGGGGATCAGTGAAGCATTAGAAACTACGCTTAACGAAATAATGGCTCCTGCCATAAATAAACTTGTTGATGAAACATCAGAAGGTAACCAGAAAGCACTTGAAGATTTACTAACTAAATTTATGGATGGCTTTGGTGAACAAGGTAATCAACAACGGGCCGCAATGGAAGGGGCATCAGAAAAGGTTAATGAATCTATTTCTGGAATGAATGCCACAATGGAAGCTTTTATTCAGAAGATTGAAGCCTCTCAACAAGCATCTGGAGAACGAGAAAAAGAATTAATATCTTCAATATCACTTCAAGTTTCTCAATTAGTAGATCAGAGCAATGAACAAGGCAGGAAGATGACTGAGTTGATGGAAACGCAGTTAAGTAACTTAAATGGTGCATTTGAAAAAAGCCAAAATCAAGCATCTAAAAGAGAGCAAGAACTTGCAACCAACATCAGTGAACAAATTAAATCACTTACCGAAGGAATTTCAGCACAAAGTAATGTTCTTACTGATTTCGTAAGTAAACAAATGTCATCTTTAAATGATGCGTTTGAAACAAGGGAAGCAAATACAGCACAAAAAGCTGAAGAAAGAGATTTAGCATTAGCCAAGCAAACAAATGCCATTTCATCTAGCACTCAAGATTTAGTTAGCAAAATTGATTCAAGCATTCAAAAACATCAAACAAGTTCAGAACAAATTTTACAACAGGGTAAATCCTTGCAAAGTAGTGTTGAATCTTCTGTGTTAGCGAGTGCCAAAGCGACAGACAGTATGCGTGAGTCTGCATCTGAACTTAAATCAGCAGCAGAGAGTATGAATGTATTTGGATCTCATATTAGAGATGCAGGCAATAAACTTTCGGGTGCTGTGACTGAAGCGGTCGAAACAACGAAGGACTTGGCAACTCAAAACCAAAATAGTTCAGAACGGATGGAAAGCTTACGGGATCAATTATTACTAGATACTGAGAAATTTAAAGGCATTGCTGATCAAATTAACGACATGATTGTAAATGCTGGAAGTACCTTTGATAGCTTAAAATCTTCTCAAAGTGAATACTTAAAAGATTTAAAACAAAATGTATCTGAACTATCTACCCAAATGACTACTCTGTTGTCTGAGTACGCTGCACAAGCCAATTCTCAAACAACAAATCATCTTAAAGTGTGGGCTGACTCTTCTACTACATATGCAGTTCAAATGAATAATGCAGCTAAAGCGTTGTCTAGTGTTGTTGATGAGATCCAAGATAAAGTTGGAGCTTAATCATGAGATTAGCAAGCCATACACCAACAAAGGTAGATGAAGAAAATCCTTATTGGATTTCATTTTCAGATTTAATGTCTGCGTTACTGGTTATTTTTATACTGGCAGCGTTAGCCTTGATTATTGAATTAACTCAAAAGACTGACAGTATTGATGAAAGTATTAAGGAGCTACAAAAAGCTGAACAAGCTCGACAAGATATTTTGAATGAGGTTAAAGAGCAACTGGCAAAACAAAATATCGAGGTTGTTATTGCTGACAATGAGACTGTTATTCGAATTCCAGAAGAAACACTTTCATTTAAATCTGGTCAAGATTTAATACCAGAAGAAATGATCTCTTCAGTAAAGAGTATTGGAACAATTTTACACACAGCCATAATGAAAAATGAACGGTTTAAGTATCTAGATACTGTTTTTGTTGAAGGTCACACTGATAGTTTACAAATAAAATCTGGTAGATATTGGACTAAGGGAAATTGGGGACTAAGTACTGATAGAGCAATTACAGTATGGAAACTGTGGAGTGAAGAGCTTGATTTAACACCGACACTGAATGAACTTTTGAATCATTCTGAAGAAAATTTATTTTCGGTAAGTGGTTATGCCGCAACTAGGCGAGTTCAACTAATTGAAGAAACACCAGAACAACGTGCTAAAAATAGAAGAATTGATATTAGGTTTACGGTAAAAAGACCATCTATCGAAGATCTAGAAAAGATCAAACCTAAAGCTGTAAGCAAAATAGAGGACGATTAATATGAAAATGTTCCTGAAAAGCTTACGATTTAATCTTCCAGATAACCCATTTGGTTCAAATGCTGAGAAATTGTCTCATTTAACCAATGATCTAAAGGTGATATCTAAGCGAGCTGGAACAGATAATGATAAATTTAAATACGCTTGGAGTAAGCTATTTAAAGCGATTCAAAATAAAACCAGCTTAGAGCAAGTTCTTAATGAAAAAGTTGATGTTAGAGTTTTGGGGTTTGCATTAACAACTAAACATAAAGATGAATTACAAATAACAGAGAATGTTTTAAGTCGAATATCTAACCTAGTAGATAAACCAAACTCCCTATTTATTCAGGATCTTTTTCAATATTATTTAAATGACTTTGACAAAATTGAGGATATTCAATTTGTCTCACAATGGTTAATTGAAGCTCGTAAATTGAGAAAAATGGAGCAATGGTATGATAATAAACTGTTATCTCCCAATGGTCCTAAATGGCTTGCTGAATTAGCTATTACTAAACAAACAGATTTTGATCAAATAATTCATGAATTAGAATTAGATCAGTTTCAATCTGGTCAGTTTATGGAAGCAGCTCAACGAATTTATTATGTTGAGCAATTAAAGCATATACCAGTAAACCAGCCACATGATTTACTAATTGAAGTTCAAAAGCCTGATGTATTTCAAGCTAAATTTGATGAATCTGAATTACTGGGTCATCAGGTATTAAACATCTTAATAAGCAAAGCTCCAGCTCATGACATTAATGATTCATGGCTTAATACAATAATGGCTATCGCTGGTGATCCCAGAATATCTGTGAGCAATCCTAGATACATAAAGTGGTGGAGTCACGTTAGTAAAGATCTTATTTCAAAAGTTAAAGGATGGTTATCAGGATTAGACTTGAAGCTATTCCTTGAGGCGCTTGAAGATTTTTCATATTCATCCTACGACCCTGATATGAAGCGTATGTTTCCATCACGTAAGAAGTTTCTGGAAGGTTTATACGATAAAAAGCTCATAAAAAATACGAAATTGTATATGTGCAGGCATATGGCCCACTTTTTAAACAGTAAATATAAGAAAGAGCACCTACCTGATTTTTCTATTGTTGAAGATGGTGAGAAATCGATAATTTATGTTGATTTAGAAAACGCCCATTTAGTTGAAGGTAGCCATCAATGTCAGTTATGGATATATAGAACACTCCATGACTCAGCTCCAGTTTTAAAATATGAGAAACAACGTAAGTCTTATCGAAGCCTAACTAAAGGGTTACATGAATCGATGGAAAGGTACGGTCAAGGAGCATATGACTACTTTACTCACTCACCATCGAATTTTAGCTGGCAAAGAAGAGCCGTTAAATCTTTAAAGGACTTAAGAGTTCCAGTAACCATGAAAGACGTTTTAACCCCTGATGATTATCGAGTATTTGTTCGTAGATTTGGAGAAGGCTAGTGGCTATATCAGACTTGATCGGAAAATTTTTCAAAAATACTGATCGCACTATTTCATTTAGTTTTACACCTGATTCAATCGATGGTGGTTATTTTTCTGTAGAAAAATCTCAATTTGTAAAAATTAAAAATGGAACGGCTAATGAATGGTTAACTCAGCAGTTTGTCACATTAAAAATGCTTGAGGAACAGGGGGAAGCTGAAAGTATTCCTAACGGTTTTATCGTGCCATCTGAAGTCTTATGTCGATTAGATGATTACACCAGAGAAGCGTTATCCTTACCTGAAATTTGGCAAGGAACAATATCAGCAGATATCAAAGGAACATCAAGTCGTTCAAACTTCAGTGTTGATCTATCCGTAACCGATCCTAATGGGCGTGATACCTTCTCTTACAATGTCGAAGGGCCAATTATTAAGTTTGGAGAATCATCAAAATACTTGCTTACCCAAGCACAGTTAATAGCATTTGAGGCGAGAAAAAAGCACGAGGAATCGGCTAAAACAGAGTTTGATAATTTAACTTATCTTCATAATCTTCAGCTCAGCCAAAAAGAAAAAGCCAGTTTAGAATTAAAACATTTCGAAAGGTTAAAAATTCATACACCCGACAAAATAGCTGTTGAAGCAGAGGTAGATAGCTATGGAAACTTAATTCTTACTCCGCAGATGGGGCAATCAGCTAATCACGATGATGTTCAAAAGGTTTTAGGGCAAATAATGGCTCCTAATGCCAATACTATAAAAGTTGGTGAAGAAATAATCCTTTTTACTGAAGATAAAGTGAAAGCAGTTAAAGAAGTATTAGATAATAGAGTTGTTCCCAAAAGTAGAGTTAAAGAGTTTTTAGAAAATCCAACGGCATTTATTGATGCTTCTTTAGTTGATTTAGATTTAGGTTTTTCGATTAGAGTTCACGGAGCAACTACTTTTAAGCATGCTTACTTTGGTGAAACTGATGATTCAGGGGGAGATTGGTTTGGTAAGTCAGTTACATCTGAACAAGTATTACCGTTTCCTAAAATCATTGCCGATGTAAAAGATTCTGCTACGTTATCTCAATTAGAATCAGTAGTTTCAGATGGAGAACAAACAGGTGCTACTGAAATAGATTTTGAAGGTAAAGTTTATGATATTAGTGATACTGAACTTGTTAAGAAAACCATTGAAAAAGTTAAAAAGAAAATGGAAGAGGGAGTGCCTGAAGAACTTACTGGTGAAGGTGACGGTACTGATGAAGGAGAAGAAAAAGAGCTAGAAGAAACAATTGTTGTAGATATTGATCTAAATGATGAAGCCTTATCAGAACATTCCCCATTAGTTGAATCTAAAATTGATGATGTGTGCCGCAAAGGAGATCTTGATTGGCACAACCATATTCGAACACCATTTAAACACCAAGATGTAGGTGTTCGGTGGATTTTGGGGTTATTAGATC
>JBLWTJ010000022.1:0-5868 GCA_048270185.1 Bacteriovoracaceae bacterium
ATTACTTCACCACCAACTTTTGTCGCTCTCGCTTCTCTATCAGAAATAATTCCTTTAGAAGTTGATAGGATTGAAGTACCTAGACCACTGATTACTCTAGAGATATCTTTATAACCACGGTACTGTCTTAGACCTGGCTTAGATACTCTTTGAAGACCAACAATAGCGTTATCTTTTAGTAGTACTTTAATTCTTATATCTGACTGGCTTTTTGCAATAATTTTGAATGAACGAATATATCCTTCGTCCTTCATAACTTTACAAACACCAGCTTTCATTTTTGATGCTGGGAACTCAACTCTATCGTGTCCAGCATTAATTGCATTTCTAATTCTTGTTAACATATCTGAAATAGGATCAGTCATCATAATCTCGTCTCCTCTACCATCACCAGCTTGACTTAGTTACACCTGGGATCATCCCTTTAAGTGCTAACTCTCTAAATTGAATTCTTGATAATCTGAACTTTCTATAGAAAGCACGTGGACGACCAGTCAGTTCACATCTATTTCTTACTCTAATTTGAGCTGAATTTCTTGGAAGCTTTTGAAGTCTGATCATCGCTTCAAATCTCTCTTCATCAGAAAGTTTTTCGTTGATGATAGCAGCCTTAAGTTCTTTTCTTAAAGCACCATATTTTTCAGCAAGCTTAGCTCTTTTCTTGTTACTTTCAATTTTCGCTTTTCTAGCCATTACTATATCCTCTATTACTTGTTGAAAGGCATACCAAAAAGGTTTAGTAGCTCTCTACCTTCTTCGTTGTTTCCAGCAGTTGTTACGATTGAGATTCCTAGACCTCTTACTTTATCAATTTGATCGTAAGAAATTTCTGGGAAAATAATCTGCTCTTTTAAACCTAAAGTATAATTACCCTGTCCATCGAAACCTTTAGAAGAAACACCTCTAAAGTCACGAACTCTTGGAAGAGTAATATTAACAAGTCTATCAAGGAATTCGTACATTCTCTCACCACGAAGAGTAACATTTGCACCTAGAGGCATACCTTCTCTAACTTTGAAACCTGCAACAGACTTTCTAGCCTTTGCAACAACTGGCTTTTGACCAGTAATAGTTCCAAGATCCTTAACAATCGACTGAACAACTTTAGAGTTAGTAACTGCGTCTCTTGTACAACAGTTAACCACTATCTTTTCTAGCTTAGGAATCTGGTTAACATTCTTATAACCAAACTTCTCAGTCATTTTATTTTTAATTTCATCATTATAAAGTTTTCTGAATCTACTCATATCTGCCTCTACCCTTAACTCAGTTCTGATCCACAAGAAACAGCGACTCTAACTTTCTTTCCATCTTTTTCTTCAAATCTTACTCTTGTAGCCTTTTTTGTTTTTGGGCTTACAACAGCAACATTAGAGATGTGAAGAGGCGCTTCGATATCAACGATACCGCCCGCTGGGTTCTCTTGAGTTGGTTTAATTGCTTTTTTTACTAGATTAACACCACCAACATAAACAACTTTGGTCTTGAAATTAATTTTCTTAACTTCACCAGTTTTGCCTCTGTCTTTTCCTGTTAAAACTACAACATTATCATTAACTTTTAGCTTTTGCATAACTTCCTCACTGAACCTTGATTATAGAACTTCCGGGGCCAAAGAACAGATCTTAGTGAAACTTCTGTTTCTTAATTCTCTAGCTACAGGACCAAAAATACGTGTCCCTACTGGTTCATTGTTATTATTTAGAATTACAACACTGTTCTTATCAAATCTGATGTAAGAACCATCTTCTCTTCTAATTGGGTACTTAGTTCTAACGATAACTGCTTTCTTAACGTCACCCTTTTTAATTTTTCCACCTGGAAGAGCTTGCTGAACTGCTACTACAATAATGTCACCAAGATTTGCGTTCATTCTTTTTGAACCACCAAGAACCTTGATACACTTTACTTCTCTAGCTCCAGAGTTATCAGCAACTTCTAACTTAGTTTGCATCTGAATCATTTCTAACTCCTAAAATAGGCTTATTAAGCCATTACTTATTTACCTTTAACAGTTCCCACTTTTTGAGTTTTGAATAAGGTTTACTTTCAATAATTGTTACATTGTCACCTAGACTTGCTTCAAAACTTTCGTTATGAGCATGGTATTTCTTAGTTTTTGTAACGAACTTACTGTATACAGGGTGCTTAAAACGTCTAGCAACGTTAACAACTACAGTTTTATCATTCTTTACAGAAACAACTACACCATCTAGCTTTCTTTTAAACGTTTTTGTACTCATGGTTATTCACCTTTAGCTTTCTTTGCTGTTAATAATTTAGCAATATTCTTTTTTGCAATTTTTAGCTGATGAGGCTTTTCGACTCCACTTGTCGCTTTTGACATGTTCATATCGAAGATAGCTCTTCTCATTTCAGTAACTTTTGCATCAATTTCTTTACCGCTTAAACCGCTTACTTCTTTATAATCTAACTTTTGCATAACTTCCTCTAACGATTAAAGTTCCTGTTGCTCTCTAGAAATGATTCTAGTTTTAACAGGCAGCTTGTACATAGCAAGCTTAAGTGCTTGTTTACTTAGCTCAGGATCAGTATGCTTAATTTCAAACATTACTCTTCCTGGTTTTACTACTGCAACCCAAGAATCTGGAGAACCTTTACCTTTCCCCATACGAACTTCAGCTGGCTTCTTAGTTAGGACTTTATCTGGAAAGATTTTGATCCAAACGTTACCACCTCTTTTGATCTTTCTTGTCATTGCAATACGGGCAGCTTCAATCTGACGGTTAGTTATATACCCACATGACAGGGCTTGTATAGCAAATTCGCCGAACGTGATAGTATTTCCACGGTTTGCTTTCCCTTTCATTCTTCCTTTCTGCTGCTTACGCCACTTTACTTTTTTTGGACTTAACATATTTACCTCAATAAATTCAATTCATTAACGAATTTCCAACTACTTGTAAATCTCACCCTTATAAACCCAAACTTTAACACCGATAATACCGTATGTTGTTTGTGCTTCAGCAGTGTTGTAATCAATATCTGCTCTAAGAGTGTGTAGAGGAACTTTTCTCTCTGTATAACCTTCTGCTCTTGCCATCTCAGCTCCGCCTAAACGACCTGCTGTTCTAACACGAATACCTTTAACACCAGCTCTGAATGCTGACTGCATAACTTTCTTCATTGCTCTTCTGAAAGCTACACGTTTCTCAAGCTGACCTGCGATATTCTCAGCAATTAACTTTGCTTCTGCATCTGGTCTTTTAACTTCTGCAATATTGAAGATTAGAGTCCCTTTAGTAAGTTTCTTAAGGTCGTTTCTAATTTTCTCAATTCCTGCGCCTTTTTTACCAATTGCTACACCTGGCTTAGCTGTATAAACAGTAACCTTAACCTGGTTTGAAGTTCTTGATAACTCGATGTTAGCTACAGAAGCATTCTTCATGTTCTTTTCAATGTAGTTTCTAATTGCAAGATCTTCGTGAAGTGTTTCACCGTATTCTTGATCGTTAGCAAACCAATTTGAGTGCCATGACTTAATATAACCTAATCTAAAACCGTATGGATGTACTTTTTGTCCCATAATTTATCCTATGCTTCTTTTAGTTCAACTGTTATGTGACTAGTTCTTTTTCTAATTCTGAATGCGCGACCTTGAGCTCTTGGCTGGATACGCTTTAAAGTTGGACCTTCGTCCGCTTTAATGATTGAAACAACTAAGTTGTCTAAATCATATTTTTCAGAATCAGCTGCGATTGCTAATCCACTATTAATTAATTTTGTTAAAACAAGTGCAATTTCTTTCTTCTCTTGGAAACGTAAAATCTTTAACGCTTCAGAAGCTTTCTTCTTTCTAATTAGATCGCAAACCTGTCTTACTTTTCTTGGCGCGATACCAACTCTACTGTTTCTAACTGTAATGGCCATCTGACCTTCTCCTTATTCAACTGTAACTTAACTACTTTTTCTTGCCTTTCTTATCTGCACCGTGACCATAGTAAGTTCTTGTAAGTGCAAATTCACCTAACTTATGTCCGATCATATTGTCTGTAACATAAACTGGTATGAATTTCTTACCGTTGTGAACGGCAAATGTAAGTCCAATAAACTCAGGAACAATCGTTGATCTTCTAGACCATGTCTTGATCACTTTGTTACCTTTATTACCTTCTTCTTGCATTTGTAGAGCTTTTTTCATTAAGCTAATATCAACAAATGGTCCTTTTTTAAGTGAACGGGCCATATTAATCTCCTACTACTTTCTTCTCTTAACGATGAACTTATCAGTTCTCTTATTAGTTCTAGTCTTGTAACCCTTAGTTGGTGTTCCCCATGGTGAAATCGGATGACGTCCACCTGAAGTTCTACCTTCACCACCACCGTGTGGGTGATCAACTGGGTTCATAGCAACACCACGTACAGTTGGTCTAAATCCAAGCTTTCTCTTACGTCCAGCTTTACCAATGTTACGTTTTTCGTGATCTAGGTTACCTACCTGACCAATAGTTGCCATACATACTAATTCAACTTTTCTAAGCTCACCTGATGGCATTCTAAGAAGAGCAAATTTACCCTCTTTTGCCATGATTTGTACGTAAGAGCCTGCAGAACGTGCTAATTGACCACCAGCTCCTGGGTACATTTCAACGTTGTGTACAAGAGTACCAACTGGAATGTCCTTAAGCTTCTTAGCATTTCCTACTTTAATATCTGCATCTGCAGATGCGATAACTTTATCACCTACTTTAAGTCCAAGAGGAGCTAGGATGTAGCTCTTCTCACCATCGTGGTATGCGATAAGTGCGATATTACAAGTTCTGTTTGGATCATATGAGATCGCTTGAACTGTTGCAGGGATATCCATTTTGTTTCTTTTGAAGTCGATAATTCTATATCTTCTCTTAACTCCACCACCTCTGTGTCTAACAGTGATACGTCCAGAGTTATTTCTACCTGCAAAATTTTTCTTAACTGATGTTAGACCTTTAACCGGCTTTACATCTTTTGTTAACTCATCACTATTTAGGACTTGCATCTTTCTTAGTGAAGGAGTTGTTGGTTTAAATCTTTTAATACCCATAATTTCCTCAGCTAACTAGTTAAACACCTTTAAAAAATTCAATCTTTTGACCTTCCGCTAATTGAACGAAAGCCTTCTTGAATTTACTAGTCTTTTTTACACCTTTACCAGCTCTTTTAATTTTACCTGGAGTGATGTTTGTCTTTACATTTAATACTTTCACATCATAAAGCGCTTCAACTGCATTCTTAATTTGATGCTTGTTAGCTTTAAGATCTACAACAAAACCAAATCTGTTGTAGTTATCTGTAGCTACAGAAGTCTTTTCAGTGATAAGTGGTTTCTTTAATACATTTTCTAACGTCGCCATAATTACACCAACTTATTTAATAGGGTTTCTAATGCACTCTTTTCAATAACTAGGTTTTCGAATTTAACCGCTTCGTATACAGAGAAACCTTCAACGGCCATCCCTTTACCCCACTGTAAGTTCTTCACTGCTCTAAGAGCTGGTGAGTTTTTATCAGCAGTTACTACTAAAGCCGGTAGTAAACCTTTACCATTTAAAAGATTGTACATTTCTTTAGTTTTACCAGTTGATTCAATCGTATCTACTACTGTCAACTTTCCTGCTTGGAGTTTGTCAGCAAGAATAGATTGAATAGCAACCTTTGCCATTTTCTTATTAACTTTTTGAACGTAGCTTCTTGGGCTAGGACCGTGAACAGTTCCACCGCCTACCATAAGAGACGATCTAATAGAACCTTGACGTGCTCTACCTGTACCTTTTTGTTTGAATGGCTTAATACCACCACCGCTAACATCTGAACGACCTTTAACACAAGCATTACCTTGTCTTCTTCCCGCTAGAGTAGCTTTAACAA
>JBLWTJ010000023.1:0-5847 GCA_048270185.1 Bacteriovoracaceae bacterium
AGAGTCTTATCCAAGAAGATTTTTGATGAACAACTAACTTCAATAGATAAAATAATAGAACGGTGCTTTTCGATTAAGTCATTTTCACATGGCGCTCAGGATAACTTACCTGTGATAAACACCAACTATGACCAATACTTCACATTCTGTGAAGAGGAAAACAAGTTTCACCTCTTTACTAGTGGGAACAGGCCAGATAAGGAGAATGACAAGAACCTTTGGGCTTTGAAAAAGAATCTTCCGTCACTTAAATTATTAAAAGGCAGGGAGAAAAAGGGGTTTATAGCTAGAAAGCTATATTTTGATTCTATCATTCGCTGTGATAAGATTATCGAAACATCAAGATCACAAGCTAAGTTAACTTACGTTGATGGAAATCAAAATATTGTAAAAGTGGCATCTTCAAAAAAGAAAACTGACGAATATAAAAGATACACTATTGCAGACCGTATGCTTGAGATTTTGGATACATTGGAAATAATAAATAAATAGGATAGTTATGTTTAACTCAACCTTCTTATGTCAGATAAATGTAACTAGGGACTGCAACCTAAGGTGTGAGCACTGTTACATAAGTACAGACAAAAAAGTTTCGTCAAAATACATGACGAAAGATCAGTTTTACCAAGTAATAGACCAGCTTTGCGATTTTCTTGTTTCAAACCCAAGCTACCTAAATGCTGAAGTGCATGTAATTGGGGGCGAACCAAGTATGCTTGGCGAAAAGTTTTTCAAAGAAGTATTGCCATACGCCAACGAAAAGTTTTCTCAAATACCAACCAACGTTAAGCTTTCAATTGTAACAAATCTGCTTACATCAAGAGCTGTAAAAGTAGCTAAGCTTTTTGATCATATATCTACTTCGTATGAAGTAAATACTCGCTTCATAAAGGTGAATCATGAACACGCTCCTGAACTTGAAAATCAGTGGATTGATAACTGCAAGAAAATGATCGCTGATGGTCATAAGTTGAATGTTACAATGGCTATCACAAAACAAGCTGTAGATCTTGGTGCAAAAAATGTGCTTGAGTATCTTTACCAAATCGGATTTAGAGGAATCCACACAGGTTTCTTTATCCCATCTGGTGACGGAATGAAGCATATTACAAGTGTGTTTCCTGCATTTGAGGAAACAAGCCAGTTTTTGATTGATGCTACAGAGTGGTATCTCGAAAAACGTAAAGTTTGTGATGAAATTGCAGTCAATCCTGTTGAGTCCTTAATTAACTCAATCAAATTCAATCGCGCAAATGACGATATAATATGCCCAATCATACCTGGAAGTATCGATATTGACTGGAATGGTGAAACAGTAACATGCATTGAAGCTGGTGGTGAGTTAGGTTTCGATTCTATGGGTAACATCTTCGATTCAAACATTTCAACAATCATGAAGTCTAAGAAATATCGTCAAGAGAGACGTAAAGCTATGAAGGTTAAAACCTCATGCGTGGGCTGTGATGAGATGGAGCAGTGTCAGATGGCTTGCGGTATTTTACATGACTTTTGGAATGGTGAGGGGGAATGCCCTGGATTTAAACGCTTTATTAAAAACACCAGAAGATTAGTAGAAGTAGAAAATGTCCAACCAAGATACGAGTAAGATCAAGAGGCGGTCTCAAGAAGAGATAGACCAAGCTCTGAAGAAAACTATGGGTGGCTCATCATTTTTTTCGATATTTAGAATTTTATACAAAATGTTAGCCCCATCAATTGCAAGATTGTTAAATCCAAAGGTCATTCTTTCTGGAGTTAACCAAGCTCAAAACAACACAGTTAAAGAAAAAACCGAAACGGCGATCTCCAGACCATACGACTATGATGGACAAAAGTAAGCCGATTGGATTTTGCGGCATATTAATGTAATATGCCGCTTAATAATTAATAAAAGGAATAAAAAGTGAGTAATGTAAATTTCACGACTAAAAAAGTAGTCATTCCGTCACCAAAGAGAGATTACGATTGCTATAAGATGCCTGATGGATTTGACGCGAACACTCAGAACAACATAGAAAGCGGGTACTTCGTCTTTACTATGATGCCATCACTAAGATGCGAACTAAATTGTCCACATTGTTACTTATCTACAGACGAACGAAGAAATAGCCCTGTAATGAGCCTTGAACAACTCCAAGAAGTAATGGATAAAGTTTATGATTACTATGCGGATAAAACTGATGTGCCAGTTAAATTCCTTTCATTCTACTGGTATGGTGGTGAACCAACTCAGATGGGCATAGATTACATGATTGCTGCCTTTAAGATGATTGAAGAGCGATTTACCGAAAAAGATGGCTACCACATCAGACATACTCTTTTAACGTCTCTAATAGCCGTACAGGAATATTGGTTTGAGTTTTTTGAAAAGTGGTGCGGTGGATACTTCCAGACATCATTTGATGGCTTGATGCGCGGTAAACGATACATGAGAGACTGGGAACGAAAGGTTAAACTTGCCAGATCTCGTGGAATTAGCGTTGGAACGATTACAGTAGTAAACAACAAGATTTTAGAAGATACCCCGAAGGGTGTCCTAGACTACCTTGTTGAACTTGGAATTAGTGAGGCTTCATTCCTACCTATGATGCGAAATGAACAAAACGAAGCACATCACTATGGGAAATATGCACCTTCAATGGATCAGTATTCAGCGTTTATGATTGAGTTTATGGAGTATTGGTACGAACTCAAAGAGAAGGGTGTTAGTGTTCCTGCTATTGGGCAATCACAATACATAATGAGTAGAGCAAACACCGACAAAAACGGAAACATAGCTGGTCAGACGATGTTTCTTATGCCAAATGGTGACTTTACACTTCCAGATTACAGAGATGGCTATACTGAGTATATGCAGCCTTTTGGAAATATCTTTGAATCCGACTTCGAAACAGTTCTAGCCTCTAAAGATAGAAGAAAGTATCTACGCAGACAGTACTTTGCAAACAAAAATACTGAGTGCATCGAGTGCGATAAGCGACACCAATGCATCATGGAGTTTTGGAAAGAAAACAAAGAAAATGATGATTGCTTTGGCGCTAAAAAGTACGTGGACTGGTTAGTAGATAGAGAGAGCAGAATACCTGTTGTCTCTCTATCCAATGGAGTGATGTGCTAAACAATACTCAACTCTAAAAGACACAGGTTAATATCATCTCGTATGTGACGAATGTAATTAACCTGTTTTTTATCACCTTCAGATTTTTGCCTTTCAGCAATTCTTGCTTTGTTCAGCTTAGCGCGTCCTTCAACAAACTCTGGATTTACTTCAGAGATGGGTAAACCCATCTCAATTCTACAAAGTTCTTTTGCTATTGAGTAAATGGCTTCACTGGAAAGATCAGATGCAAGACGCTTTTTGGCTTCTAGAAGTGTTTCGCCTGATGATAGCGATTTTAAGATGTTATCTATGTCTGAATCAGAAAGTTGATATTTCTGAGTTAATCGTTTTATTGTCATTATACATACCTTTGTTTTTATGTTATTATTAATTCAATTCAATAACCAATTTTATTTAAAAGAGAAATAAAATGCCAATAAAACTTGATCCTGTTTTTTATGAAAATTTCTTTGTTTACGATTATGAGACCGCTGGACTAGATAAAAATCATAGCCAACCTGTTCAAGGAGCTTGGATTTACACTGATTCTCAGTTGAATATCATCCAGGGTTCAGATCAAAACGTATATTGTAAAATGAGATTGGATGTAGTTCCCTCAATTGATGCATTCATGATTACTAAAATCGATCCTAAGACGCTAGAAGAAAAAGGCGTTTCGGAATACGAGTTTGCAAAAATTGTTCAACATGCGATGCAGCAGAAACCAAACACATGCATTTCTGGTTACAACACAATGGCATTTGATGATGAAGTTACACGAAATCTAATGTTTAGAAATAATCGCAGAATGTATGACCACGAGTGGAAGAATAACAACGGAAGAGTTGACTTCTATAATCTATTAAAAATGACATATGCTTATTTTCCAAACCTTATTAATTTCCCTCACAATGAGGAAGGAAAGATTAGTTTAAAGCTAGAAGATCTATGTAGAGCTAATGATTTATTACACGAATCAGCCCATGACGCATTAAGCGATGTAATTGCAACGGTGCAGCTAGCTAAGCTTATTAGAGATAAAAAACCTAGATTGTTCGATTATTTCTTGAAGCTGTCTAGCAAGAATAATGTAAAGAATTTATTAACCGAAAGACAACCTATGTTTTATACAGAAAGGGTGATTGATGAAGCTAACTACTTTACAACATTAATTTATCCTTTAGTTATGGATCCAAAAAATAACAACGCGTTTATATGTGTTGACCTAACTCAAGACCCTACGACTTTAATTAATTCAAGCGCAGAAGAAATCCAAAAGCTGGTTTTCACTAAACGCGCAGAATTGCCTGAGGATGCCCCTAGACTTGGATTGCATTCTATTAAAACAAACAAGCAACCGATTCTAAAAGAAGTTGATGATCAGTCTTCTAGCTTACTATATAAGAGATTTAACATTGATCGTGAACAATGTGATAGAAACCTTGCTTTGATTAATGAAGCCATAAAAAATGACCCGTACTTCCTAACAAAGTTACAAGCAGCATTTGAAAGCAATTTGCCTGATAAAAGTGATGTATATGGTACTTTGTATTCAGGAGGCTTCCTTTCTAACAACGATATGGCAATAAGAGACTCAATGCATCACATTGTTGACTTTAGTAGTAATGCTACAAGGCTCGAAAAAACAGATGTCTATGACCAAGCATTGAAAGCAAATGATAAAAAGCGTATTGCTGATTTATTACTTCGCTCTAAATGGAATACTCACATGGATAACCTTCTATCGAGCGGGGAATACTCAAAGGTAGAGTTTAGAAACTATCTTTCCTATGTATCGAAAATGGTTAGCTTTAAGCTTCCTGATGCTGATAATGAAACAATATCCTCATTCAAAACCAGGCTGAAAGAACTACCATTTGAAAGGGCGCTTACAAATGAGGAAAAATACATCTTAAAAGGTTTGGAGCAGCATGTAGCTAAAATGGAGGCTAGTCTTTCAGAGCTGAGAGAGATCGACAAGCAAAACGAGTCAGAATATAAAGTTGAAATTTCAGGTGATTCTAGCTTCAAAAAATTTACGATTCAAACTAGAGAGTTGGAAAAGAATCAGAATTTGAGCATGTAGCTTCGTAAACCGCTAATTAATAAAAGAGAGATTATTGACAATCTCTCTTTTTTATGTAATATAAAAAATAGAATATTGGAGGAAGTATGCTTATTTTGATAATTGCTGTAATTATGGCTATAGCGGCGATTTGGGCTGGTGTTGGCGCATTCTACGGGATGATCGCTAACTATCTCCACAGCCTTTCTCCTGAGTCTGTAGGGGTTATTAAATACATACCTTACTTAGAGTATGGGACGATGACTTTAATTATTGGCATCCTAATTTTTCAAACATACCAGATTGCAAAAATTAAAGACGAATAAAAACCCTCGCAGTGCGAGGGTTTTTTGTTACTTACCGCCTTTATTTTCATTATCAGGCTCTGGCGTATCTTTACCATCACCTTTAGGCTTTCTCATGTTGAATTTAAGTGTTCTCATGATACCGTCTGCTTTGTGTTTAATATCATTAACACTGCCTTTTAGAGCCTCGCCAACCTTATCTTCACCAAAACCTCTATTACCAGCACCACCAGCAAACCATTCTAAAATGTGATTTGGCAATGTATACATAATAGACACAATTGTTTGTGTTATTGTTAAAGCTGTTGCTGTATATAATGCTATCAATGCGAACAAATCTAACGGGCTACCATGTAAATACATTTTTGCTGCTGACC
>JBLWTJ010000024.1:0-5464 GCA_048270185.1 Bacteriovoracaceae bacterium
ATGCATCATTTATCGCATTAATATAATTTTTATATATTCCAACATCACTTGGAAAATAGTTCGCCGCATACGAATCTGTTGATAATTCTCTTCTGGTCTGCATTTCATGGATATCGCTGATAACCATTGTTGAAGTTAAGTTATCAATTTCATTTTTTTCTTCATGCGAAATGGAACTATTCATACTTGTGCTCAATTTGACACTTACGTTAGTCAATTGATTAATATCCATGTTCTTAACTTCGCCGTATAAGGAAGGGTTCCTTTCAATTGCTGACTGAAGCATGTTGAAGCCTTGGCTTGTATAATGAGATAAATCTAAATATGCAATAGCCGCTCGCTCTCTTTCTTCTTTTTGGTCATTAATTAATTGATTAAATTGAGTATATGATAAGTTTTCAATTTTAGCATAGAGTAGCGTTCCAAGATTGTCTGCTGCAACTTCATTAACCAATTCTTTTGTATAGTCACCATATCCACCAGGGATATGTCTTTTAGTTAGGAAGTGACCAAACTCATGAAGAGCTACCATTTTATCTGCTTCTTTATCGCTTTTGATAAACGCAGTGTCTACATTTAATTCTTCTAGTCGAGGGATTGATTTTCCTGTTTCTATATTGATAAAGTGAGCTTCAGATCTTGCGCTTTTTATAGCGTAAGGTTCATCATCAGAAACACCTTCCTTATATGCAGATCGAGATTCCATTTTTTCAAGGATGTGTTTTGGAATTGAATTTTCTAAAGCGATTCTCTGTGATTGTGTGTAATTTTCACCTTCATCATAATTTGAAATGAATACTATTTCACCGAATTGATCTCTAAA
Organism: Bacteriovoracaceae bacterium; assembly: GCA_048270185.1. Taxonomy (GTDB): domain Bacteria; phylum Bdellovibrionota; class Bacteriovoracia; order Bacteriovoracales; family Bacteriovoracaceae; genus Halobacteriovorax_A. The sequence goes on from JBLWTJ010000024.1 coordinate 824, forward strand.
GACGCCACTTTTACCATCAGCAATATCTCGAAGGGATTGCTCATTAATATCAGTGATCTGGGAAGGGTGATCTTGAGAGAATTCTTTAAGGTTTGAAGTGTATTCACTCTCAAAAAAATTACATCCTGATAAAGTCATTGCGGAAACCATTACCAAAGTGCTTTTTGTTATGTTGCCAGTTGTTATGTATTGGTTGGTTTTTGCAAAATCATCAGTAAAGCCTCTCTTAAATTCTTCATATTTTTCTTTTAGGCTCATACATTTATTCTCTTTATTATTCAAAGCTCGGGTAAGGGTTTTTATCAGTTTCAATTTTGATTTTGAACTTCTCTAATTGCTCGATATATCCTTCAATAATTTCAATTTTAGATATAGCAAAGTCTGTACAAAATGGTTGTCCATTCTCTAGTTTATAGACTAGCTCTGATATGAAAACTTTCATGGCAGTTAACTGCTCAATCAAATCCATCATTGATATCTCTATTGAATCTTCAAAATCTGACTTAGATAACAAATCAATTTTTAACAGTAACTTGTATAACTTATCAACTTTTACTTTTTTCATATTTACAAATTGGTTGTGCATTATTTTTAAATATTACCTTAGTATTTATATAAATGCTAACTCGATTGAGGAATCGTAAATAAAAAAGCCCTTAATGCATATTAAGGGCTTTCAATATATCTTTACACGTCTACTTATTTACCTTTTCCTTTGAAAGATAAACCTCTGAAAATCGCACATTTCCTGAAAATGTCGTAGTCAATCTCAACATTTCTCTGTGATTTGTATCGAGCAGCTAGCTTAAGTAACTCTTTAACATCGCGCCCTACCATATTTTCAATACTATCGATTAGTTTGTTAATCAGTTCATTGCTCATTTCAATCTTGTAGTGATTGCTAAGAACAGTCCAGATCCTAAATAGTTCATCGTCACTAGGCAATTCGTATTTGAGGATTGCTGAGCATCGACTCGCAATAGCCTCATCCACATCATTTTCTCGGTTTGTTGTCATGAACAAAATGCCATTGTACCTTTCAATCTTTCTAAGGAATGCAGCTACAATTGCAGAATGACTCATATCATTATCGCGGCGACGAATGTAAACATCAGCTTCATCTAGTAGAAGAATCGCTTTCCATTTCTCAGCGTTATCTAAGATTTTTTCAAGCCTGTTTTCGATTTCCTCTGGCTTGATGCCAAGTTGTCCCGCATGAACTGAATATAGGGGTTTTTGGACGCGCTCAGCATACACCTCAGCAGTCAGAGTCTTACCTAAACCAGCAGCCCCTTTTGATAAAATTGCTGTCCCGCCAGACTTATTGCCAACAATATCATCAAGAACAATGTCCGCATCGTTGATTAAGATGTCGATAAGGTCTTTATGATCCTCTGGAAGTACAAGTTTATCGCTTAAATCGCTAGTGTATTCATACGGTACAATCTCGTCAGCTAACATCCAGACACACTCATGATGTGCCAGGCTGAACATCTTAATGAAAGGATGATACGGAATTCGATGAACCATTACTTTGAAATCGTCACTTTCGGTAATGTTATCATCACCGAAGTAACCAAGATCCATTCTTGAGCCATTATTAAGCGCTGTACGTGTCGTCTGGTTAAACTCATTAGGACGATTTGGCTCTTCATCAACAACCAATTTATCGTTCATAATTTTACGGTATGTTCGCGAGTCCATAGACTCACTATTACCATTTCCGATAAACTGAGCGCCAATTTGTTTAGAATATTGCTCATACAAAGCAATTTGATTGTTGTATCTAGATTGGAGTTCCTTTGTTTCTTTAAAAAGCCCTTTTTTAGCCAAGATTGTGCTTAAGGTATACCCATGAATATCTTTTAAATAAAAAATGAAGAACTCTTTTCTGCTTCCATGACGTGAACTGAACCTTGGAGAGTTGTAATCATAATATACTTTCACCGAAGCCTGTTCACCAGTTGTAGGATTCGATGGTGAGTGAAGAATATTTGAAACAAGAAAAGGGATAAAGATATTGTTCTCAGTTAGCCTATAAAGCCATCCATCCAAGTGATCTTTAAGTAAGTACTCTTCTAACGACTTACGAAAAGTTTTCAGAGACTTAATGATGGTGGTGTCATTTTGATCGATCAGCATCTTGAGTTTTTCGCACTCTCTCAAGCCAACGATATCATTCAGCTCTTTTGAGATTTCAATTAGGGCATTAATCAATTCATTTGAAATTGTCCCATTAAACTCAAAGTCAATCTTGTCGTTTTCACGACCAAATCTAACCTGATCAAAAATCTTGGATTCATCTTCGAACCCCTTAGAATGAAGCATTTTCTTGTAATGCTCAGCATTCTTTTTCAAGATAACAATATTCATAATCACCCCTATAATTTTTCCCAATTATACATTACTGAAAGTAAAAGTAAAGTTTATTGCAAGTTAATCAAATTATTGTATAATTAGGATAAAATAGAGAGGTCTAATGAAAAATTTAATCATTGCGATGTTGAAGTTTGTATTCAGAAAATCATGCGCATCTATCGAAAAGTCAGCTTATAACATCGGTTACAGAAAAGCTAAGCAAGACTCAATCGATGAACATGAAAAGTTTAAAAACGTTGTGTTTGAAGTGAACCACCCCATTGGAGAATTCATCATTGCTGTTCCCAATGAGCACCAGGACATCATTATCGGTCAAATTGTGGCGCATGATACGATTGGTAAATCGAACAGTCCAGTTGCTTGGGTTAGAGACTATGTTCGAGGTGAGGATGTCATGCTTTGGCAGAAGGCATATCCATACAATGAATCTCTTGCCGAAGTTGTTTCAGATCTCCATCCTTTCAACAGGCACGTACTTTTTTATGGTACTGAAAAGAAATTTGCCACTGTTGATGAAAATACCATTATTGGATGGGGAGAAATGAAAGACAGATTAGCACACAATGGATTTTTTAAGGCTTACGAAGAGAGCAAAGAACCAATTGAAGATTGAGCCGATAAGTCGGCTCTTTTAAGTGACAGGTATTTACAATTAATTTATCATATAAAAAACATGAATTTGAAGTAATTGAAATGCTAGAAATTATAAATAAATTGGATGCAAACATACCTTTTGAGTTCACATTATTTTCAGTGGGTTTCCTTATAGCTATTGGTGCAACGCTCATATTCACCAAGAAGATCAATAAGTGGTCTCTTGGGTTTTCTATATTATTTGGTGCTCTTTATCATGAAATCAATAGCCTGATCTATAGTCTGTATAGTGCTTATAATGGAAACAACCAAGTATCAACTGTTGCATTCCTTGTTGTGATCCCATCAATTTTAGGTGTGCTTCTATTTTTCAAAAAACAAAGAAGCATGGATAGAGTTTTTACTTTTGGGATCATGACAGCAGTGAATCTCTTATGGTTTGTTATTCATGTATCCATGATAAGCATAAATCTTATTGACTCTATTGATAGGGATGTGTCAGTTCATGAAAAGGCAATCGCTATATTCTTAAAACACGATCAGAAGGATGTGTATTACGACTATTGTCATGAACAACGCCTAGTATGTAATTGGTCATCAGACAAAAAAGATAATGGAGAGTTTTACAAGGCATATAAGTCTGTTTCTGAGAATGAGAATTCAGAAATTCACAGGGTAAAGTACAATCCAAACACATTCCCTATTTCGTCTGATGATATAGTAAGTAAGCACTATCGGGACTTAGGAAGTAATCAAAATGAACACACTTTCATGCTTGTTTACAATAAAAAAACCAACGTGGTTGCTAGCACGTTCAACTTTACATCGGTACAAGAGATTCATGGTAAAACCAAGCTGTATTTTTACACATGGTTTTCTTTAGCCTTAGTTGTTTGGGTGTATGGTGGCTTCTCACTTTTGATTTTTCATAAGTATAGATTTAGAAGTAGAATTAAAAAATAATTGTTGAAAAACAAATTTTACCTATCTTTCGTATGAACAAAGGATGAGCTTAAACTCATCCTTTAGCAATTCTAACAATGCCTTATATAGCTTTCACGTAATTGGATGGAAGTTCTCTTTGACTTTAATTCTTGAAGGGAATTTTTCATCAATGAATTCTTCAATCTCTTTATCTGGCACACCTCTGTTTTTCATCAATGTTCTATGAAATCGCTCAGCTTGGATTTGTTGAATTTCCTCGTCAGTTTTACCTTCTTCTTTCCAGGCAATGTTCTGATCAAGTTCAGCAAGGTATGAATCAAGTCCAGAAATGCCTGGATTGTTTTTGTTTTGATTCTCGTAGTGATTTCTATACGCTTTAGCGTAAGTTAGGCTATCCGCAGTCTCACCAACCTCTTGTTTTGCTGCGTGTTGAGCACTTGCGATAGCCATAGTGTCAGGGTGACATCCCCATCCCATAAAAACTCCTTTATTATACAATTTAAATAAGTCGATAGACTGTAGTGGAATTATCGGTATACCCAGTTCATTTTTTTACAAACATCTTTTCTAATCTCAGGAATTGCTAAAAGAACAAACCGAATACCGATAAAAACACCAAATGTCTGCACTATTAAATTAGCAGCCATTTGGTGTTTTTATCGGTATTCGGTTTGTTCTTTTCTAATCTCAGGAATTGCTAAAAGAACAAACCGAATACCGATA
>JBLWTJ010000025.1:0-5382 GCA_048270185.1 Bacteriovoracaceae bacterium
GCGCCAAGCGCTCATTCGCTGAAATACCGACAACTCATTTCAAGAAGATGAAGCCCAAAGAAAATGATTTAGATTTTCTCTTCTAATCCAGAAGCGCTCTTAAGAGCGCTTTTATTTTTAAACAATATCAGAACAAAAATACAAATTGACTGGCTCATTAATCACTTACTAAACCGCATACTAATAAATCAAGGGTAGCTCAAGGCTACCCAATACCGATTGGTTACTTTCTTCTCTGCTTCGTGCCACTTGTGTGAGCAAAGATAGAGCTTGATATTGCAGCAGTTACACTGAAACACCTAACTAGACCCAAATAGTGTGTTTACTACAATTATAATTGTTAAATGAATTGAATAACTTTCTTTATGCTTGATAAAATAGAAGTAAGAATTAGAATTGAAAAATAAACATGAATAAGATAATCAAAGCTCTAGAGAGCAGGCTTAATATTAAAGTTTTAAAAGAAATTGGCTCAGGTCTACAAGGAGTAGCTTACGAAACTGATGATGGTAGAGTATTAAAAATAACAAACTCTTTTTCAGAGGCGCTTAATTCAAAACACTTAATGAATGAACCCTCACAGCATACTGTAGAGTTTTATGATGTCGGTAAGCTCATCAACGACAAATACTATATCCTTCAGGAGAAAGTTGAAACGGGTATCGCTCAGCAATTATTTGAGGATTTAATGGAATATGCTGAAGACAAATTCAATTACGACTTTGATTCAATGTTAGGATGTGAAACAAAGGCAGATATAGACCTTTCTGAAGAACACGCCGAATTTTTTGAATCAATTCAAATGGCATTAAGGGATTTGGCTTCAAAAGGCATTTATTCTTTTGATTTAACTGAAGGGAATGTCGGCAGAACTACAGATGGTAGATACGTTGTATTTGATATCGAGACTGAAGACTATGAGCCTAAATTAGAAGATTTTGCCTACATGAATAGAAATCAAAATGTAGATAGAGAGTGCTCACATAGCCCAGGCTTTTGAATACAAGGACTGCATTTGCAGTCCTTTACTCTTTTGAATCGACCAGATGCGAAATTGGTAGAGTAGGGTAACTTGAGAGTTGTAGTAAAGCTCCCTAACTCTTATTTAATACTATTAAAACAAATTAAATTTATGTTATAAAGATTATAAACACCTCAAACAGAGAGTAATATCAAAGTTGGTGATTCATAATCATAAATTACAACCTAAATAAGTATTAGTGCTAGCATATCAAGTTACACTTTACATTCCAAAAGGATATGAATAACACATCAAACAAGGTAGATTATAATGAAAAAAATAGATCCTGAAATAGAATTAAAAACTAAATATCTTAAAATCAAAGATAATAGAACAGGAAAGCCGATATCAAACAAGAAAAAAAACATTCCAACCTCATTATTTAAGTATAGAGCAATCAATGAGTATTCTTTAAACAACTTGGAAAATGAAACTTTATGGTTGACTAGCGCTGATAAATTCAATGATCCTTATGATTCTTCATTATATTTATCTTTGAATAAAAATCTAAGTCGATTACCATTAGTTGAAACGGTAATATCCAATGACATGTACACGAAATACGAAGATTTTTCTGAGTTAATAGATTTTGAAAAGCAATTGAAGCCTCATGTAAGGCAGCTTTTCAAATCACATCCTCCTGAGAAAATAAGGGATATAATAATTAAGTTGAAAACTGAGGTTGTCTCAAAATTTTCACATATGCGCTTAATAGCTAAGAAGGAAATTGAATCTATTGATATTAAAATCATAGATGGAATTGAGAAGGATCTATTAAAAACATGTGACATTTTATATAGACAGACATTTTTAATAAACAGCACAGAAAATGTGTCAGATTTAATCAAATCTTGTGATGAATTTTCTGAAAAAATATCGACTGTATTTGAAGAAAAAATTCAAGAGATAAATTACAATTACAACAAGACTGCAAAACAAAAATATTTAATCTGCTCGTTAAGTGAAGTTAATGACTCAATTCTAATGTGGTCTCACTACGCGGACAATCATGCGGGATTTGTAATGGAGTATGATTTTACAGAAGCTATTGATATAAAAGAAAAATTACACAAGGTAATATACGATAATAATATATACCAAGCTACTGATCTGTTAGAAAGTTATCTTGTATTTGGGATTTCTAAGCCAGAACTTTTTCTACCACCTGCTTTATACAAATCAAAAGCATGGGAATATGAAAAGGAATGGAGAATTGTAGAGATAAGTAATGGTGATAATACATCTCCATATAATAAAAAAGTACCAAAGGTAAAATCTATTTATTTAGGTGTTAATGTAAGCCCTGAGAATGAAGAAAGGATAATGCAAATAGCATCATATAAACAGATTCCTGTATATAAGATGATCCCATCTCAAAGTGAACATATGTTAAAAATAAAGAACCCGTAATGTAAACACATGATTTTTTTAAAAATCATATTACATGCAAAAACCATGCCTAGTGCGTATTATATGGATTATGTTAAACGGGCTGTGATCTGAGTCACACAGTCAGTGTAACGCAATGTAATCGCACTTATGACCCTCCCCGAATCCTTGTAAGTAATTGAATATTAAGGCAATTTAACATAAAAACTGTAATCTGCATTTTTTGCAGATTACAGTTTAAATCTATTTCACTAAGATGTGTTAAAGCCCCATAAGCAGCTTAAAATGACTAAAGTTAGTCGAGTTATGATCGCCGTTAAACTCAATGAAATTAACAGAAAAGCCATCTGCCATTAGAGCATTCTTAAAACTCACCGCAGATTCAATGCTGAACAACTGATCTTTATTTCCGTGAATCAAAGTAAATTTAGTTTTTCTAGCTAAATCAGGAGTTTCTATTAACTTATTTAACGAGTTGTAATCCTCTAATAGAAATGAGTTTATGAGTCTTTTCAGACCTTTTGATTCTGTTACTGCTACCGACAAGTCTGAGAATCCAGATTGGATAATTACATTACTCACAGCAGAAGGATTTTGAACAAAAAGCTCTATTGCGTGAGCTGAACCAATAGAACGCCCCCATAATATTAACTCGCTCCCATCATAATGTTGCTCTAGCCATTTATTCGTTGCCTTTATGGAGCCTTTAAGACTAGGAAATCCATCGCTATTACCGTATCCAGGATATTCAATCATAACTATATTGTACCCAATCTCTCTGGACAGGTTTTTAAAGCTCCAAGCATAGTCGTCTACTAACTCCATGTTTCCATGAAAAAAGACAATGAGTGGCTTTGACTCATCTCCTTTAAAGTAGAGAGTTTTAATCTGATTGTTATCAACCACAATCTTCCCAACAACCATGTTTTCAGAGCTGCTAAGTTCGTACTCTTGAAGTGATCGGAAATACGCTGGGTAAATCGCAGCGTTTTGCAGTAGAAAAAACAATGCCATTCCAAGTATTATGGAAGAAGCAATGAGTGCAACTTTAACTTTCATAATAAATTACCCACTACTACATTAATTAGAATGGCGATACTTTTAAGCAGACAGTATCAATGTCTCTAGGCAAATCATCATCAAACAAGAACTTAACTGTACCCACATATGACTGACCATCTTGCTTGAAATCGGATAGTAAAGCACAAGGATGCCAATCATCAATCGCCTGACTCATCGCACTATATGACAACAAAAGATTTGTATCTGATACCACCTTAAACTCATACTTAGTCAAAAATGTATCTATACCAAATACATCAGCATCAATCTTACGTGTGAATTCAATTTCAATATCTACTTTTTTGAAGTCATCTTCAGATAGTGGTTTATTTACCGAACCTTGTTGGTTTACACGGCTAGCAAGCCCCTTCAACATTTGCTCAATTTCAGTAATTGAATTCTCTGCATCGTCGCAGTCGTATGATGATTCACCTACGTAACCTTTAGCTATCTCATTCACGTTACAGTCTTGGCATTCCAAAAATGCTTGTTCGCTACGAAAGATTTGATCTTTTCTTGATTTGCTCAACTCATCGCGAAGTGCATTCATCGAAAAAACTAAACTTGAAAGTCTGGCTTTAATCTCTTCTCTTCGCTCAGCAACAAGTTTGGCTTCTCGCTCTCTTTTTTCTTTACCTTGTAACTCCCTAATGTAGTCCATTATATTGATGGAAATTACAATTACGAAGAATGCAATGACAAACGCGCCAACTATAGCTGCTACATCTAATAACCCCAAAACCATATCTAAATTCCTCTATTTCTTTGAGTGTCAGGCATACATCTCTATGTAAATAATCCCGTCACTTAATTTATTTATTTTATTCTTTCAGTTAAAATAGCATGATTAATTAAACAAATAAAAAGTTCATTATGGAAAATTCGGAAAAGTTTAAAAGAATAGTCGCGAAACATCTTTTAGGTAGCTCGGTAAAATGTTTAGACCATCGTAAACAATTGACGAATGGGGAATCTATAACATTCATGTATGGAAATAGTTATTCTGCTAGCAGGAAATTTACATTAGTTCCAGAAGGTAACAGTCTAAAACTCAAAACTGGCAAAAACACATTCGAGCATGTCGTAAACTTTACGCCATATGATTCTATTGATGAAGAATACTCTGAAGCATTTAATAAAACATTAACAGAGGATGGTTTTGCGATAGATGAAGATCTTATGGACAGATATTTTGAGCGATTCGAAGACTAGGGTATCTTTAGATACCCTTTTAATTAAATGCCATAGGTCGTATTGGTATGAGCCGCTTGTTGGGTATAGTCATTAGTTCTTTCATTATTAACCCAAACACTTGAGTTCTCTAATTCAAACATCATGTCATGCGTAAAACCATCAAAATTGTCCACGTAAGCTATCATTCTCTGTTGCTTAACATCATTGATGGTCAGCTCCCCTAACCCCTTTTGTAGCAGCTCTCTTGACGCTTCTACCTTATCATTTTTAAAAGCCTTATGATAATGTTCGGTATTAGCTGACAATTCAGAAGCTATCGCTATCCAAGATTCATTTCCGCTCTTGTTAACTGCATCCAAGAGCGCTGAAGCTGCCTGGTTAATTTTTTCCGTTTTACCACTAGGACTTGATTTGTGAATATGCTCCAAGAACTGTTCAGTAACTAAACCGAATTCGAACTGTTGATTGACTCTATCCAGGTCATCCTTTGTTTTTACACGGTCTATAACAGTTAATGAATGTTCTACAAAATCCCTATTAAAGTCATAATCAATGACTTTAGTAGCTATAATCTCAGCCATTTTTTCAATTTCAGAGTTTGTTAGACGATGAAATTGTTCAGGGGCTTTATTGTATAGTGACTTCACAAAAACCAAACTAGGAACTGTTCTGTGCGTAGTGTTATGAATCGCTTCCCTTGCGATTTCTACTATTTT
>JBLWTJ010000026.1:0-5320 GCA_048270185.1 Bacteriovoracaceae bacterium
TGCACCTTGGCATGTTACGAAGAGAATGGGAACCCCAGTCTTATGGCTGGGGTTTTTCTTTACTTGAATTATTTAATGTGTATAATAATTAACACTAAATAATTAATGAAAAATGAAAGCTATATGATGATTACCACTTTATCCATTACTCGTTTGGCATCGTCTACCGTAAAAGATAATCAGCGATTTTGGCGAATGGCTGCTCGCGATGATTTTTACTCTTACCTGAGTATGTTTTTTTCAAATGCTGGCGCAAATTCAGTTTTTCATAATATGTTTGCCAAAGAAGGTCGCTATTATGAGTATGCGCCAAAGCGATTCAATTCTAAGCATTTTCAGAATGATATGGATGCACTTCGAGTTCTGCATTCTGAAATTGAAAAAATGCGCCACCAGCTACCTACAGTAATTGAAAAAATGAAAAGTGTTGACACCACAATTGGCACTGAAGAAGGTAAAGAAAAGGCAGCTATCGCGGCAGGTAGTTTTCTATCGTCGGCTTTGAAAACAATGTCTCGTCATTGTCAATGTGCAAACTCTGGGAACATTGTTCGACACTACTTTCCAAGATGGACAACCTACAAACAACCTGAGTTAAGATAATTTAATGGGGTTGGTTTAATGAGTATTGGAAACATGCTTGTAATGTGGGTGGGCTTACTATTAGCAGGAGCGATTTTTGTTTCTCCAATCAGGGAGACAAAAGCGTACTTCACTCTTTGTAAGTGGGTCACTTTAATGTGTTTGTTTTGGTATTCAGCCCCTTTTATATCGGAATATCTATTCAGGAGTGTTTGATTATGGGTATTGGGTTTTGGGTGTTGTTCATACTTTGTTCGTGCGCTATTGGTGCGGTATTTATCAATCCTATTTCAGATTTCAAAGATTACTCCACCCTAGTGATCGGAACCGCAGCAATTTGTTTCTTTATCGCTATTTGTTTCAACTTAGCGGACTATATCGCCTATAACATGACAGGACTGTTCCTATGAGTACCACAATAAGAAATGGCGCGGTTGACATGCTAAAGCTCATTGCAGTTCTAGCTATGGTGATAGATCATTCAAGATTTTTCTTTCCAGAATATCGCAATGTCTTGGTTACTATCGGTAGATTAGCTTTTCCGATTTTTGCTTTTGTTGTCGCTTTCAATCTATCAAACGCTTACAAGAGTGGTCGAGATCACATTATTGATAAATACGCAATTAATCTAGCGATTTTCGCGGTTATTTCAGAGATACCACATGAGATGCTATTGAGGATTAATAGTGATATCGAATTAATGAATATCATGTTTACTCTTTTTGCGGGATTGGTAGTGACAATTTTATATGCCTCTGAAAACAAGCTGTATTTAAGAGGTGTTGTACTACCAGCATTTCTTCTCTGCCTAGCGGTATACCAGGATGGATTCGAATACGGCATATTGGGGATTATGATTGTCCCATCCATGTTTCTGATGATGCAGACAGAATCGAAGCTGAAAAAAACAATGTTCTTGTTAATTGGTATTGTTTTGGCAGTGCTGTGTAATCTGCAATACATGAAGGTAGTCATTGGATTCTATGGCTTGTTCAATTCTTTCACTACGCCTCTGATTATCAGCTCTGCATTTGCATTGGTGCTGTGTTTTATGGCTACACAGTTCAAGATGATTAACATAAAAGCCCCCAAAATGGGTAAGTGGATGTATTGGTTCTACCCTGTTCACATGCTGTTTATCGCCCTGGCTTTAAAACTTTGATAACAATTTTTTATTGATACACATGGACGACCTAAAAGATAACCTTTTAAGCACTCCTGTACTTTTTGCTATTTTTGGTTTATATGTATTTAAATTTATTGCCATTTTAAGGTTTGGGTTATGGAAGGTTGTGTAGGTACATGGATAAAGGAAATGCTTATTGATAAGAGCAATCCGTTTGACATAGATATGGAATTCAATGATCTAGAGGCGCTTGAGTCCTATTTTGGGAAAACCTGTAATCTTGACTCTGTATTGAGAGGTTTTGGTAACAATGCTGAAATGCGGAGATTTATTAATAAATTACGCGGATTAGGTAATGAATTTGATATTCATAAACTATTAGTAAAAACACTTATTAATTTCAATAATACCAATATCACATCAGATACTGCATTTACTCTTGGAATGTTGACAAGAAACGCTATTGACAAAGAAGGTTTGTTTTTACTTGATGATAACCTAAATGAAGACTCAACAATTCTAGACCTCCTTTCTAAAATAAGCTTTAATTCAGACCCTGACGATCATAGTTGGAAAGCTAGCTTAGGTATGAGTAGCAAAGATAAAATGTATGGTTTATCTGTAGCTGAGTATGTGTTTGGACTTCGACTATTCGATAAACTGCCTAGAGACATATTACTTGATGCATTCGATTGCAAAAACTCACCAGTATTCAAAAAGTACAGTTATTTCTTTTATAGAGAAGCGATAGAGAATTTAAATTACTCGTTAACTTCAGAAGATATCGATATTTTGTTAGAGAGTGAGTTATCTATATATGATATTTCTCCATTTTCTTCAATAATGGGTTTTGAAAAATACTACGATTTATTTAAAGTTATCGCTGAAAAAGTAAATAGCGGCAAAATTACCCCAAATCAAGCTAGAATAGTAATTTGTTCATGGAATAATTTTGATGAGACTTTGCAGAAAGCACCACCATTAAGAGAATGTCAATCCTTTGTTGCTTGCGCTGCTTTAGAATCTCTAAATAAAAATGCGTTTAATTTAAATAAATTGAACTTTCTAAATAGAAGTGGTAATGAAAAGTACGAACTTAGTGTTGTTAATGCGTTAGAACTTTTACCTGAAGAGTTGAAAGAAAAAGCATTTCTTACATATGTGGCTAAGTATATTGACTCAGATAAAATTCAATCGATTTCAGTTGATCGTATCATTGATAATTACCTGAATAATAGACAATCTCAATATCTAGAACTATGGAAAGACCTTAAAAACCTTAAAGAATCGGTTGCCACATTAAGTCTCTCTTCGGTGAGTGAGATAACGCTAGCTTACTGGCTTTCACGGTCTACAATACCATCAAAGCCAATCTATGAATTTATCCCTGTAGATTCTGATGATTGGTGGGATTATGGCTCGAAAACACTTCCGAACATTATTAAAATTCATTCTCCTGACTCTATAGTAAATGAAGTTAATGACTCTGATTTTAACTATTTGAGTAAAATTGCCCTAAAAAATGAATTTCACCGCCTGTTAGTAGAAAATAGTGAAAGGCTATGTCTATCATCTCACTCATACTGGTCTTTGGGGGAGGTAGATGACATGTATCTTAATTCAGTTAAGTCTATGTCAGAAACTGAACTGACTACTCTGAGCGAGAATTTAAAATACGCTGCATTATTATTTATATTGCCTAGAGATGTAGAGCTTGCAAAAAAAATAGTAAACCATCTTCCCGAGTCTATCAGGACGATGAGTAATTATGAATCAGATCATTCTTCTAACGCTCCTAGAAATAAAGCGGTTTTGATTCGAAATCTAGAGAATATAAATCATGCCTTAAATAAAGAAAATATATGCTTACAAAATCCAGAAGAAAGCAATATTTTTGATATTTTCGCTGATATTATCGGAGTGCAGAAGCGTGAAGTTTCTCATGGGACAATGCTTTGTTCAATTGCGATAGATAAATGCATTAATGCAGGAATTATAGAGTCTAGTAAAAAAGTTACTTCGGTAACATTAAGTGAGGATGAAAAAGCGTTGCCGTATGATTATGACTACGATAGAAGATATTCTATTAATAGCTTTATCCGTTCCCATTTTCCAAGGCTTAAAGCTGAATATAGTTTTTTGCAAATTGAGGCTATTTACAATTACCTTAGTAGTAAAGATGAATTGCATAAGTATGCTATTGAAAACTTATCTAGAGAGGGTGTTTTCCAAAAGGATGATGCTTTGTATGTATTTGGTGAGTTTGACTGGTCATCCATTTTAAATTTGGTAAACTCTGATATTGATTCGGAATTTAAAAAAATTATAATCTTGACATCTAGAGTTATCGAAGATGAAGATGAAGATGAAGATGAATATTTCCATGATGAGTGTAACTTTGAGGTTGAGGAAACAACTTTCTTATTGACCAGTGATATTATTAATATCATTCTCTTTGTGAGAAATGCTCTTGATTTTGAGGTAAGTAAAGAATTTTTAACTGAGATGATCGAAAATCCATATCAAAAGGCTTGCTCTAGAATTCTTCCTGAGATTAACTATGAAGGAATACTTTTAAACAAAGATTTGTCGCAAAGACTTGAACGCTAATTGGATTGAGGTAATAGATGTCAGTAAGACAATCCCAAAAGGATAAACGAAGAAAGCAGCGCAAAGCTAAAGTCAAAAAGAATCCTTCACTAAGCAACAAGCCTTCAAAGGTCATTATCAATGACGTGAAGCCTAAGCTAATTGAGTATCTTCGAAGTAATGATCGTTACATGAATTACTTCAAGAACCTAAAGCGTGGAGAGGTGTACTTGATTGCTACTGAAGAAGTAAGCACTAATCACCTAATCCTCTCAGAAGATGAATATTGTTCCATGATGCCTGAAGGTGATGCAGAAGCGATTAAGTCAGAGTTTTCTCAACTAACGACTGAAAAAGTGGTCGCTTATACCGAAGATGATGGCGGGTTCATGACATACTTCTTGAATGTAAGTGAGGTGCTGTCAATCTCTGACCTTGAAGAAGTTAAAGAGCAGTTTAGAGAGCAGTTGCAAGCTCGACTAGAAAAGCGCTACGAAACGATGACATTTGATGAAATCAGTTGTCATGGCAGCAAGATGAGATTCGATATGGAGCTTGCTATTGATGGTTATCCATTTGAAATCCCTGAAGGTAGAGACCCTAAAGACTACGAGCCTTTACTATCTAGACAAGAGTACCTTTCTGGCACATTTGATGACATTATTGATGAAGTGTTCGCTGAGGCTAGAAAAGCGAGCAAAGCTGCTTAAGTAACCTTCCGTTTTTGTGAAGAAATCAAAAGAAAGTGTAATTCACTTTCTTTTTTTATTGGTGTTTACTTTCAAACTAATTTATGTATAATAAGTATAAATTAAATAATTAAAGGACACCGCCATGAAATTTAAGAAATTCAGACCAGAAGGTTTTTTTGCTAATGTATATCACGTAGCGCCAATTGATGACGTTTACGTTTACGAGCTACTTATTGACTTTAAACACTACAAAAACTCGTTTAAAGGCAAGGTCTATGTTTCATTAACTGAATGGTTTGAAAATGCCTTTAATGATCAATCTATCTTCACC
>JBLWTJ010000027.1:0-5227 GCA_048270185.1 Bacteriovoracaceae bacterium
GGATTCACATAAAATACTTAGTGCTTCAGCAGTATTAAAACAATACCTATCTTCCTCATTTAACAATGCTGCAAGCTTATCTCTCGAAAGTTCTGGATTGTCATGACTTGGCTTTGAGATATGATCGCCAAGATTCGGAAAATCATAGGATACTGGAATTACAAGCGCATCGATAGCATCAAGAGAAAATGAGCAGTGACTATCATTCCATAGCTCTTTTGCTGCGGTATTTGAGTAGGAAATCCAAAATTTATTGTGAGCTAGGAACATTGTTCCTGTGCCAAGCTTTTCAAAAAGATGAACTCTTACATTGTTTTTCACTCTATTGTTCCTCCACACTAAGAAGCGACAATTAGCTTGTAATTTGGATTTAAATCTTTCAGTCGATCCATTGCCGATTTAGCACGTTCAAATCGCTCATGGAAAGTCATTAACACTTTGATACCAGCTTTTTCTGAGAGCATATTGTTGCTTTTCAAATTGGAGATCATTTCATTATGAAAAGCTTCGCGGTTAGGGAGTAAAGACATCATGTCTGAAACGAAATTGTACATCTCAATCAGTAAGACTTTAGATAGTTCGGTTTTGTCGAATTTGTTTTTGTAATGACGCAAATCTTGATAACTCAAGCCTTCAGAATAATGATAAGGCAACGCGACCCCATTTCCTACTTCGAAGGTGAATTGTTTGCCTACAACTGATTTTAAGTGATGATTTCGAATATCATCCCCCAATGAGTATGGAATGCTCATTCTCCCATCCTCATCGGTTACATGGCGAAAAATGTACTCAATTTCCCTATAGATAACTTTAACTAAGTTTTGAGTCTCAGCCTGGATTGAGATTGCACCTTCAGAAGATAGCGCTACAATTTTCAGGAAGTCTTGAAATTTACTCGGCATTGACTTCAGTAAACTTAGATGATTTCGATAAACTTGGTACAAATGAATCCCGTTTGACGACTGCTTTTTGATTTTGGCTTTAATGCGGCTTTCTTCTTCTAGCTTATCGTCTAAACATAGGTAGTACTGCTCACTTGAATAAAGTGAGTAGTGAAATCTCAATGACTCAAGCTCACGGTTCAAAGTATCAACAAACATGGGGCAGTTGTGTTTATGTGATTTGTATTCTTGCTTTGCTGCAATCACCGACTCGATTTGAGTCGATTTTAAGTCACTATATAGCTTTGAATTTAAAAGCTTAAGGGCAAGATAGGTAGAAAGATCTACGTAACTATCATGACAGATGTATCTCATAACTTAATCCATCTTACTTTTTAGAAATTCAATCTCTGCAACCGCTTGTTTCACAATAGCTACAGAAAACCCTCCCCCATCAAAATGATTTTCATATGCTGATTTTACATCTTCGATAATCAAAATTGCGTCTTCGATAGAGATACCCTCTTTACTAATTTCATCGCTGATTCGATTGACATCAAAAAAGTGAGAATACATAAAGGTTGTTCCTGTACCGATCAGGGTAACTTGATTGTCATTAACCTCGACAAGTCTCTTTCGTGAGTTAGGGTATGTTTGTGTCAAAGCAAGCATGGCGCGTATCCCTTATTAGAAAGTCCTTTGGACTTTCAAGCTTCAATTGTGTATTTGTTTTCGATGAACATCTTTTCTGTGAAGCTCAGTGAAATCGGATTGGCAGAGTTCTTGCCAGTGCGACTAAAATCCGTCTCAAACATCTGAATTGCAGGAGCTGACAGTTTAGCGTGAATATCAGGGAATCGACGTTTAAATTCTTCGTCGTGCTCGAAGCTAACATAAACATTAAAAAGTTGGCGACCAATGGTTTTTGCCATGATTCGGTTGCCTTTATCCGTATACTCATTCGTCCCTACGCTAACATCAATGCCTGAGACTTGGTAGTACACAGAACCTTGGATTTCTAGTCGGTACAGGAAGCCTTTATCAGCCAATTCAGATAGAATTTTTACTTTATCAACGCTAGAGTAATATCGGTTCCATAGAAGATAACGGATCAATGTCTTAGTCTCTGCGTCATTGGCAAGCATTGATTTGTTGTACTTGGTCATCGCTTTAGTGAAAATGATGTAATAGTCGCTAAATTTTGACAACAGCTCATCAACTGATAGCTTTGATGACTCCTGCATCGCGCTAGTAATACCACCAGCACCCTGCATGATTAATGCGTCCAATCGGTTTCTAAGAGTTCGTACAAAACCATAATCTTCTTCTGAATTGATCACAATCCTTTTCGGAAGGTTGTCAATCTCAGAACAGATAACAATGTTTGCTTCTAGGTTTAAAGTCTTTACATCATCAGGGCTTTTTCCATCAAGCGTATTGCTACATGGCAAAGCCAGAAGGATGTTCTTAAATTTTGTGTTTAATAAACTCATAGTGGCGGTATCCTTTTTCTTTTTTCTTATTATACATATGCAAGCCAATCGGTCAAGCCTGAATTCATGGTCTGACTGACGGCTAATCATTAATAAATATCTTGAAAACTCAGTCATTTTATATACAATAATAAACATAATATAAAAGGTTTAATTTATGAATAAATTATTAATTATTGCTGGCAGAACAGCTTCAGGAAAAGACGCACTGGCAACCAGGCTTATTCAAGAATTCGGTTTCCAAAAATGTATTACCACTACAACTAGAGAGCCTAGACCTTATGAAAAAGACGGTGTTCACTATCATTTTTTAAGTGAGCGCGAGTTTTTGTGCAAAGTTGAATCTGGTGAGTTTCTAGAGCATGAAGTAAATAAGGGTAACTATTACGGCTCGACGTTAAGCGCTGTGATTGAATCACTAAAACAGGCGAATACTTGTTTAATTCTAGATCCTCGTGGTGCGGTAAATGCAAAAGCAAAACTCAAAGAGAACGGAATTTCCTCAGTAGTGCTTTATGTGAATGAAAGCATTGATACGTGTAAGTCACGATTACTTGGAAGAACTGAGTCAGAATCGGCAATTCAGGAAGGTATGAGATCTCTTGAAAGTGACGAGAAAGATTGGGATACAGCTTTTTCATATGACATTGTTACTAAGCCTCTAGATACCATTGAGAACAATGCAAAACTGGCTTTGAGCGTAATTTAATCAGGTGAATAAATGAATAAAAAAGTAAAGTGTTTCAAGAATGACAAATGGGAGATTGTTGATGCTACCACCTTGGTAGCTGACGATATGATATTCCTAAGAGATAGAACCTATATCGTAACTGATAAACCATACGAATTCGAAGGTAAAACTCACATTCCAGCTAAAATTTATGAGCCAGGGGTTATCACAATCGCTCTTGGTGAGAAAGGGGTTGATTACCTTCACATGGCTATGGACTACACAATGAGTAGTCTAACAGACTTTAAAGATGGCACATTCATGATCTGTGACCTCTTTGATAATGCGTTTGTGTATTCGCCAAGATTACCAAAAGATGAGCTAAACGAATTTTGCAAAAAGCATATCGATAAGTATGAAGCATTCTTTAGAAAGAATGGTTACGATAAATACCCAGACACGAAAATCAAGCAAGTTGAAATTGAGAAATTCTGGTAAGTTTAGTACAAAGAGAAGCCTAGAAAACAAACTGTGTTCTAGGCTTTAATTTTAGAACTTAAATTGATAAAGGTAGTCTTCAGCACCAAGCTCTAGGAATTGTGCTCTTTCAGATGGGTCATCTAGAAGCACTGCGCCAACTCGCTTCATGTCTTTATCCCATTTTATGTTTGACTTTTTATCCTTAAGTCTTTTCTCGCGAACTTTTTTGATTAATTCTCGCTGATTTTCAAAGAGAATGAACTGATATAGACCTTCACACCCTTCCTGAACGATCTCAACCTCAAATCCGTATTCCGCAGTGTTGTGATTCATCGTAGGATCGCCAACTGAAAGTCGAGTAGCCGCAAGAATGTTAACAATCCTATTATCTGGAAGAACACACAAATCAAGAATCTCTAGGTCACGGTTTGTGTCTATTTTCATGCCTAAAGCATCGATTGGCATTTCATACGTGTATTCAGTTTTAAATTCAATCATGACTTGTAACCCGCAATATCTCTTGCTGTTTTGTGAAGGTGATGCCCTACAGGGCTAGAAGTCCAGATATAGCAGGAGGTAAAGATTTCGATTTTGCTACGTAATGAGCTAAAAGCATCTTGTGGAGAGAAGTCAGATTTCTCATCGTACTTAATCATCTCCAAAATCTTTTCAAGCATAATATGTTCTGAAATGGATTTAAGAAACTCTTTAGCAGCTTCTCGCTCGGGATTTCCGTGACGCTCATATTGAATGCGGTGAGCTGGCATTGAAACCTTAAAAAGCACTTGGAATAAATGACGAGTATCGTAAAAATCGTCTTGATAACCAAAGATTGTTAAAAGCTCTTCGCAGCGCTCTTTAAATTCCTCAATAGTTGGTTGCTCTTTGAATTTAGGGTCTGCAATATCATGCTCAGACTCTAAAGAATTGATTAGCTTCAAGCAGGCACTATCAGACATGTCTTTTTTGTAATTTAGCGCGACAGATAGCGTGATTCGAGGATCATCTAGAGGTGTTACAACGATATCCGCAAACGCCTTATACAGAGTATCCTGAAGGGGCATATCAACACTTTGTTCAGATGTGAATGGGTCTCTTAAAGATTTGTAACCAAACCTCGAAGCGAATTCATCACGGAACTGATTTAGCGTTGGTTTGCCTTTCATAAAATAGGTGTGAATGGCTTGGGTTAGCTTTTTAGCTTGCTCATGTGTTTCGATGCGAATCATTTCATTTTCCTTACTTTAGCATCTGGCGTTTCAAATTGCGGATAGTTTGCTCGCTTAACCTTTCAAATTGACGCTGATGCTCAATAAAGAAAGTGAATTGTGATTTCATGTCTTTTGCCTTTGCGAGCGGCTGGTAGACAAACCATTTGATTTAGCTCCGACTTTAGCTTGTTTTAAGTATATATAACTGTACGTGCCTGTCAATAAATTTATTCTTTTATCAGGGTTTTTTAACCATTAAAACATGATATAATTATTAAAAATAAAAAGAGAATGTATAATGCAAAAATTTATTAAAGCAGGTTTAGGTAATCCAAATAACGGTATTACTATTTCAATGCCAGAAGAATCAAACCCTGAGTCATTTCGTTTTCACATGAATAAATTTCAGGGGGAAAGTGAGAAAGGGATGTGCGGATATATTGAGATGCTTGGTATTCGCGATGCCATTACAGAAACCATTTCTTATATGTA
>JBLWTJ010000028.1:0-5182 GCA_048270185.1 Bacteriovoracaceae bacterium
GAACTGACATATCAAGTATTTACATGCTATAATTCCTCCTGACCACAAGGAGGATTTTTCATGCAAGAAAAACAGGGGTTTAGCTTAGAACCCACTTCAACTAGCTTTCTAGATTCAATTTTTGGGGATAAGCAGCATTTCGAAATATCTCAAATAGCAGAAGGTTTTTTAGACTACCTTCAAGGAATGTCTGAAAAGCACAAAATACAACGCGTCCTTTCAAAATTCCAAGAGTCTATGAGCATAGACTATCTCTCTATGATTGTGGGTTATGAAGAGTTTGTTGATTGCTGTGATGATATGCAAGTTGGCATTTACCCTGAGTTAAAGATTGAGCCAGGAATTACCTTCTCTGATTACCTTGTCAAAGCAAAAGTCGTAAACAAGTCCGAGCTTAAGCGTATGCTTGGCAAGCATTACAAGGTAAGTGATAACGCAACAAAGTCAGACCCTCAAGCTCTTGTTAAAATGTGTGTAGGCTACGGGACTCTTTTTGTTGGTGATGACAGGATCTACGCGTTCAATAACTGCATTGAATATCGAGTCTTTAATGCCGCAGCAAAAATTCTCGGTATGCCAACATTCAAAAACTCACTAGATTTTGATAAGAAATATGAGCTATCAGAAGAGTGCCTTAACATTCTAAAAAGCTCTAACATAAAGAACGAACTTGATAAGCTAGGTAGTGGTTACGATAGCGATTACCTTTCCTCACCTCATTTCGTTATGGAAATGTTTGAATTCATTTACCAGCTATGTCAAAACTCAGCAAGCATTTTCGAAAACGAGCAAAGTGAATCGTTCAACACCGCCTATAATCTCATAGCATTAACCTTATATCCAATATGCAGCATCTTTAACTCTCCTGCATTTATCAGTTATACGATTAGCAAATTTGGTGGCAATCACCTACTTCCGATCATAAACAACATCTATAGAAGGTTTATCATTATTGGTACGCTTTCCCCTATGTTTGAAGGCAAAGGGAAACTGTCCACACTATCCATGTATTCGTCACTCTTGATTGATAGCGTAGTCTCCGATGGTGAAATGGGATATTTTGAAAGTCTTGATAGAGTTCTTAGTAACATCCCTGAAATCCATAGATTTGGATACTTCATTACTCACGATGAAAAACCTATAGAGTCTATTAACTCGCCTATCATTAAACACTACTTCAAGATCTTCCAAGAGCTGAACACCAAGAATTTACCTGGTATCAGGAGTTCCGCAGAACACTTGCCTGACGATCTAAAACATGAAGCTATCTCATCATTAAACAATCTAGAAAGCAGATTTGAGGAATTGTACAAGATAGAGATCAATGACGAAAATTCGTCTCATCTCTTCATTAAAGTGTACGCAATTTTAAGAGGGCTTAAAAACGCCTACAAGCAGAAGAAAAAATTTATTCGCATATCTGAGGCAATAGTTGACAGGAGAGAGCTTGCAAGAAGCCATTTTGATAACAATAAGCTATCAGAAGCTCAAAGCGTTATTGCTGAAGTCGATAGTCTTCAAAAGAACATTCATGAAGCTCTAATCACATTTACAAAGCAAACATTTGAAGCTATTGATTCATGCTTCGAAGCGCAGAAAAACATCGCTGATTCAGATTCAGTCTCGTCAGATTCTGCTTCTGCAACCGATATGGTAGAACGGGAAAAATTAGAGGCGTTAAAAAACGCAAATACACAAAAGGTTTTGCAGCTTGAAACCGCAATTGAAAAGCTTAATACCGATAATCAGCGCCTAAACGACATCCTGTCAGATAAGAACGATCTTATCTCAAATCTAGAACAGCGCTTACAAGGCGCATTATCAAAGTCTTCTATTACCATTAGCGATTCGCTAAAACAGTGTATGTATGGCAACCCTTCATACAATGACGTAGTTACTGCTATTCGTGAACTATACCCTCACGCAACTTTCGCTGACAATATCGAGAAGGTAATCTCAAAATGCAACTACGAAAATCCAGCTCGTGTGTTTAAGTACCTAAACCTAATTTGCTCAGACTACTTCAATAGCATCAAAAGCGGAAAGCCTGACGCAGTATCAAAAGAGATACTTGAGCCGTACTACAGCGCAAACGAGAGCAATACAACAGTGCAAGATGTTAAGCTCCGCTCAATGCGCGAGTTTCCCTTTAATGGGAGCAAGGTTCTAATCACCAAGCACTTAACCATTGGTGAAACTTTCAACCCTACAAAAACAGTACAGATATTCTTCGATATCCATTTCAATGAAGTGCGAATCGGGTACATAGGACAACACTTAAAGACAAGCAGTTGATAGCTGGGGGCGGATATCCGCCCCCTTATTATTTGAAATGTGCTAAGTACTCTTCTTGGTAGTACTTAACAATTTCCTCAGCGTTTTTGAAATGAGGCTCAATAGAAGAGATATTTAAACACTCCTTTACTTGAGAGGATAGTTTTTCAAATTCTCGATTAAACTGATCTTCTTTGAACTTAGGAATGATGCCAGATTTAAGGCTTTGACCATAAATTAGCCTATGCGCAATCTTTGCGTCATTAACAATTAGGAATCCAATCAGTAGCTCATTTTCTTCATCTGAGTTGTTTTCAAATCGAGAGTTTAAGAGATTTATTAACTCAATTCTTACGCTTGCTCTAGTGTTGCTGTATAGGTAATACAAACCATTAGTGCTAGAAAGAAGAACCTTTTTTTCTAATATGGCTAACTCTGTTAAATCAACAGACTCCAATTTCAAGCAATGAAGAGCTGGCTCTATTGCAAGAATTGCGGTATCAGCCCATTTGTACTTTGCTGGTAAACCATTCTCGGAAACAATCTCGGAGATTTTTTGGTAGATACTATTACGAGTAACTTTTGAGCGAATTGTTTCGATTAACTTGTTTTTGATTTCGAATTTCTTTTCAATTGAGTCGAACGTAACAAGGGTTTTACCGTTAAATATGATCTTGATTTCACCAGGCTTGGTTATGACTTCAAAACATTCTTGCTTATTTATCATTTTCTATCCGTATGAGTTTACAATTTTCTTACTAATTAGAAAATCCATAACATCTACAAGAATGTTGGAAATGTAGTCGTCATCAACTGAAATCTTCCTAGACCTAAAATAAATCTCATCATGTAGAGCGATTGATGAAATGCCCCTTCTAATACATGACTCACAAAACTTAAGCCATTCATTGAAATCAGCATTAGATAAAAGAAGATTGTTGATTGTTTTCCTTTCGATTGAAGGCACATAATCAACAAACTTAGCAATTACAGATTCTAATATTTGCATTTTTATATTATTTTTTAGGTTATTGTTAATAACAACTTACATTATAAGATCCATACAGTCAATTTACTGTTTATCATTAATTCCTAAAGTATGATGACCCACTCACTTCTTGATTCCAATTCATGATAATTTGAGCTATAGTTACTTATCAAAAAATTAAAGACTAAAGATTGTATTTATGGATTATAACAACTGGAAGATATCAGTTCGTGGTGCAGACAAAAGCATTACTGCAAATGATGTTGTATCATTTGCCAATCAGAATGATTCTGTGACACTTTTCGGTCTACGAAGAGAGTTAACAGGCTCTATGTCTGATGAAGCTCCTTTATTGATTTGTGAGCACTGTAGAAACCCAGTTACAATCTCTAGAAGACATAAATCGGTTTTTTTGAAGCATCAACCATTTTCAAATCGTAAAACTGGTGATGCTGTTTATTCATGCCCATTTTATAAAGGGAAAAGTAGCCCAATCTTCGATAGGATCGAAGATAAATCGGAAAGTCGCTTAAGTAAATTCGTAAAACTTAACTTAGTTAAATGCCTTTTGAAAACAAATTCAGTCAAAAAGAGCACGATTCAACTAGACCCCAAAATTATCGATTCAACAGGCACAGGTGAATGGCGTAGCCCTGATGTGTACTTTGAGCAAAACAACGATCAAAAATGGGCATTTGAGGTGATTAATGTCTGGATTAACCCTCAAACAATTGAAGAACGTGAACGATTCTATATTGCCAACAATATAAATTTGGTCTGGCTAATCCCAGAAGAACGATTGAATGCATTCTCCATTACCTATGGAGACCTTATGTTTGGAAGCAATAAAAATCACAATGTGTTTTCATTAACAGTTAAGAATGTTCGAGAGTCCAGAAGAAAAAAAGACCTGTTTTTAACAGTAAATTACCCAACATTTGATAATGAATACCTAAAGATTAAGTCAAAAGTTGTTCAGTTAAGAGATCTTAAGACAACATTGCCTAGTGGTTTGCCATACGCAGTAAATGTAGACTCCATTAGCTATGCTGACATTCGTTCCTATCTGATAAAAAGTGGGTTGATTACATATATCCGCTCAGATGATGAAATTAAGATTGAAGCTCAAAAGCGGGTTACACAAGAGTTGATGAGATTACATAATCTATCTAAGAAATTTATTTTTGACTCACTTGTTGCAGCAAAGTATCTGAAAGCTATCAAGAAACAGTATCAATCACTCCCTGGCGATATTCAAAGTATCGTCTACAAAAAGTATGAATCAGCATCAAAGAGACTGAATGCTAACTTAGAAACATTGCGCGTCATGGATAGAATCGCATTACATTCAATGCATCCTGATAAAGATTTAGATTTCATGAAAGAACTAAAATCTGCTCGTTTAAGCTTAGTTCAGTTTGATAACTGCAATGACATTCAAAACGCATTCTCTGGAGTGATTAAGGATAGACTTAAGGATGAACTAAGTAAGGTTAAGCTCAATGACTTGAACATTCAGTCTCAAAATATTCGTGATTTTGATGAAAACGACCTGATTATGCTGGAGCTTCATATCACTAAAATGAAGAGAACCCCTTCATTGATCAATATGCTCACATGCTCGTATCTAATGAGAAAAATTGATTCAGTAAAATTACCTTCTGATACCTTGATACGTGACAGGATTAATTTATCTAAGTCAAATTTTGAATTGATTATTCAGAATCAAGTATCCACTCTATCAAAGAGCACAGAGAAACTTGAGAACCAAGATTTGGAAGTATTACGTTTATTAATTGTAGAAGTTACCCACTTAACCAAAACGACAGGAAATAGATTCTTTTGCAAGAATTACTTTCTTAAAAACAGTAAAGCTCTAATTCTTGATTTGATAAAGACGATTGATCAAGCCTATTGGAT
>JBLWTJ010000029.1:0-5170 GCA_048270185.1 Bacteriovoracaceae bacterium
TATAATCAATTCGACCAATCTATCATTAAAACTTGAATAAAACCAAATTATTACGAGCATTTTTTAGTCGTTATACTTTGTGCAGGGTAGAGAAAATAAGACTTATGCGCTTATGGTGCATATTCACTGTGCGTTTATATAATCTATATGATCTCGATATACGGATAATAATGTTTGAGCTAAACTCTTAATCGTCGTATCTTCCGGAGTAAGTTTCAATCCCATGGCTTGAGGGTAAACAGGAATACTCCCACTAACTTGGTGTACTCCGTTCAACCGAGATATAATTTTATCATTGCCATGAGCAAAAAGAACAAGCATAAGTTTAATTGGTGAAATACCAATACGCCCATCAAGCTTGACTTCGAAGATGTCCCTCAAGTATTTCTGCTCGGTTGCTGGTAGAGAATACTTTAATGCATTATCTCGACTTTGATATTTTGCGTCAGAAATAATTACTAACGGCTCATTCCAGTTAACACTATTAAACTTTAAAACAAAATCAGGGCAATAGAAATGTTCACCATATATGTGATGCCTATTTTTCTTAGCAACATTAATTAGATCACCCGGTTCAGATATCCCTTCCCTATATTGATATATCTTAGGTTCATAGCGAAAACTTAATAACTCTTCACCTTTTCTATATTCAAAACTATTATTCATCTCCATAACAGGTCGTTCAGTTTCATGTCCAGTGTAAGGCTGATCTTGACTATATTCGCAATAGCTACTAGAGATTAACTTGTATTCTAAAAACTGTACGATTACCTTATTAAGTAGTAATAAACAACAAAACTCGTAAATTGTTGATAAGCTTCTTAGGCCCATGATGAAATTATTTTCATTAATATCTGGCGCATTAGTTGCGTGCCATAAATGAATCTTTTCAAAGGCGTTTCGATAATGAGGTCGGGCTGTCACAAATGCAGTAAAGCGAGGTCTTAAGTGAGGAACTAACTTTACTTTAATGTATTTATCATAAAGGCGGATAATATGCTTAATCTGTATTTGAATTGTCTCAATTTCACGGATGTGATGCTTGAGGATATTTGATTGATGTGCTTTGAGCGCATGGTCAAAAGAAACAAACTCATTACTGCTATCAGTAATCGTAAGATGTTTTGAAATACCAACACTCGCTTGGTTTTCACACGTTTTTTTTAGATTGATTAAATATTGTAATGCAGAATATAAAAAACTGTAAACAACTCGATTTTCAAAAACATCAGCATTACTGATTATCTGTTCTTGAGGTGTTTGGCTCGTTTGGTAAGCTCTACCATTAACTAATACATTAGCCTGCCCAGAGTTAGCTGGAGACAATTTATCTAAATGAGTTAATAAATAATGAACACTGTCTGGGCCTGTAGGCTGCCCTTGTTCAGAAAGCGTCATTTCATGTTCCCATATATATTTATGGTCTTTGATAAATAATGCTTGCTGTTCAGCTATAAAAGAAACCGCATCTTTCAATAAATTTAATTTATTAACAGCATCCTTAGAATCAGGATCTATGCCACCAGAGGTATGTGACTTAGAAAAGCATAGCATGTGCATATCATCTAAATTATCAGAGATAAAGTTGATCATGTTTTGAGCCGTTTCAGCGTTAGCTTTTCGTGCCCTGATATCGATTCGCGCCACACGATATATGTTGTTAGTACTTGCAAAAGCTACAGATATTTCACTTTCACCGAAATAATTGTAGAAAACTTGTTTGTGATGCTGATTGGTTGGCTCAATTGTTTTAAAACGCCTGATATCATCATTACCAGAGATGTATTCGAGCTCATAAGGGATATCACCAATTACAATATACGGTTCACCATTTTCGAAGTGCTCTTTACCTACATGCACTATTAAATCAATATAGTCAGTTTCATTAAGCTGAATAACCTCATTAAGGTCAGGGTTGTATTCCTGCTCTTGATTATGTCGAGTAATCTTAATGAAAAAGTTTATCATGCCATTGCGCCGTATGTATGAAGATTTAGCTCACCACGTATAATTATTCTCTGTAAGCGTGCTCGACTACGTTCTAGGCCTTCCGGTAATTGAGATAATAACTCAACTAAGCGCTTTCCAAAAGTGTCACCAAAACCATTTAGCAAAGGGATTATGTGCTGTACAACTGCGAAATCAAAAGCTGTTAAGCGGTCACTGATCATTAAAGATGATGCCGTGTTGTAGTAATTACTGATCGCCTTTATTTTACGGTAAGATACGATTACTTGAGATCCATACTCTGGCGAATCGTTATAAAGCGTTTTGATAATTACATCGAGAATATTTTTAATATCATCTGGTAAAACGGAGTTCGCATTACCATTAAATAACTTAATAAAATCATCACCACTGATTGTCGGCTTAGTTATACCATTTTTACCTTCTAACACAACCTGTGCGGAAGATGCATCAACTTGATCTTCGAAGTGGATAACAGCACTTCTATCAAGCATACGTGGTGTTAAAACTTGAACAGATTCATCATTATTGATAGTCCCTAAAAATCTAACATGCAGAGGTATATCTAATTGTGGAGATTGCGGGTCACCAGTATGAATAATTCTACTGGATTCACTATCAGCCATCTCCAAGAATGGGCTGAAATAATGTTCAGGTTGAGATAAATTAAATTCGTCTAACAATACGATGGCTGGTGTATTAACTCGATGATCATCTTTACTCTGCATTTGATTAAGCATGTCATAAAGCCCTGTAGAAGAGGAAACGTAGCTTTGTGACAGTGCATTATAGAAACCTAGTACATCACGTTGAGATGTCCAACCTCTTGCTACAGGAATGTTAAGCAACCGATTTTCTAAACCGATAGAAGAACCGATAAGCTTAGCTAAAGATGTTTTTCCTGTACCGGGCAAACCGCTAAATAAAGTAAATTGATTCTGACTTAGGCTAATAATAACATTTGCCAAGTCGTCAAAATCCACTTTTCTACCATAAGAAGCTAAGTTCTCATAAACACTTTCAATAAATTCTTGTTGAGAGCTAGTATCATATCCAGATACCGTATAATTGGCTGGAGTGATAAATGAAATTTGCTGCTTAGGCTCCGAAGGCATAATACCGCTAAGCATATCTACTTTGGGCTTTAATGATACCAACTTACCAAGAAGCTCATCATTTTCGTCTTTGATCTCTTCCTGTATCGCAACTTTTTGTCCCTTTAGACTATCAAGATTCTTCTGCTCATATTTACATACTGCTTTTAAATCACTGATTTGTAGTTCCAATTTATCCACAGTGTCGTATTGCTTATATTTTTCTTTAAGCTCACTTAGAGAGTCACTCAAGGCTTGAAGTTCTTGATGTTTTTCGGATAATGAAGCATCAATACTTTCGCGTGCTTTTTTAGTTAATTCTTTTTCTTGAAAGTCTTCATTTTCTACATTCTTAAGCTTTTCTTTTTCTGCACGAATCTCAGACTCTATATCATGCTTTTGTTGCTTAAGTTGTACGATACCATCAGACAATTGATTGAATTCATTCAGTAGGGATTCATTGAAACGCTCTCGCTCTTCTTTGAAATAATCGTCTTTATTCTCGTCAATATATGACTTTAAAATACTCTGACCTTCTGAGCTTTTGATAAACTCTTCCATTAAGGCGGTGCGATTACCTGACCATTCATCAGTTAGATCGAATAAATCAAATAGGCGCTCAAAACGATTTTTATGCTGTCGAAATTGTTTGATGCTTTTTACTTGATTTTTAATCAGATCCCTATGTCCTTTTGTAAAGTTCCGAATAGCAGGGTTAGCAGCTAACATCCCAGCATACTTATTAATAATTTCGTCATCACCTATATAGTCAGTAAATGATTCAGCATCGTTTAAGGTTTGCTTAATATCACCAATAAAATGACGTGTATGTACCATACGAGTAGACATTGTATGTAGTTTATTTTGAATTAACGCTTCGTCAAGCGTTGCATAGTGGTAGGGAGTTAGTAGTTTACTATTATCAGCAGAGCGGATATCTTGAGTGAATGTTGAAAGGTGACATTCGTATAATGAGGTACTGGCATCTGCTTCATCAACTACATCACAAGAAAAAGGGCCATATAACTCCCCGTCACCTTTTAAAAATAAAGTTTTTGCAACAGGCGGCTGATCTAGAACTATAATCATATCATTGGCATTAGGTATAGAATGTTCGACAATTTCAGCACAAATCATTTTGGAGCGAAGAGCTGAGGAATGCTCGGGAGCACTTACAAATTGACAGTCGCCATCTTTTACTTCTCGGTTTGTTTCCTGAACCTTTAATTCAAAAATTTCATTTGTATGTTTGGACTCTAATGAATCATAACCATTTAATATAAATACTTGATTGGTAGGGCAGTTATACTCCCCACTTCCAATGGGGATATAAGTATTATCTACTTTCTCAAATAACGCATTTACAATACCTTGATGTGGTGAGTGGGTAAAAGGATGATCGAGAAAACATATTAAGGTTATTTCTTTTTTGGTCATTGTCTGTGAGTCCTAAATCTAAAAGTATCAAAGAAGCTCTGGTTTCTTAAGTGATTAAAGTTGCATTTAAAGACAAAGCCATAACTTCAATTAACACCCGCTACTCTGTCTATTTTTGCGAAAGGAATATGTGGAGTACTTTCCATGTACAAAATTTGAAAGATTGTTACGAGTAATACGCAAATAGCAAATCTGTTACTAGATTACTAAATTGCCATTACCCATAATAAACTCTGTGGACTCAATAATTCAATCTAAAAATATGACTTACAACAAGTTTTTATGATTTGTGTAGCTTGCCTTTAGTGCGGCTAAAACTACTACGAGTTTGGCAATAACAGAAAAAGACCGTAAAAAAGAAAAATCCTCAGTACTCACCATTTATCCACAAGTCTATGAGAGATCGTGATAGTTACTTCTAACATCACTCAGAATAGACATAGAAGTAGGGTATATATTTGATGTTTCATCTAAAGTTTGGTGTGCAAAAAAGTTGAATGTGGATATAAGTAGAGCGAGTTAGTTTCAAATACGGATGTAAATGCACAGACGTTGTTTTAACAATATGCGTTACAAGTTATTAAGAAACTTTGATTTTAAAGGAATAGTGCGAGAAAAGATGGGGTGGCTAAAGGGACTTGAACCCTCGACAACCGGAATCACAATCCGGG
>JBLWTJ010000030.1:0-5111 GCA_048270185.1 Bacteriovoracaceae bacterium
GATGATGAATATTCATATCGATATTGATTGGAAAACAGGTGCTCACATACATTATGCTGCATCACCTTTCGATCCAACTACTGGACTATTCTCTTCACCTAAAAATTACGTTGATATCTACAAGAAAATTGGTGTGAAGTTAGAGAAGAAATACAGCTATAAAAGCAAGAGCAAAAGACTTTATAAGTTTATTGAGGAAGGTGTCGCTATCGGTGCTGTAAAACAAATCTCTAATGACTTAAAAGAAGAAGCTGTGTTAGACATTATGGACAACCCTACTCTTCTAAACGTAGATAAAATTCGTAAGAACTACATTAAGAACAATGGTTACGACTGCGACATTGATGATCAACTTGAAGTTGATAAGTTCTTTGAAGAATTAGACAAAAACGAAGAAGCAAAAGCTGCCTATGAAGAGACTGTTAAGAAAGAAGCAGAAGCTGTCTACGAATCTCGTAAAGAAGAAGTATCGCGCATAGTGAGCAAAGCTTTAAACAACAATGTTGTTGACTACGACAAGCTACAAGAAGAGCTAAAAGAAAATGGCGTAGAAATCGATTTTGGCTTTGACCATGAAAAAGACACGAACAGCCATTTCGATAAGAAAAAAGATGTTGAACACATATTCGAGTTCACTGATGTGAAAACAGGCATCAAGTTTAACAATGCAAGCTTTTCTGGCGATGCTCGAAGTAAAGTTAAACGTTTTGCCAGCTCTTACAACGAGCGCAATCAGTTACAAAACGAAGTGAATAAGACGTTTAAAACAAAAGCTGAACGATTGCCGTATGACGTTGACAATATACAAGTTGTACTTGCGCACAATATGAGAATGACAAAAGCGGCCATGCACCATGAGCTATCACTTGCGCCATACTCTAAAGAGGAAGTGATTAAGATCAAAAGGAAGCATTTCGAAACGTACATGCAGATGTGCTTAGAGAGTGGCATTCTTGTGAACTTGAACAAACAAGGCAATTTGACGTATCACAAGATAAATAAGAACCGCAAAAAGAATAATGGTGAAAATACAGAATGGTTTGAATCAGGAAAGGCACAAGCGGATTATAGTGCTTTCAAGTATAAATCGAGCTGGTTCAGCGAAGACTTGCGCGGAAAAGACATTAAAGAGCTTTTTGAACTTGATGATGAGACGATTATCAGACTGAATTTGACTTGGGTAATGGATGCATTTCCAGCACGCTTTATGCAGTATAAAGTGGCATTTATGAGTAACAATAAGAACATTCTTGATAAGATGAATCAAAATGCTGATGCGAAGTCGTTTTTGCTTCTTTCTATACAAAAAAATTACGACTATAGAAAGTTGGAACAACGTAGCACGTATGATGGCGGTTATTACATTTACAGCATTAGAAATGAACAACCGACTGTTTACTTTAAGCCGAGCGACGATTCATCATTTGATGTGCTATTCCAACCATTTCAAGCGCGAAGTGCGGCACTTGACACTTGGGCGCACACTCAAAAAGAAGTGTTGGAGAATCTTGATAATGCTGACTACGGAACGTCATTTTACGCTAAGGATGGAAAAGTCTGTGATTTCCTTAGAACGATGTATGTTGAACGTGCGTTCTGCCCTAACAACGATATGCGCAGTCGTATTGAAGTTAGGAATGGCTTTGACGAACGTACAGTTGAGTTTATGAACAAGAAGTTCGACACATTGATTGAAAAAGCGGAAGCGTCAATAGATAAAGCGATAAACACGCCTAACAAAAATTCATTCAACTTTACAAACCTACATGGTGCGTTTGTATTGAGTAATGAAGAGTTTGATGGTGTTTTGAGAGAGCGTTACGAAGAATTCTTGAATCGTTCAATCGTGAAGCTTGAAAAAGCTGGTTTTACGGATTTAACGATGAACGGAATTATCTTAGAAGATTATGTTCGCAAGAATGAAAAGAGAATCGAAAGCTTACGTGAAAGTAAAACTTCAACACTCAGTTCAAACAACAAACCAAAGCTTTAAACCAGAAATTGAAAGAACCTCGATTGAGGTTCTTTTTTTAATGTTTTCCTTCGCGCATATTTGAAGCAATTATCACATCTAAGTCGTGTTGTACGCCCTTAATATAATAATCACACAAGATTCTTGAATACAGCTCGATTAAATCTCTACGAGCGTTAGCGTTGCCGATGTATTGCGCTAAATCATCGTTTATCTTGTTGAAAAAGTTGTTTATTGCGTTAGCAATTAAGATCTTGTTCGTGTCATACGCTGAAATTCTTGGATTTGTGTAGTCGTAGATAAGCACATCCAATGTATCAAATTCTTGATAAAGAGCTTTTGTCAGAAACTCAGCCGCAGGTCTTCCCATGATCGTTTTACAGCGCATAGCTTTGAACTGGTCGATTACTTCTTGAACATCGTGCAACGGCTTGATGTGTTGCCCTGAAACCCCATACATAAACGCTTCTTTAAAATGCGTGAACGTGGGTAATTCGCTTGTTCTAAAGGCTTTTTTGTACTTCTTGTTGATGTGTAACACTAAGCTTTGAATGGTTGATTCGCTAAGATTTACAGCGTCCCCACTTTTGATGAACTTCTTACCTTTTTTCACAACTGCATAGTAGTTGCTGATCAGTCCTTTGTTCTTTGTTTCGAACTGCAAAATCAAATCGAGCGCGTAATCTAAGTCGTTTTTTAGCTCATCCAAAAGCCTGTTGTTCAGAGCTTTCGTTTCTTCAATTTCTTTGATTAAAGCTTCATCAACTTTCAACCTAAACATGCTATTCACTGGTAAGTTGCGAATCTTGCCAGTGCTTGCAGAAAATTTTATCAGACCATCTACGACACTTGTTTGTATAGAAACAGATTCTGGTTGTTCAAGCTCGATTGGTTCACCATTCGTGAAGACTATTTCTTGCCCTGCGATTGCTTCTAAGTTTTTCAATGCTGATTTAAGCTTTTTGTCAAAATCCAAAGACCCTTTATGTTTTTCAAGCTGTTTAGGAAGTTTGGTCATATAAATCTTGTCATTCGCTTCTTTAAACTCAGACCCTTTAAATTGAATGTTCAACCTTTTCTCAGATTCTATTTTTTGATTTAATTCAAACAATGTTAATTTCTTCATTTTTATTCCTTTAAAAATATATTTATTATTACTTTATCTATACCACTTTTTATTATATGTTCAACCATTTTTTTGAATTAGTTATATATCATGATATATTTTTAATTAGATAAACAATTTAAGGAATGAACTGTCATGAGACTATTAGTAAAAATAATTGAGCGAAAAGAAGTAAAAGCTGAAATTGAAAAACTCAATACAAAATTGAAAGATAAAGAATTTGCAAAGTTATTCTATAAAGAACTTGAAGAAAGAAGAATTTTGAAAGAAGATTTTAAAAGGCACTTCAATACAAATGGCTGGATGTTATCAGTAGCAGATGATAAATACTATTCAAAGCTAATGATAGAATCTGGCGCGACAAAAGAATTTTGTGATCTTCAATGGTTACAACACATAACAAATAGAATTGAATATTTTCAAAACAACAAGATAAAGCAAGAACGAAAAACGAATGAAGTATTAACTCAGTTCATTAAAAATTAAACACTCCGACTTGGAGTGTTTTGTTTTATTTTGGCTTTTTGCCTTTCAACTTTCGCTTCTTAACTTTGTGGTTGTACTTGATAAACTTAACTGTGATCTCTTCACATTTATCATACAGTGCTTTGAGATGTGGCTTTTGCTTAATCCTTGCTGCAAGCATAGTCAAATCGCGCTTTTCCATCACTGTTAATGCTCGAATATCACTATTCCCATCAAGCAAAGAGAACGTCATAGACTTTTGATGTTTCTCTTCTTCAAATAAAGCTTGTATGAGCAAATCCTTAATTTCATAGCTGTGCGATTCTAACTGTAATCTCATTTCTCTGTCTAAACTATCATGTAAGAAGTCAGCGAATTTATCATGACATTTTGAAATGACTTTGTTCAGTGTTTCACTTTTTTCTGTCATTCCCTTAAACTCATATGTGAAATCATTAAAACTCTGATTTGTTCCACAGCTTATCACTTCATCTTGTGTGATCCCGTCAGGAATCACACTAAACTCATTGACAAACAATTCACGATAAAATCGAATCGTATTTTGTTCATTTAATAACATTTTAAATTTCATAATCTCTCTCCTTTTTAATTCACGTTACTCATTTGATTAACTTCATCAAGTTCTTTTCTTAATGATTTAAGGATCACAAACGCGCTTAACACAAACGAAAGTAACTTAGATGTATAAACTGCGATAAAGTGTGTAATCCCTTGCCACTCCATCACTTGGTACTCTAACATTTGCTCGATTACTGCCATAAGGATAAGATCCATATAATGAAATCCCATGATGCAGACTGCGACGAATGTTAGGAACTTCAAACACGCCTTCACAAGCTCTTTGAAAACATGTAGTGGATCGGCATTCACTGACCAAACAGCAACTGAAAGAGGTGCAATGATTTGATGCACCAACAACTCTTGAAGCGACATAAATAAATGCTTGAAATAGATTGTAGGTATTGCGTAAACAAACAAGAAAATCGACACACTCACTAAACCAAAAACTTTCGCTATTGTGTAGAAAATCTCTGCAATCATCTCACTTGCAACGTTGTTTGGATTGACCATTTCGATTATTACTTTAGCGATTATCATGTTGTTCATCGTATCAGCGGCATAATACGGTGAATCGATAAATGGTTCGTTAGTTGCGTACCCTATCGCACTTGTTTTCAGCAAATTCACTTTGCCACCAAACATGTTCTTGTTAGTTTTAAATACACTTTGGTCATAACCGTCAGACGTGTTAACCGTAGCTAACAGATACGCTCTAACAGTGATCTGCCAGAAGCCGATAGCTGCATTTGACAGTTCAATGGTTGGGCGCATACAGCGGTATCCATCTTTGATTTGCGATGGATTAAACGAACAAGTCGTTAGTCTTCCCCAGACTTCTTTTGTGTCTATCCCTATCAGCGTTTTGACCACTAATTCTTGATCGATCTTTGACAGGTCTATCATATCTAAATCGATATAATTGAATATTCCATCTAAATCTTGCTGCATTCGTTGTGCAGCAATAGG